>OY762492.1:0-3950614 GCA_963665845.2 Candidatus Poribacteria bacterium
CGAAAGCTGAACGGACGGCAATCAGCCCCGGTATCGCCAGCAAAACTCCCCAGAAGCCGAACATGATGCCGCCTGTCAAAATGCACAACATGATCGCCAACGGGTCGACGTTCATCGCTCGGCTGAAGACGCGGGGAGAGATGAGCGCGTTGTCGACCGACTGAACCAGAAAGACGGCGATCGGAATGAGCGCGGCGCGTATCAGGTAACCGCGCAGCCCTTCCGATTCGATAAAGAAAAGCAGGTCGGGGCGCATCCCGGCGACCCATCCGATGGTGAGCGCGAAAAAGGCGGAAACGCCAGCCAGCGTCGGACCGATATTTGGGATCACATTTAACAAGCCGCCGAGAACGCCGACCAGCAGCGCAAACGGAATGCCCGCCAGAGCGTATGCAAGCGTCGACAGCGCCGCGACCGCGATGATGATCAGAAACTGGCTGCGCACAAACGCTTTCATGTTCGCATCAATCAAACGGGCAATGCGGCGGACGCGCCCGCGCTCCGTTTCAGGGAACAGGTTCAACCCCGCTTTCAGATACCGTTCGTAGCCGGTGAGCAGATACGCAAGAATGATGAGCGCAAAGACGCCCATGACGAGAACGCCGACCGCGTCGGTGATGAGGCGCGTTGAAAAGCCGAGGGCGTCCGCCAGCGCCTTCGGAAACTGCTTGGTGAGCGCGGCGGTCATGTCGCGCGCCCACTGCTCGGCGCTGGCAAGTATCGGCTCCACATACTCCGGCCCGACCTCCTCGATGACCGCCGCCTGTATTCGCCGAATCCATCCGCCGTCCTCGCGCCATTTCTGCAGATAGGAGGGCGCTTTGACCCTTGCCGCCTCAATGTTGAACTTCTCCAGCTGGTTCAGATACTCGTTCGTCACGGGGGCTTCGAAGGCGTATTTTTTGCCGTCCTGAAACGCGACCGCCTCGCCCAGAAGCAGAGGCGCCGATTGGATCCATTTCTGAAGGTGAACGCGCGCCTCGGATATTCGGACGCCGCCCGACTGTTCAATGTCAGAAGGAGAGCGCGTCGTTACGCGCGTTTTGCCGGACGCTTCCAGGGCGTCCAGCATCGCCGTTGTAACGGGGGAGCCTGCCGGGTATGCCGTTCCGTTTGCGTCGGCTTCTTTGGCGAGAATCGGCTGCGACTGCGACCATTCGGCGATTGCTGTCCGCGCCTCCGCCAGCGCTGTACTCTCGACGCGGTAGTCGAACGCATGGGTGTATGCGGTCCGTATGCCGTTGACCAGCTGCGCCGTTTGACCCGCTAGGCTCGGCGCCGCCACCAAGCCCGCCAGCGCCGTTCCGCCAATCAGCATGAGCGCGATGAGCGTGTTGGCGGCGTAAGCGGGCAGGCGCAATTCGCGTCCGCCCGGCAGCCGTATCGTTTGCAACTCTTGGGACGCCATGCGGAGCAGGTAGCAGAGAACGAACGCGGTTGCGAACGGTATCCAGACGATGGAGAGCCGCCCCGCCAGCCAGACAACAATCGCCGCCATGGCGATCCAGACGCCTCGGCTGCATGCCGCGTTTTTTCGGAACGGCATTAAAAAGAAGAGCAGCCCCGCGCCCGCAAGCGGATGCGTCAGGGCGGACGGCTCAGGGCGCAGGAAGACGCGCGCCAGCCACACAAAAGCGACCAGCAGCGCCAGCAATGCAGCCGCCTCGCGTTGTATGGAAGCGCCAGGTTTTGTTTCGTCAGGTTCAGACACAGCTTCTCCGTTCAGCGTTGCGTATGTGATTATAACGTATGACGGAATGAATATGGTTGCAGGCGCAAGCAGTTTGGGCGATTCTTCACAATCGCATTCATGGGGAAAGGCTCCGCCCACCAGGTCGTCATTCTCGCGCAAGCGGGAATCTAGAGGCGCCGCCGAAACCTTCCGTATCCGCCCGCATGCCCCAACTAAGCTTTTCCGTTGACAGTAAAACGAAACTATGTTATGCTAAAAATGAGGCGGGTTTGCGTGTGTCGATAGAAAACGGTTGGCGCGAAATCGAATCCCCGCTAAAATAACGTTTGCATCGGTACTCGTTCGTTTTTCTAACGTCAACGGAAATGCGGGAGCGGCAATGAGCAGTTTTTTATTTTTCAGACATCGCGATGCTGTTGGGAAAGTTAGGCGCGCTTTTTTCTGGTTCACAGCAAGAATCGCCGCTGTTCTGTTTGCGGCGGCGCTGTTTGTCATCCAGTCCAATGCCGCTGAATTGTCCATCAAGCGAGGACAGACGCTGGAAATCAGACTGCAGTTGGTCAACATCGGCGACACTCGCCTTGAGAGGGTGAGAGTCGATCTAGATCCAGTTTCGATTGCGCGCGGCGTAAAGATGGTTTCCAGACCGAACAGCGTTGAGATTGCGGCTAAGACTGGCAGCCGTCCCCGCCCATTCGCTGAGATACCCGTCACGCTAACGACAAATCGGTATGCGCGGTTGAATAAGCCGTTCCTTCTGCGTTTTATCGTCAGCAGTGGAACCAATCAATGGCATGTCAACACGCCGGCGGTCATTGTTCCGCGGGCGATCCCGAACGTTCCCATGCTGAGCGCGAACTATCCGAATCCTTTCAATCCGGAGACGTGGATTCCTTTTCAATTGACGGAGGGCGCCGATGCGCTTATCGACATCTACGACATGCGCGGCCGATTGGTTCGACGTCTTGATTTGGGATACCGAGAAGCGGGTTTTTACCGCACGGCCAGCGAAGCCGCGTATTGGGACGGCCTGAATGGTTTCGGCGAACCTGTCTCAAGCGGGACATATTTCTATCGCTTCAGGGCGGGAAGTTTTTCTTCGATGGGGCGCATGACAATCATCAAATGAGAGGAGATTTCTTGTGAAAATCGAACATGTAAAAACGGGGATTGTGTTATCCGTTGCGGCGGTTGGCGCGGCGACTCTGATGTTTTGGGTTGTCCACAAGATTGAAGCGCAGCAGGAGCCTGTTGTCATAAAAGCGGAGATCGGGGTCCATGCAGAATCGAAGGTTTCTGCGATTTTTTCCGAGGCTCGTCAGTTGGAAACGGAAGGCCGTCAGTTGGCGGCTCTTATTGAATACCAACGAATATTGGACGAGTACCCAGGGAGCTCTCGAACAATGGAGGCGCTTTTGGCGGTTGGCGATATCGAGTTTCATCACAACGACGCGGCGGCACAGGCTTTGAAGGCTTATGAGAAGGCGCTCGCAGATCATCCGAGGAACCCGCAGGTCGCTGCGGCGAAGCTGGGGAAAGCAAGCTGTTTGACCGATCTTCAAATGCCAGGCGCTTATGAGTTGTTCGCCGATGTGGCGGAGAATCATGCGGGTTCGGACGCGGCGGACTGCGCATCGGTCTGGCGTACATTCATGGAGGTCGCGCAGGAAAAATATACCTATGAGGAAGCGATAAAACGTTATCGGGCCATCGCCCGCCAATCGACTTCTGAACGCGCTAAAGCGGACGCTCAATACGCCATCGTCGGTTCGTATTTCTGGATGGGCAAGAAAAAAGCGGCGATCAAAGAGATTGAGGAACTGCTGGCGAGCGGGTTGTATAAGTCGCGCCGCAGCCTAGCGATTGTCCATGATATGGCGGCGATTCTCTACAACGGGGCAGAAGATTACGAAAACGCGGCGCGCCATGCGGACATCATTGTCCGCCGCTACCCGAAATCGCAGGCGGCTGAAAGCGCCAAAGCGATCCGATCGTACGCCCAAAAGATGATCGCCGAGGCTGAGGATTCTAAAACTTCCCAACTGCATGACAGAAAAAAGACCGTTGAGGTCATGGATTTAGATCGGGGGGTAGATCGATGAAACGGCTTTGTTTGTTGGCGGCAGCTGCTTTGATCTTGTCTGCGGCTTTTCCGACGCAGTCGCGCGCTCAATTTCGGCTTGTGTCAAGCGTATCGATCGTGCCGAGCAGTCAGTCTCTTCCCGTTTTTCCCGGAATCAGCGCAGCAAAAGCGCCGACGACTCCGGGTACTCCAAAGAAGGATTCTTACGTCATGCTGCCATCCCTTCTTCCAAACGGCACAGGCCAGAGACAAGAAAAGTCGTTGTTTGCTTTGGTGGTAACAAACGGCTTATCCCCAAGTCAGTATCCTAATGTCTCTCTCGACTGTGAAGCGATTGATGGTACGGGAGGACATGTGCAGGCGCATCACACCGAGCGATCGGGAGGACCAAGCATCGATCTTGACGGAGAATTGAACACGTCAGGCGGACTCATGCGGCAGAGCGAATGGCTCCACGGTATGACAGTGAGGTGGAAACTCGAATTCAAATTCACGTCGCCGGAGCCTTCAGGTACGCATAAGATCACAGCGACTGTGAATGGTTTGACCGGTTTCGCACACATCGTTGTTGAAGTGGGAGGACTGGAACCGCTGTCAACCTCGTCATCAAACATTCACTGGGTCGGCGGAACATGGGCGCATCCTAACGGGAACTCGCATTATGGGACGCCGACTGTCAACGATGCGCTGCAGACTATCGCAAACGATTGGCAGGCATGGTTTAACGGGAACGATGCGGATGGAAATCCCAACGCGCATCCCGACGACAAATTCAAAGGAAATGACGAGCTGTGGGTGAACGATATGAGCCTGCCCGATGGCGGGCTTTTTGACATTGACGGCGACTGGGAAAAGCCGCACTCCTCTCACAGAGAGGGCAAGGACGTCGACATTTGGACATGGAGAAACACCCATCCAGGAATTCCGTCGGGCGGAACGGCCGGATATAAAGGATCTGGAAAAGACTATCTCAACGACTTCAATAAAATCGTAAATAAGTATGGAGGTTCGGCAGAGTACCATCCGACACCTCCCCGTTCCAATCACATTCACATTGACTTCTGATGGCGCATTTCCAACAGAGGAGAATCGCATGAAACGGCAATGGAAACGAATCGCGGCAATCTGTTTCTGTCTTTGCTTTGCGTCGGGGGCGTTCGCAAAGCGGGTCTCGTTCAAGAGCGCGCTTGACCTCAAAAAACTGCGCGAACGCAATCTTGACGCAGAGCTGATCAAGGAAACGGGCGATCTGAAACTTTACTACCGCGATGAAAACGACCATGTGAAATTTCTGATCTACCACCCCTCCAACAAGGTGAACATCGTTGTTTCGACGACGGTTGAAAAACTGGGGGCTAACGACGCGGGAAGCGGATCGCAGACCCCGATTCAGCAGGGGTACAGGTACCAATACAAGATTGCGAACGCCAAGACAAGCGCGCAGCCCGTGTATGGATTTACGATTGAGATGGCAATTCCAAAAACAGCGCCGGCAAATCTCAAGACGCCACTGGGGTGGTACTTTAGTCGCAGTCAGAATCCGAGAGCTTACAACTGGGTTCAATGGTGGGCAAAAATCCGCATATGGGATGAGAAGCGGAGCGATTCTCGTTTGAAAGCGACCGACATCGCTCCCGGAAAGCGTCTGGAAGGGTTCAGATTGGACGCTCCTGGACTGCCGGGCATTCTCTCTGCCTTTGCTGAAGGAACCGCCAAAACGAACTATCTCAACGATGCGGTTGAACCGCCGCGTCATCGTGAAAATTGCGTCAAGGGGAGCGTTGTCGGTCCGGTTCCGGAGCCTGCTGTGTTTGACGCGGCGCTCTTTGCGCAGTATATCGGCGGCTTGTATGATCAGGGCGTCAAGCTGGGCTGGGTGGACGGCGACAAGAAAACCGCTCCCGTGCGCGATCGGTTCCGCAAGCGGCTGTTTTCGGCGATTGAAGCGGCGGAGAGCGGCAAAACTGCAGTCGCCAAGCGCGGCTTTCAAAATGTCTTGGCGGAGACGCAGAGTCTGGTCAAGCGGAAACTTGTCGAGCCAGAGATGGACGCGCTGCTGACGGTCAACATCGAATATCTTTTGGAGAGAATGTAGCTCCGCCTCGCTCCGTATGAGCGGCAGCAGCGAATGTCCGTCCACCCGTTCAGGCGGCGCCGCAAAACCGTCCGTGTTCGCCCGTCGGCATGTCCCAACTTAAGACGTAAGGTCGGTCATTCCCGCCCTTGCGATAGAACGCGCGGGAATCTTAGGCGTTTGCAAACGCCGCTCATCGAATGTATGATGCGTTCGTATAGAAATGGAGGCGTCTATGAAACGCAAACGGCATGTACGCTTCGCCGCCTTGATGCTCACCGCATGCGCCGCCTTATGCTTGACCGCCTCGGCGCAGAACCTAGAGGAGCGGGTCGTCGAACACACGCTCGACAACGGAATGAAACTGCTGTTGATGCCCCGAACGCAGTCGCCGACCGTCGCGCTGCATATCTGGGTCAAAGCAGGCTCCGTTGACGAACCGATTGACCGAACCGGCATCGCGCACATGCTTGAACATATGCTCTTTAAAGGTACCCGCCAGCTCGGCGCGCTCAACTACGACGCGGAGAAGCCGCTGCTGGACAAGCTGGACGAACTCCATGTTCAGTACGACCCGCTCAACACGGCGGACGATCTCTCCGATGAGCAGGAAGCCCAGCGCGACCGCCTCAAGGCAGAAATCGAACGGGTTCAACAGCAGGCGCGGGAGCTGGCAGTCCCAAGCCAAGTTTCCGAACTGTACGCCTACGAAGGCGCCGTCGGGCTGAACGCCGGCACCGGAACCGATTTCACCGCCTACATCGTCTCCCTTCCCGCCAACAAGATCGAGCTGTGGATGCGCATCGAAGCGGAGCGGATGCGCGACCCCGTCCTGCGCGAGTTTTACACGGAGCGGGATGTGGTCATGGAGGAGCGGAAGCAGCGGTATGGATCGGACCCGTTTGGAATGTTGAGCGACGCGCTGCTGACCGCCGCGTTCAAGGCGCACCCCTACGGAACGCCGATCATCGGCTGGGAATCGGACATTGAGCGTCTCAAACGGCCGGAGGCGGAACGTTTCTTTAAGACGTATTATGCGCCAAACAACGCCGTTGTGGCGATCGTCGGCGACATCGACGTTGAGCGGGTCGTTGAGCGGATGACGCATTATTTCGGCGGTATACCCGCCCAGGAGATACCGCCGCGCATCGGCACAAAAGAGCCGAAACAGAGCGGCGAGCGGCGCGTCTATGTGAAATTTGACGCGGAGCCGCGCCTGCAGGTTGCCTTTCATAAACCGACCGTCCCGTCCTACGACGATTTTGTGTTTAACGTCATCAACAGCCTGCTCACATCGGGGCGCACCGCGCGTCTGTATAAGGCGCTGGTTGAAGAGCGGCAGGTTGCCGCAAGCGTCCGTTCAGTGAACGGATACCCAGGCTCCCGTTTTCCGAACCTGTTCATGATCGACATCGTCCCGCGCAGCCCGCACACGCCGGAGCAGGTTGAACAGGCTTTATACGCCGAACTGGAACGGCTTAAAAACGAGCCGGTCAGCGATCGGGAACTGCAAAAGGTGCGCAACCAGTTTCAAGCCGACTTCATCCGCGGGCTGAATTCAAACGCGGGCATGGCGAGTCAGCTGGGCTACTATGAGCTGATTGCCGGGTCATGGCGCTATACGCAGACGCTGTTAGACAAGGCGAACCGCATCAATGCGGAGGATATTCAACGGGCGGCGCGGGAGTATTTGACATGGGAAAATCGGACGGTCGCCGTTCTGGTTCGAGAGGCGCCGGCAGTACAGGAGGAGGCGGACGAATGAAGCGGCGGCAACGGCAGACGCTGGCGGCGGCGATTCTAACGGCGGTTTTCTTGACGGCGGCGCAGGCGCAGCTGCCGATTTTGGAGGGGCTTGAGTATCCGCCGCTGAACGCCAATCCGCCGAAAGCGGAGAAGGTTGTTTTGGACAACGGAATGCGCCTCTTTCTGCTGGAAGACCATGAGCTCCCGATCTTGAACATCACCGCCTACATCAAAACGGGCGAGATATACGACCCGCCCGGTAAAACGGGACTCGCCGGCATGACCGCTGCTGTCATGCGCGATGGCGGGACAGCGTCCCGTACGCCCGACGAAATTAATGAAGCGCTGGAGTTCATCGCCGGCTCCATTGAGGTCGGCATGTCGGACGAATACGGAACGGCAAGCCTGAATGTTCTTGTCAAAGACGCGGATATGGGCGTTCAGCTGTTTGCGGACATCCTGATGAACCCCGCCTTTCAAGAGGAGAAGGCGGAGCTTCAGCGCGGACAGCTGATCGAAGCGATACGGCGGCGGAACGACAGCCCGCTCCAGACCGCGTTTCGAGAGATGCAGGTTCGCCTCTACGGCGATCATCCGTACGCGCGGTATGCGTCGATGGATTCGGCGATGGCGATTTCCCGCGAGGATATGACCGCGTTCCATCGGGACCATTTCCGCCCTGAAGGAATCTGGATGGCGGTGTCAGGCGACTTTCAAACGGACGAGATTGTTCAAAAAATCGAGAAGGCGTTTGAAGGATGGGACCCGCCGGCGGTTGAACATCCTGAAACGCCCGCCCCGCAGTTCAAACCGGGCGGCATCTACCACATCGAAAAAGAGATTGAGCAAACCTTCATCGTCTTTGGACATGCCGGCATTCAACGGACGAACCCCGATTGGCACTCGATACTTGTCATGAACGACATTCTCGGCGGTTCGGGCTTTACCTCAAGGCTGATGCGGAAGATCCGCGTGGAGCGCGGCTTGACCTACGGCGTATCGACCAACTTTTTCCGTAAGAACCTGGACGGCTTCTTTTTCGGATATTCGAGTACGCAGCATCAAAATGCGGTGGAGCTGATTCAGCTGGCGAAGGAGACGATGGCGGAGATGCGCGCCAACCCAGTGAGCGATATGGAGCTGGCTTTGGTGAAAAATCAGAACATCAACTCGTTCGTTTTTCTGTACACATCCAGCGCGCAGATCGCCGCGCAGAGCCTCGTCTATCAGTTTCTCGGCTATCCGGAGGGGTACCTTGAGAGCTGGACCGACAATGTCGCCGCCGTGACAAAAGAGTCGGTACTTGCCGCCGCGCAGAAGTATTTGAACCCTGACGACCTGATTATCGTCACCGTTGGGCAGCGGGAGAAGTTCGGCCGTCCGCTTGAGGAACTGGGGGAGGTGAACGAGATTCGGCTTGAATCTCCAAAGAAATAACTTTTTTCGCTTCGTTATGCGCATTTTTCCCACTTTGCATTTGACATCGTTTATGTCCGATGTTAGAATATGGCATAGACAGGTTCGATCATCGAATGGATGGAGCGAATGATGCGCATGAAAACACGGCCCGAAACCTCCTCATGTTTTTCCTGCAGCGGCGAGCTGATCATACGGCAATACGAATGCCCCGACTGCGGCGTCTCGATTACCGGCTCCTTTGAGCGGAACCGCTTCACGAAGCTCTCCTCGGACGCGCAAAGTTTTCTGCTGCTGTTTATCAAGAACCGCGGAAATCTGCGCGAAGTGGAGCGCGAACTGGACATCTCCTACCCGACGGTGCGGAATCGGTTGAACCGCATCATTCGGGATCTGGGGCTGGCCGTCGATCAAAAATGGTCGTCCAGCGAGATCGCGTCGGAGCGCTCCGCCATCGTGCAGGAGCTGAACGACGGAAAACTGACGCCCAGCGAAGCCGAAGAGCTTCTGAACGCGCTCAACAAGGTTGAATCTGACGAAGGAGAAGAAGCATGACCCAAGAACGAATCCTGATCTTGAAAATGGTGAGCGAAGGCAAGCTGACCGCCGAAGAAGGCGAACGGCTCATTGCGGCGCTGGAAGGCGGCGGAGCCAACGGACAAGCCGGCGGAATCAACGCCATTCAAAACCTGTTGAGCCAAGCGTCCAGAGACGTGCAGAAAGGTCTCAAAAAAGCGGGCGAAATCCTGCGCAACCGGCAGCGCGATCTGCGCAAGCATATCGAAAACCTGACCCGCAAAAAAGGCGACACGGAATCGAACGTCCATCGAACCATCACCATCGAGGTGGAAGAGGAAGGGGCGGATCATGAGTCCAAATGAACGCATTCTCGTCCTTGAGCTTCTCAAAGAAGGCAAAATATCGACCGAAGCGGCGGAACAGCTGCTTTCAGCGTTGAGCCGAGAGGATGACAAAGGGCGCGGCATGAGCCCGCGCAAACGGTTTGAAGAGGCGTTTAAACGGGTGGAACGCGAGTTTCGCGCCATCGACCTGAGCGGCGTTGAAAAGAAAATGAGCGGGTTTTTTGAAGAGATGCGCAAGCGGTTCCCCGATATGCCGGGGACGCAGAAGGACAGCGAAGCCCCTGAAGAGAGCGGCAGCGGCGGCTTTTACAAGATTTCCAAAAACGCCTCGGTCAACATCGCGCAGAAAGGCGGCGCGATTCGTCTCGTCGGCTCCGACAGCGGCCAGCTCCGCGTCGACAGCGCCGACGCCAGCGTTGAAACCTCGCATGACGGGGCGCGCATCGAGATCGAATCGCTCGGCGGAACGCTAGAGGTCGGCGTCCCGAACGGCTTGAGGCGCGTTTATATCGACGCCTCCGGGGCGCAGATTGAAGCGGTTGACGCGGCGCCGAAGGAGTTGACCGCCCGTTCCTCCGGCAGCGGCATTCGCGTCGAGGGCGTCGGCGGCATCCTGCGGCTCAACGTTGTCGGCGGCTCCATTCAGATCAAGCGTCCGGCGTCGGAAAACATCGACGCCGAAACGAACGGCGGCGGCATCAAGGCGCGCCTCGGCAAGCGGACGCAGGGCGTCTACAAGTTCCGATCTTCCGGCGGCAGCGTCGAAATGGAGCTGGACCCCGACTCCGACTTTGAGCTGGAGTACGACATCGCAGGCGGGTCGTTTGAATCGAACTGGGAGGCGGAAGCGGTCGGCGACAATCGGCTGCGCGTCGGACAGGGCGGCGCGGCATTGAGCGCGTCCGTTATCGGCGGCTCCGTCGCGCTGCGCCGCGCGGACGGCGCGGATCAACAGGAAGGAGAGGGCGATGCTTAAGAAAATCAGCGGCGGCGCTCTCATTCTACTTCTGATCTTCCTTGGGCTGATCCTGCTGGAGCAGGCGCTCCTCGCGGCGGCAGGGATGATTCAGGTCGCGCTTCCGTTTCTGCTTTACGGCGGCGCCGTTGCGGGAGCCGTCTTTGCCGGCATCCGCATTTATCAAAAAATGCTCGCGCATCCGAAAGAGCCGAAAAAATCCTTACAAGGAAAGGAAAACACATGAACGGCTTGAAAAAAATACTTCTCTGGGCTGCGATCATCGTTCTGGGATGGTACGCGCTCCAGTGGGGCGCCGCTGTCATTTTTGGGACATTGTCGCTTCTCTTTCATCTGGCGATTCTGATCTTCTGGGCGGCGGTGCTTCTCGGCGCTGTCAGCCTCATCCGCGTTCTCTACCGCAAAACGCAGCGGTAGCGGACGCATGCAGTGGGCGTTGGGCGCGGCGTTGAGCCTTGCGTTTGGGCTTGCCGCGCTCGCGCTCAAGGCGGTCGACAAACGCGGCATGGCCGCGGGCGTTGGCGTCGGAACGGCGGCGTACGCCGGCTTCGGGTTCAGCGGTTTTGCGCTATTGACGCTCTTCGTCGCGCTCGGTTCGCTGCGTTGGAAACGGGGAAAGAGGCGCGTTCGCCGTTCCGCGCGCCACGCCCTGGCGAACGGAGCCGTCGGCGCGTTGTTAGGCTTGACGGCTGCCGCGCTGCCGGCTCCTCCGCCGTCGGCGCTGGCGGCCGCTTTTGCGGGTTCGCTTGCCGCCGCGGCCGCCGACACCGTCTCCGGCGAGGTTGGGCAGGCTTGGGGCGGTCAACCCGTTCTGATTACGACATTCCGACCCGTCGAGAAGGGAGAAAACGGCGGGGTTACATGGATCGGTTTTACGGCGGGCGGCGCCGCCGCGGGCGTCATGGCGCTGGCGGCGCTGGCGCTGGGTATGGAGGTTTCGTTTAGGGCGGTCTTGGCGGGCGGCGTCGCCGGCAACGCCGCGGACAGCCTCCTCGGCGCGGCGCTTGAACGGCGGGGGCTTATCGGCAACAGCGGCGTGAACTTCGCATGCGCGGGCGTCGGCGCCGCCGTCTCCGCATGCCTAAAGTAAAGACCGTTGTCGTCTGAACTAAGATTGCATGATTGAAAAGATTGCCAGGACAATCGCCGAAAACCGACATGCCGCATCCTCCGCTGTCATTCCATGCGCGGCTAAAACCCCCTCATCCCCCCTTTTCAAGGGGGAGTCTGACCTTACGTCTTAAGTTGGGACATATCGGTATGCAACGCGGACGTCTTCTGCGGCGCCTCTAGATTCCCGCTTACGCGGGAATGCATGCCCTCGCGGAAGCGGGGGACGGTTTGGTTGGCGAAGCCTTTTTCCCGTGAAAACGGATGTCATTCCGATGCGTTTTTACTTGCCTTCCAATAAATCGCGGGGTATGATCTATACAGCCGTTAGATGCGCCGACGTAGCTCAGGCGGCAGAGCGCGTCCTTGGTAAGGACGAGGTCGCCGGTTCAAACCCGGCCGTCGGCCTATTCACGATAAACGAAGCGGGGCGAGCGTGTTTGAGAATTTCTTTGATTGGGCGTTTGCGAACATCTCCTGGCTCATCGCCGGCATTTTTACGCTGATCGGATTGATTGCGGCGCTGGTGTCGCGCGAGAAGCTTGCCAAATATGTGCGGGACGCCCGTCAAGAGTGGACGCGCGTCACCGTCCCAAAACGGGATGAGGTGACGGCGCATACCTGGGTCGTTCTCGTCGGCGTCGGGCTGACGGCGCTTTACCTGTTTGCCGCCGATCTTGCGCTGCGATACATCTCTAACATTCTTTACAGCTTTACGCTGCCGTTCTAAACCGCGGAAATCCCATGCCTTGGTATATCATCCAAACCTATTCAGGACACGAAAAAAAGGTGCGGCTTCACCTTGAAGAGATCATGCGCTCCGAAGGGCTTCAAGAACGTCTCAAAGAGGTGCGCATACCGACGCAGAAAGTGACCGAGGTGCGGGACGGAAAGCGGCGCACCACGGAACGCACCGTCTATCCAGGCTACCTGTTTCTGCATGTGGACGAAGAGGCGAATATCGCCGAAGACCCTGAAAATCCGAGCGCGCGCTGGCTGCTTCCGTATCTAAAACAGACGCCGGGGGTGATGGGCTTTCTTCCGAACCGCAGCGATCCGACCCCGCTGCTGGAGCATGAGATACCGGGCTTATACGAATCGGAAGAATCGGTTGAACAGGAGCCGATTGCGCATATTGAGTACGGCGTCGGCGATATGGTGCGCGTCATCGACGGCCCCTTCTCCGGCTTCATCGGAAAAGTGACCGACGTCGACATGGCAAAGCAAAAATTGAAACTGACCATCTCCATCTTTGGGCGCGAAACGCCCGTTGAGCTGGATTTCCTGCAGGTGGAGCGGAACCTAGGAGAACGCGATGGCTAAAAAGATTCTTACGACGGTGAACCTTCAGCTGCCGTGCGGCGCGGCGACTCCCGCCCCGCCTGTCGGACCGAGCCTGGCGCCGACCGGCATCAACACGGGCGAATTCATCAAAAACTTCAATTCGCAGACGGCGTCCCAGGCGGGAACCATTGTCAGCGCGGTCGTCACCGTTTACGCCGACCGCTCCTTTGATATGCATATCAAAACGCCGCTGGCGACCGGTTTATTGAAAAAAGCGGCGCAGATCGAATCGGCGGCGGCGGAACCCGGCAGGGAATCGGTCGGCTCCGTAACGCGGCAGCAGATACTGGAAATCGCGCAGATAAAGCTGCCCGACTTAAACACAAACGACATCGAAGCGGCGGCGCGCATCATCGAAGGCACGGCGCGCAGCATGGGCATCAACATAGACGGATAACAGATGAGCAAACGGTATCGCAACGAACGCGCTAAAATCGACCGAACGAAACTGTACAACCTGACCGAAGCGATTGAGACCGTCAAAAGCTGCGCCTCGGCGTCGTTTGACGAAACGGTCGACATCGCCGTCCGGCTCGGCGTTGACCCGCGCCAAGCCGACCAGCTCCCGCGCGGAACGGTTGACCTGCCCCATGGCACCGGCAGCGTCACGCGCGTCATCGCCTTCGCCGAGGGCGGTCAAGCGCAGGAGGCGCTGGACGCCGGCGCCGTCAAAGCGGGGGCGGACGATCTGATTGAGGAGATCAACGGCGGCTGGCTTGAGTTTGACGCCGCGGTCGCCGCGCCGAGCCTGATGCGCCAGATCGCGCGTCTAGGGCGCATACTCGGTCCGCGGGGTCTCATGCCGAACCCGAAGTCCGGGACGGTCGGCGAGAACATCGCCGAGATGGTCAGCGCTTTTCAGGGGGGGCGCATCAGTTTTCGCGCCTATAAAGAGGGCGTCGTTCACGCGCCGGTCGGGAAAGCGTCGTTTGAGCAGGACAAGCTGGAAGAGAATGTGCTTAGCTTTGTGAACGCGCTGACGCGGGCGCGTCCCGCCGCCGCAAAGGGCAGGTTTATTCAGGCGGTCTCCGTCTCTTCCACGATGGGGCCGGGCGTCAAGGTGGACGCCTCGGCGTTTGCCGCAGTTTAAGGAGAATCGACTGACGGAACCATACATTTAAAGAACGTTATCTCTGGTCGAAGACAGCAGGGGCGCGCGGCGCTTAATGATCCCTGCCGAGACGGAGCGGTGGAATCGCCCTCTATTCGACTGGAGGGCTTTTTTATTGGAAAAAGAAAGGAGCGCGTATGGCAAGGACGCAGGGAGAGCCGAGACCTGAAAAGGCGGCAAAGGTTCAAGAGATTGAAGAAACCTTGAAAGAAGCCGCATCAACGCTGCTGGTTGAAATGAACGGCATGACCGTCGCGGAGGCGGTGGAGCTGCGCAATCAGTTTCGGGAGCGGGAAGTCCGTTTTAAGGTGTATAAGAACACGTTTATTCGGATCGCCGCGTCCAATCTCGGCATTGAGGGCATAGAGGAGTATCTTAAAGGACCCACCGCGCTGGCGACCGCCGCCGATCCGTCTGCGGCGATGAAAACGCTGCGCGAGTATCTCAAAACGAACGAGAAGGTGCGCGTCAAGGCGGGCCTTCTGGGGCTTGAAACACTCAACGAAGCGGACGCCGCGGCGCTGGCGGATCTGCCGACGCGCGAGGAATCGATTGCGCAGCTGGCGGGCTTGCTTCAGTCGCCGACGCGCGGGCTGGCGGTCGCGCTGAATCAGCTGCCGAGCGGCTTGGCGGTCGCATTAAATCAGATCATCGGCGGGCTTTCGATTGCGCTGCGTCAAGTAGCGGAGCAATCAGGTCAACCTGCCGAATAAATCCAACCGCAAACAGAAAGGATACGAAACATGTCGGTTGAAGAAATTCTCGGAGCGATCAAAGAACTGTCCGTGATGGACTTGTCGAAACTTGTCAAGATGATTGAAGATGAATTCGGGGTGAGCGCCGCGGCGCCGGTCGCCGTGGCGGGGGCTGTTGCGGCGGCTCCGGGCGGCGGCGAAGAAGCCGCGCCCGCCGAAGAAAAGACCGAGTTTGACGTCCATCTGACCGAAATCGGCGATCAGAAGATCAAGGTCATCAAGGAGGTGCGCGCCTTTACAGGTCTCGGCTTGCGCGAGGCGAAAGAGGCGGTCGAGGCGGCGCCGAATGTGATCAAGGAAGCCGTTTCTCAAGAGGAAGCG
Source organism: Candidatus Poribacteria bacterium (assembly GCA_963665845.2). Classification (GTDB taxonomy): domain Bacteria; phylum Poribacteria; class WGA-4E; genus JAPPNK01. The sequence goes on from OY762492.1 coordinate 15,493, forward strand.
GACAAGATCAAAGAGGCGCTGGAAGCGGTCGGCGCGGGCGTCGATATTAAATAGGCGTTCAAGATTTCCGCTTCGGCGGTTCGACTTGACGATCCGCGATTCGATTCCATACCATATGCGTTAGCGCTCTACCCGTTCGAGCGCTAACGCATCTTGACGACGCATTTTGCTTTGGAGGAGCAAGGATGAAATTAGAACCTCTTTCGGACCATGTAGTGGTGAAGCCGGCCGAGGAAGAAGAAACAAAGATCGGCTCCATCATCGTGCCTGACACGGCTAAAGAGCAGCCGCAGATCGGGTCGGTGATTGCGGTCGGCCCTGGACGCCGAAACGAGGAGGGCGTTCGGACTCCGCTTTCGGTTAAAGCGGGCGACACGGTGATCTTCTCAAAATTCGGCGGAACCGAATTCGACATGGACGGCGACGAGTATAAGGTGATGCGCGAGTCGGACATACTCGCTGTCATTGAGTAAGCCGCTTTCAAACGAAGGAGCGAACAATGCCAGCCAAACGGATCGCCTTCGACGCCGAAGCGCGCGCCGGCCTCCAAGAAGGCGCGGCCATGCTGTCTAAAGCGGTCAAAACCACCCTCGGCCCGAGGGGCCGAAATGTGATACTGAGCAAGTCTTGGGGCGCGCCCTCCGTGACGAAAGACGGCGTCTCGGTCGCCAAAGAGATTGAGCTGCCCGACCATTACCAGAACATGGGCGCGCAGCTGCTGAAAGCGGCCGCCTCCAAAACGAACGACGACGCCGGCGACGGCACCACCACCGCCGTCACCCTCGCCCATAAAATGCTGGAAGAGGGTATGAAATCGGTCGCGGCAGGATCCGATCCGATGTCGCTCAAGCGCGGCATTGACCAAGCATGCGCCGCCGCCGTCAACGATCTCGCCCAGCGCAGCCGCCCTGTTGAAGGCAGGAACGAATATGAGATGGTCGCGCTGGTCTCTTCGAACCATGACGCCGAAACTGCCCAAAAGATCGCCGACGCGCTGGACATGGTCGGACATGAGGGGGTCGTCACCATCGACGAAGGCAAGTCGGCGGAAATCGTCTCGAATGTGGTGGAAGGGATGCAGTTTGACCGCGGCTTTTTGTCGGCGCGGTTTGCCAATTCTGAAGACGGCAACGAGTGCGTCCTGGAGAACCCGTATATTCTGCTGCATCAGTCGAAGTTGAGCTCGGCGCAGGACCTGCTGCCGCTGCTTCAAAACACGGCGAAGGTCGGACGCCCGCTGCTCATCATCGCGGAAGATGTGGAGGGGGAGGCGCTGTCGACGCTGGTGGTGAATCAGCTGCGGGGCGTCGTCTCCGTCTGCGCGGTGAAAGCGCCCGCGTTCGGCGACCGGCGCAAAGCGATCCTCGGCGACATCGCCGTCATGACGCGCGGACAGGTGATCGCCGAAGAGCTCGGCATACGGCTGGAGCGCGTAGTGCTGGGCATGCTGGGCGAAGCGGAAAGCGTCCGCATCGACAAGGACAACACGACCATCGTGCGCGGAAAAGGGAGCGCGGAGAAGATCGACGAGCGGAAGCGGCAGATACGGCTTGAGATCGAAAACAGTACCTCGGAATACGACCGCGAGAAGCTGCAGGAGCGGCTGGCGAAGCTGTCGGGCGGCATCACCGTCATTGAGGTCGGGGCGCCGACCGAGGTGGAGATGAAGGAGCGGAAGCAGCGGGTGGAGGACGCCCTGAGCGCGACGCGCGCCGCCATTGAAGAGGGAATCGTCCCCGGCGGCGGAGTGGCGCTGCTGCGCGCGCAGACGGCGGTGAACGCGCTCATCGATAGCGGCGCCGGCGACAACGACGACGAACGAATCGGAATGGCGATTTTGCGCAAATCGCTTTCGGCGCCGTTGATCCAGCTCGCGTCCAACGCCGGCGTGGAGGCGTCTGTCGTCGCGGCGAATATCCTTAGCAGCGACAACCCGAACGACGGGTACGATGTGGCGGCGCTTCAGTATGTGGATATGATTGAGGCGGGCATCATCGATCCGACGAAGGTGGCGCGTACAGCGCTTCAAAACGCGGCGAGCGTCGCCGGAACCGTTTTGACGACCGAAGCCGCCATCGCCGACGCGCCCGAAGAATAAACAAGTCCCGCGCCCGGACTCCCCCTTGAAAAGGGGGCAGGGGGATTTCCAAGGAGCGCGGACTCCCCCTTGAAAAGGGGGGCAGGGGGGGTTTTCTGAGGCGCGCGGTAAGGGCAGATCATAGGAAATGCGGCGGCTTTGAGCCATGCGCCAGAGCCGCCGCGCCACTTTCTGTCATTCCCCCTCTCCTCGTCCCCCGATTCCCGTTTTCACGAGGACATGCCCGCGAGGGCATGCATTCCCGCCGCTGCGGTAAAACGCGCGGGAATCCAGAGGAGCCGCCGCCAACATCCGCTCTCCAATACAGCGGCATTCTCCCTCAAGGAGTAAGGCGCTACCATCTACTGCATGGACTTGATAACAAATAGAATGAGCGTCATCCGCAAACGCCGTTTCTCTACCCGCGCTGTCTTTCAAAATGCGCCGTCTTCCCATCGGGCGTAAAAGCGCCGGCGCGCTCGCCCTGCGCGTCATGAGCCTCGCCTCCTTTTACGCGATGCACATACTCATCGCGCAAAAAATAGGCAGGGATGAGTACGGCATCTTCGCCGCCGCCTTTGCCGCCGCCGGCCTCATCGCCGCGGTCGGCTCCTTGGGTTTGCCGGCGGCGGCGGAGCGGTTCACCGCGCAGTATGTTGAGCAGAAAAAACCGAGCCTGCTGATTGGACTCGTTGCCCGTTCACAGCTGTTGACGTTCTTATTGTCCCTCGCCGCCGGCGTCTTGACCTTCGCCGCGGCATCGCTTCCTTTTTTAGAAACGCGCCCCGCTCTGCGCATCAGCCTCCAGATGTCCGCCTTCATCGCTCCCGCCGCCGCGCTTTTGCGGCTGCAGCGGCGCGCCTATGTCGGCTTAGAGCGGGTCAAAACCAGCTTTGTCGGCGAAACGATCGCCTGGCCCGCGCTGACAGCGGGCGCCGTTTTCGCGGCGCCGCTCGCGTTCAAAGCGGTTCACACAACCCCATGGATCTGCGGCGCAGGCGTTCTCATCGTCCTCTTTCAATGGAAAAACCTGCGCTCCTTGACCCGCCGACTCATCGGAAACGCGCGCCCTGAATATGAGACGCGGACATGGGTGCGCGTCGCGGCGCCCTCCGCTCTCGGCGCGGCGAGCCAGATCGTGATGCAGCGCGCCGGCCTCTTCGCCGCGATCTATCTGCTAGGCGAAGGCGACGCCGGCGTCTACGGCGCCGCCCAGCGCATCGCAAGCCTCATCGCGCTCATGCTGTACGCTGTCCGTTCGGTTGCCGCGCCGATGTTCGCCTCCTCGTTTCACGGGGGCAAGATTGACCAGTTTCGCCATGCGGCGCTTCGGTCGATGGCATGGTCGTTTGCGGGGGCGGTTCCGTTTGCGGCGGCGGGTCTGCTTTTTCCGGAGTTTTTAATGGGCATGTTCGGCGGCGACTTCCGCGGCGGCGCCGTCATCGTCCGCATTCTCGTCCTTGGACAGCTGGTCAACGCGGCGACCGGACCCGTCGGAACGGCGCTTCAGATGACAGGGCATGAGCGTACCTACGCCGCCGCTCAAACCGTCTTCGCCGTTTTGAATCTGGGCGCATGCGCCGCCGCCGCTGTCCATTTCGACCTGATCGGAATCGCCGTTGCCGCTTCATGCGGACGAGCGGCGCTGAACGCATGGCTTTTTTTAAAAATGCGCCTAATATGGACTACGCCGCCGGCGGATCGCCTAGACGATTGACGCCCGCCCGATCCTCTCCGCTGACCAGTATGTTGTAATGGTCGGGAAAAAGGCGGCGGCTTTCCACCCGCACAAACGGAACTGTCACCCGAACCGCGAGACCGAGCCGCCGCTGCTCCGACCGGTTCGGCTCCGATTGATGAAGCGTCCGCTCCGTAAACAGAAAAAACTGCCCAGGGCGCAGCTCCATCGGCTCCGCCCGCTCCGCCTCCACATAGGCGGGGTCCGCCATTTCCCCAAACGCCATCTCCTTCCCCGCCCTCACATGCGGAACCGGCGCCATGTGCGACCCAGGTATGAGACGAACGCATGAGGTTTCCAGCGTCGCCTCGTCAATGGCGATCCAGGCGCTGATGTTGACAGGCGGCTCAATCGGCCAGTAGTTCATGTCCTGATGCCATGGGATTTCCTTCGCCCCAGGCTCTTTTTGAAAAAAGTTGGAACGCCACAGCAGCAGATCCGGTCCGTAAACGCCCGCCATGCGCCGAATCACCGCTGGATGCGCGCACAGATCGTACACAATGCGCTTGTCTAAATGGCGCGACTGATGAACATTGTTCGGCAGATGCGGCGAACCTTTTGACAGAACATCCGCCTCCATCTCGCGCCGTATGTCCGCCATCTCCGCGGCGGAGCAAAGATCAAACGGGCCGAGGAACCCGTCCCGCCGAAACTGCTCCGCCTGCTCTGCCGTCAGCGCATGGTTCTCAACCGCCATCTTCGCCTCCGTCCGTTGTTCCGTCAGTTATCGAAGTGGGGCGAGAGCGCGTCGTAAGTGCGCTGCGCGATATCGTCCACCTGCTCCAGGCTCATCTCGCGCATCCCGACGATCTCGACGGCAACATGCTCCAGATCGGTCGTGTTCATCTCTTTGGCGATGGCTGCCAAGGGAAGGGCGCCGCCGCCCGGAACCTGCGTATCAACCGACCCGATTCCGCGCTCGCGGCTCAAGGTGTCTCGGATGCGCAGCGTGGCGATGTGCGGTTTCAGCTGACGCAGCGATTCGACAGGGTCCTCTTCCTCCGGCGTCCGCCAGATATGGCTCGCGTCCCAGTTGAGTCCGACCGCGTCGCTCTGTATCTCTTTCATGAAGCGGAGAGCCGTCTTCGTGTTGTAGACGCTTCCGCCGACATGCGGTTTGACGCTGATTTTGACGCCTGCCGCTTCGGCGTATTCGCCGAGGGCGCCGATGCCGTCAACCGCGGCTTTGAAGTCGTCCTCGTTGTCGGATCGGCCGGTCGGGCCGGAGGCGATGGCGGGGGCGCGCAGCGCGGCGGCAATGTCGATGAGCCGCTTGCACCTGTCTGGGTTGCCGAGGCTCCCGCTGGCGCCGATCGACTCTATCGCCAGCCCGTTCTGGTCTAACATGGCGCGGATAGCGACGATCTCGGCGTTCAGCACATCCGTTTCAAGATGAGGAGCCATTCCTCCAAGCGCGCACAACTCCACCGACTTGTAGCCGATCTTTGAAATCCGCTGCAGCGCCGTGTTGAGCGACTGCCCGCCGTAAAGAATTGTGCTGCATCCAAGTTTGAGCGCCATCAAATACATCCTTTCATCAGTGAGTAAGCCCGCAAAGTTTAAACCGCCTCCGCCGCCGTGTCAACTATCCTCAATTCAATCGGGCAAGGTCAGCGGCGTTTCAGATGTCGGTCGAACCACTCAAAGACGCGCCGCCAGTAGTCGGCGAGCATTTCGTTAGACCAGTTGCCTGGGGCGTGGTCGCCTCCCTTGTATTTCAACAGCGCGACCTCTTTTCCAAGATAGGAAAGCCCCTCATACATCTCCCTCGCGCGCTCAAAAGGAACATGATCCTCTTCTCCATGGATCAGAAGCAGCGGCGTCTCCACCTTGTCTAGATGAAAAACGGGCGACCCGTCCAGATACCGCTGCGGATACTCCCATAAAGAGCCGCCCATTCCCCCGTCGCCCGCCTCAATATAGCCGCTGCTGCCGGTTAAGAATTCGGTGACGAGGTTGCCGAAAGAGGCGACCGCAACCGCCGCCTTGAACCGCCGCGTCTGCGTGAGAAGAACATTCACCGCGTAGCCGCCAAAACTCGCGCCGACGACCCCAACCCGTTCAGAATCCACCCTAGGCGATGCCGCAGCCGCTTCCACCGCCGGAAGAACGGCGCTCGAAAACCCTTTATACGGCTCCTCCTCCTCTACAGGAAAATCGGGCAGCAGGACCGCATATCCGCCCGACAGAAACATGCTCGGATGCTCTCCCGATATGTCCCATCCCCACGCAAACTCATCGATATAATGCGAAGGCATGTCGTCTGGATAGACGACAGCGACCAGCGGCGCGGGGTTTTTCTCGGAGGCGTCAGGCGGAAGCGCGAGGATTCCCCTATACCGCTGTCCGTTCTCCAGCGTCCATTCAACCAGCTCGGTTTCGCCGAAAGCGTCCGCCTGCAGACGCGGGTTGATGTCTGTAATGCGCCTCGGCGATTCAAGACCGGCGCCGGCGATCCATACATTCGGCGGCTCTTGCGCGCTCGCGGCGACGTAGATAAAACGCCCCGCCTTCTCCGCCGCGTCTTGACAAAACCTGCCTGCATGAAACTCGCGCCGCTCGTCCTTGTACAGAAGCTCTGAAGCGCCGTTCGTCAGATCGATCCAGTAAAAACTGCTGCCGGATCGTACCGCAACCCGCTGCCCGACAATCCAAGGCGCGTACCCTTCGCTTGGATAAAGAACATCATGAATGTCATGCTCAAACGCTTCCGTCAAATTCTGAATGCCGCTGCCGTTCAAGGGGACTTTCCACAGCTGCCTTTTCTTTATACAGAGAAGCGCCTCGCCGCCTAACCACAGCGGCGGCTGATAATGCCTGCCGAGATCCAGCTCCGTATTTTCAGTGAGAAAGCGCATCTCTCCCGTTTCAATATCAACGACGCGCGCATTCCCCGCCGCCAATTTTCCGCCTTCGCCTCCTGTTGTCCAGGCGACGTATCGAGAGTTCGGCGACCAGCTGATCGTGATCCCGTATGCGAGCCGTATTCGACGCGCCAGAGGCTTAACGGCCGCCGCGCCGTTCTCTGCCAGCTTCTTCGGAAGAGAAACGGCGTACAGGTCGAAGATCTGCTGCTGCGCCGCGGGCGTTTCAGAGCCTAAGGCGACCGTAACAGCGGCGTATTTTCCGTTCGGGGCAATATCGAAGCTTCGAACGTTGTATCCCTCCATCAACGGAAACGCGGCGCCTGTTTCGGCGTTTGCGATCGCCAGCTCTATGTTTGCCCGTCCCTGTTTCTCCGCTTTAGGCTCTTCAGACGGCCTGTTTTGTGGAGCTGGCTCGCTGTCCGCTTCTGTCAAAGTCCAGCCCCGCATTTCCACAAAGGAGCTTTCATGCGAGTCGGCAGGAGATTCAGCTTCCGATTGGACGGGCGGGAGTTCTTCAGACGACAAGGTTTTGAAAAGAATGTATCGCCCGTCGGGCGTCCATTTGGGAACCTCAAACCCGAAGAGCGTCCGAACAGGTTTGGAGTCGACAGCGCGCATTTCGTCCGATTCGCGCTCCCAGATATAGAGCAGCGGAAAGCCTGCCTTATCCGAGAAGAAGGCGAGCCGCTTCCCGTCAGGAGACCATCTCGGCGCCCAGCTGGAACCCCATCCAGGCGTGAGGCAGCGGCTTTCGCCTGTTTGCGCGTTTGCGATCCAGACCGTTCCGCGCTCCATCTCATACATGACGCCTGTTTCAGAATAGAGCGAGAAGCCGGCGCTGCCGCCTTGTTCGCGATTCTGCGTCGTTGTGTTGTAAGCAATCCAGTTTCCGTCGGGCGTTAGATGTATCGGAACGCGCGTCGCAAAGCTGCTGAATTGAAGCAGACTTTCAAAGTGAGAAGACGGCATCTTTTCTCTCAAAGTTGAAATGCGTTGAGTCGGGCAATACATCATAACGCGCGCATCCCTTTGCCGTCCACTTTTAGTAGTACGCTCATACGGGGATATTCGAGGCGCGGCGTCCGATTCCCCCCTTGAAAAGGGGGGCTAGGAGGGTTTAAAGGACGGGCGCGACGGCTGCGATGCCTTAAGATTCCCGCTTACGCGGGAATGACGACCCGGTTGGCGACGCCTTTCCGCTCAAGAAGCCTCTATATCCAAAACCGCCTCTCGAAACGCGCCTAAATCGCGCCCTCTATGGACAATATGAAACGGTATCGGCGTTCGTTTGGCGTCCGCGTTGGGCGGTATCGGCAAACGAAACGCCGCCGCCCCAACCGACTTCGACGGCGTACGGATCTCCGCCTCATCTTGAACATGCCAACCGGGCGGCAGCAGAGGGCGTATCTGCGTCGTGGACGCGTCGGCGGAATGGTTTGTGATTTCCACCCGTATCGTTGCCGTCCCGCCCGCTTGAACCGTCTGCGCATACGGATCGCAGCGCGCCCAGTGCGGATCCAACCCGTAATTCGCATGGTCCCAAGGGACAAGCTCGCCGAACAGCGTCTCCCGCTCGCGCAGAATGGCGCGCATCGCCTGAAGCTGTCCGTCCGTAAACCGAAACGGCTGCTCAACATGGCAATTAAAGAGATGCGTCGGCTTGAGCCGTTCGATGAGCCTCAAGCACCGATCGTATCCGACCCCCTCTCCCAGCAGGTTCCGGTTGGCGGCGCAGTAGTCGTCCATCCCTGACGGCGTGAACGAGTCGCCCGCAAACAGCAGGCGCATCCCGCGCCCCTCCACCAGCAGCCCGCCATGGTAGTAGGTCTGCCCAGGGAAGAAGAACGATGTCATCCAAAACTCGTTCCAGCGCCAAGACTCCCCGTCCGCCGGCTCATGGTCAATGCGCGCCTCCGCCTCCGACAAACACGGAATGCGCCAATCCCGCGGACGCTTCACAACATCCGCGACAACGGGCGAAGCCCATGTCGGAACGTCAAACTGCCGCTGAAACTCCGGGACGGCGTCCACATGATCGTCATGGTAATGGGTGATCCAGAAGCCGGTTATTTTGGAAATATCCCCCGCCTCAATCCATTTTTCAAATGTGTCAACGACGCGCGGCGTTCCGCAGTCCATGACAAACGCCTCCCCGCTCTCCGACAGGACTGCCCATGTCGTGCCGATCTTCCTCAAAAACGGCGGCGTCTCCAGCGTCTCGCCGAACGGCATATGCCCCTCCGCGCCGTCAAACTCGCCAAACACTTCAGGGAAATAATGCCGAACCGCCGACGCGGCGACATACCGATCATAACACCGCTCAAGCCGCTCTGCCAGCAGTTCAACCGCCGCGGACGGATTCTCTATCGGCGCGCCGTGCGACGGAACAATCAGATCAGGCTTCCATTCAAGAATGCGCCGCAAACTTCCGATCAGCTCATCGCGCGTTCCTAAAAATCCGTGGTAGTCGGTGAAGAAGGCGAACCGCTTTTGCATGCTATGGACATCCCACACCTGCCCCGGTCCGTAGATCAGATCGCCGGTGAACGCCGCCCGAACGCCGTCCGCCTCGATCAGATAGCTCATTCCGCCGTCCGTGTGTCCGGGAGTCGCAACCGCCCAAACGCGCGCGCCGCCCCATTCAACGCAGTCGCTATCCTCCAAGAAGCCGTCCACATGCATCGATTCGGTCAAAAGCGGCGGCGTCGGGCGGTCGTTGTAAAGATGGTACTGCGCTTCGGGTCCTGTCCATCGCTCCGTTGCGTTTTCAAACATTTCGCGCTCGGCGGCGGGGGCGTACACTTTTGGACGGACGACAAACTCCTCCAGCCCCGCCGTCTGATCCCGATGCCCATGCGTGAACAGAACGCGCGCCGCAGGTCCAACCGCCTTCGCGATTCCCGACGCGCAATCGATGAGCAGCGTTTCGCCGTTTTCTTTTTTGTTAAGGACGCCGACATGGACGGCGCCTTCATAGATCGACAAGCTTTTGCTGATGTTCCGCATGGATGCCCTCTTCGTCAACTGTTTTCGCCGCGGTCCAATTGCGCCCATTCCGCTTTCGGGCGTCCGCCGCTTGAGTCCCACATCCATCGATCCGTGTACGGTTCCCGCGCTTCGATGCCGAAGATGACGCGCCCTTCAGGTCCGGCGCGCTCCAAAACCTCCGGCTTCACGATGCGCCCCAGGTCCGCCTCTCCCCGAAGCCACCGCCGGCGCCATGGAGTCATGACAGCGTATCTCGTCGCCGACCCGCGATGCGCAGAGGCGCCATGCCACGCGCAGATGTTGAAGATGAGAACCGATCCGCGCGGCGCCTCAATGACGCGCGCCAGCCGCGTGTCGCGTATCGGCTCGCGCATCGGGTAAAGATGGCTGCCGGGGACAACGCGCGTCGCGCCGTTCTCTTTCGTGTAGTCGCTGACGCAGAAGACCACATTGAACCCCAGCACATGGCTTGTGATGCGCCTGCCGCCGTCCGCCTCCGCAAGCGGTCTGTTTGGACCCGTGATGGAGCCGTCCGCATGAAGCCCCTGCTCGCCCGCCCCTGGAAAGACGATATGCGCCTGAACGGAACTCAACACCGCGTCGTCGCCCAGAAAATGCCGTATCACCCGCAGAAGCGGCGGCAGCTGATACACCCGTTCAAAGACGCGCGCCTTGTTGAACAGGTTATACACCTGCGTTCCATGGGCGCCGTAGGGCGACCCCGGCAGATCCGCCTCCTCCTTCATCAACCTCTCCAGCTGACGCTCCGCCTCAACGCACTCCTCCGCGGTCAACATGTTCGGCAAAACGGAATACCCATGCAGCTGAACCCGCTGGATATGTTCCGAGATTTCCTGTTCAGTCATTGTTCGCCTTTCAACGCATGCGCATACAGCGCCTCATAATACGGTCGGCATTCCTCAAGCAAGGGGCTTAGCTCGTCGGGAAACGGCTCTGTTTTTGGGCGGTAGGGCTGAAATCCGCTCGACTTATGCGTGTTCGCATACCAGTGGGAAGCCCAGACGCCGTCTTCAGGGCGACCGCCCGTCTCCCATGAGAGCATGTCCTCGCTGAACTCCAGCTCAAGACGCCCGCACAGCTGCGCCAACACGCCCCGCGGGTTCAACAGCAGCTCGCGCGAGTCGATCACGGGCGGCGACTGCCCTAGTTTTTGAAGCTGCTCAAACAGCTCATGCTGCGCGCGGTAGCCCGTGTCGTTCTGCGCGATCTCGCCCAGCGCCTTTTGAAGCGACGGCAGCATGTCGACAGGGTCGCGCGTCAACAGAACGTTCGTCACCTCCTCTAAAAAACCGCGCCCCATCTGTATCAGGTGATGCGTCATCATCTTCATGAACAGAACGGGGCGGTCGCACGGTCCGAGGATGAGATCGCGCGCCACTTTTTCTCCGTCGCATTCCATCGACTCCATCGCCTCTTTTTTTAAAGGATGATCGGCGCCGGACGCGCGCAGATAATGCCCGTAAAGCGGCTCGTCCACAACGCGCGTGTCAGGGCGCTGCGCGAAGGCGTACATGATCGCCGTCGATACGTTCCGCGGGCTTGACCAGAGGCAGATGCGCTTTACCCCCGACGGCGCAGGCGCCTCTTGCGGTAAAATGTCCAACGTTCAGCTCCTCGGCAAAGGCAGATTAACGCGCGCGTTGCCGCGCCGCTGCGATTCTAAAAAGCCGCAGAAGATCTCGACGACCGCCGCGCCGTCCTCGCCGGTGGAGGCGGGCGCGCCGCCGTTTTCAACAACCCGAATCAGCTCTTGAACGCCGCCTTGAATGCCGGTCGCGCCATCGACCGCGGGCGGCTCTATGAAGGTCAACTCCCCGCTCTTAACCATCTCCCCCCGCCTGTCGTTCAAGAGCAGGTACCCGCCGCTCCCAACAACCTCAATCCGAAACTTTGGATCGGACCCGCGCTTCGTTCCGCCGGCGTAGTAGCCGCGAACGCCGTTCTCAAAATGGATGTAGCCGCTGGCGGACGGCTCCGTCTTCGGGTCATGTCCGCCGTCGCCGGCGTATTCTGTGTAGTTCTCATACCCATCCTCAAGGTGCGCGAAGACCCAGTCAGGCTTGGAACCGGCGAACCAGCAGACCGCGTCAATGAGATGCGTTCCGTTGCGGAACAGCATGGCGCGGGCGCCGTTCAGCGTTCCGATCACGTACTGGACGGCGCCGATTTCGCCGCGTTCCCAGACTCGCTCATACGCGGCGCGCCAGAGCGGCTGCCATCGGCGCGTGTGGTCGACCGCCAAGACGGTTCCGTTGGCGCGGCATGCCTCTAACATGCGGTCGGCGTCTTGAACGCTTGTCGCAAGCGGTTTTTCGCAAAATATGCCCCGCGCGCCCGCGTTCGCCGCGTCCACGACAATATCGGCATGCCGATGGTCCGATGTCGCCACCGTGACAACATCCAGTTTCGCTTCCGCCAGCATTTTCCGATGGTCGCTGTACATCTGAAGACGCGGAAAACGGTCTTTCCAATGGGCATGAAACGCGGCGCGCGCGCCTTCAACCAAATCGCAACCCGCCGCCACCTCCGCCGACTCAAGCCCCGCCGCTCCTGTAGCATGTTGAATCCCGATGCCTTTGCATCCGACAACGCCTACGCGAATCATCGTTTCTCTCCCGTCATGCGCCGATATGATCTGTCGGCTCTATTTTACACGTTCCCGCCGCTCTGCGCAGTGTGTCAATTTAAGCGCGCGACGTCCAATTTCGGCACACTCCTTCTGACCGCCCTACGTTTTGGTACGCATGCGTTTTCTGATTCGGTTGAGCCTTCCGCCTTGTTTCGTTTAAGGGATGAGCGCCGCTGGACGATTTTTAAAAAACGGGAAGAATCTAGCGTTCATGCGCCTTTCAACGCATTCTGCGCCTCATCATCCGCATGCGTCCATCTGGGAAAACGGCGCCAAGAATCCTCTTTCAGCGTCATCGAAACTCGCCGCTGCAGCGTTTATTGTAACTGGCACGCTAATTGCTAGCGTTACAGGTGTAAGCATCGAGAGCAATGAAGGAGGGCGTAAAATGAAGCGAACGCGCCGCGAAGAAAGAAACCGACTTGACCTGTTCGACGCCGCCCTGCTGCTGGCGGAAGGGCAAGCCCGCGCCGACAGCCCGCATGGACAGGACAGCCCAAACTGGGCGGACTTTATCGAAAACCTGTCGCGCATTTCAAACGATTTCGCGCAGGCGAGAGCCGACAAGACGGACATCGTCCCGCTTGAAATCGCCGCGCAGCGCTCCGCCCGAATGGAAATGAGCGCCGACTAAGAATCAGCCGACCGAGGCCAAACGCAGCCGACCGCCCCATTTGCGCTTCAGCCAAGCGCGAACGGCATCGCAGCTCGGATCCATCAGATCTGGGCAACTTTCAAGAAAGGCGGCGGCTGCGCCGCGCGCGGCTTTCAACGCCTCGCTGTCGCGCGTCAAATGCGCCATCGTCAAATCAGGCAAGCCCGACTGCCTCGTGCCTAACACCTCGCCCGGTCCGCGGATTTCCAGATCCCTCTCCGCAATCTCAAACCCGTCTGTCGTTTCAACCATCGCCTCCAAACGCGCCTGCGACTCGTCCGTCTTTCCCCAGCCGACCAGCGCGCAATACGATTGATGTTCCCCCCGCCCAACGCGCCCGCGCAACTGATGCAGCTGCGACAAGCCGAACCGATCCGCATGGATGACGATCATGAGCGAAGCGTTCGGGACATCGATGCCGACCTCGATCACCGTCGTTGAAACGAGAACATGCGTCTCGCCTGATTTAAACTTCTCCATCGCTTCCAGCTTTTCCGCGCCGCTCATGCGCCCATGCAGCAGCCCGACGTTCCACTCCGGCAGCCGATTCGACAAGCGGCGATGCCCTTCCACCGCGTCGCGTATATCCTCCATTGCTTCGGAGCTTTCCACAAGCGGATAGACCACATACGCCTGCCGCCCCTTGCGCAGCTCATTCTCCAGAAAGCCAAGCAGCCGCTCTAGGTCAACCCTTGTTTCGTTAAATCGCTTCGTCTCAACCTCCAGCCGACCCGCCGGCAATTCATCAATCACGCTTTGGGACAGATCGCCGTAGGCGGTCAAGGCGAGCGTGCGCGGAATGGGGGTCGCCGTCATCACAAGAATATCCGGCGATTTCCCTTTATCCGCCAGCCGCTTCCGCTGAAGGACGCCGAACCGGTGCTGCTCATCCACCACCGCAAGCCCAAGGCGGGCGAACTTCACATCCGGCTCAATGAGCGCATGCGTCCCGACAGCGACGTTGGCGTAGCCGGTCTCCAGCGCCGCCAGCGCCGTCCGCCGCTCTCCCGCCGGCATACCTCCTTTTAGCAAGACCGTCTGAATGCCGATCGGCGACAGGAACTCCCGCATCGTTTCGTAATGCTGATGCGCCAGCGCCTCCGTCGGCGCCATCAAAACGCCTTGATAATCGTTGTCGACCGCATGCGCCATCGCCATCGCCGAAACGACCGTTTTGCCGGAGCCGACATCCCCCTGGAGCAGACGGTTCATTGGGCTTGGCGAATGCATGTCGTCTTCAATTTCGTTCAGGGCGTCCCGCTGCGCCTTCGTTAGCTGAAACGGCAGGCGTTTCAAAAGCGCCTTTGCCTTCTTCCCGTCTGTTCTAAACGCGATGCCGCTGCGCAGCGTCTCGTTCCGCCGGCGCATCAACAGCAACCCCAGCTGAAGCAGATAAAACTCCTCAAAAATGATGCGCCGCCGCGCTTGGCGCAGCTCTTCAGGCGAATCGGGCAGATGAATCTGAAGCGCCGCGCGGGCGCGCCCGATGAGAGAATGCCGCCGGCGTATTTCCAGCGGAATCGTCTCCGGCATGGCGCCCGCATATTCCCGCGCCATGTCCGCCATCAAACTGCGCATGGAACGCTGCTGCAAGCCGGCGGTCAACTGGTACACGGGAACGATCCGCCCCGTATGAATCAAATCCGCCTCTTCGTCTGTCAACTTTTCATACTCGAACTGCGATGTTTCAATTCCCCAGTCTGAACGCTTGAACTTCCCGCTGACGACGACCGCGTCGCCCAGTTTCAGCCCTTTTTTCAAATAGCGGGCGCGCTCTCGAAAAGCGACCAGCGCGGCGCCGTCCGTCCCGTCGTAGATAAAAATCTTTGTGAACGATTGACCAGACCGCGTCGGGATGTCCTTCTTGTCGGCAACTTTGCCATGGATCGTCTCAACCCGGTTGGAGCGCCCCGCGTCGCAGATGGGCATCAGTTCGCCCCTGTCGAAATAAGAGCGCGGATAATTGTCGAGGCAGTCGCCGATGGTCTTTATGCCCAGCTTCTCAAGCTGCTTGAGACGCGAGGCGCTCATGCGCCTGAACGCCGTAATCGGTTTGTCTATAACCTCAAACTCTGAAGCGGAATGGTCGACGGGCCCGTGCGGCCCGCCGTCGTTCGGCGGGTTTAAAAACTCAAACGGGTTTTCCAGCGATTCCTCTTCGCCGTTCTTTTTTCGCTTGTTTCTTGGGTTATCGAACAGAGACTGTTTCATCCTTTTTGACGGACGCGCGCCGCCCGCCGCACCCCCTTAACCCGCATGATCGCGTCCAAAGCCGCGCGTAGATGCTGCGCGTCGTTCACCTGTATGCGCCAGTAATGCATCGCGGTGAAAGCGTCCGGCGTTTTCACATGTCCCTCATGGATATTGACGCCCATGGCGGCGATCGCCTCAGCGACATCGCGCACCAGCCCCTTCCGGTCGTCGCTCTCAACAATAATATCGGTCGGATACGATTCATTGCCGGAGGCGCTCCACTGTATCGGGCGCACCCGTTCAAACTCGCTTGAGATGCGCGGGCAATTGCGCAGATGCACCGTCACGCCGCGCCCCCGCGTAACATACCCGACCACATCGTCTCCAGGCACAGGGGCGCAGCACTTCGCAATGCGCGTCTCCGTGTGGGCGATGCCGTCCAGACGCGCGTCAATCATCTGCGGCAGGGTCGGCTTGCTCGGCGGCGGAAGCTCGCCCGGCGGCGCCAGCATATGGTAGATGCGCTGGGCGGAGATTTGACGAGAACCGACATCCGCCAGCAGCGCCTCCGGCGACGACGCGCCCAGCTCCTCCGCCAGGCGATTCAACGATTCAGGCGTCAAGAGGCCCGCCGCCGTTAGCTTGTGTTCACGCAGCTCCGTTTCGATCAGCTGGCGCCCGATGGCGACATTGCGCTCAAACTCTTGCTCTCTCCACCAGCGCTTGATCTTGTTGCGCGCTCTGCCTGTTTTCACAAAGCGAAGCCAGTCGCGCGAGGGGCGGGCGCCTGTGTCCGTTAAAATCTCCACCACATCGCCGCTGCGCAGCTCGGAACGCAGCGGAACAATGCGCCCGTTCACCTTGGCGCCCGCCGCTGTCAAGCCGACCTCCGTATGAACCGAGAACGCAAAGTCGATCGGCGTAACGCCGGACGGAAAGCTCTTTAAGTCGCCGTTCGGCGTGAAGACAAAGATCTCGTCGTCGAACAGCCCCTCGCCGATTGTCTGAATAAACTCGTTCGGGTTGCGGACGTCGCGTATCTGCTCAAGCAGCTGGCGGAACCAAGCGAACTGGTCGATGGAGCCGTTCAACGCGCCGCCTGTCGGACCCGATTCTTTATAGAGCCAGTGAGAGGCGATGCCGAACTCGCAGACGCGATGCATCTCATAGGTGCGTATCTGCGCCTCAACCGAACGGGCGCGGTCCATGATCGTCGTATGGAGCGAGCGGTACATGTTCGATTTCGGCGTTGCGATGTAGTCTTTGAACCGCCCATGTTTCGGCGGCCATTTGGAATGCAGCAGCCCAAGCGCCAGATAACAGTCGCTTTTCTCCTTGACCAGCGCGCGAAATGCGATCAGGTCGTGGATCTCTTCAAACGGAATGCCCCGCACCGTGATTTTTTGATGGATGCTGTAAAAATGCTTGGGGCGCCCAAACACCTGGCTTCCCTCAATGCCGCCCTCTTCAAGCGTCTCCTGAATCTTCTCCGCCATTTCAACAGCGTACGATTCGCGTTCATCCCGCCTTTCCGCCACCTTTGCGGCGATCTCGCTGTATTTTTCAGGCTCCAGCGTCTTGAACGACAGGTCTTCCAGCTGGGTGCGAATGCGGTGGATGCCGAGCCGCGCCGCCAAAGGCGCATAAATGTCCAGCGTCTCTTTGGCGATCCGCCGCCGCTTCATCGCCTCCAAAAACTGTATCGTCTGCATGTTATGGAGCCTGTCCGCCAGTTTCACGATGACGACGCGCACATCGCGCGCCATCGCCAGCACCATCTTGCGGTAGTTTTCAACCTGCCGCTCCTCGAAGACCTGAAACGGCAGCGCGCCCAGCTTGGTGACCCCCTCCACCAAAGAGGCGATCTCCGACCCGAAATACCCGGTCAAATGCTCCACATGCACATTTGTGTCTTCTAAAACGTCATGGAGCAGCCCGGCGCAGACGGTCGGCAGGTCCATACGCATTTCGATCAGTATCTTTGCCGCTTCATACGGATGCTCAAAATAGGGGCGGTTGGAACGGCGCAGCTGTCCGCGGTGCTTCTCTTCGGCGTACTCGTACGAAAGGCGCAGGAGCGCGGCGTCATCCTCCTCAAGATCCGGTTGATATTCCCGCATCAGCGTCAACAGCTCTTCAGCGCTCATGGCGCGCTCCCTTCTCGACGATAAGTCCGCAGCGCCTCATACACATCCTGCGCGGTCGCCTTTGCCCAAAAACGGGACTGTATTTCAAACGCGAGCCGATCAACGCGGCCGCGCCGATAGGTCGGCGACGCCTCAATCTCTTTTCGCCCAACATCTTTCGCTCTGTAACTTCCGCCGTTCGACGCGCCGATTCGTTCGTAAAGGTCCATCTCCTCAAAGACGCTTTTTGCATGGGAGAATCCAGCCTGCAGCGGTTCTGACAGCGCTTCCATCCAGTCCGTTTCCAGCATCGGCGCTTTTTGAGACGCCAGCGGTCTGTAGATTTCCCGCAGCGCGTTCTTGTCAGGCCGGGCTAAAGCGTACAGCCGCCGCGCGTGTTCAATATCGTTCTCGTTAAACAGCAGAACCGCTCTGCGCGTCTCCGACCCGCTCGGCTCTCCTTTTCCCCAACCGACAAACAACGGAGATGTCTGTATAAAGAATGTCTCGATGTCGTCCGGCGGATGACAGAACAGTACCGCCCGCGCCGCTTCCCATTTCAACTCCCCCGACTCCCCCGACTCTCCCGCCTCCGCCGCGTCGGTCAACGAAACGGACGAGATGACCGCGTCCAGCTCTCCGTTCAAAAGGCGGCCGACCGCTTCCTGCCGTTCCTCCATGCGCGTACTCCGCGAACAGAACGCGGCGGTCTCATGCTCCTTTAAAATGCCCTGCGCCTGCTCCAAAGCCGCGTCGTCCCGCACATAAACCAGCGCGGCGCCTTCTCGGTTTGTCAGCCAGCGCTGAAGATACTCTGCCTTGTTGACGCCCCGCGCATCCTCCACCCGCAGCCAGACCGCGCGCGGCGACGGCGGATAGGTTTTTAGATTCATACCCGGCAGCGGCGGGCGTATCTTCCAGTCCTCCGCGGTCAGTTGAACGCTCTTTCGCCCTTTATACTCGTTGATTTCAACCCGCCCCGCGACATTCACCTCCGCTTTCGGCGTCCGCAGCGGCGTGGCATATTCAGCGCCCCGCCAACTGACAACCCGAATGGTTCGAGTTCCGTCGGTCAGCGCCGCCGCAAGATGCGCCTTGTCCTTGCCCATCAGAAGCGGCGTCCCGCCTGCCCGCAGACCGCGTACGCCGACAACGACGGCTGGATTGCCTTCGCCAAACGGCTCCAGCAAGTTCAGCTCCTCCACTTCTCGAACGTTCAGCGCGTCCAACGGAAGTACCGCCTCCACGTCCAACTTCGGCTGCAGATCCTTCTCGGAAAGCCTCGCGCGCGCGATTCTTAAAAACGCTTCGCGCAGGTCTTTCACCTTCTCCCGTTTCACCGTCATGCCCGCCGCCGCCGCATGTCCGCCGAAGGTTTCCATATGCTCGCGGCACTCCATGAGCGCTTTTTGGATATGGAATTCTGGTATGCTGCGCGCCGATCCGCGCCCGATCTCTCCGTCAAGCGCAATCAGCGTTGTCGGGCGCCAGTACCGCTCCGCCAAGCGCGCCGCCGCGATCCCGACGACGCCTGAATTCCAGCCGTCCCTTGCGACAAGAATCGCGGCGTCCCGTTTCAGATCGGCGTTTTTGCGCAGATACGCTTCGGCATCCTTGACGACCGCGTCCTGAATCTCGCGCCGCCGCTGGTTTTTTTCGTTTAAATCGTCCGCAATCTCCTTCGCCCGCTCTTCCGACTCGGCGCGGAGCAGCTCCACCGCCTGCTGCGCCGTCTCCAAACGCCCCGCCGCGTTCAAGCGCGGACCGAGGCGAAAACCGACATCCCCGCTCCGAATCGGCGCGTTGGAAGCGATCCCGCTCACGCCGCACAAGGCGCGTATCCCAGGGCGCCGCCGCTCCGACATGACCTCCAAGCCGATCTTAGCAAGAACGCGGTTTTCGCCCGTCAATTCCGCCACATCCGCGATGGTGCCAAGCGCCGTCAAGTCCAGCAGGCTGCGCAAAACGTCGGAGCTTTCCACATCCCCCCCGATGAGCGCATGCGCCAGTTTGAACGCCAGCCCGACGCCCGCCAGATGCTCATACGGATAATCATGACCCTGCAGTTTTGGATTCACCCGCGCCGCCGTATTCAACGGAAGGCGCAGATCGTCCACCGCGTGATGATCGATGACGATCACATCCATGCCCGGCGCGTCCAGCCCCATAGAGTCGTCGCCGAGCGTGTCGAGACCGAGCGTGTCATGGACGGCGCGCTTCGTCCCAAGCCGCTCCGCCTCTTCGATGCGGTCGCGCGCGGTGATGCCGCAGTCGACCGTGATGAGCAGGTCTCCGCCGCCCGCTTGGATCTTGTCCACCGCTTCGGCGTTCATGCCGTAGCCTTCGCGGAATCGGTTTGGGATATAAAATTCGGGTTCGGCGCCGAGATGCGTCAGCGCGTCCATCAACAGGGCGACGGAGGTGGCGCCGTCCACATCGTAATCGCCATACACAACAATTTTTTCGTTCTTGTTGAGGGCGCGCTGAATCCGATCCACCGCCGCCCCCATGCCCGGCAAACGCATCGGATCATGCAGATGCGAGAGGGAAGGCTCCAGAAACGCGCGCGCCGCGGACTCGGTATCAATGCCGCGGTTTAGAAGCGCCTGCGCCGTCAGGGGAGAGACGCCGGCGTCCACGCTCAACTGCGCAGCCGCTTTCGCTTGAAACGGTTTCGTCTGCCATACTCGCTGTTGACGCATGTCGCTGCCCCATCCCAGCGGCGAAGACGGAACGAGCATTCCCGCGCAGGCGTCCGATCAAACGCTATACGCCCAACGGAATCGCGACGCCGTACTCCGCCGATGTCATCGCCGCGTCGTACACTTTCATTAAACGAACCATCTGCTCCGCCGTCACGATTAAATCCGCCTCGCCGCGCAGCGCCTCCGCCACATTTCGGTAGTAACCCCGCCAGTTGCCGCGCGCGGTGTCCATGATGAACTCTTTTCGATCCCCGTCTCGGTTTGACCAGACGAGAGCGCGGTCTTTCGGGTCCTCTTCCGCCTCGTCGATTCGACCCTCTTTCATGTACGGCTCCTGCGGATCAATTCCCGTTTTGACAAGCGCGCCCGCGTCCCCAAACACCGCAAAGCGCGGACGGGCGTACATCGACAGGTTGCCGACTTCGACGCGGAAGATGGCGCCGCCTTCAAAGTTCAGGTTGACGCGCACATAGCTGCCGATGTCCACATCCCATTTTCGGCTCTGTATCTGGCAATAGACGCTCTCCACCTTGCCGGGAACCAGCAGCAGCGCTTGATCCATCAGATGCGCGCCCCAGTCGAACAGAATGCCGCCGCTCTCGCTTTTGACGCTGCGCCAGCCGCCGGGTTTTCCGTAACGCATGATCGCCGATTCGTAAAGATAAGGCTCGCCCAGCCAGCCGTCCTGTATCGCCTTCTGAACCGTCAAAAAATCCCAGTCCCATCGGCGGTTGTGAAAAACGGAGAAGAGAACGCCGTTGCGCTCCGCCGCGTCAGACAGATCGATCGTCTCCGCCGCGTTCATGGCGACAATCTTATCGGTCACCAGATGCTTGCCCGCGTCCATCGCCGCGACGCCCAGGTCGCGGTGCGTGTCATGCGGCGTCGCCAAGACAACCAGATCAATATCGCTGTCGTTCAGTACCTCGTCCATGCTGCCGACCACGTTCACATCGGGATGCTCTTGGCGCGCTCTGGCTTGCCGCTCCTCGTTGCGCGTTGAAATCGTATGCAGCCGTATTCCCTCCTCAAGCCCAATCAGGTAGGAGTGGAAGGACCGCCCCGCAAATCCGTAACCGATCACCGCCGCGTTGATCATGTGCCGCTTCCTGTTTCTGTTCCGTCTGTGTCGCCGTCCGTTTCATCCGCGCCGCCGGCTTCGTAATCGTCTAACCGTTCGCCTCGGCGGTGCGCCTCAATCTGTTTTTCAAGGTATTCGCCCTCGTGCCGATCGTATTCGGTCACATAGCGCGCTTGCTCCATCGCCTCGTCGTAGCGCTGGAATTCCATGTATATTTTTGCTAAGTATTCATGCATCTCTCGGAAGAGTCCGTCCCAGTTCTTCTCGCCTTTCATCGCCAGAAGACGCTCGGCGTCCTCCATCGCTTCAGCGGCAAGTTCATTCATGGCGGGCGGGTCGCCCCGTCCGTTTTCAGCGTTTTCGGCATTCTGCTCGCTTTCGCGGCGCAGCTGCGCCAAGGCGGCGTCCATCGTTTTATAGACGCGCTCGATATTCAAATCTGTCCAGCGACGGTACGCCGCCAAAAGACGCTGTATCATTGCTGCCGCTTACGAGCTGAGCGTCACCTGAATCACATTGCCCGACAGTTCCGCCGGGTACTGGTTGAGCGGTCCTGAATTGACCGCCGGACCGCGCAGCGCCTTGCCGTTCAGGTCGAACCCTGACGAGTGGCAGGGGCATCTGAACTCGGCATCGTCGGCGCTGTATTTTGTCTTGCATTTTTTGTGCGAGCAGACGTTTTCCAGCGCGATCACTTCGGTTTGCGATTTCCGCACCACGAAGAAATCTTTGCCGCGGTATTTGACATGCTTGACCCCGCCCACTTTCTGCAGTTCGGGCGCGTCTGCCAAGGGCTGCCGGTAGCGCGGAGCCGCCGCGTCCGCGGTTTGAGATGAGCTGGACGCCCCAGGCGGCGTTCCGACAACGGAAGCGCATCCCGCGGCGGCCGACGCCGCCAAAGCTCCGCCCGCCGCCGCGGCGCGCGTCAAGAATTCGCGCCGTTTCAGGTCGCCGTCGTTCGCGCGTTTTTGATCAGACATTCTGTTCTCCATTTCTATCGTATCGTGAACGGAAGCAGCGCCAGATGGCGCGCCCGTTTGATCGCCAGTTGCAATTTGCGCTGACCCTTCGATGTGAGATAGGTCGTGCGCCGAGGACGAATTTTCCCCGTCTCCGTAATATAAAAGCGAATCGCCAGCAGATTCTTGTAATCCAGCTGCGATTCCAGCTCCTCCACCTGCTCTTTTGTCAAGCGCCGATTGCGCCGAACCATCTGCAAAATCTAATCCTCTCAAAAAACGCCGCTATTTTCAACTTTATCATACCCCGATCCGCCCTGCCTGTCAACAAGAATATTCTGACCGAGGGTATGCCCATGCGGGGATATTTATTTTACCTTAAAGCGTCCACGCCGCGGGTAGTCATTCCCGCGCAAGCGGAATCTTAAGGCATAGCAGTCGCCGCGCCCGCCCAGAAACCCCCCTAGCCCCCCTTTTCAAGGGGGGAATCGGACGCGCGCCCTTTTCAAGGGGGAATCGGACGCGGCGCCGCGAATATCCCCGTATGGGCGTACTAGCGCGCCGTTTCGTCTCTTATTCGCTGTCGTCAATCAGAAGCCGCCCGCGCAGATCGTCCACGCAAGAGAGCCGCTCCTCCTTGAAATACCGCTCCATCTCGTCCACAATCTCAATCGAAGCGCGCGGATTCGTAAAATTGGCGGTACCGACCGCCACCGCCGACGCCCCCGCCAAGATAAACTCCAGCGCATCCTCCGCGTTCATAATGCCGCCCATCCCGATAATCGGCAGATCAACCGCCTGCGACGCTTCCCACACCATGCGCAGCGCGATCGGCTTCACCGCCGGACCCGACAAGCCCCCGACGATGCGCGACAGGTTCGGCCGCCGAGTCTTGACGTCTATGGACATGCCCAGCAGCGTGTTGATGAGCGAGAGGCCGTCCGCGCCGCCCTGTTCACACGCCTGCGCCATCGCCGCGATGTCGCTCACGTTCGGCGTCAGCTTCACAATCAAAGGCAGGTTGGTTGCCTTCTTGCATTTTTCAACAAGATCTCGCAGCGTTTTAGCATGCACTCCAAACGCCATCCCGCCCTTGTCGATGTTGGGGCATGACACATTCAGCTCAATGCCGTGGACGCCGTCCGCCTTGTCGATGAGGCGGCACATCTGGACATATTCGCTCACCGTATTGCCGGAAAGGTTGACGAGAACGGCGGCATCGAAACTGCGCAGATAGGGCAGCTTTTCTCTAATAAACGCATCAATGCCGACATTCTGCAAGCCGATCGTGTTGAGCATGCCGCTGGGCGTTTCGTAGATGCGAGGCGGGGCGTTGCCTTTGCGCGACTGGAGCGTTATGCATTTGACGCCGACGCCGCCCAGCAGGTCCAGATTCACAAAGTCGGCGTATTCAGGGCCGTAGCCGAATGTCCCTGACGCAGTCATGACGGGATTTTTCATTCGAAACCCGCCGATATTGACGTTCATGTTCGGTTGAAAGCCGCTCGCCATGACATCGCCCGTTTAGTTTAAGAAATCAATGAACGCCCGATCATAGGCGGTAGCGGCTCCATAGAACGCGGCTGGAGTCAAACACAGGACCTTCGATGCAGACCCGATCATACTCCATTTCGCCGCCTTTCTGTATAGGGACGACGCAGCCGAGGCAGACGCCCATCGCGCATCCCATGCGGTTTTCCAGCGCCGACTGCGCCGGGAGCTGTCGTTCCGTTGTGAAAGACGACAACGCTTCCATCATCGCCTTCGGGCCGCAAGTGTAAACGACCGGATTGGACAGCTCAACGCTCTCTTTTTTAAACGTCTTAATAAACAGATCCGTTACGAAACCATGGTAACCGTCGCTGCCGTCGTCCGTAGCGGTATGGATGTCCAGCCCGAACGGCTCAAGGTCGTCTAGGCAGAGGAGATACTCGCGGCTGCGGGCGCCGATAAAGACGCGAGCCGCGCCGCCGCTCTGCGCGAGCCTCTCCGCCAAGAGAAACAGCGACGCCATGCCGACTCCGCCGCCCACGATATAGGCGGTCTCTCCTTTTTTTGGGAGGCTGAAGCCGTTTCCCAGCGGTCCGATCATCTGAACCGCCGCGCCGATGGGAAGCTCCGCAAGCGCGCCGCTTCCGGCGCCGACAATCTGAAACAGTATTTCCAGCTCTCCCTGCCGCCGTCTGTAAATCGTGTAAGGGCGGCGCAGGAGCAGCCCCGTCTGGTCGGGCAGGAGAAGGTGAAGAAACTGACCTGGCTCCGCTGTCGGCTCCGTCCAGCCGCATTCGATGCGCATCCAGACATGGTTCGGCGCCGGGCGTTTTTTTTCTAGGATGGTTCCGACCGCGTCCGATTTCATCGCTTACGCTGAAAGCCTTTCAAGATGGCGGACGATGGAATCGCCAAGCCCTTTTAAATTATAGCCGCCTTCCAGCAACGAGACGAGCCGACCGCCGCAATGCTCCTCGGCGATGGCGCGGACGATGTCGGTCAGCCGTCCGAAGCCGTCTGTTGTGATGTTGATGTTTCCGAGAGGATCCAGCTCATGGGCGTCAAAGCCCGCGGAGATCAGAATGAGATTCGGTTTGAACTCCTCGGCGGCAGGGATCAGCCGTTCTTCAAAGGCGCGGATGTAGTCGCTGTCCCCGCTGCCTGGGGGGACGGGAATGTTGAGCGTTGCGCCGTCTCCTTCGCCTTCGCCCCGCTCGTCCGCCATGCCGGTTCCAGGATAAAGCGGGCTTTGATGAATGGAGAAAAAGAAAACGGACGGGTCCTCATAAAAAATATCCTGCGTCCCGTTGCCATGGTGGACATCCCAGTCGACAATGAGAATGCGCTCAAATCCGCAATTGATCTGCGCATGCTTTGCGGCGGCGGCAATCGAGTTGAAGATGCAGAACCCCATGCTTCGGGTCGGCGTCGCGTGATGCCCCGGCGGACGGACGCAGGCGAAAGCGTTCTCCGCCGCGCCTTCGGCGACCGCCTCCACGGCGCGCATCGCCGCCCCGACTGCTAAAAGCGCCGTCGCATAGGTTCCTTCGGACGCAACCGTGTCCATGTCTAAATGTCCGCCGCCCGCTTCAGAAACGGCTTTGGCAAGCTCAACCATCTCTTTGGAATGAACGCGCCGCACATCCGACTTTTGCGCAGGCGCCGGTTCTATCGGAATCAGCCGCTGAAGAAGGTCGGCGCCGGCGAGGGCGCGCTCCGCCGCGTCCATACGCTGCCGCCGTTCGGGGTGCGCGTTTCCGGTGTCATGGTTCTTGAATTCGGGGCTGTACAAGAAGCCTGTTCGCGTCATAGGTCGATCTCGTCCGCTTCTTCTTCCATTTCTACCGCTGTCCGCTCTGGGCTGATTCCTTCATTCCGCAAACGAAACTGATAATAAAGCAGACACTGCGCCCACCAACGCATAGGCTCAAGAAGCGCCGCCGCCGCCGTCGGAAGCCCCGCCCATAACAGCGCGGTCGCCGGCGCCGTCGGTTCAGGCGCCGGGAGACGAATCGCGTTCATATCGGGGTCGTACTCCGTCTCGCTTGGATACGCGGTCTGCTCCTCGCCTCGAATCAGGTAGTTCGCCTTCGGGTCGTACCGTTCCCCTTCTTGCAGCTGATATATATAGTAGCCGCTCTCCAGTTCGTTGAAGCCATGCGGAAACGGGGCGGGGCGCATTGCGTGAATCATCATGAGCGCGACCAACGCGGCGGAGAGCGAGATCGCCCCTGGCAGCGCCGCCGAGTTGAATTCGCCTTGCGTCAGCATACGGCTTCGTCGAAGGGCGGCGCGCCCGCCGTCCCCCTCAATGAGCGCGGCATGGGGGGAAAACATCCACCAAAAAGAGAACACCAAGGCGAGCGCGCCGTAGGGGAAGGCGTAGACCAGAATCATCGACGGGAACGCCAAGAAAGCCGCCGCCCCCGTCAAGCGAAGACGCCGTATGCCGACCGGCGGGCGCGTTTGCGTCCATGCGCATGCGGCGATGCGCGCCGTCATTGCCGATCCGAACGGGCTAAGGCAAAGAACGCATGTCAACGTCATCGCGGAGCCTACGGCGGCATGTTCGGCGCCGAGCGGCGGAGCCAAGACCCAGAGCGCGTAGGCGGTCAATCCTCCGAAGACGGTTCCGATGAAGAAAAAAAGAAGCGCGGCGGGCGCCGTCTGCCGAAACGTCGCGCCGTAAAGGCGGAAGGCGTCTATGAACAGCTCGCGCAGACCGCGCCTGCGCCATGGGTCGCCGAAAATCTCGCTCGGATCCAACGCGCTAGAACCTGTTGAGATAGTTCTGCACCTCTCGATCTTTCGGATTGAGGCGCAAAGCTTGACGCAGCGCTAATTTCGAGTCGGCAGGGCGCTGCAGCAGCATGAAGACCGCCCCTAGATTGCGGTATGCGAGCGCGTATTCCGGCGTCAGCTCAATCGCGCGGCGGAAACGTCTCTCCGCCGAGGTGACGTAACTCGCGGCTTTTCCGTAAATCAGAAAAACGGAGTAGATCGTCGCGCCGTCGTTATCTGTGCGGAGCGGATGGCTCGACATGATCGCCCGAATGCTGTCTTTGTTCCAAATCTCCATCTGGTCATGGACCAAGTCGCGGACATTTTTATACACTTCGAATCGGAACATGCCCGATTTTTCGCTCGGTACCGCCCGCAGAGTCGTTTTGATATGGTCAAGCGCGGGGATCGGGTAGTCGACGAATTCCGTCAGATCGTACGCCTGTATCCGCTCCTGCTTTTTTCCATCCACCACAGGCGGCTCCACCTGCGCTTCCGCCGCGTTCATCAAGACGCCGCCGAAATCGTTGTGCGCTCTGGAGTTCTTGGGGCGAATCTGAATCGCTTCCCTGTAGAGACGGAACGCCAGCTCATAGTCTCCGTCCACTTCTGCCTGGACAGCGGCTTGGCTCGCCTCTTTCATCTTCATGTTGAACTGCTGCGCCGCATGGGAAATATGCGTCGGGTCGTCTTTCCAAAGCTCGGGTCCGACCATGACCATATAAATCGCTGTGATGACGAGGCAGACAGGGACCAAGACGTAGCTGATGGAGAAGCGTCGTTTTCGGGGCTGCATGCGTTTATCCTCCTTTGCGCGGACATTCTAAATGCGTACGTCGTATGTTTCAATCTCGTTGCCGCGGATCACCCGCACGCGCATCTGTTCGCCGTAGGAGATCTGATACTCTAAGCCGCGCAGGTCCTCCACCGAGTCCAGATCAAAGCGTTTGGCGACGATTCTTCCGTACTGATCCCGTTCCAAAAGCGCCGCCTGCGTCAGAATATCCCCCTCTTTCAACACATCCTGAAATGCGCTGCCTTTCTCCACCTTCTCCACAACCACGCCTCGAACGGTTCGATTGACGCGGTCGGAAGATGCGGCGTCTTGAACCGACGCGCCAAAAAACACATAGCCGGAGGGAGGCGCCTCTGGAATCAACCGCGCCTCGCGCATTTGTCCGCCGCGTTCGTAAGCGATCCGCGTCGATTCATACGGCTCAATGAGGCGCAGAATGACATAGGCGTCCGTCTTAGAATACACCTTTTGCCCGTTGATCTCAACAATCAGGTCGCCTCTTTGGAGTCCCGCTTTTTCAGCCGGTCCCTCTTTTTGCGCATACAGGAGAACGGCGCCTTCGCTGGATGACGCCTCCAGCTCTTCAGCGGCGGCGGGCGTCATGCTGGCGTACGCCGCGCCGATCCACGGCGCCGCCACTTTCCCCCGTTCTATGAGCGATCGGATGACCCGTTTGGCGGTGTTGATGGAGATGGCGAAGTTGACGCCGAGCGAACCGCTGCTCCCGGAGGTGAATATAAACGTGTTGATCCCGATCGCTTCGCCCGCCGCGTTCACAAGCGGGCCGCCGCTGTTGCCGGGGTTGACCGACGCGTCCGTTTGAATCAGGTTGTAGTAGGATCTGCCGCCGATGCCGACGACGCGGTTCGACGCGCTGACGACGCCGACTGTCACGGTCGGCTTCAGGTCGCGCACCTGTCTGCCGAACGGGTTGCCGATGGCGATCGCCCATTCGCCGATCTTGAGCGCGTCCGAATCGCCCAGTATCGCTTCAGGCATGTCGCGCGCGTCAATCTTGAGAACGGCAAGGTCGCTCACCGCGTCCGCGCCGACCAGACGCGCCTCGCTGAAAACGCGCCCGTCTTGAAGCGTCACCTCTATATCGACGGCTTCCGAAACGACATGCTCATTCGTGAGAATGTAACCTTCGCGCCCGTTGATGATAAAGCCCGAACCGTAAACCGATCTGTAGTTGCGTTCAAGTCTGCGCGGCGAACGGCTATGCGGACCGAACATGTCAAAAAACATGTAGAACACGGGATCGACCGTCGTTTCGATGCGGACAGCGCGGATGCTGACAACGGTCGGTCCCGCCCGTTCGATGGCGTTGACGATGGCGTTGCTGCGCGTCGCGGCGATGTCTTCGGCGGGACCGGCAAACGCCGATCCGCCCATCCACATAAAACAGGCAAGAAGACAAACCGCAAGAGCTGTCCAATTCCTGGCGCGGTTCATTTTAAAAGGCTCCGAAGCGACTGTTCAACGATCTCTGCCGCCTCCTCCACATGCGTTTTCTCGATGTTGAGCGGCGGCAGAAAGCGCAGGATATGGTTGTTTGTGCAGATGCTGATGAGTCCGTTTTGAATGCATTCGGCGGCAAGCGCGTTTCCGTCGATGGAGACCTCCAGCCCGCGCAGCAAACCCCGCCCGCGCATCCCTTTGACGCACTCGAACGAGTCCTGAAGCGCCAGCATGCGCTCCTCTAGATAACCGCCCATTTCAGCGGCGTTGGCGGCAAGGTTCTCATCCAGAACCGTTTTGAGCGCGGCGTCCGCGGCGGCAGCGCAGAGCGGATTTCCGCCAAAGGTGGAAGCGTGCGTCCCCGGACTAAAGCTTTCGGCGATCTTGTCAGTGGTGAGTATGGCTCCAATCGGCGCGCCCCCGCCCAGCGCCTTCGCCATCGAGACGATGTCGGGCTGAACGCCGTACGTTTCATAACCCCAGAGCGTTCCGAGGCGGCCCATCGCAGTTTGGACCTCGTCCAGAATCAGCAGCGCGCCTTGATCGCCGCATATCTCGCGCAAACCGGCGAGATACCCATGCGCAGGCTCGTTCACGCCGCCTTCCGATTGGATCGGCTCCACCAGAACGGCGCAGACCGTTTCGTCAATGGCGTCCCGCGCCGCGTCCAGATCGTCGAACGGAATGATGGTGAAACCTGGCGCAAGCGGCTCAAAACCGACATGGTATTTCGGCTGCCCAGTCGCCGTCACGGTGGCGATGGTGCGCCCGTGGAACGACTGCTTCATCGTGATGACGGTCGTCTTGTCGGGATTGCCTTGATCTTTGGCGTATTTTCGGGCGAGTTTGATGGCCGCTTCGTTCGCTTCGGCGCCGCTGTTGCAGAAGAAGGTTTTGTCGGCAAACGAGTTTTCAACAAGGCGCTGCGCCAAACGCGCCTGCGGCTCAATGTAGTACAGGTTGGAGCAGTGAATCAGCTGGGCGGCTTGCTTTTGAAGCGCGTTCACGACGTTCGGGTGGCAATGTCCGAGCGCGTTGACCGCAAGCCCGCCGAGAAAATCCAGATAGCGCCGGCCGTCGGCGTCCCAAACATACGGCCCCTCCCCCCGAACAAGAGCGAGAGTACGCGCTGTGCCGTAGGTGTTGATGATATACTGCGATGCCTGCGCTTTAACAGATGCGTTCGTATGAGTCATCGGGCGGTTCCGTGTCCTTGATCAGCATGTCCATGCCGGCTTGGGCGGCATGGAAAATTGGGGCGAACGAGGGGACTCGAACCCCCGACCTCCTGATCCACAGTCAGGAGCTCTAACCAGCTGAGCTACGTCCGCCGCGCCTTGCGCTATAGTATGCGCCGCCGTTTTCAAAAAGGCAAGCAAACCGGCGATATTTCCGGTATCATACCATAAACAAGCGCAGGGACTGACCTTACGTCTATAGTTGGGACATGTCGGCGGGTGGACGCGGACGGTTTCTGTGACGCCTCTGGATTCCCGCTTACGCGGGAATGACGGTTTGGTTCAGGGAGTCTATGAACGATAACGATCATCCTAAAGAATACCGCGCCGGCTATGTCTCCATCATCGGCAGGCCGAATGTCGGCAAGTCAACGCTTTTAAATGCGCTCGTGGACCAGAAGCTGGCGGCTGTGACCGACAAGCCGCAAACGACGCGCCACCGCATCTCCGCCATTCAGACAACCGAAACGGCGCAGATGATCTATCTAGACACCCCCGGCATTTTTCCCCCGCGCTACAGGCTGCAGGAGCAGATGGTGAAGGCGGCTTACGACGCGGCGAAGGGCGCGGACGCCGCCGTTTATGCGATGGACGCCTCGGCGAAGCGGCTTGAGCCGGACTGGGAAATTCTAGACCGTCTGCGCAGCCTGAAGGCGCCGATGGTCTTAGCGCTCAACAAGGTTGACCGCGTCTATAAACCGCTGCTGCTGCCGATTTTGGAGATGTGCGCGGCGCGGGAGCAGTTTGTGGAGATGACGCCGATCTCGGCGCTGCGGCGGGACGGGCTGGACAGGTTGATAAACGCGGTTGTCCCGCTGCTGCCGCTGAGTCCGCCGCTCTTTCCGCTTGACCAGTTGAGCGACCTGCCCGAACGTTTTTTCATCGCGGAGACGGTGCGGGAGAAGGTGTTTTTGAAGACGCGGCAGGAGGCTCCTTACGCCTCCTCGGTCGTTGTTGAAGAGTGGGATCAGGAGACGGGCGCGAGCCGCGCGTATATCCGCGTTGCGATTTATGTTGAGCGCCCGACGCAGAAGCGCATCATGATCGGAAAAGGCGGCTCCATGTTAAAGGAGATCGGGACCGCCGCCCGAAAAGATATTGAGGCGTTTCTAGGCGGTCCTGTTTTTCTAGAGCTGTATGTCGGCGTCCGCCGCCGCTGGCGCGACAATGAACAATCGCTCCGCGAATTCGGCTATCGAGAATAAACCCCGAAACAGCCCGCCCGATGACAGTGTAGGGCGCTGGATTTCTGGACTCCCCCCTTGAAAAGGGGGGCTGGGGGGGTTTTCGCCGCGCGCGGAACGCGGAGGTTGTCTGGGAAAACTCTGGATTCCCGCTTGCGCGGGAATGACAAGCAGTCCAACTCAATCAGGATTTTCGTACATCATCGCTTATAGAAACGGCTTGCTTGCGCCGAGCGGTCGATTCTGTTACCATGCGTCCGTTGAATAAACGCCAATTAATTTAGAGGAGAATTAGAATGCGATACCGATTAACGATCTGCGCCGCGGCAGTTTTGGCGGTTTTCATGGCTTCCGCGTCATCGGCGCTTGACTCTGAAGGTCTCATCGCCGGCTACCCGATGAACGAAGGGGACGGCGACGCGGTCAAAGACATTTCAGGCAACGAATACCACGGAACGCTGAACGGCGCCGACTGGCATAAAAGCGCGGACGCCCCCACCGGCGGCATGGCGGTTGAATTCACAGGCGGGCAGTCCCACATGGCGGCGGACAATGTGTTCTCGTCCCTGCCGAACAACGCCGTCAGCATGGGCGCATGGTTCTACCTGACGAACCACACCACCTACGAAGGCATCTTGAGCGGAAGCGAAGGCGGCAAAGGCAACCCGCCCGGCGCATGCTGCCAGTACCGCATCATGGTGGACCCAAGCTCCCGGCCGTTTTTTGACGCTGGGACGCATGCGGATGTCGCCGTCGGAGGTTTCACCGTCGAAGAGGAGCGCTGGTACCATTATGTGATGACGATCGGCGACGGCAAGGTCTTCATCTACATGGACGGCGACGACATCCATGACGATGTCCCGAAGAGCGACCCGCTCCCCGAACTGGCGACGCCGCTGCTGGTCGGAACCGGCGAAAACCCCGGCACATGGCCGATGACAGGCTATGTGGACGACGTTTTTGTGTTCGACCGCGTCCTCTCGCAAGAGGAGGTGGTAGAGATCATGAACGAGGGCTTAGAGGGCGCATTGAGCGTCAGCCCAAAAGGGAAACTGGCGTCCCGCTGGGCGGCATTAAAACTGCAGGCGCGCTGAGGAACTTTACTCCTCTTCGCCGCTTTCCTGCGTCAAATAGACGCGCTCAACGACTCGCCCGCGGTTGTAAACGACACGCACTTCGGGCGTTCCGTCTCGGCGGTACTGCGTCCACGCGCCTTCTTTGCGCCCGTCGCGCGAGTTGCCCTGTATCTCGGCGTAATGCCCTTCGCGGAACTTTTGCCCGTTGTCATGGTATGCGCAGTAGTAGCCCGCGTATTTGCCTTCGTGGAAGGTTGCCTCGCTTTTGAGCGCGCCGTTTCGGTGATAGATTTTCCAGACGCCGTGTTTCTTGCCGTTTTTGTATTCGCCTTCGCGCATGCGTCTCCCTGCCGCTGTTTTTCTGTACGGTTGAATCGTCATGATGCATACACGCCGGCGGACGCCCGCGTTACATATTCCTCGGCGCCGACCTGTCCATCAGGTTTTACCGCGGGGGAGGCGCGGCAGGCGGTCCGTCAGAACGCTTGCGAAGACGGCGGCGCTCCGCCTCCGCCTCCGACTGGTAAAGATCATACAACTCCTTCAGTTGCAAAATGGAACGTTCCTCATCCGTTAAACCTTCGCCGGTCTGTTCCCGCTTGATCAAATCCAATAGGACTTGCAATTCGGGAGCGGAGATACGCGGATTGGTTGACGGCCGCTTCGTCGCAGGCGCTTCAAAGTCTGGCGGAGGCGGAAGGGCGAGAGGGGATGGCTCCTTCGGTCCCGTTTCCGTTGGCGTTGGATCTGGACTTTGTTTATGTCCGACAGGATCTGGCGAACGCCCTGGCGGAGGCGCAACCGTCTTTGAAGGCGACGGCGCAGAATTCCAAGCCGACGGACGCTCCAACCAAGCGGCCATTAATCCGTAGAGCGCGTCCTCAAATTGCATCCGCCCGTTAGGCGTTTGCATAACTTCATCTAAAATCGTTTGTTGAGCGGAGGTCGGGTTCGTCAAAAGCCCGTACATTCCTTCAACTAGGGGCTGCAATTCCTCATCGCTAAGATGCTTGAACGACTCTGCTGGATCCAGCGCCGCAGGCGCCTCCCCATGAGGAAGCTCTTGGCCGTCTTCTCCGATATAGACCACCTTGACGCCGGGAGGAGCCATGCCGCGGTGAATAACGTTGTGGTAGTCTTCGTCGGATAAAAGCTCTGCGTCTGCCCCGTCCTTGTAGCGGAACGCGTCCTGATTATAGGCAACGCCTCCCCCTTCAAAGATCGTCATTTGGGACATATCCACATAGATAGTCGGGTCTCGAGGGCGTGAATCGCCCAGAGTTTCGTCCCATACATATTCTATGTACATGGGAGTGCCGAGAGGAGGGTGAAGGGTTTTCGGCAACGGCGCGTCGGCAAGCGCGACGCCTTGCCTCCAAAGCTCCTTGTATTCTTTCATAAGATAATCGGTCGTAATCTCTTCAATGTCGCTCGTATGCGGCCAGCCATCCTGCTTGCGTTCCACAAAAAAGTCGGCAAGATTTTCCTTGATCTGTTTTTCCCAAACGCTCCATTTTTCGTAATGGAACTTGAAGCCGTACTTTTCGCCGGCTTTGTCGAGAAGGTCGGCGTACGGCATCTCTTTGTTTTCTTTGGAGGAGGAGACGGCCGCCGTCTGCGCATTTTTGATTTTGACAGGGGGCGTTTGAAGAGCCTCCGTCTCTGGAGCAGGCGCGCTTTCTGAACTCGTCCACCGGCCGACCAGATAAGCTGCAACCGCCAGCAATACGATTCCGACAGCGACAAGGGGTTTATTTTTCAGCATCGCTCGGTTTCCTAGATCAACTGGACCGTACCGAAGAATACCGCAGCTTTTTCAATCGCGCAACCTGACCTCATGTCTAAAGTCGGGACATTTCGCCTGGCGAACGCGGACGTCTTCTGCGGCGCCTCTAGATTCCCGCGCGTTTTACCGCGGGGGCGGGAATGACGGCGAGTGGGACGCGTCATTCCCGCTGGTTGCCGCGGTTCGTCACGACGCCCCAACTTTAGGGGCGGTGTCGGCGATTTCGCTGCTCACATCGATCTCGTCCAGACCAAAGAGGGACGACTCCTCCTTTGCGGCGATCCGCCCGTTTTCTAGGTAGAGCGTCTCGTCGCAGGCGTCCGCCAGCTCCAGGTCATGCGTCGCCGTGAGAACGGCGATGCCGTCCTGCGCAAGCTCCTTGAAGAGGCCGCTGACGGCGCCGCGCATGGAGGTCTCTAAGCTGCCGGTTGGTTCGTCCGCGATGAGTATCTTGGGCGCGTTGACGACCGCTCTTGCGATGGCGACGCGCTGCCGGTCGCCGCTGTTCAGCTGCGACGCCGGCAGATTCCGTTTCCCGCTCAGCCCGACCCGTTCGAGCGTCTCGTCAACGCGCTTTCGGTCGAGCTTTTGACGCGAAAACAGGGTCGGGAGAAGCGCGTTTTCTTCAGCCGTCAGCGTCGGTATGAGATGAAAACGCTGAAAGATGAAGCCGATCGTGTTGCGCCGAATCGCCGTCAGCTCCCGTTCGGAAGCGTTGGCGACATTCCGCCCGTTGATCCAAAGCTCTCCCTCCGACGGCGAGTCGAGGCATGCAATCAGGTTCAGGAGCGTCGATTTGCCGGACCCTGACGGACCCGCCAGCGCCGTGACAGTACCTTCCTGCAGCTGAACATCGACCCCGTCCAGAGCGCGCACGGTTTCGGACCCGCGCTCATACCGTTTTTTCAGTTGGATTCCTTCGGCGGCAAATTTGCTCATGCTGTCCTCCTTTCCTCACTGATGACGCCGTCCCGCAGATGCGCAACGCGGTCGGCGAGCGCGGCGAGCTTCGCGTTGTGCGTCGCGGCGACGACCGCAAGCCCCTGCGAATCCGCCAACTTGCGGAACAGCTGAAAGACCGCCAGCGAGTTCAGCACATCCAGATTCCCGGTCGGCTCGTCCGCAAGCAGAACCTTGGGGCGGTTCACCAACGCGCGCGCAATCGCCGTACGCTGCATTTCCCCGCCGCTCATTTCAGGCGGGCGGTGATCTTTTCGATGCTCAAGCCCGACCGCTTCCAGCAGCTCATGCGCGATCCGCCCATTCTTTTTTCGGCTAAAGAACAGCGGCATTTCCACATTTTCCAGCGCGGTCAGATTCGGCAGCAGGTGGAACTCCTGAAAGACGAACCCGACCGTCTCTTGGCGCATCTTCGCGCGCTCTTTTTCGCTTTCGCTCCATGTTTGCCCGTTCACTTCGGCGGAGCCTTCCGTCGGCGCGTCCAGCCCGCCCAGCAGGTTGAGCAGCGTCGTTTTGCCGGCGCCGGAAGGTCCCATCACGACCACAAACTCGCCCGCCGACGCCTCAAAGTCCGCCTTTTTAAGGGCGTGTATCGACTCGTTCGGCAGACGGTACGTTTTGCTGAGCTGCGCCGCTTTCACCATCTCATGTCCCTTTCCGAATCGCTTCAATCGGGCGCATGGAGGCGGCGCGCGCCGCAGGATAAAGCCCCGCCGCCATGCCCAGCAATACCGCCCCGCCGGCGCATGCGGCCATCAAGCCGACCGTGATCGACATGATCGGACCGTTCGGCGCGTAGGTGAGCGCGTTGCGCACAAGCGACTCCACAATTTGCGCCGCCGCCAGCGCCAGGACGCATCCGATAAAACCGCCCGCGGCGCAGATCAGCGTCGTTTCGGACCAGATCAACCTGAAGATGTCCGCCTTGGAGGCGCCCATCGCTTTCATGATTCCGATCTCCTGCGTCCGCTCAAAAACCGACATGAGAATCGTGTTGATGACGCCGACCGCGGCGACGATGAGCGCAATCGCGGCGACCGACATGACCAGTATGCGCGCGCTTGACACAAGACCCATGATCGTCTGTTTCACCCGCGCCATCGTGACCACCTGTATGTCGGGTATTTCGTACATGTCCGCTTCAAACGCGCTTGTCGCGTTCAGTTCTTTCAGCTTGACGCCGACGCCGGTCAGCTTGTTTTCAAGATGCGGAAAAATGCTCTGCAGCGTTTCCATACGGACAAAAGCCATCGCGTCGTCCTGCGATCCGCTTCGTTCAAAGACGCCGACAACTTTGAGCGTCTCTTCTGTGCCGTGAACGAGTATGAAATCGCCTGGGCTCCGCTGGTCAAGTTCGGCGGCTTCATACCCAAGAACGACCTCGCCGGCCGCGCCGGGCGTGAGCCATTCTCCCTCTTTGAATTGCATCCACGGCTTCAACTGCCGATAGGCGTCCGTCACCCCCATGTAGATGCCGGTCGCTTCGCGGTCAGGGTCGTATGAAGCATGGAGCAGCTGCGGCATAAACTTGTCGACGCGCGGATCGCTCATGATGACCTGCGCCGTCTCTTCGCTGATGTAGGTCGGGTCGACGCCGCCGGCAAGCATCATCGTCGCGGCTTCGTAGGGGCAGCCCTTCGCCGTGACGAGCATCTGGTAGCCGAGCCTGTCGACATCGTCTTCGAGCGCGTTCTGGTAGCCGTTGTTGAACCCAAGCAGGCTCACCAGAACCGCCGCGGAGGCCGCGACGCCCGCGAGCGTCAAGGCGGTGCGCGTCTTTCGGCGGAACAGGTTTTTCCAGCTCAGTTTGAAAAAGCGCATGTCGTCTCTCCTTTCGCTTTATTCGATCGTGTTGCCGAGGCCGAGGATATAAACGGGGGCGTCTTCGGTGAATCGAACGCGCCCCTGAACGACCGATCTCTTCCCCGCCGAATTTTTGGGGATGGCGTAGGAATCTGACCGCATTTCAAGGTCCACCTTGATCTGCTGCGTCTCGTCGGCGATGTTGAACCAGCAGCCATGCTCTGGACACACCTTCGCGATCTTGCCTTCGACGCGGACGATTTTGTCATGGTACTCTTCAGGGTTGTTGAGAATGTCGGCGATGGCCGTGGTTTCCGTTAAGTCGACCGCTTTCCCGTAGGACTTCTCGCCGGACTTTCCGCAGCCAATCAGAAGCGCGGCGGAGGCGAGAGCGATGACGAAGAAGCTGTTGCGGAGCGTTGCGGGGCGAATGTTCATTTTGAGTTTCCCTTTCTTGCTTTCAAGGAACTGTTACCGCGCTTTCGTTCAGGTTGAAAAGTCGGTTTTCAAAGCGTCCATGGTTTCAGTTCCTGGCAGGCGTCAAGGCGGCGCGCGTCTTTCGGCGAAGCAGGTTTTTCCAGCTCAATTTGAAAACGCGCGCGCCTTGCTCCTTTCTGGTCACCGGATCGTGTTGCCCATGCCGATGAGTTGTATGGCTCCGTTGGACACGCGAACGCTGGCTTGAACCGACGCTTCTTTCCCCTTGGAACCCTTCGGAATCACGTACGGGTCGCTGCCCGCATCCAAGACCACCTTGATGCGCTCGGTGCCGTCGGCGATATAGAACCAGCATCCCGACATCTGGCACACCTGGCCAATCTCGCCTTCTACGCGGACCGTCTTGCCGTCGTACGCTTCCGCGTTCTTTTTAATGTCGGCAATCGTTGATGTTTCGGTGACGGTGATCTCCTTGCCGTAAAGAACCCCGTCAGCAGCTTTCTCTTTAGAAGTGGACGTTTCGGGCGCGTCAGCGCCGTTCGTTTCCTTGTCTTTGGATTTTCCGCAGCCGGCAATCAGCGCAACGGAAATGACGAAAGCGGCGGCGAGAAAAAGGTTGCGTCGCATGTTTCGGTTCCCTTTCTTTTGAAGGAATGGTCGCTCGTTCTTTGGTTTCTGGTTGAAAGAGTTTGGAGCCGCTCCTTTCATTTCTCTTTCTTGATTTCATGGAATTGCTTGTCGTATTTGCGGTCCAGGTTGAAAAAGTCGGCGTAGATCAGGTTTTTGCGAACCGCGCGAACGGTCGCTTTGAAGTCGACAGCGCTTTTTTCGTTCGGCGAACGCAGAGCCGCCGCCTTTTTGGCGTTCAGGTAGAAGTCGCCGAGCGTCAGGTCTTTGAACTGAAGCAGCGTCTCTTCCGTCTTCAACGCTTTCGCGTGCGGCGACACGACCCGCTGGTACGACACCTTCAGGATCTTCCCCTCCAGATCCAGCGCTGTGAACACCTGCATCGCGCCGAATTGCCCTTTCTGGTTCACCCCAGAGACATAGCCGATCGGCTTTTCCCCTTTGAGAACCACATAGGTGGTGTGTTCCAGGTCTGCAGGCTCATATTTTTTGTCCAGTTTGTCGCCGAGACGCGCCTCAAATTCTTTGATCAGCGTCTCTCCGCCCGCCTCTTTGAGCGAGCTGACGACCGTTTTGTAACCGGTCGATTCAGGAAAAAACTTGCGGATGTCCCTGTCCGGCTTTTGAAGTTTGCATGCCGTGATCGCGTCGGCGCCGTTCGGCAGCGCGGCGGCGATCATGAAGGCGGCAAACAGAGCGATTCGTTTCATGGGGCATTCCTTTCAAAATGCAGTGTGAAGAAGCATGAGAAGAGCGGGGCGGCGCAGGTCCGTCAACTCTTGGGTGAACGCCGCCTCCCACGCAAACGAGAGCGGACCGCCGCTGAATTCTCGGCGCAGCGAGGCGATTGCCCACGCCGCGTCCTGATGAGCGCGCGCGCTGACGGTCAACCGCCACGGGTCCATCGGACGAACGGCGGTCGCTTCGCCCGCATAAAGCCGCTTGCCGTTTCTCTGCCCGACCGACAGCTCCAAGCGCGGTTCAATCGTTCCGTTGAAGGCGAAGAGGACGGTTTGCAGGTCGAACGCGGCGCGCTGCTCCCCGTCTTGAATCGACGCGCCGTTCTGATGTTTCCACAGCGCCGAGACGCCGTATTGCATGACGCCGTCCGAATAAGGCTGAACGCGCGCGGACGCCGTCCATTCGCCTGCTTTCTTGTCGAACGGGTTGCGTTGGTTTCCTCCAAGAACAGCCGCTTCGTAGTCGAAGCTGTCCAGCTGCCCGTTCAGCGAGGCTCCCCATCGGCGCGCCGGTATTCCGTTCGACATGGACAAGCTGGGTATCAGCTCTCGGTGAAAATCGATAACGGGGTTCAGTCCGAACGGCGTTTTGAACCGTCCGAGGCGCAGGTTGGCGCGCCCGTTCAGCCCTCTTAAGTTGATGTAGGCGTCATGGATTTCGGCGCCCCAGTCGCCGCTTCTCTGCATGAAGCGGTTGTCCATGGCGAGGTTTTGCGTATGCGCATACCGCAGCTGCAGGGCGGCGGTCGCCCAGTCGCCGCTCTCGGTCGCCAGTATCTGTACGACTTCGATGCCGGCGGCGGCGCGGAGGGAGCTGACCAGCTCGTTGTCGGCGCGCGCGCCGCCGGCAGCGAGATAAAGCTCGCCGCTTGCCGTTCCCTCGGCATGAGC
This sequence comes from Candidatus Poribacteria bacterium, assembly GCA_963665845.2. Classification (GTDB taxonomy): domain Bacteria; phylum Poribacteria; class WGA-4E; genus JAPPNK01. The sequence continues at coordinate 54,804 of OY762492.1, forward strand.
GAACGCGGCGGCCGCCATGCAGGCGGCGTATGTGAGTGTCCAAAGCGGTTTCCGCATGATAGGAAACGCCTTCTGTTGCGCAATGAAAGATGAAGGTTGTTGAAGCGCGCCGGTCTTGTTGAATTAGACGGGGGGCGCTCTAGAGGGGTGGGCGGCGCGTCGAGGCGGAGGAGGAGGAAGCGCGCGGGATTCAAGACAGGAGGAAGAGGCAGAAACGGGCGCGTTCAAGGCGGCGGCGCATTCGGTCATGCCAAGATCGAAGGAAGCGCCTATGTTCACCGTTTGCGCGGGGACAACAGGCGCATGCTCGGCGCTCTCTTCAACGGAGCAATCGCTAGAGCAGAGCGGCTCTGCCGTCCCGCAACAGCAGGCGGCGGACCCCGTCGGCGAAACGTCGGCATAGGACGCCAGAAGGACCGCCGTCGGGAGAGTCGCCATCGCCGCTAAAATCAGAAAAATAGCGGCGGCATGTTGAACGCGCTGATGGTTCTTTGTGCGCATCGTTCCGCTCATGTGTATCGTCATGCCGTTCACTTTATTTATAACATGCGACGGGCGGGCGAGTCAAGCGTTTCACGATTTTTATGCTCGCCGCTCCCCTCATGCGCTTCGTCATGCCGTTCACTTTATTTATAACATGCGGCGGGCGGGCGAGTCAAGCGTTTCACGATTTTTGACTAATTTAGACTAGAAAATGGATTGAATAAACGGACGCAAGACAACTGCCACCGCTTCGCCTCCTCTGCAAACTGGCTGATGTCCATAAAGCGGGCGGGGCGGTCCGAAAGCGTTTCTTCGTTGCGCACATTCTGCCGCATCCGCGCGATATACTGCGGATGAAGCTCGGTCATGAAGAAATAACGCCCCAGCAGCAGAGCCGCCTTGCCGAGCGTTCCGCTTCCGCCGAACGGATCAAACACCAGATCGCCCCGAAACGAGTACAGCTTCACCGCCTGCATACACAGCTTCAACGGAAACACGGCGCTATGGACGCGGTCGGACGCCGGCGCAATCTCCCACACGTTCGAACGTTCAAAATCGTCGTCCACCTTGCTGCGCTGCGCGGCGTCTTCAGAATACTGCCGCAGGTTCCAGTCGATCAGCCTGCGCGACTTTTTCCGATACACCATCACATATTCGGTTCGCGCGTTCGCTTTGTAGGTCAACGGCGTTCGATTCGTCTCAAAACCCGCGACCCGATTTTTGACGCTTTTGTCCGGCTTCGCCCAGACGATGTCGTCAATAAACTCCCAGCCCATCGGCGTCAACCGCGCATGCAGGTCGAACGGAACCGCATACCGCCGGCTAGAATACTTGCGCCCCGCCCGCGGAACGATCACCGGCGATGTGTTTAAAACAAAAAACCGCCCCTCCTTCGTCACGCGGTGGACTGCCCGAAACGCTTCCTCTAAAAAGTCGAGATATTCGCCGTAGCTGCCGTAGATCGCATAGTCGCGCGCGTTGTAGTACGGCGGCGATGTGAAGGTCAGGTGAACGGACGCCGAAGGGACATGCCCCAGCGTCTGCAGCGCGTCCCCTTGAATCGCCGCGTTTTTCATGAAGTCGGGAGACGCCGCATGCGGCTCCTCCTCAACCGGCGCATTCCCCTCCAGCTCCTGCGCCACGATGTCCTGAATCATATCGTTCGGATGATTCCGCAGCCCGTTCAAAAACTGAACGACGGACGGATCCGACCGAAACACAAGCAGCCCGCGAATCGCCTGAAGCGCGATCTCCGGGTTCGGATGCTCCGCGTATTGCGTCAAGATCGGCTTGAGAGACGGATCGCGCTTTCTGCCGATAGAGGCGGCCGCCTCCCGCTTCTCGGCGGTGGACGCCTCGCTTTCAAGGACGGCGAGGCAATCCTCCAGCGGCATCTCCGCGGATCCCAAGAGGCGCCGCGTTTCCGTCGGCGCCTCCTCGCTCTCAAAGAGCGGGTTGTCGTAACGCTCTTCCTGGTTGGGCATGGTTTCAGTCCAGCCCCGCTTGATCCCACACCTCTTTGAGCGCGTTTCCGACAACGCGCGCCGCTTCGTCCTTGTCTTCGATGCTGTTCAGCTTTTTGCTGAACGGCTCTGGGGTGACGGGACCGTCAAAACCGATCTCGTTCAGCGCCTGCAGAAAGCCGACCAGATCGATGACGCCTGTTTCGCCCGGCAGGCAGCGGACGCTGTCGATCTGCTCTAAGACATCCACGCCCGCCGGCGCGTCGTTCACATGGACATAGACCACCTCCTCCGCGACCAGCTGGCGCAGGTCGGTGAGGGTGCTTTGGCAGGTGTACCAGTGCCAGCAGTCAAGCAGCAGCCCGACATTGCCTGTGCCGATGGCGCATCCGATCGCGAGCATCGCGTCCATCGTATAGACGCAGCCGTATCGGGCGCCGCGGCGCGAGGTGTGCGGACCGATGAACTCAAGACCGAGAACGCACCCGTAGTCGAGCAGAACCTTCGCCGTCAGGCCGAATCGGCGGACGAAGAAGTCGAACTGCTCCTGCCGCGTTTTGTCGTTTGACCATCCCGCGACCCATGTCATCGTGCGGTATGATCCGAGCTCCGCCGCCAGCTGCGCGTGTTCCGGCAGCTTGGACAGGCTTTCGTAAAATTGCGCGTCGGTTCCGTTCCAGTGAACGGGCAGCGGCCATGCGCCGATGCGGATTCCCGCCTCGTCATACATCTCCTTGACCGCCGACGCCCCCAGTTGATGCGCTTGACCCAGATTCAGGTCAAGCCCCTGAAAACCGCCGATCTTTGCGTAATGCAGCCCCTTTTCAATCGTGTCGGCATGAATGCCGACGGCGCCGGGCGATAAGTTTCGGTACATTTTTACCCCACTTCCTGTCCGTCCAGTCTCCCCACATCAAGATTCGCTTCCTCGCGCGTCTCGATTTTAGAAACGCGCCCGTCCTGAATATGAATGATGCGGTCGGACACATCCAGCATTTTCAAGTCATGCGTCGCCGTGATGATCGTCGTGTTCTTCTCCGCGTTCAGCTCTCTCAACAGGTTGATGATCTCGATTCCTGTCTTTGTGTCCAGGTTGCCGGTCGGCTCGTCCGCCAAGATGATGGACGGATCGTTTGCAAAAGCGCGCGCGATGGCGACGCGCTGCTGCTGACCGCCCGACAGCTCCACCGGCTTATGCCGAAGCCGGTCGCCCAGCCCCACCATGCCCAATATCTGCGCCCCTTTCTCAATGGAATCGTCCCCCGTGCCGCCTGCGAAGATCATTGGCAGCGTCACATTTTCCAGCGCCGTCATGACCGGTATCAGGTTGAAGGTTTGAAAAATATACCCGATCTTGCGGCAGCGCAGCCATGCCAGCTCATAGGCGTCCAGCTGCGCGATGTCCACCTCGTCAATGTAGACGCGCCCCTCCGTCGGCTTGTCGAGTCCGCCGACCATGTTGAAGAGCGTCGACTTGCCCGAACCGGACGGACCGACGATGGAGATATACTCGCCGCGCCGTATCTCTAAGTTCACCCCGCGCAGCGCCTCTACGACCACATCGCCCATCTCGTATTTCTTGACAACGTTGCGAACGCGCACCGCGTTCTCGACAATCTGTGACGGCGCCGCCGCGGCGGCCGCTTGCTCTGGAATCATCGTCTTTTGCCCGCCTTTCCTCGTTTTGCTTGTTGGATAGCTTCTTTAGCCGCTTCTGGCGCGGCAAATGCCAGTATACCGCGTTTTCCAAGATTGCGGAAGAACGCCGCCAGCGACGTCTCCGACTCCCGGCGCGTCATTCGAAAACGTTCCGATAAACGGCGCGCAATCTGCTCAAAGGTCTGCTCCCCGTCGCACTCCCGCCACACAAACGAACCGACCTTGTCCAGCGCCACAACGCGCGTTTTCGGCAGATCCATCACCCGAATCAAAATGCGGAAAAGACGCTTCTGATCCGCCGGTATGATGAGCGACACCTCGCCGCGTTCGTCCGTTTCCCACTTCACCTTCGGGTTGCGGAACGGCACCGATTTGAGCACATCCGCGCGGTTGCGCTGAACCGGCGGACGCTTTTTCAAGCGGAGGGCGGTCAGCGCGCGGTTCAACGCCTGCCCCATCAGCCGCGCATGCTCTCTGCGATGGGGCGTATCCACCGCTCAAGCGGCCCCTTGCCGGTCGCGCGGGCGACATAAATGCGGTTCGTTGTTTCATCGTTCCAGAAGTAGCCGCGCGTCGTCGGACGGCGGTAGCTCCGTTCCCACGGCTTCGGGAATCGCACATCCCATAGCCGATAGACGCCGCCCATCTCCTCAACAGGATCGGCAGCCAGGACGGAGCCTTTGATCTCTTTTCGATAGGCGCCGCGGAACCAGTCGTCTAGGCTCGCGTTCTCAAGCAGCGCGTCCGCCAGCCCGTAGCGTTCAACAGCGATGCGCCGCGACCCGTCCGTGAACGACATTAGAATATACCCGTTCATGAACTGCGTTTTTTCAAGGCGGAACCGCCTCGGCGTTTCGACCTCAAATCCGTATGCTGTCCATAGGTTGAGTCCATTTTCGGGATGGTCTCGAAACGAGCTGAAGATGCGCGACGCGGTTTGACGCAGATTTTCGCCGCTGGGCGGTCCGATCGCCTGTATCATGACCGCGCGGCAGCAATGTTCGCAGCGCATGACAGCGCCGAACGCCCTGTATCCGCCTTTCCATGAGAAAAAAAGCGCTTCTTTGTTTTCATAAAACGCGGCGTATTTGCCCGATTTGGGGATCAAGCGGCGGTCGCGCCGTATTTCAATGTTTCCGATCTGTTTTCGGTAGGTTTTTTGAACGCCCTTCAGATACTGGTTTGCCGTTTTATCTAGGTTGAATTTGCGCTGCGCTTTGCTCCATTTCAGCTCAAGGCGGGGCTGATTGGCGTCGTCTAGGCGGAGATAGCCTTCCCATGGATCATGCGTCTTTGGGGCGCCCGCCAGCTCCCAGTCCGCCGGCATCTCCGCCGACATCCCTTGCCATCCAAATCGTACCCAGCCGTCCAACATGGCGGCTTTTCTCCCATTTCATGCGTTCATGCGCGGCGTCAAAACGGCTTCACAATGACCGATTTTTGGATCAGGTCTAAGGCGACGCCCGCCATCCCGACTAGAGCCAGTCCACACCAGAAGCCTGCCAGCAGAACAGGGTTGTACCGAGACCAGCGGTTCCGCCCAAACCGCTTGATCATCGCATACCGCCCGACAAGCGCGCCGACAAACTGCAATAAAAACTGCCCAGGGTCGGCGCCGAGACCGCCGATGAACCCGTACCCCGCGATATGTTTATACGGCAGGCGCGCCGCGACGCTCAACCCGTACACCCCCAGCGACGCGACCATGCCGACCATCACAAAGGCGGGGCGTATCGCCTGCAGCTGTTCGCTGTGTCCGTCGCGCAGGGCGGTGATCCAGAGCGCGCGCTGCGTCGCAAAGATGGGCCACATCATCTGCGAAAACTGGTACTGCGCGGACGGAATCGGCGCCAGCTTCCAGATGAAATGCCACGCCGCAATGCCCGCAATGAGCAGCACGGGCCAGGCGATGAAATCCGCCAAAACGCGGCTTGTAAAGGTGGTGCCGGTCAGCTCCAGAACGCGCCACCGCTCCGTCTCCGTTCCGTAGTCTTCGTTCGGGAAGGGGGCGAACCAGATGTCGATCTCGTCGTATTTGCTGAGAATAAAGGTTGCCTCGCGGATATACGGTATATCGAACAGGTCGCGGCTCATGATGCCGAATGTCCGCGCGCTGATATACGAGTTGAGCGGCGTGTATAAGAAACCGAAGCCGAGCAGAAACGCGAGCGGGAAATTCGGGATGAGGCGGTGAACCACATACACATAGCCCGCCATGCCCAACGCCCAGATGAGCAGCGTCGCCCAGAGCGGGAAGTCGCCCCGCCCCGCCGGGACTTTCCATGTGCCGCCTTCTCCGACTCCCGGCGCCTGCGCGTTCGCCTGCCTTCTCCGACGCGCCCATAGCATGGACGCGATGGTGCCTAAACCTAAAATCGCAAAGGCGAAGCTGCGCCCGTACCCAAAACTCATCCAAAAATCGAGGCTGTTGCGCAGCATCGTCACCCGGACATCCATGCCTGGTTCCCAGGTGTTCAGTATATCTTGGCGGTACAGAAACGGGTTTAGGATAAACTGCGAAAAACATGCCGCCACAAATTGCGCCACCACAACAGGAATCGGCATGACGAACCCATGCAAGATCTGGCTCGCGTCCGTATGGATGGCGAAGACGCCTGTCGGGGCGAAGCTCTCGACGCTCTGCGTGAAATCGATAAACGGAATGGGGATGATGCGCAGCGGCTCCGACATGCCCAGCGCGCCGCTCACCTGCGGTATGCCGACATACACCGCGCCCCATGCCATGCCGATGATGGAGCCGATGCTGAAAACCCGCCAGCGCCATGTCTCCGTCTTCGTCGTGCTTTCGGCTAAAGCGGTCGCGCCCTGGGCGTGTACGGGCGCCATCGGGTACGGCAGTTTCTCAAAGTCGGCGGTGAGCCTGTATAAGAAGTAGCTGCCGGAGAGATGGCGCATCCTCCCTAACAGCTGCAAGATGAGCATGAGCGTGATGGGACCGACGGCGATGCCGAACACGGTTCGTTTGTCGCGGGCGGCGATCCACCAGTCCTTATGCAGCAGCGACCGCTCCGCATGCGCCTCCGAGTCTTTGGGCGGTATTGACCAGTCCGGCACCTTGTCCGAGACCTCAAACGATTCCGCCTGCTGCGAGTTGATGAAGTAGGAGTCGAAGATGTAGTGGCTGTACTGTCCCCCCGCGCCGACGGCGGCGCCTGTCAACGCGAGCAGGATATACAGCTCCTGGCGGCGCGCTGTTTGAAAGGATCGGCGGGCGATCTCCGTAAACAGAATCACCGCGACCCACGGCGCCGCGGCCCCGCCCGCGCCTTGACCCGTCTGTATCGACAGGTACAACGCGCCGGGCATCATCAGAAAGCCGACGAAAAAGGCGCCGAGCAGCACCTTCAGCGTCAAGCCCGATTCAAAACGGCGATGCCCCTCGTCCGTCTCATAACGTTTTGCCCATGACTGCATCTCCTCAGCCAAGGACTCCGATCTGCGTTGTCTTGCCACTCGACTCCCTCTAAGGCGCCATGTTTAGTCGGAAGCGAACGCGGGCTGGCTTTCCTCGCGTCCGCGCGCGTGAAACTCGCCCCGCAGCTCCACATTGAAGGTGCGCCATATCAACAATTGCTTGCGTATCAAATTGAGAAAGCGCCGGTTGACCCGCTTCCACGACGCGATCTCCCCGCTCTCGCGGTAGATCGTCAGGTGAATGCGGCACAGGTCTTCCTCCTCGCCCCCGACGGGCGACGTCTGCAAACTGATCCGCTGGCTCACTCCAAGATCGTACGGCGCAAGCCAGATCATCATCTCAATTGCAAACTGCTCCTTAGACTCTCCCTCTGGACGTTCACGTTTAAACGTTACATTGTCGGCGTAAAAGTCGCTTGCCGATTCATCCGCATGCGCCTCAAAATAGTCGCGCATGAAGATGTTCAGTCCAAGCGCCTCTTCGCCCAAAACCGTAAACGGCAGATCAAAATTCCACTCGTCGCCGTCCGGGTCGGGCAGCCTCCATTTGCGTTCAATGTCCGGCACCGCCATGCGCCCCGCTTTAATCGCCGGGTAGAGCGTTGACGCCAAAACAACAAACATAACGATCATCGTTGCATAGACCGTCGAACGCGCCGAATAGTTGAGCGTCAAACCGGCGAGCCATCCTGTCTGCACAAGGGTCCATGCGGTCGCCTGACCAATCAAATATCCGACCACCGCTCCCAAAACCGCATAGACGCACGCCTCCGCCATGAACAAAAACGCGATATGGACGGGCGCCAAACCGACCGCGCTGTAGATGCCGATCTCGCGGACGCGCTCATAGACGGCGCCCAGCATCGTGTTCAACACAATCAGCGCGGCAATCAAAATCGGAATGAACAGGTTGCTCATCTGCTCCGTCGATGAGCCGCCAATGGAGCTGTAAAGATAGACGTTGCGCCCCTTGCCGACAAAAAAGTCCAAGCCCGACCGCTTCATGATCGGCGCCATGACCGCGTCAATCTTCTGCTCTACCGAGACGCCTTCGGGAAGCTCCTTGTTCAGATCCTGCATGTTGACCGCAACCGACTTCACATTGCCGCCTGAATCGAGCGCCAGCTGATAAGGTATGACCGCAATCTGATCAGGCGGAAGGTGCTGATATTTCTGCAGCTCGCCCTCCAGCGTCTCATCGGTCGATTGCCGCTGTTGCTGCTGCTGGAGGAGCGTGTAGTCGACAGGCGTCAGCTCTTCGCCGTCCAGATCGCGCAGCTCCTTGAAGTCGATGCCGAGAACGCCTACGACGGTGAAATCGGCGCCGAGAAGTCGAACCTGCGCCGTCTCATTCACAACCGCTTCTTCCGTGATTCCAAGCGAGTCCGCCATTCCCTTCGGCAGAACGCACACGTAGGCGTCCCGCTCGTTCTCCTCAAACCAGCGTCCGTACGCCAGCTTCGAATCGATGCGCGTTACCCGCTTTTCTTCGGGCGCCATGCCGACCAGCATAGCGGCGTTGTACGCCCTGTCAGGCTCCATGAGGCTTTCGATGCGGATGGAGGACTGGTTTCCGACGCTTGCCGACTCATACCATGCCCGCGGGGCGACGACGTTGGTCGCTTCTATCTGGTACGTCTCGCCGTCCGCGCGCGCTTCGATGGTCGATTTAGAAAAGTTTGTCTTGGCGCCTTCGACGACCGGCTCCTCCAGCGGGCGCCAGTACTGATCGCGTATCAGCGCGCCTTGATAGCTCGGCGTCACGCCCGGTATGCGCGTTGAGTGCGCCCGTATCTCCGTCCGAACCGAGGTGAAGGAGATGACCGTAAAGGTGAGGGCGATGAGCGTCGCGCAGGTCAACAGGGTGCGCCCGCGCCGCTTGCGCATGTTGGAGATGCCGAGAGAGAACGCCGCCGCGCTCGCCGACAGGCGCCCGACATCCGCCTTGTAGATGCGCGACTTCTCCCGCCGCATCTGCTCCAGCTGCTCGTTGAACTTGCGCAAAATGATCGAGATAACAACGATGGTGAGCGCGAGAATGATGAACGCGATCAGGATGATGAACGCTGTCTCGGCGATCTCAAACGCCGGATGGACGCGGCTTAAAAAGAAAAAGACGGCTAAGAAGATGCCGAAGGTGTAAAGGATGCGCTTGTTGATATTCGTCGCTGAAAAGAGGAGCCGTTCCCCAAAAAGCGAGAACGGCAGCAGCAGAAACAGGTAGAACATGACGCCGCGGATCACATCGTTGCCGGTCGCTTTGACGTCTGGATAGGCGATCGATTCGTTGCCCCATCCCGCGCGCGCCTTTTTGAGCGCCGCAGAGTATTCGTTCGCCGCGAGCAGCGTCTCCGCCTCGTTCAGCAGGCGCGCCGCTTCGCCATGCAGCTCCTCTAGGCGCTGGTTGCTGATGCCGTAACGTCTGTACATGCCGATGCGCGCCTCGTCCAGACGCCACATGTCCTGAACGACCACATACGGCGTGACGCGGATGGAGCCGTTTTCAAGCGCCAGATACCCTTCGCCTGTGTAAAGCGTCGGGTTTTCGACGTTCGTCTCGGTCGCCTTCACCAGAAGCAGCAGCTTGCCGAGCAGCCCCGACGTCATGCTGATTTTGACGCGCGCGCCCGGTTCCGAATAGACCAGCGCGATCGGCTCCGCCGCGGACACCATCGGCTGCGACCATGGCGCGGACGCCCCGTAACGCTCCGGCGGCGCGTCCCGAAAAGCGTCAAACACCTGCAGAGAGGTCAGCGTACGCAGATAGCGCTGGTCGACAAGATCGTAGATCGTGGTGCTGACGCATGGAAACGCGACCACATTTGCGCCGACGCGCCGGCGGTTCACGGCCACATTGCGCGGATAGATCTTGTCGCCGAACTCGCCCAGGTCGGGCGCATACGCAATATCGCCCGAATCTTTGTCGAGAACAAACGCCTCGACCGTTTGCCGCCCGCCTGGACGGCGCGTCGCCCTGCCCTCCATCGCCAAGCCGCTGACGACATACTTGCCTTTCTGGTTGCCTAATACGGTCAGGTCGCCGCGGACGCCCATCATCGTTTTGTTGCGGCGGCGCACGATGACGACCGCGTCCTGAACGGGCGTCTGCGGAACGGCGCTCTCCCGCGCGTCATACTCGACGACACGCCCGGTGAGCGTCACATAAAAGTTGCCGACGCGCGCCGAGGTCGGCATCTTCGGATCGCGCAGCGTCTGAACCATGAGAGACGCGAGCGTCTGTACCTGCTCGCTTAGGTTTTCAAAGTTGAGCCTGTCGTAGGTGTCCAGCGGCGTGTCGGTATAAACGCGCCCGTCGTTCACGGTGGCGAACGCGATTCCTGTTTTGCCGGACAGCGTCGCCACCTCCGAGTCGAAGGCGATCTTGCCGGGGATGTAGGTCTGCCAAGTGTTGCCGCCGCTGGCGCTGATGGCGTTCACAAAGTTGGTCTCGGAGCGGATGCCCGCCATGCTTGTCAAGGCGCGCAGGTCGCTGATCTCCTCCTCCGTCAGCTCTTCGATGGGAACATTCTTGAGCGCCAGCATCTTTTCAACGCGCGCGAAAAGCCGTTTCGTCGATTTGCGGCGGCGGCGCGTCTCGCGTATGTCGTTGCGGACGAACCGCTCCGCCTCCTTGCGGATGTAGTCGATGTCTTTCAACATCGTTTTGGACGGCTCGCCTTTCTCGCGCATGTCTTCAAACTGCAGCTTCATCAAACGGCTCACGCCGCCGAGCGTTTTGAGCGTGTCGTAATGGTCAAAGACAAGCGTTTCAAGCGTCTTGCCTTCCAGCTCCTCCAGCGCCGCTAAGCGGTCGGCGACCGCCCATTGACTTGTTAAAATCGCCTGTTTGATATGGTCGTCGGGAAATTTGCGCAGCGTCTCAAGGTTCCGCTTCAGGTTCGCGTTCAACGCATATTCGGACAGCTTATTGCCGATGGGGGCATATTCTCGGCGCAGGCTGAATTCGCGGTTGTCGTCGTAAAACCAGCCCTTGTAAAAGACGCCGAAATCTTTGCTCTGCGTTGACAAATCCAGCGAGACGACAAGCGACTGATAATACTGCCCCAGTTCCTGTTGAAGCTGAAGCGACTGAATCACATTGCCGATGCGTTCTGAATACTCCGCCGTGTCGATGCGCGAGAGCCGCTCCACACGTTTATGTACATTCCGCACGCGCGAGTTGCGCATCGTCAGGAGGTTGTTGCGCAGGAGCCGTTTTTCGTCTTCGTTGTATGCTCTGTCCATGGAGGGCAGCTCTTGTGCCAGGCGGTTCAGCTCCAAGATGTCGTTGCGCGCCTGACGCAGCGCCTTTTCCAGAAGCGATTTTTCCTCATGCTCCGCGAACAGCTGGCGGCGCGCCGTCTCCAGCGTTTTCATGTCTTCTTGAGATAAATGGCGGCGAAGGGCAAGCCGTTCTTCATGGCGAAACTCGCGCTGGAGCCTGTCCGACTCCGACAGCGTCAACAGCTGCTCAATGCGGCGCGGCTCCCACTCAATGCGCCGGCGGGCGATCTCCAGATAGCGCGCCGCCTCGCGGGACGCCGCCTCCTTCGCCTTCGGGTCGCGCATCTCTTCGTATATGCGCCCCATTGCCGCCAGTTCGTCTTCGGTTAAGTACATCTCCAGCAGACGTTTCGCGTCTCGAAACGACCCGTCCAGCAAGCCGTCCATCGCTTCTATGTCGGCGTCGCGTTCGCCGGAGGTTTCAAACGCGGCCGCCGATTCCAGCGCCGTATTCAGCAGCCGCCTCTCGTCGGACAGGTAGCTCTCGCTGTCCAGTTCCCGCTCATGCAGCGCGGCGCGCGCCCGGCGAATGCGCCCCAGCTCCAGCGCTGTCAGGTGCCGTCCGAGTATCTTGTCGGGGACATACATGCGGGCGATGCGCCCTCTTTCGATCTCCCAATCTTCCAGCGCCTGCGGCTCCGCTAGGCTTGCCAGCGCCTCGTTCGGGTCGATCTGTCCGTAGCCCGGTATGGCGGCGGTCGGCATCTGCGGGGCGGAACTCAACAGTTCGGCGCGCAGATAAAGCGGGAGAATCGAATCGGTTTCATCGCGCGGATATTCGCCGCCGTATTCCCCCTTCGCCAGGCTTTCGGCGATGGCGTCCATCGCCCAGACATCCACCTTCGCCAACGGCAGCGCAATGTCGATGATCTGCCGCCGCTCCGTGTCGCGCGCCTGCCGCAAGGCGGCCGCTTTCAAGTCGCCGACGCGCGCCGCGATGCCCTTTAAAAACTGCGCCGTCTGAATGCCTAAAAACTCCGCCCGCGCCAAACCGGTGTCCAGAAGGGCGCGCTCCTCGTCGGTGAACTCCTGGCGGTCGCGGTTTTTGGAAAGGTCAACCGTCGTGCGTTTCCGCTCATCCTCTTTAAAGGAGCGCTGCTGCTCCTTTAACCGATCCACGCGCGACTGAACGGCGCTCAAATCTTCTAAACTCAACTCAACCGATTTCAGATCGGTCGACAGCGCCTCCACCCGGTGAAAGAAGGCGGGCGGAAACTCGACCAGATAGCCGCGGTCAATCGACAGCGCGATCTTGCGCCCCAGCTCGGAAAACTCGATGGCGTCGGAATTCAGGTCGCGCCGAAGTTCCCGCATCGCCTCGACATTGTCTTGACTCAACCCCTCCATGAAAGCGCGCATGCCTGACAAGCCTGAAAAATGCCCTCCCGTCGCCAAAAACAGCGCCGAACGGCTAGGGCGGAATTCCGGCTGGCTCAAGAGGCGTATCAGTTCCAGCATCGCTGCGATGCCGCTGGTCGTCTGCGCTCCCGGCGCCAGAGACGGAACGACCGACATCGAATCGTAATAGGTCTGAATGACAATCAGCTCGTCGCGGAGAGACGGATCGCTCCCGCGCAGAAGCCCCGTGATGTTCTGCCCCTGCCGGCTTTCCCAGCGCACATCGCAGGTGAGCTGGGCGTCCAAAGCCGCGCCGGCGTCCATCTCTTTCAATAAAAATTCGGCGTCGTCGCGTCCGATCCAGAAGCGGGGAATGCTTGCCGGCACCGTCAAAAACTTGTTCTCCGCCGCGCCGCGCAAGGTGTCTTCAGGCTCTATGAACAAGACCGCCTGCGCGCCCAGCATCGCGGCGTTGATCCAGTTGGAGCTGGCGTTGAAGTCGATGAGAGCGACGGCGCCCTGCGGTATGAAAAGGGAAGCTTCGTCCGCCTTGGCGGGGTCTTCATCCGCCGTTTCGTCAATGTTACCGTCCTCGTCGTTGTCGATCCCGTCGGACGCCCAGCCGGCGATGGTGGAGAGTGGATCGATTTCGCCGTCCTCATCGATTTCGCCGTCTCCGTCGTTGTCGATGCCGTCCGTTGAGCGGCTCAAATGCAGGTTTAGGATGTCGTCCAGAATGGCGCCGGTCGTCACGCGGTGGCGGCGCGCGACCGACTCCAACGTGTCGCCCGGTTGAACAGAGACCCAGAAGCCGCCGATCGGCTGCCCGTCAAAATCGGACAGGTCGCCTGTCCCGCCGTATGCCAAACGCCCTTCAAGCCCGCCTGTTGGGATGAAGATCGGCGCGCCTTCTACAGGCGTGATCTCTCCGTCCAGATCGGCGTCGTCCACATAGCCGTCGTTGTCGTTGTCTAAGCCGTCGCTGCGTTGACCGCGGAGGGAGGCGTTGCGCGGGTCGTTCACGATGGCGTCCGCGCTGACGCGGTAGTCGGAGGCGAGGGAGGCTAACGTTTCGCCCTGCCCGACGCGCCGTTTCAACCCGTTCGGAATGAAGGAGGTGCGCGCCAAATTCGGCCAGATCGAACGCACATCAATCTGGCGCAGTACCGTTCCGTTTGATGAGACGGTCAGGCGTCCGCTTTCGCGTTCCACGGGCGTTGCGACGGAGAAGGAGCGCGACTCAACCTCCTCTAGCCCAAGATCATGGAACCGGTCGAACACATACTTTGCGGCGCTGTCGGCTCCTGGGTAGCCGACGATGCGCGACTCCAGCGCCGTTAGACGCGCCATATCGCGTTTGATCCGATCGATCTCGACGGCTTGCCGAATCGCTTCCGCGTCCTCGGAGAGCGTCAACTTGGAACGCTGCGCATGCGAGGAGATAAACGGGAGCGCCGCCAGCGCCAGAAGAACGGCAAGCAAGAGCCGCTTTTTTTCAGAACCGCAAATCGTTTTCATACCGCGTTATGCCAACTTTCGATGGTCGCCTCAACACACAGCCTACACTATACGCGAATGCGGACGCAATGTCAACCGGACTTCCTGACCTTACGTCTTAAGTTGGGACATGTCGGCATGCGAACGCGGACGTCTTCTGCGGCGGTCTCTGGATTCCCGCTTGCGCGGGAATGGCGACCTGGTTAGCAACGTCTTTTTCCCATGAATAAAGACTTTGGTCGTTCAAATGTCCCAACTTTCTGCATGAGGTCAGACAGCGCCGCTTGACGCAGACGCCCCAACATTCTATCCTCTCAACAGAAGACGCCTATATTGAAGGGTGAAACATGAGTCGATGCCCCCATTGCGGCGCAGATGTCAACAACGTTTCTACGACCGCTTCACAGGGCGGCGCGTCAACCTGCGGCGAATGCGGCGGCGCGCTGGAACAGACGCGGCATGAAGACGCCCCCGCCATGGTGGAGCGCATCGACTGGGTGAAGGCGGTCGGCGCGCCGCACCCGGTCGCCGGCGTCATGCTGATGGGCGTTCTGGAGGCGGCGGAGATCCCCGCGCGGCTAGAGGAACGCTCCATCCCGGCATACGGCGCCATACCGAGCTCATGGAACGAAGACGCATGGGGAATCATCTATGTCCCCGCCGAATACGCCGCCGAGGCGACTAGAGAGATTGAGGCGTATCTGAAGGCGCTGGACCTAGACGCGCATTCCGAATAAGCCGCAAATGGCTAAGAACGGCGCGAAGGCGCAGGTCGGATGGTTCCATCGGCGGTATGAGGAGCATGACCCCATGGCCGTTGAGCTGGGGGATAGCGCCTTCCCCCAGCTCGCCGCTTCATGGCCTCATTCATTAATGACGCCAAAGTCCAACACCGTCAGCCGTAAATCTGGACTAGAAGGCTGAAGATCTTCAGGCTTGGGCTTAGGCCTCGGCCCCCGTAGTTGACTGCGTTCCCTCGCCCTGCGTTTTATCTCCTCGGGGCCTAGACCAATCCGCACCTCTTTCCAGCGGTTTTTCAGTTGGGGCGTTCTCATATCGACCATCCACGTTTGTAAGGCTGCGATAGCTTCCAGCGTCTCCGTATTTCCAGGGTCATGCGTCAGCTTGGTTTCCAACTCCGCGCAATCCTTTTCCATCTGCGCCAGCATCTGTCGACCCTCTTCCGTATCTGCAGGGACGTGCCGCGTTTGCCATATCACAACCACCTCCTCGTCATGGTCGAAGTAGTAACGCTCTCCGTTGGGGAGGCTGAGCGAGCCAGCCTTCAATGCCAGGGGCGGCAAACGACCCGCGCGGACAAGAAATCGTGTCGTCCCGTACTCTTTCAATGGCATCCTTTTTTCCGTCCGTTCTTCCATCGGCACGGAGTCAGAATACGGCAGGTACTGTTCCAACGCCTCAGCGAGAGCGGGGTCTTCTCTACCGATAAAGATTTTTTCTTGGACGTCATGGAATGCTTGCGACTCCGCTTTATCCGGATCCACGCCCGCCGCTATCTGCGCGTCGTACTCAAGCCCAACCAGCTCCGCATAATGGTTCGCCGCGTCTTCCCAGCGTTCAAACTTGTACGGTCCCGTGTCCGATTCGGGCGCCCCCGAATCGGCGCTCGGCTCCCCGTCAGCCGCGGGCGTCTCCTGCGGCTGAACGGGAGATGGCGCCTCTTCCATCAATGCGGCGTCTCCGCCGTCGACGCCCTCCAAGGGCGTCGACGTTTCAGACAGCATGGGATCGTCCCTCAACGAAAGCCAGATGAGCGCGGCAAGGAGAACTGCCGCCGCCAGCGCCGCGGCGATGGTTATTTTTCGAGTCATGTCAAGTCTCCTTTCTCGGACCCCTCAATCAGGGAACGGGGCTGTCGAACCACGCGTTCAGATCTCCGGGTGTGGGCAGGCCTGTGACTGACGCCCTTCCCCATCCGGCGTGCTTGGCATCATGTTGCGCGTCGGAAGGCTTTATGCGAACGTACCCTGAGCCTTCTGTCTCGTCAGCAATGGTCTTGTCCGGGGAGTGCACATACTCCCAATTCCATGTCTTTCCGTTCCAGATCCGGAGATAATCTCTCTCCATGACTACAGTCTCCTGCTCGCCCGTCATATTTGACCGGTTGACAACGGCGTCAATCCAGTAAGTCAGACGAAGAGTATATTTGCCCAACTTACCGCATGTCGCCGTCTCATCAAACCACGCGCTCGCATGTCCATGTGAATCAGCCTCCGTGTACCAATGCCAATACCGCTTTGATATTGGCGCTTGAGACGAGGAATTTATTCCGCCGACATTTTCGAGGGGCGCCCATTCCGCTGGGCCATGGCTCCCATTCCCGCCAGTGTAGACGAGAGCGTAAAGGTGCTCAGGATTCGTTTGACGAACTCCTGAGTTCGAGTGGTGTTCGGCGTTTGAAATGGCATCGCCAAGGTTGCGGCCGCTGTAAAGGTACTCGTTTGTCGCGAACTGGTGCATGGATACGGGCCCGGTCTCTTGCTGCCATTCATGCGCGCTTGTGGTGAAGGCGAAGGCGAGCGAGAAGAAAAGGAAGAGAAGAACGGTCAGCCCAGAGCCAACCCAGTTGGCGCGAAAATTGTGTGTGTGTGGCTTGACATGTGTTTTGAAACATCATACGTTGCCTTTCTCGTAAGTTATGTTGCGACGGTCAAGCTCATCTCGACCGCCTCCATTCATCATAGCGGAAACTCGTTTGCTTGTCAACATCTTTTTGTCGGGCAACGAACTCCGCCTCACTTTGTATTCTAGCAGCGATTCGTTGCCGGGTCAATGTCTTTTCTCCGCGCAACGAATTCGCTCCAAAAATTATCGTAGCAGAGAATCTGACGCGCGTCAACAATCTTATCAACGCCCGCGAACTGTCCGCCGTATTTTCATCTTAGCAGAGACGCATGCGCGCGTCAAACCTTATTATTTCCGCGGAGGCGGGAAGGTCAAGCAACGGCAGTACGCTCATGCGATGATGTTGATCACAGACGCCATATGGACGGCGTCTGCGACGCCTAAGATTCCCGTTTTCACGGGAATGACGACAGGCGGCGCGAGACGCTTTAGGGTTAAAAAATGAAGATCATCGCATGGGAGTACTGCCCAAGCAACCCGCCTCTTGACCCAAACGGCGCAGAAAGGCATCATATGTTCAAATATACGGAGAACGCTTTGTGAAAACCCGCTTCTTACAGCAGCTGAACCGAGACGTCTCATGCGTCGGTCTTGGAACGATGGTCTTTAGAACCGCCCCCCGTCCAGACGCCTTCGAAATGTTGGACGCATGGCGGGAGGCGGGCGGAAACCTGTTGGACGCCGCCGAAGTGTACGGCTCCGAACCGGCGATCGCCGACTGGTTTGAGGCGCGCGGGAACCGAGGCGAGATCGTCCTCTTAAACAAAGCGTGCATCGACCTGAACGAAATCGCGCCCGACGGAATCCGCCGAGGCGTCGCCGGCAACCTGGAACGGACGCGAACCGATTATATCGACATCTGGATGCTGCACCGCGACGACCCGTCCAAGCCGATAGAAATGATTGTGGAGAGCGTCAACGAACAGATCGACCTTGGCAAAATACGCGCCTGGGGCGGCTCCAACTGGACGACGCGCCGCATTATTGAAGCGAACGAATGCGCAGACAAGCGCGGACTTGTCGGCATGATCGGCTCCAGCGAAAACATCAGCCTCGCCGTTCCGAACGAGCCGCGCTGGGGCGGCGTCCGCTCCTTAGACGCCGACGACATTGCATGGCGGCGCGCGACGCAGTTTCCCGTTTTTTCATGGTCGGCGCAGGCGGGCGGCTTCTTCGGCGGGCAGTTCTCCCCCGACGACCGCTCCAACGGCGAGATGGTCCGCGTCTATTACTCGGACGAGAACTTTGCCAAGCTGGAGAGGGCGCGCCAGCTCGCCGACGAAAAAGGCGTCTCGGCGATACAGATCGCGCTCGCGTATCTGCTCGCGCTTGACTTTGCCGTCTATCCGCTGGTCGGACCGCGCAGCATGGCGGAATTAAGATCATGCATCGAAGGAGAGGCGGTTCAACTGACGCCTGACGAAGCGGCATGGCTCTCCCTCGAACAGAACGACCGATGACGAACGACAGCGGCATGTGGGGCGAAGACTATTTTTTAGGAGAGATGCCCAGCCGCGAGGAGACGATCCCTGAGGCGGAGTTTCTGATGGAGGCGCTGGAGCTGACGCCTGACGACCGCGTCTTGGATGTGGCTTGCGGGGCGGGTCGGCATGCGCATTTGCTGGCGGAATGCGGCGTTCGCGTCGTCGGCGTGGACCGGTCGCTTCCGCTTTTGAAACGCGCGCGGGCTTCAAACTCCGCCGCGCTCTTTCTCCGCGCCGATATGCGCGCGCTGCCGTTTGTCGAGGCGTTCGACGCGGCGGTCTGTCTGTTCGCCTCCTTCGGCTTGCTGGGGTTAAAGGGAGACCAAGCGGCTCTGGCGTCCATCAGCGCCGCGCTGGCGCCGAACGGGATCGCGCTCATTGAAACCTGGAACCCGTATGCCGCCGCGCAGCTGGACGGACGGCGCAACTGGTGGAGAACGGACGACGCGCTCTATCTCGCCGAGGCGGAATTCGACGCGCTGGAGGGCAAGGCGCGCGACGCGCGAATCGTCATGCCCCTGCGCGGAGCCGCCCGTTCTTGGACGCGCGAGACCCGTTTCTACACCGCGCCTGAACTGCGCGCGATGGCGGAATCGGCGGGCTTGCGTCCGATGCGCTGGTTCGGCGATTTTGACGGAAGCCCCTACGCCGCCGACTCGCCGAGACTCATCGCCGCGTTTGAAAAGGTTCGCGCATCATGAAACGGTGGACAGCCGCATGGGGATGGATACGCCCGCATTTCGGCTCGCTGCTGCTGGCGCTGTTGCTGGCTCTGCTGGGCGCGTTTCTTCAGGGGGTTCTTGTGCATGTCGTCGCGCTCATGGCGGACGCGGCGGATCTATACCGTTCGGGCGGTTTTCCGCTGCCGCTGCGTCTGCTGCGCTTGGAGCCGTTTTTTGAGGGGGTCTCGGTCGTCCTGACGGACGCCGCCCATGCCCAACGCGCCTTGACGATTCTCTTGGCGTCGATGGTCGGATTGATGGCGCTGCGCGGCGTCTCCGCCTACGGACGCGCCTATCTGCAAGGGCGCGTCACCTACAAGGCGATGACCTCCGCCCGCAACCAGCTCCACGCCAAACTGATTGCGCTCCCGATTGGACTCATCGCCAAGCAGCGCAGCGGCGACCTGATGACGCGCGTTGTGAGCGACGTCCATCACCTGACGCAATCGATCAACACGTTTTCGGGCGCGCTGCATTCCATCGGCGCGGCGGCTGTCTTCTTTGCGCTCATGCTCATGAACAGCTGGACGCTGACGCTCATCACGCTTGCGTTCGCGCCTCTCATCGCGCTGCTTCTCGGCGCTGTCGGGACGGCGATACGGCGTTTCAGCATACGCATGCAGCGCGAGTTGAGCGCCGTCGCCAATCGGCTTGAACGGAGCGTCGCAGGGCTGAAGGTGATCAAGGCGTTCGGCGCGGAGGGGGATGAAAAGCGCCGCTTTCAGGAGGAAACGCAGGCGATGTACCGCACAGCGATGCGCCGCGTTCGGGTGTACGGCGCTCAAGGTCCGGCAACGGAGCTGATTGGGGCGTTGGCGCTGTGCGGCGTGTTTGGGATCGGCTGCTGGGCGGTGATTCAAGGAACGCTCACGCTGGGCGGATTGCTGGCGCATTTCGGGTTGAGCGCGCTGCTGATCGACCCGCTGCGCAAGATCGGAGAGTTCCATGCGCAGTTTCAGCAGGGACTCGCCTCCATTGAACGCATCGAAGAAACGCGCGCCTTGCCGAGCGAAACGATAGATCAAGGCGCCGTTCTGCATCAGGCGCGCGGCGAGATCGAGTTTCGGAATGTATCCTTCGCATACGACGGCAGCGCCCATGTACTTAAAGACGTGTCCTTCAAAGTGAAGGCGGGTCAAACCGCGGCGCTGGTCGGGCGGAGCGGGGCGGGAAAGACGACGCTTCTTCAGCTGATCCCGCGCTTTTACGAGCCGACGTCGGGCGAGGTACTCATTGACGGGGAGCCGATGCGCCGTTATTCGCTGGAGTCGCTTCGGGCGCATACGGCTCTCGCGCCGCAGGAGACGCTGCTGTTTGCCGGTACCGTCGCCGACAATATCCGCATGGCGAAGCCTGGCGCGGACGACAAGGCGGTCCGCGAAGCCGCCCGCCGCGCCCATGCGCATGCGTTCATCGAGTCGTTTCCTGACGGGTATGAGACGGCGGTCGGCGAGCGCGGGGCGCGCCTCTCCGGCGGTCAAGCGCAGCGGCTTTCTATCGCGCGCGTTTTTTTAAAAAATCCAGCCGTTTTTCTGTTGGATGAGGCGATGTCGGCGCTGGACGCGGAATCGGAGGCGGCGGTTCAAAAATCGCTCGAAGAGCTTGCCCAAACGCGCACAACTTTTATCATTGCGCATCGGCTCTCAACAGTCGTCAACGCCGACATGATCATCGTACTGGACAAAGGGAGGGTCGTTGAAATCGGCAAGCACGAGGAGCTGATTCAACGCAACGGCCTCTACAAAAAGCTCTGCTCAACATTCTACCGCAAACAGCCCAAACAGCGCATTTAAGAAAGAAAAAGGAGCCACTGATGACAAATAAACGCCCCAATATCCTGTTCGTTTTTCCTGATCAGTACCGTCTTCAGGCGCTCGGATTTCGCGGAGAGGACCCTGTTCACACGCCGAATCTGGACGCGTTCGCCGCCGAAAGCCGCGTCTTGACGCATGCGGTCAGCACCCGCCCCGTCTGCAGCCCCTACCGCGCGATGCTCTTGACAGGGCAATATCCGCATCAAAACGGCGTGGTCGTGAACTGCAACTCAAATACCTCCGCGCTCGGCAACTATCTGAAAGAGTCGACCGTCTGCCTGTCCGACGTTCTGGCGGAAGCGGGCTACTCGCAGGGGTATATCGGCAAGTGGCACCTTGACCCGCCGAACCCCGACCATAACGCCTATACGGAGGGACCGCGCGGCGCGGGCGGCGTCATCTGGGACACTTACACCCCGCCGAGCCGCCGCCATCAGTTCGACTTCTGGCACAGCTACGGCTGCTGCGACCGCCATTTCAACCCGCATTACTGGACGACCGATGCCGCGCTGCATGAGCGCATTGAGCCGCAGGAGTGGTCGGTGAAGCATGAGACGGATGTCGCGGTCGATTATATCCGCAACGCGAACGGAGAGCGCGACCCTGATAAGCCGTTTTCGCTTCTCATTTCGCACAACCCGCCGCATCCGCCGTATCAGCAGGTTCCGCCGAGATACTTGGAGCGGTATGAGGAGATGCCGCTGGAGACGCTGGAGAACCGCGCCAATTTTGACGCGCAGACCTTCCGAGGCGAAGAGGCGGCGGCGCGGACGATGCGCCAATACTTCGCCGCCGTTACAGGCGTGGACGAGCAGTTTGGACGGCTGCTTCGGGCGTTGGACGAGGAGGGGCTGCGCGAGAACACGATCGTTGTCTTCACCGCCGACCATGGGGACATGATGGGTTCGCATGGGCGCATCGGCAAAGACCTCTGGTACGCGGAGTCGTTTCGCGTTCCGTTTATCGTTCGCTGGCCAGGGCGTTTGGCTGAAGGGGAAGACGATCTGCTCATCGGGACGCCCGACCTCATGCCGACGCTTCTAGGGTTGACGGGCGAGGCGGGGCGCATTCCAGACGAGGTTCAGGGGACAAATTACGCGCCCGCTCTCTTGGGCGAAGAGCAGGCGCGCCCGACCTCCGCGCTTTACTGGACAGCCGGCGCCGGCGGCGGAGGAAACGGCGTCCAGCGGCGCGGTCTATTGACGCATCAACACACGTTCGTCGTCCAGAGAAAAGGAGAAGAGGAGCAGATCATTCTGCATGACGACAACGCCGACCTGTACCAGCTGCACAACGCCGCGGACGCAAACGCCGATCTGGTCGAGTCGCTGCGGGCGGAGCTTTGGGCGCGGCTGCAGGAAATTGGGGATCCATGGGCGGTCTAATGGGACGCCCCGCCGTTGTCATTCAGCGTCAGCTGTCTGGAAAAACTCTGGATTCCCGTTTGCGCGGGAATGACGGTCTGGTGGGCGACGCCTTTTCCCCGTGAATAACGTCTTTGGTCATCCATATGTCCCGACTTTCAGCATGAGGTCAGTCGGGAATGGAGGCGGACGCTTGAACTGGGCGGGAAACCATGCCACCATGCGCTGTGTTGAAACGGAAAGAACGGAGAAAGCATGTTTTTTGAATTGAGGCAGTATCGAACCCGACCGGGCAAACGGGACGAATGGGTCGAGTTCATGGAAGGCGAGATCGTCCCTTACCAGATCTCCAAAGGGATGGTCGTCATCGGCAGCTTTGTCGGGGAGGAAGAGGACGATCTGTACGTCTGGATTCGCCGCTTTGAAAGCGAGGAGCAGCGCGAGCAGCTTTACGCCGCCGTGTACGACGACCCGCACTGGAAAGAGACGCTTAGCCCAAGAGTCGGCGAGCTGATCGACCGCGAGCGCATTGTGGTAACGCGCCTGAACGCGACGCCGCGCTCCGTCGTCCAATAAGCTCCAGTCATCCGTTGACGAAACCGAAGCGCGCCGCCGTTCGTTAAATTGAACGACTCCAGATGGAATCATCGCCGATGCGACAAGAAGATGTCCGCGCCCGATACCAAGACGCCGTTGAAACCCTGTGCGGCAAACTGAAACGGGACAGCCATGTTCTCGCCGCGATCCTGTGGGGAAGCCTCGCCTACGATCAGGTGTGGGACAAGTCGGACATCGACATGTATATCGTCATGCGGGACGAGAAGATGAAGCCGACCTCGTATGTTCTCGTGGAGAACGACGTCTTCATCCACGCGCAGCTGTATCCGCGCAACAGCTTCAAAAAAATGCTGGAGGGGCGGAATATCTTTTTTCAGTCAACGATTGAGCTTTCGACGCTGCTTTTTTCGCATGACGAAACGATAGAGCAGTTTTATGCAGAACGCGGGCAGAAAATCGGGGCGAAAGACCGCGAAAACGCCCTGATACGCGAGGCGTGCGGGCTGTTCCCGACGCTTGTCAAGGCGGAGAAATGGCATTATGTGAAGAACGACGTCGAGTACGCTTTCATGTGGCTCATGTGGGTCGTCGAAAGCCTCGCGCGGATAGAGGTCATCTCGCGCGGGGAGATTGTCCGCCGAGAGGTGATTCATCAGGCGATTCGGTTCAACCCCGACTTCTTCAACGCGATCTACACCGATTTCATTCATCTACCGAAAACGGCGGAGGCGAACCAAGCCGCGCTGGACGCGGTGAACGGGTACATTGAAGAACGGGTGGAGGACATCTTTGAGAGCCTGTTTCAGTTTTTGGCGGAAGCGCACGGCCCCCGCTCCATGCGCGAGATCAACGACCGGTTCCGCCGCGTCGCGCAAACAGGGATGACCAGCGCCTGCGAGTGGCTTTCCGACCGCGGCTACATCGACAAGGTTTCCGCGCCGATGCGCCTCGTAAAAGGAAGCCGCGTCAATGTGGAGGAAGCCGCCTTTTATTTTGACGAGGAGATGCGGTTTTGAGAAACACGATAGAGGTGATCGGAGCGCGCGAGAACAACCTCAAAGACATCCATGTTGAGATGCCGCGCGATCGGCTGATCGTTGTAACGGGCGTCAGCGGTTCGGGCAAATCGTCTCTTGCGTTTGAGACGGTGTACGCCGAGGGTCAGCGCCGTTTTCTGGAGTCGCTCTCTTCGTTTGCGAAGCGTTTTATCGCCCAGCTGAAAAAGCCGGATGTCGATTTTGTGTACGGACTTTCGCCCGTCGTTTCCATTGAACAAAAAACGACAGGGAACAACCCGCGCTCCACCGTCGGCACCATGACCGACATCAGCAACTATCTTCAGCTGCTTTACGCCGCTGTCGGAGAGCCGCGCTGCCCTGTCTGCCAAGAGCGCATCGCTTATAAATCGGTTCATCAGATGGTGGAGCGCGTTCTGTCGCTGCCTGAAGGCGCCGCCGTAGAGTTGCGCGCTCCCGTCTGGAAAATCTTCGGGGAAGATTATCCGTATATGCTCGGAACGATACGCGGCAAAGGTTACCGCCGGCTCTACATCGACGGAGAATTGACCGACATCAGCGACGAGGTCGAACTGGACGAGGACACCGAATATGATATGGAGGCGCTGGTTGATCGGTTTGTCGTCAAGCCTGGGATCGACAAGAACCTGCATGTGTCTATTGAACAGGCTTTGACCCTCGGCGAAGGCTTTATACGATTTCATATCGACAACGCCGAGGAGCTGGATATTGATCTAGAGGCTTTCCACCGCGCTTTCTCCTGCGGCAAACACCATTTGACGATGGGGGAGCCGGCGCCGCCTTATTTTCAGTTCAACAACCCGGACGCCGCCTGTCAAACCTGCTCGGGACTCGGCTCCTATCTGCAGGTGCATCCCGACCTGCTTGTGCCGGACCGATCGCGCTCCATACGGGAAGGCGCGTTTGTGAGAGAGGCGTTTAAGTACAACCCCGACACATGGGACGGGCAGATGATGTACAGCCTCTCCCAGCATTACGGGTTCAGCCTGGACGACCCGTACGAGAAGCTGTCGCCAAAGACAATAGGGATTCTTCTTTACGGCACGAAGGGGGAGCGGTTCCCGATGGCGATCCCGCCTGAATCTAAAAAGAAGAGGCGGGAAGGGCATGAGTTTCGATTCGACGGCATTGTGAACCGCATTGACCGGCATTACCGCCATTACCGCCGCAAGCAGGAAGCGCACACGGGAATGGAAAACTACCTGCGCAAGGTGATGGTGGAACACACATGCCCAGAATGCGCCGGGACGCGCCTGAAATCGCAGCGGACGCTCGTCACGGTGAACGGAATGAACATACATGAGCTGGGAAACCTGCATCTGTCCGACCTGCGCGCCTATTTTGACGGGGTTCGGCTGCCGGAAGAAAAAGTCGAGGTCGGCGGGCAGGTCATGAAGGAGATCACCGACCGGCTGGATGTGCTGCTTGGGATCGGCTTGGATTATCTGAACCTGAATCGGCGGTCCGGGACGCTGTCGGGCGGCGAATCGCAGCGGATACGGCTCTCAACGCAGATCGGATCGGGGCTGATGGGCATGCTGTATGTCCTGGATGAGCCGAGCATCGGCCTTCACCCGAAGGACAATCTGAAGATGATCGAGACGCTGAAACATCTGCAGAGCCTCGGCAACACGGTCATTGTGGTTGAACATGATGAAGCGACAATGCGCGCCGCCGACCATATCATCGAGATCGGACCGGGGCCGGGTATTTACGGCGGAGAGATTGTCGCGGAGGGGGACATTGAAAAGATTTTGGCGAACCCCGCCTCGTTGACAGGGCAATATCTGAGCGGGCGAAAAATGATTGAGCTGCCGCCGAGTCGGCGCGAGTCGAACGGAAAGGCGCTGCGCATTCGCGGCGCGCGCGCCAACAACCTGAAAGAGATCGATGTTGAGATACCGCTTGGCATGTTCGTATGCGTGACGGGCGTTTCTGGGTCCGGCAAAAGTACGCTCATCAATGAGATTCTTTACAAGAAGCTCTATTCGATCTATTACGACAGCCGGACGCTTTCGGGCGACCATGACGAGATGACCGGGCATGAAGATGTGACCGACATCATCAACATTGACCAGTCGCCGATTGGACGGACGCCGCGCTCCAACCCCGCGACCTATATCGGCGTGTACGACCATATCCGCGGGCTGTTTGCCGGGGTGGAGGAATCGCAGATGCGCGGGTATAAGCCCGGCCGTTTCTCGTTCAACCTGAAAGGCGGGCGGTGCGAAGAGTGCGCGGGCGACGGCGCCATCAAAACGCCCATGCATTTCATGCCGGATGTGGAGGTGACCTGCCCCGTCTGCAAGGGCGCGCGGTATAACCAAGAGACGCTTGAAATCCTGTATAACGGAAAAACGATCAAGGACATACTCGATATGCCGCTGGAGGAGGCGGAGCTGTTTTTTGCCGAGTCGAAGACGGTCAGCAAAAAAATCGGCGTCATGAACGAGCTGGGGCTGGGCTATCTGAACATGGGGCAATCCTCAACGACGCTCTCCGGCGGAGAGGCGCAGCGCGTCAAGCTGGCAAAAGAGCTGAGCAAGATCAAGCGCGGGGCGCATAAGCTGTATCTCCTAGACGAGCCGACGACCGGCTTGCATGCGGCGGACATTCAGCGGCTTCTGGACGCGCTCAATCGGCTTGTGGACGCCGGCAACACGGCGATTGTCATCGAGCATCATCTGGATGTCGTCAAAACAGCCGACCATGTCATCGATCTTGGTCCTGAAGGCGGACACAGCGGCGGAGAGGTTGTCGCGGTCGGGACGCCCGAACAGGTCGCGGAGGTTGAGGCGTCGCATACGGGGCGTTATTTGCGGGAGACGCTTGCTTCCTCACCCTAAGACGCGTTTCCACATCGCTAAATGATCAGGAATCTCGTACAGAAATCTGGACGGGTATTTCCCAGCCCCTTTATGCCTCTCCGCATAAGACAGGCACAACACCTCTTTCGCCCGGGTCATCCCGACATAGAATAGCCGTCTTTCTTCTTCGATATCGTTTCGCGGATCGGGAATAATGGCGTCTTTTAGGGCGTACAGAAAAACGGCTCTGAATTCCAGCCCCTTCGCGCCATGGATCGTCGAGAGCGTGACCTCGTTGGCGCCATTCTCATTATCCATCGCGCCCCATCCCAGCAGTTCTGGTCTTCCCAGGATTTCCGTCTGGCGGACGTTGTACGGTATCTCATTTTGATACAGCGCGCCCTGCATATTCTTTGCGAGCCATCTGTTTCGGTAGAGGACAGCAATGTCGCTGTATTTGTATCCTAATGCAACCAAAATCTTGATTCTCTCAGCGATTGTCCGCGACTCAGCAAAGAAGGTGTCGCAGCGCGAGATGATGACTTTTCCGCCTTGATTCTTTTTTGTGATCAAATTTTTGGATACGCGGTCCTTGTTATTCTTGATCATAGAGACAGCGGCATTCAAAATCGATTTCGTCGATCTGTAATTTTGAGTCAGTGTCACCGTCCTGGCGTTTGGATAATGCCTTTCGAATTTGCGTATGTTGTTAGGTTGCGCGCCATGAAACCCGTAGATCGATTGGTCGTCGTCGCCGACGACAAAGATGGAGTCGTTCGGTCCTGCGAGCTGCCTCGCTAATTTTTCCTGCAGGCGATTGGTGTCCTGGTATTCATCCACATGGAGAAATCGAATCTCGTCGTTCACCTCCGCGAGCAGATCTGGGCATTCTTCAAACAGCCGAACCGTCTTATCGAGGAGGTCGGCGAAGTCCAGCATTTTGTATCGGCTCAGCTGTATTTGGTACGGACGATACCAGTTTTGGATCCAGGATTGCGTATGCGTAAAAATGTTCCGATGTTTTACCTTGTAGTTCTGGATTTCCAGGCTTCTCTTGCGGAGTTCCCTATCCAAGTCGTTGCCCGGTAGAATATCGCAGGCGGGGAGTCCTTTTAGGATGTCATGCTGCTTGAGCTCATCCGCGAGCTCAAAGTCGTTATTCCCGCCGATGCGGTCATAATGGAGTTTCAGCATTTTCAAGCAGAATGAATGGATGGTGCTTGCCTGTACCTCGTCGTTTCCGACCAGCTTTCTGAGTCGCCGTTTCAATTCGCCGGCGGCTTTGCGGGTGAAGGTGAATGCCATGATGTTTTCAGGGCTGACACCCGATTCAATCAGGCGGGCAATGCGCTCGGTTAAGACGTATGTCTTCCCGCTGCCGGGTCCTGCAAAAACGCGGATTGGCCCCTCTGTATGTTCAATGGCTTTGCGTTGTTGTTCGTTCGGTGTTTTTTCTTCATTTGGCATCGGTGACTCCACTGTCATGTCTGCAGATTGAAAGGCTGCTCCATTAGAAATTTGGAAGGCTGCTCCGCATACGAAAGATATAGAAGCTGTTCCGCCCGCGTCATCCCGACATAGAAAAGCCGCCTTTCTTCTTCGCGGGAACATCGCCTGTCGGGAATGATGTCGTTCTCTAGTCCGATCAGAAAAACGATCTTGAATTCCAATCCCTTTGCGCCATGGATCGTCGATAGCGCGACCGCGTTTGGATCATCCCCGTCTCCCGCGTCGCCTAGCAATTCTTTTTGGCCCAGCGCGCCCGCCTTGCTTGTAAAGCGTATGTGTCGGGCCGTCAGTTTCTTCTTCAGCTCTTTCGCTACCCAACCGTTTCGATACAGGACAGCAATGTTGCGGTACTGCAAGCCGTTCCATTTCGTCATCAATGTTTGAATCGATTTCGCAATTTTTGCAGCCTCCTCCCAACGATTTTGACTGTGCATGATGCGTATCTGACCGCCTTGCTTATTTCTGGTGAACAAATATTTTGGAACGCGGTTATTGTTGTTTTCGATCACACTGACCGCCTTCTTCAATATCGTTTTCGTTGATCTGTAATTCTGCTCCAGTGTGACGGTCTCGGCGCTGGGATACTGCTCTGTAAATTTGCGGATGTTGTCAGGATGCGCGCCGTGGAAGCCGTAGATCGATTGGTCGTCGTCGCCGACAACGCAGATATTCCCGCGTGGACCGGCGAGCATATTCGCCAGTTTTCCTTGCAAATAATTCGTGTCCTGGTATTCGTCCACATGGATATAGCGAAGGGCGTCCCTCGCGTTAGCGAGAAGATCGGGGCATTCCTCAAACAGCTGAACCGTTTTGGCGAGCAAGTCGGCAAAGTCCAGCATGTTGCGTTCTTTCAGAGCTGACTCGTACGGCTCATAACATTCTTGCAGCCATGCGGGATGCGCCTCTACAGCGTTTGGATCCCTTAGCTTGTATTTCTGGATTTTCAGTTTGTCGCAGTCGGGCAGGTTGGTTAAGAGCTGATCCTGCATCTCCTCGTCTGCAACCTCAAAGTTTTTGTCCCCGCCGATGAGGCTATAATGACGCTTCAGAGTTGCCCTGCAGAATGCATGGAAGGTGTTTGCATAAACGGCGCTGTTTCCGACCATCTCGTTCAGTCGCCGTTTTAATTCGCCGGCGGCTTTACGGGTGAAGGTGACCGCCATGATATTTTCGGGTTTGACTCCCGTCTGAATTAGGCGGGCGATGCGACAGATCAAAACCCGCGTCTTTCCGCTGCCAGGGCCGGCGAAGACGCACAACGGGCCGTTTTGATGTTCAACGGCTTCGAGCTGCTGCTGGTTTAAGCCGTCAAGCGGGTTCGGCATTGGCGGTTCCAACATGAAAGCGAATGGCGTTTTTTATTGCGCGACCTGTTCTGATGTTCATTATAGACGGCGTTGGAAGCGCGGTCAATTTCAATTTCCGATATTTATTTGGCGGTGTAGTGAAGGACTCGATCCAGCTTCGCTGCGCTCGCCCATGCCGCTTTATACGCGGTCAGGCTTTGTCCTCCTTTATTTGAGCCAGCAGCGCGTTGACCTCTGCCGTTGCCTTCTCAATCGCTGCGTCATGTTCAGCCGCCGCCGCTCTGCGTTCAGACAGCGCCGTGTTCAAGTGGATCTTTGCCTCGTCCGCCGCCTTCTCACTCGCCTTAACCGCCGCCTCAATTGCCGCTTCATGTACAGGCAGCGCCATGTCCTCTGCCATCCACTCTTTCTCCGTCGACTGAACTGCCGCTCTGTAGTCAGACAGCGCCGCGTTCAACATCTCCTTGGCTTTGGCCGCGGCTGTCTCAATCCCCGCCTCATGTTCAAACCCCGCTGCCTCCCACACCGTTGCTTCCTCTTCCCATGCCGACGCTTCCGCCTTCAAACGCCGCTCCGCCGCTTTCAACCGCGCTGTTGCAAATTCATGCCCCGCTGCTTGCATCGCCGCCGCAAATTCTTCACCCGCTGCTTGCATTGCCGTCGCGAGTTCAGCCGCCGCCGCCTGAAACGCTTCTTGCGCTGCGCCCGTCTTTATTCGCTCGTTACTCATCCGCCGCCTCCGTTCATTTGTTTTGACTTGCCGGCTCTAGATATACCGCCAACAGCCCGCAATGTCAATATGCCGCGCTGACCCTACGGGCTTTACCCGAAATCTGAATCGGACGGCTCAAAAAATGCGGATTTTGCGACCTCACCCCCGCCGCATGCAATTTCCGATAATATGTTGATTGGGCATTTATATTGGCGGCGGGCATTCTACTTCCGATAATATTTCTATTGTGCATCAAGGCGCGGCGCATTCGACAAAACGGGCGAAGCGCGCTATGATGTTCATGGAATCATTGCGAAGCGGAACGCATGAAGATAAGCCCTCATCACCTCGTCCTTGAAATCGGCAGCGGACACAACCCGCATCCGCGCTCCGACGTCCTGTGCGACAAGGCGCTCGTCAACGACAGGGAGCGCGGCGGCCCTCTTGTCGCCGACCGCCCCCTCGTCATCGCCGACGCCGAAGCGCTCCCGTTCAAAGAGAACGCCTTCGACTACATCATTTGCTCGCATGTGTTGGAACATGCGCGCGACATCGAACGTTTCCTAAAGGAAGTCCAGCGCGTCGGAAGAGCGGGCTATATCGAAACCCCCTCCTCCATCGCCGAACGCTTGTACGGATGGGATTACCACCGATGGCTTATCGACCGCATCGACGACCGTCTCGTCATTCGCCCAAAGACCTTCTCGAACGCTTTCGGCATGCTGTTTCACGAGCTGGTCAAGCAGAGCCGCAGTTTCGCCGCGTTTCACCGCGATTTCAGCGGGCTGCTGCTGACGCAGTACGAATGGAGCGGGCGGATCGAATACCGCATGGAGCCGGCGGACTTCGAGCCGTACGACCTGCGCGGAGTCGAGTCGGCGCGTTCCATGCTGAACATGCCGAAACGAAGTTGGCGGCGCCGTTTTGGGTCGATGGTTCCGGCGGGGGCGCGCCGTTTCGCCAAGCGGACGCTTTCCAGACGGCTCCGTTCCGCGCGTCCGAAAGTGTCTCTCCAGGAGCTGGCGGTATGCCCCTCATGCAAGGGGGAGCTGGTCTGGTCGGACAGCGCGGCGGCATGCGCGGCGGAGGGCATTACGTTTAAAACGGCGGACGGAACGCCTATATTTCTGTTGGACGACACGCAAACGAGCGAGGATGAACATGAACATTGAATCGAAACGGCTGCTCCGACTTCCCGCCTACATGCTAGGGGCGCTTCGCCAGAAAACGCATCAGATGCGCCGATCCGGCATCGATGTGATCGATCTGGGCATGGGAAATCCGGATCAGCGGACGCCGCAGCATGTGATCGACAAGCTGTGCGAGACGGCGCAGGAAGCGCGCAACCATGGATACGCGCCGTCCAAGGGCATCTTCAACCTTCGGCGCGAGATCTGCCGGCTGTACGCCTCCCGCTACGATGTCATGCTGGACCCTGAAACCGAAGCGATCTCGGTCATCGGCACGAAGGAGGGGATCGCCAACCTGGCGCTCGCCATCGTGGATGAGGGAGACATCGCCCTGATCCCCGATCCGACCTACCCGATACATATGTACAGCGTTGTGATTGCCGGCGGGAGCGCCATCAGCGTTCCCCTGAACGATGTTGAAACTTTCATTCCGAGCGTCGCGCAAATTGTGGAATCGATTCGTCCAAAGCCGAAGATGATGATTCTCAGTTTTCCGCACAACCCGACTGGAGCGGTTGTGGACCTTGCCTTTTTTGAGGAGGCGGTTCAGTTTGCGCGTCGGCATGAGATTCTGCTGGTTCATGACATGGCGTACGCCGATCTGACCTTTGACGGCGTCGCGGCGCCGAGCGTCCTGCAGGTTCCGAAAGCGAAAGAGATCGCCGTCGAGTTCTATTCGCTCTCCAAGTCGCACAGCATGGCGGGCTGGCGAACCGGTTTCTGCGTCGGCAACCGCGACATCATCGCGGCGCTGGCGAAGATCAAAAGCTACAGCGACTACGGCATCTTCCTGCCGATACAGGTTGCCGCGATCATGGCGCTGCGCACCGAGGAGCATATACTCAAAGAGACAGCGGCGATCTACCGAAAACGGCGCGATGTGCTGATCGACTCGTTCGGGCGCATCGGCTGGGAAATCCCGTCCCCGCCCGCGACCATCTTTGCATGGGCGGAGATACCGGAGCCTTACAGGGCGGAAGGCTCGCTCAAGTTTGCGACGCGCCTGCTGAACGAGGCGGAGGTGTGCGTCTCTCCCGGCGTCGGCTTCGGAACGCAAGGAGACGGGCATGTGCGCATCGCGCTTGTTGAGAACGAAAACCGAATACGGCAGGCGGCGCGTCAAATACGCCGCGCGCTTCAATTGCCGAACGCGCAGAACGGTCATAAGGAAAAACGCAATGATGAATGAACGATCCTGCCGCGCTCTCTTTGCCGCATTATGCGCCGCCGCAGCGTTGGCCGCTTTCCATCCAGCGTCCGCGTTGCGCCTCATTGTGATCGACGCCGGACATGGCGGCGCCGATCCAGGGGCGGTGAAAGGCGGCGTGCTAGAAAAAGATGTGAACCTCGCTGTCGCAAAGCGGCTGAAGGCTTATCTGGAAAAACATACGACGGCGCGCATCGTCATGACTCGAACGGGCGACCAGACGCTCTCGCTGTCGCAGCGGTCGGCAATCGCCAACAAGGCGCAAAAACCCGGCATGGACGGCCTCTTCATCAGCCTGCACTGCAACTCCGCCTACAACAGATTGGCGCGCGGCATTGAAACCTACGTCCACAACAACAAGGCGAGCGACGCCCGGGCGGCGCGTCTGGCGAGACGCGAAAACTTGGGGGACCAGGGCAACCGCAACATGATCATGCTTGACATGAACAACAGGCTGCATAACTCCCGTTCCAACGACCTTGCGAAGTCGGTTCATACGGAGATGATCAAGCGGGCGCATGCGCATGATCGGCGCGTTCGTCAGGCTCCGTTTTATGTGCTGTTTTATTCCCAGATGCCGTCCATTCTGGTGGAGCTGGGTTTCTTGAGCAACACAACGGAGCGGAACGCTCTCAAGACCGCGGCGTATCAGCAGAAGCTGGCGGAGGCTCTCGGCGGGGGCGTGACTCAGTTTTTATCGCGCTCTCCCGCTGTCGGCTCCACTCGCTAACCGCCTTTCGGCTGGACGCTTTCGCCAGCGGCTGTCCGGACCGTCCTTTGGGGATGTTCTGGGCAGCCGTTCGTATGTACGTTGTACGGACGGGTTCGGTTTTGGTGAACGTCAAGCGAACATGCGCTGGAAACGTGAGGTTAACGCGTTCGCCCGCGGAGGAGCCGACGCTGCGCATTCTCCTAAAAGCTAGCGTTGGCGCAGGTTTGGGCGATTTCCGCTTTGAAAGTATACATAATAATCATTATCGGAAATTGCATGCGGCGGGGGTCAGGTCGCCCATTTCGACTTTTCATGCCTCCGAGCGCGTTTCGCCGCAGCGACTCTCTTCGAGACCATGCGCCGCCTAAATTCAACGATCAAACCGTTATCGGAAGTCAGCGCGGATCAAACAATCTCGAAGGGTAAGATCAGCAGGTAGTACGCTCATACGATGATGTTGATCGGAGACGCGATATGGACGGCGTCTGCGACGCCTAAGATTCCCGTTTTCACGGGAATGACGTCAGGCGGCGCCGACGCTTATGGTCAAATGAAGTTCATCGCATGGGCGTACCGCCAGGTCGGCAGGTTGACTTGACCTGGCGCCGTCCATGCTTTATCGTTAATGCGTTGACCTGTATATCCCCTCCCGGCGCCGGGGAAACGGATTGAAAAAGTTTTACCGCAGCGTGCTGGACATGATCGGCGAAACGCCGATGACGACGCTAAACAACCTGACCGACGCCGACTCGGCGGAGACGTTGGCGAAGCTGGAAATGCGCAACCCAGGCGGCAGCGTCAAAGACCGCATCGGCCTCTCCATGATATTAGACGCCGAGCGGCGCGGCGCCGTCCGCCGAGGCTCCATCATCGTGGAGCCGACCGCCGGGAACACCGGCATTGCGCTGGCGGTTGTCGCAAAAGCGCGGGGTTACCGCGCCGTTTTGACGATGCCGGACAACATCAGCCGAGAAAAGATCGCGCTTCTCCGAGCCTTCGGAGCCGAGGCGGTCTTGACCCCCGCCTCCGACACCATGGCGGGCGCCATCTGGGAAGCGGAGGAGATCGCCCGCGCCGAAAAGAACGCCTTTATGCCGAACCAGTTCTCCAACCCCGCCAACCCCGCCGCTCATCAGATGACAACAGGACAAGAGATCATCCGCCAGACGGACGGACGCATAGACGCCTTCGTCTGCGGCGTCGGGACGGGCGGCACGCTGACCGGCGTCGCGCGCGCTTTAAAAGAACGCGGCATGGAGACGGAGATTGTCGCCGTTGAGCCGAGCGTCAGCCCCGCCATCTCCGGCGGTCCCCTCGGTCCGACGCGCATTGACGGGCTGGGCGCGGGCTTCATACCGGAGGCGCTGGACGCCGATCTGATCGATAGCGTTGAGACGGTTGAGGAGAAAGAAGCGTATGAGATGATGCGCGCCTTAGGTCAGGAGGAGGGCTTGCTGACTGGCATGAGTTCTGGAGCCGCCGCGGCCGCCGCCCTGCGCGTCGCCAAACGGCTCGGACCAGGCAAGCGCGTCGTTACGATCTTAGCAGACACGGGAGACCGTTACTTGAGCCTATCGGAGATGTTTGAATGAACAAGACGCGCGAACGCGCCGTTCCCAAGCGGGATGAAGAGAACGCGTCCCAACTTGCCGAGCGGCTGCAGAATGAAACGCCCCAGAACATCGTCCAGTGGGGCGTCGAGAGATACCATCCGAAGCTGGCGGTCGTTTCCAATTTTGGACCTAGCACCAATGTCATAATTCACCATTTAGCCGAAATTGGGCGCCCGGACGTCCCGATCGTCCATATCAACACGGGATTTGAATTTGAAGAAACGGCGGAAATCGCGCAGCGGTTGGAGCGGCGGTACGGGGTCCAGATACGGCACATTCGCCCAGAATTGACCGTGGAGCAGCAGGCGGAAAAATACGGACCGAAGCTGTACAGCGACGACCCCGATTACTGCTGCTACATGCGCAAGGTGGCGCCGCTTGAAAAGGCGTTGAGGGGCATGGAGGCTTGGGTTACCGGCATCCGCAAGAGCCAGGCGGCGACCCGCCGAGGCGCCAAAGTCATCGAATGGGACGCGCGGCATGATATGATTAAAATCAACCCGATGGCGGAATGGACGGCGGAGCGGGTTTGGGAATTTATCCGCAAACACGACATACCCTACAACGCCCTGCATGACCAAGGCTACGCGAGCGTCGGGTGCTGGCCCTGCACAATGCCCGTTCTGGACGGCGAGGATGAACGCGCCGGCCGATGGAAAGGCAGGGGCAAAACGGAATGCGGCATCCATCTCACGCAGCCGCTTCCGCCGACTTAAAACGAACAACGCGAAGAAAGAACGCATGAAGAAAAAAGGCTTCACCATCTGGTTCACTGGACTCTCCGGGTCTGGAAAAACGACCGTCTCGCAGCGCGTCGCTGAAATGCTGGACGAACGCGGCGTCCAATCTGAAATACTGGACGGCGACATCATACGCGAGAATCTAAGCAAAGGACTCGGCTTCAGCAAAGAGGACAGGGACACGAACATCAAGCGCATCGCGTTTGTCTGCAAACTGCTCACCCGTCAAGGCGCCGCCTGCATCGCCGCGGCGATCTCGCCATACCGCGAAACGCGCGAATACGCCCGAAACGAAATCAAAAACTTCGTCGAAGTGTATGTCAACAGCCCCATCGATGTGTGCATTGAGCGCGATGTGAAAGGGCTGTACAAAAAAGCGATTGCGGGCGAAATACAGAACTTCACCGGCATTAGCGACCCGTATGAACCGCCCGTCAACCCCGAAGCGGTCTGCTGCACAGACCGAGAAACGGTGGACGAATCGGCGGCAAAAGTCGTTCGAATCCTGGAAGAATTAGGCTATCTTGAACCAGCGTGAACGCGGAAAGGAACCCCATGGCTACCGTACGAATACCGACGCCCTTGAGACGCCTCACCAACGGAAACGCCGAAGTCGAAGCCGACGGCGGCACGATCGCTGAACTGATCGACAACCTGGAGAGCAATTACGAAGGTCTCAAAAAGCGCATCTGCGACGAAAACGGAACCGTCCGCCGCTTTGTGAATATCTACATCAACGACGAGGACATACGGTTCCTAGACAACGCCGATACCGAACTGGAGCCGGACGATGTGGTCTCGATCATACCCGCCATCGCCGGCGGAAACGAAACAGAGGCGGCGCGATGAATTTCACCGACGAGCAGATTGAGCGTTACAGCCGGCATATCATCCTCAAAGAGGTGGGCGGCGTCGGGCAAACGAAGCTGCTGAACGCGAAGGTCTTGATGATCGGAGCGGGCGGACTCGGCTCGCCGGCGGCGCTGTATCTGGCGGCGGCGGGCGTCGGAACGATCGGCATCGTCGACGACGACGAGGTGGACATCAGCAACCTGCAGCGGCAGATCCTGCATCGCAACGAGGATGTCGGACGCGCCAAGGTCGCCTCGGCGCAGGAGACGCTGAACGGGATCAACCCCGATGTGAAGGTCGTACCTTACAACATGCGCCTCAGCTCCGACAATGTGATGGAAATCCTGCGCGAATACGATCTTGTCGTGGACGGCTGCGACAACCTGCCGACGCGGTATCTTCTGAACGACGCGAGCGTCTTCACCGGGACGCCTGTTGTGCATGGGAGCATCTTTCAGTTTGAGGGTCAGGTCACCGTGTTCGACCCGACGCAGGGACCGTGCTACCGGTGCCTCTATCCAGAGCCGCCTCCGCCGGAGATGGTGCCGAGCTGCCAAGAGGCGGGCGTTCTGGGCGTCCTGCCGGGCATTATCGGTTCGATTCAGGGGCTGGAAGCGATCAAGCATATCATCGGCGCGGGAGAAACGCTGGTCGGGAAGCTGCTGCTTTACGACACGCTGCGGCAGGATATCCGCAAGCATATTCTCCATAAAGACCCCGCCTGCCCCGTCTGCGGCGAGAATCCGACCGTGACGGAGCTGATCGATTATGAAGAGTTTTGCGGAGTGAGATGGTAAAAATCAGATGGTAAAGACGCTGGCGGGCAAAACGCTTGGGCTGCTGTTGACGACAAGCCCCGAACGCGCCGACCTGAATTCCGCCGTCCAGTTGGCAAGGGCGGCGATGCGTTTAGGCGCGGAGACGCGCCTGTTTGTGATGTGCGACGGGGTCTACGCGCTTGGAGAAGACGCGCTCAAGGAGCTGGCGGCTGAAGGCGCGCGGGTGAAGGTCTGCGGACACAACGCCGAGCGGCGGCGCGTTGATGAAATAACGGACGCCCCGAACATTGAATGGGGGAGCCAGTACGACCTCGCGCAGATGTCCGAAGAGTGCGACCGAATCGTCGCCTTCAACTAAACAGGCGGAGCGAACGGCATGGCGGTTGTCATGACATGGATACGCGGCGGCGCGTTTGAATCCAGCCGGACGGCGGAAGCGATGCGCATGACGGTCGGGCAAACGCTGGGCGACCATGATGTCCGTCTTATTTTTGCTGAAGAGGCGGTGTTCGCTCTCCTGGCGCTGGAAACGAGCGAGCAAACCGCCCGCCCGTTTGAGACGTTAAAAATGCTGGGCTGCTCCGTCTACGCCGAGAAAG
The DNA here is from genome assembly GCA_963665845.2 of Candidatus Poribacteria bacterium. Classification (GTDB taxonomy): domain Bacteria; phylum Poribacteria; class WGA-4E; genus JAPPNK01. The sequence goes on from OY762492.1 coordinate 92,615, forward strand.
AATCGATGGAGGAGCGCGGCATTGGGCGTCCTCCCGCCGGCGTGGAGACCATCAGCCGAGCCGGCGCGGCGCGCATGGCGGCGGAAAGCGAAGCCGTGTACATATGGTGAGCCGATGCGCGTTTTACACCTGATACGTCGGCGGACGGACGCCTACGCCGAAAGCGTCATGAAAACGCATGAAGAGGAGGGGCTGCAAGTGTTTGCGGCGTATCTGCAGGACGCGGTGTACGGCCCCTTCCCCCGAAGCGAAAACGCCGCCGCCCTGAAAGAAGACTGCCAAATGCGCGGCGTAGAACCTGACCTGCCGACATTGACTTACGCGCAGCTGGCGGCTCTTATCTTTGAATACGATCGGGTCGTCTCATGGTGATCCCAAAGAGCAAGCCGAACGGCATCTTGGAGCGGATCGGAAACACGCCGCTTCTTCAAATGCGCCGCATTCCGATGGAGCTGAACAATCCGAACGTCGAGATACACGCCAAAGCGGAGTGGTTCAACCCCGGCGGTTCTGTTAAAGACCGAGCGGCGCTGCGCATCGTTGAAGACGCGGAGCGGAACGAGCGGATGCATCGCGGCAAAACGCTGCTTGATTCCACCTCCGGCAACACCGGGATCGCTTATGCGATGGTCTGCGCTGTCAAGGGATACCGGTGCGAACTTGTCATGCCGTCCAATGTCAGCAAGGAGCGGGTTTTGACCGTCCGCGCCTACGGGGCGGAGATCACGTACTCGGATCCGCTGGAAGGTTCGGACGGCGCGCTTCTCTTGGCAAAACAGCTTTATGAAGAGAACCCCGACAAATATTATCTCCCATGCCAGTACGACAACCCGTCCAACTGGCAGGCGCATTTCGAGACGACCGGGCGCGAGATCATCCGCCAGACCGATGGACGGGTCACCCATTTTATCGCCGGGATCGGAACGAGCGGAACCGCCGTCGGCACGAGCCGCCGCCTGAAAGCGTTCAACAGCGGAATCAAAACGTACGGCGTTGAACCGGAAAGCGGTTTTCACGGACTGGAAGGCTTGAAGCATATCGAGTCGGCGATCACGCCCGGCATCTACGACGCCTCAACGTTGGACGACACCTTTTACATGAACACTGAAGAATCGTACGATATGGCGCGCCGTCTGGCGATGGAAGAGGGCGTTTTGGTCGGCAAATCGAGCGGCGCCGCCATGCTTGCCGCCATGCAGCTGGCGCGCCGTCTTGACGAGGCGGTCATCGTCGTCGTTTTTCCGGACGGCGGATCGCGTTATCTTAGCACGCCGCTTTTTGAAACCGCCGTATCTCTTCAAAAGAGCCGAAAGGCGGGTTCGCCATGACGCCGCTGCGCATCTCCCGCGCGTTGATGACAGCGGTTCAGCGCCATGCTGAAGAGGCGTTTCCGTTGGAATGCTGCGGCGCGCTCCTTTATATAAACGGAAAAATGGAAGCGCGGCAATTCAAAAACGCGCAGAATGAAAACCCAGCGGTTGACCATGAAGGCGCCGTCCGTTCCGCCGAAACCGCTTACCGCGTCAGTCCAGAAGACGAGAAGCAGCTGCATCAAGAGCTGGCGGGCGGCGCGGAGCTGGCGGCCATCTACCATTCCCATCCAAACGCGGCAGCGTATTTCTCCGAGATGGACAAGCATGCCGCGACAGCGGGCGGCGCATGGGATTTCCCGGCGTATCCCGACCATCTGGTCGTATCGGTTATGAAGGGGGAGGCGCAGGAGGCGCGCGCCTTTTCTTGGGATGAGGAGAAGACGGAGTTCGTTGAGCGCGCCGTTGTGATTGTGAAAAATGCGTCTTAAAACGGTTCGAAATTCGGCTCGATGCCCATGTTAGAGTTGGCGCAGGCGGAAGCGGCGCGCGTCTGGAGCGCGCATGGTTTTTTGATAACGGCGGTCTGGTTCTATCTTGCGGCGGGGATGGTTCTAGCGGCGTTTGCGTCGCGCCGTTCGCGTCTGGCGGAGCCTCGAAAGCGGACGCGCTGGGTATGGCTCATGCCGTTCATGGCGCCGTTGACGCTCGCGCGTCTCTTGTTGAAAAGCGCGCCGGCTCCGTGGGAGTCGCCGTTTGGCGTTCCGCGCCCTGTTCAAGAAACGCCCCCTGACGATGAAGAAACGGCTCCTGTTGAAAACACGCGCGGCAGCTGCCGATCCAGCCGCTTTCCGCCCGTACGAACGCTGATCGGATCGTTCGCCGCCGGTCTTTTTCCTGGCTTGGGTCAGCTGGTTTACGGACGTTTCGCGCGCGTTCTTTTCATCTGGACGATGGGCGGGTTCGCGCTGTTTTTGATCGCCGCGTATGTTTTGCAGATCGAACGCTCATGGCCGACGCCCGAATGGATGCCGGGCTTCTTCGTCCCTGAAACTGAAGAAGGGGACACCACGACGCTCTACTTTAGAGTCGAACGCCCGTTTTACATCTTTCTATGCATCGAACTGGCGGCAGTCTTAATCTGGGCATATATAGACGCGGCGCGGCTGGGCGACGCCCATATCGCAAAACGGCTGCGGGAGGATGACGCGCGCCAATGGGAGCTCTATAATCTGCGCATCGTCAAGCGGGACGGAACGGAAGAGCTGAGAACCATCGACGATCCTGTATTCAATCCAGCGGCGCTGATGGAGGCGGAGATGGACGGGCGCATGCGTTTTATCATGCAGTATCAGCCGGACATCGGCCTTGATCTTCGGCTTTCAACAAGCTTCGAGGGCGCGCAGCTGAACGGCAAGCCGGCTTTCGACGACGCGCCGCTCCGCCCCCGCGGCCTGCTTGAGATCAACGGCGTTCAGTTTCAGTTCAAACGACTCTAATTTACGAAAGGCAAGCATGGCAAACACCTACCGCGTCGGCGTCATCGGTTTCGCGCATATGCATGTAACATGGCATCTGGACGAATTCAGCCAACTGGACAATATCGAATGGACGGGATGCGCCGACACCGCGCCGACCGCCCCCTCCCTTTCGGACGGACCCTTGACGCGCGCCGAGAACCTGAAACATGCCCTTGAAAAAACGGGCGTGCCGCGCTTTTACGACGACTATCGCGAGCTGCTTGAAAAAGAGGCATGCGATATTGTGATCGTCTGTCCAGAAAACGCGCGGCACGCGGAGGCGATTGAAGCGGTCGCTGAAACCGGGGCGCATATCATCGTGGAAAAGCCGCCCGCGCACAACTTTGACGATTACGCGCGGATGCTGCGCGCCGTTCAAAAGACCGACGCGACGATGGCGGTCAACTGGCCCTCCACATGGTCGCCCGCGCTGCGCCTGGCGAAAGAGATTGTCGACAGCGGCGACATCGGACAGGTTTTTCAGATCAAATGGCGGCAAGGCTCCACAGGTCCGCTCCCCCGCCTGAACGACCGCGAAAAAGGCGCCGAATGGTGGCACCGAAAAGCGGACGGCGGCGGCTCCCTGCTGGACTACTGTTGCTACGGCGCCTGCATCTCCCGCTGGATGTTGGGCGAATCGCCCCAAGCGGTCATGGGAATGGCGGCAAATTTCACGAGCGGATGGGGCGATGCGGACGACAACGCGGCGCTGCTTGTCCGTTACCCGTCCGCGATGGCGATTCTGGAATCGACATGGAACTGCGTTAACCACGGCGTCTCGTCCCGCCATCTGATTTACGGAAGCGAAGGGACGCTGGCGATGGTTCCCGGCGGCGTTCAGGTGTTTAAAGACAGGGGCGAAGGGGAGCTGCGCAAGCCGCAGCCGCTGCCTGAAAACCGAAACACCATGGCGAAGGAGCTGATTCATCATCTGGAAACGGGCGAGCCGATTCATCCGACGCTGGACGCGCCGGTCAACATCGACGCGATGGCGATCTTGGACGCCGGGCTGCGTTCGGCGGAAAGCGGACAACTTGAAATGACGCGGTCCTTGGCATGGGCAACTTAAACGAAGGAGAGAACGATGCTGAAAGCAGGATTCATCGGAGCGGGCGGACGCGCGGCAGGCGCCCATTATCCGTCCGTCAACCGCCTTGAGAATGTGTCGATGGCGGCGGTCGCGGAGCTGGACGAGGCGCGCGGACAGCGCGTCGTGGAGAGATACGACATTCCGAAATTCTACCGCGACCATCAGGAGATGCTTGCGGAAACGGACCCCGACATCGTGTACTGCGTCATGAACGAGATCTACACGACGAAGCCGGCGATCGACTGCATGAACGCGGGCAAGCATGTGTTCATTGAAAAGCCGCCCGGCGCGAACGCCGACGAAGCGGAGCGGCTGCGGGACGCGGCGGTTCAAAACGATGTGTACTGCGCTGTCGGCTTGCAGCGGCGTTTCGCGTCGGTCACGCAGGAGGCGATGCGCCTTGTGAATGAGCGCGGTCATCCGACGCTTGTGACGGCGTCCTTCAACAAGCTGCTGCGCGGCGGACCGGGCAACACGACGACGCTTTGGAACGATGTCATTCATATCGTCGATCTGGTGCGGTATATGGCGCAGAGCGAGGCGGCGGAAACGACCGCTTATCAGGACTGTTTTGACGAAAACTGGCGCAACTGCTACACCAGCATGATCCGCTTTGAGAACGACGCGACCGGCATTGTGATGGGCAACCGCATATCGGGCGGGCGCGTTCTGCGGGCGGAGCTGCATGGGATCGGCGTCGGGTGCTATATGCGTCTGCCGGAGGGCGTTGAGATTTTGGCGGACAACCAGAAGCCTGTTTGGAAAAGCGGCGCCGAGATCGCCGGCAGCGAGGAAGGCGACGAGCCGCGCTATGAAGGCGTTTTGACGATGCATGAGCATTTTGCGTCATGCGTCCTGGACGGCGAGACGCCGATCAACGACATTCGGGACGTTGTCCATACGGCGCGGCTGACCGAGGCGCTGGAGGGGGACGCGGAGTAGCCGCTACTTCAACAGAACCATGCGCCGCGTCTCTGAAAAGCCGCCCGCCTGAATGCGCGCAAAGTACACGCCGCTGGCGGAAAGCGCGCCGAGGGCGTCGCGTCCGTCCCAGTAGGCGGCTTTCTCTTTGTCGCGGTAGGTTCCAGCCGGCAATTCGCCCAGCTGTAAAACGCGGACGGTTTGACCGGCGGCGTTGTAGATGGTGATCGTTACGGCGCTTTGTCTCGCTAAATCGAACGGGATCCATGTTTCAGGGTTGAACGGGTTCGGATAATTCGGCAAAAGCGCGTTTCTAAAGAGCGGCGAGTCAGGGCGTTTGGCGTCTGACCACTGGATCGGGAGATTTTCAAGGCGCCAAAGGAGAACGCGACCGTCCTGCCCGCCGCTGACAAGGGAGTTTCCGTCCGGCGAGAACGCGACCGCGTTGACCGATCCGTTCCGCCCTTCTATTGTCCGGTTCAGTTTGCCGGTTGCGGCGTTCCAAAGGCGTACCGTTCCGTCTTCGCCTCCGCTCGCCAGCGTCTGTCCGTCCGGCGAGAACGCGACCGATAGAACGCTTCTTTTATGCCCTTCCAGGATCGATCTCGTTTGCCCCGCCATCATATTCCAGAGTCGAATGGAGCCGTCCTTCCCTGCGCTCGCCAGCGTCAAACTATTTGGCGAAAAGGCGACCGAATTGACTTCGCTTTCATGACCTTCCAGCCGGCGCGTCAATCGTCTGCCGGAGACGTTCCAGATGAGAATAGTAGAGTCTTCGCCCGCGCAGGCAATCGCCTCCCCGTCCGGCGAAAAGGCGATGGAACGGAGTTCGCCTGGGAACATCAACATTTTCAAAACCTCTCCCGTTGCGATGTTCCATACTCGAATATCCCCGTAGCTGCCTGTTTGGCTGAAAACGAGCCTTTTTCCGTCCGGCGAGAACGCCATGGCGCGCGCAGAATATATGTTCAGTTCCGCTGTCGTTTCGCCTGTGAGCGGGTCTATTATCCGAATCGCTCTATCGACGCTGACCGCGGCGCTCTTTCCGTCCGGCGACGCAACGGCGGCTTGGATTTGTTCAGCGCCCCGCTTCAAGCCGCCTGTTTTAACATCCCAAAGACGCGCGCGATTCTCGTCAGCGCTGACGCTCAATACAGACAGCCCCTCCCGCATAAACGCGACCGAATCGATGCGGCTGCCATGCCCGATCATCTCCGTTACGGGCTGGCGATTTGCAATGTTCCAAGTCTGAATGTTCCCATGCCCTGGATCGGAGCCGGCCAGAGCGGAGCCGTCGGGCGCGAAGGCATGGATGTACAGATCAGCCTCGTTCTCCATGGCGGCTGCGATTCTGCCGGTTTCCACATCCCATACCCGACCGCCATTCGCCGCGCCGCGCAAGGCGACCCATCGGCTGTCGGGAGAGAATAGGGGCCAGATGTGTTTGCCTTCCAGTTCGGCTTTGATTTCTCCGCTTTCTAGGTTCCATAGAGAAACCGCGCCCTCTAGATCTTCGCTGACAAGCGACCTTCCGTCTGGGGAGAGTCCAGCTCTACTGAAATCGCCGCCGATGGAGCGTATCAGCGCGCCGGTTTCCGCGTCCAGAAGATGAGCGGTTTGGAGACGCTGGGCGGGGGCGTCGTTCGATTGCTTCTCAAAGGTGAGAACGGACAGTGAGCGTCCGTCAGGGAGAAACGCCACTTGGCGGGCTTGGGCGTTGGGCGCATTTTTTATGGACGCGGTCATCTTCGCCGTTTCCACATTCCAGATATAAACGCTGTCCGTTCCGCCGGCGGCGATGAGGCGTCCGTCGGAGGAGTAGTCGATCGATCTTATGAAGCCGCTGACGCCGCTCAATTCGGTACGTATGCCGCCGGTCTCGATGTCCCATACGAGAATTTTTCCATCCCAGACCTCGCTGCCCGCGAAGGTTTGACCATCGGGAGAAAACGCCCCGGCAGTCACAACGCTTGTTTGATCCAGCGGCTTCACTTGTCCAGTTTCAACATCCCATACGAAAGCCGACATCATCGCATAGCCGGCGAGGTAACGTCCGTTGGGTGAAAACTGTACCTTATCGACGCGCCAGTCAAGCATTTGTAACGTTTTCTTTTTCGCGCCTGTTGAGGCGTCCCATAGAATCACGGCTCCATCCGTCCCTCCGCTTGCGAGGGTCCGGCTGTCTGGAGAGTAGTCCGCCGAAACGACATCTCCAGGATGAAAGCCGATCTGCTTCTGCGCCTTTCCGTTCTCAATCGGCCAACCGAAAACTGCCAACGCCAGCATCGTCCAAACAAACGCGCGCTTCATCATGTCAAGCCTTTCTCTCTGACCTCACGTCTTAAGTTAGGACATGCCGGCATGCGAACGCGGACGTCTTCTGAGGCGCCTCTAGATTCCCGCTTACGCGGGAATGACGGTTTGGTTGGCGGCGCCTTTTTCCCATGAATAGAGCGATCGTCTGTCCAAATGTCCCAACTCTCGGCATGAGGTCAGTTTCTCTGTAAAACCGCCGTTGAATGCGCATACGCAAGAATAGCGCCAACGCAGAAACCCGCTGAATGTCGGAGATCGTGTGAAAAAGCGCGTCCGGGATGGACGTTATGGTACGCGCGCGTGACGAAAACGTACGCTGTAGAACCATTCGGTTATGTTTTTTGCGGACGCTCCTTCGCCGCGGGGAACAGGACGTTGTTTAAAATGAGGCGGTAGCCTGGGGAGTTGCGATGCAGGTTCAGGTCGGTCGGCTTCTCCCCGACCAGATGCCGGTAATCTTCCGGGTCATGCCCGGCGAGATAGGTGAAGAAGCCCTTGCCGAATTTCCCGTGGATATACTTCACATAGTCGGTTCCGCGCATATCGCCCAGTATCGTGATGGAGTTTTTGAGCAGGCTGCGCCGAAACGAAGTCGTCTGCCCCAGAAAACCGCGCACCTGCGCCACATGGCACTGCGTCAACATCGTCGGTATCGGATCGTATTTGGCGGAAAATTCAAATAGGGTGAAATTCTCCGTCCCGGTGTCGCCGTGCAGGTCCGGATCAGGGTTGTCAATATCCGAGAATTCGTACACCAACGGGTCCGGGATCAGCTTGAAGTTTTCAAACGCAAGCGTTTTGTTGTAGTTCAGCTTCTGCGCGTAACTTGAATCGATGGGCGATCCGTCCAGCTCTGACGCGACGATGTCGACCTTGCCTTCTTCGGCGGCGAGCGCGATGTCCAGCGTCTCCGGCGCGGAACACATCGCAAAGACGAACCCGCCCGACGCGATATATTCGCGTATTCCCGCCGCGACGCTCCCTTTCGCTTCGGCGACGCGGTCGAAGCCGAGCCGCTGCGCCTCCGCCTTGAAAAGCGCCGTTCGCTGCTGGTACCAGAAGACGCTGCGGTAGGCGCCGTGGAATTTGCCGTGCTGCCCCGTAAAATCCTCATGGTGCAGATGGAGCCAGTCGTACGTTTCGATGTTCACTTCGCCGCGCACGACCTGCTCATCCCAGACCGTTTCGTAAGGTATTTCGGCGTATTCGAGCGCCATTTTGACAGCGTCGTCCCACGGGTCTTCAAAGAGCGAGCCGTCCGGCGGGGCGTAAACCGCGATCTTCGGCGCCTTCTCCAGCGTAACGACATCCATATTGCCGTCCGCCATGACCGTTTTGATGGCGCGTATCTGCGCGTCGGTCACCGGCTCCAAGGCGACGCCGCGCGACAACGCCCAGCTGCGCACATCGGGTCTGTCCTCCAGCAGAAACGCTCCGCCGCGGTAGTTCAGCAGCCATTCCGCTTTATAGAAGCGCGGCTCCTGAAGCGTCCAGTAGGTTAGCCCGTATGCTTTCAAGTGATCCGTCTGCTGGTCGTCCATCGGCGCGAGCAGTCCGTCCGCATGCGCCGCCGCGGAAACAAAGAGCAGAGCCGCCAGAATCGCGCTAAAATTCGCGTATTTTGATATTTTTAAACCAAACCTTTCCGCCATGGTCTTGCAGCCCGATATGCCCCTTTCGGGGGAGATCCGCCCATGCGTTTCGGAACTTCGTACGGCTGCCGTCAAGGTTTTCATTCGGCTTCGTCCATTGCGAAATGTCCGCCTCAACGACCGTCTCGCCGTTCAGGTCGATGCGGATGTCGCTGCCGTCGCAGACGATCGTTGTCGAGTTCCATTCGCCGGCGGGTTTCATCATCTGCTTCGCCGGCGGAACCAGCTCATACAACGCCCCGCAGTCATGCTTTCCGACGCGGTTTTCGCCTGGCGTGTCCAGTATCTGCATCTCCAAGCCCGTATGAACGGGGTCGTTCAGGTTTGACCACTGAAAGAAGATGCCGCTGTTGCAGCCGGGGACGATCTTCCAGTCGATGCGCAATTCGTAGTTCTCGTACGCTTTTTCGGTGTGGAGGTATCCGCCTCTCTGGGCGAGGCAGGCGATCGTTCCGTCTTCAACGACCCACCCGTCGGGGTTGCCGGTCGCTTTCCATCCGTTCAGCGTTTCGCCGTCGAACAGGCTTGTCCATTCCTCGTTCGCCATGTGGTCTCCTTGCTCTTGTATGCGCGCGGGTTGTCAGATATTGTGGCGCATACGGGGCTGTTTTGTCAATGCCGTTTGCGTTTTCAAGCGTCATGCGGTACTGTTTGTTTAAGGGCTTAGGCTCCGATAAACCAGGCGGATACGGATTGAACCATAGACCAGAAGGAGCATGGCATGGCGGAGAAAGTGAAGAAGGGCGTCGTCGCATTAAATCAGGACGAGAAAATCGAATCTCTCGAGAAGAAAATCGACGGTAATTATGAAGACCTGAGCAATAAAATCGACGAAAACGGCAGGAATATCGCCCGAAACGCCGAAAAAATTGACCGAAACGCCGAAAAAATTGACCGAAACGCTGAAAAGATTGACCATCTGGACACAAGGCTCGAGGAGGCAGTGCGTAGATTGGACCACCTTCGGGGGAGCGACCTAGAAAAGTCGATGCCGAAAAGAATCGGGTCTCACCTCAACACCAAAATGGGACTGCGGAATCAAACCATTTTGCTGAGCGCCCTGCATGATATGGATAAGGAACTGACGCAAACCCTATACAGGGCGTTGGATGACGGGCTGTTGACGCATGAAGAGTATTCGCGCATTTTCGATACCGATCTCATTGTGAGGGCGTTCACACCGGACGGCGGGGAGGTCTGGCTCGCGCTTGAAATTTCCTCCACCATCAATGACGACGACATTGAACGCGCTCTCAAATCTGCCGACATCATACAGCGCGTACTCGAAAAACAATCGGTCGCCGCAGTCGCAGGATACACGATGCCAGCCCCGCAGGCTGAAAAAGCCGTAGAAATGAACGTCGAAGTTCTTGTCTTCAGCGAGCGTCTCTGACGCTGGACAATGTTTGGAGCGGCGGTGCGCGATCTGCTCTATGTAGGCATCGGCGGTTTTTTTGGCGCGGCGTGCCGTTATCTTGTGTCGGTCTGGGCGCGCGGCTGGACGGCGCAGTTTCCGTTTGGAACGCTGACGGTGAATGTTCTTGGGTCGTTGGCGCTCGGTTTTGGCGCGGCGTTCTTAACAAAAGAGCCGCTGCGTTTATGCGCTGCGGTCGGTTTTTTAGGCTCGTTCACCACCTTTTCCGCTTTCAGTTATGAATCGATGCTGCTGTGGGAAAACGGGCGCTGGGCGGCGTTTTTGTTGAACGCGGCGCTGAATGTGGTCGCGTGTCTGGGCGCGGCGGGGCTAGGGATGTACGCAAGCCGCGCATTGACGTCGTAATTTGGGAGGCGTTTTGATGGAAAACTCCAAGGCGAACCAAGCGGAATCGCTGCGCAAAGAGCTGGCGGGGCGAGAGCGTTACTCCTTTTCGCGCGGCTGGTGGGTTTGGGACCGCCTGCGCTATCGTTATGTGGAGGGCGGACGAAAAGACAGCGCCGCCTTTCAACAGCTGGAGGCGGCTTTCCGCGCGCTCATTCTGGACTGGCATGAGAAGCTGGAAGCGAAGGGCGAAGGCGGGCATATGTATCTCTACTTCACGACGCGAACGGGAACGCGCCGCGAAGAGATCATCGACCAGGACGGGCGCATTCTCCGCCGAGACCTCCACGGCGGCGGATACCATGGCGGATGGGGCGGCGCCGCCCGCATGCGCGTCTATGAAGAGCTGGCGAACCAGGGCGCGCTATCCGACAGCGACCAAGAGCGGTTTCGTCGGCTTGTTCATCAAAGCATGGAGAAGCGGTTTATCGACTTTAAAGCGAAAACGCAATCCGCCAACAACCACTCTTACGGCAACGCGGGCGGCGTCGCTTTGGCGCTCAAGCTGTTTCCGGACGCGCCTCAAGCGGAGGAAGCGGAAGCATGGATCCACCGCATATGGCGGCATCTGTCCGATTTCGGCGACTGGAAAGAATGGAATTACTACCCGTACGGTCCCATCTTCCTGCATGGCATGCTGGACATCGCCGAAGCGGCGGGGCGCATCGACTCCGACCGCGCGCTGATTCAGACGATCGGCGATCGGTGCCTCGGATTTGTGCGGGCGGGCGTTCGCGGCAATCCGAATTGCGGTTCGCCGACTCGAAAAGAGCTGCCCGCCGTTTACGAGGACCCTTGGAATGTCGGGTATTACGAGGTGGAGACCTCCGCGCGGGATGCGCATTTTTGGCGGCGCATGGCGCGTCATTTTGAAAAGCCTGAATATCTTTGGGCGGCGGAGCAGGTTTCGTTGGGCGGGCGTCCGCCTGACAGAGACGCGCCGCGCGATTATGAAGCCGCCTACAGACGCGCTTTTGGATGGTTCGCCGACCGCGGAATACATCCGCGCGCTCCTTCCGGAGAAGCCAGCGTCGGCATGCTCAGCCCTGGAAAGCATAACATACCGGAGCGGCTTTATTTGAGCTCTAGCCGGGAGCCGGGCGCGTCCTTCGCCTCCTTTTTTCTTTATGACAAAAAAGAGGCGCATCTGGACAATCTAGGCGGCTTTTTATATGAGTACGCCGCAAACGGCGCCAAGTTTCTCCACTGCTCCGGCAAGTATAACAACGTCTATTCAGGCGATGTTCTGCGCGGCGGCGGGGCGGGCGAATCGAGTCTCGACCTGCTGGTTGCCGTCCACAAGCGGCATGCGTTTCCGCATCACCCAAACCGCAAAGGCGATGAGCGCGATCCGATGCGCATGGGGCAGATTCAGCTGGACGCCGATTCCCCCATAGCAGAAAACAACGCAGACGGCGACGCCTACGGGCATTTCACATTTCACCGCTACTACGGCGCCGACAGCCGATGGACGCGCCGCGCGATGCTCACAACGGAAGGCGTACTCATCATCGCGGACGAGTACGTCCCGGGCGCCTCGCTTGGAGAAGCGTATCAGGCGGGACCGGTATGGCATCTCGCGGCGGAAGAAGGCATGAGAACAGGCGCGCAGGAAGCGAACTGGTTCTCCGCGCCGGCGCTGGATCATGCCTGGTGGCAGAACGCGCCTCAACGGGTCGCGCTCTATTTTCATCCGGACGCGGGCAACCGGTACGGCTCCGTTCAGCAGACCGTTTCTCAAGACATCGGCGGCCGAAATACCGCTGTCTTCGCCTACCGCCCTGTGAGCGCTGAAGAAACGGCGCGCTTTTTGAGCGTCTTCGTTCCGTTCGGCGCGGATGCGTCGGATGAAGAAACCGCCGCGCAGATTAAAACCTCGCTGTCCGAATCGGGCGACTATGCGGTTGAGATTGGGAATATCGCAGCGCGGATGGAGGCGGGAGGCGGCTGGTCGGTTCTCCGTAAATAGGACTGCATTTGCAGTTAAGTTTGGGCAGCTTTGACGGTGAATGCGGACAATGTCTGACGGACTCTGGATTCCCGCGCGTTAACCGCAAGGGCGGGAGCGTCTGTGTTGAGTTTTTGCAGCCGCAGGGCTAATATATACGCGTCCTCGTCTTTTATTCGGAGCGCTTGAATGACCCGATTTTCGTTTCAACGCCGCGTTCGCACCCTTTCCTCTGAACAATACGCCATTTTCGACAACGAGGCGGATCTGCCGACCCAAGCGGTTGGGCAGGCGGACATCCATTACAGTATGGACGCTTTTCGATTTTCGGCGTCGATTGTGCTGATGCAGGATGCGTTGGACGAGGAGAGCGTGGAGGAGCTGATTGCGGCGTTGGACGCCGCCGCTCTTGCCGCCTCCAACGGGGGCGCAGATCGGCATGTGGTCGTCTTTTTTGCCTCCGACAGCGCGGTGTACGATTTTGGAGACGAAGACAGCGAAGAGGAGTTCACAGGAGAAATCCAGGTGGTATGATCATCTTCGCGCCGCGCTCAATTCAACTTCAAGATGGAGAAACAACCATGAAAATACTGATCAGATCGCTGTGCGCCGCCGCGTTCGCCTATCTGCTGACCGCGCCGACAGCCGGGGCAGATATGGTGTTCTATCTGCCGATGGACGAAGGAGCGGGAGCGCCGCAGGACGTCTCCGGCAATAACAACCATGGAGCCTTTGAAGCCGAGCCGGACTGGATCGACGGACAATTCGGCAAGGCTCTCAGCTTCAAATCGCAAAAGTGGCTGAAGATACCGGTGGGCGACCCTGACATCTTCATCAACCCGTTCACCGTCACGGTCTGGATCAATCCGCCCTTGGCGGGGAACACGTGGCAGCAGGTGGTGCGGTGCGGACCTCACAACGGCTCCGGCCGTTACTCATGGTTCGTCAACAACGGCGGATTCATGTCCTGGCGCGGATTTGCCGGCGGCGGATGGAACGCATGGAGCACCATGCCGGGCGGCGTCATCTCCGCGAACGAATGGACGCAGGTCGCGATCGTCAACACAGGCGACGAGTTTGTCAACTATGTCAACGGCAAAGAGGTGAATCGCAACGCCTTTGCCGCCGGCGACGGACAGACAACCTATGTCGGACTCGGCTGGGACGGCGTTTCGGGCGGCGAGTTTTATGACGGCGCGGTGGACGATGCCGCCGTCTTTGACGAAGCGCTCAGCGCCGACGACATCGCCAGGTTTGCGGACGGGACGGTCGGCGAAGCGTTGAGCGTCGATCCGCAGGGCAAGGCGGCCGTTTCCTGGGGCTTGTTGAAGTCTGAATAAAGGCGCCTTTTAAGATTCCCGCTTGCGCGGGAATGACGACGAGAAGCGGCGCGCCGCGTCCGATTCCCCCCTTGAAAAGGGGGGCTAGGGGGGTTTGAGCGCGCGGGTTGCGCTGGGTTTTGAACTAGGATGGAAGGATGATTAAGATTGCCAAGATAGTTGTCATTCGGGAATCCTCTTGGCAATCTTTTCCATCTTGGCAATCCTAGTTCAGACGACAACCGCGGCGCCGGCTAAGATTCCCGCTTGCGCGGGAATGACGAGAAGGGCCGCGGGAATGACGCAGAGCGGCGGCTTCGCATTTAACCAGTCGAAGCGGCGTCCTCTTGACCGAGCAGGAACAGATCGCCGGGGCGCGCCGACATCTCATCGAAGACTCCGTTTTCGATGGCTCGGCGCGCGCCGCGCATCATATGCAGGTAAAAGTGCAGGTTGTGAATCGTCATCAACCGCGCGGCAAGCGGCTCCTTCTCGATGTAGAGATGGCGCAGATATGCCCGTGAAAAACGGCGGCACGTTGCGCATTTGCATTGATCATCGATAGGCGACATATCCGCCTTATACTGCGCGTTCCGTATGCGCACCGGTCCTTGCGTTGAGTTCAGGAAGGCATGCCGGGCGTTGCGCGTCGGCAGGACGCAGTCGAACATATCGATCCCGTTGCGTACGGCGTGAAGGATGTCTTCGGGCGTTCCGACGCCCATGAGGTAGCGGGGTTTTTCTTCTGGCAGCAGGTCTGCCGCAAAAGCGACCATTTCGTACATGATCGGTTTTTCTTCTCCGACGCCGAGTCCGCCGACAGCGTAACCTGGGAACCCGATTTGGCGCGTTTTTTCGGCGCTTTCGATGCGCAGCGCTCTGTTCATTCCGCCCTGTATGATGCCGAAAAGCAGCTGTCCGTTTGGGCGCGCCGCGTCCTTGCTGCGCATTGCCCATCGCAGCGAGCGCTCCATCGCCAGTTTCAGCTGGGCGTGAGGAGCTGGATGGGGCGAGCATTCGTCGAAGCACATCATGATGTCGGAGTTCAGCGCCTGCTGTATTTCGATGGAAAGTTCGGGGGTGAGCATGCGGAGCGAGCCGTCGATTTCGGAGCGGAATTCGGCGCCTTCTTCGTAGAGCTTGCGCTTGGCGGCAAGGCTCATGACCTGGTAGCCGCCGGAGTCGGTCAAGATCGGTTTGTTCCATGCCATGAAAGCGTTCAGCCCGCCCGCTTTGGCGACCGTTTCATGTCCTGGGCGGAGCCACAGGTGGTAGGCGTTTCCGAGCAGTATTTCGGCTCCGCATTCGCGGGCGTCGTTCGGGTCCAGCGTTTTGACGGCGCCTCTGGTTCCGACCGGCATAAAGGCGGGGGTGTTGAGTATTCCGCGCCGCAGATGGAGCCTGCCGCGCCTCGCCTTTGTGTTCGGGTCTCGCTGCGCGATTTCAAAAACGGGTTTCATCTTGATGCGCGCCTTTCCATTGGCTGCTTGATACTGAACGGATCTCTTTGACCTTACGTCTTAGTTGGGACATGTCGGCGGGCGAACGCGGACGGTTTCTGCGGCGCCTCTGGATTCCCGCTTGCGCGGGAATGCATGCCCTCGCGGAAGCGGGGGACGGTCTGGTTGGCTACGCTTTTTTCCATAAATAAAGCGATCATTCTTTCAAGTGTCCCAACTTTATGCGCATGAGGTCGGGTCTCTCCATTGCTTTCGCCGCCGAATCGTCGTATGATGCGCTCATCCTACAACGGGGAGCCGGCGCCATGGGTCGTTCATTATACAATTATCCGTCGGATCGGTTTCTTTACAACATCGTTCATCGTTGGGTGTCGATTCCGCTGAACTTGCTGTCGCGCGCGGTTTGCTACGATCTTCACCGCATGCCGATGGAGGGTCGGCTGCTGGTTGCGGCAAATCACACCAGTTACCTTGACCCGATTTATCTGGGGGCGTTTCTTCCGCGCGAGGTGAATTTTATGGCGAAGCATACGTTGTTTGCGCGTCCGTTCGGCTCTTTTTTGCGCGGGGTCGGGGCGTATCCGATCAACCGGGAGAAGGCGGATATATCGGCGCTGCGCCATTCGCTTCGGCTGTTAAAAAATGAGCAGGCGATTGTCATGTTTCCAGAGGGGACGCGCGCCGGGGAGGAGGAGATTCTGGAGGCGCAGCGCGGGATCGGCTATCTGGCGGCGCGCTGCGAAACGCCTGTTCTGCCGGTCTATTTGAACGGCGCCTCGGACGTATGGGGGAAGGGCCGAAGCGGGATCCGCCGCTCTCATGTGAGCCTCCATATCGGCAACCCGCTGCATTTTGACAAGGACACCGACCATGTGGATGCGGCGAACGCGACCCTAGAAGCGATTGACGGAATGCGCCTTGCGGCGCAGAACGGGCAGTTTGCCGGCAGCCCGACTCCGCTCGGCGCGCCCTTAAAAATTTGAGAATCGTCTTGCAAGCCCCGCGTTTTGTACTCATGAGCCGTAAGAAAACGCAAAATGGACCTCCTGACGAGATCGGCGGGGTTGATTTTCATTGCGAAACGGCGCATGGTTTGCTATCCTTTATGGCATGGTTCAACCGCCGAGACGGCATCAGCGAGTGACGGACAACATCAGTGAATGTTCAATCAACCCAAGACCGCGCATCGCATTTGACCAACATCCCCTGCAATCGAACGCTCATCACGGAAGATTCGTATGTCGAACTGGTACTCACAGGATTTATTCTTTCTTCAAAAAACTTTAGACACCAATCTTAAGACAGGATTAACGCCCACGGAGGCGCAGCGCCGGCGCGGCGAGTCGGCAGCGAACGACGATCTAATTTTCTGGCGCCCGACGCCGTTTTTCAAAGCGGTCGCGGAGCAGGCGTCCAATGCGCGCAGCCTCGCGCTTCTGATTCTTGGGGTCGCGGGGCTTTTGTACGGGCTGTCGCAGAGCGCGGCGCTCTATATCGGCGGCGCGGTTCTCGGTTTGACGATCCTTGAGATCGGAATGCGGACGGCGCAGCAGATCATCTTAGAAAATCATCTGAGCTGGATTGAGCGGGGCAGTTACCGAACGGCGCGCGCCATGCGGGGCGGTCAAACGGCGGAGTGCTTCCCGAACGAGATCGTCCCCGGCGATGTGATCCATCTTCAGGCGGGCGACTATGTGCCGGCCGACGCCCGCGTCTTTGAGTCGAATCGGCTGCGGGTCAACGAGTTTCCGCTGACCGGCTTCTCGGATATGCAAGAGAAGCAGATTGAGCCGCTTGAAAGCGGCGTCAGCCCGTCGCGCCATTCCGACCAGACCAACATGGTTTTTGCGGGAACCTTTGTGCATGCCGGCTCCGGGAAAGCGGCGGTGGTCGCCACCGGCGCCGATCGGGCTATCTGTAAAAAATACGCCCGTCAGACGATTCAGCTGCCGAAATCGGAATCCAGCGCGCGCCTTGAGCGGATCGCGCCGTATTTGACTTGGACGGGCGGCATCGGCGGCGTCGTCTTGATGTTCGCGCTTATAGCGCTGGGTACCGATGTTTTGACCGCGGCGGCGGCGGGGGCGGCTCTATTCGCCGCGGCGGCTCCTGGGTATGGAGCCATCGCCTCGGCGATCGTCTTCACGCAGGGCATGCGCCAGCTGCGGTCAATGGACGACGCATGGACGATTGTGCAAAAGCCGGAAGCTTTAGAAAAAATGAGCGGAGCCACCGCGCTCTGTTTCGACCCGAAGGGCGTCTTGACCTACGACAAGATGTCGCCTCAACAAGTTCTGGTCGACGGACAGATTTACGATATAGAGGCGATACGGCAGATGTTCCAAGAGGAGCAGGACGCCGAAGAAGCGCCGCTTGACGACCCCGCTCCGGCTCCGGCGGCGGAGCCTAATGAAGAAGAAGAGGAGCCGACCGGCAAAGAGGCGGACATATCTGACCAAGAGGAAGAGGCGCCGACATACGAAAAGCCGCAGGACATGTACATGCTGCTGCTCGCCGCCTCGTTGTGCGCGAAGCATTCCGCTCCCGGCGAGGAGGGGGTCGCCGGCGTTGACCCGCTCACGTTAGAGGCGCTGTATGAGCTGAACGATATTGTCGGACTTCCAATAGACCGTTACGACAAGAGCCTCGTCAAAAAACGGGAGACGCCTTACAACTCGGAGACGAAATGGCAGCGCGTCGTCTTTGAAAAGCCGGACGGCAAATATGTGGAGTTCATCATCGGACGAAGCCCGCAGCTGATTGAGCTGTGCCGGCTGACGCGGATGCATGGCGAGGTGGTCGTTCTCCCGACGGGGCAGCGGGAGTATCTGCAGGGCGTGAACCATTATTTCCAGTCCGATTACATGCAGACCTTGACGGTCGCCTACCGCGACATCAACGACTTAGATGAGATGGCGGACGCGCCCGAACGGATGAACCAGAACATCATCTTTTTAGGGATGCTCTGTTTTCACAACGAGCCGCGCGAGGATATTCAAAAGGTGATCCAACGCTGCCGCGACGACGGGCTTCGGCTCATGGTCATGTCGGACGGGGAGATCTCGCATGTGGAGAGCATGGCGCGCCACGCGGGGCTGCTTAGCAATTCGCAGCAGTCGCTGTCGGGCGAGGCGATTCAGCGGATGGAGGATGAGGAGCTGATGCTTCGCCTGGACGACGCGGTGGTGTGCGCGCAGATGCCGAGCGAACAGAAGGCGCGCGTGATACAGATGCTGCAGCAGAAAGATCAGCGGGTCGCGTTCCTCGGTTCTCAGCTGGCGGACATACCGGCGATGGAAGCGGCGGACATCGGCTTGGCGCCGTATGACGGAAGCGCGGACGCGCTGGCGCATGAAGCGGGCGCGCTGACGCTGGATTCCAGTTTAGGCGGTCTCTACAACCTGCTGAAATTCGCCAAGAACGCCGGCAGGCGCGTCGCGTGGACGGCAAGCTGGACGCTCTCGGTTCATATCGGCCTCGCGGCGATGCTGATCGCGTCCTATGTTCTTTTTGAAATGGGCAAGCAGTGGACGCTCCCGATAGAGGTACCGGAGCCGCTGTCGCTGGGGGCGATACTCTGGACGCAGCTGCTGGCTCTAGGATATCCGCTGACGGCGATGGCGCGGAGCGTCAATCTGACCCCCTCTAGACGCCGAATACTCGCCAATCAGCTGGATCAGCGGATACTGCAGTGGCGGTCGATCATATGGCAGGGGTTGAGTTTAGGCGTCATAGGGTTTTTCATAGGGCTTCTGTTCTGCGAGTTTTCCGAAGCGTCTGACGCGCATAAGAGCGCGTTATACGGAGCTTTGCTGATCTTTTTATGCAGCGCGCTGGTCATGTTGACGCGCGGACTGGCGGGCATCGACACCTCCAGGATCGCGTTTTTCCGAGCAAACGGCGGGTTGCTGCTCGTATTCGCCTTCGCTGTCGCTGTCGCTGTCATTGCGATGACGACGCCGGCGTTAGGGTGGATTGATGGCAGCGCGCCTGGAGCGCGCGCCGGCGTCTCGTTTCCGTCAGAATGGTGGATCGGCGCCATACTGGCAGCCGTGTCATGGTTCGCAACAACAATGGAATGAAAACGATGGCAAGAACATCGCCCCGCCTCCGCATACGTCTTAATTGGAAGCGCGCTCTCGGCTGTTTTGCCGCTCTCATGCTGGCGGCGGGGCTGATCGTCGGATGGGCGTCAGCTCTCCCGCGCGCCGACTCGCCAGAAGAGGTCGGCATGTCGTCGGAACGGCTGCAGCGGCTCGACAAGGTCATGCGGCAGTATGTGGACAATCAACGTCTCGCGGGAGCCGTAACGCTCATCGCGCGGCGCGGAAAGATCGCCCATCTCGGCGTGTACGGCATGGCGAACCGCGAAACGAAACAGCCCATGCAGAGCGGTACGCTTTTCCGCATCGCCTCCATGACGAAACCGATTACGAGCGCCGCCGCCATGATGCTCTATGAAGAGGGGAAGTTTCGCCTTGATCAGCCTGTTGAACAGCTGCTGCCGGAATTCAAGGACGCGCGGGTCGTCAAGGAAAACGCGGACGGCGGCGGGGACGAAGCGTTTGAAGAGCCGATACGAAAAATGACGATACGGCATCTGTTGACGCACACGTCAGGGCTGACCTACGGAGGCGGGCCGGCGGCGCCCTATTACCGCGGCAAGCGACTCAATCCTGGCTTCAGGCTCGCGGACATCACGCTGGCGGAGATGAGCGAGGAGCTGGGGAAAGTCCCGCTGGCGTTCCACCCCGGCGACCGATGGCAGTACGGTTATTCAACCGATGTGCTGGGTCGCGCGGTGGAGGTTGCGTCGGGGATGACGCTGGCGCAGTTTTTTGAGGAGCGCATCTTCAAGCCGCTCCAGATGAACGACACCGCCTTTTTCTATCCGAAGGAGGCGAAGGAGCGGTTTGCGGTCGTCTACTCGCCGGACGCGGAGGTCGGCTTGAAGCCGCATCCGAGAATAACGCAGTTCGGCTGGCGCTCCGTCGCGTATCCGTATGAGGGACCGCAGAAAACCTACTGCGGCGGAAGCGGACTCAGTTCGACGGCGGTCGACTATGCGCGGTTTTGCCAGATGATCCTGAACGGCGGAGAGCTGGACGGCGTCCGGCTGCTTAGCCCAACGACGGTGGAGATGATGTCGCGGGACAACCTGAAGGCGGGGGTGGAGTTTCGCAGCGGGCAGCGGTTCGGGCTGGGGTTCATGACGCATACGAACCCGACAGCGTCGCGCTCCGTAACCTCCGCGGGGACGATACGATGGAGCGGCATCTGGCATACCGCCTTTTTCATCGACCCGCAGCAGGAACTGATCGGAATCATCATGACGCAGCTGTATCCGACTGGGTGGCTGGACGACCAGAAGAAGTTTGAGATGATGACGTATCAGGCGATTTTGGATTGATCAGGGGCCGAAAATATCTTTTAGCGATTCTTCAGGCTCTTCAGCTTGAACAGGGGCTGGTTCTGGTTTTATGGGCCCGCTTCGTTGGATGGTGAGTTTGCGTTCCCATTCTAGATCCTCAAAGCGATCTAAAAAAGGGCATTCTTTTTCGATGGCGCTGAAATAGACCCACCGCTCCGCGCGCGTGATGCCGAGAAACAGCTCCTCCTGCGAGACGCTGTCAGATCCCAACAAGGGCATGCGGTTTTCGCTTTCTAAGCCTGGCATCAACACAGTGTCGAAGGTCAAGCTTTTGGCTTTTTCACATGCCATGGCTTTGGGGCGTCCATTGTTGAAGTCGATCTCTTTTTCGTTGTCTATTTCGTCAACCATTAGTCCGGCATTCTTTAAACCTTCGATATAAATTTGTTTGTCAAATAAGCGCGTAAACAGAATTGCCACGCGGTCGCCGTTACCAATACAGGAGCGGGCAACTTCCGCCAAGCGGTTGATTTCATCGTTATCGTCTTGCGCAAGGTAAAGCAGAGGGCGTTGGCGTTCACCCTTCTCGATGACAGGATACTGGGTCAAAAAGGCGGCGCGTTCCAGCTCTTGCCCGACAAACGCCGCCGCAACAGGGGCAATATGCGCGGGGCCTCCGTAGATATCCAACAGATTTACGTTGGGCCGTCGCAGTTCCAATTCTGAAAGAATCTCCTTTTCGCCGGCTCCTCTGCTGGACGCTTGCTGCTTGCTGTCCATAAAAGTAGTGACATGCATGGAGGCGGTTTTCAGGACTCCGTAGGCGGATTTACCAACGTCCTGTCCATCGTCCACCAGAATAAAATCGTAAAGAAATTTTGATTTTGTCATCAACTTTGTCATGTTCAAAGCGATTTTAGAGATTGCAAAATTGTTTTTCCTTTCAAGGCGGTTCGCCATCTTGCGATCATAGAATTGATCGATCCACTTATCGAAATTTAAGCTGTTTCGAAGGAACTTGAGATCATCCTTATCCAGAAGGCCCAACTTTTTGCCCCATACGTCAAAGGCGGCTGAAAATGTTTCGACGAAGCTCTCGCGCGCCTTGCTTTTCATTTCTTGAAGATAAGATTTACGCAACTTTCGGTACCAATCGCCAAGGGTCGTTACGCAGTCGGAGGGTATGTCCATTTCTTTCAAAGCGGGGCGAAGATATTCCTTTTGAGCGTTGGAGGAAACGAAAATGCGGTACTTTCCGATGGGAACGGGATAATTGTCCATGAGATGGCGGGCGCGGTACAGCAAAACATTTGTCTTTCCGGAACGCGGAGACCCGACAACCGCGCGGTGCCGCTCTATGTCCATCTCAATCGCGCGGACTTGATCCACCGTCAATTTGCTGCGCGGGACAAGCCAGTTCATCAGTCGATCCTTACAGATTTGGCGTCGGCGTAGTCGGGCAGATCGCCTCCAAGCGGCGCATCAACTGAAGATTGACCAATACGCCGCGCCCATTCTGCGATGATCGCCTTCTGCAGCTTCTCGTCGCTGGCGAATACGGCTCCTGTGTAGTACCATCCCAGTTCCCAGTCAGAAAGCGTCCGGACAGGTCCAAACCGATTCAGAGCTTGTCTCATCTGCCTTTGACTCTCTGCTTTCCGCCCCTGTTTTGAGGCAATTTGCGCTTTCAAGACATAAGAAGGCGGTCTCTGGTCGCGCTCAATCGCCTTATCGATATTATTCTCCGCCTCTTCAAGGCTCCCGATCTTTTGCAGCATTGATGCGAGGTTGAACAGCGGGATGTCCCAAGACGGATCCAAGTGCGCCGCTTCAAGATAGTATTTTTGGGCGCGCTCGTAATCTTGCATATCATGGCAAAGAATGCCCATTCGGTTAAAAAGAACATCATCAGGGCTGAACTTGCTGAGACTGATCAAAAGGCTAAGAGCCTTTTCCTGCTTGCCCAGCTCTTTCTCCAGAGTCGCAATTCTCATGACAATCTTTTTTTGCTCTTCCAGCGTCAACGTCTCGACTTTTATCCGCTCTTCTAATTCAAGAATTTCGTTGCGCTTTGCGTTCGTGTTCACGACGTGCGTCAGCGGGTTCTCCACCTTACGAGAAAAATCGATCTCCGGTTTACCGGCGAGTTCAAGTTCGAGAAACAGCTTCTGGTTCAGGTCCATCCGATACCGCAGACGCAACGGATCTCCTTCATGAACAATCGGAGGGATGCGCCAAAGTTCTTTCATCAGCGTCTTCCCAGCGGAATTGGTCACTTCAACGCGGAGATCGAGGTGTTCTGAGATGACGGTTTTTGGAATAATGAGCCCGCTGTATTCCGCCCATCCGCTGTCGGACGGGTAAGGCAGCTCCGCGCCCCGCTCAATCAGCGTTTTGGATCCTTTTTCGGTGCGGATGCGTATGGCGCCACCCGCGGCGGGGCGGACGATTCCCTGTCCAAAAAGCTTCAAGGAAAGAGCTTGATAGGCGGCTCCTTCCGCGACTGCGGTTTGGACGCGCTCCAAATCGTCGAAGCGCAGGATTTCCGCTTCGCTGAAAAATTCTTCTACAGCTTCCGCGATCTGCGGAATTAGACTGCTTCCGCCGACCATCAAACAGTAGTCCACCTCCCCGCGCTCTACTTGGGCGCGCTCGAGAGCGTCTTGAAGCGGGGCGAAGATAGAGCATGTCGCGTGATAATCGAATTCGCGCAGATTCAGCAGATCGGGTTCAAGGAACGGCTTGACCGCGTCTTCGAATTGTTCGGTGGTCAGTTTGGGCGATTTCAAGGTCAGCTCATCGCCGTTTTTGAGTCGGCATTCATAGGTGAGGGGCAGCTCTTTAAAGGTCTTTTCGCGCTCCGTTTCGTATTTGCCGAGCTGTTTGAGCCGCGCAATTTCTTTGGACAAGCCGACTTTCAGGTTCTCGGCGACGCCCAACAACGCGGGTATGACAAATCTGGATTTTGCCTGATAGTCCAGCTCGTTCTCATCCAGCCTGTTCTGCTCTATGAGCTGCGGGATCAGAACGTTGACAACGATTTCGCGGTCAATGTCTCCGCCGCCGAGTCGGTGGTATCGGGAAACGGAAAGCGGGGCGATCCGTATCGGCGCTCCTTGCGCTTTCGGCGGCATCAGTTCAAAGAGCGCGACATCGCAGGTTCCGCCGCCGAAGTCGAACATGAGCAGTCGGCGCTGTCCGCTGACTTCGGCGAAGGCGCTTCTGCCTCGGTCGGCGAGGTAGGCGATGAAGGCGGCGATCGGTTCGTCCAGGAGCGCGCCGTCGTCTAGACGGATGCCCGCCATTTCGACGGCTTCGATCGTGTCCTGCCGCTGCGGCGCTTGAAAAGAGGCGGGTACCGTGACGACTGTTGAGGCGATCGGATCGCTGTTGTCGTCAAGGGCGGCGTCCATGAGGAATTTGAGGATATGTCCGCTAATCTCTTTGGCGGACTGAAAGCCTTCGGGAGCTTTATGGTAGGTTCGCCGGACGCCGATCTCGTTTTTGCATTCCCAGAAGATGTCTCGATTCTGCTCTAAGTCGAAACTGCTTAAGTCGGAACGGAGCCGCTTAGCTCCCTCGCCGACAAACCGATCGCCGTTATGAAGCGCAACGACCGATGGGACGAGAATATCGGTGTAGAGTCCTTCGCGCGTTTCTTGTTCAACTTCGATGCATTGGACGGGCGGCAGTTTCAGGCTGTCGGGCGGCAGGACGATTTCGGCAACGGCGGAATTCGTTGTGCCGAGGTCAATGCCGATGACGCGGAGGGGTCCGTCGGCGGTTCGTATCGTCTGGTTTTCAGGGGCGATGATGCTCAGGTTGTTCATGGCTTCCGTTCTCATGCGTCGTCGTCAGTTTATGCGAATCAGCCAACTTTATTATAGCGCCTTTTCTTGCCGGGCGCTCGTTTCGCGTCTAAGTTTTGTCTGCCTGTTTTTCAAAAAGCCGCTGTTGGCGGGCTGTTTTGCGCGGCGATTCGTACGGCGTTGTTCCGTAGTTGGTGATCAGAGCCTCAGTCATGGCGTTGCGGTTTTTTTCTTTGGCGCCTAGGTGGTAGAAATGGCTTCTCGTTTGGAGGTGGAAAGAAGCCCATAGGCGTTCGATATAGGGGTTTTTTCGGAAGCGGTTGCTGTGCCATGTTGAAAGGATGAAGCCGCATGGCGCCTTCGAGAGCGAGCGCGCAAGTTGGCGTTCATGGTCTTCGCCCCATCCGCTGAAGTAGTCCGCATGCCGCGCGATGTAGGGCGGATCGCAATAGAGAAGATCGCCCTTTTGCGCCGCTTCGATGGTCGCGGTGAAATTCTGGCAGCGGAATTCATAGGCGCCGAGGGCCGTCAGATTCGAGACGGCTTGAACCTGATTGGCGATTTTCGTTATGTATGCTTGAGAAAAGCGGTTTGGTTTTCGGCAGAACGGGACGTTGAACTGCCCTTTCCGGTTGAATCGCATCAGTCCATTAAAGCATGCGCGGTTTAAAAATAGAAAATCTAGCGGGTCTCCGCGCTGGTTGAACCGTTCTCGTACCGCGTAGTAATGTTCGCCTTCTGAGCGCCGCAGCTCTGCGCCTTCTTCTTTGAGAAAGCGGCGCGTTGAATCCGCGGTGATTTGGCTGTCGGCGACCGCTTGATAAAAGCGGATAATGTGCGGGTTGGAATCTGCCAGCAACGCTTTCTTTGGGCGGACATTGAACGCGACGGCGCCCGACCCCATGAACGGCTCAATCCATCTCCCGCTGAATTCGGGCGGCATCGCTGAACGTATCCATGGCGTCAGTTTGGTCTTGATGCCTTGACATTTGATCGGTGGTACGAGCGTTCTGTTGAGAGTCATTTGCGGTTGTTTCTTGGGACAATGAGCGATGCGTCGCCGCCTCGGTATTGGACAAACTCTTTGAGCGAGGTGATTCGTTTCAGTTCCCCAGTTTCGCTTTTCACAGTGATTTTACCATAATTCATCCAGTAGTCGTCAAACCATTCTTCGCCGAGATTTGCGAACATTCCGTTTACGGACAAAATATCCTCGATTCGCTGAATGCTCCCGATATTCGCTGTGTTGCCCGACCCTCTCTTGTCGCTTGCGATTTTCCATTTTTCGGACACAAAAAACTGGATATTCGAAATGGTTGACGCGATGGACTGGAGTTTGTCAAGGGAATGCGGCTGCGTCTGGTCTCTTGTTGAGCTGTCTGATCGGTCGTAAATGATTCCGATGCAAAAATGTCCCGCGTAGGAGCTGTAGGGAAACTGGATATTTTTCACGCTTGAGCGGTCTCTAAAATATCTCCCATGCGACCCCAATGTGAAACCGTTGCAGAGCCAAGGTTTTTTGGGATTGCGGTAGGTCGTTTTGAAATCGACGGCGAATCGTATTTTTTCATTGTCCTTCGAGACAAACGAAATGTCTGGATAGTAATTTTGATGCTCTGGAAGAACGACTGCAAGACGCTGCTGTTCGGCAAACTCAAGAATTTTGGGGAACAGGTGAATCTCCAAGATTTTGGATACGACCTTCGTATCTGCCGAAATCGTGTAGATTTGTCGAGAAATATCGATAAATCCCTTGACAGCCCATTGTCCGTCCGGCGCGCTGGCATGATCGGAAAGGGCGCTTTTCCATGCGTTCAGAGCAGATTCAAAGTCGCTTTTCGTCATTACGGGCATCTATGCGCTCCAGATTGCGTTGTTCTTTTGCTGGACGATCTTTTTAATGTCCCGGTACCCGGCGCGTGAAACCAGCTCGCGCGTTTCAGGCGACAGGCGCGACACGATCGCTTCGGGCAGGTCGCCCATCGGTTTGAACTGCAGATGGTACCGCAGAACCAGGATGCGCCGAATGCGGTCGGTCGGCTTCCAGCGCAGGGCGCCGTGCGTCAGCCGCTCGGTGATGACGATGAAATCGCCCGCCCGCGGACAGATATTGAGAACGCCGGGCGGGAGTTCGTCCGCGTCGTCGAACGAGTCTTTTCCAAACAGATCCTTGGGGCGGTCGAATTCGCTTTTGTGCGAACCTGCGACCACGATGACGCCGCCGTCGTCTGGATACACATCGTCCAGATACGGAAAGACGACGATATGATCCGCAAAGACGCGCCCATGCCGAACGGCGTAAGGCGGAACCGTCCAGTGGTAATCGTCGCGGGCGCAGTGAAGGCGGAGAGGCGCGTCCCCCGCCGCGTTGATCTGGAGCGTTCCGCTTGATAGGCGCGGACGGTTGTCCAGCAGCTCCTTGACGACCGGCCATGTCTTCGGGTGAAGCGCGAGCCGCTCCAGCGCCTTGTCGAAGGCGAACCCGTGGAGGTACCGATTGTTGTCGACGCCAAAGCCCGACGGCAGCTGGTCGGGCGGCGCGTCGATGTACCGCTGGGACGCCTCCTGCGCCGCCGCCAGCTCCTCGGCGGTCATCGCGTTCGGGATATGCAGATAGCCGAATGTGTCGAACAGATACCGTTGATGATCAGTCATGCGAGTCTCCTGATGTTGCGCGGTTCATTCGTCAAACAGAAAAACGTTGCCGGGCATCGGTTCCCCTGGACCGGTGAAATACTCCTTGCCTTGTATTGTCGCCTCGTGGCAGTCGAGGCATGGGGCGAAGTTGAAAACGCCGTGGGTCTCATGGTCGGCGATGATCTCCTCCGTGCTGTGGACATGGCAGCCGATGCAGGCGTGTTCGTTATACCGGTTACGGTATTCGTGGCACATGGCGCAGGCGGCGTCATGGACGACCTCGCCCTTCGGCGTTTTCGCTTCTAAGGGGAACCATGGGTGGCGCGTTTTATGAACGCCATGCGCGATGAAGACGAGGATGAGCGCGATGACGGAGACGAGATGAACGCGCAGGGCGTAATAACGAACCCACCGCTTCGTGAAGTGGGTCACAAAGCCTGTTAGCATCGCAAAGGAGGCGAGCGCCAGAGCCGCCCATCCGCCGAACGAAGCGGGCGCCATCGCCGTATGGATGACAATCAGCGCGAAGCCTGCTCCCGCAAAAAACCAGTGCGCCTTGAGCCAGCGCGCCTGATGTCCAAAGCGTATCCACTTTCGGCGGCGCCGCAGCGCAAACGGCATGTTCAGCATAAAGCAGAGGACGCCGACAATGCTGATCGGATGTCGAATCATGTCGTAGCGCGCGATCCATGTGGAAGCCGCCCAGACGGCCAGCCCCGCCGAGGCGGTTCCCAGCGCGACATAATAAAGCCCGCGTATCCAGTATGCGACGAAACCGCTTTTCCAACGTATTAGCGCCATCGGCTCTCCTTGACTATAATGCATACGATACGATGAAACGCCGCGCGTTCCAAGCGGGCGGACATCGGCGCAGCGTAGGGAGAAACAGATGGATCGGGTCAAGATTGCTCTGGTGGGCGTCGGAAATCGCGGCAGGAACACTTATCTGCCGATCATACAGATTTTGAACCGCGACCTTGAATTTGCCGCGGTGTGCGACGTTCGGGCGGACGCCGCTGAAGAAGCGGGGCGTTTTGCGGGCGTCCCCGCTTATACGAACCTTGAAAAGATGGTCACGGAGACGCGCCCGGATGTGTGCGCCGTCGTCGTCAACCCGAGCCGAACGCATGAGGCGGGCGTCCCGCTCACGCAGATGGGCGTCAGCTACAGTACCGAAACGCCCATCAACTCCAGCCTGGAGCGGGCGGACGAGATGATCGCCGCCGCCGAAAAGCATGGGGTGAAAATCGAGGTGAACGAGCAGTACTACCGCGTCCCGACGGAGCGCATCAAGCGGCAGATGATACTGGAAGGCGTCTTTGGAAAGGTGTTGACCGCGTATAACGACTTCCGCGGGCATGGCTACCATGGGGTAGGCTTGATCCGCAGCTACATCGGCTTTGAGGTGAAGGCGACTCGGGCGTTCGGCTTTTCCCGAAAACATGCGGTTCAAAGCCACTACTACCGCGGCAGAAATCCGAAGGATGAGGGCTGGCAGCATGGCGTTATTGAGTTTGAAAACGGCAGCGTCGGCATTTTCAACTTCTCAAGCCTGTCGTACGGCTCGCCGCTGCGCCGTTTCAGGTCGACGAAGTTTTTTGGCGAACGCGGTTTTTGCGTCAAGGAGGAGGCGTCCGTGCTGGACGATTCCGCTTCAGCGCATCGCCCGATTGCGATTGCGAAGCGAACGCATACGGTGGACGGCGTGGAGACGATTGCGGCGATGGAAGCGGACGCGCCGACGCCTGTTGTCTGGGAAAACCCGCTGCGCGATTATCCGCTCAACGAAGGGCAGATCTCCGTCGCGTCGGAGATCATGAGCATCGCGAACGCCGTGCGAAACGGTACCGAGCCTGAATACGGACCGCATAACGGACGCGCCGACCGAGAGATCGATCTGGCGATGTCGCGCTCATGGGATTCCGGCGGCGCCGCTGTGGAATTGCCGCTTTGACCAACGCCGTTGAAGAGACCCGCATGGAGCCTGACTGGATCACTTTAACCGAGGCGGCGGAGCGGATACAGGCGCTGTATGCGAGCTCGGGCAGATCGGTCTCCCGCAAAACGATCAGCCGATGGGCGGCAAGCGGCAAAATCGAGGCGAAGCGGGAGGGGCGGTACTGGAAAGTAAACGCGGAGTCGCTTCGCGCCGCGGCGGCGGAAACGCTTGGAGAGGTTGAGGCTGGGCATGTTGAGGAGACGCCGGCGGATGAACCCGCGCCGCTTGAGCCAGAAGAGCCGGCGGAGGATGCGGTTAGCGCGCTGCGGCGGTTCATACAGCGTCGGAACGCGCTGTTTTTGCGCGATCTTGAAGACGGCGTGGATTGACCGAACGCGATGATACTGGTTTATCTGCGCGAGCTGAACGAATGGCGCCAAAAACGCATACAGGCAGCCGCCGATGAGGCTGGGCGTCCGGTCGTCTTTGCGGAAACAAAAGAGCAGTTGATGAAGCATGGCGCGGACGCCGAGATACTGTTCGCATACAGCGCCGAGGAAGTGTTTGCCGCCGTTCCAAATGTGAAGTGGGTTCAGACCTCCGGCGCGGGAATCGAGAAGCAGCTTTATCCAGCGATGATGAAAAGCGGGGCGGCGTTCACCAACGCGGCGGGCGTCTACGCGCCTCAGGCGGCGGAGCATGCGTTTGCGCTGCTGCTGGCGTTGACGCGCGGACTGGGCGTTTCCATACGGCGTCAGGAGCGGCGCGAATGGTTTTCAACGCGCGGATCGGTTTTGGAGATTGGCGGATGGACGCTCGGCGTGATCGGAATGGGCGGGTTCGGTCGGGAGATGGCGAAACGGGCGAAAGGGTTTGAGATGCGCGTCCTCGCCGTGGATCCATACTGCGCCGAGAAGCCGGCAAATGTGGACGAGCTGCTGCCGCTGGATCGGCTGCCTGAATTGCTGCGCCGGTCGGACGCGGCGATGCTGGCGTGTCCGCTCACAACGGAGACGGAGCGGATCATGGACGCGAACGCCTTGTCTCATATGAAGCGGACGGCGTATCTCATCAATGTGGCGCGGGGGCGTCTTGTGGACGAGGCGGCTTTGTGCGCGGCGCTGCGGTCGGGACAGATCGCGGGCGCGGGTCTGGATGTCATGGAGACGGAGCCGCTGCCGCCTGAAAGTCCGCTTTGGGAGATGGAGAATGTGATCCTCACATCGCATTCGGCAGGGTATTCACAGCGGAGAGCCGACCGCATGGTCGCGCTGTTTTGCGACAACCTGAAAAGGTACTCGCGCGGAGAGCCGCTGCTGAATGTCGTTCGGAAGGAGCTGGGGTTTTAGCCCGTCTATATTATCGACAGCTGCAATATAGAGCGGAAGTCGCGCTATGTTATCGAAAACGCCCTCTTTCTTGCAATATGGAATGTCCGCTGGGTTAGGCGCCGCTCATCGAAGCATAAGGAAGGTGGACAGCGGCAAACTGACGATGCGCGGATCATCGACCGTTTCGGCGTCCACCTGCGTGATGAGTATTCCGAAGGGGGCGTTGTTCGCCGATTTTTCCAAAAATGAGCGCAGCCCCAACGTGTCGCGGTGCGAATCGATGCGCTTGCGGTATTTCACTTCTACAGGGATGCGGTAATTGCCAACCGTCAAAACAAAATCGACCTCCTGGTCCATACCTCTTTGCGGAAAATGAGCGATGTCGAGACCATGAATGGTTGAAGCCGCCGCGCCAAAGACGCTTTCCGCGATACGCCCAGCCATGTGCGACATTTCAGGCTGTGCCGCTAGAATGTCCGGCGCAAGCGGAATCTGCTCCTGGAGCCAACAGGCGCGGAGGCTATGGTCAGCCAAGCATATTTTGGGTCCGCCGCGGTTCTTTTTCAGACGGAGCTCCAAAGGAGGAACCAACCTCAACAGCAGCGTATCTCCAAGCAGCTTCAAGTAGCTGACAACGCGCTGATAGTTAATGCTTGATCCAAGCTTCAAATGCGCTTCTTCCGTTAGAGTGGATGCGTTGGGAGCTTGACCCGCGTAGCGGCATGCCAAACGCAAAACCTCTTCCAATAATTCTGGGTCCCGTTGCATTCCTCGTCCGCTTGCCTGCAGGTCATGCTGAATAACTCTCTGTATGACCGTCTCATTCAGATGCCCCGTCAAATCTGCCATCGGAACATCTTTTTCTTTATGGGCTATTGGGTAGCCGCCTCTCTCTGAAAAAAATCGAAACGCTTCATCTCGAAATTCTTGCTGCGCCGCCCCGTGATCGCGCAAAGCCGCCCAATACTCTTTATCGCGCAGATTGGAGATGCCGTTCTCCTCAAGAAACGGCGCCGACGATGAAAGACCGCGCAGCGCGCCGATCTCCGTAAGCGACAGGACGCCCGCCTCAATTGTGGTGATGCGACCCGCGAGGCTGTCGCGTCCGGCTTCAATGCGTAAGGCAGAACTGCCCGTAACGACCGCTTTTACGGAGGCGCGATCCACGAGAGACTTCAGCTGCGCGTCCCAGCCTTTTAGGTTTTGGATTTCATCAAAAAAGAGATAAGCAGGTTCGCTGTCATGCGCCAGCGCATTGAACCGTTTGGGCGCGACATGCCGCTCAAACCAGTCGGCGACGCGCAGGATCGGCTCCCGAAGTTTTTTCAACGAATCCAGCTCGTCAAATTGAATGCGCAGAATGCGTCGGGGATCGACTCCCTCGTCTAGCAGGTCCTGAATCAGCTGGAGCTGCGCTGTCGTCTTGCCGATTTGACGCGGCCCTCGAACCACAACTGCCGGCGCCAAGCCGAGGTCTAAGCTTCGGCGAATCTGCGGAACCAGATGGCGGCGAATAGAGGGCTGCAGCGGCATCGCGTCGCCCTCCCACCACGGGTTGAAACTGCGCAGATCCGCCGACAGATCCTGGGGAAGATTCATATCGGCGAAGAACGCTATCGGACCAGCCATGAAACCCCTTTATCAGCCGCTTACGGAATAACCGTTCATCATGATAACGGACGGCGCCTGAAAGCGCAAACCGCGGACGGGCAACTTCCCGCGCCGCTGTTGAATATCGTTCGGAAGAAG
This sequence comes from Candidatus Poribacteria bacterium, assembly GCA_963665845.2. Taxonomy (GTDB): domain Bacteria; phylum Poribacteria; class WGA-4E; genus JAPPNK01. The sequence continues at coordinate 124,806 of OY762492.1, forward strand.
CTGGGGTTTTAGCCCGTCTATATTATCGACAGCGTATAATATAGAGCGCGAACCCGTCTATGCTAAAGGCTGCCTTTAATATGGGACGCTGTTTTCCGTTACGGGCTTTCATCGCTGAATAGGTCGAGATAATCGACGTACCAGAATAGGCGGTTGCGCGTCTGCTCCGTAAGCTCGCTTAGAATGCGAGCCTCCACCAATCGCTTCACAAGGTCGTTGGCTGCTGGATAGGACGTTCCAATGATGTTCTGCACTTCTTTCACAGAGATCACTGGAGATTCGTATAGACGCTCCAGCACTTGATGCCCGTTTGCGGCTGTCCGCCCAAAGTTTTCCGTGATCGCATGGCGATGTTTTTCGCGCAGCAAAATAATCCGGCGGGCTGTATCGGCCGCTTGGCGGGCGACTTCATTCACGCCGCGCAGAAAGAAGAGGAGCCATTCTTCCCATGTCCCGGCGTCTCGGATCGACTGGAGTTGGTCGTAATATTGCGGGCGATTCCGCTTGAAAAAATAGGACAGATACAGAACAGGTTTCTGCAGCGCCTGCCGCTCGCAGAGAAGAAAGGTGATCAACAGACGCCCGACGCGGCCGTTTCCATCGTTGAATGGATGGATCGTTTCAAACTGCGCATGCGCCAACCCGATTTTGATGAGCAGCGGCAGATGAGCGTCGGACTGGATAAATGATTCCAGGTTCAACATGTCTTCCCTGACCTGATGCGGCGGAGGCGGGACAAAGACCGCTTCATGAATTGAGCAGCCGGGCGGCCCGATTATGCTCTGCTTGATTCGCAGTTCGCCTGGCGCGAGGTCTCCCCCGCGGACGCCTTCCATCAGCTTTTGATGGATTTCGCAAATTAAGCGAGTCGAAACAGGCGCCTCCTGCAGTCTGTCTAAGCCGTAACGCATGGCGCGGACATAATTGACCACCTCGCCCGTGTCGTCCAAACGATGCGGGCTGTCGTCCATCGATTCCGCTTTAATCAGATCCACCAACGAACTCTGCGCGCCTTCGATTTGGCTGGATAACACCGCCTCCTTGCGCACATACATCTTCGTGAACATATCTGGATTCGGCAGCGTCCATATCGACCCGTCCAGCCGACCGACAGCGCGGTCCGCCTGAGAAAGCCGCTCCAGCAACTCGCCCTCAATCGCAATGGGCGGGTCGGACGGCGGCAGCGGGTTTGGGAAAAAAGCCTTGTAGCCTTTTCGCTGGCGGATGTATTGACCCGCTCTGTTGGAGGTTGCGCGGCTGTTCATATCTTGCTCCAATCAAAATGCTCGGCCTCCGCTTCAACGATTCTGAGATTGTTTTTTCTATAACAATCCATCCCTTGGAATATAGTTACCACATATTCTTCCGGACGACATGAAAAAATATTCTGAACTGAGTTCCGAATATTTCTTGGGTGCTTATCCACTATCAGTATGTCTTTATCCTTGTTATCCCTAATAATGTCGTTTAGATGCTCATCGGCATAATTGAAGGAGTAGCCTACAATCACTATTCTAGCAGCGGAGTCTAAAATTTCTTTTGATTTATGCCATACATCGATGAAGCCCCAGGTATCAATTAAACCGGTCAAAGCCGGTTTGCATTTTAAAGGCGGAATAATACATGGAAGGCTATAGGAATCTGCGACTTCTTTTTCAAACCTGATCTCATTCGCAACAGTACTTTTGATGAATTCAACTGGGTCTATATTTTCGTCCATTGAACATTTTACCCCGTCAAGCATTCTTGTATAGTTAGACAGCTCACCATGAAAATAGTAGGGTGGATTGCCGCCAGTACGTTCAGCAGATTTTTGAGCAAAGGATGTATAATTAAGAGTAATCATTTCCCAATCATTAGGCAGTGAAGAATAAAAGGGGAGAGGTTTGCCATCGGAAAATTTGGAATATGCGGCTTCCTCTTGATGTTTAAGAAAAGCCCAAAGAGTCCATGCTTGATATATGTATCTTTTTATTTTCGCGACATCGTTTGTATAAATCCCAAAGAAACTATCTGTTAGCAAGCGTTCGAAATTAATTAGGTTTGATGTAAGATGCCTCAATATACGGTGATTGGGGGTACGCAAGGCTGTATCTAGAAGGTTGTGTATAAGTTCATTAAACCTCCCAGTAAATGAAGCCCTTGATAGATCAATAACGTCGAAATCATCTATCGGAAACAAATTTTGTTGGGAACCCCCTTCATTAAGAAGCATCTTAATCTCTGGGCTTATTCGTACATCCCTTTGAATTCCTTGAATTTTTATTAATATATTAATAATTAGCCTACCCATATGTTTATCAGAAGCGTTTATATTTTCATCATTAAGTTCGTAATTAATACTCTCTACAATTGCATCTGTATCATCTCTGTAAGCATTTAACATATTTTGAACAGTTTCTGTCGCGAGTGTACTGTACATGAACCTGAGATACGGTAAAGCATCTCTGAGAGATTTGTCAACAGCTTTCCCATCTTCTGTGTTCAAAAACTCGGTGATTTTCGGGATAAGCTCCGACGCTAAAGGCATGCCTGCCGCTCTGTCCGCGCCTGCTCCGCAAATGACGACCGTTTTCTTTTCCATCCCGATGCTCCTCGCTTTCTCGTTGCGCTCAAAACTTCGGCTCAACGCCGTTTCTTTCTTATGCCCATACTCTACCACAAGGGCGCGACCCGTGTCAACTCAAAAGAGCGTTTGTTTCAAGAGGTCGCCTGTGTAAGGGTCAGCCATCGGCGGCAAGGGGCATGGACGCTCGTTGAAAAACTCCTCGATTGACCAGAGGCTGAGGCGCGGATACGCTTGCCCGCGGACGACGATATCGCCCAAATCGGCTGCATTCGCTCTTGCGGTTGAGGAAGTGACCGTTTCTAGCGTAATGAAGCGTCCGATAGCCGCCTCGCTGCGTTCAACAACGCCGATAAAGTCGCGCAGGCTGCTCAAGTTAAACCGCCCGCCTTTCACCTGCGCCAGCGCCAGTCTGGATTTCCAGTTGTCAGGCTGGTCGTATATAGTGGCGCGTCCGTCCACGCCTCCGTCGGCAACCTGCTTCGTATTCGGGACGAATCCTGACAATCGGTTCACCGCCCAGGATTCAAATTCAAAGGGCGATTCCTTTGCCATTTTTTGCGCCGACACAAAATCCGCCGGGATTCCATGAACCGGTATCGTCAAGTCCTTCATGCGCTGCTCGCGTATGATGTCGATAGCGAAGGAGCTGATGTCGACGCCCGCCCATTTTCGTTTCAAGCGTTCAGCCGCGTCCATTGCAGTGCCGCAGCCGCAGAACGGATCTAAAACGATGCCGCCCTCGTTGGACGACGCCTTGATGATTCGCTCTAACAGAGACAGCGGCTTCTGCGTCGGATAGCCTAGACGTTCATTTCTTAAGCGTCCAACCGGCGAGAAATCAGGCCACCATGTTTCCGGCACTTTCCCTTTCTGCAGGTACCTGTCCCGAACTTCCGGCGTCATATTGTCGCCCATCATGGCGCCGCCGCGGTGAGTATTTAATTTTTTGTAAGGGATGCGCACATCGTCAACGTTGAATATCCATGAATCTCCGTTGGAGTACCAAAAGATGACGTCATGCTTGCGTTTGAATTGGCGGACCTTTGACGATCCTGGACCTGTATAAGCCCAGATGATTTCGTTTCGGAAGTTGGCTTGTCCGAAGATGGCGTCCATGAGCAATTTTAGGCTGTGGCTCGCGGTCGGGTCGCAGTGGAGGTAGATGGAGCCTGTCGGTTTCAGAATGCGCCGCATCTCTTCAAGGCGCTCCGCCATGTAGGTCAGATATGCCAGCATGCCGCTCTCGCCCAGCATATGCCACAGCCCGACAATCGCCTTATGCGCCGGACGCCCGACCGCGTCTCGAAACCCGTTATACCGACGAGCCGCAGCCGTATCCCAGTACCAGGTGTCTTTGAACGCCCGGTATTGAGCCTTGCCCGCGCCTTTTGTCCCGAAGAGAATGCTGTAATTCGCGTTGGAATTGAACGGCGGATCTAGGTAGATCAGGTCAACGCAGTCCGCGTCCCATTTTCGCATCCAGTCGAAGCAATCGCCGTAGTAGAGGCTGTTGGGTTGAAGCTGGTTTCCGCTGTCAGCCATTTTCCGTATCCTTTCTTGAGCCGCGCCTTCATGATACCATAAAGCCGCCGTAGACGGCAACGATAACGCCCGACCTTGAGTCCTTAGTTGAGACAAGTCGGCATGCGAAAGCAGACGGATTTTGCGGCGCCTAAGATTCCCGCTTACGCGGGAATGACGACCCGCAGGGGCGGCTTTTCCGCTGATCATCGCAGTTCTTTCGGCATGAGGTCAGTAACGCAGGGAGGCGCCCAATGAAACGGATCGACGTCCATGTCCACATCGGCAGGTTGTGGGACTCCTACCCGCCCATGACGGTCGACATCATGCTGCGCTGGATGGACGCGAACGAGATCGAAATGGCGGTTCCGCTGCCGCTTGAAAGCCCCGAAAGCTCCAGCTACTACATCTTGACGCGCGACATGCTCGCCCTCTGCAAACAGCATCCGGACCGATTCATTCCGTTCTGCGTTGTCGACCCGCGCGTCGCCGTCTCGGACGGAAAGCGCAGCGTCCGCAACATCATTCAGCAGTATGTGGAGGAGGGCGCCAAAGGGTTCGGCGAGCTGAAAGCGGGGCTGCCGTTCAACGACCCGAAGATGCAGGCGCTCTATGCGGCGTGCGACGAGTTCCGCCTGCCGCTGCTGTTTCACTGCGACCATGTCCGCTGCACAGACGATCCGCAGCTGACAGGGCTGGAGGCGATGCTGGCGGCGTATCCGAACGTTCAGTTCATCGGGCATGCGCAGGGGTTCTGGGCGGCGGTCTCCGGCGACGCGCGGCAAGAAGAGATGAGCGGATACCCGAAGCGCCCCGTCGCGCCGGGCGGGGCGGTGGATCGTCTCATGGACGCCTACGGCAACCTGTACGCCGACCTGTCCGCCGGGTCGGGGCATAACGCAATCACGCGCGATTGGGAGTTCGGGGAAGCGTTTTTAGAGAGGCGGCATACGCGCCTGCTGTTCGGCACCGACTTTCTCCGCCCGAATCAGCCGATCCCGCAGTTTGAGATGTTGGCGAAGGCGGATCTGTCGGAGAAGGCGCGCCGCGCCATCGCGTATGAAAACGCGAGTCGGCTGTTTGGGCTGACATGAAAACCCCTGCGCGCGTGGCGCTGGCGGGTCTCGGTCAACGCGGGCTGCAGCATCTGAACGCGCTGACATCCCCGCCCCTGCGGGAGCTGGCGCAGATAACGGCGCTCATTGATGTGAACGAAGAGAATCTGCGCCTCGACAAGCTCGCCCGATACGCCCCCGCGCTGGACAGCTCCAGCGCCGCGCGTTTCACAAACGTTCATGACGCGCTCAAGTCGCGCCGTTTCGATGCGCTGTACATCGCCATTCCCCCGTCCATGCATGAAGGAGAAGCTGCCGCCTCGGCGGAAGCGGGCGTTCATCTTTTTGTTGAAAAGCCGATGAGCCTCTGTATGGAGCAGGCGGAAGAGATGCGCCGCGCCATCGACAAGGCGGGCGTCGTCTCGGCGGTCGGATTTCAGCAGCGGTATGTACCCGCCAATGAAGCCGTCCACAACTTCCTCGCCGACAAGCGCGTCGTCATGATAACCGCCGTCCACAACGGCGCGCTGGAACATCACTCGGTGAAACACACCGCCGCCGAGCGTCAAGGCGGACCGAAGAACCGCGTATGGACGGCGAACCGCGCATGGTCGGGAACAACCGTCGTCGAAGCGGGCATACATCAGGTCGACCTGATGCGCTACTGGGCGGGCGATATCGCCTGGGTGGAAGCGACCTACATCCATCGGGACGAGAGCGACATCGAAGACGGCGCGGACAACCCTTACGCCTACCGCGTCGCGCTGGGGTTTGAATCGGGCGCGGCGGGCAACCTGATCATCTCGCGGCTGCGCAGAACCTACTACTCCGATTCCTATACGAGCGTTTTATGGACGAACGGGCATATCAAGTTTGAAGCGGACGGCGCCGCTGCTTATTACTACGACGGGGACGATCCGCCGCCGACGCGCCCATCGATAGAATCGCTGCGCCGCCTGTTGCCGAGTCCGCCTCCCTGCGACCCGACGGTCGAGATTCACCGCGCATTTTTAAACGCGGCAGCGTCGGGCGATCCTTCCAGCATACGCAGTACCTTCGGCGGCTCCATGAACAGCCTTGCCGCCGTCCTCGGCGCGAACCTGTCAGACGAACGGGGCGGCGAACGCGTCTGGTTATAGAAAAAACTTCGCGCCGCCGGTCAGGGTCGGCGCCGCGGCTCCCGTAGAAAGCGGCTGCCGATCGTCTCCGCGTTCTCCTTGATCCAGGCGGTCAGGCTAATTGAGCCGGCGGGCGGCTCTTGAGAGTCGAGACGGTTGCGCGACAGCCCTTTCAGCTCGTCAAGCGTCAAAATCGTTTCGCGCATGAGATGCGAAGCGGCGCCGTAAAGAAAATGACAAACGCCAATGGGCAAGCGGACGATTTGGGTACGGGCGTTGATGGTACGCGCGATATAACGAATCAGCTCTTGGAACTCGATACGGTCGGGACCCGTCGCGTCTTGTATAAAAGTCTCCGTTCCGCGGCAGGCGTCCGCAACCAGCTGGGCGTAGTCGTCCACATGGATGGGGCGGACATGGTAGGGATCGCCTGAAGGAATCGGAAAAACCGGCAGATGACGAACCGCCCAGGCAATGTTTTCAATCAAAAGACCGCCGGGACCGAAAAAGCAGGCGGGGCGGAGGATGGCGTACGGAATGCCGCTCTCCTTGACAAAGCGTTCAACCTGCGCTTTGCCGGCGTAATAGGACAGGTCGGGGTCAAGTCCAGGGTTGCCGATGGAGGTCCATACCAAGCGCGAGACGCCGGCGGCAAGCGCGCTGTCGACAAGCATGCCGGAACGTTCGGCCGCTTCGGCGTGGGAAAGCCAGGGTCCTTTGTGTCCGACGGGCGGGCGGTTGTGGCGCGTCCAGTAGGCGCAGGCAAGAATGTCGGCGCCTTCGAGAGCTGAAGTCAGCGCGTCCGGCGCGAAGTTGAACGGAATGCGCTGCACAGCCCCCTCGAACGGATCCGGCGACGGGATCGGTCGATTGGTAAGAGAAGCGACCCGATACCCGTCCGCCAAGAGACGGCGCGCGATATGCCGCCCGGAGTAGGACCAGGCGCCCGTGATGACGACTTTGCGGGACGACGCCTCGCTTGCGGCGTGGTTCGTTTCAGGGGGAATCGTCATGGATGCTCCGTGTTTCCGCCTTGGCGTGTGAATCATGCCTATCGTTTATATAACATGCGGCGGAAGGGCGAGTCAAGCGTTTTGCTGCCCCCATGCCCGTCATTCCCGCGTAAGCGGGAATCTAGAGGCGCCGCAGAAGACGTCCGCGTTCACCTCAAGCGTCCGGCGGCTCAAACCGTCATTCCCGCCCTTGCGGTAAAACGTGCGGGAATCTTAGGCGCCTGCGCCGTCCCCGTTGTCTGAACTAGGATTTTCAGGATTGAAAAGAAGGACAGGATTCGGAATGACGCTGAAAAAGGCAGCCGCATTTAAAATAGCCCGCCCGCGCCCAAAGCGGTATCATATCCCTCGTTGACCGCTGAACCAACCCGCTCATCCGATTTGGAGAGCCTGATGAGACGCCCGCTTCGTTCTGTGATGCTTCGCCTTTTCTGCTTGACGGCGCCGCTGCTGTTCGCCGGCATTTTTAACCAAAACAGCCAGGCGCAAACGATGAAAACGCTGGCGGGGCATTCTGCCAATGTCTGGTCTGTGGCGTATTCACCGGACGGCAAGACGATTGCCAGCGGCAGCGATGACACAACGATTCGTATCTGGGACGCCTATACAGGCGGATTTATTCAAGCATTCGTGGGACATACGAGCCGTGTTCATGTTGTGGCGTATTCACCAAATGGTCAAATGCTTGCAAGCAGCAGTCTTGACCGGTCTATCCGCATATGGGAAACTAACACCGGGGAGCTCCTTCGAATCTTTACAGGCCATCACGGCAGCATTGAATCTATGGCGTATTCGCCGGACGGTCAGACGATTGCCAGCGGCAGCCACGACAGAACGATTCGGATTTGGAATATCCGCACTGGAGCTCAAATCCGAGCGCTTGCCGGTCATGAAAGCTATGTCTTATCTGTGGCATATTCCCCGGATGGTCAGACGATTGCCAGCGGCAGCTATGACAGAACGATTCGCATATGGGATGCTGATACAGGGGAAACGATCCGAACGCTCACTGGGCATTCAGAAGGCGTCCGATCACTGGCGTTTTCTCCGGATGGTCAGACGCTCGCGAGCGGCAGTCATGATGACACAATTCGTCTTTGGGACGCCTCGACAGGGACACCTCTCCGAACGCTCACCGGGCACGTTGGAGATGTTTGGTCTGTGGCGTATTCTCCGGATGGTCAGACGCTTGCCAGCGTCGATGATCATCACAGCGAACTTCGTATATGGAACGCCAAAAATGGGGCGTTAATTCAAACCATTCAATACGCCGGCCGTATGTACTCCCGCCCTAGATCAATAGCCTTTTCGCCTGATGGAGCGGCAGTTGCCGGAGGGGGCGATGACGATGCCGTTCATATCTATGACGCCAAGATAGGGACGCATCTCCGCACGCTTGCAGGACATGCGCAAGCTGTTTCTGCCGCGGCGTTTTCTCCAAACGGAAGAGTTGTTGCCACCGGCGGTCATGACCATAGAATTTTGTTTTGGAACGCGAAAACCGGCGCGCATCTCAAAACGCTTGAGGGTCATTCCGATCTGGTCGCTTCTGTAGCGTATTCGCCGAACGGAAGGTTGCTTGCGAGCGGAAGTTTAGACAATGAGATCATACTATGGAACGCCAATACGGGCGCGCAAATTAATACGCTCACTGGACATGACGACAGGCTCTCTGCCGTCCGATTTTCTCCCGACAATTCCAAGCTTGCCAGCGGAAGCTTCGACAACACGATACTGCTCTGGGATGTTGAAACCGGCGATCGCATGCAAACCATAAGGGGACATGACGACTGGGTCGTCTCGGTCGATTTCTCGCCGGACGGTTCTAAGCTTGTCAGCGGCAGCAGGGACAGCTCCATCCGCGTCTGGAACGCTGAAACGGGCGAGGAGCTGCGGACGCTCAACGGGCATATCGGCGCCGTTCTCTCCGTCGCTTATTCTCCCGACGGCTCTAAGATTGTCAGCGGCGGGAACGACAAGACGGCGCGCCTCTGGAGCGCTGAAACAGGCGAGCTGCTGCAAACGCTGGAGGGACATACGGACGCGGTCTGGTCGGTCGCCTTTTCTCCTGACGGTCAACAGATCGCCAGCGGCAGCTGGGACAATGCGATACGGCTCTGGAACGCCGAGACGGGCGAGCCGATTCAAACGCTCATCGGACATTCTGATCAGGTCTGGTCGGTTGCGTATTCGCCGGACGGGCGGCGCATCGCCAGCGCGAGCGGCGACAAAACGGTGCGCATCTGGTCGTTCGGCATTCGGCGTCAGGACGCGCCGGACGTTTTAGCTGGACATAAAGGCGGCGTTCTTGCGGCGGCGTATTCGCCCACCGCTGCTGTTGTCGCCAGCGGCAGCGCCGACAAAACGATACATCTTTGGGACGCGAACACAAGCGAACATCTGCGAACGCTGGAGGGTCATACCGATTATGTGTACGCCCTCGCTTATTCTCCCGACGGTTCCGCGCTTGTCAGCGGCAGCAAGGACGGCTCCCTTCGCGTCTGGGATGCGTCAACAGGGGACGCGCTCCACATCCTGAAACGGCATGACGGCTCCGTTCATGCGGTCGTCTATTCACCGGACGGAAGGCGGATTGCAAGCGGCGGCGCCGACCGAACCGTACGTCTATGGAGCGCCGAAACGGGCGAGCTGTTGAACACGATCCGAGGGCATACGGGGGCGGTACGGTCGATCGCTTTTTCGCCGGACGGGAGCCTGCTGGTCAGCGGAAGCGGCGACAAGTCGATCCGTTTCTGGAACCCCGAAACAGGCGAGCAGACTGCGCAGCTGGTTGAGCATCATCGGGCGGTCATGGCGCTCGCTTTTTCGCCGGACGGTCAGACGCTCGCCAGCGGCAGCTCCGATAAGACGATCCGCTTTTGGGATGTGTCGACGCGGACATTGACGCATGTATTGGGCGCGAATACAGGCTTGGTGTTCTCGGTCGCCTTTTCGCCGGACGGTCAGACGCTCGCCGCCGGAAATGAGGACGGGACAGCGCGCCTTTATGCGTCCGGAAACGGCAGGCATAAAGCGGCGCTGGAGGGTCATACCAGCAACATATATGCGGTCGCGTTTTCGCCGGACGGTACCTCTCTCGTGTCGGCAAGCCGCGACAAAACGCTGCGCTTCTGGTCGACGCCGACCATCGACCCGGATGTGAACGGCGACGGCGTCGTGGACGCGTACGATCTGCAGATTGTCGCCGCCAATTACGGCAGAACGACCGCCAGCGACGCCAATCTGCAGGCGGATGTGAACGGCGACGGCGCGGTTGACGTCACCGATGTGCTGCTTGTCGCGGACGCGCTGGGGTCGGTTTTGGCGGCTCCCTCTTTGAACGCGCCGCGCGGGATCGTTCCGCCCGCCGCCGTGTCGACATGGCTGAACGACGCCGACCGGCTCCTTGTCCGCAGCGACTCGGCGAAGCGCGGCATCGCCGTTTTGGAAAGCATGCTTTTGTCGTCTCGTCATGTTGTGTCCACCAACGCGCTCCTGCCGAATTACCCAAACCCGTTCAACCCCGAAACCTGGATTCCGTTTGAGTTGGCGGAAGCGGCGCGCGTGAAGATGACGATCTACAACTCGGCGGGTCAAATCGCGCGCGTTTTAGAGCTGGGCGAGTTGCCTGCAGGCGCCTACCGCAGCCGCGCCAAAGCTGCCCACTGGGACGGGCGGAACAGCATGGGCGAACCAGTCGCCAGCGGCGTTTATTATGTCCGCATTGAGGCAGGTTCATTCACGGCGCTGCGCCGCATGGTCGTCTTGAAGTAAAGCACAGCGAATTCCCCTTGAAAAGGGGGGCTAGGGGGGTTTTAGCGTCAGCAGATGTCCTCTCCTGCGCCTCCTTGCCTTGACACCCGCCCCCTCCTGCTGTACACTCGCCGCAGAAGAAACGCGCGTTTCAACCTGAATGCATGTGCCGACATGACCCAAAAAAACCGCATCCGTTCCAACATTCTGCGCCTTGCGCTGCTGCTCGCCGCGCCGCTTGTTTTAGCCGACGCGCCCGCTCCGCCTCATAGAACGCTCGCGGGGCATACCTACAACCCGACCTCCATCGCGTATTCTCCGGACGGCAGCCGCCTTGTGTCAGCCGCCTGGGACGGGACGATACGGCTCTGGGACGCGCGGACTGGCGCCCCGATTCGTCTGATTGAGGGGCATAACGCGCGCATCTATTTCATCTCTTACGCGCCGGACGGGCGGACATTTGCCTCCGGCGGCTCCGATTTCGCCGTGCGCGTCTGGAACGCCGAAACGGGCGATCCGATCCATACGCTTCCAGGACATACAAACACGATCCGATATGTAACCTACTCCCTCGACGGCAAAACGATTGTCAGCGCCGGCAACGACAGCTCCATCCGCGTTTGGAACGCCAAGACGGGCGCGCATCTTCGGACGCTGGAAGGGCATACGGACGATGTGATCTGCATCGCTTTTTCGCCGGACGGCAAGACCCTTGTCAGCGGAAGCGCCGACCATACCATTCGCCTTTGGAACGCCGAAACGGGCGCGCATCTTCGAACGCTGGAAGGGCATACGAGCGAGGTGAGAACCGTCCAGTACTCCCCCGACGGCAAGACGCTCGCCAGCGGCGCCGAAGACAACGCGATACTGCTCTGGGACGCCGCGACAGGCAAACAGCGCCAAAAGATCGAGGGGCATACGCGCTATGTCTGCTATTTGAGATACGCGCCCGACGGCAGCTTCTTCGCCACCGCCAGCGACGACCGAACGATCCGCTTCTGGGACGCCAAAACGGGCGGACTCATGCGAACCTTGCGGCGGCATGGAACGTTTGTGGTGTCGCTTGCTTTTTCGCCGGACGGCAAGACGCTCGCCTCCGCCAGCTTTGACGAAACGATCCGTTTCTGGAACGCCAAAACAGGCGCCGCTCTCCATATGATCGCCGCGCATGTGTCGGAGGAGGTCCGCGCGGTCGCCTTTTCGCCGGACGGCAACATGATCGCCACAGGCGGCGGGGACAAGACGGCGCGGCTCTGGAACGCGCAGACGGGGGCGTATCTTCGGACGCTGGAGGGTCTTTCTGAAGGGGCGTCTTCGGTCGCGTTTTCTCCCGACAGCAAGACGCTTGCCGCCGCCTCCGGCGTGGGCGTCTGGCTTTGGAACGCGCAGACAGGCGATTTTCTTCAGACGCTGTTTGGGCATCAGGGCGAAGTCGCGGACGTCGTCTTTTCGCCGGACAGCAAGCGTATCGCCTCCGTTGGGATGGACGACACGGCGCGGATATGGGACGCCCAGACAGGCGGTCTGCTCAACACCCTGCGCGGACATGTCAGTTTTCTGTATGCCGCCGCGTATTCGCCGGACGGCAAAACGCTCGCTACGGGCGGACAGGACAAAACGGTGCGTATCTGGGACGCGCAGACGGGTCAACATTTAAAAACGCTTGGAGACAAAAAAGCGGTCGTTCACGACATCGCCTATTCTCCCGACAGCAAGACGCTTGCAGAGACCGGCGGAGGAGGAGAAACGCGCCTCTGGAATGTTCAAACAGGCGCTCTTCTCAAAACGTTCGGCGCTGGCGCGAAAAACAGGTACGCCTGCGCCTTTTCGCCGGACGGCAAGCTGCTTGCGTCAGCGGGCGAAGAGGAGGTTATACAGGTTTGGGATGTTGAGACGGGCAAGGTTGTTCATACGTTTTTGGCGGAGGGGGCGCCGATACGTTCATTGGCGTTTTCGCCGGACGGCAAGAGCCTCGCCGCCGCCGCTGCGGACCACAGCGCGCGCCTCTATCTCCTCGCCCCGCCTGAATAAACGCCTCCCGCCCGCGTCCGATTCCTCTGACCTCATGCCAAGGTTGGGCATCTGAATCAACAAAGCCTTTATTCATGGGAAAAGGCGCCGCCAACCAGACCGTCATTCCCGCGCAAGCGGGAATCCAGAGGCGCGGCAGACGACGTCCGCGTTCGTCCGCCGCCGTGTCCCAACGACATAAGGTCAGATTCCTCCCTTAAAATAAGGGCTAGGGAGGTTTGAGCGCCGGCGGACGGACGGGGCGGGTTAAGAGCCGTTTCCGCGCTTCAATCAAGTCCCGCCGCCGCGCGAAACTCCGCATCCTCCTGCACATCTGCGAACGCATGCTCATTTAAAAAGCTTTCAGCGATGACGCGGCTTTGATTGAGCATGAAATCGGCGGCAATTTTTAGATGATGAAGCGCCTTGCAGCGGTCTTTTTCGCCCGCCCAGAGGCTCGCCGCCAGACAATAATGCGTATCCGGAAGGATGTCGTCCGTCTCAATCGCTTTTGTTAGAAAATCGACCGCCTCTTGATACCGCCCCAACCTGAACATGCAGGAGCCGACATCATGGCATGTCCAGCGCAGTTCTTCAGTATCGATAGGCTCCCCGGCGTTCTGTTTTTTCTGGAGCCTGTCGATATAGGCGCGCGCTTCCGCCGCCGCTTCTTCAAACAGCTCCCGCTCAGCCCGCCGCCCATGAACAAGGAGGCGGTTTGAAACGCATGCGAGCCAGAAACTGAAGCCGTCCTTCCAGTCGGGGTCGTCGTTCGCCTTCTCCAGAGCGGCTTGATAGCGCAGAGCCTCATCCAGCCGTCCATACATCATGCAGACCTCCATCCCGCCCTGCAAAAAACAGCATCGGCGATACAGGCTCACTTTGGGGCTGTTGAGATTCTGCGCCGCCTCATTGTAAAGCTGAAACCAGTCGTCCAGCCGCCCCTCCCGCTCCCAGCAGCGCGCATGGGAGGTGTCGTCCAGCGCCTTCAGCGCGTATTCATGGGGCGAAACGGATAACGCCCAGCGGTAGAGCCTCTCTTGTTGCTTGACCGTCTCCTTGTTTCGTTCGAGGGCGGCGAGCGCGTCGATCATCTCCCAATGCGACCAGAGCCGCTCGCTGTCGTCCAGGTCGCTTTTCAAGTAACGTCGGTGAAGCTGAACGCGCTTTGCCCAGCCGCGCTTGCCCTTGTAGTAAAAGATGTCATGGGCGAGATGCGCCAGCTCGCGCGTCAGCTCACCCTCCAGCGCCGCTTCCGCCTTCTCGTACGCTTCATTCAGCAAATCGCTTCCGGCGGTCGGGTCTTTTTTCGCCGTTGACATAAACGAGTCAAAGGCGCGGCGCATCTCCTGGATCGTATCCGGCACGGCTCTCATCCTTTCGTTACGGTTCATTTCGTTCCGCTCAATTGTAGACGTACCCTCCGAAAATTTTAGCGGATTTTATTCGATAGAACAGCTGTGGGCTTCCGGCGCGTTACGTTTACCGCAAGGGCGGGAATGACCCCCGTTTTCACGGGGGCAGGCTATGAGGCGCGTCCGATTTCCCCTTGAAAAGGGGGCTAGGGGGGTTTAAAGGACGGGCGCGGCGGCTGCGATGCCTTAAGATTCCCGCTTGCGCGGGAATGACGCCGCGCGGGGCGGGGCTTTTCCGCTGTCATAAGGATTCTTCCGTCATGATGTCAGATGCGCCTGTTGATTTTTAACCTGTAAGACGATAACATACATCCATACAACGAAAGCGGGAGGCGCGATGAAGTGTAAGGGTCAGGCGTTGAAAGGTTTTCAAGGCGTATGCGCATTGGCGGCGCTGGCGCTCATATTCGGATGCGGACAGCAGAATGAGTCGCTCACCGAGGCAAAGTCGCTTCTCAAATCGGAGAAGCGCAACCGCATTGAGCTTGCCGCCAATCAGCTGAAACAGGCGCTAGAGGCGGAACTGACAAGCCGAGACGAGGCTGAAGCGCGTTACCTGCTCGGTTATTACGGCATCAACCTTGCCGTTGAAAAGCGCGCCGAGCTGTTTTCAGAAGCCGCCCGCTTGGAACCAAGACGCTACGAAGACTCGCTCATCCATGAGGCGCTGCGCGACCAAGACAGCGATATTCGAGAAGCGGTGCGCGCGGCGCTGGCGGAGCGGTATGAATCCCGCAAAGAACCAATACGGCGCGCCTTGATGGACGCGCTGAAAGGCAAGGACAACCGCGCCCGCGCCGACGCCGCCTGGGTTCTCGGATACCTCGCCGCCCAAGACAGCGCCTTGAAGGACGGGATCAAGCAAGCGTTGACGCACAAGCGCATGGAGACGCGCCTGAACGCTGTCGCCGCCATCGAAGAGCTGGCGCAGCACAACCCCGAAGCCGCCCGCTCCTTTATCCCAGAGCTGCTGGAAAAGATCGACGGAAAGCCGAAGCGCGTCTGGTGGAAAGTATGGGATCGAGAAGGCGAACGCGAAGCGCCCGAAACGCGCGCCCTGTCGGTACGCGCCCTCGGAACGATGGGAGCGGTTGACGAACTGCTCGGCGTCCTGCGCAACAAAGGCTCCTCGCTCCGCGCCGACGCCCTGCAGGCGCTCATCGCCGCCGGCGGAAGCGAAACGACCATCGACGCGCTGTTAGACCTGCTCCAAGAAGAGAGCGGCGGCGCAGACGGATGGAATTCATCCCGGCGAGACGGACAAACCTTGACGCAGGTACGATGAGATGATCAAAGGCTTAACAACAATCCAACGCGCCGGCTGGATATACGCCGCGGTTCTTTTGACGGCCGCCTTAGCAGGCTGCGGCGAATTGAACGAATGGAAAGACGAACGGCTAGGGCTGACAGCGGAGCGGCTGGACCCGCAGCTCGAAGATCGATGGGGCGCCAAGGGGGTCGCCGCGGCGCAGGTTCCGCCCAGTTCCGACCTGGAGCAGGGCGATCTCATCACGCATCTGGCGGCGCGTTACCCTGTCTCTACTCAAGGCGAGCTGGAGGCGGCTCTGAAACGCGCGATGGCGCCGCAAAAACGGTTTTGGCATATCGGCGCGGAAGACCGATCCGACGCGTCGGCGCTGCTTGAAATTGAGCGGAACGGCGAGACGATCTATATCGAACTTGCCGCCCGAAAGCCGTCCGAATGGAACACGCATGGCGCCGCCTTTTCAGGAACGCAGGTTTCGTCGGTCCGCGCGGGCTATGAATCGTCCCAGTCGCTTAGCCCGGCGGAAGCGGCGGGTCTCGCGCCCGGCGACCGCGTCGCCGCTGTCATCGACGAAGAAGCGGTCGAAAGCGTCAAGGCGTTCAAAAAAGCGGCGGAACGCGCCCAAAACGCCGCGCAGATTTATGTGTACACCCGCGAGCTGGCGGGCGTCAAAATCGAAGCGATACACGCTGTAGGGCAGCTCGGCGCCGACAGCCCAGAAGCGCTGGACAGACTCTTAGCGATCATGGAGCGGGAGAAAGACCCCGCCGTCCGCCGAACCGCGGCGCGCGCCCTGGAGGCTCTGGCGCCAAGCCAAAAAGACAAACGCCTGCTGGAAGCCGCGCTGCGGCGCCTCAACGAGGCGAATGAGCCGGATGTCGAGATACGCCGAAGCGCCGCCTCCATGATCGAATCGCTTTCAAAAACGCTAGGGGCAAACGCCTTTGACGAAAACGCGGTCGCCTCGGCCGCCGAGGCGATGAACGACTCCGACCCAGGCGTGCAGCTGAAAGCGGGCGTTATCTTGAGCCGTCTAGGAGAGCGCTCTCTGCCGGCGCTCCGTTCGGCGCTGAACGCGGGCGAATCGCTGCGCGTTCAGGACATCGCCGCTTCCGCTCTGGGCGACATCGGCGGAAACGAAGCGCGCCGAGAGCTGATCAACGCGCTACGTACCGCTGAAGATGTGACGCTTCAACTGACCATCGCAACGGCGCTCGCCAAAGTGGGCGGAACGCAGCAACTGCGCGCGTTCCTGCAAACCTCCCCCAGCCCAGGCGTTGAGGAGTTTGTGCGCCAATTGGTTGAATCGCCCGATTCATAGGATGTAGAGCGAAAAGCGGTGCGTATCCTTGAAGGCATTTTTTCCGGCTGGTCGGCGCTGAAAGCGAACAAGCTGCGCTCCCTCTTAACGATGCTCGGAATCGTCATCGGAACGGGCGGCGTCATCGGCACCATCTCCTTCGGCGACGGCGCCCGTCAACTGGTCATGCTGGAGGTGGACAAGATCGGCGGCGCCTCCACCTTCAACGTACACCGCCCCAGCTGGGTGCGCCGAGACGGGCGGTGGATCCCGAACCCGAGCAGCGAACGCCTCTCGATGCGCGATGTACAACTGATCGAAACCTACTGCCCCTCCGTTGAATGGGTCGCCCCGGACGCCGGCCGCAGGGTGTTTCTCTCCAACGAAGGCGATTCCAAAACATCCGACCTCCGCGCCACTACCGGCGTCTATAAACATATCCGCGAATGGTCAAACAGCCTCGGCCGATTCTTAGAGGATGCCGACGTTGATCTCTGGAACAAAGTGGTCGTCATCGGATCGGAGGTTGCCTCCGATCTTTTCGGCAAGCTGGACCCTGTCGGCGAAGGGCTGCGCATCAACAACCAACGGTTCACCGTTGTCGGCGTTATGGAATCGAAAGGCGGCGGAGACAGCCCCGCCGGCAGCCTCGACAACCAGGTCTTCGTCCCCTACACAACGGCGCATACCGCCTTCTGGGGAGGACAGAAGGTCGACAATCTTCTGCTGAAAGCGTTCTCGCCGGAGCTGCGCGAAAAAGCGGAGAAAGAAACGCAGGCGGTCCTCCGCCGACACCACGGCGGCGACGACTTTGTCCGTATCTATTCCCAGGCGGCTGAAATGGAAAGCGCCGGCAACTTTCTGGGAAAAGCGATACAGATCGCCCTCGGCGCCATCGCCGCCATGTCGCTTCTGATTGCCGGCATCGGCATACTCAACATCATGCTGGTCAGCGTCGCCGAACGGGTGCGCGAGATCGGGCTGCGAAAAGCGGTCGGCGCGACGCGCATCAATATCGCCGTTCAGTTTCTGGTGGAAGGCGCCTTTCTCTGCCTGATAGGGAGTCTTGTCGGCGTCTTCTTCGGATGGCTCACCGAACGCGCCCTCGCCTTCGCCGTCGTCACGTTTGTCATGAAGGGCGGCTCTTGGCCCTCTCTCATCTCTTGGACCTCCGTAGCGCTCTCCGTGTCGGTCGGCTCGTTGACAGGCGTCGTCGCCAGCGCGGCGCCCGCCGTCCGCGCCGCAAAACTTCCGCCCGTTGACGCGCTGAGGCATCAGTAATGGTCTTCAGCCACAGCTTCTTTCAGGGACTCATGGCGCTGTTCCGCCACAAATTCCGCGCCTTTTTAACGACGCTCGGAATGGTCATCGGCATCGCTTCCGTTACCGTCTCCGTCTCCGTCAGCGAGGGCTTGAACCAGATGATCATGGACCTGCTCAACCAGATGGGCATGGGCAATACGGTCATCTGCTTTCGCCCCGAATGGATTGAGCGCGAGGATGGACGCTGGGAGCGGAACGACTCCCGCGCCTACCTGCGCTACGGCGACGTTCAGGCGATCGAGTCGAACGCGCCGTCGGTCGAGTTTGTGCTGCCGGAGATGTGGTGGGACCTGCGCGCGACCCATGGCGGACGCTCAAAACAGACGCGCGCTGTCGGCACAACGCAGCATTACGCGGTTGGACACAACTGGAAGCTGGACAGAGGCAGATTTATAACCGAACTGGATGTGGAGCGGGAGGACAAGGTGTGCGTCGTCGGAGCCGACCTGGAACGCGATCTTTACCCAGGCGACTCCGCCTTAGGCAAGGACATCACCTTGGCGGGGGAGAGGCTGACCGTCGTCGGCGTGATGGAGCGCAAACCGGACGATACGCCCGACTTCACAGGCTCCAACGACAGCCTCATCATGCCGTTGACCACCTTCAGCCAGCGGTTCGCCGGGCATGACGGCGTCGGCGTGTTCTTTATACGGGCAAAGTCCGCCCTCGCGGTTGAAGACGCGGTGAAGGAGGTGAAACTGACGCTGCGCCGCCGGCACCGTTTGAGCGCGGCGACGGACGCTTTTCAGTTCCAAACATCGGACGAAATCATCCGCGCCGTTGAGCAGGTCAGCTTCATCATGAAAGCGTTTCTGTCAGGCGTCGCCAGCATTGCGCTGCTGGTAGGCGGCGTCGGAATCATGAACATGATGCTCGTGACCGTCACCGAACGAACGCATGAGATCGGTTTGCGAAAGGCGGTCGGCGCCAGACGGCGGCATATCCTTTCGCAGTTTCTGATTGAGGCGGTCGTTCTCGGCGGACTCGGCGGAGTTATCGGCGTCGGCTTCGGATGGTGTTTAAGCAAACTCGCCTCGTTCGGCATTTCGTCCGCCCTGCGCCGTTCCAGCGCCGAGGGTTTGATCGTCGATTGGCCCTCCGTCGTCTCGCTGGAGTCGGCTCTGTTCGCCATGCTCATTTCGGGATGCATCGGCGTCTTGGCGGGGATCTTTCCCGCTTTCCGCGCCGGGCTAATGCCGCCTGTTGATGCGATACGTCATCAATAGAAGTTGGGTCGCCAAACAGCCCATGTGTCGCCCCGCGCTTGACGCCTCCGCCGCCGCATGCGAAACTGAAACCGCTGCGAAGAGAGGATGCCGATGTTTGAACAGATGATCCCTGACGACTGCGTCTCCGTCGCCGAAGCGGGAAGATGGGCAAGCGAGCGCCTGAACCGAGAGGTGACCCCCGCCAACATCGCCTACCTGATCCAGTACGGGCGCGTCCAAAAATACGAAAAAGAAGGCGCGCCCGCCGTCTCCAAACAGGAGCTGCTGGACTACTACCGCGCCTTTCTGGGACGGCGCGAACTGGACTGGAAAGACCGCCTCGGCGGCGTCAACTGGAAACTCTCCTTTGACCAATACAAAGAGGCGGAAACGACGAAGCATGTCCATCGGCTGCATCCGTATAAGGGCAAATTCATTCCGCAGCTGGCGGAGTATTTTTTGGACGGCGGCGTGGACGAGTTCAAAAAAGAGGCGCGCTTCCAGCCAGGCGACATCGTCCTAGACCCGTTCTGTGGAAGCGGCACCACGCTTGTTCAAGCAAACGAGCTGGGCATGCATGCGGTCGGAGTGGATGTGTCCGCGTTCAACGCGCGCATCAGCAATGTGAAGGTTGGACGCCAGCCTCTTGTGAAGGCGCTGACGGAGCTGGACAACATCACGCGCTCGCTGCGCCTGCATGCCGACTCCACAACGATACCTGCATTTGAGGCGCGCTTGTCCGAGGAGCTGTCCGCATTCAACCGCCGCTTTTTTCCATCCCCAGAATTCAAACGCAAAGCGCGCCTTGGACAGATCGACGAGAAGGCGTACGGCAACGAAAAAGCGGACAAGTTCACGCGCCGTTTTCTAGAGTTGACCGACGAATACGGCGTCCAGATTCTGCAAGACGGCTCCGACCGATTTCTTGACAAGTGGTTTCTTCAGCCGGTCCGCGTTGAGATCGACCTTGCCGCCGAGGCGGTCGCGCGCATAGCGGACGAGGCGATACGGCATCTTGCGGAGCTGATCTTGAGCCGAACCATCCGCACCTGCCGCGCGACGACGCATGCGGATCTGGCGACGCTGAAGGAGCCGGTGTCGGCGCCGTACTACTGCGCGAAACACGGCAAGATTTGCCGCCCCCTGTTTTCGATGCTGGGCTGGTGGACGCGGTATTGTCAGGACACGCTGCAGCGGCTTGACCAGTTCAACCAGCTGCGCACCGACACGCGGCAGATCTGCCTTGTCGGCGATTCGCGCGCCATCGATCTGGAGGCGGAGCTGGCGCAGGAAATGCCGGCGCTGGGTCGGTTGATGAAGGAGCGCGGGATACGCGGAATCTTCACGAGTCCGCCGTACGTGGGTCTTATCAACTACCATGAGCAGCATGCGTATTCGTACGACCTGTTTTCGTTTGAGCGGCGCGACGCGCTGGAGATCGGTCCGCTTTTTAAAGGTACGGGAAAGAAGGCGCGGGAAGAGTATGCGGCGGGAGTGTCGGCGGCGCTGCGGAATTGCGCCCGTTTTCTGGCGGACGATTACGACGCCTATGTGGTCGCCAACGACAAGCATGGGCTGTACGAGACGATCGCGGACAGGGCGGGCATGCGGATTGTTCAGCGTTATGAGCGCCCCGTCTTAAACCGCACCGAGAAGGACAAGAGCGCCTATTCGGAGACGATTTTTCATATGAAAGCGAAACGAGGACAACTTAAGCATGGCGTTTTCAAGCGAACAAAGGCAGTACCTACAGGCGATGATATTCATTTTGCGTGACGGCCCGCCGATCCAGACCGTCATTCCCGCGTAAGCGGGAATCCAGAGGCGAACGCATAACGTCCCGCGTTCGGCTGTTATGCCCGCGTCCGCGGAAACCCCCCCAGCCCCCCTTTTCAAGGGGGGAATCGGACGCGGCGGCGCGTCGGATTACCGCGCGGACTTTTCCCTGTTGCACGATTTACAAAGCATCTGGCAATTCTCTTCGTCGGTCTTGCCGCCTTCTGACCATGGCGTTTTATGGTCGGCTTCCATCGCTTTGATTTCAAATTTCTCCTTACAGACGGGGCAAACGCCGGACTGCTTTTCGTACACCTTTTGCTTCGTCTTGTCTGGAAAGGCGCGTATGTTCAGATGTTTCTCATCGCCCGTCAGAATGTACGGGTAGATGCCCGCGTCCCGGGTCACCTCATCGTCGTCTACAAGTCGGGCGGTTTCCGCCTCGATCTCATCAGGGTCAAGGTCGGCGTCTTTAAAATCGCGGTGCAGCGTACCCCAATCTACGCCCCGCATCATTTTTGGTCTTGTGTTCGTGAACGTGGATTTGACCCACTCGATCACCGATTGAAAATACTCCCATAGGGGCAGCGCGTTTTCTTTCTGCTGATGCGTCCCCATGTAGTCCTCAATCGCGTCTTCGCTGATCCACCTGATCGCTGTCTCCAAGTACTCTTGTCGGTTTGCCCTACCGCTGACATAATCCTTGCCGATTTGGTATGCTGGGCCAAGATGCCGACTAAAATACCGCTTGGCGTCGGACAACCATGATCCAGCGTAGACGGCGTTGCGCAATTCTTGATTCGTCAACTTCAGTCCCGCAATGTTGATCGTCTTGAACCAGTCCAACTTCTCGCTGTCGGTCCCAGTGCAAACGTAGACCATCAACTTGTAATTCTCGACCAACGCTTTCTCGTCGGATTGGAGATTGTCAAAATATTTGTAGTCGACCGAGAATTTGCCGCCCACATACCGCGCAATGGAGATGGTGCGCTGCTGACCGTCAATGATCTCGAACGTGCCGTCTTCCCGAGCTGCCCAGTACATCACGTTCAACGGGAACCCTTTCAGGATCGAATCGATGACGGCGTTGCGCTCCTTCTCCTTGTAGATAAACTCCCGCTGAAACGGCGGACGGATGTCCAGTTTGCCGCTGTACCCGGTCACGCCACCGTCGCCATCGTCCCTGTAATCCTTGACAAGCTCTTCCACCGTGATGTCCAACAACTCGATTTTCATGGCTGCAGCCTCCTGTTGCGGATGACGATTCGCGCATAAAGCATTTTGCCGTTGATTTTAAATCTACTTGACTTGCCTGTTATCTGCTTTACGAGAGACGTATCCACATCGATAATTTCAAACTGTTCGGGATTGTGCTTGTCCAAAAAGGTGATCGGCACGCCCATTTCTCCAGCATAGTCCGCTGGGATTTTAGCGACCCTGCCTACTTCGATGGCGTCATAGTTGTCGTAATTCGGGTATTCCTCCGGCGAATATCGTTTGAACAAAACCAGTTCTTCATTTCGCTTCTTGTGGCCTAGGTTGGTGAACCAACAAGCGTTTCCCAATCTGCCCTTGACGACGCCATCCACCCGTCGGTAGGCGCTGCCCTCCTTCTTGTTTTTAACCAATTCTCTCGCATAGGCTTCCGGCACATCAAAAAGCATATCTTTGCCAGCCGGACCATGACCAAGCCACAACTTGCCGCTTCTGATAAGGGGAAATACCTCCTTGTAAGTGATCGCGTTCATGCTTCCGATAACGACAAATTTTTTGCCGTATTCGACCAGTTGCGCGACATACTCCCTGAACAATGAAAACGGCGGATTCGTAACGACGATGTCCGCCTGTTGAAGCAGATCAATGCATTCCTGGCTTCTAAAATCGCCGTCTTCTTCGAGTTGAAATTCGGCGGGTTCCGCTCCAATGCCGACATACTCAAGTCCGGCGGCAGTTTCCATGTCGTGATTGCTGAAGAGGTCTGTCTGCCGATTTTTGTAGCAGGTTGTGATCAGTCTTTTGAGTTCAAGTTGCTCGAACTTCAAATGAAAGTAGCGGAAGAAATTGCTGACGGCGGGATCGTCGCAATTGCAGTAAACGGTTTTGCCGCGAAAATGTTCATCGTAATGCGTCAGCTCATTCTCGATGTCCGGGAGCTGCGTGTAAAATTCATCGTTCTTTGCCCTGTTCGCAGCGTGCAGAGCCTGATTTTTCGCCATAATACGCATCCAATTCCGCCTGTATGCGTGTAAGTCTACACCATGCCGTCTTTTGATTCAAGTCGCCTAAGATTCCCGCTTACGCGGGAATGACGCCAGCTGGAGCGGCGCCTCTGGATTCCCGCTTACGCGGGAATGACGTTTTGGGCCGCCGGACGCTTCAGGTGAACGCGGACGGTTTCAGCGGCGCCTCTGGATTCCCGCACATTTTACCGCAAGGACGGGAATGCATGTCCTCGCGGAAGCGGGGAACGATCCTGAACTTACAGCCCAAGCGCCTCGCGCAAAAACTTGCCCGTGTAGGAGCTTTCCGCCGCGGCGATCTCTTCAGGCGAACCCTGCGCGACGATATACCCGCCCGACTCGCCCCCTTCAGGACCAAGATCGATCACATGATCCGCCGCCGCGATGACCGACAGATGATGCTCAATCACAATCACCGCGCTGCCCTGGTCCACCAGCCGATGTATAACATTCAGCAGCTTGCGCACATCGTCATAATGCAGCCCTGTCGTCGGCTCGTCCATCAGATACGCCGTCCCCTGCGTTGAACGGCGCGCCAGCTCTTTGGCGAGCTTCACCCGCTGCGCCTCCCCGCCGGACAGCGTCGGCGCCGGCTGCCCAAGCTGAACATAATCCAAACCGACATCCTTGAGCGTCTGCAGCCGCCGCCGTATTTGCGGGATGCTGTCAAAATGCGCCAGCGCATCGTTCACCGTCATTTGTAGAATTTCGGCGATGTTTTTGCCGCGGTACTGCACATCCAGCGTCTCTCGGTTGTAGCCTGTCCCTGCGCATGTCTCGCACTCGATCCACACATCCGGCAGAAACTGCATCTCAATGCGGTTATGCCCATGCCCATGGCACGATTCGCACTGCCCGATCGGGAGGTTGGAGCTGAAACGGCGGGCGTCGTAGCCGCGCGCCTGCGCCTCCGGCATTTCGGCAAAAATCTTACGTATATCGGTGAACACATCCGTATAGGTGGCGGGGTTGGAACGCGGCGTTTCGCCGATCGGCTTCTGGTCTATGTTGATCACCTTGTCAAGCCGCTCAACGCCCAGCAGTTGATGGAACGGTCCAGGATCGCGCGACTGGACGCCTCCAAGCCGGCGGGCGAGCGCGGGGTACAACGTCTCTTGAACCAGCGACGATTTGCCGGAACCGGAAACGCCCGTAACGCATGTGAGCGCGCCCAGCGGAAACGCCGCGTCAATGTTTTTTAGGTTGTTCAGTTTCGCGCCAGTGATGCGAATATATCCTCTCGGCGGCTGCCGCTGTCCGTTTCGGCGCGGGATAGCCTCTTTCCCTGACAGGTACAACCCTGTCAACGATGTTGGATTCTGCGTCAAATCGTCTGCGCCGCCTTCCGCCACGATCTCTCCGCCATGCCGCCCCGCTCTGGGACCGAAATCGAATACCCTGTCGGCGGAACGAATCGTCGCGTCGTCATGTTCAACAACAATGACCGTGTTTCCAAGATCGCGCAGCCGCGCCAGCGCTTTCAGCAGCCGCTCATTGTCGCGCGGATGCAAGCCGATCGTCGGCTCATCCAGCACATACAGCACGCCTGTCAAGCCCGACCCCAGCTGCGACGCGAGGCGAATGCGCTGCGCCTCCCCGCCGGAGAGGCCCGGCGCCGGGCGGTTCAACGTCAGATACTCAAGCCCGACATCCACTAAAAACTGCAGCCGGTTGATCGTTTCGCTCAACAGCTCCTGCGCGATCTGCGCCTTCTGCCCTTCGAGCCGCAGGTCGCGGAAAAAACGCAGCGCCGCCTCGGTCGTCAGCTCGGTGACCTCCGTCATGTTCAGCCCCCCGATCTGCGCGCCCAGCGCAAACGGGTTCAGCCGCGAGCCTTTGCATGACGGGCAGACCACCTCGCGCACAAACGGGCGAACCTCCCGCGTCCGCGCGCCGCGTACATGGAGCCAGTCAACCGTCCCGACCGCGCCGCGGAATTGAACCTTGCCGCCGTCCATCTCATAAAGCTTGTCGGAACCGTAGAGCAGGATCTCCTGCGCCTCCAGCGGTATTTTTTCAAACGAAGTCGAGAGCGAGAACCCGTACTCTCGGCACAAGCTGGCGATGAAGCCCGCAAGCGGATTCCCCGGCAGCACAGGTCCCCATGCCAGAACCGCCCCGCCGCGCAGCGACTTTCGGGGGTTGGCGACAACCGCCTTCGCGTCCGCCCCTGTGACCCGCCCGATGCCCTCGCATCGATCGCAGCGCCCAAGCGGGCTGTTGAACGAAAAATGCTGCGGCGTCAGCGGCTCAAAACTAAGCCCGCACGGCGCGCACGCAAAATGTTCAGAGTAGGTCTCCGACAAACGCCGAGTCTCCTCAACCCCCTCCTCGTTCAAAACGCGGCAGCTTCCTTCGATGCGCATGACGCCTTTGCCCTGCTCCAGAGCCGTTTCAACCGCTTCGGCGAGGCGCGACTTTTCCGACTCGCGCAAGATTAGCCTGTCGATCACGATGCCGGCGTCATGGCGTATGCGCCTGTCCAGCTCCATGTTTTCAACGATGTCGACCGTCTCTCCGTTCACCCATGCGCGTATGAATCCGTCTTTTGCGGCGCGTTGAAAAACCTCGCTGTATTCTTCCCCGCGCGCCAGCTGTATCGGAGCCAGAATGTTCAGACGGCTCTCCGCCGGGAGCGTCATGATGTTGTCGACGATCTGCTGCGAGGTTTGCGTCCCGACAGGAGAGCCGCATTCTGTGCAGTGCGCCGTCCCCGCCCGCGCAAACAGCACTCGCAGATAATCGTAGATCTCCGTCACCGTTCCGACGGTTGAGCGCGGGCTTTTGCTCGGCGCTTTTTGGTCGATGGCAATCGCCGGCGACAGACCCTCGATGCTCTCCACATGCGGCTTGTCGACGCGCCCTAAAAATTGCCGCGCATACGCCGAAAGCGACTCCACATAACGCCGCTGCCCCTCGGCGTAGATCGTGTCCAGCGCCAGCGACGTCTTCCCCGACCCTGAAACCCCTGTGAACGCGACCATCTGCCGCATCGGAATATCGACATCGATGTTTTTCAGGTTATGCTCGGCGGCGCCGCGCACCTTGATTTCGCGCAATGGTTCCGGCCGCTCTGACGGCGCCGCCTCCTCCTTCTCCGCCTCCTTGACGGAGGACCGCTTCTGAAGAGCCGCTTTCAAAAAACGCCCCGTTTCGGTCAGATTCTCGGCGGAGGCGATCTCTTCGGGCGTCCCGGCGGCGAGAAGATAACCGC
The DNA here is from genome assembly GCA_963665845.2 of Candidatus Poribacteria bacterium. GTDB lineage: Bacteria > Poribacteria > WGA-4E > JAPPNK01. The sequence goes on from OY762492.1 coordinate 151,588, forward strand.
CCTCCTCCCCGCCTTCAGGACCGAGGTCGATAATATGGTCAGCCGTCTTCACCACCTCCATATTATGCTCAATGACGACGACCGCGTTGCCCCGATCCACGAACGCATGCAGCGCCTCCAGCAGTTTGCGCACATCCTCAAAATGAAGCCCTGTCGTCGGCTCGTCCAAGATATACAGCGTATGTCCGGTTGAGGCGCGGCTCAGCTCCTTGGCGAGCTTGACGCGCTGCGCCTCGCCGCCGGAGAGCGTCGGCGCCGGCTGACCTAACTTGATATAGTCCAGCCCAACATCCAGCAGCCCTTGCAGCTTCCGCGCGATCTTCGGCAGACCGCCAAAATGCGCCATCGCTTCGTTCACATCCATATTCAAAATGTCGGCGATATGCTTGCCTTTGAAATCGATGCTCAGCGTTTCGTCGTTGAAACGGGAGCCGTTGCACACCTCGCATTTGATCCAGACATCCGCCATCAGCTGCATCTCGATCTTTTTATACCCGTACCCTTGGCACGCTTCGCACCGCCCGCCTTTGACGTTGAAGCTGAACCTGCCAGGTTTGTATCCGCGCACCTGCGATTCAGGCAGCTGGGCGTATAAGGCGCGAATCGCGTCCCACACTTTGACATAGGTTGCGGGGTTGGAGCGCGGCGTCCTGCCGATGGGCGACTGGTTGATGCAGATCATTTTGTCGACATCGTCCATCCCTTCGACATCGTCATGGTCGCCTGGGCGCTCGTCGGCGCGCATGAGATCGCGCGACAGACGCTTCGCCAGAATATCGTTCACCAGCGACGACTTGCCCGACCCGCTGACGCCCGTGACGCATGTGAACGCGCCGAGAGGAATTGCCGCATCGATATTTTTCAGATTGTTATGCCGCGCGCCTTTGACCTTGAGCCAGCTGCCGTTCGGCGTCCGCCGCGTTTCAGGAACCGGTATCTCCTTTTTCCCTGAAAGATATTGACCCGTGATGGAATCGGGGCTTTGCATGAGGCGCGAAGGCGAACCCGCCGCCACCAGCTCTCCGCCCTGAACGCCTGCTCCAGGACCGAAATCGACCAGATAATCCGACTCCAGCATCGTCTCTTCGTCATGCTCAACGATGATGATCGTGTTGCCGATGTCGCGCAGCTGCTTGAGCGTATTGAGAAGTTTGAGATTGTCGCGCGCATGGAGGCCGATGCTCGGCTCGTCCAGCACATACAGCGCGCCGACCAGACCCGCCCCAATCTGGCTCGCCAGTCGTATTCGCTGCGATTCGCCGCCCGACAGCGTCGGCGCCGTTCGGTTCAGCGCCAGATAATGCAGCCCGACATTTTTTAAAAACCAGAGACGCGCGCGGATCTCCTTCAACACCTGCTCGCCAATCTGCAGCTGCCGCGGCGTCAGCTCTAGGTTGTCAAAAAACGCCTGCGCCTCGCCGACCGGCATCGCGGCAATGTCAAAAATCGTTTTTCCGTTGATAAGCGCCGCGGACGCTTCCCGCCGAAGCCGCCGCCCGTCGCATTCCGCGCATGTCTGTACCTCCATGAACTTCATGAGCCATTTGCGGACATTTTCGGAATGCGTGTTGTTGAACCGCCGGTTCACGTTGTTGAGCAGCCCTTCAAAACGCCATCTCCGCTGTCTCGCCTCGCCGTTGCGGTAGACGGTGACAGGAAGCCGCCTTCTTCCAATTCCGTTTAAAACGGCGTTCTGGGCGCGCTTCGAGAGCGTCTCCCATGGCTCGTCCAGCGAAAAGCCGATATACTCCGCCAGCCCCTCCGCCGTCGGGTGATGATCCTTCAATTCGCCCCAAGGCGCGACCGCCCCTTCGCGTATCGACAACGAGGCGTCCTTGATCATTCGGTCCGCCGACGCCTGCGTCGCGCTTCCGATGCCGTTGCAGGTCGGGCATGCCCCCTTCGGGCTGTTGAAGGAGAACATCTGCGGCGACGGCTCCTCATAGCTGACGCCGCACTCGGCGCAGGCGTAAAGCTGGCTGAACATGATCTCTTCGCCGTCAACGATGTCGGCGATCATGATTCCGCCCGCCAGCTGAAGCGCGCTCTCCACCGAGTCGGAAAGCCGCTCCCGTATATCCTCTTTGACGACGATGCGGTCGATGACGATTTCGATGTTGTGGCGCAGGTTCTTGTCCAGCTGAACGGCGTTCGTCAGTTCGTAAATTTCCCCGTCGATGCGGGCGCGGGCGTAACCGGCGCGGAGGGCGTCCTCCAGCTCCTCTTTGTGTTCGCCTTTTCTCCCCTGCGCGACGGGCGCGAGTATCTGCAGCCGCGTACCTGTTTCCAGGTTGAGCAGCTTGTTGACGATCTCCTCTCGGCTCTGCGCGCCGACCTCGCCGCCGCATTCCAGGCATGTCATGGAGCCGACGCGCGCATACAACAGCCGAAGGTAGTCGTAGATCTCGGTGATCGTGGCGACCGTGGAGCGCGGGTTGTAGCCAGTCGATTTCTGATCAATGGAGATGGTCGGCGACAAGCCGCCGATGAAGTCAACCGCCGGCTTTTCCATCTGACCTAGAAACTGCCGGGCGTAGGCGGAGAGCGATTCAATATACCGGCGGCGCCCTTCGGCGTAAAGCGTGTCGAAGGCGAGCGAGGATTTGCCGGATCCGCTCACGCCGGTGAAACAGATCAGCTGGTTTTTGGGAAGGTCAAGGTCAATGTTGCGCAGATTGTGTTCGCGGGCGCCCCGCACGGTGATCAGTTCGAGTTGACTATTTTTTGGGCGTTCGTTCGATTGCATGCCGTGTTCCACACGCCTTAGAGGGTGAGACGATTCCTGTTTGCCATATTATATCGTATCATGGGGCGTCAGACGGCTGCGTCAAGCAATATGTGAACGCAAATCGGGCGCGCCATCCCCGTGATGGATACGTTTATGCGGGCGCGTCCGTTTCATGAAACGCGGACCGAACGCCCATACGGCCCTATTCGCGGCGCCGCGTCCGATTCCCCCTTGAAAAGGGGCTAGGGGGGTTTAAAGGACGGGCGCCGCGACTGCGATGCCTTAAGATTCCCGCTTACGCGGGAATGACGACCAGCGGCGCAGCGCTTTAGAGTCAAAAATGAAAATCCCCGCATGGGCGAACTATCCTCTCGTCCACCGCTTCACCTGCCAGCCCTCCCGCCGCGCCAAAGAGAGCAGCCCCCGCGACGGATTCACCGCTGTCGGATTGCCGACCAGACGCAGCAGCTCCGCGTCCGCCATGCTGTCGCCGTAGGCGTAACTTGCCGACAAATCGATCTCCCGTTCCGCCGCGAACGCGCGCGCCGCGTCCGCCTTCGCTTCCCCGCTCAACGGCGGAGTCGTCAGCTCGCCTGTAAAAAGCCCCTCCGACGCCTCCAGCTGAACCGCCATCACCCCAGACGCGCCCAGCAGACGTCCCAGCGGCGCGGCGATCATCTCCGCAGTCCCCGTCACCAGAGCCGTCTCATGCCCCTGCGACGCATGACGCTCAAACGTCTCTTTCGCTTTAGGAAACATTTTCGGCAGCGCATACGACTCCGCCGTCTCCTCCATCAGACGAAAAAGCCGCTCCGCCTCCATCCCTTTGTAAAAGCGGTAAAACATGCGGTTGAACGCCGCGCGGCTAAAAGCGTCAACGGCTAAGAGGACGGGGATCCAGGGAGCGAAGCGAATCTTCCACCAAGCGCGCTGACGCCGAGACATCCCCGCCGTCGAAAGATGCGCATAAAAATGTACGATGGTCGAGTCGAGAAGCGTTCCGTCAATGTCAAAAAATGCGGCAGGCTTGCTCATACGCCTCCAAGCTCTCTCACCGCCCGCTCCACTCGGTCTGCGATCTCTCGATAGAGACGAAAATTCGGCTCGGAATCGGCGCGCTCCTGATAGGGCGACATCAAAATCGGCTCCCCAAAACGGGTCTGAACCGGCGCCGGTATCGGAAAGGCGCGCCCTACCGGCATCGCCTGCCGCGTCCCCGAAATATACGCCGGCACAATCGCGGCGCCCAGCTCCAGCGCCAAAAGCCCCAGACCAGGTTTGAACGGCTGAAGGCTCCCGTCCCGCGACCGCGTGCCTTCAGGAAAAATCAGCAGCGACCGACCGCGGTTCAGAGCCTCCCGCGACAGCTGCAAACTGCGCAAAAAGTTGCCGCGCCGATCAAACGGAAGAACGTTCAAAAGCGTGTTGACCGCCCATCCTTTAGCGTATGAATCAAAAAAGTAATCCTTCGCCCCAAGCACATGAAAACGCGACGCCGACCGCCCCAAAGCCGAAAGCAACGCGGGGCTGTCCAAATGACTGGAATGGTTCGCCGCGACGATACAGGGCGATTCGGTCAGCAGCCGATCCGCCCCTTCCGTTTTCAAACGAAACGCCGTCTTGAAAACCAGGCGAGTCGTCCAACGAAAACTGCGCCCAACAACCTTCTGAAGCGGCGAATAGTCCAAATACTGCATCTCCGCTTCAAGCGACGCCGATTCGTCAGACTGAAGCGCATCGCCCTGCGGAATCCGCTTCTCAACATACGGCTCCAAAAAATCGACCGCGTCCTGAACCGTCTGAAAACGAAGCGCAATCTGTTCTGGAATCGAGACGTTGAAACGCTTCTCCACCGCCGCCAGCATCTCCACCTTCATGAGCGAATCGAGCTGCAGATCCTTGTCAAGGTCGTCGCTCAACTGCACCGATCCGGCGTCCGCGCCCGATATGAGCGCCATCTCATTCGCCAGCTCCCGCTTCCAGCCCTCCTCTATCGGCTCGCCCGCTTCGGCGCGGGGCGCCTCAACCGTCTGCTTCCCCCCGCCTTCCAGAATCCACTCCCGCACGGCGTCCCGCCGCAGACGCATGGCGCTCGTCTTCGGCAGCTCCTCAACCCGAAAATGAGTCCTCTGAAGACGCTGATAAGACGGAATCGCCGCCCCCCGCTCCTGTATCGCCGCCTGTAGTTCCGCCATCTTCTCCATGTCGTTCAGAACGACCGACGCGACCGTGAAGACGCCGTGGACCTCCTCCCGCTGCTGCCGGCTCTTGACGCCGATGACGCACATCTCGCGCACATACGGCAGGTTTTTGTAAATCAGCTCCACCTCGTCCGGGTACACATTTTTGCCGGCGCTGGTGACGATCATGTCCTTGAGGCGCCCCGTCAGGTAAAGGTACCGATCCTCGTCCAGACGCCCTAGATCGCCTGTTCGGAGCCATCCGCCGCGCAGCTTCTCCTCGCTTGCTGTCGCGTTGTTTAAGTACCCTTGCATCACATTCGGACCGCGCGCGATCACCTCGCCGATTTCGTCGTCCCCCGGCGCGTCGATCTGAATCTCCACCTCCGGCACGGCGACGCCGACGCTCGCTTTTTTCGTCTTACGGTACGGATTCACCGTCAACACGGGCGACGCCTCCGTCAACCCGTAACCCTCATGAATCGGCATGTCCGCGCTCAAAAACAGATCGTACGCGTCATGATCAAGAGCCGAACCGCCGCACACCAGAACGCGGACGCTGTCGCCAAACAGCTTTCGCAATTCGCTTTCCGGCGATTCGTTCGACTCGGCGGCGCGTCGGCGCGCCATGTCCGCGCACATCTGAAACAGCCGCGGGATGCCGAGCATGACGGTCGCGCCCACTTCGTTCAACATCGCCAGTATCTTGCGCGGGTTGAACGTGCCGGCATAGGTTACCGACGCGCCCGCGGTGATCGGTCCCAAAAGCCCGTTCGTGAACTCAAAACCGGCGTTCAACGGCAAGGTGGATAAAAACTCGTCTGTCGGAAACGGATGCAGGAGGCGCGAGACGCTCCCGACATTCGCCAGCAGATTTGAATGCGACAGCATGGCGGCGCGCGGTTCAATCGTCGTCCCGGCGATGAAGATGATTGATGCGACGGCGTCCGGCTCTCCGCGGTCGATTTCCTCCCCAGGCGCGTCCGGCAGCGCGTTGAATGTCCATACAGGCTCTTCGCCGTCCGCCTCGTCCAAACCTTTTTTGAGATGCGGCGCGAGGCTGTCTGACGCGATGAAACACCGCGCCTCCGCAAAATCGCGTATCGCCAGCGCCTCGTCCATGCGCGTTTGCGGATCCAGCGGAATGACGCTCATGCCGGCGGCGGCGCACCCGAAATAGGCGACCGCCCATTCGGGGCAACTTTCCCCCAACAGAATCGCCCGACTCCCCCTGTCGAATCCCCGCTCCGCCAGATGCCGCGCGAATCCCTGCGACCTGCGAGCCGCCTCCCCGTAGGAAAGCTCATCCCACACATTCTGCCGCTTCATACGAAAAGCGGTTTTGTCGTCAAACTGCTCCGCCGTCTGAAGCAGCAGCCGCGTCAACGTTATTTCGGAGAAATCTAAGTCCATGATTCGGAACCCTCCGACATAGGACGATCCACATGCTCAGCGTCATCCGAGATTTTCAATACGTTGCGTTTCAGCCCCGGTATATGCGCCTCCATCAGATAAGCGCGCCAGTCGATCTTCGAGACGTCAAAACCCCACCGCTGCCGCTCCTCGTCGGTTTGACGCTCCATCATCGCGCGCGTTTTGGATGTGTCGAACAGATACCGATTCTGAATATACGGTCCGTAAATCTCCGTGTAGTACAGCAGGCGTTCCCCCGCGTTGCGAAGAAGACTCAGGCGCTGCCGACGGCGCCGCATCCGTTTTGACGGAACCGCGGACAGCAGCTTGTCCACAATGCCGAGCAGTTTCAGTTTACGCCGCAACTGCGCCTGATACGCCTCTATCGGCGGAAAAGTGAACTCTGGAACCGCCACAGGCGACCCAGACTTGTCGGTCATCGGCCACTGGAGAAAATAGTCGCGCGTGTATTGGTACAGGTTACGGTATGATAGCGGGTTTTCGGCGCCGCTGGCGACATGGTAATGCCGCATCCCGCCCTTTTCCGCCGTCTCAACAACCGCGGTGAGCGTCGCGTTGACAACATAATCGACCGGTATCAGATCTGCAGTGACCTCTGGGTTGAGCGGAAAATCGGGCAGGCGCCCCTTTCCAAACGCCGCGATGATCGGATCCGCCATCCGAAACCCGTCGATCCAGCCAGGGTCAGGTTCCCGCAGGCTGCTTTCGATGATCGACGGACGCACAATCAGAACGGGCAGATCGCCGCGCGACAGCTCCGTTACCCGCTCGCCGAGAGCTTTTGTGTAGGCGTAAGTGTCGCTCCATCCGCGTTCGCGCGCCCTGTCCATGCCGGCTTTGACAAGCGCGGTTCGCCGTTCCTTCTCGTCGGCGTATTCCCCCTCTTCGCATGCCCGTTTGAGCGTTTCGATCTCTTTGTCGACATCATGCGGCAGAACAGGACCGGTCCATCCGTCGGGCTTGTCTTTCTCGGTCGGCAGGGCGGCTTCTGGGGCGGCGTTCGGGTTTCCGGCGTTCACATAGGCGGTGGAGATATGCGCCAGAACGGCGCCGCCGCACTCTTGAGCAAACTGAACGATGCGCCTCGGCGCCTCCGCGTTCATCTCCAAAGCCTCGTCCAACGGCGAATCGAAGACGACGACCGCCGCGCTGTTGACGACGATCTGAACCTCCGCGGCGAGAGCGTCGTACACCTCGTCTGACATGCCGAGTTTCGGCAGGCCGATGTCGCCGTTGACCGCCTTCACCTTCTCCCGTACGCGCGCGTCAAAGTCGGCGCCCCATTCTTCGCGCAGCCTGTCGAAGACCCCTATCGGCAGCATCTCCTGTTCAAACCGCTCCTGAGCAGTCATGGTACGTCCGCGCGCGTCGGTCTTTTCGCGTATGAGAACATAGACGCGGCGTATATCGGGCGCGGCGCGCAGCAGTTTTTCTACCAGCGGTTTTCCCAAAAAGCCGGTGGCTCCTACAATGAGAGCGGTTTTTCCGGCGTAGAAACCTTGAACACGATCCATTGGACGACGCCTTTCTTTGCTGCGCCTGTTTCTCGCATGGAATCATATCATGCCATGCTTCGTTTCTAAGCGCAAGCAATGCGCGCCGCCGGTCGTCATTCCCGTGAAAACGGGAATCTTAGGCGTCGCAGACGCCGTCCATATCGCGTCTCCGATCAACATCATCGTATGAGCGTACTGCCATGCCGCGCCGCCGGCCGTCATTCCCGTGAAAACGGGAATCTTAGGCGTCGGAGACGCCGTCCATATCGCGTCTCCGATCAACATCATCGTATGAGCGTACTACCGCGCCGCCCGTTGACCTCCCTCCAAAAGTCGTCTATGATCATCGCATGATCAGCATTGAGAAAAGGAGCGGCTTCGAATGAATGTCCTCATCACCGGCGGCTTCGGATGCATCGGCAGCTACGCCGCCCGCGATCTGTTGAACGCCGGCGATCATGTCGTCATTTACGATATGGCAGACGATCGGTCCATACCGCGCATGGCGATGCCGATTGAACAGGCGGAGGCGCTTGTTTTTGAGCCAGGGGACATAACCGACCTGCCGGCGCTTCTGCGCGTTGTCAAGAATCATCGAATCGACCGCATCGTTCATCTCGCCTCATGGCAGGTGCCAGCCTGTCAAGCAAACCCGCCGAAAGCGCTGCGCGTCGTCTCCGAAGGCACCATCAACGTCTTTGAAGCGGCGCGTCTCTATGAACTGCCGCGCGTCGTCTGGGCAAGCAGCGTCGCTGTCTTTGGCTCCCCCGACGACTACGGCGGAAAAGCGGTACAAAACGACGACCCGCACTACCCCAAATTTATCTACGGCGCGAACAAGTCGCTCTGTGAACGGTACGCCGTCCATTATGTGAACGAGTACGGCTGCGACATCATCGGTCTGCGCTTCACCAGCGTTTACGGCGTTGGGCGCACACGCGGCATGAGCTCCTTCACCACCAAAATGATTGAGGCGGCGGCGTACGACGAGCCGTACACCGCCCCGTTCGGCGACGACATTGTGGACTGGCAGTATGTGGAGGATGTGTCGGCGGCGGTCTGCGTCGCGCTGACAGCGCCCGCGCCAAAAACGCGCAACTTCACCGTCAAGGGCGATTACCGCTCCGTCAAGGAGGGGGTGGAGCATCTGCGGTCGCTGGTTCCGTCGGCGCGGCTGGATGTGGAACCTGGACTCTTCGGCATTCAGTGGGAATACGACGCTTCCGCGCTGGAGAAAGAGCTTGGCTTCACCCCGCAATACAGTATGGAGCGCGGCATTGAGCGAACCTTAGAACGTTTTAGAGAGCTGAAACCGCTCCTTCGACCTTAACCGAAACCCGAACAGAAAGCGGCGTCATGGCGCAACATCCAAACTTCCTTTTCATTTTCAGCGACGAACACAGCTTCCGTTTCATGGGGCATCGGTCAGAAGAAGACGGCGGAGAGAAGGTGGACACGCCCAACTTCGACCGCCTCGCCGCTCAAGGTACCGTCTTTACGGACGCCTACTGCCAGATGCCGCTCTGCACCCCCTCCCGTTTGAGCATGCTGACGGGGCGCGAAGTCCGCGGCGCGGGCGCATGGGGCAACGGCAGCGTCATGAAGCCGGATGTTCCGACGATGGCGGGCGTTCTCGGCGGCGCGGGGTATGAAACATGCCTCCTCGGCAAGATGCATCTCGGCGGCAGCCGTCAGTTTGCCGGCTTCAACCATCGCCCGTACGGCGACCTGACCGGCAGAACGGGGCATCAGCGCGACCCGATCCAAGGCGGAGGCGGCGGCATGCGCTCGCGCACAACTTATTCGGTCGGCGTGACGGAGATACCCGAAAGCCTGTTTCAAGAGCAGGTTTCCGCCCAAGAATCGATCGCGTTTCTGCGCGAGCATGAAGCGTCCAACCCTGACCAGCCATGGTTTTTGATGGCAAGTTTGAGCCGCCCGCATTTTCCGTTGACGGCGCCGCGCCGATGGGTTGAGCGTTATCCGCCGGACGCGATCTCCGAACCGAAGGTCGGGCGGACAGGCGACGCCTACGACCATCCGATGAGCGTCGGCATGCGCAAAGGTTTCCAAGCGGACGCGATTGAACATGACGAGATGATGCGCGCGAGAGGCTCCTACTTCGCCTGCGTCAGCTATCTGGACGAACTGCTGGGCGACATGTTCATACGGCTCGAAGCGACTGGGCAGCTTGACAATACGATCATCATTTACACGACCGACCATGGCGAGATGGCGGGCGAACATGGCGTCTGGTGGAAAAACAGCTGGCATGAAGCGAGCGCGCGCGTCCCGCTCATCATTTCAACGCCGGAGCAGCGCCGAGGCGAACAGCCTGCGCAAGAGATCCGAACGCCCGCCGCGCTGACGGATCTGTTCCCGACGATGTGCGGACTTGCAGGCGTTTCGGCGCCTGAAGGGCTGGACGGGGTCGACCTGTCCGACGTTGTGAACGGCAGCGGCGGCGCGCCCGACCGCCCCGTTTTCACCGACGCGCTGGCGGGGCGATGGGGTCCTGGGACCGAGTTTCGCATGGTAAGGCAGGGAAAATGGAAATATGTGCATTTCAGAAACGCCCCGGCGCTTTTCTTTAACCTCGAAAACGACCCGCATGAGCAGCGCAACCTGATCGCGCGCGGATGCGAAGGCGGGGACGCCGAGGCGCTGCGCCGACTCAAGCGGACGGCGGAGGAGACGATGGACTTTGACGCCGCGGCGGAAGAACGCAAACGCGACCAGCGGCTGAAACAGCAATTCCCGCTCAAAACGCCCGGCAGCCAAGGCAACCTGTACACGCTGCCAAACGGCAAGATCGTGAACGCCGACGACGCGCTTTACAACCCGACCGTCATCGTTGAGGACGCCGTCGAAGCGTACAGCGACCATCCCGCGCGGAACGAGTGAGAAGCGCATGCGTTCACAACCGAACATCCTGTTCATTTTGAGCGACGAGCATAACTTTCGGTTCATGGGGCATGTGAGCCGGGCGGACGGCGGCGAAAATGTGGAAACGCCCGCCCTAGACCGCCTCGCCGCGCAGGGGACGGTCTACACGGACGCCTACTGCCAGATGCCGCTTTGCACTCCGTCTCGTTTGAGCATGCTGACAGGGATGGAGGCGCGCGCGGCGGGCGCTTGGTCAAACCAAAGCGTTATGAAGCCTGGGCTGCCGACGCTGCCGGGCGTCTTTGCGGAGGCGGGGTATGAAACATGCCTTGTCGGGAAAATGCATCTGGGCGGCAACCGCCAATTCGTCGGCTTTCGACACCGACCCTACGGCGATTTAACCGGCAGATCGATAGCGCAGCGCGACCCGCTGGACGGGGATGTAGGCCTCCGCGGTCGGACAACCAGCTCCGTCGGCGTCACGCAGGTTCCAGAGAGCTTGATTCAAGATCAAGCGATCGCGCAGGAGACGGTCGCCTTTGCGCGCGAGCATGAAGCGGCGAACCCAGAGCAGCCTTGGTTCCTTATGGCGAGCGTCATCCGCCCCCATTTTCCGTTGACGGCGCCGCGCCGATGGATTGAGCGTTACCGCCCCGATGCCGTCTCCGAGCCGAAGGTCGGGCGGACGGGCGACGCCTACGACCACCCGATGAGCGCCGCCATGCGCAAGGGGTTCCGCGCGGACGAGATCGACCATGACGAAATGATGCGGGCGCGCGCCGCCTATTTTGCCTCCGTCAGCTATCTGGACGAGCTGCTAAACGACATGCTTCTGCGGCTTGAGTTCACCGGACAGCTGGAAAATACGATCATCGTCTACACGAGCGACCATGGGGAAATGGCGGGCGAACATGGGCTTTGGTGGAAAAACTGCTGGCATGAAGCGAGCGCGCGCGTTCCGCTGATCATCTCCACGCCAGAGCAGCGGCGAGGCGAACTGCCGGCGCGCGAAGTAAAAACGCCTGTCGCGCTGACGGATGCGTTCCCGACGCTGTGCGCTATGGCGGGAATCTCGGCGCCGAGCGGACTGGACGGCGTCGATTTGACGCAGGGCGCGCCCGACCGCCCGATCTTTACAGACGCGCTCGGAGGGCGATGGGGTCCAGGGCGGCGTTTCCGCGCGGTCAGGCAGGGGCGGTGGAAATACATACGTTTTCATGACGCGCCGCCGCTTTTCTTTAACTTAGAAAACGATCCGATGGAGCAGCGCAACCTGATCGAACGCGGCTGCGAAGGCGAGGACGCGGAGGCGCTGCGCCGACTCAAGCGGACGGCGGAGGAGACGATGGACTTCGACGCCGCGGCGGAAGACCGCAAGCGCGATCAGCAGCTCGTCCAAACCTACGCCCTGAACGCGCGCCCCAGCCAGAAAAACCTGTACCTGATGCGGTCAGGCAAGGTGGTGAACGCGAACGATCCGCTCTATCAGCCGACCGTCATCGCCGAAAACGGCGCCGACATCTTTACCGATCATCCTGCGTATGAGAGCGAATCTGAAAAGAATTAAAATGACAGACCTCATGCCGAAGAACAGCGATGATCAGGGGAAAAACCGTCGTCCCGCCCCTCGTCATTCCCGCGCAAGCGGGAATCTTAGGCGCCGCAGGCATGTTCCAACTAAATCAGAGATGAGCCAAACCACTCACCCTAACAGAACGAAAAAGGAGGGCTGATGCCCAAACATGTTGCCTTTCTCATTGGCGAAAACGAATACAAATCGGAACGCACCATGCCGCCCATCGCGCATGAGCTGATTGTGAAGCATGGGATGAGCGTCTCCGTCTTGACAGCGAAGCCGGACCTGAAAAGCATCCCCGGCATGGGCGCGCTGGACGACGCCGACCTGCTCGTCGCCTATCTCCGCTTCACGCAGCTCCCCGGCGAACAGCTGGAGAAGCTGCGCGCCTATCTCGATTCAAGGCGCCCCATCGTCGGGCTGCGCACGTCAACCCATGCGTTCCGATACCCCGGCGATTCGGAACATGTGGAATGGAACAACTTTGGCGCCGAAGCGTTCGGCACGAACTGGAAATTTCACTACGGCGGCGGCTCCAACTCGATTGTCTACCCCGCCGCCGGCAAGCAGGACGATCCACTTCTGAACGATGTCGGCTTGCCGCTGCGCGTCCGCTCTTGGCTTTATTATGTTCATCCGCTGCCGGATTCGTGCGAGCCTGTTCTGCTCGGCTCGTCGGTCGGTCCGTCGGGGCGGGAGGAGCGGGAAGTCAACCCGGTCGCATGGACAAAGACAGACGCCAATCGGCGCGTCTTTTACACCTCGCTCGGACATCCGGAGGAGTTTCAGCTGCCCAGCTTCCGACAGCTGCTTTTCAACGGAATCGACTGGGCGTTGAACGGGGGATAAAGCGGCCTATTTGTCAAACGCGGCGGACAACAGCTCAAGGGTGTACGGGTTCTGCGGGTTGTCAAACAGCTCCTCGGCGGGACCCGACTCCACCGCCTTGCCCTGCCGCATGACAATCACCTCGTCCGCGACAGCGCGAATCACCTTCAGGTCGTGGCTGATGAACAGGTACGCCAGCCCGTAGTCTTGCTGTAGGCGCAGCAGCAGGTTCAGCGTCTGCGCCTGAACGCTCGCGTCCAGCGACGAGGTCGGCTCGTCCAGCACAACAAAGCGCGGCTTGATCGCCATCGCGCGCGCGACCGAGATGCGCTGCCGCTGCCCGCCTGAAAACTCATGCGGGTAACGCCGGCGCGTCTCTGGGTCCAGCCCAACCTCCTCCAGCGTCTCGATGACGATGCGCTCCCGCTCCGCCGCCGTGTCGCCGATGCGATGCACTTTCAACCCCTCTTCGATAATCTGCGCAACCGACATGCGCGGGCTGAGCGAGCCGTATGGGTCCTGGAAAATGATCTGCATATGCCGGCGCAGAGGGCGCAGCTGTTTGGAACGCAGGCCTTGTATCGGCTTTCCGCCGAAATAGACGCCCCCGTCGGACGAAATGAGACGTAGAAGCGCCAATCCAAGCGTCGTCTTGCCGGAGCCTGATTCGCCTACGACGCCGACGGTGCGCCCCTCCCGCGCGGCGATGTCGATCCCGTCCACCGCCTTCACATAGTCGGTCGAACGGCGCAATACGCCTCGGCGAATCGGATACCAGACGCGCAGATTCTCGGCGCGGACGACAATCTCTTCAGTCGTCTCCCGCGGTTCCAACGGCTGCGGCTCCGACTGCAGAAGCCGCTGCGTGTACGCATGCCGCGGTTCGTTGAAGATCCGCTCCGTTTCCCCCTTCTCAACAATCTCCCCCTCCTTCATGACGCAGACGCGGTCCGCCATTTTCCGCACAATGCCAAGGTCATGGGTGATGAACAGCATCGCCATGCCGAGCTGCGCCTGCTGCTCCTTTAAAAGAGCGAGTATCTGCGCCTGGACGGTGACATCCAGCGCGGTCGTCGGCTCATCCGCGATGAGAAGGTCAGGCTCATTCGCCAGCGCCATGGCGATCATGACCCTCTGCCGCTGCCCGCCGGACAGCTCATGCGGGAACGCCGTCAGCCGCTTCTCCGCCTCGGCGATGCCCACCTGAAGAAGCAGTTGAACGCACCGCTCCCGCGCCTTTTGCCGCGGCATGAGCTGATGCGTCGTCAGAACTTCGCTAATCTGTTTCTCGATGGAATGGAGCGGGTTGAGCGAGGTCATCGGCTCTTGGAAAATCATGGAGACGCGGTTGCCGCGGACGCTGCGCAGCGTCGGCAGCGGCGCGCCCATCAGCTCCTCCCCGTCCAGCTGGACGCTGCCGGACGGATGTGCCGCCGGCGGGTAGGGCAGCAGCTGGAGAACGCTCAACGCGGAGGCCGACTTGCCGGAACCGGACTCGCCGACAAGCGCAAGCGTTTCTCCGCGCTCAATCTGAAACGAGACGCCTTTCACCGCCTCGACCGTCTCATGCTCCACATGGAAATGGACTGCCAGGTTTTCAACCTTCAAAAGCGGTTCGTTCATGACGTTTCCGCCTCTTCTGCGTCTGTGTCTTCGTTTTCTTTAGGGGGAGGAGGGGCGGCGGACGCTTTGCGCGGGTCAAGAGCGTCGCGCGCCGCCTCGCCGACAAAGATGAGCAGCGTCAAGGTCACGGCGAGCGCGGCAAAGCTGGTCAGCCCGAGCCACGGCGCCTGCAGATTGCTTCGCCCTTGATTCACCATCTCGCCGAGAGAGGGGGAGCCGGGCGGCATTCCAAAGCCGAGAAAGTCGAGCGAGGTCAGCTGCGTGATGGCGCCGCTCACATGAAACGGCAGGAAAGTGATCGTGGCGACCAGCGCGTTCGGGAGCGTGTGTTTGAACATGATGGGAATATTGCCGACGCCGAGGGCGCGCGCGGCGCGTATGTAATCGAAGTTGCGGGCGCGCAGCGTCTCCGCCCGCACCACGCCGACATAACCCATCCACGTAAACAGCAGCATGATGCCCATGAGCCACCAAAAATTCGGCTGAACGACGCTGGCGAGAATGATGAGAAGATAAAGCGTCGGCATGGAGGACCATATCTCCATAAACCGCTGAAAGCCGAGGTCGAACCATCCGCCGAAATAACCTTGCGCGAGACCCAGCGTCACCCCGACCGTCATCGACACCGCGGAGAGAGCCAGCCCAAACAGTACCGAGATGCGAAAGCCGTAGATGAGGCGGGCGGCGACATCGCGGCTCTGGTCGTCTGTCCCAAGCCAGTTCACCTTTGAAGGCTTAGCGGGCGCCGGACGCCCATGCGCAATCGTGTTATACGAATACGGTATCGGCGGCCAGACCATCCACCCCTTCGCCTCAATCAGCTCCCTCACATACGGGTCGCGGTAGTCCGCTTCGGTTGGGAAGTCGCCGCCAAAGCGCGTTTCGTTATACGTTTTAAAGACGGGAAACAGCAGCTCCCCCTCGAACGAAATGAGCAGCGGCTTGTCGTTGGCGATGAATTCGGCGAACAGGCTGACAAAGAACAGGACGCTGAATATCCAGAAAGAGACATACCCGCGCCGATTCGCTTTGAAGTTGGCGAGACGGCGGCGCCCCTGCGGTCCCAGTTTGAAGCGGCGCCTCATGTCAAACTTCCCGCGTTTCAAAGTCGATGCGCGGGTCGACGAAGGCGTAGGTCAGGTCGCTGACAAGCGTCGTCAGCAAGCCCAGCAGGGAGAAAAAATAAAGCGTCGCAAAGACGATCGGATAGTCGCGGTTGATGGCGGCTTCGTATCCGAGCAAGCCGAGTCCGTTCAGGGAGAAGATCACCTCGATGAGCAGCGAACTGGTGAAGAAGACGCTGATGAAGGCGCCGGGGAAGCCGGCAATCACAATCAGCATCGCGTTTCTAAAAATATGCCCGTAGAGTACGCGCTTTTCGGTCAGCCCCTTCGCGCGGGCGGTGACGACATACTGGAGCCGTATCTGGTCGATGAACGAGTTTTTAGTGAGAAGCGTCAGTGTGGCGAAACCGCCGATGACCATCGCGGAAACCGGCAGGGCGAGATGCCACAGATAATCCGCAATTTGCATAAAGAAACCCATGTCGCTCCAGTTGTCCGACACGAGACCTTGAAGCGGAAACAATGAAAAGTAACGCCCGCCGGCAAAAAACACAATCAGCAGCAGCGCAAAAAGAAAACCTGGAACGGCGTATCCGACCGTGACGAAACCGCTGGTCACAAGGTCGAACCGAGAGCCGTCCCGCGCCGCCTTGACGATGCCGAGAGGTATCGAGACCAGATAAACGATGAGCGTCGTCCAAAGCCCCAGCGACATGGAAACGGGCAGCCGTTCGATGACAAGGTCGACCACCTTTCGCCCGATGAAAAAACTTTCCCCAAAATCGAACATCAGATAGCTTTTCACCATCAGAAAAAAGCGGACATGGACAGGCTTGTCCATCCCGTACATCCGCTCAATCTCTTTGATGAGGTCGGGGTCAAGTCCGCGCGCGCCTCGATATTTTGAAGCGGCTTCCCCGCCGGTCGCCGCTTGATTCAGGCGCTGTTGTTGAGAACTGGTGGAGTCGGCTCCGGCGCTGGTGAAACGGCTTGTGGCGTCCACCTCGTTGCCGGCAATCTCGGCGACAATCCGCTCAACCGGACCGCCCGGCGCCGCCTGCACCACCAGAAAATTGATCAGGATGATGCCGAACAAGGTCGGCACAATCAGAAGAAGACGGCGGACAATATAGGCGCCCATCCGCTTTACGCTCCTCTTCTTAAAATGAGGAAGACGATGCGCCGACTCTCCCTGTTCATAAGCCGAAAAACCTTCCGGCAAGCTGTTTCAGCTGCGCGGAGATGTTGGCAAGGCGGTTCTTGGCGGCGGCGATCTTCGTTTCCAGCTCGCGCCGCAGGTCTGCCAGCATGTCTTCGCCGCGCTCCTTCGCCTGCTCAACCGACTCTTTCAAGCGGTAGGCGTCGCGCGTTTTGAACCGATCGATTTCGCGCTGGAGCTGACGCGCGGCGCGGTCCAATTTCAGATATTCTCGGTAAAGGCGCCGCTCCTGCTGATTCGGCTGCTCCTCTTCAGGCGCGCTGTCCGCTTCTTCCAGCGTCGCCGCCAGCTGCTCCAAACGGGACAGATCGCCCGATTCATATGCGGTATTGATGAGCGCCATCACCCGCTTTAACTCCTCTTTCGACTCGCCGCTGTCCGCCTTGTCCGGATGGTAACGCTTCGCCAGCTTCAGATAAAACGCGCGCATTCTGCGCGACGGCTTCGGCGCGGACGGCTTTTCAGGCGGGGGCTTCGCCTCGCCGTTCTCCTCCACCTTCCGGCGCTCCACCCGAAACATGCGCTTGACCCGCTTCTCAAGCGAACGTTCGTCATGAACGTCGCCCCGCTCAATCAGGCGCGCCTTGTAAAGCAGCTCCTTGATCTCCAGCTGAACCCGATCCAGCTCCCCGTAGAGGCGCCCGACCTTCGCGCTGTACTCATGCTCAAACGCGGTCAGCTCCTCCTCAAGACGCTGCCGCTCTAGGCTCAACTGCAGCGTCTCTTGCCGGCGGGCGGCGATCTTCTCGCGGTAGTCGTCGATGCGCCGCTGCTGGTCGGAGATGCGCCGGGCAATCTGCGCGCTCATCGCTTCGTCAAGAGGCGCGCCAGCTCCGTCGGCAGCGGCACAACCGTTGTTTCGTTGTTTTCAGACGCCACCTCCGAGAGGCTCTGCAAAAAACGCAGATGCAGCGCAAACGGCTCCTGCGACAGGATCTGCGCCGACTGCGACAAACGCTCCGCCGCCGACAGCTCCCCCTCCGCATGAATCACCTTCGCCCGACGTTCCCGTTCCGCCTCGGCGCGTCGGGCGAGAACGCGCTTCATATCCTCCGGCAGGATCACATCCTTCATTTCAACCGACAAAATCTGAATGCCCCAGCCGCTCACCTGCTCCGAAATGATCGCCTGTATGTCGTCCGCAAGACGCTCCTGCTCCGTCAAAACGGCGTCCAGATCCGCGGCTCCAAGGGCGCTCCGAAGCGCCGTCTGCGATGCCTGCGACGTGGCGAACGGCGCGTCCTCCACCGCCAAGACCGACTGCTCAGGGTCGACAACGCGGCGGTAAAGAACCGCGTTCACCGTGATCGAAACGCTGTCGCGCGTGATGACATCCTGCGGCGGTATGTCCTCGGTCTGAATGCGCAAATCGGCCTTCACCGCGCGGTCGATGAACGGGATCAGCAGGACGAGACCCGGCCCCTTCACCTTCACAAACTTTCCGAGGCGGAAGATGACAGCGCGCTCATACTCCTGAAACACTCGAAATGTGTTGTAAAGCAGCGCCGCGGCGGCCGCAGCCGGCAGCAACCATTGCCACATGAGAGACGCCCCTTAGGGTGAGAGTAGCCGCTCAAGCGTTTCTAAGGTCATGCCCTCCAGCGAGTCGACGACCGCGTCCGCCTCCGTCAACCGCTCCGGCGGGTAGGTGTTGCAGACGCCGAGGGCGCGCATGCCCGCCGCCTTGCCCGCGCGGATGCCGATGTCCGTGTCTTCAATGACGACGCATTCGCTGGGCTTGATCTCCATGCCGCGCTTTTTGTTGATGAGCGCGCATGCTTCCAGATAGGTTTCAGGGTCCGGCTTGCTGTTGAGAACCATATCGGCGCCGACCGCGCCGACAAACAGACGCGCGATCCCATGCGCGTTCAAGATCGCCATGATCTCGCCGTATAAAGCCCCCGAACCGATGGCGACCGGCAGCCGCTCCGACAGCCGCTCAACGCATTCGCGGACGCCGGGGAAAAGAGGCGCGCCCTTCTCCGCCAGCTGTTCATACCGCTTCGCCTTGTTGCGCATCAGCTGTCCGTACAAGCCGCCTCTCGGCTGCGGACGCCCGGCGCGTTCAAAGGCGGCGCGAATCGTGTCCCGATCCGACAGCGCGATGTAGATGTTGTTGTAATCCTCTTCCGTCACGCGGATGCCGATCTCGTCAAACACATCGACGAACGCCTGAAAATGCAGCGTCTCCGTGTCGGCGATGACGCCGTCAAAATCGAACAGAACGGCGCGGATCGAACTCACGATTAGGCGCCGCGCACCGCCGCGACCGCCGCGTCGTAATCCGGCTCGTCGACCGTCTCCGGCACAATCTGCTTATAGACCACCTTGCCGTCCTTGACGACCCAGACGCTGCGCGCCAAGACGCCCAGCTCGTCAATCCGAACGCCGTAGGACAAGCCGAAGGAGTGGTCGCGGTAGTCGGACAGATAGGTCAGGTTCTCCGCCTCCGCCTCTTCCGCCCATCGACCCTGCGCAGTCGGCAGGTCCATGCTGACGGTCAGGACGACCGCGGCGTCTCCCAGTTCGCCGGCGATCTCATTGAAACGGCGGCTCTGCGCGTTGCAGACGCCGGTATCCAGCGACGGAACGACGCTCAAAACGACCGTCTGATCCGCATAGTCGCTCAGCTCGGCAAAATCGCCGAGGCCGTTGGCGATTTTAAAGTTGGGCGCGTTGTCGCCGACCTTCACTTCATCGCCGACCAGCGTCAGCGGGCCGCCCTGAAAAGTGATGATGCCGGTATGTTTTGTGGGCATGCGAGGCTCCTTGTCTTACCTGTGCGAGACGATTCAGAACGTCTTAACGATACCCGCCATGCGCCGGCGTTTCAAGCTTCCGTTTCCTGACATCATGCCTAAAGTTGGAACAGCTGAAAGACGAAAGCCTTTATTCATGGGAAAAGGCTTCGCCAGCCAGACCGTTCCCCGCTTCCGCGAGGACATGCATTCCGCGTAAGCGGGAATCTAGAGGCGCCGCAGACGACGTCCGCGTTCGCCAGGCGGAACGTTCCAAATCCTGCGCTCTCAAGCCCCCCTTTAAACCCCCCTAGCCCCCCTTTTCAAGGGGGGAATCCAGAGGCGCCGCAGACGACGTTTGCGTCCGCCCGCCGGCATGACGTCTTACCGCAGGGGCGGGCGGCTTCTGCGGCGCCGTTATCGATATGCAGCGCGGTCTTTCCGAAGCGCCATCCAGACCGAGACCCCCATTCCAACAATGACAAAGGCAAACGGAAAGCCGATGGCGAGCGCGGCGGCTTGCATTGCTTTCAGCCCTCCGCCGAGCAGAAGCGCGATGGCGACCAGCCCTTCAGCGCTGCACCAAAAGACGCGCTGCGCCGCCGGGGCGTCCAACTTCCCGCCCGCGGTGATCGTGTCCACCACCAGCGAGCCGGAATCGGACGAGGTGACGAAAAAGATGGCGAGGAGAACGATGCTGACAAAGGAAGCGATCTGCGTCAACGGCAGCCGCTCAAACATTTTGAAGAGCGCAATCTCATACGACCCCGCTTCAACCTGCTCCATGACGCCGGTATAGCCCTCGGTCAGATACTGGTGGATGGCGGTTCCGCCGAAGATGCTCATGCATAGCAGGGTGATCAGCAGCGGCAGGATCAGCACGCAGAATATAAACTGACGCACGGTGCGCCCCTTTGAAATGCGCGCGATGAACATTCCAACAAACGGACCCCAGAGAATCCACCATGCTAAGTGAAACGCCGACCAGTCATGAATAAAATAGCTGTCTGTTCGCCCTACCCAGTTGCTGAACGGGACGATGTTAGCGGCGTAGGCGCCGAGTCCTCGGATGAAGTCGTTGAAAATAGCGGCTGTCGGACCGACGCAGACCACAAATAAAAACAGCGCCGACGTAATGCCGATATTGATCTGGCTGAGCCGCTTGATGCCGACATCGATCCCGCTAAGGACCGAAGCCATCGCGGCGGCGGTAATCAACGCAATCAGCGTCACCTTAACGGCATCCGTAGCGGGAATGCCGAATAAGTAGTTCAGCCCGGCGGTCACCTGTTCCGCCCCCAGCCCGAGCGACGGCGCGAGTCCGAACAATGTTGCGAACACAGCGAGCGTATCGATCAGATGGCCCGACCAGCCCCATACGCGGTCGCCGAGCAGCGGATAGAAGGCAGAACGCAGGGCGAGCGGCAGCCCCCTGTTGTATGTAAAATACGCGATGGCAAGTCCAACGACCGCATAGACAGCCCATCCGTGCAGTCCCCAGTGGAAGGCGACCGATGCGAAACTCATCGTTCGAGCGGCTCTCGCGTCGGGGTTGGCTATGTCGGGCGGAGTTTCTACGTCATAAACTTTGGTCATGTTGAACGGCGGATTCTGAAAATGCTCAACCGGCTCCGCGACGCCGAAATAGACGAGACCGATCGCTAAGCCCGCTGAAAACAGCATCGCAATCCATGTGATTGTCGAATAATCGGGCTTTGCGTCCCGCCCGCCAAGACGAATTTTGCCGAGCGGCGAGACCGTCAGATAGAGGCAAAACAACACAAGCAGGCTGCAGGTAATCATGAACAGCCAGTCCAAGCGCGTTGTGATCCATACCCGGATATTCTCAAAAACAACGTCCGCTTTTTCTTGGAACAGCAGCGTCGCAAGGACAAATACGGCGATGGAAATGCTGGATGTCAGGAATACCGGCGCATTGATGTCCAGCCCAAATATCTGGAGGTTGTCCTGACCGACCTGGTAATCCGTCGTCTCTTCCGGTTTTGACGCCATCTCATTTTCGTTCACTAAAGTCTCCTTTCGCCGCCTTGCGAGAACTTACGCGCTTCGGACGCATTATACAACAGCGGGCGGCGCGGCGCCTTCGGAAAAATCACATGCGGGAATCTCAGGCGGCAGAATTTGCGTTTCCCGCAAAAAAGCGCCATACTGCCTTAAAGGGCGGCGTTTGCCGTTATGAAACCTGTTGGAGGAACCGCCGATCATGAAACGATTCTGGATTGCCGCGGCAGCCGCGTTCTTTGCCGCGTTCTCGGCTCTGGCGGTCGATTTTTATGCGTCGGGCGAAGAAAGAGACGAAAAAAAAGCGACGATCGACCTTGTCAAATTCATCGGCAAAGCTCCGCCCCCCGTCGGCAAATTTGAGGGCAAGACGCAAAAAGCGTCCGCCCATGTGAACATCAAAGACATGAGCGACCTGGCGGCGGGCGCGCGGGCAATCTTCCGCGTCGACCTCGCGTCGATCAAAACAGGCATGAGGCAGCGCGACACCGATATGCGCGACAAATACCTCCATACAGACGAACATCCGTACGCCGAATTCATGCTGGAGAAGATCTCCGCTGTCTATACGGTCAAAGAGGAGGACGGAAAGAAAACAAAGACGCCGGTCAAGGGGCTTGCGCCGGGCGTCGAAACGCATCTGGACGCGGAAGGTACGCTTCTGATCCGCGGCGTCAAAAAACAGATACAGCTGAAAGGTTTACGGGTTACATACACGCCGGAAAGCGAGGAAACGAAAAAGATTCGCAAGGGCGGTCTGCTGAAAGCGGTCGGATCGTTTGAGATCGATATGACCGATTACGGCGTCAAGCAACCGCGCCTCACGCGGTTCTTTACGGTGGAGAAAAAGGTCCAGATTGAGTTCAACATGGTCTTAGGAACCGGCGAAAAGAAAACGCTTACTCTCCCTAAAGAAAACGAAGAAGAGAAAGAGGCAGAAACGCCCAAACCTGAATCGGCGCCCGCGGAAAACGAAGCTCCATGACGACGCGGGGCAGAAGACGCGGAACGTTCGCATGCATCCTTGGAGCGGTTCTATTGTGCGCCTCCGTTTCAGCGGAAGAGAACGCGCCGGCAGAGCGGGCTAACGCGGAGGAAAGCCGCGCTGTTGAAACGCCTGAAGCGGAAACCGCCGCCAAACCGAGCGAGAAGCTGATAGAGCAGGTTTGGGAAGGATACAGCGTCTTTTTTCCAGACGACACGCGCCATTCCATTCCCCTAGAGAACATCTACCCAGGCGCGCCCATCGACATGATCCCCGCCCTGACGCGCCCAAAGATGCTTGCCGCCGACGACGCGGATTATCTGAACGACAGCGAATCGGTCATCGGAATCGAAATCAACGGAGACGCGCGCGCCTATCCGCTGCGCGTCATGCGGTGGCATGAGATCGTGAACGACATCGTCGGCGAGAGGTTCGTATCGATTACATACTGCCCTCTCTGCGGAACCGGCATGGCGTTCGATTCGAACATCAACGGCAGAATGGGACGGTTCGGCGTGTCGGGCTTGCTCCATAACAACGGACTCCTCATGTACAACCGCGGCGCGGACGTCCCCTCTTTGTGGCAGCAGGCGCAGGGAAAGGCGGTCGCCGGTCCGTTGACCGGAACGCAGCTGGAGTTCCTGCCCGTAACGCATACCTCATGGGGCGAATGGAAAGCGCGCCATCCGCAAACGACCGTCCTGAGCATTGAAACGGGGCATCAGCGCAACTACGACATGAACCCGTATAAAGATTATGAGCGGGAAGAGCAGCCCTATTTTCCGATGAGCGCCATTCGCGGCGGCATGCCTTTAAAGACATGGGTGTACGGCGTCGTCGTCAACGGGCGGGCGCGGGCGTATCCTGTCGCGCAGCTCAAAACGAAGCGGGCAACGCATGACAAGCTGGGCGAAACGAACCTGCTGCTGATTGTCGGAAGCGGGGAGGAGCCGAACGCGCGCGCCTACCTTCGAGGCGCCCATTCGTTTTATTTTAAAGGAGAACAACTGACGGACGAAAGGGACAGAGCTTGGGAAATGACGGAAGCGGCGCTGAAGGGTCCGGACGGCGAGGAGCTGCCGCGCGTCGCGTCGGCGTTTGCGTCGTACTGGTTTGCATGGGCGGCGTTTTACCCGCATACCGACATTTACGACATCTACAACAGCAAAGCGCCTTAACCAAAAGAAAGGAAACGGATGGGTTCATTCAGAGCGTCGGCGGAAGACGCGGCAAGGTTCAACAAGGACGGGTATCTGCTCGTCCGCGGCATGTTTGACAAAGAGGAGATGTCGCTGCTTCACCAGATCGCCAAAAGCGACATGAAAAAACGAAGCCGCGTTCATGCGGCGCGCGACGCCGAAGGGCGCGAGAGCAAGCTGTGGCTCTCCAGCGAACCGGGCGAGGACATCTACAACGCGATCGTGCGCTGCGGGCGCATGGCGGACTCGATGGAGACGCTGATGAACGACGAAGTGTATCTGTACCATTACAAGATGATGGTGAAGGAGCCGGTCGTCGGGGGCGCATGGGAATGGCATCAGGACTACGGCTACTGGTACCGCAACGGCTGCCTCTATCCGGACATGGCGAGCGTCATGGTGGGGGTTGACCGCGCGTCAAAGGAGAACGGCTGCCTGCAGGTCATCAAGGGATCGCACCTTTGCGGGCGGGTTGAGCATGGCGTGTCGGGAACGCAGACGGGCGCCGACCCCGCGCGCGTTCAGCTGATGCTGGAGCATATGGAGCATGTGTATTGCGAGCTGGAGCCTGGGGACGCGCTGTTCTTTCATGCGAACCTGCTGCACTGTTCGGCGCCGAACGAGAGCGACCATCCGCGCTGGACGCTCATCTGCTGCTACAACACGCGCCATAACCCATGCCGCAACCTGCCAGGACATCCGAGCTACAACCCGATGGAGAAATGGGCGGATGAGCGCGTGAAAGAGATTGGAGAGGCGCAGCTGGCGGAGGCGCAGAAGGGGTAGACCATGTCGAATCGGAACCGAGGCGAATTGATTGAGGCGGTGGAAACGGCGAGGGCGCATATTCGCCGCGGAAACGACTACTACGATTCCGGGAAGTTTGAAAAGGCGGTCGCCGAATACAACAAGGCGGTTGAGCTGGAAGCGGAGATTGCGCCGCATTTCTGGGGCGGGAATCCGTATGCTGTCGTTTACAACAACCGCGGGGTCTCTTACGAAAACACAGAACAATACGACAAATCGATTTCAGATTTTAGTAAAGCCATTGATCTGGAACCAGAGCGCGCGATTTACTACATCAACCGAGGACGCTCTTACGATATGATCGACATCAAAGTCAGAGCGGTTCACGATTTTAGCAGGGCGATTCAGCTTGAGCCCGACAACAACGCGGCGTATTTTGGCCGCGCGATGGTTCATTCAGACCTGCGCGAATTGGACAGGGCTGTTGAAGATATCAACAAGGCGTTAGAGCTCAACCCGCGCGGCCCCGGCGTAGAAACAGTCCATTATTTAGTCCGCGCCGAAACGCGCTTTAAACAACGCAAGTTTTTCAAGGCGTTTGCGGATCTGTGGATCGCCTTAGCGAGATTGCCGCTCTCTTTATTTCAGCGGGAGTCTGACCAAGACGCTGCATTCAGAAGCGGATGAGCGGAAGTCTCTATAGGCGATGATGTACGAAAATCCTGTTTGAGTTGGGCTATTCGTTCCCCGCTTCCCCGTTCCCCGTTTTCACGGGGCATGCTTCACGGGGGCATGCCCGCTGTCATTGGGCTAATCGTCATTCCCGCGCAAGCGGGAATCCAGAGGCGAACCCAAAACGACCGCGTCCAGCAAAAACCGCCATGCTACCCGACATCATCCCGCGCTCCTCCTCGTCATTCCCGCGCAAGCGGGAATCTTAAGGCATCGCAGCCATCGCCCGCGCCTTAAACCCCCCTAGCCCCCCTTTTCAAGGGGGGAATCGAGCGCGCCGTTTTACATATGCGGCGCGCCAAGGTACGTTATGCTTATTTCTTAGAAAGAGGACGGCATGCGAGTCGGAGGGGCGATGCGTTCAGAATCGGAGCGGCCGAGACACATCACCAAAAAAGCGGTCGCGGTCGGCTTGCTCATGGTCGTCGTCAACGCCTACTGGGTCGGCTTGGCGAGCGAGCTTTGGTACGCCGTTTATACGCTCGTCTCCCCGTTCTCAAACGCCGTCTTTACGCTGGTCGTCCTGCTGGGTCTGAACGCCGGGCTGCGCCGTCTCGCGCCGCGCGCCGCGCTCACATCGTCCGAGCTGCTGCTGGTCTATGTGATGGTCACGATGGTCTCGACCATCTCCGGACACGCGATGATGGCGATCTTGACCGGCGCGCTTGCGCATCCGTTCTGGTTCGCCTCGCCTGAAAACCAGTACGCCCAGCTGTTTCACCGCTTCATTCCCGACTGGATGACCGTCCGAGACGCGGAGCTGCTGCGCGGCTACTTCGAGGGCGAGTCAAGCATCCTGTCCCCGGAGCTGCTCAGGGTGTGGACGGGACCCGTTCTGATCTGGTCAGGGTTTATCTTGGCGCTGTACGGATCGCTTCTCGGCTTCAGCCTTCTTTTTCGAAAACAATGGTCGGAGCGGGAGAAGCTTAGCTTCCCGTTGACGCAGCTCCCCCTGCAGATGACGACCAACGAAAACTTTTGGAAGACGCGCGGACTATGGATGGGAATCGCGCTCGCCGGCTCGATCCGCGTCATCAACGGCCTCCATGACATCTTCCCCGCGTTCCCAGGCTTTCCCGCCAGCATCCGCGTCGACCAACATTTCACCGAGCGCCCTTGGAACGCCATCGGCTACACCTCGCTTTCGTTCAATACGGCGATTGTCGGACTCGCCTACTTTATGCCGTTGGATCTGGCGTTCTCCTGCTGGTTCTTTTTCTGGTTGACTCGGGGGGAGCGCGTTCTTGCGTCGGCGATGGGCTGGCAGAATCTGCATCTGAACGACAGGGCGGCGGGCGCATGGATCGGCATCGCGTTCATCGCGCTCTGGTCGGCAAGGCGGCATCTCGCGGAGGTCGGGCGCCATATTATCGGCAAGGCGCGCGGACAGGACAAGGACGAACCGCTCTCCTACCGCGCGACCGCGGCGTTGACGCTGGGCTGTCTGGCGGTCGTGTTTCTGTTCTGCGCCGCGGCGGGAATGTCGCTCTGGGCTTTGGCGGTCTGGTATGCGCTCTTCTTCGCGTTTGCGCTCGCGCTGGGGCATGTGCGCGCCGGCTTGGGACCGCCGTACCATGAGGTGATCGGAATGAGTCCGCGGCAGATCATGACCGACCTGTTCGGCTCGCGCCGGCTGGGCGGACAGAACCTGACGGCGCTCTCCATGCTGTACGCCTTCAACCGCTGCAACCGCTCGCATCCGATGCCGAATCAGGTGGAGTCGCTGCGCGTCGGCGAGCGGGGCGGCGTACCTGGGCGGACGCTTGTTTGGATGATGGTCGCCGCGATCGGCGTCGGCGCCGTCGCCACCTTTGCGTCCTATCTTCAGTTTGCGTATCAGCATGGCGCGCTGGCGAAAAGCCGCGGACATTTTGGGCGTTTCGGATGGGAGGTGTACAACCCGCTGCAGCGGTTGATTCAATCTCCCGCCGACCCTGATCTGACGGCGGGCGCGTATATGGGCGGCGGATTTCTGTTTGTCGCGTTTCTGCATGCGATGCGGACGCAATTTTTGTGGTGGCCGCTGCATGCGTCGGGGTATGTGCTGTCGGGCGCGTCATGGGGCGGGATGGTCTATTTTTGGTTCCCGGTGATGGCGAGCTGGTTTTTGAAGATGACGATTTTGAAGTTGAGCGGTTTGGCGGCGTATCGGCGCTGGCAGCCGTTTTTTCTCGGTTTAGTGTTGGGAGATTTCATCCCGCGCAGCGTGTTGAGCATTCTCAGCTTTGCGCTCAACCTGTATATGCCGTCCTCCGGGGCGGGGCATACGTTATAGGTAAAGAGCCTTCGTCATCCGATGACGGCGCTCAAGGAGGGCGCTCATGAAAAAGGCGGATCGTTGGCGTTCATTGGCGCTGATTGGTTTGGCGTCGGCATGTTTGGCGGCGGTGGCGTTCCTCTGGCTTCGAGACAACGCGGGCGAGCCGATTTCGCCGAAAACGGTCTTGCCGGGGCATGCCGCCGGCGTTGTCGTATCGCTTGAGTTTTTCCAGGACGGCAAAACGCTCCTCAGCGCATATGAGGATGACTCTATCCGCCTCTGGGACGTCGACTCTGGACAGCTTCTTCAAACAGTGAAATTCCCCGGAATTAATGTCGGCGGCGCATTGGTTTCGAACGACGGCAGAACCATCGCTGTTGACGGCTATAGAGAACTGCGCCTGTGGAATGTCTCGACCGGCGGGATCATAACCTTGAAACCAACATTAACCGGAGGCTGGCTCGGGGGCAGGATGGATAAGGGCGCGATACAGTTTTCCTCCGACGGCAAAACGATCGCCGCCTCTAGAGAGCGCCGACACGAGTATTCGATTTATATATGGAATGTTGAGACCGGCGCGCTGCTCCATACGCTTGATGCGCTCAATAGAAATCGCGTCTTGTATTCGCCGGACGGCAAGCGGATCGTTAGCGCCGGCGGCAATGAGGTCAAGGTGTGGGATGTGAAAACAGGCGCGCTGCTCCATACATTTCATGGAATTGAGCGCGCGGATGCCAACGCGCTTTCGCCTGACAAAAGCCTGACTGCCGGAACGCTGGCGGCTGTCTGCGGCGATCCTTCGATCAAGGTATGGGATCTGGAGACGGGCGCGCTGCTCCACACCCTTCATGGCGCGTCCAGCGCCTTCAAGTACTCGCCGGACGGCAAGCGGATCGTCAGCGTCAGCGGCAACGAAGCCAAGGTATGGGATATGAAAACGGGCGCGCCGCTCCATACGTTTGAAGTCAATTATAGCTCGTGGCCTTATATTGCTGATTATTCGCCGGACGGCAAAAGCATTCTCATCATCAACCCAGCCGGCGGGCCGGGCGAGGTTTGGGATGTGGAAACGGGCGCGCGGCTGCTCCGTACGTTTAGAGCTCTTCATTTCTGGGGCGTTTATTCGCTGGACGGAAAGAAGCTGATCGGGATCAAATCCCAGCACGATAAGCTTTCTCAACAGTCGGTCATGGAGGGGCTTGGCGAGGTTTCCCCTCTCGCCTGGGTTGAGGTATGGGACGCGGCGGAATGGAAGCTTCTTCAATCCTCTAAGCGTTCTCCAGAACGGATCGACAATCTTGCCTATTCTCAAGACCGAACGACGCTCGCCTGCGCCCTCGACAACGGCGAAATACAGATTTGGCGCCTGGAAGAGGCGGCGCCCGCGCCTTGACGCTCATCCCCGCCGCTGTTATGATGGCGCTTAGGGAGAACGTTCATGAAAAAGGTTGGTCGCTGGCGTTCATTGACGCTGATTGGTTTGGCGCTGGTCGGTTTGGCGGCGGCGGCGTTTCTATGGCTTCGAGACAACAACGCGGGCGAGCCGATGGCGCCGAAAATGGTCTTGCCGGGGTACGGCGCCGGCCGCGTCATGCACCAGAAGCTTATGTTTTTCCCGGACAGCAAAACGCTTCTCAGCGCATACGAGGATGGATCCGTCCGCCTCTGGGATGTCGACTCTGGAC
Source organism: Candidatus Poribacteria bacterium (assembly GCA_963665845.2). GTDB lineage: Bacteria > Poribacteria > WGA-4E > JAPPNK01. Next base: position 180,990 of record OY762492.1, read on the forward strand.
ATCTTCTTCAAACAAAGAGCTTCCCCGGAATCAATGTCGGCGGCGCATTGGTTTCGAACGACGGCCGAACCATTGCTGTCAAAGGCTATTCGGAACTGCATCTGTGGAATGTTTCGACCGGCGAGATCAAGGTTTCGAAATTGGCGGACATGGGAATGGGGAGGATCTACTTTTCCCCCGACAGCCGAACCATCGCCTCCGTCGTCTCCGCCGTCCTAAAGGTACCCGGAGCAGCCCCCAGAAGCGAGTATTCGACCTGTATCTGGGATGTCGAGACCGGCGCGCTGCTGCATACACTTGATACGCCAGGTCAACTTTGGGGACACCCCGTCCTGTATTCGCCGGACAGCAGGAAGATCGTTAGCGCGGGCAGCAATACCGCCAAGGTGTGGGATGTGAAAACGGGCGCGCTGCTCCATACGTTCCATGGAATTGCGCGCGCGGACACCATCGCCTTTTCGCCGGACAGAAGCCATACTGCCGGAGTTTTGGCGGCTGTCTGCGACGGTCCTTCGACTAAGGTATGGGATCCGGATGCGATTAAGGTATGGGATCTGGAAACAGGCGCGTTGCTCCATACGCTTCAAACCCATAGATCTCCCTGGTCCTTCAAGTTTTCGCCGGACGGCAGGAGGATCGCTAGCGTGAACTACAGGGTCTTCAATATCAGGGATACGGACGCCAATATCTGGGATGTGAAAACGGGCGCGCTGCTCCATACATCTGAAGTCCCTAGCATGTCGAGCCCGTATATTCTTGATTATTTCCCAGACGGCAAGAGCATTCTCATCAACGCGTCCGGCGGGTTTGGCGAGGTCTGGGATGTGGAAACGGGCGCGCGGCTCCAAAGGTTTAGAGGCGGCAGTTTATCGCGGACTTATTCGCGGGCGGGGAAGAAGCTGATCAGCGTCATATTCCAGGAGCGCGGCATTTACCCACCCGCGCGGGTTGAGGTATGGGACGCGGAGTCATGGAAGCTCCTTAAAAAGTCTGGGGATTCTCCTGAAGGGGTTAACGGCGTCGCCTATTCTAAAGACCGAACGACGCTCGCCTTCTCCCTCGATAACGGCGAGATCCTGATTTGGGACCTGGAAGCAGCTGCGCCAGAACCTTGAGGCTGCAGGAGTCCTTCATTCCCGCGCCCGTCCTTTAAACCCCCCTTTCAAGGGGGGAATCGGACGCGGCAATCTGGACGCGCAGCGTTTCTAGGGTTAAGATAACGGGCGGGAGGATTGCGATGAAGATAGAGCGAATCGATCTGATACCTGTCGAGTATCCGTTTCGGGGAGAGTTTCGCATCTCGCGCGGTTCGGTCGGCTCGGCGGCGCTCGGACGCCAAACCGTGATCGCCAAGCTGACAACGGAGGACGGAACGGTCGGATGGGGCGAATCGGCTCCCATTCGGCAATGGTCGTATGAGACGCTGGAGTCGGTCTATTCAACCTTGTCGCGCTATCTTGTACCAGCCGTTCTCGGCGCCGACCTGTTCGATCTTGACGGGCTGCATCGGCGCATGGACGCCGAGATCGCCCCGGGCTACACGCTCGGACAGCCGATTGCGCGGGCGGCTATCGACATCGCGGCGCATGACGCGCTCGGCAAAACGCTCGGCGCGTCGCTCTCGCAGTATTGGGGGGCGGCGCGGCGGCGTTCCGTTCCGCTTTCATGGACGGTCGCCGTTCCGACGCTTGAAAAGGCGGAAGAAGCGGTTGAAGAAGGACGCGCCGCCGGCTATTCCCATTTCAACATCAAAGTCGGAAGCGAAGAGCGGCTCGATTTTGACATCGCGCTCGCGCAGTATGTTCGCCAAGCGGCGCCGGACGGGTTTTTATGGGCGGACGCGAACGGCGGATACTCGGTTCAAACCGCCAAAGAAGCCGCCCGCCGCCTCGCCGCTGTCGGCGTTGATGTCCTTGAACAGCCTATTCCGATCAACGCCGTATCGGGTTACCGCGAACTGCGCCGACTGAACGCGCTGCCGCTCGCGGTGGACGAAGGGATTGTATCGCCGCGCGACCTCATCGAGTGGATACGGCTTGACCTGATCGACGGAATCGCCATGAAGCCGATGCGCGTCGGCGGCTTGTATCCGCAGCGTCGGCTGATCGAAACGGCGCTGGACGCGGGGCTGATGTTTCTCGGCAGCGGCTTGACCGACCCTGACATCGGTTTTGCGGCGAGCGTTCAGATCTACGCGGCATACGGTTTGAAATACCCCGCCGCTTTGAACGGTCCGCAGTTTTTGTCCGCGTCGGCGGCGTCCAAGGGCGTTCAGGTTGAGAACGGCTGCGCGCATGTCCCCGACGGCGCAGGTCTCGGCATCGAGATGGACGAATCGGCGTTGGAACGCATGCGCATTGAAGTTGGCTTTTGAGGAGAACGGCATGAAGCGAATCGTAGAGCCGGAGGTGATGGACACGCGCGAGGAGGCGGAGGCGTACGACGCGATGGGGCATGGAGAGGTGGACAGAGCCTTTGCGAAGCGATTTTTGGAGTTGGGGGGAGGGTTTGGGCATGCGCTGGATGTCGGCTGCGGGCCGGCGCAGATACCGATCATGCTGACAAGCCGACGCCCTGATATGCGCTTTGACGCGGTGGATCTGTCCGAGGAGATGCTGAGGATCGCGCGGCGGAGGGCGGAGGAGGCGGGGGTTCAAGACCGCATCGCGTTCAGGCTGGCGGACGCGAAGGCGCTGCCGTTTCCCGACAACTTTTTTGACAGCTTGATCTCCAACAGCATCGTTCATCATGTGCATGACGCCATGCGGGCGCTGCGGGAGATGAGCCGCGTTGTGAAGCCGGCAGGCGCGGTTCTCATCCGCGACCTGATACGCCCAGAAACGACAGCGGAGGCGCAGGCGTTTGTGGACAAATACGCCGGCGGGGACACGCCCCATCAACAGCAGATGTACTACGATTCGTATTTGGCCGCCTTCACGATAAAGGAGGTTAAAGCGATGCTGGCGAAGATGAACCTGCCGGGAGCCCGCGTCGTCCAGAGCAGCGACCGGCACTGGTCAATAGAGCGTTCAGCCTAGCGGTCGGGAGAGGTTGACATGGCGAACGCCGAACGGTTTTGGTAAGACTCTGGATTCCCGCTTGCGCGGGAATGACGTCAGAAACTGCCGTCTCTTAGTTGATATTGGGCGCGAATCTGTGCCATGATTAGAGGCGGCAAATCCGTAGAGGCTTCATTGGAAAAGGCGGTACGCATGAGTAAGTTTATGAGCGTCCTGATCGCGCTGTTGCTGATGTATCTGTGCGTCATTGAGACGGTGCAGGTGTTCGGGCTGTATAAGGCGGTCGAATACGCCCAGCAGGAGCTGTCCGAAAGAGAATGAGTATCGGCGGCGGAAAGAGGCGCATGAACGATCAGACATCTTCGGGCGCCGGCTTGGCGCATCGCGCGGCAGAGGCGGCAAAGGAGGCGGGAGCCATCCTGCTCGCTTTTTTCAAAAAGTTAGAGCGGATTGACTACAAAGCGCCCGGCAACCCCGTGACGGAAGCCGACCGCGCCTCCGAACGTTTTTTGGCGGACGCGCTGGGTAAAGCGGCTCCTGACGCCGCGTTTTACGGCGAAGAATTTGGAATGCAACGCGGCGGCGACCCGCTCCAAGGCGACTGCTGGGTCGTGGATCCGCTGGACGGGACGGCGAATTACTCGGCGGGCGTTCCGATCTTCTCCGTCTCCATCGCGTTCATGAGAGGCGGCGCGCCCGTTCTCGGCGTCATTTACGACCCGACGCGGGACGATCTATTTCAGGCGGTTCAGGGGGAGCCATGTCTGCGAAACGGTTCTCCTTGCCGAGTGAGCGCGCGTCCGCTGTTCGGCGGCATATCGCCCTCCGCCGTTTCCGCCGACATCATCCGCGCGCGCCCCTCTTTTTTGTCGTCCTTGTCGAAGGGTCGCAGCCTCGGTTCCGCGGCGCTGCAGATGGCGTATGTGGCCGCCGGGGCGTTTGATCTGGCGATGGATTCAAAGACGCGCTTGTGGGACGCCGCGGCCGGGTCGCTGTTAATCGAGAGCGCCGGGGGAAGCGTCACCGCATTGGACGGCTCGCCTCTGTTTCCTTTAAAAAGCGCCGAGGCGTTTGAAGGCGCGCCGTTCCCGTTTTTGGCAACCAACGGCGTCAACCATGAAGCCGCTGTGCGCCGCGTCGGATCGGAACTCTCATGAACGGCGCCGACAGCCGAGAGAATCCCGCGCGCGCCCCCGACGCCCCTTTGACAATCGCCGCCCTGCGTTTCATGATCAAGGCGGTACCTTTTGCGTCGGTCGTTTTTGCTGTCGGCTCGATGGTCTACGGTTTGCTAACGCTGCTAAAAGGCGACGAGACGATCTGGCCGGCGGTATGGGGTTTTTTGGTACCGGCGCTGTCGGCTCCTGCAGGTCTCGCCGTTCAGTATCTATTGGTGAAAGCGATACCCTCGCGCTATGAAACGGAGGAATATGATGAACCAGATGAATCGTCCTTTTTGTAAAACGCCGCGCCGCCGTTTGGGGAGATACTGGGCGGCGGCTGTTGCGCTCTCTCTTCTGTGCTGCGCTTCGTCGGCTGAAGAAAAGTATGTGGAGGTGCGGCTGTCGGGCGGGGGAGATCTGTTTTCCGCCTTTCCCCTTGGTCCGATGGAGCCGGACGCTTCGCGCCTGCTCAAGTTGATTCAGCGCATCGAAACGCTGCGGGAAGACGACGCGGTCGCCGGCATTGTGCTGCGTTCGTCCGGGTCGGGCGTTTCGCGCTCCGACCGGTATGAGCTGGCGGCGGAGATTCGCAAGTTTCAACAGAAAGGGAAGAAGGTTGTTTTCTGGGCGCCGACCATCGGCGGAAACGGGTATCTTCTCGCGGCGCAGGCGGATCTTGTTCTGCTTCCGCCAAGCGGCATGCTCGATTTGACAGGCGTTTCGGCAAGCGTCATGTTTTACAAGGATCTGATGGATAAGATCGGGGTGAAGGCGGATTTTGTGCGCGCGGGCGAATTCAAAACGGCGGTGGAACCGTACACCCGCGCCGACATGTCGGACGAAGCGCGCGCCATGATGGAGCGCATGCTCAATTCGCTTTATGAGCAGATGACAATCGAAGTGGCGGCGGGGCGCGGCATCGACATCAAAAAAGCGGAGCGTCTCATCGATGGCGGGCCGTATACGGCGAAGGAGGCGCTGGACGCCGGCCTCATCGACGAGCTGCGTTACCCAGACGAGCTGGACGAGGTTGCGGACGCGCTTGCCGGCAAAGATGTGGCCTATTCGCGTTCGAAGCCCAGCTCCCAGACGTCCGACCCGGAGAGCGCGCTCTTTAGCCATCTTCTGCGCGGCATCTTCGGCGGAAGCGGCTCGTCGTCCGGTTCAGGAGCCGACAAGATCGCGCTCATCCATGCGGAGGGGGTCATCGCGCCTGATCAGGCAGCGTCTCCGTTTTTGATGGGTTCCGTGGTGACATCCGCCGATATGGTGGCGGCGCTGGATAAGGCGCGGCGCGACGAGACCGTCAAGGCGATCGTGCTTCGCGTCAACAGCCCCGGCGGCTCCGCTCTGGCGTCCGATCTCATCTGGCGCGCGGCGCAACGGGCGCGCGAGGCGAAGCCGGTCGTCGTCTCTATGGGCAATGTGGCCGCATCGGGCGGTTACTACATCGCCATGGGCGCCGACTATATCGTCGCCAACCCTGGAACGCTCACCGGAAGCGTCGGCGTGTTCGGCGGAAAGATGGATCTGGGCGGTTTATACGAGAAGATCGGCGTCCGAAAACAGATTGTCAAACGAGGCAAAAACGCGAACATTTACGACGAAGCGAGCGGGTTCACCGACTCGGAGCGGGAGCGGCTGCGCAGTCTCATCGACGCTGTCTATGACGATTTCATCTCCAAAGCGGCGCAGGGGCGCTCCATGGATCAAAAGAAGATTGAGGCGCTGGCAAAGGGGCAGGTCTGGACAGGAGCGGAGGCGGTCAAAAACGGGCTGGTTGATGAGCTGGGCGGACTAAAAGAGGCGTTTGCCATCGCCAAAACGCGCGCCGGCTTCAGCCCCGACGACAAGCTGGAGCTGCTGGAGCTGCCGAATAAACCGTCCCTCTTCTCCCTGTTCGGCGAGGGGGCGTCGTCGCCGCTTGGGACGGGAGAGGCGCTCGCCGGCTGGTTCCGCGCGTTGGAGGCGATGCAGCGCGAGCGCGTGTTCATGCTGCTGCCGTATTCAACGCCCGATCGGTAAGCGGGAAATGCGCGTCAAGGCGCGTCGCCAACCAGATCGTTCCCCGCTTCCGCGAGGACATGCATTCCCGCGCCCCTTTCTGTCATCCCGCGCCTTTTTCCGTCATTCCCGCGCCCCTTTCTGTCATTCCCGCGTAAGCGGGAATCTTAGGCGCCGCAGAAGCCGTCCGCGTTCGCATAAGGTCAGGCTCCGTTCTGGTCTTGAACAGCCTGCAGGATTCGCATGGCGGGCATGACCGCTTCGGCGGAGACGCTGGGCGCGCGGCCGCCGCGGACTGCCGCTAAGAACTCGGCGTTCTGCGCCTCAAGAGCCGACGCGCCGCCCTCAAAGACGACCTGATCGGCGGCGTAAAGCTTGCCGTTCTCATAACGGTAGGTCTCCTCCTCGCCGATAAACAGGTAGTCATGGAAGGGGCGGCGCGTGTTGTACGACATCGCCGCGCTGACGACCGCCCCCGACGCCGTCTTGAAGCACATGTTGAGATCCAGCGGGATGTTGAGCGGAGGCGTCGGCGGAGCGAGAACGCCTTTCACATCCACAATCTCCGTTTCGTCAAGCATCCAGACCGCCATGTCGATGATATGCGCTCCGTGGTGCCAGAGCAGGTTGTCTGTCCAGCTGCGTTTTTGCCCTTTCCAGTTCTCATTTTTTCGGCGGAGGAAGCCCCATTTGCATGCAATCTGTTTGATATGGAAGGAGCCGTCTTGAACGCGGCGGCGCAACTCCTGCAGGGCGGGAAAGAACCGCTGCGTGTGGCAGATCATGAGCTGTTTGGGGGAAGACGCGGCAAGGCGCGCCGCTTCCAGCGCATCCTCTAGATTTACGCTGAGCGGTATCTCGCATAGAACATGCTTCTCGGCGCGCAGACAAGCCATCGTCTGCTCGGCATGAATATCGCTTGGCGAGGCGATGAGGACCGCGTCGGCGGGGCAGTCCAGCGCTTCCTCTAGAGAGACGGTCGCCCGCTCAAAGCCGTGCCGGTCGGCGAATCGGCGCGCCGATTCCTCCACCCTGCCCATGACAGCGCTGAACTGAACCCCGCCCAGTTTTTTAAACGCCGTCGCATGCTCCTCGGCGATGCCGCCGTAGCCCAAGAATGTCAAACGCATGGACGCCTCCGCCGTCTGCTTTTCACAAGCGTTGTGAATTTTCTGAAAACGATCACTCGATTTTGACTGACTCGCCTTTTTCCGCCGATTCGTAAATCGCGTCAAAGATCTTCATCAGCTTCAGGACCTGCTCGCCCGGCACAAGCGACGGGGAGCCTTCCCGCGCCGACTTATGAAACGAGGCGAACTCCTTGGGCGTCCGCTTCAACGGCTCAAGGTCGTACTCCATCAGCCCCGAATGGTCTTTTTTGTCGGTGAAGATTTTGACAGGCGCGCTCAAGGAGGCTCCCGCCTTCTCGCCGACGATGAAATCCACCCCGACATTGCCGAGATGCGCCGCCCAGGAGGTCTCCACCGTCACGGTCGCGCCGTTGGCGAATTTCACCTGCCCGACCGCAAAATCTTCCACATCAAAATCGTCCTGATTCCACATGCCCCATCCGCCGGTGAACAGCTTTTCGCGCTTGGCGAATTTCTGATAGGTGGAGCCGAACGCTTCGACAGGATCGGGGTAACCCATCAGAAACAGCATCAGGTCGAACGAGTGGACGCCGATGTCGATGAGCGGTCCGCCGCCGGAGATCGCTTTTTTGACGAAGGTCGGAGCGGCGGGGATGCCGCGCCTGCGCAGCGACATCGTCCGCCCGTAGTAGATCTCGCCGAGCAGCCCCTGCTGAATGCGTCTGGCGAGCGTCCAGTAGTGCGGGTTGAAGCGCGACTGCAGCCCGATCTGCAGCGTCTTGCCCGATTTGCGCTGCGCTTCGACCATCTTCGCGCCGTCGGCGGCGTTGCCCGCGAGCGGCTTTTCGCAGAGGACATGCTTGCCGGCGTTCAGCGCGGCGACGGTGGGCGGGGCGTGAAAGTTGTTCGGCGTGCAGACCGAGACGGCGTTCAGCTCCTCCATTTCGACCATCTTGTTGTAGTCGGTGAAGACATGCTTGATGCCGTTTCTTTCGGCGAAGGCTTTTGCCCGTTTTTCGTCGATGTCGCAGCATGCGAACAGCTCCACATTTTTGACGCTTTTGTGTCCTGGGACATGCTTGCCCTGCGCGATTCCGCCTGAGCCGACAAATCCGACGCGCATCTTTTTCGGCGTTGCCATATCGTACTCCTAAGAGGTTCTTGTTCCGCGCATTGTACAGCGAATGGCGGTTTCGTTCAACGATAGTACGCTCAAACGAAGTTATTGGCGGCTACGGGGTTTGATCAGAAGATGGGTTTTTAAGATTCCCGCTTACGCGGGAATGACGCCTTGGGCGCGGCGGCGCGTTGTATAGTGAACGGAGGTTTCGTTCAACGGGCGCGGGCGCGTTCTTTTGCGCCGCGCAGGCGGGCGAAGAGGGGCGGTTCCTCCACAAACGCTTCCGGCGAAGAATACGGCGCCTGCTCCGCTGCAGCGCGCTTTCGGGAGGGCAGGCGCAGCTTGCGCAGTATCCATTCAACCGCCATGAGCGTCAGCGCGCCGAGGAGCAGCCAAGTGGACAGGGAACGCGGCTCTTTGTCCGGCGGAAGAATCCAATCGCCCAGTTTGGAGGCCGTCGTTCCGCCGGTCGCGTCGGACAGCGCCTTGAGCAGGTTCATGTCGGGCGGGATGAGCGTCTCCGCATTTCCGTCGTAATGGACGCGGCGGAGAATCGTTTGACCGCCCAAGGGGCCGGCGGAAACGGCGTACGCGCCCGCCGGCCCGAGACGGCCGCGTCCAACAAACCCGTTCCCCTCTCTCTTCATCTCTATCGAGGCGCGCCTGCCGGTCGGGTCGACCGCCTCGGCGGAGAAACGGCTTGGGGTCTCCGCTTCGTTTGGGAATTCCGCTCTGATTGTCAGGGCGGAGCCGACCGTTTCGATGCTCAGGTCGTACTCCGCTCCCGTTTCTGCGGAGGGCGCCGTCCAGCGCAGCCATGAGCGCCAGCGGTTCGCATAGCCTTCGGACGCAGCCCAGTCGGTCGTCCATCGGTTTCCGCTGTCCGAGAGGAACGCGAGCGCGCGCCCCAGCCCGTATCGCCCTCCGACGAGAAGCGGGTCGCCCTCTTGCGCCTTTAAAAAAACGGCGGCGGTAGATTTCGCCTCGGCGGAAACATACCCGTCTATCGTCAGCTCAAGCGCCTCCGCGAGCGCGGATGGAAACGGGGCGGACGCTTCCGTTTTTTGTTGAATGATCAGTTCGCCAGTCTGCGCCGTCTCTCTGACAAACACATCCGGCAGGTCCGAGGCGTCTTTGAGCGGGTAAAACGCTCCTCCGCCGAGACGGGACGCCTCCTCCAATCCGACGCGCGCGTCAGCGCCGACAGCGGCGGCAGAGACGGTCATGCCCGCCTCAAACATTCGCCGCGCCGTTTCGGACGGATCGGTTGTGGAGTGTCCGTCCGAGAAGATGACTGCATGTTTGCGCGGCGCGTCCGCCTTTTGCAGCAGATCGTAGGCGGCTTGAAGCCCCGCCGCCAGATCGGTGCCGCCGCCTGGCGAGAGTTCCGTCAGCCGTTCGATTCGCGTTCCGCGCTTTCCCGCTTCGATGAGCGGAACGGCCGTTTGCGGCTTCGCATCGAAGACGATGACGGCCACCTTGTCTTTCGGGTGAAGGGCGCGCGCCGCCGCTTCCGCCGCTCTCACGGCGAGCGTCCATTTGGATCGGCGCGCGGCGCTGCCCGACTTGTCAAGCAGGAGAACGAGCGCGAGCGGCTTGCGCTTGTCAGGGGGAGTCATCATTACGGGAGCCGCTTTCTCCAGCGCCGTTTGCGTCCATTTTCCGGCGCCGAAGCTGTTCGGTCCGCCGACCGCGAGCCATCCTCCCCCGTTTTCAACCCAAGCGCGAAACGACTCCATCCATTCAAACGAAAGCGATTCGGCGGAAACGTTGTCGAACACGGCGGCGTCGTACTCCTGTAGACGCAGACCTGACGAATCCAGCGCGTCGGCTTCTATCTCCCGCCATTCGATGGACGGGTCGGCGACGAGCGCCGACCATGCCGCCGTCCGTTCGGATCCTCCATGTACATAGAGCGCTTTTAATTTGCCGTCGATCTGAACATAGGCGGCGGAACGCGCCTCCTCTCCGCTTGACAGGCGTATCGTCGCGGCGACATGTTTTTCGCCGCTGGATTCAGCTGTGAACAAAAAACCGTGCGAAGAATAGCCCGCCTCTAACTGCAGACGGCGGCGCATGACAAGTTTTCCGTCCAGATATGCTGTCAATTCCGCTTCGCCGCTTGTCTCGCTTTCAACCGCGATTCTCCCTCCGACGGAGCCGACGGGAGCGGACGGCGGGAGGCGCAGCTCGCGGATGCGCAGCGGGGGCGGCTTTGCGCTGTCGAACGGCGCGGCAAAGACGGAGACGCCCTCCGCTTGTAAACGGGGGATCATCGCGCGCGCGTTTCCATAGGTTTCCGCGCCGTCCGAGAAGAGCAGGATGCGTCCGCGTTCAGAGGCGCGGAGCGTATCCGCCGCGTAAGCGAGCGCGCCTTCGATGTCGGTTGAGGAGGGATCCAGCGTCCGCGCGTCGGTTCCCAACGCGGCGCGCTTGGCAAAACGTATAAACCGTACCCGTTTGTCGTTCGACAACCGCTCCATGTCGTTTCGCTGCTGTTCGTTCGGGGCGGCGCTGTCGGAGGCGTCCATGAGCGCGGCGACGGTCGGGCGTCCGCCGGGGCGCAGGGCGGCAGGTTCGATGAGCGCGGCGCAGATGAGCAGGCAGGCGGAGAAGCGCAGGGCGGTTCCAAAACGCCCCGCCGTTTTTCGCCGTATGCTCCATAACGCGAAGACGGCAAACGCCAGCGCCAGCGCGGACGACGCCATGTACCAAAAAAAGGTGGATTGAATACCCATATGCAGTATAATGGCGCTAATCTTCAGAGAACGGAACCGAAGACGCTGTCTAAACGCAGGGAGAAACGGAGCGCGCGCCGCATATGAGAAACTTTCAACCAGAATCTGTTCAGCCGCCCGGATCCAACGGCGTATGCCCGAAGCGGATCGGGCGTCTGGACGGGGTGTTTCAAAAGCATATCGATGACGGGGAGATGTCCGGGGCGTCGGTCATCATTGTTCGGAACGGGCAAACCGCCCATCTCAAAACGTACGGGCTGGCGGACATGGAGACGGGGCGCGCCGTTGAGATCGATACGCTTTTTCGCATCGCGTCCATGACGAAGCCTGTCACCAGCTTTGCGGTTTTGCAGATGGTTGAAGAAGGGAAGGCGCTGCTGAACGACCCGATCGAAGCGTACCTGCCCGAATTCAAAAACGGGAAAGTTCTTGAGGAGATTCCCGACTCCTCGGACGCCTTCAGGCTGGCGGATGTGAAAAGCCCGATGACGATACGGCATCTGTTGACGCACACGTCGGGTCTCTGTTACGGCGGAAGCGAGCCGTTGACCGCCTTTTACCGCGTCGCCAACGTCACGGGCGGCTTTGAAGGTTTTGAAACGCTGGAGCGCGCGATGCCGCGCCTCGGCAACATGCCGCTGCAGTTTCATCCAGGCGAAGGGTGGGCGTACGGCTACTCGACAGACGTTCTGGGCAGGCTGGTAGAGGTCGTGTCGGGAATGGAGCTGGATGAGTATTTCAGGACGCGGTTTTTTGAGCCGCTGCAGATGAACGACACCCACTTTCGTCTTCCGCCCGGCAAGGAGAAGCGTCTCGCGCAGGTTTATACGACGACGGAGGACGGAAGCCTGCAGTTTTATCCGGCGCAATATCCGTACGAACCGCCGCAGTTGTACCTCTCCGGCGGGGCGGGCCTCTCGTCTACGCTGCTGGATTACGCGCGCTTTTTACAGATGACGCTGAACGGCGGCGAGCTGGACGGGGAGCGCGTCTTGAGTCCGCGGTCCATTGAGCTGGCGCTGGAGAACCACATCGGCGAACTGACGCCCATGGGCGGTCCTGGGTTCAAGTTTGGGCTGGGATTTCAGATACATGCCGACCCTGGACAGTCGGGCATGCCGTCCAGCAAGGGGGCGTATGAATGGGGCGGGTATTGGCACACGACGTTTTGGGTCGATCCTGTCAAGCAGCTGATTGTCATCAAAATGTCGCAGATCTACCCGTCCGACCATCTGGACGATCACCCGAAGCTGCGCTACTTGATCTACCAGGCTTTGCTGGATTGACCGGCGGATTCGTCTTTGCGCGCGCCGCGCGCTATACTTTGAAAGCAGCCGCGATGAACAGCGCAAGGAGAGGTTGATATGCCATCGACGTTTGATCCTGGACTTGTCGCGTCGGCAGAATCTGCCGGCTTCTGCCCGAAACGCCTTCAGCGTCTGGACGACTTTTACCAGAGCTACATCGACGAGGGGAAGTTGGCGGGCGCGTCTGTCCTGATGGCGCGCCATTCGAGCGTCGCGCATCTCGCCACATACGGCATGGCGGATATGGAGAAGGGGCGCCCAATCGCTGAAGACACGATTTTTCGCATAGCCTCCATGACGAAGCCTGTTACGAGCCTCGCCGTCTTGCAGCTGGCGGAGGAGGGGCGGATTCTTTTGAACGATCCGGTTGAAGCGTATCTGCCCGAGTTCAAAAACGGCAAAGTTCTTGAGGAGGTTCCCGACTCCTCGGACGGCTTCAGGCTGGTGGATGTAAAGCGGCCGATGACGATACGGCATCTGTTGACGCACACCTCCGGTTTGGCTTTCAAAGACAATATTAGTGATGAATCGCTCGGCGCCTTTTATCAAACTCTGCATCGCTTTTATCAGATTAGCGAAGTAGATTCCGGGGTATTTTTATCTGAAACGCTTGAGCGTTATGTGTCGCGCGTCGGGAAGCTGCCGCTTGCATTTCATCCAGGCGACCGGTGGAGATACGGGCTTTCTACCGAAGTTCTGGGGCGTTTGATTGAGGTTGTTTCTGGTATGACGCTTGATCAGTATCTCAAGGCGCGCCTCTTTGACCTGCTCCAGATGAACGACGCGTGTTTTCGACTTCCGCCTGAAAAGATGGATCGGTTTGCGACGCTATACACCGCGGGGGAGGACGGAAGTTTGCAGCCCGACCGGCATCCTGTCATTCAAAAGCGGTTTCTTCCATCGATGCAGTATCTTTCCGGCGGGGGCGGTCTCGTCTCCACAATTACGGATTACGCCCGGTTTTTACAGATGACGCTGAACGGCGGAGAGCTGAACGGCGAGCGTGTCTTGAGTCCGCGCTCTATTGAGCTTGCGACCGCCAACCATATTGGCGATTTAGACATGGCGCCCCCTGCGACAGGTCCAGGGTACAAGTTTGGGCTTGGCTTCCAAATACATACCGATCCCGGACTTTCCGGCAGCCCGAAAAGCGTTGGGACTTACGAATGGGGCGGGATTTTTCATACGATATTTTGGGTTGATCCTGTCAAGCATCTGTTCGTCGTCAAAATGTCGCAGTTCTCTTGGAACCAAAATTGGCCCTATCCGGAGGATCAACTGAAGCTGCCTAATTTGATTTATCAGGCTCTGCTGGATTGACCAACGGCGAAGAAGGAGAGATTGCTATGCCATCCGCGTTTGATCCTGGACTTGTCGCGTCGGCAGAATCTGCCGGCTTCTGCCCGAAGCGTCTTCAGCGTCTGGACGATTTTTATCAGAGCTACATTGACGAAGGCAAATTAGCGGGCGCGTCTGTCCTGATTGCGCGCCATTCGAGCGTCGCGCATCTTGCGACGTACGGCATGGCGGATATGGAGAAGAACCGCCCGATCGCTGAAGACACGATCTTTCGCATCGCCTCCATGACGAAGCCCGTTACGAGCCTCGCCGTCTTGCAGCTGGCGGAGGAGGGGCGGATTCTTTTGAACGATCCGGTTGAAGCGTATCTGCCCGAATTCAAAAACGGTAAAGTTCTTGAGGAGGTACCGGACTCCTCGGACAGCTTCAGGCTGGTGGATGTGAAGCGTCCGATGACGATACGGCATCTGTTGACGCACACCTCCGGCTTGACCTACGACGCTTATCTTTTTGATGAATCGCTCGGCGCCTTTTATCAAACTCTGCGCCGCTTTTACCAGATCGCCGATCTTTACTGCGGCGTTGGGGGTTTTGAAACGCTTGAGCGCGTCGCTCCGCGTATCGGCAAGCTGCCGCTTGAATTTCATCCTGGCGACCGGTGGGGATACGGGTTTTCTATCGATGTTCTGGGACGTCTGATTGAGGTCGTTTCTGGAATGACGCTTGATCAGTATTTCAAGACGCGCATCTTTGAGCCGCTTCAGATGGACGACACCGATTTTCGACTTCCTCCCGAAAAAGTTGATCGGCTCGCGACTCTCTATACAACGGGGGAGGACGGAAGCCTCGAACTGCACCATGATCCTTATGTACCAGAACCGTATGATCCTTCGCTCCAGTTCCTTGCAGGCGGGGGCGGCCTCGTTTCCACGATTACGGACTACGCCCGCTTTTTACAGATGACGCTGAACGGCGGCGAGCTGAACGGACAGCGGATATTAAGCCCGCGCTCCATTGAGTTGGCGCTGCAGAACCATATCGGCGATCTGAAGACCATTTACCCAGGGTTCAAGTTTGGGCTTGGCTTCGGAATTCATACAGACCCCGGACTTTCCGGCAGCCCGAAAAGCGTTGGGTCTTACGACTGGGAAGGAATTTTTCATACGAGTTTTTGGGTTGATCCTCTGAAGCAGCTGTTCGTTATTCAGATGTCGCAGATCGCTTCGACCTTCCATATGGACGATCTACAGAAGCTGAGAAATTGGCCCTGGCCGGACGATCGGCTGAAGCTGCCCGATTTGGTCTATCAGGCTCTGCTGGATTGACCGGCGGCGGAGCGATAGAATCGAGCGCGATGAGGGGCGGGTTCTTCTTTTCGCATGCGCCGCAGCTTTCGTCCCCGCCGCGTATGAGCGCGCGCGCCAGATAAAGCGCCGCGCCCAGCGCAATCAAAACAGCGGCGGCGTCCTGCCACACGTCTTGCCACATTGGAAATCTCCCCTCTTAGACGAACGCGGCGACAGCGGCCCGACCCGCCCATGCGCACCCGTATGCCAGAATGAACATATAAACCCAAGCGAACGCCGGCCAACGCCATGAATTCGTCTCGCGCCGCATGATCGCCACCGTGGAGACGCACTGCAGCGCGAACACATAAAACAGCAGCAGCGCGACCGCCGTCGGCAGCGTGTAGATCGGTTCGCCTTTTTGATCGCCCGATTCCCAGACGGCGCCTTTGAGCCGGTCTTGAAGCGAGCTGGCGTCGTCGTCCGCTTCTCCGACGCCGTAGAGCGTTCCCATCGCGCCGACAAACACCTCGCGCGCCGCAAAGGAAGCGATCACGCCAACGCCGATGCGCCAGTCAAAGCCGAGGGGGCGCAGCGCCGGTTCCGTCCATCGTCCGAGTCGGGCGGCGAAGCTGTTCTCGACCGCCGCCGCAGCGCGCTCATTTTCGATTTCAGCCTCTTCCAGTTCGTTTGCCGCCGATTCGATGCGCGTTTCATACGCCGCTAGGTCGTCCGCCGGCAGTTTCGGATAAGACGCCATGAACCAGAGTACGATAGTCGCCGCGAGGATCATTCCGCCCGCCCGTTTGATGAATTCGCCGGAGCGGTCCCACAGCCGAAAGAAAAGCGTTCGCCAGTTCGGCAGGCGGTACGGCGGCAGCTCCAAGATGAGCGGCGCCGCTTCTCCGCGCAGGAGCGTTTTTTTGAAAAGGAACGCCATCGCCATCGCCGCAACGACGCCCAGCAGGTATAAGCCTGTCAACGAGAGCGATTTGACCCACGCGCCGCCGGGGATGAACGCCGCGATGATCAGCGCGTAGACAGGCAGCCGCGCGCTGCATGCCATCAACGGCGCGACCAGTATCGTGGCGAGCCTGTCCTTCGGCTCGCTGATGGTGCGCGTCGCCATGATGCCCGGTATGGCGCAGGCGAAGGAGCTGAGCAGCGGGATAAAGGCGTTGCCGTGAAGACCCATGCCGCGCATGAATCTGTCCATCATGAACGCGGCGCGCGCCATGTAGCCGGTGTCTTCAAGCAGACCGATAAAGAAAAAGAGGAAAAGTATCTGCGGGAGAAAGATGATGACGGAGCCGACTCCCGCGATGACCCCGTCCACAATCAAGCCGCGCAGGGCGCCTTCGGGCATCCATCCGCCGACCAGCGCGCCGAGAGCCGACACGCCCGCGTCGATCCAGTCCATCGGTATAGACGCCCAGGAGAAAACGGCTTGAAAGGCGAGCAGCGCCGTGGCGAGAAGTATCAAGGGTCCGAGGACGCGGTGCGTCAAAACAGAATCGATGCGGTCGCTTCTTGAAAGAAGCGCGTTTTCAGAGCGTCCAACCGCTTTTGCGGTGACGGAACGTATCCATTGGTGGCGCGCCTGCGCCTCAAAGGTTTCAGGCGTGTGTCCATTTTGGGAGAGCGCGCTGCGCGCTTCGGCGACCGCTTCAGCCGCTGCATCGCTTGGCGGGGTCGAGTCGGAGTCTCCGCCTGCGACAAGCCTCACCGCTTCCGAATCCAGCTCGGCGTCGGAGGCGTCTTGATGGACGCGCCCTAGGGCGAGCGACACATAGGAGAGCGCCGCTTCGCTCTCATCGTCTAGACGCCATGGGCGCATCGGCGGTTCGGAGGCGCCGTTTTCCGTTGCCGCTTTCAGCTCTTCGATGCCTTCGCCGCGCGTCGCGACCATCGGCACGACAGGCGCGCCAAGCCGCTCCGCAAGTATCTCCGCGTCAATCCGCGCGCCCGCCGTCTCCGCCTGATCCATCATATTGAGCGCGATGACAGACGGGACGCCCATGTTGAGTATCTGCGTCGCAAGATACAGGTTTCGGTCCAGGTTGCTGGCGTCTACGACGATGATCGCTAGGTTCGGTTTCGGCAGGTCCTCCATTTCGCCGCAGAGAACTTTGCGCGCGATCATCTCTTCTGGAGAGCGGGCGGTGAGGCTGTAGGCGCCGGGCAGGTCGATCAGGTTCCATTCGGCGCCGTTCGTTTCAAAGACGCCTGTTTTGCGTTCCACGGTGACGCCGGCGTAGTTGCCGACCTTTTGACGCAGACCAGTGAGGGCGTTGAAAAGCGTTGTTTTGCCGGAGTTCGGGTTTCCCGTCAGTACGGCAAGCGGCCGCTCGTCGGCGCTCATGTTGATTCGTCCTCTCGAACGACAAAGATGTTTTCCGCTTCCTGTTTTCGTATGGAAAGTCGGAATCCGTCGAGGGCAAGTTCGATGGGGTCTCCGAGGGGCGCCCGTTTGAGCGTTTGGACGCGCTCGCCGGGGAACAGCCCGCGTTCCATGAGACGCAATCTCAATACGCCGCCTTCGATTCGCGCGATGACGCCGCTTTCCCCAGGCTTCAGGTCGGACAGCGGGTGAACCTTCTTCATGCGTCTTGCTCCATCCAGAGATGTTGGGCGGTTTCATGGCTGATGCATAGTCTCGATTCGCCGATTCGGAGCGCGGCGGGGTCCGATTCGCGGCGCGAAATCAGCAGGTTGACAGGCATTCCCTCAACGAGGCCGAGTTCGCGCAGCCGTTTCATTTCAGGATTTGCGCAGCAGATGCGGGCGATCACGGCGCGCCCAGGTTTGCGCATGGCGACGAGCGGAAATTCGCCGGGGTTCGCTTCGCATTTGCCGCGTTCGCATGCCGCGCCGTTCTCTTTTTTACGGGCGATTTTCCGCCGTATCATCTGTCTCATACCGCCGTCTCCGTTATTGATATTGAGACCCATTATCATAACGCGCTCCGTATTAACGCGCCGTAACTGAACGGCGCGCCGACTCGTTCTCACAGCGTATGTTTTGATTATCATAACGGATCGCGCATGCCTTGTCAAGCGAAAACGGGCTTTCAAGCCGCTTTTTTTCAAAAAAAGACGCTCATCTCCCCGTCAAGCGTTCATTTTAGTCGAAATCGAGGCGAGAATGCAAGGCATGAAACGCGCGTTCGCCAGGTTCTGGATATCCGACCTCGCCCTTATGCGAATGCGGACAAGCGCCTGCGATGCCTAAGATTCCCGCTTACGCGGGAATGACGAACCGGAAGTTGGTTTGCAGCTTGCTCATTTACGGGTTATACTATATGCGCCCTGCTCTTGGGCGGCGAATCGATTTGACAGACGCGCCAAATGTCCCAAGGGCCAATTGACCGAAGGGATGGAGCGCGAGGATGAATCAAGCATCCGCAAAAACATACGAAACGACATTTATCATGCGTCCGGCGTTGAGCGACCTTGAGGTGGATGAGATGGTCGCCTCCGTGAAGCAGCTCCTGGAAGAAAACGGCTGCGAAGTGCTGAAAGCGGACCTGTGGGGGCGGCGCAAGCTCGCCTACCGAATCGGACGCGACTACGACGGCGTGTACGCGTTCATGGTGTTCCGCGGACCGAAAGAAGCGGTACCGGTACTGGAGCGCCAATTTCAGATCAATGAAAACGCGCTCCGCTATCTGACGGTGCGGTGCGAAGTACCTGTTGAAGAGATCGCCGTGCGCCTGGACGACCGGCCCGCGAGCGACCGATCCCGCCGAAACCGACCGCCCCGATCCGACTACCGACCGGTAAGCGCCTTGGGACGCGACGACGACGCGGAAGATGTGAACGAGGACGAAAACGGCGACGAGGACGATTCAACCGAAGAATAGAGAGGATTATGGCTGCTGAATTCAACAAAGTGATCATGTTAGGTCGGCTGACGCAGGATCCAGAGTTGCGGCATCTTGACAGCGGAACGGCTGTTTCAACGCTTCGATTGGCTTCCGGCACGAGTTACACCACGCGGGATGGCGAGCGCAAAGAAGATACCTGCTTCATAGACGTGTCTGTCTGGGATCGGTTGGCAGAAAATTGTTGCCAGTATCTCGGCAAAGGCAGTCAGGTGCTTGTGGAAGGATCGTTGCAGTACAATCAATGGGAGACGGAGGCTGGCGAGAAACGTTCAACGTACCGTATTCGAGCCCGCACGGTTCAGTTTCTCGGTTCGCCGCGCGACAGGGAAGGCGGCGGCTTCGCCAAAGAAGAGGGCGAAGGCGGCTACACGCGCTCCGGACCCAGCTTTGACCGCCCGAGCGGCGGCGGCGGACACAGCATCGGCGGCAACCAGTCGGAACCGTCTGACGAACCGATTGACGACGACATCCCGTTCTAACAGCGGCGGAAACACAGGACCTCAACCAACGGCGAAAGAGAAACCATGGCGGCTGAATACAACCGAGTGATCATGCTGGGCAACCTTACATGGGACCCTGAGCTGAAGCATTTGGACAACGGGACGCCCGTCACGACTCTAGGGTTGGCTTCAAACAGAACCTATACGGCAGGCGATGGCGAACGGCGCGAAGAGGTGTGCTATATTAATGTCACGGTTTGGGGTCGGTTTGCAGAGATCTGCTGTGAGTATCTCAGGACAGGGAGTCAGGTGTTGGTTGAGGGGCGGCTGAAATTTGACCGGTGGGAAGATGAAGAGGGCAATCCACGCTCGAAGCATGAAATCGTCGCCAACACGGTTCAATTTCTCGGCTCTCCGCGCGGCAGGGATGACGTTGTCATTGAAGAGGGGACGGACTATTCTGTTCGTTCAAAAAGAGGCGGCAACCAGTCGGAACCGTCTGACGAACCGATCGACGACGACATCCCGTTTTAGTTGGACGCGGGCGGCAGGGGATAAACGATGCGGCAACTCAACAAAGTGATCTTGTTAGGGCGTTTGGCGGAAGCGCCCGTTTCGACCCGCTTGCAGTTCGGCAGGCAGATCGAAACGCGGACGCTTTCCGGCAGGAGCAGCAAGTTTCCGACGCCGCCGCATCTTGAAAACGGAACGCCCCTTGCCGCTTTCCGCTTGAACTCCAGACGCAGTTACATCAACCGCAGCGGCGAACGGCGCGTTGAGCGGTGCGACATTGACGTTCTTGCGCATGGCGGAACGGCGGAGGTGTGCTGCCAGTATCTGAACCGAGGCATGCAGGCGCTCGTGGAGGGTCGGCTGGCATATCATCAGTGGCGGTCGGAAACGGGCGAGACCCGCTCCAAGCATTGCCTCGTCGCGCGGTCGGTGCAGCATCTGGGCTGGCCGGACGGCGGCGGCGCGCAGGAGCTGGCGCCCGAATTCAACAACGCGACGCTGCTCGGCAACCTCGCCAAAGACCCGGCGCTTTACAGCGTCGGCGACGGCATACCGATGGCGCTGCTGCGGCTGGTTTCGAGCAGGGATTACAACACCCCGTCCGGCGAGCGCGTCGAGACGGTCTGTTATATCGATGTGAAGGTGTGGAACCGCAGCGCCGAGATGTGCTGCAAGTATCTCAAGAAGGGTCAGCAGGTTCTGGTTGAGGGAACTTTACAGTACGACGCATGGGAAGGGCTGAAAAAGGATCGAGAGCCGCGGCATCGGATGAACGCGCGCGCCGTCCAATTTTTGGATGTCAAACGCCCCGAACAGATACAGCGGGTCGCCGAAGAACGGGAGGCGGAAATCTACTTTATGCAGGAGAATCTGGCGGGGGAGCTTTACGAGAGCGCCGTTGAATAAGATTCCCGCGCGTTTTACCGCAAGGGCGGACGCCGAACATTCCCCCTTGAAAAGGGGACGCCGAACATTCCCCCTTGAAAAGGGGGGTTAGGGGGGTTTTCGGGCGGGATGATGGTTTCTGCAGGGACTCTGGATTCCCGCTTACGCGGGAATGACGAGGGGCGCGGCGCGGGAATGACAGGGCGCCGAACATTCCCCCTTGAAAAGGGGGGTTAGGGAGTTTAAAGAGCGGAAGCAGCGGTGGCGGCGGCTAAGATTCCCGCTTACGCGGGAATGACGAGGGGCGCGGCGCGGGAATGCATGCCCTCGCGGGCATGTCCTCGTGAAAACGGGGAAGCGGGGGACGATGGAAGACGGAGCCGCCATCTGACCGTCATGACGATATAATAACTGAAGGCGACGATCCATTTTTTGACGAATCGAGGAGCGACATGGCGCATATTCATGTGATACTGACCGAAAGCTTGCGGGGCGTCGGCCGCGTGGGCGAGGTGGTGCGCGTGGCGGCGGGCTACGCGCGAAACTATCTGATACCGCGCGGATACGCCGAACATGCCACCGAGGCGAACCGTCGGCGGCTGAACGGACAGCTGCGCGCTAAAAAAGTGGCGGAAGCGAAACAATTTGACGAAGCGACCGCGCTTGCCGCCGAAATCGAAGGGCTTGAGCTGCAGGTGGTGCGCAGCGCCGGCGACAGCGGACGCCTGTTCGGCTCCGTAACAACAAACGATGTGGCCGATGCGCTGGCGGACCGCGGCTATCCGTTCACGCGGCGGCAGGTGATTCTCCCGCAGCCGATACGCGAAATCGGCTCTTACGAGGTGGAGTTGCAACTGCATCCGCAGGTGAGCGTTCCGCTTCCGTTGACGGTGCTTTCCACTTCAGACCTGCGCGGCGAGGAGACGGAAGAGGCGGAAGATGTTGAAGAAGCGGCGGAAAATGAACCGGCAGAAGAGGCGCATGCGGAAGAAACCGCGGAAGACGCTGAAGCGTAAAAACCGCCCGCAAGAGGCAAGCCGATATTTAGGGAGATGAGAGTCGGTGGCGGATGTCAGCCCGCATGATCTTGACGCTGAACGGCATGTTCTAGGCGCTTTTTTGGTTGACCAGGACGCGGTGCATCTCGCCGCCTCCATTCTGGGCGAGCAGACGACCGTCTTTTTCAAAGCCTCCCATCAGCTGATCTACGCCGCCGCGCTGCGCTTGGCGAACAAGGGCGACCCGCTTGACCTGTATACGATCACCGACAGCCTGAAACGCGCCGGCGACCTTGAAAAGATTGGCGGCGTCCGCGCCCTCTACGACATTCAGGAAGGCGTCCCGACCGCCGCGAATATCGAGTATTACGCAAACATCGTGCGCGAAATGGCGACGCGGCGCGAACTGATACAGGCGGGGGCAGAAATCGTCTCCCGCGCTGGACGCATTGAGGTGGAACTTGACGAGACGCTAGACCAGGCGGAGAGCAGCTTGTTTGGCATCTACCGAGGCGAAACGAACGGATTTATCGACATTGACCAGTCGCTGCTGGAAGCGACTGAACGCATAAATCGTCTTTATAATCAATCCTCAAAACTGATCGGCATTCCAACCGGCTTTCCGGAGCTAGACCAGACCATTTACGGACTGAACCGTTCCGACCTGATCATCGTCGCCGCGCGCCCAGGCATGGGCAAAAGCTCCTTCGCCCACAACCTCGCGTTGAACGTGTCGCTTCTGCAGACGGAAGAGGAGGAGCCGCCGGCGGTCGCCTTTTTCACAACCGAAATGCCGGCTGATCAGATTGTCATGCGCATGCTGTCGACCGTTGGAGAAATTGATATGTCGCGCATCCGCATGGGCAAAATTGAACACGACGAAATGAAACGCATCAGCGAAGCGGCGCAGGAGATCGAACGGGGGCAGATCTACATCAACAACGCTCCCAGCTTGACGCTCATGGACATCCGCTCGGAGAGCAGGCGTCTCAAGATACGGCGGCCGAATCTTGGGCTTATCATCGTGGATTATCTCCAGCAACTGACATCCGGCAGCCGCCAGTATCAGAGCCGCGAGCAGGAGATTTCGGAATACTCCCGCTCCTTGAAAAGCCTGGCGCGCGAGCTGGATGTTCCCGTACTCGCGCTCTCCCAGCTGAACCGGGGCGTCGAGAGCCGGCCGGACAAGCGCCCGCAGCTCGCCGACCTGCGCGAATCGGGCGCCATCGAACAGGACGCCGACATCGTTCTGTTCTTATACCGCGACGACTACTACAACCCAGAAGACTCGGACACGCCTGGAGAGGTGGAAGTGATTGTGCGAAAGCACCGCAACGGACCGATCGGAACGGCGAACCTTGCGTTTGACAGCGCATCGCTGCGTTTCTCTCCGCTCGAATACAGCGATACGGCGTTTGAATGATTGCGGGCTTTCTTCGGCGGGTCGGCAAGGCGGGACGCGCGTTCGGCTCGCAGACAGGTTCCCGCGCCTCCTCCTATCTGCGCCATATCGGAGCATGCGCGTCGCTGCTGGCAATGACAGCGCGCTGCCTCTTCGCCCGCCCCTTTTTCTTTTCAAACCTCATCGCGCAGATGGCGAAGGTCGGGGTCGAGTCGCTCCCGGTCGTCGCGGTGAACGGCGCCTTCATCGGAATGGTGCTGGCGCTGCAGGGGTATGAACAGCTGAAGCTGCTCGGAACGGAGGGGCTTCTCGGCTCCTTTGTCAGCACCGCCGCCATCAAGGAGCTGGGCGTTATGTTGACAGCGTTCGTCCTGTCGGGGCGGATTGGCGCGTCCATCACGGCGGAGCTGGGATCCATGAAGGTTACGGAGCAGATCGACGCGATAGAAGCGATGGGCGCGAATCCTGTGCAGTATCTTGTGGTGCCGCGCTTCATCGCCTGCCTGCTGATGCTGCCGGTTTTAGCCGTCTTTGCGAATATGATTGTGGTGGTCGGCGGTTATTTTTTCGCCACCTCCGTTCTGTCGGGAGCCGGCGGAGCGAGCGGCGTCAGCGGCGAGCATTTTTGGGATATGGTGCAGTCCTCGCGCAGTTTTATGGTGAAGGATGTGTACACCAGCCTTTTTAAAGGCGCCACCTTTGGCGTCATCATTGCGACGATCGGCTGTTATATGGGCTTTTCGGCGCCTGCCGCTTCAGGCGCGGAGGGCGTCGGAAGGGCGACCACTTCAAGCGCGGTTCTGTCGCTCGTGCTGATTCTGATTGCCGACTTTCTGATAGAATACACGTTCGGACAGGTTCTGGGCTTCTGACAATGGCAGGTTTTGAAAATCCGATGGCGCGCATTGAGGAGGTACATAAGAGCCTCGGCGGCAAGGAGGTGCTGCGCGGCATCAACCTAGAAATACCGCGCAGCGAAACGACCGTCATCATGGGACCGAGCGGATGCGGCAAGAGCGTTCTGCTAAAACATATCATCGGCCTTATGCGCCCCGATTCGGGGCGCGTATGGGTTGACGGGCAGGAAGCGTCCGCCATGAACCTGCGCGAATTGAACCGCCTGCGCCAGAAAATGGGTACGCTGTTCCAGAGCGCCGCCCTGTTCGATTCTATGACCGTCGCTGAAAATGTATCGTTTATGCTGCGCCAGCACCGCTCCATGACGCGCGCCGAGATCGCTTCGGAAGTGGGGAAAGCGCTGGAGATGGTCGATCTGGCAGGGGCTGAAAAATTGAAACCTGGCGAGTTGAGCGGCGGGATGCGCAAGCGGGTCGGACTGGCGCGCGCCGTTGTCATGCGCCCGACGCTCATCTTATACGACGAACCGACGACCGGCTTGGACCCGATCACGGCGCGCGGCATCAACAATATGATTAAAGACATGCATGAGCGGCTGGGCGCCACCTCCATCGTGGTGACGCACGATGTGGAAAGCGCGTTGAGCGTCGGCGGATATTTTGCGTTAACGGAGAACGGCAAGATTGTCATGGAAGGTTCCCCGCGCGAGGCGCTGCGTTCCGATCATCCGCTCGCGCTGCAGTTTTTTCATCCTGATCAATACGCCGCCGCGCTGCAAAACGGAAGCGGCGGAGGCGAATCGACATCGGCGGAGGGGCAATGATGCGCCGTTTGGACAACGATCTCAAAGTGGGCGTCATGGTCGTCATCGGCGTCATCCTTCTGGGCATACTGCTGACAATGGCGTCCGACTGGTCTCTCGGAACGCCGGGGGAAAAGCTGACGCTGCATTTTCCGCATCTGCAAAACTTAAAGAAAGGCGCCCATACGCAGCTGGCGGGCGTCGCGGTCGGCAAGGTGACCGATATACGGCTGGACGAGTCCGGCTACGGGGAGGTGACGGTGCGCGTCAAGCCGCCGTTTGAGCTTCGGCAGGGGTTAAAGGCGGAGCTTCAAACGCTCGGCATCGTCGGCGAAACGATTGTGATGTTGACGAACGGCGATCCGAACGCGCCGCCGCTGGACTGGTCGCAGCCGGTGGTCGGGACGACCGCGTTTGCGTCCGACATGCTCCCGCGCCTGAACGAGACGATTGATCAACTGAACGCTTTTTTAACGTCCATGCAGCAGGTCGGCTCCGACGCGCAGCGCGATCTCCAAAACGCATCCGAGGCGGCGGTTCAATTCATGGGCGATATGTCGAACAAGGCGGACGCGCTTGTCGAAACGACCGACGCCGCGGCGGGCGAGCTGACGGAGGCGCTGACCGCGTTGGAGGCGTTGGAAAGTTTGCCGCCGCTGGTTCAGCGCGCCCAGTCGCTCTTGGAGCAGGCGGAAAACAGCGTTGCGGCGCTCTCAACAGGCGCGGACGAAACGCTGAAGGAAGCGTCCGAGGCGTTTCAAGCCTCCCGCGGCGAGCTGGAATCGCTGGCGAAAGATATACGGGCGGCGCTTCGTTCCGCGCAGGCTTCGCTTGACGGGCTTGACGGCGCCGCGAACAGCATTGAGTCGAATGTCGCGCAGACGGCGGACGGGGTTTCAACGGCGCTGAAGGAATCGCAAGAGCGCGTGTTTCAGGCGCTGACAAGTCTGGAGGAGAGCGCGGGCGGCATTCAGCGTTTTGCGCAGCGTTTAGACCGCATCGCCGCCGACGCGGAAGCCGGCAAAGGCTCCATCGGCCGTCTCTTGACAGACGATACGCTTGCAAAGTCGGCCACCTCGGCGGTGAAACGCATCGACGATTTCACCGCGGCGGCGGAGAAGCTGGGCAAGACCGACCTGTCGTTTCTGTCCGGCGGCGCCGAGATCGCTTACCGCGAGGCGTCGCAAAGCCTCCAAAACGAAGCGTTTTTGACGATCTACCCTTCGGAGTCGCAGCGGTTCACGGCGGCGCTCGGCTCGCGCGAGTCGAGTCTCATCTATAGTTTGACGCTTGAACAGAAAGCGGGACCGTTCTGGGGGCGGTTTGGGATCATCGATTCATCGGCGGGCGTTGGAATCGACTGGGAACCGCATGCGCGAACGCTGCTGCGGATTGAAGCGCTGGACGCCGCAGAAGAGGACGGGTTCCAGCCGCCGCGCCTTGACGCCGAGATCGGATACCTGCTGTGGAAGCGCGGGCGGGTTTTCATCGGCGGCGAGGATTT
The DNA here is from genome assembly GCA_963665845.2 of Candidatus Poribacteria bacterium. Taxonomy (GTDB): domain Bacteria; phylum Poribacteria; class WGA-4E; genus JAPPNK01. The sequence continues at coordinate 207,306 of OY762492.1, forward strand.
AGCGGAGGATCGGCGCGCCGTTTTCTTTGGAGTTCGCGCGCATTATTGACGGACTGGTAGTTACGTTCATACGGGGATATTCGCGGCGCCGCATCCGATTCCCCCTTGAAAAGGGCGCGCCTCTGATTCCCCCCTTGAAAAGGGCGCGTCCGATTCCCCCTTGAAAAGGGCGCGCCTCTGATTCCCCCTTGAAAAGGGGGGCTAGGGGGGTTTAAAGAACGGACGCGGCGGCTGCGATACCTTAAGATTCCCGCTTGCGCGGGAATGACGGCCTGGATCGGCGGGCCGTCGCATAAAAATGAATGTCATCGCCTGTATGTACTGTTGACGGGTTGTTGAGATGAAAAAGCTGAAAACGCATTATGTGTGTCAAGAATGCGGGAAAACCTCCCTCAAAGACATGGGGCGCTGCCCAACCTGCGGCGCGTGGAATTCATATGAGGAGGAGCCGGTTGCGCCGGCGTCCAGCCGCTCGTCTGTCAAGGGGCAGGCGTCGGCGCGGTCAGCCTCCAAGCCGATTCCTCTTTTGGAGGCGCCGACCGAATCGGAGAAACGGCTGACGACAGGAATCGGCGAGTTTGACCGCGTTCTAGGCGGCGGCATCGTGCCAGGTTCCGGCGTTCTGATTGGAGGCGAGCCGGGCGTCGGCAAATCGACGCTGCTCATGCAGGCGGCGTCCGCCTTAGCCGATTCGACAGGCGCGGTTCTTTACACCTCCGGCGAGGAGTCGGTCGCCCAGCTGAAACGGCGCGCCGACCGCATTGGTCTTCAATCGAAGCGGCTTTATCTGCTGGCTGAAACGGATGTGGACGCGATCTTGCATCAAACTGATCAGATGAACCCCGCCGCGCTCATTGTGGATTCGATACAGACGGCGGCGCGGTCGGCGTTCGAGTCGGCGCCGGGAAGCGTGACGCAGGCGCGGGAGAGCGCGTCCGCCTTTTTGCGCCATGCCAAGGACGCCTCAACGGCGCTGCTCATGACGGGTCATGTTACCAAAGAGGGCGCCTTCGCCGGCCCGAAGATGCTGGAGCATATGGTGGACGCCGCGCTCTATTTTGAGGGCGAAAACGACGACGCCTACCGCATCGTCCGCGCTGTCAAAAACCGATTCGGGTCGACGAACGAAATCGGCGTCTTTGAAATGCGGGCGGACGGGTTGTCTCCTGTTGAGAACCCGTCCGCGCTGTTTATGAGTCAGCGAAGCGAGGGGGCGGAAGGCTCCGCCGTCGCGTGCGTCATGAACGGCTCGCGCCCCATTTTTCTTGAGGCGCAGGCGCTCGCCGTCCGGCGCAACCACGGAAACTATGCGCCGTTTCGGGTGGCGGGCGGCATCAACAAAGACCGCGTCTCGCTGCTCATCGCCATCCTTGAAAAACGGGGCGGCATTCAGATTCACAATTCCAACGTGTTTGTGAATGTTACGGGCGGGCTGCGCGTCAACGAACCGGGGGCGGATCTGGCGGCGCTGATGGCTCTCGCGTCCAGCTGCCTCGGCAAGCCCGTTCCGTCCGACACGGCGTTTATCGGAGAAGCGGGCCTCGGCGGAGAGATTCGAGCCGTCGGTCGGGCGTCTCAACGTTTCGCCGAAGCGGCGCGGCTTGGATTCAAGCGGGTTGTCGCCTCCAAACGCATGGCGGACGGCGCCGTCGTTCCGCCCCGCTTGGAGTTTGTCGGCGTCGCCAACCTGCGCGAAGCGCTGTCGCGGATGTTCTAGTCGGCGCATTCACCGGAAGGCGCGCTCAATGAAGCCTGTCAACTCAACCGAAGGGCGCGTTTCTCCGCGCGTGAACTGAACCGACAGACCGCACCGCGCCAGCCAGTTTTGACGCCGCGCCCATACGCGCAGCTCCGCGGCGCGGGTCGTTTCAGCCTCTCCTTTTAAAAAGGAAATGTCGGTCTCGCCGCGGTATCGGTCGTTGACGGTCGAATCGCCTTTTCTCCGCTGTTCAACCGAAAAAGAGGCGCGCATGTTCGGCGACAGAAAGCGCGCGTAGGAGGCATGCAGCAGGTCGGCGTCGTTGCCTAAAAAATGCCCCAGCGAGCGGCTGTAATGGGTGTATCGGTTCTCCTGTTTTAGATGCGTGTAGGCGAAGCGGCTGACGCGGCTGTACTCTAGGCGCCAATCGCCGAGCCGCCATCCAACGAGCCATGCAAGCGCCTGCGGATCGTTCGATTTCGGGTCGTAGCGCAGGTCGTCGATCAAGATTTCAGCGTGAACGGCATGGCGGTTTTCGAGCCGCCATTGGACATCCAGAGACGCCATGACGTTGTCGTCCAGGTCGGCATGCGAAGCGTCCTTTGCGGCGTTGAACTGGCTTGCATAGAACGGGAGGATCGGGTTCAGGTAATGGATTTCGGGGGCGCGCAGGTCTCCGCCGTACACAACGGCATCCGACAAGCCGATCTCTAGCCGCGGGGACGGTTTCCAGTTGAGTCGCCGGGCGGAGAAATACCGCTTTGCCAGATAACGCTCCGCCCCTGCTCCGCTCCAGATGCGGTTCAAATAGGCGAAGACAGCATACCCCTTGAATTGTCCGAACGCGCCGTCGATGAAGAGGCCGTCTAGGCTGGGGCTGTCGTCGGAGAGAAGAAGGGCGGCGCGCATGCCCGGACCCCAGCGGAACGGCATGCGTCCAAGGCAAATGTTGACGCCTGAAAGACGCGCGGAGAGGGCGGCGCGGGTGAAATCGGCGGAGTAGCCCTCGTCGGGGAAGGCGTCGAACGGGTTCCATGGGCGCGTTCGGAACTGGACGGTGGAGGCGCCGGGCAGCGGGTCTTTTCGGTCGCCGGCGGGGAAGACGCGCGCTTCCAGGATCAGCTCCGCGCCTTTTGGGTGAAGCAGACGGAAGGCGGCGTTCAGATACGGCAGCGCGTTTTGAGACGTTTTACCGCGAATTCCCGCGCGCGCGTTGAGCGCCGCTCCAGCGCCGGCGGCGGGCAGGTCGCTTAGCAGCTGCCTCGCCAGGCGGCGGTCTAAGGGATCGGCGGCGCCGCGGGAGATGTTGAGCAAGACCGCTTCCGCCTCTTGAACGCTGTAGGGCTGGATGTTCAGATGAAAATCGCTCGTTTCGTTTTTTTCGGTTAAGTAACGAAACGCCTCGCTCCATACAGGGTTTAGAACGCCGTTCGGGGCGGGGGTTTGCGCTGCGGTATGCGTCAAAGCGGCAAACAGCAGGCAGGCGATGCTCAAGACGGGGGCGCGTTTCATAGGCGCATTATATGCCATGCGCCGTTTTTCCGCTTATGCGGGGTTCGGTTGCGTTCGTCAACAAGATCGTTTATCATGCCCGAACATCATCCGATTCAAATGGAAAGGGCAATCATGGGAGCCTACATCCCGTTGGTAAGTTCCGAACTCGCCGGCCCTCTCGGCGTGATACATCTCCCAAGGCTGTGGCACAAGCTGACCCTGGGAACGACAGGTCAACTCCACGAAGAATGGGACCTGTGCGGAGCCGGCTTTGACCAGATGGTCCTGGACGGACTCGGTCTTGACAGGGACGCGGCGATCGCGTTCGTAAAAGAAGCGCGTCCGTCCTATGCGCAGTTTGAGGCATGGGTCGAGGAGAACGCTGGAGACGGCTGTCTGGACGCTGAAAAGGTTGACGCGCTGAACGCCGCCATACGCGGTTACAACCACGCGGACGAAACGCGCAAAGCAATTCTGGACGCCGCCGGCATTGAGGACGACGGTTCCATCCTGGACGCCGTGAACTTGAACAATCTGGACGATTGGACGGAGTTTCATCAGAACGTCATTGCGGATTGAGCGGCTCTGTTTTCTTTTGGCGGCGCTCTGCGCTGCCGCTTCGGCTGAAGAATCGCCTGTCGAGGCGGTTTTCTCCCGCTACTGCGCTTCATGCCATACGGGAGAAGAGGCTCCAGGCGCTCTGCGTCTAGATTCGGCGGAGGCGGCGGAATCTGCCTCTGCCGTTTCTGCGGAGATTCTGCGCCGCATGACGCTCCCAGCCGGCGACCCGAAAGCGATGCCGCCGGCGAGCGTCAAGCGGCGCCCAACCGCGGCCGACATCGAAACGGTCCGCGCATGGGCGGCTTCGTTCTCGAAAACGGAGACGGAACATTTAACCGACCATTTAACCGAAAAAGAGGCGAAACCGCTGCCGCCAAGCCCCGAAACGCCGGCGGACGCGGCGGCTGTTCTCGCGCTGAAAGAAGCGGGGGCGTATGTGTCGCGCGTGTCGCAAGAAACGCATTGGCTGACGGTTGATGTCTCGGACCGACCGCTTCCCCTGGAAAGTTTCCGCCAAATCGCCCCTTGGGTCTATGAGCTGGACCTGTCGGGCGTTGAACCGCCTGAAAGCGTCGGCGCCGCCTTAACGGAATGCGTCAACTTGCGAAGGCTGAATTTATCGCGCGCGGCGCATGTTGACCCGCTCTGGCTGGCGCCGCTGACGGCGCTGGAGACGCTCAATTTATACGGCGCGCAGTGCGGCGACGAAGTCTTAGACGCGCTCGGAACGCTGCCGAATTTAGACCGAGTCTATCTGTCCGACACGGGCGTCACTGAAGAGGGCGTCAACCGCCTGCGCCAGATGCGCCCCGACATGGCGGTCATGGACGCCTCCTTGAAACGCCCGCCGCATGCCGTCGCCTGGAGCGCGGAGCAGATACAGGTATGGCGGCGCGCCCTGCAGATATGGGGAACGCGCCGAACGCGCAAATTTGAGGAGGCGCGCGGCTGGTTTCATCCGAACTGGTCGGGCGTCCTGCCGGGGCAAGTCGGCTTCGTTTCGTTTGACGATTGGAAAACGGCGTTGACCGAAGAAACGCAGGGCAGAACCTATCCCGTTTTACAGCTCTTTCCACGCGCGGTACAGATCGCCGGCGACACGGCGGCAATCTACGCCGACTACTACTTCTCCTCGTTCAAAGGAACCGACCCGATTGAAACATCGTCAGGACGCTTGGTTGAGGCGTACATAAAGACGGAGGAGGGATGGATACTCCTCTCCTCCGCGCAGATGGAGGCGTCGGAATGAAAAGTCGATGCGGAGCGTTCGCTTTTGCCGCCGTTTTATTTATCGCCGGCGCCGCATATTTTACCGCATCGGCGGACGAGGCGCCGCAGGTTCAGTTCAACAAACAGATACGCCCTGTCTTGTCGGACAAGTGCTTTGCGTGCCATGGTCCTGACAGCGGCCAGCGCAAAGCAAACCTGCGCCTGGACAGGCGGGAAGGCGTGGAGCGCGTTACAACCCCCGGCAAGCCGATGGAGAGCGCCCTGTATCAACGCATCGCTTCTCCAGACGACTCGTTCCGAATGCCGCCCGTACATTCAAAGCGCATGTTGAGCGATGAGGAGATCGCGCTGTTGAAGAGGTGGATTGAGCAGGGAGCCGTCTTTGAAACGCACTGGGCGTTCGTTCCGCCGAAGCGGGTTGAGCCGCCCGCTGTCCAGAATGAGGCATGGGCGCAAAACGAGATCGACCGCTTTATCCTGCGCCGTCTTGAAGAGGAGGGGCTGTCTCCGTCGCCTGAAGCGGGCAAGGAGCGTCTGCTGCGCCGCCTGTCGTTCGACCTGACAGGCTTGCCGCCGTTGATAAAGGAAATGGACGCCTTTTTGCTGGACGAGTCGCCTGAAGCGTATGAGCGGGCGGTCGACCGGCTTCTCTCGTCCCCGCGCTTTGGAGAGCGCATGGCGGCTGAATGGCTTGATCTAGCGCGGTATGCGGACACGTACGGCTACCAGTCCGACGTTTTCAGGGATATGTCCCCATGGCGCGATTGGGCAATCCGCGCGTTCAATGAAAACCTGCCGTACGACGATTTCTTGATCTGGCAGCTGGCGGGAGACCTGTTGCCGGACGCAACCTTTGAACAGCGTTTGGCAACCGCCTTCAACCGAAACCACCGCCAGACGAACGAGGGCGGCAGCGTTGAAGAAGAGTTTCGCGCCGAGTATGTGGCCGACCGCGTCGACACGTTCGGCACCGCGTTTCTGGGCATGACCTTCCAATGCGCCCGCTGCCATGACCATAAATACGATCCTGTTTCCCAAAAGAACTACTATGAGCTGTTCGCCTTTTTCAACAACATCGACGAAAGCGGCCTCTATTCCCACTTCACGAACGCGACGCCGACGCCGACCCTTCTTTTAACAAACGAAAAGACGGAGGCGGAGCTTGCGCAGCTTCGTCAGGCGGCCGCGGAGGCGGAGACGGCGTATGCGCAGCTGATCGAGACGCGGCGGGAGGCGTTTGAAGCCTGGCGTCAAAACTGGGGCGGCGAACTGGAGCCGAAGGGGCAGGTCGGACATTACCCGCTGGACGTTATAGACGGCGGCAAGACGCCGAACGAACTGGACGCCGAAAAGCCCGCTTCCGTCGGCGGAGGCAATACGGCTGTCGAAGGGCGCAGCGGCGGAGCCGTCCAGTTGACCGGCGACAGCGCTTTAACATTGAGCGGCGTCGGCAGCTTCAACCGCTCGCAGCCGTTCACCGTTTCTCTATGGGTACGTCCGTCCCGCCTGCATGAGCGCGCCGTTCTGTTCCATGTTTCCCGCGCCTGGACAGACGCCGGCAGCCGAGGTTATCAGCTGCTTTTGGAGAATGGGCGTCTCAGCGGCTCGCTGATTCATTTTTGGCCGGGCAACGCGATCCGCGTACTTTCGCTCAACCCGCTTCCCGTCAACGAGTGGACGCATGTAACGATGTCGTATGACGGCTCAAGCCGCGCGGCGGGGCTGCGTCTTTATGTGAACGGCGAAGCGGCGCCGGCGGAGATTGTCCGCGACCATCTCTATAAGGACATCTCTTACGGCGGCGGAATGTCGCTGGCGATTGGGCAGCGTTTTCGGGACAAGGGGTTCAAAGACGGGCAGGCGGATGAGATACGGGTCTTCAACCGCAGCCTCTCCGCGCTGGAGGCGCGCCGACTCTATGAGCCTGTGAACGACGCTTCGGACGAGGCGCTGTTTGAGTACTACATCGCCGCCGTTGACGAAGCCGCCGCCGAAGCGCGCGCCAAGCGAAACGAGGCAAGGGCGAAGCGCGACTCGCTGGAGAACGGCATCCGCGAAATCATGACCATGAAGGAGATGGCTGAACGCCGCCCGACCTACCTATTGGAGCGCGGCGCCTACGATTCCCCAGGCGAACAGGTGTACCCAAACGCTCCAGCCTCCATTCACCCGTTTTCAGACGATCTCCCGCGCAACCGCCTCGGCTTGGCGCGTTGGGCAATCGATGAGCTTCATCCGCTGACGGCGCGCGTCGCGGCAAATCGTTATTGGCAGTGGCTTTTTGGCACAGGCTTTGTGTCAACGCCTGAAGATTTCGGCAGCCAAGGCGATCCGCCGTCGCATCCTGAACTGCTCGACTGGCTCGCTCTGCGCCTGATCGAATCGGGGTGGGATCAGAAGGGCATGATCAAGATGATTCTCATGTCGGCGGCATACCGCCAAGATTCGATCGGCGCCGCCGACTCGCAGCGCGTCGATCCGATGAACCGCCTCTTGGCGCGCGGTCCGCGCATGCGCCTCTCCGCCGAGATGATACGCGACAGCGCGCTCATGGCGTCCGGCCTTCTGTCGGGAGAGATCGGGGGCGGAGCCGCCAAACCGTACCAGCCGGACGGACTCTGGCGCGAAAAGTCGGGCGGAACCTACAGGCGCGATTCCAACCTGAACCTGTACCGCCGCAGCCTTTACACCTACTGGAAACGCGGGTCGCCGCCGCCCGCCATGTTGATCTTGGACGCCGAAACGCGCGAGGTTTGCACGGCAAAACGGCGCGTCACGAACACGCCGACGCAGGCGCTGCTGCTCATGAACGGAACGCAGTTTATGGAAGCGGCGCGCGCCCTCGCCGAACGCTGCATACGGGAAAGCGGAGGCGACGTCCAAGAACGGCTGCGCATCGCCCATCGACTCGCGGCGAGCCGCATTCCGACGCAGAGGGAGATGGAAACGCTGACGCGGCTTTATGAAGCGCAGCATGCGCTGTTCGACGCGAATCCTGAGCTGGCGTATGCGCTTCTTTCGGTCGGCGACTCGACCTTTGACGCAAATATCGATATGATAGAGCTGGCGGCTTCGACGATGGTCGCCAGCGCGCTGCTGAACGCGGACGAGGCATTGACGAAACGTTAGGGGGTTCCCCATGTCCGATAGAATGACGGTCACGCGCCGCGCTTTTCTCTATAAAATGGGTCTCGGACTCGGCTCGGTCGCCCTGTCGCAGCTGATGGGCGGATCAAAAGCGAAGGCGGGACTGCTGGAGGCGCCGCACCATGCCCCGAAGGCGAAGCGGGTCGTCTATCTGTTTCAAAGCGGCGGCCCCTCCCATATGGATATGTTCGATTACAAGCCGATGTTGAACGCGCAGCATGGACAGGAGCTGCCCGACTCGGTGCGCCAAGGTCAGCGGTTGACCGCCATGTCGGGTCATCAGGCGACGCTGCCGCTGGCAGGCTCCGTTTTTCAATTCAAACAGCATGGGAAATCGGGCGCCTGGGTAAGCGACCTTCTGCCCTATACAAGCGAGATTGTGGACGACCTGTGCTTCATCCGCTCGCTTTATACGGAAGCGATCAACCATGACCCCGCCATCACCTTTTTTCAGACAGGCTCGCAGATCGCCGGGCGCCCCAGTATCGGCTCCTGGATCAGCTACGGCATGGGAAGCATGAACGAGAATCTGCCGGCGTTTTGCGTCCTTGTCAGCAAAAACAAGGGCGGACAGCCGCTCTATTCGCGCCTGTGGGGGAACGGCTTTCTGCCGTCTGAACATCAAGGCGTGCAGTTTCGGGCGGGCAAAGATCCTGTCCTTTACTTGACGAATCCGGACGGCGTCACCGAAGATTGCCGCCGTTTGATGCTGGACGGCTTGAAGGAGCTGAACGAAATCGCCTATGAGCGCGAGGAGGATGAAGAGATACGGGCGCGGACGCTTCAATACGAGATGGCGTACCGCATGCAAACCTCCGTTCCAGAAGCGATGGACATCTCAAACGAGCCTGACCATGTGTTCGACATGTATGGACCGGACGCGCGCGACCCTGGAACCTACGCCGCGAATTGCTTGCTGGCGCGGCGGCTGCTGGAGCGCGATGTGCGTTTTGTGCAGCTGTACCATAAGGGGTGGGATCAGCATGGAAACCTGCCGAACGCGATACGCCAGCAGTGCCTGGAGACGGATCAAGCGTCCGCGGCGCTGGTGAAAGACCTCAAGATGCGCGGGCTGCTAAAAGACACGCTGGTGATCTGGGGCGGCGAGTTTGGGCGCACCAGTTACTGTCAAGGGCGGTTGACCCGCTCCAACTACGGCAGAGACCATCACCCGCGCTGCTTCACCGTCTGGATGGCGGGGGGCGGCGTCAAGGCGGGTTCAACCTACGGCGAGACCGACCAGCTCGGCTACAACATCGCCAAAGACCCTGTCCATGTGTACGACCTGCATGCGACGATGCTGCATCTGCTTGGAATCGACCATGAGCGCTTGACGCATAAGTATCAGGGGCGCCGCTTCCGTTTGACCGACGTTCATGGGGAGATCGTCCAGGGCGTTTTGGCTTAGCCGCTGTGAACAAGAAGAGGACGCGCCAAGACCGGCGGAGAGCGCGAAAACAGCGCATAACGAAAAGCGGCGGGTAGTACGCCTATACGGGGATATTCGCGGCTCGGCGCGTCCGATTCCCCCTTGAAAAGGGGCTAGGGGGTTTAAAAGACAGGCGCGACGGCTGCGATGGCCTAAGATTCCCGCTTGCGCGGGAATGACGACAGGCGACGACAAAGCTTTAAGGTCAAAAAATGAAGTTCATCGCATGAGCGTACTGCCAAGCGGCGTTGATGGACGCATTGTTTCATGATATGCCGTAAAATGAAATAAGCGGGCGCGTTATTCCATAAAGAGCCGTTTTTTGAAATAAGGGCGCGACACAGCTGCGGGTGGATGCGGACGTCGTCTGTTGCGCCTCTAGATTCCCGCTTGCGCGGGAATGACAGCCCGGTAAGCGGCGCCTTTTCCCATGAATAGAGCAATCGTCGGTTCAAATGTCCCAACTTTAGGCATGAGGTCGCCTATCCCCAGTGAGCGGCTTCACGGGAACGGCCAAAACTGATTCCATGCGGTCATCCAGTCCTTCGCGCGGCTCTCCGCCGTGAGCGTTCCGGTGATATGCACACCCGCCCGCCCTTTGAAACCGCTCATCTGCTCCGGCGAGCCGACCTCTATCTTGATCGTTGTCGGCTTTGCGGGTACATAAACAGCCGCGCCTGACATGTCCGACAGCGCCTTCCGCGCCGCTTCTTCGATCATCGCCCGGGCGCGGACAGGGGGAATCTGTCGGGCGCTGTAGCGCGTCAAGCCTGTTTTGACCGCAGCGGTCGGCAGCGCGTTTCCAAGCAGCTCCTTCGCTTCGAGACATGTGGCGGCGTCCCCCGTTACAAGCGCGATCGGGACGCCGTAATGTCCGTTCAGCGCCGCGTTGACGCCCACTTCGCCGACCAGATCGCCGTTGAACCACAGGTTGCGGTAACGGACGCTGGAGATCGTATGGCTCAAGACGCCGTCGGGGGTATTGCTGCGGGCATGCATTCCGATCAGCAAGCAGGCGGCGCAGCCGTTTTCCCACATCTCCGTATAACGCCCCCATGTGTGTCCGGCGACCCATTCGCAGTCGGGATGCAGCGCTTCGGGGATGAGCGAGTTGAAGTTCCAGCCGCCGCTGCCGCCGGCGCCGTGGCAGTCGACGACGACGATCTCTTCGGCGCCCGCCGCTTTCGCGCCTCGGACAGCGGCGTTGACCTCTTCGGTGTAGAGCCGCCTGCCCTCTTCATACATCGCCGCGCCGCCGTCCACCTGCTGCCATGCGACGATGCCGCTGACGCCTTCCATGTCGCACATAATGAGAACGCGCATCTCTTTTACCCTCGTTTTATTGACAGCCTGCGCGCTGAAGTATAAACTGAAATAGACAACGAACGCATGGGGGGAACAATCGATGAACGCCGACGATCCTAGAATGATCGCTTACCGCGCTAAAGGCTCTGCTGTTCTGGTGAAGACCGAAAATGAGACGGTCAACGGCTTCTTCGTCCGAGAGGGGCTTGTCGCGACCAGCGCCCGCATCCTGGAGGACGGCGCCGACCGCCTCTATCTTCAGCGCTCTACGGACAACCCGGCGCTGTTTCATGTGGACGGCGCCGCTTTTCAAGATTCAGGGAGCGGCATTGCTTTTCTGCGCGTTTCATCGCTGACGCAGCGGGTCTTGCCTCTTTCTGTCGGCTCTCTGCAGGTGGGCGAGCGGGTCTATATCGTTGAAAACATCGAAAAAGATTCGCGGACCGTCTGGCGCGAAGCGACCGTAAGCGGCTTTCAAACCGACCCTGACATGCCGCGCATTCTGTTCAACGGCAGCGTCCCAGGCGGCGCGGTCGGCAGCGCCGTTCTGAACGATCAAAGCGAGGCGGTCGGCATGATTGTGGACGCGCCGACCGGCGGCGGAACCTTCGCCGCAATGCCTTCCGCCCAACTGAAAGAGGCGGTCGCCCAGATCAAGCATGACGGCTCCCGCAGAATTGATCCCAGCCAATCAACAGTCCGCTTCGGAAAGGGGCCGGTTAAATGCCTCGCCTTTTCGCCGGACGGCCGGACGCTTGCGGTCGGTTCCAGCTTCGCCGTCTGGCTTTACGACGCCGAGACGGGCGCGCAAAAGAACCGCTTCAGGACATGGGAGACCCAAGCGGTCGCCTTTTCGCCGGACGGACAGACGCTCGCCGCCGCCGAAGAGATGGGCGAAGTCTTTCTGTGGGATGTTGAAACGGGTCAAAACCCCATACTTACGCAGATGAGACCTGGGCATAATTACGATGCGAAAGCCTTGGCATTCTCGCCGGATGGACGAATCCTCATAAGCGGATCATGCGATGATGTGGCGCTGTTTGACCTGCAGACAGGCGAGTATATCGGGCGCCATCACCGCAGCGGGGGGATAACGAGTTATAACGCCCATGCCTTTTCGCCGGACGGACAAACCTTTGCCAGCTCCCGCGGCGAGACCGTTCGGATCTGGAATCCCGAAACGCAGGAATATGAAACGACTTTGAAAGGGCATACAGAGCCGGTTCGATCCATATCCTATTCGGGGGACGGGCGAACGCTCATCACGGGCGGGGACGACAAAACGATACGAATCTGGAACGCCGATACGGGCGAATGCGTCCAAACGCTGGAAGGCGCCTCGGAGTATGTGCGCTCCATTTCCTGTTCGCGCGATGGGAACATGTTTGTCAGCAGCGGCTGGGGCGGCGATCTGCTCATCCGAGACGTCGAGACGGGGCAGATTCAACGGCGCATTGAAGCGCATACGGAATTCGTCAGTTGCGCCGCCATTTCGCCGGACGGAAAAACGGCCGCCAGCGCCGGCAGGAACGCGGAGATCCGAGTGTGGAACGTCGAGACGGGCGAGGCGCAGACGGTTGTCAAAGGGCATATCAATATAAGCGGAAGAGGCGCCCCCGCCTTCTCTCCCGACGGAACGACGTTTGCCGTTGCCGCCGACAACGAGATACGGCTGTGGGACGCCCAAACAGGCGCGGAGCGAATCGTATTGAAAGAATGCGCGGGCGCGACCGCCTTTTCTCCCGACGGAACGAGGCTTGCCAGCTGCGGAGACGGCGCGGTTCGGCTTTGGAACGCGCAAACGGGCAAGCTGGAAGCGGAGATGAAGGGTCATATCGGCGCGGCGCTGCTGACCGCCTTCTCCCCCGACGGAAAAAAGGCGGTCAGCGCCGGCGAAGATAAAACGGTGCGCGTTTGGAATGTCCAAACAAAAACGGGTCGAACCGCCTTCACGGCGGAGAACGGCGTCCACTTTAAGGCGCTGTCGACAGACGGGAAGACCGTTGCCGGCGTCTGCAAAGAGAACGGACTGCAGGTCTGGAACGTCGAGACGGGAGAGATTCAAGCGACGCTTGCCGCGGACGCCGAGGCGGTTTACGCTGCCGCCTTCTCGCCGGACGGGCGGACGCTCGCCTTCGGCGGGAAAGACCTTGCCATTCGTCTCTGGGACCTCCAAACGGGAAAATGCAAAACGGCGCAGACGGGGCGCCACAATTCGATTGCCGCCATCGCCTTTTCGCCGAACGGCGCCATTCTTGCCATCGAGTACTTTGGCTCGGTCGCGTTGTGGGATGTTCAAAAAGAATGGCATATCATGGCGATTGATCCAGGCTTGGGCTACACCGCTTGCCCTGTCTTTTCGGCGGACGGAACGAAACTTGCGATCGCTGGAGACGCCGGCTCCGCATTGTTGTGGGACATTGCCAGCCTGCTGCCCGCGGACGCGCCGCGCCCCTCTTGAAAACAGAACGGAAGAGGCGTATGAATCACTTCTCAAAACTCCCGCTTCGCTGGACAGCCGCGTGTCTGTTGATGTTTGGCGCGTTCATTTCATCGGCGCAAGACGAGACCGAGAATAAGCCTTCCGCCCTTCCCGATAACATTGCGCTCTGGAATCTGCCGGACGGGGCGAAGCTTCGGCTTGGAAAGGGAACGGTCGGCGTCCTTGAGTACTCGCCGGACGGCAAAACGCTCGCCGCAGGGGGAGGCGCCGGCATTTGGCTTTACGACGCAAAAACGGGCGCCGAAACAGGCCTCCTTCAGGGTCATAGGGGTAAGATTATCAGCATCGATTACGCGCCGGACAGCAAAACGATTCTCATCGGCGCGACTGACAAATGGGCGCGCGTCTGGGACGCCAAGACAGGCGAACTCTTGCAAACGCTTAAAGATATGAACGGGTATGCCTCGCGCCCCGCAGCGTTCGCCCCGGATGGAAAAACCGCCGCTGTCGACATGAGCGGCGGCATCTACATCTGGGACATCGAAACTGGACAGCTCATCCATAGGCTCAAAGGCGGCAGGAGCGGGGCGCCGAGCGTGAGAGCCTTCGATTATTCGCCGGACGGCAAATTGATTGCAAACGAGAACAGCAGAGAAATACACGTATGGGACGCGCAAACGGGCAAACGGCTCCACATTCTTGAACAATACGCGAGCAAGTCGCTCGTTGTCTTTTCGCCGGATGGAAAAACTCTTGCCGCAGGATTCAGCCGCGGTTATCTCGACTGCCCGATCCACATCTACAATCCGCAAACAGGCGCTCTGATTCGATCTATGAGAGGGCATACGCGCATGATCACAGCGGTCATGTACTCGCCGGACAGCAGCCTTCTCGTGAGCGGATCAATAGACGAATCGATAAAGATATGGGACGCCAAAACAGGCGCGCTGCGGACCATGATCGGAGGGGGAGAGAATGTTGTAACGCAAACAGCGTACTCGCCGGACGGCAAAACGCTCGTCCAGATTGTGGAGAGCGACCGCTATCTGCGATCATACATGACGCTGATACGGATATGGGACGCGCAAACAGGCGCGCTGCTCCATGCGTTCGACGGGCCAGACAGCTATGCCGCCTCGCTCGCCTTTTCGCCGGACGGGGACTCGTTCGCTTTTGCCGTCCCGAACGCGCATGCGGTATGGGTATGCTCCGCGCGGGAGGGCAAGGCGCTGCGTACCATCCGAGACCCCAAATTCGGCGTCTCCATTGTCAAGTACTCGCCGGACGGGAAGACGCTTGCCAGCGGAAATACGGCAGGCGCGTTGCAGTTATGGCGCGCCGACACAGGCAAGCATCTCCGAACGATGCGCGGAAATACCGATCCGATCCGGTCCATCGCGTTTGCGCGCGACAGCCAAATCGCCGCAACCGGCGGCGAAAGGGAGGGCGCCGTTCATCTCTGGAACCTCAACACAGGCGAGAAACTTCATACGTTTCAAGGTCATGCGGCAAACGCCTTTCCCGCAGGCTTTTCCATGGACGGCAAACGGCTCGTTACGTTCAGCGAAGACAACGTTGCGCGCCTCTGGAGCGTCGATACAGGCGCGCAGATGCATTCGTTCGGAGAGGAAGGGAAGCCTGTTTGGGCGTACGACTATTCCCCGGAACGAAAAGAGATCGCGCTCGCCTATATAGAAAGCGGCGATGTCGTCTTATGGAGCGTTGAAAAAGAGGCGGTCGTTCAAACGCTGAAAGGGCATACGAAACAGGTCGAGTCGCTGACCTACTCTCCCGACGGCAAATTGCTGGCGAGCGCCGGCGGCGATGACGCGCGCCTTTGGGACCTTGAAACCGGCAAGACGCTCCATACGCTGAAAGGGCAAGATCATTGGACGGAGGACATCTCCTTTTTTCCTGACAACAAGACGATCGCATCGCGCGGCGCGGAGTCGGTCGTCTCGCTGTGGAGCGCCGAGACGGGAGAGTTTCTCCGCGCGGTACCAGAGAATGCCGGCAGAATACAGGCGATGGCGTTTGCGCCGGACGGGGAGACGTTCGCCAGCTTGAGCTCCAACTATTACAACAACGTAATCGAAAGCAATATTAACATTTGGAGCGCGCGGTCCGCAGCCCGCGTCCGAACGATACGGGGGCATATGTCCAGCCGCCGGTCGGTCGATTTTTCGCCCGACGGCAAAGCGGTCGCAAGCGCAGGACAGGGGGGCATTCTAAGCATACAGGACGCGAACACCGGCGAAACGATTCATGAGATGGACGCGAATACATGGTTCATCTCTTCAGTGCGTTATTCGCCGGACGGCAAAACGCTCATCTCGGTCGGCGGCGCAGGAATCCAGATATGGAACGCGCAAACAGGGCGGCTGCTGGAGACCTTTGGGGATCAGCCCTCAAGCGGCGCTGCAGCGTTCTCGCCGGACGGATCCCTGCTGGCAACGGGCGCATGGGGGCAGATGCAAATATGGGACCTCAAAACCCGCAGCCTCCGCAATACGTTTGGAAACAAACATGCGAGAGTTCTATGCGCCGCCTTCTCTCCCTACGGCGTCAATCTGGCGACCGGGGACGAGCATGGAGAGCTGCGCGTGCGGAACATCAAAACGGGCGCCTTGGTACAGGCGCCCATAAAGCATTCGTACGATGTTTCAGCCGTCGCCTATTCGCCGGACGGCAAGCATATCGCGGCAGGGTTCGTGGACGGCGTCCGAATATGGATGTCGGGGCGCAGCGCCTTTCTCGTCTCGGAGCTGCCGCATGGCAACCCTGTTGAGAGCGTCGCCTATTCGCCGGACGGCAAGATTCTCGCCGGCGGAAACATGTACGACGGAAAGATCAAGCTCTGGAACAGCGCGACAGGCGAACCTATCAAAACGCTCACAGGGCATACCGATTCGGTCAACGACCTAGCGTTCTCGCGCGACGGCAAGACGCTCGCCAGCGCCAGCGAAGATGGGACCGTTCTGCTTTGGGATCTATCCAACCTCCCCTCCTCCCCTTGAATGATCGCCCTGTTTTTCTTAAGATAAAGCGTCAGCGCAACAGAGGAGCAGCTCATGCGTCTTACCCTCAACAGCCTTTATCGTTGGATCGGAGCGGCGGCTTTTTTCCTAGGCGTATGGATGCCAGCGGTCTATGCGCAGCCGTCCAGCCAGACTCCTGAATACGCGCGCTGGGGTCTGCCGGACGGGGCGAAGCTGCGCCTCGGCAAGGGAACGATCGGGCCCCATTACGATTCGAGCAATAGAGGCGCGCTCGCCTTTTCGCGCGGCGGAGACATTCTTGCAGTCGCAGGAGGCGCCGGCGTCTGGCTCTACGACCCAAAGACCGGCGCCGAAGTCGATCTGCTGCGCGGACATACGGGAATCGTCAATCATGTCAGCTACTCCCAAGACGGACGCATCCTCTTAACCGCAGGGCATGACAAGACAGCGCGGCTATGGAGCGCCGAGCCAGGCGAATTGCGCCTTACCTTCGGCGATTCTAATAAGCGCGTTCACTCCGCCGTTCTTTCTCCAGACGGCAAAACGGTCGCAACAGGAGCTGACGCCTCTATTGATCTATGGAGCGCCGACACCGGCAAACATCTCCGTACTCTAGTCGGCGATATGCGGCACAGGGGATCTGGAAGAGAGGCGCATACTCTCGCCTATTCGCCGGACGGAAAGCTGCTGGCAAGCGTCAGCGACGGGTCCGATGTACGGATATGGAGCGCCGAGACCGGCGCCCAGCTTCATTATATAAAAGGCATTGCAAGCGGCGGCGTCATGCTGTTTTCGCCCGATAGTCAAACCCTTGTCTGCTCCGGCGGAACCTACTCCCATGTCAACTGGCCCTTAAGGATCGTGGACCCGCAGAAGGGAAAGGTCGTCCGTTCGATCCGCGGCCATACGCGCACGATACTTGCGGGAGCGTTCTCGCCGGACGGAAAAAGGTTTGTCAGCGGAGGAGACGACGCATCGATACGCATCTGGGATTTGGCTGCGGGCGCGCCGCTTCGAATGATCGGAAAGGGTGAAAACCGTCTCCGTCAAACGGTGTACTCGCCGGACGGCAAAATGCTCGTCCAGACCGCGGACCCGGGAGGCGAAATGTATCCGGATCACATTGAGCTGATCAATATAATGGACTCCGAATCGGGCGCGCTGATTCACACCATCGTAGGACCAGATATAAAGAATAACGTTCTAATTTGGGCAATCTATTCGCCGAACAGCGACCAGTTCGCCTGCAAGGATGGCAACGCCATTTGGATATGCAGCGCGGGCGAGCGCAAAGTTCTCCGAACTATCGAAGACCAACAATACGGCGTCTCAACGATCAGCTATTCGCCGGACGGCAAGATTCTCGTCAGCGGAAGCTATGTCGGTCCCATACAGTTATGGAACCCCGACACAGGCGAGAATATCCGAACGCTTCACGGCCATAACGGCGCGGTAGGCAGCGTTGTGTTTTCCCGCGACGGCCGATACATCGCCTCCGCAGGAAGATACACCGGCGACGTGCGGATTTGGGACGTTGAAACCGGCGAGAATATCCAAACGCTTGAAGGGCATGAGAAATACGCTTACGCCGCAGGGTTTTCGGCGGACGGGAAACATGTTGTCACTGGAAGCTATCAAGATCACATCGTGCGCATATGGAACGTCAACGCGGGCGCGCTGGAACAAACTATCGACAGTAAAGAAAACGATGCCGCAACGTTCGCCTATTCATCCGACCGAAAAGAGATCGCTGTAGCCTATCATGACGGCGGCATCAAGATATGGAGCATTGAAAAAGGGATGTTCGTACAAACGCTGAAAGGGCATACAAAATATATATCGGAGCTGACCTATTCTCCCGACGGTCGATTGCTTGTGAGCGGAAGCTGGGACTACACCGCGCGCGTTTGGGACCTTGACACGGGCAAGACGCTTCACACGTTAAAGACACCTGGCCATTGGTTTGATCATATCGACTTTTTTCCAGACAAAGACACGATCGCAACGTATGGGACAACGTCTGTCGTCTCGTTGTGGAGCGCCGAGACGGGCGAGTTTCTCCGCACGATCCCTGAAACCTTACATGATGTCCATGCGCTGGCTTATTCGCCGGACGGCGCGGTCATTGCCAGCCACAGCTACAAGTGGCGGACCTGGATGGGCGGCACAATAGACATATGGGGCGCCGACGATGGAAAGCGCCTTAGAACGATTCGAGGACATACGGAAGGCGTCCTCTCAATCGCCTTTTCCCTCGACGGAAAACAGGTCGCAAGCGGAGGAAACGACGGCAACATCCGGATATGGGACGCAAGCGCCGGCAAGCTTCTCCAGACGATCCATGAGCCGTTCAGCAGAATCTATGAAATGGGCTATTCGCCGGACGGCAAAACGTTCGCTGCCGCCTCCCGCATGAATAACGGCGGAATTCTAATAATTGACGCCCAAACCGGCGAGCGAATCCGTATGAGCGACCAACGAATTGTCGGCTACTTTGCCGCGTTTTCGCCGGACAGCTCCATGATGGCGACTGGAGGAACGAAAGAAGAGGGGCGGCTTCGCATATGGGACATGAAGGCGCGCAAAAAGATCCTCTCAACAGCGAAGGATACGGAAAGGATCGAATCCGCCGCCTTTTCGCCGGACGGCAAATGGATCGCCGCAGGCGGCAGAGACCGGTCGCTGCGCGTCTGGAGCGTCGAAACGGGCTTACCGGTTCATACGCCTAAAGCGCATCCGAGCTCTGTCTTGTCGGTCGCGTTCTCGCCGGACGGAGAACGGATTGCGACCGGATGCAGCGACGCAGGCGTACGGATATGGAGCGCGGTTGATGGAGCCTTTCTCATCTCGGAGCAGATGCATGACCGAGAAGTTCATTGCGTCGCCTATTCGCCGGACGGCAAGATTCTCGCCAGCGGAAGCGCCGATCAGACCGTGAGACTCTGGAACGCCCGCAACGGCAAGCCTATCCTGACCTTCGCCGGACATACGGACGAGGTCTCTTCGCTCGCCTTCTCCAGCGACGGCAAGACGCTCGCCAGCGCCAGCTACGACGGGACGGTACTGCTTTGGGATCTTTCCAACCTCCCTTCCTCCCCTTGAACGACAGCCCTGTTTTTCTTAAGATAAAGCGTCAGCGCAACAGAGGAGCGGCACATGCGTCTTACCTACAACAGCCTTTACCGTTGGATCGGAGCGGCGGCTTTTTTCCTGAGCGTATGGATGCCAACGGTCTATGCGCAGCCTCCTGAACACGCGCGCTGGGGTCTGCCCGACGGAGCCGTACTGCGCCTCGGAAAGGGCGAATTCAGCGACGTTAAGTTTTCGCCGGACGGAACGCTTGTCGTCGGGAGCCGCATCGGCGTCTGGTTCTACGACGCGGCGGCCGGCGACGAAACCGCGTTCATCCCTTCCTTTAAAAGCGGCGTCGGAGAAATAGCGATTTCGCCGGACGGGCGGACCATCGCAACGAATGGACGAACCATACAACTTTGGGACGTCCAAACAGGCGAGCCGCTTCATCCGCTGGATCCCCCGATCAACCGCATCAGCAGTATCGCGTATTCGCCGCTCGGAGACGTTTTGGCGGGAGGCGGATGGGATCGTTCCGTACGAATATGGGACCCGGGCGCTGGAAAGCTGCAGCGGACGATGATGAAACATGCGAAAGAGGTGAGAGCGGTCGCGTTTTCTCCCGACGGCAAGCTCCTCGCCAGCGGAAGCGCCGACGACACCATCAGCCTATGGAATCCAGAAACCGGCCAACATCTGCAACGGCTTACCGGACATACGGGCGAAGTTGCCTCTATCGCGTTCTCGCCGGACGGCAAAACGCTCGCCAGCGCAGGCGACAATGAGAAAAACTCCATCCGCATCTGGGATGTCGGCGGAGGGGCGCCGCTCCGAACTCTCAAGGGCGTTCGGGTCTATACGCACATCAAAGCCCTCGCGTATTCACCAGACGGCTCCCTTCTTGTAAGCGCAGAAACTCAATCGCACAGCCCCATTCGCATCTGGGATCCTCATACAGGCGATCTGCTGCGAGTCGTCGGACCGCCGGGCTTGGAGGCGTTTTCGCTGGCGTATTCGCCCGACGGCAAAATGCTCGCCGCCGGCGATGTGTTCCGCGACGATTCAATTCATATATGGAACGCGATATCGGGCGCGGGGATTCGAACCATCAAAGGGCATTCAGCGCGAATCGAAGCGATGGCGTATTCTCCAAACGGCGACACGGTCGCCTGCCTTACCTACAGCGGCGCGATACGCATATGGAGCGCCAAAACAGGCGCCCTTCAGTATATTCGAAAACCCCGCCAAAGACGGATCAATTCCATCGCCTACTCGCCGGACGGCAAAAGCCTTGCCGGCGGCGACTCGGGCGGAAATCCGACCAGTAAAGACGGCATCTGGATATGGAACGTCGAAACAGGCAAGATCCAACAAACGCTGCCGAAGCAAGAAAACTATATCACAGCGCTGGCGTATTCGCCGGACGGCAGAGCCATCGCCGCCGGCGCCTCGCCTGACGGACCCAACTATCTGATTCGGGTCTGGGACGTTCAAACAAAAAAACTGCTCTTCAATTCCATACCCGTATCTAGACAGATCAACTCCATCGCCTACTCGTCAGACGGAAAAACGATCGTCTGCGGAAACGCAGAGGGAACGGTCATGACGCTGGACGCGAACGGCGGCGCTGTTCTCCAAACGCATAAAGGACACGCGGGCGACGTCTACTCCGTCGCATTCTCGCCAGACAACAAAACGATCGCCAGCGCGGGCAAGGACGGAGCGGTCATGTTATGGGAAGCGGAAGGCGGAAAAATAACCAGAATGCTTAGAGCGAACTCATCCGCCATTCGATCCGCTCAATACGCGCCGGACGGCAAAACGATCGCCAGCGGCGGCAAAGACGGGATCGCGCGCATTTGGAACGCAAACGCGGGGGTTGAACTGGGAACGTTCACAGGACATACGGGCGAACTGGTCTCGGTCGCGTTCTCGCCGGACGGCAAAACGCTCGCCAGCGCCAGCGAAGACGGGACGGTACTGCTCTGGCGGGTCTCAGACATGCGCCCCTCCGCCCCTCATAGCCTGTCCCCGTGAAAACGGGGCCATTCCCGCCCCCTTCTCCGCGTCATTCTCGCCCCCTTCTCCGCGTCATTCTCGCCCCCTTCTCCGCGTCATTCCCGCCCCCTTCTCCGCGTCATTCCAGCGTAAGCGGGAATCTTAGGCGCCGCAGGCGCTGTCCGCGCCCGCGGAAACCCCCGCAGCCCTCCTTTCAAGGGGGAGTCTAGAAACCCGCGCCCTCTTCAGGGGCGGGAATCTTAGCCCAGCGCATCCCCCTTGACTTCCAGCTCCGATGTCCATACACTCATGCAACAAGATCAACGCGAGGAAAGCAGATGAACGCAACCCGTAGACTCCCGCTTCGTTGGACGGCGGCATGGCTCTTGACGCTGTGCGCCGCCGCCGTTTCCGCGCAGACGCAAACGCCCCAGCAGATCGCCCAAAAAGCGTTCGCGTCAACGGTTCTGGTCGTCACGGAAAACGCGGAAGGCGAAACCGCCGGCGTCGGCAGCGGCTTCTTTGTACGAAGCGGACTCATCGCCACGAACCGGCATGTGATCAACGAAGCGGCGGTCATCCGCGTCCGGCTGGTGAACCAGGACCGGCTCCACCGCGTCGACTCGGTCGCCGCGCAGGACGAGGAGAAAGACCTGGCGCTGCTGCGCGTCTCCTCGTTGAACGCGCCCGCCCTGCCCCTCGGCGACAGCGACCAGCTCCAGGTCGGCGAAACGATCTATGCGGTCGGCAACCCGATCGGGTTCCTAGAAGGCACCTTCTCCAACGGGCTGGTGAGCGGCATCCGCAACCTGCCCGACAGCAAACTGATACAGATGACCGCGCCCATCTCGGAGGGGAGCAGCGGCGGGCCCGTGTTGAACGCTAAGGGGGAGGTTATCGGCGTTTCTGTCGGCGCTATTGAGATTGGCCAAAATCTGAACTTTGCTGTACCTTCAAATGCTCTGAAAAAGCTGATGGAGAGAGTCCGTCGCCCGAATCTTGTTGTTCCGACGCCCCGCCCAAAACCCGCCGCTTCGCCCGACCGCTTCGCAAATTACATGCAATGGGGACTGCCAAAAGGAGCTAAAGCCCGCCTCGGTAAAGGATCGGCTAAAGCAATCGCATATTCGCATGATGGCAAGATGCTTGCAGTCGGCGGGAGTCTCGGTATGTGGCTATACGACGCGCAGACTAGCGAGGAAGTTGGCTTGCTTATGGGCCACACAGGCGAAATTAGAGATGTTGCATTTTCTTCGGACAGCCGGACCATCGTTAGCGGAAGCGACGACCGTACGGTTCGTATCTGGGATGCAGCCACGAGGAAATTGCTTCGAACGCTCACGGGACATGCAGGCAGGATATGGTCTGTGGATTATTCTCCGGATGGAGAATCTATCGTAAGCGGGGATGGCAGGGGCGAAATTAAAATTTGGAGTGCTGATACGGGCGACCTTATTCAAACGCTTACAGGGCATAAAGGCATTGTCGCGTGTGTTGCGTACTCTCCAGATGGTCAAACTATCGTAAGCGGAAGTTGGGATAAAACAATCCAAATTTGGAACGCCAAGACAGGCGCGCTTCTCCGAATTCTTTCGAGGGATTTCGGGGGCGTCTATTCTGTAGCGTATTCTGCTGACGGGCAGGCTATCGTAAGCGGAAGTTGGGACAAAACAATTCGAATTTGGAACGCCAAGACAGGCGCGCTTCTTCAAACTCTCGATGGACATACAAACTGGGTTTCGTCCGTGACGTATTCACCGGACGGTCTGAACATTGCCAGCGGAGGCAGAGACGGTACGATTCGAATTTGGAACGCCCGTAGTGGCGCGCTTATAAGAACGCTCACAGGATATACAAACTCTGTCGAATCTGTGGCGTATTCACCAGATGGCCGGACGCTCGCCAGTAGCGGCGACGGTTCGATTCGAATTTGGAACGCCCGTAGTGGCGCGCTTATGAGAACGTTCACAGGATATACAAACTCTGTCGAATCTGTGGCGTATTCACCAGATGGCCGGACGCTCGCCAGCAGCAGCGGCGACGGTTCGATTCGAATATGGAACGCGCAAACTGCAGGCGTACTCCGGACGATCACAGGACATACGGCTAGGATCTATTCCGTAGCATATTCTCCGGACAGCAGCGCTATTGCGAGTGCCAGCGGCGACGGTTCGATTCGAATATGGAACGTGCAAACTGGAGGGCTATTCCGGACGATCACAGGACATAAGGGATTGGTCATTTCCGTCGCATATTCTCCGGACGGTCAGACTATTGCCAGCGGCAGTGGGGACAAGACGGTTCGGGTATGGAACGCGCAGACAGGGTCGCCTCTCCGGACGCTCACGGGACATACGAACGGGGTTACTTCCGTGGCGTATTCACCGGACGGTCGGACGCTCGCCAGCGGCGGCTATGATAACACAATTCGGATTTGGGGCGCGCAGACAGGGGAGCATTTCCGAACACTCACCAGGCATGACAACGTCTCTGAGGAGCATTTTCGAACATTCACCAGCCATGACAACATCTTATCCGTGGCGTATTCACCGGGCGGTCGGACGCTCGCCAGCGGAAGCGTGGACGGCAAGATACGCCTCTGGAACGCATGGACCGAGACACATCTCCGAACTATATCTGATCATACGGGCAATGTCCGTTCCGTAGCGTATTCGCCGGACGGTCGGACGCTCGCCAGCGGAAGCGTGGACGGCAAGATACGCCTCTGGAACGCACAGACAGGGGCGCTTCTTCGAACGCTCAACGGGCATATGTACATGATCAAGTCCGTGGGATACTCCCCGGACGGTTGGACGCTAGCCAGCGGAAGCGTGGACGGCACAATTTTGCTTTGGGACGTCTCAAGCCCGTAATCACAATAAGCCCGCCTAGATTCCGTCAGAATAATTTGACTTTGAGCGAGACCGCCCTGTACATGTACAGGGCGGTGTATGAATCAAAGAAAGGAGTTCGCCCATGCACACTCTAAGCGCACCGGATATCGCCGAAAGAGCCTTACGCTCAACCGTTTTCATTTGGACGGAAAACGGAACAGGTAGTGGGTTTTTTGTCCGGATGGACTCATCGCTACCAACTTCCATGTCATTAAGGGGGGTAAAGACGTTTATGTCAGGCTCATTGACCAGCCCAACTACCGCTTGATTGACGGTATTGCCGCCCAAGACTTCGTAAACGACCTAGCCATTCTTCGAGTGTCCTCGTTAGAGGCGCCGTCTCTCCCGCTTGGTGACAGCGATAAACTTCGTCGTGGCGATAAAGTGTACGCTATGGGTAGCCCTATGGGTCTCGAAGGGACTTTTTCGGATGGGATTGTCAGTAGAATAGACGACACTCAGAGCAGAAAGCGGATTCAGATGACCGCTTCCATATCGCACGGCAGCAGTGGCGGCCCTGTCCTGAATGAACAAGGAGAAGTGGTCGGGGTTTCCGTTTCGACTCGCCTTGGAGGACAAAATCTCAATTTCGCTGTTCCATCGAATGATTTAAAATTGCTCATCGACCAAATTGAGCGCGTTCAAATCATACCGCGTTTAATTATACCCGCTAAAAGTGGAGGCATCAATAGAATAGCATATTCGCCGGGGCGTCGTGTGCTTGCGGCTGCTGGCAACGCCGGCGTCTGGATATACGACATAGAAACAGGCGCAAAATCTATACTGCTCAATGGGCATGCAGGTAGCGTTTTTTCCATCGCGTATTCACCGGACGATCGTATCTTTGTCAGCGGAGGCAATGATGGCACACTACTGCTCTGGGATGCGCAGACTGGATCGCACCTGAGAACGCTGGCGGGACATGCATCTCCGATCTATTGCGTCGCATTTTCTCCCGACGGGCAGACTCTAGCCAGCGGGAGCTTTGACAACACAATACGGCTCTGGGATGCGCAAACTGGATCGTATCTAAAAACACTGGCAGGCCATACGAGGGCAGTCTATTGCGTCGCGTTTTCTCCGGACGGACAGACTTTGGCCAGCGGGAGCTTTGACAACACAATACGGCTTTGGAACATGCAAACTGGATCGTATCAAAATACTCTGACTGGACATACCAAAGCGGTTGATTACGTGGAATTTTCTCCCGACGGGCAGACTCTGGTCACCTGGAGCTTTGACAGCACAATTCGTCTGTGGAACTCCGATACGGGCGCACATGTAAAAACGGTGGATAGAGATGCGACTATTTCTAACCCGATAGGACATTCATTGGACGGTCGAATCATCGCCAGCTGGCGCGATGACAAAATTCGACTACGGGATGCGCATACCGGGCAGATAAAAGATCTGGAAAGATACACAGCCCCCGTTTATTCCGTCGCGTATTCTCCGGACAATCGAATTCTCGTTAGCGGAGGTGGCAACAGCAGCGTTTATTTATGGGATGCCAGCGCCGGACAACAGATAGAAGCCTTGGCGGGACATACAGGTCCTGTCAGCTCGGTGGCATATTCTCCAGACGGTCGAACCATCGCTAGCGGAAGCTTTGACAGCACGATTTGGCTGTGGGATGCACAGAATCGTGCGGCTAAAATGCCGTTGATCGGACATGCAAACTGGATCACTTCGGTCGTATATTCTCCGGACGGCCAAACTCTCGCGAGCGCAAGCAATGATGGAACGATTTTGATCTGGGACGCAAACGCTGGACTATGTCAAAAAATCCTTGTGGGACATGCGTCGGCTGTCAATTGCCTTGCATTTTCACCGTGCGGACGCTTCATCGCTAGCGCAAGCTATGATAATACGGTCCGACTGTGGAATGTGCTAACCGGTCAACTTGTAAAAACCACAACATTTCACTCAGATCTGGTCTTGTCGGTGGCATATTCTCCAAAAGGTCGGACTCTCGCCAGCGCAAGCCGCGACGGTACGATCCTACTGTCGAATCTGGCTACAGGACAGGTTGAAACAATATGGCAAGGCAGTGGGTCTCATGCCTTTTCTGTTGCGTACTCTCCGGACGGGCAAACTCTTGCTTGTGGAAATAGCGATGGGAAAATCTTGCTATGGGACGTACAATCCAGACGACTGATTACGACTTTTACAGGGCATACCAAGTGGGTACCTTCGTTGATTTTTTTGTCTGATGGTCGGACTCTTGCCAGCGGCAGCGGTGATGGGACGATCCTGCTTTGGGACATCCCACATGATAGGTTAAGACTGCGCTGACAGAATCTCCCCCGCCCGCCCCACATCCACCCGCATCTGCTCAATCAGCGCCTCGGCGTTTTCAAAGCGCAGCTCATCGCGCAGCTTGGCGACCGGCGCGACCTCCATCTCTTTCCCGTACAGG
The DNA here is from genome assembly GCA_963665845.2 of Candidatus Poribacteria bacterium. GTDB lineage: Bacteria > Poribacteria > WGA-4E > JAPPNK01. The sequence goes on from OY762492.1 coordinate 233,996, forward strand.
TTGCCGTCAAAGTCGAGCAGGTGCGCCTCCAGTTTCCGCTCCTTGCCGTCAAATGTCGGGCGGACGCCCAGGCTCGCCGCCGCCCTATAGCGCCGTCCGTCCGCCGTCGCCCATGCCGCATAGACGCCGTCCGGCGGCAGCTGCAGATCGCCGTAATCGATGTTCGCTGTCGGGAAGCCGAGCTTCCGCCCCCGCTTGTCCCCCTTGACGACCCGCCCCGACACGCTATATGTCCGCCCCAGCAGCCGCGCCGCCTCCTCAAGCCGTCCGCGCCGGACGGCATCCCGCGCGCGTGTGCTGCTGACCGGCAGCCCTTCGTCCATCGCCGGCTCCGCGAGATGCGCCTCATACCCGAACCGCGCCGCCCCGTCCCGTATCGTTTCAAGGTTTCCCCGCCCCATATGTCCGAAGCGAACGTCGGTTCCGGTCACGATGCCGCGCGCCTGAAACGCCCCCGCCAGGCGCGCCAAAAACGTTTCCGCCGATGTGGTCCGCATGCGTTCGTCAAAACGCCCGACCGCCGCCAGGTCGATTCCAAACTTTTTCAGCAGCGCGAGCGTCTGCGCTTCGGTTGTCAAGGAAGGGGGGCATCGCTCCGGCGCGATCAAACGGAGCGGGTTCGGCCGCAGGAACAGAACCGCCGAGTCGAGACCCGCCTGTTTCGCCCTCTCCTTGACGACGCGCAGAACCGCTTGATGTCCGCGATGCATTCCGTCAAACTTGCCGAACGCGAGAACGCATCCGCGCTCCATCGGCGCGTCTGTCCAGAACCCGTCCAGTACTCTCACGACGCCGCCCGGCGCGCCGTCTCCAGCGGGACGATGCGCTGAACCGCCGCCGCTGGGGCGCTCTCCAGCTCCTCCAGCGATACGGCGTCCTCGATGCGGTACGGCCCGATTCGCGTCCGCCGCAGCGCGTGGATATGCGCGCCGCATCCGAGTTCCCGCCCGATGTCATGCGCCAGGACGCGGATATACGCCCCGCGCGAGCAGACGCACCGTATTTTGAGCGTCGGCGGTTCGCAATGGAGCGGCTCCAGCGCGGACACTTTCACTTCGCGCGGCTGTCTTTCAATCGTGATGCCCTCGCGCGCGTAGGCGTAAAGCGGCTTGCCCTTGTGTTTCAGGGCGGAGAACATCGGCGGCGTCTGTTGAATGACGCCCCGAAACGGCGCCAGCGCCCGCTCGATCTCCTCTTCGTTCAGCGGCGGAATTTCCCGCTCCGCCGTGATTTGACCCGATGCGTCATGCGAGTCGGTTTCGACGCCGAGCGTCATCTCCGCAACATACTCTTTTTCATGCGTCTGGAGCGGCTCAAACAGCTTCGTCGCTTTGCCCATGCAGACGAGCAGGACGCCGGTCGCCTCTGGGTCTAATGTCCCTGCATGCCCCGCCTTTTTGACAGCGAGCGCCTTTTTGACGCGCGTCACCGCCGCCTGCGAGGAGACGCTGAGCGGCTTGTCGATATTCAATAGTCCGTCCATAGATCAATTTCCCCCGCTGTTGGAGACCAGAGCGGACAGCGCCTTTACGACGGTCTCTTTTGCCGAGTCGAGCGGCGGCTTCATCAAGCAGCCGGACGCATACGCATGTCCACCGCCTCCAAAACTTGCGGCGAGGCTGTCCACCTTCACCGCGCCGCCGTTGGAGCGAAAGCTGGCTTTGATGCGTCCGTCCGGCAGTTCGCCAATCAGCGCCGCCGCCGCGACGCCTTCAATGGAACGGGCGTAATCGATGAACCCGTCCACATCCTCGACGGTTGTATCGGTCGCGCGGTACATCTCCTGCGTCACATGCATGGAGGCGACCCGCCCGTTTTCCGTTCGGCGCAGCGTGTTGAGAACCGCCGCTAGAAGCCGCGTTTGCCCTTCTGTCCGCGATCCGTAAATATGATGATACGCCCGCTGCGGATCAACGCCGCGCGACACCAGGTCTGACGCCGCGGCGAGGCATTTTGCCGTGGTGTTTGAAAAACGAAAATTGCCCGTGTCGCCGATGATGCCCGCATAGAGGCATTCGGCGATGTTTTGGTCGATTTCCCAGCCGGCGTATTGAAAGTAATCGTATAAGATTTCGCATGTGGCGCTCGCCTCAGTACGAACGCATGCCGCGTCCGCAAACGGCTCTCCCGTCGCATGATGGTCGATGTTGATCGTGAGGCGCCGGTCGCTCACCAGCGGGATGATCTGCCGCCCGATGCGTATGAGGCTGCTGACATCAACGACGGCGAGGACATCCATCGACTCGTTCTGCGGCTGATGGCGGATGCGTTCGGCGCCCGGCAGGTATTGCGCGATTCGCGGCGCCGGGTCCCGCCCGACGATTTCAACCCGCTTGCCTTGCTGCTCTAGCGCCAGCGCCAGCGCCAGCTGCGAGCCGACCGCGTCCGGATCCGGCAAAATATGCGAGACGATCCAGAACGATTCATGCGCTTCAAACGCTTCGCTCAAGCGGGCAAAATCGGCGTTCAGCGGCTCATTCTTCCTCATCGGAACCCGTGTCCAGACCTTTCAATATCTTGTCCATTTCCAGCATGTTGTCAACGCCTTCGTCGCGCTGAAAACGCAGCTCTGGGCTGCGGCGCAAACGAAGCCGCCTTCCCGCTTCCCTCCGTATAAAGCCGGACGCTTTCTTCAGCGCCTTCTCCGCCGCTTTCCAGTTCTCCTTCGGAAACACGCTGAGATACACCCACGCCACCTTCAGGTCGCGCGACAAGCGGACGCGCATGACCGTACAGCCGGCGAGGCGCGGGTCTTTCACATCGCGCTGTAAGATTTCGCTCAATTCTTTCATCAAACTGCTGGCGACGCGGTCGCTGCGCGGAAAGGAACCGCCGCCTTCAAACATATCTACCATCGTTCGCGCTCCACTCTCAAGACAATGATCGGAAAAGAGGTTTCAATATACTCCGCAATTTTGGACGTCATGCTCTCCGCATGCCGCGCGTTGTTCGACACGCAGGCGACGCCCAGCTCGCATTCGTTCCAGCGGTCCATCAAGCCCACCTCGGCGATCGCGGCGTTGAACCGATGCCGCGTCCGGTCTTTGATACTGCGCACAATCCGCCGTTTTTCTTTTAAAGAACGGCATCCAGGCGTCTGAAAATGAATCTTGCATACCGCCACAAACATTGCAGCATAGAATCTTACCCCGCCTAGCCCGCTATTACAAACCGCAAAGTTGACCCGCTCCCCGTTCGGCGCTAAATTAACGGGACCACTTGGACTAGGGAGAACAGAGATGATTCAACGGATACAACGCTTCACCGCTGCGGCATGCCTGTTCGCCGTCGCAGCCTTCGCCGCGCAAGCGGAAATTGACCCCGAAACGATCGTCGGAGCCTGGCTCTTCGACGACAACGCAGGCAACACCGCCTCCGACTCATCCGAGAACGGATTCGACGGCGAAATCAACGGCGCCGAATGGGACGACGGCGTCTTCGGTTCCGCCCTTTCCTTTGACGGCGACGACTGGGTCTCCATAGCAAGCGACCCGGCTCTCCAGATCGGCGATGAGCTTACCATGATGGCGTACTTCTTCGCCGAAGACATCGACTCATGGCGGCAGCTGATCGCCAAATCGGACGAATACCTGCTTCGAATCGACCCGCCCGGCGAGGGCAACCGAATGTCCGCCTTTGTGAAAGCGGGCGGATCATGGGAACCGCGCGCCGCCTCGCGCATTCCGGAACTGGACACATGGATTCATTTCGCCGCCGTCTACAGAGCCAATCCTGCTGGCGCCGAGCGAAGCCTCATGCTGTATGTGGACGGCGCATTACACGAAGGCGGAGCCGACAGACAAGGGAATATCGCCCCGACCGAAAACCCGGTCGACATCGGGCGGTGGAACAACGGCTCCTACTTCATTGGACTCATCGATGAAGCCGCCATCTTCAACGCCGCGCTCAGCGAGGAGGATATTCTCGGAATCAAAGAGGACGGACTGCAAGTTGCGCTGTCAGGCGGACTTGCGGCGACAGCGGCAGGCAAAATGGCCGTCCTGTGGGCAAACATCCGAAACGGAAACTAACCGCCCCCAGGGATCAGATGCCATAAACCGCCCGTCCCGCGCGCCAACAAACGATGCTGGGGGATGTCAAGGCCGATCACGTCCACGACAATCCCCCGCCGCATCAATGCGGACAGGACTTCCGTAAAAGAAGGCGCGCCCTGCAAAGGCTCGTCCGTAATCAAGATAAAACGCCGCTCCACATCCGCGCGAAACTTCACCTTCTCCATCGCGCGGTGGAGCGCCGTCAGCGCGCGCTCGGTCCCGCCCACCTTCACATTCGCCAGCAAACGCTCATACCGCGCAATATCGGCCGACTGCGGAAATACGAGAAACTTTGCCGCCTTGAACTTCACGACGCCAAACGTCGCATCCACCTGGCGCCGCTTCAGCTCTTGCGCCATTGCCGATAAATTTTCCTTCACCGCGCGAATGTTGTCCGCCATGCTGGCGCTCAAATCGAGCAGAAAAACGATGTCCGCAGGGCGCGCCTCCTTGCCGCCGACCGACTCCGCAATCTCCTGAAGCGCCTCGCCGACGCTCCCTTCCTCAGCCGACGCGGGAGATTCCGGCGCAGGCGCGGCGGACGATTCCGACGGCGGAGGCGGCGCGCCTCCCGACATACCCCGCCGCTCCGAAAACTCTCTCGACAAAGGACGCGGACTTGTCAAGGCGCCCGACCGCTGCGCCGAAACAGGCGTCAACGGAAGCGGTTCAAGCGCGGGAAGCGCCGTCTCAACGACAGGATCGGAAGCGGCGGTCTCTTCGGCAGGCTCCAGTTTCTCCATCGGAGCCGACTCTGGAGGCTGCTCAGCGGCTTGAGAAGACGAAATCGACTCCTGCGCCTCCGACAGCGCAGGAGATTCCTCCGATGGCGCCGACCTTGAAACGGGTTGAGCGGGCTTCGCCTTCGGAGCGGCTTTGGACGGCGCCGGCAAAAACACAGCATACGCCGTCTCGCCGCTCGGAAGCGGGTCAAGCGGAGGCGGAACCGCAATCGGCATGAACGGCGAATACGCAAGAAACGCCAGCGCGGCCGCATGCGTCAACAGCGACAGAAAAAACGACGCCCCCATCCGCCGCGAACGCCGCCGCCGCGCCCTTTGCCGCGCGCGCCTCCTTCTGAGTTCGGACAAGCGCGAATTCAACATACGCCTCATCATACCCCGAAAACGAGAACGGCAAAAGAGACGCGGCTTCTGGGCAGTACTCCCATGCGATGATAGTCGTTTTTTTAATTCTAAATCCTCTGCGCCGCCGGTCGTCATTCCCGTGAAAACGGGAATCTTAGGCGTCAATGGCCAGCAGAAAAGCCCTTGTACCACTCGCTGTCATTCCCGCGCAAGCGGGAATCCAGAAGCGTCGCAGACAGCGTCCGCGTTCACACCCAGCGTTGTCCCAACTTTAAGGCTAAGCTTGGTTTGGAAGGGTTGTTTCGGAGCCGCCCATTGCGCAACGGCTCCGAAACAAGATCAGCAGTTAATTGCTTGCCAGTTTGTTCAGCGTTCCTGACATCTTAAGACTGCCGCAGTGTTCGGTTGTTGCGGATTCAACCACATTTGCGGTGGAGCCGGAGAATGCCAGCGTTGAGCTGGTCGTTACAATCACCCCGCAATCTTTGTCGAAATCAATGTCGGAGTATCCGCCGGCGGTTGCGGTGAAGAAACCGGTTTCGTTGATTTTACCGGTGACCGCCGGGAAGGAATCTCCGTCTATGGATCCGGTGATCGTGAGTTGGTCGTCGGACTGCGCCACCTCAATGCGCATGGAACCCGTCAAATCGTCTTCCAGCAAATCCGCGGAAAATGTGACTGAGCCGGTGTAGGTTCCCGCAACCTGCGGGTATGTGGGGTCAGGCGGATCGGTTGGACCGTCATCGCCGCATGATACGGCGGACAGGATGAGGAGAAGAGGCGTCAGAAGCCAGAGCCGCTGTACCCCCCCCGCGGAATCTTCGCCGCGGATTGAAAGTGTGTTGAGTCTCGCTCATTTTCATTTTGTCTCCATTGCTAATGGTGCGCAAGGGTTTCATTTCCCTGCTCAAAACTAAAGCTGCCCCGTAATCCCACAGAAGGCAAGTTTATCGCTGACCTTACGTCTTTAGTTGGACATGTCGGCAGGCGAACGCGGACGTCTTCTGTGGCGCCTCTAGATTCCCGCTTGCGCGGGAATGACGATTTGGTTGGCGACGCCTTTTTCCCATGAATAAAGGCTTTGGTCGTTCAAATGTCCCAACTTTCAGCATGAGGTCAGTTTATCGGAGACGCTTCGTACGCCGCTCATGCTCTTCGACAGGTCCTTCTTGGCAGAGGCGGCGGTAGCTCTGGTAACGTTCTGGGCTGACGCCGCCCGTTTCAATAGCGCCGCGGACAGCACAGCCAGGTTCCTCAAAATGCCAGCAGTCGCTGAAACGGCACGTTCCGAGATAGGGGCGCATCTCTTTGAAGTAGTAGTCCAACATCTCGGTGGGCGTCCCCCAGATCCCGACCTCGCGCAGACCGGGCGTGTCGGCGATCTGCGCGCCGAACGGCATCTCATACATTTGAACGAAGGCAGTCGTGTGCCTGCCTTTGCGCGTCGCCTCGCTCACCTGCCCGACGCGCAGATTGAGGCTCGGATCCAGCGCGTTCAAGATGGACGATTTGCCCGCGCCGGACTGCCCGACGAAGACCGAAAAGAGACCCTTGATGCGCTCTTTGAGCGGCTCAAGCGTTTCAGGTTGAAGAGCGGAGGCGCCGAACATTTCAACGCCGGCGGGACCGTAAATGCGCTGTACGGTTTGGTCAAGTTCTGCGCGCTCGTCTGTCGTCAACAGGTCGCATTTGTTAAGAAGCAGAATCGGCTGCGCGCCGCCGTATTCGGCGAGAATGAGCAGGCGGTCGATATAGCGCAGGTTCAAGCGCGGCCGTTTGACGGAGGCGACGATGACGACCGCGTCAATGTTGGCGGCGATGATCTGTTCGACATCGGGGGCGCGGGCGCGGTCGTCCGCTTTTGGCAGCAGCCGCGCCAGTTTGGATCGGCGGGGCAGCAGCTCTTCGACGGCGCCGTCAATGCCGCTGACGGAAATGAGCGCCTCGTCGCCCACAGCGAGCGGGTCGGCGTATCGGCGGTAACGCCCTCCGTCGTCCGCTTCTTCGTACATCGCCTCTTTGAGCCGTCCGCGGAGGACGCAGACGGTTTCTTGGCCGCCGTGCCGGGCGGTGTAGTAGCCGGATTCGGCGCGTACGATGGTTGCCTGGATGCGCGTCTGATCTGCGATACCGCTCTCCTGTATGCCGCTATTCCGCATATTGTAAAGCGGAAACGAGCTGGAACGCAAGCGGCTAGACCCAGAGGCAGTCTCTATAGGCGATGATTTTGGTTTTAGAGAGCCGTTTTGGAACGCGAAGGTTGTCTGGGAAAACTCTGGATTCCCGCTTGCGCGGGAATGACGATCTGGATCGGCAGGCCGTCGCGCAAAATGAATATCATCGCCTGTAGGTACTGCCGACCCAGACCTCATTTTATTTTAAGACGACCATGCGCCGCAAAGCCGTGAACGAACCCGCCTCAATGCGGACATAATACACCCCGCTGGCGGCAGGTTCGCCTAAGGCGTTGCGTCCGTCCCAATGGGCAGCTTTGCCGCGGCTGCGGTAGGTTCCAGCCGGCAATTCGCCCAGCTGTAAAACGCGGACGGTTTGACCGGCGGCGTTGTAGATCGTCACGGCGACGCGGCTCTCTTCCGACAGATCGAACGGTATCCAGGTTTCGGGGTTGAACGGGTTTGGGTAATTCGGCAAGAGAGCCGATTCGGTCGGCACGGCGGTCGCCAGCAGTTTGCCGACGTTGATCCTGCCCGCGGAGACAGACTCCTTGTCCAGGACAAAACGAACCGTCCGGACGCCGCCGAATGTCCCGCTGGAATCGGAAACGCGCAGATCAAAGGCGTCGCCGACAGCGTAGCTGTCCCCTGTCAACGCCAGAAGCGGCAGCGAGAAACGGCCGGAAGCGGAGCCGCGGCCCGCTATATCTGACGCGGTCTGTCCAGTCTGCAGGTTCGCAATGGAAATCTCCAACCCGTTCAGCGGCGCCAGATTGTCCTCCCGCGCTACGGATCCCTCTACAACAAGAAGCGGCGTCGCGGACGGGTCGTACGCGGACGGGTCGTACGCGGCCGCCTCCGCGGACGCGGCGGCAGTCGACGCGCCGTATGACCATGCGGAGCCGTCGAAGGTCAAGATGGCATCCTCTTCCGCCAAGATGATATAACCATTCCCGCCCTTCGCCGCGTCGGTCGAGTCGTTGGCGATCTGAAAAAGAGCGTTGCCGGTATTGTCATGCTTCAAGGCAATCACGATCAGCGGAACGGTTGAAAGAGACGCCAAATCGCCGATCGTCTCCACGGCGCCGGCGCGCGTGACGCCGATTAAGTTCATGCCGGCGCGCAGCGCAACCTCCCGCTTCAGAAGCCCGCCCGTGAACGTAACAAACTTCGCGCTTTTCATGGAGGCTATGACAGCAGTTTCGTCCGACAACGGGAGATCGGAACCGGCTAAGCCTTCCGTATACACTTTGAAATGGTTCGATTCGGGAGAGTACGCCACCAGAAACTGGACATCTTGAGAACCGCCTAGCGCCGCGTACAGATCGCTCATTTTCTTCAGCTGCGGATCGTTCACCGGAACATGCAGCATGTTGAGACCCAGGCGCAGGTCCACTGTGAAGGAAGAGCCGCGCACAATATTAACAGAGTATGTGTTGGAGGCTTCGTTGTTGCCCGCGGCGTTGGCGGGGACGCTCACCGTAACAGCTCCTGCGCTGGACGACTCAATGGTCGCCGTGTAGGTTTTGCCGCTGCCGGCAAGGTTGGTCGCCGAGCCGTTGGTCACAACAATGTCGGACGATGTGAAACCTGTCACGGCGGAGCTGAATAGGATCGTCACATTGAATGCGCCAGCTGGCGCTTCGCTCGGACCAGACACGATCACTGTTGGGCGAGCGGTAGGAACGGTAAGATCGCTGATGTCCCATATCCGAATCGTGTTGTCGCTGCTGCCGCTGGCAATCGTCTGACCGTCCGGAGAATACGCCACGGATCTGACCATATCCGTATGTCCCCGGAAAGTTGCGAGATGCTCTCCCGTGTCGGCGTTCCAGGTCCAAATCGTGTTGTCGCCGCTGCCGGCGGCGATCGTCTGACCGTCCGGAGAATACGCCACAGAAGAGACCCAATTCATATGCCCTTGAAGAGTTCGTATCAGCGCTCCCGTGTTGGCATTCCAGATTCGAACCTTGTAGTCGTCGCCGCCGCTGGCGATCGTTTGACCGTCCGGAGAATACGCGACGGAATTGACAGGAGCCGTATGCCCTTGAAGAGTTCGGAGATGCGCGCCCGTATTGGCGTTCCAGATGTGTATCGTGTTGTCGTCGCCGCCGCTGGCGATCGTCTGACCGTCCGGAGAATACGCCGCAGAATAGAAAACATTAGACGTATCCCCGCGAAGAGTTCGGAGATGCGCGCCTGTGTTGGCGTTCCAGATCCGAATCGTGTCGTCGGCGGAGGAGCTGGCGAGCGTCCGACCGTCCGGAGAATACGCCGCAGAAAAGACCCAATTCGTATGTCCCTGGAGAGTTCTGATATGCGCTCCCGTGTCGGCGTTCCAGATCCGAACCGTTTTGTCGTTGCTGCCGCTGGCGATTGTCAGACCGTCCGGAGAATACGCTACGGACTTGACCCGATTCGTATGTCCCTGGAGAGTTCTGATATGCGCCCCCGTGTCGGCGTTCCAGAGCCGAATCGTATGGTCGTCGCTGCCGGCAGCGATTGTCTGGCCGTCCGGAGAATACGCCACAGAAACAACGCTATCCGTATGCCCTGTCAGAACCTGCTGCGAGCGGTAGTCGGCAGAGTAGGTGTTGGAGGCTTCGCTGCTCCCCCAGACGTTGGCGGCGGCGTTGGCGGGAACGCTCACCGTAACAGCTCCAGCGCTGGACGGCTCAATTGTTGCCGTGTAGATTGCGCCGCTGCCGGCAAAGTTTGTCACAGAGCCGTTGGTCACAACAATGTCGGATGATGTGAAACCTGCAACAGCGGAGCTGAATGCGACCGTCACCTTGAATGCGCTTGTTTGCGATTCGATCGGACCGGACACGGACGCTATTGGGCGGGTTGCGATGTTCCAGACCCGAATCGTGTCGTCGGCGCTGCCGCTGACGACCTTCTGACCGTTCGGAGAATACGCTGCGAACGAGACAATCCCCTTACGCCACCATTGATACCATTCAAGAGTTTGCATCGGCGCGCCCGTGTTGGCGTTCCAGATACGAACCGTGGAGTCGGCGCTGCCGCTGGCGATCGTCAAACCGTCCGGCGAATACGCCACGGAATAAACATCGCTTGTATGCCCTTGAAGCGTTCGTATAGGCGCGCCCGTGCCGGCATTCCAAACCCGAATCGTGTCGTCGGCGCTGCCGCTGACGATCGTCTGACCGTTCGGAGAATACGCGATGGAATTGACATCGTCCGTATGCCCTGGAAGCGTTCGTATAGGCGCGCCCGTGCCGGCGTTCCAGAGCCGAACTGTGGAGTCGGCGCTGCCGCTGGCGATTGTCTGACCGTCCGGAGAATACGCGACGGACCAGACAATCGCCGTATGTCCTTCAAGAGTTCGCATCTCCACCCCCGTGTTCGCGTTCCAGAGCCGAACCGCCGCGCCGACGCCGCCGGCGGCGATTGTCTGACCGTTCGGCGAATACGCGACGGACGTTACGGCGCTGCTATGCCGAAGCGTTCGTATCTTCGCTCCCGTGCCGGCGTTCCATATCTGAACCGTGGAGTCGGCGCTGCCGCTGACGATCGTCTGACCGTTCGGAGAATACGCGACGGAAAGGACAGCAGCCGTATGTCCTCGAAGAGTATGTATCGGCGCCTTCGGGACGCCGCTCCAGTTGGCGTTCCAGACCCGAATCACGGCGTCGCCGCTGCCGACGGCGATCGCCTGACCGTTCGGAGAATAGGCCGCGGACTTGGCGCCAGACGCATGCCCCGCCAGGAGCTTCGGAGCGGTTGGATCCAGAGGCGCTTGAATGACTGCCTTTAGGTCGCCAAAGTAGTCATGGCGCTGGTCGTGGAACAGACGCGATTCGGTCCAGTTGGCGATGCCGGTCGCAACGCCTACTACGGCGTTTCCGTTTTCAAAGAACACTGGAGATCCCGAACCGCCTGGCGCGTGGACCGGGTAATGTGCCATGATCCAGTTATTGTGCTTCACATAGTCGCCGATTTGCCGCGTCTTCGGTTTGCCGCCGCTGTGTCCGATGGTCTTAATGCGAACGTTGCCCCCCGCGCTCTGGACGCGGGAGTCAAACTCGGACGAGCGCATCAACGTTAGGGGGGCGGGTACCTCAAAGTCGGGGCGGGTCCAGTTGACGACGCCTACCGCCATGTCATATTCTTCATGAGCGAAAATCACTTCGGCGATGTAGCCATGAACAGGTCCGTCGGTCTCGTGTTTCGTCATCCAAACCGGAAGATGCGTTTTGGCTACACCGCCGATGACGTGGCGATTCGACAGGATTTTGTTAGGCGCGACTAAAAATCCGGTGCCAAATCCGGAGACAGCCCCTATCCGCCCTACAGATTTTCCCAGGACCAGGTCAGAATGATCGGGATCGACAACCGCCAAATCATGGATATAGATTTCATCCGGAATAGAAATTTCCTCTGGATGATATGTGACGCCGCCTGCCGTGAATTCGGCGTTGACGCCGAAGTGCATTCCCCATCCGCCGGTTCTCTCGCTCACCTTCACCAACACGCGGTTGGATCCAGCTTTCAGGTTGACGCGGACCAAATCCTGATACCGCCCGCGTCCTCGGTTGACCGCGTTCTTATGAACAACCTTGCCGTTGAGCCAGATCTTGATCGAGTCGTCGCTGCCGCAGGCGAGGAGGACGTTTTCCTGCGCTCTAGGCGACTCAAGATTGATCAGCGCATAGGCGCTGACGTCGTTCATATCTTCGTTGTCCGTTACGCCGGCGTTGACGAGCATCGCGTTGATGTCGCCGTTGTTGGGCAGCTGAATGGATGTCCATGCGTAGCCGCCGACCTGGTCGCCCTCATTGGCTCCGTTTGCGGCGACGTCATCTTCGGTGACGGCGCCGTCGGTCGCGGCGGCGAGCTGGTCAAGATCGGTCGAGTTCGCGCCGCCCTGTCCGGCTTCTGTCGGAGCGATGACCCACAGGTACGGCCCCGATATTTGCTTCTGGGCATGCGCGAGCGTTCCCGCCAGCGCCAGTCCGAGCGCCAGCGCAAAAAATCGCTTGAACGCTTTCATGGCATTGTTTCCTTCGCTTCAAGTAAGGCGCGTCCGCTCTGTCAACCGCTTCAGACGCTCCATATGCCGCGCGTATTCCTCGCCATCGTCCAAGGTCGGGGCGCCTGGTTTGCCCTTGCGCCGTATCTGCGCATATTGTAGGGCGGAAATGGGCTGGGACGCAAGCGGCTAGACAGACCTCATTGTCTCGCTCAAGGGGCGAAGTCAGCTTATTTTAAGACGACCATGCGCCGCAAAGCCGTGAACGAACCCGCCTCAATGCGGACATAATAAACCCCGCTGGCGACAGGTTCGCCCAGGCTGTTCCGTCCGTCCCAATGAGCGGACCTTGACCGGCTGCGGTAGGTTCCAGCCGGCAACTCGCCCAGCTGTAAAACGCGGACGGTTTGACCGGCGGCGTTGTAGATCGTCACGGCGACGCGGCTCGCCTCCGACAGATCGAACGGGATCCAGGTTTCGGGGTTAAACGGGTTCGGGTAGTTAGGAAGCAACGCCGACTTGGTCGGTATTGCGGTCGCCAACAGCTGTCCGATGTTGATCTTGCCCGCGGAAACAGACTCCTTGTCCAGAACGACGCGAACCGACTGAACGCCGAGTGTTCCGCTGGAATCGGAAACGCGCAGATCAAAGGCGTCGCCGATGGCGTAGCTGTCCTCTGTCAACGCCAGAAGCGGCAGGGAGAAACCGCCGGAAGCGGAGCCGCTGCCCGCCAGATCCGACGCGGTCTGTCCAGTCTGCAGGTTCGTAATGGAAATCTCCAAGCCGTTCAGCGGCTCCAGATTGTCCTCCCGCGCCACGGAGCCTTCGACTACAAGAAGCGGCGTCGCGGACGGGTCGTACGCGGCCGCCCCCGCGGACGCGGCGGACGTCGCCGCATCGTTTGACCATGCGGAGCCGTCGAAGGTCAAGACAGTTTCCGCGTCCGCCAAGACGATATAACCCTCGCCGCCCTTCGCCGCGTCGGTTGAGTCGTTGGCGAGCTGAAAAAGGGCGTTGCCGGTATCGTCATGCTTCAAGGCAATCACGGTCAGCGGAACGGTTGTAAGAGACGTCAAATCGCCGATCGTCTCCACGGCGCCGGCGCGCGTGACGCCGATCATGTTCATGCCGGCGCGCAGCGAAACCTCCCGCTTCAGAAGCCCGCCCGTGAACGTAACGGACTTGGCACTTTTCATGGAGGCTATGACAGCGGTTTCGTCCGACAACAGAAGATCGGAACCGGCCAAGCCTTCCGTATACGCTTTGAAAAGGTTTGATTCGGGAGAGTACGCCACCAAAAACTGGACATCTTGAGAACCGCCCAGCGCCGCGTACAGATCGCTCAACTTCTCCAGCTGCGGATCGTTCACCGGAACGTGCAGCATGTTGAGACCCTGGCGCAGTTGCGCCGTGAAGGAGGTCGTTGTTGGGGGAGACGCAAGATCGCTGACTCCCCAGATCCGAACCGTGTTGTCGCTGCTGCCGCTGGCGAGCGTCTGACCGTCTGGAGAATAATCCACCGAAAAGACCTTGCCCGTATGTCCCTTGAGGGTTCGGAGATGCGCGCCCGTGTTGGCGTTCCAGGTCCGAATCGTTTTGTCGTCGCTGCCGCTGGCGAGCGTCTGACCGTCCGGTGAATACGCCACGGACCAGACGGCAGCCGTATGCCCTTCAAGAGCGCGTATCAGGGCCCCCGTCTCGGCGTTCCATATGCGAATCTTGTAGTCCCAGCTGCCGCTGGCGATTGTCAAACCGTCCGGTGAATACGCTACGGATCTGACCCGATCCGTATGTCCCTGGAGGGTTCGTATATGTTCCCCCGTGTTGGCGTTCCAGAGCCGAATCGTGTTGTCGCCGCTGCCGCTGGCGATGGTCTGACCGTCCGGCGAATACGCTACAGAATAGACCGTCCGATTATGTCCTTGAAGAGTTCGTATATGCGCCCCCGTGTCGGCGTTCCAGATAGGAATCGTACCGGCGCCGCCGCCGGCGCCGGCGATCGTCTGACCGTCCGGCGAATACGCTGTCGTAAAGACCCAATTCGGATATTGGAGGGTTCGTATCTCCGCGCCCGTGTTAGCGTTCCAGATACGAATCGTTTCGTCGAAGCCGCCGCTGACGAGCGTCTGACCGTCCGGGGAATACGCTACGGATCTGACCTGATTCGTATGCCCCTGCAGGGTTCGGAGATGCTCTCCCGTGTCGGCGTTCCAGAGCCCAATCGTGTTGTCGCCGCTGCCGCTGGCGATGGTCTGACCGTCCGGAGAATACGCTATAGAAATGACGCTTTTCGTATGCCCTGTCAGGACCTGTTGCGCGCGGTAGTCGACAGAGTAGATGTTGGAGGCTTCGCTGCTCCCCCAGACGTTGGAAGCGGCGTTGGCGGGAACGCTCACCGTGACGGCTCCTGAGCTGGACGGTTCAATTGTTGCCGTGTAACTGGCGCCGCTGCCGGCAAGGTTGGTCGCGGAGCCGTTGGTCACAACGATGTCGGACGATGTGAAGCCTGTAACAGCGGAGCTGAATGCGATCTTTACATCGAACGCGCCTGTTTGCGATTCGCTCGGACCGGACACGGACGCTATTGGGCGGATTGCGATGTTCCAGATCCGAATCGTATCGTCGGGGCTGCGGCTGACGATCTTCTGACTGTCCGGAGAATACGCCGCGAACCAGACAGCGCCCGGACGCCACCATTTATACCATTCAAGAGTTTGCATCGGCGCGCCCGTGTTGGCGTTCCAGATACGTACCGTGGAGTCGCGGCTGCCGCTGGCGATCGTCAAACCGTCCGGAGAATACGCCGCCGAAACGACATCGTTCGTATGCCCTTCAAGCGTTCGTACCAGCGTACCCGTGTTCGGGTCCCAGACCCGAATCGTGTCGTCGGCGCTGCCGCTGGCGATCGTCCGACCGTCCGGAGAATACGCGACGGAATGGACAGCAGCCGTATGCCCTTGAAGCGTTTGTATCTCCGCGCCCGTGTCGGCATTCCAGATCCGAATCGTGTTGTCGGCGCTTCCGCTGACGATCGTCCGACCATCCGGAGAATACGCGACCGAATTGACCGTAGACGTATGCCCTTGAAGCGCTCGTATCTCCTCCCCCGCGCTGGCGTTCCAGATACGTACCGTGGAGTCGTCGCTGCCGCTGACGATCGTTTGGCCGTCCGGAGAATATGCCACGGACCAGACATTATTCCTATGCCCTGTGAGCGTTCGGAGATGCGCCCCTGTGTTGGCGTCCCATATCCGAATCGTGTCGTCGTAACTGCCGCTGGCGATCGTTTGGCCGTTCGGCGAATAGGCGACGGAAAGGACGCCAGCCGTATGCCCTCGAAGAGTGTGTATCGGCGCCTTCGGGACGCCGCTCCAGACTGCGTTCCAGATCCGAATCGCGCCGTCGCCGCTGCCGACGGCGATCGCCTGGCCGTCCGGCGAATACGCCGCGGACTTGGCATCCGACGCATGCCCCGCCAGGAGCTTCGGAGCGGTTGGATCTAGAGGCGCTTCAATGACCGCTGTCAGATCGCCAAAGTAGTCATGGCGCTGATCATGGAACAGGGACGATGCCGTCCAGTCGGCGATGCCGAATACAACGCCTACTACGGCGTTTCCGTTTTCAAAGAACACAGGGGATCCCGATCCGCCTAGCGCGTGGATCGGGTAATGTTCCAAAACAAACTCATTGTGCTTCACATAGTCGCCGATTTGCCGCGTCTTCGGTCCGCTGCGGCTGTGTCCGATCGACTTAATGCGAACGTCGCCCTCCGCAAGCTGGAAGCGGGAGTCAAACTCGGACGAGCGCATCAACGTCAGGGGGGCGGGTACCTCAAAGCCGGGGCGAGTCCAGTTGATGACGCCTACCGCCATGTCGTACTCTTTATGAGCGAAAATCACTTCGGTGATGTAGCCATGAACAGGTCCGTCGGTCTCATGTTTCGTCATCCAAACCGGAAGATGCGTTTTGGCTGCATCGCCGATGACATGGCGATTCGACAGGATTTTGTTAGGCGCGACTAAAAATCCGGTGCCAAATCCGGAGACGGCGCCGATATGTCCTACAGATTTTCCCAGGACCAGGTCAGGATGATCGGGATCGGCGGCCGCCAGATCATGGATATAGATTTCCTCCGGATGATATGTGACGCCGCCTGCCGTGAAGTAGGCGTTGATGCCGAAGTGCATGCCCCAGCCGTCGACTGCCTCGCTCACCTTCACCAACACGCGGTTGGTTCCAGCTTTCAGGTTGACGCGAACCTTATCCTGATACCGCGCGCGCCCTCGGTTGACCGCGTTCTTATGAACAACCTCGCCGTTGAGCCATATCTTGATCGAGTCGTCGCTGCCGCAGGCGAGGAGGACGTTCTCCTGCGCGGACGGCGACTCAAGATCGATCAGCGCGTAGGAGCTGACGTCGTCCATAGCGGCGTTGTCCGTTACGCCGGCGTTGACGAGCATCGCGTTGATGTCGCCGTTGTCGGGCAGCTGAATGGATGTCCATGCGTAGCCGCCGACCTGGTCGCCCTCATTGGCGCCGTTTTTAGCGACGCCTTCTTCGGTGACGGCGCCGTCGGTCGCGGCGGCGAGCTGGTCAAGATCGGTCGACGCCGCGCCGCCCTGTGCGTCTTCTGTCGGGGCGATGACCCACAGGTACGGCCCCGATATTTGCGTCTGAGCATGCGCGAGCGTTCCCGCCAGCGCCAGTCCGAGCGCCAGCGCAAAAAATCGCTTGAACGCTTTCATAACATTGTTGCCTTCGCTTCAAGTAAGGCGCGTATTCCTCGCCGTCCAGGGTCGGGCGACAGGTCTGTCCTTGCGCCGTAGTTGCGCATATTGTAGGGCGGAAGCGGCTGGAACGCAAGCGGCTAGACGCTATGAGAGCGTCGCGCGCAGGTCCTCTAAGTCGCGCTTGAGGTTGTCGGGGAGGTTGAGGGCGAGGAGGTTGTCAATCAGCTCTTTCACTGTGCCGCTCCCAAACCATATCGATGAGATCTTGTGTAAGTGAAGAAGCATCTCAGCGGCTGCATCTGGATATTTTGACCAGAGACCAGATTTGCTGAGCCAATAAACAAAATCTGTACCGACCGGCTCGTACGGCTTCATCCGCCTTGCCAATTCGACAGCCTCTGGAAACGCGGAGCCGAAGTAAATCGGCCATGAAAACATTTTTGCGATCTCTTTGTCGTCAAACCGCTTTGGAACGCCATCAAGGCGGTTTTCCCAATACCGTTTGAGCCAGCGGTTCCAAACATCGCGCAGCGCATCTTCTTGCTCGCGTAAGTAGTTGAGACGTATGAGGTTGTCAAGTTTCTCTGTGAAATCGCGCAGATTCTCTTCGCTGCTGCGCTTGAAGAATTCTGGAATCCATTTTTCTAGCGGATCTTCGATGAAGCTCGCCGCCATTTGCACATAGTACTCGATAAACCCGCCGCTCAGCTTATTGTCCATCAGAATTCTATCGATGGCTTTTAAGCTCGGTTCGTATAAAATTTCTGCTGTCTCTTTGGTAAGACACATTCGGAACAGGAAACCAATCCAGACCGAACGGAATTCGTCGTCATCTGTAAAAGACGGAAGCAGATTTTCTTTCGTCCATTCCTGATCAACATAGAGCAAGAGAGCAAATCTTTGAGCGAGGGTTGACCGACCGATGCGGCCGTTCGCCGATGGATCCTGCGCAATTTTTGACAACGCCTTTTTCCAGTCTTGCTCAAGTCCTTCAGGCGCGGATTCTGTATTTCTGAGCAGCAGCAAAAGTCCATCCAACCAGTAGTGCGCAAGACGCGATGCGGGGCGATTGTCAATAAATGGAGCGGGTGCGGGAAGCTCTGTGTCATGCTGGTCAATCTTGTCCCAAAGAGATGCAGCAATTCTGTTTGTGTCAGACAGCAATTCAAGAGCGTAAGGAGCTCCGCCGTTCACCACCAACGAATTGAGCGTCCAGATAATGAAATAATCGCGCTCTTCTTTCCCGTGCAGATTCTCGTTGGCTATCCATTTCACAACTTTCTCATACCGGTCTTTATCCAGATCGGTTCCAGCCATATTGTCGCCGTGGGACCATGCTTCTATCAAGCCCAACCAAGCGTCTGTCTCCCATTCCCCCTCCTTTGCAAGCGCGTCCGCAAGTTCTCGGCTCCAGTCGAAATTCGTTCTTGCAGCTTTCGTTACTGCAGCAGTCAAATCGCCAGAAGATTGGCTGAACAGGTCAATTAATTCGGGGACCCACTCCGACCCACGTCTTCCTAGCAATTGGTCTGCGCTAACGGATTTTGATTCATCACCGCCGCGCTTATCGCCAGAGTCATTTCTCGGCTTCCATTCGGGACGCCTGCTTTGCGCTTCCTTGAACGCCGCCTTCGCCAGCAGGCATTCGGGATCGGAGCGTAGCAGACAGTGATACCATTCGTATTGTTCGCGAACATCTCGATTCTCTGCGACGGATTCGATCATGGCTTTACGCCGTTCATCATTGAGGCGCGGATAAATTTCCTCCGCGAGTTTGTATAAATCTTGGCGAGGATCCCGGTCATTGATGCGCTTCATTTCCAGCAACGGGTTTGTTTCCAACAACCATGCGGCCTTCTGCTCTGGCTTTGGAGACATGCTTTCATCCATTCTGACGGAATGGACGGCAAGAGCGCGCAGTAGCGGCGATTCCGATTTTGCAAGACGGCGTTGCCAATACGTCCCATCTTCTCTGCGCTCTTTGATCAGCCAATCAAGACAGTCCCGCGCCGCGTAGAGCGTCAAGGAAGCGAATCCATAGACATTGTTGACAGGGTCTAGATTAGCGATCAATCCCATTATCCAAAACGATTGGTCATGATGCAGGCTCGCGCTTTTCCATCTGCTGAGTGTTTCATGTCTGTCCTCCAATCGTTGAATTAACCGACCCAGCGTGTGCTCTGCGGACTGATCAAGTTGACGGCGCAAAATATTGACCCACAACATGTGAGAATGGTTGTGCTCATACACCAGCTTAAACTCTCGAGTAGCAGGATCGAAGTTGGCTGTCAGCATCGTTTCAAAAATCCGAAAAGCGGACCGCATCAATTTTCTTTGAACGCAGTATTCAGCCAATATTTTCAATTCCAAACCTAGATCAGAATCTTCAGGAACTCTCGAAAGCAGCAGCGTCACCCATTGACCAAATGCCTCATCATTTAGATCGTCGGATTGAACAGCGTTCGCTAGCTCTCTCCAAAAATAAGCAGGAAGGCGGCCCTTTCGCCGACCAATCACACGCTGCAGCCTGTCCGCATGGGCGACAGCAAATTTCTCGACAAGCCAACGCGCCCATAGACCAGCGTTGCGGCTCCATTCGTTTTCCGTGAAAAGATCATTCAGATAGCCGCGTTTATCAAGCCAATCAAGCCAATCAGGAGAAGCCATTGACCTCGTGAAAAATCTAACTTTTTCATCGTCATTGAGCGCGTATTCAATGCGGCTTAGTTCTTTATCGCTGTATTCATGCGGGGATTTTTGTAGAAATATCTTCATGACCCTACCATTCCGACGGACGCAAGTTCATGAATTCGGCCAGCTCCTTGACGCCTTCAGTCAGTTTTTCATGTTTGTCGGGCTTCGAAGGCGGATAGAAGATCGGTCGAATCCCAAGCCGTTTCCAGTGATCTTTGGTCTTTCGATGCTCTGATTCGTCAGTGTCTCTGATTGCCAGCGCAAAGCGTTTTTGTTCGCCCTCCTCCGAAGGCAACGCCCGGACAAGGTAAGTGAGGATCGTATCTTCATGGCTGTAGCCAACGAATAGGATTCTGTATTTGCTTTGATGCAAGCCGATCATAAACCGACGCGCCCAACCTTCCGTCAGGTACGCCCTCCCAAAATCGCTGTCTGTCAACACCATCTCGTCCGGACGAAGAACCGACCCATGAACATGGACAATCCCACAGAACTTGTCCCCCAACGGGAGAGCCGGGGCGCGAAAGATTTCAATCTTGGATTCGTCTATGTCCTCCGTCGCTTCTGCAGCCTTTTTAAAAAGCCGATCGAAATTCGTCGTCGCGACGCGAATGTCTTCCGTTTTCGGAAAAATCCGAAGCAAGCTCATGTGCAGTTCCGTGTACATCAACGTGTCTCCAGAAAGCTCTTCTGCTGCAAAGTCGTATATCTTCTTCACGCCATGCTGATGATACAACTCTCCGAGGTACCGGTCTATTGGCGTTTTTCCATCGTATTTCCGGTACGCTCTATCGGCTATTCGCTCCGCCAGCCCTTTGAAGTCGGGAAGGCAAGCCGGCTCTCCCATGGAAACGCCGGCCCCAGCAAAGACAACCAGCTTGCCATCCCTCAAGGCTATCAAAACGGCTTCAGGAAATTCAATCTCCCCAAGCCAAACAGTTCGGCCATCGTCGTTTTCAGCGATCGGCTTTGCCTCCTTTCGTCGTCAATTCAGAAGGCGTACCTCATGATACCATTAAAACCAGAGGTGCGTCTGGACGATCAGCTCCCGCAGCGTATCCAGCCCCGCGGGTTGATCGGTGATGCGCAGGCTGTTTTTCAGCTCAAGGTACGGGATCGGGAACCATTCCACATCCACCGATCCGCGCAGGAACGAATTGTTGTCCGCGCCCGTGTCCGGGTCGGACGCCTCAAACCGCGCCGCCAAGTAAAGCCCCTTCTGCAGCCGCAGCATGCCTTCGCTCCAGAACGCATACCCTTCCGCGCCGTCGCTCGGATAATCGACCGATCCGAGGTAATTGTCGACCAGATCGATCTCCGCCATGAGCGTCCAGTTGTCGTTGCCGACGCCCGCGAAGCCGCCGAACAGCGTCGTAATCGCCGTATGCGAGTCGGAGGAAAGCGCCTCGCTCTTGTTGAGATACATATTCGCCCCAAGCATGACATTCAACCCGCTCATCTCAAGGTAGGTCTCCCCGCGGGCAAGGAACGCCTTTGCGTTGTTGTCGTCCGGGAGAACAGGCGACCGACCCGCGTTGTAGACGCCGAGCGTGACGTAGGTCTCCAAAATCTCCGAGCCGACCTCAACGCCTTTGAACGACCGATTCGGACCCCAAAACAGCCCGTCCACTTGATGCGGCGCGGGATTGTTATGCTGGGCGCGCGGATTTCCGCCGCGCGCAAAGGCGGTGTGATCGTCGATGCGCAGCCCGTAGTTCGGCTCGAAGACGCCGATTTTGACATAGGTTTCCGCTTCCTCATCGCCGTAGAGTCCGTATGCTTGGCGCGTGTGATGCAGCAGGTCTTGCTCAACATAGACGCGCAGGTTGCCGCTCAACATAAACTGCGCGTACAGGTCGGTCTGCATCATGAAGCCGCCGAATTCAAAATCGCTGTCGCTTTCCTCGTTGACGACGCCGTTTGAGGGCGCATGCAAATGGCCGTGGCCGTCGCCGTTGCCGCCGCCATTGTTGTTGTCAAAAGGGGCGTCCGATTCAGCGTCAAAATAGGCGTACAGCTGGGTTCGGATGTCGCCGCCGATCTGTATGTGTTCGGTGATCCAGGATTCGATCTCGCGCGTTTCAACCGCCGAGAGTTCCGTTTGTCCAAAATGAAGCCCATGCGCGTTGCGCAAGCCGGCGCCGGCGGGGTTGGCGTGGCAGTCATGGCACCCTTCGCCCTCCATAAGCGAGAAGCGCGGCAGAGCCGAAGCAAAATGAACCGCCCCGAAAAACAGCGCGGCAGCAAGAGCGGAGATCCATCGTTTCATGCGGCTTCCTTTCCTTTTAAACGTCCCCGTCGTCCAGCATCGTCTGGAGCGGGTAATGGTCAAGTTCCAGCGGGCAGCTCAAACGGCGATGCAGCCGAGACGACTCCATGAACCCAAGCAGCAGCTCAAGAACGGCGCGCCCGTTGCGCCCGCTTGAGCGCGGATCGCGGTCGTTTTCAATCGCGTCGATCAGGTCGGCGACGGGGGCGGAATTCCCCTGGGTATGCGGCGCTTCCCATTCGCCGCCCGTTTGAGCCGAGCGGTACCGTATCGCGGGGCCGCCTGGGCGGGACAGCTCCATTTCGCCGTCCGTTCCGTAGATAAAGATGTGATGGTACCCGCCGCGCGAGACGCTTCCCGCCTCAATGAAACCCCAGATGCCGTTGTTGTGTTTCCAGTAGCCGATGGAGTCTTGAACGATGGGAATGCCGAACCGCGCCCCGGCTCCGCCGCGGTGGATCTGACCCATGATCCATTCGGCGGGCGCGTCGCCGGCGAACCAGCGCATCAGATCGACCGTATGGGTCGCGTTGTCCATCAGGTCGCCGCCTCGGCAATGCCCGTGGATATGCGTCACATCGCCGACCGCTCCCCCCTCTAGAAGCGACGCGACGCCTGTATACGGCGCGTGAAACCGCAGCTGATGCCCGACGGCGAGCTTCGTTCCGTTGGCGTCCGCGGCGGCGATCATCTCATCCGCCTCTTTGAGCGTGTCCGACATCGGCTTCTCGCAAATGACCCCCTTCGCGCCCGCCTCCGCCGCGGCGATGCTGATCGGTCCATGCAGCGGTATCCATGTGCAGACGCTGACAAGGTCAATGCCTTCGTTCTCCAGCATCTTCTGGTAGTCGGTGTAATGCGCCTTGACGCCGTACCGCTCCTCATACACATCCATCGGTTCTTGGCGGATGTCCGCGCAGGCGGCAAGCTCCACATTTTCATGCCGATGGTATTGCGAGGCGTGGCTGTGCGACATGCCGCCGCATCCGACGACCGCGGCTCTGTAGGTTCTGCTCATGAGCGTATCTCCATGCTGGGCGAATGGCGGGCGGTTTCAATTTTGCCCGCATACGATTTAGAGGTTATACTTACCACAGACGAGCGATTTTTTCTATGAAAGGAACGACTGCATGACCGATCAGGAACGGCGCGACGCGATCATCGAAGGCTTGAAAGAAGCGTACTGGAGCGAAGTTGAAACGGCGCTCAACTTTATCGCCCACTCAACCAACCTGGACGGGGTGCGCGCGGAGGAGATCAAGCAGTCGCTCGCGGCAGATGTGACGGAAGAGATCGGCCATTCGCAGACGCTCGCGACGCGCATCAAGCAGCTCGGAGGCAGCGTTCCAGGGTCGATGGAGTTTGCGCCGACGCAGACGTCGCTCCAGCCGGTAGAAGACACTACGGACGTCGTCTCCTCCATCAAAGGCGTCATCGACGCTGAAAATCAAGCGATCTCCGTCTACAACCGCATCATCAAGCTGTGCGACGGGTTCGACTATGTGACGCAAGACATGTGCATCGCGATTTTGGCGGACGAGGAAGAGCATCGAACGCTGTTTGAGGGCTTTTTAAAGGAGTATGAGCGGCGGTCATAAACCGATCCGCGGATCGGTTTATGACCGCCGCTCCTTCTGTCATTCCCGCGCAAGCGGGAATCTTAAGGCATCGCAGAAACCGTCCGCGTTCACCCCAAGCGTCCGGCGGCCCAAATCGTCATTCCCGCCCCTGCGGTAAAACGTGCGGGAATCCAGAGTCCGCCTCGAAACCGTCGGCGTTCGCATGCCCACATGCGCCAACTAAAGACGTAAGGTTAGCGATGCGCTGGTTGCCTTGATTAAAGGCGCGTGGCATAATTTTAAGTCAGCGTGGGCGGCTTGTCCGCTTATTCGGCATGGATCACAGATAAAATTGGAGAATTGCAGAAGCGAAGAGAGGGCGGCTAATGCGCGACGACGATAGAATTCTGCGCGACGTTGAAAAAACCTCTGAACAGACGCTCCCGCAGAAAAAACCCCCAGCCCCCTTTTCAAGGGGGGAGTTCTGACCTTACGCCTAAAGTTGGGACATCCCGGCATGGAAACGCGGACGGTTTCGGGGTGGACTCTGGATTCCCGCTTACGCGGGAATGACGACCGGCGGCGCCGACGCTTTAGGGTCAAAATGAAGTTCATCGCATGGTCGTACCACCCCGCTAAAACTTTTCTTGCCTTTTGCGTCCGACGGCGTTAGCATGATTTATTGTGACGCAGAATGATGATCGGGGCGTAGCGCAGTCCGGTAGCGCACCTGCTTCGGGAGCAGGGGGTCGGTGGTTCAAATCCACTCGCCCCGACCATCCTTTCATGCGCCTGTGGAGCCGCTTCGGCGCGGCGTTGACGCTGATTCTGATTGCGGCATCCTCCTTTGCGGTCAAGCTGCGCCATCTCGGCCATGCCGCCGTCACCTACTGGGACGAGTCGTTCCATGCGCTTGTCGCCAAAAACCTGCTGAAACACCCGCTCAAACCGACGCTCATCGACATTCCGTATCTGCCGTACGATTTCAAATCATGGGGCGCGAACCATGTCTGGCTCCATAAACCGATACTGCCGATGTGGACGATCGCGCTCTCCTATGCGGCGTTCGGGACGACCGCGTTTGCGCTGCGCCTCCCGTCCGCGCTGTTGAGCGTCGGCGCCCTCGTCTTAACCTACATGATCGGCGCCGAGCTGTTGGATAAGCGCGCCGGTCTGATCGCCGCCGCCCTGCAGGGATTCGCGCCCGTCTTCACCGAGCTGACGCACGGGTACCTTTACAGCGACCATATCGACATCGCGCTGCTGTTCTGGACAGAGCTGGGGGTGTACTTTGTCGCGCGGGCGGTTCGGACAGGGAAAATGCGCGACGCCGCCCTCGCCGGCGCCGCTCAAGGTTTGGCGTACCTCTCCAAAAGCTATCTCGCCGCCATCGTTTTGGGCGTCGCGCTGACCGCATGGCTGCTGCCGTATGTACGCCTCGGCGACATCGAAAAAATGCGCCTGCGCGGCAAACATCTGCTGGTCTTAATCGGCTGCACCATCGTTGTCGTAACGCCTTGGACGCTGTTTTGCATACTCCAATATCCGAACGAATTTTGGCATGAGCATGAGTATGTTTGGCGGCATCTCAACAGCGACATCGAAAAGTGGGGCGCGCCGTGGGACCGGCTCATGTTCGATTATGCGATCCGCATGGCGCATGTGTTTTACACGCCGGCGATCGTCGCATGCGTCGGCATGTTCTGGCGCGCCTACTCGGAGAAGGACGGCAAATTATGGCTCGTTCTCGCATGGGGATTCGGCGTTGTCGTTCCGCATGTCCTGTCGCAGACGAAAACGCCCTCCGCGACCGCCTTTGGCATGCCCGCCTTTTATCTGATCCTCGGCATGCTCATGTCGAATGCGTTCAAGGGGCGGCGCTGGGAGCTGTTTTTATGGATCGGCATTTCGATCTTATGCCTTGTCCTGCCGCCGTCGATACCGACCTACTGGGGGCGCGGCTATGCGAACCCGCCCGCGTTCGGCGCGATCATGCGAACGCAGCTGTGGGTCGTCTGGCATGCGGCGGGCGCGTTGTTGATTGCGGGCGCGTTGGCTCTCGGCGCGCGGCTGTTTCAAAAGCGGGCGGCGCATCTCTCCGCGGCGGCGTTCTGCGCGGCGGTGACGCTGTTTTTAGGCTGGCAGATGGGGCAGGCAAACTGGGCGGTCGTGGAGCGGAACCGAATGGAGCCGACCTTCAGCGACATTGCCGACTTTACCCGCGAGAGCCTCCCTGAAAACGCGGTTCTGCTGTTTGAATACGACGATGAAAAGAAAAACTACGGCGAGCATCAACTGACCAACCTGCTGCTCGACAAAACATGCTACAAATACGACAACCAAGATTACGAGTCGAAAGCGGTACAGATTGTCGAAGCCGATGGCGTTCCGTATATCGTCACGTTTCGGGAGCTGCCGCTGCCGGTTGAGTTCCACAGCGAGCGGTACGACCGTACGATCTACCGCTGGGAGCCTGGCGGTAAAGAAAAAGAGGAGTAGGAGAGCGCGTTGATTCGTACCTTGCTGATTGGCGCTGGACGGGCGGGGCATTTCCATGCGGCGAATTTAAACCGCTCGGATCGATTTGAGCCTGTATGCGTCGCGGATCTGGCGGAAGAAAAGGCGTCCGCGCTGGCGGAGACGCTCGGATGTCCATACGCCCTGGACGCCGAAGAGGCGCTTGATCAATACCGCCCCGACGCGGTCATCGTCGCGTCAACAACCTATACGCATGCGGCGTTGACGCTAGCGGCGCTGAAACATGGCGCGCATGTTTTATGCGAAAAGCCGCTTGGCGGCATGGAGGACATCCGCGCGTGTTACGCCGCCGCGCGTCAGGCGGGCAGGACGCTTCTGGTCGCGTTCAACCGCCGATTCGATCCTGAATACAGGGAGCTGCGGCGTCAACTGAACGGCGCCGTTCCGCAGATTGCGAAGATCACATCGCGCGATTCGCCGATACCTTCCAAGGCGTATCTCGCTCAAAGCGGCGGCATCGTGTCGGACTGCGCCGTCCATGACATCGACATGTCGAACTGGATGATGGGCGGCGCCGATGGGTACGCGGTTCCAGTGGAGGCGTATGCAACGGGCTATACGCATCATCCCGACCTGAAAGCATGGGGGGAGGTGGAAGGCATGGCGCTGACGATGCGGTATGCGGACGGACGGCTCGCGCTGATCGATGCGTCGCGGACATGCGTCTTTGGATATGACCAGCGCGCCGAGCTGTTTGGAACCTTCGGGATGCTTCAAATGCGGAATCGGCTTGAATCGACCGTCGCCAGCTTTGGAAAAGACGGGGCGGCGCTCTCCAAACCGCTCTATTCGTTTCCAGAACGGTACGCCGACTCATACAGGCTGGAGCTGGAACATTTTGCGGACGCGGCGGAAGGCAAAGCGCCGTGCGAGATAGAAGAAGCGCATGTCCTGGCATGCGAAGCGGCGGTCAAGGCGGCGGAAAGGTCGCTGGAGAGCGGCAAGCCTGAACCTGTATCGCTTTAATGCGCCTGTCCGCCCATGCGGAATTTCATTTGATTCTAAAGCGTCCGCGCCGCTGGTCGTCATTCCCGCGTAAGCGGGAATCTTAAAAGACAGATCATCCGATCAAACGCCATCGCCGCGAATATCTTTGTATGAGCGTACTACCTTAATGCGCCTCGTCCGCCTTCGTTTCGACCTGCGTTTCAGGGAATGTCCAGCCGCCTTTGTCCACCTCCGTGATGTCCGCCATGATCAGAAAAAAGAAGATGCCGACAAAGATGATAGGGGAAAAGGCGAGCAGCGCGACCAGCGGCTTCTCGTACTTAATGTGCATATAATACAGCGCGACGCCCGCCGCCTTGGCGACCGCGGTCAGCATCATCAGGACGACCAGCAGCCAGCGCGGCTCCGGCAAAACGGACGGTATCGCCAGCTCAATCACGGTGAAAACGGCGAGCGCGACCAGCACCTTCCAGTAGGCGGCGTCATGCGATTCGTGCGGCGTGTGATCTTCGGCGTGTTGCGGTTCGCTCATGGCGCTTGCCCCTAAATGAGATAAATGATCGTGAAGAGAATGATCCAGACAAGGTCGACGAAATGCCAGTACAGCCCCGTCATCTCAACGGTGTTGTGGCTCGTCGGGGTGTAGACGCCGCGCAAGCCCTGCACAAAAACCCAGATCAGCGCGATCACGCCGATAGACACGTGCGCCCCGTGAAAGCCGGTGAGCGTGTAAAAGACGCTCCAGAACATATCCTCGCTCGGCAGATGCTTCGCTAAGAAATGGTTCCATTCATACGCCTGCAAGCCGACGAAGGTGGCGCCGAACAGGACGGTCAGCGCAAAATACAGCTTGAACTTGCCCATGCGCCCCTGCTGCAGCCCCGACAGCCCCATCACAAGCGAGACGCTGCTCATGATCAGTATGAAGGTCATGACGGCGGTCAAGCCGAGGCTCAGCCGCTCGCTTGGGTCGGGCCAGTCGGGCGTCGCGTTTCTCAACACAACATAGGCGCCGATGAGACCCGTAAAGAACATGACCTCCGTAGCGAGAAAGACCCACATGCCGAACTTGGCATGCGGCACGCCCGTATTCGGGACAGGGTGATCGTAATGGCGCAGCAGGAACTCCGCCTCTTTTTCAGGCTTGACCGCTTCCACTTGAGAGGCGTAGGCGGCCGTTTCGGCGTTGAACGGAATCGGCTCCATGTCGAAGTCGCGGAAAAAGGCAGTTTCTAAACAGACATTGCCCTCCAGCAGCATGTCCAGCTGATCATGCGAGAGAGGCAGCAGGCTGCGGATTCCCGGCAGGCTTAGCAGGATATGTATCATGAACGCGGGGACGACCGCTTTCCAGCGCGGCTTTTGACGCCCTGAAGCGGCGGTGAGAATGTCCAGCATTTCGCCCCAGCGGAACCGCTCGCGCCCGCCCGCCTCGTAGGTCATGTTGCGCGCGGCGGGCAGATCAACCGACTGCGCGATGGCGTCCGACAGGTTTTCGACAGAAACAGGCTGCAGCTCAAACGTAGAGCCTTCCGACGCGAGCGCGCTTTGCCACTTTTTAGCGAACGGGAACATGCTTTTGACCAGCTCCGCCAGCGTCGGCAGCCCCGCCTTGAACAGCGGCAGCGGCGCGAGCGGGATACCAAGCAGGTCGCGCGTCAGTTGAGAAGCGAATTCGGGCTGCCCCGCCTCCGGACGCCCGAAGACGACAGAGGGGCGGAAGATCGTATACTCCAGCCCGCTTTCTTTTAGGTATTCTTCCGCTTCGTATTTTGTCCATTGGTATGCGGAGACAGCCGTCTTTCTTGATTTGACGCCGTTGGCGCTCATCAAGACGAAACGGGAGACGCCCGCTTTTTTCGCCTCGTCAATGACATTCTTGGCGCCTTCAAGGTGGATGCGCTCAAAGGTGACGCCTTTTTCGGGGCGTTCCTGAATGATGCCGACAAGGTGGACGACCGCGTCGCACCCATCCATCGCGCCGTCCAGCGATTCGGGGTCGTTGATGTCGCCGGCGGCCGTCTCGACGTCCGGCATATCCGCCAGCTTGTCTTCGCTGCCGGGGCGCGTCAAGGCGCGTATTTCATGCCCGGCTTCCGACAGCTTGCGCAGCGTGTACCGCCCGATGAAGCCTGTCGCGCCGGTCACAAACACTTTCATATCGTCCGCTCCGTCGTTTCAAATCCAGCCCGTGTTGAGCCGAATAGAAGGATAACCGATGCCGCCTCGGAATGCAACCTGCTGATTCTTTGACCTTACATCTTAAGTTGGGACATGCCGGCGGGCGGACGCGGACAGCCTACGCATGTTGACGCCCGCCTCAATAAACGGTATTCTCTTCAAGCGCATCGGAAAATTATCAAAGCGGGAAGGACGCGCGTGGCTCAAAAATACACTCGTCAACAAATGCTCGACCGCCTGCATGCCCAGCTGAAAGAAGGCAAAGCTCTCATCGGCGCCGGCGCCGGAACAGGCATCTCCGCTAAATTCATTGAACGCGGCGGAGCCGACTTTATTATCATTTACAACTCTGGGCGGTTCCGGATGGCGGGCGTCGCCTCGCCTGCCGGGCTGCTCGCATACGGCAACGCAAACGACATCATGATGGAGATGGGCGAACGGGAAGTGCTGCCGATTGCGCGGGAAATACCGGTCATTGCCGGCGTGAACGGCTCCGACCCGACGCGCGAAATGGAACCGTTTTTGCGCAAGGTGAACGCGCTCAACTTCACCGGCGTCAACAACTTTCCAACCGTCGGCGCCTTCGACGGCGAATTCCGCATCACCCTAGAGGAGGTCGGCCTCGGATACTACACCGAAGTGGAAATGATACGGCTCGCGCATGAGCAGGACATGTTCACCATCCCTTACGTTTACGATGAACAGCAGGCGCGCGACATGACCAACGCCGGCGCAGACGCGCTCATCGCCCATGTCGGCACCACGACCGGCGGAAGCATCGGCGCCCGCACCGCTGTAACGCATGACGAAGCGGCTGACATCACGCGCCGTATCTTAGAAGCGGCGCGCGAGATTCGAGAAGAGGTTCTGATCTTGACCCACGGCGGACCGACCGAAACCCCCGGCGATGTCCAGTATATCATCGAGAAATCGGGCGCGGACGGATTTGTCGGCGCCTCCACGATTGAGCGGTTAGCGACCGAGCCGGCGATCAAGGCGCGGACCGAAGAGCTGAAACAGGTTCGCGTTTCCTCTTGAAATCGATGAGGTTTGCATTCGCTTTCTTCTGCTGCGCGTTCTTGCCCGCGGCGGCATTCGCCGAGGGGGGCGACTCTTTAGAGCCGATTGAGCTGGTCGTTTGGGGGCTTGGAGAAGGCGAGTCGCAGATTGGGCGCGTCGCCGCGATGGACGAATTTGAACGCCGCTGGAACGCCGACTCTTCGCGTCCGCCGTTGAAGATCGTCAAATCGGTTCAAGGCGGGCGCATGAATCCGCAGCGTCTCATGACCGCCATCGCGGGCGGCGCGCCGCCGGATGTTGTCAACCAAGACCGCTTTTCTATCGGCGGATGGGCGTCGCGCGGCGCCTTCCTTCCGCTCAACCCGTTTATGGAAGCGGACGACAGAACCGACCCGCTTGCCGTTCGCAGAGAGGATTACTTCGAAGCATGCTGGGAGGAGGCGGTTTATGAAGGAAGCGTCTACGCCGTTCCGAACAGCTCGGACGCGCGCGTCCTCTTTTACAACATGGACCTGCTTGAGGCGGCGGGTTATGTGGACGAACAGGGCAAGGCGAAGCCGCCGACAACATGGGCGGAGCTGAAAGAGTACGCCGTTCGGTTGACCGTAGAAAACGCGGACGGCAGCTATGAGCGGATCGGTTTTATCCCAAACTACGGAAACAGCTGGCTCTATCTCTACGGATGGCAGAACGAAGGCAGGTTCATGAGCGCGGACGGGGAGACCTGTACGCTGGACGATCCGCGCATCGTGGAGGCGCTGGAGTATATGAAGGAGGTCTACGAGGCGCTGGGGGGTCGGGCGGCGGTTGAATCGTTCATCTCCGTTTTTCAAGCGGGGGCGTTGGATCCGTTTTTGAACGGCAAGGTGGCGATGAAGATCGACACGAACGGGTTTATGGGAACGGTCGCGCGCTGGCGCCCTGATCTGCGTTTTGGCGTCGCCCCTGCTCCCCGCCCTGAAGCGTACGCCGATGAGCCTCTGACTTGGTCGGGCGGTTTTTCATGGGCGATTCCGCGCGGGGCGAAACATCCGGACGCTGCATGGGAATTTATACGGTGGATGAGCGGCGTTGAAGCGGCGAAGATCGAACATCAAGCGCTCCAGCGATACAACAAAGCGCGCGGAAGACTCTATGTCCCCGGCATCTCCGCCAACGCGCGCGTCAACGAATGGACGCTTGGCAACATCGTTGAAAACAGCCGCGAACTGGAGCGGTACGGATTCGCCGAACATTACAAAACATGCGTACGGATGATGCAATACAGCCGCTTCCGCCCCGTGACGCCGGTCGGGCAGCTGCTTTGGGATGAGCATCGCCGCGCCTTCGACCGCGCGACGCTTTCCCCGAACCAGTTCACGCCGCGGGAGGCTCTCGAAACGGGGGCGCAAGAAACGCAGCGCGAACTGGAACGGCTCAAACAGCGCCGAGCGCGCAGTCCGATGTACTGGACAATCGCCGTGCCGCTGTTGCTGCTCGCGGTCGGGGTCGGCGCGGCGCTCGTCTTCGCAAGAGGATACGCCGCTCAACAACGGGCGCTGCGCCCGGACGCGAAACAGGAGGCGTTTGCGGGCTATCTCTTCGCGTCGCCATGGATCTTCGGCTTCCTGCTGTTGACGATCGGACCTGTCAGCGCCTCGATACTTCTCAGCTTCACCGAGTACGACGCCCTAAACCCTGCGAAGTTTGCGGGCTTGGACAACTACATCTATTTGACCACCAAAGACCCTGTCTTTTGGAAATCGCTCGGAAACACGGCGTATATGGCGCTGGCGGTTCCGTTAGGGATGGCGGTCGGGCTTGGGCTGGCGATGCTGTTGAGCGCCGAAACGCGCGGCTCCGCGGCGTACCGCACCTTTTTCTATCTGCCCGCCGTTGTCCCGGTCGTCGCCAGCTCCATTCTCTGGGTATGGGTTTTAAATCCGAACAGCGGGCTGCTCAACACGGCGCTGCAGTTTGTCGGGCTGGACGGCATCGCGGAATCGATGGCGCGGCGGTTCGGCGCGGACGGGCTGTTCTGGCTTCAAGAAGAATCGCTCGCCAAACCGGCGATTGTGCTGATGGGCTTATGGAGCGCCGGTTCCAGCATGGTGATCTGGCTCGCCGGTTTGAAAAGCGTACCGAAGCAGCTGTACGAGGCGGCGGAGATTGACGGCGCGGGGCGCCTCGCCCGATTCATCCGAATCACATTGCCGATGTTGACCCCGTATATTTTCTTCAACCTTGTGATGGGAATCATCGGCGCCTTTCAGATTTTCACGCAGGCGTACGTCATGACCGAAGGCGGGCCGGCCGACTCAACGCTCTTTTATGTGTACTATCTTTTCAACAACGCCTTCCATTACTTTCGAATGGGGTACGCTTCCGCGATGGCGTGGATCCTGTTCGGCATCATACTCATTTTGACGCTCATACAGTTCAAGCTTGCCCCGCGCTGGGTTCACTACGGATCGAGCGACTCCTCATGAGCAGATCTGGATTGAAACGCGCGGGGCGGCATGCCGTTCTTATCTTCGGATCGGCGCTTTTTGCCCTTCCGTTCATCTGGCTTGTCTCGACCAGTTTGAAATGGGACAGGGAGCTGTTCATGGAGCCGTCCAGCTGGTTCGACAGGCTGCGCCCGCGCCTGCCGTACCGGGTCTTGCGGACGCCGTACATCGCTGAACGCGACACGCAGCCGTTTCAAAAACCTTCCTCCATGGATGAACGAAAATGGGAGGCGCTGAAAGAAAGCCTGGAGTCGCT
Source organism: Candidatus Poribacteria bacterium (assembly GCA_963665845.2). Classification (GTDB taxonomy): domain Bacteria; phylum Poribacteria; class WGA-4E; genus JAPPNK01. Next base: position 266,990 of record OY762492.1, read on the forward strand.
GCTCTGGGAGGAGGCGCAGCAGGTTCTGACGGGGCGCGATTATCCGGACGCGGCGCGCAACGCTCTCCGAACGCATGTCGCCCGCGACCTGTGGCGGCAGATCGCCGCCGAAAAACCGAACGGGCTATGGAACGAATCGGCGGAGATGATCAAGGCGGAGATTGCGGACAGCGTCTCGTATGAAAAGATTGAAAGCGCATGGAGCCGACTATACCGGTCGATTCGCCTCGGAACGCCTTCGGTTCAGAGTCTTGACCGAAGCGAGTATAAAGCGGCGGGCGGGAAATGGAACGCGTCTCGCGGCGGTTCGCTCATTTCTCCGCGCGAAATGATTCAGGAGCAAGAAATCTGGACCGACTATCAACGCGCCCCCGCGCCGCCGTACGCCTCATACTATGCGTATGAGATCGCCTCGCCTGTCCAGTTGAGCGGTCTTGCGGCGGTCATTGTCCCGATACGCGCGGATGAATCGTACCATCACTTCACCGCGGAGGTGGAGATGAACGGGGAGACCTACGTCAGCAAAAAGCCGTTCATACTTCAAAACTACGGCTGGAACGAGACGCTGTTTCAGCTGCGGGGAGAGCCGTTGGACAGGGAGGCGATCCCGCTTGAAAAGACCGATCGCGCGTCGTCGGTTGTGGAGCCTGGGCGCGTAAAGATTGTGTTGACGCTGCATCGCGCGCCGTATCTGCTGGCGGCGTACCGCAAATTTTCCCGCAACTACTACGAAGCGTCCTCGTTTGTCAGCTTTTGGCGTTATGTGTTGAATACGGCAATGGTGACCGCGTTGAGCGTCGCGGCGCAGCTGCTGTCCTGTTCGCTGGCGGCGTATGCGTTTGCGCGCCTGCGCTGGCCGGGGCGCGACAAACTGTTTTTCCTGCTCATCTGTACCATGATGCTTCCGCCGCAGGTGACCATGGTGCCGCTGTTCATTCTGGCGCGGAATTTAGGGTTGTACGACACGCTGCATCCGCTGTGGGGTACGTCGCTGTTCGGGAGCGCGTTTTTTATTTTTCTGATGCGGCAATTTTTACTCGGCGCGCCGCGCGACCTTGAAGACGCCGCAAAGCTGGACGGATGCGGCTTCTTCGGGCTGTACTGGCGCGTCATACTTCCGCTGGTGAAGCCGGCGCTGGCGGCGGTCGCCGTCCTGCAGTTCATGGGCGCGTGGAACGACTTTTTATCCCCGCTCATCTATATCAGCAGCGAAAGCAAAATGACCCTGTCGCTGGGTCTTCAGTTGTTCGAATCGACGAGCGGAGCCGAGTATGGGATGCTCATGGCGGCGTCAACCGTTATGACGCTGCCGGTTGCGGCGCTGTTCTTCTTTGCGCAGCGGTATTTCATTCAGGGCATCACGTTGACAGGCATCCGCGGCTAAGCTGATATTCCACTCTCGACAGCGGAGGTTTGGGTAGTACGCTCATACGGGGATATTCGCGGCGCCGCGTTCGATTCCCCCCTTGAAAAGGGGGGCTAGGGGGGTTTAAAGGACGGGCGCGGCGGCTGTGATGCCTTAAGATTCCCGCTTACGCGGGAATGACGGCATGGATCGGCGGCCGATTATACTAATTATCATGCGGATGAATGGATGGACGAGAACAGAAAGGGGCGGGCGAAGACATGCGGAGCAGAACAGGCGCCTATCTGGAGCTGATACGGTATCCGCTGCTGGCGATACCGATTGCGGCGTCGCTGCCGGGGATCGTTCTGGCGGCGGCGGAGATCGGAATCAACTGGCGCGTCTTTGCGGCGACGGCGACCGCGCTGTGCGGCTATTTTGCCGGCATGATCAAGAACGACTACTTCCACCGCGAACATGACCGCGCCGCGAACCCTGAACGCCCGCTCCCGTCCGGGCGCGCCCGACCCAAGACGGCGCATCGCCTCGCCTCCGGGATGTATATCGCGTGCGTTTTGAGCGGCTTTGCGATGGGCTGGATCGCCGGGCTGCTGACGATGTGCCTCGTCGCCGTGTCGCATTCATATAACGCCTATCTGAAAATGCGCGGCGTCTGGGGGAGCGTCATGCTGCCGTTCGGCATCGCGCTGTTGAGCGTGTACGGGTCGGTGTGCGTGTCGGGGGGCGTCTCGTCGGGCGTCTGGTTTTCGTTTGCGACCATTTTTCTATACGACGCGGGCGTTCATATCATCAGTACCTTCAAAGACATGGAGCGGGACAAAGCGCTGGGCGTCATGACAACGCCGCTGCAGATTGGCGCGCGGCGCGCTATGGCGGTCTCGTGGATCTTGACGGCGGGATCATTCGCGGTCGCGTTGACATTCGCGCTGCGGGTCGGGTCGGCGGCGCAGGCGGCATGCGTCGGTTTGGCGTTTGCCGCCGCGGTTTGGACGCGGCTGCCGCTCCTGCGCGAGGCGTCGGAGAAGAACGGGTATGCGGCGCTCAAAGGCTCCATGATCGGGGCGGCGCTGCTGTTTCCGTCGCCGATTGCAGGCGTCTTGCCGTTCGGGTGGGCGGCGGGGGCGGTCGCTGCGCTGGCGGGGCTGACGGCGGTTCTGCTGGGGCGCAGCCGTCAGGAGGTGTAGTCCGAACCGCCGCGATTATTTGATCACCCCTAGATCAATAAACGTGATTTTATATTCTGGATGCGTAGGATCGCCCTTGAATGAAAACGCTTCATACCGCGTCACTTGGGGAGTCTTGAGCCGCTCTATCGCGGTGAGAAGTTCGCTCATCTTTTTCTGCATCGCTTTGTCGTCGGGCGACTCGGCTAAACGCGCCTCAAGAGCCGAACGGGCGCTCTCAAAACGGGCAAGAGCTTTCCTCTTTTCTGCGGAAATGCGCTCGCGCTGCCATGTGATCGCGACATCCTCTTTCTCATCTGAATAGTAGATTTCGCCGTTTGGAAGCGTCAGCTTGCTCTTGAGCGATTGACCTGGAAGACGCCCCGCGCGAACTGCGAGACGAACAGGATCAAACTCTTCTGCAGGAATGCGGCCGCTTCCGTTATCTGGAGCCCCAGGAAGATAAGGAGCGATCGCCTTGCGAAGTTCGGGAAATTCATTCGTCTCCCATATGCGCCCACGAACTGCTTGGTACGCGGGCAGGGCATAGTCTCCAATGTCTTTCACCTCATCGCCCCGCTCTTTTATCTGCGCGTCGATTTCCATTCCAACAAGATCGGCCACCGCGTTGATAGCGTCTTCCCAGTTTTCAAAGTTGTAGGGTCCTGCGTCCGCTTGCGCGGGCATGGTTGTCTCCTCTTCAGGTTCCGGTTCCGCTTGCAGAGTTTGCGGAGGCGTTTGCTCAAACTCTGTGAGAGCGGCCTCAGCGCGTTCTTTTTGCGCGGATTCCGATTTCTTTTCTGCAGATTCGACCGCGATCCAGAATCCTATGAGCATCGCCAATACCGCGGCGACAGCGATCCCCGCCGTAATTTGCGTTTTGCGAGACATGTGATCCACCTTTCGATTCTATTGCGCGCTCATTCTCGATCCGACCGTCACGGTGTAACTCACCTCGTAAACCGACAGGTCCCAGCGGTAGATGTACGCCGTGATTGTGTACTCCCCTGAGGCGTCGGAGAAGAACGGGTATGCGGCGCTCAAAGGCTCCATGATCGGGGCGGCGCTGCTGTTTCCGTCGCCGATTGCGGGCGTCTTGCCGTTCGGGTGGGCGGCGGGGGCGGTCGCTGCGCTGGCGGGGCTGACAGCAGTTCTGCTGGGGCGCAGCCGTCAGGAGGTGTGAGGGCGCAACTTAGCGCGCAATGATTTCAACTGGAGGCAACTCGCTGCTTGCGCTTCGAACAAAAACGCGGCGGATCCGCAACAGCCCGACCCGTCGCGTTCTCTTTAGGGAGCCGCGCCGATCTTCTCATCGCTCATGCCGGACGGAAACGGGGCTGACCCCTTCTCAACGGACACAGGCGGCGTCTATTGATCCAAAGCTTCCAGTTCCCGCTGCAGATGTTTAATCCCTTCGGTGGACCAGCCAGGTTGAGCGAGCAGACCCTCAATAACCGCTCTTGCCTCATTCTTTGCTGTCTCTATGTCGCGCTCTATAACGCCCAGATCCAACACAACTTCCTCGAACGGACCTTCAGCAGAGTCTCCCCAAAGATAGGTGCGCTCTTTGTCCGAATAGGACGGGCTATGAATATAATTCAGCCTCTCCTCCACGCTTTTCAGTTCCTTCAACATCGCGTTCGTGTCATCCTCAGAAGCGGTACCTTTCGCCAGATCCGCCAGCAATTCGTTTTGACGCTGCGTCTTTTCTTTCAGCTCCTGTTTTCCGTTCGCAGAGAGCAGCGCGCGGGTCTTGAAACGCACAATCAGCTTTGTGTTGGGCGGCATGTTGTAGATGTCGCCGTTCGGAAGCTTCACGAAGCACGGAACCTTCGAAATCGGAATGCGCCCCGCCCGCCATGCCATGACTATCGGATGCTGAGCGTTCGGCGGAAAATCGTCGATTGTCCTCCTGATTGCCTCTCTCAGAACGGCATACTCTGGAGCCGTCATGATTCTCTCAGAAGCGATATCTTGCGCTTTAAAAGCGGCTGCGCTCTCTGGAAGCGTCTGAATCCACAGGTCAAACTCTTCTCCGATAAGCCGCGCCCATTCGTTCAGGACGCCGTCCACGGTGGACAGTTCAGGCGGAATTTCGATCGCCGCTGTCGACATTTCTTGCGCCTCGGAGGATGGTTCAAGCTCGGCGGCTTTCTCGCCGGAGGCGCCGTTCTCATCGCGCGACGCCGGCTCTTCAAAAGCCGCATGATCGGGTTGGCGGGGGGTTTGCTCATCCTGCGCGGTTTGAGGCGCATCCAATGAGCTGAAATGCCCGCCAACAAGCGTCCACAGAAGCGCCGCGATAAGAACCAGAACCGACAACGCCGCAACGATCCAGTGAAGTTTTTTCATGTTTCCTCCTTCATTTAAGATGCTCCGCCCTGTTTTTAACGCGTCCGCCACCGCTGGGCGGTATCGGACCGCCAGGTGATGAAAGGAACGGGTTTAGAGCCGCTTCTAGCCTATGGAAGCAAAATGCGTAGTGCGTCTTGCCGCCAGGATCGGATGCCGCTGCCTGCACGCTGATGCCAAAGGATTCTCTCCGCTCCCAGTAAGTCACCCACCCCAAAGGATGCCCCAAGTTGCGCCGTTTTCTGTAGATACCAATTGCCCCACTCTTGGGAGCTCCTGATAGATCTGGATTATCGGTATGGGCATAGATCCCGGCTTCCGCATAGGCGAGCGAATAGCCGTCTACATCGTAGACAACTTGCACATTCCTATGCATGTCTCGTCCCCGGAAAAGCTGCCGAAGGAGCCTTGCTTCGACATATCCGTGAGCGGAGGCTGAAACGCCTGTGGTTGAGCCGGAGCCAGTACCGTCGTTCCCAATGCCCATGACGCCAATAGATATGGCGTCCAGTACGTAGTCGGCGGTTCCGTAGTAAGATGCCGACCCGATGGAAGGATCGCCGCCTGATATACCTGTGTGCGCAGTTGCTGTTGTAGCGCCTGGATTGTATCCAGGAGCGACAATGAACCACGCGAGAAGCGTCGCACAGATGATGAACCAGACACTGATTCGCCGTTTGCGCGTGTCAAAACGTTCCGCAATTTTTTTCATGGCAAAACCCTTTCGCGTTGTTGCCTGTCGAGTCGTTTCGCGTCGCTACGCCTTTCTTTCCAAAGCCGTTACATGACATGACAGATCGAAAGACGAAAAAGATGGTCAAACGGCAAATATTTTTCATGCGCCGCTCATTTTTTCGCATTCAGCGTTTCTTGCAGCGTCTGAACGCCCGATCGGATCAGCCATTTGACCGTTCCGAGCGGGATCTGCTCCTTGTCGGCAATCTGCTCGTGGGTCAGCCCTTCCTTGTAATGCAGCTCGAAAACGCGCAGCTGCTTTTCAGTCATCGCGTTCTCCGCCTCCTCCCAGATATGTTTTAGAAGGGCGCGATCCTTCCATCGTCCCCTGTTGCGAATCCGCGCAACCAGTCCGTGAAGCGCCGCCGGGTCGGTCGGCAGGATGGGTCGGACAGACTTCAACTGCGGATAATTGATCGCTTGACGGCGCGCCGTTTCAAACAGCCAGGACTTAAAGGCGCGCGGGTTTTGAAGTTGAGAGAGGCTGCTCCATGCCCGATACATCGTTTCTTGAACAATGTCCTCTGCGCAGCTTCGGTTCGACTTTGACAGCCTCGAGCGGACATATGCGACCAGTTGAGGGCGGAAATGCGCCGCCAGAAGTTCGAAAGCGCGCTCGTTTCCTTGCTGCGCCAGTTTGACCAGTTCCGTGATACGCTCAAGCTTCATCTTTATCCTCCGCCGACGATATGCAGCAAACATACTATTTAATTTAATATGCCGCAACATTCTTATTAGCGCAATAAACGCAGACAACCAAACCGGTCATTTCCGCTGACCTCACGTCTTAAGTTGGGACATGTCGGCATGCGAACGCGGACGTCTTCTGAGGCGCCTCTGGATTCCCGCTTACGCGGGAATGACAGGAAAGAGAGCGGAAATGACGGGGAGGAGAGAGGAAATGACTGCGCCAGGCGGAAGCCTAGCGCCATGCCGCGTCAACGGCGCAGCAGCAATTTCAGCAGGGCGGCAATCAGCAGCGGCGCGGCGGCTCCCGCGATGGCGCCGAGCAGCGCGGCTTTCATTGGACCGGCGGCTTTGGGTTTGGCGGGCGGTTGGCGGGGAAGCGCGGCTCTTCTCCCCGCAGAACGCGCAGCGCGTCCTCCGTCACGAGCGACATGGCGCGCATCGATCTCTCCGTTTGCCCCGCCAGGTGCGGCGACAGCAGAACGTTCGGCAGGCTCAGGAGCCAGGATACCAGCGGCAGCGGCTCCGTTTCAAACACATCCAGGCATGCGCCGGCGATCTCCCCCGTGTCGAGCGCGTAGACCAGGTCGTCTTCGTTATGCAAGACGCCGCGCGCCGCGTTGATAAAAAGCGCGGACGGCTTCATCATCTCAAACCGCCGGCGGTTGAACATGCCGGCGGTATGCGGCGTCGCGGGCGTATGAACCGTGACAATGTCGGAGCGGGCGAGCAGGTCGTTCAGCGATGTTTTTTCGGCGCCGAGACGCGCTTCCAGATCAGGGCGCGGGACGATGTCGCAGTACAGCGCCTTCATCGAGAAGCCCTGAACGGCAATCTCCATGACGCGCGCCCCGATTCGTCCCGCCCCGACAACGCCGATGGTCCTGCCGCTGATCTCAAAGCCGTAGTCGCGGTCGCGCATTGACCAGTCGCCGTCTCGGACTGCTTGATCCGCTTCGGGGATGCGCCGATGAAACGCGAGCGCCGCCCCGATGACAAACTCGGCGACCGCCTGCGCATTCGCTTCGGGCGTGAAGGCGACCCAAATGCCGCGCTCCTCCGCCGCTTTCAGGTCCACATTGTCGATGCCGACGCCGTGCCGCCCGATGACGCGCAGTTCGGGCGAGGCGTCCATCAGTTCGGCGTCAATGCGTCCAAAGGCGCGCAGAATGACCGCGTGCGCGTCCGCCATGCCGCGCCGCAGCGTTTCAGGCTTCGCGTCCGGCAGCGTCTCGATATGCGCATACGGCGCGGCGGCGTTCATGCCCGCTTCATGTATTTTAGAGACGACCGCGATTTTCCACTTCTTCATGGTTCTTTTGCGTCCTCTTCATCCGCTTCAGCGCTCTCTGCATTTAAACGGCGCCATTCTTGAAGCCGTTCGCGTATGGCGTTTTCGGCGCCGACCGCCTTCGGTTCATAAAAGACGGTTCCGCGCATTTCGGCGGGGAGATGCTGTTGAGGCAGGAACCCGTCCGGCGAATCATGCGCGTACCGGTATCCGTCCCCGTATCCGATTTCTCGGTGCAGATGCGTCGGCGCGTTGCGCAGATGCGTCGGCACAGGATAAGCGGGCAGACGGCGCGCGGCGGCTTTTGCGGCGTTCAGCGCGGCGTAGGATGCGTTCGACTTCGGCGCGGACGCAAGATAGGAAACCGCCTGCGCGAGACAGATCTGCGCTTCGGGCATGCCGACATATTCCACCGCATGCGCCGCGGAGGTTGCGATCGTCAGCCCGACGGGGTCCGCGTTTCCGATGTCTTCGCTGGCGGAGATCACAAGCCGCCGGGCGATGAACTTCGGGTCTTCCCCCGCCTGAATCATCCGCGCAAGCCAGTACAGCGCCGCGTCCGGATCGCTCCCGCGTATCGATTTGATGAGCGCCGAGGCAAGCTCGTAATGGTTCTTGCCGACGGAGCGCCGTTTCAGCATGTCGTTCAGCTGTTGAAGGCGGACGACGCGCCTGCCGTTCTGCACGGGAGCCGACGACACCGCCGTTTCCAACATATTGAGCGCGGCGCGGGCGTCCCCTTCAGACGCCATGCAAATCCGCTCTAAAACGGACGGCTCCACATCGGGCGACAAGGGGGCGAGTCCTGTCGGCGCGTCCAGCGCGCGCTGGAGAGCCAAGCGTATATGGCGCGGCTCCAGCGGTTGAAGCGGAACGACCGGGGCGCGCGACAGCAGCGGCGCGATGATCTCAAACGAGGGGCTTTCCGCCGTCGCGCCGACGAGCGTTACATCGCCCTGTTCAACATGCGGCAGAAGCGCGTCCTGCTGCGCCCTGTTGAACCGATGGATTTCGTCGATGAAAAGGATCGTCCGCCTGTTATGAAATTTGAGCCGTTCTTGCGCGAGGGCGATTTTTTGACGCAGCTCGGCGGTTCCTTCGTTGGCGGCATGGAGCGTTTCAAAAGCGGCGCTGGAGCGGCGGGCGATGATCCTGGCAAGCGTCGTTTTGCCGCACCCCGGCGGACCCCATAGAATCATGGAGCGGACATTCCCTCGCTCAATGTCGCGGCGGAGCGGTTTGCCGGGCGCCAGCAGGCTCTCCTGCCCAATGAACCCGTCCAAATCGAGCGGGCGCATACGGGCGGCAAGCGGGACATTGGCGCCGCTTTCGTTTTTAAGATCGAACAGGTCGAGGCTCATGTCCGCGCGTACGCCTCCCGTCCGGCGACAAAGGTTCGTTCCACTTCCCATTCTTCCCTGTTAAAAAGAACGACATCCGCCAGTTTGCCCGGTTCCAGGCTGCCGATGCGTTTCTCTTCGCCCAACAGCGCCGCCGGCGTTGAAGAGGCCATGGCGACCGCGTCCTCCAAGGAAACGCCGACCAGCTCTACGGCGACGCGGACCGCATCGATCATCCGTATGATGGAGCCGGCGTAACCGGAGCCGTCTGGAGCCATGGCGATTCCGTCTTGAACCAAAAAACGAAACCCTTCCTCTTTTCGTCCGAACACATATTCGCCGTCCGGCATGCCGGCGGCGCGCGTCGCGTCTGTTATGACCGCCAGCCCTTCGGCGCCCTTGCATTTGTATGCCAGCTGCATCAGTTCGGCGGGAATATGCAGCCCGTCGGCGATGATCTCCGCGGTCATCTCGTCCAGAACCAGCGCCGCCTCCACGACGCCCCCGTACCGCGCCGGCGGAATTTTAATGACGCTGGACATGGCGTTGTAAAGATGCGTCGCGTGGCGGAGACCCCATTGAACAGCCTGTTTTACCTGCGCAAAGGTCGCCTCGGAATGCCCCGCGCTGACGACGATGCCGCGCTCCGAGAAGGCGCGAATCAGATGCTCGGCGCCGGGCAGCTCCGGCGCGAGGGTGATCCATCGCACCGCGTCGGCGCAGGTCAGCAGCCGCCGCGTTTCGTCGGGGGACGGGTTGCGGATATGCTGTTTCAGGTGGCATCCGCGCCTGTTTGGGTGAAAGTATCCGCCTTCAATGTGGACGCCGAGTATTCGCGCGCCGCCTGTCTGCTGCGCGGCTTCTTGAACCGCCTTGATCATGCGCATCCAGTTGTCAAGCGAGTCGGTGCCGAGGGCGGCAACGAGCGATGTTGTTCCGCCTGACGCATGGAAGAGAGCGGCTTCGACGGCCGCTTTCGGGTCGGCGTCCATGAAATCGGCGCCGCCTCCGCCATGGACGTGGACATCAACAAAACCGGGAGAAACGATGAGTCCCTCCGCGTCCACCGCCTCCCATGGCCCGTTGTCGGGCGGCTTGTTTCCGATATGCGCGATGCGTTCGCCCTCTATCCAGAGCGTTCCGTTTTGGACGGTTTTACTGGGGGCGATGACGGTTCCGTCATGTATTTTGAAGCGCCGTTGGGGCATACTCGCTCCGTCTCGGATGCTGGGGTTGATGTTCATAGTTTAGCGCATTCGGCGCATCTTTGCATCGTTACGCCTCTTAATGGGACATTTGAGCGAACGGTCAAAGGCTTTGCCGCCATGCCGTCTTGTCGGCGCGGTGTAACTTGACGCGCATATGCGTTCGTTGACATGCTTACGTTGCTACACTGCGGGGCGGGGGCATGTCATGACGCATTTCGCATCGGCGCCGATGGAAGTGAAACTGATCGATGCGATTTGCCAACCCTACGAAACGGCAGTTGGAGCGGCGCGAACTTGTTACTCCTCTAAGGGCGTGGTGTACCCTGACGAGGTGTCTAAAACAAAAAAAGCGCGCGCCGTACGCGACCGCATCGCCTCCAGCACGCTGCTTGCCGGTCATCTGACGACGCGGCAGCATGCGACCTTCGTCTTCGCAGTGAGCAACCTCTCCCGCGCGGCGGTCTGGTCCTTTCTGCATAGCCATCCGTTTTACAATTCGGAGCAGGTGAGCCAACGGTATGTGGAGGTGAAGACGGGGCATTTTGCCGTTCCGAAGATGATGCCCGCCGCGCTGGAGATCTACAACGCGGCAATTCAGCGGCAGCAGGAGGCGTATCTTCAGCTGATTGACGCGCTCGCGCCGGCGATTGAGCGGGAGTTTTACGCCGTTTTCCCCGCGCGAAAAAAACGCCCTGAACGCTGGCAGCGGACGCTCCGCCGTAAAGCGTATGAAACGGCGCGGTATGTTCTCCCTGTCGCCGCGCACACCTACCTGTACCATACGATCAGCGCGCTGACTCTCATTCGTTATGCGCGGCTGTGCGAGCATTTTGACGCGCCGACCGAGCAGCGCGAGCTGGTTCGCAAAATGGTTGAGGCGGTAACGGAGATCGACCCGCTTTTTGAGCGGGAGCTGGACGACCCGATACCGCTGGAATCGACTCCTGAACACGCTTTTTTGTCGGAACGGTCGGCGGCGCCGGGCGATCCAGCGCAGTTCACGCGCGGCTTTGACAAGCGGCTCAACGGGCGCGCCTCCGTTCTGTTGAGCTGCGCGCCGAACGGGGAAGCGGTCGTCGCGGAGGCGGCGCGCGGCGTTCTCGGCGCTACAGCTGAACAGCTGCCGGACAAGGAAGCGCTGCGTCTGCTGCTAGACCCGTCGCGCAACCGGTATTTTGAAGAGACGATGAACGTTCATACGCTCTCTAAGCTGTCGCGCGCCATGAATCACACCCATTACACGTTTGCGAAGAAGTTGAGCCATACGGCAGATTCGCAGAACCAGCGGCACCGCATGACGCCCGGCTCCCGACCCGTTTTGAGCGCGCATTATACGGGCAAGCCGGACGCCGTATCGCCCAAGCTGTTTTCCAAATGCCCGCCGGCGCAGGAGATATACGACCGGGCAAACGCGGACGCCTATGAGAGCGTCAACCGGCTCTTGGAGGCGGGCGTATCGGACGAGTTCGCGTTTTACCTGCTGCCGAACGGACATGCGATACGGCTCATCGAGTCGGGATCGCTCATGGATTTCACGCATAAGTGGCGGACGCGGCTCTGTTATACGGCGCAGGAGGAAATCTTTCACGCTTCGGTGGATGAGGTTCTTCAGGTTCAGGAGGCGCACCCGACCATCGGACAGCATCTGCATGCGCCGTGCTGGTACCGTCAGCGTTCAGACTGCGCGCCGTTCTGTCCGGAAGGGGATCGGTTCTGCGGCATACCTGTCTGGAAGCTGTCCGTTGAGCAGTTTCATCGGTCGCTTTAATTTAAGGGCGGGGGTTTATTCTGGAGGCGCCTCCGCTTCTTTTATCTTGCCCCATTCCGCTTTTTTTTTACCGGCAGGGTTGACGGAGAGGAAGCGGCTCTTGCCCGCATGAACCCAACTTGCGACGGCGCTCGGCGTTCTAATGCGAACAATCTCCCGCGTGTCTATGTGGATGCGGTAAAGGCTCCTGGGCGAACCCGGCGCTTCTTCGTCTTCCATTGTATAAAGAACCCACTTGCTGTCCGCCGACCAGTCCATAGGCATTGCCCACGCCCCGTCTTTGGAAAAGGTGAGACGCTCTAGGTTGGAGCCGTCCGGATTGATCATAAAAAGGTGAACGCCGACGCCCCCTTCTTCTTGCAGCTCACGGCCGGAGCCCTGGAACGCGATCTTTTTGCCGTCCGGCGACCATTCAGGGAACTTATAGGACGCGCCGCTGTTCGTTAGATTGACGACGTTGCGCCCGTCCGAACTCCTCATCGTGTAGAGATGGGTGGGGAAATGATCAATGCCCAGCGCCGCTCTCTCCTCTTCGGTGGGCGGCTTACTGTTGAAAGCGATCGTCTTGCCGTCTGGAGAAACGGTCGCCCAGTACTCGTCCCTGAACGGCGTTTGGGTGAGCTTGATCAGTCTCTTGCGATCGAGATCCAACACGTAAATATCATCCCCCACGACCGGCGCTCTTTTGACGTTTCCGCGGCATACGAGCCGCCTTCCGTCCGGAAACCACCATCCAGCAGAGATGTAGATGTGTTCGTAGCCGTTGTTGTCGAGTCGCTCTCTCATATTGACGACCCGCCCCGTTTCCAGCTCCAGAAGGAAAGGCGTATAGTCGTTATTCTCGAAGGCGCTTATCCAGACGTATTTGCCGTCTCGGCTAAATCTGGCGGGCCCGTTGAAGTTGCCTGTCATCCAGAGCCGTTCGTTCTGTCCGTCCCAGTCCATGAGTGTCAGCCCGTCATCTCGATCTAGACAGATTGTCGGTTTTTCCAGTTTCGTCACATCTTCCAGCGGCGTATAATCTTCCGCAGACGCGGACGCGCACAGCAGAAGCGAGAGAACAGCGGCCGCGAATGCAGCCAAGGGTTTTGTGAAGGCGGAGAAGGTCATGTCATGCTCCTTTCAAGATGAAGGGGCGCGTCCATCGCGGCGCGGTATGCCTCGGCGGTGTCGGCGGCGATTTTTTCCCATGCGTAGTTTTCTTGGACGCGCCGCTGTCCGTTCTTGCGCAGGCGGGCGGCGAGCCGCGGATCGCGCTGGAGCCGTTGAAACGCATCGGCGAGAGCGGCAGCGTCCCCCTCCGGAACAATCAAGCCCGCGTTGTCGACGACGCGCGCGATTTCGCCCGAATCGGAGCCGACGACCGGCGCGCCGCATGCCATCGCCTCAATGAGCGCGCGTCCAAAAAACTCCACCCAGCGCCGCGTTGTGCGCGACGGAAGCGCGAGCGCGTCCATCGCGTTCATCGCCTCGGCGACGCCCCGCGGTTTCAAGGAGCCTGTGAACCGAACCCGCGCCGCCAGATTCAGCCGCGCTGTCAGCGCCTTCATTTCCGCCTCTTCCCGTCCAGCGCCGACAATCAGCCCGTAGGCGTTCGGCGTCTGCGCCAGCGCATGCAGGAGCAGATCCACCCCCTTTTCAGGAATCAGCTGACCCGCATAACCGACGATGAAAGCGTCGGGAGGCGCGCCGAAGGAGCGGCGCAGACGTTCCCGTTCAGGCGCCGGCAGCGGACGAAAAATGCGCGTGTCGACGCCGTTCGGAAAGACGCGCGCCGCCCCCTGAAACCCGTTCTCGCGCAGAAAGCGCGCCGCCGTTTCGCTCAACGCAAACGCGGCGGAGGCGCGCCGATAGACCGCCCGCTCAACCGCTCGAAGCAGCGGCGCCGCGATCGGCTTGAGCCGTATGCGCATCCCAACCGAGGTGCGAAAGATGAGACGCGCGTTCGGGGCGCGCCGCCGAAGCGTCCACAACGTCTGCCCCGCGCATAAACTGAACGGCTCCTCCTCCAGATGCACAAGATGCGGCTGGAACGAATCGAACTGCCGCGCAAAGCCGCGCCGATACATATACCGCGCGTAATAATCTTGCCAGACGACCGGCAGCGCGGCCGCCCAGTCGCAGCCGTTTTGCGTCTCAAACCGCTCCAAGCGCGTTCCTTCGCGCCACGCTTCCGGTACAATCAGCCGAAGCTGAACGCCCGGCTCCCGCGCAATCAGCTCAAACTTGCGCCGATACGCCGCCGCGACCGCCGGATGCGAAATGGCGAGAACGCGCAGGGACATCGGCTACTGGAGCGCCGGCAGGTCTTTGATCGGATCGTCGATCTGCTGCATCCAGCCATGCAGTTCGTGATTCAGCGAACGGCGAATCGTCGCGTATTGCGGTTCGTCCGCCAGGTTTTGCGTCTCCCATGGGTCCTCTTTGATGTTGAACAGCTGCGTTTGCCCCGCCTCCGGATACCGTATCAGTTTCCAGTCGCCCGCTCTCACCATGCGCTGTATGTGTCTGTAGGCGGAGTACACAGAGTTTCGGACGGAGCTTTTTTCGCCGGCAATCAACGGCGCCAGGCTGGAGCTTTCCACCGTGTTGGGAGTCGCCATGTCGGTCAGGTCGCACAGCGTCGGAAACAGGTCGTAGGAGTACGCCAGCGAGTCGATGCGCTGCCCCGCCGGGACGCCCGGACCGCGCAGGATACACGGAACGCAGACGCTGTGATCGTACAGGTTCTGCTTGCCGAGGAGGCCGTGCTGCCCGACGCCCAGTCCATGGTCGGCGGTGTACACAACGATCGTGTTCTCCGCCTGCCCCGACCGCTCCAGCGCCTCCAACACGCGCGCCATATGGGCGTCCTGATGTGTGATCATCGCGTAGTAGTCGCTGATGTGCCGCTGGACGATTTCAGGCGTTCTTGGGAACGGCGCCAGGTTTTCATCCCGGATGCGCATCTCGCCGTTGTCGAACGAATGCATCGGCATGAAGTTGGGCGGGACGGGAATCTCCTCAGGCGGATACATCGCGTCATACGGCGCCGGCGCCATGCGCGGATCATGCGGCGATGTGAACGACAGATAAAGAAAGAACGGGTTGGAGCCGTCATGGTTTTCTAAGAAATCGATGGCGGCGTCTGAAAACAGCTCGGTTGAGAAGCCGTCGCCGATGGCGCGCCTGTTGTTGGCGTATTCGCCTGTCGGGTCGTACTGCTGAATGGGAACTTTCAGATGGTCGCTCATTCCGCCGAAGAAGATGTTGGCGCCATGCGAAAAGCCTTTGTGAAAGCTGGTTTTGTCGTTGTGCCATTTGCCGGTGGCGAAGGTGTCGTAGCCGGCGTCTCGAAAGGTACCCGCAAGGGTCGCCAGTTCGGGGCGCAGCGTTCCGAGTCCGCCGGTGCCGGGTTCGCGCGTCATGGAGGTTCCGAAAATGTTGACGCCTGTATGAACGCATGCGCGGCTCGGCACGCAGACGGCGCCGCTCATTCCGCCCATGATGTAGGCGTTACTAAAGACGGTTCCGTCCTCGGCCAGTTTGTCCATGGTCGGCGTTTGGACTGTCTGGTCGCCCATCGCTCCGATGGCGTCTCGTCGGTGGTCGTCGGCGATCATGAAAAGGATATTGGGTCGGCTCATCGTTCTCCCGCCGCAGTGTTGTTTGACGTTGAGCGTAGCGCTTCGGCGGCTCCATGTCAAGCGTCCCGCCTCCCGTCGTCATTCCCGCGCAAGCGGGAATCTTAGGCGCCGCAGTGGTCGTCTGAACTAGGATTGCCAAGAGAATTCCCGAAAACGCTATCCTGAAAATCTTACGAATCCTTCAATCCTGGTTCAAAACCAAGCGCAACCCGCGCGCGCAAACCCCCCCTAACCCCCCTTTTCAAGGGGGGAATCGGACGCGGCTCCCCTCCGCGTCATTCCCGCCCCTGCGGTAAAACGGGCGGGAATCCAGAGTCCAGCTCGAATCATTTATCCTCTATCGTTCGGATATGCACCTCGTCCAGCTGCTCCGGGTCGACAGGGGTAGGCGCGCCCGTTAGGGGAGAAACGCCTGCCTGCGTCTTCGGAAACGGAATCACCTCGCGGATGGACGACTCGCCTGTCAAGAGCATGATGATGCGGTCCAAGCCGCTTGCGATGCCCCCGTGCGGCGGCGCGCCGTATTTGAGCGCGTCCAGCAAAAAGCCGAACTTGATGCGCTGTTCCTCCTCGCTGATCTGGAGCAGGTCGAAGATGCGCTCCTGAACCTCGCGTTGATGAATTCGGATGCTGCCGCCCCAGACCTCCTGTCCGTTGACGGCGAGATCGTGCTGAAGCGAACGCGCCTTGGACGGATCCTTGTCCAGAAAATGCAGATCGTCCGGATGCGGCGAGGTGAACGGGTGATGGAGCGGATTCCATCGATGCTCCTCGTCGTTCCACTCGACCAAAGGAAAGTCGACGATCCAAACAAACTCGTACCGATTTGGGTCCGCCTGACCCAGCCGTTTTGCCAGCTCCACGCGCAGATCGCCCAGCGCCTGATGTACCACTTTCGGCTGATCCGCCACAAAGAGCAGCAGGTCTCCGTCCTGCGCTTCCATGCGCCGCGCGAGACTGTCCAGGCTTTCTTCGCTGAAGAAGCGCGCGATGGGCGACTCCAGTTTTCCGTCGACGCAGCGCATCCATGCCAGCCCTTTGGCGCCCCGCTGTCCGACAAAGGCGGTCAGCTGATCAATCTCCCGGCGCGAGAAGGAACCGGCGCCCTCCGCCCGCAAACCCTTCGTCATGCCGCCGCTTTCCAGCGCCGACCTGAAAACGCGAAACTCGGAGCTTTCCGCTTCAGGCGCGATGTCGACAAGGGGCATGCCGTAACGCAGGTCGGGCTTGTCGGAGCCGTAGTTCGTCATCGCCTCCGCATACGGCATGCGTTGAAACGGCGTCGGAATCTCCACATCAATGAGCCGCCACAGCTTCGCCATGAGGCTTTCCACCGTTTCAAAAATGTCCTCCTGCGTTGCGAACGACATCTCGACGTCAATCTGCGTGAACTCAAGCTGGCGGTTCGCGCGCGCCGATTCGTCGCGGAAGCATCGCACAATCTGAAAGTATCTGTCCATGCCGGCGACCATGAGCAGCTGTTTGAACAGCTGCGGGCTTTGGGGCAGGGCGTAAAAATGCCCCGCTTGCAGTCGGCTTGGGACGAGAAAATCGCGCGCGCCTTCGGGCGTGCTTTTGGTGAGAAACGGCGTTTCGATCTCAAGAAAACCCAGCTCGTCAAAATGCCGGCGGATGACTTGACACGCCTGATGGCGAAGCCGTATGTTGCGCGCCGCCCGCGGCATCCGCATGTCCAAATACCGGTATTGCAGCCGCGTGTCCGGGTCCACATTGGCGTCCTCGTCGATGGCGAAGGGGGGCGTTTCCGCCTCGTTCAGTATCTCCAAGTTGTCAACGGCGAGTTCGATCTCCCCAGTCGCCAGCTTCGGATTGACCGCGCCTTCAAGACGGCGGCGCACCGAGCCTTCGATTTTGAGAACGTACTCGCTCCGCACCTTTGCCGCCTCTTCATGCGCGGTTTCATCGATGGCGGGGTCTAAAACCAGCTGGACGACGCCTGTTCGGTCGCGCAGGTCGATAAAGATGCATCCGCCGTGGTCGCGCCGTTTTGCCGCCCAGCCTGTCAGGGTCTGGCGGGTTCCTTCATGTTCGGCTCTCAGATCTCCGCAGTAAGAGGTTCTGTAGGTTGGCATGCGTGTCGCCTCCTAGGTGTTTGTCGGAACGGATTGCCGCAGTGTCGCGGCTGTTTCGTTGAGCGGGGCGCTTTCTTGGGTTCCGTCGCTCATCTTTTTGAGAGTCGCTTCGCCGCGCGCCAGCTCGTCCTCGCCGAGGATGACCGCGTAATGGGCGTTGAGGCGGTCTGCCGTTCGGAGCTGGGAGCGCATGCCTCTGCCTTGATAGTCCATATCGGCGCTTAAGCCTGCCCGGCGAATTTCGTTCAAGAGGGCGAAGGCGCTTGGTCTCGATTCCTCGCCGAGGGCGACGACCCAGACCTGTATGGACGGGGACGTTTCGTCGGGGGAGTCCTGGGCGGACATGGCTAAGGCGAGGCGGTCGATGCCGGCGGCAAAACCGATGCCAGGGGTCGATTTTCCGCCCAGCTGTTCAATGAGTCCGTTATACCGCCCGCCGCCGACAACCACATCCTGCGCGCCGAGTCCTTCAGCCGATATTTCAAAGACGGTTCCGGTGTAGTAGTCCAAACCGCGCACGATGCGCGGGTCCAGTTCATACTCGACCCCGACGGCGTCCAGCGCGTTTTGAACGGCGTCCAGATGCGCGCGCGATTCATCGGACAGAAAATTCAGAATGCTCGGCGCGTTTTCTAGCATGCGTTTTGTGTTCGGGTCTTTGCTGTCCAGAAGGCGCAGCGCGTTGCGTTCAAACCGCGCCTTGTCCTGCGGTCCGAGATCGTCAAAATGCGGCTGTAGATGCTGTTTGAGCGCGTCGGCGTACGTATGTCGTTCGCCGCTTCCGACGCTGTTGATACGTATGCGTACGGGCGCAATGTTCAGTTCGTCTAAAAAGAGTTGAGCGCACAGGATCGTTTCAGCGTCCATGAGCGGATCGTTGGAGCCGAACGATTCGATGCCTGTTTGCCAGAATTCGCGGTACCGCCCCGCCTGCGGGCGTTCATATCGGAACATGGGGCCGGTGTAGTAAAACTTGCGCGCTTCGCCGCGGGAGAGGAGTCTGTTTTCGAGGGCGGCGCGGGCGGTTCCGGCGGTGCCTTCAGGGCGCAGGGTCAGGTCGCGTCCGCCGCGGTCCTTAAACGTATACATTTCTTTTGAGACGATGTCAGTCTCTTCGCCGACGCTGCGGATAAACAGCTCGGCGCGTTCAAAAATGGGGGTTCGGATTGGCTCATACCCGAACCGTTCAAAGACGCCGCTTGCCGCGTTTTCGATGCGCAGAAAGGCGCGCATCGTTTCGTCTAGCATGTCTCGCGTCCCGCGGGGGCGTGGAATGTTCATGAACCGATTCCCCAATGTATGCATGAAAATCATAGACAGAGCGGCGGCGGATGTCCATATTTTTTGACTGACCTTACGTCTTTAGTTGGGACATGCCGACAGGCGCCGCAGAAACCGTTCGCGTTCCCCAGGCGGCATGTCCCAGCTGATGACGTAAGTCAGCTTCTATGGTATGCTGACGGCGCGGCGAGTTGAAAATCGGGAGGATGTTGAAGATGTGCGGGAGGTTTGCCCTTGAATCGGACGCCATGTTTCTACAGCGTCTCCTTGATCTACGGGGCGGCGTCAACCTGGACATGGACCTGAAGCCCCGCTACAACATTGCGCCGTCGCAGCCGATAGCGGCTGTCGGGAGCGGCAGGGCGTTCATGGCGCGCTGGGGGTTGATACCGCGCTGGGCGTCCGACGCGCGCATCGGACGCGGCATGTTCAACGCGCGCGCCGAAACGCTGTTTGACAAGCCCTCATTCCGAGAATCTGCCCGTCGCCGACGCTGCATCGTACCCATGACCGGCTATTATGAATGGAGCGAAACGCCCGGCGGAAAACAGCCCTATTTCATCCGAAGAGCCGACCGCCAAACCGCCGCGGCGGCCGGCATTTGGGACGAATGGCAGGGCAAAGAATCATGCGCCGTCATCACAACTGAAGCGAACGCGGCGGTACAGGGGATTCACCGCCGCATGCCTGTCCTTCTTGAAGAGGAGCATTGGGCTATGTGGCTGAACGGATCGGCGGAGGAGCCGTCGCTGCTGCGCCCGCTGCTGAAACCGAGCGGCGCGGATCTGGAGGCGTACCCGGTGAGCAGGCGCGTCAACAGCCCCGCCAACGACATGCGCGAATGCATGGCGCCTGTCGACGAATCTGACCAGGGCGGGCTGTTTTAACAGCGCCAGACGAGAAAGCGGTGTATCATCTTAAAAGGCGGGAGTCGTTCAGACGGCCGCGTCCGCCTGTTTTATCGGGCGGATGAGGAAAGTCCGGACACCAAGGACAAGGGCGCTGGGTAACGCCCAGGGAGAGCGATCTCACAGACAGCGCAACAGAGAGCAGACCGCCGATGGACCCGAAAGGGTATCAGGCAAGGGTGAAACGGTGGGGTAAGAGCCTACCAGCAGGCGCGGCGACGCGCTTGGCTCGGCAAGCCTCGCCCGGTGCAAGACCGAATAGAGGGGCGATTGACTGTCCTGCCAGCCCCCGGGTTAGGTCGCAAGAGGCGCCGCAGCAATGCGCGCCCCAGATGAATGGCCGCCGCCCGCAGGCGCGAAAGCAAACGCGGGAACAGAATCCGGCTTACGACCGGCTCCCGCCCATCAACCGCGCGAAACGGAGCGTCGAATGAAACAGAAAACGCATAGAGCAGGCAACGAAAGAACAGAGCGGAAAACACATATCATGAAAACGCCCGCCGACATCTCCCCCTCCATGTTCAAAACCGCATGCATGGCTGCCGCCGGTCTCTTTCTGCTGGCGGCAGCGCTCCCCGACGCGCGCGCCCAGAATGTCTCCATCTTCGACTACAAACCGCCCGTCAGCCGCGCCAGAAGCCTCTTCTTCGACCTTCGCTACGATTACGAACGGGACGACGGAACGGCGCTCGCCAACGACGGCGACATCAGCTTCAACTACAGCCGCTTTTATGAATCGCTGCCCTTCGCATACTCCATTGACGCGGACGGCGTCTGGTCGCGCGCGCTTCTAGAAAACAGCGCCTCCATCTACTATTCGGCGGCGGCGGAAGGGCGCGTCAAAAAATATGTCTGGGATGAAGAGAAGCTGTTCGGCTCCGTTAGCCTCAACGCCGACTACCGAAAAGCGTTCGACCGCCCCGCCTCCAGCGTTACCGCCGGCATCGGATGGGGAAGGTTCATCAACGCGACGGCGCTGCGCAAGGCTGAACGCATCGACGCTTTTTTCTCTGAAGAGGAGGTTACCGAACGCAGACTGCCCGCCGAAACGCTCCTGGAAATGGCGGCGGTTATCGAACGGCAGCGCGAGTATGTCCAGCGGTTCGGCGACGACACGTACACGAAATACTGGTTCGACGATCTCGAAACGATTGTCCAAAATTCAGGCTACCTGCGCAGAGAAACGATCGGCGCCAGCGGCGCCCTGCGCATGAGCGAGGCGCTGTACCGCGAAAATATCGGCGAGAGGTATTACGGCTACGACGCCACCCTCGGCCTGCGCTACACCTTGACGCAATCCGACGCGGACGCCGACCGCCCCGCCCCCGCCGCCGATCTGTCCGCGCGGTACGCCCGCCCGATCTCATGGAGCTCGCAGATCGAGGGGCGCGCCGCATGGGCAAGCCCGCTGGACGGCGATTTTGGATCCGCCTACCGCCTCACCGCGTCCGCGGGCTATCTCTACGAGGCGATGAACCGCATCGACTTTCGACTCGACTACAGGCTTGACATGGAGCGGTTTGCGGACGAGGGCGACACGGTGGTGTCGCACACGGCGACCCCCTCTTTTTTGTTTTATATTGAAAACGAAGTGCGTTTGCTTGTCGGCATGACGCTTCTCCGCGCGGACGGAAAGCCATGGCGGCGCGAATTGACGCTGACGTTGAACTTCAAAGCGTTGTGAGAATCGGAGGCATGCGGTGTTGAAATGGAAGCGGTGGGCGGCGGTCGGCGCTCTCGCGGCGGCAGGGATTGCATGGGGACTCGCGCAGCTGGAGGCGCAAGATACGGAGGAGCAGATCGCGCGCGGAAAGTATCTGGCGGAGACGGTCGCCGCCTGCGGACATTGCCACACGCCCCGCAAAGGAGCGGAGCCTGATATGACGCGGCATCTGTCGGGGCATCCCGCCTCGGCTCCCGCGCCGAAAAGCGCCGCGGTTGATCTCATCATGAAGGAAGGGATCTTTATCTCTATTTCGCCGACGATGACCTCTTTCAGCGGTCCATGGGGCGTCTCCTTCGCCACCAATCTCACCCCCGACAAAGAGACGGGGCTGGGCGCATGGACGGAAGAGCAGTTCATCAGCGCCATGCGCAGCGGCAAGCATCAAGGCGAACCTGACGGACGCGCCATCCTCCCCCCAATGCCCTGGAAACATTACCAGTCCATGTCGCAGCAGGACATGGAAGACATGTGGGCGTACTTTCAGTCGCTCAAGCCGATACGCAACGCCGTGCCGAAAGCGCGCAACCAGCTCGGCAACCCGCTGGATTGACGGGATGAAAACCGCCATGCGCCCCCTCGCGTCCGGTTCCTCCAGCATGCCGATTTCAGGCATTCGGCTCATCATGGACATGGCGTCCAAGATTCCGGGCGCCATACGGATGGAGGCGGGGCAGCCGAATTTTCCGACGCCGCCGCATATCATTGAGGCGGCGCATCAAGCCGCCCTGGACGGATACACCGCCTACACGCCGAACGCGGGTCTAGACTCTCTGCGCGAGCTGTGCGCCGAGAAGGTCAGGCGGGAAAACCAGATCGATGCGCAGGCGGAGAACATCGTTGTCACGGTCGGGTCTGAAGGCGCCGTCGCCAGCGCTTTTGTCGCCGTTGTGGAAAAGGGCGATCAGGTTCTGATACCGGAACCTGGCTGGACAAACTACGCGATGCTGACGCGCGCCCGCGGCGCGGAGCCTATCCCGTATCTGCTGCGCGAGGAGGACAATTTCATTCCCGATCTAGAGGCGGCGGAAGCGCTGGTCACGCCAAGAACAAAAATGCTGGTCGTCAACACCCCCGCCAACCCGACGGGAGCCGTCTATTCTGAAGAGACGGCGCGCGGGCTGGTAGAACTGGCGAACAGGCGCAACCTGTACCTGCTTTCGGACGAGGCGTACGAGAAGTTGACCTTTCAAGGCGCGCGCCATGTCAGCCCCGCCCGCTTCGATGAGGAGGGGAGGGTCGTCTCCGCTTTCAGCTTTTCCAAAACCTACGCGATGACCGGCTGGCGCGTCGGTTTCGCGGTCGCAAGCGGCGACACGGCGCGGCTCATGGTCAGGCTTCAGGAGCCGTACTATTCTTGCGCGCCGTCCATCTCGCAAAAGGCGGCGGAAGCGGCTCTGTTGGGTCCGCAGGAGCCTGTGCGCAAGATGATCAAAGCGTATGCCCGACGCCAGCGCGTTGTCTTCGATACGCTGCGCTTCGCCATGGGCGCGCATTATGAACCGAACGGAGCGTTCTATCTCCTTGTCAACATTGCCGACACAGGCATGGACTCCTTCTCCTTTGCGCAGGCGCTTCTGCGGGAGACCGGCGTCGCAACGGCTCCCGGCGCCACCTTCGGAGAGGCGGCGGACAAGTATGTTCGGCTCTCCGTCGCCGCTTCAGACCAGGATTGCGCCGAGGGCGCAAAACGCCTGCGCGAATATCTAACCGCCTCATGAGGCTGTTTATTTCAGCGGGGGAACCGAGCGGAGATATGTACGGAGCCGCGCTTGTGAATCATCTGCGCCGGCTGAAACCGCAACTGGAGCCGTTCGGGATGGGCGGGGAGCAGATGAAAGCGGCGGGCGTTCAGTTGAGGGTCGAGATCGGCGCGTCGTCTGTGATGGGGCTGTCCGAGGTAGCTGGACAGCTGCCCGCATTTTTTCGGAAACGGCGCCGACTCAAGCGCGCGTTAAAACAGAACCCGCCGGACGCCGCCGTCTTCATCGACTTTCCCGACTTCCATGCTGGCTTGTTAGAATTTGCGTCTCGGCGCGGCATATCGACCGTCGCTTTCATTCCGCCTAAAGCATGGGCATGGCGCCCGAAGCGCGCGCGGCGTTACGCGCGGGCGGCGTCTCTGGTCGTTTGCGTTCTTCCGTTCGCCGCCGATTTTTACGCGAAAGCCGGCGCGAATGTTCAATACGCGGGACATCCGCTCATCGGCATTCTCGCCGAAACGAAGGCGTTGACCCGAAACGAAGCGAAACGAAGAATCGGCGCGGACGAGAAGGCGCCGCTGCTGGCGATTTTGCCGGGCAGCCGCGTCAAAGAAATCGCCGGTTTGGCGGGTGAGATGATCGGAGCCGTTCGCATTCTGCGCGAGAGAATGCCGTCTCTCAACGCGCTCGCGGCGCTGCCTGAGTCGCTGCCTGAAAGCGCCGACGCCGCGTTTCCGCCGGATTTGCCTGTTCTGCGGGGGCGTTCATGGGAGCTGCTGCGCGCGGCGGACGCGGCGCTGGTGAAATCCGGCACCGCGACGCTGGAAGCCGCTCTCATGGAAACGCCGATGGTCGTCGCATACCGCCTCTCCGCGTTCACCTACGCCGCGGCGCGCCGTCTGTCAAGCGTTCGCTTTTCGGCGCTGCCAAACCTGCTTCTGAACCGCGAAGTATGTCCAGAGCTGTACCAAGAAAACGCGGCGGCTGCGCAGTTTGCCGAGGCGGTTTTTCCTCTTTTAAAAAAAGAGGGACCGGAACGCGCCGCGCAAATCCAGGCGTTTCAAGAGGCGGCAGCGCAGCTCGGCGACGAAAAGGCGATGGAGCGCATCGCGCGCTTGATTTTAAAAACGGCGGACAGATCGGAGCCTCCGCATGGTTGAAACGCTGCCGCCGATAGCCCGATGGTTCGCGCCGCTGGAGCCGCTTGTCGCCGCGGCGGGCGCATGGCGGCGAGAGTTTTACCGCGGACGGGGCGCCGCGCGCGTCATACGCCTGCCGATTCCGGTCGTGTCGATCGGCAATCTTGCGATCGGAGGCGCGGGGAAAACGCCGATGGTTGAAACGATTGTGGAGCATTTGACGCGGTCGGGATTTGCGCCAGGCGTCGTCATGGGCGCCTACAAAGCGCGCCCGCCCCTTCAACCGACCGAGAACGGAACCTTCTGGCGCCGAAGCCTCCGCTGGGCGTTCGTCTCGGACGGGGAAAATATCTATGCGGATGTCGAAACGGCGGGGGACGAGGCGATTATGTTCGCCTTGAAACATCCCGCTGTCCCTCTAGCCGCGGGCAAGGACAAGGCGCGCACGGCGCTGGAGCTCGCGTCCGAATTTCCGTTGGACGCGGTCGTTCTGGACGACGGCTTTCAAAGTTTGCGTCTGGCGCGCGACCTGAACATCGTCCTGCTGGACGCGGCGCGCCCCCTTGACAACGGACGGACGCTCCCCGCCGGCTTGCTGCGGGAACGTCCAGAGGCGCTGGCGGACGCGGACATCGCCGTTTTGGTTGAGGGAGAAGAATCGGCTGAAGAAGACAGCGAAGCGGCAATCCGCCCGTATCTGAAATCGACGGCTCCTGTCCTCCGGGCGCGGCGCGTTCCATACGGCTTGACAAGCGGCGGCGGAGAGAGCCTCCCGTTGAGCGACCTGAACGGCGCCGAAATACTGGGCGTGTGCGGCATCGGCAACCCGCGCCAGTATGAAGCCATGCTGCGAAGCCTCGGCGCGCGCGTGGAGATGATGCCGTTCCCCGATCACCGCCGATACGGCGCGCGCGACTGGGACGCCATCGAACGCGCCGCCGGCGGACGAACCGTCGTCGCCACCGCAAAAGACGCTGTCAAATGGGAAGATTTCCCCCCCTTTCCCTACCTGACGCTGAACATTCGCATGGAATTGGACGCGCCGCTGGACGACCTTCTCAACAGCGCCTTGAAAAAAGCCGCGCCGCTAAATCCGAAAGCGAATCGGTGAAACGCGCTGTCGCCGCCGCATTGCTTGCCGCCATCTGTTCAGCGTCCGCCGATGTTCAAATCGAACTGACGCATCCGTTGGCGGGCGCGCGGTTTTCCACCAACAACCCGACGCTGATACTGGAAGGTCGGCTCCTTTCAGACGGCGGACCGCTGCTGCTTTCGATAGACGCCGCCGCGGCGCCCTCCGCTCTGGACGGCTCTGAAACGCATACCTCCGAGCTGGTACTGGACGCGGGTCAACAAACTTCAGCCGAGGGAGTCGTCTTTCAGCCCGTCATCGAGCAAACGGAGCGGGGCTGGAAATCATACGGTCCCCGCGTCGTGGAGATCTGGACGGGAAACGCCGGCGCAGCGCCGTCCGCCGTCTTGGTCTGCCCGTCCGGCGTCGGCGACCCTCGCCAAGAGGCGTTCGTCCGCTTCGACAACCTCCCGCCCAGTCGATTCTACCGGCTGCGCTGGAAGGAGGGCTGGCAGCGCCGACCGGACGGAACGCCGCATGTACGTTTAAAAGGAGTCGCGCTCATGGGCGGTTCTGCCCAAATCGTTCAAACGGCGGCGTTTTTCGCGCAGGCGGACTCTGAAGTAACCTTCAGACGAACCGTCCAATTGCGCCCTGGCGCCAACCGCATTCGGCTTTCCGTTCAACAGCTGGAAACGGAAGAACGCGCCGACGCCGAACTGGAAGCGGAGCTGGCAGACCCGTTCGGACAAGGGGCGCCTGAAGAAACGGTTGTCCTAAGCGACGGAAGCGGCTTGACGATTGAGATGCCGCCCGGCTCCGTCGACGAAACGATGCGCGGACTCCGCCTGATACGCATGGATCCGCAGGAGACGCCGCTCGCGTCCTACCGCGGACACCGCCTCATTGACGACCGCCGTCCGCCGTTTGCGGCGTACCATTTTGAGGGGCTGTTTCAAACGGCGTTTGAGGCGGAGGCGAGCGCGTCTCTCCCTGGTCAACCCGCCTCGCTCGCGGCGGACGGGCGTACCGCTTATCCGTCAACCTGGATCGCCGCGCGGGCGCCGTTTCCGATACGGTGGAAGGTCGATCTTGGGCGCGTTGAGACGATCGGGCGCGTCGTCGTCCGCGCGCATCAGGAGCGGGGCGTTTCTTATAGCCCAAGCAAAGCCTCCATCTGGCTCTCCGCAGACGGCGTCCATTTTCAGCTGGCGCAGGAGGCTGACCAGTTCAACGACGGGGCGACCGCCATCGACCTTCCCCCTGGTATGAGCGGCAGATGGGCGGAGCTGTTGATTGAAGAGGGGAAGGCGGGGCATACGGTGCAGATCAACGAGATCGAGTTTTACGACGCATCGGGGGCGCGGATTGCGGCGCTGGAGTCGCAGAGCGAGATTCCGTTTTTAAAGCCGGCGCTGGCGGCGGTGAACGTTCCTTCAGCGGCGGAGAATCAGCAGGTCGGCCTCTTTTTTCTGGACGCTTCAACGAATCGATGGGAGTGGACGCGGGCGGCGCAGACCGGCGGTCTTTTTCTTTTTGAAACGAACGCGCTGTCGCCGCTGGCGCTGTTTCAGATGCGCTCCGCGCCCTTCGACGAGGGCAATTTCACGGTTCAATGGAGCTTGAACCCATTTTCGCCGAACGGAGACGGCAAGGCGGATCGGTCGCGCCTGTTTTTAAATGCGGGCGGAAACTTGCAGAATCGACCGGTATGGTATACAGTAAAGATATACGATCTGCACGGAATGTTGATACGAACGCTTGCCGACCGGGCGAAAGCGTCCGCCGGAGCCATGTCGGTTGAATGGGACGGGATCGACCGAAATGGTCAGGCGGCTCCCATCGGTCCGTATGTGTATTCCGCGCAGGCGCATGTGGACGATGCGAAGACTGCGGCGGCGGTTTTCAGAGGGCTGATCGTGATCGCCCGATGAGCCGCCGCACAACTGAAGGTGAAACAATGCCAGAATACCGCTACAGAATAATGTTCGTCGACGACGATGAAGACATCGTCGACATGATCGACTCCTATATGTCGTCGGAAGGGTACAAGGTGATTCCGGCGTATGACGGGGAGTCCGCGCTCCAGATCTTCAACCAAGCGCAGCAATCCGATAACAGCGAAGACCGCATCCATCTCATCCTTCTCGACATCATGATGCCGAAGATTGACGGGTTCGATGTGTGCCGGCAAATTCGCAAAATCTCCAACGTGCCGATCGTCATGTTAACGGCAAAAACGGAGGACATCGACAAGATCATCGGTCTTGAGCTGGGGGCGGACGATTACATGGTGAAGCCGTTCAACCCGCGCGAGCTGCTGGCGCGCATCCGCTCGGTCATTCGCCGCTCCTTCGCTCCCAACGAAGAATCGCCCGGCTCCGGCGACGGCGTTCTTGTCAACGGCGACTTTCGAATCGACCCGTCGCGGCGTTCCGCTTCCATCCGCGAGCGCGACCTGAAACTGACCGCCACCGAGTTTGATCTGCTTTACTTTCTCGTCAAACGCGCCGGCAAAGTGTTCACCCGCCGCCAGCTGATTGACCACATCTGGAACGCCGACTACTGCATCGGCGAACGCACCGTTGACGTACACATACGCCGACTCCGAGAGCATGTTGAAGAGGAGCCGGGCAGACCGCAGTACATCCTCACCGTCTGGGGCGTCGGTTACAAATTCCATGACGGCGCGTCCTTGACCAAGCCGATTGCGTTGGACAGCGCAGACGACGCCATCGAGAGCGTGATGATTGAGACGGACGAGTCTGAAGACGCGATCGAGAGCATAGAAGTCCTCTCCATAGCGGGCGGCGAAAGTGAATGATTGAGGCGGAAGGGCTGACGAAGCGGTACGGAAGCTACCTCGGCATTGAACAGGTTTCGTTCAAAATTGACGCGGGGGAAGCGGTCGGGCTTCTCGGTCCGAACGGAGCCGGCAAAACGACGACGCTGCGCATTCTCACATGCGCCATGTCAGCCACATCGGGGCGCGCTTCGGTCGCCGGGTACGACCTGTTCAAAGAGAGCATGCAGGCGCGCCGCCATATCGGATACCTTCCCGAAACGCCGCCGCTTTATCCTGAAATGACCGTTGAAGCGTATCTGCGTTTTGCCGCGTCCATCAAAGGCGTCGCGCGCCGCCGCATCGCCGGACGAATCAATGACGCGGTTGAGCTGTGCGGACTGGAAGAGATGCGCAAGCGGGTCGTCGGGCATCTGTCAAAAGGGTACCGGCAGCGGGTCGGCATCGCCCAGGCGTTGATTCATGAGCCGAAAGCGGTGGTGCTGGACGAGCCGACCAGCGGGCTTGACCCCGCGCAGATTGTTGAAATACGCGGACTCATCCAGCGTCTCGGACAGGAGCGAACTGTCCTGTTGACGACGCATATTTTGGCGGAGGCGCAAGCCTCCTGCGGGCGTCTGCTGGTCATCAACCGCGGGCGCATCGCCGGCGACATACGCCTCAACGCGGCGGGGGAAGCGGTGTCGATTCAGACCGAGAACGGCGCCCCGCCGCTTTTGTCGGAAGGCTCCGTCGTCGTCGCCGCCCGCCCGTTTGACGAGGCGATGGAGGCGCGCCTTCGGCAGATTCCCGGCGCCGCGTCTGTCCGCCGGACGTCCAAAGACTCCGCCCTTGATATTCAAGAGGAGCCGGCATGGCTCATCGAGGCGGAACAGGGGGCGGACATACGAGGCGCATGCGCCGCCGCGGTCGTGGAGGCGGGAGGAGAGCTGCTGAAATTGGCGCCCGCCCGCCCGTCGCTTGAGCGGCTTTTTTTAAACCTGACGCAGCAAGAAGCCGCATGAAACAAGCCGCGCCAGCCCAAAGAGGCGACCAATGAGACGTCTGACGGCGCCGCCGCTGGCTGTTTGTAAACGGGAAATCTACAGCTACTTCGTCTCCCCCGTCGCCTACTTTACGATCGTGCCGTACCTGCTCCTGTGCGGCTTTTTTTTCTATATTGCGTTCAACATCGCCTCCCGATCAAGATCTGAAACTGCCGCTTCGGATCTGATGATCAACGCGATACAGACGATGAGCGTGCTGTTGACGCTCGCGTCGCCGCTGCTGACGATGCGCTCCTTCGCCGAAGAACGCCGCGCAGGGTCGATGGAGCTGCTTGCAACATCGCCGATTCGAGAACGGGACATCGTCTTAGGCAAGTTTTTCGCCAGCTGGTTTCTGGTCGGCGCGATGCTGCTCGCGACGGCGCCGTATCCGCTCTTCGTGCAGAGATACGGCAACCCGGACGCCTTGCCGATACTGGTCGGCTATTTTGGATTGGCGCTGCTGGGCGGATGCTTGCTGTCTCTCGGTCTGCTCATTTCTTCGCTCTCATCGAATCAGATTGTGGCGGGGGTCACGACTCTCGGCGCCGGACTGTTTCTTTGGATGATCCAGTCGCTGCCGGCGGCGTCGGGTACCGCGACTCTCTACGGAACGGTACGCGAGATCGTCGTCTACATGTCGCTTCAGCAGCATCTAACGGGGTTTTCGCAGGGAGTCGTTGCCCTCAAAAGCATGGTCTACTATCTTAGCTTCATTTCGGTATGCCTCTATTTGACAACGATCTCCTCCGCCTCGTTCCGATGGAAATGAGTAGATTGTTTTGACCGTACTGTATAGAAAAGAATCCGCTCAACGATAACAACGTTCGCATGCGCAGGATCGCCCAATGAACCGTTCTTCAGACCGCCGCAGATTCGTTCTTGTCGGCCTCTTGCTCAGCTTCGGCATGTTGATCGCCGCATGCGTCGGCTGGGCGTTTGGCGGGTTTCGTTCGCTGGCGTTTCATCTGCCGTTTTGGATCGGCGCCGCCGGCGTTGGCGCGGTTTTTCTATGGGGAAGGGACCAGCTTGCCGACCTCTTTACAGGGAGGGCGGCCGCCCATGGAGCCGCCGCGGCATTCAGCGCCGTTGCCGCTGTCGGCATCGCCGCGATGTTGAACGCCATCGCCGCCTCCCGCTTCGACATCCACTGGGATTCCACCCAAGACAAAGTCTTCACGCTTTCGGAACAGACCCATGCGGTTCTCGACTCGTTGACCGAAAAGGCGGAGATTATCGGGTTCTATCCGTCCGACCCCGACGCGACGCGCTACCGCGACGGCTTATACGCCGAGCATCTGCTGACGCTATACCGCCGCGCGTCGAACGGGAAGGTCGACTTTGAGATGGTGGATCCCTACCTCTCCCCGCGGCGCGCCCAGCAGTACGGCGTCATGCATGAGGGTATCGCCGCGTTTGAAATGGCAGGGCGAATAGAGCGCACCTCTAGTTTGACAGAGGCGGATTTCACCGCCGCGCTTTTGAAGTTGTCGCGCGGGGAAACGCCCGCCGTTTATTTTTTGACCAATCATGGCGAACGTTCCATCGCGGATCCGAACGAAACGGGCTATACCAGCGTCGAAGTCGGGTTGATGAAACAGAACTACAGCGTTGAGCCGTTGGATCTGCGCCGCGCGCCGGTGCGCGTCCCCGCGGACGCCGCGGCAGTCGTCATCGCCGGCCCGAGGGAACCGTTTCTCGCCAGCGAGCTGAACGCGCTTGATCAGTATGTGGACCGAGGCGGGCGCGTCATGGCGCTGCTGGATCCGATCCAGGAGGACAAGCTTGAAAACCTGCGGAGTTGGTTAAAAAAACGTTCCGGCGCCGATATACAAAACGCCGCTGTCATCGATAGCGAATATAAATACAGCCCCGACCCGTTCTTTCTGTCGGCGCAGCTGGAGCCGCGCCATCAGATTACGGCGGGGCTGCATCGGTCGATCGGTTCGATTCCATTTCCTCTCGCCTCGCCTGTCCTCTTTGAGGCGAATGTCGACTATGCTCCGCTGGCAAGCAGCGGGAGCGACGCCCCGCAGTCCTGGATTGAGAACGATCTTGCGACCGCCCCGCCCGCCTATGAGCCGGAGAAGGGGGATGTCGGGGGGCCGGTTCTGATGGCGGCGGCTATTGAAGGGAAGGGGGAGAACGGCGCCCGATTCGCGCTGTTCGGCGATTCCGATTTCGCGTCCAACCAGCTTTATGCATACGGAGGCGATCTGTTCCTTTACACGGTGAACTGGCTGACGCGCCAAGAGGAGCTGATTGCCATACCGCCGAGAGACCCGATGCAGCGGGTTCTCCGTCCGCCGGGTTCTCGAGGCGAGCGGATCGCGTTTGTTGTGATGGCGGTCTTTTTGGCTCCCGCGCTTTTTTCGATGGCGGGGATTGTGGTCTGGCTCTGGCGCCGATAGTGGCGTTTCCAGCGTCTTTTGCGCGCATCCAGAGGCGGCGCAGAAACCGCCCGCGTCTATTTGCCGGTACGGCTTCTTAAGAACGGCGCTTGAAAAAATGTTGACGCTATGTCCCGCCGTATATTATGATGTTTTTGTAGCATGGGTTTGCTTGCGTTGAAATCTGTTGCAGCGCGGCGATACGCATTTGCTAAAAATTTAAATGCGACAGGAGAACATACGATGAACAAACGCATGATCAAGCGAACGATCCAGCATGGCGCTACTACCTAAAAGGAGAGACGCGCCTTGTAAACGCAAACCTGGACCCTCTTGATCAAGATCCAAACATCAACAAGAAGCATTGGGACCCTCTGCCGAGCGCCGAACACAAAACGGAAACGCGGGAATTCCGACCTGACGGGGCGCCTGGTCAGTTCTGGGTGAAAGGCTGGAACGACACTCCCTGAACTGTAAGACGGCTGAATCGCCTGCGTTCGCGCCGAGACATGCGTGTTCGGCGCGAACGCCCCGTTCTTACTTGAAAGGAACATGACATGAGATTCTTTGCCTTTTCAAAACGTTGGACAGCTCTTTCCGCTGCCGCGTTCTCGCTTCTGCTGTGCGCGTCCGCGCCGGCGGAAGATTATGTTCCGCTGGAAGATGTGACGAAACTGGAGCGGCCGACTCTCTGCATCAACCGAGATGGAAATCTTCGCCTCATCGACTGGGACGGCCAGAACGAACGACTCTGGATGACAGGCGACTTCGGCATGTCCACCAGATTTAGCCGAGACGGGAAATACGTTTCCTTCTTCGCCGGCGACTACAAACATTACATTCTGGAGCTGGAAACAGGGCGTCTCATCGATATGGGGGAATGGCGGGACAACAACGGGTACGAACATCTCTACATCTCAGGCGGCGCCTGGTGGTTCCCAGACGGAAGGCGGCTCGCATGCCGCGGAAATGTCAAAGGAGCGCGGGTCTTTGGGGATGATATTTACGTGTTGGATCTCGATCGCAAGAGAATGATCAAGCTCACCAAAACGCCGGACAGGGACGAATACTGGGCGACCGTTTCTCCAGACGGCAAGACGATCGCCTTCAACAGTTATCCGCCCAGCGAAGAAGAGCGAGCGGCGCTGGGCATCGAACACTTCCCCACCCATCTTTATACGATGAGGAGTTCGGACGGGCGCAACGTCGTCAATCTAACGAACAGCGGCTCGTCCTATGAGTATCCTGCGTGGTCGCCGGACGGCAAGAAAATTGCGTTCCAAGGCTCCGGCCGTGAGCTGCAAGAAGAAGGGATCGCCGACATACAAATCTATATCATCAACCCGGACGGCTCCAACCTAGAGCGTCTCACTTTTGCTAAAATAGACGAGGCGTGGGCAATGCCTATGGACTGGTCGGCGGACAGCAAGTGGGTTCTTTATACAGTGGAAGACGAAGAAGCGCCGGGTTCGCCCAGGAGCCTTTACCGCATCCACATAGACACGCGGGAGATTGTTCGCATCAGAACGCCCAGCGCTGTCGCCAGTTGGGTTCATGCGGGCAAGAGCCGCTTCCTCTCCGTCGATCCTGCGGGCAAGAAGCATGACCAGTGGGGCGAAATGAAGGCGGCGGACGCTGAAGAAACGCGGACGGAAGAGAACGCCCCTGCCGAAGAATGACGTCCGCCCGCGCGCCTTCATCTTGAAAGGAGCATGACATGGCCTTCTCCGCTTTTACAAAACCCTTGGCGGCGTTCGCAGCCGTTGTCGTCTTGCTTCTGCTGTGCGCGTCCGCGCCGGCGGAAGATTATGTTCCGCTGGAAGATGTGACGAAACTGGAGCGGCCGACTCTCTGCATCAACCGAGATGGAAATCTTCGCCTCATCGACTGGGACGGCCAGAACGAACGACTCTGGATGACAGGCGACTTCGGCATGTCCACCAGATTTAGCCGAGACGGGAAATACGTTTCCTTCTTCGCCGGCGACTACAAACATTACATTCTGGAGCTGGAAACAGGGCGTCTCATCGATATGGGGGAATGGCGGGACAACAACGGGTACGAACATCTCTACATCTCAGGCGGCGCCTGGTGGTTCCCAGACGGAAGGCGGCTCGCATGCCGCGGAAATGTCAAAGGAGCGCGGGTCTTTGGGGATGATATTTACGTGTTGGATCTCGATCGCAAGAGAATGATCAAGCTCACCAAAACGCCGGACAGGGACGAATACTGGGCGACCGTTTCTCCAGACGGCAAGACGATCGCCTTCAACAGTTATCCGCCCAGCGAAGAAGAGCGAGCGGCGCTGGGCATCGAACACTTCCCCACCCATCTCTATATGATGAGGAGTTCGGACGGGCGCAACGTCGTCAATCTAACGAACAGCGGCTCGTCCTATGAGTACCCTGCGTGGTCGCCGGACGGCAAGAAGATCGCGTTCCAAGGCTCCGGCCGTGAGCTGCAAGAAGAAGGGATCGCCGACATACAAATCTATATCATCAACCCGGACGGCTCCAACCTAGAGCGTCTCACTTTTGCTAAAATAGACGAGGCGTGGGCAATGCCTATGGACTGGTCGGCGGACAGCAAGTGGGTTCTTTATACAGTGGAAGACGAAGAAGCGCCGGGTTCGCCCAGGAGCCTTTACCGCATCCACATAGACACGCGGGAGATTGTTCGCATCAGAACGCCCAGCGCTGTCGCCAGTTGGGTTCATGCGGGCAAGAGCCGCTTCCTCTCCGTTGACCCTGCTGATAAAAAAAAAAGCGCAGTGGGGAGCGTTAAAAGCGGAGGAGCCGACCGCCCCTCAAGAGACAACCCCTGACGCTGAATGACGGGCGCGGAACGATTTACCGTCCGGGCGCGATCTCGTACCGGTGAAACTCCATCGTGTGCGAGCCGCGCCCCTGCGTCAGCGAGCGCAGCGTTGTCGCATACCGTTTCATTTCGGCAAGCGGCGCGTCGGCGCGGACGATCTCCAGTCCGCCCTGCGTTTCCACGCCGAGTATCTGAACGCGCCGGCTCGACAGGTCGCCGAGCGTCCGCCCTAGATACTCGGACGGAACGACCGCCTGCAGCCGCATGACAGGTTCTAAGAGCGCGGGCGAGGCTTTTCGCAGCGCGTTTTCAACAGCAATCGCCGCCGCGGCCGACATGGAGATTGTCTCCTGCGCCGCCGCCTCGTCAATGCGCGCCTCCACATCCTGGAGCGGGCATCCCTCCAGAACGCCTGTTGATAGGGCGTTGGCGGCGCCCTCCAGCGCGGCGGAGCGCAGCGCGGCAGAGACGGCGCCTTCAGGCGCGCCGAACGCGACCTGGTTTCCGGTTCCGCGCGGCAGCGGTTTCACGCGCGCATGCGCCTCCCCGAACAGCGTCCCATCCTCCGTCTTTTGCGTGAAGCGCCCGGACGCCTCCGCTTCCGCCCGTATCGTCTCCCGATAGGAAACCTGCGGATCGGACGCGCGCGCCTCCACTTTAAACTCGCGCAGCAGCCGATCGACGATGATTTCAAGATGCAGTTCGCCCATGCCGGAGAGAATCTGCTGCCCCGTTTCAGGGTCTTCGCGCGCCTCCAGCGTCGGGTCTTCCTGCAGCAGAATCTGGAGCGCGCGCACCATCTCTTCTTTGTCGCGGTCGGCGCGCGCCTCCAGCGCAATCGACATGACAGGTTCCGGCGCCTGTATCGCTTCCAGCAGGATCGGATGTTTCGGGTCGCACAGGGTGTCGCCGGTCGCCGTTTGGCGCGGTCCGATCAGCATGACGATGTCGCCCGCCTGCGCTGTAGCGGTCGACTCGCGCTGGTTGGCGTGGATGCGGACGATGCGCGTAATGCGTTCGCGCCGCTTGACGCGCGGGTTCAGCAGCTGGTCGCCCGTTCGGATTTGCCCTGAATAGACGCGGGCGAACGCCACTTTTTCAACATTCGGATCCGCCGCGATTTTAAACGCCAGCGCCGCGGTCGGCTCCTCGTCTGCCGGCTTGCGCGTGAGCGGGTCGCCGGTCGTCGGATGAACGCCCTCAACAGGCGGTACATCCAGCGGGGAGGGGAGAAACTCGACGACCGCGTCCAAGAGCGGCTGCGCGCCGCGATTCCGCAAAACGGCTCCGCATAAAACAGGAAAAACGCCGCCCTTGATCGTCGCGGCGCGCAGCCCTTTTCGCATCTCGTTTGGGGTCAGGTTTTCCGTTTCTAGAAACGCCTCAATGAGCGCGTCGTCTTCCGATTCAACGGCGGCGGTTTCGGCAAGCTCCATACGCGCCGCTTCCGCCTCCTCGCGCATTTCGGAGGGTATCGGCGCCGCTTCGGCTCCCGCGTCATGCGCCCCAGCCTCTTCCGCCCAGAAGTAGGCGCGGTTCTCGATCAGATCGATATACCCTTTAAAAGCGTCTTCAGATCCGATCGGGAGATGAATCGGCGTCGGCTTTGCGTTGAGCCGTTCGCGCATGGAATCGAGCGCGCGGTAGAAATCCGCGCCAACCCTGTCCATCTTATTGATAAACACGATGCGCGGCACATTATACCGGTCTGCCTGCCTCCATACCGTTTCCGTTTGCGGCTCAACGCCGCCGACGGCGCACATGACGACAACGCCGCCGTCCAGTATGCGCATGGAGCGTTCCACCTCGATGGTGAAGTCCACATGCCCCGGCGTGTCGATCAGGTTGAGCGTGCGTCCTTTCCATTGGCACGAGGCGGCGGCGGAGGTGATCGTGATGCCGCGTTCGCGCTCCTGCTCCATCCAGTCCATGTCGGCGGTTCCGTCGTCAACGGTTCCTAGTTTATGTTTCTTGCCGGTGTAGAACAGGATGCGCTCTGCGGTCGTCGTTTTCCCGGCGTCGATATGCGCCATGATGCCGAAGTTGCGCGTTTGGCGCAGCTGCTGGATGTTCATGATCTTTTCCCCTCCGCCTCTGCGTTATGACGCTCCCCGCCGCGCATGTAAAGTCGGTTTTTATGAATGTACTTCTCAACGGCGGCGGGCGTTCGATATCGAATCGACCGCCCCTCCCGGACGCGCCGGCGGATGTCGGTCGCGGACAGATCAACCGCTGTCATTTCAAACAGCTCCGTCTTTTCTAAAACCCATTTCGGGGCGCGCGACAGGTCGTAATTCGGCCGCGTGACGGCGATGAACCTGCATAGGTCCAGCAGCGCGTCATGGTCGCGCCAGATTTCAAACTCGATGAGCGAATCGGCGCCGATGATCCATGAGAGAGTCGCGTCGTTTCCGTAGGCGTTCAAAAACTCGCGCGCCGTGTCGATGGCGTAGGATTTGCCTTGCCGGTCGATTTCGGAGCGGGAGATGCGAAAAGCGGGATGCCCCTGAATCGCAAGCCGCGTCATCTCATATCGATGTTCTGGGGAGGCGCGGTTCGGGTCGTCCAGCTTATGAGGCGGTCTGGCAGCCGGCAGAAACCAGAATTCGTCAAACTGGTACGCCTCCAGCGCTTCTTCGGCGCAGATGAGATGCCCGTAATGGATCGGGTCAAAAGTGCCTCCGTAGATCGCTAGGCGCATGCGCGTCCCGCCGTCTCAATCGTCTTTGCCGCGCTCATGGATGTCGCGCATTTTTCGCGCCAGGGCGATCATCTCATTTGTGAACGGCGGCTTCGGCACGGCGATGACGATATTGACCAGTAAATCGCCGACCTTCCGCCCTTTTTTCACGCCCCGTCCGACAAGCCGCAGCTTCTGCCCCGCCTGCGCCCCCTTCGGTATGTTGATATTGACCGGCCCGTCCAGCGTTTCGATGCGCGCCTTGCCGCCGAGGATGGCGGTTGTGAACGGCGTCTCCAGGTCGGCGATGATATTCAGCCCCTCCCGCCGATACTGCGGATGCTCCTTGACATGGACAGCGACGCGCAGACTGCCCGGCGGTCCGCCGTTCGTTCCAGGGTAACCTGCGCCTTCGACCCGCAGCGTTTTTCCGCTTTCGATGCCGGCGGGGATATTGAGCCGAATGCGCTTCGTCTCTTTTCCGCGCTTCACGACAAGCGTTTTTTCAACGCCTTTCAGCGACTCAAACAGGTCGATGGAGAGATCATGTTGAACGTCCGCGCCTCGGGCGGGCGTTTTCGGCTCCTGCTGGGCGGACGACGCGCGGTCTCGGCGCAGGTTGCCGACCAGATCGCCGAAGACGTCTCCAAACCGCGTGAAGATGTCGCTCGTTCTGTCGAAGCCCTGGAAATCGTACTGCTGAAAATTGCCGACGCGAAGCTGGCGGTCGTATTTTGCGCGTTCTTTCGGGTCGCTTAGAACGGCGTACGCCTCGGACAGCTCCTTGAAGACCGCTTCAGCCCGTTTGCCCTTGTTTTTATCGGGATGATTTTCAAACGCCAGTCTTCGAAAGGCTTTTTTGATTTCGTCCTGTCCGGCGGTTCGTTTGACGCCCAAGACTTCGTAATAGTCGCGTTTTGGCATGGAACCGCCTTAGCTGTCGACGATGTCGCCTACGATTGGCTCAACCTCTACGCCGAGGTCTCGCATATACTCTTCTGCGCGGGTCAGCGCGTCCTCGTCGCCGCTGATCTCTAGGACGACCCAGCCGGCGCTGTTTTCGACGTTGGCGCGGCGGATGTTGGTTACGACTTGGAAGTTCACGCCGACATTGTAGATGACCGGCTCTTTGACCAGCTTTGTTGGGAACGTCAATCGTACCCTGCGGGAAGGCATGCTGTTCTCCTTGCGTTGAATGCGCGTCAAGTTACATTATGAAGCATGCCGCGCCAAACTGCAAGCGCGGCTGCAGATTCTTGGTGATTTGCGCGCCGCGCTGTGATGCGGTAAGATATGCCCATAGAGAATGTTCCATCATAACAAAGGCGGAACGACATGCGTAAACCAAAAGACCGAGAAACCGAACGGCTGGATGTCCGTCAGGAGCTGGAAGCGTTGAAAGAACGGCTCTATGAAGACAGCGCCGAGCAGACGCAAACGACGCTGACCGCGGCGCGGAAGCGCATGGACGCGATACGCGCGCAGCTTCAAGAAAAAAACAGCCAAGCCGCTGACCTTGAACGCCCCGTCCGCGTTCCCGTCCCCGACAAGCGGTTGGATCCCGATTTCATGAGCGGCGAACCGGCGGAGAGCGAAGAAGCGGACGCCGCCTCCAACAGCATTCTGTCGCCGATGGAGGACCGCGCCATTCTTTTGCGGCGGAAAGCGGAACTGAAACGGCGCGCCAGGAAAAGTCGGCAGCCGCAGGAACCGGACCCGTCCGTGCGATGGGTGTCGATGGACGAGCCTGAAGAGAACTCGTAGACGAGACAGGGAAACGCGATGTACGATTGGCGCCCCGTTGAGAATCTGGACGATGTGTTCACTCCCGCGCTGCTTTTTGACGTTGAGCGGATTCAGTTCAACATACGGCGCGCCGTGGAGATGGTCGGCGGAGAGACGCATCGGCTGCGCCCGCATGTGAAAACGCACAAATGCCCCGAAATCGTCCGGCGGGCGTTGAGCGCCGGCATTTCCAAGCACAAATGCGCGACGCTTCGGGAGGCGCAGACGCTTGCCGACTGCGGCGCCGAAGATGTCCTGATTGCTTATCAGATGGTCGGACCGAACGCGGGAGCGTTGGCGCGCCTCATCGCGGAGCGTCCAGAAACGCGCTTTAGCAGCGTTGTGGACGACCTCTCCGCCGCGCGCGGGCTGAATACAGCGGCGGAGCGGCAGGGCGTCCGCGCCGATGTGTGGATCGATCTGGACGTCGGAATGGGGCGCACCGGCATCGCGCCGGACGAGCGCGCCGTTCAGCTGTGCCGGCGGCTGCGCAGTCTTGAAAACCTGCGGCTGCGCGGGCTGCATGCGTACGACGGACACAACCGCGCCTCGGATGTAGACGAACGGCGCCGAACGACTGAAGAGATACTGGCAGTTGTGCGGCGGCTGCGCGGACGTCTGGAACGGGTCGGCTTTCCGGACTTGTCGATTGCGGCGGGAGGAACGCCGCCGTTTCCGTTTTACGCCGCTCAATCGGATGTTGAAGCGTCGCCCGGCACCTTTGCGCTGCATGACCATGGTTACAGCTCTCGGCTCCCGGATTTAGGATTTGCGCCGGCGGCTGCGTTGGCGACGCGGATCATCTCGCGCCCGCGCCCGAACGTTGTCTGCGTCGATCTGGGGCATAAGGCGATTGCGGCGGACCCGTCTGGGGAGCGCGGCGTTGTCCTGAACATGCCGGACGCCGAGGTTGGACCGCAAAGCGAGGAGCATTGGACAATACGAACCCCGCCGCACAACGCGCTTCCGCGGCAGGCGGACAGCGGAAACGACCTGAAAGTGGGCGACGCGCTCTATATCTGTCCGACGCATATCTGCCCGACGGTCGCGCTCCATAAGCGGGCGCTGACGGTTGAAAACGGCGTCATAACAGGCGCATGGGATATTGAAAGGGAGAGGCTGGGATGAAACGAAGCGTTGTATGGACGGCGGCATGGCTTGCGGCTGCATTGTTGACGGCGGGATGCGGCGGCTCGAAGCGGAGGAACACTGCGGTAGTGGAAAATGTCGGCATGCCGAAGCCGTTCACTTTAAACAACCTTGCCGGCGAGAGCCGTTCGTATGATGAGTATGCAAAAAAAGAGGCGCTGCTGCTCTGTTTTTTTGAAACAACGCAGAAGCCCTCCGTTGACCAAGTCGATACCATCAGCAAGGTTTCCAATGCGTATAAAGACAAGCTGGCGGTTGCGGCGGTCGCGCTGGACGCACACACGGAGGCGGTGCGGGAGTATGCGGGCGAACAGAGTTTCAACTTCGATGTTCTGATCGGATCGCAGGATCAACTTCGGGCGGTCGCCGAGGATTACGGCGGGGCAAATTATCTGCCGACGACGCTTGTTGTGCGCGGGGGGCTGATTATCAAGCGTTTTATTGGTTACGCCGACGAGCGGGCGATAGAGGGCGTTTTGCCGGATCCTCCATCTCAAAAAAAGAAAAAGAAACAGCCCAAGGCGGAAGAAGCGGCAAACGAACCCGCAGAGCAAGCGGAGGAGCCGGCGTCAGACGAGCCAAAAACAAAGCCAAATCAAAAAGCAAAGAACGCGCGGAGAAACAGAAGAGCAGGGGCAAAAAAGCAGGGGCAGTCCAACAATTAGCAAGCAGTCGGATTCCCCTGAAAAAGGGGTTTGACCAGATTCCCCCTTGAAAAGGGGGGCTGGGGGGTTTAAAGCGCGCGGGTTGCGCTTGGTTTTGAACTAAGATTTTCAGGATGGATAGGATTTTCAGGATTTGGGGAATGCGGCGTATCGGCTTTCGCAAACCTCATGTTAATCTTTTCAATCCTGGCAATCCTAGTTCAGACGGAATCGGGGTTGACGCCGAATGTTGAACGCAGACATCTTCTGCGGCGCCTCTGGATTCCCGCGCGTTTTACCGCAAGGGCGGGAATGACGGCCGGGGATGCGGCATGTCAAGGGAGGCGTATCGGCATCCAGCAATTCTCCTGGCAATCTTTTCAATCATGGCAACCCTAGTTCAGACGGCGTATGCGGATTCACCAGAGAACCCGTTTTAGAAACGCCTGCGTCCGCTCATGTTTTGGATCGCGCAGCAGCTCTCTTGGGTTGCCCTGCTCCACAATCTGCCCGTCGTCCATGAAGATGAGGCGGTCGCCGACCTCCTCCCCGAACCGCACCTCGTGCGTTACGATCAGCATCGTCATGCCTTCGTCGGCAAGCCGCTTCATCGCTTCCAGCACCTCATACACCAGCTCTGGATCCAGCGCGGAGGTGACCTCGTCAAACAGCATCACCTTCGGGTCCATCGCCAACGCCCGCGCAATGGCGACGCGCTGCTGCTGCCCGCCGGAGAGCTGACTCGGGTAGGCGTCCGCTTTCTCCTCTAGCCCGACCTGTTTCAAGAGCCGCCGCGCCTTCCGCTCCGCCTCTTCGCGCGGGTGTTTCAAGGCGAGGCGCGGAGCTAAGGCGACATTTTCAAGCGCGGTTCGATGCGGGAACAGGTTGAACCGCTGAAAGACCATGCCGACTTCAGCGCGCACTTTGTTGATGTCGGTCGTTTTTTCGTTTAAGACCTTTCCGTCGATGGCGACCTCTCCAGAATCGGGCCGCTCCAGCCAGTTGACGCAGCGCAGCAGCGTCGATTTTCCGGAGCCGCTGGGACCGATAATGACCGCCTTTTCGCCAGGGTAAACCTCCAGCGAGACATCTTTTAAGACCTTCAGGCTGCCGAACGATTTATGCAGACCGCGAATGGAGACGAGCGGATTCAGCGCGAAACCCCCTTTTTTCAAGGATACGGGCAATGTAGGAGAGGCACAGCGTTAAACAGAGATAGACGCAGCCGAGCAAGGAGTACACATAAAACACATCGTAGGTTAAAGCGACCTCGCGGCGCGCTAGCTGGGTGATTTCAGGAATGGCGACTACGGAGGCTAGGGAGGTGTCTTTGAGAAGGGCGACCGCGTCGTTGACCAGGGCGGGGAGAACGTTGCGCGCCGCTTGAGGAAGAATCACATACGCCATCGTTTGCGTTGAGTTGAGACCTAAGGCGCGCGCCGCTTCGCTCTGTCCGTCGTCGACCGACTCGATGCCGGCGCGAAACGTTTCGGCGAGATAAGCTCCGTAGCATGCGGCGAAGGCGGCGACCGTCAGCCAGAAATCGTTCAGCTTCCATCCGGGCGCCGCGCTGGGGAGGCCGTACACGACGAAGAGCAGCGTCACCAGAAGAGGAACGCCGCGCAGCGTTTCGATATACGCCGCGCACGGCAAGCGCAGGAGGCGGTGTCGGGAGAGGCGCGCCGCCGCCAGAAGCAGACCGATCGGCAGCGCGAGCAGCATGGAGCAGACCATCAGCGCCGCCGTCCACTGCAAACCGCCCAGCAGGTATTGTAAGGTGTCCGCCGCTTCGCGTATCTTTGCCGCCGTCCACTGCAAACCGCCCAGCAGGTATTGTAAGGTGTCCGCCGCTTCGCGTATCGTTTCAAAGTTCATTGCCGCGCGCCGTTTTCAGTCAAAATGCAGGTAAACGGTCTTGATCTGGGTATAAAACTCGACCGCCGCGCTGCCCTGTTCGCGCGTTCCGGTGCTGGAGCCTTTATACCCGCCGAACGGAACCTGCACCTCCGCGCCCGCCGTCTGCGCGTTCACATGGACAAGACCCGCCTCGATTCGGTTGATGTATTCGAACGTCC
The DNA here is from genome assembly GCA_963665845.2 of Candidatus Poribacteria bacterium. Lineage (GTDB taxonomy): Bacteria > Poribacteria > WGA-4E > JAPPNK01. The sequence continues at coordinate 309,813 of OY762492.1, forward strand.
GCTGGAGATCGCCTGTAACGATGCTGGCGGACAAGCCGTATTCAACATCGTTTGCGGCGTCCATCGCCTCGTCAAACTCGGTGAACGGCATGACAGCGACGACGGGACCGAAGATTTCCTCCTGGGCGATGCGCATGCCGCTGCGAACGCCGGTGAAGACGGTCGGCTCTACGTAGTAGCCCTTGTCGTAGTCGCCGCCGGTCAGGCGCCGTCCGCCAGCGACGATGTCGGCGCCCTCGTTTTTGCCGATTTCGATGTAGCCTAAGATGCTTTTCAGCTGCCGTTCATCGACGGCGGGACCGATCTGCGTACCCTCTTTTGAGCCGTCGCCGACCTTCAGCCCGTTCACTTTTTCGATGAGCAGGTCGGTGAACGCCCGCTCTAATGAGCGGTGTACAAAGACGCGGCTGGTGGCGGTGCATTTTTGCCCGGTCGACCACATGGCGCCGGCGACGACCGTGTCGACCGCTTTGTCGATGTCGGCGTCTTCTAGAACGATGACCGGGTTTTTGCCCCCCATTTCGCATTGGCATTTGGCGCCGCGTCCGGTGACGGCTCCGTAGAGGCGCGTTCCGACCGCGTTGGAGCCGGTGAACGAAACCGCTTTGACGGCGGGGTTCATCGCCAGCTCGTCTCCGACAGCGCTGCCCGGACCGGTTACAAGGTTCAGCGTCCCAGGCGGCAGCCCCGCGTCTTCCAACGCGCGCGCCAGATGGACGCTGGAAATCGGCGCCAGCGAGGCGGGCTTTAAGACGACCGTATTTCCAGCGACGAGAGCGGGAAGCGCCTTCCATGCGGGTATGGCGATGGGAAAGTTCCACGGCGTGATGAGACCGACGACGCCAAGCGGCTCTTTGACGGTGTACAGAAAGGTGTTCGGCTGCCCTGACGGGTAGGTTTCGCCGGTTAAGCGGCGCGCTTCGCCGGCGTACCATTCCAGCAGTTCAACGGCGCGGAGCGTTTCGCCCTTGCCTTCGGGGAGCGTTTTGCCTTCTTCGCGGGTCAGGTCGCGCCCGACCTCTTCGGCGCGCGCTTCCAGTATCTGCGCCGCTTTGAAAAGGATCTTGCCGCGCGCGGGGGCGGACATGGCGCGCCACGCCGGCAGCGCCTCTTCAGCCGCCTTGATGGCCGCCAACACATCCTCCCGCGCCGATTCTGGATGCGTCCCGACCGTCTCCGAGATGTCCGCCGGGTTGATGTTTTCAAAGACGGCGCCGCTCTGCGCGTCTATCCATTCGCCGCCGATGTAATTTTGGTACGCTTCAGCCATGCTCTCCCTTTCGCTGTTAGCCGGGCGGCCAGGACAACGCGCGCCCGCCCAGAATATGTATGTGTAGATGATGCACTGTTTGGCCGCCATGTCCGCCGTGGTTGACGACGAGGCGGTACCCGTCCTCCGCCAGACCTAAATCCGCTGCGACCTGCGCCGCTGTTGTGAACAGCTTGCCGATGAGCGGCGCGTCCGAGTCGCTGATGTCCGCAATCGTCGCAATCGGTTTTTTCGGTATGACGAGAACATGCGTCGGCGCCTGCGGGTTGATGTCCTTGAACGCGAGCGTCTGCTCATCCTCATGGACGATGTCGGCGGGAATCTCTTTACGGATGATCTTGTCAAAAATGGTCTCTGCCATGGGCGTCTCCTATCGGTTTTTTGACCATTCCGCCGCGGCGCGAAAGGCGGCAAGCGGTTCCGCAAAGTCAGGCAGGCGAAGCAGCTTCTGCGCCTCGGCGACATACCCGCTTCGCTTCATTCCGTTTAACACGACCGAGACGCCCGATGTTGACGCGGCGGCGTTCAAGGCGAGTTCGCTCAAGGTCAAGCCGTCCGCGGAGGAGCCAAGCGCTTGGGTCAAGGCGGCGCAAAGCGGGGCGCGCTTCTCCGCGTCGCGCCTGTTGAGCTGGCTCACCGACGCATGCGCCATCGCCTGTATCGCCGCCGCGTACCGTTTTTTTAAAGATGTCCATTCGTCCCGCCGCCGCTCATCGATCTGCTTTTCCGCTTCCAGCGCGGCTGACATGGCGGCGGGGGCGAGATAACGCTCAAACAGATGAATCCAGTCGCTTGCCGATTCTGTTTTTGGGTAAAGCCGCTTTGCCGTTTCGCCGATGCGAAAGCTTTTTTCAGGTTGAGTTACGGCGCGCCATTTTCGTAATGTCAAGTGGATGTCCCGCTCAACAGACGCCGCCGCCGCAAAGGTTTCAAGAGGCGCCGGCGCGTTCTCATCCGACGGATAGACCGCTAAACGGAACAGCGAGTCGTCTACAATCGCGTTCAAAGGGCGGTTGACAAAAACAGCGATCTCGTTCTCCTGCGCGAGCTGTAAAAATGTCCGCCCGTCTTCAGCGGCCTGCTCATAGACGGCGCCCGTTTCAAGCAGGTTGAACGGCAGCTGCGCCGCGGCGAAACGCCCGCCGAACGTCAGCAGCCGCTCCAGCGACACATGGGTCGGGTCGTTCATCGGCGCGGCGAATGTGTTGGAGGAGACGCCGTACCAACCGATGAGACCCTCCTCCGCAAACCGCTCCATCGTTTCAAAGGCGCGCTGGACGCGCTCATAAAACGCCTCCCGCGCCTCATTTAAGGGGACGCCCCGTTTTGCCGCATGCGAGAGAAAATACTCTGGGTTATGCAATAGCAAAAAATCGAGACGCTCCAGACGCAGCCGTTCCAGCGACCGCTCCAGCTCCTCCTCAAGCCAGACAGGATGAATGCAATGCCAAAGCCCGTCCGCGTATGTAACCATCTCTGGATAAGGGGCGCCGTCCGCTTCCGCCTGCCGCGCCCGTTCGTAGTTGGAACCTTGAACATAACCCGCCTTGCTGACGATGATCGTTTCAGAACGCTCGATTTTTTCATGTTGAATCAGCGTTGTCAGCGTCTCGCCGATAAGCCGTTCCGACAGCCCGTCTGCATAGTTGGTGGAGGTGTCGATCAGATTGCAGCCGGCGGCGAGCGCGTCCGCAAGCGTTTGCCGATGCTCCTGGATGTCCGCCCGCGCGCGGTAGGCTCCGTAGCCGATCTTGGCGGCGCGCAGACCTGTCTTGCCGAGGGCGCGTACCGCGTCCGGATGGACGGGCGGAAAGAGGCGGCTCTCTCTCTCGCCGCCCGGTTCCGCCCATCCTCGGATGCGTTTCTCGTTCGCTGCTGTCAGGTTGCCCACACGTTCCATCGGGTGTCTAGGATGCCCAGTTCTCGGTCGATGTCGTCTTGGTATCCAGTGATGCGGCACGCTTCCACCTGGCGCAGGTTCACCGGCGCGTTGATCCAGGCAGATTCAAGCGCGCCCATGCAGATCGCCATCGCTTTCATCCCGATGACGCCGTCCGTTTCGGGGTAGTAGGAGTCGTCGCGTATCGACTGCGCGAATTCCCACAGCTCGGTGGCGATGGAGTTTTCGACGCCGGCGGGATAGGTTCGTTCGCGTTCGTCGTCCGAGAGGCTGTCGCGGTAGTCGCCGACAACGTTCTTCGTTTCCTGTCCGCGGAGGGTCAATCCGCCGCCGAAGTCAAGCGAGCCGTCTTCGCCGTAGATGATGTGCTGGTTGAAGCCGCGTCCAGGCGCGGCGCGCACCGACGACCATTCCGCGACCGCGCCGTTGGCAAACTGAACGATGGCGATGCAGGAGTCCTCGTTGGTGACCCAGATCGGGTCCTGTTTGGCGGCTCCGTCGCGGTATCGGCGCGGATCGAAGCTGCGCGCGTGGGCGAACACCTCGGTCGCTTCGCCGAGGAAGTAGATGAACTGGTCGGTGTAATGGACGCCGCCGTCCAGAACCCAGCCGGCTCCGGCGTCCAGTTTGGAGTCGCGCCATCCCCATGGTCCCAGCGCTTCGCCGTAATCGATGTAGACGAGCAGCCGCGGCGCGCCGATCATGCCGCGGTCGATTGCCCATTTGGTCGCGCGCCGCCCGGGAGAACGGCGGTAGTTTTCGGCGACAGCGAGAATCTTGTCGTTGCGCCGGGCGGCGTTCAGCATGAGCGCGCATGCTTTCATCGTCACGCCGAGCGGTTTTTCGATGATCACATGCTTCCCGGCGTCCAGGGCGGCGACCGCCAGTTCATGATGGACGCGGTGAAGGGCGCAGATGTCGACCGCTTCAATGTCCGGTTCTTTGTCAAGCATTTCATGGATGTCGGTGTAGACGTTCGGTTTTTTGCCGTCTTGCAGTTCGGCGGCTTGGTTGGCGCGTCCTTCGGCGGCGTCGCGGCGGATGTCGCATGTCGCGGCGAATTCGACGTTCAGGATGCCGGCGTCCAGCAGGTTTCGGTAACCTCCCATGTGCGCTCCGGAGATGCCGCCGCAGCCGACAAGACCGATACGAACCTTTTCAGACATAATGAGCCTTTCTGTGCTTGTGTCCGGTTGACCATACCATATCCGACCGCCGCAAACAAACGCGCCTTCCTCATGCGTCATTCGCGCTTGACGCATGCGCCTGTCTGCGCAATACTGAATAGGCAACGCAAATGGAGAAACGCGATGGCGCGCCATGCGGAATCGAACCCGAACTTCAAACTTGCCGAAATGCTGCAGCGCATGGCGCCAAAAAGCCGCATGGAAGCGGAAAAAACAGGCGTCCTAGAAAAAAGCAAAGGGCTAAGACCCGACATACTGATCGCCGCCGACGGAAGATCGCCCGTCGTCATCGAGGCGGAATACCTTCCCGCTCCAAACGTCGAAAACGAAGCGCTGGACAGGCTCGGCGAACGCGTCGTCCATGAACAGCGGCACATCGAAGCGGTCGTTGCGCTGCGCTATCCTGAACAGCTGAAAAATGCCGAGAACATTGAAGCGGCGCTGAAAAACGCGCGGCTTCAGTACTGCTTTTTTCAAGAAAGCGGCGCCGTAGACAAGCCGACCCGCTTTCCGGAAACAGGCTGGCTGGAAGGCGCTATCAGCGACCTGTCAGACATGGTACGCATGATCAGCGCGCCGCAAAAAGAGGTGGAGCAAGCGGCGGAGTTTCTTGAAACAGCGATTGAAAACGCGGCGCGCGTCTTAGACAACGCCGCCGAAACGCGACCCGAATTGTCTAAAGAAATCGCCCGCTTGCTCGGCATGTCGAATGTGCCGCAAACGCGCCGCATGGCATGCGCCATCCTCGCCAACGCTCTCGCCTTCCATGAGCGAATCGCCGGCATGCATAGCGGCATTCGCCCGCTCTCCGCCGTCATCCGCGCGCCGCATCCGCAGATCGACATGCTGGAAACCTGGGAGCAGATACTCGCCATCAACTATTATCCGATCTTCGCTGTCGCTCAAGATATTCTGACGCAGTTGACAGCGGACATCGCCCAAGAGGTTCTGTCGAGGCTGCGTTACGCCGCCCAAGGCGCCCACATCACGAACGCCCATGAGCTGACAGGACGCGTCTTTCAACGGCTCATCTCCGACCGAAAATATCTCGCCACCTTTTACACCCGCCCGTATTCAGCGGCGCTGCTGGCAAGGCTCGCCGTCAGCAAACTGCGCGGCGTCAACTGGAAATTCCGCGAGTCGATTGAACGGCTCAAGATCGCCGACTTCGCATGCGGGACCGGCGCATTGCTCTCCGCCGTCTATGACCAGATCGCCGCGCTGCATGAGCGGGAGGGAGGAAACCTGGACGACCTGCACCCCGCCATGATGCAGGAGGTACTGCACGGCGCGGACGTCATGCCGTCCGCCGTCCATATTACCAGCGCGACCCTCTCCGGCGCGAGACCCGACATCGACTACGGCGACTCGCGCGTCTATACGATGCCCTACGGCAGACAGACCGACAACACGGTCAAACTCGGCTCGCTGGAACTGCTGACGAACAGCAGCATCGATACGCTCTTCAACACGACCGACCCGGCAAAGCGCACCGGCAGGCATGGCGAAGAGACGGCGGCGCAGATCAACGTCGAGATCAAAGATGAATCGTTCGACCTTGTCATCATGAATCCGCCGTTCACCCGAACAACCGCGACTGGAGGCGAGTATGCCGGGACATACGCCGCCGCTTTTGCCGCTTTCGGCGCAACCGTTGACGATCAAAAGACGATGTCGGATCGAATGCAATCATTGAAAGGAGGCTCGTGTTACAACGGCAATGCGGGTATGGGGTCGGCGTTCGCTGCGTTGGGAGATAAAAAGTTAAGGCCCGGCGGCGTGTTGGCTTTAGTGCTGCCGTTAACCGCGATATCAGGACAATCTTGGTCAAAAATGCGGCAGATGCTGGCAAGCAATTTTACCGATATAGATGTTCTGAGCATCGCCGCTCCAAACACACGAGACGTCTCTTTCTCGGCGGATACGGGCATGGCGGAATGCTTGATCGTGGCGCGCAAAAAAGCGGCGCGCCATGAATTGCATTCAAACGCCGCTCGCTTCACCTCTCTAAGACGACGGCCGCAGAATTTTGCGCATGCGGCTGAAGTCGCAAAGCGGATCGAATCCGCGGACACTGTTCGGCGTCTGGAGGACGGACCGTACGGCGGCGCGCCTGTGTCCGTTGGCGGCGACCGAGAGGGTGAAGCGCTCGTTGGACCTATCAGCGCTGACGGCGACGCCTGGGAACTCTCGCGCATTGTGGATTATTCCGTTGCGCAAGCCGCTTATGCGCTAACGAATTCTACTCTATGGCTGCCAGGCCTCCATGATCCGATTGAAATTCCGATGGTTCCGCTTAATCAAATAGGTCGACGGGGATTTCACGATTTAGCCATAGTGGGGTATAAAGGATATTTTATTAAAGACCGCCCCAGCTCTACGGCAACATACCCATCGCTATGGAATCATGACGCTAAGAAAGAGACGCGGATCGTTTGCGAACCTGATTCGCAGTTGCATGTTCAGCAAGGCAAGGAAGCAAAGGCGGCGGAAGTTTGGGCGACTGCCAGCCGGTGTCATCACAATAGAGATTTCACATTGGGATCGCAGCCGCTAGCTGTCGCATTCACAGAAAAAAGAACAGCGGGCGGGCGCGCATGGCCAAACGTTGTTTTTGACGATACGCGGTTCGATTTTGCGTTTGCGTTATGGGGAAACAGCTCCCTCGGTATTCTCATGCACTGGTGGCATGCCAGCCGTCAACAGCCAGGAAGAAGCATCATAACGGTCACTGGCATCGTATCGCTCCCGACGCTAGACCTGCGCGCCTTGTCGGACGAGCAGCTGTCTCTCGCCGAGGTCATCTTTGACCGCTTCCGCGGGGTGGAGTTCAAGCCGGCGTATATCGCCGATTTGGACGGGTCGCGCGCCGATCTGGACCGCGCCGTTCTGTGCGAGCTGCTGGGTTTGGAGGAGGCGGTTTATTTCGCCGTGCGCGAGTTATGCGCCAAGTGGGCAGCGGAGCCTTCCGTTCATGGCGGCAAGCCCCGCCCTGACGCGCCCTTCGCTGTCTAATGAATTCGTCATTCCCGCCCTTGCGGTAACACGCGCGGGAATCTAGAGGCGCCTTAGAGGCTGCCCGCGTTCGCCCGCCGGCATGTCCCAACTAAAGACGTAAGGTCAGGGGAACCTGACCTCATGCATAAAGTTGGGACATTTGAACCGACGATCGCTCTATTCATGGGAAAAAGACGCCGCCAACCAAACCGTCATTCCCGCGCAAGCGGGAATCCAGAGTCTACCCAGAAACCGTCCGCGTTCACAACCAGAATTGTCCCAACTCTAAGGGTAAGGTCAGCAGGGGAACCTATTGACATCAGCCGGCGCCGGCGCGTATCATATACGTAATCAAAAGAAAGGGCGCGCGCATGCATGAGCTTAGGAGGTTGGAAGACGGTCGGCTGTCGTTTCATTTCGGCGATTTTGCCGAGAGCATGAGAACGATTAGCGAGACGGCAGATTCGTTCGCCGTTCATTTGGATCGTTCCGCCGACGCAATGAGGCGGTTAGGCGCGGCGATGTCAAGCGCAAAAGAAACGCTTGACGCCGCTGGGGAAAACATTGACCAAACCAGTGTGTTCTGCCGCTTGTTTAAAAAGGCGCATGGACATTACAGCGAAGCGATCCGTTTGACAGCGGAGATAGACCTAGGGGAGGTTGCGCATTCCTTGTCGGCGAGTCTTTACCTTTGCCGCGGCCGTATCTCTTTGGTTTTGTACCAGTGGGGGGGCGATTCGACAGACACTCTCCATTCCGCAATTGCGGACCTCGTCAAGTCGGTTGAACTGGACCCCGCCGCTGAAACGCACATGCGCTTGGCGGAGGCGTATGTCGAATCGGACGACCTGGACGCCGCTATGGAGAGCCTTGAGAGCGCGACCCGCCTTGACATCAATTGCGCCGAGGCGTACCTCTTGAAAGGACTCATTCACCGAGTAAGAGGCGAAGAGGAAGACGCGCACGAAGAAATCTTCGAGGCGATCTCTCTCGACCCCGACCTGTACCGAGAAGAGTTTGAGCCGATCATGCAGGCAGAACGGGAGTCGGAAGCTCTCTGGGACGAATTGCGGAGCCGACCCGAATTCGACGCCATGTTGGAGGAGCTGGAAAAAGAGCTCTAAGCGCCGCGAAGACAACGAAACGAGAAACCGCTCATGCGAACGGAACGAAGCGAGAGTTTCGAAAAGGCGTACCGCAAACTTGATCCTGCCATTCAAAAGAAAGTCGACCGTAAGTTAAAATTATTTGACGAACGCCTAAAACTGCTCGGCTCCGACCTGCGCGAAATGGTTCATATCCAAGGCTTCAATTTGCACAAAGATAAAAAGGTCGCTGGTGGATTCGCATTGACCTCCTCTATCGAGTTGCAGGAAAATTAAAAGGCGGTTGGAAAGACGGAACCATGATCTGGTATTTTATCGGAAAGCACGGCGGCACATACGAACGACACAAACAACGATAAAGCAAGGATCGCCCAGCGGACAGCAGACGGCGCCCTCGTTGAGCCGTCCATTCATGGCGGAAAGCCCCGCCCCGCCTCCCCCTTCGCCGTCTAAACCCCCAGCCCCCTTGACAAGGGGGAGTCTACGAAGCCGCGCGCTCCGCAAGCGTCATTCCCGCCCTTGCCCCTTGCGGTAAAACGTAACGCGCCGGAATGACGAGAAGCCCGATTTGAGTAGGTTGCGCCGTCTCAACCGCTTTGCTAAGATGGGTTGTCTTTTGAACTGGCGAGAAGAGGAGACATACGTTGGATGCGGCGCAGCAGACCTTGTCAGATTCGGTACAGGTGTCGGGCGTTGGGTTGATGCTCGGCATGGAAGCGCGCTTGACGCTCAAGCCGGCTCCGCCTGACGCGGGCATTGTGTTTGTGCGGACGGACCTGGAAGGGCGTCCCGAAATCCCGGTCAACAGCGAGAGCGAGATCGCCGGGGCGGGGCGCAGCGCGGCGCTTGAACGAAACGGCGCGCGTGTTCAGACGGTTGAGCATCTGCTCTCGGCGCTCACAGGGATGGGCATCGACAACTGCATCGTTGAGATAAACGCGCCGGAGCCGCCCATCGGCGACGGAAGCGCGCTTCCGTTTGTCGAGGCGATACGGGAGGCGGGCGTACAGACGCAAGACGCCCCGCGGCGTTTTATTGAGATCGACGCGCCGATGGCGGCGGTGGACGGCGACCGCTCCGCGACGCTCTACCCAGAGGACGGGTTTCGCGCCGGCTTCGTGTTTGACAAGTACGACCGCCGCGGCGTTGCGAGCCAAGCGGCAACCTTCAACATCTCCCCAGAGACCTACGCGCGCGAAATCGCTCCAGCGCGCACCTTCTGTTTTGCGGATGAGATTGAGGCGCTCAAGGCGGCGGGCCTCGGCAAAGGCGCCAACGATGAGAACGTCATGGTCATCGACGACCGCGGCTTGCGCAATGGGCTGTTCCGTTTTGAGAACGAGCTGGCGCGCCACAAGCTGCTGGATCTGATTGGCGATCTGCGTTTGGCGGGGCGGATGCCGCGGGGTTATGCGCTGGCGGCGCGTTCGCAGCATGCGCTGAATCACCGCCTGGCGCAGCAGCTGCGCGAGCGAATCGACGCGGAGCGTTTTCGGTTGAATCCGCCGATGGGACCCGCGGAGATTGAAGCGGCGATACCGCACCGGTTCCCGTTTCTGCTGGTCGACCGCATCGTTTCCATCGAAGAGGGCAAGCGCATTACAGGGATCAAGTGCGTGTCGTATAATGAGCCGTTTTTCCAGGGGCATTTTCCGGGGCATCCGGTCATGCCGGGCGTGTTGATTGCGGAGGCGCTTGCGCAAACGGCGGGCGTTCTGGTGAGTCGGCATGCCGATTTTGAGGGCAAGATTGCGTATCTTATGACGATGAACAATGTAAAGTTTCGGGCGCCGGCGGTTCCCGGCGATCAGATCGAATTGAGAGTCGAAATAACCCGCCTGCGCCGTTCGGTCGGTTTTTTACGCGGAACCGCTTACATCGACGCCAAACTGACCGCGGAGGCAGATTTCAGTTTCGCGCTGGTCAACCGCGAAAAGGAGGCGCCCAAATGAGCTCCAAAATACATCCCACCGCCATCGTCAGCCCCGACGCAGAACTGGCAGACGGCGTCGAGATCGGAGCTTACAGCGTTGTGGACGCCGGCGCGTCCATCGGCGAAAACACATGGATTGATACGCATGCGCGCATACACGGCGCGGCGACGATCGGCTCCGAATGCCGCATCCATCAAGGCGCCGCCATCGGACACTCCTCCGTCGACCTCAAATTTAAAGGCGGGGACTGCAGAGCCGTCATCGGCAACCGCAACATTATCCGCGAATATGTAACGATTTCCGCCTCCTCCTTCGACGGAAAAGCGACCATGATCGGCAACGGCAACCTGCTCATGCACTGGACAAACATCGCCCATGACTGCGTCATCGGGGACGGCGTCATCATGGCGAACCTTGTCTCGCTGGGCGGGCATGTGGAGATTGAGGGACCATGCCGCATCGGCGCGCATGCCGGCTTTCATCAGTTTGTGCGGGTCGGGCGCGGCTCCATGATCGGCGGATACTCGAAGGTGACGCAGGACGCGCCGCCGTATAGCCTCACGGAAGGCAACCCCGCCTGGGCGCGCAGCCTGAACCTGATCGGGCGGGATGTCGTGAAAAGCCACCCGATGGCGGATGTGCCGGAGGAGTCGATCTCGGCGCTAAAACAGGCGTTTCGGTTGATTTTTCGTTCCGATTTGAAGCTGGCGGACGCGCTTGATCAAGCGGAAGAGGCGGCGGGAAGCGATCCGCATGCGGCGCATCTGATACAGTTTGTGCGCTCATCGAAGCGGGGCGTGCGCCGGCGCGCTCCCGCTGAATGAATCGCGCCGAACCGCTGGGGCTTATCGCCGGCAGCGGTCAGCTTCCCGTTCTTCTGGCGCGGGAGACGGCAGGTTCCCGCTCCCTCATCACCGCCGCTATTTCCAACGAGCCGCAGCCCGAACTGGAGCGGCGGTCAACCTTTTTTGAACGAACGGCGGTCGGCAAGGCAAGCCGCATCGTGTCGATCTTTGAGTCGCATGGGGCGGCGGAGCTGGCGATCCTCGGCGGGGCGCAGAAATCGGAGCTGTTTAAACCGCATCGGCTCGACTGGCTCGCGTTGAAGATACTGGCGAAATCGAAGACGCGCGGCGATCAGTCGCTCTTTGCCGCCATCGCCGAGGAGTTTGAGTCGCGGGGGATGCGGGTCGCCGATCAGCGAACCTATCTGCCGTCGCTGACGGTAACAGAGGGCGTTTTGACGGAGAGAAAGCTGTCCCGCGCCCAGCGCGCCGACGCCGAATACGCCCTGCATTTGGCGCGTTCCGCCGCGGCGCTGGACATCGGTCAAACGGCGGTTGTCAAGAGCGGCGCGCCGGTCGCCATCGAAGGCATGGAAGGGACCGACGCCGCCATCCGCCGAGGCGGGCAGCTTGCCGGCAAAGACGCCGTCGTCGGCAAAGCATGCCGACCCGACCATGACTTTCGCTTCGACACGCCGACCATCGGGCTGAAGACGCTGGACGCGCTCATCGACGCGAAAGCGGGCGCGCTGGCGCTGGAAGCGGGGCGCGTGTTCATGCTGGACCGCGAGGCTTTGATTCAAGAAGCGGACCGCATCGGCATCGCTGTCATCGCCCTTCCGCCGAGTCGCTCTCCGCGCCGTTCATCACAACTGGATGTTTAGCGCCGTCTTTAGCTGGAGATCTGTTTTCTTCACATTTGCCGGCGGGCGCGTGTCATGGCTGACGCGCAGCCTGACCGGCAGGCGCAGCCGATCGGAGACGCGCGCCGTGAGAGCCGCCTCAAGCAGCGCCCGCGCGTCGTTCATGTCGCCGAGCTTCGGCTGAAGAAAGGTCGTTTGCGACAGCGTCAGATTCGGCAGCGCGTTCCATTCCAATGTGATATAAGAGGACCAGCGCCCCGCTTGCGTTTGTCCGCCGTCTTTGAGCCGTTCATTTTCGGTCATGAACGCCGAGCCGAGAGCCGCCAAGACGCGCTCCCCCGACCAGTGAAGCCGTAAGCCTGCCCCTGCAAGGGCGCGCAGCTCCAGCCGGCGAAAATCGTCCGAATCCGCCTGTATAAAACCTTCCGCGTCCAGCAGTCCAAACCAGCGCTGACGCCTGCGCAGATGTCCAAACAGGTTGGAGGCGAACCGTTCGCCGCCCTTGCTGCCGAGTTCGCCGCTGACGACCAGAAGCGTGATATTCCCTTCAGAACGCCGTAACGCCGCCGCCGACAAACTGAACAGCGACCGCTCCGTGTTGCCTGTGCGCAGATCGGCGGACGCTTCCAGCTGCGCGCTGAAACCGAGTTCCGCGTTCTGGGCGCTCGGCAGCACATTCACGATCTGCCCAGACGAAACGACCGCCAACGCCAGAATCAGCCCCGCCGCGTTCATTGAGAATTGCCCAAAGCGGGCGGTTCAACCGGCGCGGCTCCGGTCGTTTCAAACGGAAATTGCGGGTTCGGCATGAGCGGCAGCGGCGTCTCAACGCTCAAGACGCCGCGCAGCGTGTACTCCACTTCAGCCCTCTTGAAAAGCGCGTCCGACAATTCGGCGGGCAGGTCGGCGTAATCCACAGCGAACGGCATCTCAATTGTACCCGCCTTTTCGCCAAAGATTTCTAGGTCGGCGGTCGTTCTGGAACTTTTCCATGTCTTGTCTTTTAGTTTTGGAGAAATCTGGAGCGCCGTCGCGCGTATCAGAAACCGGTTCGGGTTTTCGATTTGGATATGAAACCGTCCTTTTTCAGACCCCGCATGGAGCAGAACTTTACTTAAATGTATCTTTGGAGGCTGCGGGATCGGCATGCGCCCATTCCGCGACATGCGCATCTCAACAGGCGGAAACGGCTTCGTTTGGGCGGTTAAGACGGCGTCAAATACCCATTCCGCCTTCTCTTCGCCGCTGAAAAGGGCGAGAGGAGCGTTCAGCAGGATCGGCAAGCGTCCGCTGCCGTTGGCGGGTATCTCAAACGGCTTGTCGATTTTGCCCTGTATCGGCTCTTCCCCGCCGATTTTCAGGACATACTCTGCCGATTGAATTTGCGCCGCTCTCGCGTTCGGGTTCCGTATCTTCATCTGAAAATCGAAGGAGGCTTTTGTGAAGGAGAGGTGGACGGCGGACGCCTTCATGAACTGAACCTCCAGCGGCTTGATGGAGCCGATCTGCGCGTCGGCGGGAGAGCGCGGACCGCGCGGACCGCTCAACCCTGCGCATGCCGTCAGCGCCAGCAGCAGAATCGGCGCCGCGCCTTTTAACCAAAAAACGGAACGAGCCATTCTTCTTTGATCTCTAGCCCAAAGCCGGGTCTGTTGGACGGAAACACATGGCTATCGACCGGCGTTTCGTCTGGGTTGTACGGCTTCGCCTCCCGCAGCGGAACGCCCGGCGGACTGCCGATAAAGTATTCGCACCAGGGCGTGTTCGGCATCGCGGCGGAGAAGTGAAGCCCATACGGATTCATCCCGCCGCCGTGCAGGATGACCTGAATCCCCGCCGCGTCCGCCATGAGCGCGATGCGCCGCGCCGCCGTCAGCCCGCCGACCCAGTGGATGTCCGGCTGAAGGATGTCGAGCGCGCGGAGCTGAATCAGCCGCTGAAACGGCGCCGTCAGATACATATGCTCCCCGCTGGCGAGCGTTTGCCATGGGATTCGCCGCTTCACTTCGCCATGCGCTTCCAGGTCTTCGGGCGGCAGAAACTCTTCGATCCATTTGAGTCGATAGGGGCGCATCCGCTCGGCGAGCTGAACGGTGTAGTCGACATCGAACGCCATGTAGCAGTCCAGCATGATCTCAATATCGGCGCCGCACAGCTCGCGCGTTTCGGAGATAAGCCGTTCGTTTCGGTTGAGTCCATTCATGCCGTCCGCGGGTCCATGGGGGCAGGCGAGCTTGACCGCTTTAAACCCGCACTCCAGAAACCAGTCGATGTCGTTGCCGGTGGCGTAGGCAAAAAGCGTCTCGCGCGCCGGCCCGCCCAGCATTTCATACACGGGCTGACCGCGCAGCTTGCCGGCAAGGTCCCACAGCGCCAGATCCACGCCGGAGATTGCGCATGCGGCGATCCCTGTTGAGCCGTACGGTTTCGACGCGCGCGACATCATATCCCAGCATTTGTCGATGGCGAAGCATGACTCCCCGATCAGAAGCGGACCGAGATGGTCCTCAATCACCGCGGCGACGGGGCGCCCGAAGGAGGTCAGCCCGCAGCCCCAGGTTCCGTCTTCAGCGGTCGCCTTGACCCAGACGGCGCCCCACTTCGGCATCCAGCTGGGGCGGTAACGTTTATAGCGCGGAAACTTGGACATCGGGTTGGCGATCTCGGCGTCGGCGCTCCACGGGGGGCGCCTCGGCTCGGTTCTCGGACCGTCGGTCGCCGGCAAATGCAGCGACGCCGCCTGGATGGACGCAATCTTCATAAGAGCCGCCGCCTTTTCCGTTTGCGTTTACGGGCTTCGGCGGCGTCCTCCAGTATGCCCTCCAGCACATCGCCGAGGGGGCGCTGGACAGACTGCTCCGTCGCGACAGCGAAAGCGGCGTTCTGCGGCAGAGAACGGTTCGCTCGATACGCCGACACAACCGCCTTGATCTGCGCAGGCGTGAACCCGTGAAGGATGATCGCCTTTGGACGATGTTTTAAGGTCTCGTCCCGTTCGTCCAGCCGTTCAAATTCCATACCGCCTCTCCTGCGTTTTAGGCGCGTTCCAGCAGTTCGATTTCATACCCGTCCGGGTCGTCAATGAACGCCATTTTGCGCCCCGTCGGGAAGGTTTTGCGCCAGTCGTCCGGCCACACTTCGATGCCTTTTTTCTCCAGCTCGCCGCACAGGGCGATCAGATCCGGCACGCCGACCGCAAAGTGCATCAGGTCTTCAGGGACGTTCAGCTCATAGTCGGGCGAGTAGCAGAATTCGATCTCATGGTCGTTGCCGGGCAGGGTGAGAAAAGCGAGGCGGTTGCCGGCGGGCGAGTTGTCGTTTCGCCCCTTCAGCTCAAAGCCGAGATGCTCCGTGTAAAACTGGATGCTGCGGTCCAGGTCGCTGACGCGGATGCGCGTATGAAGAAAGACTGCCATTGCGTTCCTTTCAAGAAGCGGCGTTTCTTTGACGATCCTATCCGATATTGAGTCGGGCGTCAACCGCGCCTCTTCTCGTCCCCCGCTTCCACGAGGGCATGCATTCCCGCGCCCCCATAGCCTGCCCCCGTGAAAACGGGGGTCATTCCCGCGCAAGCGGGAATCTTATCCTTTGTCTGAACTAGGATTTGCATGATTGAAAAGATTGCCAAGAGGTTTGCCGAAAACGATACGCCGCCCCCGACATGCCTGCGCCCTCAAAATCCTTAAAACCTATAAATCCTGAAAATCCTAGTTCAAAACCCAGCGCCCCGCGCCAAACCCCATAGCCCTGCTTTTCAAGGGGAAATAACTGACCTTACATCTATAGTTGGGACATGGCGGCGGGCGAACGCGGACGTTGTGTGCGCCGCCTCTGGATTCCCGCTTACGCGGGAATGACGGTTTGTTTGGCGGCGCCTTTTTCCCATGAATAAAGGCTTTGGTTGTCCAGATGTCCCAACTTTCAGCATGAGGTCAGGAAATAAAATTCACGTTGTCATTTCTGCTTGAAAAAGAACCGATCACGGAGAGCCGAAAAGACGGCGAAGATAGGACCCTAGCAGCGATCGGCGAGGCACATCATACTGATACTCCGCCACGAACGTACACGCCTCGCGCTTCACCCACGCATGCGCCTGCGTCTGCAGATTTATCTTGAGCCATTCGCCGTCCCGCTCCGACGCTTCATATGGGATGCCGGGGCGCGTAAAGCCCCTCGGCGAGGCGATTCGCGTCAAGCCCTTCTCCTTGCGGTACACCACATAATCGTTCACCTCGTAATGTTCCCAGTCCGCCTTGCTCAACTCATGGGCTATGTCTTGGCGCGTCGAGAGGCTCCTGATGTTGACGGCGTACCCCTCTCCCTTGGATTCATCGCTCTTGCCGATGATCCGCCCTTCCCATAAGATCAGCTCCTCATGGGGGTACGGCTCGGTTCGGACCGGGATGCGCCGGCGGAAAATCACCTCGTCCACCAGCCCTTTTGACACGGAAGCGACCTTATCTGCCGGCGTCCATCCTGCTTCGCTGCCGGGCTTCAGTTCTATTTTGACCCAGTCCTCGATCCGGCGCGTAAAGGGGCGGCGGGTGACCGGTTGAGCGGTTGCGATCGTGAGCGAGTCGCCGCGCGGAAAACGGCGCATTTTGGTACCCATTTCTACGGCGACCAGCAGTTCCGCCGCCTCCGGACGTACCGCCAACGCCGGTTTTTCCTCCGTTACGGCAAACGGAAGCGGCTCCTCCAAAAGGAGCGCGCGGCGTTCCGCGTCAATGCTGAGGATGCGGGCGAACGCCCCGTCCGGGTTGGCGTCAATGACGACGGTCTCTCCTGGGGCGAAGGCGCGGACGCTCTTCAGGCGCAGCTCCGTAGACCCGATCTCATGCGCGCCGACCGTTTCCGACAAGGGGCGCGGCGGAGCCGTCCACAGATACAACCCGACGCCAAGGAGCGTCAGTACGATGACAAGGCTAACGATCAGACGGCGCATCAGGCGACTCCTTCACTAAACCGCGCGTCCGCACCACTGCTTCAACGCGTCGATTTCGGGCATCCTGCGGCGGCAAGCCCTCAACCTGTCGGCGCGATCCGCGCCCGTTTGCGTTCATTGAATCCAATTCTGCTCCCAGCGCCGCCGCCAAAATGCGGCTGACCGCCTCGGCGCGTTCCTTAGACAATCGATCCTCGGCGTCAACATTTCCCGACCGCTCCGAATATCCGTTCACCTCTATATGATAGCGCTTTAGAAACGGGCGCGCCGCCTCAGCGATCTTTTGAACGAGAGAAACGTGCGCCGGCGCGATGTCGGAGGAGCCATCCGCAAAGAGAGCCGCCGGCATTCGGAACGCGACCCCATTCTGCGCCGAAAAGACGACCGCGCCCTCTATTTTGGATCCCGCCTCCAACAGCGCCGCTTCGTCCGTTTGAACCTGGCGCGCCCATGTTTCCGCTTTGTTGAGTATATCGGATGCCGCTTCAGCGTTGCGCGCGGCGAGATTCAGGTTGCCGATCTCCATCAGGGAGGCGGCGAGCGCGGCAAGGGAACCGGCGGCGCCCAGCTCCGTTTCAAAACGCGCTTTTGCGAAGTTCGGCAGCGCCTCCGCCCGCGCGGTCATGAGGCGTGAGATGTCCTTGACAAGCGCAACCTGCTCTTCGGAGGTTCGCGCCCGCAAAACGTTCGACAAGGCGGCGCGCCCTTCTGAATACGCCAGCGCCGCGATGTACTCCGCCTTTTCAGCCGTTCCAAGCGCCAATTCATAGGCGTTGTTGTTGAAAAGATCGATAGCTTCTTGAACCATTTCTTCAGCGTCTTGGTAGAGTTCGGGCGCGCCTTGACGGTACTCTTCCGCCTTTCTCAACATGCCTTGCGCCGCCCCGATCGCCCAGCCTGCTGAACCTGCCGCCGCCGCCAGCGCGCGCGACTCCTCCGCGCGCCGCGCCGCCTGTTTGCCGATGGACGACACGCGCAGATCGTCCGCCTCGCGGTACGCGTCGAGAGCTTGAAGGCGCGCCTGCCGCGCGTCGCCGGACGCGAGCAGCCGGCGCGCCTCCGCTTCCATCTTCTGCGCGTTTTCAAAACGGGACGGCTCCAAGTTTGCCGCGTTCGCCTGCGCAGCCAGCTGGATGGCGCGGTCGGCAAGCGAGAGCGCCGTTTCGGCGAGAAGGCGGGCGGCGTCTTCTTCGGCTTGCGTTTTGGCGTCTTCGGCGGCGCGTTGAGAAGCTTGCGCTTCCTGGCGGGCTTGCGCGGCGTCCGATTCGGCGCGTTCCCGCAGGGCGCGTTCCAGATCGCGGCGCGCGTCGGCGGCTTCTCCTTTTAAACGCCCCTCCGTCATGAGCGCGTCCAGGTATGCGGCGAGCGCGCGGTTGCGTTCCGCTTCGGCGTCCGCCTCTTCAGCCTGCGCAGCGGCGAGGTCGGCGTAATGCCGCGCGCGCTCAAAGAGATCATGCGCCAAGCGGTTCTCGCCCTCCTGAAGCAGCGTTTGCGCCTCTTCAAACAAACGGCGCGCCTGCGAATACGCGGGCGATTCTTCAGCCCCCTCCGCGGCGCGGTAGGACGCCTCCGCCTGTTGATACGCCTCTTCAACCTGCGTCTTTGAGACGCCGGCGCCGCAGCCGGCGCCGACCGCCATCAACAGCAGAAGACAGACCGCCGCGCAGAGCCGTTCAATCCGACTCATTCGATTCGTCCAGCGCATTTCGTTCGTCCAATGTGTTGTTCCGTTCGGTTCGCAGTTTGTCGGCGGAAGCGGCGGTCTGTTCAAGCGCGCGTTCGGCGGCTTCCGTTTCCGCTTGAAGACGCCCCGCCCGAAGCGCCGCGCGCGCCTCTTCAACCCGAAGCAGAGCCAAACCCGCCAGCCGGTCCGATTCGGCTCCGTCGCCTGAATCGCGCGCCTCTTTGGAACGCTCAATCAGCTTTTCCGCCTGTTCAAGCGGCGCGGCTGCCGCGTCAACGCCCTCCTCAAACAGAAGCGCGGCATGGGCGGCTTCGGCGTCGTAGAGAAGCATGGACGCGCCGCTCCCGCCGCAGCCGTTGAGAGCCAGCGCAAGCAAGAGCGCGGCAGACGCAGACGATAAGTGTTTTGACATGATTCAGCCCGTTTCTCTCCCGCCGTTCATGCGCGGGAAATCGATTGCGAAACCCGCGAAGCGCCGATTTAAACGCTGCGCAAAATGTATCGTATAATTGAATCGCAGGCGGCGCAACCGCAGTACGCTCAAACGGATATTCTTCACGGGAACGCGATCTAAAAAGGTCAGGTCAAGCGTTACGGTTTGCGGTAATACGCCTGTATCGGGCGCGGGGTGAGTCCGCTCTCTGCGACGGCTTGGATGCCATGGACGCTCGCCTGCGCGCCCGCCAGCGTCGTGATGAGCGTGATGTTCCGCTCAACCGCCATCGCCCGTATCTTGTTCTCATTCGGCGCGTGGCTTCCCCCGCTCGGAGTGTTGATGATCAGGTCGACCGCGTTGTTTTTCACATAATCATGGATCGTCGGGCGCCCTTTTCCGATGCTATGCACAAGCTCGACCGAAACGCCCGCTCTGGCGACGGCGCGCGCGGTGCCGTGCGTCGCAACGATGTTGAAGCCGAGGTCGCGCAGCTGACGCGCAAGAAGCGCCGCCCCCCGCTTGTCCCTGTTGCGGACGCTCATGAAGGCGGTCCCGCTGGTCGGCAGCGGATGCCCCGTTCCGATCTGCGCTTTCGCAAAGGCGCGCCCGAAGCTTGGATCGATCCCCATCACTTCGCCGGTCGATTTCATCTCTGGTCCAAGCAGCGGGTCCGCCCCAGGCAGGCGGTCGAACGGAAAGACAGGCGCCTTGACGCTGAAGTATTCTGGCGTCCTTTCCTGGGTGAAACCTAAATTCGTCAGCTTTTTTCCTGTCATGACGCGCGCCGCCAGCTTCGCCAGCGGCGTTCCGATCGCCTTGCTGACATACGGAATCGTGCGCGAGGCGCGCGGGTTCACCTCCAGCGTGTACAGATCGTCCCCCTGAAAAGCGTACTGAATGTTCATCAGCCCAATCACATTCAGCTCCCGCGCCAGAGCCAAGGTCGCCGCCCGCACCGCATCCAGCTGGTCGTCGCCGAGAGAGTACGGCGGAATGACGCAGTCGCTGTCGCCTGAATGAATCCCCGCCTCTTCGATATGCTCCATAATGCCGCCGATGACGACCGTCTCGCTGTCGCAGACCGCGTCCACATCGATCTCAATGGCAGACTCCAGATACTTGTCGATGAGTATCGGCCTGTCGGGCGACGCCTCGACGGCGTGGCGCAGATATTCGCGCAGCTCGTCGTCTGAATGAACAATCTGCATCGCCCTTCCCCCTAAAACATAGGAGGGGCGGACAAGCGTCGGATAGCCGATGCGGGCGGCGATCCCGCGCGCCTCTTCAAACGAAACGGCGGTGTCGTTGGGCGGTTGGCGCAGTCCGCATTTGTCCAGAACCTCCTTGAAACGCTGGCGGTCTTCCGCCCTGTCGATGTTGTCAGGGTCGGTGCCGATGATCTTGGCGCCCGCTTCTTTCAGCGCGCCGGCGAGGTTCAACGGCGTTTGACCGCCAAATTGAACGATGACGCCGTCCGGATGTTCGTTTTCGATGATGTCTAAAACGCTCTCGCGCGTCAAAGGTTCAAAATAGAGGCGGTCGGAGGTGTCGTAGTCGGTGCTGACCGTCTCTGGGTTGCTGTTGACCATGATCGTCTCGTACCCGTCTTCGCGCAGGGCGAGCGCGGCATGGACGCAGCAGTAATCAAACTCGATCCCCTGTCCGATGCGGTTCGGTCCCCCGCCGAGGATGAGTATCTTGTCCCGGTCGGAAGGCGGCGCCTCGCTTTCCTCCTCGTAGGTGGAGTAGTAGTACGGCGTGTACGCCTCAAACTCTGCCGCGCATGTATCGACCAACTTATAGACGGGCTTGATCTCAAGCGACTTGCGCAGCGTTCTCACTTCCGATTCGTCCCTCTCCCAAAGGTCGGCGAGCTGTCGATCTCCAAAGCCGAGGCGTTTCAGCCGAAGCAGCTCCCCCCGCTGTTTCTCTTTGCGGGAGCCGCTTTGAAAAAACAGATCTTTCTTTTCTACGGCGGCGCGCTCCGCCTCCACCAGCTCCTGGATGTTGTGTAAAAAGAACGGGTCAATGCGCGTGTGCGTATGAATCTGCTCCACCGACATGCCTTTTTGAAACGCCTGCTTGATGAAAAAAAGCCGCTCCGCGTTCGGCACATTCAGCTTGCCGGGCAGCTCCGACACCGGCAGGTCGGCGACAGGCGGATTGCTCAAACCTGTCCAGCCGGTCTCCATGGAGCGCAGCGCTTTTTGCAGCGATTCCTTGAACGAACGCCCGATCGACATCGCTTCCCCGACCGACTTCATGGAGGTGGTTAAGGTGGCGTCCACATTCGGAAACTTTTCAAACGCCCAGCGCGGAACCTTCGTAACAACATAATCGATGGTCGGCTCAAACGACGCGGGCGTTTGACGGGTGATGTCGTTCGGTATCTCGTCCAGCGTATAGCCGACGGCGAGCTTCGCGGCGATCTTGGCGATCGGAAACCCTGTCGCCTTGGAGGCGAGCGCGGAGGAGCGGGAGACGCGCGGGTTCATCTCAATGACAACCTGCCGCCCGTCTTCAGGGTTGACGGCAAACTGAATGTTGGAGCCGCCCGTGTCGACGCCGATTTCGCGTATGATGCGGATGGAGGCGTCGCGCATCTGCTGATATTCTTTGTCGGTGAGCGTCTGCGCCGGCGCGACCGTGACGCTGTCGCCCGTATGCAGACCCATCGGATCGATGTTCTCGATGGAGCAGATGATGACCACATTGTCGGCGGCGTCGCGCATCACCTCCAGCTCGTATTCTTTCCAGCCGATAACGCTTTCTTCCACAAGCGTTTCGTTGGCGGGGCTGATGCGCAAGCCGTCCGCAATCATCTCGCGGTACTCTTCGATGTTGTAGGCGATGCCGCCGCCTTTTCCGCTGAGCGTGAAACCAGGGCGCAGAATGAGCGGAAAGGGTATCTCGTTCAGCGCGTCCATCGCCTCGTCCAGCGAGCGCACAACGCGGCTTTTCGGCAGCTGCATGCCGATGTTCAGCATCGCCTGTTTGAAAAGCAATCGGCTCTCCGCTTTTTGAATAGCGGGCAGCTTCGCCCCAATCAGCTCTACGCCATGGCGGTCCAGTACGCCTGATTCCGCCAGCTGGACGGCGAGGTTCAACCCTGTCTGTCCGCCGAGCGTCGGCAGCAGCGCGTCCGGCTTCTCCGCTTCAATCACCTGCTCAAGCGTCTCGGCGGTGAGCGGCTCAATGTAGGTTCGGTCCGCCATTTCAGGGTCCGTCATGATGGTCGCCGGGTTGTTGTTGACAAGCGCGATCTGATACCCGTCCTCGCGCAGCGCCTTGCATGCCTGCGAGCCTGAATAGTCGAACTCGCACGCCTGCCCGATGACGATCGGCCCCGACCCGATGAGCAGTATTTTATGGATGTCGTCGCGTTTCGGCATATCGTCTTTGCCGCCTCTCTGGTAGTCAGCTTATGTCGTCATTCCCGCGTAAGCGGGAATCTTAGCCGTCATTCCCGCCCTCAACTCGTCATTCCCGCGTAAGCGGGAATCTTAAAAGAAACATCTCTCGATCAACGCCATCGCCGTCCATAACTCTGTTTAAACGTACTGCCGCCTCTCGTTTGCGTCTTGGCGTTACCGCCGCTGGTCTTTCATCATATCGACAAACCGCTGAAACAGGTAAGCGGCGTCATGCGGTCCGGGCGAGGCTTCGGGATGGTACTGTACCGAAAAAAGCGGATAGTCCCGGTGCCGAAGCCCCTCCAGCGTCCCGTCGTTCAGATTGATATGAGTCGTCTCAACGTTCGTATGTTTCAGCGAGTCGGGATCGATGCAGAAGCTGTGGTTTTGGGAGGTGATCTCAACCTGCCCCGTGTCGAGCCGCCGCACCGGCTGATTGGCGCCCCGATGTCCAAATTTCATTTTAAAGCGCGTCCCTCCCATCGCCAGACCGAGCAGCTGATGCCCAAGGCAGATGCCGAAGACAGGTACTTTTCCGATCAGCTGGCGTATCTCCTCGATGGCGTATTGAACGGCGCCGGGGTCGCCCGGCCCGTTCGATAAAAAGACGCCGTCCGGTTTCATTTTCAATAGATCGCTTGCCGAATAGGCGGCGGGGACAGCGATCACTTCGCACCCATGCTGCGTCAGCATGCGGGCGATGTTGCGCTTCATTCCGTAGTCGTACGCCGCGACGCGAAACGGCTGTTCGCTGTCGCTTTTTTCCCAGACTTTCGGGCTGTCCAGGGTAACGCTCCGCGCAAGGTCGGCGCCTTCAAGCCCTGCAAATCGACGCGCCCGCTCCACCAGCGCCGAGGGATCCGAAACCTCTGTCGACACGACAGCGCGCAGTTCGCCGCCGCCGCGTATTTTGCGCGTCAAGGCGCGCGTGTCGATGCCTTGAATGCCGAGGACGCCGTGTTCCTCCATGAACTCGCCGAGGCTGCGCCGCGCGCGCCAGTTGCTGTAATGCGCCGTGTATTCGCGCACCACGAAACCTTCGACATGTATTTTTTCCGACTCGTTGTCATCGTCCGGCGCGCCGTAGTTGCCGATGAGCGGGTAGGTCATCACCAGAATCTGTCCGGCGTAGGACGGGTCGGTCAACGCCTCCTGGTAGCCGGTCATGCTGGTGTTGAAGACCAGCTCCCCTTCGCCGGTTCCGGCGGCTCCGAACGCTTGTCCGCGCCATACGGTTCCATCTTCGAGAGCGAGCAGAGCGTCCATATTCAGCTCCTTTGAAAGAGGGCGGTTCCGCGCCGTACGGTCAAGACAGGCCAACCGCGCAGGCGCAAGCCCATAAAAGGCGTGTTGCCGCTTTTTGAAAAAATCTCATTGCCGCTGACAGCAATCTCTAAATGCGGATCGATGACGGCGATGTCCGCCGGCGCGCCAACCGCCAGAGACGGAACCGGCAGCCGCAGGATCTCCGCCGGCGCCCGCGTCATCTTGTCGACCGCCTCAACGGCGCTCATCTTTCCTTTTAGCACGAGATGCGTCCAGACAAGCGGAACGCACAACTCCAGACCGATGACGCCAAACGGCGCCTCCAGAAGCCCGCGCGCCTTCTCGTCGGGAGAATGCGGCGCATGGTCGGTCGCAATCGCGTCGATGGCGCCGTCCGCCAGCCCTTCGATGAGCGCGTCCATGTCGTCCCGCGTCCGCAGGGGCGGATTCATCTTCGCGTCCGCGCCGTGCGTCAAGACGGCGGAGTCGTCCAGCGCGAAGTGGTGCGGGCATGCCTCCGCAGTCATGTTCGCGCCGAGCGCCTTCGCCCGGCGAACGATCTCAACCCCCGCCCGCGTCGTGAGATGCTGTATATGCAGACGCCCGCCCGTTTCCAGACAGAGCCGCGCGTCGCGCGCTATGACCGCCTCCTCGGCGGAGGGCGGGATGCCTGGGACGCCGAGCGTTTTTGCAGTTTCGCCGCTGTGGATGACGCCGTCGCCGGCGATGAGCGGGTCTTCGCAGTGGACGAGTACGGGAAAGCCGCGCCGAGCGCTTTTTTTCAAGAGGCGGCGCATGATCCGTTCATCCATGGCGCTTTTGCCGTCGTCTGAAAAGGCGCAGACGCCGGCTTTCAGCAGCGCGTCGTACGGCGCCGGCTGTTCGCCGTTGATGCCGAGCGTGATGGCGCCTACGGTATGAATATCGACAGGGCAGCGCGTCTCGGCGCGTTTCAAAAGGTCCTGTATCAATACAGGCGAATCGAGCGCCGGGTCCGTGTTTGCCATACAGACCGCCCGCGTGAAACCGCCTGCCGCGGCGGCGCGCCCGCCCGTTTCAAGCGTCTCCTTGTGCGTCTGTCCAGGGTCGCGCAGATGAACATGCATATCGATGAGGCTGGGCGTTACGAGCATTCCGTCGGCGTTGAAGGTTTCCTCGCCGTTCAGGGAGAGGCCGCGTCCGATCTCGGCGATCTTTTCCCCGCGCAGTCGAATATCCAGCCCTGTTTCGAGTCGACCGCCCGGCAAAACGAGATCGCCGTTCTTGATCAGCAGGCTCATTCGTCCGCCTCTTCGCATATCGTCACGGCGTCCCGCCCATCCTTTTCTTCGATGGCGACGACGACCGTTTCGCGTTTGGAGGTGGGTATGTTTTTACCGACATAATCGGCGGCGATCGGAAGCTCGCGGTGTCCGCGGTCAATGAGCGCGGCAAGCTGAACGCGGGCGGGGCGTCCAAAGTGGGTCAAGGCGTCCAGCGCGGCGCGTATCGTCCGCCCTGTGTATAACACATCGTCCACCAAGACGACGCGCATTCCGTCGATGGCAAAGTCGATGCTGGTGCGGCTTCCGGCGAGCGCTTGACGGTTGAACAGATTCAGGTCGTCTCGATGCAGAGTGATGTCGATGGCGCCGACCGGCGGCTCCAGCGGTTCAATGGAGGCGATGTTGGCGGCGATGCGCCGCGCCAGCGCGTCCCCGCGCGAATGGATGCCGATGAACGCGAGCTGTTGAACGCCGCGGTTGCGTTCGCATATTTCATGGGCGATGCGGATCAGCGCCCTGCGCATCTCTTCGGCGGTCATGACCAGCGCTTTTTCGATCTGCTTACTCATTTTCGTAGGTTCCGCTGCGGAGCTGTTCCAGTCGGCGGGCTAGCTCTTCAAACAGCTTTTGCGCGGCGGGGAGCGCGTTGATGTCGCTCAGTTCGCGCGCGTTTGTCCAAAAATCTTCAAGGCGGCGGGAGCCGGACGCTTCATATTCGTACGCCTGCAAGAGCGTTTCCAGCTTGTCGGCGGCATGGACGACGGCGCTTTCAAGCGTCCCGCCCTGTTCATATTCGTCCAACAGCGCCCGATACCGCCCGCCGAGGATGCCCATCGGCGAAAGGAGCGCGTCGGCCGCTTCCGCTTCTATTTTCGCTTTGAAACCGCGCGGAAAGCGTCTGGAGACTGGCTTCGGTATGTCGCCCGTTTTCGCCTCGGCGATGTCATGCAAGAGAGCCATGCGGATCGCTTTTTCGGCGTCAAGGGGGGTTCCGTTGTCGGCGATCCAGTCGGCGAGAACCATGGCGAGAACGGCGACCCGATAAGAATGGTCGGCGACGCTTTCGGCGCTGCGGACGCCTCTAAGCGGCCATCCGACGCGGGGGAGGTCTTTCAACGCGCCGAGCGCGCGCAGAAAGTCGACGATCTGTTGGGGCGTCGGCGCAGACATGGCTCCTTCTTCCGCCTTTCTAGCCTCGCTGGACTCGATTAAAGGCTGACGCTTCGACTAAATAGTCTAGCATGGGGAGCCGTTGAAGGCAAGCGGCGCGACGCTGACCTTACCGCTTTAGTTGGGACATTCCGATTGGCGAACGCGGAAGCGGAGAACGGCCGCCCTATGACAGCGGATAGGGCGCGGATTTCCCCCCTGCCCTTAAAAAGGGAACGAGGCGCGCAGCCGATTCGTTGTTGCAATGCGAAGCAGAATGCGGTAACATGCTTATCAGATGGGCGTACCTTAATGAGAAAGGACGAAGGAACATGGCGCAACAGCCCCAAAACGATACCGAACTCTCCGTTGTGAAAGCGGAGCTCCAAACCGACATCCACGCGGTGGCAAAGTCGGTCCATAAAGTTGCCGAAGATCAGGTCGGGATCTCCAACCAGATCGACACGCTCAAAATCTTGATGGTCGCGAAATTTGCGCGGGTGGACGGCGACATTGACGCGTTCAAAACCGAATTCATCGCGTTCAAAACTGAGGTGGTTGAACGATTTGAACGGGTTGAGGGCGACGTCGCGGCAGTAAAGGGCGACGTCGCGGCAGTAAAAGCCGCCCTTGTCTTGATCGCAGAAGCGCTCGGCATTGGCGACGCGGTGCGCCAGCTGCTTACCCCGCAGTAAACCGCGCCGGAATCCAGAGTTCAGCCAAAGACGGCCAACCCCGCGGAAACCTGCCCTGCCGCCCTTTTCAAGGGCGGAAACCCCCCCTGCCCCCCTTTTCAAGGGGGAGTCCAGAAAATCCCCCCAGCTGCCCTTTTCAAGGGGGAGTCCCACTGCCCTTTAAAAAGGGAACGAGGCGCGCAGCCGATTCGTTATTGCAATGCGGAGCGCCATGCGGTAACATAGATTTTCATGGAGCGGCGTTTCAGTCCATTTTGGAGAACGGACATGGCAGACACGAGAACGAACACAGCGCGGCGGACAGCAAGCATTTTCACGATACTTTTGGCGGCAACATTCTTACTCGTCAGCGGAAGGGCGCAAGGGCAGACCGGGGCTCCGTCTTACCCATTGACATTGACAGGGCATGCAAACAATGTCAATTCGGTCGCATGGTCGCCGGACGGAACGAAGATCGTCAGCGGCAGCAACGACAACAAGATCAAGATCTGGAACGCCGCCACCGGCGCGCTCATCCGAACGCTGACAATGCATACAGACAATGTCAATTCGGTTGCGTTCAACCATGACGGCACAAGAATCGCCAGCGGCAGCGACGATGACGATGTCAAGGTCTGGAACGTCTCCGACGGCTCCGTCGCCAACACGGAGACAGGGCATAGCGGCGATGTTACTTCTGTCGCGTTCAACCATGACGGAACGGTGATCGCGAGCGGCAGCAAAGACGACTCTATCAAGCTTTGGAATCTCACCGTCTCTATTACAAACACATATAATTATAACGATGACGTTGCGGATTTTT
This sequence comes from Candidatus Poribacteria bacterium, assembly GCA_963665845.2. Lineage (GTDB taxonomy): Bacteria > Poribacteria > WGA-4E > JAPPNK01. The sequence goes on from OY762492.1 coordinate 337,510, forward strand.
TATCCGTCGCGTTCAACCATGACGGGACGAGACTCGCCTTCGGGAACGCCAACAACTCCCTCAGAATCGAGAGAATCGAGGGAGGTAGAGCCCCTTACAACGTTTTACATACGCTGTCAGCGAATACGGTCGCTTCTGTGGCGTACAACCATGACGGAACGCGGCTGGTTAGCGGCAGCGCCGGCACAGGCGCCGCCAATCAAACGGTCAAGATCTGGGATATGTCGGCAACTACGCCGACCGCCTTGCATACGCTGACGCATGGGAGTGCCGTTAATTCGGTCGCCTTTTCGCCGGACGGAACGCTGATCGCCAGCGGCGGCGACGACGACACGATCAAGGTGTGGCATGCCGCCAGCGGCGCGCTCATCAAAACGCTGACAGAGTCTACGGACAATGTCAATTCGGTCGCCTTTTCGCCGGACGGGACGAAGATCGCCAGCGGCAGCGACGACAACGCCATCAGGATCTGGAAAACCCCCTTGCCGACCGACCCGCATTCAGGCGATGTCCTTTCGGTTGCATGGTCGCCGGACGGGACGAAGCTGGTCACCGGAAGCGCCGACAACACGGTCAAGATCTGGACCGACACAACCGCCCCTGTCAAGACGCTGTACGGCCATACCGGCGCTGTCTATTCGGCCGCGTTCAACGATGACGGAACGAGAATTGCCAGCGGCAGCGGCGACAACTCCATCCATATCTGGAACGCTTCCACCGGGGCGCTTGACTTCGACGGGCCGGCGGGCAGCTATGCGATCAACTCTGTAGCGTGGCGGTCGGACAAAACGACGAACGTAACGGCCGTCATCAGCGCGAACGGCAACCTCGACGTTGCGTTCTGGAACGCCTCCACCGGCTTGTCTGTCCGCGCAGGGCTGACTGGAGCGGGCTATGAAGCGACGCTCAACCATGACAAAACGCAATTCGCCGGCTCCGTCGTAAACGGCATTAAGATCTGGAATATACCTGCGGATTTAGCCACAGCCGCGCCCACACAACAGGGCAGCGATCTGTCGGTGAACGCCGTTAGCCATACGGCGTTCAATCATGACGGAACGCGGCTTGTCAGCGGAAGCTCCGGCACAGACGCCGCAAACCAAAAGGTCAAGATCTGGGATATTTCATCTACGCCCTTCGTCTTGCATGATCTAGTGCATGGGGGTATAGTGTTTGCGGTCGACTTTTCGCCGGACGGGACGAAGGTTGCCAGCGGCGGCGCCGACAGCAACATCAAGATCTGGAACGCCGCCGACGGGACGCTCATCCGAACGATCGATGGTCATACAGCGGCTGTCAATTCGGTCGCCTTTTCGCCGGACGGAACGAAGCTCGCCAGCGGCTCCGATGACGATACGGTTCGCCTGTGGAACGTAGCGACCGGGGAGCAGATTGCCGAGCCGCTCAGCCCGACCGAGCCGCCTGTCGTCATTGACCCGTATCGTACCAACATCGAATCGCTCCGCTTTTCCGCCGATTTAACGAAGCTGATCACCGCGCGCCTCGCTGGGTATGCGGACATCTGGAATCTGGATCTGACAAAGAAAACCGCCGTCTTGTCGAAGCCGTTGAAGCAGGGGCAGCACTGGGTGTTGGACGCCGATCTGTCCCCCGACGGCAAGCAGATTGTCAGCGCCGGCTCGAATATCGTCCTCCAGATTTCGGACGCCGAAACCGGCCTGATTGCCCATACGCTCAAGGGTCATACCGACTGGACGACCGCCGCCGCTTATTCTCCCGACGGCAGCCTGATCGCCAGCGGCTCTCAAGACAAAACGGCGCGCCTTTGGAACGCCAAGACCGGCGCCCTTGTTCATACGCTGGAGGGTCATACCGGTACCGTCGGCGCCGTCGTCTTCTCCTCTGACGGCGCCTTGCTGGCGACCGTCTCTGAAGACAACACGGCTCGCGTCTGGAATGTGTCGACCGGCGCGCTTGTCCATACGTTGACGGGGCATACCGCCGCTGTCGGCTCCGCCGCCTTCTCTCCCGCCGGCAATATGTTGGCGACCGTGTCGGACGATGGAACGGCGCGCTTATATAACGTATCGACGGGCGCGCTTGTCCATACGTTGGAAGGGCATACCGGCGCGGCGACCGCGGTTGTCTTTTCGCCGAGCGGCGCTTCGCTCGTCACGGGCGACGACGGCGGGACGCGGCGCGTCTGGAGCGTCGGGACGGGCGAACTTCAAACGACATTAGGAGAGGCAACCGACCCGATCACTACAGGCTTCCTGACCGATCCCGGCAATAGCCGGCACCGCGGCTCCGTCCGCGCTTTGACGTTCACGGCGGACGGCAAAACGCTCATCAGCTGCGGCTCCTGGGTGGACGTCTTAATGCAGGAGCTGGAGATTGGCGATCCGCCGACCGTGACGATAACAGGTCCGACCGACTCGGTCGACGCCGCCTTTGACGCGACAATCACCTTCAGCAAGGCGGTGACCGGCTTCGAGGCGTCCGATATTACGGTAACGAACGGCTCCGTCTCCTCCTTGACCGGCAGCGGCGCGGTCTACACGGCGGCGATCGCTTTGACGCCGCTTTTCGAGGGTACGGTCAGCGTTTCTGTGCCGGCAGGCGCCGCTCAAAGCGCCGACAAGGAAGACAGCCTCGCCGCCTCGTTTGAAGCGGCGGTCGATCTCGGCGATCCAACCGCGAACATCACAGGTCCGGAGGGTCCGATCGGCACAGGCGCGTTTGAGATTACGATCGCCTTCAATCAGAACGTGACAGGGCTTGAGGCGTCCGACTTCGCCGTCACGGGAGGAACCGCCGCTGAACCGACAGGCTCTGGCGCCGCGTACGCCGCCTCGATAACGCCGTCATCGGACGCGGATAAAGTGACCGTGTCGCTGCCCGCGGGCGCCGTCCAGAACGCGGACGGCGACATGAACGAAGCCTCCAACACTTATGAAATCGCCATCGACAGCGACAGCCCAACCGTTGCCGTTACAGGTCCGAAGGGTCCGGTCAACGGCGATTCGTTTGACGTTTCGGTCGAATTCAGCGAAGAGGTAACAGGTTTCGATGCCGATGACGTCTCGGTCGAGGGCGGAACCGCCGCCTCGGTCGACGGCAGCGGCATGTCGTATACGGTCTCGATAGACCCAGAGGATGACTTCGAAGGCGCGCTGACCGTCTCCATCCCCGCCGACGCCGCGAACGACAGCGCCGACAACGGCTCTCAAGCTTCCAGCGTCTATTCGGTTGAAGTTGACCAAACGGCGCCGACCGTTTCTATCGAGGGTCCAAGCGGACCGCTCGGTCCCGCGCCGTTGAATTTGACAATAACGTTCAGCGAGTCGGTCAGCGGCTTTTCGTCGTCCGATGTTGCCGTAGTCGGCGGCTCGGCGAAGGCGTCCGGCAACGGGATGGATTACACCGCCGAGATCACGCCCGCCGATGATTTCCAGGGTATGTTGACGGTGTCGATTGGCGCCGATGCCGCGCAAGATTCCGCCGGCAACGGAAACGCCGCTTCCGACGCCTACTCGGTCGAGATCGTGCGCTCAACATCCTTCACCGTGAACCTGCGACAGGGTCTCAACATGCTGCATGTGCCTGTGAACGACGCGCGGGCGGAGCGTTTGAGCGGCTTATATAACGTATTGGGCGGTTTTCAAGACGTTGAGTTCCTTTTGGCGTATTCGTATGAGTCGGGACGTTTCATCGCCTATGTGGACAGCCTCGCCGGTTCCAGTTCCGATCTTCGGTTGGACGATGGAACCGCCGTCGTCGCTTCCATGAGAAATGCGAAGGCGGTTACGTTCACGGGCGGCCTTTTATCGCCTGAAGTTCCGCTGCGCGTCGGCATCAACCTGATTGGCGCCACCCGCTCCAGCGCCATTGAGACAATCGGCGATCTAGCGGCGCTTTCAACGGATTCGCTGCTCGTTCTCGCTCTTCAGGTGGACGATGCCGGCAACGCCCTCTTCGCAGACTCGACCGACTCAACCGCCGCGGCAAAAGGCGCCGAGGGTTATATCGTCTTCGCGGAAGCCGAAACGGTTTTGACCTTCGATGGCGGCGCATGGAAAAACGACGCTGCATCAACCGCCGCGCCTTTAGCAGCGTACGATCCGTCTTCGACGCCGCTTCTCGTGGTGGAGGGTTCTATCGCGCGGGAGGACAATCTTTCCCCGCTGAACGGCTTGGAGGTTTCCATTACGAACCTGCAGACTGGACAGACCGCGTCTGACTTGGCGGGTAGATCGTCCGTTTCGGGCCGTTTCTCCCTGCCGCTCTTGGCGTTGACAGGCGACAGCTACGCCGTCGGCGACGCCTTCGACCTGCGCGTTTCCGATTCCAGCGGGGCGTTCGGCGGCGTCCGGACGGTTCGCATCGTACTGGATAAAGAGACCGCCTCATCGGGGCGCATCGACATCGGCCAGCTGCTGGCAACCGCCGTGCCGACCGAGTCGTCTCTCTTGCCGAATTACCCAAACCCGTTCAACCCAGAGACCTGGATACCGTTCGATCTGTCCGAGGCGAGCCGCGTGACGATAACGATCTACAACGCGGCGGGTCAAACGGTTCGCGCGCTGGAGTTGGGGCAGTTGCCGGCGGGCGCCTACCGCAGCCGGTCCAAAGCTGCCCACTGGGACGGACGCAACGCCCTCGGCGAACCAGCCGCCAGCGGCATATACTATGTCCGCATAGAGGCGGGGTCGTTTTCAGCGCTGCGGCGCATGGTCGTCTTGAAGTAGGGAAGGCGTCAGATGAACGCAATCGCGCAACTGCCAGACGGGGCGGAGGGGTTCATTCGCCCCGTCGGGTATATGGCGAAACGAATCAAAGCGGCTGACATGCTGGAGCCTGAGCATATCCGCGAAATCTATTCGGTGAGCAGCCACATCTCGCCGTATTTCATGAAGAACCGCTTTCGTCTCAAAGAGCCGAACGCCTACTGGCTTTTCAATTCGCCGATGGAGATACAGGCGGCGGCGGAGAACGACGGCGTCAACCTTGAAGGCGCGGCGGCTTTGTATTATGAGGCATACTCGCGCGAGTTTCTTGAAGGCGCATGCGTCTGGCAAAACACCAAGACGAACTGGGACGGCTTGAACCGTATCGCGCCGCCGATAGAGCCTGTTTTCCGCGGCATTGACGCCGTCACCTACTGCGGCGGTTTCGATGCCGAATGTTCCCCGCTCTCATGCAATTACATGGCGCATGAGACGCCCGACGCGGTGAACGCCCACTGCCTTTTCGATACATTTGAAGCGGCGGTTGAGAATCTTGAAAAGGAACGGATCATCGGGGAGCCTGGGCCGTATCGGCTGCTAGCGGTCTATACGGTCAGCGCGCCTTGGGAATAATGGATAATTCGGCAGATTTAGCGTATCTTTAAAAAAGAACGCTCACTCTGGGACGACAGCATGGCATCTCCGCCGCGCGGCAAAATAGAGAACGCGCTCATCGTAACGCATTACGATCTGGACGGGTTTGTGTGCGCGCTGTCGCTCATCGAGGCGTTTCATCTGGGGGTCGGCCGCGTTCTGTTTTTGAGTTACGGCGCGCATCGGTCCAGCATGATCGAAAGCGCCGTCCAAAAAACGAACGCCGAGTCGGTCTTCGTGTGCGACATCGGGCTGTCGGACGACGACCTGGAGGCGGACTGGGCGACGGACCCGACTCTCTACCGCGTTCTGTTTGATCATCACCGCTCCACGCTGGACCTGAACCTAGACTGCTTCGACGAGGTCTATGTGGACGCTTCGGGCGATGTATGCTCCTCGGATTTGGTATTTCAGTATCTACGGCGGCGCCTACCCGCGCACCTTGAAGAGAAGCTGCGTCAATGGACGGCGCTGGCGCATGACCGCGACCTCTGGATCAACCAAGACCGCGAGATGGGGCAGCGCGTTTCTTGGCTGTTGAAAGACCGCATCCATCAGCGTCTCGAAACGGCTCTGACCGCCGCCGCCCCCGCCGAGTTTCTAAAACGGCTGCATGGAAAATGGAAGCGCGGGGAGGAGCTGTTTGCGGACGCCGCCGCCTGCGCGAAGAACACGGCGCATCTGTTTGAGGACGGCGCCGTCCCTGTCAAGATTGCCTATGTGAAACGCGACACGTCGGATGTGGCGGAAGAGCTGCAGGAGGGCGGGCAGCTGATTGTGCTGCTGAACCTGTTTGGGCGGCATATCGGGGTGAGCCTGCGCGCCGACAGGAAGGATATTGACGCGGCGGAGATTGCGCAGCGCTGCTTTGGCGGCGGCGGCCACCGCTCGGCGGCGGCGGGCTTTCTCGACACGCGCCATCTTCTAGGCGGATACCGCGCCGTCTATGAGACGATCCTGCCGGTTCTAGAGGAGCAGCTGAAGTCGGGCGCCGCGTCCGATTCCCCCCTTGAAAAGGGGGGCTAGGGGGGTTTAAAGAACAGGCGTGTCGGCTGCGATGCCTTAAGATTCCCGTTTTCACGGGAATGCATGTCCTCGCGGAAGCGGGGAACGACGGGCGGCGCGGACGCTCTTAAATTGTGGTCGCCAAAAAACCGCCGTCGACGCGAATATCGGCTCCTGTAACAAACGAACTTGCATTTTCAGAGGCGAGAAAGATCGCCGCGCCAACCAGCTCGTCGGGGCTGCCAAAGCGTCCGGCGGGCGTATGCCCCAGGATTTGCGCGGCGCGTTCGGTCGGCGTTCCGTCCTCGTTGTAAAGCAGCCGCCGGTTCTGCTCGGCGGGGAAAAAGCCAGGGGTGATCGAGTTGACGCGGACGCCTTTGGACGCCCACTCGCGCGCCAGAAACTGCGTCAAGCTCAAAACAGCCGCTTTTGCGGACGAATACGCCGCGACGCGCGACAACGGAATATGCGCAGCGACCGAGGCGATGTTGACAATGCTGCCCCGCCCCGCCCGAACCATAGCGGCGCCGTACTCGCGGCATGGGTAGTAAATGCCGCCGCAGTAGTTGAGCGTCATGACGGCGTTCCATTCGTCCGTATCGACCGCTTCAAACGGGTTCTCTGGGGTGACGGTCGCTTCGGGTCGGTTGCCGCCGGCGGCGTTGACCAGTATGGTCGGCTCTCCAAGCAGCGCGGTCGTTTTATCGCGCGACTCTCGGACGCTTTCAGGGTTGACGGCGTCGCAGAAGACAAAGGCGGCGTTTCCGCCCGCGCGTTCGATTTCGCGGACGCGCTCCATCCCTGCCTCTTCGCGCCGCCCAAGAATCGCCGCCGAGGCGCCCGCTTCCGCCAACCCGACCGCAATCCGACCGCCCAAGACGCCCGTTGCGCCGATGACGACCGCCGTTTCTCCGCTTAGATCAAATCTGCTCATGATGGCATCCCTTTCAATTTCGCAAAGCGTTCTTGTTGCCATGCCTATTTTACTCTGCGGCGGTCAAAGGTCAAACAGGCGCATCTGCGCAGTCCACTGACTCACGCGCGCTTCCGCCAGCGCGCAGTATCCCTCGTCAATCTCAATGCCGACGCCGAAACGGTTGTTGGAGACCGCCGCTACGAGAGTCGTCCCGCTGCCCATGAACGGATCCAGAACCGTATCGCCGACAAAGCTGAACAGCTTGACGCACCGCCTCGGCAACTCCACCGGAAACGGAGCGGGATGCCCGATCCGCTTTTTGCTTTCGCCGGGGAATGTCCAAACCCCGTTCGTCCATTCCATAAACTCCTCTTTGCTCATGTCCGATTCGCCGCTTCCGCCCGTCTTTTTCCACCGTTCTTTATAGAGAACGGCAATCAGCTCCACCGGCGCAATCACATACGGCGCCGACGCGCGCATCCATGAACCCCATGCCGTCCGCTTTGAGATGTTGCCCTCGTTCCAGATGATGACGGCATGGTACTGGAAACCGACGCTGATCGCCAACGTTATCAGATCGGGACCGACAGGCCGCTGCCCGCCCTTGTTGATGTCCAGCGGGATGTTGAGGCAAAAGCGCCCGTCCGGCTTCAGCCAATCCAGGCAGCGCAAAAACCATTTTTTAGAAAAATGGAGATAATCTTCGTAGGAGAGTTCGTCTTCATTCGAGTCGTATTCGATGCCGACATTGTACGGCGGCGATGTGACGATCAGGTCGATGCTGCCGTCCTCAATCGCCTGCGTTTTCAGGATGTCGTCGTTGATGATCCAAAACCGTTTGTTATCCATGCTTGCATTCCTCTGCCTATGCATGCCGGTATAGGACGTTTGGGCATGGATGTCAATTGGAAAATGAACGGCTTGAATCGCCGCAGCGCGCGTTACGTTCATCGCGGCATTTCGCCTCAACTTTCTGACGACCGCTTCAGATCCGCGATGAAATGCTCAAAAAGTTTCACTTTGCCGCTTTGTTCAAAGTCGGCGTCTGTCAGGACGTAGGTGCAGTCCAGCTCCGTTTCCACAATCGCTCTTCCTTTTTTCGGAACGTCGGCGGCTTTGAACGCGCCGTCTTCGTCGGGCGTGACAAAATAAACCTTGATATGCTCAGTGGCTTCGTCCGCCAGCAATTTCAGTTTCCAGTATCCTGTCTGGGCAATCCGCTCGCGCAGCGTGATTTTGCTTGAAATGACCGCAACGACCTGCAGCGTCTCCGGCTTATAGACCGCGATATCCACATCGGGCAAATGCAGCCCAAATTCGCCGTAGTCGATCGCTAAATTGCGTTTTACGGTACTCAACTCCTTGGATAAATTCTTACTGCGTTCCAGGCTGTTCCCGTTGACCACTTTCATCCCAAGCTGCTCTATCGATTCGGTGATGATCCGCTGGATCAGCTTCTCAAAGTTTTTCCCTTTGAACGCCTTCCAGCTCTGCTCATGATCCCCGTCAGGCTTCTTTTCAAGAAAATCCCTGCGGTGGCGGTCTTTTGCGTCTTTCAGAAGTTGCGAGATATGCTTGTAGGAATCGTTCCCGTATTCTTGATGCAATTCGGCATACATTTCCCATAAATCGTCAAACGTCATGCCCGACTATTCCTTCAATCCGATCACGATATATTCGGTCGGGTACGCTTCCGAATCCGCCTTGTCCCTGCTGGCGAACCGCCCTGTTTTTTCATCTCGGCTTTGCGGCAGTATCTTCAGCGGAATGACCCGTTTGATGAGCCTGTCCAGCTTGAATCCTGAAATCTGCAGCGCCTCCGCAAACGCTTCGCCGTTCAGAATGCTGACGCCTTTCAGCTTCGTGTTTCCAATCACATAGCAGCATCTGCCGCCCGGCTTTAGAATCCGATAACTTTCATCAAACACCTTCTGCATGTCGATAAAGAACGCCCGGATCTCTTCCGCCGTTTTTGCGCTCTTCTTCTTCATCTCTCGAACAATGTTGGACGCGATGCGGCTGTCCAGCGGCTTGAGACTATGCCGCCTGTAAGAGGTGCCGATGAACTCTTTTCGATACTCTTTGAGATCGTCCGCTAAATCGAGCCAGAGCGTGGAAAGCTGATGCAGATCGGCGTATTCATAGCTGGTCACATACGGGCTTGAGCTGACAATCAAATCGACGCTGTTGTCGGGAACATTTTGCGCTTCGGCGGAGCCGACCTGGATATTGACATGCCCGTTCGGATCCTCTTTCACATGGGACGGCACAACATCGTAAAATTGAAGGTTGCCTTTCTGCATTTTCAAAAGATGCCGTTTGAGAGCGTCGCGGGGCGGAGTCGGCCGCTTTTTGAAATCGCGCGTCGGTTTTGTGCTGCCTTGATTCCATATGGAGCATGTTTTGAGAACATGGCTAAACGCGACCAGCAGAAACGACTTGACCGAAGGATCGGTCTCCTTGCGAATCAACGCCAAAATTTTGCCCAGCTCGTCCCGCGCCGATTCCGTAAACCAGTAGTCGATCCGCTCCATATGCTTCTCTGGAATATAAGGCTCAATCGGTGAACCGCGAAACAGCCGCCCGTTCTCCTCCAGGCTCCATACCTTCGACAAAAAAGCGTTCACTTTGATGTCGAGATGGTCAGGCGGCAGCGCCTTCGCTTTCGCGCCCGTGATCAGATGAGCGACCTTGTTGATGTCGGTCCCGCTTGCATGAAAACCGCGCGACACGGCGCTGACGATTGTTGTCCCGCAGCCCATGAACGGATCGTTGACGCTGGCGCTCTCTCCCGCGATATACTCATCCATCAGCCGCTCCACCAGCTGCGGGATGAACTTGGCGGGGTAACGGTGGTACCCATGCGTCCATTTGCCGGTGTCGGACGGCTTGCACTCGCTGAACGACCATGATTGGTCGGCGCTGGTTTGGTCAAACCATTCCAAAATCTGGTCGGGGGACATGCGGTTCACTCTCCGTCTTTGCGGTCGGTCAGATTCAGCAATTCGGCGATGTCGGGCGGAAGCGGGACGCCGACCCTCGCCTCAAATTCGGCGGCAACGTCCATCCCGTTTTCGATGGCCGCTTCTAAGTCCATTTTAGCCCTTTTCCATCGCCCGCGCCTAATCCGCTTACAGCCCCGAATAAAATAAGCGGCGTCGAGATTTTTGCGCGCGTCCGGGTCTTTCGGGTTCAGCTCAATTGCTTTTTCAAAAGAGCGAATCCCGTTCGCCATCCTCTTCATTCCGAAATACGCAATGCCGAGGTTGTTGAAGGCGCCGGCGTCTTTTGGGTTCAGCTCAATCGCTTTGTTGAAATCTCGAACGGCGTCGTCGTGCTTGCCTTCAGCAAGAAACACAGCGCCGCGCCCAAAAAAGAGGTCTGGGTTCTGCGGTATGGTCAGGATCGCCTTGATAAACTCATCAACGGCGCGGTCGTAGTCGCCTTGTTCTTTTAGAGAATCGCCGAGGCCGATGTAAGCATCAACCGATTTTGGGGCGCGCTTTATAGCCATTTTGAAATCGCTGATGGCGTTGTCGTACCGCTTTATGGAAGCGTAGGCGTTTCCTCGGTGGACATACATTTCAGCCATATCGGATCGGAGCGCGATGGCTTTATTGTAACATTCGATTGCCTTGCGGTATTCGCCGATGTTGGAATAGACGACGCCGAGATTGAAGAGCGCGGCGGTGAACTGCGGATGCAATTTTAGAGCTTTCTTGTATCCCTCAATTGCATTCCGATACCATTTTCGCCGCTTTGTTTCTTCAGGGCCTGCATATTTTCGATTCAGCCTTACGGACGCCGTAAAGCCGTAATTCAGCAATTGAGATTGATCATGCATGCCGCGTTTAATTTCCGTTGCCATTATCACCGCCGCCGTCTGCTCAATCAATTAATGCCGCCATTCGTCTCTGTTGTCAAGGGGCGGCCGCTCATTAGCCCGGCATGATGCGGTAAGGAACCCCCGTAAACAGCCCAACCAGTATCCAGACCCCGCCAATCAGCGCATCCCCGACCACAACCCCCAAGAAAAACGGACGCCACCGCCGATACCCTCGAAAACCGAGCGCCTTCAAAATCATAAACTTAAACGCCCAGCCCCAGAAAAACGAAAACCAGACCGTATGCGGCGCCCAACTGGTCGTCATCGCATAACCCAGCGGATGCAGACGCCACCATGTGAACCGATAGCGCAAAAAAATGAGACCCGACATCGCCGCCGTCCCGACGCCCATATAACCCAGCTCCGTCCAGCTGGTGTCCGACTGCGCCAATATCTGCCGCGACGCCCGCTGAAACGGCTCCTGCGCCGGCCAATAACCGAGATTCAAACCGCCTTTGGAATACCAGAGCCACACGCCCGCAATATACGCCGTGAAGATTCCGAGCAGTATCGCCGCCGCCATCGGAAAAATCGTCTTGCGTCGCGGAACCTTGACCGCGTCCGCCGCCTTCAACGAGTTCATCATATGCGGCATCATGAACTCCCGCAGGTCGAACATGAGCGTTTTTTCATACGCCAAGAGCGTTAAATCCCGCGGCGGAATGCGCGCCGTCCCAAGCGGTATCGTTAGATAATCGGACGGGCGGAAGATCGCCAGCAGGAAAAAGAAGCCGCCGTCCGTCACCATCCATGTCAGCACAACGCACATGACAAAAAACAGCAAATGAACCGACAACGCCACCCAAAACGACATCCCCGCCAGCTTGCATAGAAAACTGAGCGCAAGGATTCCTCCGACGACGCCGAAAAACGCCGCGCGGTACGGCAGCGCCTCCTCCTCGTCCGAAGCGTCTGTCCTCATACCGAGCGCCTTGCGGGCGATGCCGCCGAGATGACCCCGCGCCAGCCACAGCACATAAACAAACAGCGCCAGATACCCGCCCATTTCCTGGCGGTTCGCCATTGTCCATCCGCTCACATTCAACCCGAACGCGATCGACGCGACGCTCTGCGCCTTATACACAAGATAAAAAAGCCAGAAGCTGAGCGACACATCCAACGGCAGCAGGTAGGTGAAACCGATCACGGTCGGATACAGATGCATATGCAGCCAGCGCAAACCCGTCCACGGCCGGTCTGAAAAGAGCGGGTTCGGGTTGAACCCCATCGGTATTTGCGGGAAGGAGGGTATATGCGCGTGGACGCCGTTGACAAGATGAATCGCAACCGGTATGGAGCATCCGAGCCATGTCATTTTGTTGCGGAAGAAGGCGTTGAACGCGCCGCCGCCGCTCGGCTCTAGCGTCATTTCGGCGGGCAGTTTCACCAGCGGGAAGGCGAACCGCTCATGCTCAACCCACTGCTTGCGCAGCATGACCGACCCGCACAGCATGACAAGATAGCTCAAAAGAACATACCCGATCCAGATCAGCGCGGGGCGGATCCACAGCTCCCACGGGATTCGCCCGTTCGGCCCGACGCCCTCATAAAACTGACGCGCCGCCTCCGGATCGCTCACCACAAGCCATTCGGGAATATGCGGATACAGCAGGTTCGCCCAATCGTTCGACTCATTGGCGAAGTAGTAGGGAGAGGTGAGCATGAACAGGTGATAGCGCAAAAATCCGGAGGATGGGATGCCCGACGCGACGATCATCATGATCCATATGACCATCAGCTCCGCGGCGGAAAAGGCGGCGGAGGGGCGTATGCGCCGAAGGACAGGGTTCATAACGAGAATCAGCAGCGAAAAGAGAAAAAACTGCCCAATCGGAAAATGGTTGCCGGCGATGAACGTGTTGCGGACATAGTAATCGTTATACGGCGTCAAGGCGGAGAGAAAAACCACATACAACGCCCCGACGCCCAACGCGCGCCATGTGAACCCTCTTCGAACGCCGTTACTCATCGCCTATGTCCAGTTATGAACAACATAGGCGGGCGCGGAGCGTTCATCCATCTGAACGCGGACATGGTCGGCATCCGGCAGAAACTCGTTGCGGAGCGCGTTCGCGCGGCGGTTCGACAGGCTAAAGTTGAGAAGTTGCCAACGCAAGCCCTCCGTCCTGCAGACGCGCGCCTCGCCGGCAAACGGAAGAAACGAGACGCGGTTGAGTCCAGACCCTTCCCGCTGAATCGACAGCTTTTCAACGCACAGATAAAGCGCCTCTTTCGGCTCCGACAAGCGCGCTTCCGCCCCGGCGTCATGCGCCTCGCGCAACAGCAGAAGGTTGCCGAGAAAATGGTCATGGTCGAAGGCGTCTTGACGCGGGAAGGCGCCATGGATGTCGATCTGCCGCGGTTGACGTTCAAGGGCGGCATGCAGGGCGAGCTGTCCGTCGGTGAGGTCTTTGTCGGTTTGCCCTTCCCAACGGCGTTCAATGAGCGCGCCGCCGTTTTTCAATTCGGACGGGTCAAGCGAATCAAAGTCGCCGATGACAAGGGGGCGGTTCGGCGCGGGGTCAAGCCAGCCCAGGACGCGCGCGCCGCCGTCCGCAAAGACGCAGACGGTTCCGCGCTGTTGAGCGGAGCGTTCATAAAACGCGCGCGCCGACAGGTCGTACCGTCCATTCAAAAACAGCGCGGCGCGCAAGCAATTCGACATGGCTGCAAGTGTAAGCGGTCATGACATATCTGTCAACGCCTGCGCCGATATGGCAGCCCGTAATCGGACAGCGGCGCGCTCATTCCCGCCTTTCTCCTCGTCGTCATTGCCGCGCCGGGCTAAAACCCGCCCCAGCCCCCTTTTCAAGGGGGAGTCTAGAAATCTACCGCTGGCGCGATAATTGCATAGACGCCCTCAAAAGATTATTCTTTAGGGGAAAGGTTGAACAATGAGAATGGAACGATTGACCGTCAAAGCAAAAGAGGCGCTCCAGCTCGCCCATGAGTACGCCAGCGAGCGCGACCATCCGGAGCTGTCGCCTGAACATACGATGCTGGCTCTCTTAGACCAGACCGAATCGCCCGTCTCCGCGGTCTTGGAAAGCGCCGGCGTGGAGCCTGCGCAGGCGCGCGCCGAGATACTGGCGGAGGTGGAGAAGAAACCGCGCGTGACCGGCGCCGCCGACCGGCTCATGTCCTCCAGCTCCCGCCGCGCCCTGGACGACGCTTGGAAGCAGGCAAAAGCGCTCGGCGACGAATACTTGAGCGTTGAACATCTGCTGATTGGCATTTTAAAACAGGAAGAAACGTCGGCATCGAAGATTTTGCGCGAGCTAGGCCTCACGCCCGAAACAGCGCTGAAAACGCTGGAAACCGTCCGCGGCGGACACACTGTCGACAGCCCCCACGCCGAAGAAAGGTACCACGCCTTAGAACGGTACGGGCGCGACTACACCGCCTTGGCTGAAGCCGGCAAATTGGACCCTGTCATCGGGCGCGACGCGGAAATACGGCGCGTCATGCAGGCGCTCTCTAGACGCACGAAGAACAACCCGGCGCTCATCGGCGAACCGGGCGTCGGCAAGACGGCCATCGCGGAAGGCTTAGCGCAGCGCATCGTCGCCGGCGACGTTCCCGAAAACTTAAAAAACAAAAAGCTGGTCGCGCTGGACATGGGCGCGCTCGTCGCCGGCGCCAAGTTTCGCGGCGAATTTGAGGACCGCCTCAAAGCGCTGCTGAAAGAGATCAACAAGTCGGACGGGCAGATCATACTCTTTATCGATGAAATGCACACGATCGTCGGCGCCGGCGCGGCGGAAGGCGCCATGGACGCCTCCAACATGCTCAAACCGGCTCTGGCGCGCGGCGAACTGCGCTGCATCGGCGCGACGACGCTGGACGAATACCGTAAACGCATCGAAAAAGACGCCGCTCTAGAGCGCCGCTTTCAGCCCGTCCTGGTGAACGAGCCGAATGTGGAAGAGACGGTCGCCATCCTGCGCGGCTTGAAGGAACGGTATGAGGTGCATCACGGCGTTCGGATACAGGACTCGGCGCTTGTGGCGGCGGCGTCGCTTTCCCGCCGTTACATCTCCGACCGGTTCCTGCCCGACAAGGCGGTCGACCTGATGGACGAATCCGCCTCGCGTCTGCGCATGGAGATCGACAGCGTTCCGACGCCCATCGACGAGGTGGACAGGCGCATGATCCAGCTGGAGATCGAACGGCGCGCCCTTGAAAATGAAAAAGACGCCGCCTCCAGGGAACGGCTTGAACGGCTCAACAGCGAAACAGCGGAACTGAAAGAGCGCGCCGCCGCGCTCAAATTGCGCTGGGAATCGGAAAAGCAGGCGATCCAAAACCAGCGCGAAACGATGGAGCGCATCGAACAGCTGAAAATCGACCTGGAGCAAGCGCAGAGAGAAGGCGACTTTGCCGAAGCGGGGCGCATCCAGTACGGCGACCTGCCTGAAGCGGAGCGGCAGCTGGAAAGCGCCATGAAAGCGCAGGACGGAATCGAACCGATGCTCAAAGAGGAGGTGACGCCGGACGACATCGCCGAAGTGGTCGCCTCATGGACAGGCGTGCCGGTCTCGCGCCTCATGGAAGGCGAAACGAAAAAGCTGATACAGATGGAGAATATCCTGCGCAAAAGCGTCGTCGGACAGGACGAAGCGGTCGAAGCGCTCTCCAACGCGGTGCGAAGGGCGCGGGCGGGACTGCAAGACGCCGAACGCCCCATCGGTTCGTTCATCTTCTTGGGTCCAACCGGCGTCGGCAAAACGGAACTGGCAAAGACGCTCGCCGACTTCCTGTTCGACTCCCCCAACGCCATGACCCGCATCGACATGAGCGAGTATATGGAGCGGCACTCCGTCGCGCGTCTGATTGGCGCGCCGCCCGGATATATCGGGCATGACGAGGGCGGACAGCTGACCGAAGCGGTGAGACGCAAGCCGTATTCGGTCGTCCTGTTTGACGAAATCGAAAAGGCGCACCCGGAGACGCTGAACGCGCTGCTGCAGGTTCTGGACGACGGGCGCATGACCGACAGCCAAGGGCGCGTCGTCGACTTCCGAAACGCGGTCATCGTCATGACCTCCAACATCGGCAGCCTGTGGATACAGGAGGCGGAGGATGCGGACGCGGCGCGCGAAAAGGCGGACGCGGAATTGAGATCGACCTTCAGACCTGAATTCTTGAACCGCATTGACGAGATCATCTTCTTCAACCGCCTGACTCCGGAGGCGCTGGAGAAGATTGTCGACATTCAATTTGCGGAGCTGAAACAACGCGCGGCAGAGAAAAAGTTGACACTCTCGTTGACCGACGCGGCGCGCCGATGGATCGCTGAAAAAGGGTACGACCCCGCCTACGGCGCGCGTCCGCTCAAACGGCTCTTTCAACGCGAGATATTGAATCTGCTGGCGAAAAACATGTTAAAGGGCGAAGTGAAAGACGGCGCCGAAGTCGAAATCGACCTGAACGAAAGCGGGCAGATTGCCTTCAATGTGAACTATCCCGTTCAACAAGCCTCATGACTAAAGTTGGAACAGCTGAACGAACAAACCCATTATGGATCCGAAAAAAGCGTTGTCAACCTGGTCGTCATTCCCGCCCCTGCGGTAAAACGTGCGGGAATCTAGAGGCGCCGCAGACGATGTCCGCATTCGCATCCAAGCATGTCCCAACTAAAGACGTAAGGTCAGTCATGACGCTCCAAATGGAGCGGCCGTTCTTTTTTTGGGTTAAGGCGCTCCTGTTGATCCTTTGCCCGCTGTCCGCCGATGCGCAAACGCTGCCTGCGCAGTGGCTCTCTGCGTCCCCCCTGTCGCTTCAAGGCGGACGCGCCGCGCATGCCGATATTGCCGCCGAGGGGGCGCATGCCGCGGTTGTGTGGAGCGGCGAAGCGTTCGGCGTCCAGACGCTGTTTTGGAGAGAAAGCCATGACCGAGGCGAGACATGGGAGCCGATAACGCTGCTGTTCCCGCCGGACGCTGAACGGAGCGAACCGAGCCTAGCGCACGACGGAACCGCGCTCTGGATCGCATGGACGCAGCGCGGCGCCGACGGCGAAACCGACATCTGGACGGCGCGCCAAACGCAGAACGGCTGGTCGACGCCGAAGCGCGCCTCCGCGGGCGGCTCTGCGGCGCGCCCGCGCCTTGCTGTCACGCGCTCAAGTCCGCGGCGCGTCGGGCTTGTGTATGAGGACAGGTCAAGCGCCTTCCCGCGCGCCATGCTTGTAGAATCGGACGACGGCGGCGCATGGTCGGCTCCGCGTCCGCTGGGAGACCCCGCCGCGCCGTCCGCTCAACCGGACATCGCCGTAACAAAAGGCGTCTTTCATCTGGTGTGGCAAGATTTTCAGACGCCTCAACCGCATCTGTATTACGCGGCGCGCGGCAGAGGATTCGCTTCCCCGATTCGCCGTCTGTCGCAAACGCCCGGCGTCCGTTCGCCGTTTATCGACGCCAGGGACGGCAAGCTGCTCGCCGTCTGGGAAAGGCGGTCGGACGCCGGCGGCTCCGACATCTACGCGGCTCTCGGCGATTCCAACACGCGCGAATGGACTCCCCCCTCCCCCTTGACAAACGCCGACTGGCAATCGGCGCGTCCAACAGGCGCCGTCTGGGGAGGAGGCGCTGTCGTCGTTTGGCAGGACGGCAGAAGCGGCAGGTTCGATCTTTACGCCGTCCAAATGCGGCAAGACGGATCTTGGGAAACCCCTTTCCCGCTTGTCGAATCGTCCGCTCCGTCGATGCATCCGAGAATGTCGGCGCCTGTCGATTTGCCAGGAGGACAGGCGCAGCTGGTATGGATCGAAAACGGCGCCGTTCTGCATTCCGCGCGCGACTCGATTTCGCCCGATCAACCCTCCCAGCCCGTCCATTTTGATCTCTCCGCCAACGCGGGATGGGACGACGACGGAACGCTCCTGTTTCGATGGAAAGAAACGCCCGAAGCCCATGCCTATCAAGCCGACGTAACGATCAACGGCGCCGAAACTCAAACCTTCATGCTGGACGCCCCAAACCTTACACTGACGCTGGCGGCGGGAACGGCGGCTTTAACCGTAACCGCCGTAGACGCTGTCGGAAACGCAAGCGAACCTTCCCTATCAAGCCTTCCTGTGCGCGTCGACTCGATCCCGCCGGCGCTGCGAATTCACCGCCCTGTCGACGGCGAACATCTTTTCACAGAATACGCCGCCCTGTTTTCATGCGTGGACGCGAATCTGATAGCATGCGTCGTTGAGATCGGCGACGGGGAGAACCCGTCCGAATGGACGCCGCTGGCAGGTCCGTTCATCGACTCGTTTGAGGAGCCGAAGTCGGCGCTGTTTCAAGTGAACAGGCGCGGCGGCGTCATAACGCTCCGCGTGCGCGCCGAAGACGCCGCCGGCAACCTTTCCGAAGCGTTCGCGCGCGCCGTTGTGGATGTTGAGGAACCGCCGGCGGCGCAGATCGAAACCCACTCTCCGCTGTGGGAGGAGCCGACTTTAGACGCCGGCAGGCGGGATGTCGACTGGTCCGACGCGGCGCAGCGGCTCGCCTACATCTCGGATGAATCTGGAGCCGCCGATCTCTGGACGGCGCGGCTGGACGGCTCCGGCGCCTCTCCCGCGTCGGCGGACGCTTTTCTAGACGCCTCCCCGTCATGGCATCCGAACGGGAGATGGATCGCGTATGCGTCGCGGCGCGGCGGCGCGTGGCAGATCGCGGCGCGCGACTGGCGAACAGGCGAGGAACGCCCGCTCATCATGTCGGAATACGAGGACCGCGAACCGTCCTGGTCTCCCGACGGAAGCGCGCTGGCGTTTGTGAGCGCGCGAAACGGGCGCCATGAGATCTATCTGCTTGAAAACGCCGAGGAAACGCTGAACGGGGCGCCCCCGCTCATTCGGCGCGCCGCTCGAGGCGGCGTCCCCGGCAGACGCCCCAGTTGGCATCCGAACGGAACGAAGCTCATTTATGAAACGGTTCAAGGGGGCGCGCCGCATATCTGGACGCTAGACCTATACGAAGGCGCGCCCCGTCCGCTGATTCAGATTGCCGACTCCCGCGCCCCCGTTTACAGCCCTGACGGAAAGCGCGTCATGTTCACTCGATTGATCAACGGCTCCCCGTCGCTCTGGGTATGGAGCGCGTTGAGCGGCGACGTTCATCGACTCACCCCTGTAGGGCTAGAGGCGCAATTCGGCGTCTGGACGGCGGGAGAGACAGCGGCGTTTGAAACGGTAGGCGGTTTGGCGTCCGCGCCGCTTATGGCGCCTACTCCTAAACTGGAAGCGCGCATCGCGTCGCCGAGAAGCGGGTCAGTCGTCAGCGGACGGGTGGAGGTAACAGGCGCCGCGCGCGGCGAACGGTTCGATTCATACGATTTAACCTACGCGCCCGCCGACAACTCCGCCGCGCCGATCTCCATTACAGGCTCCGCCTCCTCGCCAGTGGAACGGGGCGGGTTCTTAGGTTTATGGAACGCGGAAGGTTTGTCGGGCGATTTCATTCTTCGGCTCATGGTGAACGGCGCGGAGGGTCAGCCCGCCGTATACGCCGAATCGCGCGTGTCGATTTTGGCGCCGTCCGCCGAGCTGGACATCCAGGAGCCGGGAAACGGCATGCAAACGTTGGAAAAGGAGATACGCCTGCGCGGGAGGGCGCGCGGTCTGCTGTCGGTCAACGGCGAACGCTTGCCGCTCAACGAAGAGGGTTACTTTGACGCGGTCTATCCGCTTCAACTGGGAGAGAACCTGCTGAAATTCGCCCTCCAGGACCAAGCGGGAAGAACGACCGCGGATGAGCGCGTCGTCCGGCGCGTCTCGCCGACGTTTGAAATACAGCTGGAGACGCCGTCCAACTTTGAGCTGCTTGAAACGCCGTATGCGCGCGTGTCGGGGCGGGCGGCGGAAGCGCAAACCGTTTGGATCAACGGAGAGACGGCGTCCCTCAGTGAAAACGGCGCCTTTGAACGGTGGACGTCGGCGCCGTTCGAGGGCGGATATATCGAGGCGCGCGCCGTTGACACTCTAGGCAGGGAGGCGTCTGTACGCCGATGGGTCGCCGTTCGCTCCGACGGCGGCGCGTCCTTGGTGGATTCCATCCCGCCGGCGCTCGTGGATCCTAGCCCTCCGTTCAACGCCGTTTTGAGCGATTCGCGCCCTGTCTTCCAAGCGCGCATTTTAGACAACCGCCCGCTGGAAGGGTTGAGCCTGTCCCTGTTTTTAGACGGCGAGGAGATCGAAGAAGGCGGCTGGCAGCTGGACGCGCAAACGGGCGCCTTCCGCTTTGACCCGCCGACCGCCTTGCAAGACGGCGCGCATACGCTGCTGATAAAAGGCGCCGACGCCGCCGGCAACGCGCTCATCAACGGCGAATGGCGCGTGACGATCGACTCGGTTCCGTTGCTGGCGCGGGCGTCGCTTTTTCCCTCTTCTTCGGGCGAGTTCACGGCGGTTCTCTTAACCTCAAACCAGCCGCTGGAGCGCATCGAACGGGCGCAGCTGCGTCTCAACGGGCAAACCATCGGCGCGCCGTTCCAGTTAAACCGCATCGAAGAGGCGGCGCAATGGCAGGCGCTGTCGCCGTTTTTTGAGCGCGGCTCCGCCCAGTTTGCATACGCCGCGGTACTGAATGCGCGTCTGGCGGGCGGAGGCGCCGCGCACATCAAAGCGCGCGGGGAAGCGCGCGGACGGGGCGGAAACCAAGCGGCTGTCCTGTCGGGCGAATATGCGCGCGGGTCGTTGAGCCTTGACGAAACATTGAGCCTGCGTTTGATGAACGGCGTTCAGGCGGATTTCTTACCCGCGCTAACAGGCGGAGAGGCGGTCATTCGCTCGGCGGACGGACTGGACGCCGATCTTGCCGTTTCGCAATGGCGCGGGGCGGCGGAGCGCGGCATGTCTCCAGACCCCCTCGGCGCCTTCACCTATTCCATTGAGACGACCGCGCCGGAAGCGCAGTTTCGGCTGTCGGCGCCGCCTGACTCGGACATGCCCCGCGCATGGATGCTCTGGGACCGCATACGCCGCCGATGGCGACCTATGCCGATGGTCATGACGGTTCAAGCGGGAGAGAGCGCCGAGGCGGCTCTTCTTGGAGATTCCCATCCGCCTTATTTGACGCGGGTTGATCTGCCCTCCGCCGCGGCGTCCCGTTTTTATTTGGAGGCGGAATTTGCGGACGACGGAGCCGGCATCGACGCGCCGCGCATAACAGCGCAGCTGAACGATTTGCCGGCGCAGGCGGTCGTCCTGTCGGACGAAAATACGGCGCGCGTCCGCTTTATTCCGTCGGATCTGCGGCGCGGCTTGCACACGCTCACCCTGAATGTGTACGACCGCGCCGGCAACCGCGCCTCCGAGTCGTTTGAGTTTTTTACGGAGGGCGGATTCGGGTTCGCCGCGTTTCAATTGGCCCCGAACCCGTCCGCCAACGGCGAAGGGCGCGTCCTGTTTCAACTGACGCAACGGGCAGACGTGACGATGGAGATCTACGCAATCGACGGGTCGCTCATCTATCGAGACAACCTGTCCGATGTAACAGGCGATTCGTTTGCGCAAAAAGATTGCCGCGAATGCTTTACTTGGGAATTCGTCAACAATGAGGGGCGGGCTGTCGCTCCAGGCGTGTATATCGTTCAGCTGACCGCGCGGAACGGGAGCGGACAAACAGCGCGCGTGACAGGCAAATGGGCGGCGCTTCGTTAACCTATCCGCTTTGAAATTGCGGTTTCTCTCCAGGGGCGGGCGAATTCGTGAAGGTTCCGCGTTTCAAGACCGCCTCTCTGCCGCCATGCTTTTCAATGAGCGCGCGCTGGTCGGCTTTCGCGCGGGCGTCCGTTTCCTCTGGGTTCAGTATCGACTGAAGACGCGCCTCGCATGCTCGCTCCGCCTCCTGATGCCGCGCCTCGCCCGCTAGGTTGATCGTCTCATGCGGGTCGTTTTCCAGATGAAACAGCAGCGGCGGATAGCCGACATGCCGAATATACTTATAAGCCCCCTCCCGAACCATGTAGCATCCGCACAGCGACGAAACCGCATGGTATTCGCTGATGGCATAGCCTTTAGACGCGCCGCCGTTGGCGACCGCCCACAACGACTCGCCCGGCAGATCCGCTTCCGCCTCGTTTGGTTGAACGCCCAGCGCTTCTAGAAAGGTCGGATACATATCGATAAGTGAGACGATCTCATCGCTCGTTTCGCCTTCGGGGACGTCCGGACCCGCCATGATGAGCGGGACGCCCGCCGACTCCTCATACATCGTGAATTTCCCAAACAGCCCTCGGCTGCCGAGGCTTTCCCCGTGGTCGCTTGTGTAGATAACACGGGTTGTGTCGGTCAAGCCCGTCTCCTCCAGCGCGTTCAATACGCGCCCGATCTGCGCGTCCAGACAGGCGGTTGTGCCGTAATACGCCGCGGCGGCTCGGCGTATCTGCTCCTCGGTGAACGGCGCGTCATAACGAAACGCGGCGCGAAACTGATCTAACACCGGATGGCGCGGCCATTCAGCCTCCCGCCCTTGAACCGGCCCCGGCAGCTCCAGCTGCATAAAACGCTCAAACAGGTCGGGCGGAGCCGTGAACGGCGGATGCGGACATACAAAACCGATAAACAGCAGCCATGGCTTATTCGGAGGACGGGCGGACGCCTCTTGAAGCCAGCGGATCGTCTCATCGGCGATCTGTTCATCGTACTCAAGGTAGCTGCTCGTCCCCGGTCCCGCCTCCAAGACCGACTCGCGCGAGCCTTTGCGTATTGGCATGTCGTCCCGCACGGCGCCCATGAGATCGCCGATTCCGTCCACCACATTGAGCGGGATGATCTGTTCCCGAAAACCTTCCGCCGCGCCGACTCCTTTGTAATGCAGCTTGCCGATGGAATCGACCGCATGCCCCTCCTCCGCCAGCCGACGCCCCCATCCAGGCGCGGAGCCGTCGTACGGGAAGGCGTTGTCCCAGTTTCCGATCTGATGGACATACCGCCCCGTCGCCAGGCTCGCGCGGGCGGGGACGCAGATGGGGCAGTTGGTGTAAGCATTGCTGAATTGGACGCCCCGTTCGGCGAGCGCGGTCATATGGGGCGTTCCATCGGCGGTCATGGCGTCCCGCCGGTGCTGGTCGGACAAGATGAAAAGCAGGTTGGTCGGTTTCATGCGCCTCTTTCGCGTTCGCGCCTGTTCGCCAAACGAGTCGGCGGGATACCCATGATGCTTTAAAACATCCGCGCGGCGCAACCTTAGCCGCAGTTGTTGAAGCGCAGGCGGAATCGACATGATTGACGCATCGGCAAAAAAGATGTAGACTCCGCTGTGAAGATACCCAGACCAGTGGTATGACGGCTGCAACAGCTCCACCTACAACCCATGAGGAACGCGCCTGCAGAAAGGAGATTCGACCATGCAAGGAAGACAGCTCATTCCGCTTTCTCTTGCTTTCGCTGCGTTCTGCTTGTTCGCGCGGCCGCTTGCCGCCCAGGAGCCGAAACTGCCGAAGCCGTTGGTGGATGTGACGAAGATCGAACGGCCGACCGTCTGCTATACCGGCGGAAGCGAGGGAGGGCTTTGGCTGATCGATTGGGACGGAAAAAACAACAGGCTCTGGTTCGACAAAAGCTTGCGGTTTGTGAGTCCGGCGCACTTTAGTCCCAACGGCAAGCGGGCCGCTTTCGTCGCATACTCAAGACATTCAAGGGCGGGATACTATATCTTCGTTCTGGATTTGAAAACAAAAAAAGCGGTGAATCTGACCGACCTGTTTGACGACCGCAAGCTCACGCTCACGGCGCCGCGCTGGTCGTCAGACGGGCAATGGCTCATCTGCCGCGGCGTCTCAAGCGACGGTCGGGCAGGGATCCCGTTAGACATCTACAAGGCGCATGCCGCGACGGGAAAAGTGATCAACCTGACGAATTCGCCGGATGAAAGCGACGACTGGCCGTCGTTTTCGCCGGACGGCAAGAAGATCCTTTTCTCATCCCGGCACGGCGAAAATGAGAACAGAACCTCTGACATCTACATCATGGACGCCAACGGAAGAAACAAGGTGAACCTGACCAACCATCCGGCATTTGACACCACCCCGGAGTGGTCGCCGGATGGCAAGAAGATCGCGTTCAAGTCCACTCCAAGAATTCGGTCGAATGGAGAGGGGGGGCATGACATCTACCTTATGAATCCGGACGGATCAGAAGTGGAAAGGCTCACGACCGACGAGCAGTCGAAGACCGTTCGAGGCTGGTCGCCGGACGGCAAGTGGATCTTGGCCGGCATTCGGCTTCCTGAGGTGCGGTATCGAATTCACCGCGTTCATGTGGAGACGAAGGAGATTGTTCGCATCACGCCGCTTGACGGGGTGAATTCCTCAAGCGCGTCCTGGGTTTTGGCGGGCAAAAGCCGCTTCCTCTCCGTCGATCCTGCGGGTAAAAAAAAAGCGCAGTGGGGAGCGGTGAAAGAAGCGGGCAGCGATGATGAATGACGGGCGGCGCGCAGGTTGGTCGGTTTCATGCGCCTCTTTCGCGTTCGCCCGTCATTCGTTGTAAAACAAAGTGAAGCCCAAGCCGCAGCCGCCTTCCGCCTTCATGACATGCAAACCGTTGAAGTTGGCATGGTATACCCAACAGTTGAGAGAGCGTCCGTCCTCCCCGGCTCCCCATCCATTATTCCGATGGTATGCTTCGTTCTCCCCGTTAGACAGGTTAATCTGCGTGATGCGGCGCTCTTTCATGTTCGTTCCGAGCGTTGCGCCGTCTCCAAAGCGGCCGCCGATCTGCCCTTTGTAGTAGTCTCCGCTGTATTCACGGACGGCTATCTGGACGAATCCCGACTCGCGCGCTCTTGAGAGGACCGGATTCCCGTCCGTTTCAACCGTCAAGCTTGTGATGATTTCAGGTTCAGGTTGAGGCTCTCCTTCAACAATAAAAAAGACAGGGCGCGCCCAGCTCGTAATATGGAACGTGTGAACGCCCTCCGCCTTCACCTCCAGCTTCCAGCCTCTTGCGTTGACATCGGCTTCCGCCGACCAGACCCCGCTTGCGTCATGGGCGTAGAGAAGCGTTGAGTTGCGCGGCCATTCGAGGCGGGAGCTGGAATGGAACTTTGGCTGCATTTTCCCGTGGAGGCGGCGCGGCGCGGAGTCGGCGTCTCCAATAAAGGCGCCGCGTCGGCTGATAAACGCATACTGCGTTCCGTCCGGGCTGAAGCGCGCCGACCATCCTTCTCCCAGATCGCGCGGACCGCTCTCCGATTCCAGATTGGCGATGGCGACTCGGCGCTGTTTTGCGCCTGTCTCAAGCAGCATCCGTTTGCCGTCCGAAGAGAGCTGAAATGCGCGGACATTTTTCGTTGGATAAAACAGGCTCCATTCGGTATTGCGCGGGGTCGGGCTGAAGGGTCGGCGCCAGACGCCTTCGCTGTCATGGACATACAGCGCGCTTGAATCGGCGGACCAAACAGGCTGCGTCTCCGCATGGATTTTCGGCTGGCGCGCCGTTAGATAGGAAGGCGGCGCCGCTGGTTTCTTTGCGGGAAGCCATTTCAGACGACGAACGACATTCATTTTGGGAGTCTCGCCTTGAACGCTGACATACCTGTACGCCTCATTTTCAGAGTGGACGCTCTCTTTTTCTAGATAGCGCAGATAGCCGCCGTCTTCGGAGAATTGGAGATTTCGTTTGACGGTTTTGACCGATTCATGTTGACGCCAAGGGGCGACTGAAAAAGGGACATCGGGCGTACGGTTTTGGAATTTATGAGAATCCTCCTGAACGACGCCGAGAATATAGATGTCGTATTCATCCGACGCTCCACCCAGCTCCTTCGTGAGATAGGCGATCACAGACGGATCGGGTCCTTCCACAACCTCGATATACTCAACCGTCAGAGGATATGTGTATCTTCTTTGCCCGAAATTGGCGTCGCCGAAAACGTACGCCGCCCGTTTCGCCTGACCGTTTGCCCATCGATCCGCGACGAACGCGAGCCAGTTGCCGTCCTGGGAACCTGTTATGGCGCGCGTTACGGCGATAGGGGATTTGACGGGCGTTATGGGCGGCTTGTCCGTCTGCTTCTCGGTGGAGAGCGCCAACAGCAGCGCGCCTGAAAAAACTGCCAGCGCCGCAAGGGAGGCGATTCCCATGCCCAACATCTTTTGACGCCGAGGGCGCTTTCTGTTTATCATCGGTCGATTCCTTTCTCCGCCGCGCCGGTCTTGCGTCTATATACATCATAACATGAGCGGGGAGAAATGCGAACAGGCTGACCTTACGGGCAGTCTCTATAGACGATGATTTCGATTTTTAGAGCGTCGTTTTAGAATGCGGAGGCTGTCTGGAAAAACTCTGGATTCCCGCTTGCGCGGGAATGACGGTTTGGATCGGCGGGCTGCCGCGCAAAAATGAACGTCATCGCCTGTAGAGACTGCCACCTTACGTCTTTAGTTGAGACATGCCGGCAGGCGAACGCGGACTGCCTCTAAGGCGCCTAAGATTCCCGCTTACGCGGGAATGACAGCCGGCGGCGCGAACGGACGCTCGCTCAAACAAACATAGAGACCCTCGACGGCGGACGCATGCGGATCCACCCGCGCCGCATACTGAATCGGTACCGCAAGCGATTCGCATACCCGCCGCGTCTCCTCTTTATTGCCAATCAGAAAACCGATGTCCGCCTCCAGCAGCGCCGGTATGTCGTTCAGGGCGTCCCCTACATAAACAACCCGACCCCCAGAAGCGCGCATCTGTTGAACGCAGGCGCGCTTGTCCATCGCCGAGACGATGCGCCTGCATAGGCGTCCCGTCGAGACGCCGAACTGATCAAACTCCAGCGTGTTGGAGCGCACATCCTCAATGCCCGACCCTTCCCGCGCCAAATCTTCCGACCAGTTCGCCGAAACGACGACGGCGCGCCCTCCGCCGCGCACCCAGCGCTCCGCCATTTCGCGCGCGCCTTCTCGGGTCGGCGTTCTCCGCCCCGCTTCTTTTAATGCTGACCGCCGTATCCCCGCCAGAATGCCCGCCTCTTCAACGGCGTCCACGGCGCGCCGCTCATAAGCGTCCAAAACGGCGTAAAACTGCTCCACCCGCTCCTCCATCCGCCCGTCAGAATTGACGTCAGACAAAGCCGCTTCTATGACGCGCCGCCGCTCATGCCGGTATTCTTCAACGCCGCGCTCCCACAGCGCCCTCATCGCCTGCGCCTCCTTCGGCGGACGGCTGTCGATGGCAAGCTGGACGATGTCGCCTGTCGTGTCGCGCAGGGAGATCGTTTCGTCAAAATCAAAAGCGAGAATGGGAGCCTTCATTGCGATTCCATGCCGCCGTTGCGCCGCGTCCTTCAGAATATGTTAGCCGTTTCAAGCGTTATATGGCATCATATTTGGCGGTCTGGCAATGAATTGCGAAAAGGAGACGCATATGAGCGCGCCGCGCGTTCGATTCGCCCCCTCGCCGACAGGCTCGCTTCACATCGGCAGCGCCCGAACGGCGCTCTTCAACTGGCTCTACGCGAGGCGGCACGGCGGAACCTTCATCTTGCGCATTGACGACACTGACGCCGAACGCTCCACCGAAGAGTCAACCCGCTCCATCTTCGAGGCGATGGAATGGCTGGGGCTGGACTGGGACGAGGGGCCGTACGCCCAATCGGACCGGCTGAAGCAGCATCAAGAACGGGCGCGGGAACTGATCGAGAACGGCGCGGCGTATTATTGCTACTGCACTAAAGAGGAGCTTGCCGCCAAACGCGAAGCCGCCCGAAAAGAAGGACGCCCCTACCGCTACGACGGAACATGCCGCAGCCTGTCCGACAGCGAACGCAAGCGGTTAGACGGCGAAGGGCGTTCAAAGGTCGCGCGGCTGAAAATTGAGCAGGACGAGAGCATCCTGACGCCAGATCTGATCCTCGGCGATGTGGTCTTCGACTCCTCAACGCTGGACGATTTCATCTTCATGAAGCCGAACTTCACGCCGCTTTACAATTTCAGCTCCGCCGTTGACGACGCCGATATGGAGATCACGCATGTGATCCGCGGGCAGGATCATCTCCCGAACACGCCGAAGCAGATACTCATCAGCAAGGCGCTTGGGATGGAGCCGCCGAAGTTTGCGCATCTTCCGATGGTGCATAACGCGCGCGGACAGAAGCTGAGCAAGCGGGACGGCGCTGTCGGGACGCTGGAGTTTCGGGAGATGGGCTTCTTGCCTGAAGCGCTGGTGAATTATCTGGCGCGCCTTGCATGGTCGGCGGAGGGCGAACAGGAGATCTTTACGACCGAGGAGCTGAAGGCGAAATTCGACCTGGACAGGGTCGGCAAAAGCCCCTCCCGCTTCGATATGAAGAAGCTGACATGGTTGAACGGGCAGTATATGAACGAAATGCCGCTTGCTGAAAAGACGGACGGATCGGCTCTTTTCTTGAAAAAGGCGGGTTATGAGACTGAAAACGTCCCGCGCGAACGCCTAGAGCGGATCGTGGAAGCGGTCGGCGACCGGCTCCACACCTGGCCGGACATCGTTACATACGGCTCCTATTTTTTTGAAGAGGACGGCGCGTACGAGTTTGATCCTGCGGCGGTCAAAAAATGGTTTCGTTCCGAGGCGGAGCTGGAAACAGTTCGCGCCGCCTCGCCTCTCATAGAGGGCATTGACCCGTTCGAAGTGGATGAGATCGACAAGCGAATGCGCGCCTGGGCGGAGGAGCGCGGCGAAAAGCTGATAAGGGTTCTACAGCCGCTGCGCGTCGCCGTCACAGGCAAGCAGGTTGGACCGAGCCTGTTTGAAACGCTGGAGATCTTAGGCAAAGAGTCGGTCTTGAACCGCTTGAAGCGCGCGTCAAAAGAGCTGCCGGACATGTACGCGCAAAAGGGCTGACGCTTCCGTCAACCCTATCGCAGTATCGTATCTAACTTACGGGGCGCCGAGGGGCGGCTTTCCGTTCTGCCGCCGCCTCGACCCGCGCCGTAATCACTCGGCGAAACCGGTTGCCCGGCCGGGCTGTTTCAAAGCGTCATTGAAACGCCTTGCCGTTGCCGCTGCGCCTCCGCTCGGTCCCAAGCGCAAAGCCTTGGAAGCGGGCATATGAGGCGCCGCCGCGTTGGCAGCTTGTTTCGGACCTCTCCGAAACGACCCTGTGAAGAGGGCCCTCAACCGCTGACGCTCCGCCGGGGCGCGTCAACTGGCTCGCTTGACGGGGCGAACCGTTCGCGTTCGGTTCGCCGACCGTCCCAGATCAATCGGGCGGCTTGTCCGCGTCCGACGCAACAGGTCGTTGGCTGCATCTGCCTCGGAGTTCCGAAGCTCCCGTTCGGGTTGGTTCTGAGCCGCTCCGTCGCGCGTAGGAACGTTCAGCTCCGCGCCTCGCGAGGTTTCTTTCCGCCTTGGCGGTTGCCCCGCTGACCTGCCCGCCGCGTCCGACTGGATCATCGTCGAGCGTCAATAATGGATACGCAGGGCGTATA
Organism: Candidatus Poribacteria bacterium; assembly: GCA_963665845.2. Classification (GTDB taxonomy): domain Bacteria; phylum Poribacteria; class WGA-4E; genus JAPPNK01. The sequence goes on from OY762492.1 coordinate 367,055, forward strand.
GGGAGGGTTACAGGTTTTCGCGTTTTTTTTCTGCCGCATCCCAAAAAACGCTGTAAGCGGAAATCCGCGTATCTGCAGAAGGCGGACGTCGTCTGCGGCGCCTCTGGATTCCCGCTTGCGCGGGAATGACGACACGGTTGGCGCGGTCAGTCTCTGTCGGTTGAGAGCTCAACGCGCGCCATGTAAAATGCGTTGAACAGGCATATCGATCATGGAGGCGGAAATGAAAATGCGGCGCGTCTTGTGCGCGGCGTTCATGTTCTTTGCGGCGCGCGAATTGTGCGTCATGGCGTTTATGAACGAATACGGCGATATAGCGGTACTGTCCGGCGTTAAAATGTATCCGACAATCTGGAGCAATCGCGGATATGCGATGCGGCGATTCAAGATTGAGAACAGGTCGCTGGATCAAACCTACCGCGTCACGCTGAGCATCCCGGCTGACAGGTTTGTTGGAAGAGCGTCCCCCGCTCCCCGACTTCATACCGTTTCTAAGACGATTGATGTTGAGCCTTCCACTATGGAATATGTGACGGTGTTTCAACCCGCTGTTTCTATGTTTGGATACGACTGCGCTGTGACGATTGACGGACAGCGGCAGGAGCAGCCCGTCGAAATGCTGACAGATCTGTATCGGTTTCACGCAGCTCCGATTTCCGCCCTGACAACATCCGCGACAACGCAGTTCGTCAGCTCGCCAGATCCGTACGAGCCGAAAATCTTCATGACCAATATCAACGCCGCCGCCTATCAAGCGACGATGAGCAATAAAGCGAGCGAGTACCTTTCCCGCTCAACAGCCGGCGGCAAAAAGTTGGCGCATCCAGTTTTCATCAGCGCCAACAGTTTTGAGAATCGTTTCAACTTCATGCTGTCTCGCAAAGCAGGAAAATTCACCGCCGGGAACAGCTCCAAAATCAGTTGGCTGCATTATTCCCCGCTTGAAGGCGTCGTCTATGACGATAGTTATGTGAATGAAATGACAGACCAAGCGCGCCTCGCTCTGTGGCGGTATGTGGAATGCGGCGGAACGCTCACTTTCATTGTGATTCGGGATGGGGTGGAGGTGGGAGATGGGACATCAAGGTATAGCAGTAAGAAGCTGCTCAGCGAATGGGCGTCTTTAGACTCTCGACTGAAGAATCGACGCGTCTATAAGGATACGTATGAGCGGTTCGATGTTGGCTTTGGCGTGTTTCACCTGGTCGGACGGGACAGCTTCGGTTCCGTCGATATTGCCGATACGGGCGTCGCCGTACCGGAAACATGGTATGAAGCGAGAGCCGCTTGGCATCGGCAGCATACGGCATACGGCGCAAATCAGGTTCTGCCGATGACGGAGCCGGTCGATTCGCGCGGATCGTTTCAGCGTTTCTTTTTTCTAGCGTTTTTCCTTGCCGTTCTGATCGGACCCGCGCATCTTTATGTTTTAAAACGTATGAAGCGGCGCGGGTGGGTTTATTGGACGACGCCCGCGCTTGCGGCGCTGGCATGCGGCGCGTTTGTGTTGTATGCGTCTGTCGCGTTCGGTTGGAACCCGCAGACCCGCGTCGTAAGCTTGACGCATCTAGACCAGCAAACAGGGCGGGCGGCGACCATCGGCTGGGCGGCGTACTATTCCCCCATGACGAATGCCGCCGAGCTTCATTTTGATGAAAATACGGAGCTGACGCCTCTAGTGTACGGCGATCAGCTGGTCGGCTCCATCGACTGGACAGACGGACAGCGGCTGACAGGCGGATGGCTTCCCGCCCGCGTCCCGCGGCACTTCAAGCTGCGCAAAAACGAAGACCGCCCTGAACGCATCGACATCAAAAGAGAGGGCGGCGCCTTAAAGGTCGTCAACCGCCTCGGCGCGCGCGTCAAACATTTCTGGTATGCTGACCATGACGGCACACTGTATCGGGCGTCCGGCATCGGAAACGGCGCCGAAGCCGCTTTAACCAAAACAACAGGCGCGCCGATAGGATCGAAGAAGCTGCGCGATGTGTACGCCTCTCAAGACTGGGTTGACGAGATTGAGGCGGTCAAGGCGAAGCCCGCGGCGTATCTTCAGCCTGGGCAGTATTTTGCGGAGCTGAAAGAGAACGTGTTTGTGGAGAAGGCGCTGAAGGGCGCGAAGGCCAAGCCGTCCATATCGCTTGTGTTAGGTACCTTGGAGTAGGTGAAATGAAGCATGCGCGCGTTGCGTTGGCGTCGCTTTTTGCGTTGATTGCGGCGGATGTATTTGCCTCCCCGACCGTTTCGATGATCGGCGATATTGGGATCGTGACAAACTCGAGATCTTACGGTCGAGACGCGTTGAGCGGCTATGCGATGCATCGCATTGAGCTCTGGAACAACTCGTCCACCAAAACGCATCGGATTCATCTGCGCATTCCAGCAGAGCCGCGCGGTTTGCCCGGCGTCAACGCCTATCTTCACAGCGTCTCTAAGACGTTTGTCGTTCCGCCATCCTCTCGTATGGACGCGCTGATTCATCAACCGCCGCTGCCGATGCGCCGAGAGCCGACGATCGCTGTCACTGTCAACGGAAAGCTGGAAGGGAACGTTCGTCTTCGTATGCCGCATTCACATGCAGCCGCCGCGCCGAGACTGTTCTACCCCTCCGCCGCGCCGACAGCGAACTACATCTCCTTCGTCTCGTATGCGTTTGAACCGCGCGTCTTGATAAACGTATGGAGGAACTACGACGCATATGTCGTACTGGATCAAGCGGTTATCTCGTCCGCTTCTGCCGGCCGCGGAAGTTATGCGGCGCCTCCTAAGCCTGTCGAAGGCAGCCATTATGACGGGTTAAGAGCCGCCTATTATTATGTCCCGCCGGATGCAACGAGCGGTTTTTTCAAAGGCAACGGTTCCAAACCGGTCTGGCTCAATTACACAACATTTGAAGGCGTTGTCTATAGCGAAGAATACGCGCAGCATCTGACGCCGGCGGGCAGGAACGCGCTTTGGCGGTATGTGGATTGCGGAGGTTCGCTCGCCTATTTCGGCAGCGGAAAAATGCCGGCATGGTGGGCGGAGCTGGACCCGCGGCTGGCGGACAAGGATCTCCAACATGGCGCGTTTGAGAAGTATGAGATCGGGTTCGGATCGCTCTATTTGGTCGGCGAGGTAGATGCGCCCGCGGCGTCAGATACTTCTACGGAAACGCATGAACTGCCGGACAGCGCCATCGACATCGCAAAGTCATGGTATGAGTCCCAACCGACGACAACGCGCCGATACACAGCGCAGGGAGCGGCAGATATTCTTCCTTTAGGGAAACGGTTCAACTTTACCGCGTCTCTACAACGCTTTTTTCTGATGGGGCTGCTTCTGGTCGTTCTGATGGGTCCGGCGCAGCTGTTCGTATTGAAACGCATCAAACGGCGCGAATGGGTTTATTGGACGACGCCCGCGCTCGCGGCCCTGGCATGCGGGGCGTTTGTGTTGTATGCGTCCATCGCGTTCGGCTGGAACCCGCAGACCCGCGTCGTCAGCTTGACGCATCTAGACCAGCAAACAGGGCGGGCGGCGACCATCGGCTGGGCGGCGTACTATTCCCCCATGACGAATGCCGCCGAGCTTCATTTTGATGAAAATACGGAGCTGACGCCTCTAGTGTACGGCGATCAGCTGGTCGGCTCCATCGACTGGACAGACGGGCAGCGGCTGACAGGCGGGTGGCTCCCCGCCCGCGTCCCGCGGCACTTCAAGCTGCGCAAAAACGAAGACCGCCCCGAACGCATCGACATCAAAAGAGAGAACGGGAAGATAAAGGTTGTCAACCGCCTCGGCGCGCGCGTCAAAAAATTCTGGTATGCTGACCATGATGGCAAACTGTATCGGGCGTCCGGCATCGGAAACGGCGCCGAAGCCGTTTTAACCGAACAAAAACCCGCGCCGATCGGCTTTAGGAAGCTGCGCCGCGATGTGTACGTCTCTCAAAACTGGGTGGACGAGATTGAGGCGGTCAAGGCATGGCCCTCGGTGTATCTTCAGCCTGGATGGTATTATGCGGAGCTGAAAGAGAATGTGTTTGTGGAGAAGGCGCTGAAAGGCGCGAAGGCGAAGCGGTCCACATGTCTTGCGCTGGGCGCATTGGAGGAATCGAAATGAGATTGGCGCGTGTTTTATGCGCGGCGGCCCTGTTCGGAGGCGCGCTGAACGGATCCGCGTTTTATCAGGATTACGGCGACATCTCGATCGAACTGATGAGCTCTATTAGCGGAGCCAGCGGATTTAAGACCCATGGCTACGCGGCTCTCCGCATTAAAGCAACCAATAGATCTCCCGACAAGGCGCATCGGGTCGAGATACGCTTCCCGAACGAAGGCGGCAGATCCTTCTGGGGTCCAGGGCAACTTAAAAGCTTTTCCAAGACGATTGATGTCGCTCCCGACTCAACCGCAGAAGCCTACTTTTATCAACCGTCGATACTCCTAGACGGCGACGCTCATGAAGCGGTTGTGTATATTGACGGAGAAAAGCAGGCTCAGAATATTCATGCGTTTGGCATATCCTCGCATGGCGCTGTCGGTACGTTCAGCAGTTCATCCGGCGGCTCATGGGTCAATCCTCGAGAAGAGCCGACCGTGTCGTTTGGCGCGATTCGAGAGAGCAGTATTCCCGGATCTTCCAAAGTCAACTCATGGGATCGCCGTTCATTTGATTCATTTGATTCAACCTGGCTCGCCTATTCTGGTTACGACGGCATTGTTCTGGCTCTTTCCGAAGCCAAAACGTTGAGCGCCGAGGAACGCGCCGCGCTCTGGGAGTATGTGAAAGCCGGCGGGTCGCTCGCCGTCATGGGAATAGGGCAATTGCCCGATGACTGGGCGCGGTTGGACAGCCGTTTGGCAAATCGAGAACTGGTCATGGATGTTTCTGAGCGGTATGAAGTCGGGTTTGGAATTCTTTTTTTGGCGGGACCGCCGTTCTTTCCGACATCGTCCCGCCCCGCCGTTCATACCGCGATTTACGATTCATGGTTTGAAACGCAAAAGCCCTGGCTGCGAATCTACACCGCCGCCGGCGCCAACACAGCCCTTCCTGTCTCGAAGCCGGTCGACACACGAGCAAGTTTCCGCCGCATGTTTTTTCTGTCGCTTCTTTTTGCGGCGATTATCGGACCACTAAACATCGCCGTTCTGCGGCGAAAGAAACAGATGATGCGGCTTTACTGGACGACGCCCGCTATTTCCTTGACCGCCTGTTTGCTGTTCGTTCTTTATTTCGCCGTCTTTGAAGGTCCGGTCAAGTATATGCGCGTCGCCAGCTTGACGATGATTGACCAGGAGGCGCGCTTGGCGACGACGCTCGGCTGGCTCGGTTTCTATTCGCCGTTTGCGGAGCCTGAAGGGCTTCTCTTTGACGAAGTAACGGAGCTGACGCTGCAGCAGGAGGGGTTGCCCAGATTTGGCCCGATGGCGGTAGGTACGGCGGCAGGCATGGACAGGACAGGTTCCGTTGACTGGACGGACGGACAGCGGTGGTCGGGCGGATGGATTCAGCCCCGCGTCCCGCTGCATTTCAAACTGCGCAAGAGTGAATCCCGCCCCGAACGCATTGACCTCAAAAGAGAGGGCGGCGATATAAAGGTCATCAACCGCCTCGGCGCCCGCGTCAAAGCGTTCTGGTACGCCGACGATGAAGGCGGAGTTTATCGAGCGGACGACATTCCGAAAGGCGCCGAAGCCGTTTTAACCAAAACAACAGGCGCGCCGATCGGCTCAAAGAAGCTGCGCGATGTGTACGCCCGCTGGGACTGGGTCGCCGAGATTGAAAAATTGAAGGCGTCGCCCGCGGCGTATCTTCAACATGGCTGGTATTTCGCCGAGCTGGAAGAGAACGTTTTTGTGGAGAAGGCGATGAAGGGCGCGGAGATGCTGCCGTCCACATGCCTTGTGTTGGGCGCATTGGAGGAATCGAAATGAGATTGGCGCGCGTCTTGTGCGCGGCGGCGCTGCTCGGATGCGCGCTGAACGGATCCGCGTTTTATCAGGATTACGGCGACATCTCGATCGAACTGATGAGCTCTATTAGCGGAGCCAGCGGATTTAAGACCCATGGCTACGCGGCTCTCCGCATTAAAGCAACCAATAGATCTCCCGACAAGGCGCATCGGGTCGAGATACGCTTCCCGAACGAAGGCGGCAGATCCTTCTGGGGTCCAGGGCAACTTAAAAGCTTTTCCAAGACGATTGATGTCGCTCCCGACTCAACCGCAGAAGCCTACTTTTATCAACCGTCGATACTCCTAGACGGCGACGCTCATGAAGCGGTTGTGTATATTGACGGAGAAAAGCAGGCTCAGAATATTCATGCGTTTGGCATATCCTCGCATGGCGCTGTCGGTACGTTCAGCAGTTCATCCGGCGGCTCATGGGTCAATCCTCGAGAAGAGCCGACCGTGTCGTTTGGCGCGATTCGAGAGAGCAGTATTCCCGGATCTTCCAAAGTCAACTCATGGGATCGCCGTTTATTTGATTCATTTGATTCAACCTGGCTCGCCTATTCTGGTTACGACGGCATTGTTCTGGCTCTTTCCGAAGCCAAAACGTTGAGCGCCGAGGAACGCGCCGCGCTCTGGGAGTATGTGAAAGCCGGCGGATCGCTCGCCGTGATGGGAATAGGGCGGCTGTCCGATGATTGGGCGCGGCTGGACAGCCGTTTGACGAATCGAGAACTGGTCGGCGACACTTCTGAACAGTATGAAATCGGATTTGGACTGCTTTTTCTGTCGGGTCCGCCGTACTTTCCGACCGCGGCCCGCCCGACCATTCATACAGCGATTTACGATTCATGGCTTGAAACGCAAGGAACCTGGCTGCGAATCTACACCGCGTCCGGCGCCAACACAGTTTTCCCTGTCGCCGAGCCGTTCGACACCCTGGCAAGTTTCCGCCGCATGTTTTTTCTGGCGCTTCTTTTTGCGGCGATTATCGGACCACTAAACATCGCCGTTCTGCGGCGAAAGAAACAGATGATGCGGCTTTACTGGACGACGCCCGCTATTTCCTTGACCGCCTGTTTGCTGTTCGTTCTTTATTTCGCCGTCTTTGAAGGTCCGGTCAAGTATATGCGCGTCGCCAGCTTGACGATGATTGACCAGGAGGCGCGCTTGGCGACGACGCTCGGCTGGCTCGGTTTCTATTCGCCGTTTGCGGAGCCTGAAGGGCTTCTCTTTGACGAAACGACCGAGCTGACGCTGCAGCAGGAGGGGCTGCGCAGATTCAGCCCGATGGCGATAGGCGCATCGACAGGAATGGAAAGGGGAGGTTCCGTCGACTGGACGGAGGGGCAGCGGTGGTCGGGCGGATGGATTCAGCCCCGCGTCCCGCTGCATTTCAAACTGCGCAAGAGCGAATCCCGCCCCGAACGCATTGACCTCAAAAAAGAGGGCGGCGATATAAAGGTTGTCAACCGCCTCGGCGCTCGCGTCAAGACATTCTGGTACGCCGACGATGAAGGCGGAGTTTATCGAGCGGACGACATTCCGAAAGGCGCCGAAGCCGTTTTAACCAAAACAACAGGCGCGCCGATCGGGTTGAAAAAGCTGCGCGATGTGTACGCGCGCTGGGACTGGGTCGCCGAGATTGAGAGGGTGAAGGCGAAGCCCGCGGCGTATCTTCAACCTGGATGGTATTATGCGGAGCTGGAAGAGAACGTGTTTGTGGAGAAGGCGCTGAAGGGCGCGGAGATGATGCCGTCCACGTCGCTGGTCATCGGGCAAATGGAGGAGAAGAAATGAGGGCGCGTTGTTTCCTTACCGCGCTTCTTTGCGCGAGCTTCTTCTGGAGCGTACCCTCAATCGCGCAAGTTTACGGCGATATCGAGATTGAATGGGAGCCGATCTACTCTACCCGCAGGAGACCCGGCATCCACGGCTACGGTATGCATCGTTTCAAAGTTGTCAATCGTTCGGCGTCCAAAACCCGACGCGTCGCGATTCAGGTACCTGCTGAAAACATGCGGCGCGGCATGCTCTCCATCCGCAGCGTCTCCAGTACCGCCGCGGTGCCTCCCCAGACAACCATGAGAATAAAGCTCTTCCAGCCGCCTTATCGAATGGGCGGCGGCGCGCGCGTGTCTATCGATGGCAGCCTGCAAGCTACGCCCATCGCTCAATCTTCCAGGAGCGCTATCGAACACGGCATATCGCGGTATTATCGGGAGTCTGAAAATTGGGCGTTGGTCTCTCGAAATATCAAATGGCTGGAGCCGCGCGTATTGCTGAACGAGAACCTTGCCATTTCCACTACGATGGCAGGCGGTCCGAAAACAGCGTTTGTCAACGGAGTCGTGGACGAATCGAACTGGCTGGCATACACCCCGTACCATGGCGTCGTCATGACTATAGAGCAGGCTAAGAAATTGAACCGCGATCAGCTGACCGCCCTGCGCAGATATGTGGAATGCGGCGGCTCTCTTGCGGTGGAAGGGATATGGGAGGAGGACGCGCGCCTGCCCGATAGTTGGGCTGCATTGGACAGCAGATTCGCAAACAGAGCCATTGACGGCTTTGAGAAGTTTGAGATCGGCTTTGGCGTTGTTTTCTTGACAAGAAACTTCTGGTACATCATCGCCGGAAGAAGGGATGGAAAACCGTACTTTGCCACCGTCATTCCAACCTCATGGCATGACGGCGGCAAAGCGTGGTGGAGGACGCCCACCATACAGGGCGCCAATGCAATTTTCCCGATGACAACGGAGTTCCGCTACGAGGATGCGATGCGGCGCATGTTCTATTTCATGCTTCTCGCCGCTTTGTTGATGGGACCCTTGCATATTTATCTCCTCAATCGAAAGAAACGTCTTAAATGGCTCTATTGGACAACCCCGCTGCTTTCGGCGTTCGTATGCCTGGGCGTCGTTCTCTTCGCGGCGATGGAACTAGGGCGGAATAAACAGATGCGCGTCGCGAGCGTTACCTTTTTAGACCAGCGCTTCCAGAGCGCCGCCACTATCGGCTGGCTCGGCTTCTATTCGCCCATGACGACCATCCATGAGCTTCGCTTCGAGAGCAGTACCGAGTTGACTCCTCTTCTCCTGGACGGAAGCGATCTGTTGATCCAAGTAGGCGCCTCGGTCGGTACGATCGACTGGACAGACGGGCAGCGGCTCGCCGGCGGATGGGTACAAGCGGGCGTCCCCCTCCACTTCAAACTGCGCAAAAACGAAGACCGCCCCGAACGCATCGACATCAAAAGAGAGGGCGGCGATATAAAGGTTGTCAACCGGCTCGGCGCGCGCGTCAAAGCTTTCTGGTACGCCGACGCTGAAGGCGGGGTTTATCAAGCGGCTGACATTCCGAAAGGCGCCGAAGCCGTTTTAACGAAAACAACAGGCGTACAGATCGGCTCAAAGAAGCTGCGCAGCGTGTACGCCTCTCCAAACTGGGTTGATGAGATTGAAGCGGTCAAGGCGAAGCCCGCGGCGTATCTTCAACCTGGGCAGTATTTCGCCGAGCTGGAAGAGAATGTGTTTGTGGAGAAGGCGCTGAAGGGCGCGGAGATGCTGCCGTCCACATGCCTTGTGTTGGGCGCATTGGAGGGATCGAAATGAGATTGGCGCGCGTCTTGTGCGCGGCGGCGCTGCTCGGATGCGCGCTGAACGGATCCGCGTTTTATCAGGATTACGGCGACATCTCAATCGAATTGAACAGTTCTATTAGCGGAGCCGGCGGCTTTACGAGTCGCGGCTACGCCGCTGTCCGCATTACAGCGGCGAACAGCTCTCCCGACAAGGCGCATCGGGTCGAGATACGCTTCCCGCTCGAAGGAGGATTTTCCATTTCGGGGCCGGGGAGGCTCAAAAGTTTCTCCAAGACGATACAGATCGCTCCCGACTCAACCGCGGAAGTCTACATCTATCAACCGCGCATATTTCCAGACTTCGAATCCGCCGATGAAGGGGTTGTGTATATTGACGGAGAGAAGCAAGCGCAGAATGTGCGCGCGATGTTCTCTGGGGGCGGCGGTTGGCTCGCCAGTTCGGGCGGCGGCTCATGGACCGATTATCATATGGATCCGAGCGTGTCGTTTGGCGCGATTGATGTGAGCAGTTTTCCGGTAACTACTAAAATCAGCGCATGGACTCGCCGTTCATTCGATTCAACCTGGCTCGCTTATTCAGGTTATGACGGCATGGTACTGTCTCTTTCCGAAGCCAATACGTTGGGCGCCGATGAACGCGCCGCCCTCTGGGAGTATGTGAAAACCGGCGGGTCGCTCGCCGTGATGGGAATAGGGCGGCTGTCCGATGACTGGGCGCGGATGGACAGCCGTTTGACGAATCGAGAACTGGTCGGCGACGCTTCTGAACAGTATGAAATCGGGTTTGGACTGCTTTTTTTGTCGGGTCCGGCGTTCTTTCCGACCTCGTCCCGCCCCTCGATTCATACCGCAATTTACGATTCATGGCTTGAAACGCAAAAACCCTGGCTGCGAATCTACACCGCCGCCGGCGCAAACACAGCCCTTCCTGTCTCGGAGCCGGTCGACACCAGGGCAAGTTTCCGCCGCATGTTTTTCCTGTCGCTTCTGTTTGCGGCGATTATCGGACCCTTGAACATCGCCCTTCTGCGGCGAAAGAAACAGATGACGCGGCTTTACTGGACGACGCCCGCCATTTCCTTGACCGCCTGTTTGCTGTTCGTTCTTTATTTCGCCGTTTTTGAAGGACCAAGGAAGTATATGCGCGTCTCCAGCTTAACGCTGATTGACCAGGAGTCGCGTTCGGCGGCGACGCTCGGCTGGATCGGTTTCTATTCGCCGTTTGCGGAGCCTGAAGGGCTTCTCTTTGACGAAGTAACGGAGCTGACGCTGCAGCAGAAGGGGATGGACACATTCAGACCGAGAGCGATAGGCGCAGCGGCGGGCATGGACAGGGCAGGTTCCGTCGACTGGACGGAGGGGCAGCGGTGGTCGGGCGGATGGATTCAGCCCCGCGTCCCGCTGCATTTTAAACTGCGCAAGAGCGAATCCCGCCCCGAACGCATCGACATCAAAAAAGAGGACGGCGCCTTAAAGGTTGTCAACCGCCTCGGCGCGCGCGTCAAGACGTTCTGGTACGCCGACGCTGAAGGCGGGGTTTATCAAGCGGCTGACATCCCGAAAGGCGCCGAAGCCGCTTTAACCAAAACAACAGGCGCGCCCATCGGCTCGAAGAAGCTGCGCGATGTGTACGTCTCCCAAGACTGGGTTGCCGAGATCGAGGCGGCGAGGAAATCTCCAGCGGCGTATCTTCAACCTGGATGGTATTTTGCCGAGCTGGAAGAGAACGTTTTTGTGGAGAAGGCGATGAGAGGCGCGGAGATGATGCCGTCCGCGTCGCTTGTCATCGGGAAGTTTTAACGCCCGCCCGTCAGCGCTACAATAGGTCTTCAGCCTAAAACGGAGCAGCGATGCGGCATGTCTGAAATGGAACCGGAACGGGAGATATGGGCGGCGCAGTCCGTTTGGATGGGTTGGGCGTCTCTCGCCGCGGCGCTTGCCGCCGCCTTGACGGCGCCTCTGTTTGCGTTGTCGGGGCATTCCATTCCCGCCGCCGTTCTTATTCTCGCCGCGGTTGCCGCCGTGTCGCGCGCCGCTTGGAAACGCTCCGGCTACCGATACTCCATGACCGCCTTGACGCTGCGCAGGGAGCGGTTCTCCTTCCGCAAACATGACCGCGAAACGGCGTATCTTCCGCTTGCCGCCGTTGAGCGTCTAGAGATCAAGCGCAGCGCGTGGCAGCGGGCGTTGGGCGTCGGCGACATACTTCTATACGCGCACAGCGTCCCCTCCCCCGTGATGCGCCTGATCAATATCAGCGAGCCTGAAACAGCCGCCCGGCGCATTCAACATCAGATGAGCGGGACGCCTGTAAAGGCTGTTCCGTCCGCCGCCGTCCATCCGCCTATCCCCGTTGAACAGCTTTTAGCGCGGGACGAGCGGCGCGTTCAACGCGCGCTGTCTATTGCGGCCGCAGCGTTGGTATTGACGGGCGCCCTTGCCGCCGCGCTGTATGCCGTCTCTCAAAGGGAGAGCGGCATTCAGCCCGTCTACGCCGAAAACGACCCGATCTACCATCCGGACGGGACGCGCAAGCCGTTCTTGTCGGTCAAGGCGTACATGCAGACCCGCGTCATGCCGTTCGCCAAAGAGGCGCTGGGTCCTGTCGTAGGCGATGAAAATGTGCGGTGCGAAACATGCCATGGAGAGAACCCGGAGGCGCGCCGATACCGCATGCCCGCCGTCGCCGCCCTGCCGAACAGCCGCCGTCCAGGGAAGTCGGCGCTGCGCTCCGCCGCCTCAACCGACCTGCAGATACACAACGCGATTGTCGGACATGCGCATGACTTTGAAAACGCGCCGATTGCGGAACAGATGCGGCGCGTTGTGCTGCCGGGCATGGCAAAACTGCTCAATCGACCCGTCTACGACCGCGCCAAAACGTACCAGTTCAACAAAGCGAACGCCGCCTTCGGCTGCTACCATTGCCATCAGCTGAATAAATCGCAAAGCGAAGAGAACTGACCTGGCGACCTGCAAACCGCCATTCTCCGGAAGCGGGAATGACGAATCGCCGACGCGGACGCGCATGTCCGCGCGGAGGAGGGGATGACAGACGACGTTCGCGCGCTTTTGCGTTCAGCGGGCTTACAGATGGAACGCCTTGCGCAGCCGTTCCGCCGATTTCGGCGCCGCCGTATGCGCATCCTCCTTGCCTTCAAACTCGATGGAGATCCAGCCGTTGAAGCCGGCGTCCCGCAATATCTGCGCGATGCGGGAGTAGTCCAAATCCAGCGAGTACCAGACGCCGCCGCCGTAGTAGGTCTTGGCGTGAACCAGTACCGCCGACGGGGCGATCTGTTCCAGTTTTTCATACGGCTCTTCCAAGAAGTTTCCGCAGTCCATCGCTCCCCTCAGCCATTCGGACGGCAGCGCCTTCAAGATGCGGTTGACCCCCTCCGGCTGCGAGGTCAACCCCCAGTGATTCTCCAGCGCCAGCAGTACCCCATGCCGCTCCGCATGCGGCAGGCATTTCTCGATGCTCTCGATGCACCAATCGAAAGCGTCGTCCTCTGTGTACCCGTCCAGAGCCGGCTCAACGCCGCCCAGCTCCATCAGCCGTGTGAACGATTTGACCGTCCCCCATCGCCCCGAATTGAGGCGGATCGACGGAATGCCCATCTCATGCGCCAGCTCTATGCATCGACGTGTATGGTCGATATTTTTTTGGCGCGTTTCGGAAGAGGGCGAGACGAACCCTTGATGAATCGAGAGCGCGTACAGGTCAAGCCCGTTCACAAAAGCGCGCCGTTTCAGCCGCTGCATGTAGCCGATCTCTTCCGATTCCATCTGCCGATGCAGTATCTCCACCCCGTCCAGCCCGATGCGCGCCGCCTCATCGATCACATGCTCAATGGGCGTTTTTTCTGGGGTAAAGTGCCAGTAAGAGTATGTCGCCACGCCAAGTTTCATGGCGTCGTCCTTTCTAAAATTTCGTAGATGCCGTATGCTCCGAACCGTTCGATTTCGCGGAACCGCGACGGATAGATTTCAATCAGCTGCGCGATATGCCCATGTCCTGGGCTTGCGACCGCATGCGTCCCGCCGACCCGCTCAATGGACGCCCATTTCATGTCATGCCGATCCTTTACCCACGGGACGGTGTAGGTCGGGCGCTCCGCCGTAATGATGCCGTACGGGGCGCGGTTTGCGATGAGTACCGCGTCGTCGGGAGCGTTCTCTTTAACCCAAACGAACGCCGCCATGTAGTCCGCCATACCGCCTTGATAGTAAGGGACGGCGCGCTCCCGTTTGACCGCCGCGGAGAGGCTAGAGCCGTTTGAAAACAGAAAGCCGACCGCCGCCGCCGTCAAAAAAACGGCGATGGAGACGTTGCGAAACAGCGTACCCGCGAGCGTTTTAAAGCGCGACGCCGTCCATTCTAAAAGAGACGCAAACGGCGTCAACGCATAGAAAAAAATCATCGGAAGTATCGGAACCAGAAACCGCTCTCCCTGATTCGCCGGCCAAAGCAGGAAAACGGCGGCGTATAAAACGGCGTAATACTCCATAACGCCGCGCCGTCGAAACAGCGACAAAGCCCATCCAAGACATGCCAGCCCCGCCAACAGATACGCCGACGCGCCGCTTCGCGCCTTTCTGCCGGTCAAAAGGGAGGCGGTCAGGTTGATGTAGTGAACGGCGTTGCGTTTCAAGCGCGCTGCGAACTCTGCGCTGTTGATCGTTTCGGAGGTCGGGTCGGTCGCGCTGTTGACAATCAGCTCGCGTTCATAGGTGGCGGCTTCCCACAGCTCGGCGCCTTCGTCCGACTTGACCAGCGCGTTCCTGCCCATCCACGCGCAGACAACGAGAGCCATGACGCCGAGGACGACGCCCGCCCGTTTCAAACGCTCCTGGATCGGCTCGTTCTCTTTCTCTTCGGCGCCCTCTTCTACGTTTTCCTCCGCGCTCCTTTTCATGTCGATAAGCAGGCTCAACGCAAACGCCGGGGCGAGTATGAACCCGACGATGCGTATCGAATAGCTGGCGGCGGCGAGAGCGGCCGCCGTCCAGAACATGCGCCGACTCGGTTCAGAACGGTACTTTTCCATCGCCAGCAGCGCGCCCAGCGACGCGAACATATACGGCAGATCGGACAGAACGCGCGTCGCCTCAAAATACATGGCGTAACAGACGGCGGTCATGACGGCTGCCGCCAGCGCGAACCCGAAAGAGGCGCTTTTGCGTATGAGAGAAAACGCCGCCGCGATGGATCCGACAGCGCACGCCGCGATGAGCGCGCGCATCAACAGATAATTTTTCCCAAAAAGAAACAGAATCGGCGTCAACAGCAGCGGAAAGCCCGGCGGATATTTCACATGCGGATCGCCCAGATACGAGTAACCCTTCCCCTCCGCCAACGACTGCGCAAGCGTGATATACGTTCCGCTGTCCCATGTCGGCTTCCAATACGGGACGACGAGAGGCGCGTACAGCGCGGCTGCCGCTATGAGTATCCAGAACGCCGGCATTTTATGTAAGCGTTTCATATCGTCCGCTCCTGCGCGTTCTTTCAGTATAGCCGCATTGCCGCTGTTGTTGAAGCGCGCCTCGTATCGTCATTCCCGTGAAAACGGGAATCTTAAGGCTCCGCAAGATGCGTAAGATAGACGCGGAGCCGCCATTTGTGTAACATGGCGGCGCTGCGCAACCGCCTCGAAATGAACCTGAGCTGAACAAGGAGCGAGAAATGCGAACGTTACATCACAACATACGCCCCATGATCGCCTTGACGGTTCTACTGTTTGGCATCGGAGCGGCGCAAGGCTGCCGCGGCGGCGCCCCCGCGCAGGAGGAGCTGAAGACGCAGGCGGCTGCCGCTCTAGATTCTCTGGTTGCCGAATTGGCGTCGGAGCGGCCGATCGACGCTGCCGCATATACGGAGCGGTTGCAGGCATACTTGGAGGCGCATCCAGCGTTCTACGGCTGCGCCGCCGCGCTGCTGGACGCGACAGGCGCCGTTGTCGCAAGCCCCTACGTCTACCGCGACGACGACAGCTTCCAGACGATCGATCTTGCCCAGCCTGAATACAACATTCAGGAGCAAAAGTGGTTCACGATGCCGTTGGCGGCGGACGCGGGCATCTGGACGCCCCCCTATTTTGACGAGGGCGGCGGCGGTATCTGGATGATTACGCGCTCGGTCCTGGCGCGCGACGCTGAAGGCGTCTTCGCCGTCGTCACCACCGATCTGCCTGTAGACGCTCCCGATCGGTGAAACTTCCGATGTTAAAAACAGAAAGAGGCGCGCCGCTTTTTGGAGGCATCAAATGAGCAAGCTGAACATTGCGCTGATCGGAGCGGGGCGGCGCGGAGCCGGGGCGCATCTGCCCGTCATACCCTTCTTGTCGGACATGTACCGCCTCGCCGCCGTCTGCGACATTGACGAAGAGACGGCGCAGAAATACGCCCGCCAATACGGCGTCAACGCCTACACCGACATTCGCCGAATGGTCGCCGAAGAGGAGCTGGATATGGCGGATGTGACGGTTCCAGCGCCGGCGCATCATGCGGTGTGCGTCTATCTGGCGCGGCAGGGGGTTAATATCCTGTGCGAAACGCCGATAGCGGTCACCCTCGCGCAGGCGGACATGATGATTGAGGCGGCGCATGAAAACGGAGTCGTTCTAGAGATCGCCGAAAATTACTACCGCGCGCCGATGGAGCGGTTCAAAACGGAACTGATCAAGCGCGGCGCCATCGGAAATGTATCGCGCATCTACCGCGTTTTTCAAGAGGGCGGCTACCACGGGATGAGCATGCTGCGTCTGCGGGCGGGCGGCAACCCTGTCTCCGTCCTGGGCTTGACCCATGAAACGCCCGTGATCCCGCATATTGACAGAATGAAGCGCCGGCACACCTCGGAGCGTTGGTCGCTCAGCTACATCGATTTTGACAGCGGCGCGGCGGCGGTCATGATGTATTCGAACGTCATTCATGGACGGACGCTGGGGCGCAAGGTGAACTCAACCAGTCAGATCCATGGGGAAAGCGGCGCGATCGTGGAAAACGATGTTTATGCGGTTCCGGCGGTGGAGCTGGAATCGGGCGCCGTCGCCCGCGCCTACACGCCGCGCCGAGTGACGAAGCGCATCGATGGGGTGGACGCGCTGCAGCGCATTGAGCTGGAGCTGCCGGACGAAACGGTCGTCTGGGAGAACCCGCTCGCGCATCTGCCAATCGTGGAGGGGCGGGTCAATGTGGCGGATGAGCTGCTGTCGGCGGCGATGGCGGTACAGTCGGGCGAGCCGCCGGAATACGGCGCCGAGGCAGGGCGTCTTGACCAAGAGATGAACATAGCGGTCAACGAGTCGGCGCGCCGAGGGCGCGAGTCGATCTCCTTCCCGTTGACCGAAGAAACCGACGGGGAACGCGCAGCGCATGCGAGCTATCAAGCGAATTACGGGGTCGAGTGGAACGACATTGACGGCCTTTTGGATGTGTATTTCCCCCGCCGTTGACAAAAGAACCGCGATGATCAGCGGGAATCCAGAAGCGCAGGCGTACCAAATCGTCATTCCCGCGCAAGCGGGAATCCAGAAGCGCAGGCGTACCAAATCGTCATTCCCGCGCAAGCGGGAATCTTAGGCGTCGCCGTTGCCGTCTGAACTAGGATTGCCAGGATTGAAAAGATTTACTTGAGGTTTGCGAAAGCCGATACGCCCCGCCCCCAGTTCGTCATTCCCGCGCAAGCGGGAATCCAGAGGCGGCGCAGAAACCGTCTGAACTAGGATTGCCAGGATTGAAAAGATTTACTTGAGGTTTGCGAAAGCCGATACGCCCCGCCCCCAGTTCGTCATTCCCGCCCCTGCGGTAAAACGCGCGGGAATCCAGAGGCGGCGCAGAAACCGTCCGCGTTCGCCAGACGGAATGTCCCAACTTTAAGGGCAAGGTCAGTATTTTGGCGCTACAAAACGCTCTCAAAATCGCCTACACTGAAGAAAGCAAGCGGCGCAGGCATGAAGGCGAGTTGGATACGATCCCATGGCGCAAAACTTTCCCGACAACGCGCTCTACCAGATGGACAACCTAGACGTCCTACGCGGCATGAACAGCGAAACGGTTGATCTGATCGCGACCGATCCGCCCTTCAACACGAAGCGCAACCGCGCAGGTTCGGCGGGCTTCTATGTCGACAACTGGAAGTGGGGCAACACGGGAATCCTGCCCGACCAGTGGCGCTGGAACGAAGTCCACCCCAAGTGGCTGGAGGAGATCAAGGACGGGCATATGGAGCTGTACCACGCCATTGACGCGGCGAAACATTGTCAAGGCGAGGACACGACAGCCTTCCTCTGCTTTTTGAGCGTCCGGCTGCTTGAAATGCATCGCGTCCTGAAGCCGACAGGTTCGATTTATTTGCATTGCGACCCGACAGCGAGCCACTACATTAAAATGTGCATGGACGCCATCTGGGGCAAGAAGAACTTTCGGAATGAAGTTGTGTGGCGCTATAAGTCTGGCGGCGCAACGACCAGATACTTCGCAAAAAAGCACGATGTTATTTTGTTTTATAGTAAAAAGAGCAACTATAAATTTAATGCGATCAAGGAGAAAAGTTATCAAGGCGTCGGATATAACACAGGAAACAAAAATGTGCGTTTATATGAAGATGAACACGCTAACACTCTGGGACCGCATACATTGGTGAATCTCAAAGACTGGTGGCAGATAAAAATGTTAGCGACATCCTCAAACGAACGGACAGGTTCGCCTGACCAGAAACCGCTAGAGCTCTATGAGCGCATCGTCAAGGCGGCCTCCAACGAAGGCGATCTGGTCTTGGATCCGTTCTGCGGCTGCGCGACGACGATCATCGCCGCGAACAACCTGAACCGCCGCTGGGTCGGCATCGACCGCCGAGTGGACGCGCGGTACCATATCATTACGCGGTTGATGGGCGCCACGCGCAAGGAGCGGCAGTACTTTGAGAAGTTTGCGACCGACAAAGAGTGGCTTGATCAACAGATGCGCCAGTTCGAGATGCATTACCAGACGGAGCCGCCGACCCGCGACGACGACGCGGCAGACGCCCCGCCCGAGCTGGAGCAGGTGTACCATGTCCGCCCGGAAAAGCTGCATACGCATGCGGAAATGCATGAGATTCTTGTGAACCAGTTTGGGCTGAAATGCTGGGGATGCAACTTTGAGCCGCCCGATAAACGTTATCTGCATCTAGACCATATCATTCCGAAGAGCGACGGCGGAACGAATCATATCGACAACCGCGCCCTGCTGTGCCAGCCGTGCAACAGCAAGAAATCGAACGCGATGAGTTTGAGCGCGCTTCGCAGAGCGAATAAGCGGGAAGGGTATATGCAGGACGGCGATCCCGTCAATCTCATGTCGGCGCTTTACTGGACGAGAGAGCGGCTGATCGAGAAGGTGCGGGAGACGCCGAGACAATACAGCTATTGAATAAGTCTGGCGGCTGAAGCGCACCATCCATGACTCCCCCTTGAAAAGGGGGGCTGGGGGGTTTTAGCGGCGCGCGGCGGCGATGGCTTAAGATTCCCGCTTGCGCGGGAATGCATGTCCTCGCGGAAGCGGGGAACGATCTGGTTGGGGCGCTTCCGTTAAGTTTGACCTTCGGGCATCGCTCTGACATACTTATTAGACGGCAAATTATGTTGAAAACGTCCGGCGTATCGGTCGGCTAACGATGATTTTATGTCGTCTTTTTTGAAGGAGTTTCGAATGCCTGTGCGTATCGGCATCAACGGGTTTGGGCGCATCGGCCGAAATTCGTTTCGGTCTATGTTGAACAAACATGCGGACAATATCGAGATCGCGGCGGTGAACGATCTGACGCCGTCCAGCGTCAGCGCCCATCTGCTGCGTTACGATTCAAACTACGGCCCCTTCCAAGGAACCGTAGAAGAGGGGGAGAACGCGCTCGTCGTCAACGGAAAAACGGTGCATTGCTTCGCTGAAGCTGACCCAGCGAAGATACCTTGGGACGACGCCGGCGTTGAAATCGTCGTGGAATCGACCGGCTTTTTCACGGACGCCGAAAAAGCCGCCGGACATCTCGGCGGAAGCGTCCAAAAAACGATCATCAGCGCCCCCGCCTCCAACGAAGACCTGACCGTCGTCATCGGCGTCAACGAGGATGCTTACGACCCCGATCAGCACCATGTCGTCTCCAACGCTTCCTGCACAACAAACTGTCTCGCCCCCGTCGGCAAGGTTCTGCTCGATTCGTTCGGCATTGAAAAAGGTTTTATGACGACCGTTCACGCCTACACTGGCGACCAGAAGCTGCAGGACATTGGGCATAAAGACCTGCGACGCGCGCGCGCCGCCGCCGCCAACATCATCCCGACAACGACCGGCGCGGCAAAAGCGATCAGCCTTGTCATTCCAGAGCTGGAAGGCAAGATGCATGGGCTTTCGATGCGCGTTCCGACCTCGACCGTATCCATCGTCGACCTTGTCGTCGAAACCAGCAGGGATACGACGGAAGACGAGGTGAACGAGGCGCTCAAGGCGGCAGCCGAAGGGCGCATGGCGGGCGTGTTGGACGTATGCGGCGAAAAGCTGGTCTCCGCCGACTTCAAAGGCAGCGAGTTCTCCTCGATAGTGGACGCGCTTTCGACGCTGGTTCTGCAGGGCAACCTTGTCAAGATTCTTTCCTGGTACGACAACGAATGGGGCTATTCAACGCGCGTCGGCGATCTGGTTCATTACATTGCGCAGAAGGGTCTGTAACGGCGTGGCGCGCAAATGGAATGTTCATGATCTGAACGCGGCGGGCAAGACGGTTTTGGCGCGCGTCGATTTCAATGCGCCGTTGAACGGCGGCAAGGTTGTTGACGATACGCGCATCCGCGCCGCTCTTCCGACGATCCGCGCGCTTCAAAAACAGGGCGCGAAGATCGTTCTCGCGTCGCATCTCGGACGCCCAAAGGGGCGGCGGAATCTGGAGTATACGCTGGCGCCGATTGCGGAGCGTTTGAGCGCTCTTCTGGGTGAAACGGCGCGCTTCGTTCCCGACTGCGTCGGTCCGAGCGTCTCCGAGGCGGTGGAGCGGCTTGAACCGGGCGGCGTTTTATTGCTTGAAAACGTGCGCTTTTACCCGGGCGAGGAGGCGAACGATCCCGAATTTGCCCGTCAGCTGGCGTCATACGCCGATCTGTATGTCAACGACGCCTTCGGAGCCGCGCACCGCGCGCATGCCTCCACGGTCGGCGCCGCGCAGATACTGCGCCCCGCGGCGGTGGGCTTGCTCATGGAGCGGGAGCTGACCTATCTGAGCAGGGCGTTTGACCATCCGCCCCGTCCGTTTTACGCCGTTCTCGGCGGCGCGAAAGTGTCGGACAAGATCGGGGTTCTGCGCGCTCTCATGGACTCCGCCGACGCGATCCTGATCGGAGGCGCTATGGCGTACACCTTCCTTGTGGCGCTTGGACGGCAGGTCGGCAATTCGCTTGTTGAACCGAACAAGATCGAGACGGCGCGCGAGCTGATTGTGCAGTCGATGGTGAAACGCGCGCCGCTGTATCTCCCGATTGACCATATCATTGCGAAGGAGCTGTCGCCGGACGCCGAGGCGGCCGCCGCCTGGCGCGACACGATCCCTGAAGACTGCGAGGCGCTGGACATCGGACCCGCGACCCTTGAAATGTACGCGCTCATCCTTCAGCGGGCGAAGACGATTGTATGGAACGGCCCGCTCGGCGTATACGAGATGGACGCCTTTGCGGGGGGAACGCTCGGCATGGCGCGCGCGCTGGCGGGAATGGACGCCGAAACGATCATCGGCGGAGGCGACTGCGCGGCGGCGGTTGAAAAAGCGGGCGTCGCCGACCGCATGACGCATGTCAGCACAGGCGGGGGCGCCGCGCTTGAATTTTTAGAAGGCCGCGAGCTGCCGGGCGTTGCGGCGTTGACCGATAAAATGTAATATAGAAAAGAGAACGATGCGAAGACCGATCATAGCCGGCAACTGGAAGATGAACATGACGCCCTCCGAGTCGGCTGCGTTTATAGAGGCGTTGTCGCCGTTGATTGCGGAAGCGGGAGACGCGGAGATTGTGGTCGCGCCGCCGTTTCCTGCGCTGTACGCGGTCGCGCTGTTGACAAAGGGCGGGGCGGTCAGCCGTCCCATACGGCTCGCCGCGCAGAACCTGCACTGGGAAGAGAAGGGCGCCTACACCGGCGAGGTTTCCGCCGAGATGCTTGCCGACATCGGCTGCGATTACGCGATTGTGGCGCACTCGGAACGGCGGCAGTACTTCGGCGAAACGAACGAAACGGCGGCGCTCAAAATCAAGGCGGCGTTGAAATGCGGAATCGCGCCGATTTACTGTATCGGCGAGACGCTGGAAGAGCGCGAAGCGGGACAGGTTGAGGCGGTCTTGAAGGCGCAGTTGCGCGGCGGACTGGACGGCTTAACAGCGGAGCAGGCGCGATCCGCGACGGTCGCTTATGAGCCTGTCTGGGCGATCGGAACGGGAAAGACGGCGTCAGAGGAGCAGGCGCAGGAGGCGCACGCCCTCATACGCGCGGAGCTTGCGGAGATGTTTGACGATAAAACTGCGCAGACGATACGTATACAGTACGGCGGCAGCATGAAGCCGGAGAACGCAGGCGGACTGCTGGCGCAGCCGGATATTGACGGCGGGTTGATCGGCGGCGCCAGCTTGGACGCCGACTCGTTCGCCCGCATTGTGATGGCAGCAAAGTGATGGCAGCAAACCGTTTGGAATAACGAATGCCGATTTTAGAAGGAACCTTGACCGTCCTATTTGTGATCGTTTGCGTCATGATGATTCTTGCGATCCTGATTCAGCCGGGGAAAGGCGAAGGACTCGGAGCTATCGCCGGCATGTCGACTCAGACCTTTGGAGGGGCGGGTCCGACCTCGTTTCTGTCCAAGTTGACGGCGGGCATCGCTGTCGCCTATATGGTCATTGTGATTGCTCTCGGCAGGGTGACCGGCGGGGGAGCCGACATCACGCCGGCGACTGAAGAGCCGGAGATTCAAGCTGTCGAAACGGAGAACGGAGAAACGGAAGCGACTGAAGACGCGGAAGAGAACGGCGAGACGGAAACGGAAGAAGGCGCTGATACGGACGATTCAAGCGACACGGAAAACGGAGAAACGGACGACGCGCAGCCCGCAGAATCGACCGAAACGGACGGCGCCGACGGCGCAGAAACAGATGAGTAACGTTCAGAAGGCGGCGCATGAATGGACGGCGCTGCCGGCGGCGGACCGTAAAGCGGTTTCCGCGGCGGTGGCGGCGGGCGCGGTAGGGATTTCATGCGCGGTCGGCGCGTTCTACGGGGCGTTTTTCGGTTTTTTATCGGCGGCGCTGCTCTTTGGCGGGACGGCGTCCCACTGGGTTCCGCGCCGTTATTCGGCGTTTCAAGATCGGCTGGAGGTGCGGTATCCGTTTTGGCCGCGCCCCGCCTCTTACGGCTGGAGTCAGTTTCGCGGTTGTCTGCGGGCGGGAGAATCGTTTTTGTTGAGTCGCCAGCCGGCCGACGCGGCGTTGGCGCGCCTTCGAGGCTTGCGCGTCGTCCTACCAAAAAACAGCGACTCTGAGGCGGAATGGATGCGCAGGCGCATTGAAAGCGCAGACGATAACCCAGCATGAACGACCCGAAGCCGATCTACGCAAACGAGATACCGACCGAACGGCGCGAACGGCTGTTGAACGGCGCCGCGCGCGGGATTGTGAACCGCCGGCTTGCAGGCGCGGCGCTGGTCGTCCTGGAAACGTGCAAGCCGCTCAACTTTGTCGGCTCTCAATTCATGCTGGCGCTGCATCCGCTTGTCTCCATTTTTTTTAAATACAGAGCGGACGACTACCGCAACATGGCGCTGATACTGGAATCGGACGCGCATTTTGAGGAGCTGATCGACCGCATTGAAACGCTGGAGCAAAGGCGCCGAAACGGAAAGCCTCAAGAAAAACCGCAAGAGAAAAACGAAGAGGAAACGCATGGCGGATAACAGGCTCCGCTCCATTTTAGCGACCGACTGCGGCAGCACGACGACGAAGGCGATTCTGATCGAATATGTCGAGGAGGGGGAGGGCGGATCGTATCGGCTCATTGCGCGCGGCGAGTCGCCCACAACGGTGGAGGCGCCGGTTGAGGATGTGACGGTCGGCGCGCTGAACGCCGTCACCGAAACGCAGGAGATCGCCGGGCGTACCTTGACGCGCGATGGACGCATTTTGAAATCGAACGGCGGCGGCGAGGGCGTTGACATCTACATCTCAACAAGCAGCGCGGGGGGCGGCTTGCAGATGATGGTCGCCGGCGTCGTCCGCGCCATGACCGCTGAAAGCGCCGAACGGGCGGCGCTCGGCGCCGGGGCGATCGTCATGGACGTTGTCGCCTCAAACGACCGCCGACTTCCCCATGAAAAAATCGAACAGATTCGCCGTTTGAGACCTGACATGATCCTGCTTTCCGGCGGCGTTGACGGAGGGACGATCTCCCATGTCGCCGAACTGGCGGAGCTGATTGCGGCGGCGAACCCGACCGCGCGCCTCGGCGCCGGGTACGATCTCCCGATCATCTACGCCGGGAACGTGGACGCGCGGGAACTGGTGACGGAGCGGCTCGGAAAGCGCATGTCCCTGGAGATTGTGGACAATCTGCGCCCCGTCCTTGAAAAAGAGAATCTGCTGCCCGCCCGTAAAATGATACAGTCCAAATTCTTAGAGCATGTCATGGCGCATGCCCCCGGCTACAAAAACTTGATGGAATGGACAGACGCGGACATCATGCCGACGCCGGGCGCGGTCGGTTATATGATGCAGACCATCGCGGAGGGGCGCGGCGTCAACATTTTAGGCGTCGACATCGGCGGCGCCACAACCGATGTGTTCTCCGTCTTCGACGGCGTCTTCAACCGAACCGTCAGCGCGAACCTCGGCATGAGCTACAGCGTCTCCAACGTTCTGGCTGAAGCGGGCATTGACGACACGCTGCGCTGGATACCTTTTGAGGTGGACAAACGCGCGCTCCATAACAGCGTCAAAAACAAAATGGTGCGCCCGACCACGATCCCGCAAACCGTCGACGACCTTGTCATAGAGCAGGCGATCGCCCGCGAAGCGCTGCGCCTCGCGTTTGAACAGCATAAACTGTTGGCGACAGGGCTGCGCGGCGTTCAGCAGCAGCGCACCATCAGCGAAGCGTTCACGCAGACGGCGGCAGGCGAAACGCTGGTCGATATGGAAGCGCTGGATCTGATTGTCGGGAGCGGGGGCGTGTTGTCGCATGCGCCGAGACGGATTCAGTCCGCGGCGATGATGATCGATGCGTTTCAGCCGGTCGGAATGACGCAGCTCGCCGTCGATTCGATCTTCATGATGCCGCAGCTGGGCGTACTTGCGCAGGTGGACGCGAAGGCGGCGATGGATGTGTTTGAACGCGACTGCCTCATCCCGCTCGGAACGGTCATCGCGCCGAACGGGGCGGCGGACGCGCGCTCCTCGCTCCATGTCAGCGGAACCTTCCCAGACGGCTCCCCCCTGGACGAGACGCTTCCGTCCTGCGCGATACGGCAATGGACGCTGGAGGCGGGCAGCAGCATGGAGGTGCGGTGCGTACCCAGCGGGTCGTTCAGCTTCGGCGAAGGGCGCGAGCGCGCCGCAACCTTTGAGGCGACGGGCGGCGCGGCGGGGCTGATTGTGGACGCGCGCGGACGACCCATGCGAGGCGTCCCCGGACAACTGAACCTTTACCCGAACCGAAAGTGAGCTGACGATGGCGCAAGCATACACGCCGGGTTTGACGGTCGCGCGGCGGGCGGCGGTGCGGAAGATGCGCAAGCTGCCGTTGCCGGGCGAAACGCTTGTGAAGGTCGGCGACGCGGTCGAGGCGGACTCGGTTGTCGCGCGGACAAATCTTCCAGGGGACGCGCATCCGTTGAACCTGTCGCGCGCGTTGAACGTTCCCGAATCGGATGTGGAGCGGCATCTGCTGGTGAAGCTGGGCGAGCCGTTTCAAAAAGGCGCGCTCATCGCCGAGACGAAGGGCTTTTTTGGTCTGTTTAAATCGCGCTGCGCCGCCCCCGTGGACGGCTCGCTTGAAACCGTCTCGACCGTGACGGGGCAGGCGATCCTGCGCGAACCGCCCAAGCCGCTGGAGGCGCGCGCCTATGTGAAAGGCGTTGTCGTCGAGACGCTGGAGGACGAAGGCGCCGTCGTTGAAATGGAGGGCGCGTTCATTCAGGGCATTCTGGGCGTCGGCGGAGAAACGCATGGCGAGCTGGTCCTGGCAGCTGAACGCGGCGAGGAACTGACCGCCGAGAAGGTGTCGCCGATGCATGAAGGAAAAGTACTCATCGTCGGCGGAAGCGTCCGCGCGGACGCTCTAGAAAAGGCGGCTGAAATCGGGGCGGCGGGGATCGCGGCGGGATGCATCGACGCGGCGGACCTGCGCGATTGCCTCGGATATGAGCTGGGAGTCGCTGTCACAGGCGCGGAAGAGATTGGGCTGACCGCCATCGTCACGGAAGGGTTTGGACGCATCGACATGGCGGAAAAAACCTTTCAGCTGTTGACCTCGCTGGAAGGGCGCCCGGCGTCCATGAACGGCGCGACGCAGATACGCGCCGGCGTGACCCGACCGGAGATCCTGGTTCCGATGGAGGGGGAGGGCGAAGCGTATTCGGCGTCCGCGCTGACGCTTGAGACGGGGGCGGCGGCGCGCGTCATTCGGGAGCCGCGCTTCGGCGAAACGGGCGAAATTGCGGAGCTGCCGGTTGAGCTGCAGGAGATCGAGACGGGCGCGCGGGTGCGCGTCGCGGTGGTGCGTCTGCAGAACGGCGACGAAATCGCGCTCCCAAGAGCGAACATTGAACTGATTGGCGGCTAGCAAGGGAAGGGACGCCCCGCCGGCGCGTCATTCGCTGTCTTGCGAAGTTGAACTATTCGGGCTGCTGTCCGCTTCTTTCAACGCTCCCCATGGCGCTTTTTTTTTACCCGCTGGATCAACGGAGAGAAAGCGGCTCTTGCCCGCCAAGACCCATGTTGCATTGATTGCTGCTACGCCTTGCTTGATGAGATGAATCTCCTTCGTCTCAATATGCATGCGGTACAGCCCGCCAAGACGCCCCCCGTCCGCTTGACGAGAGTAGTGACTGTAAACAAGCCATTTGCTGTCCGGCGACCAACACTTCGGAAAATCTCCGGTGTCGTTGAAGGTGAGCCGCTGGACATTGGAGCCGTCAGGACGCATCACATACATCTCCGCAGAATCAGGGGTTTCGCTGAAGGGAGCCTCCGGCAGATAAGACTGAAACGCGATCCATTTCCCGTCCGGCGACCATACCGCCGGCTCTGAGGAGAGCGGCATATTCGTCAGCTTGACGCGGTTTTTGCCGTCCGCCGCGTCGATCGTGTAGATGTCCCGGTACAACTCCGTGGTAGCGTCAAACGCGATTTTTTTACCGTCCGGCGACCAGTTGGGGCGCCAGTTGGAAGCGGACCGCTTACGAGTCAAATTGACCAACCTGCCGGTGTCAACGCGCAGTTTGTAGATGTCGGAGCCGCGTCCAATGCGCGCCGTGCCTGCCATCGCAAGCCATCTGCCGTCCGGCGACCAGTTGAGATGGATAAAATCCAAATCGCGCGGAAGCAGGTCATAGAGGCTCGTTTCTTTCCCCCTTTCTAAATCAAGGATGTACGGCGCATAGACTCCTTTAATGGAATCGATCGCGACGACCGCCGCCCGTTTCCCATCCAGCGACCATTGCGGCGCGAAAGACAACCCGACCTCTCTAGTTCCGCGCATCCAGAGCCGGTCGTTTTGCCCGTCCAGATCCACCAGCCGAATCTCTTCTATGTACGGGTCGTCAACAGCTCTTGCAAAATATGAGATGGTCGGCTTGTCCAGCGTCGTCACATCCTCAAGCACTCTCGCCAACGGAGGTACCCCGACCGCCTGCGGCGCGCTGAGCCATAGCAAAGCGGACGCCGCCGCTCCAAGACGAAGAAAGCGAACGAGAAACCGCATGGTTCTTCTCCTGTCATTTGAGAGCGTCAGGGAGGTTGGGGTTGAGGCTTTCTTCTTCCTTGCCTGTCGGAATCGGAAGCGGGTCCGACGCATCTGGATCGTAGAACGCTTTTTCGCTTTCCACCTCTGCAGCCTGATTGCCTTCGCCAAAATTTGTGTAGGCAAAAACATGGTACTCCTTGTCTGGTTTCAATATCTGCGGTGTGTCCATCGGCAATGGCTCGCTCTCCCAGAATGATGGCGCTGCGGAGAACAACTTATCTTTCGAAAAGTTCAATAAATCAACAGGATCTCCATTTTCATACCACCCGGCTTTGCGCCGCAATGTCAAATCATTCGGACGCCCGTCGTAATAGTATTCGATGATGTGACCGCTCGTGAAAACGTACTCGTGGTTAGGATGTTTGGAAAAACTCTCAACCCGCGAGACCATGCGGCGCCACAGAAAACCGTAGCCGGAGAACACGGTGACAGTGATTTCGTCGTCGTCGCTGGGGAGGGGACCATTCGTGTTGATCCCGTAAACGACCGCTTCGACCTTGACAACTTTGCCGTTTCGATTGCCGCTCGAAAATGTCCATGTCAGCTCGCTTCTTAAAGCGGGGCCTGAGTCCGTTCTCTGGTATTTTCCGTCAACATACCAGTTGACGTACCAGAAGCCGACATCTGTCTCGATGGATAAGTCGAGAGAGTTGCTCCTAACGATGCGGGAGTCAGACGTTTTCGAAAGAATGCTGATGGATTTCGACGACGACCAAGCGTTAAAGGTGATCGAATTGGACGCTGTGTTGCCGTGTAAGTCGGTCACTTTTGCCGTGATCTTGACAGGTTTTCCTCGAGGTCCGCCGAATCCGTCGTAGGCGCGCGTAAAAGTGCTTGACAATTCGAGACCGTGCTGTATTTTAGACGGGTTTTCATCATCGTTAATGAACCATTCGACTTTCACATAAAACCCGCGCGCCCTGACCGTTGTTGTGTGCATATAGCTTTCAATGACCTCTTCCTCAGACACCGTCATTGTTAAGGGCCCAAGAGCGGCGCTCGGTTGCGCGCAGACGAAGAAAACGCCCGACGCCGCAACGAGGAAGATCAGAGCGGCTTCAGTCAGCCGACTGACGCGAGAAGGGGGTCCAGCGGACACATCATGACGGTCGGTTCGTCCGAGAAGCGCGAACATGAGTTTTTCAGGCGTTTCATTTGATCGTCGTACTTTTCGGCGTTTGACTTTGGATGCATACGGCTCATCCGTCTGTACATATCCTGCCATAAGTTGTTCTCCCGTGTCAACGTCTTTCAATGCGAGCGAATCAAGCCGCGTTTGCCGTTCAGCCGTCGGCGCTGTATCATATATGCAGCGAATCGCAGCCCGAAGCTTCAAACGAAAGAGCGTTCTTGTTAGCAGCTTTTGACGCCCATTTGACCCAGCGCGTCGTCTTCGGAGACGGCGCCGTCTCGCAGCTCGGCAGCCTCGTCAAAGAAATGGGGGCGCGGCGCATCCTGCTCGTCTCCGACATGGGCATCGTCCAGGCGGGCATACTCCACAGAGCGCAGGATTCCTTAGACAAATCGAAGATCGAACATGCCGACTTCAAAGAAACGGAGCCGAATCCCGAAGCCTGTCAAGTGGAGCGCGCCGCGCAATTCGCGCGCGACGCCGGCCCCTTCGACCTGATTGCCGCCGTCGGCGGCGGAAGCGTTATGGACTGCGCAAAGGGGGTCAACTTTCTGCTCGCCAACGGCGGAACGATGCGCGATTACTGGGGCTTCGGCAAAGCGAATAAGCCGATGCTCCCCTCCATCGGCGTCCCGACCACCGCCGGAACCGGCAGCGAGGCGCAGTCGTACGCGATCATCTCGGACGACAAAACGAAACGCAAGATGGCATGCGGCGACCCGAAGGCGCGCTTCCATGCCGTCATCCTGGACCCGTCCCTCGCCGCGAGCGCGCCTAGGGGCGTCTCTGCCGCCGCGGGAATCGACGCCGTCTCCCATGCGCTTGAAAGCTATGTTTGCTTGCGCCGCAATCCGCTGTCGCAGATGTATTCGCGCGAGGCATGGCGGCTCATGGAAAAAAACCTTGAAACGGCGCTTGCCGACCCGTCCAACATACAGGCGCGCGCGGGAACGCTTCTCGGCGCGTATTACGCCGGCATGGGCATCGAACTCTCCATGCTCGGCGCCGCGCATGCGATGGCGAATCCGCTCACGGCGCGGTATCGGATCGCGCACGGGGAGGCCGTCGCTTTGACACTTCCGCCCGTCATCCGCCACAACCGGCAAACCGCCGGCGATCTTTACGACGAGCTGGCGCAGACGGCGGGCATCGCTTGCCCCGTTGAGGAGCGTTTTTTGGAATTGCGAGCCGCCGCGCAGCTGACGGAACGGCTGCGCGACCGAGGCATACCTTCAGCCGACCTGCCTGACCTTGCCGCCCGCGCGGCAGAAGAGTGGACAGCCAACTTCAACCCGCATCCCGTCGATTCGACCTCGCTGCGCTGTCTCTATGAACAAGCGTATTAAACAGCAGGCAAACGCGCTTCTGGCGCTTCTCTTCTTGACGCTGTCGGCGTCCGCGGAGGAGAGCAAAGACAGCTGGCTCAACTTTCGAGGCGGACCGCAATTAAAAGGAGCCGCCCAAAGCGAACTGCCCGATCAACTGGAGCGGATCTGGACATTCATGACGAAAGGAAGCGTTGAATCGACCGCGGCGATCCATGACGGAACGGTCTATGTCGGCTCCGGCGATGGCAAACTGTACGCGCTTCATCTTTCGGACGGTACCGAAAAATGGCATTTTGACGCGGGCAGCCCCGTCAACTCCTCCCCGACCTACCATGAAGGCGCGCTCTATTTCGGCAGCGAGGAGGGCCTCTTTTTTGCCGTCCATGCCGAGAGCGGCGGAGAGATATGGCGCGTTGAAACGGCGGGCGAGATCTACTCCGGCGCGCTTGTCGTGAAAGAGCGCGTCCTCTTTGGATCGTACGACGGATACCTGCGCGGCGTCTCCATTGAAAACGGCGACGAAATTTGGAAAGTAGAAACGGACAATTACATCCATGCCAGCCCCGCGTCTTCTGATCTGGGCGCGGTCGTCGCGGGCTGCGACGGCGTCCTGCGCGCCGTGGATCCGATCACCGGCGCGGAAACACTGAACCTGAACCTGGAAGATTACATCGGCTCCAGCGCCGCAGTGGACGGAAAGACCGCCTTTCTCGCCTCTTACGGCGCGCGCGCTCTCGCCGTCGATCTGGAGAAAGCGGACATTCTTTGGGAATACCAACATCCGACGCGCCAGTTTCCGTTCCTCGCCTCCGGCGCCTTGACCGATAAACTATATATCGTCGGCGGACGCGACAAGACGATGCATGCCATCGACCGCAAGACTGGACAGCCTGTATGGACGAAACCTGTCGGCTCCAAGATCGACTCCTCGCCTGTGACGGCGGGCGGGCGCGTCTTTTTTGGAACGGCGGGCGGCGAATTAACGGCGCTGCGTTTGACAGACGGCGAGATGGTGTGGCAATATGAAATTGGCGCCGACATCGCCGCTTCGCCGAGCGTCGCGTCCAATAAACTGGTCATCGGCGCCGACGACGGCGTCGTCTACTGCTTTGGAAGCTTAAAAAATGAAGGAAACTCTGAATATCGTTAAGCCGGAACCGGCGACCACGCGGCTCGATTCCAAAACAACGGACATCGGCAGCGTCTTCGTCTCGAACTATCCGCCGTATTCGTTTTGGAACGCGGACGCCGTTTCAGAAGCGCATGCCGTTCTGAACGCGCCGCCGCCTGAGGACGCGCCCGCGCCGCTTCTCGGCCTCTACATGCATATCCCGTTCTGCCGTAAGCGGTGCAAGTTCTGCTACTTCCGCGTTTATACCGACAAAAACGCGCGGGATATTGAAACCTACACGAACGCGCTGGCGGCTGAAGTCGAGACCTACGCCGCGCTTCCGCGCATCGAGAACCGACCGCTTCATTTTGTGTATTTCGGCGGAGGGACGCCTTCTTACATCAGCTCGCGCCATTTGAAGCAGCTGACGGATCGGGTCAAGGCGGTCATGCCGTGGGACAAAGCGGAGGAGGTCGCTTTTGAATGCGAGCCAGGGACGCTGACGCAATCGAAGGTCGCCGCGATCAAGGATATTGGCGTTACGAGGTTGAGCCTCGGCGTTGAAAACCTGAACGACGACATCCTGCGCGAAAACGGACGCGCGCACATCTCTAAAGAGGTGTACCGCGTCATGCCCTGGGTTCTGGACGCGCAGTTTGACCAGCTGAACGTCGACCTCATCGCGGGGATGATTGGGGAAACCTGGGAGAACTGGCGCGATACGGTTCAAAAAACCATCGATCTGAACGCGGACAGCGTGACGGTTTATCAGCTGGAGCTGCCGCACAACACGGTCTATTCGCGCGATCTCAAAACGGGCGAAATGGTGGAGACGGCGGTCGCCACATGGGACGAGAAGCGGGAATGGCACGCTCACGCTTTTGAGCAGTTTTGCGCCGCCGGGTATGAGATTTCCAGCGCCTATACGGTCATCAAAAAAGAGAACGCGCATGGGTTCGTTTATCGGGACGCGGTCTGGACAGGGCAAGACCTGATGGGCGCGGGCGTCGCGTCTTTCTCGCATGTCGGCGGCGTTCATTTTCAGAATGCGCCGCACTGGGACGGGTATCTGGAGCCGGCGGCGGAAGGACGGCTGCCGATTCAGCGCGCCTTCAAGCCGACCGAGGAGGAGCGGGTCGCGCGGCAGATGATTCTTCAGCTGAAACTGGGACAGCTGGAGGCGCAGCCGTTCCGCGACCAGTTCGGCGTCGACATCATTGAACGCAACCGAGAGCCGCTAGAACGGCTGCGCGAGGAAGGCATGCTGGAATTCGACACGGAGCGAATCCAGCTGACGCATGCGGGCTTCCTGCGCGTCGACCAGCTGTTGCCGGAGTTTTACGCCGAAAAATACCGCAACTCGCGCTACACCTGATCAACCGCCGAAGCGGAGCGGAGAAAGGCGTTCAAGCCTGTGAGCGCCGTTTCCACTTCGTCCGTATAAACATATCCGCTCAATATGTCGGCGACGCCCATTCGGCATTCGGGGCGCTCCGTGAGGAAACGGGAGAAGCTGAACTCTTTCATGTAAAAGGCGTAGATCAGCTGGCGAAACGCTTCCATCCCTTCGTCCAGTTTCGCGCCGAACGCGCCGAGGCGTTCGGCGGAGAGATCGCCCGTTTGAATCGCGTCAACCGCCGCGTCCGCCGCCCATTCGCCCGACTGCAGCGCCAGATAGACGCCGGACGAGTAGATCGGGTCAAGAAAGCCGTATGCGTCTCCGATCAACACCCAGCCTGGACCGGCAATCTGACTGGAGCGGTAGGAAAAATCTTTCGTCGTCTTCATCGGAAAGGCTTGTCGGGAACCGTTCAGCCGTTCTTGCAGCGGCTTGCACTTTTCTAATTCGCGCTGAAAAATCTGCTCGGCGCTCAAGGAGCGGTCGCTGAAAAGATCGTCGATGGAACCGACGGCGCCGACGCTCACATGATCGCGCGGCAGCGGAATATACCAGAACCAGGAATCTTTGCCGCGCGCGCTGAGAATCAACGTCGCTCCTTCGTCAATACCTTCATCCCGATGCGCGCCGATAAAATGCGTGTACACCGCCGCCTTGCGCAGCCGCGGATCTGGTTCGCAGATCTTCATACGGCGCGGCGTCAAGGCGCTTTGCCCCGTCGCGTCCATGAGAACCTTTGAACCTATCTCCGTTTCCTCTCCGTTCGGGAGCTTCGCGCGGACGCCGACAGCGCGTTCGCCGTCAAAAAGGGCGTTCAAAACACGCGCCCCTTGTACGACGCATGCGCCTTTCTCGACAGCGTTTTGAAGCAGCATTTCGTCAAAATCGGCGCGAAGAACCTGCCACGTTACGGACTGGTCGCCGGGTCGGCTTTCAAAAAAATAGAACGGGCGGGACGCTTTCCCGGAACTGGAGAAAAACTGAACGCTGTATTTACGGGGAAACTCCGCCGCGTTCAGCTTCTCCACCATGCCGAGGCGTTTTAATGTGGCGTAGGTGCCTGGTATGAGCGATTCGCCCACTTTGAAGGTTGGCTGTTGAGAGCGCTCCAGCAGCAGCGTTTGAACGCCCGCTTCAGCCGCCAGCGCCGCCGCGGTGGAACCTGCCGGCCCGCCGCCGGCGACAATCAGATCGTACCTGTTTTCGATGGGCGTGTTCATGTTGTCTCCGCGCGTTTATCCGTTACGCGGCGCGCCTTCAACTCAAAGCGGGGCAGTTCTCCCGCCGCCGCCCGCTCCACTGCCGCGCTCAATCCCAAGGCGGAGCGGAACGCATGACCTATTTTTTCAAGCGTCTCTCCGCCCCCTTCTTTCAGCTCAACGCGCAGCGTTACAACGTCCAACGCGCCTGGGCGGCTGACCTCCACCGCATACTCTGCAACCTGCGGAAAACGGCGGACGACCGCCTCGATAGAGCTTGGAAAGACGACGACGCCGCGTATCAAAAGCGCGTCGTCCACCCGCCCGACGACGCCGCCGTCCAGCCTACGGGAGCCGTCTTCCTTCAACCAGCGGACATGATCGCCTGTGCGGTAACGGATGATCGGCATGCCGATGCGCCCAAGGTTCGTTACGATCAGCTCGCCTTCGTTTGCCTGCTCCCCTGTTTCTGGATCGATGATCTCAAAGATGAACTCCGCCTCGTTCAGACGCATTCCCGCTTCCGCCTCGCTGGTGTAGCCCCATGCGCCGACCTCCGTCGCGCCGGCGTGGTCAAAACATTTGGCGCCCCATGCCGTTTCAATCGCCTTTTTCGCGGCAGGGATGGAGGCGCCCGGCTCTCCCGCGTGTATCGTTGCGCGGACGGCGGACGAGGCGATGTCCATGCCGCCCGCTTCGGCGACTTCAGCCAAACGCAGCGCATAGGTGGGCGTCGAGATTAAAACGGTCGCTTCGTTGGAGAGAATCGCGTCGATGCGCTGTTCGGAGGACATCGCGCCGCCGGGCAGCGCCAGCGCGCCGATGCGCCGCGCGCCCTCATACGCGCTCCAAAACCCGATGAACGGCCCAAACGAAAAGGCGAAAAAGACGCGGTCATGGCGCGTCACGCCGGCGGCGCGGTACACCTCCGCCCAGCAGTCGCCCCACCAGTTCCAGCTCTCTTCGGTGTCAAGCCAGCGCAGCGGCCGCCCCGTTGTGCCGGAGGTTTTATGAATGCGGATATACGCATCGGGCGCGTAAGTCAGATTCGTTCCGTAGGGCGGATGTTGAATCTGGTCGTCTGACAGCTCCGTTTTTTCGGTGAAGGGAAGTTGTCGGTACGCCTCCATCGAGTCGACGCGCGCGTCCGCGCCAAGCTTGCGCTTGTAAAAGGCGTTCGACGGCAAAATGCGCTCAAGAGCGGCGTTCAGCCGTTTCAGTTGACGCCGTTCAATGTCATCCCTGCCGCGCAGTTCAGTCATGGAGATTCAGCGAGATTCAGCGGAAACCGTTCAACAATCACCATGAGCGGCCGTCCTCGGTTGATCATGCGGTAGGAGCGGCAGATATGCGGATCATGGGGGTTCTCCATGCCGGGGGAAGGGGGCGCGTCCGCCGGCTCCATGCCATGCCAGAGCAGCTCGCGGTAGGTCTCGGCGCGGTTCTGCCGAAGCAGCCGTCCAAGCGATTCCTCCGCGCCCTCCACGCCCGTCAACAAAGCCCCCTCAAGCCTCTCCGGCGCGATGAGCGACGTTCCATAGGCGTACACCGCGCCGGTCTTTGCGCCTTTCAATAACACATCCCGCGCCATGACGCTCGCCCCGCTCTCCGCCTCAAGCCAGCGATGCGGCTGCGTCAAGACGCGCCGTTTTTGGCTTAAGCATGTTACGTCAACCCGCTCCGCCGTGTACGCCTCGATGAACTGCGTCACCGTTCCGTCGATGACAAGCAGCGCGCGCTGAAACGGCGTCAAGGCGTCCGCGTCCAGATCGCAGAGACCGTCAGGGCGCGATTCTTGGGCGATAAACAGCGCGTTCATGCGGCGCGCGGGAAACGTATGCGACGTTGACTTAGCATCTCAATTGCTGACTTTACGTCTTTAGTTGGAACAAGCCGGCGGGCGAACCCGGACGGTTTCGGCGGCGCCCCTAGATTCCCGCTTACGCGGGAATGACGGTCTGGTTGGCTGCGCTTTTTTCCCATGAGTAAGGGCTTTATTCGTCCAAATGTCCCAACTTTACACATGAGGTTGGTCAATTGCTCTTGACCCGAACCTCGTCTTTCGTCAAGGTTCGCCCCAGCGCCGCGTCCCAGTTCATGTTCGCTTCCGGCGGCGTCGTCTGAACGCAGTCAGGATAAAGCCGCCCGCAGACATACATTTCAGGCGTCCCCCACTCTTCCGTTCCAGGTACGATCCACCGCTTGCCCTCGATATGCTGAATCGTCGATTTCATGTAATGGACGACATAGGCGCGGCGGTATCGGTCGGAGCGGTTTTGATGGCTGCCGTGAAAGAGCGCGTTGTTGAAAAAGATGAGCGACCCTTTTGGTACCTCGACAGGAATCGCCTGCTCCGCCGTCTCATCCGTCATGGTGAGCCGTTTTTGCAGGAAATACCCCTCGCTTTCCACTTGCCCATGATCAACGACGCCGAGATGGTGGCTCCCTGGGACGACCCAAAGGCAGCCGTTCTGCTCATCCGCATCGTCCAGAGCCATCCATGTGCCGATCGTGGAGAGGTCGATGTCCTCGCCGACGCTGCTTATATAGGTGTTGCGAAAATACCAGGAGTCCTGATGCCACGCGACAGGGCGCCCCGTTCCCGGCGGTTTTAAAAAGTACAGGTCGTTTGGACAAAACAGATCATGCCCGACAATATCCTGCACAGGCGCCAGCCGCCGTTCGTCGCGGATATGCGCGCGCACAAACGCGCTGAAGGTGTGTATGCGGTACATGTTGTCCAGCGGAAGCGTACCCGCCGTCTCCTTTGTCTGATCGGGGCGGCGCAGTATTGTTCGTTTCTGCTGATCGGTCAGCGCGTCGGACGCTTCAACCAGCTCCGCAATCTCATCAGCCCGCGCGCGCAGGGCGTCCATTTCGTCGGCGCCGAACATTTTGGGGCGGATGAAGTAACCATCCTCCTCATACTGCCGCCGCTCCTTGTCAGTCAGCCGCTGCGCGCTCTTGCCATTGCTTGGCATCTTATCCTCCATAACCCCATTCAACCGAGAGGAGAGTCTCCCGCGGGTTGCCGGGGATGAGCGACAGCCCGCCAAACCCCCACATCTCGTATTCTGTGTCGGTCAGGTTTTTGCCGGTCAAACGGACGCGGAAACCCTCATACTCATAAAACGCCGAGGCGTCCAGCAGCGAGTATGCGTCCATCTCGTAGGCGTTGTCCGGCGCGATGAACTGCGCGCCGACATATCTCCAGCCCGCCGAGACGCCTAAGCCCTCCATCAACATCTTTTCTGTCCATAGGCTCAACAGATGCGTCGGGGCGAATTGCGGAACGTTGCCCGCATAATCGATCTCGGTCGGAACGAATGAGCCGTCCGGCATCGGTATCGGGAGCGTCCGCTTCAGCTCCGTATATTCAGCGTCGGTGAAGGCGTAAGCGGCGCTTGCCGTCCACCCCGGCTTCAGTTCAGCGGCGATGTCGATCTCCGCCCCCTGCGAGAGCTGCGTCCCTGTTTGAGACAGGACGCCTGAATCGTCCGGCAGACTGATGTCTTTCTCGATCCTGAACAGCGCGAGCGACATTTGCGCCTTGCCGTCCATGAGCAGATGTTTGGTTCCAACCTCCGCCTGCGTTGCCGTTTCCGCTTCCGGTTCCCCGGCGACGCGCGCCGAGGGCGGCGCAAAGCTTTGGCTGAAGCTGGCGTAGACCGAACCGCCTTCGCCCAACGAATAGACCGCGCCCGCCAACGGGCTAAGCTGCGAGTAGCTGCGCTCCGTCTCCGTCTTTGGATCTTCATAGCTGATCGAGTCGAACCGCGCGCCGAGGAAGACCTGGATGTCCCTCGTCAGATACAGTCGATCCACAACATACGGCGCCAAGATAAGCGAGGATGCGTCCGCCCCTAGCGATTGATTCGGCTGCGGAATCGGATCCATCGGGAAGGTGAATAAATCGTAGACGCCCATAGGCGAAATCGCCGAGACGTCAATAGTGAATTCGTCTGTCCATTGCGCCGTTTCCAGTCCAATCAGAAACTGATGCGGTACCGGACCGGTCTTGACCGACAGCAGCGCTTCCAGCTGATTTCCGATGACCGTTTGCGCGTCGTCCAGCGCCGTTGTAATGCGGTAGGCGTCGATGAGGCCGGGGCCTCTCTCCATGCCGAAACCCGCAAAGAGCGTCCCCGACGAATCCCACTTAAAATCGGTGAAGTACAGCTTGTCCCGAATCGTGAGCTGGTCGTTTATCTCCGTTTCAAGATTGACCTGGGCGCGCAGCGTCGTCTGTTCAGACAGATCGTCTTCCGATTGGTAGGAGGTCGTCCGCTCCACATCCGGCAAAACATTCGGCGACTGCGACGTTCCTTGACCCAGCATGATGTCCGGCAACAGCGGAATTCCCGCGTCCGATTTGCGTTCGACGATAGAGACTTCCAGCTCCGCCCCGATCGTTGTCGACTCGTTCAGCTGGTACAGTAAGGACGGATTTGCGGCGACTGCATTGCTTTCCTTGTCGTCGCGGTAACGGTCGGACTGCTCCCACATCGTGTTCAAGCGTACGCTGACAGGACTCTGCGCTTCTTTTCCTCCCCATCCGAAATCCCCCGCCGCCCGCATCGCGTTGAATTGTCCATAGCCGAAGCGGAAACGCGCGAACGTATCGCCGGTCGGCTTTTTTCGCGCTAGGTTGACCGTTCCGGACAGAGCGTTTCCGCCGTAGAGAAACGCGCCCGGTCCTTTCAACACCTCAACCCGTTCAATGTTGTAAAGATCGTAAAAGCCGACCTCCGGTTCGGGGGAGCCGTCTGTCATGACGAGACCGCTGCTAAGCGACTCAAAGCCGCGGATGATGAACGTTTCAAACACGCCGAAGCCGCCCTGCGCCTGCGCGCCGCTCACATTCTTGAGCGCGTCGCCCAAGCCGACCGCCGACTGGCTTTCCAGAAGACCGCTGGATACGACGCCGACGCTCAACGGCGTCTCCAAAAAAGAGAGCGGCGTTTTGACCGCGATGGAGGAAAGCCTTTCGTTCTCAACGACCACCTCTTCCAGCGCCACCTCTTCCATTTCGCCGGCTTCGGTTTCCGTCTCCCCGCCATGCGCGTCGCCGAGAGCGGCGGACGACCAGCCGAACGTCAGAAGCAGCGCGGCGGATATTGTTACCGCATATCGATACATGCGATCTCCTCCAGGCTGCGGATAAACAGGAACCCGTTCGACAACGACGGGCTTGTCCAACCTTTATTTTTTGTTTCAAGCGCCATCGCATGGGCATGCTCGTTGTAAGCGTCCGGCGAGGCGTCCGCGACAGCGAGGTTGCCCTGTTCACCCAGAATGATCAGCTTGTCGCTTGCCAAGATGACCGTTCCGCGCCCAAATGTGCGCCCTTTAGCCCAGCTTTCATCGCCCGTGTCGGCGTTGATGCATTTCAACGTTCCGCCGTCGAATCCGTAGATGTAGCCGTCTTTATAGACAGGCGACGCCATCTGGCTTTTCAGAACCTTGTTTGTCCAGACGCCGTTGGCGGCGTAGGAGCCGTTGTCCTTTGCGATCTCCACCACCGATGTCCCTTTGTCGTATCCGGACGCGAGCAGCAGGCGGCTGTCGTTCAGTTGAAGCGGGGTCGCTGAATTGACATCGTAGCTTGTTTTCCATGGATATGACCAGAGCGGTTCGCCCTCAAGCGAGACTCCGACGGCGCCGTCCGCCGGGAAGAAGACCAGCTGCTCCGTTCCCGCCAAGTTCATGAGCGCCGGCGTGGCGTAGCCCGGCTTGCTGGAGTTGGATGTCCAAAGGGTGTCGCCCCTCTTTGCGTCTAGCGCCACGAAGCATTGATCGTCGGCGCCGCCCGCTTCGGCGTAGACGACGTTGTCGATGATGAGCGGGGAGCCAGAGTACCCCCAGTACGGTTTTCTGCCGGAATAGACCTTGACCAGGTCTTTCATCCATGCAGGCGCGCCCGATTCGGCGTTCATTGCATGCAGCTTGCCATGCGCCGAGATCGTATAGACCATGCCGTTGACGACGGCTGGCGTGGCGCGCGGACCGTCGCCGCCCTGCCTGTCTTTGAAGATCTCGTCGGTGCGCTGCCGCCAGTGTTCGTCGCCTGTCTTGGCGTCTAAGCAGATCAGATATTCGCTTTCATCGTCGGAGGTCATCGTATAGGCGCGGTCGCCGACAACCGAGACGGCGGAAAATCCGTCGCCGAAATCCATGCGCCAGACCGTTTTCAGCTCGCCGCTGAGCCAGCCGATCGATTCGACGGTGGTTCCGTCGCGGTTCGGTCCGCGCCATTCAGGCCAATCGCCCGCAAGACTGTTCGCCGTTGCAGAAAGGAAGACAGCGGTCAAACCCGCCGCCAAGAGTATTCGTTTCATGGACAACTCCCACTCGCATAGTTACTTTCGCCGCCTTACTATTTTAGCCGCTATAGAAGGAAAGCGCAAGCGCATTTGCTGACGGGCAGTATGATCATACGATGAATTTCATTTGACCCTAAAGCGTCGGCGCCGCCTGACGTCATTCCCGCGCAAGCGGGAATCTTAAGGCATCGCAGCCGCCGCGCCCGTCCTTCAAACCTCCTAACCCCCTTTCAAGGGGAATCGGACGCGACATTTAGAGAGGCGCGGTCGGTTTAATGTGGAAGCCCCCAGTAGGAGACGCCTGTTTTCAACCCGATGAACGCCCACAGCGCCGCCATCACATATTCCCCCAAAATAAGCCCGATGAAGACGGGGCGCGTCCGGCGGTAGAGGCCGAAGCCGCCGAATTTTAACAGCGTCAACTTCAAAGCCCAGCCCAGCAGCGTTGAAAACCAGAGATGAAACGGCGCCCACGTAACGCCCAGCGCATATCCGATCGGATGAAAGGGCCACCATAGAAACCGATGGCGCATCCAGAGAAGGAACGCCATGACGCCGCCGCCCGCCGCCGCGCTCATGACGCCGGGGCCGTTCGGCGGCTGCGGATTGATGACGGAGCGCGCGATCTTGTTCATCTGAAACGGGCCGAGGCCGCGGTAGATCCACCCCTCAAAGTTGAGCGCGCCTTCCGCGTGCGTCCAGAACATCGTCGAGACGAACGCCGCGGCGACCGCGACCAGAACCGCCAAGCTCATCCACCGCCCAAGGCGCAGCGGACGCGCCGCCAAACCATGCGCCTCCGTCAACCGAAAGTTCTGAATCGCATACGGCATGAGCGACTCGGAGCTCCAGTGCGGTATGGAGGAGCGCTCAAACGCCAGGAACGCGAGATTCCGCGCCCCGACGCGCCGCGCCCCCAGCATCGTCAAAAAAAACTGATGCGGCGAAAAACCGACATTCACCAGCAGCAGCCCCGCGTTGGAAACATACCACGCCGCCGCGGTCGCCAGTATCCAGAGCAGCGTCAGAAATCCGATCGTCATCCAGAGCGACATCCCCGCCCAGAGGCACATGAGCGCCATGCCGCCCAGCCCCAGAAGCGTCCCAGCGAACGCGCCGCGGTAGGAAAGCGGCTCGTCCGCGTCGCTGATGGAAGGGTCGTTTGGGTTCAGCGCTTTTTTCAGGACGTCGTTTAAGTGGCGGCGCGCCTGCCATGCCGAGAAGAGCGCCAGAACGAGAACGGCGCCCATCACCTGATTCTGCGTGTTGACCGCTGTAACGGCGAAGGCGCGGAAAAATACCTGCTGAAATTTATAAAACGCAAAGAAAAACCAGAGGCTCAACGACACATCCAGCCGCAAAAAATAGGTCACGCCGATGACCGAAAAGTAGACGCGAGGCCAAAGCGGCCATCCCTGAACAAGCGCGTTCCAAGGCGGATTTGGAAACAGATGCCGTATGGAAAAGATGACAGGGATCGACGGAACGGACGGATCCAGCCGATGAAGTCCGCGCAGCCCATGCAGAACGACCATGCAGAGCGCCGCGATCCAGAATCCTGACGAGCGGAAGGTTGCGTTGTAGGCGCGTCCGGACGGATCGGTCTGCGTCATATGCTGCGCGACCTGGACAAGCGGAAACGAATAACGTTCCCGCTCCGACCATTGCCTGCGCAGGATCGCCGCCCAGCAGCCGACCGCAAAGAAAAACAGAAGCCCAAAGCCGATCCCAAACGCGGCGGGCTTCAACCATGCGCCCCAAGGAATCAGCCGGAGGTCGTCGATGCCT
The DNA here is from genome assembly GCA_963665845.2 of Candidatus Poribacteria bacterium. GTDB lineage: Bacteria > Poribacteria > WGA-4E > JAPPNK01. The sequence continues at coordinate 408,904 of OY762492.1, forward strand.
TCAAAGAACGCCTGCGCCGCCTTTAGATCGGAGACGTAAAGCCATTCTTTGAGATGCGGAAGAACCGCCTCCGCCCATTGATTTTCAGGGGTCGCGTAATAAAGCGGGGAGGCAAGATACGGGAAGAGAAACTCCATCAGCCCGTAACCTGGAACGGCGGAGGCCGCCGTTGTCATCGCCCAGACGACGGTCAACTCCGCCGCGTTGAGCCTCCCTTTAGGGCTGACGCGCGACAGGAGCGGGTTGACGGCAAAGACCAGAAACGCGAGAAAGAAAAGCGCGCCCATCGGGAGATGATTCGACGCCATCTGCCCGATGGACGCGCCATGCATATATCCGCCGAGAGCGCCCTGAACGGCAGACCAGACAAGCGACAGCGCCACAACGCGCCCCGCCCGGACGCGCGGAGCGGCAGCCCCAGGGCGGTTTTTATTCTTCAGCGCTCTCGCCGTCCTCCGCCGAATAGAACGGGTCGTCATCTGCCGTCTCGTCCAGCGGATAGTCCGCGCTGTCTTCTTGCGAGACAGCGTTCAGGACGCTGAACAGCGCCGCGTCGATGCTGTCGTCAACGTTCTCATCAACGCTGTCGGCTTCGGTCTCCTCGGGGTCTTCCGGCGGGAGCTGCGGGATGGCGTCCTGCCGCATGATGCGCTCAACAGGCTGCGCTTCCACCTGCCGGTTTGAGGGGATGCCGGTACCCGCCGGTATGAGCCTGCCCATGATCAGGTTCTCTTTCAGCCCTGTGAGCGCGTCCCATCTGCCGTATGCCGCCGCGTTTGCCAGGACGCGCGTCGTCTCTTCAAAGGAAGCCGCCGAGATGAACGAGTCGGTGCTGAGCGAAGCGCGCTTGATGCCCTGCAGTATCGGCATCGCCTGGGCGGGGCGCGCCTCCTGTTCCAAGACCAATGTCACCTCGCTCACATACGGCTTTTCGATGGCGACCTGGATCGTTTCGACAGCGGGAAGCTCCCTGTACGCTTCAAGCGTTTCAATCGCATCGCGCCGCAGCTGCTGCGCCAGACTCTTGGTGATGACATCCCCCTTTTTCGCAAGGAAAAAGCCTTCAGGCGCCGCCGCGTCTACCGGCAGCGTCGACTGGTAATGCTCTTTCTCCGCCTCCGTTAGAGAAACGGCAATGATCTGCGTTCCCGACTCCTCCGATTCTGCGGCGACCTCAAGCGTCTTTTCGCCAGCCTTGCGCAGCCGCGTAATCAGCTTCTTCGTGAGAACGCTCCCCTTTTCAGCGAAAAGGTAACCCGCCGGCGCCGGAATGTCCGCCGCGATCTTGCAATCCCGGTATTCGTTCTCCGCCGCGTCAACGCTGATCTGTTCAGGAGTGTCGGCGACAACCTGCTTGCCGAGCATCTCAACCAGCTTCTTCGTGACGGAGGCGCCATTCTCTGCCAGAACGGTTCCGTCCGGCAACACAACATCCTCCGCCAGCTTCGACTGGTAGTAAGTCGTTTCCGCCTCCTCCAGCGTCGCCGTTTCGATGCGCTCCGGGATGGACGCCCTTCGCAGCTGCTGAATCAGCTTCTTCGTCATCTTGTCGCCCTTGCGCGCCAGGATGCCGCCCGCCGGATTGTCCACATCTTCCGCCAGCACTCCGCCCAGGTGGCCGTCCTGAATATCGTCGATGGAGATCGTTTCTTCGCGCGAGATCTTCGTTCCGAGGATGCGCCGATTCTCCCGCTGAAACGCGCCGTGCGTCGCCATCTCGCCGACGAGAAAGTCGCTGTCCCCGCGGTCGGTGATCTGAACTTTCCGCATCATTTGACGAATGATCACCTCCACATGCTTGTCGTTGATCCGTTCGCCTTGGCGCCTGTAGACGGCTTTGATTTCGCGCACAAGGTGCCTGTAGGTTTCGTCGCGCCCCTTCACATCCAGCAGGTCATGCGGGTTTTCAAGCCCTTCGGTCAACTTGTCGCCGGCGACGACATGGTCGCCTTCCTGGACGCGGATGAATTTTCCGATCGATATTTTGTATTCGCGGAAGTTGTCGGGCGCGTCCTTCGGCGTGACGCGGACAATCTGCTGGTTGCGGACGCGCCGGTCAAAAGAGACCTCCCCGTCGATCTCGGTGATGATCGCCGGATCCTTCGGCTTGCTCGCTTCAAACAGCGCCTGAACGCGCGGCAGACCGGAGACGATGTCCGACGTCTTCGCCGTTTCCAGCGGAACGCGCGCCAGCGTGTCCCCAGGCGAGACCGACTCGCCCTCCTTCACCGAGAGACGCGCATGCGTCGGAAGAATGTACGATTCGATTTCATTGCCGGCGTTCTCGCCATGCTCCGCCACAATTTTGATGCGCGGAATCTTTTCTCTGTATTCGGTGATGACAAGGTCGCGCTGCCCCGTCGCTTCGTCGATCGATTCCTCCATCGTGTCGCCCTGGATGATTTCCTCGAACCGTACGATTCCCGCCGTTTTTGTTAAGACAGGGACATAGTCCGGCTCGCGGAAGAGCGGCATCTCTTTTTCGACGCGCTGCCCGTCCTGAACCTGCAGAACGGAGCCGGCAGGGACGCGCCTGTTCTCTATTTCGCGCCCTCCGTCGCCTTCTACGATGAGCCGTCCGTTGCGGAGCGCGATCAGATCGCCGTTCGGGCGTTCCGCGGTTTCGAGATTTCTAAAGACCGCCCTGCCTTCGCGCGCGCGGACGCGCACGACCGCCTCTTCCCCCGTCCCGGCGGTCGCGGCTCCGCCCGTGTGGAAGGTTCGCATCGTCAGCTGCGTTCCAGGTTCGCCGATCGATTGCGCGGCGATGATCCCGACCGCTTCGCCGATGTCGACAAGGCGGTGCGTCGACAGATCGGCGCCGTAGCACATGCGGCAGACGCCGGTCGCCGCTTCGCAGTTGAGCGGGGAGCGGAATGTCGCTTCATACACCTCCGCGTCGTCGATTCGTTTCGCCTTCTCCGCGGTGACCAGTTCGCCCGCCTCAATCAGAACGCTGCCGTCCGCGGGGTCGAGAATATCCTTCGCGGCGACTCTGCCGATGGCGACGTTCGCCAAGGTGCTGCCTTCCTCGTCCGCCTCGATCATCGTCTTGAGGACGCCGTCCATCGCGCCGCAATCCTCTTCGGTGACGATCACATCCTGCGCGACGTCAACCAGTTTGCGCGTCAGGTATCCTGATTGGGAGGTTTTGACAGCGGTGTCCGCGAGACCCTTGCGGGCGCCGTGCGTCGAGATGAAAAACTCCAGTACCGACAGCCCCTCCCGCAGCGATGTGAAGATCGGGGTTTCAATGATGCTTCCGTCCGGCTTCGCCATGAGTCCGCGCATGCCGGAGATTTGCCGCATCTGGTCGTATCGGGCGCGCGCCCCGGAGTCCGCCATGATATGTTCAGGGTTGAAGCCGCGGGCGTACGATTCATCGGCAGAGAGCGCGCCATCGACAGGCTGCGGCAGGTTCATTCCCGTCTCGCCGTTTCCGCCTTTGCCGTCTCCAGTCGGGAGCGCCGGGGCGCCTGTCTCGCCGTCCCCGCCTCCCGGGAGCGCGGACGGGGCTTCCCCCGGCAGTTCTGGAGTATCGCTCAACGGCAGGGACGGAATGCGCTGCTCCGGCGTGCTTTTCTGAAGCGTCTGAAACAGGCTGTCCTGGACATCTTCGGTCAACTTCGCCCAGACGCCGACGGTGCGGTTGTACCGCTCGCCGTCGCTGATTTCGCCCGCTTGATACTGCTCCTGAATCTGCCGCACCTCCTCTTCTGCCTGACTGCGCAGAGCCGCCTTGTCGACAGGCAGCACAAAGTCGGTGATTGCAAGCGACAGCCCCGAAATGGTCGCATATTTGAACCCGATGTCTTTCAGATGGTCAAGCATCTCCACGGCGCGCCGGTTGCCAAGCTGCTCAAAACAGTCCGAGACCAGCCTGTCCAGCTCCTTGGTTTTCATTTCACGGTTGATGAACGGCAGTCGAACCGTTTCGCCGTGTATGTCCTCGCACTCCCACAGCATCTCTTTTGGAAGGTTCTGATTGAACAGAACCCTGCCGGGCGTCGTCTGAATGACGCCGCTGTACCCGTCCGAGTCGATGCGCACATTGACCCATTCATGGATGCCGATCTTGTTGGTCTCGTAGGCGTAGATCACATCTTCGGGGTTGGCGAAGCTGAGCGTTCGTTTCTCTTCGCTGCCGTCCGTTTCCCCGTCGATATGCCCGCCCCGCCCCAGCCTGTATTTGGAGTTCTTTTCCACATCTTTGGTGAGGTAGTTGCATCCAAGCACCATGTCCAGCTCTGGGACGGCGACGGGGTTGCCATGCGCGGGCTTCAAAATGTTCCGCGTGGACGAAAGCAGGAATTTCGCCTCAATCTGCGCTTCCGGCGAGAGCGGAACATGGACGGCCATCTGATCGCCGTCAAAATCCGCATTGAACGCCGAGCAGACGAGCGGATGAATCCGTATCGCCTTTCCTTCCACCAGATGCGGTTGAAACGCCTGGATGCCGAGGCGGTGCAGCGTCGGCGCCCTGTTTAGAAGAACAGGATGCTCCTCAATCACCTCCTCCAGAGCCTCCCAGACTTCGTCGTCCAGATCCTCTACCATGTTCTTGGCGTGCTTGATCGTGACGTTGTGGTCGCGCTCCTGGAGCTTGCGTATGACGAACGGCTTGAACAGGTCCAGCGCCATCTTTTTCGGCAGCCCGCACTGATGCAGTTTCAGTTCCGGACCGACGACGATGACGGCGCGCCCCGAATAGTCGACCCGTTTTCCGAGCAGGTTTTGTCGGAACCGCCCCTGTTTGCCTTTCAGCATGACGCTCAACGATTTCATCGGGCGGTTGTTATGCCCCTTGATTTCGCGTCCATGTTTTCCGTTGTCGATGATCGCATCAACCGATTCTTGCAGCATGCGCCGTTCGTTGCGCAGGATCAGGTCCGGCGCGCTCATGCCGGACAGCTTGCGCAGCCGGTTGTTTCGGTTGATGATGCGCCTGTACAGGTCGTTCAGGTCGGAGCTGGCGAATCGGCCGCCGTCCAGGGCGACGAGCGGGCGCAGCTCCGGCGGCATGACCGGCAGCGATTCGATGATCATCCATGAGGGATGGTTTCCGCTTTTTTGAAAGGCGCGCAGCGCGCCGAGGCGCTTGCGTATCTTCTGCTGCTTCATCTTGGAGGCGGTCGCGGCAAGCTCCGCTTCCAGATCCGCCGTTTCCTCCTCAAGCGACATGTTGTCGAGAGCTTCCTTGACAGCGGCGGCGCCCGTGTCGACGCGGAAGCGGAAGCCTTGCTTCAGCAGCTCTTGGCGCCGTTCGTCCGTGATGATCTCTTTGACCTCCAGCGGGCTGTCGCCGGGGTCCAGCGTCAAATACGCCTCGTAATAGACGACCCGCTCCAGCTCTTTGGGGGACATGTCCATGAGAAGGCTCAGGTAGCTCGGATAGCCCCTGAAGAACCAGATATGCGTCACCGGCGCGGCGAGCTGGATGTACCCCATCTTGCGCCGCCGCACATCCGATTTCGTCACCTCGACTCCGCACCGTTCGCAGACCACATCCTTATGCTTCACGCGCTTATATTTGCCGCAGTAGCATTCCCAGTCTTTGACCGGCCCGAAGATCGCCTCGCAAAAAAGGCCGTCCCGTTCGGGCTTGAAGGTCCGGTAGTTGATCGTTTCGGGCTTTTTCACCTCGCCGGTGTTGAACGAGCGCGGGTTGGCAGGTTTTGCCCATTCCCGTATCATTTCAGGGGACGCCAGATGTATTCCGATGGCGTCAAATCGACGCGCGCTGCGGGTCGTTAAAAATCGGTCCAACATGAATCATCTCTCCTTATGTTACGACTGGGTTCAATCGCCTGCCGCAATCTGCGAATCTTCAAACGGCGACTCCGTCTCTTCTTCCGCGTCAGGCTCTCTGCTCATCCGCTCCGCGCCAGGCTCCTCAAGCGTCACATCCAAGCACAAGCTCTGAAGCTCCTTCACCAACACATTGAACGACTCCGGTATGCCGGGGTCGGGCGTGTTTTCGCCTTTCACCATCGCCTCATAGACGCGCGCTCTGCCGCCGACATCGTCCGATTTGATTGTCAACAGCTCCTGAAGCAGATGCGAAGCGCCGTACGCTTCCAAAGCCCACACCTCCATTTCGCCGAACCGCTGCCCGCCGAGCTGCGCCTTCCCGCCGAGCGGCTGCTGCGTCACCAGCGAATACGGACCGATCGCGCGCGCATGCAGCTTGTCTGCGGCAAGATGGTTCAGCTTCAAAATGTAATGAACGCCGACTGCCACCTTCTGATGAAACGCCTCGCCGGTGCGCCCGTCGTAAAGCGTCACTTTACCGCTCGGCGGCAAGCCCGCTTTGACCAGCTCCTCCTGAATCTCCGTCTCGCTGGCGCCATCAAATACCGGCGTGGACACTTTGAAGCCCCGCCGCTCCGCCGCCCAGCCCAGATGCGTTTCCAAAATTTGCCCGACATTCATGCGTCCAGGCACGCCAAGCGGGTTCAGCACCATGTCCACCGGCTGCCCGTCCTCCAGATACGGCATGTCCTCAATCGGCAGTATCTTGGCGATGACGCCTTTGTTGCCGTGCCGACCCGACAGCTTGTCGCCGACCGAAATTTTGCGTTTGGCGGCGATATACGCCTTGACCAGCTTGAGAACGCCCGGCTTCAGCTCGTCGCCCTTGCGTATCTTTTCGATCTTTTCGTTTTTTTCTTCATTGACCTCTCGGATGCGCGCGTTGGCGAATTGACGCGCCTGGCGCACCTGATCCATCGCCTCCCGGTCGGCGACAGCGATATGGTCAATGTCCTGCGCCGCTTCGATCATCTCGTCCGTGACCGTCTCGCCCGGCTCTCCGATGTCGCCTTTTCCGTCCATCGCCGGCGCCGGCGCGGACAGCGTTTCGCCAATCAACAGCCGTTTCATATGCTGGCGCAGACCCTGGCGAATCAGCGAGACGCGGTTTTGGCACTGCTGCTCCGCCTCCATGACCGCCGCCTCTTCGCGCAGCTCGCTTTGGCGGTCGCGGTCGCGCTCTTTTCGGGCGAAGACGCGCGTGTCGATGACGACCCCCTCCGCGCCGGGACGCGCTTCAAGCGAGGCGTCTTTATACTCTTTCACCTTGTCGCCGAAAATGGCGCGCAGCAGCTTCTCCTCCGGACCCAGCTCGCTTTCCCCCTTCGGCGCGATCTTTCCGACAAGAATTTCCCACGGCTCCACATAGGAGCCAACCTGCACAACCCCCTCTTCGTCCAGGTTGCGCAGCGCCTCCTCGCTCTTGTTCGGGATGTCGCGCGTGATCTCCTCATTTCCAAGCTTCGTGTCGCGCGCCTCAATATCGCACTCTTTGATGTGTATGGAGGTCAGAATGTCGTCCCGCACCAGCCGCTCGCTGATGAGTATCGCATCCTCAAAATTGTAACCGTCCCACGGCATGAACGCCACCAGCACATTCGCGCCGACGGCGATCTCTCCTTTGTCGGTTGAGCTGCCGTCCGCAATCACATCGCCCGCCGCGACCTGTTGACCCTTCAGCACAATCGGGCGCTGGTCAACCAGCGTGTCGCTGTTGGAGCGTTTGTATTTTTTGAGTTGGTAGACGTCGTACCCCATGTCGCTGAACGAGTATTCGCCCTCCTCCAGCTTGAGGCTGTCCTGGCGCGCCTCGCCGCTTCTGACGATGATCTCGTCCGCGGTGACGCTTTCGACAACGCCGCCGTTTTTGGCGACGACGACCGCGCCTGAATCGAGCGCCGCCTTCTGTTCAACGCCGGTGCCGACGACGGGCGAGTCCGGCTTCAACAGCGGCACCGCCTGACCCTGGTAATTGGCGCCCATCAACGCGCGCACCGCGTCGTCATGCTCCAAAAATGGAATGAGCGACGCCGAGATGCCGACCAGCTGCTTCGGCGAGACGTCAATATAGTCGACGTTTCCCGTGTCGTTGATCGGATAGTCGCCTTGGTGGCGGGTGATGATTTCTCCGCCCTGAAGAGCGCCGTCTTCCGCCCGGAGCGTGTTGCCTGGGGCGATGACGCATACATCCTCCCGGTCCGCCGTGAGATATTCGATGGCGCCATCGACCGCCTTGCCCTGTTCAACCTTCTGGTAGGGCGTTTCGAGAAAGCCGTATTCGTTCACCTTTGTGTAGACGCTGAGGTACAGTATCAGCCCGACGCCGGGACCCTCCGGCGTTTGAATAGGGCAGATGCGCCCGTAGTGGGTGTGGTGAACGTCGCGGGCGTCGTAGGTGGCGCGCTCTCGGCTCAAGCCGCCCGGGCCGAGCGCCGTGATGCGCCGGCGGTGGACAAGCTCGTCCAGCGGGTTGTTTTGAGACATGAACTGCGACAGCTGGCTGCTTCCAAAAAAGTCTTTCAGCGCGCTCATGAGCGGTTTTGGAATGATGAAGTCGTTCGGCGTTTTCTGTTCGATCTCCTGCGCCAGCCCCGTCATTCGGTCGCGTATGTTGCGCGCGATGCGGTACAGCCCCTGCCGAACCACATTTTCGATCAGTTCGCCGACAGCGCGCACCCGCCGATTTGCAAGATGGTCAACATCGTCCAGCCCGCGCTTGCCGTACATCACGTCCAGCATTTGACGCAGCGCCGCCCGAATATCCCGCTGGTCGAGAGTCCGCTTGGTCGGGTCAATCCCTTCGCCAGGTCTATGCAGCTTCTTGTTGATCTGGTACCGTCCGACGCGCGACAGGTCGTACCGCCCCTCAAGAAAATAGAGGCTCTCAATGCGCTGCTTCGCGGCGTCGTATGCGACCCTGTCGTCGCCCGGCTGAATGCAGTAGTAGGTCGAGTACACCGCTTCTTCGACATCCTGCGTATCGTCCTTCGCCAGCGAGTTTAGAATCGGTTCCGCCCACTTTGCCGCGTCAAATCGAACGACGGAGCGTTTTGCGGCGGCAAAAAGCTCTTCCGTTAAAGCGTCGCCGGCTTTCGCGATGATGTCGCCCGTCTCCGCGTCCACCGCGTCCTCGGCGAGCGGCTCCTCCAGACACAGATGCAAGTTCCCCGCGTTCGCTTCCATCGTTTCAGGCGCGACGACAACATGCGTAACGCCTTCGTCGGTCAGGAGGCGCAGCAGCTCTCCGTCCAGCGTCTGCCCGGCGGAAAGCAGTTTCTCATCCGCTTCGTTGCGTATGTTGACGGCAGAAATGCGCCCGATGAGACGTTTCAACGGATTGCCGGCAGGGATCTCATCAACTCCGTATTCCTCTTCATCAACGGGAACAATCGCGCCGCTGTCCGCGTCCGCATCGTCTTTAACCAAAACGGAAATGCGGCGCGTTTCAAAGCCGTCCGCGTCGTCAACAATCTCTTCGGTCAAAGGATCGCCCTTGAACGCAAACACCTCGCCCGTCTCCGTGTCGAAGGCGTCCTCGGCGAGCGGGAAGCCGAGGTAGTCCAGCGCGTTCTCCGCGTTCAGCGCAACAACCTCTCCGGACGGAGGCGCATACAGCAGCGGCGCGTCGTACACGACTAGAGAGGCGTCCACCTCCTGCGCCTCGGCGACGATGCTTTCGTCTAAAACCTCCCCCTTGAACGCAAACACTTCGCCCGTTTCCGTATCGACGGCGTCCTCGGCGAGGGGTTTGCCGATCCAGTCAAGAGCGTCGTCGGCGTCCAGCTCTTTTCGGGCGTACAGGTCGTAGCTTTCCGGCTTGAAAAAGCCGCTGACAATCTCTTCGTCGGAACCTTTTGCGCCGTCTTCAAACGCAAACAGCGCGCGAAGAAAGGTGGCGGCGGGCTGGCGTTTATGCTTGTCCGCGCGCGCGTGAATCACATTGTTCGCGTCTGATTCAAACTCAAGCCAGCCGCCGCGTATCGGGATCAGCTGGGCGGTGTAGGTTTTGCGCCCGCTCGTTTGCGTCTCCTCTTTGAAGATGACGCCGGGGGAGCGGTGCAGCTGGCTGACGACGACCCGCTCAACGCCGTTCACAATGAAGGTGCCGCGCTCGGTCATGAGCGGTATCTCGCCCATATACACCTCCGATTCGCGCGCCTCCTTGATGCGCTTCTCGTCGCTGTCGGGGTCGTCCTCCTTCAGGATGAACCGCACCTTCACTTTGAGCGGGATCGCGTAGGTCATCCCGCGGTCGGAGCATTCGTCAATGTCGTATTTCGGTTTGCCGAGCGAGTAGGAGACGTATTCGATGGACGCTTCTTTTTTGTAATCCTCCGCCTTCAGCATTTCTCTGAAGACCGATTCAAGGCCTTTGTCGGCTCGTTCGTCCGGCTCAACGCCTCTCTGCAAGAAGTCGTCGTACGATTTTTTTTGAATTTCGATCAGGTTCGGAAGTTCCAGCGCTTCGGGTATCTTGCCGTAAGAACGACGCGCGGGCGTGGGCATAGTTCCTCCTGCATGAACGCGGCAAAATGTCGCAGTTGATGGACAGCATAGCATTATATTCTAAACTCAAGAACGGCGGCGTGTCAAATAATTTATCCGTTTTGCGCTGAATTACGGCGTTTGAACGGACAAAACCTTCTTAATCGCCGCTTTAAGTCAGCAAGGCGCGCAGCTCCTCAGGCGCCGAATCGCCGCCCGCCCAGTCTAAAGGCGCGCCGTTGTTCTCTTGATCGCGTATGTCCAGACGGGCGCCCGCCTCCACGAGCGCCTTGACGAGCGGAATGTCGCGCCGATGCGCCGCGTAATGCAGAGCCGTCGTTCCCCATACGGCGACATTGTCGGGAACGGCGCCGCGTTCCAGCAGCGCATACGCCAGCGGCGCGTTCCCTCTCCATGCCGCCCATGTGAGAGGCGCGGCGTTCCAATGCGGGTCAGGGTCGTTCGCGCCGCCCGCCCGGTCAACGATGAGCAGCGCCGCCTCGTTGCGCGGGAGGCCGTCGTCAGGAAAGGCGGCGTAGGCGGCAAAATCAAGCGGGAGCCATCCGCCGAGTCCCGGCGGCGCAAAGCCCGCGTCGGCGCCTTGATCCAGTAAAAACTGCGCAGCGTTCAGCCGTCCGTTCAGGAGCGCCATGCACAGCGCTTCGCCCAGCAGTTCGCGCGGGTCGTCCGAGCGCCCTGTCTGTTCCCACCAGCCAATGTCCGCTAGGTTTGGGCGCGTCTCGGCGGCTTCAGGCAGAAGATGTCCGTCCGGTTGAAAGAAACGTTGAAGCGTCTCAATCCGCCCCGCCGCCGCGTTCATCCAGAAACCGACCGGCGCGACGCCTCGGTCGAGCCAATCTTGGGCGGCGTTGGCGCAGTCGGCATGCATCATGTTCGATTTCATCGAGAGAAAGGCGGGCTGCCGGCTTTCGTTCAAGGCGCCCGCTTCTATGAGCAGGTCTCTCATCTGCGGGTCGTTTGTCCAGAGGGCTTTGGACATTTCGGCTCCGCGCTGAATGAGCGCCCGCGCCATCTTTTCTTTTGTTTTAAAAGGCGCGTCCAGATCGACAACGATCTCTAGGAGCGTGTTGTTGTCGCGGACGACAGCAAGCGCGGCTTCAGGGTTTTTTTCCAACGTTTTTTCTAAAGCTTCGGCGTCCGCATTTTCTACAGCCTGCAGCGCGGAGCCTTCCATGGACGCTTCGCCGAGCTGGACGACTCGCTTGGACAGCTCCTCCCAGCTGTTGAACTGCAGCTCCGCGGCGACAGCGCGCCGCGCTTCTTTTTCGGTTAAAGTCGTTGACGCGGCGCCATCGGGGAGATGCCGCTTTAAATAGGCGGACGCCCAGCGCAGCCCGTTTTGACGCGCCTCAACCAGCTCGCGCGCCTCCCGCGCATAATAACCCGTATGCCCCCAGCTCCAGAGCGCATGATCGCGCCGCTGTCGGTTCATCGCGTACTCCTGCGCGTTTTCCGCCGTCCGCCTCCTTCAGCCGGCATGTCCGCATAGATGGACATTCGCCTTGCCTTCCTGTATGATGATACTGCCGAGCGCGGCAAACGGTTTCATGAAACGCATGGGTAGAGATGCAAAAGCAAACGCAAAACGAACGAAACGCCAAAACCGCCTACGGAAGAGTCCATATCACGCGGCGGGGAAATCTGGTCGCCTTACAAAACAACCGCCTGCAGGCGTCGTACGATCTGAACACGGGGCGGTGGAGTTACGGGAACGCGAGCGGGCAATGGGTTGCGCGCGGCGCCCGTTTCGGATGGGCGGAACAGAACGGAACGGAGCGGTGGACGACCGACCCCGGCGAGAGGCGTTTTACGGCAAAGCCCGCCTTGTCAGACGAATACGGCGACGGCGCGGTCGTTCACTGCTCCTTCGCCGACGAAGACGGCATCGTCTTTGAAACGCAGGTGGAACTGTATTCAGGCTCCCCCTGGGCGGTGGCGCGGGCGAGAATTCGCAACGAAGGCTCCAAGCCGCGCCGCATCGACCGCATCGTCTTAGCCGAAACGGGCGAGGAAGGCGGAGAAGGCGTTTTTCTCGGAAGCGACCCGACCGACTGCTATGTGTTTTTAAACGGCTCCAAACAGCTCGCCAGAGGCGCCTACCCGATTCGAAAAGATTATGTGTACCCCGACCAGCTGACGGACGAGTCGGTATCGGACGGGATGATTTACGATCCGCATACGCAAAAAACGCTCGCGTTCGGATTCTTGACGCAGGGAAAATGGTGGAACCGCGCCGAAGCGGGATACCGCCCCGCGCTCATGGACGAGGCGGCAGAAGAGCATCCGATCAACATCTGGCGCGTGTATCAATCATGCGAGGAGGCGGAAGCGCCCCCCGGCGGCGTCATCGAGTCGGATCCGTTTTATATAGACGTGTCGACTCCTTTTAAAGACGCTCAAACGCGCTTGATACGTACCGGCGCGTCGGAGGCTCCGCCGTCCCGCCTGCGCCCCTCCTTGACAGCGCGCCTTGAGGCGTCCAGCGGCAAACCGATTGGGCAGGAGATGCGCAAGCTGGTGGAGCGGCTGTCCAGCGGCGGCGGCGGGCTGCCGACCGGCCCCGGCGGACTCCAGCAGATACGCATCGGCGGCGAATGGGGCGCCTTGAACGAGGAGACGCGCCGCTTTCATTTTCCAGACGGAATCGCCGATTCGGTCGCCCATGCCCAGAGCGCCGGTCTCTCCGTCGGGGCGGAGACGCCGATCTACCGCTTAGAGGATCCGCCCAAGGAGCTGCAAGACGCGGTCGTCCGCGCGCGAAACGGACGCCCCGCCGTGTTTGGAAACGAGGACGGCTCCAAGGCGAAAACGCTCGACCCGACGCGCGACGAAACGCGCAAATGGGTTCTGGAACGGCTGGACGCCGCCTACAACGAATGGGGTCTCGACGCGCTCTACGTCACCATTCATCCGCTTCAGGACCTGATACCGAACGACATGAAGCGGCATCGATGGAGCCGGCGCGGGTTGACGCGGATGGAGGCGATGTGCGCGGCGTACGACCTGCTGGAATCGGCGCGGCAGAAGGTCGCGCCCGACAAGATACTCTCCGTCCTTGATGCGCCGCAGGGTCCCCGCTTCGCCCAGTCGGAGCTGTCGAACGGCGGCTTGGACTATTTTTACAAATCGCTCTCGCCCGTTTGGGACGGGCAATGGGGGTCGCGCGAGCTGCTGCGCGCCTTCATGTCCAAATGGAACATGCGCTCCAGCGGGTCGAACCTGGAGCTGGGACCGCTGCGCTTTGTGGAGGAACGGGCGCGGAACGAGGCGCAGCTGTTCATTGCGGTCGGTTTGCTGTCGGGCGCGCATCTGTGCCTCGCGGACAACCTGTCGAAACTGAACAGCGACGAGGCAAGTTTTTTGCGCAAATGCCTTCCGCTCACCGGCATCTCCGCGACGGCGGTTCCGATCGCCGGGAAAGACCTGCTCGCATGGTCAATGCCGCTGCAAGCCGCCTTCGGCGACTGGACGATTGTCGGCGTCGTGAACCTGTCCGACATCTACCATGACGCGCATATCCGCATGGAAGACCTAGGCCTTAGCCGCGCAAAGTCGTATCTGGCGTGCGAATTTTGGGACGGGGTCTATTTTGGCGAGCATCAGGCGGCGTTTTCGGCGCATGGCGTCCCGCCGCGTTCCGCCAAGCTGTTCGTCATCCGCGAGGAAAAGGAGACGCCCATGTTTCTCGCCAGCGATCTGCATGTGCTGCAGGGTCGGGAGGAACTGCTGACAATCGGCTGGGACGAATCGAGCGAGTCGATCTTGGGCGTCTGTCAAGGGCAAGCGGGCGGGCGGGGGGCTTTGTATTTTTATGTCCCGCCCTCCTATATCCCGACCGGCGTCAGCTGCGTCGGCGCGAAATACTCGTACCGGTGGAAGCCGCCGATATTCAATATCGAGATCTCTTTAAAAGGAGAACCTGCGCCGTTTCACATACGCTTCGCGCGAACTGAAGGTTAGCGGTAGGCGAAATCTCCCGTCTCGACCGTCCAGTCCATCCCAAAAAAGCCGACCGCCTTGACGCCCTCCATACCGTTTTCAAGCGTCGCCGCATCCGCGATAAACACATCCGGATAGGCGACGCCGGACACAAAATACGGCATGCGGTTGGTGAGGCGCATGCCGGTCAAGCCCGTACCGGAAACAGCGGCGGCAAGCCCTTCAGGGTCGTTCTCTATCGGGCGAACGAGCAGTACTGCCGTCTCCTCCCCTTCATAGACGCGCTCTCCGATAGAGACGCTGCCGCGCCGCGCTTGTACGGGGCTGCCGCTGAAGAGAGTCTCCCAGGCGGCGTTGCTGTCCGCGTTTCCGTAGAGAATGACGTTGCGACCTGTCGGCGCCATGGCGGCGTATTCCGCGTCTGACATGATCTCGACGGAGCCGTTGCCGCGGTACCAGAAATGCTCCGCGTCCAGACGCGCCTTCGCGTACGCCCACTCGTTTTCGGCGTCCGTTCCTGACGTCCCGTACACGAAGATCATCCGCCGCTGAAACGCATTTTTAAACGGTCCGTAACGCTTCGGTCCCTTCAGCTTGTCTGAAGGCGGATCGGTCGCCGCTGTCCACAAGTCGTTTTCTTTGATGAGCCAAAGATGTTCCGCCTCGTTCCGTTCCGCCTCTATCGCCTGCCCGTCGATCTCGATGCGTATCGTCTCGGACGGCATGAGATGGCGCAGATCCAGGCGGATGCGGGCGGCGTTTTTGGTCGTCCCTTTGAACCGCCTGCGGTGCGGGTCATGGCGCAGGTTGATGCTGCTGAACGCCATGGGCGTCTCCTGCGCCTCAATTGCCGCCCATCGATACTGCGAGGAGACAGACGGGTTCGCTGTGATGAACTGCAGGTCGCGCGTTGCCGCGTTTTCGGGGCGTATATGTCGCGCGAACATATCGAACATCGGCGCCCAGTCGACGCAGTCGGCGCCCGGTTCGTCGTCGCGGTTCCACCAATGCCCCGCACCTGTCTCCTCATGGTAGAACCAGTTGTTGTGAAACTCCGTTAAAACCTCCGCCATTCGCTGCGCCTCCCGCGCGGGGACATTGTTGTCGTCCGCGCCATGCAGCGCATAGACGCCCATGTCGGTTAGGTTTCGCGCTAGGGCGATGGTGTCGCTTCCGTTCGCCGCCCTGCGCATGATGTTCATGACCGCGTCCGGCTCGTCCATCTGCGGGGCGCGCGTGTAGGAGCGGAAACTGATCCAGCCCGCGCTCGGGCCGACGGCGGCGAAAGCGTCAGGGTACGTGACTGCAAGATGCCACGCGCCATGCCCGCCCATCGAATGCCCCGTCAGATAGGTTTTGGCGGGATCCGTGTTGAGCCGTTGGCGCGCTGTTTCAAGAACCTCCATCGCGTCCAGGCGCCCCCAGTCCTCCCAGTCGAAACCGAAGGGGCGGCGGTTCGTCGGGGCGACCAGATGCCCCCATGTTTTGCTTGAGTAAGCGTTCGCCTGCCCTATCGCTTCCACCGACGCGCCATGCAGCGATAAAAACAGCGCGTCCGCCGTTCCCGACGCCGACTGCGCCGGCTGAACGGCGTAATACTGGACGCTGCCGTCGATGGCGCTGATAAAGGCGCGTTTGCGGCTCTCGGTCGGCTTGCGTATGCGCATCTTAAACTGGATGGAGTCGGCCTCCGCGCCGTCGACGCGCAGGGTCAGCTGGACAGCCGCTTCGGTTGCGCCGTCGGGGAACGACTCCGCCCGCATCATAAACGGAACTTTGCGGATACTGACCGCGGGGACAGACGGAACGGGCGTTTCCGCCGCCTCTCCGCCGTCAATAGACGCCAAGAGTACGGCTCCGCGCAGCGTTTTTTCTTCGCCGTTCATGACGATGACGCCGCCATGTGTCTCATGCCGCTCGCCGGCGACGAAGTCGGGCAGGGTCATATCGCCTTGGTTCAACATCGCCGGCGCGTCCATCGGATGCAGCCGCGCTCGGATTCCGCGGCGCCTTCCTCCTCCGATAAACAGCAGCTCGTTGCGCCCTTTTTTCAGGCGGACAGGCAGGCGGAAGTAGCCGTATCGATACCCGTTCCCAGGTCGAAACCGCCCGTTCACATAGACGCCGCCATGTCCGTGGGCTTCCAGCAGCGCCGTCCGCTCCCGCTCTTCTTCTAAGACGATGAGCGCGTAGCCGGCGTTGATCCAGCCCTCTTCGTTCGCTTCGGCGCGCGTCCATTGTACCGTCTCGCCGTCAGAGCGCTGGTACGGTTCGCCGTCGGAACGCAGAAAAACCTCTCCCTCGGCGGGCGCCGTCCATTGTCCCTTTGCGATGCGCATCTCGAGCGGGTCGATGCGTATCGGAGACCGCCAGCCTCTCGAAACGGACGGCAGCGTCAACGCCTCGGCGAACCAGCCCGCCTCCTGCTGCGCCGACGCAAACGGCAACAGCATGAACAGGAACCCAACCGCCGCAAACAGGATCGGATCTGCCATTCTCATGTCGTCTACCTTTCCTTTCCTCTCTTCTCAACAAAAGAGAGCGAGATGAGCATAGCGATAAAAAGAGCGGGCGGCAACTACAGGCGATGACGTACGAAAATCCTGTTTGAGTCGGGGCTACGGGAGCGCGGACATTCCCCCTTGTCAAGGGGAGTCTAGAAACCCGCGCCCTACCCGCCGCAGACGACATCCGCGTTCGCATTCAGCATTGTCCCGACTTAAGACGTAAGGTCGGCATGTCCTGACCTCATGCTGAAAGTTGGGACATTTGAACTGACGATCGCTCTATTCATGGGAAAAAGGCGCCGCCGACCAAACCGTCATTCCCGCGTAAGCGGGAATCTAGAGGCGTTGCAGATGACGTCCGCGTTCGCATGCCGACATGTCCAAACTTAAGACGTGATGTCAGCATGTCAACTTGAAAAAAGGCGGCGGCAACGGCTATGATTAACGCAGCAGATTGGAGTTGACATGAACGCGCCTCCGTACCGTTTCAACGAGATCGAAAAAAGATGGCAAACGCGCTGGGAAGAAACGAACGCCTTCCAAGCGGACGAAGATTCGGATAAACAAAAATTTTACTTGCTGGAGATGTTTCCTTACCCGTCCGGCGACCTCCACATGGGGCATGTGCGCAACTACATCATCGGCGACGCGCTCGCGCGGTATAAGACGCTGCAAGGATACTCCGTCCTGCATCCGATGGGATGGGACGCGTTCGGACTGCCGGCGGAAAACGCCGCCATCGAACGCAAAATACACCCCGCCGAATGGACAGACGGCAACATCTCGTACTGGAAAACGCAGCTCAAACAGCTCGGCGTCTCGTACGACTGGAGCCGCGAACTCTCCACAAACCGACCCGACTACTATAAATGGACGCAATGGCTTTTCCTGCTGCTGTATGAACGCGGGCTGGCGTATCAACAAGGGGGGCTTGTCAACTGGGACCCTGTCGAAGAAACCGTTCTAGCAAATGAGCAGGTCATCGACGGGCGCGGCTGGAAATCGGGCGCCCCTGTTGAAAAACGGCGCCTAAACCAGTGGTACTTCCGCATCACCGACTATGCCGAACGGCTCCTGAACGACCTGGACAGGCTTGACGGCTGGCCCGATCGGGTTCGGACGATGCAGCGCAACTGGATCGGGAGATCCGAAGGCGCGGAGATACAGTTTCAAATTGAAGAGACGGGCGAACCGCTGCCCGTTTTCACGACGCGCCCCGACACGCTTTACGGGGCGACCTTCATGGCGCTCGCCCCTGAACATACTCTCATTGAAGAGATGATCGAAGGCTCGCCGCATGCGGCGCGCGTCATGCCTGAAGCGCAGCGCATGCGCAACCAGACGCGTCAGGCGCGCTCCGACGCGGACGCCGAAAAAGAGGGCGTTTTCACCGGCTTTTACGCGGTCAATCCGGTCAACGGGGAACGCATACCAATCTGGATCGCCAACTACGCGCTCATGGATTACGGCTCCGGCGCGCTCATGGCGGTTCCCGCGCATGACGAACGCGACTTTGAATTCGCCCGAAAATACGACATACCGGTCCGCCCTGTCATTCAGCCGCCCGATTCGACATGGGACGGGGGCGAAATGAATGAGGCGTATGTGGAGGATGGCGTTCAGATCAACTCCGGACCGTTCAACGGCATGCCGAACCGGCAGGCGGGCAAGGCGATCGTCGCGCGCCTCCAAGAACGCGGACTCGGCAAGCAGACGGTCAACTATAAACTGCGCGACTGGCTCGTCAGCCGACAGCGGTACTGGGGAACGCCGATACCGATGATCTACGAGCAGGACGGAACGCCCACTCCCGTTCCGGTTGAGAATCTGCCGGTGACGCATCCGCGCGATGTGCAGATCACCGGCAAAGGCGGCAACCCGCTCGCTCAAAATGAAAACTTTGTCAACTGCATTTCTCCGCGCACCGGAAAACCGGCACGCCGCGAAACGGACACGATGGACACCTTTATCGACTCCTCATGGTACTATCTGCGTTTCTGCTCGCCGCGGTTCAACGGGGGGTTTGTCGATCAGGACGCCGCGCGGTACTGGATGGCGGTTGACCAGTATGTCGGCGGAATTGAGCATGCGGTATTGCATCTGCTCTATTCGCGGTTCATTTCGAAGGCGCTGTTTGACGCGGGTCTCTCGCCGGTGGATGAGCCGTTTGAAAACCTGTTCACGCAGGGTATGGTCACCAAAGACGGCGCGAAGATGTCTAAATCGATCGGCAACATCGTCACGCCGGATGAGATCGTGTCCAAATACGGAGTCGACACGGCGCGCCTCTTCTCTCTCTTTGCCGCGCCGCCGGAGATGGATGTGGAATGGAACGACTCCGCCGTCGAAGGCTGCTACCGGTTTTTGAACCGCGTCTGGCGAGCTTTCCACCGCCTCTTGGAAGATGCGGCGCCGACCGCGGAATATGAGGTTGAAGCGCTGGACGGCGATGAGCGCGCCTTCCGCCGTCTGACGCATCGTACCATTCAGCGCGTCGCCGATGATATATCGGACCGGTTCAAATTCAACACCGCCATCGCCGCTTGCATGGAATTTGTGAACGCGCTTCAAAATGAAACGGCGCCGTTCTCTTCCGCCCGCGCCGCTCTTCTGCGCGAGGCGCTGGAAACGCTGCCGCGCCTGCTCAGCCCCTTCGCGCCGCATATCGCCGAAGAGATGTGGGACGCGCTCAACACAGGCAAGACGCTCCAAGAGGCTGGGTGGCCAAAATATGACGAAAGCGCGCTCGCTGAAGAAACGATCCTCGTTGTCGTTCAGGTGAACGGAAAAGTGCGCGCTCAACTGAACATGCCGGTCGACTCAACCGAAGAGGCGGTCGCGGCAGCCGCCAAGGGAGAGCCGAACGCCGCCCGCCATCTGGACGGCAAAACGGTTCGCCGCGTCATCTACATACCGAACCGAATCATCAATTTTGTGGTCAGCTAAACGAACCGCGCGCCCATTCAACCGCCCAAAGAAGGAGACGGCAAACAACAGATGAGCAGCCCTACAAACGTATCGATCCTCCCCCTCGGCGGACTCGGCGAATTCGGCATGAACGCGATGCTGGTCGAATGCGGCGGCGACATGGTTCTCATCGACATCGGCATGACGCCCAGCCGTCAATTCGGCATCGATATGGCGGTGCCGGACATCGGCTATCTGATTGAGCAGCGCGACAAGCTGCGCGGCATCGTCCTGACACATGGGCATGAGGATCATATCGGCGCCTTATGGCATGCGTTGAAACATGCGCCCGCGCCTGTTTATGGAACCGACCTGACGCTTGAGCTGGCGAAGAACAGGCTGAAAGAGTGGGGCGTTCTCGCGGACGCCGACCTGAACGTCATCGACGCGGACGACAAGCTTGAGTTTGGCAACATCGCCTGCGAGTTTCTGCGCGTCTCGCACAGCTTTCCGAACACGATGGCGGCCGTCCTGCGCACGCCTGTCGGGACGATACTGCACACCTCCGATTTCAAGCTGGGCGGACCGCTGGACGCCGATCAGTTCGACGCCGCCGGGTTCGCGCTTCTGGGGGAGGAGGGGGTTCTCGCGCTGCTGTCGGACAGCACCAACATTGAGTCGCCCGGCTTTACGCCGCCGGAAAGCTCCGTCCGTCCGCAGCTGACCGAAATCTTTCGCACATCCCGACGGCGCATCATCGCCGCCACCTTCGCGTCCAGCCTTCGCCGCATTCAGCAGCTGATCGATCTGGCGCTGGAGTTTGGACGGCAGATTGCAGTCGCCGGACGCAGCATGGTGAACAACACGCGCGCCGCCGCCGAGCTCGGACATCTCTGGCTTCCGTCCAACGCGACGGTCGACCTGCGCGAAGCAAAAAAGATGCCGCCCGACGAAGTGATGATTCTTCTGACCGGAAGCCAAGGGGAGCCGTTCTCGGCGCTGTCGATGATCGCGGACGGCTCCTACGGCAGATTCCGCATTGAACAGGGGGACGCGGTCGTTCTCTCGGCGCGCGTCATTCCCGGCTGTGAAAAGGATGTGGCGCGCCTTGTCGACAACCTGTATCGGCGCGGCGCGGAGGTTTATTACGGCGGCAACTGCGACGGGCTGCACGCCTCCGGGCATGGGTACCGCGAAGACCTGCGCATGATGATTCAGTTGACTCGCCCGCGCTACTTCGTTCCGATTCACGGCGACTACAAGCAGCTGCGCCAGCATGCGCGCTTGGCGGAAGAATCGGGCGTGTCGCCGCAGCATATCCATGTGATCGAGAACGGCGAGCGGCTTGAAATCTCGGAGGAAGCCGCGGAGGTTGTTGAAAAGACGCGCGCCGGGCGAATTCTGGTGGACGGACAGATGCTGGAGCGGCTGGATGAGATCGTCCTGCGCGACCGCCGGCAGCTGTCCGAAGACGGCATGGCGATCGTCATCTTTGTGCGCAGCAAGGAGACAGGAGAGCTGTTGACCGAGCCTGAAATCGTGTCGCGCGGCTTTGTGTACATGGACGAATCGGAAGAGCTGATGAATCAAGCGAAAGCGGCGGCGCTGGACGCGCTGGAAGCTCTCCCCGAAAACAAACGCGGCGATCAAGAAGCGGCGCAAGAGGCGGCGCGCCTCGCTCTCCGCCGCTACTTTTCAAAAAACACCGACCGTCGGCCGATCATTTTGCCCGTCGTGCTGGATGTGTAACGGGTTCAATAACGGTAGTCTCTACAGGCGATGATGACGAAAATCCTGTTTGAGTTGTGCTAATAGCGATTCCGCACACGGAACTAAAACCCCCCCAGCCCCCCTTTTCAAGGGGGGAGTCCAGAAACCGCGCCCCGGCCGCTGTTATTGGGCTATTCGTCATTCCCGCGCAAGCGGGAATCCAGAGTTTTCCCAGAGAGCCTTCGCATTCCAAAACGGCGCTCTAAAAATCAAAACCATCGCCTGTATGTACTGCCCAAAAAGTCTGCCGTTTGCGCTCCTTCCGGAAAAGCGGTATGCTAAACGGGTCGAAACATACATGAAGATGGAAAGGCGAACATGGCGGGAAGGTTGAAACTTGGAGCGGTGGGATGCGGGGGCTTGCCGAGCGGCGTGTTGTTTCCGGCGCTGGCGTTGGTGGATGAGCTGGATCTGGTCGCTGTCTGCGATCTGAACATCGACAGGGCGAACGGAGCCGCGCAGAGATGGGGCGCGCCGAACACATACGCCGACTATCTTGAAATGTACGACAAGGAAGATTTGGACTGCGTCATGGTCGCCGCGCCGCCGTTTGTGCATCATGAAGCGGGCATCGCCGCGATGGAGAGGGGCTTGCATCTCTTCACCGAGAAGCCGCCCGCGTTGAACGCCGCCGACGCAAAGCGGTTCCGAGACGCCGCCCGCAAGTCGGGCATGAAGGTATTGATGGGAACCGTCCAGCGGCACTGCCCCGTCAACCGAATGGCGAAGGAGATCATGAGCCGAGAATCGTTCGGCGCCCCGATCGTCTATGAAGCGCATTACATCTGCCCAGGGCCGGGCATGCGCATGGACTGGGGCATGCGGCGCGATTCGGACGCGGACATGTTCCGCTTTTTCCTGCTTGACCATATCATCCACCATCTGGACCTGACCCGCTTTTTCATGGGCGAGATTGAAGCGGTGAACGTCATGCGCAGCCGAACCGAAGGAGAGCAGTACGCCGCCGCCATCAACTACCGCTTCGCCAGCGGCGCGGCGGGAAGCCAGACAATCGCCATGCGCTCGCCCGACTACCATAACCGCATTCTCATTGTCGGCGATGGACCCGCATGGGTCGAGACGGAAAACTGGACGAAGCTGCGTTATTCAGGCGGCGACATTCCTGTCGGGCGCGGCGGTTATGCGGACTCGCGGATTGTTCACTGGGACGGCGGCATCACCTATTCGGACGGGGTCGTGCGCCCAGGTTATAGAGAAGAGCTGACTGCATGGGCGCGCGCCGTGTTGACAGACGGAGAATGCGGCGCCGATCTGGAGGACGGGTACCGCGAGATGCAGCTGATCGACGCGATTGTGGAGAGTTCAGAAACGGGAGAAACGGTCGCGCCGCCGCTGGATTAACAGCCCCATGTCTTGAAGGCGCGAATAGGAGATGAAGATGCCTCTAGAAAACGCCTATCGAGAAGCGCAAGCTGTCACGCGCGGACCGCATTGCCATTATTTCGGCTATTACGATAAAACGCCGTGGGACGAAACTGGCAGATACCTTCTCGCCATCCAAACAACCTTCATGGACAGACCGCCGCGGCCGGGCGAAACGGCTGTCCTAGGGCGAATCGATACGCAAAGCGGCAACCTGTGGATCCCCTTCGCCCAAACGCGCGCATGGAACTGGCAGCAAGGTACGATGCTTCACTGGCTGGGCCATTCCGCCGACCGCGCGCTGATTCACAACGACCTCCGAGACGGCCGTCTCGTCTCCATCGCGCGCGACCTGTTCACAGGCGGGGAGCGCGAATATCCGCTGCCCATATATAATGTGAGCAGGGACGGGGCGCAGGCGGTCTCGCTCAATTTTGCCCGCGTCGCGCAGACGCGCCCAGGGTACGGCTACCTCGGCGCGGACGACCCGACCGACGGCGATCCTTCCCCCGACGAGGACGGCATCTACTGGATGAACTTAGAGACGGGCGAGAATCGGCTCATCATTTCGCTCGCGCAGATGGCGGGCTATCAACCTGAAGAGAGCATGGACGGCGCGGAGCATTGGTTCAACCACCTGCTGTTTAACCCGTCTGGAACGCGCTTTATTTTTCTGCATCGATGGAAAAACAGGGAGCGCAGCGCCTGGAGAACGCGCCTCTTCACCGCAAAGCCTGACGGGACGGAGATATGCCCGCTCAACCTGCATGGGATGACCTCCCATTTTGACTGGCGCGGCGATACGCATGTTCTCGCGTGGGCTAATGAGCCGGCTGTCGGCAACCGGTTCTTTTTGTATGAAGACATGTCGGACGCGAAAGAGGTTGTCGGCGAGGGCGTCCTGACAGCGGACGGCCACTGTTCATATTCGCCGGACGGGCGGTGGATTTTGAACGACGCTTACCCTGACAAAACCGGACGCCGCGCGCTCATGCTGTTTGATCCAGCGGAGAATCGGCGGATCGACATCGGACGGTTTCTAGCGCCGAAGGCGCTTCAGGGCGAGATACGGTGCGACCTCCACCCGCGCTGGAGCAGAGACGGCAAGCAGATATGCATCGACTCCGCGCACGAGGGCAAGCGGCAGATGTACGTTCTGGATGTGAGCGGCCTGACCGGCTAAAACCCCCAACTAAGCCTTTATTGGCGGGAAAAGGCTTCGCCAACCAGATCGCCGCGCGCCTTAAACCCCTAGCTCCTTTCAAGGAGGGAACGATCCGCGCCGCCCGCGTCCGCCAGGACGTAAGGTCAGATTAGCGCGCCTGTTTTTTTAATGGTACAGTGAGCTTGCAGCAGCTTAGAAGGAAAGCCCCATGTCTCACACGCGAACCGCCGCTTTCATTCTCGGAGCGTTGATCGCCGCAGCGGCGCTCAACGCAGCCGCGTCTTCCACGTTGACCGAACCTTACTGTTCGCACAGCTTCAACCCTGTCAGCCGCCAATGGAGATGCGGTACGCCCCACATCCCCCGTACCAAGCGGAATCTCAGCCCTCCCGTCAACTTAAATACTGTTCAAGCCAGCCCTCCCGTTATCGGAGACAGCCGAGAATTCTTGATTTACGAAGGCTTCCACAACGGAAAAACAAAAACGACCGCGACGCTTCGCGCCGAGGGTCCCCGCTGTTATATCTATGTTGAAGATTCAGAGTGGAACCGAGGCGCCGTAACGGAACCCCATGTCCAAACGCTTCTAAACGCTTTTGAAAACGAAACCCCAAACTACCCGCGGCGCGGGATCTACGATGTTGTCGCTGCGGATTTTGGGCAGCCCCCCGACATGGACGGCAACAACCGCATCATTTTGCTGATCCTCAAAACCTACGGCGTAGGGGGCTATGTCTGGTATGGAGACGAGAACAACGCGGACATTCTTTATATCGGGTCTGATTATCACTGGGGGTACGACGCCATCGCCGCCCATGAATTTCAGCATCTCATCCATTACCGATACGACCAGCGCGAAGAAAACTGGCTCAACGAAGGCGCCTCCGAACTGGCGGAATTTAGATGCGGGTACGCTGTCCACGCAGACAGTATTTCTGAATTTGAAAAATACTCCCGCATTTCGCTTGTCAAATGGCCGGACTTAGACAGCGCGCATTGGGAGGCGCACTACGGCGCCGCGTATCTATGGACGCTGTATTTATATGAGCAATACGGCGGCATCGAAACGGTCCGAGATATTGTTCAAAGCCCTCTTACAGGAGTCTCTGGCGTTACGAAAGCTCTTCAAGAGAGAGGATACGGCGTCTCCGCCGCCGATGTTTTTGTCGACTGGCGAATCGCTTTGTCCGCCGACAGCGCCTCTGGCGCCGGCGTTGGCGCGTTTTCAAAATACAGCTTCCGAACGCCGATGTCCATTTCAACGCTGAAAACAGCGACTCCCATGACGATTACCATCAACATCCCGTCCCGCCTCAAACCCGTACCATCGAAGCATGGGCGGGGCATATTCTTGAGTTCAAAGCGCCTTCCCCTTTACAGCCTTCCCCGCTGCAATTTAAGATGAAGCTGCCCGACGGCAACGGCGGCGAGTTCAGCGCCGCGGCGATCCTTTATGACCGAAACGGAGCGGCGCTGGCGGCGCGGCCCGTCCAGAAGACAAGCTCTTTCCGCGTCGCCGACCTGTTTTCTGAAATGGGTACCGACGCCGGCCGCGCTGAAATCGTCCTGGCGTACCATCCCCCAAGCGAAGGCGGCGCCGAAGACATGGAATACGCTTATGAAGCGTATCGAGAAGGCGCTGTCGATACGCCTAGCGTCAGCGCCGCCGTCAGCGGACCAAGCGGCGTCGTTAAAGAAGACGCATTTGTTGTATGGATCGCATTCAGCGAGGCGGTCGCCGGCTTCACCAAGTCCGATCTGATTGTGTCGAACGGCGTCGTTGTGAACTTTAGCGGAAGCGGCGCAGCCTACACGGCAACCATCGACCCGACAAGCCCCGGCAAAGTTACAGCGCTCATTCTAGAAAGCGCCGATGGAGAGTATCAAGATTCAAACGTCTATACGGTCCGCTATGAACCAGGCGGCGTCAGCAAACCCTCCGTTTTGAGAGGTTTTATCGGGCATGCCGTCTCGGTCGCCTTTTCGCCGGACGGCCGGACGCTCGCCAGCGGCGGCAATAACAAGATGGTCATCGTCTGGGACGCCGACACCGGCGGACAGATGCGAACGCTTGTCGGACATGAACATCAGATCAATTCGGTAGCGTATTCCCCGGACGGACAGACGCTCGCCAGCGCCAGCCATGACAACACGATTCGGCTCTGGGACGCCGGCACGGGCAAACAGACGCGATTGATCGGGCCGCTTTCGAATTACGCCCTGTCTGTAACGTATTCGCCGGACGGACAGACGCTCGCCAGCGGCGGCTATCAAGATATTAATATCTGGAACGCCGAGACAGGCGCGCTGATACGGACGATTAGAAATGCGGGCGTATCTCTCGCGTATTCGCCGGACGGGCAGACGCTTGCCGGCAGCGGCTATCAGGGAATTCACATATGGAACGCCGAGACGGGCGCGCTGATACGCACGCTCGCGGGAATTCCAGGTTGGTCTCGACCCTTGGCGTATTCGCCGGACGGCAGAACGCTCGCCAGCGGCAGCGAAGACGGAACGATTCACATGTGGAACGCCCAAACGGGCGCGCTTCTCCGAACGCTCAATGGGCATACGGGCGCGGTCATGTCGCTCGCCTATTCGCCGGACGGGCGGGCGCTTGTCAGCGGCAGCGCAGACCATACGGTCAAGGTATGGGACGCCAAAACAGGAGCCTTGACCGCAACGTTGACGGATCATGCCGACAGGATCTGGTCTATCGCGTTTTCGCCGGACGGACAAGCGTTTGCCAGCGGCAGCTTCAGCGAGATACGAATATGGCCGTTTGCCCCTGACTTTGAATCTCTCGCAACCGTGACGATTACGGGCCCGATCGGCAGCGTGACAGGCGCGTTTAACATAACGATCGCGTTCAGCAGTCCAGCCGCAGGCTTTGAGGCGTCCGACATCCAGGTGACGAACGGAGTTGTTACAAGCCTAACGGGCGGCGGCGCAAACTACACGGCGACGATAGAGCCGTCCAAGCGCGGCAAGGTTGAAGCGTATGTTCTCGCAAACGCCGACAGCAATTACGAAGACTCCAACGTCTATTCGGTCGGTTATGCGCTGGACGGCGTCGGCGCGTCAAGGACGCTGACAGGTTTTATCGGGCATGCCGTCTCGGTCGCTTATTCGCCGGACGGACAGACGCTCGCCAGCGGCGGCAATAACAAGATGGTCATCGTCTGGGACGCCGACACGGGAGAACAGATGCGAACGCTTGTCGGACATGAACATCAGATCAATTCGGCAGCGTATTCGCCGGACGGACAAGCGCTCGCCAGCGCCAGCCATGACAATACGATTCGGCTTTGGGACGCCGCCGCCGGCAAACAGACGCGATTGATCGGGCCGCTTTCGAATTACGCCCTGTCTGTAACGTATTCGCCGGACGGCCGGACGCTCGCCAGCGGCGGCTATCAAGATATTAATATCTGGGACGCCAAGACAGGCGCGCTGATACGGACGCTTCGGAATTCGGGCGTATCCCTTGCGTATTCGCCGGACGGGCAGACGCTCGCCGGGAGCGGCAATCAAGCGGTACGGATTTGGAACGCCCAAACAGGCGCGTTGATTCGAACTCTTGCGGGGAATCCTGGTTGGATATATTCTGCTGCGTATTCACCAGACGGACAGATCATCGCAAGCGGCAGCGAAGACGGAACGATTCACATGTGGAACGCCCAAACGGGCGCGCTTCTCCGAACGCTCAATGGGCATACGGGCGCCGTCATGTCGCTCGCCTATTCGCCGGACGGGCGGGCGCTTGTCAGCGGCAGCGCAGACCATACGGTCAAGGTATGGGACGCCAAAACAGGAGCTTTGACCGCAACGTTGACCGATCATGCCGACAGGATCTGGTCTATCGCGTTTTCGCCGGACGGACAAGCGTTCGCCAGCGGCAGCTTCAGCGAGATACGAATATGGCCGTTTGCCCCTGACTTTGAATCTCTCGCAACCGTGACGATTACGGGCCCGAGCGGCAGCGTGACAGGCGCGTTTAACATAACGATCGCGTTCAGCAATCCAGCCGCAGGCTTTGAGGCGTCTGACATCCAGGTGACGAACGGAGTTGTTACAAACCTAACGGGCGGCGGCGCAACCTACACGGCGACGATAGAGCCGTCCAAGCGCGGCAAGGTTGAGGCGTATGTTCTCGCAAACGCCGACAGCAATTACGAAGACTCCAACGTCTATTCGGTCGGTTATATGGTGGACGGCGTCGGCGCGCCGAGGACGCTGACAGGTTTTATCGGGTATGCCTCCTCGGTCGCCTATTCGCCGGACGGACAGACGCTCGCCAGCGGCGGCAATAACAAGATGGTCATCGTCTGGGACGCCGACACGGGAGAACAGATGCGAACGCTTGTCGGACATGAACATCAGATCAATTCGGTAGCGTATTCGCCGGACGGGCAGACCATTGCCAGCGTCAGCTGGGACAACACGATTCGGCTCTGGGACGCCGGCACGGGCAAACAGACGCGAATGCTTGGCCCGCTTTCGAATTATACCATGTCCATCGTCTTTTCGCCGGACGGACAGACGCTCGCCAGCGCCGGCTACCTAGAGATGAATCTCTGGAACGCCAAGACAGGCGCGCTGCTACGGACGCTCAAGAATGCGGGCATTTCCCTTGCGTATTCGCCGGACGGACAGACGCTCGCCAGCGGCGGCAATCAAGAGGTTCGGATTTGGAACGCCAGGACAGGCGCGTTGATCCGAACCCTCGCGGCGAATTCAGGTTGGACGTATTCGGTCGCCTATTCGCCGGACGGACAGACCATCGCAAGCGGCAGCGGCGACGGAATAATTCACATGTGGAACGCCAAGACAGGCGCGCTTCTCCGAACGCTCGCGGCGCATACGGACGAGGTCATGTCGGTCGCCTATTCGCCGGACGGCATGGCGCTTGTCAGCGGCAGCTCTGACCATACGGTCAAGGTATGGAACGCCAAAACAGGCGCATTGACCGCAACGTTGACGGATCATACCGACAGGGTTATGTCTATTGCGTTTTCGCCGGACGGACAAGCGTTCGCCAGCGGCAGCTTCAGCGAGATACGAATATGGCCGTTCGCCCCTGACTTTGAATCTTTCGCAACCGTGACGATTGCCGGACCGAGCGGCAGCGTAAGCGGCGCGTTTGAGATCGCCATCGCGTTCAGCGAAGCGGTCGATGGGTTTGAAGCGTCAGACATCCAGGTGACGAACGGAGCGGTAACAAGCCTGACGGGCGGCGGCGCAGCCTATACAGCAACGATCAAGCCGTCCAAACCGGGCGGCGTTGCCGTGAAAATCCCCGCCAACGCCGCGGGGAACAACGAAGCCTCCAACGAATACGCTGTCGATTACGAACCGCCTTCGTTAGCCCATACGGGCGGAATCTTAGCGGCGGCGTATTCGCCCGACGGCTCCGCTGTAGCCACCGCCGCCGCGGACGACGCCGTCCTGATATGGGACGCTGAGTTGGAAATCGCCCGCCTTAAACTAACAGGACATACGGGCGATGTCCGTTCCGCCGCCTTCTCGACGGACGGAGCCATGCTCGCCACGGGAAGCGCCGACCATACGATACGCGTCTGGAACGCCGACACAGGGGCGCATGTCCGAACGCTGGAGGGACATACGGACGATGTTTACGCCGTCGATTATTCGCCGGACGGCTCCGCCATTGTCAGCGGAAGCGGCGACCGTACCGTTCGGCTGTGGAGCGCCGAAACAGGAAAGCTGTTGAAAACGATGCCGCAGCATTCAGGGCCGGTTCGGACGGCCGCCTTTTCGCCGGACGGCTCCCTTCTCGCCAGCGGAAGCGGCGACAAAACGGTCCGCCTCTGGAACGCGCAGACCGGCAAGCTTCTCGCCACAATGAAAGAGCATGCCCGGACGATCTACTCGGTCGCCTTTTCGCCCGACGGAAAGGTCTTGGCGAGCGGCAGCGCCGATAAAACGATTCGCTTTTGGGATGTTTCGTCGCAGTCGCTGATCCATACCCGTACAGCGGGCGGGTCTGGAGGTCTCCTGTTTTCGGTCGCCTTTTCGCCGGACGGCTCCACGCTCGCCTCCGGAAACCAGGACGGAACCGTCCAGCTCTGGGCGTCCGGAAACGGCCGCCTTCTAGAGACGCTGGAGGGGCATACTGGAACCGTTTACGCGGTCGCCTACTCGCCCGACAGCCAAACGCTCATCAGCGGCAGCCGCGATAAAACATTGCGCTTCTGGTCATTGCCCTCGCCCCAGCTGGACGCCAACGGCGACGGCGTTGTGGACATTGCCGATTTAGCGCATATCGCAGCGAACTACGGAAGCGGCGGCGGCAGCGGCGCGGATGTCAACGGCGACGGGGTCGTCGACATCGCCGACGTTCTGCTGGTTGTGGACGCCCTGGCTGGACAGGCCGGCGCGGTTGCGGCGGCTCCGGCGTTGGCGTCTTTGCGGGATGCTCCTTCCGTTCCGCAGGTTTCGGCATGGCTGAACGACGCCGACCGGCTGCTTGTCCGCAGCGACTCGGCGAAGCGCGGCATTGCCGTCTTGGAGGATATGCTTCGGTCGCCGCGGCAGGCAGCGTCCACAAGCGCGCTCCTGCCGAATTATCCAAACCCGTTCAACCCAGAGACCTGGATTCCGTTCGATCTGTCGGAAGCCTCCCGCGTGAAGCTGACGATCTACAACGCCGCCGGTCAAACCGTCCGCGTTTTAGAACTGGGCGAATTGCCGGCGGGCGCCTACCGCAGCCGCGCTAAAGCCGCCCATTGGGACGGACGCAACGCCCTCGGCGAACCAGCCGCCGCCGGCATCTACTTTGTACGCATCGAGGCGGGTTCGTTCACGGCGCTTCGGCGCATGGTTGTGTTGAAGTAGGGTATATCTGTTGGCGCGGCAGCGCAAAGTGGCAGCGCAAGATTTAGTATATGATGTTAGGGCATCGCAAACCAACTACTGTGTCAGGAGGGCAGTCTCTATAGGCGATGATTATGGTTTAGAGAACCGTTTTGGAATGCGAAAGCTCTCTGGGAAAACTCTGGATCCCCCGCTTGCGCGGGAATGACTGCCTGGATCTGCAGGCCGTCGCACAAAATGCGTATCATCGCCTGTATGTACTGCCGTCAGGAGACTCCGATGAAAAAGCAGCTGCGTTCACTTCCGGGCATTTTGTCGACTGCAATGGCTCTCTTCGCGCTGACGCTCATTGCGCAAAACAGCCCCGCGCAACAGGTTCTGGAAGGACATACGGATGCGCTCAGGTTCGTGGCGTATTCTCCGGACGGTCAAACGATCGCCAGCGGCGGCAGGGACGGCACGATTCGGATCTGGAACGCCGACACAGGCGCGCATCTACAAACCCTTGAGGGACATACGGGCGCGGTCATGTCCGCGGAGTATTCACCGGACGGTCAGACGCTCGCCAGCGGCGGCGGCCCCTTTGACGGCACGATTCGGACCTGGAATGTTAACACGGGAGAGAACCTACAAACCATCCAGTTAAATGTGGATTCGATCTGGTCGGTGGCATATTCTCCGGATGGTCAGACGATCGCCAGCGGCGGCATCGATATCCCGTCGCTGCTTGAAACCTCGCTATATATCTGGGACGCCAACACAGGCGAGCAGATATGGTCCCTCCCTGGACATTCGGGTTGGATCTGGGACGCGGCGTATTCACCGGACGGTCAGACGATCGCCAGCGCCAGCTTCGACACTACGGTTCACATTTGGGACCCCAACACGGGAGAGTTTATACGATCCCTCCAGGGACATACGGATTCGGTCCTGTCTGTGGCGTATTCACCGGACGGTCAGACGCTCGCCAGCAGCGACATAGAGGGCGTGATTCGGATCTGGGACCCCAACACGGGGGAGAATATACGAACCATAAAGGCAATTACGGGTCCTATACCTTTGACATCTATCTGGGGCCTGGCGTATTCACCGGACGGTCAGAAGATCGCCAGCGGCGGCAATAACAACATGATACAGGTCTGGGACGCCAATACAGGGGAGCAGATCCGAGTCCTCCAGGGACATACAGATGCGGTTTTGTCCGTGGCGTATTCACCGGACGGTCAGAAGATCGCCAGCGCCAGCGGAGACAGCACGATTCGGATCTGGGACATCAGCCGCCCAACGGCGACCGTATCCGGCCCGAGCGGGGCGCAAACAGGCGCGTTTAATGTGACGATCGCATTCAACTCCGCCGTCACAGGTTTCACGCTGTCGGACATTGTTGTGACCAACGGCTCCGCGGCCAACCTTGCCGGCAGCGGCGCCGCCTATACAGCGACCATTGAGCCGACAAGAGACAACAGAGTAACCGTCTCGATACCTGCCGGCGCCGTCCAAAACAAAAACGGCAAACCGAACACTGCCTCCAACACCTATGAAACGACAATCAACCGCCATGTCCTGAAAGGGCATGAGTATTCGATTCTTTCCGTGGCCTATTCTCCGGGCGGTCAGGCGATCGCCAGCAGCGACGGCGGCGGAACAATTCGGATCTGGGACGCCAAAACGGGGGCGCATCTCCGAACCCTTCAGGGACATACGGGTCCGGTCGAGTCCGTGGCGTACTCTCCGGACGGTCTGACGATCGCCAGCGCCAGCCACGACAACACGATTCTGACCTGGGACGCCAAGACGGGGGAGCATCTCCGAACACTCCAGGGGCATACGAGTTGGGTCCATTACGCAGCCTATTCTCCGGACGGTCATACAATCGCCAGCGCCAGCACAGAGAGCATGCGGATCTGGGACGCCAAAACGGGGGCGCATCTCCGAACACTCCATGGACATACGAATTGGGTCTATTCCGTGGCGTATTCTCCGGACAGTCAAACGATCGCCAGCGCCAGCGCAGATAAGACGATTCGAATCTGGAACCCCAACACAGGAGCGCAGATACGAACGCTCCAGGGACATACGTCTCTGGTCTATTCCGTGGCGTATTCTCCGGACGGTCAGACAATCGCCAGCGCCAGCGCAGATAAGACGATTCGAATCTGGAACCCCAACACAGGAGCGCAGATACGAACGCTCCAGGGGCATACGGGTCCGGTCGAGTCCGCGGCGTATTCTCCGGACGGTCAAACGATCGCCAGCGCCAGCGCAGATAAGACGATACGAATCTGGGACGCCAAAACAGGGGCGCAGATGCGAACGCTCCAGGGGCATACGGGTCCGGTCGAGTCCGCGGCGTATTCTCCGGACGGTCAAACGATCGCCAGCGGCGGCGTAGATAGGGCGATTCGGATCTGGGCAGTCAGCTTCCGCCTAACGCCGACTGTGTCCGGCCCGAGCGGGACGCAAACAGGCGCATTTGATGTGACGATCAAATTCAGCTCCGCCGTCACAGGTTTCGAGTCGTCCGACATTGCTGTGACCAACGGCTCCGCGACCAACCTCGCCGGCAGCGGCGCCGCCTATACAGCGACCATTGAGCCGACAAGCGACGGCAACGTAACCGTTTCGATACCTGCCGGCGCCGCCCAAGACGCCTCCGGCAAAACGAACGAGGCGTCCAACACCTATGAAGCGGCATATGACAGCGGCCCGCCGACCGTTGCCGTCACAGGGCCGGAAGGTCCGGTGACCGATACGCCGATTGAAGCGGCGGTTGAGTTTAGCGAAGATGTGACCGGCTTTGACGCGGACGATGTCTCCATCGAGGGAGGAACCGCCGCCTCGGTCAGCGGCAGCGGCAAGGCCTATACGGTCTCGGTGGACCTTGACGACGGCTTTGAAGGGGCGCTGACCATTTCCATCGCCGCCGGCGCCGCGCAGGACGCCTCCGGCAACAAGAGCTCCGCTTCCAACACTTACTCGGTTCAAGTTGCGCTTTCTACCTCCTTCACGGTGGAACTGCGCAAGGGTCTCAATATGCTCCATGTCCCGGTGAACGATCCGCGCCTGAAGCGGTTGAGCGATCTATACGCTGTATTGGGCGGCTCTCAAGACGTCCAGTTTCTTGTGGCGTATTCTTCCGAGTCGAACCTTTTCATAGCGTATGCGGACGGCTTGGCCGGTTACGATCTTCCGTTGTCGGACGAGACTGCCGTCTTAGCGTCCATGAAAAGCGCGACGTCTGTTACGTTCACGGGCGGGCTTTTGAAGCGGGAGGTTCCGCTGCGCGCCGGCATCAACATGGTCGGCGTCACACGCGCCGGCGCCGTTGAGACGATCGGCGGTTTGGCGGCTCTTTCAACAGTACCGTTGAACGTTATCGCCTTGAAGGTTGACAAATTCGGCAACGCCCTTTTTCAGCTCGCCACCGCTTCGACCGACGCGGCGAAGGGCGGCGAGGGTTATATCGTCTTCGCGGAAGCCGAAACGGTTTTGACCTTCGATGGCGGCGCTTGGAAAAATGAGCCGTCTTCCGCCGCCGCGCCTGTGAACGCGGCGGCGTATGATCCGTCTTCGACGCCGCTTCTCGTGGCGGAGGGTTCCATTGCGCGGGAGGATAATTTGACGCCGCTGAACGGTTTGGAGGTATCGATCACGAACCTGCAGACTGGACAGACCGCGTCGGATTTGGCGGGCAGATCGTCCGTTTCGGGCCGTTTCTCCTTGCCGCTCTTGGCGTTGACAGGCGACAGCTACGCCGTCGGCGACGCGTTCGACCTGCGTGTTTCCGATTCCAGCGGCGCGTTCGGCGGCGTCCGGACAGTCTGCATCGTACTCGACAAGGAGACCGCCTCATCGGGGCGCATCGACATCGGTCAGCTGCTGGCGACTGCAATACCGACCGAGTCGTCTCTCTTGCCGAACTACCCAAACCCGTTCAACCCCGAAACCTGGATTCCGTTCGATCTGTCGGAAGCCTCCCGCGTGAAGCTGACGATCTACAACGCCGCCGGTCAAACCGTCCGCGTTTTAGAACTGGGCGAATTGCCGGCGGGCGCCTACCGCAGCCGCGCCAAAGCCGCCCATTGGGACGGACGCAACGCCCTCGGCGAACCAGCCGCCAGCGGCATCTACTTTGTACGCATCGAGGCGGGGTCGTTTTTAGCGCTGCGGCGCATGGTCGTCTTGAAATAGGGAGGGGCTAGGGGGTTTGATCGGTACCTGTTAGGCGGACAGGTTGACGCGCGGCGCCGTCTCGTCTATACTTAGAGCCGCGTTGAACTTCCACGCGAAAGGATGATCATGGAGACGCGAACGCTTTTACGACAGACGCCTATTTGGCTCGCCGCCGCTTTTTTGTTGACAGCCGCCGGGTGCGGTTCCTCTTTATACGAATACCAGTTTGAGCCGAACACGGGCAACTCGTACGAGTATACCCTCAACAACGACATGAATATCGAGCTGGGCATTTTAGGGATGGAGGTGGAGATGGAGCAGAAAGCGCGGCAAAAAGCGCGCGTTCAGTTCACAAAAGAGGACGGCGGTTTGATCTCCGCCGCCTACACCTTCACCGAATCGGAAATAGAGCCGACCATCAAATCCGCCCTGCCCATTCCCGAAGATGAGCTGAAAGTGGTCAAGGATGTCTACAAGGCGATGATCGGGCAGCAGTTCACGGTCGTTCTGGATGAGCGCGGGCAAGCCGTCGAGCTGAAAGGCATTAAGGAGATGGTCATGGAGATGATACGCGCCGTGGAGATGCCCGAAGAAGCGCGCGGCGCCGTCGATCAACTCATCGAATCGTCTCTCGGCGAACAGCCCATTTCCGATATGATGTCCCAGATGTTTCCGTTCATGCCTGAAGGCGAGCTGGATGTCGGCGCCGAATGGGAGTCAACCTTGAGTACGCAGGGGTTCGCCATCGACATTCAGTGCGTCTTGACAAAGCGGGAGGACGGAATGGCGCATATCGCGTTGGAGGGCGGCCTCTCCCCAGGCGAGGCGCATCAGGCGAACCTCCCCGGCCTTGGCAGCATCGAGACCAAGTTCAAAGAGGCGGAAGGCTCCTACAAGGGCGTCTACATCGTTGATGAAGCGACGGGCCTCGCCGTCGATTATGCGATCGACATGACGTTGACCGCCGTCCTTGAGGCGACGATTGATCAGGAGGAAGGAGCGCCTGTCCCGCCTATCAATATGAAGATCAGCGGCAAGATCAGCGCCGCTCTCGCTGAACAGGCGCCTTAAGATTCCCCCTTGAAAAGGGGGCTAGGGGGGTTTAGAGGCGGCGCAGCGGTTGCGATGCCTTAAGATTCCCGCTTACGCGGGAATGACGATGAAGGAAACGCGCGGAAATAATGACGATGAAGGAAACGCGCGGAAATAATGAGAGGCGATCGTCCGATTCTCCCTTGAAAAGGCGCGCGTCCGATTCCCCCCTTGAAAAGGGGGGTTAGGGGGTTTAACGGCCGCGGATGATGTCTGCGGCGCTAAGATTCCCGCTTACGCGGGAATGACGAGCAGCCTAATGACGGCGTATAGGCGGGGTTTCTGGACTCCCCCCTTGAAAAGGGGGGCTAGGGGGGTTTTCCGCGGGCGCGGACGGTTTCGAGGTTGACTCTGGATTCCCGCTTACGCGGGAATGACGGTCTGGTCGGCGGAGCCTTTTCCCATGAATAAAGGCTTTGTTTGTTCAACAGTCCTAAAAGGAGGGTATTTTGCCGCGGGGGCGGCTATTTGCTGCGCCCCCGCATGATCGCAATCTTGCCGGTGCGCGCCACATCCACAATGCCGTATGGGCGCAGCATATTGATGAGCGCCTCCAGCTTTCCTTCGTCGCCGGTCGTTTCGATGATGAGCGTTCCGGGCGCCACATCCACAATGCGCGACCTAAAAATCTCCGCAATCTGAACGATTTCGCCCCGCCGCTCCGCCGGCGCCGACAGCTTGATCAAGACCAGCTCCCTGTCCACATGGTTCTTATACGTCAGATCGGAGACGCGCACCACATCGATCAGCTTGTTCAGCTGCTTCAGCGTCTGCTCAATCACCTGCTGGTCGCCGCGCGTGACGATCGTCATGCGCGACATGTTCGGGTCTAGCGTCTCGGCGACCGTCAGGCTGTTGATGTTGAAGCCTTTTCCGCTAAACAGCCCCACGATGCGCGCCAAGACGCCGAACTGATTCTCCACCACCACCGAGATCACATGCCGGCGTTCCGATTCCATCAGGCGATGCCTCCGATCATTTCATCCAACGCCGCCCCGGCAGGCACCATCGGATACACATTTTCCGTTTCATCCACAAGAACATCCAGCAGCGCCGGCCCGTCGTACGCAAACGCCTCTTCCAGCGCCGGGCGCAGCTCCTTCGGGTCTTTGACCGTCATTCCCTTGACGCCGAACGCCTCCGCCACCTTCGCAAAGTCCGGGTTGTCATGCAGATCGGACGCGCTGTAACGCTCCTCATACAGCAGCTCCTGCCATTGGCGCACCATTCCGAGCCAGTTGTTGTTCATGACGACCGTTTTGACCGGCAGCTTATGCGAGGCGATCGTCGTCAACTCCTGTATGTTCATGATGATGCCGCCGTCGCCGCTGACGCAGACGACCAGCTCGTCGGGGCAGGCGAACTGCGCGCCCATCGCCGCAGGGAGTCCGTACCCCATCGTCCCAAGCCCGCCGGAGTTTAGCCATCGGCGCGGCTCGATATGCTGATAATGCTGACCGCACCACATCTGATGCTGCCCGACGTCGCTTGTCAAGATCGCCTCGCCGCGCGTCAGGTTCCAGATCTCCTCAATCAGCTGCTGCGGCATGATCACATCCGGCTTCGGCTCGTACACGAACGGGTATTTTTCTTTCCATGCCCAGCATTGA
Source organism: Candidatus Poribacteria bacterium (assembly GCA_963665845.2). Classification (GTDB taxonomy): domain Bacteria; phylum Poribacteria; class WGA-4E; genus JAPPNK01. Next base: position 446,604 of record OY762492.1, read on the forward strand.
TTCCGCCACGGCTCAATCGTCGTTTTGTCGACCAGCTCCGTCAGCTTCGGCAGGATGTTTTTCACATGTCCGACGATCGGAACATCCACATGCACATTCTTGCTGATGGCGGACGGGTCGATGTCGATATGGATGATCTTCGCATGCGGCGCAAACCGTTCCAGATTGCCGGTGACGCGGTCGTCAAAGCGCGCCCCGACCGCGATGATGAGGTCGCACTCCTGAAAGGCGTAATTTGCGGCGCGGGAGCCATGCATGCCCGGCATCTTCAGCGCGAGCGGGTCTGTTTCCGGAAACGCGCCCAGACCCATGAGCGTCACGGTCGTTGGAATCTGCGTTTTCCAGACAAACTCGCGGAACTCGTCCGAGGCGCCGCCGAGAACGATGCCGCCGCCGCCGTACGCAAACGGCCGCTCCGCCTTCATAATCAGCTCTGCAGCTTTCTGTATCTGCTTCGGATGCCCTTCCAGCTTCGGCTTGTAGCCGACGATGTCGACCGCGTCGGGCGTCTTAAATTCTGTTTCGTCGATCTGAATGTCTTTCGGGAAATCGATGACGACCGGTCCTGGGCGCCCCGATTCGGCGATGTGAAACGCCTCGCGCACGATGCGGGCGACATCCTTGACATCCTGTATCAGGTAGCTGTGTTTGACGATGGGGCGCGTGACGCCGATGACGTCCGTTTCTTGGAAGGCGTCGTTTCCGATCAAGTGGGACGGCACCTGCCCGCAAATCACAACCATCGGAATCGAATCCATCTGGGCGGTGGCGATGCCGGTGACGCAGTTGGTGGCTCCCGGCCCGGAGGTGACGAGCGTAACCCCCGCCTTGCCGGTGACGCGGGCGTATCCGTCGGCGGCGTGCGTCGCGCCCTGCTCATGGCGCGCCATGATGAGGCGCACCGGGTCGTCCGGGTTGGCGGCGTTGAACTTGTAGAGCGCGTCAAAAATATACAGCGCGGCGCCGCCGGAGTAGCCGAAGAGCAGGTCCACGCCTTCCCGCTTGAGCGATTCGATCAGTATTTCGCAGCCTTTGAGTTTCATGTCCATGTCCTCACTGGAGCGCGTCCAAACAGGCGCAGTTTATCATGTGAACGGCGTAAAAGCAGCATAGTTAGATTTTATCTGAAGGAACGCGGGGCGTCAAGACAAATCTCTGACCTCATGCTTAAAGTTGGGACATTTGAACCAACGATCGCTCTATTCATGGGAAAAAGGCGCCGCCAACCAGACCGTCCCCCGCTTCCGCGCCTCTAGATTCCCGCGTAAGCGGGAATCTAGAGGCGCCGCAGAAGACGTCCGCGTTCGCATGCCGACATGTCCCAACTTAAGACGTAAGGTCAGAAATCTCTGACCGGCAGTCTCTATAGGCGATGATCTTGATTTTAGAGAGTCGTTTTGGAATGCGGAGGCTGTCTGGGAAAACTCTGGATTCCCGCTTGCGCGGGAATGCATGTCCTCGCGGAAGCGGGGAACGAATAGCCCAATCACAGCGGTTGGGGCGCGGTTTCTGGACTCCCCCCTTGAAAAGGGGGGCTGGGGGGTTTTAGTTCCGTGCGCGGAATCACGATTAGCGCAACTCAAACAGGATTTTCGTCATCATTGCCTGTAGAGACTGCCTCGGAAAGATTCATGTTGTAAGTTCCGCCGCATGGCGCTATACTCTCATATGCGCGAAGGGAGGCTACGCCATGCAACCTGAAAAAAGCGGAACATTCGACTTCATCACGACCAAGATCGACCGATTTGTGCGCTGGAGCCGGCGAAACGCGCTCTGGCCAATGCCGTTCGGAACGGCATGCTGCGCCATCGAAATGATGGCGACGCTCGCCACCAAATACGACCTCGCGCGGTTCGGCGCCGAGGCGATACGCTTCTCCCCACGACAATCCGACCTGCTCATCGTATCAGGGCGAATCTCCATCAAAATGATGCCCGTTCTCAAACGCATCTACGACCAGATGCCGGAGCCGAAATGGGTTATTTCGATGGGAGCCTGCGCCTCCACCGGCGGCGTCTTCGACACCTACACGCTCGTTCAGGGGGTTGATCAGTTCATCCCCGTGGATGTGTATATCCCTGGCTGTCCGCCGCGCCCCGAAGATCTAATCGACGCGGTGCGCTACATTCAGAAGTTCATCGACGACGGACACACGCCGCGCGGCAAACGGGTCGATCCGCTCTTTGTGGAGAAGACGCGCAACGTTCCGCCGTTGGCGCCGCGCGGTTGAGATTTCTCTGTCAAGGTCCGCGTTTGCTGTTTTGGACAGCGGCGCTTCTGCTCTGGACAGCGCACGCCTCGGACGCCGGCGCTGAAGGCTCCCTTCGCGTTTCAGCCGACGGCGTCCGCGCGGTTCATTACGCCGCCCCGCGCGGCGATGTCCATGTCGTTTCAGGGCTGCCGGGCGAAATCATCGTCCGAGGGCTGCATGTGGAGGCGTCGTCGGAGGGGGGAGTCGTCCGCTTCGTCCGTTCCGCCGACTCGGACGGCTCCCCGATTGAGATCGCCGTCCCCGAAGACATGCGCGTCGAGATCGCGCTTGAGGAGGGGGTCTGCCGTTTCAGCCGAACCTACGGCGACGCGCGCGTCCGCGTCCAGAACGGAAGCGTCCGTCTGGAAGGAGCGCGGGGGGCGTTTCAGGTATCGGCGGGGACAGGCTCCATCGACGCGAACATTTTTTTGAACGGCGCCAGCTCCTTTAAAGTAGGGCGCGGCGACCTGCGCGTCTTCGTCTTAGACCATCTCTCCAAGCCGCTCTCCCTGATTGCAGACGAGGGGGACATCCGCGCCGTTTTATCGCCTTATTACGGCGCCGCGTTGACCGCCCGCGCGCCGGAAGGCGTCATCCAGAGCCAGCTTCCGCTTGAGGCGCGTTCCGCCAGTTCCCGTTTTGAAAAAGGCTCCGCGCTGGAAGGCTCTCTCGGCGGAGGCGGTCCGACGCTCTCGATAGAGGCGAAGAGCGGCAGCATCTACATCGACTCGCTAGAAGAGTACGCCCCCGCGCAGCCCTCCGACAAAACGGCGCTCATCGCATACGCCGCGCTTCCGCCGCGCATCGACGGCGTTCTGGAGGCGCAGTGGCTGGAGGCGCCCGTTCACCGCGCCATCGATTCGGAGGAGGCGGACGGGTTCGAAATGCGGCTCATGCGGGACAATCAGCGGCTTTACATCGGTCTCCTGTCGAATGAAAGCGACTGGGAATCGCTGCGCGTAAGAGCGCGCGAACAGGACGACCCGCTCATCGATGAAGACGACCTTTTTCAATTGGCGGCGGAGATAGGCGAGCGCCGTTTCCGCATCGCGTTCAACCTAACGGGCGTTCTTCTAGACGCGCGGATCCTGCCGGACGGATCGGACGACATGAGCTGGGAGAGCGGGGCGCAGGTCAAAACGGCTTTCTATCCGAACGCATGGACGGCGGAGGCGTCGATCCCGCTGGAGTTGCTCGGATGGGATGTAAATAATGAAGAGGCGGTACGCCTGTTCGTTTCGCGCGGGCGTCCGGCGCAGCGGATATGGATTGAATGGGCGGCGGAGGGGGGTACCGCGCGTCTTCTTCCGCGTTTGGACGACGCCATGTCGCCGCGCGTCCCGCTTTCTTTTGTCGGTTTAGGAGATGTCCCGGAGGCGGTCGTCCGAGAAGCGGCGGGCTTGCCGCTGCAGGGCGGCGTACGGGTGGAGGATCTAGCTGCCGTTGAAAAGCGGCTGCGCATGTTGGGCTGGTTCCAAAACGTAGAGGTTGCGTTGGAGGAGCCGTTGACTGAAGGCGGCGCCCCGCAGGCGTCGGCGCGCTTGACCGAACCGTCCGCCTTTGAACTGAAAGCCATCGACATCGTCGGCGCCAGCTCGATACCAAAACAGGAGCTGATCGAACGGCTCGGATGGCGGGCGGGCTGGACATCCGAAGCGCAGCTGGAACGGCGGCGCCTGTTGACCGAAAACATCTACCGCGGGCATGGATACCAGTACGCCTCCGCGCGCGTTCTGCATGACGGCGGAAACGCCATCGTGCGCGTGGACGAGGGCTTTGTCGCCAAGATTGCTATAACAGGCGCCGAAACGATACCTGTGGAGGAGGTGTCCAAACTGCTGATGCGGCAGGTCGGGCGCGCCTATCAAACGGAACGGATCGCCGAAGCGCTGGAGACGGCGTCCAAAACGTTGTCGGAGCGGTACCGCAGCTTTGAACGGCTTGAGGACGGCGGAACGGAACGGCAAGGACCGTTGCGCGTCTGGACGGCGCATGTGGTGGAACGCCCGCCGCTGCAGTTTGCGTTGGCGCCGGCGGTTCATGTGTCGCATATTCATGGGTTTGTGCTGGGCGGGTCGGTTTTTACGCACCGAGGGCGTCAAACCAACGCGCAGATTTTTTTAGACCTGTCCTATGCTGTCCGAACGCGAGCCTTGCGCTCCGATCCGTCCCCGATACATTACCGCCTCGGCGCGGCGGGTTCTCCCTCCTCAATGGGCGGGCTGCGCCTCGGCGCGGAATGGTCTAAACGGACGCGCGCGCATTCTTGGCAGGAAAGCGGGTCGCCGCCCTCCCTCTCCGCCGACTATTTTCACACGGAGGAGGGGCTGCTTTTTTTTCAGAAACGTTTTGGAAAACGCCTCGCGTGGGAGGCGCGCGTCGGATCGGCGTATGATACGGCGCTGGCGCAGGCATACTGGACAGACGCGGACGCATGGATCATGGCGCCGCCGAACCGCCCCATGACAGACGGACGACGCCTCTACGCGCGCGCCTCGTTCAGCCTGGACCTGCGCAGCGAGGCGCCGTTATACCTTCGGCGGGGGATGTATCCAGCGCCGCGTCCGTCTCTCCTGGCGCGGGGGGTTTGGGCGTCGCTCTCGTTTGAACGCGGGCGCTTTGACGCGCATGAAGGCGCCAACCCGAAGCGCCGCGGCGACTGGACATACGAACGCGCCTGGGCGGACGCGCGGGCGTATCTGCCTCTCGGCTCCATGTTTCATCTGTCGGCGCGCGCGGTGGGTCAATGGACGGAAGACGCGCTGCCGGCGCAGCTCCAGGCGTCGATCGGGCCGGACTCGCTACTGCGAAGCCGCTCGCGCAACGACCTGACCGGCGACAGCGGGCTTGCCGCCTCGGCGGAGCTGCGCGCGCAGTTCGGCGATTTCATGGCGGGCGTCTTTGTGGACAGCGGAAGCGTCTGGTCGGCGGGAGGCGGCGGCTACAGCCGTTCTGAACAGGCGGCGGGCATGTCGTTCGGCTGGCGGATGAGAGCGCCGGGGCTGTTGAGCGGCGGCTTCATTCCAGAGACGATACGGCTGGAAGCGGCGTATCCGCTCGCCTCGGAAGACGAAGAGGACGGGCGGGGCATGCGTCTCTGGGCGCGGCTGGGTCTGCCGTATTAGGCGGGCGTCAAGGCTCGGCGTCGCGGAGGTTCCATATCAAAATCTCGCCGTTTTCATTGGAGGCGGCGATCGTCCCTTCGGTTGCGCTTCCGTCTGGAGAATGCGCGATCCAGTTGATCTGTTCAGACGAATGGCGAAGGGTATAAAGAAGCGCGCCCGTTGCCGCGTCCCATATCTTGACAGCGTTCGGGACGCTTTTGACCAGATATTCGCTGGGCGAAAACATAAGCGTCAGGTAAAAATCGATCTGTTTGTCAATTGTGTTGATCAGGGCGCCGGTTGCCGCGTCCCATGTCTTGACAGCGTTTTCGCCGACGCTGAAGATCTTTTTGCTGTCCGGCGAATATACGGCGCTCAAAACCTTTCCGCGGTGTCCTTCGAGCGTATCGATCAGCGAGCCGGAGCCGGCGTCCCATATCTTGACGGTCTTGTCATCGCCGGCGCTGACGATTCGTTTGCCGTCCGGCGAAAACGATGCAAGATTCGCCTTGCCGCGGTGTCCTTTGAGCGTATGAATCAGGGCGCCGGCGTTCCATACCTTGATAGTCCCGTCCATGCCGGCGCAGGCAAGCTGTTCTCCGTCCGGCGAATACGCGAACGATTCTCCGTTGGTCGTTTGAAGGAGATCTCCCGTCTCGACATCCCAAATGGAAATCGAACTGGACGGGGCGCCAGAGATTGCAGCGACCGTTCGACCGCTGAATGAAAAATCAACGGCTGAATAGCCTTTTTGTCGGCTTGATACAAGGGTTTTCAAATCCCCTGTCGATACATCCCACAGATAATAATCGCTGCCTGTGCCGCCTACAAAGATCTTTTGGCCGTCGGGCGATACCGCAACGGAGTAGCCCCATACCGAAATGGAGGAGGGCGCCGCAACAGGGGCGGGCGGAAAGCCGCCTGTTTGGAGAAGCCGCCCAGATTGGACATCCCAAAGATGAACGAGGCTGTCATCCATGCCCGCGCTGACGAGCGTCTTTCCGTCCGGGAAAAAAGCGAGAGAGGTAACGCGGCCGCTATGCCCCGGCAAGATGGTTCGCAGCGGAACCTCCGGCGCCGCCCCTCCGCGCGACAGAAGCAACGCGGCGCCAACCGCTATCAGCGCCGCCGCAAAACTGATCAACAGCCATTTTTCAAGCTTGTTCACGGAAGCGCCTCAATGTCCCAAATTAGGACGGCGGTCTTGCCATTGGCGTTGATGGCGGCCGCGGCGGCAAAACGTCCGTCTGGGGAGACGGCGGCGGCCTCCATGATGTTTCCATGCCGATGTTTAAGCGTTTGAAGCAGCGCGCCTGTTTTCACATCCCATATCTTGATCTCTTTTGCGCCGCCGCTTGCGACCCGCTCTCCGTCCGGCAAATAGGCGGCAAAATGGAGGGACTCCCGATGCCCCTTCAGCGTTTGAAGCAGCGCGCCTGTTTGCGCGTCCCATATCTTGAGGGTCTTATCTAAGCTGGCGCTGGCAAGCTTCTTTCCGTCCGGCGAATACGCGAGGGCTTTGACAGGGTACGGGTAAAGGTGTCCTTTGAGCGTATGAAGCGGCGCGCCTGTTTTCACATCCCATATCTTGATATCTAAGATGTCAACGCCTGCAATCTGGCTGGAGTCAGGCGAATACGCAAGCGGAACTGGAGACGGCGCTTTTCCGCCCAGCGTATGAAGCGGCGCGCCGGTCTCTATATCCCAGATACGGATGGAACCGGCGACTTTGTCAATGACGCTTGCGGCGACCGTTTTGCCGTCGGGCGAGAACGCCGCTTTATAGAACGACTCGCCTCTCCACACATGGTATGTTTCCACCATGCCGGTTGCGATGGTCCACAGAACAAAATCGCTTGTCATGCCGCCGAGCGCGAGCTTTTTGCCGTCCGGCGACGCCGCAACCGCCCTCGCATTGATGGCATAGACGCCTAGAGAGGCTTCTAGATTGAGACGCTTATTGAGACGCTTTCCGGTATCGGCGTCCCAGAGACAGAGGCCGGCGTCTCCCGTTGCGGCGATCGTTTTGCTGTCAGGAAAAAAGGCGAGCGACCAGACTCGGCCGGGATAATCCCGCAAGACCCGTTGAGGCTGCCCCTCGTCGTTCGCCCGAAGCGCCAAGAACACCGCCGCGGCGACTGCTATCAATACCGCCGCTCCGCCGATTGCGATTTTACGTTCAAGTTTGTTCATGGACGCCTCCGCGCGTTATGCTAACAGAGGCGGGGGCAAGCGTCAAGGCGCGGGCGGCGCCTCGTCCGATTCCCCCTTGAAAGGGGCGCGGAAATGACGACAGGTAGGATCGGCGCCGAAGAGGGGCGCGGGAATGACGTCGGGTAAAGCGCAAGGGTTCTGGACTCCCCCCTTGAAAAGGGGGGCTGGGGGGGTTTTCCGCGGGCGTGGATGTTGTGGGTTCGACTCTGGATTCCCGCTTGCGCGGGAATGACAGGGAGAGGGGCGGGAATGACAGGGAGAGGGGCGCGGAAATGACGACAGGTAGGATCGGCGCCTTCTTTAATCCCTGACTCCCTGAATCATGCCGCCTCAATGATGGGCGCATCCTCGCCCGCTTCAACCATGCGCCGAATGAGGCGTTCGCGCATCTCTTCAGCCGCCGAACGCCAAGCGGGCCTGCCGATGAGATTCGTCAGCTCATACGGGTCGGCGTCCAGATCGTACAGGTATTGCTCAACATACCGGTCGGAGCCAGGATCTCTGCCGCCGCTCTTGTCAGGGGCGTCCACGCCGTATTTCCAGCGATGCGTCCGCACAGCGCGCCCGACCTGCGCCTCGCTGATCTGAACAAACATCTCCTCATGCCAGCTGTCCACCGCCCCCGCCTCTCCTCTCAACAGCGGCAGTATCGACCGCCCCTGCATCGCCTCCGGGACCGAAAGACCCGTCGCGTCCAGCAGCGTCGGCGGAAGATCGATCAGGCTCACCAGCTGCGGAAGGCGTCCGCCGCCTTGAAAACCGGGTCCATGAATCGCTGTCGGGACGCGAATGGAGCTTTCATGGCAGGAGCGTTTGTATTCGCCGTTGCGCGTTTTGAAGTGGCAGCCGTGATCGGAAGTGAACAGCAGGATCGTGTTCTCTAAAATGCCGAGGCTTTTGAGCGCGTCCAGCAAACGCCCCAGCGCCTCGTCCAGCCGCTTCACCATGCCGTAATATCCCGCCAGATGCTGATGCGTTGAGCCGCCCAGCGCCGCCAGATCGGGCGGAATCCACCTGCCTGCATAACGCTCACGATACCCGTCCGGCGGCGGATAGTCGTCCACCTGATTCTGATGATGCGGCTCCAAATACGAGTTGAAAAGGAAAAACGGCTCATCGCCCTGAACCGAGTCGATATATCGAATCGCGGCGTCCGTCTGCGCGTCCACGCGGTATCCCGGCAGGCGGACAGGCTGATCGTCGTTGTCGTACATGACCGTATCATAGGGAAAAGAGGTGAACTCCAGCACATTGGAGGCGAGCCAGTAATCGTATCCGAACCGCCTGGACGCGGGGACGGCGCCCGCCCCGCCGCGGTCGTTCAGGTGCCATTTGCCGATGTAGCCCGTGTTGTAGCCGGCGCCTTTGAACAGCGTCCCAAGCGTTTCGGAGCCGTCCGGCAAAGGTATGCCGTTTCGGAAGCAGCCGGTCGTTGTGGCGTAGAGGCCCGTTTGGAGGCATGAGCGGGCGGGACCGCACACCGGCTGACAGGTGAACGAGTTGGCGGCATGCGTTCCGCGCGCCGCCATGCGGTCAAAGTTCGGCGTCAGGTCAAGCGGGTTGCCATGCAGCCCTGAAGTGTCCCACCGCTGCTGGTCGGTAAAAAAGACAATGACGTTCGGGCGGTCGCTCATGCGTTTCTCCTTAGGCGTTGACAGCCTACTTTACCGTATATGGGCGCAGAGATCAAATCGCGCGCGCCACCGGTCGTCATTCCCGTGAAAACGGGAATCTTAGGCGTCGCAAACGCCGTCCATATGGCGTCTGCGATCAACATCATCGCATGAGTGTACTACCGCGGTTTCCATAACAGATCCGCGCCGCCAAGCGTCAGATACGAAATTGTTACCAACTGCAAAAAAAATGAGCCTTGCAGGAAAACTTTTTACCATTTTCCGTCATTTCCGCTTGCCTTACCGCCATGCTTGATTTATAACAAACAGCGTTGGACGAGAGAAAGGCGGAAGCGATGCGAAACGACTCGACAGGCAAACAACGACGCGAAAGGGTTTTGCCATGAAAAAAGTTGCGATCGGAGGAGCGCTGGTCGGTCTCGCGCTCATCGTCGCGGGAGCGTTCTGGCTGGCATACCGAAACAGCGCCGAGAACGACATTGCCGCCGATGAGACGCCCGTCCAGTCGCCCGTCGTCCAGTCCGGCCAAGAGGCGCCGACCGCCAAGCAAGGCGCGCAGGACTCCCCGACCGAAGCGGCAGAAAACGCAGTAGACACAGCGGCGAATGGAGATGCGGCGACGCTCGTAACGAAGCCGCGCGTCGCCTACACGAACGAGAAAGGCGAGATGATCGGGATCACGCGGCAGGGGAACAAATACGTCATCAATCCTCATAGATACGGCCCTGTTCATCCGTATATTGATCCGAAGGCATGGGCGGCTGCGGGCGCGGAGCCGACAGGCCCCCCGCTTTCTCTTCCTTGGACGGAAACTTTCCAGGGGGATCAGTTTAAAATGAATGCGAGAGGCGCCGACTGGTATGACCCTAGAACATGGGAGTCGTACCGCAATTTTTTTGGCTTTGACCCGCCCTTCAGCGGCGATGGACCCTTGGATTACGAGGCAGTGATTGACAACTGGGGAACGCCGATTCAATGGCATCGGAACACCGCGGTTGTGCGCCGCTACACAAAGACGCGGGGCTTTCGTCCTTCGCCGGCGCAATTGGAGCAGTACTTGAATCTTGAAGACGCTTGGAAACAGGCGCATTTGGTCGGTGAGACGAATCGGGCGGCCGCTTTGCGCCAGGAGATGCTTGATCTAAGAGCTTCTGCCCAGGGCGAAATCCCAGTCCCTGAATCATTTGTCGGAAACTACACTGGCACGGTGGAGGAGGATTCCAGCCTGTCCGGGAAAGATAGACAGGCTCTCTATGAGGCCGCTTACCGCGACGTTTACAAACGCATGGGCATTGAGCATCTGTACGATTTTTACGAAAAACCCTGAATCTCGGAGTCGAAACTCAACATGACAATAGAAGGAGCATCTACAATGCGACGCGCAAACGCCATTCTTGGTTTCATTCTTCTCGCTGTTTCACAAAACGCTCTCGCTATTTTCGGGGGCGGTGAGGCTACAACAGGCCATTTCATGCCACTATCCGAAACGGGGCAGGTGTGGGAAACGGTTCCTGAAATCGCGAACCCTGAGCAAGGCGGTCTCTATGAAGGGACGCTGACGCTCATTGGCCTTCCCGGATCCGAGGAGAACCTGCCGATTGAATCGCAGGAGTGGGACTACAGCAAGACCGGCGATGCGATGGATCTCGAAGACAGTTCTGCGCCTCCGTACCTCACCACCTACACCTTCAAAACAGGCGTCCATGGGATGGGTCGGATCAACATCCAGATTCGGTGCTCGGGCGGCACCACCTCGACTCCCCACAATGTGGGATACTTCGGCGACACGACGAGACGCCCAGATACGTGGGCTTGGAAGCCAGCCCAAGAACAGAGACGAGAGCACGCAATGCGCGCGAAGCATCAGGTGATTCATGCGTATGAAAAGCTGGATGGGGAAACATACATGCCGACCCCTAGAGACGACTGCATTCCGATTGCAAACAAGGGGTTGAGGAAGGAAGTGCTGAATGGCGTGGAACCGATGAGCGCGACCGGTACGGTGTATACCTACCGAATCGCGTTGACACAAGGGACTCAGAAGCAAGTTTGGAAAAAGTACGGAATCACCGCCGGCTCGATTCCCACTCCTGATTTCGGATGGGGAGAATCTTTGGGGATTTCCTGGGCTTGGAAATTCGAAGGCGATCCCCTGAATACGTGGACCATCGAAAATCCGTCGTATAAAAGCTCTTTTAAGGTGGATGTTGACCACGACTTTATCTCTGACGGCGATTCTGAAACCGGCCACAACTGCGGCAAGTGCGATTATTGCGGGGCTTCTCTGAAGAATAAATATGCGCATGTCGCCACCACTCAAAACGAAAATGGGCAAACAATACTTTCCAAGTGCAGAGTGGATGCGACCCCTGCTGGATGCGGCAAGTATATTTACAAATGCGACCCGGATACTGAGCGCGATGAGGACGAGCTGCACAAGGAGCGGGAATGTTTAATCTTTGTTACGACTCACTGCCCTTCTCCGCAGAAGCTATTCAGACACTGCACGAACGCATATACGCAGCACCAAACAAAATGGTTGCCGCACTTTGACGGTTCCGAACCTCCAGTGGCTCCTTATGATCCGCGTACGGAGACGACTAAACCGACAGGCTTGGCGCCCTCGGACGGCTCCTACACCGCCAGCGCGGGCGACACGATTGAGGCAAATCTTGTCGCCGACGGTCCGTACTCGCAGGTGTACTGGTATGTCAAGGCTCCTGGCGAGACGGGATACGGGACGGAGGTAGAGATCGACACCGGGGACGGTTCCACCTCCGATGCGTCGTTGAGCTACACGCTCCCGTCCGACGCTGCCGGCGAGTACACGATCACAGCGTACATCTACCGTTCGGATCAGTCGATTTACGAGGAGAGCTACACCGTGACGATCGCCGGCTTAACCTCCTCGGACGGCTCCTACACCGCCCGCGCAGGCGGTACGCATCAGGCGAACCTTGTTGCCGACGGCCCCTATTCGCAGGTGTACTGGTATGTGAGGGCGCCCGACGAAACAGGCTACGGGACGAATGCGGAGATCGACACCGGGGACGGTTCGACCTCTGAGGCGTCGTTGAGCTACACGTTCCCGGCCGGCGTCACTGGCGAGTACACGATCACAGCGTACATCTACCGTTCGGATCTGTCGGTCTATGAGGAGAGCTACACCGTGACGGTCGAGTCTGTGATAGGGCAGACCGGTCAATGACGAAGCCGGCCGCCCAGGCCGGCTTACTCTACAAAAAAACGCGGCGGGTCGGGCTGTCCGGACCCGCCGCGTTTCGTCTGAATCGTAAAAAAGTCAGCCGGCTCTCCTTTCTCCCCACCCGCTTTTCATGGTAAAATTCGCATGTGTATCGGGTGAGGGAAACATGCGCTTAGCGTCTATCGATATTGGAACCGACTCTGTCCATACGCTGGTGGCGGAGGTGGGCGACGACCTGGACATTCGCGTTTTAGACGTGGATAAAGAGACGGCGCCGCTTGCCAGGTCGGTCGATAAATGGGGCAATCTCAAAAAGCTGGAGCTGGAAAGCGGCTTAAAAGCGCTCGAACGGGCAAAGACGCTGTGCGAACGGCGCCACGCTGAAAACATCCTCGCCGTCGCGACCAGCGCCGTCCGCGAGACGACCGGCGGCGTGGAATTTGTCAAGCAGGCGCGTAAGAATCTCGGCTTGCCCATTCGCGTCTTGAGCCGCCGCGACGAAGCGCGGCTGATCTATCTCGCCGTCCGCGAGAGCGTCCATGTGGAAAATGGAGCGTTCTTCGCCATCGACATCGGCGGCGGAAGCGTCAAACTGATCTGGGGCGACCGCCAAGAGATGCGCCGGCGGGAAACGGTCAAGCTGGGCGCCCTCCGCCTGGCAAACCAGTTTCCGCTCTCCAACCCGCCGAAGCGGAAGGAGATGGACGCGCTTCGTGAACACATCCGAAGCGAGCTGGACCGATACGCGCCGCTGAACAATCAGGAGCGGGGCGACGCCATCGCCGCTTCTGGAACGGCGCTGCAGCTTTTCCGACTCGCCCTAGACGAGAACGGGGAGGAAAACGCCGGACAGCTGCATCAGAAGCGGTTCTCCGCTGAAGCGCTGCGCGCCGTCTTCGCTGATCTATACATCACAAAGAAAAAGGAGCGGCGATCCCGCGGCAACCTTGAAGAGGCGCGCGTCGATACGATCATACCGGGGGCGGTTCTGTTTGAGGAGCTGCTGAATCGGTTTGAGATCAACGAGATCGCCGCATGCTCCTTTGCGCTGCGGGAGGGCGTTTTATACGACCATGTCGACCGGCGGCGCGAAGAGATTCAAGCGGCGCGGCAGCTTCCCGACGTCCGCCTGCGCAGCGTTCTTCAGCTGGCGCGCCGCTGTCAGTGGGACGAGGCGCATTGCCGGCATGTGGCGGCGCTCTCGCTCGCTATTTTTGACGCGGTGGCGCCGGCGCTGAAATGGCACAAGAAAGAGCGCGCCCTGCTGGAATACGCCGCCTATCTTCATGACATCGGCATGATGATCAACGCTTCGAGCCATCATCGGCACACGCAGTATATCATCGAAAACAGCGATCTACTCGGTTTCACGCCGCAGGAGGCGCGCGCCTTAGGCAATGTCGCGCGTTACCACCGCGGCGCTCAACCGAAGAAAAAACATGAGCTGTACGGTTCGCTTGATAAAAAAGACCGCGCCCGAGTCGACCGTCTATCCAGCGTTCTGCGCGTCGCGGAGGGGCTGGACAGGCTTCATCATGGCGCCGTCCGCGAGCTGCGCTGCGCGCTTGAAGAGGAACGGTTTCTGATCGAAGCGGTTCCGAACGGAGACGCCGTCTTTGAAACGACCGTCGGACAGGAACGCGCGGGGGCGCTGAGCAAAGTTCTCAAACGCCCTGTGAAAATCAAACTGGCGCGCGGCTAGGTAGTTACGATGATACAGAGATATTCGCGGCGATGGCATTTGATCGGAGAAGGCGTCTTTTAAGATTCCCGCTTACGCGGGAATGACGCGGCGCGGCCTGGCGCGGCTAGGTAGTTACGATGATACAGAGATATTCGCGGCGATGGCATTTGATCGGAGAAGGCGTCTTTTAAGATTCCCGCTTACGCGGGAATGACGCGGCGCGGCCTGGCGCGGCTAGGTAGTTACGATGATACAGAGATATTTGCGGCGATGGCGTTGATCGGATGATATATCTTTTAAGATTCCCGCTTACGCGGGAATGACAGGAAGAGAGCGCGGGAATGACAGGAAGAGAGCGCGGGAATGACAACCGGGGGCGCGGCTAAGGGGCGCGGTGGCAAACTGCGCAGGAGCCGATGTTGATATGCCTGAAAATAGGTCGGCTTTCTGCCGTATAGATGTCGCCCGTCGCCTCGTCCACCGACACCTCAACGATGCGCTTCAGTTCCGCCTCCGCCGCTTTTTTGCCGTCCCCTTTTTGGGGAAGGGCGGAAGCGCCTCCGACCGCCGTTTCAATGCGTCCGTTCGAGTCGATTCTGCGCACTCTGCCTTCCCGCCCGTTTCCATGCGCCACAAGCAGATTTCCGTCCGCGTCGAAGGCAAGCGCGACCGGATTTTCGATGGCGGCGTTCAGCGCGTCTCCTCCGTCGCCGTCGAAACCGCGCTTGCCGTTGCCGGCGTATGTCTGTATGACTCCCGCGCTGTCCACCTTTCGCACGCGATGGTTCGCCGTGTCAGCAATAAACGCCTCCCCCTTTTCATTCAGCACGACCGCGGAGGGGCGGTTCAAGCGCGCTCCAGCGGCAGGTCCGCCATCGCCGCTGAACCCCTTAATGCCTTTTTTGTTGATAACCGATCCTGCAAAGAGTTCGGGGTCCTCTTCTTCGGAGCCGCGTTTCCATATGGCATGAGACATCGTCAAGACGCCGTACAGCGCGCCGTTTGAGTCGCGGGCAAGGCGGTCGCCGCGCAGCGAGCCGTCCAGCGAGGCCGTTTCAATGCGTCCCGTCTCCGCCGAGACGCGCCGAATATGGTAGTCGCCCCCGTCGATATGCGGCGCGGAATGGCAGCTGAGACAGGCGGAACTTTCGGTCGGTATGCATCTCTCGGCGGAGCGCTTCGGCGAGGAGGCGAGAAAAAAGAACAGCATAATCGCCGTAAAAACGCCGGAAATCGCAAACAGGACGCTGTAAAGACGCCGCCGGTTCAGCTTGTCAGAGTCTTTTGTCGGCATCGGTTTCCGTTGAAAGACAGCCGTTAAGAGATTTCCGCCAGTATATGAGCCAGCCCATCCTCGTTGTTTGTCGGGGCGATTCGGCAGCCGATCTCAAGCAGCCCTGGATGCGCGTTGCCCATCGCAACAGGATAGCCGGCATACTCCAGCATTTCAAGGTCGTTTAGATTGTCCCCGACCGCCATGATATTTTCAGAGGTCAGCCCATTCTGCTCCGCGAGACGCTTCAAAGGAAGCGCTTTTGAGACGCTCGGATGCGCCGCGTCTACCTGCGAATAACCCCGCGTATGCTCCAGAATAACGCTAATCTGCCTGCCGAACCGCGCCCGCAAACCGTCCGCCATTGGATCGGCTCTCCCAGGGGGAACGGTGACGACAATCTCCACGCTGGCGCCTTGAAACTCGACGCTCAAATCTGAAACGACGCGCATATAACGGCGCCAATGTTCAAAATAGGCGCGGAGATAGTCGAACGAATATCCTTCGGAATCGGCGGCGGTCGGCTCCTCGCAGTAGATGATCGAATCGCCCTCGTCGTTCGTCTCCACAAACGCCCACGGAAAACCGCCCAGCGCGCGCGCCTCCCCGCACACCTGCCGCGTCAACGTTTCATTCAGCTCCACTCGATATAAGGCGGAACCGCCCAACGGCCGAAGCGCGGCGCCGTTGTTGCAGGCGACCAGCATCGGCAGATCGAAATGCCTGCAGATCGGCTCCGCTGTCAAATAGCGGCGCCCCGTTACAAACACAATTTGAATTCCAAGCGCGTGAAGGCGGCGTATCTGCGCCTCCACGGGCGGCGTGATTTTTCCCGCAGAGTTCAAGAGCGTTCCGTCGATGTCGATTCCGATGAGGCGGATGTCCCTCAATCAACCGCCTCTTCCACCATCGCCGTGATCGCGTCAAACGACGGCTTCAACGCGGGGTAGAGCGAGCGGTAGACCGAATATCCGCGCCGATACGCATCCCTGACGTCTAGATTCGGCTCTGTTCTCGACTCGACATGGATAAACGCTTCCGCCGCTTCTTCGCATGAGCCGAAGACGCCGGAGCCGACGCCCGCCAGTATCGCCGCGCCGAACGCCGGACCCTCCGACTGCGATATGGCGGTCACCTCCGCCTCGTAGATGTCCGCCTGCATTTGGCGCCAGAACGGGCTTTTTCCGCCGCCGCCAGTCGCGAGTATCTCCGTCACGTTGACGCCCAGGCTGCGTATGATCTCCAGCGAATCGCGCATGCCGTAGGTGATGCCCTCCATCGCCGCGCGGATGATCTCCCCCTTTCCATGCCGAAGCGTCAAGCCGACAAACGCCGCCTTCGCGTTCGCGTCCGGGTAGGGGGTTCGTTCGCCTGTTAAGTAGGGCAGAAATAGCAGCCCTTCGCTGCCGGCGGGCGCCTCCGCCGCTTTTTGCGACATGATCTCATACACGTCCGCGCCGCTTTTTTCCGCCTCCGCCGCTTCTTCTTGACAAAGAGCGTCGCGCAGCCAGCGAAACGCGCCCCCCGCCGACAACATCACGCCCATCGAATACCATTTGTCAGGAACCGCATGGCAGAACGTATGCGCGCGCATGTCAGGGTCAACCAGCGGCTTGTCGGTATGCGCCAGGACGACGCCGGAGGTGCCGAGGCTCGCGGCGGCTTTGCCCTCCACGACGATGCCGTTGCCGACCGCGGCGCATGCGTTGTCGGCGCCTCCGCCGACAAAAGGCGTTCCTACGGGCAGCCCCGTCTTCTCGGCGGTTTCGCTTGTCGCCCTTCCGCAGATGTCGGACGATTCATACGCGGGCGGCATCCACTCGGTCGGTATCTGGAGCGCGTCCAGAACAGGCTTCGACCAGCGGCGTTCGCGCACATTGTAGAGCAGCGTTCCCGCCGCGTCCGACGCCTCCATCGCCAGCTCGCCCGTCAAGCGGTAACGGACATAATCCTTCGGCAGAAGAATCGTCCGCGCCCGTTCATAGATTTCAGGCTCATGCCGGCGTACCCATAAAACTTTTGGCGCCGTGAAACCCTCCAGCGCAGGATTGCATGTCTCTTGAAACAAGATCTCGCGCCCGACGACCGACTCGATCTCGCGGCATTGTTCCGTGGTGCGCACATCGTTCCATAAGATCGCTGGACGCAGGACATCGCCCGCTTCATCCAGCAGAACAAGCCCATGCATCTGTCCGGAAAAACCGACGCCCTTGACGTTCTGCGCCGATATACCCGCCTTGCGGAGCGCGTCGCGCATTGTGTTGAGCGCCGCCTGAACCCACCGCTCGGGGTCCTGTTCCGACCATTTCGGCTGCGGATTTGAAAGCGGATACTCTTCAGTCGCGCTGGCAAGCTGACGTCCGCTAGAATCGATCAGGATCGTTTTGGCGCCGGTCGTTCCGATGTCGACTCCGATCAAGCAGTCCATGCGACTCTCCTTACCGCGCTGTTCGATTGATTTCGCGTATCCGTTCAAACCGCTCATTGAGCAGAACCGCGGCCGCTGAAATCGGGGGCTGCGGTTGACCCAAATACTGCCAGACGGCGCGCAAGATCGTATGCTGCGTCTCGCGGACGCTCTCTCGGATTGCGTAGGTGTCGGCCGCGTTATAGTTCGCCAGAACGGCAAACAGGGCGGCGCGGTCTTTTTGACGAATGAGATAACCCGAAAGACAAACGGAACCCTTGATGAGACCCGTCTTCGCGACGACCGAAGCGCGCAGCGGACCGTTTGAAAAGCGGTTTTTGAGCGTGCCAGAACGCCCGCTGACCGCCAGCGATTCGACAAACGGGGCGCCTTCAGGATGCGAACCCATCATGCGCAGCAGAAGCACCACATCCCTTGCAGAGGCGCGGTTGCCGCCGTTGCGCTTGCGCGCCAAGCCGGAGCCGTCCATCTGCGTAAAGGTTGTCAGCGGAGCGCCGAGGTTCGACAAAACATCCTGTACCGCCAACGCTCCCCCCTCAAAGCTGCCGTCGCCTCTCAATTCAGCGCCGAGCGTTTTCAGCAGATGCTCGGCAAGAAAATTGTCGCTGTCCACATTCGTTTTGACGACCGCTTCTAGCAAAGACAACGCCGACTCTTGAACATAAACCTGATTCTGTATGGACGGCGCCGCCTCGTTCGGGCGCGCCTCTCGCGCGTCGGCGATCTGAATGCCGCGCTTCCGCAGACCGTGCTTCAAAAATGTCTTCGCAACGGACACAGGGTTTGACGACGCCGAATAGACCGATGACTTTCCGATCTTCATGCGAACCATCCCGCGCGCGTACGGCAGCCCGGACACCGGCGCGGCGTAACGCTTCCGCAGCTGATCCGCAGGCCAGTACGGGTGCTGATAAACATCGTCAAAATAACGCGCGTCCACCACCAGCTCTTGAAACGCGGTTTGACCGCGCCCGCGCAGTTTCAGCGCCAGCTCGTCTAAAAACTTATCGGGATGCGAATAGCCGTCTATGATATGAAACGCGGCGTCGCCGCCGCCGACGATCCACAGCTCGTTTCCGTTGACGCGCGCTTCTGTTTTCCACCGAAACGACTCCGGCAGCCCCAAAATAGCCGCCGCAGTCGTGAACAGCTTCGTGTTGGACGCAAGAACATACGGCGCATTGGGGCGGTAAGATAAAATCTCGACGCCGCCCAGCTCCTGAATATAGATGCCGAACTGAACGCCCCGCGATTCAACAGCGGCGACCTTCTGCGCCACCGCCTGAAGCGGAAAATCGGGCGGCGCCGACATGCTCTTAGAGGAGGCAAAATGCGGCGAACTAATGAGAACGGCAAGCGAAAGAAACGCGTAACGGGCAAATCTCGAAGCGAACGGCATAAACACCCTCTCCTGTATGTTTGCCTTAATATACGTCATCCCGCCGCCCAGCGCTACATATTTCTGTGAACGTCGGCTGTTGAGCGGGGCGGAAATGACGGATCGGACGCTGGACGCCTGGCTTCAATGCCCTAAGCCATGTCCGTTGAGGTCGCCTGTTTTGACGGTTCCGTCGGTTATATGGAACAGGCCTGGGAAGCGGTCTTGCCAGCCTTCGTTCGCTTTGGGGCAGTACTGCCGCCCGTTGCCTTCTATCGCTGTCACCGTCTTGACGCGCGCCGCCAGACCCGCCGAATGTAAAAAAGAGGCGCCTGGACAGGTCAAATCTTGAACCGCAAGAAACATTCCGAACTCAATCGCCGCCGCCCCAATCGCCAGCGACTCGGACTGCCCCTTGCATGCCTTCAGCGCGACGCCCGAATACCCCTGATCGCGCGCCAGAAGCAGCGTCTCGTAATCGGTCAACGACTCATCAATCACAACAGGTTTCACGGCGGCGGCTTTTTCAACGCGGTTCTCTGGGTTTGCCCGCAGGTCGCGGTCTGTCGGCTGCTCAATATACGCCAAACGCTCAAACGCGCCGCCGCCGCTCTCCTGAACGCGGCTCAAAAACTCCAGCAGATACTCCACATTCTCGCACCGCTCATTGAAATCGGCGGAATACTGCCAATGCCCGTCCCGACACTCCGACGCGACGCGGTTCACATCCAGCAGCCGCTGCGCGTCCCAATCCAGATCGTCCCCATTCAGCTTCACCTTCAAATGCCGCAGTCCGTCCGCTTCGATCCATTCCGCGAGCGTCTCCGGCAGCCCGTCCCCGACAGGCTCCGACACATCGCCGTCCGTCAGCGGATCCAAAGCGCCGACAAGATGATAAAGCGGCATCGCGGGCTGGGGGCGGTCATGCACATAGGCGTCCAGATACTTGCCCTGAAACTGATTGTCCAGATACCGGCTTAGATCATGCGCGGCATACTCGCGGCCGAGGGCGTTGTAGCTGTTGATCCCGTTCGCCTTGCCGAAAGCGTCATGAATCGCGGCGTCGATGGCGCTGGTTGTTACCAGCATGCACAGATCGGGCATCGGCGTTTCCAGCTCCATTTCGGTTGAAATCTGCGCCGCCAGCCGTTCCAATTCGGGGCGCAGCTCCTCCGAATGGTCTAAAGGATGGGCGATCAGGTTCGAATCCGCCGCCGTCTTCGCCGCCGCCGCGGCGAGCCTTTTCATCGCTTCAAGGCTGGACGCAAACGGAACATGCCGCGGCGGAAACGCCCACACATTCCCCAACGGCATGGAGCCGAACCCTTCCGCCTCCTTGCCGTCCCGCGTCCGCGCCCGCAGGCGGACATTGAACAGGACGCAATGATCCGTCTTGACGCCCCCAAACTTCAACGGGGTACGGTAGGGATGCTCCTCAAAATCGTAGGTTGCCTCCAAGATGCGAATGTCGGTCGGCTTGGGCATCGGCGGGTCGCTCCGTTCTTTTGGTTAAATGCTGCGCGGGATTATAGGTCAACCGCCTCGGACGCGCCCGAAGCGGCGGAACGGTAAAACGCTTCGGCGACCGCCACCGCATGCAGCCCATCCCCGCCTGTCACGGCGGGCGCCCCTCCTGTCAACGCCGCTTCGCAGAATTGATTCAACACAAGCGGGATCGCCCATGCGTTCTCCGGCGTCTCCAGCGGCTCCGACTCCCTGCCATGAATGCGCGTCAACTGGTCGCGTTGTACGTCTGCGCAGACGCTTCCTTCAGAACCGACCAGCTCGAAAAAGGCGGCTCTGCCGTTGACGCACTTTGCGATTTCAAACCCGACCGATGCGCCGTTTTCGAGTCGGGCGGCTCCTCTCGCATACTCCTCCACCTCTTGACCAGGAGCGGCGCGCGTTTCTCCATACACATGTACAATGTCTTCGCCCGTCAAATAGCGGACCGCGTCGAACAGATGTACGCCGATCTCTAGGACGGCTCCCCCGCCGGAGGTTGCCTTGTCCAAATGCCACTCTTTTTGCGTACGCTCATGGCGCATTGCGGCGTTGACGGCGTAGAGATCGCCGACGCTTGAAAGCTGATCGCGCAGCGCGCCGAGCAGGGGGGTGAAGCGCATCGTCTGCGCGACTCCCAGCAGAACGCGGTTCCGTTCGGCAGCGGCGATCATCCGCCGGCACTCCTCCGATGAACGCGCCATCGGCTTCTCGCATAAAACATGCTTTCCGGCGTCGGCGGCTTGCTCGGTCAATTCGGCGTGGACATTGGGAGGCGCGGCGACGACGACCGCCTGAACCTGCTCATCCTCAAGAACGCCTTGAGGAGAAGCCGCAAAACGACAGCCATGCTCCTCCGCAAACGCCTTTCCTAGAGGCTGGTTGCGCCGGTGAACTGCAACCAGACGTCCGTTTGGAACATCGCCCTGAAGCAGATGATTTGCGTAACGGGCGCCGTGTACGCCCAGACCTAAGATGCCGACGCCGACCGATTTTGCCATAGCCGCCCTTTCATTTTCGCAGCGCTTCCATCGGGATCGCCGCCTCGCGGGCGGTCGGTTCCGACATCGCCTCTTCGCCAGGAGACTTCACCGTGAACGAAACGGTTGTTTCCTTTTCGTTAGCGGTTAAATGAAAAAGCGCGCTTTCCAGCTCGGCGGGCGAGCTGACCGCTTTTCCGTTCACCTCCGTCACAAGGTCGCCTTCTCGAATGCCTGCCTGATCAGCCGCGCTGTCTTCCGTTATCCGCCCGATATGCGCGCCGGCGTCTCCTTCAGAAAAATAGTATCCCGCCGCCAAATGCGGCCACATCTTTTTGACGCCTCGAATGCCGAGCTGCGCCATCAACGGATAGCGCGGTTCGGCGCGCCCGGCATGCGCCGCCGGCATCTCGCCCAAAATCACATCAATATCGATCTCCACTCCGTTGCGCAGCGTCCTGAAACGGGTCTTCTTTCCGACAGGGGACATGGCGATCATCCACTGAAACTGTTTCTGAAGCTCGTCTGGATCGGCGGCGTCCAGGGGGGTTGAATCGACGGCGACGATGATGTCGTTGCGCTGGAAACCCGCCTCGCCCGCAGGCGACGCATCAACCACTTCCTGGACCTCAATGCCTTCTGAACTGGTCCGATATTCGATGCCGAGCCAGCCGCGCACGACTCTGCCCCGTTCCATCAGCTGCTTGCTGATGATCTGCGCGATGTTGCTCGGTATCGCAAAACCGAGACCGACATACTGATCGGAGCTTTGGCGGGTGCGTATCATGGTGTTGATCCCGACCACTTCGCCGCGCAGATTGAGCAGCGGACCGCCGCTGTTGCCGACATTCATATAGGCGTCGGTCTGAATGAAATCCTGATAGCGAATCGTTTGATCGTCTTCCGTTCGGCGTCCGATCAAATTCTGCCGCCCCTTGGCGCTCACAATGCCGATGTTTGCCGAAAAATTGAGCCGAAGCGGGTTGCCTAAACTGACCGCAAACTGGCCGACGCGCACCGAATCGGAATCGGCCAGTTTCAGCCACGGAAACTTGGCGTCCCCCTCCGCCGTCTCAATTTTCAAGACGGCAATGTCGGTGTTCGGATCGGAGCCGATCACGCGGGCGCTGCGGACCTCCCCGTTTGTGAACTGCGCCTGCGCTGTTCTGACGCCGCTCACCACATGCTCATTGGTCAAAAGGTACCCGTCAGGATGAAAGATAAAGCCCGTGCCGGTGACAGGAATCTGCCCAAACCCAAAACGAGACCTGCTGCCGACGGTCGCATTCGCAGAAATCGAGACCACTGCAGGGCGGCTCCGCTCCACCACATCGGCGAGCGCTGTTTCAAACGACTCCGCGACGGAGAGGTTGGCGGATGGACGCTGCGCCGACTGACATTGACTGAAAACCAGCACCGACGCCCCGCCCAGTAGCAGCGCCAACAGCAGATGAGACCTTTTCATGATTTTCCGCTCCAATCCCGCTTGTTTAACGTATCATACATCCGCTTCGGAGAGAGCGCAACTCAACCTTCCTGACGGCAGTTCGCTTATACAGGGATATTCGCGGCGCGCGTCCGATTCCTCTGACCTTATGCATAAAGTTGGGACCTTTGAACCGACAATCGCTCTATTCATGAGAAAAAGGCGCCGCTAACCAGACCGTCATTTGTATGATGATCTTGCCCCTCGAGTAAGCGCATACTTAAGGGGTAGCGCGGTGAGACTCCAGACCGTCTTGGGCGCGTTGCTTCGCAGCGGCGCCGTGCGGGAGTATCGAGAGCCGCGCAAAGAAGACAAGAAAGACCGGAGGCTCCGCACAGATACAGTGTTCTTGTTACAGAATACAAGTTGGGAGGCCGGTCCTCCTTGTCCTTTTCTCCTGAAAGGAGAACGAAAATGACCATACCACGCAACGACGCAAACAACAACAAAATCGCCGCCGGAATCGACGTGTCCAAAGACACGCTTGAAATCTCCATCAACGGCGGGGAAACTTCCACCATCAAAAACGCCGCGAGCCCCATCAAGCGGTTCATCAAACGCCTCCTGACGACCCACCCCAACATCAACATGGTCGTCTTTGAACCGACCGGCGGATACGAGCGGAAACTCCCGCGCAAGCAGGAATCCAGAGGCGCCGCAGATGACGTCCGCGTTCGCCTGCCGGCATGTCCCAACCAAAAACGTAAGGTCAGTGGATTTCCCCTAGACATTGCATTATATTGGACGCATGAGAGAAACGATCAAGGAGCGGTCATGAGTCAAGGCAAGCCGAACTGGGCGAACCGCGCGATGTGGACAGGCGACAACCTGGACATCATGCGCGGCATGAATTCGGACAGCGTTGACCTGATCTACTTAGATCCGCCGTTCAATTCCAATAAAAACTACTCGGCGCCGGTCGGGTCGGACGCGGCGGGCGCCGCGTTCAAAGATACATGGACGCTGGACGATGTTGACCTCGCATGGCATGGCGAAATCGCCGAGAGGGAGCCGGCGCTGTATGATGTGATCGCCGCCGCGGGTTCCGCCCACAGCAAGGGCATGAAATCGTATGCGATCATGATGGCGGTACGCCTGCTGGAGATGAAACGCATTTTAAAGCCGACAGGCGCTATCTACCTCCATTGCGACTCGACAGCGTCTCAATATCTAAAACTGACGATGGACGCGGTCTTCGGAAAAGCGAATTTTAGAAATGAAATCGTCTGGCATTACGGCGGCCCCTCCAAAACAACGTCCAATTTCCCAAAGAAGCATGACACCATGCTGCTTTACAGCAAAGGCGCTGTATGGACATTCAACCCGCAATTCGGTCCGCTTCCGGAATACATGCTTCAACGCGCCCGAAAGGACGCGGACGGCAGGAAATGGCTGGATCAAAACTTAGGGAAACTATCCTCCGATAAAGAAGCGGAGCTGGACAGGCGGGGTTATACGTTCATCACAAAAGCGGGCAAAAAACGGCGCAAGCAGTATCTGGACGAAATGCAAGGCAAAAAGATAGACGATGTATGGTCAATTCCGATCATCAATTCGCAGTCAAAGGAACGGATCGGCTATCCAACGCAGAAGCCGATCGCCTTGTTGGAGCGGATCATCAAGGCGTCGTCTAAAGAAGGCGATATGGTGTTGGATCCGTTCTGCGGCTGCGCGACCGCATGCGTCGCCGCCGAGCGTTTGAACCGTCAATGGGCGGGAATCGATCTGTCGCCGAAGGCTGCGCAGCTGGTCAAGATACGGATTGAAAAGGACAACCCGCTTCTGTTCACCCAGCATCCGATGGCGCATCGAACCGACATTCCGAACCGTACCGATCTCGGCAAGCTGCCGAATTACCGGACGCATAAGCATACGTTGTTTGGGAAGCAGGAGGGCGAATGCGCGGGCTGTCAAATCGCGTTTCCGTTCAGGAATTTCACGATTGATCATATCGTCCCGAAGAGCAAGGGCGGTTCAGATCATCTCGACAACCTGCAGCTGCTGTGCGGCGCATGCAACTCGGTCAAGGGGGACCGCGATCAGGCGTTCTTGGTCGCCGAGCTTCGCCGGACCGGCATTCTTTGAGGCGCGGGAATGATAGGCTTTTGAACTAGGATTAAAGGATGAAAGGATTGCCAAGAATCTGGAGCGCCGCCTACAAATACCGATCTTGTTAATCTTTTCAATCTTGGCAATCCTAGTTCAGACGACAACGGCGGCGCCTAAGATTCCCGCTTGCGCGGGAATGACGATTTGGCCTGGCGGGGCTTTTTCCCATGAATAAATGCCTTGTTCGTTCAACTTTACGCATGAGGTTGGTCGACTTCCGCCGTCCGCCGCTCTGTGGTAGAATGGGCGTATGAACGGCGAGCAGGCATTGTTTCAAGGGGCGGTTCAGGCGGGGGTTCGCGTCGCCGCGGGCTATCCAGGTTCTCCCAGCACGGCTGTGTTGACGCAGCTGCTGCGCGTTGCGAAGGAGCGCGGCATTTACGCCGAATGGTCAATCAACGAGAAGGCGGCGCTGGAGCTGTGCTGGGGGGCGGCGGCGTCCGGTTTGCGGTCGCTTTTTTGTTCGAAGGGGGTCGGGCTGAATGTAGCGCTGGACACGCTCATGGCGGTGAACCTGCTGGGAACGCGCGCCGGCTGCGTCCTGCTGATAGGGGACGATCCGAGCGCGTATAAGTCCCAAAACGAACAGGATTCGCGCGCGTTGGCTCTCTTTGCGGAGCTGCCGGCGCTGGAGCCGACGCGCATTCAGGACGCCGCCGCCATGATGCGCCATGCGTTCGACCTGTCGGAACGGCTGGAGCTGCCGGTCATTCTTCGGGAGACGCGCAGCTTCGCCTTCACAGACGACGGCTCCGATCCGCCCGTTGTACTCAACCAAAAAACGAACCCGCCTGCGCCTGTCGATCTCACCTTAGACCGACCCGAACGGCGCTGGATCGCGACCACCTCCAATGTTGTCGGGCGGCGGCGCGCCCTGCATGCGAAGTTGGAACTTGCCGCTGAAGAGTTTGAACGTTCGCCCTTCAACCGCCTTTCTCTCCCTGAAGGCGCGCGGGTCGGCATCTTGTCGGCGGGCTTCGCCGCTTCCAAGCTGGACGCGGTTCTAGATTGGATCGAGTATCGGGAGCCGATCGCGCGGCTGGATCTGGGAACGCTGCATCCGCTTCCCGCGGATTTGATCGCGCGCTTTTTAGAGCAATGCGAGCGCGTTCTGATTGTGGAGGAGACGGATCCGATCATCGAAACGCAGGCGAAGGCGCTGGCGCATGAGCGGGGAATCTCGGCGGTTGCCGCCGGGCGCCGTACCGCGTCGGGCGGCGGTTTTTTTCCAAGAGAGGGCGAACTGCTGGCTCCGCAGATAGCGAAGGGGGTCGCGGCGTTCTTGGGCGTCAACGCGCCGCCGGCGTCCGCGTTCACGCGGTTCAACGCGCCGCCCGTTTCGGCGTCCGCTCTCGTCCCGCCGGTCAGCGACGGGCTGTGCGAGGGCTGCCCGTACGACCCCGCCTTTCGCGCTTTGCGGGCGGTACTGGAGGAGCGGGGGGAGAAAGGCGTTGTGCTGGCGGATCCAGGGTGCGCGGTTCGGGTCATGCTTCCGCCGCTGGAAATGCTGGATGTCAAAACGGCGATGGGCGCCTGCGTCGGCATCGCGTGCGGGATAGCGCATGCGAATCCGCATACGCGCGTTATCGCCTGCCCCGGCGATTCGGGCTTCTTTCATACAGGCTTGCCGGCGGCGGCGAACGCGGCGTACAACCGCGCCCCGATCGTCATTCTGGTCTTAGACAACATGACGACGGCGCTCTCCGGCTGCCAGCCGAGTCCGACGACCGGCGTAACCGGAATGGGCGAACGGGTGAAACCGCTGCTGCCGGAAGATTTTGCGCCGGCGCTGCAGATTGGGTTGACACGGGTTTTCGATCCGAACAACATGGCGGCGGCAAAAGAAGCGTTTCGGGCGGCGTTCTCGCACAACGATCTGAGCCTGCTGGTGAGCCGAAGCCCATGCATACTGGTTTAACGGAAAAAGTCTGGAATCCCGTTCGATAGGTAAAAGTAGGAGCGGACGATCCAAACAAGCGTGAAGACAGCCAACGCCGCAAGGATGAGAAAGGCGGTGGCTCTTGGCAAAACCCAGCCCTTGAACCGCATGCCGAGGCAGAACAGCCACACGGCGGCGCCGGCGAGAACGGTCAACGCGCCGAGCGGATGAAGCGCAAAGCTGTCGACAATGCGCCCGCGGAGCAGATACGCGATGGAGCGGGTCATGCCGCATCCGGGGCATGGGTAGCCGAGCGCTGTTTGAAAGACGCAGACGGCGTACATGTCGTCCAGACGCGGCGCCATAGCCCATAGGAGGACTAAGCCGGCGGGAAACCAGATTAGCGCGGCGGCGTCAATGGCGCGGTTGAGCGTTTTGAGCATCATTTTTTATTATATACTGGGCAGGGCGCGCGCTACAATTAAATTGCGCTGACTTTGGTCTTTAGTTGGGGCATGTCGGCGGGCGGAGCGTCCGATTCCCCCCTTGAAAAGGGGGGCTAGGGGGGTTTAAAGGCGGGCGCGGGCGGCTGCGATGCCTTAAGATTCCCGCTTACGCGGGAATGACGGCCAGAGGCGCGGGAATGACAGCGACAGGCGGCGCGGACGCTTTGGCGATGGTTTGGTTTTAGAGCCGTTTTGAAATGCAGAGGTGGAATTTATGTCTAAAAAAGCGGGGCGTTCGGCGCCTGTCCATGAGAGCGCATCCAGCTTTTCCGTCTCTTCGGACGCATGGCGGTTTTGGTCCGTGCCGACGGCTCCCTCTGCGCCGCCGGCGAAACGGATGGAGACGATGGAGCCGGCGGTCAAGGTCGGCGCGCCCGTTCTTGAAACGCTGCCTGAAAGCTACATGGAAGACGCCTTGACCATTCTAACGGTCGGACCCGACCGCATCGTCGTCTATTGGGACGCCAGCGCTGAAACGATGCGCAGATATGAGGAAGCGCCCTGGGAGCTGGTCGTCGCCATGGATGAGTTTGAGGAGCGCGCCGTTGTAGTCGACGGGACGCGCCACTGGCATATTGAACGCCATGGCGCGTCGAATTGGACGGAGGCGCGTTTCGGCGCGGTCAGAAAGTTGGGAGAGCCGACGCCTCCCGCCCGTTTAATACAAAACCATTCAACCCAAGAAATGCATAAAAAAACGGAGCCGCAAACGGAATGGGGCAAAGGTACCGCGGATGAAAACGGAACGCGGCTTGAAACGGCGCATCCCGACCCTCCCCCAAAAGCCGACACGGACGCCCTCACCCCCGACCTGAACCGCGCCCTTCCCTCCTCGCATACGGTTCCATAATATGGCGAACGGCTATCTCGCGTTGACGCTGCATGCGCATCTGCCGTTTGTGCGGCACCCGGAGCGTTCGCGCTTCATGGAGGAAGACTGGCTTTTTGAAGCGGCGACCGAGACCTATCTGCCGCTGCTGGGCGTCTTTGAAGGGCTGGAGCGGGACGGCGTCCCATTTCGCCTCGCCATGTCGTTGACGCCGCCGCTGGCGGAGATGCTGTCCGACCCGCTCTTGCAGAAGCGTTATGTTCGGTATCTTGAGCAGCGCATGGAGCTGGCGGAGAGCGAGATGAAGCGTCTGCGCGGATCGCGCGAGTTTTATCCGCTGGCGGAGATGCATTATGAGCTGTTTGCCGACTCTCTGCGCCGTTTTCAAGACGATTACGGAAGCGATCTTGTTCAGGCGTTTCGGCATTTTCAGGAGATCGGCTCGCTGGAGATCATCGCGTGCGGCGCGACGCATGGTCTCTTGCCGTTGATGCGCTTTTCAGAATCTGGGCGCGTCTTGCAGAGGGCGCAGATACAGGTGGCGGTTGATCAGTACTGGGAAAAGTTTGGGCGCGCCCCGCAGGGAATCTGGCTGCCGGAATGCGCCTACGCGCCCGGCATAGAGGAGCTGTTGGCGGAATGCGGTTTGCGCTATTTTTACCTGGAGGCGCATGGCATCTTGAACGCGCAGCCGACGCCGTTGTACGGGTTGTACGCTCCGTTGACGACGCGGTCGGGCGTCGCGGCGTTTGGGCGCGATCTGGAAACGACGCATCAGGTGTGGAGCCGCGAGGTCGGTTATCCTGGACATCCCGACTACCGCGAATTTTACCGCGACATCGGCTTCGACCTGCCCCATGAAAAGATACAGCGGTATCTGCATGACCCGAACATACGGCATATGATGGGCATCAAATACTACCGCATCACAGGGGACACGGACGAGAAGGCAACCTACCACCCCGGCTGGGCGCGCGAGCGGGCGGCGGAGCATGCGGAGGACTTTTTGCGTAAACGGCAAGCGCAAATCGCGCGCGCCGCGCCGCATATGGACAGACCGCCGCTTATCGTTTCCAACTACGACGCGGAGCTGTTTGGGCATTGGTGGTTTGAGGGTCCGCTGTTTTTGGATTATCTGTTCCGCAAGATTCATTTTGATCAGGACGCGCTGCGCCTCGTCTCTCCGAGCGATTATCTGGACATGTATCCTGTGAATCAGGTCGCCGAACCGGCGCTGTCGAGCTGGGGGAAGAACGGCACATTTGAGGTGTGGCTGAACGAAACGAACGACTGGATCTATCCGCATATGAACAAGGCGGGGGAGCGCATGATGGAGCTGGCGGCGCGGTTTGTTGAGCCGACGGCGCTGGAGCGGCGCGCGTTGAATCAGGCGGCGCGGGAGCTGCTTTTGGCGCAGAGCAGCGACTGGGCGTTCATCATCGCGACCGGGACGACGGTGGAATACGCCGTCCAGCGGGTGCATACGCATCTGGCGCGGTTCACCAAACTGTATGAAGACCTGAAAAACGGCGAGATGGACAAGGCATGGCTGCGGGAAATCGAGAAACGCGACAACCTTTTCCCGAACCTGTCGTACGAAGTCTACCGCCGTTAGCGGCGCCGCGAATATCCCGTATGATCGTACTATCAGGCGGCTACAGGTCGGAGACGTCCCAAAGGATGACGGTATCGTCGCGGCTTGCGGTCGCCAGCGTCTTTCCGTCCGGCAGAAACGCCGCCCAAACGACCCATCCTTTATGCCCTTTGATTGTTTTGAGAAGCGCGCCTGTTTCGGCGTCCCAGACGCGCGCCGTTTGGTCGTCGCTTGCGCTGACGATATGCTTGCCGTCCGGCGAATAGGAGGCGGATTTAACCTCATCCGTATGTCCTTCAAGCGTTTTGAGAAGGGCGCCCGTCTTAGCGTCCCAGACGCGTACGGTCTTGTCGTCGCTTGCGCTGACGATACGCTTGCTGTCAGGAGAATACGCCGCCGAAGAGACGCCTCTTGCATACCCTTTTGTAGGTCCTTTGAGCGTGTTAAGAAGCGCGCCTGTCTCCGCGTCCCAGACGCGTACCGTCTCATCCCAACTCGCGCTGACGATTTGCTTGCCGTCCGGAGAGTACGCCGCCGAATCGACGACTCCTATATGCCCTGTCAGCGTTTTGAGAAGGATTCCCGTCTTGACATCCCAGACGCGTACTGTGTTATCGTAGCTGGCGCTGACGATTTGCTTGCCGTCCGGAGAATACGCGACTGAAGTGATTGAGCTTGTATGCCCTGTCAGCGGAAGGCGAATCGATCCTGTGTCAGCGTTCCATATGTGTAACCCATCGCGCCAACCTGCGCTGACGACCGATTTTCCGTCCGGCGAAAACGCCGCTGATCGGTACCGCCCCAATCTTTTCAGCGTTTTGAGCAGCTTCCCTGTCTCGACATCCCGTATCTGAATGTGTTCCCTTTGCGATTCGACAGCAATACGCTTGCCGTCCGGCGAGAGGGCGGCGAACATAGCAAAGTTCATATGCCCCTCAATCGTTCGGACAAGGGCGCGTATTTTGATGTTCCAGATGCGAATGCCGATGCCGTCATGAACGCTCGCAATGGAATGCCCGTCCGGCGAAAATGCGATCTCATACGCCCCTTCTTTTTGTTTAAACGGCGGAAGAGGCGCGCCGCTGGCGGCGTTCCACAGCTGCAGGCTGGAGCGGTTTCCTCCTGCAATATATTTTCCGTCCGGCGAAAATGCGATCGAATAAAGCAAGCCCGGCGTACTAGGCAGAAGCTTTTTGAGAAAGCCGCCCGTCTCGGCGTCCGAGATGCGCGCGCCCCCGTCGTCGCCTATGCTGGCGATGCGCTTGCTGTCCGGCGAAAACGCCGCCGACTGGACCATATAAACATGCCCTTCTAGCATGTGGAGAAGATCGCCCGTCTCGGCGTCCCAGACCCACACTTCGGTTTGACGGCTCACGCTGACGATGCGCTTGCCGTCTGGGGAATACGCCGCCAAATCGGCAGAATAATCATGCCCAGTGAGCGTATTGAGCGCGCCCCCTGTTTCGGCGTTCCAGATGCGTATCGTTGCGTCGCCGCTGGCGCTGACGATGCGCTTGCCATCGGGAGAATACGCCGCCGAATAAACCTTGTCGGTATGCCCCGTCAGCGTTTTGAGCGTGTCGCCTGTTTCGGCGTTCCAGATGCGTATCGTTGCGTCGCCGCTGGCGCTGACGATTTTTGTCCCGTCCGGAGAATACGCCGCCGAATAGACTTCGCCTGTATGTCCATCAAACAGCGCGATCTCGTTCCCGTAAAGCGCGTCGTAGATCCAGACGCCGAGGCTGCTCCCGGCGGCGATCCGTTTGCCGTCCGGCGAGTAGACGAGCGAGTGGATGGTACCTCTGCCGATGCGCAGCTTGGCGCCTTCTGGAAGGCCAAGGCGCGAGATTTCAGGCGACGAAAACGCCTGGAACGCGCATGCTGTCAATAAGAAGGCGCATAGGCAATGAAGGCGGCGTTTCATGCGCGGCTCCTGTTTGAGTCGGTTTCCCTTAGCTTAAAGGAGAGCGGGGGACGGGTCAAGGGATATAACGCGCCGCCGGGCGTCATTCCCGCGTAAGCGGGAATCTTAAAGGCGCCGCAGCCGCCGCGCCCGTCCTTTAAACCCCCCTAGCCCCCCTTTTCAAGGCGGGAATCGGACGCGCCGCCGGGCGTCATTCCCGCGTAAGCGGGAATCTTAAAGGCGCCGCAGCCGCCGCGCCCATCCTTTTAAACCCCCTGGTTCCTCCCCTTTTCAAGGGGGGAATCGGACGCGCCGCCCCGAATCCTGTATGTTGACGCCGCTTCAAAAGACGTTTATACTCATCATGATATGTAGGCGCGTTGCGCGGGCTGTTATATGGAGAAATCATGCTGCGAAAATATGTTGTTGCGGTTGCGCTGATCTGGACGGCGCTCTTCTTAGGGGCGGCGGACGCCGCGGAATGGAAATATGCGCGCAAATGGCAAATGACGCGCCATATCCAAGCGGTCGACTTTGCCAACTCAAAACTGGGCGTCATCGCCGCAAACCGAGCGACCGTCGGCAGGACGACCGACGGCGGCTTAACATGGACCGCCGTCTCGTTGAACGCTTCTCTGGCGCCAGAGAAGAAAAACTCGGAGCTGAAACATGTGTTTATGCTGAACGAGACGATCGGATTCGTCTGCGGTGAAAACGGCGTCATCATCAAAACGGACGACGGCGGAGACAGCTGGCTGCTCCTGAATGTCGGAGCCAGCCCGGCGCTGAACTCGGTCTTCTTTATCGATGAAAAGCAGGGCTGGATCGCCGCAGACGGAGGCGCCGCCTTTCGAACGGCGGACGGCGGAATGACATGGGAACCGCTCAACACCGAAACGAACAACGACCTGCGCGATGTGTACTTTGAAACGCCGGTAAAGGGCGTCATCGTCGGCGACGCCGCCACCGCGCTGTACACCGAAGACGGCGGCGACACATGGATATCCCAAAGGATCCCCCAAAGCATCGCCAGCATGTCGATCAAGACGGTCAGCTCCGTCGGCGGCGCGATGTGGGCAGTCGGCGGAAACGGAGCTGGCATGCGCTTCGACGGAAGCGGCGAATGGGCGGCTATGAACATGAATGTGCCGAACTCCAACGGAATGCCGGAGCCGATCTGGGAAGTGGAATTTGCGAACGCGAATATCGGCATCGCCGGCGCGGAGTTCGGCGTCGTCTTAAAAACGAACGACGGCGGCAGCTCCTGGACGCGCATTGAACCGCGCCCGACCTTCGCGCGCATCAACGACATCTCATGGCTGGACGCGAACACGCTGGTCGCCGTCGGCGAATACGGCACGCTTCTCCGCTCCACCGACGCCGGCGAAAGCTGGGACACCATATACAGCCATCCCGACCTGTTCTCCATCGAGTTTGTCGATGAAAAAAACGGCTGGGCGGCCGGCGCCGCCGGGACGATCTACGCGACCCGCGACGGGGGCGTCTCATGGGAACTTCAGAGAATCAACGCCCCTTTCCAGCTGTTCGGCTTAGCAATAGTCAGCCCCAAAAAAGGCTTTGTCGTTGGCGACAACCGCACCTTTTTTGAAACAAGAGACGGAAACGCATGGCTGCCGCTCCAAAACACGCGAAGCGAGACAGGACAAGAACGGCGCATCGCCACAAGCGACGGGGCGGAACTGTCCCTCCCCTCCAACGCCATCGAATTCATGCCGGACGGCAAAACGGGCTGGCTCGTCGGAGAAAACGCGAAGGCGATCAAAACCGAAGACGGCGGCGCTACATGGACATCCCACACCGCGAACGCTCAAGAGGCGTCTCTCAACACGCTCTACGGGCTGGCAATTCTTTCCAAAAGCGAGATGACAGCGGTCGGCTTAGCCGGCGCCATCATCCGCACAACCGACGGCGGCGACACCTGGGAAGCGATCGACTCCAACGTCTTTGAGCAACTGAACGACATCGCATTCGCCCCTGACGGCAAAACGGGCTGGATCGTCGGCACAGGCGGAACGATCCTGCAGTCCACAGACGGCGGGAACACATGGGTTGCCCAGATCAGCAACGCCTCCACGGTCAGTCTCAACGCGGTTGCCCCGGTCTCCGCGGCGGAAGCGTGGGCGGCGGGCGAATCGGCGACGCTGCTTCATACGCTGGACGGCGGCGTCACATGGACGCGCATGGAAACGCCGACGCGGACGCTGGATCTGAACGGCGTCGCCGCCGCGCCGGACGGGCGCGTCTGGGCGGCGGGCGAATGGGGCATCATTTTGGTTTATGAATGAACCGCTCCGCCGACGGAAACTGCCGGCATACGATGCCGCGTATCTCGTCTGCGTCGGTCGTCTGCATGATGTGTCCGCGCAGCTCCGCCGCGTTCGGAAAACCGCTTAGGTAACGTTTCACATGCCGGCGGAGCCGGCGGACGCCGCGCTCCCCTTTCGAGTCGGCGACGACGCCCAGATGCTCTAGATACAGCCCGGCGCGTTCCTCCGGGGTCGGCATGGGCGGCGCCGCGCCTGTTTCCAGCAGCGCCTTTGTCTGCGCGAATATCCACGGGTTGCCGATGGCGCCGCGCCCGATCATGACCGCGTCCGCGCCCGTTTCGTTCAGCATGCGCACCGCGTCCGCCGGCGCTGCCACATCCCCGTTTCCGATGACCGGTATGCGGGCGGCGTCTTTGGCGGCGCGTATCCATGACCAGTCGGCGACGCCTTTGAACATCTGCGCGCGGGTGCGTCCATGGAAGGCGATCGCCTGCGCGCCCGCCCGCTCCATCCGCTCAACGGTCTCCAGCGCGTTGATCGAGTCGCCGTCCCATCCGATGCGCGTTTTGACCGTGACAGGGATGCCGCGCGGTTTCATCGCTTGAACGACCGCCGCCGTGATCGCCTCCATGCGTTCCGGAAAACGCAGCAGACCCGACCCGGCGCATGACGTTTCGCCCCCGTAGGCGACCTTCTTGGCGGGGCAGCCAAAGTTGATGTCCAGTATGTCGGGCTGAAGCTCCGCCGCTTTCTCGGCGGCGCGCGTCATCGCCTCCACCCGGTTGCCGTAGATCTGAATGGCAAAGGGGCGTTCGTCCTCCCCAAACTGCAGCTTTTGAAGCGCCGCGTCAACGTCGCGCGCGATCGCCTCCGCCGCCGCAAACTCGGTATACAGCAGCGAAGCGCCCATGCGCTTGCACAGCCGCCGAAACGGCTGGTCTGTAACATCCTCCATCGGCGCCAGAATCGCCCCCGGCTCAATGCGCGCGTCTCCGATTTGCATGCGCGTTTAGGCTTCCGTCACCCACTCAAACGGCGGGCGCGCGTACCCCTGCTCTTCCGCCCAGCGCGCCAACCCGTCGCCCGCGCCGAGTATCTGCTGCCCGACCGCGCCCACCTGCTCCAGAACCGCTTCGTCCGGTTGAACGGAGCGCATCGCCTCCTTGTATCCGCCCAGCCATCGGTATGCGTAGCCGAAGATGACCGCTTTTGAGACGCGGTCAGACAGATTCGGCGCCGCCGTATGAAAGATACGGTTTTCAAACAGGACAAGGTCCCCGGCGTTTAGACGCAGATCCACGGCGCCTTCAGGGTCGGCGGCGCCTTTCGGTATCGTCAGCGGGGACGCAAGCAGATGCGAACCTGGAGCAAAAAGCGTCATTCCCGAAAGCGGTTCATCAAAGTCGGTCAAGCAGTACGCCGCCTTGATTCCGACGCGCGGCAGGTTCGCATGCCCAAGATCCTCCGTGATGCCGGCGTCCCGGTGCCATCCGCGCCGCATGCGCGTCTCTTCGCTGTCCGGCTCCGGGTATTTGTAGATGACCGCCGTTGTGTGCAGCTGTATGTTCGGCGAAAGCAGCTGCGCGATGTAAGGCACGGCGGGCGAATGCGTCAAGAGCGGATGGAACGCCGGCTCCTGGACGATGCCGGGGCGCAGCTGAACATAACTGCCTTTGTTGTCCAGCGCGTCGATCATCCGATCGCTTATCCGCTCATACTGCTGGATTTCCTCGTCAGAGAGGGCGTTTGGGACTGCGAGAAACCCGTTCTTGTCAAAGAGCCGGCGCTGCCTGTCCGACAGCGGCGCGTTTTCCATCATCCTCTCCGTTCACGAATTCGGGTCGGTGACGGGCGGAACGCCGCTGTCCTGAAGCGGCTCCGGCTGAACAGCGCGGCGGCGCGCGTTTCGGATGCGGTCTTTATGCCGCCGCAGCTGTTTTGCCGCTTTGGCGAGCGCCGCGTCGATCGCCTGCGAAACGGAGCCGGCTCCGCTGACGCTGGCGCGGAACGCGGCGCGCTTGCCGCTTAAAGTGATCACAACATCAAACCTCCCTCCGCGCTCCTCAATATGCGCAGCCGCGTCGGTGATCCCGATTCCGATCTGCGCCAGACGCTCAAGGCGCTCCGCAAGATCGCTGCGGGTCTGCGCCGGTAGATGAAAAGGCTTGGATCGCATTTCGATATGCATCATGGGTCTCCGTTCCTTGTTGTGAAGGTGTGTCGGAAGCGCCGCCGTCAGGCGGTTCACTTCCACTGGGTTTTACGTTGACTGGACGGCGGTATGCCAAGTTGGCCGCGGTATTTTGCGACCGTGCGCCGGGCGACCTGCGTTCCGCTCTCTTTTAAAAGCTGGCTGATCGCCTCGTCGCTGAACGGGCTTGCAGGATCCTCGTTTTTCACGATCTTCTCAATTTCGGCGCGGACGCTGACAGACGACTCCTTGCCGCCGTCCCGCCGGCGCAGCCCGCTTGAAAAGAAGTACTTCAGCTCAAACACTCCCAGCGGGGTCTGCACGTACTTGCCGTTGGTCGCGCGGCTCACGGTCGACTCATGCTTTCCGATCCGAACGGCGATGTCGCGCAGACCGAGCGGCTTCAAACCGCGCTCCCCTTGTTCCAAAAAATCGCGTTGTATTTTAAAAATCTCGCGCGCGACCATCTCAATCGTCCTGCCGCGCTCCTGGATGTTCCGTATCAGCTCCAGCGCGCGCTCTCGATACCGTTCCAGCCACTCCCGCTCGTCAGGGCGAAGGTCCGACGCGCGCTCCAGCATGTCCAGATATTTGCGGTTGAGGCGAAGCGGCGGTATCGAATCGTTCACCGCCGACACAACATACTCTCCGTTCTCTTTGGAGACGATCACATCGGGGGAGATTGCAAACGTCTCCTGCGCATACCGCTTGCTCCCGCGGTAACCCTCATAAAAACCGCTTGCAGGCGACAGCTTCAAGCTGGACAGCCGCTGTTTCGCCTCCTGAATGCGCTCCGTATTGCATCCCAGCGCCTTCGCCATCTTCGGCGCCCTGTTATGCAGCAGATCGTCGTAATGCTCCCGCACCATCGCCAGCGCAATCGGGTCGGACGACTCGTCCGCTTCCATCTGTCGAATGAAAAACTCTTGGCGGTTTCTGGACGCCGTACCGACAGGGTCGAAGTTTTTTTGGATGTAGATCAGTATCTCTTCCACCTCGTCGCCGCCCCTGCCCACCCTGTCTGCCAGCTCCGACAGCTCTATGGCAAGAAAGCCGTCGTCGTCCAGGTTGCCGAGTATCCATTCGCACACCTTGCGGTCGCCGTCGGAGAGCCGCTTCATCGCCAGCTGCTCCCGCAGCTCGTCTAAAAAGGTGGTTTCGACGGCGAAATCGGGGCGGCGATCCTCGTCAAACTCCTCATACTCCATGGATGAGCGCATCGGCGGAAGGCTGTCGTCCATAAAATCCTCAACGCGGATTTCAGGATAATTCTCCTCCTCTTCCGCCGCCTCCAGCTCCTCGCTGTTGAGCGGCTCCGCCTCCTGTTCAAACTCGTTTTCAGGGTCGATGTCAACCCCCTCTTCCAGGAGGATGTTCTCTTCCATCTCCTCGGCGATGCGCTCCAGCAGCTCCAGCCTGTCCATCTGCATGATGCGTATCGCCTGATGCATCTTTGCTGTCATGGCGAGCGCTTGACGCTGCGACTGGCGTATTCCGATGGAGGTACGCATGCTCAGCTCGATTCTCTGCCGTTGCCGAAGTAGTAACGGCGCGCCTCTTCGCTTTGCAGCAGCTCGCTCGGCGCGCCTTCCAACAGTATCTTGCCGTCCACAATCAGATATGCCCGGTTGGCGATCTCCAGCGTCTCCGCCGCGTTATGATCCGTCACCACAATGCCGATGCCGCGCTCGCGCAATTGCGCCGCCACCTGCTGAATGTCCTGTATCGTCTTCGGGTCGATGCCTGCAAACGGCTCGTCCAGCAGCATAAATTTGGGCGCGATGGTGAGCGTCCGCGCGATCTCCGCCCGGCGCTGCTCGCCGCCGGACAACGTGAACGCCTTGTTATGCTCAAGATGCGACAGCCCAAACTCGCGCAGCAGCTCATCTTTACGCTTGATCTGCTCATCTTTGGACATTTTCTGCGCTTCCAAAACAGCCAGCAGGTTCTCGCCGACCGTCATCTTTCGGAAGATGGACGGCTCCTGAGGCAGATACGCGATGCCCTTTCGCGCCCGTTTATACATCGGCAGCCCGGCAAGCGGCTCCCCGTCCAGATAGATTTCGCCGCTGCGGGGGCGCGTCAAGCCGACGATCATGCGGAACGTCTGCGTCTTTCCCGCGCCGTTCGGGCCGAGAAGCCCGACAATCTCGCCCGTGTTCACCTTGAGGCTCACATGGTCGACAACAACGCGCTTGCCGTACGATTTGACAAGTTCGTCAGTCTGAAGAACCGCCATCCGCGTTCTCCTCGATCTGCTCTTCAGCGTTTTCGTCGGTCTGCTCTTCGGCTCCCTCCGCCGGCTCTTCAGCGGGAAGCCGAAAACGAAATTTGGCGGGAGAGCCTTTTGCGATCTGCTTTTTCTGCCCTTCGCGGTTGTCGTATTGAAAGCTCTCCGCTTCAAGCCGCGTCCCTTCTTGGAGAACGACGACGCGCCCGGTCAGCTCCATGATTTTCCCCTCGTCCAGAAAATCGGCGCGGTCGCAGGTGGCTTGAATGTCGTCCTGGCGCAAACGCACATCGCCCTCCGCGGTCATCCGTTCCGTTGCGGCGCCGTTTTCATCCGTTTCCATGCGCATCGTCACCGTCAGCGCGTTCAGCGTTCCCGTATCGTCCAGACGGCGCATCTCAACGTTCCATCCTTGGCGCGACTCGTCCCTACGGTCGTAACGAAACTTGTCCGCCTTCATTTCATCCTTCTCCTGCAGAACGATCACTTTGCCGTCCTTGTTTGTCAGCTCAATGAGGTTCATTCCGTCGGTGAAGTCCGCCGCGTCGCATTCGGCGTTCATATCGCCTTCGCGCAGCTGAACGTTTCCTTCAGCCAGCATGCGGTGGGGACGGGGCGATTCTTCGTCCGGATCGTAAAACATCGTAATGCTGTCGGCGTAGAGATGCCCCGTTCCGTCAACGCGGTCTAGGCGCGCATTGCCTTCCAGTATCCGTACGCCTTTTTCAAGGTCGTCTCGGATGATGTCGGCGCTGCCGTTCACCTCGTCGCTTTGTTCTTCCTCCGCCCCGTCCTGGCTTTGAAGCGGCAGCGCCAGCAGAACGGCGGCGATGAAAGCGGCGGCTAATTTATGGCTCGGTCGGTTCCAGCAGATACGGCTCAATCGTTTCATCCTTTGCTCGCAGTTGGAAGGTTGCGTCCAGAAGTTTCACCTTGCTTAGATTCGGCTCGCCCTCCATGCTTTTTGCCCATACGGTTGAATCTCCCCGCCGCAGCTCCACATCTCCCGGGGATATAAGTGTGCCATCTTCTTCGTTCCACAGCAACTTGTCCGAAAACATTTCGCCGTCTTCAGAGACAGCGCGCACATTTCCATGGATCGTCATGTCGCCCGATTTTTCGTCTAAGTCGCCTGTGTCGCCCGTGACGACGCAGACCGCCTTTCCCTCCTCATACAACATCAGCCGCGGTTCATGAACGACGATACGGTTCTTTCTTCGTATTTCAGCCTGCTTTCCTTTTAGATTCCACCGCTTCTCTTCCCGCCGAAACCTGTCCATCGAAAACTTTTCGATGAGCGCGTCGATCGGATCGTCCGCCGTTTCTTGACGCTCCGCCCCGCAGCCGAACGCGGTCAACGCCCCGCAGAGAGCCGCGCAGAAAAACGCCGCGAGAGCTTTTAACCCGTCCCGCCCTGTTCCGTTTCGGGGCGCCGTTTCCATCGTTCGTGCATCCATATCCACTGTTCAGGTTCCCGTCGAATCTGCCGTTCGATGATGTTCGTATAGATGGCCGCGTTTGCGATTCGGTCCTGTTTTTCGCCGCCTGTCCGCTTCCATTGTATCGTCTCTCCGACGCGCAGCCGGTGTTTCCCCAGTTCCGTCCGCTCAATGAAGACCGGCAGGGCGGGCGCGTCATATTTACGGCTCAAGAGATACGGCCCGACCGGCGTATACGCCAGCTTTCCAAAAAACGGAACGAAGACGCCTTCGACGGAGGTGTCCACATCGGGCAGTATTCCGAGCGCGCCGTTTGAACGCAGGCACTCCACGACGCCGCGCAGCCCCCGCTCTCTCGATATTGGGCGCATTCCGTACCGCGCCCGCTGCTCCACCGCCAGCCTGTTCAGCGCAGGCGAACGCAGATCGCGCCCCAGAGGCCAAAACGGAACGCCGTTTAGCGCGACCGCCGCGCCGCCCAACTCCCAGTTGCCGAAGTGCGCCATGACGAGAACGCAGCCCTGACCGGCGGACAGCGCCGCGCGAATCCGCTCCGTCTCCTCCGCTTCAACGACCGATCCGATCGTTTGCGAATTCAGCCGGCTGTGTTGAAACAGCTCCAGCGCCGACGCCGCCTGTTTTTGAAAGCAGCGCCTTGCCGCGCCGCGCGCCTCCTCCTCGGTCGTTTCTGGGAAGGCGGCTGTCAGCTGCTTTCGCGCAATCTCCGCCTCCCGTTTAAAAACGCGGTAGGCGAGCGCGCCCAGCTGGTCGGCGCGCCGCCTGACGCCTTCGTTCGACATACGGCGAACGCCGCACCTCAACGCCTTCGCGCCCGATATGTAAAGCGCGTCTTTCGTTCGCCGCCGCAGTCGGCGCCATGCGTTTGGTCTCATTCGGCTCACTTCATACACATTATACCATGTTCGCCGCAGCCGGCAACGAGGGCGGCTGACCGGCAGTACGCCCATGCGATGATAGCCGTTTTTTTAATCCTAAAGCGTCCGCGCCGCCGGTCGTTCCCCGCTGCCGCTATGAGCGTACTACCGAATCTGCCGTTCGTTTCTGACCTCACATCTTAAGTTGGGACATGTCGGCATGGAAACGCGGTCGGCTTCTACGGCGCCTCTAGATTCCCGCTTACGCGGGAATGACGGTCTGGATTGCCGAGCCGTCGCGCAAAAATGAAGGTTGCCGCTTGTAGGTACTGCGCTGCTAGAAGTCGGCAATCAAGCCGATGAGCGCGAGCCGCTTGAACTGCAGGACTCCTCAAAGACGCTGTCTGTCGTCGTCATTCCCGCGTAAGCGGGAATCTTAAGGCATCGCAGCCGCTGCGACCGTCCTTTAAACCCCCCTAGCCCCTTTCAAGGGGGAATCGGACGCGGCGCCGCAAATATCTCCGTATGGGCATACTACCGCTGCTAGAAGTCGGCGATCAAGCCGATGAGCGCGAGCCGCTTGAACTGCAGCGCATCTTCAAAGACGTCGTCTGTCGCCGTCATTCCCGCGCAAGCGGGAATCCAGAGGCGCCGCGGAAACCGTCCGCGTTCGCCAAGCGTAAGGTCTGCGCGTCTATGACCATGCATAAAGTTGGGACATCTGAACGGCCAAAGCCTTTATTCATGGAAAAAACGCGCCGCCAACCAAATCGTCCCCCGCTTCCGCGAGGGCATGCATTCCCGCGCAAGCGGGAATCTAGAGGCGCCGCAGAAGACGTCCGCGTCCGCCCGCGGGCATGTCCAACTAAAAGACGCAAGGTCAGAAACGCTGATTTGCCTTAATCGAAGGCGCGTGGTATAGTTTTAAATTGCAGCGCAGAGGGCGGTTTGTCCGCTTGTTTGGCAATGGATGAAAGATGGAATTGGAGAGCCGTTTGGCAGAAATCACGATGAAATCGCTCCTTGAAGCGGGAGTTCATTTTGGGCATCGCACGCAGCGGTGGAACCCTAAAATGGCGGACTATATTTTTCAGGAGCGCAGCGGCATCTACTTTTTGGACCTGCATCAGACGTTGAAAATGGCGCATACGGCGGTCGATTTTGTCCGTCAAACCGCGGCAAGCGGGGGAAAAGTGCTCTTCGTCGGGACGAAACCGCAAGCCGCTTCCATTATCGAAGAAGAAGCGAAGCGGTGCGGGCAATACTACGTGACGAACCGATGGCTGGGCGGAATGTTGACGAATTACCAGACCATCTCCCGCAGCATTGACCGGCTGCGCCAGCTGGAAGAGATGGAAGATCAGGGCGTCATGGAGGAGCTGCCGAAGAAGGAGGCGTTGTCGCTTCGGCGGGAGCATGGCAAACTGACGCGCGTCCTGGACGGCATCAAGGATATGGGCGGCTTGCCGGCGGCGGTCGTCGTCATCGACACGCTGCGCGAGAAGATCGCGGTCGCCGAGGCGAACAAGCTGGCGATACCGATCATCGCCATCGTTGACACGAATTGCGACCCCGA
Source organism: Candidatus Poribacteria bacterium (assembly GCA_963665845.2). GTDB lineage: Bacteria > Poribacteria > WGA-4E > JAPPNK01. The sequence goes on from OY762492.1 coordinate 489,163, forward strand.
CCCGATCGATCTGCCGATACCGGGCAACGACGACGCGATACGTTCTATACAGCTGCTGGTCTCCGCGCTGGCGGACGCCGCCATCGAGGGCGCGGCGACGCGCAGAGAAGGGCGGGATCCGTCCCAGGAGCAGGCGAGAGAGTCGCGCGCCGAAACCGAGGCGGATCGTCCGGAAGAGGCGGCGGCTGAAGAGAGCGCGCCGACGTCGGAGCCAGAATCTGAAGAGAACGAAACGACAGCGGAAGACGAGGCGCCTCCAGCCGAGCCTGAAGAAACGGAACCCGCGAACGAAGAATCGGAACCGCATTAACGGAAAGGAAAACCGCTCATGGCTATCACAGCGGCGCTTGTGAAGGAGCTGCGCGACAAGACGGGCGCTGGCATCATGGACTGCAAGGAAGCGCTGAAAGAGACGAACGGAGACCTGGAAGCCGCGGTGACTCATCTCCGAGAAAAAGGGATGAAGACGTACGAAAAGAAGGCGAGCCGCGTCGCAGGGGACGGTCTCGTTCAGTCGTACATTCATCCGGGGGGCAAAATCGGGGTGCTGGTGGAGGTGAATTGCGAGACCGACTTCGTCGCCAAGACGGAGCAGTTTCAGACGCTGATTCATGAGGTGGCGATGCAGGTCGCCGCGACCAGCCCGCAGTACGTTTCCAAAGAGGATGTGGAGCCGGGCGATCTTGAAAAGGAGCGGAAGATCTTGCTCGCCCAGGCTGAAAACGAAGGCAAACCGCCGCACATCGCCGAAAAGATGGTGGAGGGGCGGCTGCGGAAATTTTACGAGGAGCGTTGCCTGCTGAACCAGTCCTACATCCGCGACGAGTCGAAGACGGTCGAAACGCTGGTGAAAGAGACGGTGGCGCAGCTGGGCGAGCGGATTGTGATACGCCGTTTTGCGCGGTTTCAGCTTGGGCAGGGCGGAATTCATGCCGAGGCGGCGAAAGAAGCGAGCGGCGAGAACGCCGAATAGCGCGGAGAGGAAAAAGCCATGCGAGAAGCGGTTGAAATCGAAGAGCGGATGAGCAAGACGATTGAAGCGACGCTGCAGGAGTTCAACAGCGTGCGGACGGGGCGCGCGTCCCCCGCGCTGGTGGAATCGCTTCAGATCGAGTATTACGGATCGAAGACGCCGTTGAATCAGCTGGCGTCCATCACGGTTCCGGAGCCGCGCCTCCTGCTCATCAAGCCGTGGGACAAGACGGCGGTCAAGGAGATACGGAAGGCGGTCGCCGCGTCCAGTTTGGGTTTGAACCCGATTGAAGATGAGAACGCGCTGCGCATCGTCATCCCAGAGCTGACCGAGGAACGGCGCATTGAGTTGACGCGCGTCGTGCGGCAGATTGCGGAGAAGGGGCGCGTCGCCATCCGCAGCGTGCGCCGAAAAGCCATTGAGTCGATCCGCAAAAGCGAAAAAGCGGGCAACATCTCCAAAGACGACCGGCACGGACAAGAGATTGACGTTCAGGAGGTCACCGATCAGTATATTGAGGAGCTGGACAGGCTTCTCAAGGAAAAAGAAGACGAGCTGATGAATCGGTGAGATGAAGTTATTCGCGGCGATGGCGGCTTGATCGGAAGATGTATCTGTTAAGATTCCCGCTTACGCGGGAATGACAAGGAAGAGGCGCGGGAATGCATGTCCCCACGGAACCGGCGGCGGGGACGAACCGGCGGCTAGGCGTTTTCGGCGGTCTGCTCTAAGCGTATGAGCAGGCGGCCGAGGCGCAGGCGCAGCAGCGAATGGTATAGAAACGCGAGCAGGGCGACCTGAACATTGACCGGCATCATCGGCTGGGCAATGATGCCCATCGCGCGTTCGATTCGGCTGGCGATGCTGCGCGTTTGCTCCCATGTCATGTCGGCGTCTTCGATGCCGGAGGCGATGCGCATAAAGGACCAAAGCTCATCCTGTATTTCAGGGAGAAAACTGCGCGCCATCGCGGAATGCGCTTTTTCGCCGGCATCGATAAAGGCGGTGTTCGATTTCCAGTTCAGGTAAAAGCTAAGCCCGTTGATGAGCATGTCGCGGAGGGAGAGGTCCTCTCCGCTGATATACTCCTCGCCGAAGCCTACCAGGTCGGAGCCGGCGCCCAGTTTTCGGGCGGAACGGTAATCTTTTATTTCGGCGATGGATTCAGCGTGTTCGGTGAGCAGGCGGGCTAGGCTGGCGGCGGTCTGGATGAGCTGGTCGATTTCGTCGGCGAGGTCGTCGGGCAGGGCGGCGCGCGCGAAATGCGCCAACGCAAAGGCGTCGTTGCGCCACTTCCAGAGCGCCGGCGCGGTCAATTTAGAGATGTCGACCGAGACGGGGGGCGCCAGTCGGCGGCGGGTATGCTGGATCGCTTCTTCTATCGCTTCGTTCAATTCCATGATGCATGCATGATGCCGTCACCCGCCGCTTAACGCAAGCTGCGGCGCTCATCTCATGACTCATGGTCATGGCTCATGGCGCCTGATTGACGAGGTGGGCGATGTCCCAAAGCCGTATCGTCCCGCTGAAACAGGCGACCGCCAACATTGAACCGTCCGGCGAAAAGGCGAGGCAGCCCGCTCCTGGATACGCATAAACGGCGAGCCGCTCCCCGGTGTCGACCGACCATATCTGAACGGCGGTCTCTTCCGTCCCGACCTCGTCCGTCGTACAGCCCAGATACCGTCCGCAGGGCGAAAAGGCGTAGTAGCAGTCATCGCCTCGATGATCCCATTCTTCAGGCAATGCGATTCTCAAGCGAGCCTCCCGCCGCTCAATGTCCCACAACACAACCGCTTCTTCAGAATGCTCATAACCGGCGATCAACCTGCCGTCAGGAGAAATAGCAAGATTCCGCCCCTCAATCCGCTTATCGTCGGCATCCAACATGCATTCTCTGGTTTGATGATCCCATATGTTCCATCCGCCCTTCGGCTCACCCGCCAGATAGTTTCCGTCAGGACTCAGGCTGGGTTGGCAATAAAGATCCAGTATGCGAATCGGCATTCCTGTACGGGCGTCCCAGAGGCTGGCGCTTCCATCCTTGGCGTTATGGCAGACGAGCCCCGCCGCCATGGAAATCGACGTCTTGCGGACGTCCGCAAAAATCGGACCCCTGTACTCAACAGGAGGCATCGCGCTGCCGCCGATCTCTCGAAGCCGAACCGCATGGTCGCTTTCGCTGAAACTGGCGAGAAACAGCTTGCCGTCCGGCGCCTCGTCCATCGAAAAGCAGCCTTCGCCTTCTGGACTTATCCGGCGGGGCGGACGATCCGCTGACTGGACATCCCACAATAATGCGCCGTCCCAAAAGCCAACGGACGCCAAGGTCTTGCCGTCCTGTAAAAAACGAAGCGAATTAAAGCCGCTCAAATGGGTATGTTGTCCGATGCGCGGCTCATCCGCGCCATGTTCCCAGATGCGCCATTCAAGGTGGTTCAGGTATGCCAGCGTTGATCCATCCAGAAAAACAGCCCCTCTATTTCCAGTCCATCCAGCGCGCGGTTCGTCGGCGAAGACGATCTGTTCCCGCTCCACATCCCATATGCGCAAGGAGCCATGATCGCTAGGTTGAGGTTGTCCCGCGGCGCGCAGAACGCCTTCGGGCGTGTACGAAACATGCATGAGCCGTTCGCCGTAGCCGGCATAACTCTGCGCCAGCCGACCTGCGTTGACGTCCCACACCTGAACGGACGCCCATTCCCCCGCCGCAAGATACTGTCCGCATGGAGAAAAGCAGAGGTTGCGCGCCTTCGCGCCTTCGAGATGCGCGGCGATGGTACCCGTTTCCAATTCCCAAACGGAAACGCTTTTTTGATCATGGCCGATGTTGGTACTGCATGCTACGAGACGCCCGTCGGAGGAGAACGTAAGCGGGCCGCTCCAATGGTTGACGCCTTTTTCTTTCATCGGCGGGATCTTTTCTCCCGTTTCCGCATGCCAGATGTCCAGATATCCCGCGTCGCCGTCGCGGTCGTCCTTGACGGCGGCAAACCATCTGCCATCCGGCGAAAAGGCGGTCGCACAAATCCACCCCTTATGAGTCGCCGTTAGAGATGAATCCAGGTTTCCGCTTTCGATGTCCCAGATACGTACGAAGTTCCGAGCGGATGTCGCAACCTGACGACCCGACGGCGAAAACGCGACATTATGGAAGTCGCGCGCTTCGCCTTTCCAGAGAGCGATGGGAGACACGGAGGCGGCGTCATACCACCATAGACCTGCATCGCACGCGACCGCGAGATAAGCGCCGTCTGGAGAAAGCGCCAGAGCTTCCACATACCCCTGACCCAATCGGGCGGTCAAACCCTTCGAGTCGGACAGACTCCATTGGGAGATGTTTGGATTTCCGCGGTCGGGTTGAAACGGGGTGGGGCAGCGCATGAGAAATCCTCCGATGTAAAGGCGCGGGCGGCAGCCGCCTCTCTTAGCGGACATGCCTGCAAGAAATTAATATACTAAAGAACGCATGAGCGCCACTCAACCGCCGTGAACCTTGGCGCTTGATCTGGATGGATCGGCGCGGTTTATTCTTCGGCGGGGTTGGCGTCGCCTTTGAGCCTGTCTATTTCTTGTTGAGCGTCGGTCATTCCGACGCGGGCGTCGCGGTCGGTGGGGGATAATTCATATGCGGCTGCGAAATGGCGGCGCGCCTCTTCATAATCTGAAAGGGTCTTCGCGTTCAAGGTGAGTATTCGACCCGCTTCGATCCATGCGTCAATGTCTTCCGGATCGATCTGCGTGATCTCCTGATAGACGCGCAGGATGTCCATTTCCGGCTCTCTGTTTCGGCGCATATCCAACGCTCTCTCGGCGAGGGCGGATGTCAACTCGCGCATGACAGCGTCGTACTCTTCTAAGTCCGCGCTCAACGCTTTCTCATGCGCGTCGCGCAGCTCTTTCAACGCCCTGTCGCCGCGCCGTTTGGACAGCATTCGCGCATACGCGGCATCTTCGGCGTTGCCGTTCCGCTCCGCGTCAGCCGCCTGACGACGATGGTAACGCGCCAGCTGGCGGTAGGTCCGCCCGATCTGCAGATACGCCTGAACGCCGAACGGCGCCTCCTCCAGCGGCGGCGTCTTCAGCTCTTCGTCCAACGCGATGGCGCGGCGGTAGGAGCTTAGCGCCTCTGTAAATTTGCCGTCCGCCTGGTACGCGGTTCCAAGATAATAGAGCGCCTCCGGGTTGTCGGGGTTGACGCGCAGCGCGGACTCATAGACCAGCGCGGCGACTTTTGACTTGCCCTCATCCCGCAAAATCTTTGCGAAGATGAGACGCGCTTCTAAATGGTCAGGGTCGCGCTCCAGGACCTCGTCCAGCAGCTGAATCGAGTTGGCGTTCCAGTTGTTTAAAAGAAAAACGCGCGCCAGCTGAATGCGCGAGCGCCGGTTGTCAGGGTCGCGCTTCAGGACGTCATAATACAGCGCCGCCGCGCCCGCCATATCCATCGATTCGTACGCTTCGTCTGCCTGTTTTAGCAGTTTCGCAGCGCTCTGCGCAATGCGCGCCAGCTGGGCGGGGGCGCGCGGATTGTCAGGGTCGCGCTTCAAGACATCCCGATACAGCGCCGCAGCGCCCTCCAGATCCTTCGATTCATACGCTTCGTCTGCCTGCTTTAGCAGCTCCGCGGCGCTCTCCGCCGGCGCCTCTATGTCCATGTTATCTGCGCCGCTGCGGTCGACGGCGATCCGCCACGCGACCGTCGCCGTCAACAGGATAAACAGCGCCGCTTCTAAATAAGCAGGCAACCTTCCTTTCATGCCGACTCCTTCCGCAATTGTCGGGCGCGCGCATGGAAGAGACCCGCAATCGCCGCTGTCAACGGAATCGTGATCACCAGCCCCAGCGTCCCGGAGATGATGCGCACAATCTCCGCCGCTATGACCGAAAGGCTGAACAGCTGCATCGCCGAATACGGAAACACATCGGTTCCCGTCACTGCCAGCACAATCAATAGGCGCATCCCGAAATACACAAACACAACCGTGTTCGTCATCGTCCCCAGAATATCGGTGCCGACATTCATTCCGGACGCCATGAGGCGCGGTATGCTCAAATTCGGGTTTGCCTCGTTCACCTCTTCGATGGCGGAGGCAACCTCAATGGCGGCGTCGTTCGCCACGCCGAGCAGACCAATCAGCATTCCCGCCATGAGAAGTCCGGCAAAGTCGAGATGGTTCACCGACTGGGACGCCACTAGATCGGTCGCGTTCGCTTTTTCAAGTCCTGTGAAATGTAGATGTTCTTGGGCGTAAATCACGAGGAAGCCGGCGATGACGACTCCGCCCATGGTGCCTAAAATGGCGGCGTACGTTTTTCTGCCGAAACCAGCCACAATCAGCCGGGACTGGAACGATATGAGCGCGCATGTCAACACGATTGACCAGATCGGATCGTACCCTTTATGGATCATCGGGAGCATGACGTAGTAAAGAATGAAGCCGTTGACGACCATCGTCAGCGCCGCGCGTATTCCCGCCGAGCGTCCAACGATGATGACCACCGCAAACAGAATGCCCAGCAGCCCGATGATGAACTGGTCGCGGCTGTAACCCTGCACATTGCCGCGCGCGTTCAGGATCTCCCCCGACCCGCCGACGCGGCACAGAATGATGTCGCCCGGCTCCACATTCGTGTTGAGCATCGGAAAGCTGAGCGGCTGCAGGTCGATGCGGAACAGGGAGCGCTTGCCTTTATGCTGCCCGCCGAGCAGCTCAATCTCCATGATGCGCACCACATTGTCGCTCGACTCTTCCAACGGAGCCTCGTCCTCATTCACGCCGAGCCGCTCTTCGAGTCTTCTTACCAGATTTTCAGGCGATTCATCCAGCAAACGCGCCTCCGACAACACCCGCCCCTTCACATAATACTCGGTCGTGATCACATTTCCGTTCTCGTCCTTCACCTCGTTGATCGTGGAGGAGCGGGTTTGCATGTTTGTATACAGAAAATGCGTCCCGAGAAAGACGGCTACCAGCGCGATCGGCATCTGAAACCGTTTGATCTTTTTCATGGCGCTTCCCCCTCTTCACCCGCCGGGACAAACCGCGCCGTTAGCAGTCCGGCGATGAAGGCGCTGATCGGAATCGCCAGCGTCAATCCGAGCGTTCCCATGAGCGCATGCACCGCCTCGACCGCCACATCCTCCTCGTTTAAAATGCGCATGAACGGATAGAGCCTGCCCGATTCGCCAAAATCGAGACCCGGCATGACGATGAAGACCAGGTCGGCGCCGATGAAGGCGAAGATGAGCGTGTCGGTCATGGTGCTCATGATGTCTTTGCCGACGTTGTAGCCCGCTTTCATGGCGCCGACGACGGAGATGTTCGGGTTCGCCTTTTTGACTTCGTAGATGGTGGACGAGACCGACATGCTGACATCCATCATGGCGCCGAGGGCGGCGATGATGAGACCCGCCGATAGAAAATCTAAAAAGGGCCAGAAGCGGGAGGTTTCATCTCGCCACAGCGCGGCGCCGAGGTCCGTATATCCGAACTCAACCGCCAAACCCGTGAACCAGAGCGTCTTGCTGGCGATCCAGGAGATCAAGCCGCAGGCGAGCAGTCCGCCGACGGTGCCAAGCGAGCCGGAGATCACCTTCGCGCTAAAGCCTGTGATGATCGTAAAGGTAACAAGCGTGATGACGAGCGAGACGAAAAGCGCCAACGGAAGCGGGCGCATGCCAATCAAAACGACGGAGCCTTCCATCAAAATGCCGGCGACGACGGCCGCCGCCGCGACGCCCAGCATGGAGAGCGCAATGCCGCCTTTGCCGGAGCGCCAGCGCTGAAATATCCAGACGACGCCGGCGGCAAGCCACAAAAAGCCGATGATGAGAAAGCCGTTGCGCCCGGCTTCAGCGGACGCGCCGAGAAGGCCAGGGACAAAGACCAGCATCAAAAGCGCGAGGGAGCTGACCGTCGCAAAGATGGTCAACAGCCCCTTGACGCCGCCGACCAGAATGAGCGACAAGCCCAAGACGGAAATAAGACGCCATAAAAACGTGTTGCGGTAATACCCGCGCAGCTCCGGCACAACGCGGTCGATTTCCTCTATGCGCTTGAGAGCGAGCTCCAAGAACAGCTTGTCGCCGATGTTGTAGATATGGTCGTCCAGCTGCCCTTGGAAGCGGTTGCCGACAACTTTCACGTTTTTGCGGAAGTCATGCCCCGCTTGCCGCAGCTCCTTTGGCCAGGTGTCGATGCGGATCGTCAGCGCTTGGTCTTGATCCTCGATGACGCGCAGCAGGTTTCCTGGCTCGTTCCCCGTCGTCAATTCGATTTCCTCGTCGTTGACAATCAGGACGATGTCGCCGGTCATGTCCGATTCGGCGATGGTTCCGATGAGCGTCGGCTTGCCGCGCCGATAAACGATGTCGCCCGTCTGGATGTCCACGACGGTTCCGACGCAGACGACGCGGGTCACGGCGCCCTCTTGCCTCGCGTCGGCGTAGTTGGCGATCCATCGGTCCGCGACCGTAAACAGCGCCAGCAGAACGGCGCATAAAACCGCCTTGACGCGCCAGCTGTAGATGAAGTCGTCGTTCATGGTTCTCTCTACGGGTTTGCTTTAGATTACTACATTATGAGGCGGAGCGTAAGGGCGATTTTCGACGGACAGAGCGCGGGTTTCTGGACTCCCCCCCTTGAAAAGGGGGGCTGGGGGGTTTAAAGGACGCGCGCGGCGTCTGCGACGCCTAAGATTCCCGTTTTCACGGGAATGACGGCCGGCGGCGCCGCCGCTTTATGGTCAAAATGAAATTCATCGCATGGGCGTACCGCCTTTTTCCGTCGGCAGTTGACGAATGCCGCGCCATCGGCGACGATAGGCGTCAACAAAACAGGGAGCGCGCCATGAACATCGTCGTCATCGTCTCGGACACCTACCGCTACGACTACATCGGAGCGAACGGAAACGACTGGATCAAAACGCCGGAGCTGGACGCCTTCGCCGAAAAGGGCGTCAGTTTTGACAACTATTATGTCTCCTCCTTCCCGACGATACCGACGCGCACCGACTGGTTCACCGGGACATACGGCTTTCCGTTTTACGGCTGGAAGCCGCTGGATCCGTCCGTTCCGGTGATGGCAACGCTGCTGGCGCGGGAAGGGTATGTGAACCAGCTGATTGTCGACACGCCGCATATGATGAAGGCGACGGCGCATTTTGACCGCGGCTTTCATGGGGCGATGTGGGTACGGGGGCAGGAGGGCGACACGCCGCTCACATGGATGAACGACCCGATTCAACATCGAACGCCTGAAGAGAAGACGCGGACGCGGCCCAAGCCGTTCGGCAATGTGCTGGCGAATGTGCATGCGTGGCAAAATCACCGCGGCTGGGAGTCGGGCGAGGATCGGTTCGTCGCAAAGACATGCCGCGCCGCGTCCAAATGGGTTGAGCATAATTACAAGGCGGAGAAGTTTTTTCTCTGGGTCGACTGCTTCGATGTCCATGAGCCGTGGGACCCGCCCGAATATCTTGTGGAGATGTACGACGATTCAGGCTACGACGGACCGCCGATGTTTCATCCAAACTACGGACCCGCCTCCGACTACACGCCGGAGGAGCTGTCGAACCTGCGGGCGCATTACGCGGGCGAGGCGACGCTCGTAAGCCAGCATGTCGGACGGCTGCTGCGGACGCTGGAGGACACGGGCGCGATGGAGCGAACCGCCGTCTTTTTTATGGCGGATCATGGCATGTATCTCGGCGAACACAACCGAACGGGCAAGTCGAACATCTCTGAAAACGACGACCGAGGAAGCTGGCCGCTTTACCGCGAAGTGTCGCATATACCGCTCATCGCGTATATGCCGGGCGCGGAAGGCGGGCGGCGCGTCTCGCAGCTGGTTCAGCCGCCGGACATTCTGCCGACCGTGTGCGAGTTGACAGGAACCGCGCCGCCTGAACGGATGGACGGACATTCGCTGCTGCCGCTCATACGGGGAGAGGAGGTTGATTGGCAGCGCCAGCTTGCCGTCTCGTCCGCAGGGAAGCTCTCGATCACGGACGGCAGCTGGTCGCTCATCCTTGGACGCAACGGAGAGATTGCGCCGGAGCTGTACGATCTCGCGGCGGATCCGGGCGAATCGAACAATGTCGCCGCGGATTGTCCGGCGATGGTCAAAAACATGCGGAACGGATGCGCGCAGTTTTTGCGCTCGCTCGGCGCCGACAAGGAACGGGTAAGGGCGCTGTACGCTCAATGACCGCCTAGGCGGCGCTACATTCTTTCCAAGAGATATTCGATGTTGACCGTCAGCAGCGCATCCATCTCTGGCTCAACAAGCTTCCGCTTGACCAGACTCTGCGTTTCCGTCAAGATGTTTTGAAAGCCGCGCTTGGCGACTGCAGTTTTGCCGCTCTCCGCCGCTTCAATCGCCGAAAACAGCCGCTTGCGGAACCGATCGCGCACAGGGGCGGTTTTCTTGTCGCCGTTCACCCAGCCCAGCTTGACGCCCTGATCATACAAACCGCCGATATACTGCGCAAAGAGAACCGCGTCAAACACAGCAGGCTCCGGAACCGGACCGACAACGCTCCCTTTGACATAGTTTGCATGAAAACCCGGCGATTCAACCGCCTCGTTCAGGATATTTCTTTTGGCAGATCCACCTGAGTATGCCGCGAGGATTCCCGGCAGCCCCGGCGCGTCCAGCGTGAAGTTTTGCAGCTCTGCCCCGGGAGCGATGTAGGGTGATTTCTCATGCGGCGCGCGCGGCAAACCTGACCATCGAACCCAATTATGAACCTTCGAATTCAGAGTGCGCCGGAAGTACCATCCCTTCGGCGGTTTGATATTCATCGGCGCGGTTTTCGGCGTCGTCATCTCAAGGACCATCGTGCGCATGGATTGCTGACTCGTCTTGGCGCTCGCCACTTTGTATCTGTATCGGTATCCCCGCTGTATCTTGGACTGAGAGCCGCTGCCGCTGTCAGAGCCGTCCAGCTTCTCAACGGTCGTTGAAACGACAACGTCCACCTTGTTGGAGGGGTGGTAGATCAGGAACTTCACTTGACCGTCGTAGTCTCGGTAGTAGATTTTCAGATCGCCTGTTTCTTTGATGAACTCCGCATCGAGATTGTATTTGCGCACCTTCTCAATGTCCAGCATGCGTTTAAACGGGACCCGCTTTGCGAAAGCTCCCGACGCGAAGCAGAGACAGAAACAGATTGCCGCGATTCGTTTCCATTGCCGTTTCATGCGGCGCTGCATTCTCTCCAAGAGATAGTCGATTCTTAGAACAACGTGCCTTCTATGCGTTCGCCTGTGTAGGGATTCGCCATGGGCGGCAGGATGCATGGCCGGTTGTCGAAGTAGTCGGCAATAGACCAAAGATTTATGCGTTTATAAGATTGGCCGCGGACGGTCACGGTTTCTTGCGCAGCGGCAAGCGATCGGGCATTGCGGGACTTGACGGGGTCCATGGTAATAAAGCATCCGACGGCCGCCTTGGAGTTGTTAACGACGCTGATAAAAGCGCGCAGACTATCGATGTTGAACCTGCCGCCCTTGACCTGCGCTAACGCCTGATCAGAGTCCCAATTCTCAGGTTTATCATACAGCGCGCCTCGGCCGTCTATGCCGCCGTCCGCAACCTGTTTTGTGTTCGGAACGAATCCAGGCAGGCGCATAATCGCCCATGACTCAAAATCAAACGGCTTTTCTTTCGCCAACTTTCGCGCGGAGGCTAAATCGGCAGGAATGCCCGCAGTCTCTATAGATTCGTCGTTCATACGCTTGCGGACAAGGTCGATGGCGAAAGAACTGATGTCAATGCCCGCCCAACGCCGATCTAGACGATCCGCCGCCAGTACCGCCGTGCCGCAACCGCAGAACGGATCCAAAACGACATCGCCTTCATTAGAGGACGCCTTGATAATCCGTCGAAGAAGATTCAGCGGTTTCTGCGTCGGATAGCCCATGGATTCTTCCAGAATAGGCGAGTTTGCAGCCATCGACGGAATATCGTTCCATATATTTCCGATAAATCGACCTTCGTCAGCGTAATAAATGTAGGTTTTTTGCCCGCGTTTTTCTTTTCTATAACGGCGTCCGTCCTCGTCCTCATTTTTAAAATGCATGGACAAACTGGTCTCTGAATACGGCATTCTGCAGAGCGGATCCTTTATATTGAAAGTGTGTTTTTTGATAGTTTTTGCGTAACATAAAATGTTGTCGTTTTCATTTCCCCAGGAAGTCCGCGCTTTGACGCCGTTGCGTTTGTTCCAGATGATGTCTCCTAGAAAGTTGGGCTTGCCAAAGACGGCGTCCATGACGATCCGGAGGTAGTAACCTGCAGTTTGGTCGCAGTGCAGGTAGATGGAGCCGGTCGGTTTCAGGATGCGCCGCATCTGCTCTAGCCGCTCCGCCATGTAGGTCAGGTACGCTAGCATGCCGCTGTCGCCGAGCAGTCGGCGCAAGGCAACGATAGCATTATGAGCGCGGCGCGCATGCGCTTTTAAAAACTTTTGATACCGCTCCTGCGCTGTGTCGTCCCAATGCCAAGTGTCGTCAAAGGCGCGGTATTGCGCATCGCCGTTGCCCGCCGTTCCGAAGAGGACGCTGTAGTTCGCGTTGGAATTGAACGGCGGATCCAGGTAAATCAGGTCAACGCAATTTGCTTCCCACTGCCGCATCCAGTCTAAGCAGTCGCCGTAGTAGAGACTGTTGGGATTGAAGCCTTGCCCGCTCATCGCGCGCCCTTCATGCGATTCCGACATTCCATTTCAGCGCGTCCATCAACGCGCTTGGAAAACTCTACCAAAACCTATCTGCGGACGCAACGCTAGCCCTTGCAAGGCAGTACGCTCATACGATGATGTTGATCGGAGACGCCATATGGACGGCGTCTGCGACGCCTAAGATTCCCGTTTTCACGGGAATGACGGACCGGCGGCGCGGACGCTTTTAGGATTAAAAAACGACTATCATCGCATGGGCGTACTGCCGTCAAAGAAACGGCGTTGCGCCATGCCTCCGCATCGGATACAATCCGTGCGGTTGAAATCGAAGATGTCAGGAGATGGTATGCGGCTTCTTAATCTGGTTCTAGCGGCGGTTGCGGCGGCGGTATTGGCTGCTTTTGTCGTAATTTATTTTGTTGTTAGCGGCGGTTCGAACGATGCGTCTGAAAACGGGTTGGCGGAGGAGCAGCAAACCCCGCGCGTTCAACCGCGCCAAACCGAGCCGTCCGCGGCGAATGAAACGGCCGACACGACGGAACAGGACAACGAGCCGATGCCGATACAGGTTGTCGAAGAAGAGGCGCCTGAAGATGTCGGCGAGGCGGTTGAACAGCTCGTTCAGCCTGAAGCGCCGCAGGCGGAGGCTTCCGACCCGTTCACTTCAGAGCTGCAGGCGGGCGTGGATGAGTTTCTGGAGTTCGGCGAGAACATAACAGAGAAGTTTCCAGACCTCCTGATTGCCCTGCAGGTCAGCGATTCGATTACGCAGGCGGCTGCGAAGCTGATGACGCTGGACATTGAATTGCGCGTTCAAAACTTGTCGCGCGCCGAGCGGCTGACGAAAATGAAAGCGCAGTTGTCCGAATCGATGCGGCAATTTGAGAACTATGATATTGACTGGGAGGAGCTGCGTCAAAATCCCGCTATGCAGGAGGAGATGCGCGACTTCGGAAACTATGTCCTTACGAACATGCCGACCAAGCTGTTCAGAATGATGGGGACGCAGTTCGATTACAGCAATTATATGCGGTCGAATTAGTCGGCGGAGAGAGCGGCATGAAGCGGTTGATCATATGGGGCGGGTTGGCGGCGGCTCTGCTGGGGGGAGTCGTCTGGTATGTTTACAGCGGCCATAACTTCAAGCAGCGGTTTGACGCCGGGGTGGAGGAGCTAATCCAGTACGGCAACGAGCTCAAATCCATGTATCCTTCCAACTCCGCCGCCGAGCATTTGAGCAAAATGTCGTCTACAATCGGCGAAGAGCTGAAGCGGTATAAAGAGGAGATGGACCTAGAAAAGTTGACGCGCCGAGAGCGCATCGAGAAACTTAGAGACCGCTTTTGGGAAACTGCCGCGCCATTCGCGTTTGAAGCTGACAATCTGCCCAGCCATATAGCGAAGGATATTGAAGCAATCGACTGGAGCGGAATCAAGGCGCCGGAAAAGCTCTACAAAGTTCTCGGCATACCGATGGGCGCCGTAGACCCCGACCCGCCAAAAGAAAGTTTCATAGAGAAGGCGCTGGAGATGTTCGGCATTGATTGAAGGCGGCGCGCCCTCATCTCCCCGCAAAGGCCCCGCAGAGCCCCGCAGGTTGAAGAGGGCGCCGAAACCGTCTTTATTCGTCGTATCCGCGCAGCTCCCGTATCCAGATGTTGCGGAAACGCACAGGGTCGCCATGGTCTTGCAGTCGAAGCGGACCTTCGGCGGGGTGCGGGTTGTTGTAGTTGGCTAAGTTGCGGTGTCCAGTCGGTCCATGCGCCGCGGCATGGTTTTGCACAAGGACGCCGTTGAACAGAACGGTGATGTTCGCCGGACGGACAAGATTCTCGCCGTCCCAGCGCGGTCCGGTGAAGACGATGTCGTAGGTCTGCCACTCGCCGGGCTTGCGGTTGGCGTTCACGAGCGGCGGGTACTGCCCGTAAATGGCGCCTGTTGTGCCGTCGGCGTAGGTCGGGTTGTCGTACCCGTCCAGCACCTGCACTTCGTATCGTCCGCCGAGGAAGACGCCGCTGTTGCCGCGCCCTTGGCTGTCGCCTTTCACTTCCGCCGGGCATGCGAATTCCAGATGGAGCTGGATGTCGCCGAACTGATCGCGCGTTTGGATGTCGCCTGTTCCGCGCACGACCTCCATATACCCGTTTTCGACCTTCCATTGCGCGTCGCCGCCGCGCCCCTGCCATTTGGACAGATCGCTTCCGTCGAACAGAACGACCGCGTCGGAGGGCGGGTCGGCGGCGGTCGCGCCGGGGGTCACGACGCGCGGCTGCGGGCGCTCGCCGTCATGCACCTTCCAGTCGCTTTCGGGAAGTTCGGGCGTGTCGCTGTATCCTACATTCGCCATGTTTTTCTCCTGAATGGCTCTCGATTGAACGCTGCCCATGATACACTTTATTTCGTTCATGACAAGCATGGGAAAACAATGAGCGGACAAAGCCTTTACATCACGCATGAGATACCCGGCGCCGGCGGGCAGATCAAACAGACGGCGGACGATTTTTTGGTTGAAGAGATACCGCTTTATGAGCCGAGAGGCGAAGGCGTCCATACCTATCTGGACATTCAAAAGCGCGGCATCCCCACCACCGAGGCGGCGGTCCGCCTTGGACAGTATTTCGGCGTCAACCCGCGCGACATCGGCTACGCCGGCATGAAAGACTCCCAGGCGGTGGCGACGCAGCGGTTCTCCATCGAACGCCTGCCGATTGAAGACGCGCTGAACGCCCGCATCAAGAGCGTTGAGATACTGAACGCGCGGCTTCACACGAACAAACTGCGCATCGGACATCTCGCCGGCAACCGATTCACAATACGCCTTCGAGGCGCCGAGCCGCATGCGCTGGAGTCGGCGCGGCAGGTTCTGGAACGGCTTTCACTGACGGGATGCCCAAACTTTTACGGCATGCAGCGGTTTAGCAATCGGCGCAACGGACACCTGATGGGGCGCGCCATGCTGCATGAAAACTGGCAGGAGGCGCTGGACGAATACCTCGGACGCCCGCGCCCCGACGAGCAGCCGCGGATCGTGGACGCGCGGACAGCGTATGAAAACGGCGACTACGACGCGGCGCGCAAGCTGTTTCCCTTGCCGGACCGCCGAAACGAACGGCGCGTTCTCGGCGGGCTGCTGCGCCGATTGACGCCTCAACATGCGCTGCGTCAAATACCTCTCCGCATACGGCGCCTCTTTGTCTCGGCGTACCAGTCATGGCTGTTCAACCGCGTCTTGAACATGCGCATGCCGAACCTTGCAACGCTGCTGGACGGCGACATCGCCTATAAGCATCAGGGCGGAGCATGCTTCCACGCCGCGGACGCCGAGACGGAGCAGCCCCGCGCCGACCGCTTCGAAATCAGCCCGACGGGACCGCTCTTCGGCGTCAAGATGCTTCAGCCGACGGGAGAGCCGAGGCGCATGGAAGACCGCGTCTTGCAGGAGGAGCGCGTTGAGCCGAACGCGATGCCGGCGGCGTTTGCGGCGGTGAACGGCGCGAGGCGCCCGCTGCGCGCGCCCGTCATGGAGGCAAGCGCATGGCAGGAGGAGGAGGCGGTCGTCTGCGCCTTTAGACTGCCGAGCGGCTGCTACGCGACGATCGTCATGGAGGAGATCATGAAGCGCGGAACGCTTGACCTGTTTGAAAAAGATGTCGGAAAAGGTTAAACTGCGCAGACGCGGCGCAAGAATTTAAACAAAAAACGGAGCGGATCATGTCCGACAAAATATGGCGCATCGCCGGAATCAACTTTGACCATATGCATATGGGCGACAATCTGCGGATGGCGTTTGAACATCCGCGCGTGGAGATCGCCGCCATTTGCGACGAACAGCCTGAACGGATGGAATCGGCGGTACGGAACTTCAACCTGAACGAGAATCAGGTCTTCACCGACTACCGCGAATGCATCGAGAAAACGGAGCCGGAGATCGTGATCCTTTGTCCGGCGACGGCTCATCATGGCGAGTGGACGGAGCGGGTCGCCCCTTACGGCGTTCATATTCTGATGGAAAAGCCGTTTGCCGCGTCGCTTGCCGAGGCGGACCGCATGACCGCGGCGATGGAGCCGACCGGCAAAACGCTCGCTATCAACTGGCCCCTGCGCTGGTATCCGCCGCATGTGACGGCGAAGCGGCTTGTGGACGAGGGCGTTCTGGGACAGGTCGAAGAGGTTCACTATTACGACGGCAACCGCGGCCCGCTCTACCATGTGGCGGACAAGATCGAGACGGACGAGCAGTTTCGGACGGAGCAGAAATCGAAGAGCTGGTTTTATCAGAAAGCGGCGGGGGGCGGTTCGCTGCTGGATTACCTCGGCTACGGCGCGACGCTCGGAACCTGGTATCTGAACGGCGCCGCGCCGCTGGAGGCGACCGCCGTTGTCGACGAGCCTGAAGGGCTGGAGGTGGACGAGCATAGCGTCGTCGTGTGCCGATACGCCTTCGGCTTGTCGAAGTTTGAAACGCGCTGGGGTACCTTCACCGACCCGTGGACGCATCAGCCGCAGCCGAAATGCGGGTTTGTCCTGAAAGGGACGGAAGGCACGATCAGCAATTACGACTACGAAACGACGGTTCGGCTGCAGACGCGCGAGAATCCAGAGGGGGTCGTATTGGCGGCGGACGACCTTCAGCCCCCGCATCAGGACCCTGTACAGTACCTGATCCATTGCCTGGAGGAGGGGCTGGAGGTGGACGGTCCGCTGTCGCCGGCGATCTGCCGCATCGGTCAGCAGATTGTCGACACGGCTGTTCAAAGCGCCGAGCAGAAACGAACGCTGCCGCTCATTTCATAAAGCGTCATAGCGCGCCGTAACGCGGTCTAAACGCCTTCGCGTTTGATCGGGCTGCCGAAGCAGATGTGGTACCCGTCTGGGTCTTTGACGACGAATTCGCGCATATCGTAGAAGGTGTTGTCCAGGTCTCTGGAGACGTCGGCTCCGTTCGCCCTGACTTCGGCGGCGAGCGCGTCCGCGTCGTCCACCCAGATGTAGGCGTCCCAGTCGTCGCCGTGTCCGGTCGCTTCTCCGTTGGTGTTGACGTCCGCTTCGTCTCCCTCGTGCGCATGATGCACCAGCATGACGCCGCTCACGCCGCGCCGCACAATGCAGAACGAAGGCGGGTCGCCTCCCCAGTACCGTTCAAACGAAAAGCCGAGGGAGTCGCGGTAGTACTCCGCCGAGCGGCGCACATCGCTCACCAGAAAAACAGCCGCCATGCCCTCCACATTTGCCTCATGCATCTTTTTCTCCCGTTCATGTATGGTCGCTACTCTAACGTATAGACGAAGATTTGCCGTTTCACGTTCCGCTCATTCCATGACGCGCTCATTCATGCGCGTTCAACGGGCTGCCGAAGCAGATACGGTACCCGTCAGGGTCTTTCACGGAAAATTCGCGCATATTGTAGAAGGTGGTGTGCAGGTCTCTGGAGACGACAGCGCCGTTCGCTTTCACTTCGGCGGCGAGCGCATCCGCGTCGCTCACCCAGATGTAGGCGTCGCTGTCGTCGCGGTGTCCGGTCGTTTCTCCGTTGACGCTGACGTACGCTCCGCCTCCGCCGCGCGCGCGGCGCATGAGCATGACGCCGCTCATCCCGCGCCGCACAATGCAGAGCGAAGGCGGGTCGCCGCCCCAATACTGTTCAAACGAAAAGCCGAGGGAGTCGCGGTAGTACTCCGCCGAACGGCGCACATCGCTCACCAAAAAGACAGCCGCCATGCGCTCAACGTTCACTTCCAACATGCCATGCCTCCCGTTTCAACGTACAATCTATCATACACCATAAACGGGGAATTTTGCCATGACCGCTTTGCTTGCCGCGCTCATCATCGCCGCCAATCCGACGCTTGAAACCGACAAAGACGCCTACAAGCTGGGCGAACCTGTCGTGTTCACCTTGACGAACCTATCGAACGACAACCTCTCATGGAGCTCCATCAGCAATTATCCGACCGTCTGGCGCGTCTTGGCGAACGGAAAAGAGGAGCTTGCGCGCGAGCTGCCTCTCGTTGTCCTGCTGGCGATCGGAGTTCTGCCTCCCGACGAATCGAAAGAATGGGAATGGGATCAGCGCGTCTATCTACAGAAACATGAGGAAGCGCCCGACCCTGAAGCGCTGCGCGTTCAAACCGAATCGGGCAAATACGTTGCCCGTTTTAAAACCTTTGAACATGGAACCATCTCGGCGGAGACCTTCCGCATCACCGACGAGCCGATGGATGTCGATCCAAAAGAGAAGATGGCAACCGCATGGGCGAAACTCAAAACGGGCAGATAAAGGAAAACGAACATGCCTTGGGAACTGATTGCGACAGCGCCGCGGACGCCGCAACTGCGCGAGTATGAAGAACTGCCGCTTCAACCGAACGAGGTACGGGTGAAAAGCCTGCTCTCCGCGCCGAAGCACGGGACGGAGCTGCGCGCCTACCGCGCCGACACGCTGGACGACTCGGCGCCGTTCGACGGAACGATGCGGCTTCACACTGGCAAGCCGCGCCCGCCCCGCTTTCCGATGCGGCTGGGCAACATGGCGGTCGGAGAGGTCATAGAGACAGGGGCGGAGGCGCGCCGCTTCCAGGTCGGCGACATCGTCTTCGCCCATCTGCCGATACGCGAGACTCATACGGTCCATGAAAATCGGCTGAAACGGCTGCCGGACGGAATGCCGTATGAGGCGGCGCTGTTTGCCGATCCTGCCGGCGTCGCGCTCGGCGCCGTCCGGGAGAGCAAATTGCGCGTCGGCGACAGGGCGCTCGTTCTAGGGCTGGGCGCCATCGGACAGATGGCGGCGCAAATCGCCCGTCTACAGGGCGCGCGTACCGTCTGGGCGAGCGATCCGATACCGGCGCGGCGCGAGCGAGCCGTCCAACTCGGCGTGGACGAGGCGTTCGACCCGCTTGAAACCGATGTCGGCATAGCGGTCAAAAACGCGACTGGGAATGTCGGCGCGGACGCATGCCTTGAAACGAGCGGAAGTTACGCCGCCTTGAACGACGCGATACGCGCGGCGGGATACGGCGCAACGGTCGTCTCCTCCGCCTATTATATCGGCGACGCCTCCGCGCTCGCATTGGAAGGCGAATGGCACCGCAACCGCCTCAACATCGTTTCAAGCCGCGACCGAAGCGAGCCGATGCGCGATCACCCGCTCTGGAACCCAAGGCGCATTGACGACACGGCGTTTCATCTTTTGGAAAGCGGACAGCTGAAGGCGGACGGGCTGCTCCATCCGATCGTGTCGATGGAGGAATCGGCGGAGGCGTACCGCCAGATCGACGACGAGCCTTGGAAGAGCGTTAAGATGGGCGTCCGGCATACTTGAGCCTGACCTCAACCGGGCCGTCCCCCGCTTCCGCGAGGGCATGCATTCCCGCGCAAGCGGGAATCCAGAGTTCACCCCGAAACCGTCCGCGTTCGCCAGCCGCCATGTCCCAACTAAAGACGTAAGGTCAGAGTGAGCGTCTTGACAGCCGCCGCTAAATGAACGACAATTGAGTCAACCGAAAAGCGGACCCATGAACGTATGAAGATAGACGACCGCGAGCTGTTGCGCGATGTGGAGAAGATGCCGCTGGAGGCGCGCGCGGCGCTGGAGAAGACGCGCGTCGCCAAGGCGGAGCGGCGGCTCGGTCTCGCCCCGTTTGACGGCGATTCGCCCCTGATCGAGAAGGCGGCGAAAGCGCGCCTTGAGGCGGCGAAGGAGCTGCAGAAGGTCCGTTATCCTGCTCGATATCGACGCGCCGCGTCCGACCTTAAACAGAAAGGGGCGGGGTTCTGGGCCGCGCATCAGACCTTGTCGCCGCTTGAGGCGCTGGTCTCCATGGAGCTGGGTCTGGAGCCGTTTGAGGCGGAGTCGCCGGACGCCGACGCCGCGTCCGCCGTACGCATACGTTTTATGACCGAACTGCATGAGATGGATTCTCTGCCGGCGGTTCAGGGTCGGCATCTTTCTTCTTGGCGCCGCCGCGCGATCCTCTCCAGTTTAGCGAAACAGGAGGCGGATTTCTGGTTGAAGGTTCAAGACAGGACAGCGGCGCGGTTGTATAAAACGCATGCGCTGGAGACGCCGCCGGCGGACCTTGTCCCGTTTGATGTTGTCAGCCGGGTTGAGCATGAAGCGGCGGAAGCGTATGCGCGCCTGATGGACGAGCTGCATGCCTTGCCGACAAGCCGTTTGATGGAGCTTGAGCGCATAGATACCTTCATGCTTCAGCGAAGCGGCGGGGCATTGTATCCCGATACGCTGCTCAATAAGGGGGCAGAGTTCTGGTATGCGCATCGCGATTTCACCGCCGAAGAATTGATTGCGTCGGTGGAGGAAAATCTGACGCCGTTTTTGGGCGATACGGAGGAGACGCGCGCCGCCTCCAAAGCGCGCGCCCGCCTCATCGCAGAGATGCGCGATCTGAAGGGAAGAGAGGGCTATCTCGGTACGCCGCTATACAGGTCAGCGTTCAACCTCAAGCAAAAGGAGGCCGCGTTTTGGTATGCGCATCGCGATTTCAACGCTAAAGAATTGATCGTGTCGCAGTTTCTGGACATAAAGCCGTTTCAAAGCGTTTCTCCAGCGGCGCAAACCGCCTCCAAAGCGAGAGCGCGCATCTTCGCAGAGCTGTATGATCTGCGATGGGCTGAACATCAAATCACGGGCAGGTACCAGCAGATCGTAACGGCGCTGAAGACGAAAGAGGCGGATTTCTGGTATGCGCATCAAGATTTCACCGCGCTTGAGCTGCTTGAATTGCATTTTCCGGAAGCGGAACAGAAGGACCGTCCGGCGTCAAGGGCTATGCGGTTGCGATGGCCCTATCTCACTTGGACGGCCGTCGGATTGGCGGTTGCAACGACGATCATGTGGGGGTTCGGCGCGCTGGCAGCCGCCGCCTATCTCATTTTATTTTTATTGGTTGTCGTTGGGTTTGTGTCGGACAAGTTAGGGAATTGATGAGGCTCACCGCCCTTTAAACCCCCCTAGCCCCCCTTTTCAAGGGAAACGATTAGGGCAAGGCGGGAAGGTCGGCTTTTCTTCTTGACCGCATATTTTCAAGACGCTCCAGAACCGCTTTCGCGCTGACGACGCCCTTATAGGAAAGCAGCTCGCTCGGCAGCTCTTCGTCCAGCGCCTCCTCGCTCACCCGCAGGCGGCTGCTGAACGCAAAGATAACAGGCTCCTTCATTCCCGCCTCCGCCAGCTCAACCCGCCGCCAGACCGCCTCGCGGCTCCAGTACCCCAGCGCCTCCAGGTAGACGCGGAACGTCTCCCCCTTGCGCGTGAACGCGAGATCGGGAACGCACAAGCCGACGCCCGGCATGTCCAGCAGCTCCCGCGCCGTCTCCACCTCCCACTCCGATTCTAGCGCCTGAAACCGCTCTTTCAGCTGCTGTATCTCGTCCGCCAGCCGCTCGTCGTCCCGCCCGGCGCCGATTTCCTTTCCCCCTTCCAGCTCAAACAGGTACGGCTTCGGGTTCGGCTTCCAGACGATGTCGGCGCGCATCTTCCATTGCCCGCACTCGTCCAAAACGGGCAGCATGAGCGCCAGTTGCAGCCCGTATGCGGTCGTCAGCCGAAACAGGCTGAACGGACCATCGATCTCCACCTCGTATCCGCCGCCTTCCAGCTGGCGCGCCGTGTACAGCAGACGGCGGAATTTCAGCTTGCGAAAAAAGAGACGCGCCCCGCCGGGGTCAGGCTTTGGAAACTCGATCGTTACGCGGGCGGCGCGCAGCAGTATCGCCTGTTTCTGCGCCGTTTCATACGCATTCAGAAGGCTCTCCGCGTCGATACGCTTGAACTGCGTCAACAGATGGTTCTGTTTTAGGTCGGCAAAAAGCGCCGTTTCCGCCTCCTCTGGCGCGAGATCGAATTCGGCGCCTGTCGATGCCAGCAGCGCGTCGGCGTCAAACTGATCAGGCGTCTCTGCGTTTCGGCGAATTTCAGCGGCGCGGGAAAAGACAGCGCGGCGCAGCTCTGACGGCTCCACGCCCCCTTGCGATTTAAAGCGCGATTCAAAAACGCACCTGTCTTCGATCAGCTTGCGCAGCCCTTTCACGATCTTATAGTCGGTGGGGCGGGCGGGCGCCTCGGCGCATGCCGCTTCAAATTCGGCGCGCGTCTTTTCAACGCATTCCTGCGCGGAGCGCGTCAGATGCTCGGCGGCGGGCAACAGCCGCTCTCGGTCTTTCGGCGTCAAAAGGATCGGCTCAATGCGTCCGTTCCGCCGCCGCGCGCGCGTCAGATCACTCGTAAGCAATGTGCGACCTCCGCCGTTTGCTCGCATGCATCTCGGTTGTATCGTTTGCGACGATCTCGTACAGAACGGCTGTTTTGTCCTCCTGCTTGCGCAGAATGCGTCCAAGCCGCTGAACATGCTCCCGCGTCGTTCCGCTGCCGGAGATGACGATCGCCACGTTGGCGGAGGGGATGTCGACGCCCTCGTTCAGCGCTTTGGAGGCGATCAGCGCGTTGTAGACGCCGTCCGCAAAGTCTTTCAAGATGCGAGTCCGTTCCGACACTTTCGTTTGATGGGTGATGATCGGCGCCAGAAAGCGGCGGGAGAGCGCATGCGCCGCGCTGTTGCGTTCGGTGAACAAGAGAGCGCGGTCGCGGCGGTGCTTCCACAGCAGCTTTTCAACATGGTCCATCTTGGACGGCGCCGCCATCGCCAGTTCGCGCCTTCGCTGGTACGCCGCCATCGCGCGCCGCCCCTCCGCGCTGATCGATGTGCGGATGATAAACTGGCTCCAGCCCTCTCTTGTGGACATGCGTATGCCCTGCTTCATGACAAAATCGCGGTATGTCTTTTCCGCTTCATCATATTCTTTCCGCTCCTCGTCAGAAAGCTCCACGAAGTATCGGATCGTTTCATATTCGGCGAGGTATTCTCCCGACAGATCCACAATGCTTTTTCGATACGCGACCGGCCCGATCAGCGCCTCAAGCGCGGCATGCTTTCCGTCCTGGCGCTCCAGCGTCGCCGTCAAGCCCAAGCGAAACGGGGCGATGCAGCGCTGCGCAGCGCGCGAATAGATTTCGCTCGGCAGATGATGGCATTCGTCAAAAATGACCAGCCCGAAGCGCGCCCCGATGTTCTCCATGAAACGATGAGCGGAGTCATAGGTCGTAACGGTGATGGGCTGAAGGTCGTAGTCGCCGCCGCCGATGACGCCGATTTTTCGTTGGAACCTGTCGGCGAGCGTCATGCGCCACTGCGTTATCAGGTCCAGCGTCGGGGCGACGACGAGCGTATCGCGCCGGGCGGCGTCCATCGCTAGAAGGGCGGCTTCCGTTTTGCCGGAGCCTGTCGGCAGGACGACCACGGCGCGCCGCTGAGACGCTTCCCATGCCTTCACCGCCTCCGTCTGGAACGGGCGCGGCTCTCGGCGTATCTGGAGTCCCTTTTCGAGTTCGCCGTATTGGCGCGCTTCGTCTTCGTACGGTATTCGGTTTCGGAGAAGGGCAAGCGAGACAGGCGCGTATGCAGAGCCAGGGGCGCGGTACAGATTTTCCCGCTCATCCCAGAGGCATGCGCTCGGAAGCGGGGGCGACTCGGAACGTTCAAGCCCGCGCACCACGATGGCGCCCGCGTCAAAATGCAGCGAGACGGTCAAACGCTTTTCCTCTCCAACGATACTTCACGGCGTTTTCTAAGCATGATACTTAATCTGGGCAGTTGAACGAACAAAACCTTTCTTTGTGGGAAACGGTTTCGCCAACCAAATCGTCATTCCCGCCCCCCACTTCGTCATTCCCGCGTAAGCGGGAATCCAGAGGCGCCGCAGAAACCGTCTGCCTTCGCATGCCGACATGTCGCAACTAAAGACTCAATCTCAATAATTTCGACTTGATTGCCGTTGGACGTTCGGTTATACTCATCTGTGTGGCTTCGTAGCTCAGTCGGTCAGAGCGAGCGACTCATAATCGCTAGGTCCTCGGTTCAAATCCGAGCGAAGCCACCATCTCCGCCTTTCGTTTAGTTTCCGCGCCGTTTGCTGTCGATTTCGGCGACATGCTCGGCAAGTATTTCTTTCGGCGCCATGCGCAGAAAGACCCATCCCGGCAGCAGAATCACAAGCCCCGCCGCGACGAGAATGTCGTCAAACTTCCCGACGACAGGCACAAAGTCCGCGTCCATTTTCCAGACAAAATACGCGGTTGAAATGAGCAGCGCCGCGAATCCCGCCAGAACCGCCGCCGCTTTATGGTGGATCGGAACGCGCGAGTCTTTCCATAACGCGCGAAAAAGGCGCGCAAAGTTCGGCATATGATAGAGCAGCCGCGCGATTTTAAGCCCAGGGCCGCCGGTGAAGATCATCGTCGCTCCTAACATGATGCGCCTATGCTCATTGTAAATAAAACGGATCAAACGCGCAAGACAGGCGGGCGGCAGTACGCTCATACGGGGATATTCTTGGCGCCCGCGTCCAATTCCCCCTTGAAAAGGGGGCTAGGGGGGTTTCAGCGCGGCAGTTGCGCTGCCTTAAGATTCCCGCGCGTTTTACCGCAAGGGCGGAATGACGCTGCGCGCGGGAATGACGCCGAGGGCGGAGATGACGCCGATGCGAAAATGCGGCATACTTCCGCAAGAAAGGCGGAGAAGCGTATGGCGCGCATTGCAATCGTGACGGATGAAATCAGCGGAGATCCGATCACCGCCGTGGAGCTGGGGCTTGAATGGGGCGTCCGTCGGTTTGAGCTGCGCAGCGTCTCGTCGGGGCGGCTGCCGTTTGTCTCCGATGCAGACCTGCGCAAGCTGGACTCGCTCGCGCGCCGCGGCGATATAGAGCTGACCGTCATGTCGCCTGGCTTCTTCAAGGCGCCGCTCGACAGCGATGTTACGCGGCGGCAGCTGGAGGAGGGGCTTCCCCGCGCGATAGAGCTCGCGCACCGCCTCGGCATTCTGAAGATCGATTTCTTCGCCGGCAGAAAAAAGAGCGGCATCCCTAGAGCGGACGCCCACCGCAAAGCTGCCGACCTGCTGCGCCGGTGCGCCGAAGCGCTGGCGGACGCCGATCTCGGCATGCTGCTGGAAAATGAACATATCTGCTGGGCGGACACCGGAACGAACGCGAAAGCCATTCTGGACCTGACTGACCATCCGAACATGTCGCTGAACTGGGACCCTTGCAACGTTGTCTGGGCGGGCGGGTCGCCGTTTCCGCGCGAGTACGAACTAGTAAAGCCGCATATCGGACATCTGCATATTAAGGATACGGCGCGCGGGCGGTTGGGGCGTTTCCACGGGGCGCACATCGGCGAGGGGGAGGTCGGATGGGGCGCGATTCTACGAGCGTTCGTTCAGAGCGGCTGGGACGGACTCTATACTGTCGAGACGCATTTTGAGCCGAAAGTCGCCGCGTCCAGGCGGTGCGTCCAGAACCTGCGCCGTCTGCTGATTGAGGCGCTTTAACCCAAGACAAGGGGATGGATGACCTCACGTCTTAAGTTGGGACATGTCGGCATGCGAACGCGGACGTCTTCTGCGGCGCCTCTAGATTCCCGCTTACGCGGGAATGACAAAATGAGGCGTCGGGAATGACAAAATGAGGCGTCGGGAATGGCAAAATGAGGCGTCGGGAATGGCGGTTTGCCGGGTTTCCGCGTTCCGCTGTTTATGCCGCGCTCACTCTTCCGCGTCAGGCTCTTTTTCCATGTTGAACGGCGGATCTATGCTGCGGGCTTGACCTATCCATGACGGAAGGCCGTTTTCAAGCGGATAGCTCCATGCCGTTTCATACAGGCGCGCTGTGAAAAGGGCGGCGGCGCGCATGCGTTCCACCGCAAACTCGCGCGGCAGATTCTCCTCATGATCGTAGACAAAATCGATCAGCTCGCGCGAGGCATGAATCTCTTCCACGATGCCTTTAAACAGATCCTCAAACGGCTCAACAGGCTCCGTCAGCGCGAAATCGTCCGCGGTCAGCTCCAGCTTTTCAGGCAAGCCGTCCACCTTCGAGTGGATGCCCGTATGCGGCGAGGAGCCGTCCGGGTTCGCCCTGCCGTCGTAATGCACGGTGCAGTGAAGCGGGTTGCACAAATCCACCGCGTAATGGGACAGAACGCCCGCGATATAAAGCGCTTTGAACCGAATATACAGGTTGTCGGGAAAGCGGCGATGCTCCTCAAACGCAAACGCGAGCCGCTGCGTCCATTCCATGATCGCGTACGGAGCCGTTCCCGTTGTGGCGGGATTGATGCGCAGCTCTTGGCACAGGCGGTAGTATGCATAGCGCGTCTTCGGCAGCGCGCGTCCTTTCAGCAGCTCCAGATCGATAAAGTGTTCAGGGCGCTCCGCTTCTCTTAAGGCGGGGGCGGCGCGCCCGCGTATGATGTCGGGGTCGATGGATGCATGCGCGATCATCCCTTCGCCCTCTCGGAAAAACACCGGGAGCTGTTCAGACGGGGCGCGGACCGCCGCTTTAGACGCTTCCACATGCGCCCCCGACCACCACGCTTCAGCGGAAAACGGAGCGGCGGCAAAGACGACCGCGAAAAGCAAGACAGCGCGTTTCATGGCGGATCCTTTCATCGTTCAGCCGAGGCGTTCTCTTTAGGCGGCCATTCAGCAAAGAGCTTCTGAATGCGTTTCTGTATCTCATCGCGGACGGCGCGAAACCCGTTTAAAATATCGTCGTCGGTACCGCCTTTTCCCGCCGGGTCGGGGAGGGGCCAGGCGGCAAGTTTCACGGGGCGCGGAAAGACGGGGCATACCTCCTCCGCGCACAGCGTAACCGCCATATCGATCTCGTCAACAGGGATGTCGTCCACGCCTTTAGAGTACTGGCCGGACGGGTCGAGACCGATCTCTTTGAGCGCCTTGACAGCGTACGGGTTGATTCGGCTGGGGCGGCTGCCGGCGCTGAACACCTGTACGCCTTCGGGCGCGGCGTTTCGGGCGATCGCTTCAGCCATCTGGCTTCGCGCGGAATTGGCGACGCACATAAACAGCAGATGCGTCATGTTCATTTCTCCGATTCGTTTTGCAGAAAGCCAATCTCGCGCAGGTGCTGCGGGTACAGCTTCATTGCCGGCTTCATCAGCGGTATCAGCTCCATCATTTTTTTAAGGGGTCCGCGGTAAGCGATGCGCCCGGCAAGCGTTTCCGCCAAGATGTTCAGCTCGCCGAGCCAGAGGCGGTGCGCGGCGTCGGCGGACATGCTCAACTCAATGTCGGGCGCGGGTCCTTGATCGCCGAAACGTATCTCGTTGACGCCTTTGCGCGTGTCGATGACGATGACGGCGTCAGGGTCGCTGCATCGAAACCGCGCGACCAAGCCCGCGTCGGCAACATGCTTGTAAAGTTCAGGGTCATGCTTGATCTTCAGCAGCATACCGCCGACGCAAGCATAAAACTGATCTGAATCCTTAAAAACGCCCATTGAGCATCGTCTCCTTACGCTGTGAATCGACTCCAAGAGAAAGTGTAGCGTTGCGAGCCGCATTTTGAAAGTTTATGTCCGATTCCCCTTTGAAAGGCGTACGCGGACATCTCCTGCGGCGCCTCGTCCGATTCCCCCTTGAAAAGGGGGGCTAGGGGGGTTTAAGGCGCGGACAGTTCCTGCGGCGCCTCTGGATTCCTGCTTGTGCAGGAATGCATGTCCTCGCGGAAGCGGGAACGGCTTGGTTGGCGGCGCCTTTCCCATGAATAAAGGCTTTAGTCGTCCAACTGTCCAACTTTCAGCATGAGGTCAGGCGGCAACATTTGCATAAAAGCCCGCTATCGTTTACCATATAAACGCAAGCGACTCGCGTTAACAAGGAGAGACGATGAACGCTCCCAGAACGATGTTCGAGAAGATATGGAGCAGCCACACGGTGCGGGAAGTGCCTGGCGAAGCCGCCATCCTTTACATTGACCTGCATCTCGCCCATGAGGTGACCTCGCCGCAGGCGTTTGAGGGGCTGCGGATGAACGGGCGCAAAGTTCGGCGCCCCGACAAAACCTTCGCCACCATGGACCATAATGTCCCGACCTCCGACCGCTCCCTTCCGATACTTGACCTGATCTCTGCAAAGCAGATCGAAACGCTGGAAGCGAATTGCCGCGAATTCGGCATCACGCTTTACGACCTGAACAGCCCCGACCAGGGCATCGTCCATGTGATCGGACCCGAGCTCGGCTTGACGCAACCGGGACGCGCTATCGTCTGCGGCGACAGCCATACCTCCACGCATGGCGCGTTCGGCGCGCTCGCTTTCGGCATCGGGACGAGCGAAGTGGAGCATGTCCTGGCGACGCAGTGCCTTCAGCAGCAGCGCCCGAAGACGTTCCGAATCAATGTCGAAGGCGGGCTGCAAGAGGGGGTCGCGGCGAAAGACATTATCCTGAACATCATTCGGCGCATCGGGACGGCGGGCGGCGCGGGGCATGTGATCGAATACGCCGGTTCGGCGATCCGCGCCCTCTCGATGGAGCAGCGCATGACCGTCTGCAACATGAGCATCGAAGGCGGCGCGCGGGCGGGAATGATCGCCCCCGACGAGAAAACCTACGCTTATCTGAAAGGGCGCCGATTCGCCCCCAAAGGAGCGGACTGGGACGCCGCCGTTGAATACTGGAAAACGCTGCCCTCCGACGACGGCGCCGACTGGGACGCCGAGCTGGAGATTGACGCGGCGGAGATCGCCCCGCAGGTTACATGGGGCGTCAACCCTGGACAGACGGTCGATGTGAGCGGCGCCGTCCCCAGCCCTGACGAATTTGACAACCCTGACGATCAAAAAACGGCGGAGCGCGCCCTTGAGTATATGGACTTGACGCCAGGGCAGCGGATCGCCGACCTGAAACTGGACAGGGTGTTTATCGGCAGCTGCACCAATTCGCGCATATCGGATCTGCGCGCCGCCGCTCATATTGTGAAGGGGCGAAAGGCGAACGCGGATGTCCGCGCGATGGTCGTTCCTGGTTCGCAGGCGGTGAAGCGTCAGGCTGAAGCGGAGGGGCTGGACGCCGTCTTCCGCGACGCCGGCTTCGACTGGCGCGAATCGGGCTGCTCCATGTGCCTCGGCATGAACCCCGACACGCTCGCCCCCGGCGAACGATGCGCCAGCTCCTCCAACCGCAATTTTGAAGGCAGGCAGGGCAAAGGCGGGCGCACGCATCTGGTCAGCCCCGAAATGGCCGCCGCCGCCGCCATTGCCGGCCGCTTTGTTGACATACGCTCCTGGAGCTGAACATGGAACCTTTTGTTGAACATACAGGTCTCGCCGCCCCGCTGGACGCCGCCAACGTCGATACGGATCAGATCATCCCGAAGCAGTTTTTGAAGCGCATCGAACGCGCCGGCTTTGGACAGTTTCTCTTTTTTGACTGGCGCTTTAAAGACGACGGCTCCGAAAACCCTGACTTCTCTTTAAACAAGCCTGAATACCGCGGCGCGTCCATTCTGATTGCGGGCGCCAACTTCGGCTGCGGCAGCTCGCGCGAACATGCCCCCTGGGCGCTTCTGGATTACGGCTTCCGCGTTCTGATTGCGCCTTCCTTCGCCGACATTTTCAGAAGCAACTGTTACAAAAACGGCATTCTTCCCATCGAACTGAACGCGGATGACGCCGCCCGTCTGCGCCGTCAAGCCGAAACGCGCCGCGGATTTCAGTTGACCGTCGACCTGCCGAAGCAGACCGTTTCGGACCCTGACGGCAAGACGTACACGTTTGAGATGGACTCGTTCCGTAAGGAGTTTTTGTTAAAAGGGCTGGACGACATCGGCTGGACGCTGCAGTTCGAGGACGCCATCGCTGAATATGAAAAGAAGCGCGACGCCCTTCCCGCCTGACCGGCGGAAGCGGCGTCATGCATAAAACGCTGGATTCGCGGGCGGAATGAAAGTTGGATGGTGACCCCTACGGGATTTGAACCCGTGTCGCCAGCGTGAAAGGCTGGTGTCCTAGGCCAGGCTAGACGAAGGGGTCACGCCGTTTCTGGTCAATGATGTTAACCGCTTGCGCCGCAAGGGTCAACTTAAAATGCGAAAAATCCCGCTTTCCGCTGCGCAGAGGCGCATTTTTAAGCGGAAACGGACGAAAGGAGCGATACGATGCGATACATAACGATCCCGATGGCTGCGTTGGCCGCCCTGTTCTTCATTTCATGCGCAGCCGCCCCGACAGGCTCCATGCCGCCGCCCGAAGAAGAGGAGCCTTGGGCGGAGGAGATACGGGAGGCGAAAAAAGCGGCGAACAAAGAGGCGGAATACTTCGTCGTCCGCGTCAGAGAGCAGGGAGTGAGAGCGTTGGATGAACGAGCGCCGATCGTCGGGTATGAGCAGCAATGGCGAAAAAAGAAGCTTGAGTGGCTTGAGAAAGCAAGAGAGAAAGGGTTCACAGGGAGCGACGAGGAGGTGGAGCCGAAGTGGGCTGAAAAATGGAGGCAGCCCGGACCCAGAGAGCGGCGCGCCAATTCGGATTAGCGGCGCCTTAAGATTCCCGCTTACGCGGGAATGACCCCCGTTTTCACGGGGGCAGGCTAGGGGCGGCGCGTCCGATTCCCCCCTTGAAAAGGGGGGCTAGGGGGGTTTTCGCGGACGCGGACAGCGCCTGCGGCGCCTAAGATTCCCGTTTTCACGGGAATGACGAGGAGGGGGGCGGGAATGCATGTCCTCGCGGAAGCGGGGGACGAGGAGGGAGGCGGGAATGCATGTCCTCGCGGAAGCGGGGGCGGCGGCTTACGGGGTGAAGTCTGTACCGCTGTCGACGGCGCGGATAAACTCGGCAAACAACGCCGCTGTCTGCTCCATGTCCTCCAGGCTGACAACCTCCACCGTCGTATGCATATACCGGTTCGGTATTTTAAACAGGCCTGCCGCCGTTCCGCCGCGCGCCACCTGTAAAGCCCGCGCGTCGGTCGGCGTCGCGGACGGATAGGCGGCGATCTGCATCGGTATGTCCGCCTGTTGAGCCGCCTCGACCGCGATCTCAAAGACGCGCGGATTCACATTCGGTCCCCGCACGATGACCGGCCCTCCCCCAACAACCGTATGCCCGATCTTCTTTTTCTCGGCGTCAGGGGTGTCGGTTGAGTGATTCACATCGACCGCAATGCCTACATGCGGATTGATGGCATAGGCGGAGGTTTCGGCGCCTCGAACGCCCAGCTCCTCCTGGACGGTGGAGACGGCATAGACGGCGGCGTCAAAATCGCGCGTCTCGGCGAGCATCCGCGCCGCTTCGGTCATCGCCCAGACGCCCGCCTTGTTGTCCAGCGCGGGGGAAGCGATGCGGTTGTTGCGCAGCTCCGTAACGCCCAGCCGAAACGTGACGGGGTCGCCGAGCGCGGCAACCGACTCCGCCTCCTCCTTGTCCTTCGCGCCGATGTCGATCCACAGCTTGTCGATAGCGGGGGCTTTTCCGCGTTCTGAAGCGGAGAGCAGATGCACCGCTTTTCTGCCGATGACGCCGTTCACCGACCCGTCTTTCGTCCAGACAACGACCGGCTGCCCGACCAAAACGGTGTTGTCATGCCCGCCGACAGCCGAGAATGCGAGATACCCGTTCGAATCGATATGCTGAACGATGAACCCGATCTGGTCGCAGTGCGCGGCGAGCATGATGCGCGGCTGTCCCTCAGGGTTCAGGACAGCCGCGGCGTTGCCGTGAACGTCCGTATGAATCTCGTCTGCAAACGCGCTTGCGTATTCTCGGAAGGCCTGTTGAATCGGCTGCTCATAGCCGGAGACGCTGGGCGTTGTCAGCAGGCGGTCTAGGAACGTTCGGGAGTCGGCGTTCATGCTGGTCTCGCTTCGTTTTACTGCGTTTTCAGTTCCGCCCATGCGGACGCCATCTTGCCGTTCGGATCGACCGACAGCAGCGCGTCGAATCCGTCCGTATGGATAGAGGCGATCTCGTCTTCGGAGAGGGCGGAATGGAAGAAACCGACCTCGTCCAGTACGCCTTCCCAGGTTTCGGTACCCTGCCGTCCGATTTTCAGGAACTTGTAGGGTCCAAGCTCGCCCGCATAGTCGGCGGAGCCGACCTCTTCGCCGTTGACGTACTGCAGCGCTTTTCCGGCGTCGGCGTCCATGACCATGGCGACATGGAACCAGGTGTCCGCTTCCAGCTTTTTGTTTTTAGGCAGATTGACATTCCCTCCGCCGGGCGGGATGAATCGACCCCAGAGCGTGTGGGAATTTTCAACCCAGATGCCGATGATCTTGGTGGCGGGGGCGCCTTCGTCCGTATCGGTCGCCTGGGCATGGAGCAGCCCTGGGTTGTTGCTGGGCAGGGCGGAGTATTTTGCCCAGATCACATAGGTGACCGTGTTCGAGTGCGGAACCGGCGCCAAGACGTAGGAACCGTCCGCGGCGGCGAGCTGAACGCCTTTGCCCCAGTCGGTGTCAACGCGTTCGCCCCCGTTGACGAATTCGCCGTCGTTGCCGTTCCCGGATGAGTCTACGGCGTCGTTCCCGTCTCCGTCGAACCGCCATAAACCGACGAGATCGTCTCGGGCGGCGAAGGCGTTCAGGGCGAGAGCCGCGATTCCAATGATGCAGATGGCTGCGCGTTTCATATCGTCTCCTCTTGCGTTATGCGGTGTTATCGTTTTTCATGATAGCGCATTGTCGGCGCGTTGTCTTTGAACGCTGCCGTTGCTGAAAACGAGGCGGGAGGCTTCTATGCGCGTGGAGCGGTTTAAACAGAACCCGATCATCGTTCCGGACATGGACGAACGGATGGGCGGCAACATCAACGGACCCTCGCTCATACGGGTTCCAGAATGGATCGAGAATCGGCTGGGGAACTATTATCTGTATTTTGCGCATCATGGCGGCAAATATATTCGCATGGCGTATGCGGACGCCTTGGAGGGACCTTGGCAAACCTACGAGCCTGGCGTGTTGGATTTGGCGGATTCGTTTTCCCGAGGTCATATCGCGTCGCCGGATGTCCATATCTATGAATCGAAGCGCGAGATTCGAATGTACTACCATGGTCCCGATCCGAAGGAGCCTGGGCAGGTGTCGAGAGTCGCGCTCTCGTCGGATGGGCTGAATTTCACGGCGCGCCCTGAAATTTTGGGCGTCTTTTACTTCCGCGTCTTTCAATGGAACGGCATGCATTACGCCCTCGGCATGCCGGGCATCTTCTACCGCTCCAAGGACGGGCTGACCAATTTTGAGGAAGGACCGCATCTGTTCACCCCAGACATGCGGCATTCCGCCGTCCGCCTTGAGCGCGGAGAGAAGGGGGAGCGGCTGCGCGTCTTTTTCTCCAACGTCGGCGACTGCCCAGAAAGCGTTTTGACGGCGACCATCGATCTGACGGAGGACTGGAACGAGTGGCGCGAATCGGAGTCGGAGACGGTCTTGGAGCCTGAAACGGAGTATGAAGGCGCCGACCTGCCCTTGAAACCGTCCCGACGCGGATGGATTCCCGTCCGCGCCCGACAACTGCGCGACCCATGCCTCTTTGAAGAGGACGGAAAGCTGTACCTGCTCTACTCGGTCGCCGGCGAATCGGGCATCGCCATCGCGCGTTTAGATCAATGAAGCGCCGAAAGAACCGCGCTAACCAGCGGAAAAACCTTCGAGCCGCCCGGCGTCATTCCCGCGCCCTTCCTCGTCATTTGTATGTCGGCAATCCCATCTTCTTGCAGCTCACGGCCGGAGCCTTGGAGCGCAATTTCCTTGCCGTCCGGGGACCACTCAGGGTACTCATAGGACGCGCCGCTGTTCGTTAGATTGACGACGTTGCGCCCGTCCGAACTCCTCGTATAAGATTATCATACTTCGTCGTCTGTAGAGACTGCCCATTTTTACCCTAAAGCGTCCGCTCCGCGCCCATGCGGTAAGACGCGCGGTAAGACGGCTGTCAGATTCGCCCCAACCCAAAGCCTGTCTCTGTTCGACGCATGCGCCCCCGCCCGTTTTAGAGTACCATGCTTGCGTATGGGGGCGGATAGGGTCCGGCGGCTCTACCGGTCTTCAAAACCGGATACGGGCGTTTAAACGTCTGTGGTGGGTTCGACTCCCACCCGCTCCCGCCAAGCGCCGCGCGCCGCCCTCACCCTGCAAAGACCCGATAAGCCCAATACGCCGCCAAAACCTGACGCAGCGGAAGCACAGGAATCCCCCAGCGCGGCAAAAAAATGTTCAGCGCATAACAGACCGAATAGGCGCCGCCGACCCAGATCGTATCCTTCCAAAACAGCCCTCCGATGAGAGCCAGCTCCCCGAACCGATCCGCCGCCCAGTCCACATGCGGGTTGTCTTCGCCGTTGCGCCGCGCGGCGACTCCGTCCGCGACATCCAACAGGAGGCATGCAATCAACAAGCCGAGCGCCCAGCCCAGCCGTCCGCCCATACATGCCCAGCCCGCCAAGAAGCAGCACCAAGCGCTGGCGCGGGTTACCTCTTCAGCCGAAAACGGAAGCGGCGCCCCCCCGAACGCTCGATCCGCGAGCTGTTTGCGAATGTCGGTCAACCTGCGAAGAAGAGCCACAGGGACAACCCCCCTATCAACGCCTCCTGCGCGATGCGCGTCGGCAAACTCTTGCCCATGTCGATGCCCGGCGCGGAGCAAATACGCTTGTACGGCTCGCTGTATCCGTTGATGAAATCGCAAAACAGATGCGCCGACAAACAGGCGATAAAAAGACAGCCGAACTGAAAATGGAACGCCATAATGCATAGCCCGACCGCCAGCCAGACCGCCGTTCCAAGCAGCTCATGCATGAAGGTGCGCGCATGGCGCATGCCCCCGACCTTCAGCTTCATCGTCCTTAGGAACAGCAGATGGTCTAAGTCGGGCAGGAGCGAAAAGCCGACCGCGTAGAGGTAGACGGGTTGAACTTCGGGAACCTCTTTAAAAAAAGAGGCGACGCCTAAGCCGACCGCCGCGTGCGTGAAGCTTGTCATTTAACCGTCTTTAACCGCCTTTCGAGCCAAGCGCAGGCTTGCTGCGCCGAGCGCGGCTCCCGCCGCAATGTCCAGCAGATAATGGTAACGGGCGTACGCCGCGCCGAAGCACATCCCCGCGACGACGACCCAAGCGGCGGCTCCCGCCTTCCAGCCCCAAATGCGTCCGCACCAGACGGCGAAGACGACTCCCGTGGAGGTGTGCGAACTGGGCATGGCTCCGCCTTTGAGCGCGACTCCGCCGTACTGAACATGGTTCAAGAAATCTGTGACGAACCCGCCTTTCAGCTGCTGCTCCGAAACGTCCAGCAGACCGGCGTCCACAAACGCCCAGCGCGGACCCCAGAGCGGAACAAGCGCAAAGACGATAAAGGACGCGGCGTACCCAAACGAGACGGCAAAGACCGCCTCTTCAAAACCCTTATACTCTTTTCGGCGGGTTAATGCAACGCCGAGCGTCAGCATATACAGATAATAGCTGGCGTAAAAAATGGAGGCTGCCTCGGTCAATATCGGGGAGCCGCCCTTCGCCATCCAGAGCGTCGGCTGCCCGATGCGCTGTTCGATAGCGATGAAGGCGGCGTCCCAGGTGTCGCCGGGCGGATGGAACGCATGCAGCGTCCACTCTGCCCAGCCGTAGCATATCCAGAATGCAACCGCCGGCAGCCATAAAACCGCCCAGCGGGCAGGTTCGCTTTTGAAGCCGCCGCGCCGGCCGCGCCTCAAGAGATAAACGAAGGCGGCAATGGCAATCAGATTTGCCGCAAAAACCCAGACAGGGATAGGTACATAGCGGATTGCCAACGCCGATAAAAGCGTATGGGCAATGAGATAGACCAATGCCAGACGGATCCCCGCCATTCCGTTCAACCTCGCTAAAGGGGCGTAAGAATGAGCCGCGCTCTTCAAATGGTGCGCATATGATAGAGCGCCGCGGCAAGAATTCAAACTGACCTCATGCCTAAAGTTGGGACATTTAAACGACCAAAGCCATTATTCATGGGAAAAAAGCCTCGCAGGCCAGATCGTCATTCCCGCGTAAGCGGGAATCCAGAGGCGCCGCAGAAGATGTCCGCGTTCGCATGCCGGCATGCCCCAACTAAAGACGTAAGGTCAGTTCAAACCGCGTTTCACGGGATGGTACGCCCATGCGGTGAACTTCATTTTGACCCTAGAGCGTCCGCGCCGCTGCGCCCGTCCTTTAAACCCCCTAGCCCCCTTTCAAGGGGAATCTGATCTCACGCCTAAAGTTGGGACATCCCGGCATGGAAACGCAGACGGTTTCTGCGACGCCTCTAGATTCCCGCTTGCGCGGGAGTATCTGTGTTCAAAGTCAATCATTTTGCGCTTTCCGTAGCGCCGAAAGTCGCCGCGGCGGATATTTTTCGGCAGTACCGAAGGAGCCGCCGCAGCGAGATTTCGGAAAGGGTTTTCATCTGCCTTGCGTCCTGTCGCTTGACTGCGGATCCGAAGACGCCGATGCCGGCGCTTCTCCAGGCGCCGGCAGCGCCTCCCCGACAGCCTCGTCAGAAGGCGCTGCGGCAGATGTTTTGATCGGCGCCGCGACCGACGCATCGGAAGACCCCAACTCTTCCGATGGCGCCTCAGCCTCAGTTTCATCCTGCTCATCAGAAGACGCCGACTCTTCCGACGAAGCCAACGAATGCAGCTCATCCAAAGGAACCCAAGGCGTCTCCCGCTTCAGAATCGCGTTCGCAAGAACCGCCAGCTTCCGCATCACCGCCACAAGAGCCGCCTTCCCAGGCTTGCCGTTCTCCTTCAGACGCTCGTAAAACACCTTCATGTCCGGGTTGAAACGAATCGCCGACATCGCCGACATATACAGAAGCGCGCGAACATCGCTCCGACCGCCCCAAATATGACGCCGACCTGTCGACTTACCGCTCTCGCGCGCCCAAGGAGCCAAACCAAGCAGGGAACAGATCTGACTCCCGCTGCGCCTGCCCAACTCCGGCACATGAAGAACCAGATACGCGGAAATGAGAACCCCGAAGCCCGGAATGCTCTCCAACAGGCTGAACTTCTCGCGAAGCTCTGCCTCTTTCTTGACCAATGCCAGAGCTTCCCGCTCCGCCGCGTCACGCTTCTCTTTCAGGGACTGGATGATCTCTTCGGTCGCATCCTTGGTCGCCTCGCCGTCCAGCAGATGCTTCCGATTGGTCCACTGAGTGATCGTTTTCACCAGCTGCATGCGTATCGTCATCCAGCGGCGAGCCTTTTTCACGACCGGATCGATCGGTTTCGTTGGTTTCAGATCGCGGCTCAGCCCATACAGCGCGAGCATCTTGGCGTCCAGCGCGTCGGTCTTGGCGCGGACGCTGTAGGAGCGGATGAAG
Organism: Candidatus Poribacteria bacterium; assembly: GCA_963665845.2. Lineage (GTDB taxonomy): Bacteria > Poribacteria > WGA-4E > JAPPNK01. Next base: position 527,029 of record OY762492.1, read on the forward strand.
TTATGGGCAAAGTTTGGATGGCAGCGGCGGTAAGGGATCTCTGCTTCGGCGAGCAGCGACGCCAGTTTCCGCTCGTATCCGCCGGTCGGTTCAAAGACGACCATGTTGATGTCGGGGCGGGTCGTCAGGAGGCGTTTGATGAACCGCTTGATGGGGCTCGCGGCGTTTTTGATGGTGGAGGTTTTCCCGCTGTTGATGGAGATTTCAAGCGTGTCTTTGGACGCGTCGATTCCGGCGACGATTTTGTTGCTGTTTTCGTCGTGGCGTGGTATGTTCATTTTCGTTCTCCTTTCGGGAGAAAAGGACAAGAAGGACCGGCCTCCTTACTTGTATTCTGTAACAAGAACACGGTATCTGTGCGGAGCCTCCGGTCTTTCTTGTCTTCTTTGCGCGGCTCTCGATACTCCCGCACGGCGCCGCTGCGAAGCAACGCGCCCAAGACGGTCTGGAGTCTGACCGCGCTACCCCTTAAGTATGCGCTTACTCGAGGGGCAAGATCATCATACAAATGACGGTTGGATCGGCGGGCCGCCGCGCAAAAAATGAACGTTCTCGCCTGTAGAGACTTCCTTGAGCGCAAACGAATCTCCGCCGTGTCATGACCATAACCTAAGCGGAGTTTGCGGTTGCCCTTTACTACAGATTCATATAACGTGCGGCTTGAGTATTCAGGCGCGAAAGGGAGAGCGGTTGTATGTTGAAAGCATGTGTGATCGGATGCGGGCGCATGGGCGCCACCATCGACGACGAAATACGCGGACATCCCACCAGGACGCCGACGCTGCCATGGGCGCACGCGGCGGGGTTCGCTGAATCGGACAGGGCGGAGCTGACCGCCGTCTCCGATGTCGACCCAGAGAAAGCAAAGAGAATTCGCGAGCGGTACGGGGCAAAGCGTTCCTATCTGGACTACCGCGAAATGATCTTGACCGAAAAACCGGACATCGTCTCCATTGCGACGCGCCCCGGCCCGCATGCCGAGATGACCGTCTTTGCGGCGGAAAACGGCGTCAAAGGAATCTACTGCGAAAAACCGCTCTGCTGCTCAATGGAAGAAGCGGACGCCATGGTCGAAGCGGTGGAACGCAGCGGCGCCAAATTCAACTACGGCGTCAACCGCCGATACACCCCGCTTTTCCGAAAAATGCGCCAGATGATCGATGAAGGCGCCGTCGGAAACGTTCAGGCATGCATCGCGTTCTGCGGCGTCGGCTCGGCAATGTGGTCGCACACGCATGCGGCAGACCTGCTGCTCAACATGGCGCAGGACTCGGAGGTTTCACATGTTCAGGGCGCCTTGCGCTGGGCGGAATCGGACCTGGACGGCAACTCTCTCCGAACCGACCCCGGCGTTGAGATGGGGTATGCGCGATTCAAAAACGGCGTTCACGGCTATTTCACCGCCGCCTCCGGCTACGAGTTTGAGGTGAGCGGAACGAAGGGCAAACTGCGCACCCACAACGACTACTCAACGCTGGAATGGCGCTCATACGACAAGTGGAGCGTCCTTCAACGGCAGGAGCTGGAGCCGATACCCGCGCAAAGCCCGACGCTGAACCTGATTGCGGAGCTGGCAGACGCGGTCGAGAACGACGGCGAGACGACCGGCAACATACAGATCGCGCGGCGCAGTCAGGAGATCATGTTCGGGCTGGTGGAGTCGCATCGTTTGGGCGGCGTTCCCGTTCCGCTTCCGCTTGAGAACCGCGGCTTGCGCGTCATGCCGGGCGGCTGGTAGGCGGGGGCGTCACGCTTCCGAGAACGGCGGGCTGCGCCGCCCCGGTGGCGCGCGGCGCGTTGGCGGTCAACCCGCGCATCGTCTCCCTTGCGAGCAGGGCGAACAGCGCCGCCTCTTTCGACTCCGCCGAGACGCCCCATTCGTCGGGCTGTCGGAAACGGAGCGGCATGCCGCGTTTTTCCAGAGCCGTTTTCAGCATGCGCATGAGCGTTCTGTTGAGCGCGCCGCCTCCGCTCACAATTATCTCGCGCAGGTCGGGAGGTCCGTGCCGCTTTGCGGCGTCGGCGATCGTTTCGGCGGTGAACGCTGTCAGCGTCGCCATGAGGTCGTCGTCGGAGAGTCGGCGCCGCCGCCCCTCTTCGATGAGGGTACGGGCGTACGGCGCGCCGAACATTTCTCGACCTGTGCTTTTAGGCGGATCGCCGGCGCAGTACGGGTGGAGCGTCCAGTTTTGGAGAAGAGACGGGTCGGACTTGCCTTGAGCGGCTTGCTCTCCGTTGTTGTCGTAAGGGCGTTTTCCGTTGGAAAAAAGAACCGCCGCGGCGTCCATGAGCGCGTTGCCGGGGCCGGTGTCGAAAGCGGTCGTTTCGCTGAAATCGGCGCCTGCAGGCAGGAAAGCGATGTTGGCGATGCCGCCGATGTTGAGCAGCGCGCGGCTCGCCGTTCGTGAACGAAAAAGCGTCCAGTCGAGATACGGGGCGAGAGGCGCGCCTTGTCCGCCGAGGGCGACATCGACCGCGCGAAAATTGTCGACAACAGGCAAACCCGACCGGACAGCGATGGCGGCGGGGCATCCGATCTGCAGCGTCGCATGGGGCGGCTCATGCCAGAGGGTCTGCCCGTGCGATCCGACGGCGAGCATTTCGTCGGTTGAGAAGCCCGCGTCCTGGACAATACGCCGCGCCGCATTTCCAAACGCATGCCCGATGTGAGCGTTCAGAAGGCAGATTTCGCGCGGATCGGCATCGCCTTCAAAGGCGCGCATGAGCCGCCCGCGCAGCCGCGGACGATGCGGCGTTTCGGCGTAATGCAGAACGCGCAGGCGCGCCCGCCCATCATCGTCGTCGTCGATTTGGACGAGCGCGGCGTCGATCGCGTCGGCGGAGGTGCCGGACATGAGACCGACAACATGGACGCTTTTCTGCTGCGCGCGCTGCGCGAGTTGTTGAAGCCAGTTGACCATGACGCCGGCATTGTAGCGCTGTCGGGAGCGATTTGCAGCCCGTCCCGCGGCGTCAAAATTCAGCGCCGGCTCTCTTTAAGGCTGCCCATACCGCCGCCGATTTGCCTGACGGATCGACCGACAGCGCGCCCGCCGGCCCGTATACCTTCACATCGTCGTAGGACGCCTGCGTCGCCCATGTCGCCACGCCGATGCGTCCAACGCCGTCCCGCGCCGCGTCTTTCATTTCGGCGACCTTCTCGTCGTTCAGGTAGAGCGTGTAGCCGTCTGCGCGGTTTTCGATGCGTATCTCGTACCATTCATTCGTTGCGATGGTATGGTTCGAGTGCGCGCCGGAAATTCCGCCGCCCCACGCTTCGACCTGCGAGCGGGAGTTGTTCCATCCGCCGAGGTTCCACCAGTATTGCAGCCTTGCCTGTTCCGCCATGCGCGGCGGATGGTCTCGAAGCGCTTTTCCGCGCGGCTCCATCGTCCCCTGACAGCGAAACATGATCAGAAAGCCCTCGGCGCCGCCGGTCTTTTTGCCGCGCACTTCGTAGGTGTACTCCACCCAGCTCTCGTCCCAGTACTCGTCCGCGACGACCGACATGGCGTTCGATTCGCCGCTCTTTTGGAGGTATTCGCCCCCGTTGAATTCCCAGGTTCCCCAAAGGTCAACCCATTTCTTGTCGGACTCGTTCACATTGGAGAAGTCGTCCTCAAAGTACAATTGCGCGTCAGCAGAGATTGTCCACGCCGCCGTCAACAGAACCATGATGAGCAAGATCGTTTTTTTCATGTCGACTCCTTTTATGCGGTTTTACAATGGCCGCATGTTAATGGACAAACGCTTTGGGCGCAACATGTAGGCTGGCATGGGCGTTCTTAGCAAACGGGGATAGGCATATTCGTCTTTTGTTCGAGGATTCTAAGATTCCCGCTTACGCGGGAATGACGGAATGGGAGGCGGGAATGACGGAATGGGAGGCGGGAATGACGGAATGGGAGGCGGGAATGACGGAATGAGAGGCGGTTCGTTAAAGAGCGGGGCGGTTCGTTCCCCCCTTGAAAAGGGGGGTTAGGGGGGGTTTAAAGAGCGGGAGCGGCAAACTGCGACGCCTTTTAAAAGCGCGTCTCGGCGCGTTTCTCGGCGGATTCATACAGCGCGCTGGTGATCTGGGCGACGATCATGCCGATGCGCCCTGTGTCGATCGGCTCAATCCGCTCTAAGACGCTCCACACAAAATGGCGCTGCGAATCCTCATACCCCGCCGAGCTTTGCCCCTGTTGCCGCAGGCGCCGCTCGTAGCTGTCCAGGTTGAAGGAGACATTCGCGTCCATTCCGTAAAGGTCGGTGTAGAAGGTGAACGGGTTCAGCCGCAGCCCGCCAAGCGATCCGAACAGCTTGTCGCCGTCGAACTCGCCGAACGCCGCCCATGCCTCTTCGACGATCATCGTCACATCGTTTTTAAAGCGGACGACGCCGGCGGCAAACTCTTCCACATCGAAGCCGCTGTCGGCGCGCCGTTTTTCGTCCATCGGAATCTCGGTGAAGACGGAGCCGCTTGCCGTTTCTGGTTCGGGCATGCCGAGAAGATACACCATGCGCGCCATGTTGTAGATGCCGGTGTCGGCGAGGGTTCCGCCGCCCGATTTTTCTTTCTGTACAAAATGCGTTGTGGCGTACCCGTCCACATAGACGCGCCCTTTGCGCCTGCCGTGGCTCGTTTTCACATAATAGACGCGTCCGAGCGCGCCGTCCTCAATGAGCCGTTTTGCCGCTTTCGTCTCGCGCGTGAAGACGGTGCCCATCTGTACATGGAGCTGCTTGCCCGCTTTCTGGGCGGCTTCGTACATCGCCTGCGCTTCATCGCCGGTACGCGCCATCGGCTTTTCGCAGTAGACATGTTTGCCCGCCTCCAGCGCGGCGATGGACACGGGCGCATGCAAAAAGTTCGGCAGGCACACATCCACCGTGTCGATCTCATCAACGGCGAGCAGGTCGCGGTAATCCGAAAAAACGCGCCCGATGCCGTTCGCCTGGGCGACGCGCCGCGCCTCCGCTTCGTTGATGTCCGCCAGCGCGACCAGCTCCACATCGCCGCGCATCTCCATATACCGCCGAACATGCGACTTGCCGATAATGCCCGCGCCGACGACGCCCGCTTTCAGTGTTGGCATGCTGTTTTCCTCTGCCTTTGCTTAAAACTGCTCATACTCGTCTGGGCGGAGCCGCTCGGAGGTACTTGTTTGTTTCATCTGTACCGTCACCGTTGCGATGGTACCGCTCTCTTCGCCTGTCATGGACATGACCGCGTTGTTGATGATCTTGGTTTTGACGGGCCACCGATCCTCCTTGGAGATATGGACGGTACCCTCCATGTCGTACGATTCCATGTTGAGCGCGAGATTCACGCCCTCAATCTGTAGCGAGGCGGTTCCCTCCGCCAGCTTGCCTTCGCCGGTCAGCTCTAAAACGTGGGACGGAATTTTTTTAACGACCTTGTCCCCTTGGCGCGACCAGTTGAGCTGAATATCGGTCGTTATGGAGGTACCTTCCAGCTCCTCCTCCACCTGCATCTCCTCTTCCCAAAGGTACTCGTTCAGCTTTGGGTAAACGAGGCCGGGAGCGATGATGTTGTGCTTCAAGCTCGCCTCGTTAAGGAAATCGAGGCTGGGTCCGCCGCTGTCGCCGCCGATCGATTCCAGCGCTGTCAAGAATTCCTTCGCCGCCGTCTTTTTGATTTCGCCGCGCGGCGTCATCGTGATTTTAAACGGCTCGTTCAAAAGCGACTTCGCGGATTCGGTTATCTCTCGGCTCGTTTCCTCCTTCATCTGCTCAATCTCCCCCTGCGGAAGATCCGGCGGAAAAGCTCCGCTAATGCCCGTCAAGGCGACATCAAACTTCTTATACTTCGTTTCGATGATCCCGTTCCCGTTTTCGACAACCTCAACAACGCGCTGCTCAATCACCGAGTCGATCTCAAATTTCATTTTGATCGCTCCGGCGGGAGTGTTGATCGTCATTTCGATTTTCTGCTTGTCGCGGTAGGCGAACAGATCCCCCTCCTGCAGCCGAAAGCGGAGCGGGCCGTCTGTCTGCTCTGTCAGCTCCGTCGGCGACAGCGGCTCAACAGCTTCCTCCGTCGGCGTCAACAGCCCGTCCGTCTGCCCCGCCGGCGGGAGCAGACCCAACATCGCCAGCGCCAAACCTGTCAACATATACCGCGCCATTCGCCGTTCGTTCATCATTGCGCTCCTTCGCCGTTGCCGTTTTCCTCTGCCTTTGCTTAAAACTGCTCATACTCGTCTGGGCGGAGCCGCTCGGAGGTAATTGTCTGTTTCATCTGCGCCGTCACCGTATCGATGGCGCCGCACTGTTCGCCTGTCATGGATAAGACCTGGTTGCTGACGATCTTGGTTTTGACGGGCCACCGATCCTCCTTGGAAATATGGACGGTACCCTCCATGTCGTACGATTCCAGGCTGACCGCGACATCCACGCCGTCAATCTGTAGCGAGGCGGTTCCCTCCGCCATCTTGCCTTCGGCGGTGAATTCCAAAATGTGCGACGGGATTTTTTTGACAACCTTGTCCCCCTGACGAGACCAATCGATCTTCACATCGGTCGTCACAGAGCTGCCTTCCATCTTTTCAACGACCTTCATCTCCGACTTCCAGACATACTCCTCCAGCTTTGGAAACTCGAGGCCAGGGACAATGCGGTTTATCTTCAAGGTCTCTTCGGCGAACCAATCCTTGAAGGCGATCGGCAAGCCCGCAGGGAGTTCTATCGATTCTACCGCCGCTAAGAACTCTTTTGCGTCCACTTTTTTGATTTCGCCGCGCGGCGTCATCGTAACTTTGTACGGCTCGTTCAGGATCGGCGTTAAAAGCTCGGTCATCATGCGGCTCGCGGTCTCCATCGCCTGGTCAATCTCCTCCTGCGAAATGCCTGGCGGAACAAGCCCGCCAATGCCCAACAAAACGATGTCAAACGTCTTAAACTTCGTTTCAATGATCCCGTATCCGTTTTCTGCCACCTCAACAACGCGCTGCTCAACCACCGAGTTGACCTCATACTTCATTTTCATCGGTCCGCCGGGAGTGTCAGCGTTGATTTCGATTTTCTGCTTGCTGCGGTAGGCGAACAGATCGCCCTCCTGCAGCCGAAAGCGGAGCGGTCCATCGACTTTCTCCGCCGGCGTCAGCGGCTCAACCGCTTCCTCTGTTGGCGTCAGCAGCCCGTCCGTCTGCCCCGCCGGCGGCAGAAGACCCAACATCGCCAGAGCCAAACCTGTCAACACATACCGCGCCATTCGCCGAGACCGCATCGCGCTCTCCTTTTCAAAACCTTCAACACCGTTTCTACATTTAAGCATATATGAAAGAGACCGGAAATGCAAACGAAGCTGACCTTATGCTAAAAGTTGGGACATTTGAGCCGACGATCGCTCTATTCATGGGAAAAAGGCGCCGCCAACCAATCCGTCATTTGTATGATGACATTGCCCCTAGAGTAAGCGCATACTTAAGGGGTAGCGCGGTGAGACTCCAGACCGTCTTGGGCGCGTTGCTTCGCAGCGGCGCCGTGCGGGAGTATCGAGAGCCGCGCAAAGAAGACAAGAAGAACCGGCGGCTCCGGACAGATGTTGTGCATTCGTGCAGAATACAAGTAGGGAGGCCGGTCCTTCTCGTCCTTTTTCTCCAGAAAGGAGAACGAGCATGAGTCTAACTCAGACCAAGACAAACAGCAACAAAATCGTCGCCGGAATCGACGTGTCCAAAGACACGCTTGAAATCTCCATCAACGGCGGGAAAACCTCCACCATTAAAAACGCCGCGAGCCCCATCAAGCGGTTCATCAAACGCCTCCTGACGACCCACCCCAACATCAACATGGTCGTCTTTGAACCGACCGGCGGATACGAGCGGAAACTGGCGTCGCTGCTCGCCGAAGCAGAGATCCCTTACCGCCGCTGCCATCCAAACTACCCCCATCACTTCGCCCGCTCCCAGCGCGTCCGCGCCAAGACCGACCCGCTGGACGCCAAGATGCTCGCGCTGTATGGGCTGAAGAACGATCTGGAACCGACGAAGCCAATCGATCCGGTCGTGAAAAAGGCTCGCCGCTGGATGACGATACGCATGCAGCTGGTGAAAACGATCACTCAGTGGACCAATCGGAAGCATCTGCTGGACAGCGAGGCGACCAAGGATGCGACCGAAGAGATCGTCCAGTCCCTGAAAGAGAAGCGTGACGCGGCGGAGCAGGAATGTCTGGCATTGGTCAAGAAAAATGCCGATCTCCACGCAAAGTTCCGTCTGTTGGAGAGCATTCCGGGCTTCGGGGTTCTCATTTCCGCGTATCTGGTTCTTTATGTGCCGGAGTTGGGCGCGCGCAGCGGCCGTCAGATCTGTTCCCTGCTTGGTTTGGCTCCTTGGGCGCGCGAGAGCGGCAAGTCGACAGGTCGGCGCCGCATTTGGGGCGGTCGGAGCGATGTTCGCGCGCTTCTGTATATGTCGGCGATGTCGGCGATACAGTATAACCCGGACATGAAGGCGTTTTACGAGCGTCTGACGGATCGCGGCAAGCCTGGGAAGGTCGCGCTTACGGCGGTGATGCGGAAGTTGGCGGTTCTTGCGAACGCGATTCTGAAGCGTGGAACGCCTTGGGTTCCTTCGGATGAGTTGCCTTCTTTGGCGTTGTCGGAAGAGTCGGCGTCTTCCGATGAGCAGGATGAAACAGCGGCTGCGGCGCCATCGGAAGAGTCGGGGTCTTCCGATGCGTCGGTCGCGGCGCCGACCGGAACATCTGCGTCTTTGGATGAGGCTGACGGGGAGGCGCTGCCGGCGCCTGGAGAAGCGCCGGCAGCGGCGTCTTCGGATCCGCCGTCAAGCGACAGGACGCAAGGCTGATGAAAACATCTTTCCGAGAGACAGCTGCGGCGGCTCCTTCGGCTCTTGCCGAAAAATATCCGCCGCGGCGACTTTCTGGACTACGGAGAACGAGATATGGTTGACTTTGAACACAGATACTCCCGCGCAAGCGGGAATCCAGAGTAGACACCCTCCGCATCCTAAAACGGCTTTAAAATCAAAATCATCGTCTATAGAGACCGCCTCTAGCAGCGCAGGCGGGCAAAAGGCGCTATACTATGCTTTCATGATGCTCATGGATATTCATGGGCTTGTCGCGGATTCCGCGGGGAAGGCTTGGAGCATGAAACGAACGGCGCCGTTCATCGCGCTCGCACTGTTCGCGCCGCTCTGTATGTCGGAAGGCGTCCGCCTGTCTGCCGGCGTGGATTCGGCGGATCAGCGCGCGCCCGCCGCCGCCTTCTCCGACGGAAGACTCTTTGCGGTCTGGCAGGACGCGCGGGACGGCGGCAAGCTGTATGGGCAGGCGTACGACGCGGACGGCTCGCCTCTCTGGGAGGAGAACGGACGCGCTCTCGTCTCCGCGAAGGGCAACCAAGGGACTCCCGCTGTCGCGCCGGACGGAAGCGGCGGCTTCTTTCTCATCTGGATGGACATGCCGAACCGGCATCGAGAGCTGTACGCGCAGCGGTTCAACAAAGACGGGGAGCCTGTCTGGGAAAAAACCGCCGTCGCAAAGCACGGAGGCGGCATGGACGACCACCGCATCGCGCTTGACGGCAAGGGCGGGCTGTATATTATCTGGGAAGATTTGCGCAGCGGCAACCTAGACGTCTACGCGCAGCGGCTCTCGGCAAGCGGGGAGACACTCTGGGAAGCGAACGGAACGAAGCTCACCGCCTCGCCCGACAACCAGTACGACCCCGCCGTTTCAGCCGACGAGAAAGGTTGCGTCGTCGTTTGGTGGAATGTGCCGGCAGCGGAAGCATGGCAGGTATACGCCCAGCGGGTGTCGCCTGAAGGGAAGCCGCTATGGGGGGAGGGCGGAACGCGCGTATGTCTCAACACGAGCGGACAGACGCTGGGGGCGGTCGCCGCGGACGGAGCGGGCGGAGCCTTCGTCTTCTGGGTCGACCATCGAAACGAGCTGGATGCGCAGATGAATCTCGACATTTATGTACAGCAGTTGGATCCGAGCGGCAAGCGTCTCTTGTCGGAGGAGGGGCGCGCCCTCTGCGAGGCGCCCGGCGCGCAGATCGAGATTGCGGCGCTGCCGGACGGAAACGGCGGCGCCTACGCCGTCTGGACAGACCTGCGCGACCGGTATGAAGACATCTACGCCCAGCGCGTCTTGCCGGACGGAAGCGACGCCTGGCAGGCGAACGGCGCGCCGGTATGCGTCGAAGGGGGGCGCCAGCGTTACCCGCGCATCGCCCCCGCCGAGGACGGCTTCTGGATCGCATGGTACGATTACAGGCGCGAACTGGAGGAGCAAACCTTTCAGGATGTGTATCTGCAGCGCATGCGGGCGGACGGGTCGACGGCGCTGCAGGAGGGGGGCTTCCCGATCGCCGAGCGTCCAGGGCAGCGCATCGAAATGAGCGTCTACGCTGGAAAATCGCGCGCCGCCGCCTTCTGGACGGAGCAGGCGGACCAGTTTAGCGGCATGGACATTCGCGGATGGGTCTCCCCGCCCCGCGCCGCCGTTCCAAACAAGGAGTAAGGAGAAAGGCATGCCAAGATTTGAATGGGTCACCGCGGGCGAATCGCATGGCAAGGGTCTCACCGCTGTGGTGTCGGGCGTTCCCGCCGGGCTGCCGCTTGAGCCGAAGCATGTGAACGTCGATCTCGCGCGGCGGCAGAAAGGTTACGGACGCGGCGGGCGCATGAAGATCGAAAGCGACGCGGTCGAGTTTTTAGCGGGCGTACGCGCCGGCTTCGCGCTCGGAAGCCCGATCTCCATGTGGATACAGAACCGTGACTGGAAAAACTGGAGCCAGATCATGTCCCCAGAACCGGACGCGGTGACGGACCGGCGCACCATGACGCGCCCGCGCCCAGGACATGCCGATCTGGTCGGCGGCTTGAAATACAACCATAAGGATCTGCGAAACGTATTGGAACGCGCCAGCGCGCGCGAAACGGCGGCGCGCTCCGCTGTCGGCGGAATCGCGAAACGGCTGCTGGACGAGTTCAACATAAAGATTTTCTCCGCTGTCCTGCAGATCGGACCTGTGAAAGCGGATGTGGACATCAACGCCTTAGAGAGCAATGCCGAGTTTGACGACTCGCCGCTGCGCTGCCCCGACAAAGAAGCGGAGCAGAAGATGATGGAGTATATCAACCAGCGGCAGCGCAACGGCGACACATGCGGCGGCGTCGCGGCGGTGATTGCGCGGGGCGTCCCGCCGGGCTTGGGAAGCCACACCGCCTGGGACCGCAAGATGGACGGGCGGATCGCGCAGGCGATGACCAGCATACAGGCAATTAAGGGCGTCTCCATCGGGGAAGGCATGCGCGTCGCAGGCGTCCCAGGCTCCGAGGCGCATGACGAGATTTTTTACGACAACGACCGGCGCGCTTTCTACCGAGAAACGAACCGAGCGGGCGGCTTAGAAGGCGGCGTGACAAACGGCATGCCGGTCGTCGCGCAGATCTTCATGAAGCCGATCTCGACGCTGGCGCGCCCGCTTCAATCGGTCGATATTCAGACGAAGGAGCCGTTTATCGCCCAGAAGGAGCGCACCGACTCATGCGCCGTCCCGGCGGCGGGCGTCGTCGGCGAGGCGATGATGGCGATTGTGCTGGCGCAGGCGATGCTGGACAAATTCGGCGGGGACAGCGTCAGCGAAATGAAACGAAATGTCGACGGATACCTGGAATATGCGCGCAACTTCTGAACGCAATATCGTCCTGACCGGCTTTATGGGCAGCGGGAAAACCTCCGTCGGCAAATTGATTGCTGAAAAGACGGGGCGCGCCTTTGTCGACACGGACGATCTGATCGAACAGCGCGCCGGGAAGTCGATACCGCGCATCTTTGAAGAGGAGGGCGAAACCGCCTTTCGAGACCTTGAAACCGAGGCGGTTCAACGGGCGGCGCGGACGCATGCGCGCGTCATCGCTACAGGCGGCGGCGCCGTCATGCGTCCGCAGAACCGAGAGGCGCTGCGCAAAACAGGCGACGTCATATTTTTAGACGCCGAGCCGGAGATTCTTCTGCGGCGCATTCAGAACGACGGAACGCGCCCGCTTCTTCAAACGGAGAACCCGCTGGAGCGCGCGCGCGCGCTTCTCAAAGAACGGCGGCCTGTGTATCTCCAGGCGGATATGACGATACAGACGGATCGGTTGACCGAAGAAGAGGCGGCGGACGCGGTACTTGAAGCGCTGCAGACCGGGGCGCGGCGCGTTCATGTGAACCTCGGCGAACGCTCCTACGCGATTCATATCGGGCGGGGGACGCTCTCCCGCCTCCCAGAGCTGCTCGATTTTGCCCCTAAGGGCGCGAAGATCGCCGTCTGCGCCAACGCCCATATACAGCGGCTTTACGGCGCCGCGCTTGCCGACTCCCTAAACGCCGCAGGATACGACGCATGGACGGCAGACCTGCCGGACGGCGAGCGGCATAAAACGCTTCAAGCCGCCGCGGATCTGTATGATCAGTTTGTGGAAAACCGCATGGGGCGCGATTCGTTCGTCGCGGCGCTCGGCGGCGGCGTCGCGGGCGATGTCGCCGGCTTCGCCGCAGCAACCTACATGCGCGGCGTTCCGCTGATTCAGATCCCCACCTCGCTCATCGCCCAGGTCGACTCCAGCGTCGGCGGCAAAACGGCGGTCGACCATCCAAAAGGCAAAAACCTGATTGGCGCGTTCCATCAGCCGAAGCTGGTCGCGATTGATGTGGACACGCTGAAGACGCTGCCGGCGCGTGAGTACGCCGCCGGGATCGCCGAGGTCATGCGTTACGGCGTCATCGCGTCCGAGGGGCTGTTTCATACGCTGGAGACGCGCATGGAGGATATTTTGCGGCGCGATGCCTTATTGATGACGGAAATTGCGGCGGAGTGCTGCGCAATCAAGGCGCGCATCGTGGAGCAGGATGAGCGCGAATCGGGTCTCCGCGCGACGCTGAACTACGGGCATACGTTTGGACACGCGCTGGAGACGGTCACCGGCTACAAGCGCTTTCTGCATGGCGAGGCGGTCGGCGTCGGCATGGTGTGCGCCGCGGAGATGTCCGCCGCGAGGGGGCTTGTCGGCAGAGAATTCTGCGACCGACACCGCGCCTTGCTGCATTCGGCGGGTCTTCCGTCGACAATGCCGAGCGGCGTTGATCCGACGGCGATGGTTGACGCCATGAAGATGGATAAAAAAGCGGTCGTTTCATCGCGGGGGGTACAGCTGCGGTTTATCATTAGCCGAAAAATAGGCTCCGCCGAGATACGCGGCGACTTCACCGAAGAGGAAGCGCGGGCTGCCATCGAGGCGGCGAAGCGATGACCCGCCTGAAACATATCCTGTTGATACATGGTCCCAATCTGCAGCTGCTCGGACAGCGGCGGACGGAGGTGTACGGGAAAACGACGTTGGAGCAGATCAACGCGCGGGCGCGAAAACAGGCGGACGAAGCGGGTTTGCGCCTCACCGCGTTTCAGTCCAACAGCGAGGGGGAGCTGGTCGACTTTATCGGGCGGCATCTGGGCAAGGCGGACGGCGCTGTCATCAACCCCGCCGCCTACACGCACACAAGCGTCGCCCTGCGGGACGCGCTGGAGGCGCTGGAGATTCCGGTCATTGAGGTTCACCTGTCGAACATCGCGGCGCGGGAGTCGTTTCGACAGCATTCGTATATCGCGCCGATTGCGGTCGGCTCCATCGCCGGCTTCGGCGCGGACAGCTATCGACTTGCATTGGACGCTATGATTCAGATACTCTGTAGTTAGTTGAAACGCATCAAGGAAAGGCGCATATGGCAACCACAGCAGACATCCGAAACGGACTCGTCATTCGTCACAACGGGGAGCTTGTTCAGATCGACTCTTTTCAGCATGTGAAACCTGGGAAAGGCGGAGCGTTTATCCGCACGAAGCTGCGCCGCATATCGGACGGCTCGCCGCTTGAAAACACCTTTCGTTCGGGTCATGCCATCGACATTGTCCGCCTCAACACCAAGAAGATGAGCTACATCTATTCGGAGGGCAATGCGCTGTATCTGATGGATATGGACACGTTTGAGCAGGTTCCGATACCGGCGTCGATGCTCCGCGAGCGGCTGCCGTACCTTAAAGAGGAGATGGAGCTGACGATTCAGTTTGACGAGGACAATACGCCTGTGACGGTGGAGCTGCCGGCTGTTGTGGAGCTGGAGGTCGTAGAGACCGGACCGAGCGACAAGGGCGACACGGCGAGCGGCGGTTCAAAGCCGGCGGTTCTTGAAAACGAGGTGAAGGCGCGGGTGCCGTTCTTCATCGCCGTCGGCAATGTTGTCAAGATCGACACGCGCACCGGCGACTATCTCGGAAGGGCATAAGGTTGCGCCGATCCACTCGTAACCCGATCAATATGGATGAGCTTGAGCGGTACGCGGAGTTCATGGAGAAGCATGACCTGTCCGAGCTGCGCATAGAGGAGGGGCGGGACAACCGCTCAATTGTGCTGCGGCGCGGGCCGGCGGAGGTTACTTACGCGGCGCCTCCCGCGGTTGCGGTCGCGCCGGCGGCGCCGGCTGCCGCGACAGAAACGCCCGAAAGCGCCGCCGCCGTCAACCAGAGCGGCGAGGGCTTAGACCTGATTAGGGCGCAGATGGTCGGAACGTTTTACCGCAGCCCCAGCCCGGATGAGCCGCCGTTCGTTGAGGCGGGCGCCAACGTGAAAGAGGGCGAGACGCTCTGCATCATCGAAGCGATGAAGTTGATGAACCTGATCGAGAGCGATTTCAACGCCGAAATTGTGGAGGTTTTGGTGGAAAACGCGGCGCCTGTGGAGTACGGGCAGCCTCTTTTCAGGGTGAAACGGCTCAACTAAACGACGCGCAACACCGAGGCGGTATCGTGTTTAAAAAAGTGCTTGTCGCCAACCGCGGCGAAATTGCCGTTCGCATTATCCGCGCCTGCAAGGAGCTGGGGGTGAAAACGGTCGCCGTCTACTCGGAGGCGGACCGCGACTCCATGCCGACGCAGCTGGCGGACGAGGCGGTCTGCATCGGACCGCCGCATCCGTCCAAGAGCTATCTGCATATACCGGCGGTCATCTCGGCGGCGGAGGTGACGAATGCGGACGCGATACATCCTGGAGCCGGTTTTTTGGCGGAGAATTCGCAGTTTGCGGAGATCTGCGGCGAATGCCGTATCGCGTTCATCGGTCCGACGCCTCAAAACATCGAGACGATGGGTAACAAGGTGGCCGCCCGTAAAGCCGCGCAGGCGGCGGGCGTCCCGCTGGTTCCCAGCTCTTCAAAGCCCCCGCGCCGGCGCCGGCGCATGCAGCAGGAAATGCGCGAAACGGTTGAAACCGAAGAGGAGGCGTTGAGCGTCGCCCGCGAAATCGGATACCCTGTCATGATCAAGGCGGCGGCGGGCGGCGGCGGAAGAGGCATGCGCGCCGCCCACAACGACGTCAGCCTCGCCAACCTGTTTAAAACAACCAGAGCGGAAGCGGAAGCCGCCTTCGGATCCGCAGAGGTGTACTTAGAAAAACTGATCGAAAAAGCGCGCCATATCGAAGTTCAGATACTCGCCGATCATCACGGCAACATCGTTCATCTCGGCGAACGGGACTGCTCGGTTCAGCGCAAACATCAGAAACTGATTGAAGAGACCCCGTCCGCGCTGGACGTAAAACGGCGCAATGAGATCGGATATGTGGCCGCTAAAGCCTCCAAAGCGATCCAGTACCGCAGCGCCGGGACGGTCGAGTTTCTGGTGGATGAGGAGATGAACTACTACTTTTTAGAGATGAACACGCGCATTCAGGTTGAGCATACCGTGACGGAGATGACGACGGGGCTTGACCTTGTGAAGTGGCAGATGCGCATTGCGGCGGGGGAGCGGCTCGATTTTGACCAGCGGGATGTGAAGCTGCAGGGGCATGCGATTGAATGCCGCATCAACGCGGAAGACCCGGCGAACGGGTTCGCGCCTTCGCCTGGGACGATTTCGCGGTACGACCCGCCGGGCGGTCCGGGGATACGGATCGACACGCATATTTACGCCGGTTATTCGACTCCGCCGTTTTACGATTCGCTGCTGGCGAAGCTGATTGCGCACGGCGCCGACCGAAACGAAGCGATCGCGCGAATGCGCCGCGCCTTAAACGAGTTTGTAATTGAGGGCGCGCATACGACGATCCCGTTTCACCGCGCCGTCATGGAGGACGCGACCTTCTTGGCGGCGAAGGCGCACACCGGCTTTCTGGAAACCTTCAACGCGCCGATTTCATCCCTGCGCTAACCGCCGCCGATCGGACCCATGAATAGCCCGATGACATGCGGGGTGAACCAGTCGTTGACCAGAAACTCCACCCGCTGAATCAGCAGCGTGACGCGGTTCATGACCGTGTTGCCGAAGGCGGAGCCGAAACAGATCATCAGAAACCAGATGCCGAGGCGCGAGACGGAGCCGACGCCGCCCTTATGTTCAATAGAAAAGAAAAAGTAGGTGAGCGCCGCGAGCGTCCCGACTAGAACGATGGTGAGGTTCACCATCGGCCAAAACTCCTTCGCGCCCTCTTTGCTATACGGCGCGATGGTCGCGTACATCTGCTGAAAGATTTGGGAGCCGAGGATTAAAGGTATGGCGATGCCCGCGGCGGCGCCGAACAGGAACGCGAGCGGCAGACGGGTGAGCCATCCTTTCCCCGCCCAGAAACGCGCGAAAAACAGCAGCCCAATCAGAAACGGTATCAGAACGACAAACTCGATCCGCGCAGCAGGCTCGCCGTCAACGCCGACTGTCGCCCGTTGAAGCGGAACGATCCCATAGGGCCAAAGCCCGTTGAAGTAGCTGTAGACGATCCAGTAACCCTGGGACATGCCGACGAACAGATGCTCGGCGAATTTATAAAACGGGTTGTCCTTGTAAAGAAAGCTGTAGAGGCAGAGCGTCAAAAATGCGGCGATCCAGACGCCGATGGTTTCCCAGTTCACGAGCCGTCCCTTTCGTCGAGTCGGCGCATCATATAGAGCGCGTTTCCAAAGACGACCAGACCGATGACGAGAAAATGCGCGAATGAGAGTACCGAAACGCGCTTCATGCCGTCGCCGGGGGCGTCCACTAGAGCTTCGTATTCGGCTCCGCCGAGCGCGCCGCCGAGCAAGCCCTGCAGCTGTCCGGAATCTAAAAACGGGTACATCTGCGAGACGATGACGCCTGTCACGCCGGCGGCAAGCGGAACGCCATGCGGCTCATTGCCGTACTGAATCCAGGAGTCGACGCTGTCGCCCGCCGCAAAATCGATCACCAAGTTGACGTCGGCGAAGGTGGAGACGCCCGCCATCGCCGGCAGCGCGTCGAGAGCCTCGCCGCGCGTGTCCGTCTCAAAGAAGCCGGGTATGTTGCCTGCCATGCGCAAAATGACCAGATGAAATCCGACCCTGTAACCGACATCCGCATAATGTTCGCCGGGCTTCAGGCGGCTTTCTTCTCCGTCCATGAACTCGTCGCTCGTCCGCACCTTCTCCAGCGCTTGAACCGCCAGCGCCGGCGAGTCCGCCGTCAGCGACATCATCATGACGCGCAGCTTTTTGCGGAAGCAGTGGCGCAGAACCGCCTCCACCTGCGGCTGCAGCTCCGCCATGGAGGACGGACCGTAACCGAAGGAGAGAATCACAAAATCGTTCTCGTTGAGCGATTCGATCTTGTCGTACACGCGCTGCGTCGCGTTCGAGACCGGCACAGGGAACGTGACGGAGAAGATGGTTGGAAGGATGACAAACAGAGCCATCAACAGAAACACCCAGCGCCGATCCATCTGTTTTGGCTGCTCGGCGTTCATTCGTCTCCTCCTAGATAGGTTTGTTCAATTCCGAGTATGATTCGGAACGACTGCGCCAGCGCGCCGAGTCCAACGCCGAGAACAATCGCCCGGCGGGCGGCAAGGTTGGGAACCTCTAGCACCCAGTCCTTTGCTTCAGACGGGAACCCCTGCAGCGAGTCCGCAAAGCCGAACGCGCTGTTCCACCAGTGAATGAACGGCGGGGTCAAGCCGAGAATGACGACGCATGCCGAGATGAGCAGCAGCGCCGCTTCAATGTTGCGCGCGCGAAAAGCGCGAAAAGCGGCGGACGCAATGAAAAACGCGAGCAGCGAAAACATGGTCGCGTCCAGCGGCACTTGGACATTCTCAAAGAGCCATAGAAACACATCCAAGCCGGGGCGGCGAATCGCGAAGGAATCGCCTTGAACGGGAGGATCGCCGTTTCTCCATTTATCGACCTGAACGCGGACGACGGGCGGCGCGTCTTCCGCAGCCGCTTCGTCGGTCGGCTCCTCAACAATTTTGCCTTCAAAAAAGGAACCGTCCGCCTTCGGGAGCTGGAGCCGATCCCCCTTCAAGATCGACTTGGCGGCGATGTTTTCGGCGCTGAGCATAACGACCATGCCGTTGCGCTCATAGGACGCTTCCGCGCTGTACTCGGAGAGCTTCGATTTGACAATCTGCTTGGCGGGCTGGCGGTGTCCCTCAATGACGCCGACGGCCGTCATGCCAAACAGGGCGACCAGCGCGACAATGCTGTATTTCCAGTCGCCTTGGCGGCGGACGGCGCGCTGCCAGTGAAGCTTCACAAGGCTTGCGACGCCGAGAACCAGCGCGAACACTCCGATCAGGAGCATCCAGTCGTAGACGCGCCTGTTCAGCTCCTGAGACCACGCATGCGGCACAAAATATTGCGCCAGCATGACGGCGCCCATCACAAAGCAGACCGCGATCGGCAGCTGCATCCGCATGCTACATCTCCACCTTAAAGATGTCGGCTAAATCCGGGGATCCGAACAGCGCCATGACGACGCCGACAATCATCAGAATCATCAGAACCGCCTTGGCGACATCCTGGGCGCGAATGGCGCTCAAGAGCGGGGCGTCCTGGGAGAGGTAGGCGCTGGCGGCAAACAGCTCCTCGCCGATCAGCGTGTAGTCGCATGCGGCGATAAAGAACGGGAGCTGCGCGTCCCTGTCGGTGCCTGCAATCTGTATCGCGCCGACGCTATGCCCAGTCTCCGCCAAGATGAGCGATTCGGCGTAAAAGACGCCCTGCAGGAAGATGGCGGCAGGCTCCTCGCGCACAATGATTCCGTCCACGCCGGCGGCGTACGCGAATTGACTTTCGGTCACAAAAAAGATGTTGTCGGGGTCGTATAGGTCCGGCCGCCCGATGCTTTGATAGGTTTGCTCTCCGACGGTGCGCATGACCTGCATGACGATCGGGTCGTAGCAAGGGACCATAATTCGCGTCGCATGTTCGGCTGCCGTTTTGATGACATGGCTGAAGATATTGATGGAGGCGATGGTGGCCATCTGCTGAACGCTGCCGATGCCGGCGATGTAGAGAATGGGCTTGTCCATCTCGGCGCTGCGTCCGATCGCCTCTTCAACCGCTTCCAGACCGTCAATGCGGCGTATGCGCGGCGGATCGCCTTCCCTGGAGCGGTAGGTCAAGACGACGAGCGTTCCGCAGAACAGCAGCGCCGCGGCGAGAAGCCATGAGCGCCCCGTGTGAAACCAGTTGGAGCGGGCGGCGGCGGGCGCGCTTTCCGCCGAGTTGACGGCGGAAGCCTCATACACTTCCTGAACGGCGTAAATATACGGAACCGCTTTTTCGCGGGTGAAGAGCGGATCTTTTCGGGCGGGCGCGGCGGAGGCGTCCCTGTAATCGCGCGCGGTCGGCGGAAGCGGCTCGGCGGTGATTTTCTCTAAACTGGAGCCTGGCGCGTCCGCGCGGCGCAGGATATGGAACCCAACGAGGCTCTCGCTCGGCTCGCCTTCATACTCCCATACGACGTCCAAGCCCTTGCCGCTGTCGTCGTTTGGGACATCCGCCGCCCTTACATTCTTGACGGAAGAAGAGCTGTAAAGAGTGTAAAGAGTAATATCTTCCGCTGTGAATTCAGTCACGGATTCGTCAAATGTGATTGTGGACTCCAAGCCTTGTCCGCTGTCGTTCTGAGCATCGTCCTCTGTGACGGCATTATCGTCGGCGGATTCGATGGCGGTTTGCGCATGGCAAACAGATCCGCTCCAAACGCCGGCGAATAAAACCAGTAAGCCCGCCCAACGCAGCGTATGTCTCAAAACGCTCTTCATAACGCCTCCGACCCGTTCCGTACGGCTTGCCGCGTCAAAATGCGGCGTGTTCAACAAAGGTATCATACGCTTTCTCATTAAACAACGCAAACAGAACCAGCTCAAGCGACGCATCCTCCGCCAAAAAAGCGGCGACTGCCGACGACGCCTCCGCCGCCGCTTTATCCGGCGGATAGCCGAAGACGCCTGTTGAGATCGCCGGAAAGGCGACCGTCTTGCATCCGAGTTCGACCGCCGTTTTGAGCGCGTTTCTATAGCAACTGCGCAGCTTTTCAGGTTCGCCGGCATCTCCGCCATGCCAGACCGGCCCGACGGTGTGAATCACATACCGGGCGGGCATGTCGCCGGCGGTTGTCGCCGCCGCCTCGCCGACCGGCAAACCGTTCCGATATTTTGTGCGGCGCAGCGTTTTACATTCAGCCAAGATCGCAGGTCCCCCCGCGCGGTGGATGGCGCCGTCGACTCCTCCTCCGCCCATGAGAGTACCGTTCGCCGCGTTCACAACGGCGTCCACCTCCAGCTGCGTGATGTCCGCGACCTTCGCCGCGGCGCGTTCGCCGAAACGCTTCATCCTTCGCTCCCTTCCGCCTCATACCCGTTCATCGTGAACGCAACGCCGAGCGCTTGATCGGGCGTCTGGATCAATTTTTCGCATGCTTCGGCGGCGTTGTCAATCGGAACCATGTCGGTGATGAGCGTCTTGACATCCAGCCGCCCCTCCGCCATGAAGCGCAAAACCGTTTCTAAATTGCGCTGCGTCGGGCGCTCCACAAACACAGGCGGATAATGCGCCCCCCGTTCATACGCTTTATCATGGTAGCCTGGTCCGGTGCGCGCCGCGCTTATGACGTCGATATTGCCCGCGCCGGCGGCGAAGCTGTGCTGTATCGACGCGCCGCCGACAATGACGATGCGCCCCGTCTTATGTCCGTCGGGGGTCGTTTTTAAAAGGGCGCGCAGCTGTTGAAACGCGCCGGTAGCGTCCCCGCCGAACGCGATGACGCCGGCGTCAAATCCGTACCCGTTTGTGAATTCGTCTCTCACATGGCTGACATCCATTTCCGCCGCGTTTTCGACTCGGTCGGCGCCCGCCCGCCGCGCCGTTTCTAGACGCAGCGCGTTCATATCCAGTCCGAGAACATGCGCGCCGGCGATGCGCGCCGTTTGACATACCAGCTGCCCGACCATGCCGAGTCCAGCGACGGCGACATTTTCGGCGATGCCGATGCGCCCGCGCTGTATGGCGTGGAGCGCCGTCGCGGCGAGATGGCACGCGGCGCCTTCCTCATAAGAGACGCCGTCCGGCATTTTGGCGCACAGGTTTTGAGGGATGTTCGCATGCGTCGCGTGGAGCGCGTATCCGCCGCCCATCCCTGCGATTCGGTCGCCGATTTCAAACTGCCCGCAGCCCTCCCCCTTGCCAATCAGAACGCCCGCGTTGGAATATCCGAAGGCGCGTTTGCCGGGGTTTTCTTTATGCCGGCTGCGTCGGTTTTTCACGCCGCCCAGCTCGGTGCCGGGACTGACGAGAGAGGCGCGAACTTCGATCAAAAGCTCGCCAGCGCCGAGCGGAGGGAGAGGAGCCTCCTCCGTCCAGATGCGGCCGTTGTCGTCCATGAAGACAACCTTGCGGGAAGAGGTTGAAGGCGCGGATCGGCTCATGGCGTTTCCTTTTCGGCAGATTCAGGGGCTTGAAGCTCCGAAGCGGCTTTGACGGCGTCCAGTATCTGCTTTGTGGTCGGGCGGTCATGCAGATTGGCGGACACATATTTCCATTGGATCGCTCCGTCGGGATCAACGACAAAAACTGCCGCTTTGGAGATGTTTGGATGAAGCGTGTCAGGGTCAAAAAACGGGTTGCTTTCAGGGTCCAGCGCCTTGTACGCCTTCGTTATTTTGCGCGATGCGTCGCTCAACAACGGGTAGTCGATCCTCAACCGCTCCGCCAGCGCGAGCGACACTTCAGGCGCGTCCACGCTGACCGCCAGGACCGTTCCGCCGCGCTGTTGAAAACGGGCTTTCGCTTCGCGCAGCTCCACGAGCTGCTTCCTGCAGACCGGTCACCAATGCCCTCTGTAAAACACGAGCGCGAGCGTCTGTCCGCGGTAATCGGCAAGGGCGACGGGTCTTCCGTTCTGGTCGGGCAGGGAGAAGGGCGGGGCGTAGTCGCCCAGTTCCGCGCCGACCGGCTGCAGGTTCGCCTCGGCGCCGTTTTGTTGAGCGGTCGCGTCTCCGTTCTTTGCGGAGCCTCCGCAGGAGAGGCATGCCAAAAGAGCGTATGAGACGGCAAGCGCCGCGGTCAAACGGGCGGGGCGGATTCTGTTCATGGGCAAAGCATAGCGTACTTGGCGCGGAGATGTTAACGTCCAGCTTGGAAAATGACGAAGAGGGCGAGGCGCTTGCGCGTCAGCGCGCCGCTGTATAGACTCCTCTCAACGACTTCTGCAGGACGCCCTTTATGCAGCCGCCCGCCGTTCAAACCGTATCCGTCTCCAAGCGTTTCCCCGGCGTTCTGGCGCTGGACGACGTCTCCTTTGAGACCCGTTACGGCGAGATACACGCTCTCTGCGGAGAAAACGGAGCCGGCAAATCGACCTTGATCGGAATTCTCAGTGGACGATGGGCGGTCGGTTCCTACGAGGGGGAGCTGCGTATCGACGGAGAAACGGCGCGCTTCCGAAATGCGCGCGACTCGCAAAACGCCGGCGCCGCCGTCATCCACCAAGAGCTTGCCCTCGCCCCGATGATGTCGATTGAAGAGAACATCGCGCTTGGAAGAGAGCCGACGCGGCGCGGGCTTCTTGACAAACGGCGCATGCGAAACGAATGCGTCCGCCTGATGGAGACGCTTCAACTGGACGCCGACCCCGCGGAGCCTGTTTCGCAGCTGGGCGTCGGACAGCGGCAGATGGTGGAGATTGCAAAGGCTCTCGCAAGGGACGCCAAGATACTCGCGCTGGATGAGCCGACCTCCGCCTTAACCCAGACCGAAAAGGAGACGCTGTTTGCCGTCCTTCAACGTCTCAAACGGAGCGGAACGGCGCTGATCTACATCTCGCACCGCTTAGAGGAGCTGTTTGAGATCGCCGACCGCGCGACCGTTCTGCGCGACGGGCAAAGCGTCGGCACATGGAAAATGGACGAATTGACGCCGCCTTTTCTGGTGGAAAAGATGATCGGGCGCGAGCTGAAAAACCGTACGCATGTGAAAAAAGCGTCCGAGGCGCCGCCCGCCTTGACGCTTCAAAACTGGTCGGCGTACGCTGGCGCGGGTCGGGCGAAGGTCGATAACTTGTCCCTTGAGGCGCGCCCTGGCGAGATACTGGGCTTGGCGGGGATGATGGGCTGCGGCAGCTCCGAGCTGCTGTTGAGCCTCTTCGGCGCATGGAGAGGGCGGACGGAGGGGCGGATGGAGATCGACGGCAAGCCCGCGCGCATACGCAGCCCGATAGAAGCGATGCGGGCGGGCATGGCGCTCCTCACCGAAGACCGCAAACGGGACGGACTCTGGCTGGATGAAAGCGTTGAGACGAACCTGACAGCGCCGATACTGAATGAAATCGCGCCGCATGGCGTCTTGAACCGCAAGGAGCGGCGGCGGCGCGCCGAAGAGACAGCGCGGCGGTTGGACATACGCCCGCCCGATGTTCAGGCGCAGGCGCGCAGCCTCAGCGGCGGCAATCAGCAGAAAACGGCGATCGGAAAGGCGCTCATGACGCAGCCGCGCATACTGCTGTTGAACGAGCCGACGCGCGGCGTGGATGTCGGCGCGAAGGCGGAGATACACGGGCTGACGCGCCGTCTGGCGAAGCAGGGCGCCGCCGTTCTCATGGCGTCGTCCGACATGACCGAGATACTTCACCTTTCCGACCGCGTACTTGCGATGCGAAACGGGCGCGCCGCGGCGCGTTTTGACGACATGGCGCAGGCGTCGGCGGAAGCGGTCTTGGCGGCGGCCGTCGGCGCCGATACGCGCGAGAATGAACCTTAAAATGAGAAGGATGAAAAAACCGGGCGCCTACGCCATGGCGGCGGCGCTGCTGCTCATTTGGACATACTTTGCCGTCGCGACAGGCGGGCTGTTTTTATCGCCGCGCAACCTCGCCAACCTGACCCGCCAATCCTCCGTCACAGCGGTACTCGCCGTCGGAATGACGCTTGTCATCGCGGCGGGGCATATCGATCTGTCGGTCGGTTCGCTGGCTGGATTTTTAGGCGCGGCGCTGGCGGTTGCGGTCGTTCGGCTCGGCTTGCCTTCCGGCTTGGCTGCCGCGGGCGTTCTGGTTTTAGGCGCGGGGATCGGCGCGTTTCACGGCTTTTTGACCGCGTATCAGCGCATACCCTCCTTCATCGTCACGCTGGGCGGGTTGATGGCGTATAAAGGCGGGATGCTGGCGCTCACCGGCGGATTGACGATACCGCTGCCGGCGGACGCCTGGGCGCGCTCGCTTGGGAACGCGAATGTGCCGCCGGGGTGGGGGTTGCCGGCGCCGCTTGTGGCGGTGGCGGTTCTGGCGGCGCTGTTTTGGGGAATGAGCGTCTGGACGCCGTTTGGACGGCGGATTTACGCGGCGGGCGGCAACGAAGAGGCGGCGCGCCTTGCCGGCATCAACACGCGCCGAATCGCGCTCGCCGTCTTTAGCCTGATGGGCGCGGTCGCCGGCGCGGCGGGCGTCATCTTGACGGCGCGCGTCGGCAGCGCCAGCCCAGAGGCGGGAAAGCTGCTGGAGCTGGACGCCATCGCCGCATGCGTCATCGGCGGCGCCAGCCTGATGGGCGGACGCGGCGGGGTGCCGGGGTCGCTGCTCGGCGCGCTCGTCATGACAAGCCTCGACAACGGCATGAGCCTCGCCAACTGGGGGCCGTTCTGGCAGGACATCATGAAAGGAGGCGCGCTCGTCGCCGCGGTCTGGTTCGATATGCGGGGGCAGGCTGAACGGTAAAGGCATCGCAGCCGCCGCGCCCGCTAAACCCCCTAGCCCCCTTTTCAAGGGGGAGTCTTGTTGCGCCCCTTTTCAAGGGGGAACGATCTGACCTCATGCTTAAAGTTGGGACATTTGAACCAACGATCGCTCTATTCATGGGAAAAAGGCTTCGCCAACCAGACCGTCATTCCCGCGGAAGCGGGGACGACCATCGGCGCCAACGCTTTAAGGTCAAATGAAGTTCATCGCATAAGCGTACTGCCTCGTCGTGTAAAAGTTGAAACGGGGCGCGTTTGCGGCTATCGTATACGTTCCCGCGCCTTCATCAATGAAACAAACGGGCGGGTTAGACCGGAGGGTATGTGGAACTGACATGGCTATGGGTTCAGCTGGCGTCTGCCGCTGCGCTGATATTGGTTGCGGCGCACTTTATGGCGAAGTCGGTTGATCATATCTCCGACGCGACAGGTCTCGGAAAATCGTTTGCGGGGGTCGTCATGCTGGCGACCGCCACCTCCCTCCCGGAGCTTGGAACGGGCGTCAGCTCCATCGTCATTGTTGAAGACATAAATGAGGGGGTCAACCTTGCCGCAGGCTCCGCCTTCGGGAGCAACCTGTTCAACCTGCTCATCATCGCCCTTCTCGATATCGCGTGGCGAAAAAAACCTTTTCTTGCGTCGGTGAGCCGCTCCTCGCTGCTGATCGGCGTTCTCGGCATGCTGATCATCAGCCTCTCCGCCGGCGCGACTCTGCTTTACCGCCTTGACACGCCGACGGCGTCATGGCGCGTCAGTCCGATGTCGATCGGCATTTTCTGCGTCTTTATCGCTTCCATGTATCTCATTTACATGTCGGATCGACGCGGTCAAGCGGACGGCGCAGGCGCGCCTAAAGAGGCGAACAAACCCAGCGTTGGCCTCTCCAGATCGGTCGTCGTCTATTTCATCACCGCGGCGATAGTGGTCGGCGCGGCGGTCTGGCTCGCCAAAACAGGCGAGCATATCGTCGAAATGACCGAATTGAGCAGCAGTTTTGTCGGGACGCTGTTTCTGGCGCTCAGCACGTCGCTGCCGGAGTTGGCGGCGTCGTTTGCGGCGCTGCGCCTCGGTTCGTCGGAGCTGGCGATCACCAACGTTCTCGGCAGCAACCTTTTCAACATGGGATTTGTCCTGTTTCTAAACGACGCGGCGTTGTCGGGCGGGACTCTCTGGGCGAAGATCTCCAACACGCATGCGGTCACTGGCGCCGCCGGGGTCGCCATGACAGCGGTCGTCATCGCCGGCATCTACGCGCGGAAAGAGAAACAGCAGCGGCTTCCCGTCACGCCTGAAAGCGCGCTGCTTATTCTTCTTTACATCGCCGCGATGGTTTTCATCGTCCGTTGAGTTGACGCGCGCGCCGTTTTCAAGTACGCTGCTCAAAATAAATTGAGAGGACAATCATGAAACGTCAATTCGGTCTAGCGGCGTTCGGATGTTTTACCGCGGCGGCGCTTCTAGTTTCACTTCACGGCTGCGGAGATGACACGCACGACCATGAACCGCACACCACCCCCTTCGAAGAGATCGCAAACGCGATCGCCGTCATTCATCCGACTGAAGGCAATACGGCGTCAGGCGTTGTGAAATTCATGGCGATGGAAGGCGGCGTCCATGTTACCGCGCAGGTCACAGGTCTCACGCCGAACGCGTCGCACGGGTTCCATATTCACCAGTACGGCGACTGCTCCGCCGCGGACGGGACGAGCGCCGGCGGGCATTACGACCCTGAAATGACCGGCCGCCATGGCTTGCCGGACAGCGAGGAGCCGATACACGCCGGCGACCTCGGCAACCTGGACGCCGACGAAAACGGCGAAGCGACCTACGACAAAATGATCATGGGCATCAGCATCGGCGGAACCGACAGCCCGATTTTGGGGCGGGGAGTCATTGTACATGCGCTGCCGGACGACGGCGGTCAGCCGACAGGCAACGCCGGCGCGCGCATCGGGTGCGGCGTCATCGGGGTCGCCAACCCTGGCAACTGAGGCGGCGTCTCAACGAAACGCGAACGTCGGCGCCAACCTGACCTCATGCAGAAAGTTGGGACATCATGACGAAAGAACCGCGATGATCTGCGGGAAAGCTGTCGCGCCAACTCGCCGTCATTCCCGCGTAAGCGGGAATCTAGAGGCGCCGAAGAAGACATCCGCGTTCACTAGGCAGAATGTCCCAACTAAAGACTCAAGGTCAGCGCCAACCGCTTGACATATGTTTCTTAAAAGCGTACAATGCCGCTCAACATCAACTCAATGTAACGAGGAGACACGATGAAAGCGACAATGTCAACATGGACGGCGGCAGGCGCGTTCGCCCTCGCCGCGCTTTTCCTTTTCCAAACAACGCTCCACGCGGGGCGGGAAGACTGCGGCGAATTGCCGAAAAACTTCCCCGTGCCTGCCGTTGAAGCGGCGAATGAAGACCTGAACACGCCGAACGACTACTCCTCGGTGGTCGAAGAAGATGAACGCGCCGGCGTCGTCTATCTGGCGCTCTCCAACGGTTCCTCCCCGAACGCGAACGACTGCGGCTTAAGCCCGTCCAACGACCAAGGCGCATGGACAGGCTGGGGCGGTCCCATCGACCTTGAGAACGTGACAATCGGCGAAGGCGGCGGAACGCGCAACGAAATCGTCATCGGCGGCGTCTATTACAAACGCGGCCTCGGCGCGCATGCGGTCAGCACGCTCGAATACGACTTGTCCGGCGCCAACTATGTCCAGTTTGAAGCGTGGGTCGGAATGTCGGACGAAAAAGATCCCGGCGGCTGCGGACACGGAGGAACGAGCGACTTCACCTTCTCCATTGACGGAACCGAAATCGTCAAAACGCCGACGCTCCCCGGAGCGGACGGCGGAGAAAATGTCGCGCCCTTCGAGGTGAAATTCGACATACCGGCGAACGCAGAAAAGCTGACGATCGTCATGGGCGACGGCGGAGACGGCATCGGCTGCGACCACTCCAGCATCGGAGACGCGAAGCTGCTGACTTCCGAGGCTCTCTCGGTCGACCCGAACGGCAAAGCCTCCGCGCTGTGGGGAACGCTCAAGTCAACCCGATAAGACGCCTCCGATTTAACTCCATGCGGCGGATCTGCTCAATCTGGGCGTCCGCCGCTTCTCTTTTCCGCCTTTCCGTCATGCGGGGATATTCGCGGCGCCGAGTCCGATTCCCCCCTTGAAAGGGGGCTAGGGGGGTTTAAAGGGCGGGCGCAGCGGCTGCGGCGCCTTAAGATTCCCGCTTACGCGGGAATGACAGCTTTAACTCCATGCGGCGGATCTGCTCAATCTGGGCGTCCGCCGCTTCTCCTTTCCGCCTTTCCGTCATGCGGGCAATTCGAGGCGCTGAGTCCGATTCCCCCTTGAAAAGGGGCTAGGGGTTTAAAGCGCGGGCGCAGCGGCTGCGATGCCTTAAGATTCCCGCTTACGCGGGAATGACAGCATAGATCAGCCGCCGCGCAAAACTGAATGTCATCGCCTATAGAGACTGCCGCTCAAGGCGAAGGCTTGACAACGCCTGCAGATTCGATGTAAAAAAGGATGTCTAAAGAAGCGAATGAAAGGCGGGCGTAGCATGAAGATCGCCGTACGGTTCTTTGCCGGCTGCAGAGAAGCGGTTCAACAAAACGAGACGGAGCTGGAGCTGCCGGAAGGCTCCCGCGTCGCCGACCTTCAACGCGAACTGGCGCGCCGTTTTCCGCCGCTTGCCGGGCGCGTGGAACGGGTCCGATACGCCGTCAACGGAACCTACGCGCAGCCCGGCGACCCGCTCAACGACGGGGACGAAGCGGCGGTGATACCTCCTGTGGCGGGCGGCTGAAACATGGCGGAATGCTGGATAACGGATCAGCCGCTGCGCGAATCGGAGATACTTGACCTTGTGAAAACGCCGAGGGCGGGCGCCGCCGTTCTCTTTATCGGAACGGCGCGCAACCATGCCGAAGGGCGCCCCGTCGCCGCGCTGGAGTATGAAGCGTACGCCGCCATGGCTGAAGCCGAAATGCGCGCCCTCGCCGAGGAGGCGCTGCGGCGGTGGCCGGCGGAGAAGATCGCCGTCGTTCACCGCACAGGGCGGCTCGACATCGGCGAAGCGGCGGTGATGGCGGCTGTCTCCTCCGCCCACCGAAAAGAGGCGTTTGAAGCCTGCGCCTTCCTGATGGACGCGCTCAAGGAACGAGTCCCGATCTGGAAAAAAGAACACTGGGCGGACGGCGGCGCCCGATGGGTCAACGACGATCAACAGGACGATCAACCGAACAAGGAGGCATGAGATGCCGATCATCGCCTGGGAGGACGCGCCGTCTCGTCCGCGCGCGAACGACCCCGACGGATTTTTCAAGCCGTTTGTGAACAAGGAAACGGGAGCCGCGCGCCTACAGATGCATGTCTCATGCGTCGGCGCCGGCAAGCGGGCGCATCCGCCCCATCAGCATGCCGAGGAGGAGATCATCTATGTCCTGGACGGGCGCGGAATCGTCCAGCTGGACGATGAGCGGACGGAGGTGGAGCCGAACGCCGCCGTTTTCATACCGTCCTGGGTCTTTCACGGCATTGAAAGCGCGGGGGACGGACCGCTGCGGTATATGGTGATCTTGGAGCCGAACCGGGAGGAGAGCGGCTAAAACTCCGGCATGACGCCTGTCCGTTCGCCGTCCGCGCCGTAGACGCGCACGGAGCCTGCTTCGTCGGGCGAGACGCTGACGGAGGCTCTGCGTTCGCCGTCGGATCCGAGCAGCGACAATTCCGCCCCGACCGGCAGCGCGAGCCATGCGCCCCGAAGCGTTTCGTCCGCGGAGTAGAGCGAGACGCCGCCGCCGTCCGCGGTCGCTTCCACTGCCGCCTGCTTGGAGCCGTCCGCGCCGAGGAGCCAGAGAGCGCCGCCGTCTTCAATGCGGAGCGCGCCTCGGCTGCCGTCTTTCGGCGAGCGCACGATGACGGTTCCGCCCCGTTCGTCCGCCCCGACGACCGCGGCCAGCGCGCCGCTTTTGTCCCAAATCGCCGCGAACCCGCCATGGTCGGTCGAGAAGAGGCTCAACTGGCGCCGCCCTTCAGCGTCCAGAACCTCCAGAGAGTTGCATGTGAGTTGGTTAAAATGGGTCGCTTTCTCCTCCGCCGCCTCCTCTTGCCCGACAGCGTTTGTCCAAAGCAGCGGAGCCAGCAGCTGTCCTAAAAGTATCAGCCCAGCGCCGACGATCATATACAGAACGCGCGTTTTCATCCCGATCCCTCCAGCAGTCAAGTTTCATCTTCTTGCCATGATCGTTTAAAAGGCGCATTTTCGCATGTCGAAGCGTTTCAAGCGGATATGTCCGATATGAACAGGTTTTTCTATGACCTTACGTCTTTAGTTGGGACATGCCGGCGGGCGAACGTGGACGGTTTCTGTGGCGCCTCTGGATTCCCGCACGTTTTACCGCAAGGGCAGGAATGACGAGTAGCCCAATGAAGCCGGGTAGGGCGGGAGGTTTCTAGACTCCCCCTTGAAAAGGGCCTGGGGGTTTGAGCGCGCGGGCTGCGCTTGGTTTTGAACTAGGATTGAAGGATTAGTAAGATTTTCAGGACAGCGTTTTCGGGAATTCTCTTGGCAATCTTTTCAATCCTGGAAATCCTAGTTCAGACAGCATCTAAGATTCCTGATTGCGCGGGGAATAACTGGGAGGCGGACGCGGGCGGTTTCGGGTCTGCCTCTGGATTCCCGCTTGCGCGGGAATGACGATCTGGTTGGCGGGGCTTTTTCCATAAATAGAGCGATCGTCGGTTCATGTTCTGACATTGTGTCTTTAGTAGGGATATGTCGGCATGACGTCTTACCGCAAGGCGGACGTCGTTTGCGGCGCCCTTAGGTCTGCGGGCTGCGCTTGGTTTTGAACTAGGATTGAAGGATTAGTAAGATTTTCAGGACAGCGTTTTCGGGAATTCTCTTGGCAATCTTTTCAATCCTGGAAATCCTAGTTCAGACAGCATCTAAGATTCCTGATTGCGCGGGAATGACTGGGAGGCGGACGCGGGCGGTTTCGGGTCTGCCTCTGGATTCCCGCTTGCGCGGGAATGGCGACCTGGTTGGCGGGGCTTTTTCCATAAATAGAGCGATCGTCGGTTCATGTTCTGACATTGTGTCTTTAGTAGGGACATGTCAGCATGACGTCTTACCGCAAGGCGGACGTCGTCTGCGGCGCCTTTAGATCTGTTGAAATGGCGCGGAAGCGTCTAGCCGACCGCCCTAAACGCTAAACCGAAACAGCATCGCGTCCCCGTCCTGAACGACGTACTCTTTCCCTTCCAGCCGAAGCTTCCCGCTGGAGCGCAGTTTGGAGAAGGACCCCGTCTCGGCGAGTTCGTCCCAGCGGCATGTCTCCGCGCGGATGAACCCTTTCGCCATGTCCGTATGCACCGACTCCGCCGCCTCTAGCGCCGTCGCGCCGCGCGGCAGGAGGCGCATGCGCGTCTCGTCTTCATTCGCCGTGAAAAAGGCGCACACCCCCAGCGCTTCATACGCCGCTGCCGTCAACCGCTTCATCGCCGACTCTTCAGGCAGACCCAGATCGGCTCGAAATGCAAGCGCCTCCTCCTCTGGCAGCTGCGCCAGCTCCGCCTCCAGCTCCGCGCACACCTCAACGCAAACCCCCTCAACCGCCGCGTCCGATTGGGGTTCCGCCTCCTCCGCCGTATTTAAAACGGCGATGAGCGGCTTCATCGACAAAAACTGAAACCCGCGCGTGAGCCGCTCCTCCTCGGCAGACGCCTTGATGTCTCGCAGCGGACGCCCCGCCTCCAGCGCCTCCTGAAAACGCAGCAGAACATCCCGCTCTTTCAAATGCTCAGGGTCTTTCTTGACCTGTATCTCCCGTTTCAGGCTCGTCAAGCGGTTCTCGATGATCTGCAGATCCGCCAGCGCAAACTCATCCTCCAACGTCTGCGCGTCACGCTTCGGATCGACCGACCCGGCGATATGCGGCGCGGCGTCGTTTTCAAACGCGCGCAGCGTATGCGCGAGCGCGTCCGCCGTCCGCGCGTCTGGATTCACATACCCCTTCGCCGCCGGCGCCAGATCGACAAACGTGAACGCGGCGCGGCGAACCTTCGATACGCCGACCCCCTCCGCAATCGCCGACAGCCGCGGATCATCGATGGGAACGGTCGCGGCGCGGTTTTGACGCTGCCCGTCCGGCGGTACAGACGTTCCGGTGAGCGCATGAAAGAGCGTCGTTTTGCCTGAAAACGGCAGTCCAACCAGAGCGATTTCCATCAGCGGCTCAACTCATTCATGCCATTCCGCCTTGGGCGGATGGACGAAATTATGAAACGCGCCCTCAATGTCCGCTTCCAGATGTCCGCCCGCATGCGCCGCCGCCTGATACCGAAACGTCATTGTCTCTCCCGCTTTGAGCGTGAAGCTCCCGTCCCCGTCGATCAGCTGCCCGCCGCGCTGGAAGCTTCCGCGCCCAAAGATGTTCGTCCCCATCAAGCCGTAATTTCGCACATGCCAGTGGCACGGGTAGCGCGGGTTGGAGATATGGTCAAGCGTTGCAATGCCGATGCGGACGCCGTCGGCGAGTCCGGAATAGTCGCACCAGTTGGCGCGTTTGCCCCAGGTTTCCGCCTCGTTGACGCCGCCGAACGAATTCACGATCCGCCCCGTGTTCGACACCTTCAAGTTCGGCGCGACGCGGACGCACAGGATGCCCGCTTCTTTCGTGTCGCCGAAGACGACGTCCCCCTCGCTCGCCTTGAAGATGATCTTCGCCTCAATGATGCGGCGCGTGGAGGGCAGGTTGTAGATGCGCCAGACGATCTCGTCGGTCATGAGCGCCTTGCCATCCTTGTCCTGCCAGACGCTTTCGGCGTGGATCTGGGCGAAGACGGCGCCGCCCGTTCCGCTTGCCGATGCAACCTTTACGCTGCCGGAATGTTTGCCTTCGCCCCAGCAGTCGGCGCCGTTCACTTCGCCGTAGGCGACATAGAACGAGCGGTGATGGATATGATCGGACGGGTCCTCTTCGGTCAGCTCTTTTCCGCCCGGTCCGAGGACGGGGTAGAAGTACGGCCGCTTCTGTTCGGCGGAGTACTTGTAGGTTGTGAACGGCTCCCCGCCGACGCTGACGCGCATGCTCTCGCCGTCCTCCTCCAGTTGTACGAGTTCAGGCGAGGGGTACGGCTGCGTTTCATAGGTACGAGTTTCCCCCGCCGAGAGACTGTCCGCGATGAAGGCGAGATGCCCGTCCGAGGTGGTCTGCGCAGGCAGTGACGCGCCTGTAGATTTGTCCAAGACGCGGACGGGTCCTTCAACAGGACGGGGCGTTTTCACAAAAACGGGGCATTGGCGGCGGTCATGCTCCCCAGCGTTCACAGTGATATGCGGCATCAAAAGCTCCATCTCATAAGCGGCGCGGTTATGTCGTCACGCGCTTATCATAAACCGACGCCGCCTCTAACGCAAGGGGCGGCGATGCCGGGCAGTCTTTATCCGGCGGATCGTCATTCCCGCGCAAGCGGGAATCCAGAGTTTTCCCAGCCGCCTCCGCATTCCAAACCGGAACCTTCAAAATCAAAGCTTCGCCTATAGAGACTACCCAAGCGATCAGCTTTGTGGAATTTATTCCTCATCAGCCGCGCCGCCGAGCGTCGCAGCGGCAGAAAGGTCTGGGGGCATCTTGATAGTCGGAGCGGCGATCAGGGGCGGTTCCCATGACAGCAGCCCCGCTAAATCGGGCGATTCTATTCTCCCTGCCCAGTACGCTCTCGAAGGCGTATAGGACACGAGTTGCCATTTTCCGCCGCGCCAACGTCGATTCGATGCGGAAACCGCCTGCACATAGATGTCCTGTCCGATCGGAACATTCTTGAAGCGGTAAAATCCGTTTTGATCGGTGTTTGCTGTCCTTGTTTTACCGCCGGCGGAGTATTGCACAATGCATGCGTTATTCCAACGCCCCCGCAATGACCGGCGCTCTCCTGTGTCTAGCGGAGTCTCGTCGGATGCGCATATCACCGACCCGACCAGCTCGCCGGTGAGAACGACATCGCGCAAACCTGCAGCCGCAGCCGCCAAAGCCAGAACCGCCAAACCGGCAGCAACCGCCGCTAAAAACCATTTTTCAGCGGAAGACAGCTTTTGAAACCAAACGCGAATTTCAATGCGCATCGGCTAAATCCCTTCGCAGCGCTATGGCGATGGAAGCGTCATGACGTCTAGAGCCGCGGCTTTAGCAATTTTAACGAAGACATATCTCTGTGTCAAGCGCGTGTACTGACCTCACGTCTTAAGTTGGGACATCCCGGCATATGAGAAATTTCCACCTGATGAAAGCCCTCCTCTTTATTCAGCGCCACAGCGTTCGTCCCAATCGCAAGTTGTGTTTGAGCAGCACAAAAAGCGGAGAATAGCTCAACCGTTTTTTTACTGCAGACCTCCTCCCGCGCCGCCTCGCCAATGATATACGCCAGCGAATACGCAATCAGCGTCAGCGCGATCATCGTTTCCGCCCGATCCCGGCGCCTGTTCATCAGTTTGGAAAGGCGAAGAAGCGATTTCAGATCC
Source organism: Candidatus Poribacteria bacterium (assembly GCA_963665845.2). GTDB lineage: Bacteria > Poribacteria > WGA-4E > JAPPNK01. The sequence continues at coordinate 561,613 of OY762492.1, forward strand.
TTGAAACTCTCCTCAATCGTCATCCGGCCCCTGTAAATCTCCAGCCCCTTCTGCGGATCCTCCAAAGAGGTCATCACCCAGAGCGGCTGCGAGCAACCCGCCTCCCAAACACCAGCCAAATGAACCGGTATCCGCCCCTTGTAATACACATTCTTCAAGACGCACACTTTCCCCCTCGAAATGTTCAACTGCGCGGGATTGCCGGACTTGTCCGTGAACTTCACGCCGCTGCCCGTATTGAGACGAATCACAAATGGCTGCTTCTTCGCGCGCAACTGCTCGAGAAACCCTTCGTAACTGAACTCGCGGTCGAAGACAAGAGGGACATCCTCAATCAGTTTCCAGACCTTCTCCAGCGCCCGGATATGCTCAGTATTCCGAGACACGCATTCAGAATGGATCGTTTTCGAGGAATAAACAGTGGCGTAGAACGGGATCACGCGCCCGCCGCGCGGTGTCCCTAGCATCAGCATCCAATAGCCGCGCCGGTTGTCTTTCAATCTGCCGACATATTCTGTCCGCTTCGCATGCGGGCGTTCGATTTCGGTCACATCGCCCACAACAAAGGGCGCGTCTTCATCGAATAATCGCATCAGCGGCATGCAGGGATCCACGGTATTCAAGAAGCGGTTGAGAGCTTTGTTGTTTGCATTGGGGCTGGTTCCTTCCATCGCATGGCTGATGTCGGACAGCCGGGGCGAGCCTGCTTTGAGGATCCCATGGAGAACGCGCGAGACGAGATTCGCGCCTTCGGCGAATATCTGTTGAACGAACGGAACGAGATCGGCGGGTCGTACCCTATTTTTCAGCATCTGGATGATTCCTGTTGGAGAGCCTGTAAAGTAGAGTTCCGAAGCAGACGGTTGATCTGCCTCTCCATATCGTAATTGTCCACAGCCGGGACTTCAAGATGCGCGAAGCGCGGTCGTTAGCCGAATCCTAAAGCGGAATGTCCCAACTTTAGGCATGAGGTCAGAGACAAACCGCTTGAACGGCGCGGCGGTTTGCCGTATCATGCTCCGAACATCAACATAAACGAAGGAGCGCAACCCTATGAAGTTCGGAATCCGCGACGGAATGCTGCGAGTTCCGTTTGAAGAACGGTTTCAAAAAGCGGGCGAGCTGGGATTTGACGGCGTGGAGCTGTGCCTCGGCGGCGACTACCGGCAGCACCCGCTTTTCTCGGATGAAGGCGTTGAGAAGCTGCTGAAGCTGTCTGAAGAGGCGGGCGTCGCCGTCTCATCCTTCTCGCCGGGCGCGTTTACCGGCGTTTCATACCTGAACCCTGACGACGACAAGCGGCGGGAAGGCATTGAAAAGCTGAATCATCTGTCGAACGTCGCGCCGCAATTCGGCGTGGAAGCGATACTGGTGCCGTTCTTCGGCGGAGGCGCCATACCCGCCGACCGCGTGACCGATCAGCGGCTCATCGACGGCGTCAGGGAAACTGCGGAGACCGCCGCAGAAAACGGCGTCACGCTCGCGCTGGAAACGACCCTGAACGCGGAGCAGCATATCGCGCTCATCGACGCCGCCGACTGCGGATCGGTCGCCGTCTATTACGACATGGGCAACGCGACCAGCGCCGGCTACGACTCGCCCAGCGAAATACGCCGACTCGGCTCCAAGTATATCGGCAGGATTCACATGAAAGACACGGGCGGCAACCACCTCGGCGAAGGCGGCGTCGACTTTGACGCGGTCGGGCAAGCGATCAAGGCGATTGGTTACGACTCATGGCTGGTGCTGGAGACGCCGGCTCCGGGGGACGCATCGAACCGCAAAAATCTTGATTTCACGCGCAATCTTGCGGCGTGACTGGACGCGCGCATGACCCTGGAGGCTGTGTGGCCCGCGCTTCTGCTTGGGGCGTTGACATTGTCGCTCGGCTGGGGCGTTCGCGGCAATTTTGGACATGAATCGGGGGCGGCTCTGCCCGGCGCGCTGGCGGCAATGGCGCTGGTCCTGGCGTCCGGCCGCCCCGACTGGATGGAGCGGATTCATCTGATCGCGCTCGCCGCCGCCCTCGGATGGTCAATCGGCGGCAGCATGTCCTACATGCAGGTTGTCGGATACACCCATTCTGGACATGCGCCAACCGTTCTCTACGGATTTGCGAACCTGTTTGCGATCGGTTTTCTGTGGGCATTTCCCGGCGGAATCGGCTTCGGCATGGCGGCGTCGCTTCCCGCTGAACAGATAACGCTCTTCCTAACGCCGATCGGAGCGGCTGTCGGCGGCTGGATTTTACAGGAGGCGCTGGTCGACAGGTTCGTCAAAACGCCCTCCAACCGGCGCCATGAAAGCCCGCTTTACTGGCGCGACTCCGACTGGCTAGAGGCGTTGACCGCCGCGGCGGCTTTCGGACTTGTCGCGCTGTTTCGCGGCGGCTTTGACATCGCCACCTCATTTCTGACGCATCTGGCGGTCGGCTGGTACGGCGGCTTTCTTGTTCTGGCGATGGCGCTCAACTGGCGCATGACGCCCCCGCGCGGAGACAACTGGGCGGGCTGCGTCGGCGTATGCGCCGGCGCGGCGGTCTTCTGCCTGCGCGAATCGATGACCGGCATACTCGCCGCCGCGCTCATCGCGGCGCTGATTGGCGGCGTCGGTTTCGCCTTCGCCCAGATACTGAAACTGATCTGGATACGAACAGGCTTGCAGGCGAACTGGCACAGCGGCATGGAGCAGAAACAGGGCGCGTTCTTCGGTTTAGGCTTCGCCGCCGCGATGCTGTTTTTGGCGGGGCGCGCGCCGATCCGTCTGGGAGAGAGGCTGCCGCTCGGCGCGCATCTGTTCGCGCTCGCGTTTCTACTGGTTGCGCTGCTATACGTGAACCACCGCAAAGCGGCCGGCGCATGGGTTCAACAGATCGACTCGCTGCCTGAACGCATGTACGGGCTGCCGGTTGTGGGATGGCTGCGCGGCTCGCGCGGCTGGTTGGGCTGGTTTGAACTGCTGTATCTATGCGTCGGGGCGGTCGTTTTAGGGCTGACATGGGCGCATGACAAGATCGGTCTGCCGTTCGTTCCGTCGTCCGCGTTCGGACGCGGTCAGGCGCTTTGCTTGCTGTTTATGTTCTGGATCGTTCTCTTTAATTTCGAACGCGCCCTTCCCAGTTTCGCTCCCGGCCGTTTGATGACGGAGGGAACCATCGCGCTGAACGCCCTTGTCTGCGCGGCGCTGATCGGTCTTCTGCCGCTGTGGACAGCGGAGCGGACGGTTTCGTCGGCTCACGAGCTGACAGGCGCCTTTTTTGGTTCTGTTTTAGGTTACGGCTTCCTCGCCGCGGCCGGCGTCACGGCGCTGGGATGGACGGTCTCCCGCGCCTTGTTCGGCAAGAAACATGCGCCCGGCGCCGGGCTGCATATCCGCTTTGGACCTGACCGAAACGCCATCGCAGAGAAACCGAAACGCGGCTCCCGTCATCCTTAGCTTGACGAAACGCGCTCATGTCCCATTTCGTTATGAGAGGCAAAGATGAGCGTTCAAAACGATGGACAAGAAAAAGTACCGCGTACTGCGCAGCCTGTCCGAACTGGAGCCGTATCCTGTACTGGCGGTCGACACGGAGTGCGATTCGCTCAATAAGATGCAAGCGCGCCTGTCGGGCGTCTCCTTCTGCGGAGAGCCTGGGCGCGCCTTCTGGCTCCCAGCCGAACATCTGCGCCCCCGACCCTTAGAGCGGCTGCTGCGCTCCAAACGGCTCATCTTCCACCATGCCAAATTCGACCTGACGCTCCTGCAGCGCCACGGCGTGGACTTAACCGACGCGGACCTCTTCGACACGCTCATCGCGGCTCATCTGCTGGACGAAAACCGTTCAAAGTCGCTCAAACGGCTCGCGCATGACCTCCTCGGCGACGCCTCGGCGTTAGAAAACGAAGGCTATTTTGACGACCTGTATCAACGCCGCCTCTTCGGCGACAAGCCGACGCTGGAGCAATACGCCTGCGCGGACGCCGACTACACCTTTCAGCTTTATCTGCGGTTGAAGCCGCATATTGACCTGGAGCCGACGCTCGCGCACCTGTACTACACATGCGAACTGCCGACGATGCGCGTCCTGCGCAAGATGGAAATGACCGGCTTTCTGATCGATACGGAGCATCTAAAGCGGATCGGAAACGCTTACCGCCGGCGCATGCAGACGCTAGACCTGGAAATATGGGGGGCGGCGGGCAGGCATTTCCGCGTCAACTCGCCCGTAGAAATCGCCCGCATCCTCTACACAGAACTAGACCTCCCATCAACGCGGCAAACCCGCCGGGGGCGTCCGTCGGTCAACCAATGGGCTTTAGAAGCGCTTCGCCACCGCCATCCTGTCGTCCCCCTGCTGTTAGAGCGTCGGGAACTGAAAACGCTGCTGGACAATTATATCGACAAACTGCCCCAGCTTACCCACCCCAAAACGGGGCGCATCCACTGCAGCTTCAACCAAACAGGTACAGTGACCGGCAGGCTCTCCTCCAACGACCCGAATCTGCAGGCGATACCGAGGGGCGACGCGGTGCGCTCCGCGTTTGTGGCAGGCGAAGGGCGCGTTCTGATCGATGTCGACTTTTCCCAAGTAGAGCTCCGCTGCGCCGCCCATTATGCGCAGGACCCGAAGATGATGGCGGCGTTTCAGCAGGAGGTGGACCTTCACAAGAAAACGATCGCCGATATGCTCCATAAGCCCATCGAAGACGTGACCCCCGAAGAGCGCGCCCTCGCCAAAGCGATCAACTTTGGACTCATCTACGGCATGGGGGCAAAGTCGCTCTCGGCGACGACGGGGCTGTCGTTGACCGAAGCGGAAGCGTTTATCGACGCCTATTTCACCGCCTACAAAAAACTGCGCAGCATACGCAAGGAGGTCTTGGCATACACGCGCAAGCGGCGTTATATCGTCAGCATGTTTGGACGGCGGCGCCGTTTCCCGACAGGCGACGCGCGAACCGCCTTCAACTCCATGTTACAGGGAACGGCGGCGGACATCTGCCGCGCAAAGATGATCCGCCTAGACAGCGAGCTGCCGCCCGACACGCAGATGCTGGCGCAAATCCATGACGAGATCGTCTTTGAAGCGCCAGCCGAATGCGCCGAAGAGCGCGTCCAGCAGATCGTGGACATCATGCAGGCCCCGGTGCGCGGCTACAACAACCGCCCCTTCCGCGTCCCGATCCGCGTTGAAGCGGGCTACGGACCCAACTGGGGCGCCGCCAAATAAGGTTTACGCCAGCGCCTTGGCGATCCGCTTTACGCCTTCCTCAATCGTCTCCGCCGACGCCGCAAACGACAGGCGAATGCATCGGTCGTCCCCGAACGCGCCGCCCGGAACGACCGCCGTCTGAACCGCCTCCAAAAGATAATCGGCGAGATCGAAGGAGCTTTCGATCCGCTTGCCGCCCAGCTCCCGCCCGTAATGCGCCGAGACGTTCGGGAACACATAAAACGCCCCCTGCGGACGCGCATAGGTGACGCCCTCGATGCCGTCCAGCAGCCCGCAGATCAGATCGCGCCGCTCTTGAAACGCTTCGCGCATGACGGCGACCGCGTCCTGCGGTCCGGTCAACGCTTCCAGCGCCGCTTTCTGCGCGATGGAGGTCGGGTTGGAGGTGCTGTGGCTCTGAATGCCCGCCATCGCCTTGACAAGAGACGCCGGACCGACCGTCCAGCCGACGCGCCAGCCCGTCATGGAGTAGGTCTTGGAGACGGCGTTGAAAATGACCGTCAGCGACTCCATCCCAGGACGCAGCGCCGCAAGGCTGTAAAACGGCAGATTGTCAAAAACCAGCTCATCGTAAATCTCGTCCGCGACAACATACAGATCATGTTCCAGCGCCAGCTCCGCCAGCGCTTCCAGCCGTTCCAGCGAATACATGGTGCCGGTCGGGTTGCTGGGGCTGTTGACGATGAACGCCTTCGTTCGGTCGGTTACGGCGGCGCGGGCGGCGTCCGGCGAGAGGGTGTAATTGTCCGCCTCCTCCGTCTCCACGACGACCGGGACGCCCCCCGCCAGTTTCACCATCTCGGTGTAGCTGACCCAGTAAGGCGCGGCGATGATCACCTCGTCGCCAGGGTCGCAGACGGCTTGAAAAAAGTTGTAAAGGGCATGCTTGCCGCCGCATGAGATCAGCACGTTTTCGGCGGCGTAATCGATGCCGTGCGTTTTTTGGAACCGCGCGGCGACCGCGTTTTTCAGCTCAACGGTTCCGGAAGCGGGGGTGTATTTGGTGAAGCCCGCGTCCAGCGCGTCTTTGGCGGCGTCTTTGATGTTGTCGGGCGTGTCAAAATCAGGCTCGCCCGCTCCAAAACCGATCACATCCAGCCCCTCGGCTTGCATCGCTTTCGCTTTGGCGCTGATGGCGAGCGTCGCCGAGGGGGTGACTCCCTGCGCCCGTTTCGATAATGCTTTGATGGTTCCGCCCTTTCTTCTCTCTTCAAGTACGGCGTCAACTCAATAAACTGACCGCATGTCTAAAATTGGGACAGCTGAACGACCAAAGCCTTTATTCATGGGAAAAAGGCGTTGCCGACCAGTTCGTCATTCCCGCGTAAGCGGGAATCTAGGGGCGCCTTAGAGGCAGTCCGCGTTCGCCTTCCGACATGTCCCAACTAAAGACGTAAGGTCAGATAAAACGCTAACGCGCGCGGCGGCGAAGGTCAATAAAAAATCCCCTGCCCGTAGCGGAGGGGAGGGGATCAAACAAACCAAGGTTTCCACGAAGGAAACCAACTAGAAAGGAGATTACGGTTGAGCATACATGGGCTTGGGGCGGGAGTCAAGAAAAAGATTCTGACAGCAGTACCTATAGGCGATGATCTTTATTTGCGCGGCGGCCCGCCGATCCAGGCCGTCATTCCCGCGCAAGCGGGAATCCAGAGTTTCCCAAACAGCCGCTTGCCCCGCCGCTATAAGCATAGGCAAACCGCGCAAACATGCAACGGCAGAAAGTAACTTGACGTCTATTGCGGTAAGCGGTATACAAACAGAGCGGGGAAGGAGACGATGATGGAATCTAGCGAAACGGTCAAGGACAGAGCAGTCAACTGTATTTTGACGGGCGACGCCAGGGATCATATTCCCGGTCTGCCTCCTGTTGACTTGAGTTTCTGGTCGCCTCCTTACTATGTCGGCAAATCCTATGAGCATGATTGGACATTTAACGACTGGCAAACTTTATTGCGGGATGTGATCGCTCTGCATGCGGACGCGGTCAAGCCTGGCGGATTTATGGTAGTGAACATTGGAGACATCCTCTGCTTTGCCGATCCCGCGATGCCGCGATTCCAGGCTGATAATGTTCGCCGAAAGAGATGCCCCGTAACGAGGGAAGACGTTCTTGCGGCGATGGCTGAAAATCCAGACTGGAACCGATACCAGATCGCGGCGTTTCTTGGCTGCTCCGAGCAGACTGTCCAAAGGCGGCTTGAAGGCAACAATGTTCGGGGAGGCAAAAACGGAGTCCAGACGCGAGTCCTGTTGACAGGCCATATGGTATGCGAGTGGGCAACCAATACAGGCTTCTACCTGTATGATCGGCGCATCTGGCACAAGGATCCCTGTTGGGCGAACAGCCGCTGGCACTCGAATTCCTACCGGGCGGTAGACGAGTTTGAGTACATCTATGTTTTTTGGCGTCCTGGGGTTGTGAAGTACGACCGCGAACGCCTGGACGCCGAAGAATGGGCGCAATGGGGGTCGCGCGGAGTATGGTCCATTCCCTCGGTGCCGCGCAATGATCGGCACGAAGCCGAATTCCCCGAAGAATTGGCAAGGCGCGTGATCCTTTTATTTTCGCCTCATGCCGGAACCGTGTTGGACCCGTTTGTTGGAAGCGGAACGACCACCTCGGTTGCCCGCCGTCTAGGGCGCGAGTGGATCGGAATAGATAGGGACCCCAAGAGCGCCTGCATCGCAGAACGGCGAACGATGCAAGAACGGAATAATTGTGCATCCTGACCGCATAGAACTTCTGGAGCGCGCAGCGCTGTCTCTCGTAGTTCAGGCGTTAAAAGATTATCGCACCACAGCCGCGACGATTTTTCGTGAAGAAACAGATGAGCCGCAAGACATTGCGGAGGATGTGACCCGAGAGGCGCTGGAGGAAATGGGAGTCTCAGGAATTAAGGAGCGGCTATACGGCAAGGTGGACGTGAAGAAGGCCATCTACCTCTTCCTCCCTGAAGTTCAACCCGTCGCGCTCATGCTTGACGCCAAGGCCGAAAAAGGCGACGAGCGTTCTGCCACGATACAGATGTCCCAAACATCCATGCGGGTTCGAATGTACCGCAAGGGTCAGGCGATAGACGAGGCAGGCAAACTGGATACGGTTATCAGACGGGGAAATCGCGATCTTGTTGTTGTGACGATCGTGGCAAAGTACCTCTACCAAGAACCTGGCGCTCTGAAAAAGATCATCGTTGCCTGCATTCCGAACGGCCTCCTCCAGAATCGATATAATCCCACCGCGGACGACACAATCTGGCGGATTGGTCGAGACGCGCCCACGCTAGGCGAGGATTTTCGGGTTCGGCTCAGCTATCCGAAGCTCCGCCATAAGGCTGAGTGGCGGGTAGTTGAGGTGATCGTATGACGACAGCTGGGACCGCGGAGTCGGCATGTTCCGGACCTTGTTGATGACGATCTTATGAAGCGGAATTGTGAGAATCAACAAAAGCGCTCCAGTCGAAATTGCGAAAGCTGGCGCGGTATTCGCCCGGCTCAAGCCGCTTCGACTCGCCTTCCCAATGGACCGCCGCGGCGGTTTCAACATGAAGCGTTCCGTCGCCGCTCGCCCATTCAACCTGAAAGTCGATCGGCTCTTCGGCTCGCAGCTCCGTTTTTCCGTTGATGCGCAGTTCGCGGAACCCGACGCATTGCATGCCGTTTTCAGAAACGCAGTAGGCGTCCGCGTCCATGAAGGCGCCGCGCTCGTTGAAGACGCCGAAGGCGCATCGTTCATCTCCTGCGCGAAAGCGGTTGGGACCGCCGCGCTCTAGTTGAAGGTTCGGCTCTATCGTGAAGAGGAGCGCGTGAACGGCGTCTTCACTGCGCCATTCGTCTGGAGTTTGGCCGTCTAAAGCGCAGACGCGCAATCGGTTCTGTCCGCTTTGGACAGCCCATTCATGCCCGGTTTTTTCAAAGGCGGCGTCCGGGTCGGTCGGTTCAAAGAGGCGCGCGAGGGAGGCGGGGCGTTGTTCGCCCGTCCGTTCGTCCGCAATCAAAATGTAGCGGTTGAAGCGCCAGAAGACGCGGCGCGTCCATGTATCAAACGCGAGGCGCATATACGCAAAATCGGACATGTCCGCTGTGCGGAGGAGGCGTCCGCCGCCCGGCTCCTCTGTCCATGCCCCCGCTTTGAGCCATGCGCGTCCGCGCCAGGAGAGGCGGTTCATCTCTGCCCCGACGGAGAGATATTCGCCGTTTGGGCTAAGGTCCTGACGCAGCGCGGCGCGCGCCGTTTTTCCGCCAGGAGCGGGGACGGCGGATATGCGCGGGATATTGCGCGGCTCTTCGGGAAGGCGGTCGGGCATGTAGGGGCTTGTCGTCCAGCTGGCGGCGATGTTCGCGTCCTCCGTTTCAAACCACCGCCGCAGCCAGAGCGGTTTGCCGTCGTTTGTAAAGGCTGCAATCTTGGAGAGCAGATTATGGGCATGCGGAGCCGCGTCTTCGCCGACGATACGGCGTTTTTCGTTGTCCGCGTCTGCCAGTATCGACTGCGCCATTTCGTTCAGCGGCGCCTCGTCCAGCCGCTCGTAATTCTCCGTCCTGAGCAGATAGGTCATCCATATGTCTAGGATGGCGGGGTCTCTTGTGTCAGGGTCGTTCACATTGAACATGCGCTCAACCGCCTTTTCATGCTGCCGAAACGGGTTTTGTCCGTAGAGGCGGTTCAGACAGCTCCCGATATGGACGAGCGCCATCGCCTGCGCGCATGCGCCCCGCGTCAAGGGGCGGACAGGTTCAAAGGCGTTTGCGGCGTCTCTGCCGGCGCTCAGGAGCGTTCTGTCCATCTGGAGGCGAAACGGGTCATCGAAGTAGGGGCTGTCGTGTACGAGCGTCCATGCGAGCGCCAGTTTCCATGCATTTTCGGCGGGGAGAGGGCTGTTAAAGGCGCCGTTTAGCAGGCGGCGCGCCAGTTCCGCCCAGGCGGCTTGGTCCGTTTGATAATGGTAAAAGAGCGCGTCAACGGCGCGTTGTATCCGCGAATCGGGTTCGTTTTTGGCGGTTTGGAGAATGCGTTCCAGTTCAGCCTCGTTTGGAAGGGCGCGCTGGTTTTTTTCAGAGACGCAGAAGTTGAGACGGCGCAGATAAAGCGTTCCATCGCGTTCGGCGGTTACCTGTGAAAAGGAGCGGTGGAGGCCGATGACCGCTTCATGCGTCTGTTGATAGTCGGATCCGCCAATCAGGAGTATGTTTTTGCCGAGTCCGAGAGGGTTTGAAAGAGACCGTATCTCCACGCCGCGCGGGCCGGGATACGCCGCGTCGGTGAAACATAAGCTGCGTTGGTATAACTTTAGGATCGCTGGGTTGTCTAGAATGCTGCCGAAAAGGACGAGATGAAAATCGGCGAAGTCGTCGTCGGTAAGTTCGTCGGGCGCGACCTGGGCAGGTTCGGTTCGCGTGTATTCTCGGACGCGGACGCAGAAACGATGCGCAAGCTGGCTCCAGTTCGGCTTGTCCGGAGCCGCGACCTTGCAGTACGGGCGGGATTCGTCCGCGAGCGGGATCTCGGTCAAGCGGGGCGCTGGCGCGTCTATGTTCATGAGGCGTCCTTCTGTTGAGCGGCCAATTCCGCTTCGGGCTTGCGGATGTAGATCGGCGCGGCGGCATGAATATCCCGATACGCTTTCGGGTTTTCGCTGTAGGCGAAAGATCCGATGTCGGCGACATCCGCGGGGCTGATCCAGTCGGTCGGTCCGCTGTTGAAATGGGCGAGCTTTTTGAGCTTCGACCAAATCTGCATGCGGTATGTTTCGGCTCCGCTTCCGACAAACAGCGTCTCCTCCTCAATGCTCTCCACAACCTCTTCGACGGATCGGCAGCGCGCCGGTCCGACCCGTTCCAGCTCATCGCCGGAGGCGGAAGGGCGGTAATGCCCCTCGTACACCTCATTTTTGCGCGCGTCGAACAGAACGCAGATGGGGCGGCGCGCATGCCGATACCGATGCGCCGCCGCATCCAGCGACGGGACGCAGACGAGCGGCAAACCGCATGCATACGCCAGAGCCTTCGCGCAGGACATGCCGATGCGAACGGCGGTGAACGATCCCGGACCCGCCGACACGCAGACCAGATCCAGCGACTTGGGCGTCCATCCGACAAGCCGCATGAGATTGTCAAGGGCGGGCGTCAACCTTTCGGCATGACGCCGCTCCATATCGGCGACCGTTTGACCCGCGATCCGCCCGTTTTCTACGAGAGCGGCGCCGCCCGTTTGCGCAGATGTATCGATTCCAAGGACGCGCATCGTTACGCCCGCGCCCCGTCCAAGATCGACCGGTAAACCGAGTAGGTTTCCAGCTCTTGAGGGAGGAGAACCGCTTTTTTCAGGTAAAGCCCCTTGTTCCGTTTTCCGCGTTCGCGGGCGATCTGTCCGCGCGATTTCATTTGGTCTAGGCTTGCGCCTGCATGCGCCACTTCGCCGTCGTAGAGACCGATGAACTGATTTGGAAATCGGCGCACGTAGTCGTCCCTGTTTTCTTCAAACAGCTCCGCTTGATCAGCGATGGATCGGCGTATCTCGTCCAGCAGGCTTGGCTCGTTGTTGCGGTCGGCGAAGTAGCCTTCAGCCGCGCGGAGCGGATCGCCGCGCAGGTCAATCTCTTCCAGCTCGGCCGGTCCGAGACCGCGTTCCGCCGCCAACTTGACAGGGTTGCGGTCGAAGTGGAAGGGAGAGTCGGGGTAGTCGCCAAGCGGATCGAAACCCATGATGTGCATGGCGGCGGCGTCCGCGGCGATCGTGTTGTTGCCGGCGATGAGCCATCCTGGTTCAACCGCTTCGGCATGCCATTCGGCGCGCGTCTGCCCGACGATTCCGTCGATGACGCACAGGGAAGGGCGCAAAATCAGCCCAAGATCCGCGATGACGCGCGGCAGGCGGATCGGCGCATGAAGATAACGGCGCGGGCAGCCGTAAGCGCTGGTGGGCGGTATCCCGAACAGATTTTTGAGCGTCAAGGTCGCCCCGGTGGAGAGGTGCGCCTTCATCTTGGCGATGGAGACGACCGCGTCTGCCGCCGCCATCTCTTCGCTCATCACATATTCACTGAACATGAGTCCGCCGCCAGGAACCTCAAAGTTGGCGTACGGCTCGTCGTTGTAGTCGACGATCTCGACATTCAGCCGTTTGAGCGGTTCGGTGATGCCGACCGCCTCCGCCACCTCTTCGCATCGTATGCCGGTGGAAGCGTCCCCTAGAACGATGCGCGCGTCGGTACAGCCGCGCAGCCATGCGGCCGTCGCTGCGACGACGGAGGCGTCCGCCAGCGCGATCTGCCGCCCCCGTTTCAACCGCACATCCTTGATGCCCAAATTCGATTTAATGGCGATCCGCTCCATAGAGCCGAACGACTCCGCCATGCCGTCCATGTTGTCGAGCATGTCGAACAGCGCGGCGCGTATTTTCTCGTCGCTTGCGTCGGAGCCGCAGTATCGGGCGTTCACAATCGGTTTCATCGTCTCCTCCTATTCATCTCCTGTCCGCGCGTCAGGCGTCCAGCTGCATTCCGCCGGCGCTTCTGACAAACGCGACCGTTTTCAATCCTCTCGTCAATCCGTTCATCTGATCTACGTCCTGCTCGTCGGCGTCGTCAATGCGCGGGAATCCGACGAAGGTGAGCGCCGCGTCTTTCGACTCGCGCCGCAGAGCCGCCCCGGCGTCGCTTGAAACGGCGACGACCGGCTCCGCCTCAATGCGCGCCAATTCGGACAGCTCCCTTAGGTTCTGGAGCGTCTCTTCGCGCTCCGATTCGTTTGCTGCGACTCGAATAAGCCGAATGGGGCGCGCCCTCCATTCCGAGCTTTGCGTCAAGAGATGCGCCAAAAGCAGCATGAGCGACCCGTTCGCGCCGCCGCTCCACCACACATCGACCGGCCCGTCGGGCGTCTGCCATGGATCGCCGTTGTCCTCTTCATAACGCATGGCGACGACGCTGCAGTCCAGCTGCGTCACCGTATGCAGCGTCCGGCAGAGCGTCTGCGCCGCCTCTGAAGTGATTTCGTTCGGCCACTGAATGAGCGTCGTATTCGGACGAATGCCGCCGATGCCGTGGCACTGCGCCAGGGAACGAATGCCTTCATCAACGTCAGGCGACACCACCGCGACGGTGAAGGCGGAAACGCCCTGCTCTTGAATGAATTCGCGCAGCTCCCGCTCCTGAATGTCTCGGCTCCGCATCCAGTGGTTCGGGTCGCCGACGATGATCTGCGCCAACGACAGAATGCCGCGATTGCTTGCAAACCAGTGTCCGTAAGCCGCCAGCTTCCGCTGATCCCACTCGCCGCTCATCGGCGCAAGGATGGTCGGGCGCCAATTTTTGGGATGGTATTTGACCTCTTCCAGCCTGAGCAGATTTCGGCGGGCGCGTTCATACATCCCGCCGCTCTGAACGTCCCCCCAGTGCCATTCGATCTCATGCCGGCGGATCAGATAGTAGATGACGCCCATGACAGCGATGGAGACGATTGCCCAGACAGGCTCCACAAGAAACATGGCGGCTGCGCAGCCCGCCGCGCCCAGAAGCGCCGTTGACCAGTGAGAGAAGCGGAAGCGGGGGCGGTAACTCGGGTTGCGGGCAAACGCTTCGCTGAAGGTGGCAAAGTTCAAAACCCCGTAGGTGATCAGAAAAAACATGGTGATGACAGGCGCGATGGCGTCCAGATCGCCGACCATGATCCCGATCTGCGCGATGCCAAAGGTGAGAACAATGGCGCGGCGCGGCTCGTTCGCTTTTCCGCTGCCATGTCCAAAGAAACGGAGAACGCGGAACACGTCGTCCACGCCGAACTGCTGGAGTATTCTGGGCGCGCCCATCATGCTGCCGAGGGCGGAGGAGGCTGTCGCCGCCAACGCCCCCGCGGTGATGAGCGGCGTCCATTTCGCCAGATCTGCCATAGCGCGTTTGCCTTCCGCCAGCGCGGGAAGCGAACGCGCCGCGCTCATGCAAACAACAATGCCCGCATACACGACTGTTGTCACGCCGATGGCAAGCAGCGTCCCGCGTGGAATCGACCGCCCAGGGTCTTTCAAGTCGCCCGACATGTTTGCGCCCGCCATGATGCCGGTCACCGCTGGGAAGAAGATGGCGAACACATCAAAAAAACCGTCCCCTTGAGCATAGTTCGTTCCGACATTCTCCCGCAGCTGTCCAAGGTCAATCTGCGGCGCAACCCCGACAAAGAAGGAGACAAGCGACAAACCCAGCGTCGCTAAAATAAAATACTGAACGCGGATTGTCCAGCCTGCGCCGATGAAGACGCAGATGAAGACGACCAGATTGACGACGGTGGCGATTTGCCGCTCCGTATATCTTGCGTCCAGCGTCTCAAAGGAGCTGCGCAGCTCCTCCGAGAATCCGATCACATACATGGCGACCACCACCGCCTGCGCCAGAAAGAAGACGATGCCGATGGCGGAGCCGAATTCAACGCCGAGGCTTCTAGAGATAAGGTAGTAGGCGCCTCCTCCGCCGACGCGGATATTGGTGGCGATTGCCGAGAGCGACAGCGCTGTCAGCAGCGTGATCGCCGAACTCAACAGGACGATGAGAACGCCTTGAAGCATCCCCGCCCGCCCGACGCAGACGCCGAGGCGCAGAAACATGATGACGCCCAGGATCGTCAAAACGCATGGGGTGAAGACTCCTCCGAAGGTTCCAAACCGCCCTGGCGTCGTTCGGTCGGCGGGCATGCGGTCGTCCTTTCTAGAAACGCCGTTTTATCGTATGCTTTTTCTGAACGCAGGGCAATCGGCAGCCCTGCCATGAAGTTTAACTCAAAAAACGCTGGAAAGGCGGATCAATGATTAAAGTCGGCTGCATGTCGCTCAGCTATAAGGATGTGTGGAACGAGGCGGGGATGACGATAGAAGGCTTTTTGGAACGCGCCTATGAGCTGCGCCTGGACGGCGTCGACCTGCATACAAGCGCGTTTGACGACACGGGCGATGCCGCGCTCCGCAAGATACGGCTTGCGTGTCAAGAACGGGGGCTGGCTGTTTCGTATATCGGCGTCAGCAACAACTTCGGCAAGACGGGCGCCGCTCTGCGGGCGGACATCGATCTGGTGAAAACGTGGGTCGACACGGCGGCGCGCATGGGCGTTCCGATGGTACGCATCTTTGCCGCCTGGCTGCCGAAGGATGAGCCTGAGGAGCGGGTGTGGGAACGCATGCTCGGCGCTTTGCGGGAGACGACCGACCATGCCGCGGAAAAAGGGGTCTCGCTTGGGCTGCATAACCATAACCATGGATGCGTGACGCGGACGGGCGCGGACGTTCTGCGCATTTTGGACGCGGTCGACAACCCGTACTTCACGCATATTCTGGACACAGGACAGTATGTCGGGTCGCCGGGGGCGTCTGGGGCGGATCGAGAGGCGCCGGGGACGGAGCGGCTGTACCGCAGTTTGGCGGAAAGCGCGCCGCGGGCTGTTCATGTGCGGGCGAAGTTTTACCGCGTCGCCGACGGGGAAGAAAAGTGGCTCGACTATCCGCGCATCCTGGACATTTTGAAGCGGGTCGGATTCAACGGATGGATGTCGGTTGTGTATGAAGGCTTTGACGCGGAGCCGTCCGCAACGGCGGTACCGAAGGCGGTTCGCTGCCTGCGCCGCCTCCTGCGCGAGAGAGGCATGTAGGCTTGTTCACTCCGTCTCTGTAGGCGTCGGCGGGGCGGGCGGTCTGTAAGGTCCGTCCGACCAGCCGATGATTCTCCATGCGTCCGATCCGTCCCGCGCGCGCGTCACATATATCTGCGCGGAGCCGACGCTCTGCCGGGCGCCTGTCTGTCCGCGAAACGCCATGCCGTAGTCGTATGAGATGACGGCCACATTGTCAGCCATCTGAAAGTCGCGCGGGCGGGACATTTCAACAATCGCTTCGTTGTCGTCTGGACGGAAGAGGCGGTTCATGACAATCTCTTGATAGACGTCGTCGCCCTGAATGAGAAAGTCGTCGTCCGGGTTTTGAGGCGTTCCGCGGTCGTGCGAATATTGAAAGCCCTCGTCCAGAGCGGAGAGAAACGCCTGCACATCGCGCCGCATGACCGCTTCGCGCAGGGCGCCTTCGACGGTGGCGATGACCGCAAGCGCTTCAGGCGTCATGAGGGAGGGGTCTTCCGCCTCGCGCGCCAGGTCTTCCTCGCTGAGCAGCCCGGAGCCTTGCGCCGTTTCAAACAGATCGGGCGCGGGCTGTTCCACCATGCTCGGCAGCGGCTCGGAGAGGGTCTCTTGCCCCTGTTCATCATTACTATTTGGAACGCCGGCGATTGGCGGAGAGACCGTCGCGGGCGTCAACACGGGGTCTAACAGCGTTTGTACCACCTCCTCGTCGGTGAGATAGTCAAAGGTGTTGACGTCGGTCAACTGGAGCGGCTCCGATCCAAACAGACCGGTATTGACGGTCTCTCCTTCTTCGGCGGCGGTTTCCGTTCCCGCTTCCGTTGAGAGTACGGGAGATGGCGCTATTTCTTCTTCAGCGGTTTTGTGCGGGTCGTAAAAGAAACCAAAATAGACCGTAGCGCCGACGGCGGCAAGCCCTGCGGCTGCGAGCAACCATGTGGACGATTTCATCATTCTCTCCTTATTCTACTCCTTCAGCATGCGAATGTTCTTTGCGAGCTTGTCCTGCGCGGCTTCCAGTTCCTCTCGGCGCGCTCTCGCTTTTTCGACGACCGCGGCGGGCGCCCGGTTGAGAAAGTTTTCATTCGACAAGTTCTTCTCGGCGCGCTCCAGCTCCTTGTTGACCCGCGCCTTCTCTTTTTCAAGGCGGGCTGTCTCGGCGCCGATGTCGATGACGCCTTCCAGCGGGATGTACATCTCCACGCTTCCGACCACCGCGGCGGCGGAGGCGGGCGGCTTCGCGTGAAACTCCGCCACATCCAGCGTGGACGCCTTCGCCAGCGCCGACATGTAACCCGCATGGGCGGACAGAGCCTCCCGCGCCGAGGCGTCGCGCGAATGCGCCAGAACAGCGATCTCCCGCGACGGCGGAACGTTCAGCTCGCCGCGAATGTTCCGCGCCGCGTTCACCGCCCCCATGACGACGCTCATCTGCCGCTCCGCTTCGGCGTCGATGTCGGACGGGTTGAAGGTTGGAAACTCGGCGCGGCATAAGCTGCCCTCTTCGACGCCGAGACGCTGCCACAGCTCCTCGGTCAAAAACGGCATGAACGGATGCAGCAGACGCAGGATCGCGTCAAAAACGGAGCGGAGCGTCTGCTGGGCGTCTCGGCGCGCCTGCGGATTCTCTTTCTGATAAAGGCGCGTCTTGGCAAGCTCCAGGTGCCAGTCGCAGAATTCATGCCAGATGAATTCATGGAGCGCGTTTGCCGCGTCGGCGAAACGGAACCGCTCTAGGCTGGTTTGGACCTCCTGAACGGTACGGGCGGTTCGGCTGACGATCCATCGGTCAACCGTTTCGTCGGAGCGGGCGGCGTTTGGATCAGGCTCAAAATCGCTGAGATGCGTCAAGACGAACCGCCCTGCGTTCCATATCTTGTTGGCGAAGTTGCGCGCCCCGGCGACCCGCCCCTCCTGAAGCTGCATCCAGTCCGCTTCGATCATGGCGGAAGCGATGGCGAAGCGGAGCGGGTCGGTTCCGTATTTGTCCATCATCTCCAGCGGATCGATCGTGTTGCCGCGCGACTTGCTCATCTTTTTCCCGTCGTCGCCCGCAAGCAGCGGATGCAGATAGACCGTTTTGAACGGGGGCGCGTTCTCCAGCTCCAGCGACAGGTTCGCCATGCGCGAAACCCAGAAGAAGAGAATGTCCCAGGCGGTCACCAGCGTATCGGTCGGGAAGAAGGTTTTGTAGGCGGGCGCCTCTCGGTTCGGCCATCCGAGCGTTGCGAGGGGCCAGATGCCGCTGCTGAACCATGTGTCTAAAACATCGCTGTCTTGCTCTAAGGGAATGCTGGAGCCGTAGTCGGCGCCGTATTTTTCCTGCGCTTGGGCGCGCGCGTCCGCCTCGTTTTCCGCCACAAAATAGATGTCGTCCGGCGTCTTCCATGCGGGTATGCGGTGTCCCCACCAGCGTTTGCGCGCGAGCGGCCAGTCGCGTATGTTTTCCATCCACTGAACGAATCGGCGCCCCTGATTTTCGGGAATGAAACGTATCTGCCCATTTTTAACCGCCTCGATGCCGGCGTCGGCAAGCGGGCGCATGCGCATAAACCACCCTGGAGCGACCAGCGGCTCAACAGGTACCCCTGTCCGTTCTGACAAGCCGATCGACACAAGATAGTCTTCCGTCTTGACCAAATGCCCGCTGGATGTTAGGTCTTTTAAAAGGCGCTCTCGGCAGTCGAATCGGTCAAGCCCTTCGTAGGGTCCGCCGTTTTTGTTGATCTGCGCCTTCGAGTTGAAAATGTCGATCCGCTTCAGCCCATGCCGCTTTCCGATCTCATAGTCGTTCGGGTCATGTCCAGGGGTCACTTTGAGCGCCCCTGTGCCGAATTCGGCGTCGACATACTCGTCCGCGATGACGGGCAGCTCCCGTCCAACCAGAGGCAGAATCGCTTTTTTGCCAATCTGTTTTTTGTAACGTTCGTCTTCAGGGTTGACCGCCACCGCCGTGTCGCCCAGCATCGTTTCGGGGCGCGTCGTGGCGACGATGAGCGCGTCGTCCGAATCTTTCAGCGGGTAGCGGATGTGGTACAGCTTGCCTTGCCGTTCCTCATGCTCAACCTCAAGATCGCTGACGCTCGTTTCGAGGCTTGGGTCCCAGTTCACCATCTCTTCGCCGCGGTAGATATGCCCCGCTTTGTAGAGCCGTTTGAAAGCGATGGGAACCGCTTTGAGATAGTCTTCGTCTAGGGTGAACCGTTCGCGTTCCCAGTCGCAGGAGGCGCCGAGGCGCATGAGTTGTCCGACGATGGTTCCGCGGGAGGCGTCTTTTTCCTGATACATGCGTTCGATGAATTTTTCGCGTCCGAGGTCGTAGCGCGTTTGCCCTTTTTCTTTCAGTTTCCGCTCTAGGACGACTTCGGCGGCGATGCCTGCATGGTCGGTGCCGGGCATCCAGAGCGCGTTGCAGCCGCTCATCCGCTTCCAGCGTATGAGTATGTCCTGGAGCGTGTTGTCCAGCGCATGCCCCACATGCAGGCTTCCGGTCACATTCGGCGGCGGAATGACGATGCAGTAGGGCGGCTTCTCCGATTCGTCTTCCGCGCGGAAGCAGCCGTTTTGCAGCCAGTAATCCAGTATGCGCTTTTCTAAATCGCTCGGTTCATACGCCTTCGACAGCTTAGAATCCATCAACGCCTCCATCCTAACGCCCATATCTTACCATGTTTTCAGCATGAACGTAACCAGACGGCAGTCTCTATAGGCGATGATGTACGAAAATCCTGTTTGAGTCGGGCTGCCTGTCATTCCGGGCGCGGCTAAAACCCCCTAGCCCCTTTCAAGGGGAATCGGACGCGCCGCGAATATCTCCGTATGGGCGTACTACCGTTTCTGATCTGCCGGGCGGGGCGCTTCTTGACGCGCGCGTCTTCAGCGCTGTATGATGGACAATGAACGCGGCGAACGCGAAAGGGCGAAACCATGAAACAACTGAACAGACGCGCATTCTGGCTCATACTTGCCGGCGTCGGCATGGCGGCGGTTGCCGTAGTCATGTTTTTGGCGGCGGAACGTCTTAAAAAAAGCGGCATGGACAAGAAACCGACGGGTACGCCTTCAACAGAAGTCGCGCAGATCCTCGCCCCTTTCCCCGCTCCTGTTGAGGCAAAGCCGATTGTTCAAGCGGCGCCCTCCACTCCTGAAAAGACGAAGCCCCCTGCGGTAAAACGCGCCGAGGAGCCTCCCGTTGAGCTGCAGACAGCGCCTTCCCCGCGGTATGTTTATGTGGAAAACTCTCTCGAAAAAGGGGCGCGGGACTACGACGCAAACGGACAGATCGGCGACCCGCCGGCGGGCTGGAAAGAGGATTACTCCCACTGGGATTCTGAAAACTGGGGCATGCCGCTTGAAAAGCTGGGAACGCTCTATCCAAACGGGAAGGTCGACTACAGCGTCCAGCCTTTCAAATTGAGCGCAGAAGGCAACAGATTATTGATGGAGGAGCTGGAATCGATCCGTCAAGAAAAGGGGGAAGAAGCCGCCAAAGAGTTCATCTCCGACACCCCGAAAACAGGCCTCATTCGCCTTGGCGACGAGTATATTGACCGCGGATACATGCGCGTTGAGGTAGAAAGCGGAAAAACGGTTTATGCGGCTTTGAGTCTGTTCGATGTTTACGGGTATCGAATCCTCGGCAACAGATTCCGCCAATTCAGCTCTCCCAACAACTTCTCCGTTGCGTATTACAGGCGGCACACTGACGGCGCGCTCATGCGCGATATTTACATGTCTGATAAAGGCGCTAAAGAGTTCATCGCCGCGCCGCCTCCCGACATGTCCCAATATACAGACGCTCAAATCGAGGCGCTCAAACGCGCATGGCGGGGAAACTTAGAAGCGCTCAGCCCATGCTATTTTTAAAAAGCGTCCGCGGCGCTTATGATTCCGCCCGCCTGCGCAGGAAGGGCGAGTAGCCCGCGGGGTTTCTAAACTCCCTGACCTCATGCTAAAAGTTGGGACATTTGAACTGACGATCGCTCTATTCATGGGAAAAAGGCTTCGTCAACCAGACCGTCATTCCCGCGTAAGCGGGAATCTAGAGGCGCCGAAGAAGACGTCCGCGTTCGCATGCCGACATGTCCCAACTTAAGACGTGAGGTCAGTAAACTCCCCCTTGAAAAGGGCTGGGGGTTTTTAGCCGCGCGCTGATCACGCTTCGTTTTGAACTAGGATTTTCAGGATTTGAGATGCGGGCATGTCGTGGGCGGCGTGTCGATTTTCGGCAATTCTCCTGGCAATCTTTTCAATCATGCAAATCTTAGTTCAGAAAGCAGACAGTTTCGGGTACGCCTCTGGATTCCCGCTTGCGCGGGAATGACGACCTGGTTGATGACGCTTCTTTTCCATGAATAGAGCGGTCATTCGTTCAAATGTCTCTAACTTTCGGCGCGAGGTATTGTATCGACGGGCGGGGCGCGCTAAATTAATGGACGCCGCGCGCTCATCGATTCAACCGAAAAGCCGCGCGCTCATTCAAAGACCGAAAAGAACCGAAAAGGACACGCATATGGCAGACGACATTAGAGGAGCCGTCATCGGATACGGCGCCGCGTTCAATATGGGCAGGCACCACGCCAACGCCATGAACCACCATGACGGCATGAAAACCGTCGCGATCCTGGACATCGACAAGGCGCGCACCGACGCCGCCCAAAAAGATTTTCCCGACATCGAAACCTTCAACACGCTGGACGACCTGCTCGCCTGGGGCGAGTTTGATGTCGCCGTCAACGTTCTCCCGCACAGCCTCCACCATTCCGAGACGCTCCCATGCCTGCAGGCAGGCAAGCATGCGATCGTCGAAAAGCCGTTCACGATCACCATCGCCGAGGCGACCGAGCTGATCGAAACGGCAAAGAAGAAAGAGGTTGTCCTGACCGTCCACCACAACCGGCGCTGGGACGCCGACTTCTGGACGCTCAAAAACCTGGTCGCCAGCGGCATCATCGGGCAGGTGTACAATGTGGAAATGTGGGGCGGCGGATACGGTCGCCCGAACCCGAACTGGTGGCGCAGCGTCAAGGCGGTCTCCGGCGGCGCGTTTTACGACTGGGGCGCGCATTTCATCGACTGGCTGCTGAATGTGATCCCTGAAAAAATGGTCAACATCACCGGCTTTTTTCATGACCTTGTCTGGCATGACATCAGCAACGAAGACCATGTCCACGGCATCATCCGTTTTGCGAACGGCTGCAGCGCCGACATTCAGATGTCGAACATCGCCAAGGTCGGCAAACCGCGCTGGCGCCTGCTCGGCTCGCACGGCTCCATCGTCTCCAACGGCGGCAAGTATAAGATCCTGTCCGAGGTGGAAGGGTTCGACAAGGAGAGCGAAGTCGGCTTTTCAGGACGCCCCGGCCCCTCTTTTTACACGAACTTTGTCGCGCATGTGAACGATCCAGAAAACAACCCGCTCATCGTGACGCCGGAGTCGGCGCGGCGCGTCATCGCGGTTCTGGAGCTGTCGGAGAAGTCGGCGCGTTCGCATCAGTCCGAGACGGTTCCGTACGAATTTGAGGAGTGAACGCGCTGCTGAAGCCGCCCTGGGACGCCGCTCTTCCGCGCCTTTCGTCGCTGCGCGCGCTTGTTCTGGGCGATGCGATCCTGGATTCGTATCTGCTCGGCGAGGCGCGCCGCATCTCTCCGGAGGCGCCCGTGCCGATTGTGGAGATACGGTCGGAGGAGCGGCGCCTCGGCGGGGCGGCGAATGTCGCGGCGAACGCGGCCTCCTTGGGCGCGTTGTGCCGACTTATCTGCGTCGTCGGAAAAGATGAGGCGGGCGCGGAGCTGAAAAAGCTGCTCGCCGAAGCGCGCATCGACGGCGAAGGCGTTGTTGTGGACCCGTCCCGCCCGACGAGCCACAAAACGCGCGTCATCGCGCGCAACCAGCAGGTGGTCCGCCTCGACCGCGAATCGCGCCTGCCCATCTCGGCGGAGGCGCGCCATGCGGTTCTTGAAAACGCGCGGCGGTTCATCCCGCTCTCCGACGCGCTCATCATCGAAGATTACGACAAGGGCGTTTTGGACGCGGAGATGATCGCGGAGGCGGGAGAGCTGGCGCGGCGCGCGGGAATTCCGCTCATCGTGGACCCGAAGGCGGAGAATTTCTGGTCATACCGCGGCGCGGCGTGCGTTGTGCCGAACGTTCAAGAAGCGGGCGAGGCGGTCGGACGCCGGCTGACCACGGAGCGGGAGCTGCGCCATGCCGCCCGCGAAATCATGGAGCGGCTGGAGCTGCAGTTTCTGCTCATCACGCGGGGACCGGACGGCATGAGCCTGTATGAACGCGGCGCCGAGACGCGCATCCCCGCCGCGGCGCGCGAGGTGTATGATGTCACCGGCGCGGGCGACACGGTCGCCGCGGCGTTTGCGCTCGGCTTGGCGGCGGGCTTGTCCCCCGTCGACGCGGCGCGCATGGCGAATTGCGCCGCCGGACTGGCGGTCGGACAGATGGGCTGCGCCGTCGCGACGCAGGAACAGCTGCGGGAGGAGCTTGTCAAAATGGAACAGGAGAAAGCGGTATGAGTCTCACGGTTGCGTCGCTGCATGTGTACCCGGTGAAGTCGCTCGGCGGCATACAGGTGGAAACGGCGGTCGTCGGACGGCGCGGCTTTCAAAACGACCGGCTATGGATGGTGGTTGACCCAGACGGTCAATTTCGAACCCAGCGCGAAACGCCACGCATGTGCCTCATTAAAACGCATATGGAGTCGGGCGGGCTGCGTTTGAGCGCGGACGGAATGCCCGACCTGCGCCTGCCGATGAAAGGGGAGGACGGGGCGCGCCGTTCCGTCGTTGTCTGGGGGGACGAGTGCGAAGCCGTTGACCAAGGAAACGAACCGGCGGAATGGTTGAGCGATTTTCTCAAAGAGCCTTCCCGCCTTGTGCGCATGGCGAACGACCACCGGCGCGAAGCGGGATGGGGCGATTCGCTTGTCGGGTTCGCCGATCGGTACGCGTTTCTGTTCATATCGGAAGCGTCGCTGGAGGACTTAAACAGCCGACTGGAAACGCCCCTGCCGATGAACCGTTTTCGCCCCAACATCGTCGTTCGCGGCGCCAAGCCGTACGAGGAGGACACATGGAGCCGCGTCAACATCGGAGAGACGCGCTTTAGAGGACGAACGCGCTGCACCCGCTGCGCGACCACGGCGACCGATCAAGAAACGGCGGCGCGCGGCGTGGAACCTCTCCGCACGCTCGCCACCTACCGCCGAACGCCGAAGGGCGACGTCGCCTTCGGGCGCAATTTTAACCACCTGGACATCGGCGGGCAAATCTCCGTCGGGGACGCGATCCACACCACTCAATTCTAAACCAAACCATAAAGGAGCAAACGATGAGCGAATGGCTGCGAATTGCGCATCGGGGCGCGTCTGGGCATGCGCCTGAAAACACCCTTGCATCGTTTCAAAAGGCGCTGGAGATCGGCGTGGACGGCGTCGAAATGGACGCGCGAATGACGGCGGACGGGCATGCGGTCGTCGTCCATGACGCGACGCTGGACCGAACGACCGACATGACAGGGCGCGTCGACAAGTTGACGCTGTCCGAGATCAAACGCGCAAACGCGGGCGGCGGCGAACGCGTCCCGACGCTCAAGGAGGCGCTGTCGATACTGCCGAGCGGCGTTCTGGCGGTGGTGGAGATCAAGGCGGCGGAGGCGGCGGGTCCGTCGGCGCGCATACTGTCCGATTTAGGCAAAAGCGCCGAGGCGCTCGTCATCTCTTTTTTGCCGGACGCGCTCCCTCCCGTCCGCGCCGTCGATGCGGACATTCAGATAGGTTTGATTGTCGCGCAGCGGCTGGCTGAAGGCGAGGCGGAAAACGGCTTGGCGATGCTTGAAGCGGCGCGCGCCCTTGGAACCTCCGCTGTCAGCTGCCACTGGCAAACCGCAGCGCCTGAAACGGTCGAGGCGATTCATAAAGCGGGCGGAACCATCGGCGTCTGGACGCCGAACGAACCTGCCCATATCCGCCAAGCGATCCAATCGGGCGTGGACGCTGTCACCTCCGACTATCCCGACCGGTTGAACGACGCCCGCGCCGTCGATGAAGGGCAAGGAAAATGAGACGGGGAATCGCTGCGGCGTTGATGGCTGTCCCGCTGCTTTTCTTTATCGGCTGCGACAATGGATTCAGGGGCAGTACCAACTACGATAAAGGTCCGGCTTCCGTCGTCTATTCGCCGGACGGCAAAACGCTTGCCGCGGTGGGAAAATCGTTTGACGGCGACACGATCCTGCTCTTGGACGCCGAAACGGGAGATGTAAAGGCATCGCTGGAAGGACATGAAGGACATGGACGGCCTGTCCGTTCCGCGGCGTTCTCGCCGGACGGCAAAACGCTTGTCAGCGGCGGGGGATGGACAGACTACACGATTCGAGTATGGAATGTCGAAACAGGCGCGCCGATCAACACCCTAAACAATAGCAACGGCGGCTGTGTCGTAACCTTTTCGCCGGACAGCAAAACGCTCGTCATCGCCGATTCTATGGGCGAGATACAGTTCTGGGATGTCGAGACATGGACTCAAATTGCAAACCATTCGTTAAGAGGAGACGCGAACTGCTTGGCGTACTCGCCGGATGGAGAACGGCTTGCCGCCGGCGCAGCGTTAAGCCGGGATGTTCATATTTTTGACGGAAGAACCTTCGAACCTGTCCAAACTCTCCGCGGGCATCGGGATATGGTCACATCCGCCGCCTATTCGCCGGACGGGAAGATACTTGCTATCGGCGGAAACAAAGGGCAACTAACGCTTTGGGACGCTTACACCGGCAAGCGGCTCAAAAAGTGGAACGGGCATGAAAGCGGCGTGTTGTCGCTCTCGTTTTCGCCTGACAGCAAAACGCTTGTGAGCGGCAGCGACGGCGACAGCGACAGCGGCGGCGACAAAACGATACGGCTTTGGGATGTCCAAACGCGCGAGCTGATCAAAACGATCCAGGACCCTGAAGGATCTAGATCGGTGGCGTATTCGCCGGACGGAACGACAATTGCCAGCGGCAGTTTAAACGCAGGCGTACGTTTATGGAGCGCCGAAACGGGCGATCCGACGAAAACGCTGTACGACGATAGCTATGCTGTCCGCTTTCTGGCTTTTTCGCCTGACGGCGAGTCGGTCACTGTGGACGGCTCCGGCACAGATCCGGCGCTTCCGAATGTGATCACATTTATTCGCTTTTTAGACCCCAAAACGCTAAAAGAAACGTTCAGAATGACGGATAACACGGATTTGATCGGCGCCCGAGCTAGATCCCTCTCGGCTGCGTATTCGCCGGACGGCAGGACGCTTGCGGTCGGGGGCCGCATCGCTACGGCTCTTTGGCGGCCGGACGCGTACCACTGGGACGCTGAAAAAAGAGAACAGGTCAAAAAAGAGTTTCTAGCGCTGGCAGAGCAGGCAAAGACAGACCCTCAAATACCCGACGAGTCTTCGAGGGAGTACATCATCGGCGAGCTGCTAGGCTCTGTCCGCCGCAATCTGTATTATCAAGTTATGAGGCACGATTTCAGCCGCGCGCTGTGTATGGACTTTTCGCCCGACGGAAAAACGCTTGCCATCGGTCGCGGTTCTATTGGAAGTATCGGACTCATCCATGCGGATACTGGAACGGTGAAATGGAAAACGTCAGATCACGAAAAGAAAGTCCGATTTGTCGATTTTTCACCCGACGGAAAAACGCTCGTCAGCGGCAGCCTCGACCAAACAGTGCGCTTCTGGGACGCCGAAACGGGCGCCATAATACGCGACTTAAAAGGGCATCAAGGCATGGCGTACGCCGGCGCCTACTCTCCCGATGGCAAGACGCTCGCCGTCGCCAGCTCCAAAACCTTAACCGTCTGGGACGCCGCGACCGACGCTCTGGTTCATACGCTAGAGGGACATGACGGCGCCGTATTCTGCCTCGCGTTCTCTCCAGACGGCGCCGAAATCGCCACGGGAGGGCGGGATAAGACCGTACGACGATGGAGCGCCAAGACTGGCGAACTGATCAAAACGATGGAGAAGCATGCGGCGCCCGTGACCGCGGTCGCCTATTCGCCGGACGGCGCTCATCTGTTGAGCGGCGACGCGGTAGGTAAAATATACCGATGGAGTTTGAACGAATAACTCGCATAAAGGTATCAAGAACAGAGGGATGCGTATGAAGAGACGGCGTCTAGCCTCGTCTGCGCTAGCGATGGCAGCTGTGCTAGCGGCTGCTGCGTCATGCAATAAACGCAGCGAACATATTCCAGCGATCATGAACATGCCGCAGCCGGGCAGAGCGGTTTGCATGGCGTTTTCGCCGGACGGTAGAACGCTCGCCAGCGGTGGAAACGAAGGAATCTGGATATGGGACGCCGAAACAGGGGTGGAACTCAAAGCGCTGAAGGGGTACAACTGCAGTTCGCTTGCCTACTCGCCCGACAGCAGGACGCTTGCCGCTGTCGCAGGAACCGACGAGAACAACCGAACGGTCATGCTGATCGATACGGCGACAGGCAAGGTCAAGCCGGTTGAAACAATCGATCCGCCCGTTCATCTTGTAGCGTATTCGCCGGACGGCAAGATGATCGCGAGCGACAGCGGAAAAAACGCGGGCGGTATGTTCACGATTCGGCTCTGGGACGCCGAAACAGGCGCTCCCCTGCGAGATATAGGAGAGATCAATTCCATCGGCGAGAAACTGATCTTTTCGCCGGACAGCGAACGGCTCGTCAGCCTTCACCGCTTTCCAACTCCCGCGACAAACGAAACGACGGAACGGGCGTACTATCTGATTACATGGGATGTCGAAACAGGCGGCAAGAGATTTGAGCCGCCCCCGTTTCGGTATATGGGGTGGTGGCGCGGCGACAGCGCCGTCTACTCGCCAAACGGACAGCGGTTGGCGCTCGCCGGCGGTTCCGAGATCGGTCTATTCGACGCCTATAATGCCGAACTGGTTCAAAAAATGCATCGGCACGAATATCCCGCCGATGTGGTGACGATGGCGTATTCGCCCAACAACAGCTTCTTGGCAAGCGGGGATAACGACGGGAATATTCATCTTTGGGACGCGTACACGGGCAAACATTTGAAAGAATTAAAGGCGTACAACGGGACGGTCAGCGAGATGGCGTTCTCGCCGGACGGGACGAAGCTTGGCTGCGTGAATCACTTCGGGCATGTCTGGGTGTGGGATTTGAAAACGATGGAGATGAAGCAGTAGGGGTACATACAGGTTCATATGTGCCGGCAAAGCGAGGCGCGGATCTTATGAAGAAACGGCGGATGACAGAGGCAGCGGCGGCGCGCTCCTCTGCGGTAGGCAAATATACCGATGGAGTTTGAACGAATGATACGGCGAACCGCTGCGGCGCTGATGGCTGTCCCGCTGCTTTTCTGTATCGGCTGCGGCGACGATGAAGTCGTCTTCCACGGCAACGCTGCCATCGCCTATTCCCCGGACGGCAAAACGCTTGCGGCGGTTGCAACATATACCTCTTTTGAGGGCGACACCATCTTGCTTTTGGACGCCAAAACAGGAGATGTGAAAGCCGCGCTGGAAGGTCATGAGCCGGTCGCCCGTTCCGCGGCCTTCTCGCCGGACGGCAAAACGCTTGTCAGCGGAGGGGCGCATGGGGACGCCTCCATACGGGTATGGGACGTCGAAACAGGCGCGCCGCTCAAAACCTTGGACGCGAAACGCGGCGGGGGCGTCGGCGTTGTTGTAGCATACTCCCCCGACGGCAGAACGCTCGTCAGCGGCTCTGGGGGCGCCGTTATCTTATGGGACGCCGAGAACTGGACCGAAAGAGCGATCGTCCCAGCCTCCACGACGAACGCCTTGGCGTATTCGCCGGACGGACAGAGAATAGCCTACAGCGCCGCTTTCAGCCAAGAAATATATCTTCTGGACGGCTTGACAGGCGAACCTGTCGGGTCTCTAAAAGGGCATCGTCAAAATGTCGCGACGGTCGCGTATTCGCCGGACGGCAAGACGCTCGCCAGCGGCGGAGCGAAGGGGGAGCTGCTGCTTTGGGACTCCTACACCGGCAAGCGCATTAAAAAGTTAAAAAGAAGCGCCTTCGCGGTCAAATCGCTCGCCTTTTCGCCGGACAGCAAAACGCTCCTAAGCGGAGGCTACGGCGACGCCATGCGGCTGTGGGATGTCCAAACAGGCAAACTAATCAGGGAGATCCAAGACTCTGAAGGAGCATGGTCGGTCGTCTATTCGCCGGACGGAACAACGATTGCCAGCGGCAGTTTAAACGCAGGCGTACGTTTATGGAATCCCGAAACAGGCGAGCAAGTGAACACGCTGTACAGCAATCAAAATGCAGTCCGTTTTCTGGCTTTTTCGCTGGACGGCGACATCATCGTCTACAGCGACCGACAGGGGAAGATCGAAATGCTAAACGCCAAAACATTAGCAAAAACAACGTCGCTGCAAGACCGCCCCTACGGTTCGACCGGTTCAGCGGCGCTGTCTCCAGACGGCAAGACGCTGGCCGCAGGCAGTTCCGGCATTTCCGATCTTCTGTTTTGGCCGATTGCCGCGCATCACTGGGACGATGACAAAAGAAGGGCGGGCAGAGAAGCCGCCAAAAAAGAGTTCCTGGAGCGGGCAAAAACGATTGAATTGAACGGCGGCGGATCGATGACATCGCGCATCGCCGTTTCCGACTTGGAAAACGCCGTTCAATCGAATCGATATGTTTATGGCTTTGACATCCATTTTATCGGAAATGTCAATTGCATTGCGTACTCCCCCGATGGAAATACGCTCGCCAGCGGCGGAGGCAGAACAGATCGCGGAACCCTCGTATTGAGCGGCGCTGAAACGCCGTCTATCAAGGCGATCATAAAAGGCCACAAGCGGGCTGTTCGATTCGTCGCCTTTTCCCCCGACGGAAAAACGCTCGCCAGCGGCGGTCTCGACCGCACCGCGCGTTTCTGGGACGCCGAAACAGGCGCCGCCATACGCGACTTAAAAGGGCATCAAGGCATGGCGTACGCCGGCGCTTATTCTCCAGACGGAAAGACGCTCGCTGTCGCCAGCTCCGAAACTTTAGCCGTCTGGGACGCCGCGACCGACGCCTTGATTCATACGCTGACAGGTCATGAAGGCCCCGCGTACTGCCTCGCGTTCTCTCCAGACGGCGCCGAAATCGCGACAGGCGGGCGGGATAAGACGGTGCGGCGATGGAGCGCCGAGACAGGCGAACTGATCAAAACGCTGGAGAAACATGCGGCGCCCGTAACCGCTGTCGCCTATTCGCCGGACGGCGCTTATCTGTTGAACGGCGGCGCAGACGGTAAAATACATAGATGGAGTTTGAACGAATGAAACGGCGAACCTTTGCGGCGTTAATGGCTGTCCCGCTGCTTTTTTCTATCGGCTGCAGAGAGAGATCCACGGTCCGTGTCAAAGGCGACGTTTCGGTCGTCTATTCGCCGGACGGCAAAACGCTTGCGGCGGTGGGAGAATCTTTTCACGGCGACACGCTCCTGCTCCTGGAGGCCGAAACGGGAGATGTAAAAGCATCGCTGGAAGGACATGAACGGCCGATCCGTTCCGCGGCGTTCTCGCCGGACGGCAAAACGCTTGTCAGCGGCGGCGGATGGATGGACGACACGATTCGAGTATGGGATGTCGAAACAGGCGAGCCGCTCAAGATCCTGAACATTCGGATGAACAGCGACTATGCCGTTACCTTTTCGCCGGACGGCAAAACGCTTGTCAGCGGCGATCATAATGGCAAGATACGGTTCTGGGATGTCGAGACATGGTCTCAAATAGCAATCCAATCGTTAGGAAAAGACATTAGCAGCTTGGCGTATTCGCCGGACGGTGAAAGGCTTGCCGCCGGCGCAGATTTAAGCCGAGATGTTCATATTTTCGACGGAAAAACCTTCGAACCCGTCCAAACTCTCCGCGGGCATCGGGATATCATCTCATCCGCTGCCTATTCGCCGGACGGAAAGATTCTTGCCAGCGGCGGAAATGAGGGAGAGCTGCTGCTTTGGGACGCTTACACGGGCAAACGGCTCAAAAAGTTAGAACGGCATAAAAGCGCGGTGTTGTCGCTCTCGTTTTCTTCTGACAGCAATACGCTTCTAAGCCGAGACTACAGCAGCACAATGCGGCTGTGGGATGTCCAAACAGGCGAACTGATCAAAAGGATTCAAGACCCTGAAGGATCAAGATATGCCGCGTATTCGCCGGACGGAACGACGATTGCCGGCGGCAACTTAAACAAGGGAATAAGCCTGTGGGACGCCGAAACGGGCAAGCTGACGAAGACGCTGTACAGCGTTCGAGACGCCGTCCGTTTTCTGGCGTATTCGCCGGACGGCGGCATCGTCTTCGCCGGCAGCGCGCGGGGGTATGTCGGAATGTTGAACGGGAAAACATTGAAAACAGTCAAGCGGCTGCAAGACCGCCTCTATCGGTCGGCCGCCCCGGCGGCGCTGTCGCCTGACGGCAAGACGCTGGTCGCTACCGATTACGACGATCTGATATTTTGGCCGATTGCCGCGCATCACTGGGACGATGACAAAAGAAGAGCGGCTAGAAGAGCGATGAAACAAGAGTTGCTGGCGCGGGCGAAATCTATTGAATTGGACGGCGGCGGATCGTACATGTCGCGCATCGCCGCTGTCAATTTGGAGAACGCCGCACGATCCAATCGATATGTCTACGGCTTCGACATCTATTTTCCCGGAGAGATCAATTGCATTGCGTACTCCCCCGACAGCAAAACGCTCGCTGTCGGCGGAAGCAGAACGCTCGTATTGAGCAGCGCTGAAACGCCGTCTACCAAAGCGGTCATAGAAGACCACAAGCGGGCTGTTCGATTCGTCGCCTTTTCACCCGACGGAAAAACGCTCGTCAGCGGCAGCCTAGACCGAACCGTGCGCTTCTGGGACGCCGAAACAGGCGCCGCGATACGCAACTTAAAAGGGCATACAGGCATGGCGTACGCCGGCGCTTATTCTCCAGACGGCAAAACGCTCGCCGTCGCCAGCTCCAAAACGCTCACGGTCTGGGACGCCGCGACCGACGCTCTGGTTCATACGCTAGAGGGACATGACGGCGCCGTGTTCTGCCTCGCGTTCTCTCCGGACGGCGCCGAAATCGCGACGGGCGGGCGGGACAAAACGGTACGGCGATGGAATGCCAAGACAGGCGAACAGATCAAAACGATGGAGAAGCATGCGGCGCCCGTAACCGCCGTCGCCTATTCGCCGGACGGCGCCCATTTGTTGAGCGGCGGCGTGGACGGTAAAATACGCCGATGGAGTTTGAATGAAGGAGGAAGTAAATGAGACAGGGAATCGCTGCGGCGTTGGCGGCTGCCGCGCTGCTTTTCAGTATCGGCTGCGGCGATAGACCCGCCGACAGCCGCAGCGGCGTTTTCACCTCTCGCGGCAACCCCTTTGTCGCCTATTCGCCGGACGGCAAAACGCTTGCCGCTGTCGGATGGGACGACTACGGCAACGAGGTCTTGCTCTTCGATGCTGAAACAGGCGATGTCAAAAAAGCGCTGGAAGGGGATAACCAAGGCGTCCGTTCCGCGGCGTTCTCTCCCGACGGCAAGACGCTTGTCAGCGGCGGATGGGACAACTCCATACGGGTTTGGGATGTCCAAACAGGCGAGCTTCTGAAAACGCTGACCGCTTTAGGCGAAGACGTTGCAGTCGTCTACTCTCCCGACGGCAAGACGCTTGTCAGCGGCAGTAAGTACGGCAGAATCCAATTCTGGGACGCCGAAACATGGACGCTCATAGCAAGCGACCGTTACAACGGGACTATTGCCAGCTTGGCGTACTCGCCGAACGGGCAGCGGCTGGCTGTCGGTCTCGCCCAATCCTCCGAGGTCCATTTGAGGGACGGCTTCACATATGAGCGCGTTGAATCTCTCCGCGGGCATCGGGACAATGTCGTTTCCGTTGCCTATTCGCCGGACGGAAAGCTTCTTGCCAGCGGAGGATCCGAGGGCGAGATACTGCTTTGGGACGCCAACACCGGCAAACGCCTCAAAATATTAACAAAAGCCGAGGGATCGCCGGTGTCGGTTGTCTTTTCGCCGGACAGCAAAACGCTCCTTGGCGAAAACGAGCGTTACATGGCAAGACAGACAACAACCTCGGGATCGCGGGTGTCCGTTTCCTATTATTCACATGACGGTAAAACCCGCCTTGGCGAAAACGAGCGCAACAATATACGGCTCTGGGATGTCCAAACAGGCGAACTGATCAAGACGATCCAAAACCCCGACGCGAGTCGATCGGTCGTTTATTCGCCGGACGGAACGACGATTGCCAGCGGCAACTTAGCAGGCGTACATTTATGGAGCGCCGAAACGGGCGAGCGGATAAAGACGCTGGGAGACTATAGCCATGCGGTCCGCTTTCTGGCGTATTCGCCGGACGGCGGCATCGTCTTCGCCAGCAACGCGAAGGGGCGTATCGGAATGTTAGACGCCAAACCATTAAAAATAAGAAAGCCGCTGCATCCCCTCTTCACCTGGAGCCTGAAAGGTTCGGCGGCGCTGTCTCCAGACGGCGAGACGCTGGTCGCAGGCACAATGAGTTCCGACCTTGTGTTTTGGCATGTTGCGGCGCACCACTGGGACGATGACAAAAGAAGGGCTGGCAAAGAAGCTGCTCAAAAAGAGCTTCTGGCGCGGGCGAAACATCTTGCATTGAACGCCAAATCGGACATATCGCGCCGCTTCGCTGTTACCTTGGAGGATGCCGCGAATCGATCTGTTTACAATTTTCCCCTCGACAGAACTTTCGGGAGCGTCCATTGCATTGCGTACTCCCCCGATGGAAAAACGATTGCTGCCGGCGGAAGCAGAACGCTCGTATTGAGCGAATCTGAAACAGCGCATGTCAAAGCGATCATAAAAGGCCACAAGGGGCGGGTCCGCTTCGCCGCCTTCTCGCCCGACGGCAAAACGCTCGTCAGCGGCAGCCTCGACCAAACCGTGCGCTTCTGGGACGCCGAAACGGGCGCCGCCATACGCGACTTAAAAGGTCATGAAGGCATGGCGTACGCCGGCGCCTATTCTCCAGACGGAAAGACGCTCGCGGTCGCCAGCTCCGAAACCTTAGCCGTATGGGACGCCGCGACCGACGCCCTGCTTCATATGCTGGAGGGTCATAACGGCCCCGCATACTGCCTAGCGTTCTCTCCAGACGGCGCTGAAATCGCAACAGGCGGGCGGGATAGAACGGTGCGGCGATGGAGCGCCGAGACAGGCGAACTGATCAAAACGATGGAGAAGCATGCGGCGCCCGTGACCGCCGTCGTCTATTCGCCGGACGGCGCTCATCTGTTGAGCGGCGGCGCGGACGGTAAAATACACCGATGGAGTTTGAACGATTAAGCGAAAGCGGAGGAGTACGCGGATGAGTAAACAAACCGCCTTATGGACATGCATCGTCCCGCTCTTGATCTTGACAGGCTGCGGCGACAACGCGCGCAAAGACGCCTACTACCCTTTAATTGACGCCGACGCTGTCCTTGCCCTCGCATTCTCTCCGGACGGAAAAACGCTCGCCAGCGGACACGGCAGTTCATCCAACGCTCCGGCAAAAATACGGTTGTGGGACGTGAAAACGGGAGAAAAGAAAACGACTCTGGAGGGGCATCGCGGTAAAATCGGAACGCTGACATTCTCTCCTGACGGAAAGACGCTCGCCAGCGGCGCCTCGGACAAAACGGCGCGGCTATGGAACGTCGAAACGGGCGAACCAATCCAAACCTTTACCACAACGACGACAATGAACGGGCTTCCGGGCGGGCGTCCAGCATGGCGCATCGAGTCGGTCGCGTTCGCCGACGGCGGAAAAAACCTGACAACCATTGACCACTTCGGAGGCGTCGTTGTTTGGAACCCCGACACGGGCGCTCCAGCGCGAACTCCGATACAGATGTCGAGGAGGCAGCTTCCCGATTTTATCGCCGCAGCCTTTTCGCCCAACGGACAACTGATTGCTGTCAACGAAGCGATGGGGAAAGTTCTCCTCATGGACGCGGTTACAGGCGAACAGCTCCGCGTCATGAGGGGCCATTCGCATCTCATTCATGCGCTCGCCTTTTCGCCCGACAGCTCAACGCTCGCCAGCGGCAGTTTTGACTGGTCGATACTGCTTTGGAACCCTTACAAAGGCAAGAGGCTCAAACGGCTCGAAGGGCATGAAAGCAGAGTGTTGTGCTTGGCGTTTTCGCCGGACGGAAAAACGCTCGCCAGCGGCAGCATTTCTCCGCGAAAAGACACGTTGGACTGGTTCAAAGAGCAGGGGAAGATGATGGAATATATGGAGCGTAAACGCCGAGACGATTTAAGCGAGGAGATGCTGCGCGAGGAGACGCTGCGCCTATGGGATGTTGAAACAGGCGCCCATCTGAAATCGCTGGACGGACATAAAATGGCGGTCTGGTCGGTCGCATTCTCTCCCGACGGAAAGACGCTCGCCAGCGGCGGGGAGGATCGAACCGTTCGGATATGGGATGTGAAAACGAGCGAACTGGTCAAGACGCTCAAATGAAGCAGAACAATGCGCGAAATGAAAACGCCATGATCAAACGGCGGCTGGCGGCTCTCGCGTTGATCGTTATCGTCGTTCTGGCGGCTGCGTCGCTTTTGAGGAGGTCTCGACCGAAACTGGAAGCGGTCCGCGTCCCATTATCGGGCAGCGGCAGTAAAACGATAGCGGTCGCATTCTCCCCGGACAGCAAGACGCTTGCCGGCGGCGGAGAAGAAGGCGTCATGTTCTGGGACGCCGAAACGGGCGGCTTGCTCAAAACGCTGGAGGGGTTTAACTGCAGTTCGCTTGCGTATTCGCCGGACGGAAAAACGCTCGCCGCGGCAGCCGGCGCCAACAGGGACGAACGCGCGCTGATTCTGATCGATGTTCAAACGGACGCGGTGAAAACGTTGGAAAAGCTGGACGATACGGTTTTAACCGCCGCCTACTCACCGAACGGAAAAACGGTCGCGAGCGTCGGCAAAAATCTAACGACCAAAAAACACACGATACGAATATGGGACGCCAAAACAGGCGATCCTCTCCACGCGCTGCCGGCATTCGACTCAGATAAGACAACCTTGACCTATACCCCTGACGGAGAGACGCTGATCAGTTTCTATTGCGCTCCAAAGATTCCTACGGTTAGGAGCCGCGAGTACAAGCTTGCATTCTGGGATGTGGACGGGGGCTACAAAAGAATTGAGCCGCCTGCGTTCCAATATAGAGGGTCTAGGTATGACAAAGCCGCGGCGTATTCCCCGAACGGTCAACGGATGGCGGTTGCCGCCGGGAGCTTTGTACTGCTTTTCGACGCCTATACGGCGGAGTTTGTCCAATCGCTGGAGCATTGCGAATGGGGTCCCTCTGTTTCTAGTCTGGCGTATTCGCCCGACAGCAAACTTTTGGCGAGCGGGGGCGACGCTGAAACGGACATCAATCTATGGAACGCCTACACAGGCGAGCATTTGAAAGGGCTGAGCGTTTACCACACGTCTATCTGGGATTTGACCTTCTCGCCGGACGGAACGAAGCTCGCCTGCATCGGCTTTCTCGGCTGGACGGGAATGTGGAAAATCGACCCTGTCAACCCATGATGCGCATACCGCCCGCCTCATTCCGCCATTCCCGCGCCCGTTCATATCGTCATTCCCGCTCCTCTTCCCGTCATTCCCGCGCAAGCGGGAATCTTAAGGCATTGCAGCCGCCGCGCCCGTTCATATCGTCATTCCCGCTCCTCTTCCCGTCATTCCCGCGTAAGCGGGAATCTAGAGGCGCCTCAGAAGACGTCCGTGTTCGCATGCCGACATGTCCCAACTTAAGACGTGAGGTCAGGGAGTCTAGAAACGCTTTGGCATCGGCGCCGTATGCGGTATAATCGTAACGCATAGGCGCGTAGGCACATTGGAAAGGCGATGCGATGTTTTTCTTTGAATTCGATTATTTCTTGATCGTAGGTCCGGCGTTTATAATGGCGATCTGGGCGCAATTCAAGGTGAAAAGCGCGTTCAAAAAGTATTCGCAGACAGGCACGCGCTCTGGGATGACGGGGGCGCAGGTTGCGCGGGAGATTTTACGCGCCAACGGCATCCACGATGTAAAGGTGGAAGGCGTCCATGGCTTTTTGTCCGACCATTACGATCCGCGAACCAAGACGCTGCGCCTGTCGCCGGATGTGTTCCAGGGGCGTTCGCAGGCGGCGGTCGGCGTCGCCGCGCATGAGGTCGGACATGCGATTCAGCACGCGCAAGGTTATGCGCCGCTGAAGTTGCGGAGCGCGTTCGTCCCGGCAGTTCAGTTTGGCTCATGGATCGCGACTCCCGTCTTTTTCCTCGGTATGATACTAACCCCGCTGCTGATCTTGGGCGTCGCCGCGTTCGGGTTGATCGCGCTGTTTCAGCTGATCACGCTGCCGGTGGAGTATAACGCTTCCAGCCGCGCCCTGTCGGAAATTGATCGTCTCGGCATCGTCGGCGGCGCGGAGATGGAAGGCGCGCGGAAAACGCTGAACGCCGCCGCGTTGACCTATGTCGCCGCCGTGGCGCAGACGCTCCTGACGATACTGTACTTTTTGCTGCGCTTGGGCTTGCTCGGCGGAGATGAGTAGAGAACGCCCGCGTCCGTCCAGCAGCTGTTTTGGGTCGGCATTCTTCATCGCCGCGTTTTTTCTGGCGTCCGCTGTCGGATGCTTCACGCAGCCGCTCCCCGCAGCTGACAGCGCCTTAACGGACAAAGACGACGACCTCGCGCGCAAACTTGCGCCAGAGGAACTTGACATAATACGCGCGCAGATTGACTACACCTTCTACCATGAAAACGCTGTCACCGATCTAGGCGTCGTTGCGGATGTCGGGGTCATCGCCGACCTAGACGGCTATCTCTACGAGTTTTACGCGAAGGATAAGAGCGTTCTTCCCCCAGGAACCGCCCCCGAAGACGAATTTGGCGAAATTCTTGCGGCTAAAGGTTCAAGATATTTGCATATCGAAGCCTCGAAGGCGCGCGCGGAGCGGAACCGACTGATCATACATTATCTGCGTCAGCAGACGGCGGCGGATGCGGACAGGCGCGGCTTCCATTATCCGCCCGTCGCGAATATCGAGACTTCGCTGGCGCTGTATGAAACGATTTTGGAGATCGAAGAGGCATGGCTGACCGCGCTCCAAAACGGCGAACCCTTAGCGAAGGCGAAGCGGGCTAGGACGAAATCCCATGCGGCGTTGATTAAGACCATCGCTGATTCGAGAACGGGGCTGCCGCCGCCTGATCAGGACGCGCCGCCTCAACTTTCAGAGGCGGAGGACGCGGCGGCAAGGGCGGGTCGAACGCTGAAACGCGCGGCGCGGATTGCCCAAAAGTTGTCCCGAAAAACGGACGTTTTGAAATGGACAGCGGCGCGGAGAGCCAAACATGAAACGATGCGCGCCGCCGTTCAAACATGGCGCGCGTCCGCTGAAAACAGGTATGAGGCGGAAAGCGCTTATCTGGACGCGCTCAAGCGCGGCGCCGACCATGACGCTCTTCTCCAGCCGCTTTGGGAGGCGCGTTATGTTTCTTACGCCGCGTTTGCGTGGACGTGCGCTGCGGCGCTGGACGCGGAATGGCTGCCCCCTCCGCCTGTCTTCGCCGCCCAAAGCGAATCGAAACCTGGGCAAGACTGGCGGTTAGACGCTTCCACAGCGAATTTAGAAGCGGCGAGAGCGGCAGTCGCTGTATGGCAAGCCGCATGGTACGGTCACTGGCATTTCTACCTCTACTTCAGGATAGAAGACGCCACTCTTGACAACATGTTCGGCGCCGCCAAGAGACGGCGGGCGGCCGCCGACGCCTGGCAAGCCGCGGTCAAGGCATGGCAGAGGATTTTAGCGGATGAACGCGTCGGCGTTGAGGAAAAGCGCGACGCGGCCGACGCGGCGCTGCATGCCAAAAACGCTTTCCGCGCCGCCGATCAGCCTCCGTATCCTGAACCTGTCTATCCTGAAGGCAACCTTCTGGCGTTTATTCAAGACGGAGACGAGGATCGGATCGATGTTGAGACGGTCGTCTATGAGATCGCTGTTTTCAAGATAACGGACAGCTGGCTCATCGCAATGGACATCGAAAACCTGTATCCGCCGAAGACGCGCCTCGCCAGAGAGGAACGAGCGGCGGCGGCTCTAGAGCAGCTGGTCGCCGCGAAAGAATGGCTGGCGGTCTCTTTAGACGAAAAGGCGGACGAAGAGGATATGCGGCTTGCGCAGGCGATCGCCCTGTCCTTCGGAATTGAGCTGTGGGATTGCTATCACGATTCCCGTATCCCCGATCGCGAGTTTCACCCGCTTGAATACTATATCGTGAGAGGATATCCTTGGGGCGGCAACGGCGGTTATACTCATCAGAAACGGCGTAAAGGCTCCGACGCCGCTCCATAAAGAAACCTAGGCGCCGTAAAGGTCTAAATCGGCGTATTGCGCGTAACGCTCAATCATCGCCCGCCGCGGCTCCACCTTCTTGCCCATAAAGGTTGTGAAGGTGCGGTCCGCTTCGACAAGATCCTCCAGCTTGACCTGAATGAGCGTCCGCTTGTCGACCTGCATCGTCGTTTCGCGCAGCTGTTCCCAGGACATTTCGGCAAGCCCTTTATACCGCAAAACGCGAATCCCTTGACGCCCGACAGCGAGCAGCCCGTCCACCAGCTCCCAGATGGACGCGGCGCGCACAGGGTCTTGTCCGTCCTGCCGAAGCTCCATGAACGGATTCCCGTCCGCCTCAATAAGAAGGTCGCGCGGCTCCACGCCCAGCGGCTCCAAGCTGGCGATAAGCCGCTCCAGTTCGCGCACGCTCGGCAGGTCTGCAGGTTCCGCCGAGACGGTCTCCTCTTCCTCTTCCGCCATCTCGGCAAAGACGCCCTGCTCCCCCTCCTCTTCCGCCATCTCGGCAAAGACGCCCTGTTCCCCCTCCTGCTCCTCGTCCGGCTCTTTTTCCTCCACATACCCGTTTTCCGCCAGCTCGGCCAAGGAGACGTCCATCCCCCGAAGCGGCGACTGCAGCGGCAGCAGATCGGCGTAACCCTGCTCTTCAAACCGGTAATAGTCCTGCCCTTCAATGTTAACGCGCCAGAGCGTCGGCGGATCGCCGTCTTGAAAACGCAGGCGCATGAGCGATTCTCGGTCGACTCCGCGCCGTTCCAGCGAGCGCAGTATTTTGTCCATTCGCCGCGCCGCGTTCACAATTTTCGCCAGCTCTTCGATTGAGCATTCGCCCCCTCCGCGCAGCCGATGCGCCGTGAGGCTGTTCATGGCGGCGTCCATGAGAAAATCTGTCATCTCGTCGTCGGTGTTCATATACTCGGCGCGCCGCCCGCGCGTGATGCGGTAGAGCGGCGGCTGCGCGATGTAAAGATGCCCATCCAGAACCAGCTGCGGCATCTGCCGAAAAAAGAAGGTGAGAAGCAGGCAGCGGATATGCGCCCCGTCGACATCCGCGTCCGCCATGAGAACGATCTTATGGTAACGCAGCTTGTTGATGTCGAAGTCGTCCACGCCGATGCCGGTTCCGATGGCGGAGATGATGGCGACGATATACTCGTTTTTGAGCAGCTTGTCGAGACGGGAGGCTTTGTCGACGTTGAGTCCTTTTCCGCGCAAGGGGAGAACGGCTTGATACCGCCGGTCGCGCCCCTGTTTGGCGGGTCCGCCGGCGGAGTCGCCTTCCACCAGAAACAGCTCCGTCTTGGTCGGGTCGCGCTCGGAGCAGTCCGCCAGCTTGCCGGGCAGGGAGCCGGAGTCGAGCGCGCCTTTTCTGCGCACCATCTCTCTTGCGCGTTTTGCCGCTTCTCTCGCCTCGGCGGCGCGGATGCTCTTGCGGACGATGTTGCGGGCAAAGGTCGGGTCCTCTTCCAGTTTCTGCGCCAGCCCCTCGTTGATGACGCTCTGCATCAGCCCGTCCACTTCGGGGTTGCCGAGCGCGTTTTTCGTCTGACCCTCAAATTGCGGATTCGGAACGCGCACGCTGACGACGGCGGTCATCCCTTCGCGGATGTCGTCGCCGGTGACCTTCAGCTGCACGTTGTTCATCAGCCCTGAATCGTGCGCGTATTTGTTGAAGGTGCGGGTGATCGCCGTTTTGAAGCCGCTGACATGCGTCCCGCCGTTTCGCGTGTTGACGCTGTTGACGTACGAGTAGATCATCTCGCTGTCGGAGTCGTCGAACTGGAACGCGGCTTCGATTTCGGCGTTGCCGCGTTCGCTGGCGATATAGACAGGCTTTCTGTGAAGGATCTCTTTGCCGTCGTTCAGATGTTCGACAAATTCGACGATGCCGTTTTTGTAGTAAAATTCGCGCGGGTCGCGCGTTTGCCCTTTGGAATCTTCGCGCTCATCGGTGAGGACGATGCGGATGCCGCGGTTCAAAAAAGCAAGCTCGCGCAGGCGCGTCGAAAGCGTTTCAAAACTGAACTCAAGGACGGAGAAGATGTCGGGGTCGGGGTAAAACAGCACCTTCGTTCCTGTTTTGCGGCTCGGTCCGATCGTTTCAACCGCCGTTTGAGGAATGCCGCGTTGGTAGGTTTGGCGGTAGGTTCGGCGGTTGCGGTTCACGTCCACAATCAGCTCTTTTGAGAGGGCGTTGACGCAGGAGAGTCCGACGCCGTGCAGCCCGCTGGCGACCTTGTAGCCGGCGCTTTCGCGCCCTTCGTCGAATTTGCCGCCGGCGTGCAGTACCGTCATGGCAACCTCCAGCGCCGATTTGCCGGAGGCGTGCCGGTCAACGGGGATGCCGCGCCCGTCGTCCGTGACGGAAGCGCCGCCGTCCTGATAGAGAACCACATCGATTCGCTTGCAGTAACCTGCGGAGGCTTCGTCAATGCTGTTGTCGACCAGCTCCGTCACGAGCTGGTGAAGTCCGCTTGCCCCGGTGCTGCCGATGTACATCCCCGGACGCTCTCGGACGGCTTGCAAACCTTCAAGAACCTGTATGCTGTCAGCGTCGTAATTGTTAGCCATAAATGCTTGTCCCTTTCGATTCAATTATGCCGCAAGACGCCGCTTTTGACAAGCGCCAATCTTCCGATCTCACTCCGATTCCCCTTGAAAAGGGGGTTAGGAGGGTTTCGGCGCGGCGCTGGTCGTTCCCCCTTGAAAAGGGGGGCTAGGAGGGTTTCGGCGCGGCGCGCGGTTGCGCTTGGTTTTGAACTAGGATTTTCAGGATTTATAGGATTTTGAGATGCGGCATGCCGCGGGCGGCGTGTCGGTTTTCGGCAATTCTCTTGGCAATCTTTTCAATCATGCAAATCTTAGTTCAGACAGCAGACGGTTTCGGGTTCGCCTCTGGATTCCCGGCGGCGTCTTTTTCCCTTGTCATTACGCATAAAACGACGCATAACATTTTACAAAAATAATTTGTAAAATGAGGAGCATGCCATGCTGTCCGCGAAAACGCGCATCGAGGCGCCGTCTCTTGAGGAAGCGCAGCGCGACTTTGAACGCAAAATACGCGAACGGGGCGAGCTGCTGCGGCATTACTTCGCCCGCCGAGTTCCAGATGCGCATCGCGTCGAAGACCTGTACCAGGAGACGCTCATGCGCGCTTGGGCGTCCCGACCCGATCATCTGGAGGATGACGACCGATGGGCGCGCCGATGCATGACCATCGCGCGCAATCTGCTCATCGACGACTGGCGGCGCATCCGCGCGGAACAGAATCGAAGAGAACGGCTC
This sequence comes from Candidatus Poribacteria bacterium, assembly GCA_963665845.2. Lineage (GTDB taxonomy): Bacteria > Poribacteria > WGA-4E > JAPPNK01. The sequence continues at coordinate 604,159 of OY762492.1, forward strand.
AGCCTGCGAAGCAAGGGAGACGCGCAGGCGGAGAACACGGCGCTAGACGACATGCTGGAGAGGGAGCTGGCGAAGGAGGCGGAGCTGGTTGTGAAGGAGCTGCCGCGCATCTACGAGGAGGCGCTGCGGCTGCGGGCGGAGGGCTTGTCGACCAAGGCGATGGCGCGCGCGATGAATGTAAAGCCGCAGACGGCGCAGGCGCGTTTACGGCGGGCGCGGGAACTGGCGCAGGAGCGTTTGAAAAAGAGAGGCTACTAGGTTGCGGATTCGGCGCGCGGCGGTGTATATTGAGAACGGAACATCGCTGACGAAAATGGAGCGGCAGCATGAACAAAACGCCCGCTTACACGCGCTGGAACCTGCCTGAAGACGCCTCCGCGCGTCTTGGAAAAAGCATGGTTGGCGACATTGACTACTCGCCGGACGGGTCGGTCATCGCGGTATGCGGCAAGGCGGGGCTTTGGATATACGACGCAAAGACCTGCGCTGAAATCGCGCTGCTCGGCGAGAACGGAGAAGAGGCGCATGCGGCGGCGTTTTCGCCGGACGGGAGCCGAATCGCGGTTGCCTCGCCCGGCGTCTCCCCGACAAAACTATGGAACGCGCGGACATGGACGCTTGAAGGCGCGTTTGAAAACAGCAGAAACGGTTGGGGCATCGCCTATTCGCCGGACGGCGAAACGATCGCCGTGGCAGACAACGGCAAGAATGTGCGGCTGTATGATGTCAAGAGCTTCGAGCGCATTGCAACGCTTAAAGGGCATACAGAAGATGTGTACATCCTTGCGTTTTCACCCGACAGCAAAACGCTCGCCAGCGGCGCCTACGACAATACGGCGATCCTGTGGGATTTGGACAAACAGAAGCTGGGGCGGCGTTTGGAGGGACACCAGCTTGTGATAACCGGCGCCGCCTTTTCGCCGGACGGAAAAACTCTGGCGACATGCAGCGACGACAAAACGGCGCGGCTCTGGGATGTCCAAACAGGGCGGTGCGACGCCATCTTGAAGGGACACCGCGGCGATGTACGATCGGTCGCCTTTTCGCCGGACGGGCAGAACCTTGTAACCGCAAGCGAGGACAAGACAGCCCGCGTCTGGGACGCTCAAACAGGCCGTTACCGGCAACAGCTGATTGGCAATGTCGGAGGCCTTAACTGCGCCGTCTATTCGCCGGACGGCAAAACGATTGCCACAGGCGGAGACCTCAAAGACGGCATGCTCAAGTTGTGGGATTCAGCGGCATGCTCCGTTCGCCAAACGATTGAGGGGCATACCTCCTGTCTCGGCGGAATGGCGTATTCGCCCGACGGACGGACGCTCGCCGCCGGTTACTGGGACGATTCGATACGGATATGGGATGTCCAAACGGGAGCCATGTTGAAGCGGCTTTTGGGGCATACTGCCGCTGTCCAATGCGCCGCGTATTCGCCCGACGGACGGACGCTTGCCAGCGGGTCGTATGATCGTACGGCGCGGTTATGGGACGCTCGGACAGGGGAGCCGCTGAAAATATTGAAAGGACATGAGAAAGCGGTTTACGCCGCGGCGTTTTCACCGGACGGACATACGCTGGCAAGCGGAAGTTTTGACGAGACCGTGCGCATTTGGAATATCCAGAGCGGGAAGCCGGAGATGGTTTTTCGAGCGCATGAGCGGGGCGTTCTATGCGCCGCCTATTCCCCGAATGGACGCTTCATTGTCAGCGGCGGATGGGACGCCGCGATACGGATATGGGATGTCCAAACATATGCGATCCACAGGATGCTGGAAGGACATGAAAACAGAATCCTAGCCGTGACGTTTTCACCCGACGGAAAGATGGTTTTGAGCGGCGGCAGGGACGATACAGCGCGGCTCTGGGATGTCCTAAGCGGGCGGCTGATCAAGACGCTCTACAGCGGCAACAGCGGCATTCGAGGTTCTGTCAGTTGCCTTGCGTTTTCACCCGACGGAAAGACGTTTGCTATTAACGACGGCATGCATGGCGCGCTCTTTTACGACCCGCGAACAGGCGCCTTCAAAGCGGATCATGAATGGTTAGGCGGACTGGTTGAAGAAATCGCCTTTTCGCCGGATGGGCAGACGCTCGCCGCCGGCAACACCGGAGGATCCGTCATTCTATCGCCGGCTCCGCAATAGAATGAAGCGGCTGCATGAACAAACGCCCGCCTACGCGCATTGGAATTTGCCTGAAGGCGCCATCGCCCGTCTCGGCAAAGGGTGGATTTCTGACATCGCCTACTCTCCAGACGGGAATATCTTGGCGGTCTGCGCCGGCCCAGGCATCTGGCTCTACGACGCGAAGACATGCGCCGAATTGTCGCTGTTGAGCGTCCCCGGCGAGGGCGCGCGCGCCGCCGTCTTTTCTCCCGCCGGCAGCGCGCTCGCCGCGGCGCATACGGGCGGAACGGCGCGAATATGGAACGCCCGGACGGGGGAGATTCAGGCTGAAGCGGAAGAGATCTTCGACGCCCGATGCGCCGCATACTCGCAGGACGGCAAGACGATCGCCTTCGGCGCCGGCAGGACGATTCACCTGTTGGACGCCCGGCACGGCGAGACATTCACAACGCTGGACGGGCATCGGGGCGACGTCAACGCGGTCGCCTTTTCGCCGGACAGCGGGACGCTCGCCAGCGGCGGAAATGACAAAACAGTACGGATCTGGGACGCTGAAACAGGGGAGCGGCGCAAGAAAATCGCCCATAAGAACGATGATGTGAGATGTCTTGCCTTTTTCTCTGACGACAATATGATTGTCAGCGGCGGCGAAAAGTTGCGGCTTTGGGATGTCCATTCCGGGCATCTCCAAGCGGAGTTAAAGGGCAATACAGGGGCAATCTCTTCAGTCGACCGTTCGCCGGACGGAACGGGGCTGCTCGCCGCCTGCGGCGACAGGACGGCGCGCATATGGGACGCCCAGTACGGCCGTCTCAGCCGACAGCTGATTGGACATCTCGGCGGCATCGATTGCGCCGTCTATTCGCCGGACGGCAAAACGATCGTCACAGGAGGAAAAGGGGACGACGGAACGCTGCGGTTCTGGGATGTCCAGACAGGAGCCGTCCGCCAAACCGCCGCAGGACACACCGCTGTTGTGGACGGCCTCGCCTTCTCTCCCGACGGCAAAACGCTCGCTACTGGACATCGGGACGACGCGATTCGGCTTTGGGATGTCCAAACATGCGCTCATTTGAAAACGATGCGCGGACACAGAGAAGATGTGAATTGCCTCGCCTATTCGCCGGATGGACAGACCGTCGCCAGCGCATCCGACGACGACACCGCCAGGCTCTGGGATGTCCAAACAGGGAGGCAAAAAAAGGTTCTTAAAGGACATGAAGATGTCGTTTTCGGAGTCGCATTCAACCCAAGCGGAAAAACGATCGCAACCGCCGGCTTCGACAAAACAATCCGAATATGGGATGTCCAAACAGGACGGCAGAAAACAAAGCTGGTTGGACATGCCGAAGAGGTCAGTTATGTCGCATACGCCCCGAATGGACAGACGCTCGCCAGCGCATGCGACGATGGAACCATACGGCTGTGGGACGTTCCAACCGGCGCCCCCGCCGCAGAGTTGAAAAGCGACCAACTAAAGATGATGTATCAGATCGTCTTTTCGCCAAATGGACGTCTGCTTGCCGGCGTCGGGTACGGAAACGTCGTCTGCCTATGGGATGTTCGCAAGCGCCAGCTTCACAAGACCTTTGAAGGGCATACCGGCGAGTACATCTTTAGCGCCGCCTACTCTCCAGATGGACATACGATTGCCAGCGGAGGCATATACAAAACCGTTCGCTTATGGGATGTCCAAACAGGCGAGTCTACAGCGGTTCTGACAGGGCATTCAAGCGTTGTCTATGAGGTCTCGTTTTCGCCGGATGGAAAAACATTAGCTAGCGGAAGCGGCGACGGAACCATCCTGCTTTGGTCAACCGCTGAATAAACAAGAAGGGATGAAGCGCATGAACAACACGCCCGCATATGTCCAATGGAACCTGCCCGAAAGCGCCGTAGCCCGTCTCGGCAAGGGCTGGATCTCCGACATCGCCTACTCTCCGGACGGGAAGCTTTTGGCGGTCTGCGCCGGGACAGGGATATGGCTCTACGACGCCGTGAACGGCGCCGAAACCGCGCTGTTGAGCATACGCAGCGAGGAAGCCAAAGCCGCCGCGTTTTCACCTGACGGAAAGACGCTTGCCGCCGCATATGATCACAGCATGGCGCGGTTATGGGATGTTCAAACAGGGGAGATCTTAGATGCGTTTGAGAACGCCTGTAACGCTCGCAGCGCCGCCTTTTCGCCGGACGGAAAGACGATCGCTCTTGGCATGCATGGCAGCGTCATGCTGCTGGATGTTCAATCCGGCAAATTGCTCGCTGAATTGAAAGAGATCCAATACGATGCGGCGTCGGTCGCCTTTTCGCCGGACGGAAAGACGCTCGCCAGCGGAAGCGGCGATAACATCGTCAGGCTGTGGGATGTCCAAACAGCCCAACTGAAAGCGGAGTTAAGACAGGAGCGCCGCGCCGCGTCGGTCGCCTTTTCGCCGGACGGCCGAACGCTCGCCAGCGGCGATGGCAAGAAGATTCTGCTGTGGGATGTCCAAACAGGCAGGCGCGTCGGCGAACTCGAAGGGCATACCGGCTTTGTAATGTCAGCCGCCTATTCGCCGGACGGACAGAACATCGTTGCCGCCAGCTACGAAAAGACAGCGCGCATCTGGAACGCCCGTACCGGCAAGTGTCAACAGCGGCTCATCGGGCATACGGACCCTATCGAGTTTGCCGCCTATTCGCCGGACGGCAGAACGATCGCTACAGGCGAGATAGGACCCAGCGGCGCCGTCAGACTGTGGAACGCGCAGACAGGAGCCGAACGGCAAACCATCGAAGGGCATACCGACGTTGTCGGCGGGCTTGCCTTTTCGCCGGACGGCCGGACGCTCGCAATCGGATATCAGGACTCAGCGGCGGTATGCCTGCGGGATGTCCAATCGCGCGTTTCGTTGGACATCTTGCGCGGCCATAACGCCGCCGTGAACGGCGTCGCCTATTCGCCGGATGGACAAACCGCCGCCTCCGCCTCCGACGACGGAACCGCGAGGCTCTGGGATGTCCAAACCGGGCGGGAAAAGAGCGTTTTATATGGACATGAGGACAGCGTTCTCGGAATCGCGTTCTCGCCGGACGGAAAGACGGTTGCAACCGCCGGCCGCGATCGTTCCGCGCGCTTATGGGATGTCCAAACTGGACAACAGACAGCGGCGTTCATTGGACACACAGACGAGGTCAACGACGCCGCGTTCTCGCCGGACGGGCGGACGCTCGCCAGCGCGTCTGAAGACGGGACTATCATGCTGTGGGATATTTCAACAGGCGCCCAAATTGCGGCGCTGCAAAACGAACAGGTTGAATTCATGCGTCAAGTTCACTTTTCGCCGGACGGCGGCCTAATTGCCGGCGCCGGGCCGGGCAACGACGTCTGCCTATGGGATGTTCAGACGCGCCGCATTTATCGAACATTCAGGCATCCCAGTTATTATATGTATTGCGCCGCATTTTCGCCGGATGGACAGACGCTTGCTACGGGAGGTTTAGATAAAATCGTCCTGCTTTGGAATGTCCAAACAGGTCAACTCAAAAAGGAGCTGAAAGGGCATTCGTTTATGGCGGTCAGTCTTGCCTTTTCGCCGGATGGACATCTCTTAGCCAGCGGAAGCTATGACGGCTCTGTCCTGCTCTGGTCAACGGCAGAATAAACAAGAAAGGATGAATCGCATGCGCCACACGCCCGCTTACACACGCTGGAACCTGCCTGAAGGCGCCGTAGCCCGCCTCGGCAAGGGCTGGATTTCCGACATCGCCTATTCGCCGAACGGGAAGCTCTTGGCAGTCTGCGCCGGCCCTGGCATCTGGCTTTACGACGCGAAGACCTACGCCGAATTGTCGCTGTTAAGCGTCCACGGCGAGGGCGCCGAAGCCGCGGCGTTTTCGCCCAACGGAAAGACGATCGCCGCCGCCTATGAAGGCGCGGCGCGGCTCTGGGATGTCCGAACAGGCAAGATTCGAACCGAGTATGAAGAGACCGGCGACAGCCAGAGCGTTGCGTTCTCGCCGAACGGAAAGACGATCGCTGTCGGCAGATATGAGAAGGATGTCTCGCTGCTGGATGTCCGATTCGGAAAGACATTTACGGCGCTGAAAGGCGAAGAGTCTGTGGACGCGCTCGCTTTTTCTCCAAACAGCCGGACGCTTGCCTGCGACAGCGACAGCAATTCAGTACGGCTCTGGGACGCTGAAACGGCGAAACGCCTTAAGACGCTCAAAGGACACGACGCCTATGCAACCTGCGCGGCATACTCGCCGGACGGAAAAACGCTCGCCAGCGGCAGCAGCGACGAGACGGTCAGACTATGGGACGTCAAAACGGGTCAATGCATAACAACGCTCAAGGGGCATACCGAATCTGTCCATTCGGTCGCCTTTTCGCCGGACGGAAAGCGGCTTGTCAGCGCCGGCGCCGATAGAACGGCGCGCATCTGGGACGCGCAAACAGGACAGTATCGACAGCAGCTGATTGGACATATCGGCGGCATCGATTGCGCCGTCTATTCGCCGGACGGCAAAACGATCGTCACCGGCGGGCGGCTCGGCGACGGAACGCTCCGATGCTGGGACGCGCAAACAGCAGCCGCGCGTCAAACGATTGAAGGGCATACGCCGATGATCGACGGGCTTGCCTTTTCTCCCAACGGGGGGACGCTCGCTATCGGGCATTATGACGACGCGATACGGCTTTGGGATGTCCAAACGCGCTCGCATTTTAAAACTCTGCGCGGACACACCGGCGACATCGGCAGCGTCGCTTACTCGCCGGACGGCCGGACGCTCGCCAGCGCCAGCTACGACTCGACGGCGCGGCTTTGGGATGTCCAAACCGGACGGCAAAAAGCGGTTCTGAAAGGACATGAAAGTTTCGTCAACAGCGTCGCGTTTTCCCCTAACGGACAGACGCTCGCCACCGCCGGCGACGACGGTACGGTTCGCCTATGGAATGTCCAAACCGGACGGCATCAAACGACTCTCATCGGACGCGCCGACAGAGTCCATTGCGCAGCCTACTCGCCGGACGGGCAAACGCTTGCTTCCGCCGGTTTCGGCGGAACCATACAGCTTTGGGATGTTCCAAGCCTTTCCGAAGCGGCGGCGTTGAAACGCAAAGAGTTGGGGAATGCGCTTCGCGTCGTTTTTTCACCGAATGGACATCTTCTCGCCGCTGTCGGATACGGAGGCGGCGTGTGTCTATGGGATGTTCGAAAGCGCGCGCTTGTGAACATCTTAGAAGGGCATCTTGAGGACGGCGTCATTGCCGCGGCGTTTTCGCCGGATGGACAAACCCTCGCCAGCGGCGGAAATGACAAAACCGTACGGCTTTGGGATGTCCAAACAGGGACGCCTAAAGCGGCGCTTGAGCATGGAAGCGATGTGTACGAGGTTGAGTTTTCTTCGGACGGCACGATTATCGCCAGCGCTGGACATGACGGAACCATCCTGCTCTGGTCAACCGCTCAATAAACAAGAAGGGGCGAAGCGCATGAACGAGCCGCCCGCCTATGTCCAATGGAACCTGCCTGAAGGCGCCGTAGCCCGCCTCGGCAAGGGGTGGATCTCCGACATCGCCTATTCTCCGGACGGGAAGATCTTGGCGGTCTGCGCGGGCCCTGGCATCTGGCTCTACGACGGCAAAACATTCACTGACACAGCGCTGCTGAACGTTCATGGCGAACGCCCTATAGCCGCGGCGTTTGCGCCCAGCGGAAAGACGATCGCCGCCGCGTACCACCGCAGCGAAACGGCGCGCATCTGGAATGTCCAAACAGGCGCGGTTCAAACCGAGTTTGAGGTCGGCCGCCGCGCTTACAGCGTTGCCTATTCGCCGAACGGAAGGACGATCGCCGTCGGTCTGGACAGCGCCGTCCTGTTGGCGGACGCCCGATTCGGCAAACCCTTCGCAGAGCTGAAACGCGGCAGAGACTATCATGCGGTCGCGCTCGCCTTTTCGCCGAACAGCCGCATGCTCGCCAGCAACGGCGTCAAAGGGGCGATCCATCTCTGGGACGCCGAAACAGGGGATCTCCTGAAAAAGATCGATACAGAGAGCGATGTTTATTGTCTCGCCTTTTCTCCAGACGGCAAAACGCTCGCCAGCGGCGAAGACGACGAAACGGCGCGTCTTTGGGATGTCCAAACCGGACAGCTGAAAGCGGAAATGAAAGAGCATAGCGACGCCGTTACCTCCATCGCCTATTCGCCGGACGGGAGATACATCATAGCCTCTTGTTATGACAATAAAGAAGCGCGCATCTGGAACGCCCATACGGGACAGCTGCGGCGCCAGATGACTGGACATGCCTACGGCGCCCGCTTCGCCGTCTATTCGCCGGACGGGCGGATGATCGTCACGGGCGGATGGAGGCACGGCGGAACGCTCCGCGTCTGGGACGCGCATATGTTTTCCGAGAAGCGCGTTATCGAAGAACATACGGCGGCAGTGGACGCGCTCGCCTATTCCCCGAACGGCAAGCTGATCGCTTCTGGACATTGGGACGACTCGATTCGGCTGTGGGATGTCCAAACGCTCTCGCTTCAAAAAACGCTGCTTGGACATAAGGCAGACCTGGAGCGCGCCGCATTTTCTCCAGACGGCAAAACGATCGCCAGCGCGAGCTACGATCAAACCGCGCGGCTATGGGATGTCCAAACAGGCAGGGAAAAGGCTGTTTTAAGACATGGAGACTTGGTGAACGACGCCGCGTTTTCCCCAAGCGGGAAGACGGTCGCCACCGCATGCCGCGACCATACCGTTCAACTATGGGATGTCCAAACAGGGCGGCGTCAAAAAACGCTCCATGGACATGAAGGCTCCGTGTCCAGCGTCGCCTATTTGCCGGATGGACAAACGCTCCTCTCCGCGTCCGGCGAGGGCGTTCTTCTTTGGGACGTTCCAAGCGGCTCCCAAATTGCGGCGTTGAAAAGCAAGGAAATGGAGAGAGTGTCTCGAGCGGCATTGTCGCCGAACGGGCGGCTGCTTGCCGTTGTCGGAACCGAACGCGCCGCATGTTTATGGGATGTTCGAAAGCGTCAGATCGTCAGGCGCTTTGAAGGTTTCACCGACGAGCTGCTCTACTGCGTCCAGTTTGCGCCGGACGGAAAACGGATCGCGATTGGCGACGGCAAGCTGGTTCGAGTGTTGGATGTCCAGACAGGCAAATCGGTCATGACGCTGGAGGGGCATTCTGACAGCGTGAACGATCTCGCCTTCTCCCCCGACGGAAAAACGCTCGCCGCCGATTGCCACGACGGAACCGTACTGATATGGTCAATCGACAGATAAATTGAAGGGCGGCGTATGCCTAGAACGGACGCTTACACGCAATGGAACCTGCCGGAAGGCGCTGCCGCGCGTCTCGGCAAAGGGTGGCTCTCCGACATCGCCTACTCTCCCGACGGAGAGCTGATGGCGGTCTGCGCGGACGCCGGCGCATGGATCTACGACGCGAAAACATACGCTGAACGGAACCTGCTGAACAGGTCGGCGCTTGCCGCCGCCTTCGCGCCGGACGGCAGAACGCTCGTTCTCGCCGGCCCAGAGGAACCCGAGCTGTGGGACGCCTATACAGGCGAGATGCTAACGAAGTTTGAGGAGCCGCCCGATTCGCTGATCTACGCCGCTTATTCGCCGGACGGGAGATTCGTCGCCGGCGCATGCTACGACCATACCGCGCGGATATGGGACGCCCGAAGCGGAAAACTCGTCCACACTCTTGAAGGGCATACCGACATCGTCTACTGCGTCGCCTACTCCCCCGACGGCGCGCTTCTCGCCAGCGGAAGCGGAGACGGCGCGGCGCGTCTCTGGGATGCGGCGTCCGGCTATCAACCGAAAGCGGTTCTACAGGGACATGAGGACGCGGTCACATGCGCCGCCTTCTCCCCGGACGGCTTGACGCTTGCGACCGGCAGCGACGACGCGACAGCGCGTCTCTGGGATGTCCAAACAGGCGGATGCAAAGCGACGCTCAAAGGACATTCCGCCCGCGTCATGTCTGTCCACTTCTCCCCGTCGGGAGAAACGCTTGTGAGCGGCAGTTTCGACAAAACAGCGCGCATCTGGAATGTCCATACAGGACAGCTGAAGCAGCGGCTCATCGGATATGTCGGCGACATCGACTGCGCGGTCTATTCTCCAGACGGCAGAACGATTGCCAGCGGCGGAGGGCGTAAAGACGGGCGCCTGCTCATGTGGGACGCCCGAACAGGCGCCGTCCGCCAAGCCATCGAAGGACACACCTCGCATGTTGAGTCCGCCGCGTTTTCGCCTGACAGCCGAACGGTCGCGACTGGACATTGGGACAACGCGATTCGGCTGTGGGATGTCCAAACGCGCGCGCAATTGATCGCCATGCGCGGCCATAAAGGCTATATAACATGCGTTGCGTTTTCACCGGATGGACAGACTCTTGCGAGCGCCAGTTTCGACGGAACCGCCAAGCTGTGGAATGTCCTAACAGGCGCCCATCCGAAGACGTTTTCTGGTCATAAAGGCGCCGTCTACAGCGCGGCGTTCTCTCCTGACGGCAAAACGGTCGTCACCGCCGGCAAAGGCGGCAAGGCGCGGATATGGGATGTCCAAACGCTCCAAGAAAGGTCCATGATCGAGACGAATGCGGAGGCTGCTTATTCCGCCGTTTTTTCTCCTGACGGCAATTTTCTAGCGCTCGCCTGCAGCGACAAGACAGCTCAGATATGGGATGTCCAATCGCGGCGCCTCATAAAGACATTTGAGGGGCATACCGATGTTGTTTGGACAGCGCAGTTCTCGCCGGACAGCAGAACGCTGGCGACCGCCTCCGCCGATGAGACGGCGCGTCTTTGGGATGTCCAAACAGGCGCGCCGCTGCATACCTTAAACGGCCATGAGGATCGAGTGGTGTCGGCCGTGTTCTCCCCTGACGGACGGAGGCTCGCCACCGCCAGTTCCGACGAGACAGCGCGGCTCTGGGATGTCCAAACAGGCGCGCCGCTGGATACTTTAGAGGGGCATGCGGATGAGGTGTTCGACGCCGCGTTCTCGCCCGACGGGCGCGCCCTAGCGACCGCCGGCTACGACGGGATCGTCTATCTTTGGACGATTCCGAATTAAGAGCTGGACGATCCGCTGTCCGAGGCGGACGTTTTCTTCGACTCGCTCTTGCCGCTTTTTTCAGAGGTTTTAGCGGATGAATCGCTGGACGGCGCCGCGTCTTTTTTCTGCGCCGATTTATAGCCGTCGCTGCGGTAGTCGGTGATGTAGAACCCGTCCCCTTTAAAGATGAGACCCGCGCCGCCGCTGATGAGCCGCGTGACGGCGCCTTTCTTGCCGCATTCGGGGCAGTCGCGTATCGGATCCGCTTTGATGCTGTGAAAACGTTCAAACTTGACGCCGCATTCGTTGCAGCGGTATTCGTAGGTCGGCATTGCGTTCTTTCTCCGCGCGTCTATTTTGGTTGATGGCGCTGCGCTCATAATGTTAGCGCCGAGACGCCGCAAATTCACATCTGATTCGGCGCCCGCGCCCCAAGCATGTTCAGCCCGTTCGCCATCGTCGTTTGAACCGCCTTCACAAGCAGCAGCCGCGCCTCCGTCAGCGCCGGCTCCTCCGGGTCCAGGATGCGCCGCCGGTCGTAAAACAGATGAAACGCCGCCGCCAGCTCCCGCAGCATGTGCGGTATCGTGTGCGGCTCAAACAGCTCCGCGGCGTTCATCACAGCGGCGGGGAAATAGGCGCACCGCTTGATGATATCGGTCTCCTCCTGTTCTTTCAACAGCGACAGGTCCGCGCTGTCAACGTTCGGCTCCGCGATCCCTTTCTCCCGCGCCTGACGAAACAGGCTCGCCGCCCGCGCATGCGCGTACTGAAGGTAGTAGACAGGATTGTCGTTGGACGTTTTCTTGACAAGGTCGATGTCGAAGTTCAGTTGAGAATTCATGTTGCGGTGAATCATGAACAGGCGAACCGCGTCCTCGCCGACCTCGTCCAGCAGATCGTCCAGCGTTTCATAAGTGGCGCGGCGCGTGCTCATTTTGACCTTTTCGCCGTCCCGTTCAAGCGTCACAAACTGGTGAACGAGCGCTTTCATGTGTGAGATGTCGTAGCCCAACGCTTGAACTGCCGCAAAGACGTCCGGATATTCAGCGATATGATCCGCGCCGAAGATGTCGATGATGCGGTCGAACCCGCGCCGAATCTTTTCCCGGTGGTAGGCGATGTCGGGCAGGCGGTAGGTCGGCTCTCGACCAGGTCCGCTTCGGATGATCGGCGGGTCTTTCGGCAAGCCAAACGCGGTCGCTTGAAACCAGACGGCTCCGTCCTTGTCGTAGGCGTACCCGGCGGCGCGCAGCTTCTCCACAACATCCTCAATCAGCCCCTGTTCATAAAGCGTCTGCTCGCTAAAATAAACGTCAAACACGATGCCGATGCGTTTGAGCGTCGCAAGGATGCCATTAAAAATGGTCTCGGCGGCGGCAGCCCGAAACGGCTCCACATCTTTCTCGTCAGCCAACCGATCCCCATGTTCCTTGATCAGTTCCTGCGCAATGTCTCGGATATACTCGCCTTGGTACCCTTCTTCAGGAAATTCAGCCGGCAGATTCAGAAGCTCAAGATACCTGGCGCGCACCGTTTCACCGAGGACGAGCATCTGCCTCCCGGCGTCGTTGCTGTAATACTCGCGCGTGACGTCGTATCCGACCGCCTCCATGAGACGCGCGATGACGTCGCCGAAGACCGCCCCCCGCGCATGTCCAACCGTGAGCGGCCCTGTCGGATTCAAGCTGACGAACTCGACCAGCGCCGTTTGACCCGCGTATCGGCTCGATCTGCCGTATTCTCCACCTTCATTCAGAACTTTCCGCAGCGCCTGTTCGCGCCATGCGTTTGAAAGCCAAAAGTTGATAAACCCCGGCCCGGCGATTTCGACCTTTTCAATCATCCCGCTCGGTTCAATCCGTTTGACGATGATCTCGGCGATAGCGCGCGGATTCATCTTCGCCTCCCGCGCGAGACCGAGGGCGGCGGAGGTTGCCGCGTCGCCGTGCGCCTCTTCTCTCGGCCGGTCGATGGAAATTTCCGGCAGGCTGTCAAGTGTCAGCTCTCCGTCCTCCCGCGCTGACTGAAGGGCGCCCCGTACCGCGTTTTCAAGCAGGCTTGCCGTTTCAATCCACATCGCCGCCGTTCCTTTCGTTGTCCGCTGTTTCGCCGAGCGCTTCGGCGAGTTCATCGCGCAGCGCCCGTCTAAATTTGCGCCGTCCGCGCGGTTCCTCTAAAAAAGCCGCCTCAAGACCGCCGCTGGAAACCGGCTCCTCATCGGATGTTTGGGCATGTTGAATCGCGTCCGCCGCAAGCCGCACCGCCGCATGCAGCGTCAAATCAGGCTCATAATTCTCATCCAGCCAAGCTGCTATGAGATTCGCCTTACCGCCGATGACGCAGAACCGCTCATCGTCTCTCAAAACGCCGTTGTAAGAGATTCGGTACAGCTGATTCTGCGCATACCCAGGCTCCCCCAGCTCCGCCACAATCAGCTCCACCTCAAACGGCTTCGCGTCAAATTGCCGCCAGACGTTGCCGATATACTGCGAATACAGGTTGGCGAGCCATCGCCCCGTCACATCTTCTCGGCTGTAGGTGAACCCTTTCAGCTCCGCTTGTTCGATGCCGACGGTGCGCAGCAGGTCGTATTCAGGGACGCTTCCGACCGCGGCAAAGGCGACTCGGTCGTAGATTTCGGAGATTTTGTAAAGCGTTCGGCTGGCGTTCTGCGCGACGATGGCGATCCCGTCCGCATATTCCAGGGCGGCCACATCCCGCCCGTATTTGATGCCTTCGCGGGCAAGCTCATTTTTTTCGTTCATGATCTGTTCTGGGGACGCGAAGAGCGGCGTCGGCATCGCAGTTCCTTAGGTCTGTTTACGGTTGGCGGCGAGCGGCGTAATCGGCGCGCCACTGCTCAAGAAGCGTCTCCGCGGCGGAGCGTATCTCCTCTAACGGCGCGTCCTGAACGCCGTCTGCCGAGACGGTTTTAACGGTCGGATAGACGCCGCGCACAAAATCGAAACCGCCGGTGGCGATGTCTTCGTCGCTGGCGTCTAGAAGCGCTTCGACGGCGGCATGGACAGCCTCCTCGCGCGTCATGTTCGCCTTGAACCTTTTTTTAAGAACGATATACGCCTCTTTGCCGCCGGAGCCGGTCGCGCAAAACGCGCGCTCCTCATACCGCCCGCCTGCAGGGTCGTACTTGAAAATGCGCCCCGTCTTGCGCTTCAGATCGTACCCTGCAAACAGCGGCGCAACGACAAAACCCTGCATCGCGGCGGGCAGATTCTGTGTCACCAGATGGGTCAGGTAATTCGCCTTCCCTTCGAGGCTCAGCGGGATGCCCTCCACCTTTTCATAAAACTCGATCTGCGTTTGAAGCAGCTTCGCCATCTGCGCGGCAGGACCGGCGACGCCGGCAATCGCGACGGCGGAAAGATGATCCATCTCCATCACCTTTTCGATTTCGCGCTCGGCGATCTCGTACCCCGCGGTCGCTTGCCGATCCCCGGCGATCAGAACCCCCGCGTCATATTTTGCCGCTAGGATCGTCGTCCCATGCGTCATCGGCAGGGCGGTTTCAACGCTTCCCTGCGGAAGCGCAGAGTTCAACAGCTCCGGGCAATTGGAACGGAGCAGCGCCACAAAATCGGCGCGCTCCGCCCCTTGCCTTCGTTCAAGGCTGAATGGAAGCTCGGCGGGGTGAATCATTCGCCGCCGCGCTGGATGTAATTTTCAACAAACTCCTCGGAATCTTCGAGGAGCTCGTCGATCTCATCCAGCAGTTTGTCGATGTCCTCTTTGATGGCGGCGCCTTTTTCAACAATGCCGCTCTCGTTTTCAATCTGTTCGGGATTCTCGCGGACTTTTTCATCCCGACGGGCCTGTTTCTGTTCAGGTTTCGGCATCGCGGTTCCTCCTTACGGGTTGACTTTCGACTTCGACTCAATATATTCCAGCAGCTGCGCCGGGGTTTCGCTTTGTTGGAGTATCTCACCCACCATTGTGCGCGTTCCCCGCAGCGGATGCAACATCGGCACCATCTGCAAATCGCGTTCGTTCGTGTCAAAAATGAGCGAATTCCAGCTCGCCGCATGAATCGCTTCCGGAAAACGCTTGAGACATGTTCCCCTAAAATAGGCGCGCGTGTCTAGCGGCGGGTTGCTGATTGCATGAATCGCCTCTTCTTGAGAAATGATGCGGTCGATGCGCCCCGCTTTCTGAAGGCGGTAAAAAATGCCCGCCCTCGGACGAATATCATGGTACTGCAGATCCAGCATGCGCATCCGATGATTCGTCCAGTCCAGGTCGTACCGATCCCGATAAGCGGTCAGCCAAGAGCGTTTGATAACCCAATCCAGCCGCCTGTCCAGCTGCGAAGCGCCGCTTTCCAGCATATCCAGCGTCTTTCCCCACTGGCGAACCACATCCGCGTTCATCTCATGGCGCGGTCCCGCGTTCCGCTGATCCGCCACATACTGCTCCGCCAGCCGATGATACTGCCTTTGAATGTCGATGGCGGACAGGCGGCGCGTATGCTCCATCGCATAATCGCGTTCAAAATCCAGGTCTCTGGACGCGGCGCGCATCGCAGAGACAGGCTCCCGCATCTTGAACTGATCTCGAATCAGCCCATCCTCAATCATCTGAAGCGTCAGCGCGGCGGTTCCCGCTTTTAAGTACGTCGCAAATTCCGACATGTTCGCGTCCCCGACAATCACATGGAACCGCCGGTACAGCTTCTCGTCCGCGTGCGGCTCGTCCCTTGTGTTGATAATCGGGCGGTCGACCATCGTGCTAAGCCCGACCTCCGTTTCGAAGAAGTCGGAGCGCTGCGCAATTTGAAAATCGGCAGGCTTGCCTCCGTTCTCGGCGCCGACCTTCCCCGCCCCGGCGAAGATCTGCCGCGTTACAAGAAACGGCGTGAACCCGTCCACTAGCGACTGAAACGGCGTCTTTCGGTCGACAAGGTAGTTTTCATGGCACCCGTAGCTATGCCCTTTTCCGTCGGAGTTGTTTTTGTAAATGGCGAGTTCGCGCGGCTCCTCCAGCATCTGCTCGGCGAGCCTGCAGCTCATCTCCAAGATCAATTCGCCCGCCTTGTCGTAAATCACCAGGTCGCGCGGGTTGGAGCATTCAGGCGTGCAATACTCTGGATGCGCGTGGTCGACATAATACCTGCCGCCGTTGGTGAGTATGTCGTTCACAGCGGGGGCGGCTTCGTCGTCTCCGTCCGCGCCGATGTCCGGGTTGACGATCTCGCTCATGAACCCGCGCGCGTCCATGAGCGGGCTTTCCTCCTCGTAATTCCATGTGGCTGAACGCCGCGGATCGCGCCCTTTATAGCTGTTGACAACCATCGTGGACGCGGCGACAGGGTCAAAATCGGCGGCGCGGCGCACCGCGATTCCGTACTCGGTCTCGATGCCCATCGCTTTGATGAGAGCCATAAACGGTTCCGCCTTTACAGATACGGTCCGGAGGCTGCGACTCGAACGTTGCGTTTTTCTTGCTCGCTCTGGTCGTTCATCAGCCGCTTCACATTCACAATGCGTTCGCCTTTCCGTCCAGAGATGCTTGCCCATTCGTCCGGATTTTTGGTGTTCGGCAGGTCTTCGTTCTCTTTGAATTCTGCCTTGACAGCGGCGCGCATGTCTTCAAAGGATATTCCCTTCTCGCCGCCGTCCACATACCGCTTCAGGGCGATTTTCTTCGCTCTGGAGACGACGTTCATGACCATCGCGCCGCTGACGAAATCTTTAAAGTACAACGTCTCCTTCTCGCCGCGCGCGTAGGTCAGCTCTAAGAACTTGCTCTCGTCGTTTTCGGCGTACATCTGTTCCACCGCCTTGTCGATCAGCCGCTCCACAAGCGCGCCCGCCGTTTCCCCTGGGCGCAGATCCGAGGAGGCAAGCGGCAGGTCCGGCGTTAGGTACACCTTAAAAATGTCGCGCGCCGCCTCCATGTCGGGTCGGTCGATTTTGATTTTCACATCCAGCCGCCCTGGGCGAAGGACAGCGGGATCCAGCAGGTCTTGCCTGTTGCTCGCGCCGATGACGATCACGTTCCGCAGCGTTTCCACGCCGTCGATTTCCGCTAAAAATTGCGGCACCAGCGTCGATTCCATATCGGATGAAATGCCCAGCCCGCGCGTCCTAAAGAGCGAGTCCATCTCGTCAAAAAAGATGACGACCGGCATGCCCTCCTGCGCTTTTTCGCGCGCCCGTTGGAACACTTCGCGTATTTTGCGCTCCGTCTCGCCGACATACTTATTCAGCAGCTCCGGCCCTTTGATGTTGATAAAGTAGGCGCGGATGGAGCTGTCGTTGGAAAGTTCGCGCCCCTTTTGAGCGATGCTGTTGGCGACCGCTTTGGCGATGAGCGTCTTGCCGCACCCCGGCGGCCCGTAAAGCAATATCCCTTTCGGCGGCGCCAGGCTGAACTCTTTGAACTGGTCGGGGTAGAGATACGGCAGCTCCACCGCGTCCCGTATCTGCTCAATCTGGCTGTCCAGCCCGCCGATGTCGTGATAGGAAACGTCCGGCGCTTCTTCTAAGAGCAGGTCTTCAGAATCGACCCGCGGCAGGCGATCTACGACAAGGCCGGTGGAGGAGTTGAGCAAGGCGCGGTCCCCGCTTTTGAGAGGAGCCGATTTGAGCGAGCCGGATATATGCGCGACGCGCTCCTCTCCGCCGCGCGCTTCCAGCAGCGCCCTGTCTCCGTCCAGCGTCTGCTTCACCCGAACGACTTCGCCGCTGCGTTCCGGCTCCGCCGCCGCAATCACATTGTAGGCGGAGTTCACGATCACCTCCTGCCCCGTTTCCAGATGTTCAGCGTCCAGCGACGGGTCCGCGTTGACGCGCATCTTTTTGCCCATGAGGGAGATGTCGACCGTTCCGTCTTCGTTCCGTCCGAGGAAGGCGCCGTAGTTGTTCGGCGGCGCGCTCAACATATCCACCTTTTCGCGCAGCAGCTCAAGGCTCTCTTTGGTTTCGGACAGGTTGGAGGTCAGATCGCGGTTGCGCCTGCGCAGCTTGACAAGTTCCCGCTCCGCTTCGTAGAGCATATTTTCGGTATGTTCGGAGGCGGCGGAGCTTAGCTTTCGGCGCAGATCGTTGATCTCCGCCTGCATGATGTCGATCAAGCCCTCCAGCTCCTTGATCCGCTCAGCGGGCCTTCTTGGCAAGGCGCGTCTCGACCGTTCCTCACTCATGAATCTCTTCCTCCGCGGCGCTGTCTTAGGAACCATACCATATCATATCATACGCTTTCTTTCATGCGGCGTCAACGGGCAAGACGCTCCATCGCGTCCGCATACGATTCTCGAAGAAACGCCGCGGCGGGCTTTGCCTCCGCTGCGAAGTCGTTCCAGTTGCATTCAACGCTGATGCGGGCGTCGTAGTTTGCCTCATGCAGCGCCTCATAAAAACGCGGATAATCGTACCGCCCAGAGCCAGGGTAAAGCCTGCCCGTATCGGCAACGTGAACATGGATGAGACGGTTGCCGCAATTTTCAATCGCTTCAAACGGCTCCCGTTCCTCCATGAGATGGTAAAAATCGGCGAGAACGGCAATTTCAGGGCGGTTGACCCGCTTCGCCATTTCATGCGCTTCTTCTACGGTGTTGAGTATATTGCTTTCGCGCCTGTTGAGCGGTTCGATGGCGATCTGAATGCCGGCGGCTTCCGCTTTGTCGGCGCATAGATGCAGAAACTGTTCCAGCTGCGCCTCCGCTTCTTCCCGCGGGAATCCGTCCGGTATGTTGCGCGCGGCTCCGCTGCCGAAGACGATCACATCGCCTCCCACGGCGGCGACCCTCTCCGCGGCGACGGCCACATACTGCTCAATACGTTTCCAGTCGCGGCTTTCCCCTGTCAGTTTTATATGCGGCGCGATGAAGCTGTTGAAGCATTCCGCCTTGATGGAGGCGCCGTCTAAGGCGGAACGGAACAGGTTGAACGACTCTTCAGGCTGTTCAGGCGCGACCATCCCGACGCCAAATTCGGCAAAGTCGCACTCGGCTTCTTCCAGGGCGCGCAGCGCCGCCGGAACAGCCGCCGTCTGCGCTTCATACCGATTCCCCGCTTTAATCGACCCCGCCCCCGATGTCGGAGGCACAAACGAGGCTAACGCGACGCAGCATCCAAAACGCATCTCTCCGCCTTCCATATCCTTATTATGAACTGCATTCGCCCAAAACGCAACTGCCGCGCCAAACTTGACAGTACATACAGGCGATGACATTCATTTTACGCGAAGGCCGCCGATCTAGGCCGTCATTCCCGCGTAAGCGGGAATCTTAAGGCATCGCAGCCGCCGCGCCCGTCCTTTAAACCCCCCTAGCCCCCCTTTCAAGGGGGGAATCCAGAGGCGCCGCGAATATTCCCCTATGAGCGTACTGCCAATCTTAAGCCGCCGCTTGAACCCAAGGCGCGTCAACGGTATGCTATCCGTTAGTTTAACGCAATTTCCATCGGCAGGGGATGTCTCGAATGAAACTATACGATCAATTCATTGAGCGGACGCAGAAAATAGGGCGGCTGGGATCCATCGGCAGAACGCTTTGGTGGGACATGCAGACGCAGATGCCGCCCAAGGGAGCCGAAGCGCGCGGCGAACAGATGGCGCTCCTAAGAGGCATGGTACATGAAATGTTGACCAGCCCCGAACTGGGCGACGCCCTGAAAAAGCTGTCGGAAGAGGAGGGGCTGAACCCCGACCAGGAAACGAATGTGCGCGAGATGTCCCGCGTGTACGACCGCGCCGTCAAGCTGCCGAAAACGCTCATCGAAGAAATGACGCGCGCCAGCGTGGAGGGGCAAGCCGTATGGAAAGCCGCCCGTCCAAAAAACGATTTTGCCGCCTTCGCCCCCTGTTTGAAACGGCATATCCAGCTGGAGCGCGAATACGCCGAGCTGATTGGTTACGAGGACAACCCGTACGACGCCCTGCTGGACGGGTATGAACCGAACGCGACAAAAGCCTCCACGGACGCCATGTTCGACCCGATTCGCAAGGAGGCGCAACCGCTGCTGGACGCGATCCTCGGCAGCTCTGTCCGTCCAGACGAATCGCTGTTGACGCGCCCTTTGTCGCAGCGCAAGCAGCGCCGCTTTGGAATCCTCGCCGCAAAGGAGGTCGGGTTCGACTTTGAAGCGGGGCGGCTGGATGTGTCGGCGCACCCGTTCTGCTCAGGCTCGCATCCAAACGATGTCCGCATGACGACCCGCTACGACGTCAACGATCCGCTCAGCTCCTTCTTTTCGGTTCTGCATGAAACGGGGCATGGCCTCTACGGACAAGGTCTCCTGATGGAGCATATCTACACGCCGCGCGGCAGCTCCGTCTCGCTGGGCGTTCATGAGTCGCAGTCCCGTTTTTGGGAAAACGTCGTCGGACGCAGCCGACCCTTCTGGAAGCGGTATCTGCCCAAGCTGAAAAAGGTATACGGCGGCGCGTTCGATGACGTCTCGCTGGACGATTTCTACTTCGCTGTCAACCGCGCGACCCCTGGTTTGATTCGCGTCGAGGCGGACGAGATCACCTACAACTTCCATATCCTGCTCCGCTTTGAGCTGGAGGATGATCTCATCAACGGGCGCTTGGAGGTGGACGATCTGCCTGCCGCATGGAACGAAAAGATGCGCGGCTACCTCGGCATTGAACCGCCGAACGACGCGATGGGCGTCATGCAGGACATCCACTGGTCGTCCGGCAGTTTCGGCTATTTCCCGACATACACGCTCGGCAATCTTTTCGCGGCGCAGCTGCTGTGGAAGATTCGGCAGGACATCCCCGATCTGGACG
The DNA here is from genome assembly GCA_963665845.2 of Candidatus Poribacteria bacterium. Classification (GTDB taxonomy): domain Bacteria; phylum Poribacteria; class WGA-4E; genus JAPPNK01. Next base: position 625,108 of record OY762492.1, read on the forward strand.
ATGAGATCGAACAGGGGAATTTCGCCGGCGTTCTGGAATGGCAGCGGGAACGCATTCATCGGCAGGGAATGCTTTACTCCTCCGCCGAGCTGATCAAACGGGCGACCGGCGAGCCGCCGGACGGCAGCTATTTCATCCAGTATCTGCGCGAAAAGTTTGCGCCGCTCTACCGCCTCTCGCTGTCATGAACGCTGTTGAAGGGAACGCCCGATGCCGTATCAGCCAAGCTACGACCGCGCGAACCGTTTTGGTCCAAGCCGTTCCTGCGTCGTCTCGAAGAACGGCGTTGTCGCGGCGAGTCAGCCGGCGGCGGCGCTGGCGGGGGTCGACATTCTGCGCGCCGGCGGAAACGCGGTCGATGCGTCGGTCGCGGCGGCGGCGGCGCTGTGCGTCTCGGAGCCGATGTCGACCGGCATCGGCGGCGACGTATTCGCGCTTATTTACGACGCGGAGACGAAGCGCGTTTACGGGCTGAACGCGAGCGGGCGCGCCCCTGAAGCGGCGACTTTAGAAGAGTATGAACGCCGTTTGGGAAAAGGCGGGGCGATCCCTGCGCGCGGCGCGCTTGCGGTCACGGTTCCAGGCGCGGCGGCGGGATGGGCGGACATCGCCGCCCGTTTTGGACGCATGCCGTTGAGCGATCTCATGAAGCCCGCCGTCCGTTTGGCTGAAGACGGGTTCGCCCTGACGCCGCAGATTGCAAACGCATGGCGCGGTTCTGAAGGCATGCTGCGTTCCGACGCCGATTCGTCGTCAACATGGCTTATGAACGGCAACGCGCCGCGCGTCGGGCAGATTTTCCTTAACCCAAACCTAGGACGAACGCTGCGCCTCTTCGGAGAAGGCGGAAGCGAAGCGTTTTACGGCGGAGAGATTGGCGCGGCTCTCGCGCAGGCGGCGCAGGAACGCGGCGGACTTCTCACAACGGACGACCTAGAGGCGCACACCTCCACCTGGACGGAGCCGATACAGACCGACTACCGCGGCGCGCAGGTACTGGAAATGCCGCCGAACGGACAGGGCATCGCCGCGCTGGAAACGCTCAACATACTCGCCTTAGAGGACGCGCCAGCGATGGGGTTCCAGTCGCCCGACCTGCTCCATCTGCAGATTGAGGCGTTCAAGCTGGCGTTCCACGACAGGAATCGATACGTTACAGACCCTGAATTTGAAGAGATACCGGTTGAAGCGCTGCTCTCCGAATCGTACGCCCATTCGCAGCGGCGACGCATCTCGATGGAGCGGGCGAATCAAGAGCCGACGCATGGCGAGCCGCGCATGTCCGACACCGTTTATCTGTGCGCCGCCGACTCGGACGGCAACATGGTCTCCTTCATCAACAGCCTCTACATGGGCTGGGGAAGCGGCATCACGGCGGGGGAAACGGGCGTTCTGCTTCAAAACCGCGGCTCCAGCTTCTCCCTGGATCCGTCCCATGTGAACCGCATCGCGCCGAGAAAACGGACTCGGCATACGATCATCCCCGCCATGCTGATGGAAGACGGCAAGCCGCTCGCCGCGTTCGGCGTCATGGGCGGGGACATGCAGGCGCAGGGGCATGTCCAAGTCGTTTCGAACATGCTAGACTTCATGCTGAACCCGCAAGACGCCATCGACGCGCCGCGTTGGCGCTATAATGGACATGGCGCCGGCGTTTCGTTCGACCCGTGGACGCCGGCGGAGATCATAGAGGCGCTGGCGAAACGGGGGCATGCGGTCGCCGGGACAGGCGGCTTTTTCGGCGGCGCGCAGACGATTTATCGCGACAAAGAGAGCGGCGCGTATCATTCAGGTTCAGACCCGCGGCGCGACGGAGCCGCTGTCGGATATTGACAAGGAGCTTTACATGAGCAGTCTCGATGTGTTGACGCATACATTTTCAAACGGTTTGACATTGGCGGCGGAGATTCGCCCCGCGATACGCGCGGCGGCTTTCAACCTGCTCATGCCGACCGGCTTGGCGGGCGACCCGTCAGGAAAAGAGGGCTTGTCGAATGTGCTGTCGGATCTGTGTTACCGCGGCGCGGGCGATTTGGATTCCCGCGCGCTGTCAGACGCCCTGGACGCGATCGGAATGCAGCGCTCCGGCGGGGCGAGCAGAATTGCCTTTTCATTCGGCGGCGCCGTCATGTCTGACCATCTAGAGCGCGCCTTGGATCTGACAGCGGACATCGTCCTGCGCCCCGCGCTGGACCCGAAAGAGCTGGAGCCTGTTCGGTCGCTGGCGCTTCAAGACCTCGCCTCCCTGGAAGATGAGCCGCGGCGCAACGTGTTCATTCACCTGAACCGCGCCTATTTCACCAACGAGTACGGGCTGTCCTCTCTTGGGACGGAGGAATCGCTGCAGTCGCTCACGGCTGAAGATATGGCGGAGGCGCAGAAAAGCCGCTTCAAGCCGAACGGCGCCATTATGAGCGTTGCGGGGCGGATCGACTGGGAGCGGCTGAAGGATGCGGTCGAGGCGCGGTTCGGCGACTGGGACGGGTCGGCGCCCGCGCTTCCTCAACCAGAAAGGCGCGCCGACGGCTGTTACGTCCACATTGAGCAGGACACGCAGCAGCAGCATATCGGCGCCGCCTACGCCGCCGCGCCGCTAGAGCATCCCGACATCTACGTCTCGCGGATGGCGCTGGGCGTCTTGTCGGGAGGGATGGGCGCGCGTCTCTTCACCGAGGTGCGCGAAAAGCGCGGGCTTGCGTATGCGGTCTATGCGGGCGCCGCCTCTCTGAAAGGAATGGGATATGTGCAGGCGTATGCAGGCACCACCCCCGAACGCGCCCAAGAAACGCTCGACACGCTCATTGCGGAGCTGAAACGGATGGCTGAAGGCGTCACCGAAGAGGAACTGGAACGGGCGCGAACAGGCCTCTTGTCAAGCCTCGTCATGGGCGGCGAGTCGACCGGCGCCAGGGCGAACGCGATCGCAACCGATCTCTACTACCTCGGCAGAGTCCGCAGCCTTGAGGAGATACGGGAGCAAATTGAGGCGGTCGATTCCGCGTCCATTGCGGCGCATCTGAAGGAGTTCCCGCCTGAAAACTTTACGGTCGCCGCTCTCGGTCCGCGCCGGCTTGAGATGCCTGAATAACATTGAAAGGAAACGCGATGGAGTTCATGCATACGAAACTGGACAACGGCCTCGTCGTCATCGGCGAGCGAAACGAAGCGGCGCAATCGATGGCGTGCGGCTATTTCGTCAAGACAGGCTCGCGCGACGAGACCCCCGAAGTGAGCGGCGTCAGCCACTTTCTTGAACATATGGCCTTGTGCAAAGGCAGCGATCAGCGCTCCGGGGATGACATCAACCGCGAATTTGACGAAATCGGCGCGTATCATAACGCTTTCACCTCAACCGAAGACACGGTCTATTATGCGCAGGTTCTGTCGGAATACCAACCGCGCCTTATCCACCTGTTGACCGACATGATGCGGCCCGCCCTTCGGAACGACGATTATGAGATGGAAAAGAAGGTGATCCTGGAGGAGATCGCCATGTACAAGGACGACCCTGAAGCCGTCGCATACTGGGCGGCGCGGGAGCTGTTTACGAACGGCCACCCGTCCGGCAACAGCATCCTCGGCACAACCGAGTCGATCTCCGCCCTGAAACGTGATCAGATGAAGCGGTATTTTGAGCGGCGTTATTCGCCGGGGAATCTCATCGCCGCCTTGACCGGCGCGTTCGATTGGGACGCCGCCATTCGTCAGATTGAGGAGTTGACGCGCGATTGGGTCCCGTTCGATGTTGGACGCGAAACGCCGGAGCTTAAATGCGCTAATGAAACAATGGTTGTCCAAAACAATCAGTTCATGCGCGAGCATCTGGTCTGGATCTGGCAAGGTTTGAGCTTTCAGGATGAACGCCGGCGCGCGGCGGACCTCCTGACGGCTGTTATAGGCGACGACGTCGGCTCGCGCCTCTACTGGGGATTGGTCTCTCCTGGCGCCGCTAATTCTGCCATTATGTCGCATTGCGAGCAGGATCAGGTCGGAATGTTCATCGCCGAAGTTTCCTGCGATCCAGAGCGCGCGGGCGAAGTTGTCCGAAAGGTTCAAAACATTCTGAAAGACGCGGTCGAGAACGGCGTCACTGAAGATGAAATCGAACGCGCAAAGCAGAAAGCCGCCTCGTTTATCGTTCTTGACTCCGAGACGCCGATGGACAGGCTGTTTTGGTTGGGCATGGCATGGGCTTACCTCGGCGAATATATCGATACGGACGAAGAGGTGAACCGCCGCCTGTCCGTAACAAAAGAGGATATTGACGCGCTCCTGGCAGACGATCCGTTTGCAAAGGGAACGCTGCTCGCCCTCGGACCGCTGGAAACGCTGGACATATAAAACGCATCAAAGGAGAAAACGCGATGGAGTTCATGCATACGACACTGGACAACGGCCTCGTCGTCATCGGCGAACGGAACGAAGCGGCGCAATCGATGGCGTGCGGCTATTTCGTCAAGACAGGCTCGCGCGACGAAACGCCCGAAGTGAGCGGCGTCAGCCACTTTCTTGAACATATGATGTTCAAAGGCGGCGACCGCCGCTCCGCGGACGACATCAACCGCGAATTTGACGAACTCGGCGCGCAGTACAACGCCTTCACCTCGTTTGAAAACACGGTCTATTTTGGACGGGTTCTGTCGGAATACCAGCCCCGCCTCATCGACCTGTTGACCGACATGATGCGCCCCGCCCTTCGAGACGACGATTTTGACATGGAAAAGAAGGTGATCTTGGAGGAGATCGCCATGTACAAGGACAACCCTGCGGCGGTTCTTTACTACATGGCGCGGGAAATCTTTGCGAACGGCCACCCGTCCGGCAACAGCATTCTCGGCACCACCGAGTCGATTGCCGCCCTGGAACGGGATCAGATGATGACCTATTTTGAGCGGCGGTATTCGCCGGGGAATCTCATCGCCGCGTTGACCGGCGCGTTTGACTGGGACGCCGCCGTTCGTCAGATTGAAGAGTCGACGCGCGACTGGATCCCGTTCGATGTCGGGCGGGAGGCGCCGGACCTGAATCACGCCGTCAAGACGCAGGTTGTGAAAAACGATCAGTTCACGCAACAGCATCTGATCTGGTTCTGGCCTGGTTTGAGCCTTCAGGATGAACGGCGGCGCGCTGCGGGCGTGTTGACGGCCGCTCTAGGGTCCAGCGTCGGTTCGCGGCTTTACTGGGGTTTAGTCGATCCTGGCATCGCCCATTCAGCGAGCTTGTCCCTCTCTGCAGAGGATCGGTTCGGCGTCTACCTCGCATCCGCCTCATGCGATCCAAGCCGCGCGGGCGAGGTTGTGCAGAAGGTTCAGGAGATTCTGCGGGAAGCGACTCAGGACGGCGTTTCCGTTGAAGAGATCGAGCGCGCCAAACAAAAAATCGCTTCGGGAATGGTGTTGGGTTGGGAAACGCCGATGGGCAGGCTCGTGCCGGTCGGCATGGATTGGGCGTACCGCGGCGAATATATCGACGCGGACGAAGCGGTGAACAGAGTCCTGTCCGTAACAAAAGAGGATGTGGACGCGCTGCTGGCGGACGATCCGTTTGCGAATGGAACGCTGGTCGCTCTCGGTCCGCTGGAGACGCTGGATTGACTGACCTCATGCTGAAAGTTGGGACAGCTGAACGACCAAAGTCTTTATTCATGGGAAAGAGGCGTCGCCAACCAGGTCGTACTCCCGCGTAAGCGGGAATCCAGAGGCGCCGCAGACGACATCTGCGTTCGCCCGCCGGCATGTCCCAACTTAAGACGTAAAGGTCAGTGGATTGAAAGGGGCATGAAAACGAAAGAGACGCTTGCATGAAACAGAACTTTCCCGACAATGCGCTCTACGAGATGGACAACCTTGAAGTCCTGCGCGGCATGAACAGCGAGACGGTCGACCTGATCGCGACCGACCCGCCTTTCAACACAAAGCGCAACCGCGCAGGCTCGGCGGGCTTCTACGTCGACAACTGGAAATGGGGCGACACCGGCATTCTGCCCGACCAGTGGAAATGGAACGAAGTGCATCCGAAATGGCTTGAGGAAATCAAAGACGATCATCCTGCGCTTTTCAAAGCGATCGACGCCGCAAAGGACTGCCAGGGCGACGATACTGCCGCCTTCCTCTGCTTTTTGAGCGTCCGGTTGCTGGAAATGCATCGCGTCCTGAAGCCGACCGGCTCCATCTACCTGCACTGCGACGCAACCGCAAGCCATTACATTAAAATGTGCATGGACGCCATTTGGGGCAAGGAAAACTTTCGGAATGAAATTCTGTGGAAAAGAACCGCGCGGGGGTTCAAGGGATCGCAGTACGGTCCGCGCAAATACAATACGAATACCGACAACGTTTTATTTTATTCACAAACAAAAAACGCTTTTTTTAATATGGAACCTGTGCTTGAGCCGTACGATTCGAAATATCTTGAAAAGACGTTCAGGCTGACCGACAGCAAAGGACCGTATTATCTTGATGTTGCATACAACCGATTAGGCGCGAGTCCAAGACCAAATTTATGCTACGCTTACAAGGGATTTTTTCCGCCGCATCCATCAGGCTGGAAGGTCGGTCTTCCGCGCATGAAGGAGTTGGATGCGCAAGGCGAGTTGGTTGTTCAAAAGAACAGGCTATATCGAAAAATACGGCCTAAAGCAGGGCGTATACGAAACAACCTATGGGTAGACATAGACGCTCCAAAAGGCGACGAGCGCACAGGTTCGCCCGATCAAAAACCGATCGCTCTTTATGAGCGCATCATCAAGGCGTCATCTAACGAAGGCGATCTAGTTCTGGATCCGTTCTGCGGCTGCGCGACGACCATCATCGCGGCGAACAATCTGAACAGGCGATGGGTTGGAATCGACAGGCGAGTCGATGCGCGGTTCCATATCCTGACAAGGCTGATGGGCATTCCCAAAAAGGAACGCGATCGGCTCAAAAAATTTGCGACGGACGGCTCATGGCTCCAAAAGCAGATGGACGATTTCGACGTCTACTACCGCGCCGAAGCTCCAGAACGCACGGACGACAGCGAAACGAAAGCGCCGAAACTGAAAGGCGTTTATGTCACCGAAAATCCGCACACGCATAAGGAAATGAAGGAGGCGCTGGTCAGCGAGTTCGGCTGCCGCTGCTGGGGATGCAATTACGAGCCGCCTGACGAACGTTACCTGCATATTGACCACATCATCCCGAAAAGCGGCGGCGGAACGAATCACATCTCAAACCGCGCCATGCTTTGCCAGCCCTGTAACTCCAAGAAGGGAAACCGCCTGACGCTGATAGAGCTCCGCAAGCGCAACGACAAGGACGGGCATACGCGAGAAGGCGATCCTGTCGACCTGAAATACGCGCTCTCCTGGTCGCTTGATGAGCTGCTGCGTAAATTGCGGGGGCAATCTGCATGAAACACGAAAAAGAGGTTTACGTTTACGCCGAAACGGACCATTACGTAAGCGAAGGTTGGACGATTTTCAGTCAGGTTCAAACAGAAAGGCAACGCACAATGAAAATCCAACGCAAATCTCTCATCGCTCTCTTCGCGGCAACGATCAGCGCATTCGGGCTCGTGGCGCCGCCGTCCGCCGCATGCGACAACCCATACGATGTCCAGGTGGTCTATATCGTCCCGCATGGGGAGACTGCCGACGCAGCAGGCGTCCTGGCGGATGTCCTTACGGCGCAAACGCTGATGCGAAAGGAGATGGCGCGCCACGGTTTCGGCGACGACCGAACCTTCAAAATCGCGGAATTTACCACTTTCAAAGGCGACGCCACATCAAAATGGACAACCGAGGCGTTTGAAACGGCATCGGTCAATGACCTCTGGGAAGACTGGCTCAAATACAACCTTCCGCCATACCGATCTGGCGTCGAACGGCTGCACCGCGTCTATCTCTTCATTGTAGAGGGCGCGACCAAGATAACGCCCGTCGCATGCGGATTGGCAAGCATGTTCGTCGGCGACGGATGGGCCGCCTCCCCGTTTATTGGCGGATGGGCGTTCGTCGGCGCCGACACTCCCTGCGACGACCGAAGCGCGCTTCTCGCCCATGAAATCGGACATACCTTCGGGCTGAAACACAACCTAGATCCCGCAACGACCATGCACAAAGGTAGCGAGCATGTCGTCCAACGCCAATTCAGCGAAGCGGAATGCGAATGGCTTGACGGATCGCGCTACTTTGACGATGACCACAGCGACGCCAACGACCTGCCCGGTATACAGCTGCTCTCCGCGCAAGCGGCACAGCTGGCAGGCGAGCCGTCCGTCGAGATCGCCTTCCGTGTGACCTCCCATGTCGGCGTCCGCATGTTCCAGCTGTATCGACAATCCGATGGCGCGGCGGTCGCAATGGAAACTATGAACACATGGCAAACAACCATCCAGGTCAACATCCAAAGAACCCTGCTCGCCGGCGAAACAGGACTCGGCGCCATGGTCATGGACGCAAAAGGAGCTGTCGGAAGAGACAGCTACCTGTTCGGCATTCCGCCGATACGGCCGCCCGCGCAGAACAACGCCATCGCCCGCGTTGGAACAGAAGCGGTCATGTGGGCTAACCTGAAACGATAGGATGACACGCATCAACACGCATCAAAGGAGAAAACGCAATGGAGTTCATGCATACGAAACTGGACAACGGCCTCGTCATCGTCGGTGAACGGAACGAGGCGGCGCAATCGATGGCGTGCGGCTATTTCGTCAAGACAGGCTCGCGCGACGAAACGCCCGAAGTGAGCGGCGTCAGCCATTTTCTTGAACATATGATGTTCAAAGGCAGCGACCGCCGCTCCGCGGACGACATCAAACGCAACCTTGACGAACTCGGCGCGCAGTACAACGCCTTCACGTCGTTTGAAACCTAAACGCAAATCGGGCGGCAGCTGAAGGAGCCGAAGATGCGGGAACTCAAAATACTCAAAGGCGCGAACAGTTACGCCGAGAACATTCAAGGCAAAGCGAACGAGCCGATCACCGTCGCGGGGCTGCTGGACAGGGCGCGGTATGCGCTGAAGTTCAACGACATCGACTACCCGCTGGAGGCGATTTACGACCGCCTAGAAGAGAACGCGCCGCGCATCGGAATCATCGGCGGCTCGCTTGATCATCCAGCGCATGTGGTTGACTGGGAAACCGTCTTAAAAGCGGCGTATGCAATCTGGAAAAAGGGCGGCGTTCCGTTCTACTTCTCCATCCCTGTCGTCTGCGACGGAACCGCCCAGAGCAACATGGGCATGTGCTATTCGCTGCAGTCGCGCAACGCGGTCGCCGCCATGATCGTGAACCAGATGGAGGGTCAGTCGTACCATGGCGCGTTTGTGATTCAGGGCTGCGACAAAACGCCGATGGGCATTTTGAGCGGTTTGGCGGCGTTGGACATGGCGCGTCAGCGGCGGGGCGACGCCCCCGTGTTCGCCACATTCGCGCCCGCGCATGTACTGAAAGGGGGCGAAATACCGCAGAGCCTCCGCGCCGAGCTAGAGGATGCCGCCGTCCGCGCCGAGAAGATGGGCAAGCCGCATTTTGCCGAAGACATCCGCGGAACCGCCGCCTTTATTCTCCAGTGCGCGTCTGATCAGGCGTTCAAAGGCATCTTCGACCGAATGACGCAGGAGGGCGTCATCACAGAGCTGGAGAAGAAACATTTTTTGAAGTACCTCGCCGTCAACACCTGCGACGGAAAAGGCGGCATCTGCGCATTCAACGGCACCGGCAATTCGTCCCGCCATACGATGAGCGCGTTTGGGATGGTTCACCCGTCCCTTGAGCTGCTCACCGAGCCGCCGACGCAGGCGCAGATCGACGACGCGGTGAACGCGCTGCTCAGCTACTGCAACGACCCCGATTACAGCGTCGCCGGCGTTATGAAGGCGAACATTGAAAACTGCGTCCGCGTCTTTTCAGCGACCGGCGGCTCCACGAATCTGGTCATGCATCTGATTGCGGCGATGAGATACGCGGGCGTGCGGTTCAGCCTGTCCGATCTGGAAACGATCATTGACGCGCATCCGATACCCGACCTGTTCGACTACTCGTTGACGGAGGGGCGGGACATCTTTGCGCTCGCCCAGCAATGCTGCGACGGACAGATACGGGGCATGGAGACGGTTTTATACGAGCTTCAACAAAACGGCGTTCCCGTTCATTTGGACGCGCCGACAGCGGCGGGAACGACATGGCGCGAGCGGTTGTCGGACGCGCGGAATTTGGCGGCGTCCGGCGTGACGGAGAACCCGATCATACTCTCCCAGCCGCGCCGATCATACAGCGGCATCGATGTCTTGAGAGGCAACTTTTTTGAGACGGCGGTCGTCAAGATCAGCGGCATGAAGGCGGAGCAGATCGAAGCGTTCGACGAAAAGGCGCATTTCGGGCTGTATTTTGAAAACGAGGAAGAGGCAACCGACGCCCTGCTGAACCCGCGCATTTTAAGCGATCTGCGCGACCGGCGGGCGTTTTCGCATGAGAATCTGAAGGCGCAGGCATGTTTCAACGCGCCTGGATTTCAGGTTGAGGGGCTGCCGTATGAAGCGCTGTTTGACGCGATGGTTCAAGAGCGGGTCTTGAAAATGATCATCTTCATCAGCGGACAGGGTCCCGCCGCGTTCGGCATGCCTGAGCAGTTTTCGCCGACCCAGTACATCAACCACAACGCCGACCTGAACCCGCTTGCAGTATTGATGAGCGACGGGCGTTATTCGGGAGTCTCCTACGGCGCGGCAATTGGACATGCCACACCCGAAGCGGCGCATGGCGGCGGCATGCTGTATCTGCGGACAGGCGATCTGTTCCTGCTTCAGTTAAAGAAGCGGCGCGTGACGCTGATCGACCCGTCGGCGCTGCGGGGCGGTTCCGCCGTTCCGCTGGACGAAACGCTCTCGGAGACGCGAAAAGACCTCGGCGAAGAGCGGCTGCGGCGCATCTTGGAGCGGCGGCGGCGCATCTCGCCGACCAACCTGCTCACAGGCGCGGCGGACGCTTCGCTGGGCGTCGCCCCTGCCGCGGTGGTTGAATCGGCGGACGAGACCTTCGACTTCAAAGGATAAGGGGCGGGAGAAATGGATTCGGCGGAACCGCTGTTTGCCGGCATTGACATAGGCGAGTCGCGCGCCTCAACAGGTTTTTATACCGCCGACGGCCGCTGCGCCGCCTATGAAATCGCCCGCTTTACGAGTCGCGCCCCGCGCCCCGGTTGGGCGGTCTACAACCCAGAGAAATGGAGCGGCGCGGTCCTGAAAAGCTGGCGACGCGCGCAAGAAAAGGGGCTGGACATCTCCCAAGTTGCCGCGGTCGGTTTGACGGGGCGGCGCCATCTCGTTTTTTTAAATGAACGCGCCGAACCCGCGCTCCCGGCAATCGGCGAACAGGACCGCCGCGCGAACGCATACCCCGGCAAAATACGCTGGGCGATGAAGCGGGCGGCGGGCAAGAAACGCATCCAGTGGGTCTGCTTTGCAAAAGACTACATCGGAATGAAGCTGTGCGGCGAGGTCTGCTCCGATCCGCTTTCGTTCGCCGGGCTTGTACATCGGCGGACAGGCAGAGCGCGCCCTCGCCGCTTGTCGTCGGTCGGTTTGCGCCCATCCCAGCTGCCGCGCATGACGGTCTCCTTCCGCAACTCCGGCTATGCGGCGAAAGAGGCGCGCGAGGCGTTCGGCGTGGAGATCGGGATACCGGTCATCGTTGGACGCAGCGACCCGCTTGGGCGGGCGTTGGGCGTCGGCGCGGCGTCGACAGGCTCCGCGTTTGCCTGTTTGGACGCGCCGCCGGCGGTCGGCCTCGCCGGCGAAAACGGGCGCGTCTTTCATCGACAACTCCCCCTGCGCGAACGGCGCGCCCAATTAGAGCGTCAGATGGGTTTCAAGATGTCAACGCCCGCCGTTCAGTCCGCGCAGGCGCCGCCCATCCTTCCGTTGAGCGGGGAGAGCTGGGAAAGCGCATGGATCGCCGCGGCGCATGACATGGACGCAGACGCCCTCCGGACAGCGTTCTGGGAGGCGGCGGCGTATGAGACGGCGGCGCGCATCGAGTCGCTCGCGTTGAAAGCTGGCGCTCAACCATCCTCTCTCGCGGTCAGCGCCGTCAACCGAAAGGGCGTCTACGCCCATTATGCAGCCTACGCGCTGGGCGTCCAAACGCTGCGCGTCTCTGAACATCGCCAAACAGCCGCCTTAGGCGCGGCAATGCTCGCCGCCGTCGGACATGGAACCCATGAAACGCCCGAAGACGCCGCCCGCGCCATGTCCGCCCATCATGCTCCCGCCTTATCCTCAGAGCATTCCCGCGAAATCAAAGCCCGCTTCGCCCTTTACAAACAGGCGGCGAGCGAGAGAAGTTAGACGACAACCAGTTCGTCATTCCCGCGTAAGCGGGAATCCAGAGGCGCCGCCCGCCCTTTAAAACCCCCCTAGCCCCCTTTTCAAGGGGGGAATCGGACAGCGCCGCGAATATCCCCCTTGACTTCTCGCCCCATTGTCCATATGCTCATGAACCCATATCAACTAGAGGACGGCACATGAACATCGCCAAAAAAACGCTCGAGTCGACCGTTCTGGTCGTCGCGGAGGACGCAGAGGGGGAAATCATCGGCATCGGCAGCGGCTTCTTTGTACGAGAAGGTCTTATCGCCACAAACCAGCATGTGATTGACGAAGCGGCGATCATCGGCGTTCGGATGGTGAACCAAGAGCATTTTCACCCCATCGATAGCGTCGCTGCGCAGGACGCGGAACAGGACTTGGCGTTGCTGATCGTCTCGTCTTTGAACGCGCCGGCGCTGCCCCTCGGCGACAGCGATGCGCTCCAGATCGGAGAGCCGATCTATGCGGTCGGCAACCCGATAGGGTTCCTAGAAGGAACGTTCTCAGACGGACTGGTGAGCGGCATCCGCGGCGCCCTGCCCGACAGCAAACTGATACAGATGACAGCTCCCATCTCGGAAGGGAGCAGCGGCGGACCTGTACTGAACGCGAAGGGAGAAGTTGTCGGCGTCTCTACGGCGGAGATTGCGCTAGGACAAAACCTGAACTTTGCCGTACCTTCGAACGCGCTGAAAAAGCTGATTGGATATGTCGGCCGACCGAATCTTGTTGTTCCGACGCCCCGCCCCCTGCCGCCCTCTTTGCCTGAGCGGTTTGAAGACTATACGCAGTGGGGGCTGCCGCAAGGCGCCAAAGCCCGCCTCGGCAAAGGATCAATTATCGAGCTTACATATTCGCCAGATGGTAAAACGATTGCAGTTGCCGGCAGTATTGGCATTTGGATCTACGACGCCCAGACCGGCAGAGAGCTCTCTTTGATACGTACTACGAGCAACGTCTTTTCCGTGGCGTATTCTCCGGACGGTCGGACGATTGCCAGCGGAAGCATAGACAACACGATTCGAATCTGGAACGCGCAAATAGGAGGCACTCTCCGAACGCTTCCAGGGCATACGAACAGCGTCTTTTCCGCGGCGTATTCTCCGGACGGTCGGACGATTGCCAGCGGAAGCGTAGACAACACGATTCGAATCTGGAACGCGCAAACAGGGGACACTCTCCGAACGCTTATAGGACATACTGACTGGGTCCGTTCTGTGGCGTATTCTCCGGACGGCAGAACGCTCGCCAGCGGCAGCGATGACAACACGATTCGAATCTGGAACGCGCAAACAGGGGACACTCTCCGAACGCTTCCAGCGCATATTGACAGGGTCTATTCCGCGGCATATTCGCCGGATGGCCGGACCATCGCCAGTGGCAGCGCGGACGGCACGATTCGAATCTGGAACGCGCAAACAGGCGCGCATCTCCGAATGCTTACAGGGCATACGGACAGCGTCCTTTCCGCGGCGTATTCGCCGGACGGTTGGACCATCGCCAGTGGCAGCGCGGACAGCACGATTCGAATCTGGAACGCGCAAACAGGCGCGCTTCTCAGAACGCGCGAAGGGCATACAAGCTACGTCTTTTCCGTGGCGTATTCGCCGGACGGCCGGACTATCGCCAGCGGAAGCGACGACGGCACCATCCTCCTTTGGGACGTCTCAAATCAATAACCCCCCATGTCTTAGTCGTAAGCGCCTGGTCGGTGGTCTCCCATAAGTCGCCTCTGTCTCGGCGTCGCCCGTTCAAGTACCGCGTCTTCAAACTGAAACCTGTTCAGATACGGCGGATACTTCTGCGTGATCATCCGATGCGCGTAATGAACCTGCAGCAGATACCGCGTCTCTTCGCTTGTGTTCGCCGTTCCGCGGTGCCAGACGTCGCTGCGGAACAGGACGGCGTCGCCCGCTTTGCATAGGCAGCTCTGCTCGCCGACGCCGTTCCATTTGCCGTCCGCTTCAGGCCGGCGCCCTGAACGGTGGCTCCCCGGCACAAAGACGGTCGGACCCAGCTCCTCGTATAGATCGTTCAGATAGTAATGCGCTGTCGTGATGAAGGCGGGTATCTTGACGCGCGGATCCGCGGCGACATCCTCAGGCAGCGGGACAGGCAGCCAGTCGACATGCAGCCCCTGATCGGGGCGCCCCGGTCCGGTGACCCATGCGGTCATCCCGATCACATGGCAGTCGCCTCCGTGTACCGCTTCGGCGAGGTCGATCACATCGGGCCAGTCGAGGCAGGGGAGAAATTCGGGCGCGCGGTTGAAAGCGTTGTTGATATGTTTTTGAAAAAAGCCGCGCTGCTCGGCGGTATGGTATTTGTCAAAACTTTCCGGAATCGCGGACAGCGCGTCCATGGCGTCCCGCAGGTTTTTGACCTGCTCGGCGTCCATCGCGTTTTGAAAATAGGCGAAGCCGTCCCTGTCAAACGCTTCGATGCGTTCTTCCAGCGTGTCAAAAGGGTTCAGTTTTAAAGATTCTCTCATCTGCCAGCCTTGTAGAATTTGAGTTGCGCTCATCATACGGCTTAAGCGGTTTCGGCGCAAGGGGGGGTTCCTAGACTCCTCTTTGAAAGGGGGTTTAAAGGGCGGCGCGGCGGCGCCTTAAGATTCCCGCTTACGCGGGAATGACAGGGACAGGCGGCGCCTTAAGATTCCCGCTTACGCGGGAATGACAGGGACAGGCGGCGCCTTAAGATTCCCGCTTACGCGGGAATGACAGGGACAGGCGGCGCCTTAAGATTCCCGCTTACGCGGGAATGACAGGGACAGGCGGCGCGGACGCTATGGGCGTACCCGCCTGCGATCCGTCGCCGTTGTTGCGCGTCCGCCTTCGCCATGTTATATTTAGCTAAGGCTAAATATGAACGGGAGAGGGTATTTGATGACGCCGCGCCTCGCATTGCTGCTCATTTCTACGGCGGTCGGTTGGAGCTTTCTATCAGGCTGCGGAAACAAACCGGACGCCCAGGAACCGTCCGACGACGGCAAGCTCCGCATTGTCGCGACGACCGGCATGGTCGGCGACCTTGTCAACAACATCGGCGGCAGCCGCGTTCAGACGACAACGCTCATGGGTCCCGGCGTAGACCCGCACCTTTACAAGGCGACGCCCAGCGACGCCGCCGCCCTGCGCAGCGCGGACATGATCTTCTACAACGGGCTTTTTCTAGAAGGCAAAATGTCGGAGCTGTTTGAACAAATCGAAAAGCAGGGGGGAGATGTGATAGCGGTCGCTGAAGCGGTTGACCAAGCGCGTTTGATTGATCTGCCGCAGCTGGAGCATTACGACCCGCATATATGGTTTGACGTTTCGCTTTGGGCGGAATGCGTTCCGGTCGTTCAGGAGGCATTGACCAAAAAAGACCCTGACGGAGCGGACGAGTACCGCCAAAATGCCGAGGCGTATGCAAAAGAGCTGGAGGCGCTGGGCGAATGGTGCGCGGAGCAGGCGCGCTTGATACCCGAAGAGCGGCGCATTCTTGTTACAAGCCATGACGCTTTCGGTTATTTTGGGCGGGCGTACGGGTTTCAAGTGGTCGGCTTGCAGGGCATTTCGACGATACTATCGCCAGGGCATGCAGACATCGTGAACCTGGTCGACTTTATTCGACAGCATCAGGCGCCGGCGATCTTTGTGGAATCCAGCGTCCCAAGAGGCGCCATTGAGCGCGTCGCCGAGGACGCAGGCGTCCAAATCGGCGGCGAGCTGTTTTCAGACGCCATGGGCGCCGAAGGAACGCCCGAAGGAACCTACATCGGCATGGCGCGCCATAACATGCGTACCATCGTGGACGCCCTGTCGCGCAAAACGGAGCGCGAGTCGGAATGATCCCGGCAATTGAAACGCACAACCTAACGGTCAGCTACAGCAAGCGCCCTGTTCTTTGGAATGTGGATGTCGCTATTCCGCAGGGGCGTCTTGTCGGGGTGATTGGACCGAACGGCGCGGGCAAAAGCACGCTCTTGAAAACAACGATGGGGCTGCTGCCCGCCTCTTCAGGTTGGGTGAAGATTTTCGGCAAACCGATCAAAGAGGCGCGGCGGCGGGTCGCTTATGTCCCCCAGCGCGAATCGGTCGATTGGGACTTTCCCGTCACGGCGCTGGATGTCGTTCTCATGGGTCGATACGGCCGCCTCGGCTGGTTTGGGCGTCTCAAGGCGTCGGACCGGCAAGCCGCTCAAGAGGCGCTTCAAAAGGTCGGGATGGCGGCGTTCGCCCGCCGGCAGATTTCAAACCTGTCGGGCGGTCAGCAACAGCGCGTTTTTCTGGCGCGGGCGTTGGCGCAGGAAACGGACGTCTATTTGATGGATGAGCCGTTTGTGGGAGTGGACGCTGCGACGGAGAAGGCGATCCTGGAGCTGTTGAGCGAGCTTCGGGAGCGCGGCAAGACAGTTCTTGTTGTCAGCCATGATCTCGACTCGGCGCGGCGGAACTGCGACGATCTGCTTCTATTGAACATGCGCGTTGTCGCTTACGGGCCGGCTAAAGAGGTGTTCACGCCCGCGCTGCTTCAAAAAACATACGGCGGGCGTTTGACGATACTCTCCGACGCGGCGGACGCGGTCTGGGAGGCGAAGCGTTGAGACCAAGACGGCTGGCAGTCGGAGCGGGGCTGTGGACGGCGGCCGCTCTCGCCCGCGCCGAACGCATCGCGGACATGGACATCGGCGGCGGCTGGCTTGACCAAGCGTACCGGTTCCTG
Organism: Candidatus Poribacteria bacterium; assembly: GCA_963665845.2. GTDB lineage: Bacteria > Poribacteria > WGA-4E > JAPPNK01. The sequence goes on from OY762492.1 coordinate 642,168, forward strand.
CAGATGTCGGACGCTTCGGTGCGGATTGGCGCCGTCGGGTCGATTCTATTGGGCGTTTTGTGCGGCGCGTTAGGGTCTTTTATCGTCCTGCGCGGTTTGTCGCTCATTGGCGACACTCTGGGGCATGCCGTTCTGCCTGGCGTCGCGGTCGGTTTTCTAGCGGCTGGAGCGAAGGCGCCCGGACCGATCTTTATTGGCGCGATGGCGGCAGGAGCCGCCGCGGCGGGATGCATGGGCGTCGCCACGCGGTATTCCCGCGTCAAACCGGACGCGGCGATGGGCATTGTCCTGTCCGGTTTTTTCGGTTTAGGGATCGTTCTGTTGACGCGCATTCAAAAGATGCCCTCGTTTGGAAATCAGAGCGGTCTCGACAATTTTCTCTTTGGACAAGCCGCCGCCATGAGCGTTGGCGATCTTGTCTGGCTTGCGTCGGTCGCGGCGCTTTGCTTGGCGGTCATATTGGTTTTTTTCAAGCAGTTTGCCGCGGTCAGTTTTGACGAAATCTACGCCCATTCCATCGGCATACCGATTCGGCTGTTCCACTGGCTGTTGATGTGCATGCTGACAGCCGCTGTGGTCGTCTCGATTCAAGCCGCCGGCGTCGTTCTCGTCTCGGCGATGCTTGTCATTCCCGCTTCGACCGCGTATCTGTTGACAGATCGGTTGCCGCATTTGACGCTCATGTCGGCTGCAATCGGGGCTTTTTCTGGGTTGATGGGTTCGTTCATCAGCTTTCTGGGTCCCAGTTTGCCGACGGGTCCGCTGATGGTTTTGTGCGCCGCGTTTCTTTTTGCGCTTGCGTACGGTTTTTCGCCTCGGCATGGGGTTCTGACGCGCATGATGCGCAGGCGGTCCAACCGCAAACGGGCGGCGCTGGAAGACGCCCTGCGCGAGTTGCTGAAAGGGGGCGCCGTTGAGCCGCGCGCCGGCGCGGAGCTCGTCCGGCAAGGTCTCGCCCAAAGCGGCGGGGGCAGAAACCTGATCCTCACCAAAGAAGGACATGCCCGCGCGGAACGAATCCGCCGCAACAGAGAGCTGTGGGAACTGTACCTCACCCGCGAGGCTGAAATCGCTCTTGACCATGCCCAAGAAGACTCGGAAGAGATTGAGCATTTGCTTGGAACCGAGATCGTTCAGCGGTTGGAAGAAGAGCTGGAAAAAGGACGCGCCGAATGAACGATCTGATACCGCCTTTCGAATGGACGCGGGTCTTCGTTGACCAGTGGACAGGCGCCGCCAATATCGACGCTTCCTTCTGGGTGGTGGCGACGGGCGCGCTGGCGGCAATTTCCTGCGGAATTGTCGGTTGTTTTCTGATACTGCGCGGCATGGCGATGATCGGAGACGCGGTCAGCCATGCGGTCTTGCCGGGCATTGCAGCCGCCTTTCTGTTATCAGGTTCGCGCGCCTCTTTTCCGATGTTTCTCGGCGCCGCTGTCGTCGGCGTTTTGACGGCGGCGCTCATTGAGGCGGTCTATAAAAGCAGCCGCATCAAGGCGGACGCTTCGATGGGCGTCGTCTTTACGGCGCTGTTCGCGTTCGGTGTACTACTCATCTCGCTCATGGCGGACAAGGTGGACCTTGACCAGGAATGCGTTCTCTACGGCGAGATCGCCTTCGTCCCGTTTGAAGCGCGCGCCGAATGGTTTGGATGGACGGCGGGGCCGGAATCGACGATGATTTTGCTGTGCGCGGCGCTGGTCGTTATTGGGGGGGTCGTTCTGTTTTACCGCCCGCTGCTCATCTCCTCCTTCGATCCGCAGCTGGCGACATCGATGGGCGTCAGCGCCGCCGTTGTTCATTACGGCCTTATGACGGTTCTGTCGCTGACAGTCGTATGCTCTTTTGAGGCGGTCGGCGCGATACTTGTCATTGCGATGCTCATTGCGCCCGGCGCGACCGCGTATCTTTTTACGGACAGGCTGTCGACGATGCTTTGGATCTCGGCGGGGCATGGTCTGTTCTGCGCCCTCGCCGGCTGGCATTTGAGCGTCTGGCTCGACTGTTCAACCGCCGGCGCGATGGCGGTTGTCGGCGCGGGTCTCTTTTTTACGGCGCTGGTTCTGTCGCCTCGTCATGGGCTGCTGTCTCGGTTGACGCGGAGGGTTCAGCTGACGCGCCGCGTCGCGGAAGAGAACGCGCTGGGCGCGCTCTACCGCTCTCAAGAAGAAGGGCGCGAACCGCTCGCGTCGGCGTCGCTGGCGGAGCGTCTCGGCGCGTCGGCGGGCGGGGCGATGCGCGTTTTTAAGCGGCTTCGGCGGAGAGGATGGGCGGTTCAAGACGGCGCGGGAACGCTCGCCTTGACGGAAGCGGGAATGGGGCGCGCCGCGCAACTGCTGCGCGCCCATCGCCTGTGGGAAACGCTGTTGAGCAACGAGGTCGGCCTTCCCGACGATCATCTCCACAGCGCCGCGCATCTGCTGGAGCATTACATCGACAAAGAGACGCTGGAGGCGTTGTCCAACACGCTTGGAAATCCGAGCGTCGACCCGCACGGACGCCCCATTCCGAAAGCCGATTAGCCTGTCAGCGCCGCCAACCTGGCCGTCATTCCCGCGTAAGCGGGAATCTTAAGGCATCCAGCCGCCGCGCACGTCCTTTAAACCCCTAGCGCCATTTTCAAGGGGAATCGGACGCGGCGCCGCGTATATCTCTGTATGAGCGTACTACCCTGTCAGCGCCGCCAACTTTGCCTGCACATCAACCGTCCGGTTCGTTTGCGACGCTTCAATCGCGCCGAACAGCAGAGCCGCGCTCTTGATGTTGTCCGAAAGAGCGGACGGGGGAGCCTCGCCTCCGTCCAGCCATTCCAAAAACTGATGCACAATTGCATGATGCCCGCCCCATTGCGGCGAGACGCGCTCCGCCTCCTCAACGGCGACGCCTTGCCCCGGCGTGTGTTTCAGGACGCGCACAACGCCGTCCCTGTCCACAACCGCGGCGCCTTCGTCGCCTTCAACGCGGTAGTATTCCGCGTGCCAGCTGTTCTGGTCGGCGGCGGCGAGGCAGTTGCCTTCGTAATGGGCGTAGACGCCGTTGTTGAGCCGCATGACGTAGGTTCCGCAGCATTCGCCGTCGAAGCTTTCATGGTCGGGGTTCCATTCCCAGCCGGCGACCGTGTCGCAGTCGGCCCCCGCAATGTTGCGTATCTGATCAAAGTGGTGAACCGAGCCTTCCACGAGCAGCGTATGGTCAATCTCATGGCGGAACGCGCCCCATGCGCCGCGGCGCCTGTAATCTGCCGAAAAACGGGACATGATGTAATTTGGACGTCCGACCGCGCCCGATTCGACCGCATGTTTCAGGGTCATGATGCGCGGAGTGTACCGGTAATTCTGCGTGATCTGCATCTTCACGCCCGCTTTTTGAACCGCGCGGTAGATCGCCTCGCAGTCTTCCCAGCTGTCCGCAATCGGTTTTTCGCTCAAGACATGCATGCCCGCTTCGGCGGCTCCGACAGCCGCTTCTCGGTGTACGGCGGGCGGTATCACCACAACGGCAAAATCGGCTTCGACCGATTCAAACGCTTTATGCATGTCGGTGAAACGCCTGGACGCGGGCAGCTCCAGAAAATCGCCCTGATCGTTCAGGACATTCTCCCGTATTTCCGCCAGCGCGACCACCTCCATCCGGTCAAAAAACGGCGGCATGAAACTGCGTATCCAGCCGCCCGCCATGCCTCCCGCTCCGATCATAATGCATCGATGCTTATCGCTCATCTGTCGCCTTTCTCTTTGATCAAGCGCGCCGTTTCACGCGCCACAATGTACTCTTCGTTGGCTGAAACGGTCATGATCGCGGCTTCGCTGTCGTTTGACGAAAGGATGCCTTCGCCTTGAACCGTTTCGTTACGCGCCGCGTCCAGCTTTAAACCGAGGCGCTCCATGTCAGCGCAGACGGCTTGGCGGGTTGCGGCGCTCCGTTCGCCGATTCCGCCGGTGAACGCGAGGATGTCCACTCCGCCCAGCGCCGCCGCGTAGGCGCCGACCGCTTTCTTGACGCCGTAATGGAAAGCGTCCAGAGCCAACGCCGCATTGTCGTCTTCTTTTTCGGCTGCGTCAAGCAAATCGCGCAGATCGCCGCCGGGAATGCCGGACACGCCCGCTAAACCGGCGTTTGTCATCAGCTCGCGCGAAATCTCCTCAACGCTCATGCCGTGAACGCTCATGAGATAGATCAGAATGAACGGGTCGAGATCGCCGCATCGGGTGCTTTGCAGCGCGCCGCTCTGGGCGCTGAACGACATCGTTACATCGATGGACTTCCCGCCCAATACAGCGCAGAGAGACGAACTTCCGCCGAGGTGGCAGGAGATGAGACGGAGCGGCTCCCGCCCGATTTTCAGCCCATGCTCCTTCATGATCTGCGGCGCGCGTTCCGAAACCCAGCGGTGCGAGGCGCCATGGAACCCGTATCGGCGCAAGCCATGCCGTTCCGCCCAAGCGCGCGGCAAGCCCAGCTCGCGCGCATGCGGCGGAATCGTCTCATGGAACGCCGTCTCAAAAACGGCCGCCAGCGGAACGTCCGGCGTCAGCGATTGGAAGGTTCGTATGCACGCAAGATAGGCGGGATTATGAATCGGCATGACAGGGATATACGCCTCCAAACCGGCGATCACATGCTCATCGATCAGCGTCGAACGGGTGAAGCCCTTTGCGAAGACCGTTTTGAACCCGACGCCGTCTAAGCGCGGGGCGCGCGTCTTATTCAAGAAATCGATCGCATGCCGAACCGCCGGCAGATGGTCGGGCGCCTTCAACGCGCCTTCCGCGCGGGTCTCGCCGTATCGGTATTGAAACGCGGAGGCGTTTCCGCCGATGCGCTCTACAGCGCCTTGCGCCAGGACGGTTTCAGCCGCCGCGTTGAAAAGTTTGAATTTGAAAGAGGAGCTGCCTGCGTTGACGGCTAGGATGTTCATTTTCGGTCTCCGCGGTCTTGGGTTGAAAGTTGGCGCTGTTTTTGCGTCATACGGGTTTGAACGGCGAATAGCGGCGCGTTTTTGAGCCCGCTGTTCAAAAAATGGTCAGCGCTGTCCATTTTTTGAACAAGTTAGGTGTTGCGAAAAAAAACGGCATGCGTTATACTATATGATAGAGTCGAACGTCCATGTATCTGCCAGACTCGCAATGTAAAGGAGTGGAGATGCTTACTCGCAAGAAAAAACAGACGGCTCCGGCGTTTCTCGTCTCGATTGTTGTGCATGTCGCCATCGCAGCTGCGCTGACTGCAATTGTGCTTGAGGAACATCTTCAAGAGACCGACGTTGAATGGGATATCGACGTCCATGTGGATCCTCCGGAGACGCGGGATCCGATCGTTCGGCGGGACAGAGATATTGAACGCAACCCTGTTGCGTTGAAGGATATCGATGTGAACCTGCCGACGCGGGATGTGAACATAAACCCGACCGGGATCCGCACCGACATCCAGATTCCGTCCGGCTCCTCCGACCTGATTCAGGGTCCTTCTGAGCTTCCGGACATTCCGCCGAGCGTCAATCTTCCGAACAGTCCAGATCTTGGCCCCATCGAGATAGGTCCGCCCGAAATCACAAGCGCTGGACCGCCCGATAGTCCGACGCCGCCGACCGAGTTGGAACCGAGCGGCATTGTTTCCTCCCTTGACCAGGGGGCTAGGACCCCTCAGAAAAGGGAGTTCGAGGTGGACGGCGATTATTACGAGAAGCTTCGACTGAAGATTTCGGGGAAGCAGAAATACCCCTCGTACGCGCTGCAAGCCAACCTTGAAGGCGAAACGAAGATTCGGTTCGTTTTGAAACGGGACGGAACGCTCGTTTCAAGCGAAATCGCGGAGGAATCCGGGTACAAATCTCTCGACAGCGCGGCTTTGCAGTCGGTCAAAAGCGCGGCGCCGTTTCCGCCGTTCCCAGTTGCGCAAAAAGGGGACGAAATCTCGGTTGTCGTTCCCATTGTTTTCGAACTTAAATAACCTGCGCCGGACACGGCCGCAGGGGAAAGGAATCAACATGTTTAAACGGTTCGCAGCTGGCGCCGCTGTACTCATCATGGCAGCGGCGGCGGCAGCAGAGATCCCCGAGGCCGATCTGGGCGCGATTGACGCCTCCATTGACAAGGCTCTTGAGTGGCTTGCAGAACAGAAAGATGAAAACGGGGCATGGCGCTCCGAATACGGACCCGGCATGACGGGGCTGATCGCGACAGCGTTCCTGAATCACCCAGGGGGCAAATACAACGCCAACAGCCCCGAAGTGAAATCGGCGCTGGACTGGATGGTCAAACTGCAGCGGGAAGACGGTTCGATCTACGACCCGGATTCGCAATTGCCGCTGCCCAATTACAACACCTCCACCGCGCTGATGGCGCTCTCCGCGGCGGACGATCCAAAATACGCCGAAGCGGCAAAAAAAGCGCGCCAGTACCTCATCAACTCGCAAACGGACGAAGGCGAAGGAGCGTCGCCGGAGGACTCCAACTACGGCGGCATCGGATACGGCAGCGACCCGGATGTGCGCGACCTGTCGAACCTGAACATCGCGCTTCAAGCTCTGAAAGCGAGCGGAACCGACGAAGACGAGAAGGTCTTTGACAACGCCATTCTGTTCCTGTCGAGGCTGCAGAACAACAGCGAAACGAACGATCAGGAATGGGCGGGCGACGACGGCGGCTTCGTGTATTCGCCCGGCGTCAGCAAGGCGGGGGAGGATGAGCTTGGACGCCCCCGTTCCTATGCGACGATGACCTACGCGGGGCTGCTCAGCTTCATCTATGCGGATGTCGACCGAGAAGACGCCCGCGTTCAAGCCGCGTATGAATGGATACGCGAACACTGGAGTCTGGACGAAAATTATCCGATCGGAAAACAGGGGCTGTATTACGGCTATCACACGATGTCGAAGGCGCTTGCCGCATACGGCGAGAAGCTGCTCGAAACGACGGACGGTGACACGATCAACTGGTACGCCGAACTTTCCGAGCAGCTGATGGGGATGCAGACCGAGGAAGGGTCCTGGCCTCTAAACGAAGCAGACCGGTGGTTTGAGGGCGAACCTGTTCTGGTGACGGCCTACTCTCTGTTGGCGCTGGAGGCGGGCTATCCAAAAGAAGAAGAGTAGAACCGCCCATGCCGCCCTGCTTCTAACGGCGGCGCTCTGGAGCCTGAACGGCCCGCTCATCAAACTCTTGGACGCTCAAGGCGGCGGTCTGGACGCAATTGCGATTGCGTTCTACCGCTCGCTTTTGGGCGGTTTATGCTTTGCGCTGATCGGCTGGCGGCGCCGTTGGGCTTTGCGGCGCGCGAAACCGATCTGGGTCGGCGCGTCCGTTCTCATGTTCACGGCGATGACCTCCACGCTCGTCGCCGCGATGACGATGACCACCGCGGCAAATGCGATCATCCTTCAATACACGGCGCCCGTCTGGGTGGCGGTCTTGTCTCCGTTTTTGTTGAAGGAACGCATGCGCACGACCGAAGCGGCCGCCATGACCGCCGCGATGACCGGCGTCGCGGTTCTCTTTTTTGGGAATCCGGTCTCGCACCGGTCGGCGATGTTTGTCGCTCTTTTAAGCGGTCTTTTCTTCGGCTTGCTGCTCATCGCGCTGCGCGCGCTTCGGCATACGGACCCGTTCGCTGTCGTCGCGCTCAACACGCTCGGCTCCGCGCTGTTGATGGCGCCGGCGGTGTTTCTCTTCGGCTCGTTTGCGTTCACGCCCGCTCAATTTGGGCTGCTGATTCTGCTTGGGTTTATTCAATTTAGCCTGCCGTATGCGATCTACTCCTGGGCGTCAAAGCGGATCAAGGCGCACCGCGCGTCGCTCATCGTTCTGATGGAGGCGGTCTTCACGCCTGCAATGACATTTCTTACGGTCGGCGAAACGTTTCCGATGGCAACCTCCATCGGCGGCGTTTTTATCGTTGTCGGGGCGGCGTCGGCGCTCTTTACCGTCAAAGAAACGGATGAACTCGCCGTGGATCACCCGCACCTTGACCATGGCGATTGAAAAGACCGCAACGGAATGCGTATGCGGCGGCGCGTCCGACACCCTTGAAAAAGGGGCTAGGGGGTTTTAAGAGCGCGCGGCGGCTTTGTTCCTTCTTCATGATGTCCATCGCCATGTTTTGAGGATTCTCGGCGGATGCGTTAAGATTAAAAGCGATGATAGTTTGATGGGGGTTCATGCTGAAGTATCCGTTCGATTTAGCCAAAGAAAAAGCCGCCATACTGGCGGAAGGTTCGTTCGGCGCGTTGGAGTCGAAATTTGCGGCGGCGATGCTCCGCTACCGTTCCGACCGCGCCGTCTGCGTCATCGACTCGATGAACGCCGGACGCACGGCGCAGGAGGCGATCGGGATCGGCGGGAACGTTCCTGTCGTCGCAAGCATAGAGGAGGCGTTTCGGCTCCGCCCGACGCTGCTAGTCATCGGCATCGCGCCGCCTGGGGGAACGCTTCCAGAAAGCTGGCGCTCCATGATCTTGTCGGCGCTGCGCCATGGGCTTCATGTGATGAGCGGGCTGCATCAGTTCTTGGCGCTAGACCCTGAATTCGCCGAGGCGGCGAAAAGATCGGGCGCGCGGATATGGGACCTGCGCCGTCCGCCTGAAAATTTGCCTGTCGGAAGAGGGCGCGCCCTGCGGCTCAACGCGAAGCGCGTTCTGACCGTCGGCTCCGACTGCCGAGTCGGAAAGATGATCGCCGCTTTAGAGATGAACAGCGCCGCCGCCCGGCGCGGATGGAAACCCGCCTTCTGCGCAACGGGGCAGATCGGAATCATGTTGAGCGGCGCCGGCATCGCCGTGGACGCGGTCGTCGCCGACTTTATCTCCGGCGCGGCGGAGCAGATCCTGCTTGAACGGGTTGAGGCGGTTCAACCGGACTGGCTTTTTGTGGAGGGGCAGGGCTCCTTGACGCACCCGTCCTATTCCGGCGTGACGCTCGGGCTGCTGCATGGCGCGGCGCCGAACGCGATGGTTCTTTGCCATCAGCCGTCGCGCCGTCTTCTCGCGCGGTTCGATCTGCCGATCCCGCCGCTCAAAGAACTTGTCCGCCTCTATGAAACGGCGGCGGGATGGCTGGCTCCCGCGCCGGTGGCGGCGGTCGCGCTCAACACGTTCGATCTGTCCGACGAGGAGGCGCGCGCGGCGGTTGAAGAGGCGGAGCGGCAAACGGGACTCCCCGCCTCCGACCCGATACGTTTTGGCGCCGACAAACTGCTGGACGCTTTACAAGCGACGCTGCCATGAGGTTGCCATGAAATTGAAATGGGAGATCGCGGAGCTGCGCTTGCGGGACCCGTTCAAGATTGCGTCAACCGACGCGGACCTCACACGCCAAACGGTTCTGGTACGGGCGGGCGGAGGCGTAGGCGAGGCGGCTCCCCGACCTTATTACGGCGAGTCGATTGAGGGCGTTGTGAACGATCTGGAACGGTTCCGCGCCGCGCTGAAAAGCTTGCCTGACGACGCGCCCATCGAGTCGGTCATGCGCCGTTTCAAAGGCGGAAGACCGGCGCGGTGCGCTCTCGAAACGGCGCTCTGGGACGGCCTCGGACGTTCTCTCGGCGCGCCTCTATGGAAACTATGGGGAACCGATCCGAGCGAAATGCCGCCCACTTCGTTCACCATCGGGCTGGACGACCGCGCCCGTATGCTTGAAAAGGCGGAAGCGGCGGCGGAATACGCCGTCTTGAAGGTGAAGCTGGGCGGGCAGAACGATCTGGACGTGATACGCGCGCTGCGGGAAGCGTCCGAGAAACCGATACGGGTTGACGCAAACGGCGGATGGACGCGGGAAGCGGCGGTTGAGCTGTGCGGCGCGCTGGCGGATCTGGGCGTGGAGCTGGTTGAGCAGCCGGTCCGCCCGGACGACATCGACGGGCTGCGGTATGTGCGGAAGCGGTCGCCGCTGCCCATTTTTGCGGACGAAAGCTGCCGTTCCGCCAAGGAGATTCCGCTCCTTGCCGGCGCCGTGGACGGGGTGAATCTCAAGCTGTCGAAGTGCGGCGGGCCGACGGAGGTTTTGACGGCGGCTCGATTGGCGCGCTCATACGGAATGCGCGTCATGACCGGCTGCATGATCGAGAGTTCGGCGGGCATATCCGCCATGGCGCATATCGCTCCGCTTGCCGACCATGCGGATCTGGACGGGCATTTGTTGATCGACAACGATCCGTTTGAGCCGCTGGAGATGGAGAACGGGCGGCTGATCTTGACAGACCGACCGGGGAACGGCTTACGCCATCGGCGGATCAACAAGGCAGCGCTCTAGGCTTTTGCGAAGCGCTTCCTCATCCAATTCTTGCCCAATGAACACGATTTGGCTTTGGGCAGTATCGACCCATTTGGCGCCCCATTCCATCATGACGCTGCTGCCGACCTGATTGAAATGCGCGCGTCGATCCTCTCCCAAAAACCAGAGTACGCCCTTCGCCCTGAAAATCGTTCGCGGCATCTGCTCTAAAAAGGTTTGAAACGCCTGCGCCTTTATTGGACGGTCCAACGCAAACGAGGCGGACGCATACCCTTTTTCCGCGTCGTCATGGTCGTGATCATGCTCATGGTCGTGGTCGTGATCATGCTCATGCTCATGTTCATGGTCATGCGCGTCTTCGCCGGTCGGTTCCTCCAGCTGAAAGACGCCGACATCCAAAATCAGGTTCAGCTCGATCTCGGCGTAGTTTGTCTTCAAGATGCGCGCAAACGGGTTCAGGGCGAGTATCTGTTTTTCAATGCGCTGAACAGCTTTCGTCTTCGCCGCGCCGACCTTGTTGAGAACGATAAAGTCGGCGAAGGCGATCTGCGCTTCGGCGATCGGCGTCTCTTCCATCGCCTGCGGCAGATTCACCGCGTCCACCATCGTAACGATGGAGTCGATGAACGCCCTTTCGACGATTTCTGGAATCCAGAGCGTCTGCGCGACCGGCTGCGGATCTGCAAGCCCGGTTGTTTCGATGAGAATATAGTCGATCTGCCCCTCTCTCGTTTCAAGCAGGCGCAGGACGGTCTCCATCAGGTCGGCGTTGATGGTGCAGCAGATGCAGCCGTTGTTCAGTTCCACAACGCCGTTCAGCTCGTCCACGCTTTCGATCAGCTGGTTGTCGATGCCGATTTCGCCGAATTCGTTCACGATGACCGCCGTTTTCAAGCCGCCGTTCTGGCTGAGGATGCGGTTCAGGAGCGTCGTTTTGCCGCTGCCGAGGAATCCGCATAGGATCGTGATCGGTATGGGGGATGTCTGTTGCGCGTTCATCATTCGCTCTCTACAATAGGTCGTTGACGATATGATGCGCTTTTTCGAACGGCATGTCAACCGAAGGAGCTGGACGGCAGTACGCTCATGCGATGATAGTCGTTTTTAATCCTAAAGCGTCCGCCCCGCCGGTCGTCATTCCCGTGAAAACGGGAATCTTAGGCGTCGCAGACGCCGTCCATATCGCATCTCCGATCAACATCATCGTATCAGCGTACTACCAGCTGGACTTATGTCATTAGTTGGGAGATTCTGCCTGGCGAAACGCGGACGGTTTCGGGTTGGACTCTGGATTCCCGCTTGCGCGGGAATGACGGCATGGATCTGCAGGCAGTCGCGCAAAATGCATATCATCGCCTGTAGGTACTGCCAGTTTTAAAACCCTCTTGTCAGGGTACATTTGTTTTTGTCATGCCGCATCCCTTGGCGCATGCGCTGAACGCCTGTTAGCGCCATACTGAAGAGCGGAACGCAACGGAGCGAAAGGAGCCATGCATGATCCCCTACGGCGAACCTGGGCCGATGTCTGACCGAGAGCGGTATATCTTCGACTGCGCCGGCTATCTCGTCATCCCAGACGCGCTCACTCAAGAGGAGGCGCAGGCGGCGCTGGAGGCGTGCGAACGGCTTCACCGAGACCTGCCCCAAGACCAGTGGCGGCAGATTGGCGGGGCATACGAAAAGGAGCCTGCCCTCGAAGCGCTGATAGACCATCCCTCCATTCTTCCGAAGGCGAGAGCGTTGTTCGGCGACCGGTTCATACTCCAAAGCAGCTGGGCGACGATGGTTCCGTCCGGCTTCGGCGGCGGCGGTTTTCATGAAGACGGCTCCAGCGCGTACCCGTTCAGCAAGCTGGCTGAAGCGACGCCGCTGATACAGCTGCGCACAGGGTTTATTTTGACCGACCAGAGCGAGCCGGGCGTCGGAAACCTGGCGTTGATACCCGGCAGCCACCGCGCCAAAGCGAACCTCCCCGACGGCGCAAACCATCGCACCCTTCCAAACGCCCATGTAACGACGGGACCGCCAGGAACCGCCGTTATGTTCCACCAAGGAACGCATCATTGCGGAACCGAAAACGAGCGCCCTTATCCAAGACATATGTACCATACGATTTACGCGCCGCCGTGGCTGCATTTGACGGATCGATGGGGCAACTGCGAGCGGTTTTTGGAACGGACGACGCCGATGCGGCGCGCCCTCGCGGGGGTATGGGGCGACGAGGCGGCGTCGTTTCATATGCCGCCGCTGCCGTGGCAAGAATGGGAGGCGGAGCGCGGCGGCAATGCCTGACCTCTCCGCCTATTTCAAGCTGTTTTTGGAGCTGCTGCTGTCGCCGAACGGAATGCTCACGGCGGGGGCTGCGGTCGCGGCGGCGTGGCTGGCGCGGCTCTATTTTAAAAAAAAGCGCATACCGGGGCTGGCAGTTGAAACGATCCCGGAGGATACGTGGTTCATCCATCGGGACGACAACCGCCGCCTGTCGATCGTGATCGCGCTTCGGTTTGTCAATAAAAGCGGGCGCGAGGCGCGCATTCGGAGCGTCCGTTTCAGCGGCTATTCCGCGGCTCAAGAGGCGCCGCCGATCCTCCTGGAAGGGGCGCAAACAAGCGCGCCGCTGCCGTATCCGAAGGGGGAGCAGTACCGCGCCGGCATGGAGTTTCGCATCCCGCCGTATTCGACGCAGACGGCGTGGGCGTTGTATGTGTCGAAGAGCGTGGATCTGCGGAATCGAATGTCGGCGCCGCTCACGATACGCGCTATGGACGGAAAGCGGACCGCTCTGCGGGTGGAGCTGCGGCGGCATCCGTGGCAGATCGCGCTTTACAGCGCCGCATGAGGTTTGGGGCGGCGTTGCATTTTCAAGCGTTCTGCGGCATGATTTGCATAGAGGCAGCCGCTAGACAAGACGGAGGATGTTGAGGTGAAGAAGGGCGTTGGCGCTGTAAATCAGGACGAGAAGATCGAGACCATAGAAAAAAAGGTTGACCGGAACGCGGAGAAAATCGACCAGAACGCGGAGATGATCGAGGCAAACTCGAAAAAAATTGATCGGAACGCGGACAAAATCGACGAGAACTACGAAAAGCTGATCGCAATGATTGACCGGAACGCGGAGAAAATCGACCAGAACGCGGATCAAATCGCCAAGCTCCGGGGCAGCGATCTTGAAAAGTCGTTGCCGCAAAGAATCAGGGGGCATCTCTTCACAAAAATGGGCCTGCGGGGCGTTGTCATCATGCTGAGCGCGCTGCATGAGATAGATAAAGACTTTATGGCAGCTTTGGACAAAGCTGAAGAAGACGGGATGGTGACGCAGAAAGAATGGACGCGCATAGTCAATACCGATCTCATCCTGAAGGCGCGCGCAAGGGACGGCAAGGAGGTCTGGGTCGCGTTTGAAATCTCCGGCACAATCAACAACGATGACATTGAGCGCGTCCTCAAATCTGCCGACATCATACGTCGCCTCACGGGAAAACAGGGGGTCGCTGCGGTCGCTGGATACAGGATTCCCAACCCGCAGGCGGAACGAGCCGATAAAATGGGCGTCAACGTTTTCATTGTCAACTAGCCCTGCGGACGCCGCTAAAAACGGCGTTGGATCGAAAGAAGTATCTTTTAAGATTTCCGCTAGCGCGGGAATGCATCTCCTCGCGGGCATGTCCTCGTGAAAACGAGGAAGCGGGGACGACATGGTTAGCGGCGCCTTTTCCCATAAATAGAGCCGTCATTCGTTCAAATGCCTCGACTTTAGGCATGAGGCCAGTACAAAATGGATGCGTTCTGCGGGGCGTTGTTGTAGACTAGCGGCGTTGACATCTGCATAGGGGCAATGCCATGTTGATCGGATTATACTGGTTCGCCGCGATTCTGGGCGTTGGCGTCGTCCTTATCGACATGCTGGGGCTGTTGGGCGACGACGGAGACGGCGCGGACGGCGGAGACGCAGGAGACGGAGACGGCGCGGACGATTCAGGGGGCGGCGGCTCGTCCGTCTTGTCGGTACTGCGTTTCATGCGCATCTTCATCTATTTCTGCGTCGGCTTTGGTCCCTTTGGTCTAGCGTCGCAGGCGTTCGGCTCATCGACGCTGGTTTCGCTTCTCTGGGCGTTGGGAGCGGGGGCGGCGTCGGCGTTTTTGGCGCGTCTCTTCTTTCGGTTCCAACGTACAGACCTGGATTCCAGCCTGCAGGAGGAGGAGCTGCTTTTTGAAAAGGCGACCGTGATAGTGCCGATACCGAAAGGCGGCGGCATGGGCAAGGTGCGCGTGCGCGTCGGTCAACTGGTCGCGGAACGGTATGCAATCTCGGAAAATTCAGAGGAAAGTTTCGGTCTCGATGAGATCGTGAGCGTGGCGCGCGTGACGGACGACTGCGTGTATGTCCGCCGTCATGACGCGCTTGAGAACCGCTCCGACAACGCGCTTGACAACACACTCGACAACCCAAACAAGGAGGAACGCGATGCTTGAATCTCTCTTAGGCAATATGACGTCGGGCGTCGGCGGTTTTGCGGCCGTCATCGTCTTTTTCTTAATGATCGTCGTGTTGAAAGCTCTCATTCGCGTCTGTCCGCCGAATCAGGTTTTGGTGGTGACAGGCGTTAAAACGAAGCATCAGGGGCGGGAATACGGCTTTCGCCTTCAGCGCGGCGGATGGACATTTGTGGTGCCGTTTTTTCAAAGCGCGCAGGGGCTGGACCTCGGCACCATACCGATCGATGTGCAAGTGGAGGGGGTCAACTCCGCCAACGGAATCACCGTCGGCGCGGACGCGACCGCCTGCGTCTGCGTTGACCACGAGGATGACGCGCTGCTTTACTCCGCCGTGGAGCGGTTGATGGGCAAGTCGCGCACGGAGGTGAGAGATCAGATACAGCAGACGATGGTCGGAAACTTCCGCGGCGCGTTGAATAAAACGACGCCGCTGCAGGCGATCGGAATGCTGGAGAGCGTGGACGAGGATGACCGCATCGGCGAGGAGCCGACGCGAATCGATTCGGACGGCGGGGAAGGGGAGCGGGCGCAGTTCAGAGCCGAACTTCTGCGCGACAGCAACCAGGACCTTAGCACGTTTGGGATGCGCGTCGTGTCGGTGTCGCTTCAAAAGATTTGGGACACCTCCAATTACATCGCCAACCTCGCCAACAAGACCTTGTCGCGCAAGCGGCAGGAGGTGGAGATTGAGGAGGCGCGGTTGAAGGCGCAGGCGGAGCGGGCGGAATCGGACGCGAAGCGGCGCGAGACGGTCGCAGAGAACGCCGCGACGGAGGAGATCATCACTGCGCAGCAAGAGCTGGAGGTGCTTCGGCGCGAATGCTCAGGGCAGGTTGAAAAGGCGAAGCTGGAAGCGGACAGCGCGATTGAGCGCGCCCAAAGCGAGGCTGAACGCGCCGTCCAGGAAGCGGCCGTGGAGCTGCAGAAACTGAAAAACGAGTCGGACATCACCTTAGAGGCGGACTCGAAGCGGGAGGCGGCAGAGATTCATTCTCAAGGTCAGCAGTTGGCTGTGCAGATTGTGGAGTCGACGCATAACGACTTGCTGGACCAGAAGTCGCAGCTGTTGGCGGAAGCGGGCGCGGCGGGGCGAATCGCGCTGTTTGTTCAGCAGCGTTTGCCGACGCTTTTCAAGGCGTATGAGACGCATGCCAGAGACCAGAAGATCAACAATATCGTTGTGATGGACAGCGAGCGCGGCATCAACGGCGTTGTGAACCGAGGTCCCGAAGCGTTTGTCGATTTCCTGCAAACCTTTGAGGAAGGGTTCGGCATCAGCGTCAAGGAGCTGCTTGCGCAAACCGAGTCGGATCATCGGGAGGACAGGTCATGACCGCTTTCGGCATCATCTTCGGCATACTGATCGTCATTTCGCTTCTGTTTCAGTTGGTCACTAAAATGAAGCTGGTCGGGGCGGACGAGTTGGCGGTCGTCGCCGGCAAGGGCAAAGATTTTTCATCCATACGCGGAGGGCGCGTCTTCGTCTTCCCGTTGATACACCGGTTTTTCCGCATGGACATGCGCCCCCGCACAACAAGCGTGCGCGTTGAATCGGCGATAGCCGCCGGCATCGTTCCGCTGACGGTCGAAGCGACGGTCAGCTTTGCGGTGGCGTCTTCCGCGACTGGTCAGCGCAACGCCATTCGGCGCATCCTCAACTTGACAAGCTCTTGGGAGGAGCTGACGCGAATCGCCACCGGCATCATTGAAGGGCATCTGCGCGACTCGATCGCCACGATGACGCCTGAGGAGGTCATGACCGACAAGGATCAGCTTGTTCAGAACATGATCAACGTCTGTAAAGCGGATCTGGAGGGCATCGGCATTGAGATCACCTCGATGAACATCGCCGATGTGGACGACCACCGTCTTGAGGGCGTTGAGGAGCGGGAGCTGTATATCGCGTTGTTGAAGCGGATTCAGTCGGCGAACGCGGAGTCGCAGTCGCGGGCGGCGCAGGCGCAGGCGCGCGCGTCGGCAAAAGAAGAAGCCGAAACGCGCCGGGCGGAGGTGGCGGTGCGCGACGCGGAAAACTCCAAAGAAAGCCTGCAGGCGGAGACGCGGGTGGAGGTCGCCCAGGAGACGCAGCGCAGCGCCATCGGCGTTCAAGAAGCGCAGCGAAACGCCGAAGCGAAAGCGGCGGGCATAAGGGCGCAGATTGAGGCAGAACGGCAGCGCATTGAGATGCTGCGCGAAAAATACCGCGCCGAGATACTCATTCCCGCCGAGGCGGAGCGCGACCGAATGGAGATGGAAGCAAAAGGCGAAGCGGCGGAAATACGCGGACGCGCTCAAGCGGAGATCGACGAACTGAAACGGACGGTTCAGATCCTGCAGGAAGGAGGGCGCGACAGCCTCTCCGCCTATATCATCGAAAACTTTGAGAAGTTTATCGAGCCGTTCTCGCAGACCTTGTCGCTCTATCCGGCGGAGAATGTGACGATCATCACCGGCGCGGGCGGATCGCATCAGCCCATCTCGGCGGTTCATCCGCATCCAATAGAGGAGGAGAAGGCGCGCCTGCTTCATCAGGCGATCGGCGCCGTTACATCCGCCGCGCTTCCGCAGATAGAGGAAGAAGGCGGCGAAGACGAAGCGGAATCGGCGTCTTAAGTCGGCATGCGCTGCGCGGTCGGGGAGCTGTTTAACCAAAACCTAAACAGCTCCCCGACAGCGTCGCATTTACTTAAAAGGCGCTGACCTCACCCTTAGAGTTGGGACAATTCTGGTTGTGAACGCGGACGGTTTCGGGGTTGACTCTGGATTCCCGCTTGCGCGGGAATGACGACATTGTTGATGATGATTTTTCCCATGAATAGAGCGATCGTCGGTTCAAATGTCCCAACTTTAGGCGTTATGTCAGAAAAGGAGCGGGAATGAGCGACGCAAAAAATGTCCATGTGAGCGTCACGATTGCGGGGTCGGCGACGACGCTGATCATCCTGATAATCGTCTGGTGCAGCTGCGCGGCGCCTTACAACGCGATGCGGGAAGCGACGCTGGACGCCATTGAGGCGGAGGCGTATGCGTCGCGGGAAGCGCGGGACGCGGACGCGGAAGCCGAGCGGTTTGCGAAGCGGCGCCGGGCGGAGATCGCGTATGAGCGGCTGCCGTTTTTTGTGAAGTGGTTTGCCGCGCATCCTGACAAGTATCTTGACAACAGCGCCGTTCCGACCGAATCTGAAATGCCGGTTGCGGAGGAATAGGCGCGTCTAGGGCGCGGGTTTTCTAGACTCCCCTTGGAAAGGGAATGGGGTTTTAAAGGGGGCGTGGGGCTGCGATGCCTTAAGATTCCCGCTTGCGCGGGAATGACAGGAAGGGGGGCGAGAATGACAGGAAGGGGGGCGAGAATGACAGGAAGGGGGCGGGAATGCATGTCCTCGCGGAAGCGGGGACGGCATGGATCGGCGGGACGGCGCGTTTAAGGGGATGAAGGCATGCCGTAAAGCGCGAGCGAGTTGGCAATGGGGCGCGGGAACCCGTCCGACGGGCGGTTTTGGATTTTCCCTTCCGCCCAGAGCGTTGTGGAGCCGCCGCCGTCTAGGTTCAACGCCTCCTCCGCGCCGAGGCTGATCATCAGCTCCGCCAGCTCCTGCAGGCTCATTCCGACGCTGTACTCGGGCTGCCGCCCGTCCACCGCCACCAGAAAAACCGTCTCGGCGTTATACCCGACCGCCGAGCGCGGATGGCGCCCCTTCACAAAGCGGTCGCTGAAACCGGACGCGCCGCCTTCCTTTAAGGCGTCCGCAGCCCGCCCCTCTTTAACCAAAACGAACGCGCCGCCGACCGCATCCGCGACGCCCTCAACCGCCGGCGCGAGCGCGCACTCCCAGCGCACCGCGTCGCCGACCGCCGCCTGTTTGAGAAATGCGGCGCCTTCTCCGCGACCCGCCAGCGCCGCGGAGCCGTTCGTCAGCGCGAAGGCGCCCTGCCCTGTCAGAACCGCCTCCACCTTCAATGCGGGCGAGCCGCCCAGCTGAAGCGGCGCCTCCATCGGTCCCGCCAGCAGCTGAACCGCCGACGCATACGGGCGCGAAGCGTCATCGAAGCGGGTGGTGTAGAGAACGAGGCCGTTGTCGCCGCATGCTTCGTTGACGCCGTCCAAACGGCGCGATTGTCCGCCGAGATGCAGAGTCGCTGAAAAACGCATCTGCGCAATGCGTAAGCTGCCGTCTTTTAACATCAGAAAAGCGGCGCGCTCCATCGGTTCGCTCACCAGCTCTCCGTCGATGACGCATAAGCCGTCCGGGTCGCCGTCGAAGGGGCGGTTGCGCATTTCAAAAAAATCGGCGTTCAGAGCCGCGGCGACATTCCGCCCCTGTTGCGTCAGCCGCTGAACGGTCGCGTCCAGCGGCTCCCGTCCGTAAACCGTCTCGCCGCCTAAAGCCGCGGCGAGCCGATAGGACGCATCCGCGCGGTCGATCTCGACGATATGAACCGCCCATGGCCCCTTCTCGTCATGGACGGCGCGGTAGGTCGGCTTCGCGTCAACAAAATGCGCCGCCGTCCACATGGCGCAGCATAAAACAAAACTGAATATGTAACCGCGGACGGAGTCTTGATAGACTCTGGATTCCCTGATTACATCCTTAAAGTTAGGACAATTCCGGTTGTGAATGCGGACGGAGTCTTGATAGACTCTGGATTCCCGCTTGCGCGGGAATGACGGTCTGGTTGGCGGCATGCCGTTTTGATGATTGGCGGAGGGCGGTTTCATCTTAAGTCCGTTCATGCGGGTCGTTTTTTGAGGGCGGCATGCGCCATGATATGCGGCGGCAGGAAGAAGGGGCGTTTAGAGGACAAGACCTCCGCGCGCAGCCGTTCGGCAAGCGTCTCGGCGCCCACCTCCCGCGTCGACGCGACGCCGTACCGCTCCAAGCGCGGCAAAAGGCTCTGAAAAATGGTCGACATATACTGGTATCCCGCCCATTCCTTTGCGGCTCCGATCGGCGCTTCAAAGCGCATTGACGGGGGAGCGAAGCCCGCCGACGCAAAGGCGCGCAGGAGAGTCAGCCCCGCGTCCAGACGCGCGCCCGAACATTCAAACGCGCTCACAATCCACTCAATCAGCTGGCGCATCAGCGGCGCGCCCGCGCTCGACAGCGCCTTATATAAGGTGTATTCCGGCTCCTGAAACGCGGCGATTCCGCCAGGCTTCAAATGCGCCGCCAGGCGGGTTAGCGTCTCCGCCGGGTCGGGCGTGTACATCAACACAAACCGCCCGGCGACTGCGTCGAACGGGCTATCGAAAACGGCGCTCTCCGCGGTCAACGCGAGGGCGTTTTCGGCGATGAACTCGACGTTCCGCAGCCCCAATTCTCGGACGCGGGCGCGCGCCGTTTCCAGTATCGAAGCGTCCATATCGACGCCGACCACATGCCCCTCCGGTCCGACCATCTCGGCAAGCATGAGCGCCACATCGCCCGCGCCGCTTCCGATCTCAAGGACGCGCATGCCTTCGGAGACGCCCGCCTCTTGAAGCATGCGGCGCGTGGAGGGGTTGTAGATGCGCGACTGCTCAATCAGGCGGGAGGTTTCATGCGCGCCGCGCCCTAGGGCGTAATCGATGCCGCGCCGCTCCATTTTTAGCCGTCTACCCTCGCGTGCGCGGTGATGTGCGGCGGAAGGATAAACGGGCGTTTGGAGCTGACCACTTCGGCGCGCAGCCTCTCGGCAAGCGTGTCGACATCCAGCTCTTCAGGCGACACGATGCCGTATGAGTCCAGAAGCGGCGACAGGCTGCGGAAGCTGTTGGCGATGTACTCGTACCCCGGCCAGTCGGCGGGTCCGCCCATCGGCGCTTCAAAATGCATGACCGGCTCCGGCAATCCTGCGCCCACGAAGGTTTGGTACAGTTCTCTGCCCATTTCAAGATGCGCGCCGGAGCGCTCAAACCCGCTGCGCGCCCACTCGATCAGATTGTTCGTAACTGGAGTATCGGGATGAAGAAAAGCGTTGTAAGGCAGGAAATCGATCTCCTGAAACGCGACAATTCCGTTTGCGCCGAGATGCTGTATCAGCTTCCGCAGCGCGTCAATCGGATCGCCCATGTACATTAGCGCCAGCC
The DNA here is from genome assembly GCA_963665845.2 of Candidatus Poribacteria bacterium. GTDB lineage: Bacteria > Poribacteria > WGA-4E > JAPPNK01. The sequence goes on from OY762492.1 coordinate 662,958, forward strand.
GTCCGACGACCGCGTCGTAACCGCCCGGCAGATCGACCGTCCGCGCGTCCCCGACGACGAACTGCATGTTTTCATGTCCAGCTTCCTGGGCGCGCTGGCGCGCCGTTTCCAGAATCTCGCCGTTCACATCAACGCCTGTCACGCTGCCTTCCGGTCCGACAGCGTCCGCCAGCGCGAGCGCCACATCCCCCGCGCCGCTGCCGATGTCCAACACGTTCATTCCGTTCTCGATCCCGCATCGGAAAAGAAAACGGCGCGTGACATCGTCGTACAGCTGCGACTGCTGAATGAGCCGCTCCGTTTCCGACTCGGTTCTGCCCATGGTGTATTCGGCGTCTCGTTTTTGACTGCTCATGGTCATCCTTCTTTTGTTGATGCGCTCTGGTCGTATGCTTTTAAAGCGTTTAAAAATCGGCGGGCGGCGTCGGCGGGATTGTCCGCGTCTGAAAAAGCGGACGCCGCGGCAACGCCGAACGCTCCCGCTTCAAGGCACATGCGCGCGTTGCCGGGCTGAACGCCGCCGAGGGCGTACACCGGCAGCGCGGTTTGGGACGCGGCGCGTTCAAAACGTTTCAATCCAAGCGGCGCGGCGCCCGGTTTGCTGCGCGTTTCAAAAACAGGGCTAAGAAAGGCGTAATCGGCGCCCGCGTCCTCGGCGCGGCGCAGCGCATCGACCGAATGAGCGGAATAACCGATAAGCGCGTTTTGACCCAGCCGCGCCCGCGCCTCCTCTATAGACGCGCGCTCCGGCAGATGCGCCCCGTCCGCTTCAACCGCCTCGGCGACCTCCATGTTTCCGTTCACGATGAAACGCGCGCCGGACGGACGGACAGCGGCGCGCAGATTTTCAGCAAGACGCTTCAGCGCGTCGGCGGGGGAGGCCTTATCGCGCAGCTGAATCAGCCCGGCTCCTCCCTGCGCCGTCTGGCGGACCGTCCGCGTCAACGGACGGCGCGCTTGATCAGGCATCGCAATGAAACAGACGCGGTCTCTTGGTCGAAGCGGAACGCCGCTCATTCTCCGACGACGCCTTCCAGCGGGCTGGACGCCTTCGCGTAAAGCCGCTTCGGTATGCGCCCTGAAAGATAGGAAAGTCTGCCCGCTTCGATGGCGAGTTTCATCGCCCGCGCCATCTGAACGGGGCGGCGCGCCCCCGCCACGGCGGTGTTCATCAAAACAGCGTCGCAGCCGAGTTCCATTGCGATCGCCGCGTCCGAGGCGGCGCCGACCCCCGCGTCCACGATCATCGGAACGGAGATCATCTCGCGGATGATGGCGAGGTTGTGCGGGTTGCGTATCCCTAGCCCGGAGCCGATCGGGGCGCCAAGGGGCATCACCGCCGCGCAGCCGATGTCTTCCAGCTTTTGCGCGGCGATCGGGTCGTCGTTCGTGTAGGGCAGGACGGTAAAGCCATCCTCAATCAGCTCCTCCGCCGCTTTGAGCAGCTGTTCAATGTCGGGAAAAAGCGTTCGTTCGTCGCCAATCACTTCCAGTTTGATGAGGTCGGTTTCGAGCGCTTCGCGGGCGAGTTGGGCAGTCAGGACGGCGTCTTTTGCGGTGTAACATCCGGCGGTGTTCGGAAGTATCGTCTTGCCTCGTTTGCGCAGGGCGGCAATAATACCCTGTCCGCCCGCCTCGTTCAGGTCGATTCGGCGGACGGCGGCGGTGACGATCTCGGCGCCGCTTGCGTCAATGGCGTCCAGCGCGGTCTGCTGGTTCGGATAACGCGCGGAGCCGATGAGCAGCCGCGATTCATATTCGTTGCCGGCGATCTGGAGCGGGTCGTTGTTCATGGCGGTTCGCTGCCTGCGTTTGGGTGGTGCGCCGTGAAGGATTCGAACCTTCAACCAACGGATTAAGAGTCCGCGGCTCTACCATTGAGCTAACGACGCGCCTTTATAGTATGCCCGATAAAGCGCCTTTTGGCAAGACGAAGCCCCTGACCTTGCGTCATGGGCATACTGCTTGATCAGCGCGGGGTTGCATGGTTTGTCAAAATCGGCTATGAATAAGGTACGGTTTGAGTTGACAGAAAGGTTTTGAAGTGAGCGTCATTCCAAGAAGCGAGCATCCGCGCCCCCAGTTTCAGCGGGCGGACTGGATATGTTTGAACGGCGAATGGGAGTTTGAGATTGACCAGGAGGACAGCGGTTTAGAGAACGGCTTGCGGGAGCGGGAGCTGAACGCGCGCATTCTCGTTCCGTTCTGCCCCGAATCGGAGCTGTCCGGCATCGGACATGTGGATTTCATCAATGCGGTTTGGTACCGCAAGCGAACGGTCATCCCGTCTGAATGGGCGGGGAAAAAGGCGCTGCTGCATTTTCAGGCGGTCGATTACGACGCGACCGTCTGGGTGAACGGCGTAGAGCTGGCGCGTCACCGCGGCGGATGGACGCCGTTTTCATGCGACCTGGACGGCGTCGCCGCGCCGGGCGAAGAGGCGGAGATCGTCGTCCGCGCCCGCGACTTGAGAGGTACCGACCGTCCTGCCGGCAAGCAGTCGAATCACCGCCCCGACAACGCCGGCTGCCACTACACCCGCACCACCGGCATCTGGCAAACGGTCTGGATGGAGGCGGTACCGAAACGCGCGCAGCTGCTTCGACCGCGCATCACGCCCGACTATGCGAATTCGCGCTTCATCGTCGTTCAACCGATACGCGGCGATCAAGCGGGCTTGACCGTCCGCGCCGTATTAAGCGACGAAAACTATGGAGCGGTTGCCGGCTGCTCCGCCGACCTTGACCTGAACCCGACGCTCGTTCTGGATGTCCCGCCCGACAAGGCGCGCCTATGGTCGACGGAAGACCCGCATCTATACGACCTGAATCTGACGCTGCTTGACGAAAGCGGCGCTGTCGTGGACGAGGCGTCCAGCTACGCGGGTCTGCGCGGCGTCTCCATCGACGGGCCGGCGGTCAAGATCAACGGCAAGCCTGTTTTTCAGCGGCTCGTTCTTGACCAAGGCTACTACCCGGACGGCATCATGACCGCCCCGACCGACGAGGCGCTCATTGAGGATATTGAGCTGTCCATCGAGGCGGGCTTCAACGGCGCGCGGCTGCATCAAAAAGTGTTTGAGGAGCGGTTTTTATACCACGCCGACCGTCTCGGCTATCTGTGCTGGGGCGAATTCGGCGACTGGGGAATCAACCGAGGCGAGCCGCGGGCGGGATATATAACAGAATGGCTGGAGGTTCTGGAACGCGACTACTCGCATCCGTCCATCGTCGGCTGGTGTCCGCTGAACGAGACGGGCGGGCAGTCGATTGACGACCGCATCGGAGGGCTGGACGACCTGACGCGCGGACTGTTTCTAGCGGCGAAGGCGATTGACCAGTCGCGCCCTGTCCTGGACACGTCTGGATACGCCCACCGCATCCGCGAGTCGGACATCTACGATTGCCACGATTATGATCAGAACCCAGAGTCGTTCAAAAAACGGCATGACGGGCTGGCGGACGGAAATCCGCATTACAACGGACCGACCGACAAGCCATGGTCAATTCCGCATGCGGGGCAGCCGTTCTTTGTGAGCGAGTTTGGCGGCACATGGTGGCAGCCGCAGGCGGTTGAAGGCGATTCATGGGGGTACGGCAAAAACCCTGAAAACATTGAGGAGTTTTATGAGCGGTTTGACGCGCTGTGCGCGGCGCTGTTAGACAACCCGCTCATGTTCGCTTACTGCTACACGCAGCTGACCGACATCTTCCAGGAGCAGAACGGCATCTACCATTTCGACCGCGCCAAGAAATTCGACATGAAACGCATTCGAGAGGCGCAGCGGCGCATCGCGGCGATTGAAAAAACATGAATCTGGACGGACGCCCGAACCTTCTTTTCATATTGGCGGATCAACTGCGCCTGTCCTCCTGCGGATACGCCGGCAGCGACAAGGCGCGCACGCCGCGCATTGACCAGTTCGCCGACGAGTCGGTCCACTTCTCGAACGCCGTTTCGGGCTACCCTGTCTGCGGTCCCTACCGCAACAGCCTCTTCACCGGCAAATACCCGTCCAGCACGGGAATGGTCATCAACGAACTGCGCTGCCTGCCCGACCCTGACGCGATTGGGCATGTCCTTCATCAAGCGGAGTATGACACCTCCTATATCGGCAAGTGGCACCTGTGGGGGCGCAACCATTCCGACGTTGAGCAGTTTACGCCGCCGGGCCCCTACCGCCTCGGCTTTGACGGCTACTGGGCGGGGTTCAACTTCAACCACCGCTACTACAAAGGCTTCTACTACGAGGATGCGTTTGAAAAGCAAATCGTGGACGGGTATGAGCCGGATGTCCAGACCGAGATGGCGCTGGAGCGGCTGCGCGTCCATCAGGAGGGGGAGACGCCGTTCGCGCTCTTTTTGAATTACGGAACGCCGCATGACCCTTGGAACTGGGACAATGTCCCGGAGGATTGGGGCGGTCTGTTCCGCGGGGTTGAGTTCGGCTACCCTGAAACTTATCAGGACGGCTCGGCGGAGTATTGGGGTCCGCGCATGACAGCGGAATGGTGGCTCAAGAATGTAAAGCCGAAGATACCGCAGTGGCGGCAGGTGTACCACGCGATGACCGCCAACCTGGACTGGAACGTCGGGCGCGTTCTGGACGGGCTGGACAGGCTCGGTTTGGCGGAGTCGACCATCGTTGTGTTCACGTCTGATCATGGGGAGATGTTTGGGGCGCATGGGCGTCTTGCGAAGAAGATTTTTTATGAGGAGGCGGTGCGGGTTCCGTTTTTAGCGCGGTGGCCTGGACGCATCGCGGAAGGGTCTGTGTCGGACGCCTGCCTGAACGCGCCGGACATCATGCCGACGCTGCTGGGGTTGATGGAGATCGACATCCCGTCTTCTGTAGAAGGGTTCGACCTTAGCCATGCGGCGCTTGGACATCCAGGGGAGGAGCCTGAAGCGGCGTTCATGCAGGGCATGGGTCATACGTTTTTATGGAACGACGGCGACGAATGGCGCGCCCTTCGGGACAAGCGTTACACCTACGCGGTCATGCGGACGGACAGGTCGGAGTATCTTTTTCACAACCTGAACGATCCGCTGCAGAAGCAGAATCTGGCGGATGCGCCGTCGAACCGCGCGCTTTTAGACGGATACCGAGCGCAGTTGACGCGCCGTATGTCCGATTTGAACGACACATTTGAGGCGACGACAACGTATCGAGACATGTGGACGGAGGATCGATGCATCCTGCGCTCGGCGACGCGCTCGGCGTGACGAAGCGGCGCGTCTGAAAAGGTTGTTCAGTTAACGCGGCGAAAGGGAGGATTTTGAGATGAAAGCAACCAGAGTTCTGATGATGATGTTCACCTCTCTGGCGTTGGGGTCGTTGATCTTGGCTCTGCTGATTATGCGCAGCGACGGCATCATCGCGCGGGAGCAGTCTCGGCGTTACATATCGTACCGGCTGGCGGACGAGCTTCGCCAAACATCGGACGATTTGACGCGGATGACGCGCGCCTATGCGGCGACATCGGACGCGCGCTTCGAGGAGTACGCTCAGCAGATACTGGATATACGCTCCGGAACGATCCCCCGCCCGGAGGAGTACCACACGATCTACTGGGATTACTATGTCGCCTCGAAGGAGCCGCCCCGCGGCGGCGGAGAACCGATTGCGCTCCGAGATCTGATGAAGGCGGAAGGGTTCACCAATAAGGAGTTTGCGCTGATGCTGAACTCCGAGACGAATTCGGAATACCTGGCGGACACCATCGAGCGGGAAGCGATCGAGGCTGTCAAAGGCAATTTTAAGGATGAGACGGGGCAGTACACGGTTCAGGGCGAGCCTGACATGGAGACAGCGCGCCGTCTGCTGTACAGCGACAAATACCATGAAAGCAAAGCGGAGGTCATGCGCCCGATTGAGAAGTTTCTTGCGGCGATTGATGAGCGCACCGCGGCGTCTGTCGCCGAGCAGGAGCGGATTCGCAGCATGCTGGAGCTGCCGCTCATTTTGGCGATTGCGGCGTCGGTTCTTCTCGGCATCATCTCCATTGTGCGCATGGGCAGATTCATTGTGCAGCTGGAGCGCAAAGAGCAGGAAGAAGAGGAACGGCTCCAGCGCGAACAGCGCATCGCCGAGAGGCGCGCGGAACGAGAGGAAGAAGAGCGCCCCTCCTCTGAATAAGCAGGCGCGTATTGATGCCGTAACGCAGGCAACGGGGCTGCTAACTGACCTCATGCTTAAAGTTGGGACAGTTGGAAGAACAAAGCCTTTATTCATGGGAAAGAGGCTTCGCCAACCAGGTCGTCATTCCCGCGCAAGCGGGAATCCAGAGGCGCCGCAGACGACGTCCGCGTTTGCCAGGCGGAATGTTCCAAATCAAGATACAGCGTTAAGCGCGTTCCGTCTTTCGATCTTCTAAAAGCGAAACTGGTAATCTTTAAAGCTAAGGTCGGCGTTAACAATGATGCGGCGGCCAAACAGCCCCGCGGGTTCGCTCACGAGAACGAATCCTCAGACACGCCCATTGCCAACCGAAAGGCAATACCGCATGAGCAAACGCAGCGGCAAACGCGCCGGAAAAGGCAGCGGCAAACGCGCCGCCAGACCGGCTTATCCCGGCAACAAGCCCTCAAAAACGGGCAACCCGTCAGGGCGCGGACGCAGCAGCAACGCGCCGAAAAGCAAAGGGCGCGCCGCTTCTTCCGGCAAAAAGAAATAAACCTCTCATGGCGGCGCGCCTTGGCGCGCCGCCTTCCTTTTTCTTTTTCAGGCAGTACGCCCAAACGGAGTTATTGGCGGCGGCGTTTGATCGGAGGATATGTCTTTGTCAACGGCTATGCAGTTCCATTGAAGCGCGTTTAGCGGTAACATTCTCCAGAACAGCAAACTGCGCAAAGGGGAATGGATGTCGAATCGCACAGCCGCCGCGGCGCTTGAACAGGGGGCGGAGAGCCTTCAGCCCGACATAGAAACGCAGCTGGAGTCGGTTCAGCGGCTGTTTCAACAGGAGACGGAGCGGGAGCTGCCGAGCCTGCTGCGCGCATGGACCGTCAGCCACCGCCAAAACGCGGACATCGAAGCGGTTCTAGACGCCGCGGAACGTCTGCGCGGCGAGTTTGCGGCGCTCGCGACGGTCGGCATCGGCGGCTCGGACCTCTCCGCGCGCGTGTACCATGAGACGCTGAATCCGCCCTATTTCAACATGCGCCCCAACATTCGCGGCGCCGCCCCTGAAGCGTACTTCGCCGGCGACACCTTCGACCCGATGCGTTTGAACGCCCTGCTGGACTCCCTAGAAGCGCGCGGGCTTTTAGAAAAAACCTGCGTCAATGTGATCAGCAAATCCGGGCGGACGGGCGAAACGATCGCCGCGCTCATGATCATACGCGAACGGCTGAAGGCGCGCGCGGGCGGGCGGTGGAGCCGACAGATCGCCGCGACGACCGGATTGAACGACAACAGCGAACTTTATCAGATGAGCCGCAAACATGCGTTTTTGACGCCCGACCCTCTGCCGATACGCGACGGGGTCGGCGGGCGTTTTTCGGCGTTTTCTCCGGTCGGTCTATTCTTTTTGGCGGCGATGGCGCCTGAAGGCGTCTCGCCGAGGGAGCGCGTCCATGAACTTCTGGCGGGCGTTGAATCGGCGCATCGGCGTTTTCAGCTGCCAAGCGGCGACCCTGAAAACGCCGCCTACCGGCTTGCGGGATGGCTTCATCAGCAGGAGCGGAATGAGGGGCGAACGGCGCTGGTTTTCTACCATTACGCCGACAACCGCTATCTCGGCGACTGGTTCACGCAGCTGTATTCGGAGTCGCTTCAGGAGCGCGGCGAGGGGCTGGATGTTCTGCCGGCGCGCGGACCGACAAGCAACCACTCGATGTTGAACGGCATCCTGAACGGGCCGCGCAACAAAGCCATTCTGTTCCTGCATTGGAACGACCTTGGGGACGATCTGCGGATGCCGACCGAGACCGGCGTTTCAGGCGACATGAAAGCGTTTGAGGGCTTGTCGATGAGCCAAGCGCAGACGGCGTCTTATCAAGGCACGGCGGCGGATCTGCGCGACAAGGGCGTTCCGTTTCGGACGCTTCAAGCGCCTGTTCGGGACGCGCGCTGCCTGGGCGAACTGATGCGCATCTTGATGGACGCTGTCGCCGTGAAAGGGCGGCTTCAGGGTCTCCACCTGAACGAAAAGGGCGAGCTGAATCTGCGCGCCGAGGAGACCTATCTGCAAAGCGCGGTGGAGGGGTACAAGAAGCGGACGCGCGAATACGCCGAAGCGCAGCGCTCCCGTTCATGAGCCTGTTCTGGCACTGTTTCGCCGCGTCATGGATGTTTGTTTACGCCGCGTTCGTCTCGGCGCTGGCGGTCGGGCTGGCGCGCTTAAAGAAGAAAACGCCCCGCCCTCTGCCCAATCCGCCCCCCTTTATGACGATCTTGACCGCGGCGCGCAACGAGGCGGAGAATATCGAAACGTGTCTGCGCGCGCTGTCGGAGCAGGATTATCCCGCCGACCGGTTCGAGATCGTCGCCGTGGACGACCACTCGACCGACGACACCTTTATGATCGCGTCCGCCTTTGCGGAGAGCCGCCCCAACATTCGCGTTCTTCAGCTGTCGGATCTGGGCGCGGAAGCGTCCGGCAAACAGCGCGCGCTTGACTACGGCATACAGCAGAGCCGCGGCGAAATCATCGCCAGCGTAGACGCCGATTGCCGTCCGCCGCGCGGCTGGCTGGGCGCCCTGGCGCGCCGCTTTGAACCTGAAACGGGCGCGCTGGTCGGCTTCTCCATGCTGGACGCGCCGAACGACAACGCCCCGCTGTTCGTGAAGGCGCAGTCGCTGGAGCTGCTGGCGCTCTTTTCGGCGTTTGCAGGCTGCGTCGGGCTGAACAAGCCGGTCGCATGCACCGGCAACAATCTGGCGTATCGGCGCGCCGTCTACGACGCGCTCGGCGGCTTCGCGCAGATGGGCGACACGGTCGCCGAAGACAACATGTTCGTACAACGGATCAGCCGCCAAACGAACTGGAAGATCGAGACCGTCTTTGACCCAGAGGCGGTCGTACAGACGAAGCCGATGCCGGACGCCCGCTCCTTTTTGCGCCAACGGCTGCGCTGGTCGTCCAACAGCATGGAAAACCGCTTTTTTGCCGTCTGGTTTATGACGGTCGCATACGGCGCCTATCTGCTGGCTCCGCTTGGGTTGGCGGCGGCGCTGCTGGGTTACGCCCCGCCGCCGCTGGCGGGCGCGCTGCTGCTGTTGAAGATGGCGCCGGAGTTTGTCGTCTTATGGCTCGGTCTGCGCCGTTTTGAGCGGCATGATTTGTGGGTCTATTGGCCGTTGGCGGCGGCGCTCCATACCGCCTATGCGCTGGCGGCGGGTCTCGTCGGATTGGGCGGCAAGGCGTCCTGGAAGGGGCGCGTTCACCGCGGACAGCGCCGGCGCGTCATGTAGCAAAACAGCGCGCCAACGCCCGCCCCGATCCCGCCTGCGCAAGGACATACTTAAGGCAGTCTCTATGCCCCGTTCCTGAGCTTACCTTATTCAGCGTCAGGGGCTGTCTCTTGAGGGGCGGTCGGCTCCGCCGCTTTCAAGGTTCCCCATGGCGCTTTTTTTTTACCGGCAGGGTCAACCGAGAGGAAGCGGCCCTTGCCGGCCAAAACCCAGGATGCGCTTGAGGAATTCACCCCGTCAAGCGGCGTGATGCGAACAATCTCCTTCGTCTCCACATGAACGCGGTGAATCCGATACCGCACCTCAGGCAGCTGAATGCCGGTCAAGATCCACTTGCCGTCCGGAGACCAGCTCTCCAAGGTCTTCCACCGCGCATCGGTTGTGAGCCGCTCCACCTCCGACCCGTCCGCGTTCATGAGATAGATGTCATGTCCCCGCATCCCGTTCGACCGATCATCCGGTGTGGATTGGAACGCGATCCTCTTGCCGTCCGGAGACCATTCCGGTGTGGAGTCAACGGCCGGATGATTCGTCAGGTTCACCTCGTTTCGTCCGTCGGCGTCCATGATGTAGATGTCTGAAACTCTGTTGTCCTGATCGCCGCGAGCGGAGGAGAACAGAATCTTCTTGCCGTCCGGCGAAAATGAAGGCCAATCGTCGTCCTCATTCGGCGATCTTGTCAAGTTGATGACTTTGGCAGATGAAACGTTCAACTTGTAGATGTCCAACGGCTTGACCCTGCCGTCGCCGGAGGAGCCGCGGCACACAAGCCACTGCCCGTTAGGCGACCAGCGCGGCGCCGTCAGCGTTAGCCGGCGGTCCGAAAGACGGTCGGTCAGATTCTCTACCCGATTGGTCTCCAAATTCAGAACGAAGATGGAGTATCCGACTCGCGAGTCGCTTGAGTATACGACGAAGGCGGCGCGCTTGCCCTTGGGTCCAAAGTACGCCGGACCCACAAACCACAGGTCTTCGCCCAGCCAGAGCCTGTTGTTCTTTCCGTCCCAATCGATAAACCAAAGACCGCCCGCTCTTCCAGCAGGATAGCAAACGGTCGGCCGTTCGATCTTCGTCGCGTCCTCCAGCGGCTTCGGAACTTTCGGCTCCCGAGCGGAAAGAGACACGGCAAACAAACAAGCGGCGGCAAGAATCAGAAAACGCGGAAAGAGACGCGCTTTTCGCATGGTCGAATCTCCTTTCTGTTGACGCCCCGCCGCTGTCATTCAGCGTCATCGGTTGTCGTTTGCGGGGCGGTCGGCTCCGCCGCTTTCAACGCTCCCCATTCTGCTTTTTTTTTACCGGCAGGGTCAACCGAGAGGAAGCGGCTCTTGCCCGCTAAAACCCAGATCGCGGAGGAACTGCCTGCGTCGTGTGTGATGCGGACAATCTTCTTCGTTTCCACATGAACGCGGTAGATGTCGTACGGTTCGCGGTCTTTCTGCATGCCGAACAGAATCCATTTGCTGTCGGGAGACCATGAGTCAGGGTCTTTCCATTTTCCAATTTCATGTGTCGTCAGCCGCTCAACGTTGGAGCCGTCCGCGTCCATTATATAAACGTCCACTCCCCTGATCCCGGTCTCGAGCTGTTCGGGGCGCTGCGCCGCTTCAAAGGCGATCTTCTTTCCGTCCGGCGACCATAAAGGATTCCTTTCGTATGCAGGGCTGTTTGTCAAATTCACGACATTGGAGCCGTCCGCGTCCATGACAAACAGATCATGCGGAGATTCTATGTCGAACTTTCCTTCCTGCGCGTTGTATCTCGCATGGAACGCAATCTTCTCCCCGTCGGGCGACACAGAAACCCACTCTTCTGATCCCATCGGCGTATTTGTCACGTTGTCGAACGTCAGCTTGTCGATATCTAAAATATAGACATCGGGAAGTCTCTGGCCCACGGCGTTCACGGGGCCCGCGTTCATGTCGTATCCTCGGCACGCAAGCCGTTTTCCGTCTGGAAACCACCATGCGCCTGTGTAGTAATACACATCGGCGCGGACGCCTTTGTCATGAAGCCGCTTCGTCATGTTTGTCAAGCGGCCTGTTTGAAAGTCCAGGATGTAATGGATGTAGTTGCGGCCTGCGATGATGGAGGCGCGCCGGCCGTCTCGGCTCCATTCAGGGGCGAGACCAAAGACGCCTTCGATCCAGAGCCTGTTGTTTTGTCCGTCCCAGTCGACGAGGTACAGCCCTTCTTCGCCGGCATAACAGACGGTCGGTTTCGTCAGTTTCGCCACATTCTCCATCGGTTTGAGGTCGGCATGAAGGTCTGATGCGCTCAAGAGAGCGACGAAGGCTGCCGCGGCAAGAACTGCCCAGCGTTTTGAGAAGGTCAAGAACGTCATGTCATTCTCCTTTCATGCTGAGGGGAGCGTCCGCGTCGGGTACGCAATGTGTCGGCGCGGACGCGAAGCGGTCAGTCGCCCTCTTCAGATTTAGGCGGAGTGTAGTTGTACCCCTCCACCTAGAACTGACCAGGCGCCTCAACAGGATCGAATTCCCGCGTTTCCGTTGTGTACTCAGCGCTCGCCGGAAAATCCCAAGTCTTCTTGTCAAGCTCTTCTTTATCATGGCGTTTCTCGGCGGTATTTTCAAGGCCCGTCTCAGAGCTTATCCTTAGAGTTGGGACAGCTCTGGCGATGAATGCAGATGTCGTCTGGACTTTGGATTCCTGCGCGTTCACCGCGGGCGGCGCCAACGCAGGGCAAACTTTTTCGCCGCCGCTTTCACATCCTCCGCCTGCGACACCGCCGACAAAACCGCGACCCCGTATGCGCCCGCCTCAAGCAGCGCAGGGACAACGTCCGCCCCGATCCCGCCAATCGCGATAACAGGCAGCGACACTGTCGCGCAGTAGGCGCGCAGCCCTTCAACGCCGACGGGAGCGCGCGCGTCCGGCTTGGAGCGGGTGCCGAAGATCGGACCGAAACCGACATAGTCGGCGCCGTCCTGTTGAGCCTGTTTCGCCAGTGCAGCCGTCGGCGCCGTGACGCCGATGAGCGCCTCCGACCCCATGAGGCGCCGGGCGGCGGAGGCGGGCATGTCGGTTTGACCCAGATGGACGCCGTCCGCGTGGAGCGCGAGCGCCGCATCGACCCTGTCGTTCACAATAAAGAGCGCCCCATGGCGTTTTGCCGCGTTGCGCGCTTTTTCGCCTTCTTGGAGGAAGCGGCGTATGTCAATCTGTTTGTCGCGGAATTGGATCAGATCGGCGCCGCCTTCTGCCGCCCGTTCAGCGATCTGCGCATGGCTGCGTCCGAGGCAGGCTTCCGTAATTGCATGAAATCGGGGGACGGATCGGCTCATCGTTGTTTCCAAAAATGGCGGAGTCTCGGCGCGCCTTGACCAACGCGAACGGCGCGCTCCATAGCCCCGTACACATACGCCTTCGCCGCCTTCGCCGCTTCAAAAACAGACGACCCGCGCGCCAGATGCGCCGCAAACGCCGACGAGAACGCGCAGCCTGTCCCCCGCGGAGACGGACCGGGCAGCCGCGGCGCGTCCAGCTCCATATACGAACGCCCGTCGTACAGCAGATCAACCGCTTTGTCCGTTTTGGTTAAGTGTCCGCCCTTGACGACGACCCATTCGGCGCCGAGTTGACGCAGTTTTGCCGCCGCCTTCTTTGCGTCCTGGACGCTTTCAACCAGCATGCCGGTCAGCGCGCCCGCCTCCAGCGCGTTTGGACAGACGACCCGCGCCAACGGCAACAGCTCCCGCAGCAGCGCCTCCTCCCCTTCTTTTGTTAAAAGAGAAAACCCGCCGCTGGACGCCAAAACAGGGTCGATGACAAGATTGGGCGCGCCGCGCCGCTTCAGCGTTTCCGCGATGGTTTTCACAATGTCAGAGGAGGCGAGCATGCCTGTTTTGACAGCGTCCGGCGGCGCGTCGTCCAGAACGGCGTTCAGCTGCGCCTGAACCGTTTCAACCGGCAGATGATACGCGCTCTGAACGCCCCGCGAGTTTTGCGCCGTAACCGATGTAACGACGCAAACAGCGTCCGCTCCGTTCGCGGCGATCGTTTTCAGATCCGCCAGAACGCCCGCCGCGCCTGTCGGATCGTAACCGGCGGCGGCGAGAACGGTTTTCATGGACGGCGCCTCAAGGCGTCAACGGGAGCGAAGGTATGCAGCGACTGCAGGCGCGCCGCCTGGATGCGTTCCGCGGACGGCTTCTTGCCAAGCCGAAGCGGACGCCAGTAACGCCCGCCGATGTACAGTTCAAAATGAAGATGGGTTTCGGGCGACCAACGCCTCGCCCCGTTTTCATGACTGGTGCCGGAATGCCCGACATGCCCGACGACCGTATGCGCGTCAACCGGCTGCAGCGGCTGTATCTGTCCGACATCGCTGAGGTGCGCGTAGATGGAGATTGCCGCTTCGCCGCGTTCGTTTCTTCCGTGGTAGATCCACACCTGCCGTCCGCGCAGCGCGTCTAGGATGTTGCCGTATTCAGGGTCTTCTGGGACGCCTTCTCCGCCGGGCGTCGCCTGCGCCTCTTTGCACCGCTCCAGAATCTTCCGCCGATATTCCGGCGTCATCGGCTCATAGGCGCGGTCGACGCGCAGAACAACGCCCGGCGCGATCGGATAAACAGGCTCGCCGTAGGGCAGCCCGTAGATGTCGACGCCCTGATGCGTCCCATGCCGATAAGGGCGCGGTTCGCCTGGGGCGCGCGCCATGTCCAGCGTCGTCTCCGCTCGGACGGGCAGCTGAAAGCGGTCTTTCGGAATGTATCGAAAGTGAACCCTGTTCAGATCAATCGGTGTGAAAGCGCTCTCATCCACGCATTCCAGCGCCGCCTCAATGTTTGGAAGCGAAGACGGCGCAGACGCCGCCAACAGGTGTATGACCAGCGCGAGCGCCGCGGCGTTCAAAGCTCAATCGTCAGCCCGTCGTAAGCGAGCTGAATGCCGTCGGGAAGGTCCGCGTTCACGGGTTCGTGGTCAACCTCATGCGCCATATGCACAAAATAGGTCTGTCTAGGGTTCAGTTCCTGCGCCGCCGCCGCCGCCTGTTCAATGCTCATATGCGTCGAGTGCGGCTTCGGGCGAAGGGCGCCCAGCACGAGCGTGTCCAACCCCTGCAGCCGCTCCTTCGATTCAGGCGGGATGCGGCTGCAGTCGGTGCAGTAAGCGAAGTCGCCGATGCGGTAACAGATGACGCGCGTTGAACCATGCCATACATCAATCGGCTCAATCGTTTTTCCAAACAGCTCAAAGTCGCCGTTGATTTCGTTCATCTGAAGGCTGGCGACGGCTCCGCCCTCCGTCTTTTTTCTAAACATATATTCGTAAACGACTCGAATGCGCTCTAAAGTTTCAGCGCCGGCGTAGACAGGCATCGGACCCCCTTTGCGGAAGCAGAAGATGCGTATGTCGTCCAGCCCGTAAAGATGATCAGCATGAAAATGCGTGTAAAGAACGGCGTCCAGCCGCTGGACGCGGTTTTCGATCATCTGCTGTCTAAAGTCAGGACCCGTGTCGATGATCACATTCTTGGCGCTTTCCTCGTCCTCCCATGAGAGCAGCGCCGAGACGCGCAGACGCTTATTGCGCGGATCGTCCGACCGGCAAACATCACATCCGCAGGCGATGACCGGAACGCCCGTGGAAGTGCCTGTGCCAAGGAAGGTTATCTTCATGCGGCGGCGCGCGTTCGTTGAAGCGCCGTTTTGAGCGCGCGGAGCGTTCCGTCAATGTCCGACTCGCGCGAGCAGTACCCAAACGAAAAGCGGACGGCTCCGCGCGCGTATTCGATCGGCAGACCCATCGCCCGCAGAACATGGGACGGCTCCACCGACCCGGAGGCGCACGCGGCGCCTGTTGAAACGGAGACGCCCAGCAGGTCCAGGGCGATGGTCAGATTTTCGGCGCTCAAATTTTTAAAGGAGATGTTGACGGAGCCGGGGACCGACTCCAGCGGCGTGTTGAGGCGCGTTTCAGGGAAGAGACGGCGCGCCTGTTCAATGAACCTGCGCGTCATTTTTCGCAGCCGTTTTTCGGTACCGCTCATTTCGCGGACTGCCGCTTCAAGCGCGGCCGCCATTCCGACAATCGCGGGCGCGTTCTCCGTTCCAGGGCGCCTCTGACGCTCCTGCGGTCCGCCCCTTAGGAGCGGTTGAAGCGTCAAGCCGTTTCGCGCATACAACGCGCCGACGCCGCGCGGCCCGCCGAATTTATAGCCTGAAATGGAAAGCAGATCAACTCCCATTTTGTCGACATGAACGGGAATTTTGCCGGCGCTCTGGGCGGCGTCTGTGTGAAAAAAAGCCGCCGCTTCATGCGCGATGCGCGCCGCCTCTTGGACAGGCTGAACCGCGCCCGTTTCGTTGTTCGCATGCATGACGGAGACGAGGCATGCCCCCTCTGCCAGCTCCTTGAGCGCGTCCAGATCAACCGTTCCGTCCTTGTTGACCGGCGCGGCGGCCGCGTCAGGAACAGCAGACAGCCCGGCGGGATGCTCAACCGCCGAGACGACAACCCTCTTCTTTTTCGCCGCGTTTGCAATGCCCTGCAGAGCCTGGTTGACCGATTCGGTACCCCCGCTTGTGAAGACGATCTCGGAATGGCGCGCGCCGAGCAGCCGCGCTATGCTGTCGCGCGCGCGTTCGATGGCGGCGCGCGTCTCCCGTCCGTCTGCATGCAGGCTCATCGGGTTGCCCGGCTGATCAAAGAACGGCAGCATCGCCTCCCGCGCTTCTGGGCGCAGGGGGGAGCCGGCGTTGTGGTCTGCGTAGATGCGGTCGTTCGCCATAAGCGTCCCTTCAACCGCAAACGATACCGCGAACGCAGATGGAATGCAACTGGGAACGGCAAGACTTCCGCCTGCGCGGGACAAAGAGGCGCGCCGGAAATAACAGCAGGAAGAGTTAAGCGGACAGGGAAGCGTCAGTCGTCTTCGTCATCAATGACCCCCAGGTCCAATTCGACGACTTTGAAATCGGGATCGTTTTCATCCCCGCATCGATAAATGAACTGGAGCTGCGCATAGAGCGTCTCGCCCGTTTCTGGATCCGTGTACGCCTGCTGATATCGAACATGAACCGCCGACGGTATCTCAAGCGTAAAGAGCTCTCCGTTCGGCAAACGAAACACGTTGGGCAGCGTTTCTACAGGCCAGCGCCCCGCCCGAACCAACAGCGCGGTCGGGTCTCTTGAATACATTGGAAACTCGTCCAGAAATTTCAGCATCGCGGCGAGAAGATTCGGGTACTCGACTGTCTCGTAGACGCGCTCTTGAACATTGAGATGCGCTTGTACAGAGGCTTCCAATCTTCTGGTTCCGAAATCTTCAATCGGGAGCGTCTCCATGAGAATGTCGTACTCCAGCCCCATCAAATAGGCGAAGCCATCCAGCGCGTCTTCCCAGGTGTTGTAGACGCGGTTCTCTGGGTTCGGAAGCGGCTCTCCGTCGGGATGGACAAGCGTCGTCGTTACCTCAATGGGATTGTTCTCGCCGAGCTCTATAGGCGTATCGATATCGCCGGCGGTTGGAGTATAGCGAGGCGTTTGTTCTTCGAGAGACAGCCCCTCTGTCTGGTCCGGACTGCTTTCAAGGTTTTCATCTCCGCAACCCGACAGAGATCCGAAAGCGATCCCAATGAGCGCGCATGCGGCGCAAAAATGAAACATCTGTTTGCGCATGATCAGCTCCTTTTCGATTCGCAAAGCCTGAAATGCTTGCTATACTGCATTATACGATTAACAGCGCATTTGTGACCAGTTTGCGCAAATTTTTTATTGTTGCTGCGTTGGCGCGCTGCGCCGCTTTTCATTTCGTCGGGAGCGTTATACACTAAGGCGGAAATAGGTCATACAGAAAGGACGCGGATATGGACGCAAGAGCGGTCGTCTTCACAGCGCCGAAACAGGCGGAGGTACAAGCGTTGAGCGCGGGAGAACCCGGCGCCGGCGAGGCTTTAGTCGCGGCAAGCCTGACGCTCATGAGCATGGGTACCGAAATCATCTGCTACAAAGGCGAATCGGACCCCGGGACCCACTGGCACGGTTGGGTGCGGTACCCGTTTTATCCGGGCTACAGCTCCGTCGGCAGAATCGTTCAGCTCGGCGAAGGAACGGACGGGTTCTCCGTCGGCGACCGCGTCTTTCACACGCAGGGGCATCGCGGGCTTTACAAAACGCGCGTCGACAGCGGAACCTTCCTGCGCATACCGGACGCCGTATCGGACGAAGACGCCGCCTGGGCGAAACTGGCGACCATCGCGCAGACAGGCGTCCGCCAAACGGAGCATCACATGGGCGATACGGCGGCCGTAATCGGCCTCGGTCCGATCGGTCAGCTGTCGGTTCAATATCTGCGCGTTCTTGGGTTGAAAGAGATTCTAGCCATCGACATGAACGAGGCGCGGCTGGAAGCGGCGATGGCGCATGGGGCGACCGCCGCGTTTCATGGCAGGTCAGGAGACGCCGAGTCGTTTGTGCGCGAGCATACGGGCGGCGAACTGGCGGACGCGGTCTATGATGTCACCGGCTTTCCGGATGTGTTCCCGACGGCGCTAAAGCTGGCGCGCCGCTTTGGAACGGTCGTTCTGCAGGGCGATTGCCCGCATCCGTCGCGCCAGCATTTGACGCATGATGTGTTGACGCGGCAGCTGCGCGTTTTCGGGTCCCACAACGAGAACCTGCCGCCGAAGCATGCCCGCTGGTCGTTCCGGCGTCAGGCGGAGCTGTTTTATGCGTATGTGGAGCGCGGACAGATGCGCCTGCGCGATCTCATCACGCGCCGCTTCTCGCCGGACGAGGCGCAGGAGGCGTACGCCAGCTTGACGGAGGAGAGAGGCGGAACAGTCGGAGCCGCGTTTGAATGGCGCGCTGAATAACGTCCGCTGACAGATCAGTCGTCCCCGCTGTCGTCCTCTTCATCGTTCGGCGGCTGCCGTTTCAGACGCTCCTGCTCATCGAAGCGGCGGAAGACCTGCTCAACCTCCTCGCGCGAATGGCGCTTGCGGACGGCGTTGTAGGCGTCCTGGGCATGTTGGGCGTCTCCCGCTTTGGCGAAGGCGCGCGCCATGCCCAGCAAGGCGTTCATGTAGCCTTCAGGCGTCGCCTCGGAGAGGGCGTATTCCATCTCAAACGCGCGCTGGTACGCCTTCGAGAAGTTAGCGTACGCTGCAGACATTTCCGCCTCTAAGTCGGGCTTAGATTCAGGATCAACTGCCGGCGCCTGCTTTGCCGAGGCGGCAGCCCGTTCCTCCAAGATAGACGAAACGCTCCGTTCCCCCCGCTCCAATGTCGAGTAGCGGCCCTCCGCCATTAATCTGCCGACAGCGTACGCCTTGTGATATTGATCTGCCGCATCATACAGCATATCCAGACGCTCATACGCAATGCCGAGCGTCATATGGAAACTCGAATGGGAATGCTGACCATCCTCCGGTAGAATGCGGACGATCGCCGCAATCGCTTCCTCTGGATACTCCCTATAGAATCTGTTGGTCGCAATCATCACCGCCTCCTCGTCGGTCGGATGATGTTTAATCAGAAGCCGCGCCGTTTCGATCGCATCCACGCCCGCGTCCATTTTCACAATCAGCGCGTCGCGCGAAGACGGATCCTCCGCCAAAACCCGCTCGGCGTACTCCGCGGCGTATTCGCTTTCATCTCGATCCCAATATTCGCCGCCCGCTTCTTGGAAAGAATACGGATCGAGTAAGTACTTGGCGGCGGTCAGGTCGTCCATGCCCTCCACCAGCATCTCGATCGCGCCGCGCGGCGTTTTTTCTCCTTCCGGCACATACGAAAGCCCAGTATGTTCGACCAGATATTTATCGATGCGGTTCTTTTTCTCGCTGAAGTTCGGATCATATTTCCAGTTGCCTCTTTTCTCAATCATGCGCTGATAGATGGCGTCCAGCATGTTTGTGGAACGGCGCCTATAGTATTTGAGGTTGGCGTTGAGGCGGGCGGCAATCTTTTCGTCGTTATCCCCTTTCTCGATCGATAGATACAGGTCATATTCGATCAGTTCGCGTATCTTCCAATACATTTTGTCGCCGTTCTTGGCGTATAGCTGGCTAAGATGCCGTTTATAGCGGGAACTGAAATCGGACGGCTGCGCATTCTGCGCTTCGATCCCTGAAGACGCCAGATTGTTCTGCCGCAAAAGAAGTCCCGCCGCAACGGCCAAAGCCGCCGTTAAGACGGCGCCGACCAACAACAGCGCCAGGCGCGCCCTGCGGTATCGCCCCCTACGGTATGATGAGCGTTGCGTCGTTTTCATCGTCTCTCATCCCCTGCAGCTTCAGTGCCGGAGTCCAGCGCCGCCACATACGGCAGCTGCCGATACCGCCCGTCGTAATCCAAACCGTAACCCACAAGGAACCGATCCGGCACCTCAAAGCCGACATAGTCCGCTTCCACAACCGTTTCCCGCCGCGCCGGCTTGCTCAACAGCGCGCAGACCCGCAGCGACGCCGGCTCCTCCGCCTGCAGCCGCTCCAGCGACGCCTGCAGCGTCCGCCCCGTGTCGATGATGTCCTCCACCGCCAGAAGATGCCGTCCGCGCAGGCTGGACGAGGGCTCCGCCGTCCATTGAATCCGCCCCGTTGATTCGCTCCCTTCGTAGCTGGACGCGCCGATAAAATCGATCTGCGCATGAATCGTCAAGGCGCGGCTTAGGTCCGCCAAAAAGATGTAGCTTCCCTTCAAGACGCCGACCAGCGTCAGCTCCCTGCCTTCGTAGTCGCGGGAGATCTGCGCGGCAAGCTCCTGAACGCGCGTCTGGATGCGCTCGGCGCTCAACAGCGTTTGCCCCGGCTTCTGCAGGGTCATTCGCCTGGCTCCTTTGCGGTTAAAAAAAGAACGCGCCGGCTGTCGTCTGTCACAGCATGCCTCCGATCTGCGCAGACGCCCGGCATCCAGATCGGCGCGCCGCCGCCTTCGCACACCGCAGGATAACGCGGGCGCAAGAGAGCCGGCATCCCCGCCTTCGCCATCAACTCAAAGGCGCGTTTTGGACGGGCGGCGCCGTACGGGGTTATGCGATCGTCCGGGCGCGCGTTTCGGACGCAGAGCGGTTTTTTCAATCGATCCCAGTCGAACGCGGCTTGCTGTTTCGGCAGCTTGCGTTGACGGAAATCGTCCGCGTCCAGCAGCTCGGCGCGTATGCCGTCCATCTCGCATGGCGGCTCCATTGACGCCTCGTTGTCGGCGGACGGATTGTCAACATTGAATGCGGCGGCGCCGCCCCTGAACCGAACAAGCGCCGTTTTGCGCGTCAACATACAGACCCCGTTTTTTTTATTCCCCATAAACAACCGCGCCCGCTCCGTTTCATGAAACGCCGCCGCTCGCCCGCCCGACAGATGCGGTTTCAAATACGCGCGCGTTACGCGCCGTTGAAGCGCGGTCGGCAGACGCCGAAATTCGTTCGCGTTGATCCATCCGCGCCTGACAACCGCTCGGTATGCGTTCCGCGCCATTTGATTCAGCAGGTCGTTTTCCGCCGCGAGCGTCCGCGCCGCGTTCGCAAGGGCGCGCGAAATCTGCGGGTTGCGTTCGCGCAAAACCGGCAGCGCCGCATGCCGCGTCCAGTTCCGCAGATGCGCCTCGTCCGCGTTCGTGGGATCGTCGCGGTACGGGATCCCGTTGTCAAGGGCAAACCGCTCAATCTCCGCTCTCGGCGTCTCTAAGAACGGGCGAATCCACCGCCCGCGCCGGGGCGACATGCCCGCAAGTCCGCCCGCGCCCGCGCCGCGCAGGAGCCGCATCAACACGGTTTCAGCGAGATCGTCCTGATGATGCGCAAGCGCAATCTTGTCGGCGCCGACCTTCTCCGCCGCCGCTTTCAAAAACGCCAACCGCGCCTCCCGCGCCGCCGTTTCAATGGAAACCCCAGCCTCTTCCCTTCGCTTTGGGACATTGATACGCCCCGCTTCAACAGGCATGCCGCGCTTCTCCGCCTGCTGAACGACAAAACGCGCGTCGTCTGCGCTCTCTTCGCCGCGCAGCATGTGGTCTAAATGCGCGACGCAGCACGGAACGCCCAACCGCCAGAATGTCTCCAGCAGCGCCATCGAGTCCAGCCCGCCGGAGATGGCGAGCAGAATGCGCTCCCCCTCTTCAAAGAGGCGGCGGCTTTTGCAAAAATGCGCGACGCGCTGAACGAACATCCAAGCCTCCCGCCCGATCATCATAATGCGGACGGGGGTAAAACGCTACATGAAACAGCGCGCCGTTTGACTGCTCAATCGTCCGTCTCCTCCTCGCCGTTGTCGTCCCCGCCGCTCGGCGGCTGCCGTTTCAGACGCTCCTGTTCGTCGAAGCGGCGGAAGACCCGCTCAACCTCCTCGCGCGAATTGCGTTTGCGGACGGCGTTGTAAGCGTCCTGGGCATGCTGCGCGTCGCCCGCTTTGGCGAAGGCGCGCGCCATTCCAAGCAAGGCGTTCATGTAGCCTTCGGGCGTCGCCTCGGAGAGACCGTACTCCATCTCAAACGCATCTTGGTACGCCTTCGCAAAGTTGGCGTATGCCGCCGCCATGTCCATCTCTGCGCCGGGCGGAGACGGCGGAGGCTCCACGCCGCGCGGGGCGTCTGGATGGTCATGCGGAGTCGGCGGCTCAAAGTCCCTCGGATCGGGCGGACTTTCAAAGCCGGGCGCAACAGACTCTGCAGGGGGAGACGTCTGCAGCGCCGCTTCAGCCGCCGCGGCCGCCGCCCGTTCCTCCCAGATTGATGGGAAACGCCGGCTCTCGGGCGTCAACAGAAGGGGCGTTATATGATGATTTGGTTCTACAAGGCCGGTGTGATAATTCGCCATGTCGATCATGTCCAAACGCTCATAGGCGGCGCTTAGAGATCTGTGCGCCCAATTGTAGCCCTCCTTCGGCGCGAGGGGCTCTAGAAACGCGATCGCTTCCTCAGGGTAATCGTAATAGAGCGCAAACGACGCCGCTTCCGCCGCCTCCTTGTCGTCCGGATACAACTCAATGAGCCGGCGGGCGGCGCCGCCGCCGTCCACTTTCTCAATGCGCCGGCGGGTGACAGGGACGCCGTCCACTTCCATTTCGGCCATGAGTGTTGACCCGGCCAAACGAGCCTTGAAGATAAGAGCCTCGCGCGAGGTCGGGTCCTTGGCAAGCGCCCGATCCACATAGATGTTCGCGTAATTCAATTCAGAACGCCATTCCACAGAATAGCGAAGTCTCTTCGCGGCAGCCAGATCGTCCAGCCCTTCCACCAAAACCTCGATGATTTCCGGAGGCGTACTCTCCGAATCCTTTGGATAGCCCGTGGTAATGTTCAGCTCAAACAGCTTCTGAAAAATCCGATTCTGCAGATCTGAAAATTCAGGGTTCCATTTCCAGATGGCGATTCCAGAATTATCAAGGAACTCTTCCCATCCGGATGGGTCCATGCTTTCCATTGCTTTGCGTCTCCATTCGAGCATCCTTTCGAGTTCAGCGCCTTGCTCTCCGCGCTCCTCTAGCTGCGTCCGCGCAATTTGGAGCCATCGTTCAAGATCGGGGCCGAGAGCTCCCAGAGCCGTTTTATCATGAGCATGAGACTGTTGAGACGTTTCTTGAGCCTCTCCATCCGAAACGCCGGTTGACGATGCGTCTAGCGGCGTTTCACCGGAGGCGGTCTCCTTATCAGGCGCCGCTTCCGCTTTGCGTTGACGGCTGTCCTCTGCCTCGCCGCCGGCGTTGGCCGGCGGCGCTTCTTGTTGGGCAGTTTCATCGCGCGACTCGTCGGCGAAACGGAGCGCGGCAGTAAACGCCAGCGCGGCGGTCAAAACCGCCAAAACTGCGAACAGAGCGAATCGAATCTTTTTATGGCTGGTCATATGTCAGATGCCCTTTATGGTGGCCGTGCAGTTGATGTTGGCGCCAGTGATGATCCCATTTATTGCCAGGGACCGTTGGGACGGTGGGCTTATTGTGCCGTCTCGCCCATCCGTCTCCCGACAGCAGTTTCTTCTGGTACGGCGTATATTTGAGACCTTGGATGTTCGTATGTTCTGACGTGTGCATCACGCATGCATCCATGGAATCGGTTGGAAAAAGAATCTCTGCCAGCTTGTTATCTTCGTCGTCTTTTCCAGCAAGCCTCACTCTGGGGAATGATGCTCCAATTCGATTGCGTGCCCGACCTCATGACCGATTGCGACAGACCGTTCTCCAGACCATTCCATCAGCAGCAATTTGTCTTCGAGAATGACGCAGCGTTTCCTCCCATCCGGTGTGAATGCAAGACTTTTGGTATTCCAATGAATTGCTCTGTCCGCCCCATAGCGGAGAGGAACCACCCAGACAGCGGTATGCTTCTTTCCGCCCACGCTGCAGAAGTTTAAATGTGGAGGGTCTGGATCGTATTCCCCGGTACCTGGGATGCACTCGTCTGCAAGAATGGAATGGACATAAAGCCCAAGTCCATTTGCGGAGCCAATACTGCGGCTTTCCAATGCTGAGAAGACGAAAACATCCTTTTTCTCTGGGTTGAGGCGCATGTGGCCGCCGCCGAGCTTAAAACCGCGGTACTCTTCGAAAACGGTCAAGCCGTCGCCGGAGTTTTTGCCTGTATGAATGAGCGCTTCATCCCGGTCGCGTTTTGTCTGATCATCAGTAAAACTGGTGACCAGCGATAACGTCTTCCATGCGATGTTCGCTGCCCAGTCATAATACGATTGATCCCAAGCGTCGGCGAGTTTGTTGCCGGCGACAGCGGGCAAAAAATCTCCGTTGGAGTTGGATGATCCGACGCCGTCATCCTTCGGGATTGTTTCGGGTTCCGTCGGTTTTGGAGCGTGATTGAGAACTTGGAGTACCGCATGAATTTTGCCGTAGGCGGCGTAGTCGTTGCAGACGATTTTCACAGGGATCGTAATCGGTCGCTCAGGCCTTGTCGTCCAGCGGGCTTTGACAGTTGTCGACTTCTTGCCCCTCCCGACCATGTGATTTTGTTGCCGTATTTGGTCTGTTGATCCTCGGCCGGCGCAAAGTAAAGATCCGTGCCTTGGTGATTTTTCCAGTCCTCGTCGTTCATGTAGCGGCCTTTGTAGCTAGTCACCTCAGACAGATGGAATGTGACTGAGGCTTCTCCAGGGTGGGAGATGTCCGCTACTGCGGTGAAGACGATGGTTTCTGTGGCGGTCGGCATCCATCCTTCCCATTCGTCTGGAGGCGAGAGCGTGATCGGGTAGGGCGGCGGGTTTGACGGATTGTTGTTTCCGCCGTTGATGGGCTGCTCAGGATCCAGAGGTGCTGCGGTATGTCCGCGCATCAGCGCGACGCTTGCGAGAGCAAGCACGAGGAAGAGAGCGGTCAGCGCAGATTTAGCGCGGTTGGCGCGCAATTTGCGAAGGAAGGTTTCCCGTTCGTCAATTTTTCTCATGAGTTGCTCCTTCATCTGAAAAGTTTTCGGCGGTCAAGTCAGCCTGCATTGATCATAGCGGAGATTCTTTCGCCGCGCAACGAATCCCATCCAAAACGCATCCTAACGGAAAATCTGATGAGCGTCAACAACGTTAAAGTTGCCCTCCCCCCTAAAAGAGCGTAGGCTGTAAACATACATAAACAGAACGCCGAAGGAACGCTATGTCTGACCGACCGAACATCGTCCTAATCCTGAACGACGACATGGGCTATTCCGATCTGGGCTGCTACGGCGGCGAAGTCATGACGCCGACTCTTGACCAGCTCGCGTCGAACGGCCTCCGCTTCACGCAGTTTTACAATACGGCGCGCTGCTGTCCGTCCCGCGCCTCGCTGTTGACAGGCCTTCACCCGCACCAAACAGGCGTCGGGCATATGATGGGCGACGACGGCATTGACGGATACCGAGGCGACCTGAACGACCGATGCGCCACCATCGCCGAGGCGCTCAGGGAGAGCGGCTACCGCAACTACATGAGCGGCAAATGGCACATTTCGCGCCATGTCGGTCCCGACGGACCGAAACACAGCTGGCCGCTGCAGCGCGGCTTCGACCGTTATTTCGGCATCATCACGGGCGCCGCGAATTACTGGTCGCCGCGCACCTTGACCCGCGGCAATACGCAGCTGGAACTGAACGACCTGCCGGACGACTTTTTCTTCACAGACGCCATCAGCGATGAAGCCGCCGGCTATGTCCAAGACCACGCGGCAAGCGGCGGAGACGACCCGTTCTTCATGTATGTCGCCTACACGGCGCCGCACTGGCCGCTGCACGCGCATGAGGAGGACATCGCGCGGTATGAGGGGCGGTTTGCGGACGGCTGGGACATTCTGCGGGACGAGCGCCTTAGCCGCATGCGCCGACTGGGGATTTTGAAAGAGGAGTGGACTTTGACGCCGCGGGACGCTTCGCAGCGTCCATGGACGGAGGCGGAACACCGCGCATGGAACCAGCGGCGCATGGAAACGTACGCCGCGCAGATTGATAGGATGGATCAGGGCATCGGGCGCATTGCGGAGGCGCTGGAGGCGTCAGGTCAGCTGGAGAACACGTTGATCATGTTCTTGGCGGACAACGGGGGCTGCGCCGAGGAGCTGGGCGGACGGGCAAGAACGCGCGACCGCGATTCGCATATCGCAACGGCGAGAACGCGCCAGGACGGTAAACTGGTCTACCATGGGAACGATCCGACCATCATGCCGGGGCCGGAGACGACCTACCAGAGCTACGGCGTTCCGTGGGCGAATGTGTCAAACACGCCGTTTCGTTTGTATAAACACTGGACGCATGAGGGCGGCATTGCGACGCCGTTCATCGCGCATTGGCCGAGCGGTTTTGAGAGCCGGGGCGAGCTGCGCCATCAACCTGGTCAGCTGCCCGATGTCATGGCGACCTGCCTTGAGGCGGCCGGCGCCGATTATCCGGAAGCGCTGGGAGATCGGGAGATTCTGCCGCTGGAGGGGAACAGCCTGCTGCCGATTTTTCACAACAACGACAACGGCAAAGAAGCGTTTTACTGGGAACATGAGGGCAACCGCGCCGTCCGTCAAGGCGCCTGGAAACTGGTGAACAGACACCCCGGCGGATGGGAGCTGTACGACATCGAGGCGGATCGAACGGAGATGCGCGACCTGTCGTCCGACCGCCCCGAAGTCGCGCGCGAGCTGGGCATGCTGTGGGACGACTGGGCGGGGCGCTGCAACGTGTACCCTTGGGCGGATTTGCAGGAGCTGCGCCGTTCGCGCCGCTGAAAGAGATCCCCGATGCGGCTGAAGTCTCGTTTCGTTCTTGCGGTGAATGCGGCGATTTTGACCGCCACAACGGTCTTTTTCTTTGTGGACGATTACCGCCTGCGGAATGTCTATTCTGAAGCGATACGCCAAAGCGCCGAAGCGGGAATCTATGTGCGCGGCATTGCGGAACGAGTCCACGAAAGCATCGCAAACCTTGTCCATGGCGAAGAGCTGATTGAGCGCGTCCAAGCCGACCTGCGCGGCGATGCGAAGGACCTGATTCCGCAAGGCGTTAAGGAAATACGCCTTGCCGATTCGCTGGACCGCCCGCGCGTCTTCGCCAGCATGACGGGAGAATCGGAGCTCCGATCTATAGAATCGGGGAAAGACGACATACTTGCCGTCAGCCAACAGGAACGAAAGCAGCTGAACGCGGCTCTTCAAAAGGAGGATGTCGGTTTTGTCGTGAACCTGCATCGCCATAAAGGCGAATGGACGATACGAGTTATGATCCCGTATGAATGGTACAGCGAAAGCCCGTCTCTCGGCGACACAACGGCGCGGCGCGGCGATATTGAAAAGCGGGGGCTGATCGAAATACTGCTTTCCGCCGAGCATATGCCGATAACGCTGCTCCATGACCGCCTGATACATCTGCTGTTCGTTCTGCTGCTGGGGCTGTCGCTCACGGCGTTGATCAACTTCACGACGGACCTCATCGTCCTGCAGCCGCTGGCGCTGTTGACGGCAATGATACAGCGCGCCGAGAGGGGCGATCCGCCGTTAGAAGAAACGTTTCCCGACAACGAGATCGGAAGGGTTCGGGAGTCGCTTTCCAAAATGCTGGCGGCGAGGGCGCGTCTCCATGCGGAGCGCATCTCGGCGCTGGAGCTGCTGTCCAGCGGCGTCGCCCATGAGATACGCAACCCGCTGCATACGATTTCGTTGTCGGCGCAGTATCTGAAAAGCCTGATCAACCGCTCCGATATGTCGGCTGAACATGCGGCGGACGCTCAAGAGACGCTCGATATGGCGCTGCGTCAGGTGAAAGAGATGAACCGCATTGCGAGCCAGTTTATGAACCTCGTCCGCCCCGCCGCCTTGCAGCTGGAGCGTTCCGATTTGCGCGCGCTGATGGACGCGGCGCTGAACGAGTTTTCGCTTCGTTTGGAGGAGGCGGGCGTTCAGATTCGCCGGCGGTACGACGACTCGATGCCGGCGCTGGAGGTGGATGTTGCGCGTCTTCGAAGCGTGTTTTACAATCTGATTCAGAACGCTATTCAGGCGATGCAGAACGGCGGCTCGCTGTATGTGACGGTTCGCGCCGAGAAGAACATGGCGGAGCTGGAGATACGGGACACGGGCAGCGGAATCACGGAGGATGCGATGGAGCGTATTTTTGAACCGTATTTTACGACGAAGGAGCGCGAAGGCGGCGTCGGACTCGGTCTGGCTTTGGCTAAAGAAGCGGTCGAAGCGCATGGCGGAAGCCTGACAGCAAGAAGCAGCCCCGGCGCCGGCGCCGCATTCCGCATACGGCTGCCCATCGACATGCCCCCCTTGACGAAAGAGCCGCGCCCATGAGAGCGTTGATTGTGGACGATGAAGAGACGCAGCGCATACTCTTACAGCGCCATCTCAACGCGGTCGGATACGAAGCGCAAACGGCAGAAAGCGCCGAAGCCGCTCTCAACGCCATGCGCGACTTTCCCGTCGATCTGGTCGTGACCGACATCCGCATGCCCGGCGAAATGGACGGGCGCGGTCTGCTCGCCAAGATACGCGAGATGGACCCCGACCTGCCCGTCATCGTTATGACCGCCTACTCCAACCTGCAAGACGCGGTCGACCTGTTGACGCAGCAGGGCGCTTTCTACTACATCGAGAAACCGATCGATGACATCGGACTGCTGGAACGGGTCATGGCGCGCGCCGTTGAGAATCGGCGGCTGTCCGCCGCGCATCGTTCCAACGGAGACGAAAGCGGCTTCGAGGAAATGGTCGGCAATTCGGAGCCGATGCGCCAGCTGCGTCAGGAAATGAAACGGCTGCTCCCGTTTCTAGGCAGTCCCGCCACCGTCCTGCTGACCGGCGAAAGCGGCGCCGGCAAAGACCTCGCCGCCCGCCTGCTTCATCAATACAGCCCGCGCCGCTCAGGCCCGTTCGTCCCGGTGAACTGCGGCGCCATACCCATAAGCCTCATGGAATCGGAGCTGTTCGGCTCGGTCAAAGGCGCGTTCACAGGGGCGGACGAAGCGCGCGTCGGCTTCTTTGAGGCGGCGGACGGCGGAATCATCTTTTTAGACGAAATCGCCGAACTGCCGCTAGAAACGCAGGCGAAGTTCCTGCGCGTTCTGGATAACCGCGAATTCAGCCGCGTCGGCGCCTCCAGTCCGCAGACGGTCAACGCATGCGTCATCGCCGCGACAAACCAAAACCTAGAAGCGTATGTCAAAGAGAACCGCTTTCGAGAAGACCTGTACTACCGCCTGAACGCGCTGCGCATTCATGTGCCGCCGCTCCGAGAGCGCCAAGACGACATCCCTGCGCTGTGCCGCTTTCTCATGGACCGCTTTATAAAAGCCTCCAAGCTGCCGCCAAAATCGATAGAGGAGGATGCGTTGGCGGAGCTGCGCCGTTTCACTTGGCCTGGGAATGTGCGCCAGTTAGACCATTATCTTCGGCAGGCGCTGGTGATGAGCGACAGCGAGACGATACGGGTTGAAGACCTGCCGGCGGAACGCGCGGCGTCCGGTTTTCAGGAGGCGCCGTCCTTTCTGCGCGAGGCGCTGGAGCGGGAGATGTCGCTCAACGACATTGAGCGGGAGATACTGATTGCGGCGCTTGACCACGCGGAAGGCAATATCACCGCCGCGGCGGAAATGCTGGGCGTAACACGGCGCAAATTCCGATACCGGATGGATAAACACAACCTAGAGGCTCCGAACGGAAACGGCGGCGATGATGAACATGACTCCTGAAACAGACGCGCGCCGACCCCTCGCAAGCGGGAATCTTAGCCGCCGTCTGAACTAGGATTGCCAAGATTAAAAGGAGAGGTAGGATTATGGAGAACGCGCTGCGCCGACAGACCGTCATTCCCGCGCAAGCGGGAATCCAGAGGGGCCGCAAACCCCGTTTGCATCCGGCAAAAACGGTCATCCCACCTGCCGTCATTCCCGCGCAAGCGGGAATCCAGAGGCGCCGCAGACGACGTCCGCGTTCGCCCGCCGACATGTCCCAACTTAAGACGTGAGGTCAGGAAAATCCCCCTTGCCCCTTACAAAACGCGGGAAATCTAGGAAGTCGCCGCGCCCGCCGATTGAGCGGCGGCTAAGACGCGCAATCTGAAACATGAGCAGGTAGTCGCATGATTTTTTCCAGCCGCCTTCCTTGAAGCCCGCCAATTCCGAAATATTGCCGATCTTCCCGAGGTTCACTGCAACCAGATCGGAAGGCGCGTCAAATAACCGAACCTGATGGTCTTGATCTTTAAGAACGAGATCGCCATCTTTCGGCGCCGAGACGACTTTACTGATCAGAATCTCTTTCAGGCGTTCCGCGGAAATTGGCAATTACTTTTCCCGGTTAGCCCAGACATGCTCAGCCAGCGCGCCTGCCCGTCGGTTGACCTTGTTGATCGTCTCGTCAAAATTCGGGTAATCGATCCCGTAGTCGTTCATATCGCATAGCGTCAAGCCGTTGTTTTCAGCGATATAGGCGCGGACCTGGTCGGCGTCCAAACATTCGCCCTCGTCGTATCCGTATTTTTTGGCGACCCGCTCTTTGTCTCGGAAATCCCTGCCCAGCATGATCAGGTTGTTGAACTCCTTGGCGATGTAATCGCTGTGCGTCGTGATCAAAACCTTCACCCCCGACCGCACCAGCCGCGCCAGCAAACGCGCCATCTCAATCTGGTTCTCCGTGTCCAGATGCGCCTCCGGCTCATCCACCATGAGAAGCTGTCCCGCTTTGGCGGCATGGCGGATGTAAAAATACATATCTGACAGCCCCCGCGCCGACGAAGACGCTCGATACAACGGCAGGTTGAACCGCTTCTCTTTGCGCGCTGTTGAGACGAATCGGACGCCGCCGCTTTCGACGCGGAAGTAGCCGTTCATCATGCGCTTGATGTCGTCATGCCGCTTCTGTTCATACAACCCGCTTTTCTGGTCTGTCAATTCGGGGATGTCGCGCGTGTAATTGATGTTGTCCTGGATCGGGCGGGCGTATCGGCTGGACACTTTCTCGATCAGGTTATATGGGTATAGCAACTCGTTTTTTTTCTTGCCGGCGTCGAACGCCATCTGCTGCAGCGTCCTCACCATCTCGTTTCTTGCTAAATCGAGTTCGCGGTGAAAAAGCGAAATGCTGAACCGCTCGCTTGTCAGAATAAACGGGTCAAGCAAAAACTCTGGGAATGCGATGGAGAGATAGTGAAAAGCAAGATAAAGCTCATCATCGCTGTCGTTGGCAAACATGATCAGCTTTCCGTCATCATGCTTAAAAGACAATAGCGGGTTCTCAAACTGCTCGGGATCTAAGTCTGGGGGATCGCCCAGCTGAACAGCGACGGAGGCGTTCTCAAACGCTTCAGAATCTGCGCTGAACACGCCGGGCAACTGATGCGCTGAATAGTCTTGCGCGATCTGTTGAATGAGCTCCGTTCGACGCCGCTGCAGCGCTTCTGGATCGGTCGGCAGCTTGAGCATTCCCGCTTTGCGAGCTTTCTCGGCAAGTTGATAGAGCGGGCTGACCTTCATGCTGATAGGATCTAGCATGACGGGATAAAGCCATCCTCTCAAAAAGCCGTAAAGCGCGTAGGCAACATACGTCTTGCCGGTATTGTTGCGCCCGGCGATGATCGTCAGGTCGCCCAGCTCCAGCTCGGCGTCTTTGATGGGTCCGAGGTTTTGAAATCGAAATGTCGGGCGGGAGTCGTTGTTCATGCCGCTGTCCCTCCGCGTTTGTTTTGCCGCTTTGCCTGCGCTCAACATGATAGCGCCTGCCGCCTCTTTTGCGCAAATCGGCGCGCCTTTTTGCCGTTCGCTTTTCCCCAAAACTTGCCTTCCGCGTTCAAGCGCGTTATGCTTAACCAAAACAGACGCACTCAACAGGTTAGGCGCACCATATGATTCGCGGAAAACAGCCCAAACATAAAATATGCAGACGCGCAGGATTCTGCCTCTGGAACAAGCCGACATGCCCCGCCTCCAGAGACCGCCAGCACGGCCCCGGCGAACATGGACGGCAAAACTACCGGCGCACCGACTACTCGCGCATCCTCCTAGAAAAGCAGAAACTGCGCTACACCTACAACATCACCGAAAAGCAGTTTCGCCGCACCTTCAACGCGGCGAAGCGCATGCGCGGCGTCACCGCCGAAAATCTGATTGGTCTGCTGGAAAGCCGTCTCGACTCGGTCGTTTTGCGCGCCGGGTTCGCCTTCTCGCCGTTTCAGGCGCGTCAGCTGGTGTCGCACGGGCATTTTCTTTTGGACGGCGCCAAAGCGACCATTCCGTCCATGCGCGTCAAGCCGGGGCAGACGATCGCCATCCGCGAAAAGTCGCGCGGACAGGAATGGGCGCAGATCGCCTCCGAACGGCTCGGCGAACGCCCCGTGCCGTACATCTCATGCGACCCGGACGCCATGACCGCGATTTTTGAAAGCGTCCCCGGCAGCCAAGAGGTTCCCATCGGAGCCATCGACATTCAGCAGACCGTTTCGTTTTACTCGCGCGTGTAAACATGCGCGCGCTTTCGGCAACGGCTTTCTCGCGCTAAATGGAGACTTCGCCGTATGAAACGCCGCTTGCGCATCATCATTATCGCGGCAACAACGCTGCTCATTGCAGTCGTGTTGGCAGTCTATGTACGCACCGGCGCGTTTCATAGCCATCTCCCCGGTCTGATCGAAAAACAGATTGCTAAGGCGCTCGGCGTGGAGGCGGACGTCGCCAATCTTGAAAAAACGCGCTACGGCGCCCTGGATCTCCACGTCACGCTGCATCGCGGCGAACGAGAATCGATTCTAGACGCGCACCATGCCAACGTCTCTTATGAGCTGATCCCGCCGCGCATCCAGCGCATTGAGATCGAGAGGGCGCATCTGAACATAATCCGCCGAGAAGATGGAACGCTGAACATCGACCCGATACTGAACCGCCCCGCCGGCGGAGGTTCCCCCCCGCCCATTTCGTTCGGCGCCGTTCATTTGCGCGAATTGAGCCTGAACTATGAGGACAAGCTGGACGGCTGGCTAGCCTATCTTTCGGAGGTGGAGACGGCTCTTCCGGCGGAAAAACCGCTTCGTCTAGACGAGCCGCGCCCCCTTAGCCTCAACAGCGGAAAATGGTATGTGGCGACAAAGACGGGGGTTTTGAATTTGGACGGCGCCTCTCTAAAGGGCGAACTGAACGAAGACGGGCTGCGCATCGACGAAATGCGCGTCGACGGCGAGGGGTTTCAATTTCGCGCCGAGGGACTCCTTGACCCTGACGGAAACGCCGATATAAAGGCGGGCGGCGCCTTTCAGCTGCAGAAGCTGGCCGTCTTTGCGCCCGATCTGCTGAAAGGGGCGTCCGGCTCCGTCGCGCTAAAAGACGGGCGAATATCCGGCAGCATGTCCGACCTGCGCTTTGAGGGCGAGTGGGACCTGTCCGACAGCGTCTTTCTCGGCGCGCGCATGAAAGGAACGGGGCGCGTCAAAGGCGGCATAGAACAGGCGCAGCTGGACGGCGTCCGCCTGCTTCTATGGGGCGGAGAGGTCGACATGTCGGTCCAAACAGGCGCCTCCTCCACCATAAAGGGAGAGGCGCGGGGCGTCCGTTTGAGCGAACTTGCCGCCTACTTATACCCAGAGAATGAACAGCTGCATGGGCTGGAAGGGCATGCGAGCGGAACGTTCGAGGCGGCGTTTGAGGAGGGCGTTCTCGCCGCGTCCAGCGGAACATTCCGCATCGAAGGCTTGCCGTATATAAACGGCGAGGCGCGTGTGACGCACCTTGTAAAAGACCGCAAATATGTTGTTGAGTTGAGCGCGGACGGCTTGAGCGCGCGCCTGGACGGCGAGCTGGACGAATCGGGCGCCGCATCCTCCTACCGCGCTGTAGTTTCGGGCGAGAATCTGGAGACGCTTGCGCGCGGCTTCGGCGAGACCGCTTCAGGACGCTTTGAGCTGCGCGCCGAGTCGATCAACGGAACGGACGATTCGCGCGTCTGGGCGGAGCTGAACGAAGGCTCCGCGCGCGGATGGGCGGCGCCTTCCGCGAAGCTTCAGGGCGTCTGGCGTCCTGAAGCGCGCCTGTTCGAGTCCGCTTCTTTAGAGATGCGCTCTGGAGCCGGTTCTTTTTTGGTTAAAGGCTCCGCCTCGTTTCCTGAAGATGGACAGCCCCGCGTCGATATGGAGGCGGAAGCGGCCGACTTCGACTTGAGCCTGTATGCCGAGACGCTCGGTTTTTTGTCGGGGAAGATGTCGGCGCGCGGACCGGTGGACGCTTTGGACGGATCGGGCGCGTTTCAGCTTTCAGGCGGCGCGGTTGAAATGGACGCGGCGGAATTCACCATAACCCAAGGCAGCCTCCACGCCCCAACCATGCGCGGACGGGCGGGCGGCGTCCCCTGGACGGGAGAAGCGAACGGCGATAGGTTCGCCTTCCGACTTGAACGGGCGGCAGATCTTTCAGAGGCGGCGGCTCTCTTGCCGGCGGAAGCGCGCGCGGCGGTACAGCAGGCGGACGGGCGCGTTCATCTTCAGGTTGAAGGCGCCGGCGGGCGGATACAGGCGGGTCTGCGTCTTGAAGACGGGAGCGCATACGGCGTACCTCTCGGCGATGGAAACGTTGAAGCGGTTTATGAGGCGGGAAATCTCGCCGTCAAAGGCGCCCTAGACAACGGCCAATGCGCCTTCGATCTGACCGCCGAGCTGAAAAAAGACGCCGCCCCGTTCCAAGGGGAGATGCGTTTTCAAGAGATGGACGTCTCCGCCCTTGCCCAACAATACGCCCCTGGTATCCGTTCCGCGGCGTTCACAGCCAATATCAATATCGATGGCGATCTCCGCTTGCCTGCCGAGGCGGCCGCGGAGGTTTCCGTCCAGTCGGCGCGCTTTGCGTCTGACAGCGCCGTCATCACAGCGGCTCCCTTCTCCGCCTCTTTTTCGAACGGGTCGATGCAGCTGCGCGATTTTGAGCTTCGCGCCGAAGAGAACAGCCCTCCGTTTCATCTTCTGGCGAACGCGCGCATCCATCAAGACAGCTCCCTGTGCGCCAGCCTCAACGCGCCAAGCATCGACCTGCAGACAGCCGCGGCGCTGATGGGAACGCCCTCGCCGGCGGAGGGAGTCGGCGCCTTCGCGCTGTCCGTATCTGGTACCGCGGACGATCCGATCATCGAAACGTCATGGAACGTCGACCGTCTCGCTTTGCGCCTTCGCCCTGACGGAAACCCGCTTTACGTCAACAACATCGAAGGAGTCGCCCGTTGTCAAAACGGCGCCGTGTCGATAGACCGCGCCGTCTGGTCTCTCGGCGCCGGCTCCGCCTCGTTGAGCGGCAGTCTCCCGCTTCTTTTTTCGTTAAAGGAAGAGCCGCGCCTCGAATGGTCGCCGGACGCGCCGATGGACATACGCGCCGAATGGAGCCGTCTAGACATGTCCGCGCTTCTGGCGCCGTTCCCCGATTGGGAGGCGGAAAGCGGCGCGCTGTCGGGAAAGGCGCATTTGAACGGAACGCTGACAGAGCCGATCTTAACGGGAGACGCGCGGCTCCACTTCGCCCAGTTGGCCGTCCCTGAACGCGCGCCCATTAAGGACGGGACGGCAAGCGTCCAGCTGCGGCTTGAAGCGAATCAGCTGACGGCGCGGGATGTCGATATCAGCGGATCGTTCGGTTCCTCTTCCGCCAAATGCGGAGGTTGGGCGCGCGTTCCGTTTCAGCTTTATCCGTTTCCGTCCGCGCTGGATCTGGACAGCGTCCAGGCTTCTCTGCGCATCGAATCGCCCATGTTGCGCCTTTCGGACGCGCTCGCTCTCCTCGGCGAAGGCGACTCGCTGGTCAAAGCGGAAGCGGCAGGCGTTGTGGACATTCAACTGAACGGACTGGATCTTCGCGCCGCCGAGATGCGCGCCGACTTGACCCGACTGGAAGCGGAAAACGGCGGCGTACGGCTTGTCAACGACGGAGCCGCCCGCCTCCGTTATGAGCGCGGAACCGCCTACATCAACGAACTCCGCCTAAAAGGAAACGAGCAGACGCTCGAAGCGTCCGGATGGATCGACGACGCCGAGCGGTTCGACCTTCAAGCGGCGGCAGAGAACCTGAACCTGGAACTGATGCGCGGATTGACGCCGTTTGAAACGGAGCCGCTTGGACGTTTGAGCGGAAGCGCATCAATACGAGGCTCTTTGGCGCAGCCGCAGTTTGACGCAAACTGGACAATCGCCGACGGCGCCTACGACGCCATCAAGTTTGACGCCTTCACAGGAAGCGTTTCATACGACGGCGCCCTGCTCTCGCTGAACGGATGGGAGCTGACATCCGGCGCCAACAAGCTGAACGTGGACGGGTTCGCGCCCGCGAGCCTCAGCTGGAGCGGCGGAAAGGCGGCCGCCCGTTTAAACGAAGAACCGATGCGCCTCTCCATCAACGCCGATTCGTTCGACATCAGCTTCTTCCCGCTCTTCTTGACGCAGCTGAAGGAAGCGTCCGGGCTTGGCGCGCTTGACCTCAAAATCGAAGGACCTGCGCAAAAGCCGAGCCTGACCGGCTCCGTCATCCTAGAAAACGGCGAGATCGCGCTCGCATACGAAAACATACGTCTAGAAAACGTTTCAGGGCGAATCGAGGCGGAACCGGAAACGATTGCGCTCCGCAGCTTTCAATTCACCGCAGACGGCGGAACCTACCGCCTCGGCGGACAAGACTCGCCGACCGTCATGTCGATGGAGGGCTTGACGCCGAATCAGCTGCAGATGACGGTCAAATTTGCGGACGCGCGCGTTGAATCGTGGCTGCCGAAACTGGACATCGAAACGCGCCTCGCGGGGCATGCGACCGTTTCTATCGATGTGAGAAGCTTGTCAAGGCGGGCGGCGGAAGGCGACTGGGAAGCCGCCGTAATGCAGGCGCTCAAAAGCTCCAACGGCAGAGCCGAACTGACCGAAGCGGCAATACAATGGGGCGAACGGCAAGCCTCCATCGTGGAGCCGATGAGCCTGTCGTTCAACATGGGCGCCTTCCGCCTCAACAAAACGGATATACGAATCGGCAGCCTGTTTCATCTGACCGCGTCCGGCGTATGGGAGCTGGACGGCGAAGTGAACGCGCCGATAGACGGGTATATTTCCGCCGCGCTTCTCCAAAGCGAACTCAATAAACGGCTCGGATGGGCGCCCGATATGGAGGGGCGGGTTGAATTCGCCGGCGCCGTCGGCGGAACCGGCGGAAGCCCAAACGGAACGCTCGCCCTTCAAAGCGTCGGCTTGCGCGTCGGCGGCATCGGCATCGGCGGACGGCTTGAATTTGCGGGCGCCATCGACGGAGCAGAACCGAACCCAACAGGCTTTCTAAACGTTCAAGGCGTTGATCTGCGCGTCGGCGGGGTGGCTATCGAAAACGCGAGGGCGGCGCTGGAAAGCCGAAACGGAATGCTCAAAATGACCAACAGTGGATTCAACGCCGCCGAAAATGTCATCGAGATGGGCGGAGAGATGCCGCTGAAAGGCGGACTCGATTTTGAACTGGACGCCAACATACAGCGGCTCGACATACTGCCGCTCATCTTTCCGTCTGTTGCCCAGGCGTCGGGGTACGGTTCTTTTAATTTAAGCGTCGGTGGAACCTTTGAGGCGCCGCGCTTCAAATGGCTCGCCCAGCTGGACGGTCTCGCCCTGAACATCCCCGACGCGGATGTTGATTTCAGCGGCGGAAGTCTGCGCATCTTGACTGAAGACGGCAGGGCGCGCCTCCAAAGATTGAACGGAGCTTTAAACGGAGGCGTACTCCAAAAAACGGACGGCAGAGAAAGCGTCGTCGATTGGAACGCCGGCTCCCCGACAGCGGATCTCTCTTTTAAAGTGGAAGGCGCGTCGTTCAACAACCCGACCGAGGGCATCTCTTTCCAGATAGAAACCGGCTCGCTGCGCGCCTATGGACCGATGGACGGCATGACCCTAGGAGGCTCCGTCAGCCTCGCCGCGTTTCAATTCCAGCGCGGACTGGGCGACATGCTGCGCGATTTCCTCGCCGCCGAAGCCCTGCACTACAAAGAGGCGCGCTACGAGTATCCGATCCTGCGCGAAATGGCGCTTGACATACAGGTTCAAGCGGCAAGCGGCGTCGCTCTCGACATCGAGAACGCGCGTTTCACCGCTCTCATTGACGGCAGGCTGGTCGGACGGCTCGCCCGCCTCGTCTTTGAGGGGGAGGTTTCCAACATCGCAGGGCGGCTCTCCTCAAACGATCTGCGCAGCTTTCCGCTTTTAAGGCGCGGCTTGACGCTGGACGTTCAGGACGGCTCCATTGAAAACCGCAGCGCAACCGTCTTTGATCCGACCTACAACATCAGGGCGTCCACCGTCGATCCGCTGCGCGGCGTCATCGTAACCGATACGCAGGGCGTCGAACGCAGGCGCGATGTGGACATCGAGATCGTTTTAGAAGGCAGTTTGAGCCGCCCGTCTCCGATCAATATCACGCCGTCTGTGCGTAACGCGGAGCCTGGCGAGACCTATGCGCTCACGCGGCAGGAAACGATGGGACTTTTGGCGTTCGGCGATTCGAGAGTGGGCGCGCGCGATGTTGCCGAACTGGGCGTCAGCGCGCTGGCTGGCGGTCTCGGCTCCCAGATCGGGCTTCACCGCCTAGAATTCGATGTGGACGCCGAATCGCCCGCCGAGACGCAGGTTCATATCGAGTATAATCCGAAGGAGTTTTTGCCGCGCCTGTTTATCAACTACTCCTCCCTTGTTCAGGTTGGACAGGAGCAGCGCATTGAGTTCAGTTATGAGGTGAGCGACCGATTTTCCATCACCGGCGAACGCAATGAAGAAGGCAAATACGGCGCCGACCTGCAGTTTTCGCATGAGTTTTAAGGCGGCGGTTTTTCTTTTTCTTTTTCTGATGACGGCGCTCGCCGCGGCGCAGCCCGTTCAACAGACGATCATTAGCGCCGTCGACGCGGAAGCGGACGGACAGCCGCTTCAAGAACTGCCGGCGGAAGCCGAAGCGCTGATTGGTCAGCCCTACACCGCCTACGCCGTCCGAAACGCTGTCAAAGAACTTTACCAAAACCATGACCGGTACGCGCAGATTTATGTGTACGCCGACATCCTGGAGGACGGGACGGCGCGGCTCGTCTTTCGCCTCATCGAAAAAATGCGCGTCAACAAGGTTGAGTTCGCCGGCAACCGCGCTGTCTCCACCGAAGAGCTGCGTCAGGCGGTTTATCTGCGCAGCCGTTCCGAGTATTTTGAGGAGATGTTGAACCAAGAAGAGGCGCGCATAGAGGCGCTGTACCGCTCGCGCGGGTATTATCAGGCAACGGCGCGCGCCGAACTTCTCAACGGAGAGGAGAACGGCGAGAACGGCAAACAGCCGCGCGACATCCTGTTTCACATCGAAGAGGGGGAGCCGGCGCGCCTGCGCACAGCGGAGCTGAAGGGGGAGCTTTCCTTTGACAAAAACACGCTCCTAACGGCGCTGCGCCTGGAAGAGACCGCCGCGCTGAACGACCTGCCCGCCCGCCTGATCAAGTTTTACCGCCGGCGAAACTATTTCGGCGCGCGCGTCCTAATGGAAACGCCGCAGTACGACGCCGACGCGAACGCGCTTGACCTCGCCTTCGCCGTCCATGAGGGACCGCAGACGCAGATTTTTTTTGAAGGCGATCTCCGATTTGACGAAGAAACGCTGCGAAACGCCGCCGCGCTGGAACGTGTGAACGCGCGCACCGTTCAACTGGCGCAGCGCAACCTTCACAACTTTTATGTGGAAAAAGGGTATTTTGCGGCGGACATCCAAACGGCGCCGCTGGAGCTGTCCAACAAAACGGCGTCCGCCCGATTCATCATCGACCCCGGCCCGGAGCTGCGCATCAGCGAGGTTCTTTTTAAAGGAAACGCCGCCTTCGACAGCGGCGCGCTCCTCCGTCAAATACTCACCCGCCCGCGCTCTCGGATGGACGCCGTCCCGCTTCTGCGCGTCTTTTTCGAGGACGGGCTGTTCAACCCGCAAACCTTTGAACAAGACAAAAACGCGCTCAAAGCGTTCTATCGGCAGGAGGGTTACCCCGACGTTCAGGTGAGCGGCGAGCCGCGCCTGTCGGACGGGCGGCTGACGGTCGAGTTTGTCATCGACGAGAGGGAGCTGAAAACAATCCGCGCCGTCGAGATCGAGGGCGCGGCGCCGCGGAACGAGGAGCGGGCGCGCCGCCTCCTGAAAACGCGCAGCGGACAGCCGTACAATCTCGACATGAAACGGGCAGATCAGATACGCATTCAGAACTATTACGCCGCCAACGGCCGTCCGTATGCGAGTGTGCATGCCGCGCTGGACGCCGAGAACGATACGCTTCGGTTTCTGATTGAAGAGGGGGACGCGGCGCGCATCGGAACGATCCGCGTCCAGGAGGGTCGGGAACCGCTCAAAACGCGCCCGGAGGTGATCTTGCGCGAGCTGTCCATACGCGAAGGCGAGCCGTACAGCGATCAGAAGATCAACCAGAGTCGGCGGCGTCTGCTGCGTCTGGGTTTTTTTGAAAGCGTTGAGATCGCTATGCCGGGGCTGTCCGCGCAGAAGTCAGTTCTGAACGCGAACGTCATTGTGCAGGAGCGCCCGACCGGCCTTTTGAATGTGAGCGGCGGATACAGCCCCTCCGAAGGCATGCGCGGAACGCTGGAAATGGCGCAGCGGAACTGGCTTGGCAGCGGTCGCATGCTCGGCTTGAAAACGCGCCTAGGGACGCGCGGCAACCGCCTTGAGGGGTATTTCATTGAGCCGTGGACGCTTGGATCGCGCGCCCGCGCCAGCCTCCGCGCCTTCCGCGACAATCTCGAAGAGCAGGACGACATCCTCACATGGGGAGCCTCGCTGAACCTGTCGCGCGAGCTGGGCGACTACAACAGGGCGGCGGCGCAATACCGGTATGAGCGTTTTAGGGCGGTTGACGACGACTCGGAGCCGTTGACCATCCTGCCGACGCTGAGCGCGGCGTCCGTCTTTTTCACGCGGGACACGCGCGACAACCCGCTCAACCCGACGCGCGGATGGTTCCATATGGCGCGCTTTGAGGCTGCCGGCGGTCCCGTCTTGGGCGGAAAAACGCGCATTTTAAAATGGACGGCCGTATCTAGGATGTACCGTTCATTTGGAGGCGCTTCAGCGGCGGCGCAGCTGCGCTTGGGCTACGCTTCTTTTGGGGAGAACGCGGACCGCGTCTCATCGACGGAGCGGTTTTATCTGGGCGGAAGCTCCACGGTGCGGGGTTATGCGGAGCGTTCGCTCGGTACGCTGGATGCGTTTAAAAACTATCGGGGGAATCTTCTGGCGCTGTCCAATCTGGAGCTGCGCATACCGGTCAAGGGCATTTTCGGCATCGGGGCGTTTGTCGATGCCGGCAACCTGTGGGACGAGATCGGCGATCTGGACGATGACGGTTTGAAGGCGGCGGCGGGGTGCGGCCTCCGCGTCATGACGCCGATTGGTCCGGTTCGGGCGGATGTCGGTTTTCCGTTGTCGCGCCTTCGAGACGAGCGGCAGTCTCCGCGCTACTGGATTGAGCTTGGCAACCCGTTTTAATCGCCGCCCCATGTCGTCATTTCCGCCCCCCATGTCGTCATTCCCGCCCCCCATGTCGTCATTCCCGCGTAAGCGGGAATCTTAGCCGCGGTTGTCGTCTGAACTAGGATTGCCAAGATGAAAAAGATTGCCAAGAAATTCCCCGTGAGCCGCTATCTTGGCAATCTTAATCATCCTTCAATCCTAATTCAAAACCAAGCGCAACCAGGGCGCTCAAAACCCCCCTACCCCCCTTTTCAAGGGGGAGTCTAGAAACCCCCTTTCAAGGGGGAGTCGTTCCCGCGCCCCAAATCGTCATTCCCGCGTAAGCGGGAATCTTAAGGCATCGAAGCCGCCGCGCCCGTCCTTTAAACCCCCTGGTTCCCCTTTTCAAGGGGGAACCGGACGAGGCGCCGCGAATGTCCCGTATGAGCGTACTGCCCGCCGACTCAACATTTGCGATGCGCGTTCGATTGCGGTATCATATAAACGGCTCGCGGGCATCTTGAAGAGTATTGGAGAGTTTGATGAAAAGCGACTGCCGCAGCGCGCGGCGTATTCTACGCGCAGCGATCCTGTTTCTCGTCTGCTGCGGATGGAGCGTCTCCGCAAACGCGGAAGAATTCGGCGACATCCAGGTCATCCCGGAATCGAGCAGATCGGACAACAACGGGACGCATGGGTATGCGCTGTATCATTTTATGGTGTCCAACCGCTCTTCCACCAAGACGCATGAAGTGGAGCTGCGAATTCCCGGGAATTCTTATATGTCAACGAGCGGAAGTCGGATTCACAGGCTATCCAAAAAGTTTAAGGCGGCTCCGAATTCCACCGTTTATGTGCCGTTGTACCAGCCGGCTGTACGGATGACCGGCGACGGGGTCGGCGTCTACATCAACGGGCGGGAACAGAATTCAAGCATCGCCCTGCGCCGCAGCGATCATGGGGCTTACACAGCATTGACGGCAAGCCGTACCAGTTCAGCCTCCGCATGGACTAGCGTTCGGTCGGGAATGTTTGAGCCGCGCGTGCTGATCAGTTACAGCGCCGATGAATCGGACCTGCGCAGAATTGCGTCGCTTTCTCCCGTCGGACTCTCCGCTTCGCCCTCCGTTCCGCCCTCCCCTGGCTTCACTGGCGGCTCCCCTCCAGGTTTCACTGGGGGACCGACCGTGACGATCCGACCCTCCGGAGTCGCTCGGACGGTTTCTGGTCCCTCCAACGTCAAGTTGATCCATGCGAGCGGATTTGAGTCGAACTGGCTCAGCTATTCCTCCTACGACGGATGCGTTCTCGCGCTCTCCGACGCGCAGGGGCTTGCGCCGAATGAGCTTTCCGCCCTGTGGCAGTATATCGAGTGCGGAGGTTCCGTTGCCGTCATGGGCGACGGCAGCGACGGCAAACTGCCGGAGGCTTGGGCGGCTCTCGACCCGCAGTTGGCGAATAGAAAGCTGGACAACAACACCTTTGAACGGTACCGAGTGGGCATGGGGTTTCTTTTCTTGTCAGGTCCGCCTGATCAGCTGCTCGCCAACAACCAGCCCGCCGCTTCTGCAATCGCGGAGTCATGGACGCAGTCTGGGCATACTTGGGGGACGCTTCCGACAGCGTCCGGCGCGAATGCGTCTCTTGAGATGGTGAAGCCGCTGGATTCACAAGCGTCTCTTCGGCAGATGTTCATTGCGATGCTGGCGTTCGCCGTTCTGATTGGTCCGGTCAATCTGATTGTTCTTGCGAAGCGCAAGCGTCGTTCCTGGGTGTTCTGGACGACGCCGGCGGTATCGGCGCTCGCATGTGCGGCGGTTTTTCTTTACGCGGCGCTTGCGGAAGGCTGGGGGCAGCACACCCGCTACGCGTACTTGACGACGTTGGATCCGGAGGTCAACCGCGCCGCCACGATCGGCATGGTCGGTTTCTATTCGCCGATGTCGCACAGTTCGGGGTTGATGTTTGAAGACAGCACCGAGGTGACTCCGCTGATCGCCGGCAGTCCCGTTTCAGGTTCGGTGGACTGGACAAAAGGGCAGCATTTCAAAGGCGACTGGGTGCAGGCGCGCATTCCCCGCCACTTCAAACTGCGTAAAAACGAAACGCGGCGCGAACGAATCAACCTGGTCAGAGACGGCGGGCAGCTGAGCATCGTGAACGGAATCGGCGCGGACATCAAATCGATTGTGTACCGCGCTCATGACGGGCGCCGGTACCAAGCGAGCGGCATCTCCAAGGGGGAGAAAGCGCCGTTGAGCGAGATTTCAAATACCGCGTCTGCCTCGGTGTCTCTGCGCGAGGCGTATGCGAATCGCGACTGGTACTCGTCGATCAAGAGCATGCGAGACAACCCGCTGCAGTATCTTGAGCCTGGATGGTATATAGCCGAGCTGGAAGAGAATGTGTTTGTTGAGGAGGCTCTAGACGGCGCCAGGGTGAAGCCGTCCATCGCCATGCTGACGGGCGAAGCGAGCGAATGAACATGGAAAGGGGCTGAAAAGCGTCCATATGGAAGTGAAGATCAACCA
This sequence comes from Candidatus Poribacteria bacterium, assembly GCA_963665845.2. Lineage (GTDB taxonomy): Bacteria > Poribacteria > WGA-4E > JAPPNK01. The sequence goes on from OY762492.1 coordinate 706,795, forward strand.
TTTGAAGCGGTACTTTGGGCAAACGCGCGCCGTGGACGACATCTCGTTTTCGTTCTCTACGGGGGAGATTGTCGCGTTTATCGGTTCCAACGGAGCCGGCAAAACGACCACGATGCGCATACTTGCGACGCTGGATGAGCCGACCGACGGCGATGTGGAGCTGGACGGGGTCTCGGCGGTGAACCATCCGGAACGGGTGCGGAAGCTGATCGGATATATGCCGGATTCGCTGCCGACCCATCGGGACATGACGGTTCATGAGTACCTTGATTTTTTTGCGCGCGCCTACGGCATTGCGGGCGATAAACGGGCGCAGACCATCGACGATGTGCAAAGTTTCACGGGGCTTGGAGACATACGCGGCAACACGCTCCATTCGCTTTCGAAAGGGATGAAGCAGCGGGTTAGTTTGGGGCGGGCGCTGATTCATGACCCGCCTGTGATGGTGATGGACGAGCCGGCGTCGGGGCTTGACCCGCGCGCGCGCATTGAGCTTCGGGAGCTGCTGCGCATCCTTGCGGATCAGGGCAAGGCGATCCTGATCAGCTCCCATATTTTGACGGAGCTGTCGGAGATATGCGGTGGGGCGGTCATCATTGAGCAGGGAAAAATCGCCGCCGCTGGAACCGTGGACGAGATACTTTCCCAGCATGAGGCGCAGACCGTTTTGGCGGTGCGCCCCGCCGGCGATCTTGAAACGGCGCGGCAGGCGCTGATGCTTCTTCCGAATGTTGAAAATGTCGCCGTCGTCGGAAACGAGCTGGAAGCGCGCATCGCCGGCGGAGAGGAAGAAGCGAGCGCGATACTGGGCGAGCTGATGCAACAGGGAATTCAGATTGCCGAGTTCAAGCGGCGCGGCGGCGACCTTGAATCGCTGTTTATGCAGATCACCGGCAAAGAGGCTGAAGGCGAGGGGGAATGAGCGGGTTGACCGCATGGGTCCGCAGCCTCGACAACCGAATGAACCCGATCGTTGTCAAGGAACTGCGTCAAATCTCGCGCGGGAAATTTCTGACCGTCATCCTGATCGGTTTTCTCTTCACGCAGCTGACCGTCACAGGCGTAGTGACATTCTATAGCCGCGGCTCCGCCAACCCCGGACCGCAGCTGTATCTGGCGCTGCTCCGTTTTTTAACGGGGATATGCGCCGTCCTGATACCAGCGTATGCAGGGTTCCGACTCGCCAAAGAAAGCTCCGATTCGAATAAAGACCTTCTCTTCATCTCGACGCTCAAACCAGCCTCCATCGTCTGGGGAAAAACGCTTTCCGCCGCCCTACTCGCGGCGCTCATCTACAGCGTCAGCATGCCGTTTATTTTAATGACCTACATTCTCCGCGGCATTGATCTGCCGTCGGCGTTTCTGCAGATCGGTCTCAGTTATGTTTTTACGCTGGCGATGACTCAGCTCGGAATCATGATCGGCTGTATGCCTGCGAGCCGCATCGTCAAGGGAGTCGCCGGGTTGATCGGCTTGATCATCATGCCGTTGTTCATGATCGGGAGCCTAGGGCTTTATTCTTTCACATCTACTTTTTTTGGAACCGTCTCGACAGGTTTTTTGACAGCCGAGAGAGGCGCGCTGGGAACGTTGGGCGCCGCGTCAATCTGCGCGGCGTTTGCCGGGGCGCTCTTCTTGGTGTCGAGGGCGTTCATCCGTCCGCCTGCGTCGAACCGCGCGTTTGTTCCCCGCGTTTATGTTACAGCGGTATGGGCGGTCTCGCTGGTCGTTGTTTTTGCTTGGAGCGAATTGACATATTCAGCGGATCTGATATTCGGATGGATGACGCTTTTCAGTTACGCTTTTGCATTCGCGTTGATATTCAGCATTAGCGAACGCGACCGGTTGGGCGCGCGCGTCCGTCAAGCAATACCGCTGTCGCGCAGTTCGAGGGCTGCCGCGTTTCTGTTTTACAGCGGGTCTGCCGGCGGATTCATCTGGGCGTCCATCGGCGTCGTCATGACCTTTATCGTCGGGTCGGTTGCGGCTTCCGCCTCCGCCGCGGCGGTCTCTAGCAGCAAATTTGAGGAGCAGTTTTTACACCTTGGTTTTACGGCGTCCAATTCGTGGATTGCGGCGGCGGGCGCTGTTTTGCTTCAACGCGGAATTCTCCAAAACCGCGTCGCCAGGGTACATACATGGCTCATATCGCTTGGGCTTGAAACGTTGATCGGTTTGCTCTGGGCAATGTATATGCTCGGCGCAGGCTCTAGGCTGGCGCGGCTTAACATTGGAGGCATGTCGACATTCAGAGAGGAGCCGCCGGTTGCCGCCGCCGCTGTGATTGCCGCGGTTATGGTCAGTTTTTGCCTGCCGTGGATTATTCGGCAGGCGTCCGCCTTCAAGCCGCTGCCTTTAAAAGCGGCGGAAACGCAGTGGACGGAATCCGCATGCGTTTGAACGCCGTACTACGCAAACTTGACGGCAAAATGAACCCGATCACGGTCAAGGAGCTGCGCCAGATCTCGCGCGGGAAATTTTTGCCCGTTATCCTGATCGGTTTTCTCTTTATGCAGTTGTGCGTCACCGGCGCGGTTACATTATATACGCGCGGTTCCGCCAAACCTGGACCGCTGCTGTATCAGGCGCTGTTCAGTTTTTTGACAGCGGTATGCTGCTTGCTGATACCGGCGTATACCGGGTATCGACTCGCGCAGGAGCGTTCCCAATCGAACAGGGACCTTCTCTTTATCTCGGCGCTGAAACCCGCCTCCATCGTCTTCGGAAAAATGCTTTCCGCCGCGGCGCTCGCCGCGCTCGTCTACAGCGTCTGCATGCCGTTTATGGCGATGACCTACATTCTGCGCGGGGTGGATTTGCTGTCGGCGTTTCAGCAGCTTCTTGTCAGTTATGCGATTGCGCTGCTGATTATCCAGGTCGGAATTTTGATTGCCTGCTTCCCGATGAGCCGCAGAGCGGCTGGGCTGATCTACATTGTTTTGATGGTGTGGGCGTTGGGTTTCGGAATCGCTGATGTGTGGACTTTTAGATCCAACTCGCTGGTTATGTCGCTGTCCCGCCTGGAGCTGGCGGAATCGCGGGGCTTGGTCGGCGTTTTGGCATTGTGGACGGGGGCGGTCTTTTCGCTTTCGGCGGCGCTTCTCGCCCCGGCTCCGTCGAACCGCGCATTTGTTCCCCGCGTGTATATTTCGGCGGCATGGATCGTTTCTCTTGCCGCGGTACTGATCTGGCGCGAGGCGGCCGCTTCGTATCGGGCGGTCTTCGGTTGGATCTTTTCATGCGCTGTTTTATTTGCCTTTGCGTTGATTTTCAGCGTCGGCGAGCGGAATAAGCCGGGGCTGCGCGTACGAGAAACCGTTCCGCGTTCGCGCGTTCTGCGTTCGGTCGCGTTTCTGTTTTACAGCGGATCCGCCGCCGGATTTCTTTGGGCTTCCATCGGACTTCTCCTGACGATAGCGGTCGGGTTGTTTGCCGTTTCGGACGCTCCCAGTACGATCGCCGCCAGAGAATTTGAGGAGACGTTTTCTGATCTCTGCCGTATGTCTCTCTATGCATGGATTGGGGCGGCGGGCGCTTTGCAGATCTTTCATAAGCTGCTGAAAAACTACGACCATGATTTCTATGACTGCGGGATTGCGCTGTTCATTATGGGCGTCTTCACATGGATTATGCATGATTGGCCGATTGCCGCCGTTGCGGTTGTTGCGGCGGGGATGGTCAGTTTATGCTTGCCCTGGATCGTTCGGCAGGCGTCCGCCTTCAAGCCCCTGCCTCTAAAAACGGCGGAAACGAAGAGGATGAAATCTGCATGCGTTTGAACGCCGTACTCCGCAAGATTGACAACCGGCTAAACCCGATCCTTGTCAAGGAGCTGCGTCAAATCTCGCGCGGCAGATTTTTGATCTTCCTACTCGCCGGTTCTCTCTTGACGCAGCTGGGCGCTGCCGCCTATGTCGCTGTTGCCGCCGGCGGCTCGCCCGACGCCGCCCCGCTGCTGTTCAATATGCTCACCTCTTTTCTCACGATCGTCTGCGCGCTGATCATCCCCGCTTATGCTGGGTTCCGCCTCGCTAAAGAAAACGCCGAATTGAATCGAGACCTGCTCTTCGCTTCGGCTCTCAAGCCCGGCGCTGTTGTCTGGGGCAAGACGCTCGTCTGCGCGGCGCTCGCCGTTATGGTTTTCAGCGTCTGCATGCCGTTTATCTTTTTGACCTTCATTCTGCGTGGAATCGATCTGTCGGCGGCGGCGGCGCTGCTGCTGCTCAGTTTTGTGTTTTCGCTGCTTGCAGCGCAGGTCTGCATTTTGATCTGTTGTCTCCCTGGGCAGTTCGCCAGGCTGACGGTCGGCGCGTTGGCGCTGCTCACCGTTTTCGGCTATCTGTTTATAGCGGATCCGTTTCTCGCAGGCGGCTCCTTTTCAACATGGGGACCGCTCAATAGGTTTGAAGCGAGGGGCATGTCGGCGGCGCTCGGATTTCTACTGGCATGGAGCGCCATGGCGGCCATGTGCTTTTTGCTTTCAACGGCGCTCCTTAGTCCGCCCGCCTCCAACCGCGCGCTCATTCCGCGCCTCTACGCGACGGCGGTCTGGGCGGTCTCTTTTCTTGCCGTTTATGTTTGGAGCCGATACGCCGCTACCATCGAACCTGTCATGAACTGGTGGCTCATCGTCTGCTTTTGTTTTGGAGGCGCGTTGATGGTCAGCGCCGGCGAACGAGATCGATGGGGCGAACGGACGCTGCAAACGATCCCGCGTTCTCGATGGCTTCGCCCTCTAGCGTTTCTCTACTACAGCGGATCGGGGGGCGGTTTTCTCTGGGCGTTGATCGGAATGATTCTGTCGTGCGCGCTCGCTTCGGTTGCCGCCGCTTCCTCGGGCTTGATAGGAGTCGGCGACTTCACAGCGTTTTTGACACATATCGGCTTTCTGTTTTTCAGTTTCTGGATTGCGTCTGAAGCGGCGTTATGGATACACCGCAAGTTTTTCATAGACGAGATTCCCACCGACCGAACATGGATCGGCGCGTTCGCCATTCTAATGTTGATGTTTAAAATGGTATGGCCGATCTTCATGAGCGGCGGCGGCTCCATCAGCGCCGCGTCCGCGCCTGTAACGGAGAAATTGTTGAGCGGATACGTGTTTTTCGGCGATCCGCCCATCGCAGTCGCCGGCGCCGCGGCGCTTCTCTCGGCGTACTGGAGCCTGCCGCGAATCGTCCGCCAAATCGCCGCCTTCAAACCGATTTTACAAACCAAAAATGAACCGAAGCATGCGGTCTATAACGACGCAAACATCAACGTCAGAGAAGGGAATTCGGCATGAACCGGCTAAACGCCATCTTCCATACGCTCGACAACAAAATGAACCCGATCGCCGTCAAGGAGCTGCGCCAGATCTCGCGCGGAAAGTTTTTGCCCGTCATCCTGATCAGTTTCCTCTTTGCGCAGCTGGCGGTCACCGCAGCGGTGGCATTCCGCGGTTCAGCAAGCCCCGGACCGGATCTGTATCGGACGTTGCTCGGGTGGTTGACCGGAGTATGCGTCCTGTTGATACCGATGTATGCAGGGTTTCGACTCGCCCAGGAGCGCGCCGACATGAATAAGGACCTTCTCTTTATTTCGACGCTGAAGCCAGCTTCGATTGTGTGGGGGAAAACGCTTTCCGCCGGGGTACTTGCCGCGCTCATTTACAGCGTCTGCATGCCGTTTATTGCGATGACCCACATTCTGCGCGGGGTGGATCTGCTGTCGGCGTTTCTCAACATCGTTCTAAGTTTTCTCTTTACGCTGACGGCGATTCAGGCGGGCGTTTTGGTCGGCGGCATGCCTGTCAATCGGTTCCTTAAGGGAATTGCCGGGCTGTTGGGGCTGCTGCCCCTTTACTTAATTCTGATGAGCGGACCGATATTGCCCCGCTTCATAGGGGGTCCGCCCGCCAGTATGAGCTTTCAGGAAGCGCTTTTGGCGGCGTTACTCTTTCTTTGGATCTGGGGGATGCCGTCGGTCGGGTTCTTTTTGCTGTCGGCGGCGTTCCTCAGCGCGCCCTCGGCGAACCGCGCGTTTGTTCCCCGCATTTATGTTACGGCGATCTGGGCAGCCTCCTATATTCCCGCCTTTGTCTGGGATCAAATCCACCGCAACGAGCATTTGATCATGTGGTGGTTTGCCCTTTCCTGCGTCGGTTTTGGATGGGCGTTGGCGGTCGGCGTTAGCGAGCGCGATGAGCTGGGTCCGCGCATTCGGCAAACGATCCCGCGTTCGCGCGGTCGGCGCGTCCTCGCGTTTCTGTTTTACAGCGGATCTGCCGGCGGGTTTCTCTGGGCGTCGGCTGGAATCGTCATGACCTTTTTATTGTTCTTAGGCGCGTTTGCCGCGTCTTCAGGCTGGATGGGCTCCGACACCTTTTTTGACGGACTTTACCTGATTGGTTTTCTCTCCTTCAACGCATGGAGCATCGCGCTATGCGCCGTCTTTATCCACCGCAAATTTCTTAAAAACCGCGTCTCCGGGGCATATACATGGCTGATTGCGGTCGGCGTTCACATCCTTTCCAATCTGCTGTGGATGATGTTCCTGATCGGATCTGGAGCGTACAGCGGCGGCTTTTACACGGAGTGGATTGGAGTACTGCTTTTGGGCGCGGCGGCTGGGTCCGAAAATCCGCCGACTGCGGTCGCCGGCGTCATCGCGCTGGTTATGGGATGCGCATGCGTTCCTTGGCTTGTTCGACGGGCGTCCGCCTTTAAGCCCCTCCCTTTAAAAGCGGCTGAAACGAAAGGATGAGATCGGCATGCGTTTGAACGCTGTACTCCGCAAGATCGACAACAAAATGAACCCGATCGCCGTCAAGGAGCTGCGTCAAATCTCGCGCGGGAAATTTTTGCCCGTCATTCTGATCGGCGTTCTGATTATGCAGTTGTCTATCACAGGCGCGGTGTCGTTCCGCGGCTCTTCCCACCCCGGACCTGATCTGTATGAGACGTTGTTCATTTGGTTGACCGGGATATGCTGCCTGTTGATACCGGCGTATGCGGGGTTTCGACTCGCGCAGGAGCGGGTCGACATGAACAAGGACCTTCTCTTTATTTCGACGCTGAAACCCGCCTCGATTGTGTGGGGAAAAACGCTTTCCGCCGCGGTACTTGCCGCTCTGATTTACAGCGTCTGCATGCCGTTTATTGCGATGACCTACATTCTGCGCGGGGTGGATCTGCTGTCGGCGTTTCTGAATACCGTTCTGAGTTTTCTCTTTACGCTGACGGCGATTCAGGTCGGCGTTTTGGTCGGCGGCATGCCTGTCAATCGGTTCCTTAAGGGGATTATCGGGCTGTTTGCGTTGCTTCCCCTTTTCTTAATTCTGATGAGCGGACAGATATTGTCCGGGCTGATTGGGGGATCGCCCGCCAGTATGAGCTTTCAGGATGCGCTTACGGCGGCGCTCCTCTTTCTTTGGATCTGGGGGGCGCTGTCGGTCGGGTTCTTTTTGCTGTCGGCGGCGTTCCTCAGCGCGCCCTCGTCGAACCGCGCGTTCGTTCCCCGCATTTATGTTACGGCGGTCTGGGTTGCCTCTTTTATCGCCGCCTTTGTCTGGGATCAAAGCAACCGCAACGCCAATCTGATCATGGGGTGGTTTATTCTCTCCTGCGTCGGTTTTGGATGGGCGTTGGCGGTCGGCGTTAGCGAGCGCGATGAGCTGGGTCCGCGCATTCGGCAAACGATCCCGCGTTCGCGCCTTCGGCGGGCGTTTGCGTTTCTGTTTTACAGCGGATCGGGGGGCGGGTTTCTCTGGGCGTCGGCTGGCATCGTCTTGACCTTTTTATTGTTCTTAGGCGCGTTTACCGCGTCTTCCAGCTGGATGAGATCCAGAGACTTTTTTGAATTGCTTAGCCCGATCGGTTTTCTTGCCTTCAACGCATGGACTACGGCGGCATGCGCGCTCTTTATCCACCGCAAATTTCTTAAGAACCGCGTCTCCGGAGCATATACATGGCTGATTGCGGTCGGCGTTCACATCCTTTCCAATCTGCTGTGGATGATGTTCATGCTCGGATCTGAAGCGTACAGAGGCGGCTTCTACACGAATTTGATTGGAAACTTGATTGGAGTACTGATTTTTGGCGCATCGGTTGTGTCCGAAAATCCGCCGATTGCGGCTGCCGGCGTCATCGCTCTGTTTACGGGATGCGCATGCGTTCCTTGGCTTGTTCGACGGGCGTCCGCCTTCAAGCCCGCCCCGCTAGAGACGCGGAGAAAGCGGGAGAACGAATCGGCATGACCCGCCGCGCGCGACTGCGCATAACTATCGGTAGCAAGCGCGGCGCAAGTGTGTTAGCATAACGGACGATGAGAGAAGGGGTACGCGCATGAGCAGGCTGAACGCCATCGCCCGCAGATTTGACAATCGGATGAATCCGATCGTTGTGAAGGAGCTGCGCCAGACGTCGCGCGGAAAATTCTTGATTGTGATTCTGCTCGGTTTTCTGTTTATACAGTTGGCCGTTACAGGCGCGGTGTCGTTCTTCGCCACCGTGACGACAACGCCTGGGCCCGCCCTGTTTCTCTCGCTCTTCGGTTTCTTGACAGCGGCGAGCGGCTTGTTGATACCGGCGTATGCCGGGTTCCGACTCGCCCAAGAACGCGCCGACACGAACGTGGACCTGCTGTTCGGCACCTCGTTGAAACCAGCCTCGATTGTCTGGGGTAAAACGCTTTCATCGGCGATTCTGGCGGCGCTGATCTACAGCGTCTGCATGCCGTTTATCATCATGACCTATCTGCTGCGCGGCATCGATCTTCCGTCGGCGTTTCTGCTGACGGCCATCAGTTTTTGCGCCGTGCTGCTGACGACTCAAGGCGGCATCTTGATCGGATGCATGCCTGCAAACCGCGTCGTCAAGGGGATGGTGGGGCTGTTCGGGCTGTTCACGATCTTTTCGCTGCTGATTTCAGGGGTGGTCTATCTCGTTACGAGATTGTTTGGAGGATCGAACATCATGGCGCTGTTGATGAGCCGGAACGGGCTTTTGACGGCGCTTGGGGTGCTTGTCTTGTGCGTTCTTCTTGGGATCGGGTTCTTTTTGATCTCGGCGGCGTTTATCAGTCCGGCGTCAGCGAACCGCGCGTTTGCTCCGCGGGTCTATGCGACGGGGGTCTGGCTCTTGTCGCTGGCTGTCGTCGTTGTTTGGGGGCAGACCGCCTCCTCGGTGGAGCCGATCGTTCAATGGATGCATGTTTTCCAATTCATTTTTGGATGGGCGTTGTGGGTCAGCGTGAGCGAGCGGGATCGATGGGGCTTGCGCGTGCGTCAAAAAATACCGCGTTCCGGCGCGCTGCGCGTCCTTTCGTTTCTTTACTACAGCGGGTCGGCGGGCGGAATGGTCTGGTCTTCGGTCGGAATTCTGTTGACGTTTATTTTTGGAGCGGTTGCGATTTCCGCCTCTGCCGGCACGGTCAGCTCGATAGAGTTTGAAAAAGTTGCCTTTTCGGCGTTCAATACGTGGATTGCGGGGATGGGGGCGTTTTTGATTCACCGCGCGTTTCTCAAAAACCGCATCTCCAGCGCATATACCTGGTTGATTGCGGTCATGCTTTATATGGGGAGCAGTTTGCTCTGGGTCATGTATATGATCAGTGTCGGCAGCGCCGGGTCCATCGGCGCGCTTTCCTCCCCGCTGACTTTACTGATGCGGGGCGTCTCCGCTTTAAGTACCGATCCGCCGGTGAACGCAGCGGGCGTGTTGGCGCTCGTTTTGGGATGCGTATGCTTGCCGTGGATGGCGCGGCAGGTTGCCGCCTTCAAGCCGTATTCTCGTTCAACCAACGCTCCGCAAGAGTAGCCCGTCAACAGAATTGGAACATCATGCCGGACGCAATTTTTGAACTCAACGGCGTTTCCAAAACTTACGGAAAAACGTGCGCCGTTCATCAAGCCGACCTGACCGTGCATGAAGGAAGAACGACCGTTCTGATTGGACCGAGCGGTTGCGGAAAGTCAACGCTTCTGCGGATGATGGTCGGCCTCGTCCAGCCGGATGAAGGCTCGGTTCGGTTTGAAGGTTCGCCTGTCGCGCCGCATAACGTTCGTTCGCTTCGGCTTAAAATGGGGTATGTGATTCAGGAGGGCGGGCTTTTCCCGCATTTGACGGCGCGGGGGAATGTGTCGCTTTTGGCGAAGCATCTGAAATGGGACCGCGGGCGCATTGAGGAACGGATTGAGCAGCTTGCCGAGCTGACGCAGTTTCCGATCGGCGGGCTTGACCGGTACCCGGCGCAGCTCTCCGGGGGGCAGCGGCAGCGGGTGAGTCTCATGCGCGCCCTGATGCTGGACCCTGACGTTTTGCTAATGGACGAGCCGCTGGGCGCGCTGGACCCGATGATACGATCCGACCTGCAGGTTGAATTGCGCTCTATCTTTGAGGAGCTGAAAAAGACGGTCGTCATGGTGACGCATGACATGCATGAAGCGGGCTACTTCGGCGACGAGATCGTTCTCATGCGGGAGGGAATGATCGCCCAGGTCAGCTCCTTCAAGGAACTGATCGAAAATCCTTCAGAAAAATTTGTGACTCAGTTTGTTCAGGCACAGAAAGGAATGGAGATTTAATATGAAAACGCTGCGATGGATTCTTGTTTGCTGCATCGCTTTGACATGCGCCGCCGCATGCCAGCGATCCAAGGACGATAAAGAAAAGACCGGCGAAGAAAAGGTGAAGGTGACGGTCGCGTCCAAGCTGTTCACCGAAAGCGTCATACTCGGCTCGGTGCTTGAGCGTCTGGCGGAAACGGTCGGCGCCGAAGCGGAACACAAGGCGCAGCTGGGAGCCACGCAGATCCTCTGGCAAGCGGTTCTGCGCGGCGATCTGGACGCGTACATCGACTACACCGGCACGCTCATGCGCGAAACCTTCGCCCAAGAGAACTTTACAACCATTGAGCAGGTCAGCGAAAAGATGGCGGAGCTTGGTCTGAAGATGAGCAAGCCGATCGGCTTCAACAACACCTACGCCTTTGGAACGCTCAGTACCACGGCGGAGGAGCGCGGGCTGACAAAAATCTCCGACCTGCAGGGTCATCCCGACCTGAAATTCGGGTTCTCAAACGAGTTCATGCACCGAAGCGACGGATGGACGCCGCTCAAGGCAACCTACCAACTGCCGCAAACCGACGTGAAAGGTCTGGAACATGAGCTCGCTTACCGCGCTCTCGAAACGAGCCAAATCGATCTGACCGACCTGTACACAACCGACGCTAAAATCCAGCGGTACGATCTGACCGTTCTGGAAGACGACCTGAACTTCTTCCCAAAGTACTACGCGGTCGTCATCTACCGCGCCGATCTGGAGGAGCGGGCGCCGGAGGTTGTCGAGGCGTTTCTCAAGCTGGAGAACGCTCTCACCGAATCGCAGATGACCGCGCTGAACGCCAAATCGGAGCTGGAGTCTATGAATGAAAAGGTGATCGCCGCCGAGTTTGTCCAGGAGAGATTCCCGGACCTGACCAGCGGCAAGACGGAAACGCCATGAAAACGGTTGGGCGGGTTCTAGCATTCTGCGCCGTTTGGACATGCGCCTTGCATTTGTCCAACGCGCAAGCCGTTGAAACGGCGACGGTCGGATCCAGCAGGTCGACCGAAAACGCCATACTCGGATCCGCCCTAGAGCTGCTGGCAAAATCGGCCGGCGTTGACGCGAAGCATCAAGAGAAGATGGGGGAGCCGCAGGACCTCTGGCAAGCTCTCCTGAACGGCGAGCTGGACGCCTATGTTGACGACACAGGCGCGCTCATGCGCGAGCGATTCGAACCGGAACGCTTTGAGGGCATAGAGCAGGTCGAAGCGAAACTGGCTGAATTCAACGTGAAAATGAGCAAGTCGATCTTCTACTCAACGGACGCCGAGACCCCAAAAGAGGACGCTGTTGTTCTCTACCGGGTCGATCTGGAAGAGCGGGCGCCGGATGTTGTCAAGGCGTTTCTCAAACTGGAAGGCTCCATTACGGAATCGGAAATGGCCGACATGATCGGCGAGTCGGATCGGAAGTATCTTCCTGAATCGAGCGTCGCCGACAAGTTTGTCAAAGAGAGGTTCCCAGAGATTGCCAGCCTTATCGGCAGCTCCAGCAGCTCCAGCCCCAGCGGCGGCATCGATATTGAGGTGGAGGTTGACACATGGATAACCCGTCTGACAAAACATACGGTTGACCATCTGATCATGGTAGGGATCGCCTTAGCCGCCGCCTTGCTGATTTCGATCCCCTTGGGAATCGGCGCGGCGCGGAACGAAACGTTTGGCAAAGCGGTTTTAGGTTTTGTCGGCATCCTGCAGACCATCCCGTCGTTGGCGCTGCTGGTGCTGATGATCCCTCTGGTCGGTCTCGGCAAAGACGCCGCGATACTGGCGCTGTTCTTTTATAGCCTCCTGCCGATTGTTCAAAACACCCATGCGGGTCTAAGCGGCATCCAAAAAGGCGTCATCGAATCGGCGTCGGCGCTGGGGTTAACCTCCGGGGCGCGGCTCCGGCTGGTGGAGCTGCCGATCGCTCTCCGGTCAATACTCGCCGGGGTGAAGATCGCCGCGGTGCAGCTGATCGGCTTTGCGACGCTGGGCGCCTTCATCGGAGCCGGCGGATACGGGCAGCCGATCCTCAACGGGATCCGCGTCAACAGAATATCGCTCATACTGGAAGGGGCGATACCGGCGGCGCTCATGGCGCTTCTCGCCCAAGGACTGTTTGAACTGGTTGAACGCAGCATTGTCAGCAAAGGACTCCGCATCCGAGCGGAAGAATAAACGAAAGGAGTATGTCTATGAGACATACGCGAACGAAACTCATGCTTGCCGCCGCCCTTTGCGCCGGCATGTTGGCAATGGCGGGAAACGCCCCCGCCGTGACCACAAGCCTCCACTTTCAATACGCGAGCAGCTACTACTCGCGCGGCTTCGACTGGGGGAACGGACAAAGCGGGTTCTGGCGAATGACCGCCGACGTGTCCACAACCGTCGCCGGCACAACGGTCGGCGGCTACATCTGGCATTCGCAAGGACTTGACGCGAACGCCGACGATTCTCTCGACAACAGCGAGCTGGACTACAACCTGTACGCCTCGCGCAATTTCGGCGGCGTTTCGGTGTCCGCCGTCATCCTGCATTACACGCTGCCCGCCGCGCCGCCTTTTGCATCCGAGGTGCCTGAAAAGTCGCCGTTCAGCGTCCGCACATGGGTGGAGGCGAACCTGAACGCGGACATCGGACCGCTGATCAATGAAAACCTCTCCCTCTCCTTGAAGGCATACAGGTACCTGGACGACCTGATCTACAGCGACGAGGAAGGCAAGTACGACGTCGCCTATCTCGGCGTTGCCGCTTCCTACCCGGCGGGTCATCTGAGCCTCAACCTGGCGATCGGCTTCGCCGACAGCTACTCCAATTCCGAGGGGGACGGATTCACATTGATGGACGTTCATCCCAGCGTTTCGTACTCCATCCCCTTGGGAGAAGAGACGTCGGCGACCGCCATTTTAGGCGTCGGATACAACCCGGACGCCGGCACGAAGCAGCCCTACTTCAAACTGGGAACCGGCTGGTCTTGGTCGCCCTGATTGTTCAACTGCAAACGAAAGAGAACGGAATGGATCGCAATATCGGAGTTGCGCAGACTTCGGAGCGGCAAAACGCTCCGAAGTCTCTGTTGGAACGGTATCAAGCGGCGCGCGCCTTGACGGAAACGCTGGCGGCGCCGCTTAGCCCTGAAGACCAGACGCTGCAGATCGACTGGTTCGCCAGCCCGACGAAGTGGCATCTTGCGCATGTGAGCTGGTTTTTTGAAACGTTTGTTTTGGAGCCGACAATTCCCGACTATGAAGGGTTTCACCCCGCCTACCGCGAGTTTTTCAACTCGTACTACAACGCGGTCGGCGATCAGTTTCCGCAGGCGGAGCGCGGGCAGCTCTCCCGTCCGTCTGTCCAGGAGGTGATGGCGTACCGCCGGCATGTGGACGATCTCGTTGTGGAGATTCTGTCCAGCCGCTGCGAGGAGCAGCTGGGCGAACTGGCAGAAGTGGTCGAACTCGGCATTCACCATGAGCAGCAGCATCAGGAGCTGCTGTTGACCGACATCAAATTCGCCCTGTCGCACAACCCGCTCTACCCCGTATATAAGGAGCGGGAGATTCCGGACATGGAGGCGCCGCCGCTGCGTTGGACGCGGCATGAGGAGGGCGTCCGCTGGATCGGTTCCGAAGGGGATGAGTTTATCTTCGACAACGAAGCGCCGCGCCACCGCGTTTTTCTAGACGCCTATCAGCTGGCGAACCGCCCCGTAACGAACGGCGAATTCGTCGAGTTCATTGAGGACGGCGGATATGAACGCCCCGACCACTGGCTCGCTCTCGGATGGAAAACCGTCATGCAGGAGGGCTGGCAAGCGCCGCTTTATTGGGTCAAACGGGGCGGGGAGTGGCATACCTACACGCTTTCAGGTTTGCGGAAGGCGGAGCCGTCGGAGCCTGTCTGTCATGTGAGCTATTTTGAGGCGGACGCTTACGCGCGCTGGGCGGGCTGCCGTCTGCCGACCGAAGCGGAATGGGAAGCTGCAAGCGAGGGCGTTCCGGTAGAGGGGCGCTTTGTGGACGATGGGCATGCGCATCCGCTTCCGGCGGTTGAGAACGGGCATGCGCTGACGCAGATGTTCGGCGACATCTGGGAGTGGACATCCAGCCATTACAGCCCCTACCCCGGCTATACGACGGTGAGCGGCGCCCTCGGCGAATACAACGGCAAGTTCATGTGCAATCAGTTCACGCTTCGGGGCGGGTCATGCGCGACGTCGCGCAGCCATATACGGCGCACCTACCGCAACTTTTTCCCGCCGCATCTGCGCTGGCAGTTCATGGGTTTCCGCCTTGCCAAAGACGCCGAAGGAGATGAATGAGTATGGAGAACGATACGCCGTCGGTTGACCGCCTGCGCGCCGCGTTTATTGAGGACGCGCGCGCAGGTTTGACGTCGAAGCCCAAGACATTTCCGCCGCGCTATTTTTACGACGCGAAAGGCTCGCGTCTGTTTGAAGAGATCTGCGGCTTGCCGGAGTATTATCTGACGCGCGCCGAGTTTGAAATACTGCGCGCCCATGCCGACGAGGCGGTCGACTCGTTTCAACAGCCGCCCGCGCTGGCGGAGCTTGGAAGCGGCAGCTCCGTCAAAACGCGGCTGCTCATCGAAGCGCTTCTGCGGCAGCACGGCGCGCTGCGGTATGTTCCGATCGACATCTCCGCCTCTATTCTTGAGGAGAGTTCCGCCGCCCTTCGACAAGAATACCCGCGCCTAGAGATTCAGCCCGTCGCGGGTGAGTACGGGGAAGGTTTCCGCCGACTTTCAACGGAAAACGACCGACCCAAACTGATCCTGTTCCTCGGCTCCAACATCGGCAATATGAATCCCGACGAGGCGCGGGCGTTTCTACAGCGCATGCGCGAATGCATGTCGGGCGGCGACCGCGCCTTGATCGGAATCGACCTGCGCAAGAGCCGCGAGATACTAGAGGCGGCTTATGACGACGCGGCGGGCGTCACAGCGCAGTTCAACATGAACCTGCTGGAGCGGATCAACCGAGAGCTGGGCGGGAACTTCAACCTAGGCCGCTTCGTTCACCGCGCCTTCTATAATTCAGACGAGGGGCGTGTAGAGATGCATCTTGTCAGCCTGAAAGCGCAGCGCGTTCAGATTGAGGCGGCGGAGCTGGAGATCAACTTTGAAGCGGGCGAGACGATCCACACCGAGAACTCATATAAGTTCACGCTTGAACAGATTGACGCGCTGGCGGAAGCGTCCGGCTTTTCGGTTGAGCGGCGATGGTTCGACAGCGGGCGGCGTTTTAGCCTGAACCGCATCGCGCCGGACGCCTAACCTTAGTTGGTATGCAAAGAGGGCATCGCGGTTCAGTCGCGTTCGATGACGCCCAGGTCCATCTCAATGCGTTCAAATTCGGGATGGTCTTCAAACTCATCGGGTACGCCCTCTATCATCATGCGGTAGGTGATTCGCTCTTTATGCAGCCCGCGAATTTCTGCTTTGACCCGCTCTAATTCCGCAAAAGCGTTGTCAAACGCCGATCCTTGCGCATTGATCACGTCCGCCTCCAATTGCTTCTCGCGTTGACGCAGGTTTTCTAACGCGCGCCGCCCCTCTTCGGTTTGCGCAAGCGGGGGGCGCTTGATCTGCCAGGCGACGCGCAACTGCTGATTTTCTTCCAGATAGAAAATCTTGCCGTTGGGTAGAGCGATTTTGGTATACAAGCTTTCTTCTGGAAGACGCCCCGAAAGTACGACGAGACGAATCGGATTGCCCCAAATCTTCATCGGTATGCGGTCTTCCGGGTTTGGGTTCGTGACCAAATGTTTTATTTCGTCGGGAATAGGCTCTGCATGCGGTATAAACGGACTCATCGCCGCGAGAAATTCTGGATCATTGAGCATGGCCTCTTGCGCGTTCCTACGAGCTTGCAAGCAGAAAACCGCCGGATACGGGTGATCTTCCTGAACAATCTTGTCAAATTCTAAACCGACGAGGCGGACGAACTCGTTCAGCGCGTCATGCCATGTGATGAAATTGTATTTCTTTGCTTCGCCGCTCTCGGTCGGGGGAGATTTGTTTTCTTTGGGCTGCGCCGTTTCAGGTTCTTGCCGTATGACCGGCGATGGCGCGCTCGGAGCAAGGGGTACGGTTTTCGTCCCGTCGCTTTCTGTCAGCTCTTTCTGACTGACGGGGGAGTTGCGCTCCTCTGCCCAGAGCAGCCAAAGGAACGCCCCGACGATGACGCATCCCAGCGCCGCCAAAATTACGGCAGTTCTGCGTTTCATTTCAGCCGCGCCGCAATTGGCGCCAATCTATCTGCGTTCATCGTTTTTGCCACGCTACGCCTCCCGCCCGCTGCAGCTCCACCTGAAACGCGCTCGACAGCGACTGAAAAGAGGCGCGGTCGCTTCCCGCAAGGTCTTCCGTCTCGTACGGGTCGGCGTTCAGGTCGTACATCTGCAGCGGCTCAAAGGGGCTGTTTTGAAGCAGCTTCATGGAGCCTTGACGGACGGCGCGCTGACACTTGCCGCGAAAACGCCCGCCCCCTTCCCGCCGCACATAGTAAAACTGATCGCGCGGCTCATGCGCCCGCTCGGTCAAAACCGGCAGCATCGACCGCCCTTCGATATTGTCGGGCGCGTCGGTCTGGGCGGCGGCGCAGAAGGTCGGCAACAGATCGATGAGCATTCCTGGCGCGTCCGAAACCCAGCCGCCGCGCATCCCGTCCAGCCACATGGCGCATGTTGGAACGCGCACGCCGCCTTCATACATATCGCCTTTTCCGCCGCGCAGGGGTCCGTTGTCGGCGCCGACATTCATCTGCCCTCCGTTGTCGGAGGTGTAGACGACAAGCGTATTGTCCGCCATCCCCATTTCTTTCAGGACATCCAGAACCCGCCCGATGCGGTCGTCCATATGCTCAACCAGCGCGGCGTATCGAACGCGCTTTTCGGACGCTTCCGGCTCCCGCTCGCGGACGCGCTCAACCCACTCTTTCGGAGGCTGAATCGGCGTGTGCGGCGCATTATACGCCAGATACAAAAAGAACGGGTCCTTGGCGCCTTGCCGCCCGCGCAGATACTCAACCGCCCAGTCGGTGAACAGGTCGGTGGCATGCCCCTTCGGGTCGATGGTTTCTAAGTTGTCGCGCATGTAGTTGTTGCCGTGGCGCAGGTGGGTGTAGTAGTCGTCCATCATGTCGCCGAGGAAGCCCTTGAACCGCAGAAAGCCGCGCCTGCAGGGATGGTTTTCAGGGTTCAAGCCGAGGTGCCATTTTCCGACATGCGCCGTGTCATATCCCGCCGAATGGAGCGCGTCCGGCAGCGTGACGGCGTTCGTGTCGAAGTACCCCCAGTTGTTTTCGGGATGGGTACGGATGACGCCAGGGACGCCGACGCGGTCGGGGTATCTTCCCGTCATGAGCGCGGCGCGGCTGGGCGAGCAAACAGACGAATTCGCGTAAAACTGCGTCAGCCGTACGCCGTTCTCCGCGATGCGGTCGATATGCGGCGTCTGGAGATGCGGTCCGTCATGGGCGGAGATGTCGCCGTATCCATGGTCGTCGGCAAGTATCGTCAGGATGTTCGGTCGCGCGCTCAACGTTGTTCTCCTCATCGCGGTCATTCCCGCGTAAGCGGGAATCTAGAGTTTTCCCAGGCAGTCTCCGCATTCCAAAACACTCTCAAATCAAATCATCGCCTGTAGAGACTGCCAAAGACCAATTGCCGTTGACAGCATACCCGATTTAGCGCTATAAAACATGTAGAACGCTGTTGAGAACAGGAGACGAACATGAAAGCGAACGAAACGAACGTTTCCCGATACGATTTTTTGTCGCCTGAGCAGAAAAGGGCGATGGACGAGGACGGATGCTTCGTCGTCGAGAACGCGCTGCCGCCGGAGGTGGTCGCGGAGCTGGAGGAAGCGATCGACGAGGTGTACGCGCGCCAAAAGGAGCTGGGCGGGCTGGACGGGGACGGGCGGCTCAACCTGCGCAACTGCGTCACCCACCATGACGCTTTCCTGCAGCTGATCGACTGGCCCAAAACCTTCCCGAAAGCGATGGGCATCCTGAACTGGAACATACATCTCCTCACCTCGCATCTGCTGGTGCTGCCGTCCAAAGCGAAGCCGGATCGGGCGAGCCGCGTCGGGCTGCATCGGGACGGCGGGCGCTCCTATCAGGAGCTGCCGGAGCCGCATCACCGCATGATGTTCAAGATTGGCTACATCATCAGCGACCAGACCGACCCCGCCTCCGGCGCGACAGCGCTGGTGCCGGGCAGCAACCGCTACCTCGGCCGCCCCTCCATCGACCCCAAAACGGGCAGCGCGCGCGGTCTGATCTCCATGAACTACAAGCCGGGCACCGCCTTCTTCTTTGAACAGCGCACCTACCATGGGGCTGGACACAATTATTCTGGGAAACCGCGCAAGACCATCTTCATCGGATACGCTTACCGGTGGGTGAAGCCGATGGACTATATCGTCATGCCGGAGGAGATGCTGGATCGGAGCAACGACGTTCAGAAGCAGCTGTTCGGCGTCGTCACGGAGCCGCTCAGTTTCTATCTGCCGCATGAGCGCGATGTGCCGTTGAAAAAGATTGTGGAGAGCGCCTAGCCGGCGGTACGCCCATGCGGGGATTTTCATTTTGACTCTAAAGCGTCCGCGCTGCCGGTCGTCATTCCCGCGTAAGCGGGAATCTTAAGGTGTCGCAGCCGCCGCGTCCGTCCTTTAAACCCCCCTAGCCCCCTTTTTAAGGGGGGAATCGGACGAGGCGCCGCGAATATCTTCGCATGGGCGTACAGCCGCCTAGCCGCGTTGCTTGCGTTGGCGCGCCGCCCTTGCTAAAATGGGACCGATTCATAGGTGTCAAGCATGAGGAGTGTAGAATGCCGCTTGGACGCAAACTAAGGTATGGGATGGTCGGCGGAGGTCCTGGCGCCTTTATCGGCGCCGTGCATCGCAAAGCCGCCGCGCTGGACGGGGAGATAGAGCTGGTTGCCGGGGCGTTTTCATCTGACCCTGAAAAATCGGCTGAACAGGGAGCCGAGCTGATGCTGGACGCAAACCGCGTCTACGGCTCCTATAAGGAGATGGCTGAAAAAGAAGCCGCGCTGCCCGAAGGGGAGCGGATCGACTTTGTCTCCATTGTAACGCCGAACCATGTCCATTTCGACCCTGCCAAAACCTTCATGGAGGCGGGCTTCCATGTCGTCTGCGACAAGCCGCTCACGACGACGCTGGAGGACGCCGAGGAGCTGTGCCGACTCGCCAAGGCGCATGACGCCGTCTTTGCCGTGACGCACAACTACACGGGCTATCCGATGGTGAAGGAGGCGCGGGAGATCGTCCGCGCCGGCGAGCTGGGCGACATCCGCAAGGTTGTCGTGGAGTATCCGCAGGGATGGCTTGCGACGCTGCTGGAAGCGGAAGGCGCCAAGCAGGCGGTATGGCGCACCGACCCGAAACAGGCGGGCGTCTCCTCATGCATCGGCGACATCGGCTCCCATTGTGAAAATCTGGTCTCGTACGTCACGGAGCTTGAAATCGACGAGCTGATTGCGGACATGACCACCTTTGTCAGCGGGCGTCTGCTTGAGGACGACGGCAACCTGCTGATCCATTACAAAGGCGGGGCGCGCGGCATTCTTTACGCTTCGCAGATCTCCATCGGCGAAGAGAACAACCTGCGCATCCGCGTCTACGGGACGAAAGCGTCGCTGGAATGGCATCAGGAAAATCCGAACTACCTGTATGTCAAATACCCGGACGGACCGGAAAAAGTGCATAAGCGCGGCAACGACTACCTGTCGGAGATTGCGCAGCACAACACGCGCATTCCGTTCGGCCATCCGGAGGCGTTCATTGAGGCGTTTGCGAACATCTATGTGAACGCCGGGCGGACGATGGCGGCGAAAATCGCGGGCGAGGAGCCGGGCGAATTTGACGCCGACTTTCCGACGGTTCAGGACGGCGCCCGCGGCGTTCACTTTATCCATGCGGCAGTCCGCAGCGGCAATGAACGCGCATGGATTGACGCCTCGTACAGCCCGCCTGAATAGGTGCCGCGCCGGGCGGGACGGTTCATCACTTTTGAGGGTCTTGACGGAACGGGGAAGACGACGCAGCAGCGGCGCGCCGCCCGGCGCCTTCGGGCGATGGGGTTTGATGTTCTGAAGACGCGGGAGCCGGGCGGCAGCGCTGTCGGAGAGGCGGCGCGCGAGATCGTCCTGAACGCGGACGATCTGAACACGCGCGCCGAGACGTTTCTCTTTTTAGCAGGGCGGGCGCACCATGTACATGCGGCGATTCTTCCGGCGCTCAAAAAAGGATCTGTCGTCCTTTGCGACCGCTTTTTAGATTCCACCGCCGCGTACCAGCATGGAGGGCATGGGTTGCCGTTCGACATGATCGACTCGATGAACCGCTTTGCCATTGACGGCTGTCTTCCCGACCTGACGCTGCTGCTGGACGTGGAGATTGAAACGGCGGCGCGGCGCGTTCAAGAACGGGATGAGCGGAAGACCCGTTTTGAAGAGGAGTCGCTGGCGTTTCGGCGGCGCGTGCGGGACGCCTATTTGCGCATCGCCGAAAGCGAACCCGACCGCGTCAAGATGGTGAACGCGGCGCAGGATGAAGAGGCGGTGGAAGCGCAGATATGGGCGCATATCGAAACGCTGATTCAAAGCGGGGAGTAGGTTAAACTGATCACATGCTGAAAGACAATGCCTTTATTCATGGGAAAAAGGCGCCGCCAACCAAGCCGTCATTCCCGCGTAAGCGGGAATCTAGGGGTGCCGCAGACGACGTCCGCGTTCGCATTCAAGCGTGTCCCAACTAAAAAGGTCAGGTTAAAACGGAGGGAACTCTGCCATGAACATCGTTCTGATTGTGATCGATACATTGCGCTACGACGCGCTCGGTGTCAACGGAAACGAACGCGCGCATACCCCTAACATTGATCGGCTTGCGGCGTCCGGTTGGGCGTTTGACAACGCTTACAGCGCCAGCTTTCCGACGATACCCTTTCGCAACGACGCCATGCGCGGCGAATACGGCGGCCCGTTTCATCCGTGGAAGCCGCTGCCGTTCAACGCGCTTACGTTTCCAGAGACGCTTGGCAAAAACGGGTACGCGACTCAGCTGATTCATGACACGCCGCATCTGGTGAACGGCGGGCATAACTTCGACTGGCCCTTCCATGCGTGGACGTTCATACGCGGCGCTGAAGTGGACAGGCCATGGATTACGGACGGCTTGCCGATGTTGTCGAACTGGACGCGCGACCCGCTTTTTGATGTCGGCGGCGAGCTGAAACCTGCCCCTGGGCTGCGAACCTACATGCGCGCCAACCGACACCGAAAAGATCCCGACGACTGGAACTGCGCCCAGCTGTTTCATACGGCGGCGCAATTCCTCCGCGGCAACGCGGAGCGGGACAACTTCTTTCTATGGATCGACTGCTTCGATCCGCATGAACCTTGGGACGCGCCGCCCGAATTCATGCGCATGTTTGATCAGACGCCGGGCTACGACGGACGCATTGACCCGCGCAGCTTTCAGGCGCGGAACAATCCTAACCTGTCCGAGGCGGGGCGTCGGCGCGTCCAAGCCTCTTATGAAGCGAAAACGGCTTGGGTTGACCATTGCTTCGGCAAATTCTTGACCGCGCTGGAAGAAACAGGTTTGGATGAGAAGACCGCCGTCATTCTCATGGCGGATCATGGCACAAACCTAGGCGAGCGCGGTTTCTTCGGTAAACGCTCGCCCGTAACCGACGCCGAGGCGCATGTGCCGCTCATCATAAAGGCGCCGGGCGCGGGGTCGGGGCGCTCCAGCGTCCTTGTTCAACCGCAAGATCTGTTTGCGACCGTTTTAGGGCTGGCAGGGATTCCTCTTGAGGCGGATCTGGACAGCCATAACGTTTTAGAAGCGGCGCAGAAAGGGGAAGGAAGACGGCAGATCGCTCTCGCCGGCGGGGCGGCGAATCAGTGGCAGCGCCGCCAAAACGGGACGCTTTTCACCGCCTTTGACGGCGAATGGGGCTTGCAGGTTGCCGCAGACCCAGAGAAAAGCGTACTTGGGCGCATCGGCTCGGTTGAGAACGAGACGGAGGCGCATGCGGAGACCGGGGCAAATCTGCGCGAAGCGGCGATTGAAGAGATCGCGCGGCGCGGACTGGATGAGCCGTTGGCGGAATGGCTGCGTTCGGACGGACAGAAGCAGTTTCCGCAGGATGCGTCGTTTTGGCGCGGGTGGCCCGACCGCTCGGGCCACCACGCCTACTTTTCCCGTTTATACGGGGGAGATTAGCGGTTCGCCGCTTTGAGCCGACCCCAAACGGCGGCGGCTTTTCCTTCAGGGTTGACCGACAGGAAGCTCCGAAGCCCGCCGTTCATGATGTCGTTGATCTCGTCGGCGCTCAGCGCGGAGCTGTAGATCGCGACCTCGTCCATGCTCCCGTTCGCGTTCACATGGTGAAGCAACTTGTGTCCAATGACGACATCCTGAACTTCGTTGTTTGTGTCGACAGCGACGGGGTTGCCTGCAGTCTCCGCCTCTTCGACGCCGTCCACATAGAGCAGGTGGTCCTTGACGCCGTTACCGCCTTCAGGATAGATGACGGCGAGATGATGCCATTCTCCGTCGCACACGTTCGTCTTTCCGTAATGTTGTCCGCCGGAGGTTTCAATGCGCAGGTAGCATTCGGGAGCGGTTCGATGCGCGCGGATGTAGTACTTCGTCCCGGTCGCATTCTGTCCCCATTTGACCCATGAATGTTCGATCATGGCGTCGCCTTTCCACCAAAAAATGATGGAGCGGGCGTCTCCTCCGCCGACGCCTTTATATCCTGTGATGGTGGCGCCGGCGCCGGCGGAGCCGTCCAGCGCTACCAGGCTTCCAAACGGGCCGGACGCCTCGATGCTGGCGCCGTCGCCGAGAAGCGCGTCTCTCCCTTTTCCGGAGATGTCCTCCACGAGGCCGTCGTTCACCGAATCGAACAGCCATGCCCCTTCCAGCTCCGCCAGCGCCGCGGTGAACGCCGCGAGCGATCCGATCAAAACAACAGCGTTTATCCGTATCATGCGTTTCATGCTGCCCTCCTTTGAGCGCGCGGGCCATTCTGATTTGACATTCCCGCCGATACCGCTCATCATTATATGTTAAAGAGCCGGAGATGTGAAACGTGCAAAAACGATCCCTTGTTGCAGCGGCGCTCGCCGCGTCGTTCCTGACGATCGGTTGCGGCAATAATCTTACTGAACCAACGCCGCCCACAGCGTTCGAACAGGCGGACCTGGTAAGGGGCGGCGCCTTGTACGACAAATGGTGGATAGTTGCAGGCGTCAGCGAGCCGGACGGAGACCACCCGCTGTGGTCGCAGCGCCCCGACCAAACCTCCAACAACCGCTCCGGCGGCGTTACATTCCGGTGCAAGGAATGCCACGGCTGGGATTACAAGGGGGTGGACGGGGTTTACAGCGCCGGCAGCCATCGAACAGGATTTCCCGGCATCATCGGTACCGCGAAATCGCCTCAAGAAATTTTTGACCTGCTCAAAAATCATCATGAATACGGCTCTCTTGGATTGAGCGACGGCGACCTGTGGGATATGACCAAGTTCGTTCTCGAAGGCTTGATCGATACGGATTCGATCATTGACCAAGAGGGCAAGTTTATCTCCGACAGCGGAAGCGGTCCATCGATCTACGACGAGTCGTGTACATCCTGCCATGGCGCGGACGGGCTGACCAAGCCGTCTGACGCCATACCGGATCAGCCGGGGGCTTCTCCCGACTATGATGAATTTCCGCAAGTCATCGCCAATGAGAACCCTTGGGAATTCCAGCACAAAATCCTCTTCGGCCAACCAGGAACCGACATGCCCCTTCTGGCGAGGGACGGCATCACACTTGAAGAGCTGGCGAGTTTGGGGGCATTCGTTCAATCGCTGGATATGCCGGAAGAAGACGGGCAGGATTAACGTTCGGCCGCCGACCGGATCGTCATTCCCGCGTAAGCGGGAATCTAGAGGCGTCGCAGAAACCGTCTGCGTTCATCCGTCAACATATCCCAACTAAAGACGTAAGGTCAGATTCTGATTTGACATTCCCGCTGATCTCGTCCATCATTCTACCAGAAACTGCAAGAAGTAGGAACGCTCCGATGCGCCGAGACAAACGCGGCTCCATTTTTTCTCACCGCCATTGGCGCCGATTCAACCATCGGTCCGGCGGAATCTGACATTCGTTCGCATCCAGAATCGTTTGACCGCCGCAGGCATCGCAGACGCTTGCGGCGTTTTCAATTACAAAGGCGGCTAAATGACGTTCATCGACGAACTCAAGTATAACGAACAAGGATTGATCCCCGCCATCGTTCAGGACGACACGAACAACGCCGTTCTGATGATGGCATGGATGGACAAAGAGGCGGTGCGGCGCACGCTGGACACCGGACGCGCCACCTACTGGAGCCGATCAAGGCAGAAATACTGGGTCAAGGGCGAAACCTCCGGGCATATTCAGCAGGTTCGGTCGGTGCGAATCGACTGCGACGCGGACGTTTTATTGGTACGGGTTGAACAGACGGGAGCCGCATGCCATGAAGGTTACCGCAGCTGCTTTTTCCGCGCCGTTTCGCCGGACGGAAAAACCGCCGTTTCCGACCAGCCCCAGCTTATCGACCCTGAAACCGTATACGGAAAGAAACCATGATTGTTCCTGACCGAGCCGAATTTCGCCGTTTGGCGCGCGACTACAACCTGATACCTGTCTATCGAGAAATTCTCGCGGACACGGAAACGCCCGTTTCCGCCTATCTGAAGACCTGCGCAGGCGAGTACAGCTTTTTGTTGGAGTCGGTTGAAGGGGGAGAACGAGTCGCGCGGTACTCATTTCTTGGATCGAATCCATCTTTAGTGTTCATGAGTCGGCGCGGCGCCGTTACGCTTTTGGACCCGTCCACAGGAAAAAGCCGCTCGTTTTCGTCGGACGATCCGCTTCAAGATTTGGAGCGGCTTCTGGACAAGTACCGCCCCGCGCCTGTGGAGTCGCTTCGACGTTTTCATGGCGGGGCGGTCGGGTTTTTGGGTTACGACATGGTCCGCCATTTTGAGCGTCTGCCGGATGAGACCCTTGACGACGCGCAGCTCCCCGACAGCATGTTTATGTTGACCGACACGGCGCTGGTGTTTGACCGCGTCGCGCATCATGTGAAGGCGGTCTCGAACGCCTATGTGGAGAATGCGGCGGAGGCTGACAGGGCATACGACGAGGCGGTACAGAAAGTGGACGCGCTGGCGGCGTCGTTGAGCCGCCCCTATTCTCATAACCTAAAGCCGGCGCGCGGCGACGGAGACGCGCCGACCGCTTCCTCCAACATGACGCCAGAAGCGTTTGAGTCGGGGGTTGGACGCATCAAGGAGTATATCGCCGCGGGGGATGTGATCCAGGTCGTCTTTGCGCAGCGTTTTCAGATCGAGTTGACGACGCCGGCGTTCAGCGTCTACAGGGCTTTGCGGACGGTGAACCCGTCCCCGTACATGTATTTTTTAAAGTTCGGCGATTTGCAGATCGCCGGGGCGTCCCCGGAGGCGATGGCGACGGTTGAGGACGGAATCGTCCAGGTGCAGCCGATTGCAGGGACGCGCCCGCGCGGCTCCACCCCTGAAGAAGACGCGGCGCTGGAGGCGGATCTGCGGTCCGACCCGAAGGAGCAGGCGGAGCATATCATGCTGGTCGACCTTGGGCGGAACGACATCGGGCGGGTGTGCGAATACGGGTCGGTGCATGTGAACGAGTTGATGGAGGTGGAGCGTTATTCGCATGTGATGCATCTGGTTTCCAATGTGAAGGGAAATCTGCGTCCGGATATGACCGCGTTTGACGCGGTTCGGGCGGCGTTTCCTGCGGGAACATTGAGCGGCGCGCCGAAGATACGCGCGATGGAGATCATCGACGAAATGGAGCCGACGCGAAGGGGAATATACGGCGGAGCGGTCGGCTATTTTTCGTTCAGCGGGAACGCCGACATGGCGATTGCGATCCGCACCCTTGTGGCGAACGGAAGCGTCGGGTCGGTTCAGGCGGGCGGAGGCATCGTCGCCGATTCGGTTCCGCGGCTTGAGTTTCAGGAGTCGCGCAACAAGGCGATGGCGGTTTTGAAAGCGGTTGAGCTGGCGCACCGCGGATGGGAGTAAGGAAGACCGATGATCTTGATGATCGACAATTACGATTCGTTCACCTACAACCTCGTTCAGTATCTGGGCGAAATGGGCGAGAAACTGGAGGTGGTGCGCAACGATGAAAAATCGGTGGACGAGCTGCTGGAGATGAAGCCGTCGCGCGTCGTCGTCTCGCCTGGGCCGTGCGATCCAGACGAGGCGGGCGTTTCGGTGGAGGCGATTTTAGCGTTTGCGGGGAAGGTTCCGCTGCTGGGGGTCTGTCTGGGACATCAGAGCATCGGGCAGGCGTTCGGCGGGAAGATCAAACGCGCCGACCGGCTCATGCATGGCAAAACCTCCATGATACGCCATAACAATGAGGATATTTTTGAGGGCATGCCGCAGCCGTTTCAGGCGACCCGCTACCATTCGCTGACGATTGAACGCGAGACGCTGCCGGACTGCTTGGAGATTACGGCGGAGGCGGAGGACGACGGCGAGATCATGGGCGTCCGCAGTTTGCAGATGCTCATCTGGGGCGTTCAATTTCATCCCGAATCGATCTTGACGCCTCAAGGAAAGGATCTGCTGCGCAACTTTCTAAAGCAATGACAGAGGCGCCGCGTCCAATTCCCCCTTGAAAAGGGCGCGCCTCCGATTCCCCCTTGAAAAAGGGGGTGGGGGGTTTGGCGCGCGGGTTGCGCTTGGTTTTGAACTAGGATGGAAGGATGATTAAGATTGCCAAGAACGCTGCTTACGGGAATCCTCTTGGCAATCTTTTCAATCTTGGCAATCCTAGTTCAGACAGCAGACGTTTTCGGCGGCGCCTCTGGATTCCCGCTTGCGCGGGAATGACGAGGAGTGGGAGCAGGAATGACAGCGGCGCTGCGTCCAATTCCCCTTGAAAGGGGCGCGCCTCCGATTTCCCCTTTGAAAAGGGGGCTAGGGGGGTTTGGCGCGCGGGTTGCGCTTGGTTTTGAACTAGGATGGAAGGATGATTAAGATTGCCAAGATAGGGGCTTTCGGGAATCCTCTTGGCAATCTTTTCAATCTTGGCAATCCTAGTTCAGACAGCAGACGTTTTCGGCGGCGCCTCTGGATTCCCGCTTGCGCGGGAATGACGGAGAGAGGGCGCGGGAATGACGGAGAGAGGGCGCGGGAATGACGGTTTGCACGGCGGGCCGGCGCGCAAAATATGAACGTCATCGCCTATAGAGGCTGCCAAAAAACCTTGCTTGCATTGCCCCGCAGTTGTGGCATACTTAGTGGCGCAGGGTTGGTTTTACTGACGACATCATTCTGCGGAGAAATATCATGCCTATCACCCGCCGCCGTTTCTTGCATTGGGCGGGAGCCGCATCTCTTGGGTTCTTAGGGCTTCGCTACATGACCGGCTGCGGCTTCGACCCTGAATCGGTGTATGGTCCGCTTGTTTCCGATCCAAAAGGCGTCATGGATCTGCCCGACGGTTTTTCATACGCGATATTTTCGGAAACGGGTAACGAGATGTCGGACGGGCTGCTCGTCCCCGGCGCCCATGACGGCATGGCGGCGTTCCCCGGACCGAACGATCAAACGATCGTCATGCGCAACCATGAGCAGAACCCGACCGCCGTTGAAGCAAGCCCGTTCGGCGAGCGCTGCGAGCTGTTAGAAAAACTGGACGCCTCGCGCATCTACGACGGCGGCTTTGGCAAGAAGCCGAACCTCGGCGGCGTGACGAAGTTTGTATATGACACCCGCGCCCAAAAACTGATCTCGGAGGAGCTGGTTCTCATCGGGACGAAACGCAACTGCGCAGGGGGGCGCATGCCGTGGGGTTCCTGGATCACCTGCGAGGAGGACACCCAGACGGCAGACGAGGGCTTTGAAAAGGCGCACGGATACAACTTTGAAATCCCCGCCAACTGGACAGGCGGGCTGATTGAGCCGATCCCGCTGAAAGACATGGGGCGCTTTTACCATGAAGCGGTCGCCGCCGACCCCGAAACCGGCATCGTCTATCAGACGGAGGATCAGGCGGACGGGCTTTTCTATAGATTCTTGCCGAAAGTGAAAGGCAAACTGGCGGAAGGCGGCAAACTTCAGGCGCTGAAGGTGAGAGGCATGCCGGCGGCGCATCTCCAAAACTGGTACGAAACGGATGCGGATGTCGGACAGAAGCTGGATGTGGAATGGATCGATCTAGAGGATATTGATCCGAAGGAGGACGATCTGCGGGGGCGCGGGCATCTGGCGGGCGCGGCGCAGTTCACGCGCGGCGAAGGCATCTGGCGCGGAAACGGCGTCTTTTACTTCGCCTGCACAAACGGCGGACCCGAGGAAATGGGGCAGATCTGGGAATATAACCCGACAACCGAAACGCTCCGCCTGTTCGTCCAGCCGAGCGAAACGGACATCTGCGAAAGCGCCGACAACCTGACCGTCTGCCCATGGGGCGGCCTGATGGTGTGCGAAGACAGAGCGGAGGCGCGGCTCATCGGCGTGACGCCGAAAGGCGAGCTGTACCTGTTTGGGCATAATGTCATGAACGACTCGGAGCTGGCGGGCGTTTGCTTCTCGCCGGACGGGACGACCATGTTTGTGAACATTCAGCGCCCCGGCATGACGCTTGCGATCACCGGACCTTGGAAAAGCCGCCCTGTTTGATGAAACGGCAGGCGCGGGGCGTATGCGTTGCCCCGCGCCTGCCTTTCCGCCGCGTTACCGCGCTTTGATCCTTCCCCATGTCATGGAGGCGCGTCCAGCTGGATCCACGCTCAACAGCTGGTCGGCTCCTTGGTTCATGTAGGTACTGATTTCGTCCGCCGAGAGGGCGCGGTTCCACAGACGCGCCTCATCGATGGAGCCATCGAAAACATTGTTCGGACGGTCGCAGTCCTGCGCGAGCCGCCACGGGTCGCCGTTCGCGTTCAGTTCGCCGGGAATGTCGCCCGAGTTCGCCTCTTTCCCATCGACATAAAGCCGCGCGGTCGCTCCGTCGTTTGAGAAGGCAACATGGACCCATTCGCCGGTGGCGGGCAGGTCTGTGTCGACATCTTTGCGTCCGCCGGCGGTTTCAAAACGCAGCCGGAAGACTCCGTTTTCACTGAACAGTCCGTACTGGGTTCGCCCGCCGCATCCGCCATGGACCGATTTGCCGACGATTTGGCGCGTTCCGTCCCAGTTGTTGGCGTTGATCCACGCCATGAAGGTCATCTCGTTCACATTGAGATCGTCCGTACTTTCGACGGTGATGAAGGCGCCGCTGCCGGCGCCGGCGAAGGCGAGCGCGCCTTTGAATTTGCCGTCTGTCCAGGACGGGTTGTCGATGACGCCGTGATGGCCGAAATCGCTGAGGTCGTTGGCGGTGTCGCCCTCGCCTTCGTCCAGCGGGAAGTAGAGGACAAGCCCGTCATTGAAATTGGCGTTGGCGGCGACTGTGAGAGCAAAACCGAGACAAGCCGCTGCGAGAGACGCGAGGATTGTACGTTTCATGACGTATCCCCCCCCCCGCGTAATCTGCGCCGGTTTTCTGCCCAGCGATGGAGGTCAGTCGGAGAGAAATGAATCGGAACCGTTGCACGTTAATTCTCCTTTACAGAATGCCTTTATTAATTTGCGTCTATTCTAGCGTTGAACGCCGGCGCGCGCAACATACGCTCTCTTCTTAGCAAACGGGGCGATTGTATCCGTTCCTTGTTCAAGGATGTTAAGATTCCCGCTTGCGCGGGAATGACAGGCTGGAGAGAGCGGGAATGACAGGCTGGAGAGAGCGGGAATGACAGGCTGGAGAGAGCGGGAATGACAGGCTGGAGAGAGCGGGAATGACAGGCTGGAGAGAGCAGAAATGACCCGTTTTCACGAGGCAGGCATGAGGGCGGGGATTTTCTAGACTCCCCTTGAAAAGGGGGCTGGGGGTTTAAGGGCGGAGCGGCTAAAACCCGAACGCCGGGCGAATCTTCGGCGTGAATCCGTCCGACAGATACGGCGCCGAGGCGATATAAAAAACGCCGCCTTCATCCGCATATTCCACCTCAATGAACGCCGCAAGCTGTTCAGGGCGCGCCGCCGAAACGGAGACGCGCAGCTCCCCCGTCTCCGGCAGGGACGGGTCTAGAAGCTCCGCCCGCTGAAACGTGTACGCGCCGTCCAGGCTGTAGATAAAACGCGCCGCTCGAATCGGCGCCGACTGATCAACCGCCGCCGAAAAATCGATTTGCCGTTCATGAATCTCAACGCTCAATTCGGGCGTCTGCGGCAGGGCGCCTTTCCCATGCAGAACGCTCTGAATTGCCTTGCGCAAACTGGACCCGATGCGCGGACCGATGCCGGGGTTCAGATAGCTGTCGTACAACCCCGTCTCTGTGCTGAAATAGCCATGGTCGGCGTCGTAGATGATGGAGAGGCGGCTCTTTGCGTTGAGCCGCTCCGCGAAAGCGGCTGTTGAGGTGATCGGAAAATATTCGTCCTGCGCGCCGTTCACGATCCAGACCGCCGCGCGAATTCGGTCTAAATAATGGATCGGATCGTAGCTTGTTTTGAAGCGGGTCCATTCCAGCGATTCGGTCGTTAAGTTCAGCGGTTTCAGAAGGTGGGCGACGACCCAGTTATGTTCATAGTTCTCGGTGCTGTCAAAGTCGCCCGTCGCGGCGATCGGAACGCAGAGCCGTATGCGCCGGTCGACGGCGGCGGCAAGCAGGGAGCATAATCCGCCTCTTGACCAGCCCGACACGCCGACCGCGTTCTTGTCCACCTGGTCCAGCGTATAGAGATAGGTGACGGCGCGCGCCGCGGACATGACATAATGGCGCATCCAGCTGTTGCGTATGTCGACGCCTTCCGCTAGGTCTAGCCAGTTTGCGTAGGCGTCTCTCGGTCCGGCGGAGTTTCCTTCGCCGACTCGGTCAATGGCGAGGATGACCGCGCCGGTCAATGCGGCGGTTCGGACCGCTTCCTCCGCGTTTCCGGTGACAAGTATCATCGCCGGGAGCGGCTTCTCTGACGGCGGAACCGCCAGATGACCCGCGATGCGTATCTCCTGACCGTCCCAGATGTGGGACAGATACCGTATCTCCCGCAGGTCGATCTGAACCCCGTTCTTTTCTATCGTCTGTTCCGAGACGGTTTCGGCGAAGAGCGGGTCGTTTTGGATCGCGTCCATGTCCCACAGATCTGACAGAGACGCTTGCGCTATGGCGGCGATTAAAAGCGCAACGGCGGCTTGCATACGGCTTTCTCCAAAGCGGGTTAGGAGGTCGGGGCGCGACGGCGCGGCGACAAGCGGCGGATATGTTCCTGTATGCGCTGCTTTGCGACGCGCCCGTTGTCCAGAACGATCTGCGCCAGCGGCGGATCGATGTCGTCAGGGAGATGGGAGCGCGCCGTCGCCATCAGGGCGGCTTGGAGAGTGATGAGCTGCGCGTCGTTCGGCGCAATGCCTGGAGAATAGTCGACCAGCTCATGCTCCAGATCGTCTTTTTCGATCGGGTTTCGCCGAAACATATTGGCGCGTTCGATGGCTTTCTGCAGTTCGTTGGAGCTGATGAGCGCCGAGACGCGCCCGCGTTCTTTTTCGCGCGCGCGTTCTCCCGCCCTTGAGACGATCGCGGCGATGTCGCCGCCGGTGAGTCCGTTCGCTTCGGGCCTTCGGGCGATCTCTTCGAACGGTATTTTTTCGTCGTAGGAGAGTCCCTGTTGGCGCATGACGCCGAGCATGACGCCGGCGCGGTGTTTGGCGGCGGGCGGGAAAAAGGCGAGCGCGTCCATGTCCGACATGGTGAGGCGGCTAAAGGAGACTAGGGACGGGTTGGAAACGCGCGCGATGAGAAAGAGCCGCCCCCGCGAGTCCTGATCGCGCACCGTCTCCAGTATCGCCGCGAGCGACTGCGCATTGGAGGAGCGCATCCACCGCTCCACGCTGTCCAGCTCTAAAATGGCGGGGGCGACCGAATAGGCGTAACGAAGCGCATGGCGCAGCGCGGACGGGTACGTCCCATGTATATCCTGATCGCCGGAGATATACCGATCGATCAGCTCCGCCGGCCGGCGGACGCGAAAGACAGGCAGCCCATGTTCCGTGGCGAGACGGCGCACCGCCGTGTATTTTCCGGAGCCTTGCGCGCCCGCGAGCCAGACGCCGGCGGGCATGCCAGGGTCGCCTTCATAAAGCCGCGCCGCGATGGAGGCAAAATACCTCTCCGCATGCTCTAAGCCGGCGGCATGGTCGTCCGGCATGTCGCCCAGGGTCAACTCAAACAGATCGTGCGTGTAGGAACCCGTCCACATGAGGCGGGCGTCGTCCATCTCCTCCTGGCTGATGGGTTCCGAATTCATGGCGAGTTTTAGATGCATGTCATGTATATCAAGAATCCGCAAGCCTGCGCACCGTTCGGCTGCGGTCTGCCTGTCCATGTCGCCTTCAAACTGCATGGCGTCCGGTATCTGCGTCGAATCGTATTGGTCGGGCCATTCGCGCGCCATTTTTTGATATTCTGGAGAGTTTTTTTCTTCGTTGTTTATTGGTTGAGGGAGCGGTTTCCAGTGGCGCGGCATGGTGGAGAGGTGGCGGATGAACTGGCGCAGCTCATTTGCGTTCGGCAGCGGCGCCTGCACATGGCAAACGCTTCGCGCGTTGCGGAACGACATATCGATCATTTCGATGTCTTCGGTCATGAGAATCAGCATATTGCGCCGTCGGCGCACATGGTCATTGGACGCCCATGAAATGAGCGTGTCGCTGAACTGGTCTTTTGAGTTGCGCGGCCGGAGCGGCAGCAGCATCTCGGCGCGGTGAATGATCCCTCCAACGCGCCGCCCATGCGGATTTTCTTTGATCAGATCCCAAAGACGTTTGAGCAGATCGGGCGGCGAGATGTCTCCCCCGATGCCGGTTTCCTTCGTCTCCAAGCCGTCGTTGATCTGTTTATGGAGGACGCTGGGTTTCGTGTTGAGCAGCGCTTCAAATTCTTCGTTGCCTTTTAAAGAAGCAAACGCTTTGCGCCCTCCCATGTCCGATTTGATCAGATCCGTATACCCTGGAATCGTAACGAGCCGCCTTAGAGAACGTATCGCCGCTTTATGGTTTCGGTTGACCGCCATGCCCTCCGCATATTTGTAGAGCGAGGCGTTCAAGCCGTGATGATCCTGCCAGTTGGAGCGTCCGTTTCCGCGCAGTTGCATCCGTTCAGGGAAACGCGCGCCGTTGATGGGGTCGAATTCAAAAACAAGCCAGTTCTGATTTTGAGCGCCCAGCTGCGTCATGCACCACAGGAGCGCGTCCGAAAGAGGCATATACCCGTACGGGCCGAGGGCGGTCAGGTCGTTCACATTGTAATGTATGAGGAAGATATGCGCCCGCTCTTTTTCATACGCTTCTTCTATCTGCGGCCAGATGCGTTGTATCATGAGGAGACCTCCTCTATGAGCGGTCGAAGAGCGGCGAGGGTGCGGTCGGCGGCGCCGAGGTTGGCGAGTATGAATTCCCGCCCCTTCCGCCCCGCCTCCGAGGCGAGCGGGGGATGTTCGGCATAATGTATGAGCGCGTCCGCCAGCGCGTTTTCATCGTCAGTTTTCACAGCCGCCCCCGCTTTCAGCAATGCGCCTGCTTCAGGCGAGTTGTCTATCTTTGGACCAAACAGAACAGGCTTCCCAAAAACAGCCGGCTCCATGACATTATGCACCCGCGCCTTAAAACTTCCGCCGACAAATGCGATGCCGCCGAACCGGTACAATCCCGCCAGCAAGCCGACGCTGTCGACGACGACAACATCCGCCCCGCGCCAATGCGACCCCAGCGCCGAAAGACGCCCGTACGAGAGTCGATGCGCTTTCAAACGCCGCTCCAGAGCGCGCAGGTTCGACTCGGTCGGCTCATGCGGAACGGCGCATAAGCCGCTGTCCGGACGCCGCTCCTTGAGACGCGCGAAGGCGGGCAACAGTACATTCTCATCCTCGGCGTAAATGCTGCCGGCGACGACGGTCAAGCCGCGCCGTTCAGGCGGGTCGCCCTTGACGCTCTTGCTTCGGGCGAACACCTGATCATACCGCGTATCGCCCGCGACGAGAATGCGCGGTCCGGCGCCTGACCTCTTGCCGCCGGACGTCTTGCCGCACAATTCGCGCAGCCGTTCGGCGTCCTCTTCCGTCACGGCGCACTGCAGCCGCAGCTCCTGATAGACGGAGCGGAACAGACCGCGCGCCAGCGGACGCAGACGCTTCGAGCCTTCATGCAGCGTTCCGGCAATGAGCGCGCACGGAATGCCGCGCGCGGACGCCTCCCAGACGCAATTCGGCCAGACGTCAAACTTGGAAAAAACAGCCGCCGACGGTTGAACGATGTCTAAAAACGCGCGGATGTTGCGCCGATAATCGAGCGGAAGATAGACGACCGCGTCTTGAAAACGAAAGCGCGACGCCATGCCGTAAACAGACGGAGAAAAGCAGCTGACAACGCATTCATACTGCGGATGCAGCGTCTCCAGCAGCGGTTTCGCCTGTTCAAACTCGCCGACCGACGCCGCGTGTATCCATAGGCGCCGTCCGTCCGGCGTCCGCCGCGTTTTCAGCTGCCGCTCAAGCGATTGCTTCCATCCTTTTCGCCCGTTGAACGCATCGCGCGCCTTTTCGTTGAAGCGGGCGGCGATGCGCATTCCGATCCCCATGAGAGGCGCCGCCGCGTTATACGCCCATCGCCATGCCGCGCCGCTCATGCGTCTGTTTCTCCATCTGTTTCTTCGATGGCGATGACGCGGCAGGGGGAGCCGTCCCCGCCATCGATTTTTAAGGGCAGGGCGGCGATCCAAGGGCGGCGCGTCGACAGCGCGTCCAGGTTCGCCAGCCCCTCCGCGATGACGATCTCGGCGTCCAGCAGGATGCGGTGAATGCGCGTTAGCTCCTCCCTGTCTTGAACGCGCGCGACGGAGGGAGGCTCCACGCCGAGAAAATGAACCCCGCGCTCAACGAACCAGCGCGCCAGCTCCTCGCCGACGCGCGGCATCTCGTCCCGATAAGACGAGTCTTCAGCCCGCGCCGACCAGCCCGTTTTGAGCAGCAGGCGCGCGCCGTTTTGAACCTGATCAGCCGCCTCTCCGAGACGCTCAACGGTCAAAATCTCCTTCGGCTGAACATTCGGGATGTCGATGAGCAGCGCCGTTCCGACGCATTTTTCAAGGTCGATGGTGTCGATGGTCCGCGCGTCCGGCGCGGCGCTGAAATGGCGCGGCGCGTCCATATGCGTTCCCGCGTGCGAATACAGGCTTAGCGTTCGGGCGTTCCATCCGTTTTCAGGGATCGTTCTGGCGGGCGTCCATGAGACCCCGCGCATGCCCGCCCTGCAAGTGAGCGTCAGATCGATGATGCGCCGCATATCGTTCCGCCTTCTATTCGGTGATGAGCGGATACGGTTCGCGTTTCTCCGCCGGCGGTTCCAGCTGGTAGAGGCGGGCGGCGTTCCCGCCGAGGAACCCGTCCTTTTCAGCGGCGGTGAAAAACGCGCATTCATACCGCGCAAAATCGAGCAGCTGCCTGTAGGTGAAATCGACCATCGTGCGCGGCAGATCGCTTCCCCACATCAGCTTGTCGGCGCCGACCTCGTTTCGCGCCGTCTCGATCGCTTTCTGTGCGCCGGGGAAGGGCGGTCCCTCATCCCGAAACAGCCAGCAGATGCCGCCCGATTCCACATAAACGTTCGGCAGGCGGGCGAGGCGCAGCTGGTCAAGCCATTCAGGGCGGTTCGCCATCGCAAAATGTCCGAGGGCGATCTTCAGGTCGGGGAAGGTTTTGGCGATGTCGCGCGTCTCTTCGACCTGCGCGGCGCCTTCAGCGAGATCGACCGCCAGAACCATGCCCTCCGCCTCCATCGACTCATAGACGCGCATCATGTCGGGGCGGTTGAGAGGGACGCGCGGCTCCGCGGCGAATAGATGCCCCGCGGGCAGCTTGACGCCCCTGAACCCCTGCGCCTTCACCGTTTCAAACTCGGCGGCGCATGCCTCCGCGCTGTAAAAATCGATGAGCGCATGACAGAAAAAGCGGTCGGGAAAGCGCTGTTGAACATCCAGCAGATACTCGTTCTGGGAGCCGTCCATATACTCCTGGACGACGACGCCGACATCAACGCCGGCGCCGTCAAAATAGGCGGCGGCGCGCTCGGCGGTGACGAGGCTGTCGGTGAATCCTGGGGGCGTCATCTGTATTTCGCGCTCGCCGATGAAGACTCGTCCGTCTTTGGAGGCGCGGGTGCGATCCGCTCCGATGCGCCCGTCAATATGGTTCCAGATATGCATATGCGCGTCAACGATCATGGGTGTCCCTGCGGTATGATGTGCCTGTGTCCTGAACCTGTCTCACGCTTACGTTATACCGCAAAAGGCGGGCGGTGGGAATCGCCCTGCGTTCATGGCGGTACGCTCATGAGGCGACATTCATTTTCACCTAAAGCGTCGGCGCCTTTTGTCGTCATTCCCGCGCAAGCGGGAATCCAGAGTCCCGACAAACGACGTCCGCATCCGGCAGTCATGTCTGCGTCCGGCGACCGTCATTCCCGCGCAAGCGGGAATCCAGAGGCGCTCCCCAACGCTTCGCATTCCCCATCCGCGCTGTTTCCCCGGATCGTCATTCCCGCGTAAGCGGGAATCTTAGGCGCCGCAGGCGCCGTCCGAGTTCACCGTAAGCGTCCATAACTACACGCCGTCATTCCCGCGTAAGCGGGAATCCAGAGTCCAACAGACGACGTCCGCGTTCGCCAAAGCCGCCATTCCACCCGCCGTTGGCGACTTTACGTCCGGATATGATATTCTGGAGCGACCCACTCGGATTCCCAGTCTAACGGTTCGGAGAGGGCCATTATTTGTGACCACTCATCAAAGTATGCTTGCGCAATGGCTCTGTTGCCCCGAAGGATCAGAGCGTTTTCAAACGATCTGGTTGCTGTCTTCGAGATGTTGTAAGAGCCTGTCCATACACAGGAGTCTTCAGTCACAAAAACAGAGAATGGAACGCCATATTCCTTTCTTTGATGACCATAATCGGTGGACTCGGAGGACAACGTAAACACGAGGAATTTGTTATGCATCCTTGGGAAACCAGGGATGTTTGACGCGTTGTGATTTCCGACGCATCGCACGGAATCTAAGCCGCCATTCCCTTCTATAGACAATTCACCGACTAGACCTTCGATCTGAAACCCAAAGGTTAAATTGGGCAGGGCTTCGTAAGCTTTTCGAAGGCGCATCGGGAAATCTTCTTTCAAGTGTCCAGCAGCTGTTGCCGAATCCGGACGCAGAAAATCTTCTTTTTGGACAACAATGAATACTAATTCCATCTTAGACATCGCTTCAAGAACATCAAAGTCGGTGAGCCATGCCATGCATCCAACGACAACTGGGTACTCAGCGATAAGCTGGAGCAAACGCTCCTTCTGATTGCGAAACAAAACTTCGACTTGGCATTTTCTAGTCGTCGAGAAGTCTTTAAGCCGCTCGAATTCACGACTCCCATTTCGAATTTTACATTCCAGAAGATTTTGTTCTTCTTGCGGTCTTTGGTTCCACATTAATATCCGTTTCTGGCTTGCGTTGATCCGAATCCTCCAATATTATACCGCATCTAAATGCCCAAAGTAAAATCCGATCTTAATGCGAGGCAAACGGTTTTGGTGGCGACTCTGGATTCCCGCTTACGCGGGAGTATCTGTGTTCAAAGTCAACCATTTCGCTCTTTCTGTAGTCCCGAAAGTCGCCGCGGCGGATATTTTTCAGCAGAGCCGAAGGAGACGCCGCAGCGAGATTTCGGAAAGTTGTTTTCATCAGCCTCGCATCCTGTCGCTTGACGGCGGGTCAGAAAACGCAGCAGCCGCCGCTTCTCCTGGCGCCGTCAACGCTCCCTTGTCAGTCTCATCAAAAGACGCCGTCGCAGACGTTTCGGTCGGCGCCGCGCCCGACGCATCCGAAAACCCCGACGCATCCGCTGTCCCGTCCTGCTCATCGGAAGAAACCGACGCTTCCAAAGACGCCGAAACAGAACCCGAATACTCGGCAACCCAAGGCGTTCCGCGCTTCGCAACGGCACACGCCAGAACAACCAACTTCCGAGCCGCTCCCACAAGAGCAACCTTCGGAGGCTTTCCGCGACCGGTCAAACGATCGTAAAACGCCTTCAAATCCGGATTGTAACGCGCCGCCGACAGAGCCGCCATATACAAGGTTCCCCCCGAATATAACTGCGGCCGCCGCGTATCGAACGCTTTCCAAACGACCTGCCGCTCTCCCAAGCCACCGGAGCCAGACCAAACAGCGAAACAAGCTCCTTCGGACGCAAATCGGCAAACTCAGACAAGCAGATCGTCAACAAGATTGCGTTGATCTTGCCGACCCCCTTGATGCTCTTCATCAGATCAAACATCCGCTGCAAGCCCTCGCGCAGACCGATCCGATCCAACATTTGCGCTTCCAGCATCTTGATCTGCGCGTCTAAATGCTGGATATTCTCCTCCATCATGGTCTTCAGCTGCTGGTCCCGTTCGCGCAGCCGTCGATTCTTTTCGGCGCGCCCTCTCTCACCAGCTGGGAGCGCCGCTTCATCCTGGCTTTGATCGACGCCAGAAGCGGGTCGGGCGGCGGGGTCGGTTCGGGTGACCGCTCCAGCCCGTATTCAGCGAGCAGCTTCGCGTCCAGCCTGTCGGTCTTGGCCATGTAGTTCCTTTGGAGCGGGCGTAATTGCGGAACTGGGTCGGATGGCAGCGGTAGAATGGTATCTGCGCGGCGTGAAGTTGATCCATCAGTTCCAGCTCGTGTCCGCCGGTTGGCTCGAAGACGACCAGTTCGGGTTTGATCTCTTCGAGCAGCAGTTTGACGAACTCGGCGATGCCCGCCGCGCTGTTTTCGATGATGAACGGTTTCTCTCCGTTGATCGAGACGTCGATTTTGTCTTTGGCGACGTCGGCTCCGGCAACGATTTCGTAGTTGCGTTTCGCTCTGTTTTTCTTTACAGTCATTTTATCCTCCTTTCGTGAGGAGTAGGGCAAGGGGGCTGGATCTCCACACTTACATACTGTGCAGAGCAAAGCATCTGTTCGGAGCATCCAGCCCATTTTGCCGTTTGCGCGAGCTTCCCTACTCCCGCTCGGCACCGCTGGCAGGTTTCCAGCGCGCCTATGACTCTTCGGAGCAGACTCGCGCGACCCCTTAAGTATGCGCGTACTCGAGGGGTAAAGTAATCATGTAAATGACGGTCTGGTTGATGACGCTTTTTCCCCACAAAGAGAGCGCTTATTCGTTCAGCGGGGAGAGGCATTTTTGATGTCCCAAATCAAAATGCCGTTGTCGACGTCTGCGGCGGCGAGCGCCTTGCCGTCCGGCGAGTAGGCGAGCGCTCCCAATCCTCCATACTCCCCTGACAAGCCGAGGAGCTTTTGGAGAAGCGCGCCCGTTTTCACATCCCGTATATGAACAGCTTTTCTGCTGAGGATGGCGATCGTCTTGCCGTCCGGCGAATACGCAAGCGCGTCAACAGATTTGTGGTCAATTATAAGGAGCGGCTTGCCTGTTTTCACATCCCATATCTTGATGATCTGGTTCTGGTCGACGCTGGCGATCGTCTTGCCGTCTGTCGAATAGGCGCAGCGTGTGGCAGAATAGACATGCCCATGGAACGTTTGGAGCGGCTTGCCTGTTTTCACATCCCATATCTTGACGGAATTGCCGGCGCCAGGGCCGACGACCCTCTTTCCGTCCGGCGAAAAGGCGACCGAATTAAATTTCCAAACCCCCTCTATCGTTTGAAGAAGCGCGCCCGATTTCACATCCCATATTCGGATCGAAGAGCGCGGTCTACCGATGATCGCCGCGGCCGCCCTCTTGCCGTCAGGAGAAAACAGGACGGTACGGAAGTAAATGTCGCTCTCCATAAGAGTTCGCTGCTCCCCTGTCGAAACATCCCACAGCTTTAGATCTCTGTTGCCATCAAGGAAGACAACGGTTTTGCCGTCAGGAGAAAACGCTGTAGCGCCGATGTTGAAAAGACTCTCCGTATGGAGAAGCCGCCCAGAATCGGCGTCCCAGAAACGAAAGCCGTAGTCGGCTTCTGCGCTGAAGAGCGTCTTGTTGTCAGGAAAAAACGCGACCGATTGGACAAGGCTTGTATGCCCTGGCAAGACCTGGCGCGGCTCAATCCTTTCCGCTTTATCGAGGCGGGGCTTCAACAACACCGCGGCGGCTAATGCAACCATCGCAACCGCTGAACCCGCCAATATCGAGCGCTCAAACTTGTTCATCGCCGCCTCCTGTCCCCCGACGCATGTTAACGCGCCGGGGGCGTCGGCGCAAGCCGTTGCGCCGCCCTGCGATTTTCCTTAACCCAGGCGGTCATTCCCGCGTAAGCGGGAATCTTAAAATGCGATTGCTTTCAGGCGCCGCATTTGGGGGCAGTACGCTCATACGATGATATTCATAAAAACCCTTTCATGACAGCGACGAGAGCAATCGAAGCCTCAAGCATCTAGAGGCTCCGCGTAAGGCCCTTGGCGCCCCGACGAAAGCGGTATAAGCTCTCGCGCAGGCGAGAATGAAACGACTCGTTGCGGTTCACTTTACCTCCCTTGCCGACGACACGATGACGACGCGAAAACGCATCATACACACCATATCGATCCGTATGATACGTCTCCGCCACAGGCAGCCGAGCCATGAGCTTCTTAAAAGTCTCCGCCGTACGATCTCCAACGACAAAATCGAACGACAGAGACCCATCAAACCATTCAAAGAGAGCGGTCCAAATCCACACCTTCTTCTGACCAGGACCCTTTCGGGCGCGCTGATAAGTCACCATCTCATCGATCGAGATCGCTTTGGCCATGCGCTTTTAGCGAATGTCATGACGATACGAGCGTGGGCGGGCCATTTGCGATGCTCCTGTTGAACCAATTTAAATCGGATTCTACCATAATCATCGTATGAGCGTACTGCCTCAAAAGCGGGGGCGTTGCCCTGGGCCTTCAAAACCAGTATGCTGTTTGCGGTTGAAGGCGGGAGTCGTCCGATGAAAACGCGCGCGGCGGTTGTGGAAGAGCGGAACGGTCCGATACTCGTTCAAGAGGTGGACCTTAGCCCGCCTGGGCCGGGGCAGGTTCTCATGAAAATCGGCGTCAGCGGCGTCTGCCACAGCGACCTGTCGGTCGTCACCGGCGCGATACAGCTCCCTCTCCCCGCCGCGCTCGGACACGAAGGCGCCGGCGTCGTCGAACAGGTGGGCGAGGGCGTCCGCTCCGTCCAGCCCGGCGACCGCGCGATGCTCGCCTTCGTCACGGCGTGCGGACGGTGTCGGTATTGCGTCATCGGAAAGCCGAACCTGTGCAGCGTTCACTGGCGCGCGAAACGCGGCTCCCTGTGCGACGGAACGAACCCGTTTCAACGCGGCGGCGAGACGGTCTATCAGATGTCCAGCCTCGGAACGATGGCGGAACGAACGGTGGTCATGGAAAACGCGGTCATCCCGATTCCGCCGGACGTCTCCTTTGAACGGGCGGCGCTGGTCGGCTGCGGCGTTATGACAGGCGTCGGCGCCGTTTTATTTACGGCGAAGGCGGAGCCGGGAAGCCGCGTCGCGGTCGTCGGGGCGGGCGGCGTCGGCGTTAATGTGATTCAAGGCGCCGTTCTCGCAGGCGCGGAGACGATCATCGCCGTTGACGTCTCCGATAAAAAGCTGGAAATGGCAAAGCCGTTCGGCGCGACGCATCTGGTGAACGCAGAGCGGGGCGATCCTGTCAAGGCGGTTCGCGAGCTGACCGGCGGCGAAGGGGTCGACTACGCCTTTGAGGCGATCGGAAACCCGAAGACGATAGAGCAGGCGTTCTCAATGCTTCGTTTCGGCGGCGCCGCCGTTGTGATCGGAATCGCGGCGCAAGGGGCGAAGGTAAGCATACCCGCCGCATGGCTGCCTTACGGCGAACGGCGGCTCATCGGGTCAATGTACGGCTCGGCGCGCATGCGGGTCGACATGCCGCGCCTGCTGGATTTGTGCCGTGCGGGGCGGTTGAAGTTAGACGAACTCGTAACGAAAACCTACCCGTTGGACGAGGTTCAAACTGCGTTTGACGATCTGCGCGCGGGGGAGAACATCCGCGGCGTGTTGAAGATGGATTAACAGGGTAGTACGCTCAAACGGGGGTCTTGGCGCGCGATGGCGTTTGACCGGAAGATGTATCTTTTAAGATTCCCGCTTACGCGGGAATGACAGGTAAGATTCCCGCTTACGCGGGAATGACAGGTAAGATTCCCGCTTACGCGGGAATGACAGGTAAGATTTCCGCTTGCGCGGGAATGACAGCGCGCGGCGCTGATTAACGAGTACGAGTTCGGCGGCTGGAAAGATGTTGTTTCACAATGCCGCTGGCGAGGCGGTCCGCTTCCTTGTTCGCTTCTCGCCTCACATACGCGATTTTTGCGCTTTCAAATTTTTGGAACAGGCGCAGGACTTCGTCGCGCAGCTCTTTGAGAATGGCGTTGCGCGTCTGATAGCCGCCTGTGACCTGCATCGCCATGAGTTGACTGTCTGTATAAACCATGACATTGCCGCAGCCCATTTCCGCCGCTTCATGAAGCGCGCCGATGAGCGCGCGGTATTCAGCGATGTTGTTCGTCGCTTTGCCGATATACTCCGCCCGCCAGATCAGCGTCTCCCCTCGGTCGTCCTGGATCGTGTACGCGATGCCGGCGGGACCGGGGTTGCCTTTACAGGCACCGTCCGTGTATATCGTGTAGATGATCGGTTTCAAACGGGACTCCTCTGTGTGAAAGCGGCGGCATGACTCGTCAAGCGCTGACGACCGATCTGTATCAGCTGTCGATGGCGGCGGCGTATGTCGCCGGGAACGTTCATCAGCGCGCCTCGTTTGAGCTGTTTGTTCGAAAGATGCCAAAGAACCGCGGCTATTTGATTGCCGCCGGTCTTGAGCAGGCGCTGGAGTATCTTTCCGCGCTTCGTTTTGACGCGGACGATCTCGATTTCCTGCGCAGCCTTTCGATGTTTCAGAACGCGCCCGCCGGTTTTTTTGAAACGCTGGCGCGCCTGCGCTTTACAGGTAACGTCAGCGCGCCGCCTGAAGGTACCGTCATTTTTGCAAATGAACCGCTTTTGCGGGTGGAAGCCCCAATCATTGAGGCGCAGCTGGCGGAGACCTATCTTCTGTCGACCGTACTGTTTCAAACGATGATCGCCTCCAAAGCGGCGCGCGTCGTTGACGCCGCAAGCGGACGCCCCGTCGTCGACTTTGGAACGCGCCGCGCCCATGGACCTGAAGCGGGCGTTTTGGCGGCGAGGGCA
Organism: Candidatus Poribacteria bacterium; assembly: GCA_963665845.2. GTDB lineage: Bacteria > Poribacteria > WGA-4E > JAPPNK01. The sequence continues at coordinate 750,795 of OY762492.1, forward strand.
GCGTATCTCGGCGGATGCGCCGGAACCTCCAATGTGGAAGCGGGCAGGCGGTTCGGCATTCCTGTCTTCGGCACGATGGCGCACTCGTTTATCTTGGCAAGCCGCTCCGAAAAAGAGGCGTTTGAACGTTTCATGGACGCTTTCCCCGACAACGCCTCCCTGCTCGTCGACACCTACAACATACGCGAAGGCGTTGAAACGGCGCTTAAAATGGGCGATGGAGTGAAAAGCGTACGGATCGACAGCGGCAACCTTGAGCATGAAAGCCGAAGCGTCCGAAAGCAGCTGGACGACGCCGGGCGGGACAATATTCAGATTATCGCCAGCGGCGATCTGAACGAATATCTAATTCAAACGCTGTTAAAAAAAGGAGCGCCCATCGACATCTTCGGCGTCGGAACGGAGATGACAACCTCCCGCGACGAACCTTCCCTCAGCGGCGTCTATAAACTGACCAGTTATGAACGGGGCGGGAAAATCATCCCCGCCGCCAAAACAAGCGCCGGCAAACGCACCTACCCGTACCCGAAACAAGTTTTTCGCCAAAGCGGCTCGGACGGTCGGTTTATGAAAGACATCATCGCGCTGCATGATGAAACGCATGAAGGAGAGCCGCTGCTGGAGAAGGTCATGGAAAACGGCGAACGCATGCGCCCGCCCCCGACGATAGAGTCGGCGCGCAACAGGGCGGCGGAGCAGCTGGAAAGTCTGCCCCCTCGATACAAACGTCTGCAAAATGCGCCCGAATATCCCGCCCGTTTTTCCAAAGAGGCGGAAAAAGCGCGCATAAAAGCGGCGTCAGCCCGACTTAACGGGTTCGATTAAAGTATAATTCCAGCCGTCTTAGCAACACACACCATCAAAGGCGCGCATATGACTCAACTACAGATCGGCATTCCAAAAGGGAGCTTGCAAGAGCCGACCATACAGCTTTTTGCGAAGGCGGGGTACGACATCCATATTCCCGCCCGCTGCTACCATCTCTCCATCAACGATGAGGAGCTGGGCGGAATGCTGCTGCGTCCGCAGGAGATGGCGCTGTATGTGGAGCGCGGCGTTCTGGATGCAGGTTTTGCGGGCAAAGACTGGGTCATAGAGTGCGGCGCGGATGTTCACACGGCGGCGGAGCTGGAGTACAGCCGCTCATCGAATCGGCGCGCCCGATGGGTTCTCGCCGTTCCGCATGATTCGCCCATTCAGAAAGCGTCCGACCTGCAGGGCAAGACGATCTATACGGAGATGGTGCGTACCGTTCAAAAATGGCTGGGTGAGCGCGGCATTGAGGCGGATGTGCAGTTTTCGCACGGCGCGACGGAGGCGAAAGTTCCGCACCTCGGCGACGCTATCGTCGAGCTGACCGAAACCGGCAGCTCCATCCGCGCGAACAACCTGCGCATTGTGGATGAGCTGTTGACCAGCGCCGTCGTCTTTGTCGTCAACCGAGCCAGCTGGAAAAACGCATGGAAACGGGAGAAGATCGAAGATCTGCTGACGCTCCTGCAGGGAACGCTGTCGGCGCAGGGGAAGGTGGGGCTAAAGCTGAACGTCCCAAGCGAACGGCTGGAGGCGGTTTTGAAGGCGCTGCCGGCAATGAAGGATCCGACCGTCTCCCCCTTGACCAATTCGGACTGGGTGGCGGTCGAAACGATTGTTGATCAGGCGGCGGCGCGGGAGCTGATACCGCTTTTGCGCCGGGCGGGCGCTCAAGATTTCATCGAGTATCCGCTCAATAAGGTGATCCCATGAAGCGCGGGTTGACCATCGGATTGACAGGCGGCATGGCATGCGGGAAGTCGACCGTCGCGGCTGTATGGAAGTCGCTGGGCGCGCATGTGATCGATTCGGACGCGACGGTGCATCGGCTCTTGGCGGAAGACGCCGAGATTCAGCAGGCGGTGGGCGAAGCGTTCGGCGCGGAAACGCGGCGCGAGGACGGAAAGATCGACAGGGCGGCGCTGGCGGCCATCGTTTTCAACGACGAGGCGGCGCTGCGCCGTTTGACCGACATCCTTCATCCGAAGACGCGGGCGTACCATGTGAACGAGGCGCGCCGCATCACGCATGGGAAGCCGGACTCGGCGGCGGTCATCGATTCGCCGCTGCTGTTCGAGTCCGGTTTGGACGCTCAAATGGATGTGACGGTCGTTGTCGGGTCCTCTTTGGAGCGTCAAGTGGAGCGCGCGTTGGCGCGGGCGTTGGCGCAAGGCACAACCTTAACGCGCGCCGACATCCAAAAACGGATCGCGCTTCAAATGCCGCTGGACGAGAAACGGCGGCGCGCCGACTGCGTCATCGAAAACGACGGAACCATCGAGGCGCTGCGCGGGGCGGCTGTTCAGCTTTATCGCGCGTTGACCGCTAAATTCCAAGAAAGCGAATAGCCAGCCCGCTGAACGCAATAGCGAAGCCGGCGGCGCAATGGGCGAATCGTTCCGCCCAGTTTCCTTTCACAAAGGAGAGACCGCGCATGCCGAGGGCCACTGCGCCGAGCATGACAACCAGCGTCACCGCGGCGAAAACAGCCGTGACGCCGACGACCCCCCAGACGCTGCTCTGCGAGGCGGGATACATCAGCAGCGGAATCAGCGGCTCGCACGGACCGAGTCCAAAGATGACAAACAGCGCCCAGGGCGTCATCTGCCGCTTGACCGCCTTTGGATCCGACGCATGCGAATGCTCATGCGATCCGTGGAAATGGGTATGCGTCTTATGCTTTAAGGCGCGCCGAAGCCCCCATGCACCGTAGAGAAAACCGAAGGCGATCAACGCCCATGCCGCCAGCTCGCCGCGCGTCGCCTCGATGCCTTCCAGCCGCGTCACGCCGACGCCTAAAAGGATGCCGACCGTCCCGATGGCGATGGAGCTGATCACATGCGCCGTCCCGCACAGCAGCGTTACAAGGTAGGTTTTAGAGCGGCTCCACTGACCCGCCCGCCCCATCATGACGAAGGGCAGGTAATGGTCGGGACCCATGAGCGTATGCGTCAAGGCGATGAAAGCGGCGGCAAGATAAAGGCTGGACGGCAAGGCGAAGCTCCCTCAAAGAAACGCGAAGGCGGATTTTCATAGACGTGTTGCAAACGAAGAGCCGCCGCCGTTTGTTTCATGAGGAGCGCGGTAAAACGCGCGGGCGTCTTAGCCGTTGTCTGAACTAGGATTTTCAGGATTGAAAAGATGGACAGGAGGTTTGCCGAATGCCGATACGCGCGCCCGACATGTCGCATCCCGCACAGCCGCTCCTGCGTCCTCATGCCGTCATTCCCGCCCTTGCGGTAAGACGCGCGGGAATCCAGAGGCGCCGCAAATGCTGTCCGCGTCCGGCAATCCGTCATTCCCGCGCAAGCGGGAATCTTAAGGCATCCCAGCCGCCGCGCCCATCCTTTAAACCCCCCTGGTTCCCCCTTTTCAAGGGGGGAATCGGACGCCGCGCCGCCGATCTACTCCCCTGAGATATGGACCGCGCTGTAAAGCTCCTCGCCTTTTTCGACGAGCTTCTCGCGGATTTCATCCCAGTCTTCTCGATCGTTTATCCCCTTCTCAAGTACCGGGAATTTCGCTGTCACTATTTTTGCAGAGGGATGGCTCAATTCAAAGTTGTAATCTTGACGAGAAAAAAACGCGAGGACTTCAGCTCTCTTCGTAATGTTTTCCTCCAAAGTCAAAATCCCGCTGAAATTCAGCAAAACGTAGCAGCGCTTGTCGGCGACATGCAGATGTACGCCGATGCTGCGGAGCTGCGTCCCTATCCAACCTTCATGTTTGCCCGGGACAGGTTTGCCGGCAAAAGCTCGCCGTAGTCGCCTCGGCGTATCGGCGCCCAGAACTCGCTTTCTTCGCCGTCGGCCGTCTTTTCCGTTTGGACATCTTTAGACGGGCTGACCGCATGGTGAAACGACAACTCGCCATGCGAATTCGCATGCGCCTCGATGAAATACCAGTTGATGGAGCTGTTGAAGTCGCCGCGCAGCCTGCATGCGTCGATCATCAGCGCCTCAAACTCTTCGGCGACGAGAACGGCAACATCCGCCTCTTTTAGTCGGGCGTACGCTTCCAGCCTTCCCCAGCGGTCCCAGTCCGCCTTTCCAAACTGGCACTCAACGACCAGCGTTCCGTCTTCGCCCGCCGCGACGATGTCCGCCTTCCGCGCGCCGACATCCGCTTCCGTTTCGGCGTCTTCAAATTGCCCGACCCTCAAGGCGTCTAGATGCTCCGCTAAGTCGGCTGAAAATTCCTCTTCGCGGCTGTATAGTTCATTGAGCGGGATGCGTTCTTGCAGTTTCATTGCGGTCTATGCTCCATGCTGAACGGACAGGGCGCCGATCTACGCCTCCGAGTTTTCGATGATGTTGTAAAGTTCTTCGCCTTTTTGGACGAGCGCTGCGCGGATTTCGTCCCAGTCTTCTACGTCGTTTCGCCCTTTGTTAAGAACTGGGAGTTTCGCAGATACATATTTTGCGTTAGGCTCGCTCAACTCAAATTTGTACTCTTGATCAGAAAACAGCTCCAGAACTTTATCTCTCCGCGCGATTTTATCCTCATGAGAGTAATTTCCATGAAAACCCAGCAGGACGTAACAGCTGTTATTGGTGATATTCATATAAACGGCAATGCTGCGAGTCTGCTTCCCGGTGAAAGCGTCATGTTTACGAGGGACAGGTTTCCCGGCAAAGAGCGGACCGTATTCGCCTCGGCGTATCGGCGCCCAGAATTCGCTTTCTTCGCTGCCTGCCTTCTTTTCCGTTTTGATGTCCTTAGACGGACCGACCACATGGTGAAATGACAACTCGCCGTGCGAGTTCGCATGCGCCTCGATGAGGTACCAGTCGATGGAGCTGTCGACGTCGTCGCGCAGCCTGCATGTGTCAATCATCAGCTCCTCAAACTCTTCGGCGACGAGAACGGCGACATCCGCCTCCTTCAGCCGGGCGTACGCTTCCAGCCGACCCCAATGATCCCAGTTCGCCTTATCAAACTGGTTTTCAATGACCAGCGTTCCGTCTTCGCCTGTCGCGACGATGTCCGCCTTCCGCGCCCCGACATTCGCTTCCGTTTCGGCGTCTTCAAATTGCCCGACCCTCAAGGCGTCTAGATGCTCCGCCAGGTCGGCTGAAAATTCTTCTTCGCGGTTGTAAAGTTCCGACAGCTTCTTGCGCTGCTGCAGTTTCATTGCGGTCTATGCTCCATGTTGAACGGACAAGGCGCGGTTGATCTACGCCTCCGAGTTCCAATGTTATTATAGACCGCGTTTCCTTTTTTCCCAACTGACTCGCGGATTTTCGTCCCATCCGTCTCTGTCGACCCAGCCGATGTCAATGCGTTATTCCTTTCCTGTCATTTGCGGCGCCTAAGATTCCCGCTTGCGCGGGAATGCATGTCCTCGCGGGCATGTCCCCGTGAAAACGGGGAAGCGGGGAACGATACGGTTGGCGAAGCCTTTTCTCAACATCAGGCTGGAGGATCGCCAAAATCGGTTATCGGCAGCCGTTCTCCCTCCCGCAGCGCCGACTCATGCGCGACCAGCCCCGGCGCCGCATAACGAACCGCCTCCCAGACGTTGATCCTCGGCAGCCGTTCGCGGTTTACCGAATCGACAAACTCATGGACGAGATACGCATGCGACCCGCCGTGTCCGCCGAGGTTTGCCGCCAGCGGTTCCGGCAGCGGCTCATGACGCTGCGGCGCATGGACAGGCTCCGTTCCATGCTTCGTCGCCCAGACGGCTCCCGCCGCGTTTTGTTCGTAGGAGCCTTCTGTGCCGTAGATGCCGCTTGCCCGTTCGCAGCCTGGGTATCCGATGCGGCGGTATTCGCAGACGCGCGCGGAAGCGCCGTTGCTCATTTCAAATAGCGCCGTTTCGTTGGAAAACTCGTTTTCATAGATCGTGTCTTTGCGGTACCAGTCGTCGTTCGGATGGCGGTATCCAAGCGCAGAGACGCTGGTCATATGCGCGCTCATGACGGAGACGATGAAACAGGTTGAATGCGTCGGGTAGCTCATCGGAATGCCGCCCGTTTTGTCGGCGCCCCACTGCTCGCCCCATCGGTTCTGGTTGACGGCGCGCAGCCCATGGTCGATGTCGTGCATATACTCGGCTTCGGCGTGGACGAATCGCCCGAAGGCGCCTTCCGCCGCTTTTTGTCGGCAGTAGGCGGTTTCGGGGCGGAAGTAGCTTGTTTCGCCGTTCATGTAGACCATGCCTGTCTTGTCGACCGTCTCGACAAGCCGCCCGCATTCGTCTAAAGTTTGCGCGGCGGGGACGGCGGTATAGACATGTTTGCCGCTTTTCATGGCTTCGACAGCATGGTCGGCGTGGAGCCATGGCTGCGTCATAATAAAGAGCGCGTCCAGATCGGAGGCGCATGCTTCCGTCAGGCTAGAGTAGGTTTCAGCGATCTCAAACTGCCCCGCCCATCGTTTGAGCCGGTCGGCGCGCAGGTCGCACAACGCAAGCCGATCCACATCCGGATGATGTTTGAAGTTTTGAATAAAGCTGGGTCCGAATTGCCCCAGTCCCACGATGCCAACGCTAACGCTCATAATTCCGCTCCTTTTGGGTTATTATGAGGCATCGCGCCGCGCAAGTAAAGCGGCGGCGCTTGCATAAATGCATCAACAGAAAGGAACGCATGCGAACCTATCCGCTTCAAGGCGGCATCGACCTGAACGCCGTTTTAACAATGGGGCAAACCTTCGTCTGGAAACAGCGCGGCGAATGGCATGTCGGCGCCATCGGCGGACAGGTTGTTCGCGTGAAAACGGAGAACGGCGGCGCAACGCTCATTGTCGACGCGGCCTACGCGCCGGACGACCGTCCGCGGCGCTACTTTGACGTCGACAGAGACATGTCCTCCTTCCGCCGAGAGATCGCCCTCCGCTGTACGGACGCCGCGAGAGCCGCCGCGCAGTTTCCGCAGATACGCATGCTTCGGCAGCCGCTGTGGGAATGCCTTGCCGGCTTCTTGCTTTCGTCGGTCAACAACATCAAGCGGATCGCCCGTATCGTTGAGAACCTGTCGCAAAGTTTAGGGGAGGAGCAAATTGTCGGCGGACAAAAAGAGCGCGCCTTTCCCTCCGCCGAAGCGGTCGCCGAAACGTCCATTGAGAGCCTATACGCCCTTGGAACCGGCTTTCGCGCCAGAGGACTTCAAGCCGCCGCAAAAGCGGTTCGGGACGGCAAGCTGGACGCCGAGTCGCTTCGGCGCGCGCCGATGGAGCAGGCGCGTCAAACGCTCATGGGGCTGCGCGGCGTCGGACCGAAGATTGCGGACTGCGTCTTGCTGTATGCGCTAGACCATGCGCGCGCCTTTCCGCTGGATGTGTGGATGCTGCGGGAAATGCGGCGGATCTATTTTAAAGGAGAAGAGACGCCAGCGGCTGAAATACAAGCGTTCGCGCAGGCGCGTTTCGGCGGGTTGGCGGGCTACGCGCAGCTTTATCTATACCACGCGGCGCGTATGCGTCAACGGGGCTAACGGCGCGGTAGTACGCTTATACGGGGCATTCATTATTGCCCGTAAAGCGTCCGCGCCGCGCTGTACTCCGGCGCAAGCAGGAATCCAGAAACAGCATCCACCCGCCGACACGTTCTTGCTCAAGCGCATACTTCCAGAGATATGGTTGATTGCGCGGGGTAAAGCGTTATACTTATAGGTGAGCGTCGCCAGAATTTCGGCGCGTTTGAGCGTCGTGGAGCTGTGCGGATAATGTGTTTTCATCTAAGATATGCTATGATGGAGCGGGCAACATTGTTACTGGTGACCTGAATGGCATTTGTCAAGATTTTTTTTCAACGAATAATTGAGGCAACAGAGGCGGTTTTCAGCCATATCGCTGCTGGGGGCTATTGCGCCGTTTCAACGGCTGCTCCTTGGGTCAAGGCTGCCTGAAAGGAAACGGAAGGATTGCCATGCGACAAAAATTCGCATTAGCGTTTGTGATTTTGACGATCTTATTCTGCGGCATGATGGTGTGCGCAGGAACGGTGAATTTCGACCATGATGTTCCCGAGAAAAGTTCGATGATCGTTCCCGTGGAGGAATGCGTCGCTATTTTGAATGGACATGAAATTTCTGATCACGTGGGTGTCAACGACCTGACCGTGAGTCGGCATCGTCCGGATGATTCAGAACATCAAGCAGGGCTGTTGGCAAAGCGCGCCTGCAATTTTGGATCGAGTGTCGCGGCAAGAAAAAAGACAGCCGATGGCGGCAGGGTCCACAAGAAAATTCAGCGCAGAGCGGCAGAGGAGACGAGTTGATGCCCCTTGATGAAATCCTGCGGCTCAAACGAAAAGAACTGAAGAGAGAGAAGAAGCAAAGGCCGCTTTCTGGTCTTCGTCGCGCTGCCGAAAAGGGTGGTCAGCCTCGATCCTTTGCCGACGCTTTACGCTCCAATGGAAACGTACGAATCATCGGCGAGGTCAAGAAGGCGTCGCCGTCCAAAGGCGTCATCAAGGAAAATTTTGATCATGTCGCCATTGCGAAAGAATACGAGGCTGCTGGAGTGGGCGCCCTCTCCGTCCTCACAGAGAAATCCAAATTCGAAGGCAATCTGCGATTCCTTAAGGAGATTCGCAAAGCCGTGAATCTGCCGATCCTGCGCAAAGACTTCCTGCTGGATGAATACCATATCTGGCAAGCGCGCGCGGCGGGCGCAGACGCTGTTCTGCTCATCGTTGCAATCCTGGAAGACGATGAACTCAAAGCGCTCAACGAACTGGCCGCCCGGCTAGGCATGGACGCGATCATTGAGGTTCATAACGAAGAAGAGATGGAACGAGCTCTCCACATCGAACCTAGAATTCTCGGCGTCAACAACCGCGACCTCAGCACCTTTGAGACACACTTGGACACCACATCAAAGCTCAAAGAGATTTTTGACGCACATGAGCTCAGCCGAAAAGATTGTGTGTTTGTCAGCGAAAGCGGCATCCACAACAGCGACCACATGCGCCTGCTTAAAAAACTCCGGGTGGACGCCGCTCTCATTGGTGAATCGTTCATGAGGGCGGATTCCATTGCCGAAAAGATGAACGAGTTTCGGCAGAAAAGCGATCATCAGCTGCGCAATGAAAGCATGCGTTCTTTGACCCGTTTCCAAAGCTCAGATGAAATAGAGAGAAGGGGAGATGAGCGTCCGCGTCAAAATATGCGGCGTCGCGCGCATGGAGGACGCGCTGGCGGCGTATAAGGCGGGGGCGGACGCTCTCGGCTTCGTGTTTTATCCAAAAAGCCCGCGCTGCGTCTCCGTTGAAACGGCGCGGGAGATTGCGGAGGCGCTGCCGCCGTTTGCCTCGTCGGTCGGCGTTTTTGTGGACGCGCCGATGGAGCATGTGAAACGGACGGCGGAACGGGTCGGGCTGCGCGCCGTTCAGCTGCATGGAAACGAGACGCCTGAATACGCCGCCGCGCTGGACATACCTTATATAAAGGCGTTTCGGGTGCGCGATGCTGTCGATTTTCCGTTTGAGGCGTATGAAGGAGCCGCCGCGTTTCTGCTGGACGCCTACGTCAAAGGGGAGCCGGGAGGGACAGGGCGCGCCTTTCGGTGGGAATTGGCGCGGGAGGCATGCCGACAGCGGCGCGTCATTCTCGCCGGCGGCTTGACTCCAGAAAACGCGGCAAAAGCGGTTCAGGCGGTTCAACCGCATGCGCTGGATGTGAGCAGCGGCGTGGAGGTCTCGCCCGGCGTCAAAGACCATGCGAAGACGGCGGCGTTTATCCGTACCGCAAAGGCGGTTCGATTCGTATCAATTCTGTAGCCCGATCTTTTTTCGTTGAGACATCTCGGCGGGCGAAAGCGGACGGTTTCTTCGCCGCCTCTGGATTCCCGCTTGCGCGGGAATGACGAGGAGGGGCGCGGGAATGACGAGGAGGGGCGCGGGAATGACGAGGAGGGGCGCGGGAATGATGGCGAGCGGGACGACGGTTTTTCCGCTTTTATCGTGGCTCTTTAAGCATGAAGCCGGAAAAACATTGACACATGCCGCCATGCGCAAGGTATAATTGAATTGCTTCAGGGAACGGCACACACAAGGGGACGCCCATGTACGCATCCAGCGCCGTGAACGGAGACGAAAACCAGCTGCGCCTGTTCACCGGCACGGCGCACCCAGGCTTATGCAAAGAGATCGCCGACATACTCGGCGTTACGCTCGGTAAAATACAGATCAGCTCCTTTCCCGACACGGAGACGTGGGTCCAGGTGGAGGAGAGCGTCCGCGAGTCGGATGTGTTTATCCTCCAGCCGACCGGCCCGCCCGTCAACGACACCCTGATGGAGCTGCTTATCATGCTGGACGCTTTCAAGAAGGCGTCCGCAGCGTCCGTAACGACGGTGATCCCGTACTTCGGCTACGCAAAGCAGGACCGCAAATCGACGGGGAGGGAGCCGATCACCGCGCGTATGGTAGCGGATATACTGATCTGCGCGGGCGCCGACAGGGTCGTCTCCATCGATCTCCATGTGGCGCAGATACAGGGATTCTTCTCCATACCGATGGACCATCTGACCGCCTTGACGACGCTTGTCAAATACCTGCGCGAGAAGGATTTGTCGAACGCGGTCGTCGTCGCGCCGGATGTCGGGCGGGCGAAATTTGCTGAAAAATACGCAGGCTTGCTGGACCTTCCGATGGCGCTGATGCATAAACGCCGCAAGCGCGGAACGGCGCCGGAGGTGGTCGCGCTGGTGGGCGATGTGCGCGGCAAGACGCCGATCATCGTAGACGACATGATCACGACGGGCGGGACCATCTCCAACTCGGCGAAGGCGCTGACGGAGGCGGGCGCCAACCCATCCTACATCGCGGCGACGCATGGCGTTCTGGTCGGCAACGCGCTGAAGAGCCTGAACCATGAGAGCATCCGCGAGGTGATTGTGACGAACACGGTTCCGATCTCGGCTGAGAAACGCGCCCAGCTGCCGAAGTTGAGCGTCCTATCGATAGCGCCGCTGCTGGCGGAGGTGATTCGGCGCATCTACAACGGCGAATCGGTGAGCCATGTGTTTCGGCAGGCGGAGCTGGAGTTTCCTGTTTAAAAAGACAGGAGCGTCCTCATGCGTTGGCGCGCGTTTCAGCGCATCTTGCGGAGCCTTGCCGTTTCCGTCCGCAGTCTGTACTGCATGATATTACAGCGTCGAGGCGAAGGATAAAGGGGTTGACAAAAGAATGACAGAACAGCGACTCAAACGACTACTCCAGTCAATCGGCAAAGAGGTGTTCGTCGAATTCTACGAGGCATTTGCCGACCCCCGTCTCCCAAATGATGTAATCGCCGATCGCATAGTCGAGTATGTAAAAGTAAGAAGACAAAAAAAAGACGTTAGCTACGATGCCGCGATCACCCGGGTCCGTATAGCGCGAAAGATCCTCGAATCTGGAAACGCAAGGGTTGCTTTATTGAACTGCTCCCAAAGCAAGATACCCGAAGAATTTCGCCTCAAAGCAAGACGTCTGGCATACGCATGACTCGGTACCGGGAGGCTTCGCTTTCCAGATCGACAAATGGACGCAGCTGGACAGGTTTTTCATACTCGGAACCGCCGGCGGTACCAAGTATGCTGGAGAGTCGGTATAACGCTTGCTTGGCTGGAGTTATGCCATGAAAATCTCGCACACCGTCGTTGCGTTGGCAGCCTGGTGCGCCATCGTTGGCGTCTTCTTATGGTTATGGCAAGCGGAAAACGCCAAAAGAGCGGAATACATTTTAAGCGACATGGAATCGGTCGCTTCTTCGATCCAACGGATAGAAAATGGCGACATAGCATACGCCCAAGCCGCTGTAGAAAAAGCGGCGCAGATCGGCTCCGAGGAACTGGCGGCGGCAGCGCAAAAGTATCTCCAAGCGGCGCAAAAGTATCTCGCCGCCGAGAAGAAGCTCCTGGACGCAACCGCAGACCAGTTGCCGGCCCTCAAAGTCAAAGGCTTCTTCAAACGAGCCGATGCGGTGGAGACCGCGCGAAAAAAGCGTTACCAGATGTCCAAAGAAGCGTCCGCCGCCCTCAAAGAAATGCTCTCCGCGAGCGCAGTGCATGACAGGCTTAAAGATGTTGTAAAGGCGCGCGAATGGATAGAAAACGCCGAGAACTTATCTGCCGCCGCCGAGAACGATCAACAGCGCGCCGCCGCCGCCCGCTTTCTTGCCGCTGGGCAGAAAGCGGTGTCTTATAAAGAAGGGCTGCTGGCAAAGGTACGGCGCGGAGAGCAGTTAACGACTGCGGATCTGGAGCAGGCGCGGCCGCTTAGAGAGAATGCAATGCGAATCGACTACGAGGCGCATATGCTTTTCAAGCGTCAGGGCGTGCGGTTGTGGTGGCTAGACCCCTCATTGAAGCAGGACGCGCCCTCAACGGCGCCGTAACGGCCGCCAGCCGCGGATTGCGGCGCCTAAGATTCCCGTTTTCACGGGAATGACGGTCCCGGTTGGCGGCGCCTAAGATTCCCGTTTTCACGGGAATGACGATTATGTCAGGGCCAGAACTGGTAAAGCGAGCGGTCGAAGGCGACATCCGCCATGCTCCATGCGTAGCCGAAGACGTAATCGCCGAGAGCGAGACCCAAGAAGAACGGAACCGCCTTGCGGTACGCCCCCAATCCGCCCTGCTTCAAGATCAGCGCCTTCAACGCCCATGCCACAAACAGCGGACACCATAAATTAAACATGCCCCAGCTGCCCGACATCGCATACCCAAGCGGATGCAGCGGCCACCATAAAAAGCGCATCCGAAGCCACATCATAACGCCTCCGACCGCCGCCCCAAAGCCGGTCATCCCGACAGCGAACCCGTCCGTTTCGGTCGGAAATGAGAGCCAGCGGTCCAGCCCGCGAAACGTCCCGCGGCCGAAACCGAGCGCCCATGGTCCGTAATGCCCCGTGTCCGCGCCGTGCGTGTAGTAATGGCGCGTCAACATCGTTAGCGTCAAGACGGTTCCGACCAGCGTTGCGATCATCAGCGCCAGCGCAAAACGGCGCGGCGACGCCCGCTCCCGCTCCGCTATCTTGAACGCCTCCAGCTGCGCGGGGGACGGATGCGCCCGATACGCGCGATTGAAAAAGTTATACAGCGCGAAGATCGTTAAGTTGCGCGGACCGAGGCGGCGCGTCCCGTAAAAATCGATCAGGACGCCATGCGGATCGATGTTATGCAGGTCATGCACAATGAATCCCAGCTCCGCCCGCATGCGCGCGATGATCGTCCCCAGCGCGAAATAGATCGCAAAAAAGAGAACGAACACCCAGAGCGACATTCCCGCCCGAACCGAAAACAGCGCCAGAAACGTACCCGAAAGCAGCAGCCCGACAAACGCGGCGCGGTACGGCATCGCCTCTTCATCGTCGCCTCCTCCGCCTTTAAAAACGGTACGAAACGCGCTCATCAGATGGCGGCGCGCCGTCCATAACGCAAACGCCAAGACCGCCATATAAGCGCCGAACCCCTGCTGGTCGGCGAACGGGTAGCCGCTGATCTGGTTCAAACCGAACACGCGCCCGACCCATATCTCCAGCTTGTAGACCCAGTAAAAAACCCAGCATGAAAACAGCAGATCCAGCGGCATTAAAAACGAGACGCCGATCGCAAACGGGTAAAACGCGACCCGTATCGCGCCAAAATTGCGCAAGCCGAGCATGCGGTGAATGTTCTGCCGTTTCACAGGGATATACGGAACCTCCGGGAAAATGGAGTTCAGCAGGTTCATGAGGCTGATGAACCCGGCGATGCCGAAGCCGAGCCACATGAGCCGTTTTTTGAAAAAACTGCCGCCGGGTTCTGTCATCTCCAGCGGCAGCTGAATGATCGGATAGGAGAGCCGCTCCCGTTCAATCCACTGCTTGCGCAGGAAAGTGTTGACGCACAGCAGCGCCAAAAACAGGGCGAACACAAAGCCTGTCCACCACAGATACGGGCCGATCCACGCCGAGAGATGCCGCCGCGTGAAAAAGGAGCTTTCCCCCTCATAAAACGGCGCGCGGACATCAGGGTCGGAAATGACAAGCCAGTCCGGCAGAAGCGGAATGAAAGTGTCGCGCCACTCGTTTTCAGGCGTCGCAAACTGAAACGGGTACGGCAGCAGCGTCACCAGTATTTCCAGCAGGTCATGCGTGCAGAGCGTCGAGACGACGCCGAGGATGAGATAGACGGTCAGCAGCTCTGTTGAGGAGAGGGCGGCCCGCGGCCAGAACCGCTTCACAACGGCGTTGACGCCCATGACGCAAAAGACGGTGAAGACCACATTGGAGAGCGGATGCGCCATCGTCGGATGGGTGTAACGGACAACCTCCATCTCGATGAGCCAGTAGATCATCCCCGGCATGAGAAGAAGGCCGAGGAGAACGGCGCGGAACGTTACGCCGCGCTTCGGCGCCTTTTCAGCCCGCTTCATGTCGCGTCCATTTTCTGACCTTTCAAACGTCATTCCCGCGGCCGGGTCGTCATTCCCGCGTAAGCGGGAATCTTAAGGCATCGCAATCGCGCCCGCCCTTTAAAACCCCCCTAGCCCCCCTTTTCAAGGGGGGAATCGGACGCGCCGCCGCATGTTGCCCCGTCCATTAAAAGAACGTAAAATCATACGCCGATACGCCGCTTCAGCGCAAGGACTGGATGATGAAACGAACCGCCGTTTCGAGGGGTCGTCATTCCCGCGCCCACTTCCTGTCATTCCCGCGTAAGCGGGAATCTAGAGGCGCTGAAGACGACGTCTGCCTTTGCGGTAAGACGTCATGCCGACATGCCCCAACTAAAGATGTAAGGTCATCTCAATGATGAAACGAACCGCCCTGTTTGCCGCCCTGCTTCTCCTGTTGAACGCATGCGGCTCCAGCGATCCGCCGGCGGAGCCGAACGGCGGCAAGCCGACCGATCCGAACGGTCCAACCGTCAAGCCGCCGGAACCTCTGCCAGGCCTCCCAGAGTCGACCGCAGGGTTCGATACATGGCTCAAAATGAACGCGGAGCCGATACCGCCGAAGCCGTCCGATCCGCACCGCGGAACAAAGGACGTGTTCATCAATCAAACGCGGGAAGCGGTCGCGCCCGGCGGCGAGAATCGATATCCGTACCCTGACGGGACGATCATCGTCAAGTCTGCCGTCCGCCCCGACAAGGATTTCATCGGCCTCGTCGCGGTCATGACAAAGGCGAAGGGAACGAACCCGAACCATAACGACTGGGAATTCATCGAGTATTTGCGCGAGGATGCCGACAGCCCGTTTCGAAAAGCGTTCGAAGGGCGGCTGTGCGAAAACTGCCACGTCAAAGCCGCCGACACCGACTACAGCTTCACGGTCTTAGAATGACGGGCTGCGGACAGCGGACAACGGGCTTTGCCATTTCCGCTCGCCCAAAACTGACCTCATGCCTAAAGTTGGGACATTTGGACGACCAAAGCCTTTATTCATGGAAAAAAGCTCCGCCAACCAAACCGTTCCCCGCTTCCGCGAGGACATGCATTCCCGCGCAAGCGGGAATCTAGAGGCGCCGCAGAAACCGTCCGCGTTCGCGCCGTCGCCATGTCCCAACTATAGACGTTAGGTCAGCCCAGAACGCTTGCATTCAAAACCCGCCTATGATACGAATAAGCAATGCAATACTGCGAACCATACATGCGAAATGAAGGACGCATATGAACAAAACGCTGCTGCTAACGCTGGCCGCCGCCTTTCTCTTCATCGGATGCGGCGAGGACGACGACCACGACGACCACGACCACGATCATCATGGACTGCCCGCGTCGATCGACGGGTATGAGAGCTGGATGACGCTGAAGCTTCCGACGGACCCGCCGGTGGATGTTCCGCATGAAGGAACCAAGACAGTGTATGTGAACCAGACGCGCGAGGCGCTTGCGCCGAACGGGAAGCAGGCTTTTCCGTATCCGGACGGAACGATCATCGTCAAGGCGGGAATCGGGCCGGATCTCGACTTTACCAGCTTCGTCGCGGTCATGACGAAAAAGGCAGGCGCCGTTGAGGAAGCCAACGACTGGCTCTTCGTGAAATACGCCCGCGAATCAGCCGACGCCGACTTCACGATACTGGGCCAAGGCCCCCCTGACGGCGAAGGATGCGTCGGATGCCACAGCGCCGCTGCGGAGTCCGACTACAGCTTCTCCTTTTTAGAATAAACCGAGCCGCGCCCGCGCCCGTCTATTAAACGAACCGAGACGGGCAGATTCCTATCAACATCTAGGAAATCGACATGAAACGACGCGAATGGTTTCAAAAAGCGGCGGCCGCTGTCGGGCTGACCGGCGTCTCCGCGCGGCTGCGCGCCGCGGCAGAGAGCGAGCCTGGAAGCGACTCTGAAAAAACGCCCGACTGCGTCTTGACGCCGTCCCAAACCGCCGGCCCGTTCTATTTCAACCCGAAGCAGTTTCGCAAAGACATCACGGAAGACCGAGAGGGCGTTCCGCTGCTGCTCAAGCTGGAGATTGTGCGCGCCTCTCGATGCGAACCGGTTCCGGACGCATGGGTGGAGATATGGCATACGGATCCGCGGGGCGTCTATTCAGGCTATGCGCGGCAGGGCGACAGGGGGCGCATTGACGCGCGGGGGGAAGATTTCCTGCGCGGCATACAGGTTGCCGACAAGAACGGGCGGGTCGAGTTTGAGACGCTGTTCCCAGGCTGGTACCGCGGCAGGTTGACGCATATCCATTTCAAGGTTCATCTGGACGAGCGGACGGTCGTCACATCGCAGCTGTATTTCCCCGAAAAGATTGTCAAGGAGGTCTACGCGCTGGAGCCGTATAAGGCGCGGGGGCAGAACCCGACCAACGAACGCCGCGACGGCGTCCTGCGCAGAAACGACCTGAAAAAACTGCGCGTCTCCGCCCAGAAAAACGACCTGAAAAAGAACCCGAAACTGCCGAAGAACGGGTACAACGCCTCGCATATTATCGGCATCGCTTAGCGGCGAAAGTTTAATGCGAATGATCGTCGTCGGGGGTCAGCGTATCGGGAGCTGTCGAAGGCCAAGCGTAAATCGCCGCTTCGTTTTCTTTGCCGCCGTGGACGACCTTCAATTCCTCGTACCTGTGTATGGACAGCAGATACGAAACGCCGCCTTTTTGGCGGACGGTTTCACTCTGTTCAGCCGCGCTCCGCGGATTTAAGCGGTAAGCGGTTCGATCCGCATGAAACATGGTCTTTAGATGTTCAAGCGAACCCATGCCTTCCGCTCTCTCAACAAAAAGAACGGCGTTCGCTGGAAGTTCTTCCCGCGCATATTCGGCAACTTGAAGATACGGCGCGGGAGTACCCTGCCCGCCGGCGACAGCGGATGTGATCCAAACGGCGCGCAGCGCGAGCGTGAACGACCCAGCGATCGCAAACCCGATGCATGCCCATCGGAACGAATCCGCCAACCCCTTTTTCTCTAAGCGCGGCGCCATCTGCAGCGCAGCCCAAGCGACTGCAAAAACAGCGGCTAGATTGATCATCGGCCACGGACGTTCTAGGATGAGTGAGCCGAAGACATACCCTTCAGGGGTACCTTTGCCCCAATGAGGAGGCGTCTGCGGGAGCGCAAGGGCGGTCAACGAGATTCCCGTCAAGACGCACAATTCCCAACGACTTTCTCTTTTAAAAACTCCTCGAACGGCCAATTCGCCAAAGATGAGCAGAAATGCCGGCAGCGCTAGGAGCGTTGCCGACGGAGTCTTGGTCGCCGCGAAGAGGTGCGGTATCAAAACGCCAAAGCCCCATGCGTAGACGACGCACAAGGAGACCTTCTTTTTCGTGAAGAGTCGACCCGACAGCGTGACAGCAGAAGCCATCGCCGCGGCAAAAAAGATATGCAGCAGAAACGGAAAATAATCGAACAGCAGGCGGTCCCACGGCGCCGCCCAGCTTTCAACATCCGACACAAGATGACGGAAAACATAACTGTGTTCATAGTGAAACTCTTGAGGAAATCGAATCGCCGTTGAGATCGTCCACGGCAACGCCACAACGAGAGACGCCGCTGTCAAGCCGAGGAGATGGCGGCCGCGCAAGGCAATGTTTTCGCGCCGCCCAAGCCGTAAAGCGGGAGCCAGCCATATCGCCAGCGCGATTCCCGTTACAATGAGCGCGAGATAACTTTTGGAAAGATACGCGCAGCCCTGAGCGGCGCCGGCAATCAGAACATCGCGCCAGCTGCCCGACTGCATGGCGCGTATCAGAAAATAGACGGCAAGCTCCGTCCAAAACAGCAGCGAAATATCGATGGCGTCGCTGAAAAGATACCCATGCGTCAACTCCGCCATGACCGGCAAAAACGCTTGAACCGCCGCCGCAATGAGAGCCGCCCTCCGATCAAACAGCCGCTTTCCGATCAGATAGGTCAAGAAAACGGCAAGGGTTGCCAAAAGAAGCGACGGAAACCTAAGGGCGAACGTATTGACGCCGAAAACGGCGTAGGAGGCGGCGATTTTCCAGAGCGGGAGAATCGGCTTGTGGAGCCAGACATGGTTCGACGTCCAAGACTCATAATCGTAAGGCAGATAAGGCGCGTCGTAAAGCGTCGGCGTGAACGGATGCTTCAGAAGATTGCGGGCGACGATGGCATGGCAAACTTCGTCAAAGGCGAGATGCTGATGTCCGAGATGCGGCAGCTTGATGAGAGCCGACGCAAGACATACCGCCCCGATAGACAGAGCCGCCCAATGCGCGCGGAAAAAACGAGCGGCGGAAATCATTTGGCAGGCGCGGTTTCGGTAATGATGCGGCTACTCGCTTTCGTTTCCATGCAGAGGAGTCAAGCGTTTCTGACGCTCCTGCGCCCACAAAACGATCCGCTCCGCCCAAGCGGGATGCGACTCCGCTAAACGGCGCATACCTTCCTGAACGCCGTAACGCTCAATGGATTGCATCACAGCCGCTTCAAAAATGGCGGGATCGTCCGGCGGAGGCGGCGATACAGGCTCAACCTGCGACGGTGCGCGGGGCGTCGATTCAGAGGATGAGTGCGAAGACGCGCCCGGCAAACTGGGATCCGAAACCGCCGGCGAATCAACGCGCGGAGCGCCCGACGGAAGCGGTTGCGGGATTTCCACAGGCGCCTGAGGAGAAACTTTTGCGCCTATTCCAAAATACTCCGTGAATATCCGAGCGTTGGGCGGCAACTCCTGCAAGGCTACATAAAAAAAACCGTAGAGACTTTCTGTCCGCTCATCTACATTGAGATATCCCTCGAAAGTGTCCACCTTGTCAGCCAACTCCCAGCATTGTTCATAATACCGCTCGCTAAGCAGTTTGTGTTCCACAGGAGCTTCGTCTTGCGCCCAACGAATCGTGTGGAGAATCGGTTCCAGTCTCCGACTCCATTCGTCCGATAAATTATTTTCTTTCCAATGGACTGTAAGCTCCTTTCTCAGTCTTTTACTTGCGACGGGATAATAACGCCGCTCAAGATCAGAGAGCGGCATTCCTAGTTCCTTCTTCGCGTAGATGCGAAGATGCGCCATCCAATCGCTATTGAACTCAAACGCCTCAATCATACCCGACAACTCGGAGATGTCCATTTTGCCCGCTTTCACACGGCTAAGCGCCTCCCGAACGGACCGAAACGCTTCCTGGTATTCGACGATGTCGCCCTCTAAGTCGATCGGAATGGAGATGAAACGTTCCCGCGCTCCGGTGTTATGCAATCCCAAGGATTCGGCCCGTTTGGTCTCGTCGGGGCGCATCTTGTTTTGAGGACTGCCGCCGCCATTCTCACGGTTCTCATGACTTTGAGCGGAATTCCCTTCTGAATCTGAATGCGTATGGCCTTCGTGCGCGCGTTCCTCGTAGCTTGAGCGCTCGGTTTCCCCGACGCCCCGCGGGGCTTGTTCAGAAGACTGCCCCCTATGGAGTCCTTTGTTGAGGAAGTACATCCCCAAGACCAGGAGCGCAACTGAGACTAGAATGACTGCGTAACGTTTCAGATTCATTGGCTTGCCAATCATGAGGATGGGTGTATTTTATCATTCGTCATCGTCGTCATCGTCGTCATCGTCGTCATCGTCGTCAGAACATCCTACAGAAACTGCACAGTTGCAATTTCTTCCGATCTCAACGGTTTGTTGAGGTGGCAGCGAATGTTGTTCTATATGGTAAGCATCATTGCGGCAGGTTCCAAAGAAAACAAGTCCTGCTGCAAAGGATCCAATGACCCACATTTTGAATCTCTTGAAACTTTTCGTTTCTGTCTTTTCATTGGCGCTGGAAAAGTCATCGCTTTCACCGTCACCTTCTGTGCCAGAATCCTCCTCTACTATTTCTGTATCGGTTTCCTTCTCATAAGCATGGTTGCCTCCCGCATCGCCACAATCATTATCGCTCACAGTGCTGGCTGAATTCGCAGCACTGGCTGAATAATAACCGCTGTTGGCCCAATACCCCTGCCAGCTTGACGCGGACGCACTCGCGGCTGAAGACGAGGATGACGATCCGGTAGCGCAATCACATTTATGTGGCGTATGCACTACCATAGAATGTTTTGTGCAATCGCCCGTCTTCACGACTTCCCAGTCACCCCATGATCCGTCAGCTTTTGTGGTCCTTGATTTGTCGACCGTCCATTCTGCGGAGGCTTGCACTTCGTCATCCGCAAATGCGATGTCAGCTTGGAAAAGTGTCGAAAGGGAGAGAGTTGCAAAGGCGACAGCGATCATGCCTGCCAGCAGGCTGTTCAGTCCGGACTTGAAGCCCTTTGAGGTCGAGAAGGAATCGGCGCGCGTTGCGTTCGTGTTCATGTCGTGTCCTTTCGCTTGTTTCGTCTGTTCGCGCTGCAGTGTCCGTTGCGCTTCAAATTTCATGGTTGGTTTCCTGTCCTGTTTTGAGTTTCGTTCTCGTTCGTATCGGTTTGCCACATTAAAGCAGCCATCTTTTCATGCGCTTTGCGCGATCGGTCGTCGGGCGTCAAGGAATCGTCTGCGTAAACCGCCTCCAGCTCTGAGAAGCGCGCCAACGCCCGACGATACGCCTCTCGCATTTCGGAGCCTTCGGGATGCTTCGCCGCGCTTTCCAGCAGGAACTGTTTCAACGCCGCTTTGCTTTTGAGCGTTCCGTCTTGCTGTCCGCTGCTTGCGCAGCATCCGCAATTTTCGTTGTTTTCTGCTTCGGCGTCGGCGCTTCCGCCGCAGCCGGACGCCAAAGCGGCCAGCATGACCAAGACTGGCAGGAGCATCAACGCGCCCAACCGATTCCATGCCGACATCATGATTTGCTCCCTTTCTTGGCGTCGCCGCCTTCGCGCCTCAACCGCTTTACCCGTTCCTCGCTCGCCATTGAAATGAGAGCGGTACCATATTTTTCGATCCGTTCTTGTATGTCCGGAGTCGATCGGTGGATGTAAGACCGCACGGTTTGCGTTTTCACTTTCAGCCGCTTCGCAATCTCCGCGTCGGATTCGTTATTAAGGCGTCCGAGTACCGCTTCGCGCGGATTCGGCTTGAGAAACTCGGCCGCCGCCATCGCTAGCTCCCGTCTTTCTTTTTTAATGAGAAGGTCGTCGGGGAGCGGTTTCAGATCAGACGGCTCCGGCGCGTCTTCCATGCTTGTTTCGTCTTTCCGCTTACGGAGCCATTCGCGGCAGACGCTCCGCGCCACTTTGTCCGTATACGCAGGAACTTTTTCCACGCTGCGTATCGAGTCGAGTTTTGGAAGCGTACGCAAGTAGGTCTCTTGAACAAGATCGTTCAAAACGGATTTGTCAAATCCGTATGGCAAAAGCATCGCGTTTCCGATACGGCGGATAATGTCCTCGCGCTCCATCATGAGTTTCGCCTTCTGCGCTCGCGTCAATTCGTCCACCACGCTCCCGATTCGTAACGTTAGAGGAATAAATCGCGTTAACGTTGCATCAAAACGCATTTTTTTTCAACCGCCCTTGCAAACGCGCCGCATTTCTATAGCGGCGTTTAGAAATCATTGCGGATCCCACAAGGGATACGGCTACGCGCTTTCGTTTTTATGTTGATGCGCCCGCAGCCATTCATAAAGGCGCCGCCTCCATTCTGGATGCGACTCCGCCAAGCGAAGCGAACCCTCCTGAACGCCGTGCCGTTTAATGGACGCGGACGCCGCCGCCTCAAACTCGGCGGGAGCGTCGGGCGGCGCCGCCAGAAGAGATGTATAAACGCGCGCCGGCGGCGCGGACGCCCCCTTCGCAAGATTCTCAATGAACGCCCTGTACACTTTTGAATCGGGCGGCAGCCCGTTCAACGCATCGTAGAAGCAGTTGTAGGCGCGCTCCACCTGCCGGTCTATATTCGTATCTTTCTCATTGTCTGACGACGAGGCGGAAATTTTCTGTACATCCTGCCTCCTCGCTTGAAAATACCGATCTCTTAGAGTTTTGTATTCCGAAGGGGCGTTCTCGCCAGCCCATAGCAGCGTGTCTCGAATGGGTATTTCTCTTCGGTACTTTTCACGCGCCTCATAGCCGAACAAAGCCCGAAAGAGCGATATGGACGGGTATGCGCCGATGACAGCGGCGGCGATCAGCGAGGCAAGCAGCTTGTTGCCGATAAACTTGTTCAAAATAGCTGTGGCTGCGTAGAAGAGAACAGCGAAGAGCAATCCAAAGACGACGCGTTTGAACCTTTTGGAACCCATTGCGGATCCTCGTTTTCGTTTCATGCCGAGGCGGAACGGGCGGGATGTCAAGCGGCGCCAGCCACTGACCTTACGTCTTTAGTTGGGACATGTCGGCATGGGACGCGGACGGTTTCTGCGGCGCCTCTGGATTCCCGCTTGCGCGGGAATGCATGTCCTCGCGGAAGCGGGGAACGGTTTGGTTGGCGGCGCCTTTTCCCATGAATAGAGCGATCGTCAATTCAAATGTCCCAACTTTGTGCATGAGGTCAGCAGCCAACCTTCCACATGAACATGCTAGCGCCGCTGCGATTTTTTAGCAATGGCGAACTTCTGACCTTAACGCTATAGTTGGGACATGGCGGTAGGGCGCGGGGTTCCTAGACTCCCCCTTTTCAAGGGGGAATTGGACGCGGCGCCGCAAATATCGCCGTATAGGCGCGCTGCCATCCGGGAGGGAGTACGCTCATGCGGTGATGTTGATCGGAGACGCCATATGGACGGCGCGCTCCGAAGAACAACCCCGTTCTTCGTCGTCGCCTAAGATTCCCGTTTCACGGGAATGACGACCGGCGGCGCGGACGCTTTAGGGTTAAAAAATGAAGATCATCGTATGGGCGCGCTGCCGGTCAGGCGCCGGCGTTGCCCTGCGCCTCTCGTTGTTGTAGAATGCGGCGCTGTTCTGGATGTCAGATGGAGGTTCGCATTATGAAAACTCGGCATTTCCGTTTCGCTCTGATTGCGTCGGCGGCGCTGCTGGCGTTTGCCGCGGCAGCTTCGCAGGCGGGCGACGCGGTCATCGTTCTGGAAGGGCATAAAGCGCCCGTCTCCGCGGTCAAGTATTCTCCCGACGGAACGAAGGTCGCCAGCGCGAGCCTAGATCAGACCGTCCGCCTATGGGACGCGCAAACAGGCGCGCCTCTCATGACGCTGGAGGGGCATACCGAAGCGATCTGGGAGGTTGCCTATTCGCCGGACGGCGCGCTGATCGCCAGCGTCGGCAACGATAAGATCGTTCGGATATGGAACGCGCAGACAGGCGAACTCGAAAGAAAGATCGGCGAGCTGGGCGATACGTTATGGGGCTTGGCTTTCTCGCCCGACGCATCGAAACTGGCCGTCGCCATCGACAACGGAACGCTGACCGTATGGGACCCGAAAACGGGGGAAAACCTGTCGACAACGGAGGAAGCGTACGACGGACCGGCGCCGGCGCTGCTCTATTCGCCGGACGGCATGACGCTTGCCAGCGCGTCGGCGGACGGAAAGATCAGGCTCTGGGACGCGCACAATTACGAACTCCTGCGAACCATAGACGCAAGCAGTGAAGCGGTTTCAGCGCTCTCCTTCTCGTCCGACAGCGCGCAAATCGCCGGCGGCAGCAACGACAACACGGTCAAGCTGTGGGATGTCCAGACAGGCGATCTTCAACGAACGCTGAACGGGCATAACGGGTTCGTGTACGGGGTGGGACACACCCCCGACGGCAAGACGATTGCCAGCGGCGGTTTTGACAACACGGCGCGTCTCTGGGACAGCGCGACCGGCAGAATCATGTCGGTCTTAGAGGGGCATACCCGCTCCATTTGGGGGCTTTCCATTTCGCCCGACGGAACGCAGCTCGCGACCGCCAGCCGCGATTCAACCGTCCGCCTTTGGGATCTGAACGCGGTTCGGCATAACCGCCCGCTCACAGGGCATACGCATTCCGCCTACTCGGTCAACTATTCGCCGGACGGCAAGACGCTTGTCAGCGCCAGCTACGACAACACGGTTCGAGTTTGGGACAGCGAGACGGGCGCCCTTCTCAACACGCTGGAGGGGCATGCCGGCTGGGTGAGAGCCGCCGCCTATTCTCCTGACGGCAAGACGATCGCCAGCGCGTCCGAGGATGGAACGGCGCGTCTCTGGGACGCCGAAACGGGCGAACTCAAAACGACCTTGGAAGGGCATAACGCCGCGCTATGGTCGCTCGCCTATTCTCCCGACGGGAAGACGATCGCGACGGGCGGCGCCGACAACACAGCGCGTCTCTGGGACGCCGAAACGGGCGACCTCATCAGAACGCTTGAGGAGAGCGTCAACGATGTGCTATCGCTTGCGTTCTCTCCCAACGGCAAAATTCTCGCCGCAGGCGGCTTCGGGTCCAGAGTCCGCCTCTGGCACGTCGGCTCCGGCAAGCAGATCGCTGAACTGGAGCGGCAGGCGGATTATGTCTGGTCGGTCGCCTTCTCGCCGGACGGACGAACCTTAGCCGCCGCCGTATACGACGGCTCCATCCATTTTTGGGATGTCAAAACAAGAAAAGAAATCGGCTCGTTTAAAGCGCACGAGAACTGGGCAAGCGGCGTCGCCTATTCGCCCAACGGTACCCTCATCGCGTCCGCAAGCGACGACGGCTCCGTCCGGCTGTGGGATGTCAAAACCATGGAGCGGATCGCGGAGTTCGAAGGGCATACGAATTATGTTATGGACGTCGCCTTTTCGCCGGACGGCAAGACGCTCGCCAGCGCCAGTTACGATCAAAACATACGGCTTTGGCCGGTCGATACGATTCTGGCGCCGCGCCATACCGTCGGAACGCATCTGCGGCCGGTCTTGGCGGCCGCCTTTTCGCCGGACGGCAAGACGCTCGTCAGCGGCGGCTCCGACAAGAAGCTGTTTCTATGGGACGCCGCGACCAGAACGCCGACAGCGGCTTTGATTGGACATGTCGGACCTGTTACGGCGGCCGCTTTTTCGCCGGACGGCTTGACGATTGCGAGCGTGTGCGAAGGCTCCGCCCGCATATGGAGCGCCGAAACGGGCGAGCTGTTGACCCGCTTTAGACCTGAAGGCGGAACTGTCTTTTCAGCCGCCTTTTCGCCGGACGGTACCGTTCTCGCCACCGGAAGCCGCAGCGGGGCCGTTCAGCTTTGGAACCCTGCAGACGGCGAAGAGATCGCGCGCATGGAAGACGCCGGCAGCGATGTCTATTCGCTCGCGTTCTCCCCTGACGGAGCGACTCTCGCGGCGGCGACCCGCGCAGGAGAGGTCGTTCTATGGGAGACGGCGTCCGGCGCCGAGAAAGCGCGCCTTCATGCGCATAAAGGAAGGGCGCGGGCGGTCCTGTTTTCTCTTGACGGCGCGATGTTTTACACCACAGGACATGACCGAAAAATCATCGCATGGGACGCCGCCTCGTTTCAACAGACCGCCGTCTTGAATAGAGGCGCGCGGCCGATTCAGTCCGCAGCGCTGTCGCCGGACGGCGCGGCGCTCGCAACCGGCGATGTGGATGGACAGATCGCCTTGATCTCCCTCCAGACAGGCGCTGTACAAAACGTCATCGCGGCGCATAACGGAAATGTTTACGCGCTCGCCTTCTCGCCGGACGGGCAAATCATCGCCAGCGGGGGACGCGATATGGAGGTCGGATGGAACTCCACTGCGGCGCCGCCCGAACTTCCCGCGGATGTGAACGGCGACGGCGTCGTGGACATCAAAGACCTGGCAGCCGCCGCGGCGCATTACGGCGGCTCCAATCCCGCCGCGGATGTGAACGGCGACGGCGTCGTGGATGTCGAAGATATACTGCTCATTGTGGATGCGATGGCCGCCGATGCCGCCGCCGCGCCGTCCGCTGATGTCCGCTCCGCGCCCGATGGACTTTCAGCCTCCGACGTCCAAACATGGCTTTTGGACGCGGAAACTCTGCCCAAAAGCGCATGGACGCAACGGAACGTTCTGAAGTTGACCGATCTGCTTCAGGCGCTGCTTCAGCCGCCGCGTCAAACGGCGCTACTGCCGAACTATCCGAACCCGTTCAACCCTGAAACATGGATCCCGTTTGATCTGGCGGAAACGTCCCGCGTGACAATAACGATCTACAACGAGGCGGGGCAGACCGTGCGGACGCTGGAGCTGGGCAGCCTCCCCGCCGGCTCCTACCGCGCCCGATCCAAAGCGGCGCATTGGGACGGACGCAACGCCTTAGGCGAACCTGTAGCGAGCGGCGTCTATTACGTCCGCATTCAGGCGGGGTCGTTTACGTCGCTGCGGCGCATGCTGGTGTTGAAGTAAGGCGGCTTGTTTGAGCGAATCTTAAAGCGCTTGCGCCGCGACTCCCGCAGCGGTACAATGCGTAAACAAGCATTTCCAACGAAACGGGCGGAGCTATGAACGCTGAAATGGACGCGCAGACGCAAGATTACCTGTTCGACCTGCAGGGGTATCTCATCCTAGAAAACGCTGTTGACGCGGCGCATCTTGCCGAGATCAATCAATGGGTGGACGACCATTGGGAATATGTGGAAATGCCGTGGGACGGCGACCCGAAGCATCGGCGCGGGCGCTGGATTGGGCATATCCATACGCACACCTACAACATTGAAAACGGCGTCAACTTTCAAAACATCGTCTCCGCCGGCCCGCCCTTTGAAACGCTGATTGACCATCCCCCGTGGACGGAGCCGGCGCGGCGGTATGTGAACCCTGTCAACGGCCTCTCCATACACGAGAACTTTTTAAACGTGCGAGGCAAGGGCGGCTACATCCATATTCACTGCGGCGGGCATGTGCCGCTCTCGTATCTCACCTTCAGGCAAGAGAACACGGGCGAATGGCTTGTCGGGCAGATCAACGTGCTGATTGCGCTGAACGACATCGGCCCTGGGGACGGCGCGCCTGTGCTGGTGCCGAGCAGCCACAAGTGCGCCGAGATTCATCCGCGCCTTGAACATAACGGCAAAGGCATCGTCTACGACGGGATCACAGGGAAGCCGGCGGGAACCGCCTTCGGCGTCAAGGAGATGTATCTAAAGGCGGGCGACGCGCTCTTCTTTACGGACGCGATCACGCATGGCTCGGCGGAGCGGTTCAACGACGGACACCGCCGCTGCATCGTGATCCGTTATTCGCCGCGGTATGTGCGGGAGCGGTTCGGCTACACGATCCCGGCGGAGGCGCTGGCGCAAATGACGCCGGCGCGCCGCAGCATTGTTCAACCGAACGCGCCTCTTCGTCCGCCCGAATGAGCGTTGACGGCGGTCTTGCGGCTTCGTTTCAGCAAAAGCTGCTGGACTGGTTTCATCGGGACAAGCGGGATCTGCCGTGGCGCAACGCTTCCGACCCGTTCCATATCTTCGCGGCGGAGATCATGCTTCAGCAGACGCAGTCGGCGTCTGTCCTGCCGTATTATGAACGTTTTTTGAAACGTTTCCCGGACATACAGACGCTGGCGGAGGCGCCGCTGGACGAGGTTTATCAGCAATGGCAGGGGCTGGGGTATTATTCGCGGGCGCGCCGTCTGCATGAGGCGGCGAAAATCATGATGGACAGGTTTGACGGGCAGGTGCCGAATACGGCGGAGGAGCTGATGTCGCTGCCGGGCGTCGGGCGTTACACGGCGGGCGCGGTGGCGAGCTCGGCGTATCAGGTCCCGGCGCCTGTGGTGGACGGGAACGTCATGCGCGTCTTGACGCGGATCTTTCGCGTTGAGGGCAACCCGAAAACGGGCGCGGCAAATAAGCGTCTGTGGGAGACCGCCGAGGCGCTGGTTCCGAGAGAGAACCCGAAAGATTTTAACGCGGCTCTCATGGAGCTGGGATCGCTGGTCTGTTCGCCTCGAAAGCCGAATTGCGGCGGCTGCCCCGTTTCGGCGCATTGCGGCGCGTTTGAGCATGGCGAGACTGACCGGTTCCCAGAGAATCCGCCGCGCCCGAAGACGACCGCCTTGACGCATGTATCGGCGATGATCGTTCGAGAGAACCGTTTTTTGCTGGCGCAGCGTCCAGAAGAGGACCCTGGCGGTAAAATGTGGGCTGGTTTATGGGAGCTGCCGCGCGTTGAACGGGGAAAGGGCGAGTCGATAGAGGACGCGGCGGAGCGGGCGGGCTTGCAGGTGTGCGGCGTTCTGATCAAGGTCAAGAGGTCGTTCGGTTCGCTTCGCCACAGCGTGACGCGCTACCGCATACATCTGCATGGCGTTTACGCCGAATGGCAGGGCGGAGATCCGACGCCTCTGGAGTGTCAGAAGGCTGAATGGACAGACGAGTCGTCTTGGTCGGAATACGCGCTTTCGTCTCCGCAGCGGCGTTTAATTGCGAAAGCGTTTGACAACCCTACTCAAAATCTGTTATTCTCATGATGTGTTTACTCATCGGCGCTCATCGGGGAGGAGCCTCCGCATGAATTACGATCCGAGTTTTGATACGGGCATGGGCGGCGCTGGGGAGTTCCCTGGCGGGGACCTTGGCGGCGAGCAGCCGAAAGGGTCTAGCCGCCGTCTCGATATTCGGCGCGTTCTGATCTTTGCCGCCGCCGCCATTGCGATGGGCGTTTTCTGGAACAGCATCGCATTGAAGCCGCTGCGCGTGTTTGTTGTCTTCTTGCATGAAGCGAGTCATGCGATCATGACGGTCGCGACGGGCGGAGAGGTCAAAGACATGGCGGTGCGATTCGAAGAGGGCGGACATGTTGTGAGCCTAGGCGGCTCCCGCTTCTGGACGCTGACAGCGGGCTATCTCGGCAGCCTCGCGTGGGGCGTTCTGATCATGATGATCTCGTGCCGGACGAAGCACAGCCGTCCGCTGGCGATGGCGATGGGCGTCGGCGCGGCGCTGATCACCATTTTTTATATGCGCAACGGCGCCGGTTTGGCGATTGGGCTGGGCGCGTCGCTCTTTTTCATACTCGGCTCTCTCTTTTTGATTGAAGGCGCCGTGGTATGGACGATGCGCATCATCGGCTTGGGAAGCTGCCTTTACGCGACATACGACATCGCCTCCGATGTGCTGTTCCGCCCCGCTCTGAGGTCGGACGCGCATATGCTGGCGGAATATACGGGCTTTCCGCCCTTTTTGTCCACAACGAACCAGACGCTTTTTTGGGGAGTGGTGTGGATACTCATCAGCATTGGCGCGACCGCTCTGACGGTGCGCGCGGCGTCCGTGAAGAAGGAGGCGCCTGCCGAGGAACCGCCGGAAGAGACGCAGGATTTATACGACGTGTACCGAGTTTAGTTGAGAGCGCCCATCAACCAGATCGTCATTCCCGCCCTTGCGGTAAAACGTGCGGGAATCCAGAGGCGCCGCGGAAGCCGTCTGCATTCGCATGTCGACATGTACCTACTTAAGACGTGAGGTCAGCGCCGATGCGGCGGTTTCTCTTTTTTCTGTTTCGGTGGATGAAGCGTCTTGCGGGCGGGCGTTACGGTCGCGGATTTGCTAGCGCCCCGGCGGTCGGTCCGCTGTTTCAGCGCGCGTTTGCGATGTTGAAACCGCGCGGGATCGCCTTAACAAACTACCGCGGAATGCCGCTTTACGCGGACGCGGACGACCCCGCCCATGCGCCGCTTTTTCTCGGCGCGGAATATAACGATCCTGAAATCGATGCGGCGCAAAAGCGGCTCAAGCCCGGCATGACCGCCGTCGACATCGGCGCGAACATCGGCTGTTTTGCGCTGGCGATGGCGCGCGCGGTCGGTCCGTCGGGGCGCGTGTACGCTTTTGAGCCGATGCCGAAAAACCTTGAAACGCTGCGGCAAAACTGCGCGCTCAACAAGGCGTCCCATGTTGTCATCGAAGGAAAGGCGGTCGGCGACCGGAACGGAACGGCGCTGCTCTCTGTCGAAGAGGAAACGGGCGTCGCCGAACCTGTTTCATCGAAAAAAAAGGCGCCCGATGAACATCAAACGGCGCAGGCGGAAATGGTCGCTTTAGACGGCTACTTTGGAGATTCCCCTCCCCGCGTCGACTTTGTCAAAATGGACATACAGGGTTTTGAGGCGGCGGCGCTGCGCGGGATGAAGCGTCTCCTGGAAGCGAATCCGCAGATGGAGATGATCGTGGAGCTGGACCCTGAACGGCTGACCGCCTGCGGCGACGACCCGATGCATTTCCTGCAGGCGCTGACGGGGCATGGCTTCTCGCTGTTTCATGTGTCGCATGCGCGGAAGGCGCGGGAGCGTTTGCGCCCCGTCTCGCCGGAGGAGGCGTTGTCGATCTGCGCGGCGGAGCGGCGGCACATCAACCTATACTGCGCCCGTTGAGCGTCATTTCCGCCCTTGCGGTAAAACATAAACGCGCGGGAATCCAGAGGCGAACCCGAAACCGTCTTCTGTCTGAACTAGGATGCCAAGAAAATTCCCGTCATCCGCTAATCTTGGCAATCTTAAAAATCCTTCAATCCTAGTTCAAAACCGACTTCAACCCGCGCGCCTAAGATTCCCGCTTACGCGGGAATGACGACCCGGTTGGCGCCGCTTGCCCCCGCCCGCCGAGCATGCTATAAACATGCCCATGCCGAAACTGAACCTCCTCCCGACGCATAAGGCGGTCAAGGATTACTACGCCGCCATGAGCGACTTAGCCGCGCACGGCGCCGACCAAGAAGGAGCCGTCAGCGGACCGTTCTACGCGCTCATGCAGTATTGCGCAAAGAAAGTGAACGCCACTTTCCAACGCGAATACCGCATGAAAGGCAGCCGCGGCGCCATCGCCATCGACGGAGCCGTCCTGCATGAGCTGGGCTTGCCGTTCGCCTACTGGGAAGCGAAAGACATCCATGACAACCTCGCCAAAGCCGTTCAGCAGAAACGGGAGGCGGGATACCCGTTCGACAACATCCTGTTCCAGACCCCCGAACGCGCCATTCTGTTTCAAAATGAGCAGGAAACGCTGAACGCCGACATCTCCAAATCGACCGACCTGGTCAAAACGCTGAAGCTGCTGTTTGAATATGAACGCCCCGAATTCGGCAACTGGGAAGCGGCGGCGTCAGAGTTCCGACAGCATGTCCCCGACATCGCCGCCGAACTGAAACAGAAAATACAGCAGGAGCGAAGCGGCGTCAGCAAATTCGCCCAAGCGTTCGACAAGTTTTACGCCCTATGCAGAGACGCCGTCAACCCAGACCTGTCCGCGGAGGCGGTCGAAGAGATGCTCATTCAGCATATCCTGACCGAGCGCATCTTCCGAACCGTCTTCAACAACTCCGACTTTACCCGCCGAAACATCATCGCCCGCGAAATCGAACTGGTCGTGGACGCCCTGACCGCCAAAGCCATCAGCCGAGAAGCGTATCTGAAACGGCTTGACCGATACTACAACGCCGTCGAACAGGCGGCAAAAACCTGCCAAGAGTTTTCGCAAAAACAGCATCTCCTGAACGCGTTCTATGAAACCTTTTTTCAAAGCTTCTCTGAAGATGTTGCCGACACGCACGGCATCGTCTACACCCCGCAGCCGATCGTCAACTTCATGGTCAACAGCGTTCAGCATCTCCTCAAAACCGAGTTCAACCGCAGCCTCTCCAGCGAAGGCGTCCATATCATCGACCCGTTTGTCGGGACCGGCAATTTCATCGTCAGGCTCATGCGCGAGATCGACGGAACGGCGCTGGCGCATAAATACGCCCACGAGCTGCACTGCAACGAGGTCATGCTGCTGCCGTATTATATCGCCAGCCTGAACATCGAGCAGGAGCATTGGCGGCGGATGGGGGAGTATGAGCCGTTTGAGGGCATCGTGTTTGCCGATACGTTCGATATTACGGATTCTCAAGGAAACTTCTTGACGGAACGCAACGCGGAGCGCGTGAGCCAGCAGAGGCAGGTCGATATGACGATCGTCATCGGGAATCCGCCCTACAACGCAGGACAAGTGAACCAAAACGACAACAACAAGAACCGCAAATACGAGACCATGGACGGGCGCGTCCGCGAGACCTATGTCGCCGCTTCAAAGGCAAGAAATAAAAATGCGCTTTATGATCCGTATGTGAAGGCGATTCGGTGGGCATCCGACCGTATTAAAGAAGAGGGAATCGTCGCGTTCGTGACGAATAACGGCTTTCTGGACGGCATTGCGTTCGACGGAATGCGGAAGCATCTGGAGCAGGATTTTACAAAGATCTACCATATCAACATGAAAGGAAACGCGCGGACCTCAGGCGAACGGCGGCGACAGGAAGGCGGAAACGTATTTGACGATCAGATTCGGGTCGGCGTCGGGATTTCGTTTTTCATTAAAAAAGCGGACGCCTCCTCTGACGAGGCTGAAGTGTCGATTTACTCCGTTGACGACTATATGAAAGCGCGAGACAAGCAGCAGCTTTTAAACAAATTCGAAAGCTGTTCAAGCGTTCCAATGAAGCGGGCGGAGGTGGACTCAAAGCATACTTGGTTGACTGAAGGCATGCGCGCTGAGTTTGAAACCTTTACCCCGATAGGAACGAAGAAAGCGGCAAAAGATGAGACCGTAGATGCGATCTTCAAAATCTACAGCGGCGGCGTTGGTACAGCTCGCGACGCTTGGGCTTACAACTTCAACCGAACCGCCCTTGCCGGCAACATGCAGCGAACGATCAATGCTTACAATGAAGAGTGGTCAAGGTGGGAATTGTATAAGGAAGATAACCTTAATCTTGATGATTTCGTGAATTCTGATGAAACAATAATCAAGTGGAGTCGAAATCTAAAAAACGATTTGCAGCGGAAAAACATGGCTGTATTTTCAGAAAGCAAAATTAGAGAATCGCTGTACCGTCCATTCGCAAAACGCTTTCTGTTTTTCGATAAAATCATGAATCATGAGGTTTCCAGAATCCCGTTAATGCTGCCTACAATTGAAGCAGAAAATCGGGTGATTTGCATCAATTCCCCAGGGTCCACCCAACCTTTCCAAACATTGATGGCGGATGTGATTCCAGATCATCATCTTACGGGCGATGCCAAATGCTTTCCGTTCTACACCTACGATGAGGACGGCTCCAACCGCCGCGAAAACATCACCGATTGGGCGTTGT
Organism: Candidatus Poribacteria bacterium; assembly: GCA_963665845.2. GTDB lineage: Bacteria > Poribacteria > WGA-4E > JAPPNK01. The sequence goes on from OY762492.1 coordinate 784,142, forward strand.
CCGCCTTCCGTTCGCATTACGGCGATCCGTCCATTTCGCGCTGGGATATTTTCCATTATGTGTACGGGCTGCTGCATCATCCCGACTACCGAGCGCGTTATGAGAAGAATCTGAAGCGCGACCTGCCGCATATTCCGTTTGCGCCTGCGTTTTGGGCGTTTGCGTCGGCGGGGGCGGCGTTGGCGGATCTGCATGTGAACTACGAGTCGGCGGCGCCGTATGCGCTGGAGATGATCGAGGCGTCGGGCGCGTCTGTAGATTGGCGGGTCGAGAAGATGCGCCTCTCCAAAGACAAGACGTCGATTCGGTATAACGATTTTTTGACGTTGTCGGGCATACCGCCTGCGGCGCTGGAGTATCGTCTAGGGAATCGGTCGGCGCTGGAGTGGGTCGTGAATCAGTATCAGGTGAAGACGGACAAGCGCAGCGGCATCGTGAACGACCCGAACCGCGATGACGATCCGCAGTATATCGTGAACTTGCTTCGGCGCGTCGTCTCCGTCAGCCTCAAGACGGTTGAGATCGTCAACGCCCTCCCGCGCCCCCTTTCCGTCTGAACTAGGATTGCCAAGATTGAAAAGATAGCCAAGAAAATTCCCGTGCGCGGCGCTCTTGGCAATCTTCATAATCCTTTAATCCTAGTTCAAAGCCAGCGCAACCCTCCCGCGTTCACCCCAAACATCCATCCTACCCGCCGTCATTCCCGCGTAAGCGGGAATCCAGAGGCGACCCCGAAACCGCCCGCGTTTTACCTCAAGCGTCCGGCAGCCCAAAGCGTCATTCCCGCGTAAGCGGGAATCTTAGCCACTGTCTGAACTAGGATTGCCAAGATTGAAAAGATAGCCAAGAAAATTCCCGTGCGCGGCGCTCTTGGCAATCTTCATAATCCTTTAATCCTAGTTCAAAGCCAGCGCAACCCGCCCGCGTTCACCCCAAACATCCATCCTACCCGCCGTCATTCCCGCGTAAGCGGGAATCCAGAGGCGACCCCGAAACCGCCCGCGTTTACCTCAAGCGTCCGGCGGCACAAAGCGTCATTCCCGCGTAAGCGGGAATCTTAGCCACTGTCTGAACTAAGATTTGCATGATTGAAAAGATAGCCAAGAAAATTCCCGTGCGCGGCGCTCTTGGCAATCTTCATAATCCTTTAATCCTAGTTCAAAGCCAGCGCAACCCGCCCGCGTTCACCCCAAACATCCATCCTACCCGCCGTCATTCCCGCGTAAGCGGGAATCCAGAGGCGACCCCGAAACCGCCCGCGCAAACCCCCCAGCCCCCTTTTCAAGGGGGAGAGTAGTCGGCGCCGCCGCGGTTCTCGTCTGAACTAGGATTGCCAAGATTGAAGAGATTGCCAAGAAAATTCCCGCGCGCCGCTATCTTGGCAATCTTAATCATCCTTCAATCCTAGTTCAAAACAAGCGCAACCCGCGCGCCCTTTAAGATTCCCGCTTGCGCGGGAATGACGGGTCGCCGGACGCGGGCATGACTGCCGAATGCGGACGTCTTCTGCCGGGACTCTGGATTCCCGCTTGCGCGGGAATGCATGCCCTCGCGGAAGCGGGGGACGTTTGCCGGACGCGGGCATGACTGCCGAATGCGGATGTCGTCTGCCGGGACTCTGGATTCCCGCTTGCGCGGGAATGTATGTCCTCGCGTAAGCGGGGAACGGTCTTGTTGGCGCCGCCTTTTCCCCATAAATAGACAGATTCTCGGTTCAGATGTCCCAATTTTAGGAATGTTTATTGAGCCTCTTGGCGCTAACATACACATGCGGAAGATAGAAAGGCGGGCGGTTTTGACAAGCATAACACCGAAGCGCTGGCGTCAGTATGCGCTGCTGTTGGGCTTCGCGCTGCTTTATACGGCGATCCATCCAAACTGGCTTTCCACGGCGGTACATCCGAAATGGAGCCTGTTTTGGCTGGGCTGGTTGGCGGCGGTTCCGCTGCTGTTGGCGCTGCGTCGGGCGGACACTTGGCGGCGCGCGTTCTGGTATGGCTGGCTGGGCGGTTTCGGCGCGTTTTTAGGCGTCGTCGGCTGGCTTTACAAGGTGGGGATGTATTCGGCGGTCGGTCCGCGCTTCGGGTGGATCGTCGGCGCGTTTGGAGCGGCGCTGCTGGCGGCGTATTTAGGGCTGTATGTCGGGCTGTTCGGCGTCCTGATTGTGAAGGCGGCGCCGCGCAGCCGTTTCTTCTATGCGCCCGCCGCCGCTTGCTTTTGGGTTTTATGCGAGTGGCTGCGCAGCTGGATGTTAACAGGCTTTCCGTGGGCGACTCTCGGCGCGTCGCAGTGGAACTGTTTGCCGGTTGCGCAGCTGGCGTCTCTCGGCGGCGAGACGCTCATCAGTTTTGTGTTGATGTATGTGAACGCCGCTGTTGCGCTTCTCGTCATGGAGCGTCCCAAATGGACGCGCGGGCTGGCATGGTCGTCGCCGGCGCTGGCGTTGTGCGCGCTCGCGTTTCTATACGGCGCGCATGCCCTCAACCAACAACAGCCGACAGAAAACGCCGTCCGCTTCGCGGTCGTTCCAGGGAATCTCCCCCAAGATGAACGCTGGAAACGAGACTCTCTAAAGGAAAATTTTGAGCATTACATGGCGCTGATGGAAAAAGCGGCGAAGGAGAAGCCGGACGCGGTCATTCTGCCGGAGACCTCCATTCTGCTAACGGCTCTGGACGAGGCGCAGCGGGAGCGGTTTGAGCAGTTTCCAGAAACGCATGGCGTCGACCTTCTCTACGGCGCGCCGCGCCGCGATCCCGACACGCTCTCCTATTTTAACTCCGCCATCGCCGTTGACGATAATGGCGCCGCGCTGCAGTTTTACAATAAGCAGCATCTTGTCCCGTTCGGCGAATATATCCCGCTGCGGGAGCTGCTGCCGAAGTTTATCGTGGAGCGGGTGATCGGAATCGGCGATTACGCCTTCGGGAAACGAGCGAATCTGCTGGAAATCGCCGGGGCGAAGGCGGGCGTTCCGATCTGTTTTGAGTCGGTCTTTTCCGAAATCAGCCGAGAATTTGTCCGCAGCGGCGCCGACCTTCTGATCGTTTTGACGAACGACGGCTGGTACGACGGAACGCCGGCGATTCCTCAACACAATGTCTGCTCCGTCTTCCGCGCCATCGAGACGCGCCGCTGGCTTGTGCGGGCGGCGAACCGCGGCGTTTCATGCTTTATCGATCCATACGGGCGTATTGTCGGCGATCAGGTGAAGCCGTCGGACCGAAACGGCGTCATCGCGGCGGAGGTTTCGACCCGTACCGACCAAACATGGTATGCGCGATGGGGGAATTGGGTCTCTTTTTGGTCGATATTTGCGTCATTGGGTTTCATAGCGGCTATGATTATACGCGGTCGCAGAGAGGAGCGCGAATAATGGCAAGCGAAGTCGCTGCAAAATTGAACGCCTTGAAGAAGCGGGTTCTAGAATTGCGAGACGGTCTTTAACCTGGACGCGGCAGAGAACGAGATTGCAGAGATAGAGGAGCGGTCGGAGCAGGCAGATTTTTGGACAGACCGCGAAGCGGCTCAAAAGGCGCAGAGGCGTCTGGCGCAGCTGCGCAAGCCTGTGGAGGCATGGGCGTCGCTGAACGGCGAGGTTGCGGACGCGCTCGAGTTTGCGCTCATGGCGGAAGAGGAGAGCGACGCTGAAATCGAGGCGGAGATGGCGGCGCAGCTGCCGGCGCTGACGCAGAAGGTCGAACAGCAGGAGCTCGCCATGATGCTCCAAGGCGACCATGACGACAGGGACGCCATCGTCACCATCAATCCCGGCGCCGGCGGAACCGAGTCGCAGGACTGGGCGTCCATGCTGTTTCGAATGTATCTGCGCTGGGCGGACGCGCGCGGCTACGAGGCGGAAACGTTAGACAACCAGCCGGGCGACCAAGCCGGCATCAAGAGCGCGACGATTGCCGTAAAAGGCGCCTCCGCCTACGGGTATCTGCGCTCCGAGTCGGGCATCCACCGCCTGGTGCGCATCTCCCCGTTCGACTCCAGCGGGCGCCGCCACACCTCCTTTGCGGCGGTTTATGTCACGCCCGATCTGGACGACTCCATTGAGGTTGAAATCGCCGAGAACGAGCTGCGCATCGACACGTTCCGCTCCGGCGGTCCGGGCGGTCAACACGCGAACATGACCGACTCGGCGGTGCGGATGACGCATCTTCCGACCGGCATTTTTGTGGTATGCAGGAATGAACGTTCCCAGCATAAGAACCGGGCGACAGCGCTGCGCGTTCTCAAATCGCGCCTGTTTGCGCATTATCAGGCGGAGCAGGACGCCGAGCTGGCGAAGCGGCATGGCGAAAAAAGCGAGATCGCGTTCGGCAATCAGATACGTTCTTATGTGTTTCATCCCTACCGCATGGTGAAGGATCACCGCACGAACGCGGAGACAGGCAATCTGCATGCGGTCATGGACGGCGGCTTGGACATGTTCATCGAGTCGTATCTGAAGCAGTCGGCTGTCGGAGTTTAGGTTCGTTTCATGAAAAAATCTTCAGCTCAACCAAAACTGCAGCCTTGGGCGGTTCTGCGTTTTGCGCGGCTGCAAAATGTTTCGGCGGACGGCGTGGATCTGCGTTTTGCGGACATGCGCCATGCGGATCTGCGGGGGGCAAATCTTTCGGGCGCCAATCTTGGCGGGGCGAATCTGTTCGGCGCGCGGTTGGACGGGGCGGATTTGACGAACGCGGATCTGCGCCATGCGAATCTTCAAGAGGCGAATCTTTCGGGCGCAGCAATGGAAGGCGCCTTGACCGAAGACGCCCGCTGCGACGAGTTCACCCTGCTGCCGAGCGGCATGGACGCGCAGTCGGCAAAAGCCGCCGTCGTCCGTTCCGAATGGAATTTGGAGTGATTGACCTCATGCATAAAGTGGGGACATCTGAACGACCAAAGCCTTTATTCATGGGAAAAAGGCTTCGCCAACCAGACCGTCATTCCCGCGTAAGCGGGAATCCAGAGGCGCCGCAGAAACTGTCCGCGTTCGCCGGCCGACATGTCCAAACTACAGACGTAAGGTCAGGGAGTGGGCCATGCGCGCATTCGATTTAACCGATGAAAAAATAGAAACTTCCAGGCGCTTTTGGGCGTCTTTAAAGAATGCAAGGAGCGCGCCTCGGTATGGACTGAAAACGGCGCGCCGCAATCAAGGAGGTTGCATTCCAATGCCGCTGGATTTTAAAAACAACGCGAGGGGGAGATTATGTCCCGCCGCATGATTTTCTACACGATACTGATCGGGTTTGCTGTCGGCGCCGCTTGGGCAGGCTTTACGTTGGCGGCGTCCGGCGATTCGGAATATACGGTTGTAGGCGCGAGATCGCGCGGCGCGGGGTCTGTCACGACAACGCTGCGCGGCGACCCGGCAAGCCTGTTCGGCAACCCGGCGCTCATCGCGGACGCCGAAAGAGCCGGCTTTCTTTTGGACGCGACGCAAGGCTCTCTCGCCGCGGCGATGCCCGTCTCGGACGGGGGCGCCGTCAGCTTCGGAGTTCTGAATTTGGACGAGGCTGCGGGGCAGGTCGGTCCCTTGTCTCCGCTGCGGATTGGAGCGTACCGCGCCTCTCTAGGTTACGCGCATTCCGTAGGGAACGCGCAGGGCGGGATGACCATCGACCATTGGCTTTTGAGCGGCGGCAAGCGTTATACAGGTTTCAGCCTCGGCGCGCTGATAGCGCCGTCGCCTTATGCGCAGTTCGGCGCGCAAGCGGTCTGGATCGATCCTGACGGATGGGCGCAATGGCCGCTTTCAAACGCGGAGATTCCCCGCGGGGAGTCGTGGAACTGGCGCTACGGGGCGCTCATTCGTCCGGCGGACGATCTGCGTTTTCTTGTTGAGATGTCGCGCGGAACGGTCGCGTTTGGAATGGAAACGGACTGGCGGATGTTTTCGGCGCGGGCTGGCTGGCGCGACTCGCGCCTCTCGGCGGGCGTCTCGGCAAATCTGCCGCAAGGCGCTGTCGTCCATTACGCCTACGATTTTGATAATCAAAAGCCGAGAGAAGGCGACCATTCGCTGTCGATCTCGTTCCCGCTGGAAGGCTCCATTCAACCGGCTCCGCCCGCTCCTGTTGCCGCTCCCGCCCCCGTTCCCGTTCCCGCGTCTCCTCAGCAGCGGCAGACGATCATCGTTGTGCAGGAGGGAGCCGATCCGCCGAAGCGCCTCGTCGCTTCAGCGGTGGACCGGAAGCTGGACATACCCCTGGATGCGCGCCATTCGCTGCGCGCGTTGATTGAAAGCCATGCGCGCAAATACGGAATTCCGCCGGAGCTTCTGCTTGGGATCGTCCATGCCGAGTCCAGTTTTGATCCGAACGCGATCTCCAAGTCCGGCGCGGTTGGGCTGTTTCAGCTGATGCCGGGGGCGGCGCGCGATATGGGGGTTCAACTGCCGGATTCCGCCGTATTGGACCGCCGGCGCGATCCGCGTTTTGATCCGATGGTGAACGCGGACGCCGGGATACGGTATTTTGCGCATCTGCTTCAACGGTTCGATTGGAACTACGCCCTCGCCATCGCCGCATACAACGCCGGGCCGGGGCGCGTCGCCTCCGATATACCGCAGCGGAGCGAAACGGAGCGGTATGTGGGGCGCGTCTTGAACTTCTACTATCGATACACCGGCAACCCGGAAGCGTTAGAAGGCGCATGGAAACGGATTGAAGCGATCGAAACGGCGAACCGTGGCGCAACATTTTGAACCCAACTGCCTCTACTACGGCGACTGCCTTAACTGGATGCGCGAATGGGAAGACAGCTGCGTCGACCTGATTTATCTTGACCCGCCGTTCAATTCTAACGCGAACTACAGCGTTCTCTTTGGGGGGAAGGGCGGCGACAATCAAGCGCAATACAGCGCCTTCAACGACACATGGCATTGGGACGACGACGCCGCGGAACGGTACACGGCGTTTGAAAACGACCCCGAACGCCCCGCGCATGACGCCGTTGCCGGACTGCGCCGCATACTCGGCAAATGCGGAATGCTGGCGTATCTGACCTATATGGCGGAACGGCTGGAACAGATGAGGCGCATCCTGAAACCGACAGGCTCCATCTATCTCCATTGCGACCCGACCGCGAGCCATAGCCTCAAACTGCTCATGGACGCCGTCTTTGGACAAGCCAACTTCCGAAATGAGATCGTGTGGTGCTATACGACGCCGTCCAGCGCGAAGCGGCATTTTCCTAGAAAACATGACGCCATCTTTTTTTATTCCAAGCGGAAAGACGAGTATATCTTTAACCATGAAAGCCCTTTGCTAAGAGAGCCTTACAAACGGGGCAGCAAACTGGACGGCAAAGGATGGAAAACCGGCAAAACATATTCGCAGGATGAAGTGAACCGAGGCAAGCTGGCTCCAGACTGGTGGGATAAATTCACCCCTGTTCAACGATTGGCAAAGGAGCGTTTGGGCTATCCGACGCAGAAACCGCTGGCGCTGCTGAAGCGCATTATTGAGGCGTCGTCCAACGAAGGCGGCATTGTGCTGGATCCGTTTTGCGGCGGCGGCACGGCGGTTGAAGCGGCGCGCCGTCTCAACCGCCGCTGGGCGGGCGTCGACATCAACTCCGTCGCCATCGATCTCGTTCGGATGCGCCTAAAAGACGAGTCGATTTCGGTTAAAGGGATGCCTGTCGATCAGGAGTAGGCGCGCAGATTGACGCGCTATATTTAATGTTGAGGAGCGGCGCAATGTCCATCGACAGCTTTTCGCTTTACTGCATGGTTCCAGAACTGCGGGCGCGTTTTTTAAACCGACCCGCGCGGGATGTCTCGCAGCCGTCCCGCTTTGAAATCGTCCTGCGCTTTCGACGGCGCGAAGAGGAAGAGAGCGGACCGATACTGCTGCTCTCCATGCATCCGCAGCGGGCGCGCGTTCATACCTCCAACGACTTTCCAAAACAGAAACAGCTCCCGCATTTTGCCGCGACGATCCGCCAGCATTTACTGCGGGGCGAACTGACCGCCATCGATCAAACCGATATGGACAGAATCCTAACGCTCCGCTTCGATCCGCCGCCGGGCGTGTTGAGCGAACAGCGCGGCGAAAGCCTGCTCATCGCTGAAATGATGGGCAAACACAGCAACCTCATCCTTGTCAACGCGCAGACGAACCGCATCATCGAAGCGGCAAAACATGTCCGCGAACATCAAAACCGCCATCGTGAAATCGTCCCGGGCGCCGAATATCTGCCCCCGCCGTCCACAGAACGGGCGGACCCGTTCGCCATGACGCGCGCCGAGTTTGACAAGCGGATCGACCCGTCCGGCGGCGACCCCGTCTGGAAGCAGGCGCTGGAGCGCATCGACGGGTTCAGCCCCGCCTTTGCGAAAGAGTGGGAAGCGTCCGCGCAGGACGGCTCCAGCGGCGCGCTCTGGGCGGCTTTCCATGAACGCATGGAGCGGCTGAAACGGCGTCAACCGAACCCGCATGTGTTATACGGCGGGGGGCGCGCCGTCGGGTATACGCTGTTTTCTCCGTCGGGCGATCCGTTCGCCGAGGCGGTTCGCTTTGAGAGCGCGGACGCGGCCATCGGCGCCTATTACACGGAGACGGCGCGTCAAGAGGAGATCGAGAGGGCGCGGAATCAGCTCGCGCAGGCGATACAGCGCCGGGAGGCGTTTTTGTTGAAAAAACAGCGCGCCCTGCAAGGCGATCTGCGCCGTTCAGAGCGGGCGGAAGATTATCAGCGCAGCGGCGAACTGCTCATGTCGGCGCTCCATGAGATACCGCCGCGCGCCGAGACGGCGTCCGTTACAGACTATTACGATCCGAACGCGCCGAAGGTGGAGATCGCGCTGAACCCGAACAGGTCGGCGCTGGAGAACGCGCAAGAATACTTTAAAAAAAGCCGCAAGGCGCGACGAGGAGCCGCCCGTATCGCCCAGCTCATTTCGGACATGGAGCGCGAGTTTGAATGGGTCGACAAATACAGGCGTCTCCTGAAGGAAGCGACCGACCTGGAAAGCCTGAAAACGCAGCGCGCCGACATGGAGCGGATGGGCTGGATTCAGCGAACCGACGCGAAAGGCGCCAAAAAAGAGACGGCGCAGCCGTACCGCTCCTTCACGCACCGCGGATGGACGATACTGGCGGGGCGCAACGACCGCGAAAACGAGTGGCTCGTCACGCGCGTCGGGCGAAAAGACGACATGTGGCTCCATGCAAAGCAGACGACAGGCTCGCATGTGCTGATACGCAACCCAGAGCGGCGCGCCCAGATACCGATGCCGGTGCTGCTGTCCGCGGCGAAGCTGGCGGCGAATATGAGCAAGGCGCGTTTCACCAAGCATGCGCCGGTCGACTACACCTTTTTAAAGTACGTGACCCGACCGAAAGGCGCCAAGACAGGCATGGTCGTCTATTCGAGAGAAAAAACCTTGTTCGTGGACCCTGCGCCGCCGTCGGAGCTGTTTGGCGCTTAGCAGGCGTCGTAGGCAGCCGACCCGCGCTTCCTCTTCCCGTCATTCCCGCGCCCCTTCCCGTCATTCCCGCGCAAGCGGGAATCCAGAGCCCAGCACACGACGTCCGCGTCCGCCCTACTTCTCGACAATCTCCACCTGTATCGACTCGCCCAATTCTGCCGCGATCTCCTCAAGAATCTGTTTTTTCGAATTAGTGTTACAATGGTGGACGATATAGTGTTCCCCGCGCCTTTTATGATGCTTTGTGCTAGGAACGGAGGTAGAGATTAATGGCTGATCGGCTAATCGTATATTGAGGCTTTCCACCTTCTCTATTCCGAGACCATCAATCGCATCAGCAAATGTTTCGGTTGCGTGTTTATGGCTGATCTTAGAGCCGTCGGGCATCGTAACGACGAGTCGGGTTGGCGGCTTCGGCTTCTTTCTCTTTTCTTCAGGCTCGCGCGAGGGAGAGATATTGCTGGGTGGAGCAGGCTTAACAGGTTCAATTCCGGAGCTTGGTGTCGTTTCCAACCGTTCCAAAAAGACCATGATCTGCTCTTTCGTCGGCTTATGTCCGCAAAGGCTTTCGGTTTTGTTGGACAAAGCGTCCAACAAAGATTCGTTCTCCTCTTCGATCAATTTTGTCCATGCTTCAGGCAGATGTTTCGCCGCTTGCCTCTGTTTAGAAGTTTCCTGATGATCCTCTCTGATCGTCTCAAACGCTTCGCCGTTTCGCACCGATTCACAGAGCAGGTATCTCGTCAGACAACGCGCTACCTTTTCGCTGGAATCTTCGATCAGGTTCAGCTCAACCACTTCGCGCTCTCGATAATCGCCCGGCGCCAACGGATAGAAAAACCGCCATTTCTGACCGTCTGTCAAAACGATGATCGGAACGCCGCGGTGGAATGCGTAACGGAACAGCTGTTGCTCTCCGCCTTCAATCTTCCCGACGCCTTTGACCTCAATCAAGACTTTCGGTTTCTGTTCAGGATGGCACAGCGCAAAGTCAACCCGCCCGCCCTCAAGGGGATATTGCCCATACACAACACGCGTGTCGTACCCAGGCCACCCCAGCCCGTCGCACAATATCCTTAGCACGACGCCGCGAGAAATCGCGTCTTCGTTCGGATATTGCTCGTTCCTCAACATCTCTCGTATGTCGTCAATATGCTCTGCAAGCGTCATCGGCTGCCCATTCATCATGATTAAAAATGCTGTTGCGCTGCGCATAAACTTTAACAGAAACAGGCGCAAGATGCAACCTGGACTGACCTTACATCTTTAGTCGGGGCATGTCGGCGGGCGGACGCGGACGGCTTCTGCGGCGCCTCTAGATTCCCGCTTGCGCGGGAATGCATGCCCTCGTGAAAACGGGGGACGGTCTGGTAGGCGGCGCCTTTATCCCATGAATAAAGGTTTTGTTCGTTCAAATATCCCAAACTTTATGCATGAGGTCAGTGATCATGCGCCGTCCGTTTCATGCCGACTTTCCGAAACAGGCTCGGTCAGCGCCGTTAGCGGAAAAACCCATGCGTTCATCGGGTTCGCGTATCCGCCAATCACCTCCCAGTAGATGCCGACGGGGGACGGGTCCCATCCGCCGTCCTCCCGCTGCAGTTTGAGCAGCCGTTGAATTGCCGCCTCCGCCTCTACGCCATGCGCGCGGAGAGACTGCGCGGCGGCGGCGGTCTGCTCGGCGGTACTGTCGGCAGGTTCGCCCAGCTGCGTTTCTCCCCATCCGCCGTCCGCGTTTTGCGCCGATTGAAGCCACTCAGTACCTCGGCGGATTCGCGCCGCGTCTCCGAGCCGCGTTCGCGCCATCGCGGTCAACGCGGTTCCCGTTCCGTAGCTTTTTTTGGCGATCCAGAGGTCGTCCCATGACCCGTCCGCGTTTTGCGCGTCATGGAGCCACTCGACCGCTTTTTTTACGGCTTGCGTTTCGCCCGCTTGATGCATCGTTTCCAGGGCATGCGCCGTGACGCTGACGCATCCGACATCGCCGGCGCCGGGGGAGTAGGTCGCCCATGACCCGTCCGGCGCCTGCCGTTCGCGCAGCCAGTCTATAGCCCGTTGAATCTGCAGCGTCTTTTTGCTTTGCGTCATGAGAGCGGCGGCGGCAAGCGCCGTGTCGTCCGCGTCGGACGGCAGCCCCCGACCGCGCAAACCGTGAAACGCCCATCCGCCGTCCATGTTTTGAACCCGCTCCAGCCATTGCCGCGCCTTCTGTATCGGCTCCGCCTGCGCGGGAACGCCCGACTGAACGAGCGCCCGAACCGCCAGCGATGTGTCCCATACGTTGAGCGACGCCGCCTCGCGCCTTCCGCCGTCCGGGTTGCGCATCTTGTCAAGCCACTCCAGCGCGCGTTTCAGCGGCAGTTCGATTCGCTCGTCCACCTGGGCGCGCTGCGCCGCTTGAAGAGCCAGCGCCGCAATCGCCGTAATGAACGCGACGCAGAACCAGCTCCCGTCCGCCGCCTGCCTCGACAAGACCCACGCGGTCAGGTCTTTCATCTCCTGCGGGCGCCGCCGCGTGTGCGTTTCAATGAGCAGCAGCATCGGCGCCAGCGTGTATTGCTCCGCCGCAAAGAGCCGCTTGAACGCCCCCTGCCGATGAAGCGACACGGGCGGCGCGAGATGCTGCGGCGGCTTGATTCGCCGAAACAGCGCCTTCGGAAACACGAGCGACAACCCGCCCAAAACGCGCCCCGCCAGCGACATATGCCAAGGCGGAATGAGACGGCGCCACTCATACTGACCCGCCAGCGCGCCAAACGTTTTCACAAGCCATAAATGCCAATCAAGCGGCGGAATCTTGTCCAGCGCCTGACGCAGCCCCTCGTCCTCTTCAATATCGAGCGCCGCATGAAGAACGACGCGCGCAAAACGCGCCGCCTCCTCCGAAGCGCGCCCTTCAGGATCGAGCGGGTAAAGCCCGTCCCGCCCCTGCCGTTCGATGAGCCACCGCCGGCTTTCAGCGTCCAGCGGCTTTCCCTCCTGCATATCGATGAGCATGCAGGCGAGCGTCGGATAAGCGTTGGAGGTGAGCCTACCCTCAAAACGTCCATTCTTTTTTTGAAGTTTGAGAAGCCCTGTCTGCGCTTTTTGGACAGCTTCCATCGGTCAACCGACCAGCTGATGACAGACGGCGCCGTTGATCATCGTGAAGACGACGCGCGCTTCGTCGTCCAGGAGCCGATCGCAGATGCGCGCCTTGCCGTTCGGCGCCTCTATCCCGACAATGTCCGCCTTCCATCCTGACCGCAGCCCGCCGATTTTCGCGGCGACGCGCGTCGTCTTCGCGCCGTTCAAGGTGGCGAAGGTCAGGATGCGTTCAGGCGCGATGTGCGGATATTTGCGCGCCGTGAAACGCATTTCGTCCAGCATGCTCAAGCTGGGGCAGCTGGCGAGGCTGTCGGTTCCAAGGGCGATGTTGACCCCCAGCGAAAAAAGCCGCTCAAACGGGTGCTCGCCATGCCCAAAGTAATCGTGGCTTCGCGGGCAGTACACAACGGTGATGTTCAAATCGCGCAGAATCGGAATGTCGCTGTTGCGGATGTAGTTGCCGTGCGCGATGAGCGGCGCCGCCTCAAAAAAACCGAGACCATGCAGATACTGCGCGGGCGTCTTCTTCGGCGGTTTCCAATCGGAAATGTCGACGCCAAAGTCGTTCAGCAGGTCGGCGAAGGGACCGCCCCCGTCGTATAAAAAACGCTCCTCCTCCTCCGTCTCCGCCACGTGAGACGAGATCGGCAGCCCGCGCCGCATCGACATCTCAACGCACCGCTTGTAAAGCGAAGCCGACACCGAATACGGCGCATGCGGCGACACGCCGACCGTCGTCAGCGCGTCCGACTCCGCGTTTTGAACGCGCTTGCGCAGGATTTCAGCCGCCTCTCCGCACCGCTTTTCGTCAAATTGTATCGTTTCAAATTCGGCTCTCGCGCGGATGGGCGACTCCTTCAAGGCGCCGTATGCATGCTCCGTGTAGGCGATGTCAACCAGCGTCGTCGTTCCCGCTTCGATAGAGGCTCTGGCGCCGTCTTTGACGGTTTGATATACGGCTTCGGGGTTTGTGTCGCGTTGCGCGGAGAGCTGTCGGATCCATTTGGTAAAGGAGCTTGGCGGCGGTATTTGTCCCGCAAGTCCGCCTAGATCAAGGTGGGCATGGGCGTTGATGAAGCCCGGCAGGAGCGCGATTTCGCCGAGGTCCAGCGCGTCCGCGGCGCCGTCCCGCGCCAGCCGTTCAAACGGGCCGATATCCACAATCGCATCCCCCGCGATCCGCACGGCTCCATTTTCATAAAGCTCGTGGCTGCTCGGCATCACATATTTGGCGCGCAAGAGCATTCCGCTTCAGCCCCTGTTAAAAAATCAGCATTCGGTCGATGTCGGGCGCCTTCTCAAGCAGCCCGATCTCGGCGGCAAGGTGAGCGAACCATTTCAAACCCGCAACATGGTCATGGTTTAAATCATACTCGATGCTTCGGGTCAGGTAGAACCGCGCGGTCGATTCGGGCAATCCGCGCCGTTTCGCTTCGCGCCGGGCGATCTCATCGATCTGCTCGGCGCCGGCGCGTTTCGCTTCCTGGAGAAGGCGCGCCAGTGTCGGCGTCGCCGCGGACGGACGCGCCGCCCAGACCGCAAACACAAACGGAAGCCCCGCCGCCCGCATCCAATCCTGCCCCAGATCGATCTCATCAACAAAATCGCCGGCGTATCCGAGAGCGGGATCCCCAATCAGCAGCTGCGCGTCCGCGTTCGGATCAATCCCGACCTTGTAATCAGGACGAAGCCCCCGCCGCGTCTCCAGAAGTATGCGCGTCAAAGCGGCGGAGGTGCGTGAACTAGGGTCTAAAGCGACCGAGCGGACATCCTGTATCGATCTTCGGCAAAACAGCTTGACGCTTTGGACGCTCCCTCGGCAGCTGATCGAGACGTCTGGGACGATCCGATAGCGCGGATTTTTCAGCGCTTCAAAAACAGGTATCAGCGCCGCGTCCAGGTCGCCCGCCGCGAGCTGATCAGCCAGCGCGCTCGGCACGGCGAGGCTCAATTCCGCGTCCGGCAGCGCGTCTAAACCCGCGTTCACCGGCGCCGAATTCAGATAACTGACGGAGCCTATCCGCAGCGGCATGAAACCCTACCAAACCACATCAAGCGAACAGACCGACATGAGCGCCAGGCTCACAAGTCCGTTCATCGTGAAAAAAGCGGCGTTCACCCGCGACAGATCGTCCGGCTTCACCAGCGAATGCTCATACAGAAGCAGCCCGCCGACCGCCGCGCATCCGCCCCAATACGCCCAGCCCAGATCGACTCCATGACCGGACGCCAACAGCGGAACCGACAGCAGAACGATCATCATGAGCGCATGCAGTAGGCGCGACAGAAGCAGCGCGCCCCGAATGCCTATGCGGCTCGGAACGGAATACAGCCCATGCGTTTTGTCGAAGTCGGCGTCCTGGCATGAGTAGATGATGTCAAAGCCGGCGACCCAGAGCGCGACCGCCAGCGCCAGCGCCAGAGGCAGCAAATCAAAACGGCCGAGAACGGCGATCCATGCCCCGACCGGCGCAATCGACAGCGAAACGCCGAGCCAAGCATGCGACAGCGACGTGAACCGCTTCGAGTAAGAATAAAACATGACGACAGCGAGCGCCAGCGGCGACAAGGCGAACGCGAGCGGGTTGAGCCGCCACGCGCAGAAGATGAACCATGCCGCGGAGGCGGCGGTGAACAGCTGAACCGAGCGGACGCCGATCAAGCCTGCCGGCAAGGCGCGTTTCTGCGTGCGCGGGTTCGCGGCGTCGATCTTCGCGTCGGCGAGGCGGTTGAACGCCATCGCGCAGCTGCGCGCGCCGACCATCGCGCCGACGATCCAGCCGAGGGTCCCCCATTCAGGAAGACCCCCGGCTGCAAGAAACGCGCTCATGACCGCAAACGGAAGCGCAAACACCGTATGCTCAAACCGTATCATGGCGAGTATGATGCCAATGCGCTTCATCGGCGGTCGATCCGCTTCGAGCCGCCCTTAATGGTTGCTTGCAAATTCAGCCGAATTCAGCAGGCTCCAGTAAAGGTCCTCGTACGCGCGCTTCGGATCGCGCTTATACCCGTTCATGTAGCTGCGGAAGTAGCTCCGCTCCGCCCCGGTCGGCATGCGCGACAGAGTCGCCAGATAAATCTGCTCAAGCCGCCGCTGCGTCTCGGTGTGGCGCGACAGGATATTCGCCAGCCGCGTCCCTTCCTTCGCCACAATGCCGTCGTTCACAAGCGAACCGTTCAGCATCATCAGCGCCTGCGCAATCGTCGGATTGTTCATCTCATCCTCCTCCATCTCGTCGTTGCCGAAGGCGAAGGTGAACTGCCGCAGATAGCGCCGTTTCATGTCCTGCACATTTTGACCGCGGCGCGTTTGCCGCGACGCAATGTTCGTCGCCTCAAGAAGCGAGTAGAACAGCTGCTCCGCCGTCAACGGACGGATGCGCGCGCGCGTCAAAAGGTAGTCGTCGTTCTTGTTCAGGTCGGAGGTCTGCGCGGAGCGCTGATACATCTCCGAGTTCAGGATCATCCGCGTCAAATAACGCAGATTGTACCCGTGGCGGACGAAATCCTCCGCCAGCCAATCCAGCAGTTCAGGATGCGACGGAATCGTGTTGACGCCGAACCAGTCGATCGGATCCACGATGCCCGCGCCGGTGAAGTAGTCCCAGATGCGGTTGACAGCCGCTTTGGCGAAGTACGGATTCTCGCCGTCTGTCATCCAGTTCGCGTACGCCTGGCGCCCCGATATTCCCTTGACGCCTTTCCATTCCTGTCCGTCCAGGAAGGTCGCCGGCATATCCATCTCTTTTTCAGGGACGCGCGCCGTGCGAAGCTTGCGGTCTTCCAAATAGGAGCCGATGTACACATCGTTTCCGTCGTCGTCCTTTTCCTCAATGCGCACGCGGCGCACCGAGTCGAAGAACGCTTTGACCCCGAAAAACTGCTCCTGAAGCCACGGTTCCGACTTATGGTCATGGCACTGCGCGCACTGCAGCGGCAAACCCAAGAAGGTGCGCGATGTGCGCGAGGTCATTTCGTTGGAGTCCAGATCGAACCGAACATAATACTCGGCGGCTCCGATCTCCTGCGTCGGTCCATTGGTGGCGATCAGCTCGCGCACCATGACGTCGTACGGCATGTTGTCTTTGAGCGCGTCGCGCACCCAGGCGCGCAGCCGCGTCGCTTCGCGGCTTTCAGGGTTGTTTCGACCGATGAGCCAGCCCGTCCACAGGTCCGACCAGTGGTCAAGATACTCCTCCGATTTGAGCAGGTTGTCGATGACGCGGACGCGGTTCACACCCGATTTGACATGCTCGCGCGCCGTTTCGGACGGCGGAATGACGCCGGCGAGGTCGAGCCAGATGCGCCGCAGAAACGCGCCGTTCGACGCCTGTCCAGACGCTTCCAGCCCCGCTTCTTCGATCTTGGCGTACACAAAGTCGTCAATGCGTTTTGAGGACGCTTTGATCTCTTTATCCGAAACCCATTTTTCCACTTTGCGCGGACGCTTGCCCGGTCCCTCGGCGGACAGTTTCTTCCCAGGCGGGAAGAGGGAGACGTTGGCGGGACGCGCCGTCGATTTGCCCATGCCGGGCGGCGTTTTGGCGGCGGCTCTCGGATTGGCGGCGCGCCGTTTAATCGAGGCGGCGGCTCCCTGCGCAGCCAGTTTCACCAGATTCTCGCTGTCGTTTTCAGCGAGGGCGGTCAAAAGAGCCGCGTCTGAAGGCTCGCCGATGCGGCCGAGAGAGCTTGCGGCGCCTTCCCGCACGCCCCAGTTGCTGTCCGCCAGCATCGCGCGAACGGCGGTCAACGCTGTCTTGGAGCCTTTCGTCTTGCCGAGAGCCGACACCGCCGCCCAGCGGACGCCGGAGTTGTTGTGCGCCAACAGATACACAAGACCCTTGACGCTCGGCTCGGCGCCGGCGGCGAGGCGGTTCAGGTAGTCAACGCGGAGAGCCGCCTTTGCCGCAACCGCTTTTTCAACCAGTTCCAGCACGCTGGGGGCAAGGTCCGTTTTTTCTACGGTCGGCAGCTTCGGCAGTTCAAGCGCCGCGCTGGAATCGTTCGCAGCCGACGCGGCAGGGGCGGCGCTCCCCTTTTCAGCCGAGATCATCGGCGGCGCCGCAATCAAAGCCGCGGCAAGAACCGCAGCTAAGACAAAAATCCATTTGCGA
Organism: Candidatus Poribacteria bacterium; assembly: GCA_963665845.2. GTDB lineage: Bacteria > Poribacteria > WGA-4E > JAPPNK01. Next base: position 801,782 of record OY762492.1, read on the forward strand.
GTCGTCATTTTATAAGTCCCTTCGTTCATCCAAACGATGCGCTCCTTAACTATACCATGCCGAGAGCGCGTCTGTCAAAGCGCGCCGTTCCATACGCATCATACCCGACGGCGCCATGATACGCAACTGCCCCGATTCCGACCGCGTCCGCGGCGCTTTTCTAGACTCCCTCTTGAAAAGGGGCAGAGGGATTTTTGCGGAGCGAGACGGTTGGTTGTCTGAACTAGGATTTTTAGGATTGACCGTCTGCCGGAGCAGGATGGGGGACGGATGCGGACGGCGTCGGCGTAGTCTAAGATTCCCGCGCGTTTTACCGCAAGGGCGGAAATGACAGGCGGAGAGGCGGAAATGGCGGTCCGCTTTATTTTTCTTGTTTGATGCGCCTCTTCGCTTTTGCTTTTGCTCGGTTGATGCTGCCTTTTAAGCGGCGCGCCGGGGCGAAATTGGCGTTAAGGCGGAGCGCTTCGTCAAGGCATTCCATGGCGGCGTCTACGTTGACCACTTCGACATACGCCTTTGCCAAGTGAACGTACTTATCGGCGGCGGGTTCCAGTTCTATTGACTTGGTAAAATCCGCCGTTGCGGAGCGGAGCGCGCCCGTCCAATTGTCCTCCAACAAGTGCAAGGTGAAAGCGGCAATGCCGCGGAAATGGTAAAGAATCCCCGACATAGCATGCGCAATCTCCTCCAGTTCAACCTGCTCCGTCAAACGGATCGCTTCGTTGAAATGCTCATGCGTCGTTTTAAGCAAGCGGCGGCAAAGGCTGGTTTGGGCGGCGTTTTTTTCGGCGGTATAAAGCGTTTTGCTTGCGCTTAACACCGCCGCCGACATCTTCTCCATTCTCGCTGCGTCGGCGGAATTGTCCAAATGAACGACGAACGCATTTGCCGTCTCGCCAATCCTCTTGACGCCGTCGGCAAATTCGCCGAAATGAATCAACATCCGACCGTCTGGCGAAATCCCTGTCTTGGACATGCGCGCCTCCTTTCTTTACAGCATATTATATGCGTCGGCGCAGACGATGTCAACGGCGCCTCACTGACCTTACGTCTACAGCTGGGACATGTCGGCGGGCAAACGCGGACGTCTTCTGTGGCGCCTCTAGATTCCCGCTTACGCGGGAATGACGGTTTGGTTGGCGACGCCTTTTTCCCATGAATAAAGGCTCTGCGCGTCTAACTGTCCCAACTTTATGCATGAGGTCAGGGCTGGGGGGATTTCTGGACTCCCCCTTGAAAAGGGGGGCAGGGGGGGTTTTAGCCGCCGTTCTTTTGAAAAAAGCGGCGGTAGACGCGGCGCGCCCAAGGCTCCGCCGTACGCCAAAGCCGAAAACGGACCGGCGACAGCGCCTTCTCCCACACCCCGAACTGAAACGCGGACGCCCCAAACGACGCCTTGAACGCCGCCACCCCCGGCTGGTCGGGAGGCGACGCGCCAAAATCGACCCGCTTATAACCGCGTTCAACCGCCCAGCGCAGCGCGTCGTCATACAGCAGCCGATTGGCGGCAAACGGGCGCGACTCCAGCGTACCCGCCGCCATCCAGATCGACGCCTCCCGCGCGTAATGGAGCAGCAGCAGTCCGGCGGCGACGCGCCCCTCCCGCTCCGCGACCGTCAACCGCCCGATCGGCGACAGCGCGAGCCGACGCACCAACCCAAACGGCTTTGCGGGGCTTCCGAAACGGCGCATCGTCTCCGCGTAGATGGCATAAAACGCCGCCGCGTCCGCCTCCCCCTCGGCTTCCCGCGTTGTCACGCCGCTTTTGCGCGCCTTTCGAATGTCGGTGCGCGCGTTGCCTTTGTAGCGGTTCCAGAGCGTTTCAGCGTCCGCGGGGAGGCGCAGCCTGTGGGTCGTTTTGCGTTCTTTTAAAGAGAACCCCGCCCGTTTTAATATCGGCTCGTCCAGCGGGCATGCGATCGTCAACCCGCACTGTCCGCGGCTTTTCGCCGCCTTCTCCCATGCGTTCAACGCTTCCTCAATGTCCATATCGGAGAGCGGTTGAAGCGGAAGCAGACCCCCCGGCAAGTTCCACGGCAGCGCCTCAGAAAAGGAGAAAAACGGCGCCGGCGCAAACGAAAATCCCGCCCATAAAGCCGCCCGCTCCCCGCCTCGAGTCGCCGCCCGCCGCTCCGTTCGATACTGCGGAAACGCCTCCTCCAGCGCGCGCGCCCATTCGGTGGAATGAAACGCGTTCGCGCCGCCGCAGGCGCCGATGAGCGCGTCCCACTCCTCCGCGTCGATCGGCTCCAGTCGCATATCTGTATGGTTCATTTATGTTGGTGCGCTTTCATGCCGCCCCGTCCCGTCCACAGCGATAGGACGCCCGCCCCCGCCGCGTACAACAGCGCCGCCGCATGGAGAGCCAACGCGGACGAAACGGCGGTTTTCCCGTCCGAGCCGACCAGCGACAACGCCCATGCCCATGGCAATTCCGCCGCTCCGATTCCCGCAAAGCCTTGTATCGGCAGCAGATTTGCCAATCCTGTGAATGTCATCGCAAAAAGCCCCTGCGCTGCGGACAGGTCGGGAAACATCGCCCAGAGCAGATACAGCTGAAAACCGAAACGCGCCGCCAAACAGAGCGCCGAGTACAGCGCGCCCTTCGCCAAAATCGGCGCGGGCGTCTGCCGTTGAAGCTCCTTCTGCAGCCGGGCGAGCTGTTTTCCTAAAAAAGGGAGCCTGTCGAAGCGCCAATTCCGCCGCGCGACAGGCACGGCAACCGTCGCCGCGGCGCATCCAGCGACCGAAAACCATGTCAAAATGCGCAGCGCAGGCGACTCGATTCGCGCCAAAAAATACGCCCCTAAACCCGCCGACAACGCAAGCCGCATCCATGCGTCCGCCAGACCCGCCAGCAGAAACGACGCCGCTCCGCGGTCGACAGGCTCCCCCATCCGATCTTTGAGCAGCGGGATGTAGGACAGGTCGCCGAGGCGCATCGGGAGTATGTTTGACCAAAACGTCTGCGCGCAAACGACGCCGTACAACGCCTTGCTAAACGGCAGTTTCAAAAACGCGGCGAAGCGCAGAGCCTTCAGCGCGACAAACAGCAGATACGCCGCAAACCCGACCGCCAATCCCGCCGCGCCGAGCCTCCGCGCGGGCGTCCACAGGTCGCTCCACTCGATGCCGCGCGCGATCCAGACGAGACCCGCCGCGCCCGCCGCCGACAGCAGAACGAAACGCAGCGCGCTCCAAACGCCGCTCCGTCGGTCATTCCTCAAAGGCGAAATCGACCCTCCGCAGACGGCGCGCCGCCTCCTCAATGACGGACGCCTCGGTCGGCAAGCCGCACTCTGGGATCGGTCGGATCGTCGCCGCCCAGCGCAGCCAGATCCGCTCATCCACCGTGTAATGCATGAGCGAGATGCGCAGCTCTTGGCGAAACCACTGGACGCACTCAACGGCGTTTTCAAACGGATGCCCATTTGCGGCGGTCGGTCCGGGCGTGAACTGGCACAGCCCCGCGTCCGGCATGGCGCTCTGGAAGCCCGCGCCGACCAGCGCTTCATACAGCCGCTCATGCAGATGCGCGTAGGCGGCGCGCGTCTCGTCCGCCCAGTCGGGTCGGCTCAAACACTCCAGCGCCGCCGCGATGGAGGGACCGAACATCCCCGAATCTTTCACATCGGTCGCCTTCCGAACCGCCTTGATGAAGGTCGGATGCGCGGCGATCCAGCCGAAACGCAGCCCCGTCGCGTTCCACGCCTTGCTGACGCTCTGCAGAACGACGCACCGCCGCTCCCAGCCGGGAACGGTCAAAACGCTCGCGATTTCAGGCTTGTAAGCGATGTCGATATACGCCTCGTCCACAATCAGCATGGCGTCGTTTTCGTCCGCCCATTCCAGAAGCCTCGCCCAGTCGTCCGCCGTGTAGCCCGTCCCTGTCGGCGTGTGCGGAATGTTGACATACATGAACAGCTTCCGCCCTGTCGGGAGGTACATCTGCGTGTTGATGCGCCATTTTCCGCCTTCGCGGGTCATCGGCGCGTCGATGGCGTCGGCGCCGCGTTTGTTGAGCGCGCTTTTGATGACAGGATAGCCGGGCGACGGAAAAATGAGCGTTGAGTTCTCGTCAAACAGAACGGACGGCAGATACTCGGCGAGGCACCGCTTGATCGATCCCGGCGAGTATTGAACCCAGTCGGCGTTCAGCTGGACAGGCGAGTCGGGGCGCCGTTTGTTGAGATACGCCGCAATCGCCTCATGCGTGTCCTGAAAACCGGCGCCTTCGCGGACGCCCGCGTTGTCGGTGTAACGGGTCGCGTCGGGCGAGTTTTCATAATACCGCCGTGCCGCGTCCATCGCTTCTGGGCGCATCTTCCATGTCGGGTCCGCAATCGATAGCGTCAACAGCGCCGAGCTTGCGTCGCCTGGTCGGTTCGCTTTGGAGAGGCCGCGCTCCTCCGCCAGAACGTTGCTGAAAGCGTATCCGCCGCCGGGCGCGTCAAAATCGGCTCCGCCCGCCCTCTCGGCGATGACGGAGCGCCAACGAGCTTCAACATCCATATCGTTCTATCCTTTCATCATATTTTCAACCCGCCGTCATTCCCGCGCAAGCGGGAATCTAGAGTTTTTTCAGACAACATCTGCATTCCAAAACGGCTCTAAAATCAAAATCATCGTCTATATAGAGACTGCCCGCGCTTGACATGGATCATCAATCGTTTTCATCGGCTGATGGTCATGGCGGACAACCGCCTCAAACGCGCGCCATTCATTCATCGTCAACGCGCGTTGAACCGCCCAGCCGCCTTCTTGAAGCGCCGCCGACAAATAGGCAGCCTCGTCCGCCGTGAAGCCTGAAAAGACCGCCTTTCCGCCCCGTTTCAACAGCCCGTCCAGATACGGCATTTCTTGGATAATGGTCGGCGCCAGTATGTTCATGAGCAGCAGGTCGAAACGTTCCTCGATCTCCGCAGCGCTTCCCTGTCTCGTTTCAACGCGGTCGGAGACGCAGTTTAGACGCGCATTCGCCTCGGCGACAGGAATCGCCTTCGGGTCAATATCGACCGCTAGGCAGCGCGCCGCGCCCAGTTTCGCCGCCGCGATGGCCAAAATGCCGGAGCCGCATCCAAGGTCAAGTACCGTTTTGCCGTCCATTTCCGCCTCGGCGAGCGCCTGAAGACAGAGCCGCGTCGATTCATGCCGCCCCGTTCCAAACGCCATTCCAGGGTCAAGCCGCACCACCGCCCGCGGCGCGTCCGCCGGCAGCGGCTCCCACGACGGCGCGACCAGCAGCGCTTCCCCAAAACGCTGCGGCGGAAAATAGGAGCGCCAATCGATCCAGTCCGTTTTTTGAAACGTCCGCGACGACACCCGCCCCGGCGCCGTCTCCAAGCCGCATGCTTGAATCTGCGCCAGCGCCGCCCGCGTCTGTCGAACCCGCGCCTCCGCGTCGTCCGACAGCGCAAAACAGCCGCTCACCGACCATGACCCGTCCGCCTCTTCAGAATACACCCCCTCGGCGCCCATCCGCTCCATCTGATGCATGAGAGCCTCCACCGCTTCAAAAGAGACGACCGCTTCTATAATGTGAACGGGGTTCATTCGTCTTTCTGCTCGCCGGTGAACAGGTCTTTGATCTCCTTAAAAAAGCTGCGCTTTGGTTTCGCGTCCCGCTTCAGGTTGTCCGCCCCCTTGACTTGACGCTTCTTTTCGGAACGCAGCGCGTCAAATTCGCGCAACAGCTCCTTCTCTTTTTCGGTTAATTTCGTCGGCGTTTCCACCGCAAACAGCAGCTTCAAATCGCCGCGTCCGCTCCGCTGAAGGCGCGGCATTCCCTTCCCGCGCAGCGTCGCCACATGCCCAGACTGCGTCCCAGGGGCGATGCGGATCGTCTCCTCGCTTCCGTCGATGAGCCGTACCTGTATGTCCGCGCCGAGCGCCGCGTCCGACATGGAGACCCGCTCTTCAACGAACAAATGCGGACCATGCCGTTCAAAACGAGGATGCGGCTGGACGCGCACATCGGCGAGCAGGTTGCCTGCCGGCGCCCCCCGTTGACCCGCATGCCCCTCTCCGTTGACGCGCACCGTCTGTCCGTCGCTGACGCCGGGCGGCGCCATGACGCGCGTTTTTGCGGTCGCTCGGACGCGCCCTTCGCCTCGGCAGTCGGCGCATGGAGTTTCAACAACGCTTCCGCGTCCGGAGCAGCGGGGGCAGGTTTGCTGAACGCTGAAAAATCCCCGCTGAAACACGATCTTGCCAGCCCCGCCGCATTGAGAGCATGAAACGGGCTGCGTTCCAGGCTTCATCCCGTTTCCAGAGCAGGTTCCGCACCGTTCCAAACGCTGCGCCTCAATTAAAAATGTCTTGCCTTCGTACGCCTCTTCCAGCGTCATTTTCACGCGAACGCGCAGGTCGGCTCCGCGCCGCTCGCGGACGCCGCCCATGTTCATCATGTCGCCAAAATCGCCGAACATTTGCGCAAACAGGTCCATAATGTCCGACGTTGACCCTGCCGAATACCGCCCGCGGTCCTGCATGCCCGCATGCCCGAACCGGTCGTACTGCGCGCGCATTTTCGGATCGCTTAGCGTCTGGTACGCCTCGCCGACCTCCTTGAAAGCCGCCTCGGCGGCGGGGTCGTCCGGGTTCTTGTCAGGGTGGTACTGCTGCGCGAGCTTCCGAAACGCCCTCTTGATCTGCTCCTGCGACGCTTCCCGTTCAACGCCTAGCGTTTCGTAATAGTCTCTCGGCATTTCACGCCTCGGTCTTGTTGTCGTTCGTTTCTTCTGCGGCTTCTTCGGTTGAGTTTTCGTCGCCCGCTTCCGCCGCCTCTGCAGTTTCTTCCGCGTTTTCTTCGGTTGAGTTTTCCGCGCTCTCTTCCGGCGGAACCTCGGTTTCCGCGTCAGGTTCAACAGATTCCGCCGCGTCCGCGCCCGCCACAATCACATCGGCGTACCGCAGTACCCTGCCGCGCAGCTGATAGCCGCGCCGCTGAACCTCCACCACATCGCCTTTGCGAAAACCTTCCACCGGAAAAGGAACCTCCCCCGTCGCTTGATGCGCATTTGGATCCATCGGCTCCCCCTTCGCCGGCTCAATCGGCTCCAGATCGGCGTTTTCAAACGCGGCGTCCATCTTTTTGATGATGCCCTTCATCCCGTCCTGAATGGCGCTGACGGAGACTCGCACCATCTCGGACGCTCTCAACGCGAGCGTCATGTCGTCGCGGACCGGGATCAGCTCCTTTAAAAGACCCGCCGATCCAAAGTTGAGCGCCTCGTCCCGCGCCTTTTCAGCGCGTTTGCGCTGCTCGTCGTAAACCGATATGGAACGCGCCGCCTGATCATACTTGCCGCGCAGTTCCTCCCGCTCCGCGTACGCCGCCTCCAATTGAGCCAGCAGCTCCTCCCGCTCCGCGTACGCCTCCTCCAAGGCTTTCGCCAGCTGGTCGTTTTCTTTAACAAGGGCGATGAGAACATCCTCTTCGGTCGGCGTTTCGGTTTCTTCTTCGACAGATTCGGTTCTTTCTTCGGTCGGTTCGCTGTCGATCTGTATCGTCACGCTGCCGTCTGGTTCGATGGAAGTACCCGCTTTTTCCGTTTTCTGCGCATCGTCCTGCGTCTGTTTTTTATCGCACATGCTCAATGGCTCTCGCTTTCGATGTTGCCTGAATTAAGGCTGCGCCTCAAAATAGGAGGTGAGCTGGCGCGCGGTGAGACTCACCAGCGGAATCACGCGCCGATACGGCATCCGTATCGGACCGATCACGCCGAGCGACCCGACGCGCCGATCCGCCAGGCGGTACGCCGCTGAGACGACGCTGTAACCGTCCAGCCCGGCGCCCCGCAGTTCGCTGCCGATGCGCACCGTCACTTTGGAGGACTCGCCGCGCGGAAGCCGAAACAGCGACACCACCGAATCGGGCGACTCCAGCGTTTCATACAGCGCGTCCAGCTTTCCGGCGCTTTCCAGCAGCGGCGGAATGAGCAGATTTCGGATGCCGTCAAAATACACATCGGACTGAAACTCGGTCAAAAACGCGCTCTGGGCAATCTCAACAGCCGCGTCCCGCTTTTCCTCGTCAAACATGTTTTCGACGGCGCCGTATTCTTGCACAAGCCGCCGTATCTCGCGGAGACGCTTGCCGGCAAACAGCCGATTCAACGCCCGCTCCGCCGCCTCCACAACGGCGCGCGACACCGGATTGCTCAAAATCAGCATGCGCTGCTTGACGAGACCCATGTCCAAAATGAGCGCCGCAAGGACGCTCCGCTCCGCAAACCGATACAACGCGAGGCGCGACAGAACCGCCTCCCGCGTCTCGCCGTCCAAAACGACGCCGATATAATGCGACAAGCGCGCCAAAAGCTGGCATGCGGCGTTCAGCAGATCGTCCCACTGCTCGGCGTTGGCGGCGCCGCGCCGGGAGGGGAGTCGGCGCCGTATCGCTTCTTTCAGCGGCGGGGCGGAGTCCAGGTTTCGGGCGAGCAGCCTGTCCACATAGAGCCGATACGCCTTTTGCGTCGGGACGCGCCCGGCGGAGGCATGCGGGCGGCGCAGGTACCCGCTCTCTTCCAGCGCCGCCATGACATGGCGCGCCGTCGCGGGGCTGATTGTCCATCCGCGCGTTTCGACCAGCCGCTTGGAGCCGACCGGCTCCGATCTGGCGGCGTGAATCTCGATGACAGCGTCCAGAACCTGAATCTGCCGCTCGGTCAATGTTTCGGGCGGAGGGGGCGCCGCTCGTTCAACCATAAAAGACCGCTCCATGCGTCGCATACACTGCATATAGGATAGCGCCGTTCGCCCGCTTGGTCAAGGCGCCTGCGCTGACGGGGAGTACGCTCATGCGATGATAGTCGTTTTTTAATCCTAAAGCGTCCGCGCCGCCGGTCCGTCATTCCCGTGAAAACGGGAATCTTAGGCGTCGCAGACGCCGTCCATATCGCGTCTCCGACCAACATCATCGTATGGGCGTACAGCCGCGCTGACGGGAGTCTCTATAGACGATGTTTTCGATTTTTAGAGCGCCGTTTAAAATGCGGAGGCGGTCTGGAAAAACTCTGGATTCCCGCTTGCGCGGGAATGACGGTTTAGATCGGCGGGCCGCTGCGCAAAAATGAACGTCATCGCCTGTAGAGACTTCCAATAACGGAGCCTGCTTGCGCCGCCGCCCCGCCTCGTTTATTCTGCATCAACGAAACAGCGTGAAGCGGAGAGACGATATTGAGGGTGATCCAGATCCTCACGGTTGCGGTCACATTAAACTTCGCTTACAATAGGATTGAAATGTCCCATGGAACAGCTCCCTAAGAAAGAAATACATTCTCCATGAAACGTTTTTGGGCGGCTCTTGTATTCGCTGCGTGCGTTGCGCTTGCTGTCTTCGTGTGGTTATGGGCAAATCGAGACGGCGGCAAGGGCGTTGAAAACGGCGCGGAGCTGACTCTGCAACAGCAGTCGCCGCGAATAAACCAGCCCGATGTCCAAGAGGCGCCGCCCCGCGCCGACATCGAAACGCCAAAGCCTGTGTCGGCGGACACAGACCAACCGCATCGAACAATTCCCCTCGCTGCGAACGCGGGCGAACTTAAGTTTGCGACGATAGACGCGACTCTTGACGAATATACGCGCCTTGTGGTCATTGAATATGACCGATTGCTGGACGAAGGTCTCGAGCAACTCGCTGCGCAGATGCAGGCGAGAGTGATTGTTCAAGATCGTATTTACAAAGGCGGCGCCTATCCTGAGTTGTGGAGGTCGCTCGTCTATTTTCAGGACGAGATACCGCCTCACGAATTAAGCTCAACGGCTCTGCTCGTTCGGGGAGGGCGTATCTCAAGGACGCTGTTGCCCAATGTGTTCACCTTACCGAACGGAGAGCTTTACACGATCAAGGAGCCGAATACCAAAGTGGTCGTGCGCTATCAAACGCGGCCGTTTTCAACGAAAAAGAAACTTTTAGATTTGGAAATGTTGATAAATGATGAGCGAGATTTGTTGGAAAGGCAAAGAAACGGGGAGCTGTCTTTGGAGCGGCAGCTGCAATCTGTCCGCCTTAAGATTGAGTCCATGGAAAATCCGCCTCCCACCCATAAAACTTTCAAATATACATGGGGTTATGAGGATCATCCCGATTTCAAAATCATTGAGCTGAATTTGGGGCTTATTGAGAATTAGTTTCAAAATTGCCTGGCTTGCCGTCCGCCTTGAAAAGTGAGCCTGCTTGCGCCGCCGCCCCGCCTCGTTTATTCTGCTTCAACGAAACAGCGTGAAGCGGAGAGACGATGAAACGCCCGAACGTCCTTGTCCTGTTTGCAGACCAGTGGCGCGCCCATGCGACCGGCTTCGACGGAAACGCTCAAGTCGAGACGCCGCATCTGGACGCGCTCGCCGACGAAAGCGTCCAGTTCAAACATGCGATCGCCGGCGTCCCTGTCTGCACGCCGTCCCGCGCCTGCTTTCTCACAGGGCAGACGGCGCTGACGCACGGCTTGTTTGTGAACGACGTCCCGCTCAACACGCGCGGAACCAGCGCCGCCGAAGCGTTCCAATCCGCGGGCTATCAAACCGCCTACATCGGCAAGTGGCACATCAACAACCACGGGCGCGCCAACCCCGTCCCGCCCGACAGGCGCCTCGGCTTCGATTACTGGAAGGCGCTGGAGTGTACGCACAACTACAACAACTCTTTCTACTACGAGGGCGATTCAACCGAGCGGCGCGTTTGGGACGGGTACGACGCCTTCGCCCAGACGAAAGACGCGGAGCGGTATATCCGCGAACGCGGCGGTTCCGCGCCGTTTTTCTTGACGCTCGCATGGGGACCGCCGCATGCGCCGTACCACACCGCGCCGGACGAATACCGCGCCCGTTTCAACCCTGACGAGGTACAGCTCCCGCCGAATGTTCCGGCGGAAGTGGAGGCGGCGGCGCGGCGCGACCTTGCCGGCTACTACGCCCACTGCGCCGCGCTGGACGACTGCGTCGGCTCCCTTTTACAGACGCTGCGCGAAACGGGTCAGGACGAAAACACGCTGCTGCTTTTCACCTCCGACCACGGCGACATGCTCGGTTCGCAAGGCTTATGGAAAAAACAGTGTCCGTGGGAGGAGTCGATTCGCGTCCCGTTTCTGCTGCGTTGCCCCGCTAAGCTGGGGCGCGAAGGGCGCGTCATCGACGGCGCCGCCATCGACCTGCTGGACGCGATGCCGACGCTGCTGGGGCTGGCGGAGGCGGAGATACCGGACACGATGGAAGGCGCCGACTTCTCCGCCTGCGTCCAGGGCGGCGCGCCTCCGAACGACGGCGCGGTCGTCACCGCCTGTTACCACCCCTTCGGTCAATGGCGCGCCGACAACGGCTGCCCCTCTCTCGGCGAGTATCTGCGCCGTCTGAACGAGGAACAGCGGGCGGACATCCTGAAACGGAAAGCGGGGCGCGAATACCGCGGGCTGCGAACGCCGCGCTACTCGTATGTTCGTTCGCTGGAGGGGCCGTGGCTGCTGTACGACCTGGAGAAGGACCCGCATCAGCTGAACAACCTGATCGGATCGCCCGAAGCGTCGGAGGTACAAGGCGAACTGGACGCTTGGCTGTCGCGGCGTTTAGAGGCGCGCGGCGACGCCTTTTTGCCGGGTCAAGCGTATCTGGAGGAGTGGGGGTATCAGGTGAACGCGCATGGGACGGTACCCTACACGGGCTAGACGGCGAGGGGCGTTGAGGCGGGAACCTCTACAAACGATGATGTACGAAAACCCTGTTCAAATCAAGCAGTACGTCATCTGACCTTACGTCTTTAGTTGGGACATGTCGGCATGACGTCTTACCGCAAGGGCGGACGGTTTCGGGTTCGCCTCTGGATTCCCGCTTGCGCGGGAATGACGGTCTAGTTGAGCGCGCTTTTTTCGGCGGTTCTCTTGGCAATCTTTTCAATCTTGGCAATCCTAGTTCAGACGACAACTGCGTCTAAGATTCCCACTTGCGCGGGAATGACGGCCTGGATCAGCGGGCGCGTCAACTGAAAAGCGCGCCGCGCATCCGCCCGCCCTCTATCGCTTGAAGGCGGACGCGCCGCAGTTTGCCGATGTCGTCTGGCGCCGCGTCGGTCAATACGCGGAGATAGTTGCCCGTGTAGCCCGCGAGCGACCCGTCCGCGCCTTCTCTCACATCCTCAATGAGAACCTCGGCAGAGGAGCCGAGCGACGCCTCTTGAAAACGGCGCGTCAGTTTTGCGCCCAGTTCGCGCAGGGCGGCGCTCCGCTCTCCCGCTGTCCAAGGGGGTATCTGGTCGTCAAACTGCGCCGCCGGCGTCCCCTCCCGCGGGGAGTAGCGGAACGCATGCAGGCGGTGAAAACCGCATCGCTCCACAACGCGCATCGTCGCCTCAAAGTCCGCGTCCGTCTCCCCTGGGAAGCCGACCATGACGTCGGTCGACAAGCCGATGTCCGGCATCGCTTCCCGCGCCGATTCCACAAGCGACAGAAACTGACCGGCGGTATAACGGCGGCGCATGCGCTTCAAAACGGGCGTCGACCCGCTCTGCAGCGGCAGATGCAGATGCCGCGCGCATTTCGGCAGCTCCGCCATCGTCTGTATCAGCTCGGGCGGGACATCCATCGGCTCTATCGATGAGAGGCGCAGCCGTTTCAAGCGGGGCAGCTCATGGAGGGCGCGCAGGACATCCGCGACGCTCCAGCGGCGCCGAATATCCTTGCCGTATGCGCCGAGATGAACGCCTGTAACGACGATTTCGGCGTATCCGTTCTCGGTCAGGCGGCGCGCCTCGTCGGCGATCTCATCCAGCGGACGGCTGCGCATGCGCCCGCGCGTGTAAGGGATAATGCAGAATGAGCAGAACTGGCTGCAGCCGTCCTGTATCTTCAGGAGGGCGCGCGTTTTTTGGTCAAAGGAGGCGACGCTTAGCCCAAACTCGCCCAGGTCGACGCGCGCGTCCGGGTCGCCGACATACTCGCGCTGCAAGGTTTGCGCCCGCTCCGCCTCGCGTACCAGTTCGGTCAGGGCAAACTTTTCCGCGTTTCCAAACACCTTGTCGACGCCTTCAATTTCCAGCAGCGCGCTGCCCGCGTTCTGCGCGTAGCAGCCCGTGACGAATATCGTCGAGTCGGGGCTGATGCGGTGAATGCGCCGTATCGCCTTGCGCGCCTTGGCGTCCGACTGCCCCGTCACGGAGCATGTGTTGACGATATACAGATCGGCGCGTTCGGGCGGGTGAACCATGCGGTAGCCGGCGTCGGTCAACGCTTCGCCCATCGCCTGCGAGTCGTACTGGTTCGCCTTGCATCCGAAGCTGACGATGGAGGCGGTTTTCATGGGTCGCTCCTTTGGGCGTTTGCGGCGGCTTGGCGTATGTTGTCGGCGGCGGCGGCGAGGTCGTCGGAACCGAACAGGGCGGAGCCGGCGACAAACGCGGACACGCCCGCCCGCGCCAGCGTCGGCGCCGTCTTGGTTGAGACTCCGCCGTCCGCTTGAATGCGTACCTGCAGCCCGCGCCGTTCGATCTCATCGCGCGCCGCGGCGATCTTTGGGACGACTTCAGGCAAAAAACGCTGCCCGGAAAAGCCTGGATAAACGGTCATCGGCAAAAGCAGGTCGATCTGGTCAAGATACGGAAACGCCGCTTCTGCCGCGGCGTCCGGTTTTAAGGCGAGGCCGGCGCGGCAGCCGGCGGCGCGGATCGTTTCTAAAATGGACGCCGTATCGCCGCCCGCCTCCAGATGAATGGTGATCTGGTCAGCCCCCGCCGACGCAAACCGCTCCGCCCAAGGCAGCGGATCGTAAAGCATCAGGTGGACGTCCAAAAACAGCTCGGCGCCCCGCCGCAGATCCGACACCGTCTTGGGACCGAAGGAGAGGTTTGGGGCAAATCTGCCGTCAAACAGATCGATATGAACCCATTCGCAGCCGGCCTCTTCGATGCGTTTCAGTTCGCCGCCGAGGTTCGACATATCGGCGGAAAGAAGCGAGGGGGCGATGACGATCGTCGGCTTGTTCATGGCAAGCGTTTCCGTTGTATGGGGCGTTTCATGTCGTTTTCATAGATGAGCAGCCGCGCGTTTCCGACGACCGTTCTCGGAAAGCTGAGCGGGCTTCCGCCTTGAACGCGGTCATCGATCAGAATATGCCTGCCTTCGTCATCCTCAATAACAAGCCGAACATGTTGGTAGGCGCCGCGGCTGCCTGTTACGGTATGGGAAGCGACGACCAGCCTGCCCGCTCTGGAGCCGCCCGCCGCGTTCAACGTTAGCCGAACGAACGCTCCTTGGTAGGTCATTTCGCCCGGCGCCGGCTCCTGCGACAGCGCGATCGGGCGCCGCGGACGGCTCGGATCAATCCCGATCTTCACATCGCCGATGCGCAAGCCGCGCTCGGCGAGTATCGCTTCCGCCTCCGTGAATTCCTTGCCAATCAGGTTCGGCATGCGAACCTGGATTCGGCGCGGGCCGAGGCTGACAAGTATATCGATCTTTGAGCCGCTCTCAACGGCGTCGCCGCTTTGGGGGGTTGAGGCGATCACCTTGCCGGCTTCAACGAGCGCGTCTGAATACGCATAGGCGGCGGCGCCGAGGCGCAATCCCGCCGTTTTGATCTGCGACTCCGCCTCCCGCTCCGAGTAGCCGACAATATCCGGCGCGGAGACCATCTCCGGACCGTTGCTGACGGTGAAAACGAGCGCGCGCGTCGCTTTCACCTTCTGCCCAGGGCGCGGCGTGTGAGAAATGATGTAGCCGAACGGCATCTCCGCGCTGTGCTGATACGTTGTCTTCGCGTAGTCGACGCGGAAGCCAACATCAAGGGCGCGTTCGACCGCCTCTTTATAGGACAATCCGATCAGGTCGTCCGGCACGGCAACCTCCTCTCCCGCCACAAACCCCGGCAGCCAGACATACGCAAACAACAAAAACGCTACAGCCCAGATCAGCGCGGCGGCGACCGCCAGAATGAACAAGCCGTTCAACGTGGAGATTGTTCTTAAAAAAAGAAGCGCCCCGCCGACCGCCCATTTCATGACGGCTCTCCAGAAAGAAAACGGGATGGAACCGCGCCGCGCAGACCGTTCAGATAATCGGCGGCGCTCATATCGGCGCGGTTGGGCAGACGGACGGTCAACAGTTCCAGCGCGCCTTGACCTGTCTTAACGCGCAGAATTCCGCGCGCCGCCTCAACCGTCCCCGGCGGACCGCCGAGCGGCTTCGTCAACTCTTTCACCGCGCTGCACGCAACGATCTTCAGCCGCTGTCCGTCGGGCAGATATGTCCATGCGCCGGGCCATCCAGCGCAGGCGCGAAACCTGTTATATAAGGTCAACGCGGGCTGGCTCCAGTCGATGCGTCCGTCTTCCCGTTCCAGCTTCGGCGCCTTTGTCGCGCGCGCGTCGTCTTGAGGCTTCGGCGCCGGCGGGTTGTCAGGGTAACGCTCCACGACTGACGCGAGCAGGTCGGCGCCGATCTCGGCGAGGCGGGTGGACAATTCCAGCGCCGTATCATCCTTACCGATTTGAACGGGAAGCGACGCCAAGACGGGACCCGTATCCTCCCCCTCATCCAGCTGCATGATGGTCGCCGCCGTTTTGGTATCGCCGTTCCAGAGGGCGCGCTGTATCGGCGCGGCGCCGCGGTATTTCGGCAGCGCGGACGGATGAAGGTTGATGAATCCAAAGCGCGGTATCTCTAAAATCGACTTCGGCAGCAGCTGCCCATAAGCGACAACCGCGGCAATGTCCGGTTTCAAACGGCGCAGCGTTTCGATAAACGCGGCGTCCCGAACGCGCGGCGGCTGTAAAACGGGAATGCCGAGACTCTCCGCGGCAACCTTGACCGGCGGCGGCAACAACTTGCGCCCGCGTCCGCGCGGACGGTCAGGCTGCGCGACAACCGCCGCCAGCTCCGCCGACGACGAAGACGCCAAACGGCGCAAACTTGGAACCGCAAACTCTGGAACGCCAAAAAAAACGCATCTCACAACGGCAGCGATACCGCCTTCCCCGACTCCGACGACAAATACGCCGCCTGCATCAGCTCCGTCAACAGGCGCCCGTCCTGTATGTTGATCGTCATCGGCGCGTCGCTGCGTATCGCGTTCACCCACTGCGCCATCGGAATCGGCAAGGCGGCGGGCGCGTTCTCTAGATAGGCGTCTCGCGCCGCGTCGTCCAGCCGGCGCGTTTCAAGGCGGGGCGGACCTGCGCCCATAACAAGCGAGCCTTCCGTTCCATATAACTCCAGCGGATTCGGACCGGAGCGGTGAACCCATGACACATCCACGACGCCGATGCCGCCGTTTTCAAACTCGATGAGCGTGACGCTGTTGTCGTCGATCTCATAGGAATCGCTGACGTTGTTGATGATCGCCGTCACCTTTTTCGGCTCGCCCATGAGCCACGGGACCACATCCATGCGGTGGCAGCCGAGGTCGAACAGGGCGCCTCCGCCTGCCCGTTCCTTGTCGGCGAACCAGGCGCTGGGTCCGCCGAACCATCCGTCTAAGGAGGCGGAATGGGCGACTCGTCCGCGCCCGAAAGTCAGGTCGCCGAGGAGGCCGTCTTCTACCGCTCTTTTGGCGAGAAGCAGGTCGGGTTGGCAGCGGGAAGGGAGCGAGATCATGAACTTGACGCCCGCTTTTTCAACCGCGTCGATGATCGCGTCGCATCCGTCGATATCAACGGCGAGCGCTTTTTCGGTGAAGATATGTTTGCCTGCCTGCGCCGCTTTGACCATGACATCGGGATGGGCGGAGGTGATCGCGTTCACGATGACCGCGTCGATGTCGTCCCGCGCGAGCAGGGCGTCCAGGTCGCTGTGGAAATCTAGGTTGTGCCGTTCGGCGCCCTGTACGCCGCCGTATTCTTCTTCGTCCCAGACGGCGGCGAGCTGAATGCCGTCCAGATCGTTCGCCTGACGGGCGTACCCCTCCGCGTGGACATGGGCGAAGCTGAGCATGGCGGCTCTCACGATAGGCGGGTTCATGCGTTTCTCCAGTCGGTTGATCTGCTTAAACTATACACCCTTCGGCGCGTTTTCTGAACTACGATTTTCAGGTCGGCGCGTTTTCTGAACTACGATTTTCAGGATTGAAAAGAAGGATAGGATTAGACAGCCGGCGGACAAAGAATTCCCCTTGAAAAAGACGCATTCGCATTCCCCCTTGAAAAGGGGCTAGGGGGGTTTTCGCCCGCCGCTAAAACAGCCCCTGCTGCATCCGCTTGCCCGTGTACGGGTTGGTCATCGGCGGGAGAGGGCATGGGCGGTTGTTGAAATAGTCGTCCATTGACCAGAGAAGCAGCCGCTGATACGATTGACCGCGGACGACGATCGTACCCTGCTCCACGGCGTTCGATTTTGCAGTCGCCGACGCGACAGGATCCAATGTGATGAAGCGTCCGATCGCCGCCTCGTCGCTGTTGATGACGCCGATAAAGTCGCGCAGCGCGCCGGCGGTGAACTTACCGCCCTTCACCTGCGCCAGCGCGAGACGCGAATCCCAATCGTCCGGCTCGTCATACAGCATGCCGCGGCCGTCCACGCCGCCGTCCGCCACCTGCTTCGTGTTCGGCGCGAAACCTGGAAGGCGCGTCACCGCCCAGGATTCAAACTCAAACGGCTTCTCGCGCGCCAACTTGCGCGCCGACTCCAGATCGGCGGGAATGCCCTTGACAGGGATCGACTCATCCTGCAGCCGCTGCTGAACGAGATCGATGGCGAAGGAGCTGATGTCGACGCCAGCCCAGCGGCGGTTGAGACGGCGCGCCGCTTCCACCGCTGTGCCGCAGCCGCAAAACGGATCCAGGACAATATCGCCTTCGTTGGACGACGCCTCAATAATGCGGTTTAACAGCGCCAGCGGCTTTTGCGTCGGGTAGCCTAAGCGTTCGCGCTGATTTGCCGTGAGGACATTTATATCTGACCATACGTTCGTCATTAGGCGCCCTGGAACATCAGCCAGGTATCGCTTGCGTCTGGGAATTCCCTTGTCGTTAAAAACGAGCAGACCTTCGCGCTCATATTTCAACATCGTTTCTTTTGAATACCGCCATTGGCGGACGTTCCCATGAAACTCATAGACCATATTTGGCCTGTGAGCGTTATTCGTGCATGATGTGGTCGTGTATCGTCCGCGTTCATCTTCGAAGCGATAGTCGCGCTCAACCTGACGCGGATTTAAGGGGTCGTATTGCGGATTCCATGTCCATGTTTTGCCTTTAGTGTAGTAGAAAAGCGTTTCTGACGCGCGACGCCATTTCTTTCGCGATAAGTTTTCCGCGCTGCGATTCCACACAATTTCATTGCGGAAATTGCGCCTGTCGAAGATAGCGTCCATGACGGTTTTAAGGTAGTGGCTGGCAGTCGAATCGCAGTGGAGGTAGATGGAGCCTGTCGGTTTCAGGATACGGCGCATCTCCTCTAGACGCTCCGCCATGTAGGTCAGGTACGCCAACATTCCGGAGCGGCCGAGTATGCGGCGCAGCCCGACGATGGCGTCATGCGCAAGGCGTCCGGGGGCGTTTTCAAACTCCGCATACCGTTTGGCGGCCGCGGCGTCCCAGCTCCATGTATCGCTGAAGGCGCGGTATTGCGCTTTTCCGTCGCCTTTATCGCTGAAGAGGACGTTGTAATTCGCGTTGGAATTGAACGGCGGGTCAAGATAAATCAGGTCGACGCAGTCCGATTCCCACTCGCGCATCCAGTCTAGGCAGTCGCCGTAGTAGAGGGTGTCGGGGTTGAAGTCTTGCGCCATGGTCCGCCTTTCGCGCGATTCCTGTTTGCCGTTTTGGGCAGTATGCCAAAGGCGGGCTGTTTGCGCAACTGCTTTCCTCGCGGGCTGCCTCAATAGGCGATGGGCTGGTTTTAGAACCGCTTTGGAATGTGTAGGCTGTCTAGAAATACTCTGGATTCCCGCTTGCGCGGGAATGACCCCCGTTTTCACGGGGGCAGGCTATTTGGAGGCGGAATGACCCCCGTTTTCACGGGGGCAGGCTATATGGGGCGGAATGACCCCCGTTTTCACGGGGGCAGGCTATTGGAGGCGGAATGACCCCCGTTTTCACGGGGGCAGGCTATTGGAGGCGGAATGACGAATTATTCAGCGGGGCGGCGAATAACGACCGAGCGGTTGACAGACGTCTCTACAGGCGCTGACGTTTGCCCGTCGCGCCAGCGAACCGAAACGGAGGCGCGCCGCGCGTCCCCGACGCCAAACAGCAGCCGCATGTCGGAATGGGAGCCGTAGCTGCCGTCGCCGACCGGCTCGTCGATGACCGCCGTTCCGCCCTCCGCCGTCAACTGAACGCGCGCGCCCTGCGCCCATTGCGTCGGCTCCAGAACGACGCGAATCCATCCGTTCAGGTTGCCTCCGTCGTTGCGGTAGAGCGCCGCCTGCCCATGCAGGTTGTTGACCAGTATATCGATGTCGCCGTCGTTGTCGATGTCGCCGAACGCGGCGCCTCGGCTCACCGCTGGGAGAGAAACGTCCCCGCTCCGCGCCGACACATCCTCAAAGGTTCCGTCTCCCCGATTTCGGAATGTCAGCTGCGGCTGCGCATACACGCCGCTCTCCGACCATTCCGCGATGTTGTCATGCAGATGCCCGTTGGCGATGAAGATGTCTTTCCAGCCGTCGTTGTCAAAATCGGCAAACGCGCAGCCCCATGACAGCTTCGGCAGGCTTGGGACGGCGATCTCGGAGGGGAAGGAAACGTCCGTGAAAAACCCGTCCGGATCGTTGCGGTACAGCGCGTTCACCTGGTCTTGAAAATTCGTCACGAGCAGGTCGAGCCGCCCGTCGTTGTTGAAGTCGGCGAGGTCGACCCCCATCCCGTTTCCCATCGCGGCGTCTTCGGTCAAGGCGGTTCCGGCGATGAAACCGATCTCGTCGAAGGTTCCGTCGCCGTTGTTTTGGTAGAGAAAGTCGGGGTTCATGTCGTTGGCGATGAACAGGTCGGCGTCGCCGTCGTTGTCGTAGTCGGCCGCGGCGGCGGCGAGTCCCCGCCCCTCAAACAAGATCCGCGCTTCGTTGGAGATGTCGGTGAAGGTTCCGTCGCCGTTGTTTCGGTAAAGGGCGTCCTGCAGCGGCAAAAACCGCTCCGGCCCGCAGTACACCCGTATTTTGTCTAGGGCGCACTCGTCCAGCTCTTTTTGATAGTCGATGTAGTTGACGACAAACAGGTCCAGGTCGCCGTCGTTTTCCATGTCGAAGAAGACGGCGGCGGAGCTCCACCGCGGATCGGCGACGCCCGCTTCCTGCGCGGCGTCGGTGAAGGTTCCGTCGCCGTTGTTTCGGTAAAGGGCGTTCTGGCGGAAGTTGCATACGTAAAGGTCTTCCCATCCGTCCCCGTTGTAGTCGCCGACCGCCGTTCCGACGCCGAAGCCGCTGCCCCCGACGCCCGCTTCCTCCGTCGCGTCTATGAACATTTGGATGGCGCCGGAGCCTTGATTTTTGAAAAGCTTATTGGGCGCGCCGTTTTCTTGAAAATCGCCCGCGTTCACCAGATAGATGTCAAGCAGCCCGTCCCGGTTGTAATCGAAAAGCGCGCAGCCGGAGCCGAGCGTTTCGGGCAGCCGCCGTTCGCCTTTCGCGCCGTTGTCATGCTGAAAAGAGACGCCCGCTTCCTGCGCAATCTCTTTAAAGGCGACCCATGCCTCCGCCGTTGAGAGAACGGTTAAGGCGAACGCGCATATGCAGGCGCCGAGCGCGCGCTTCATCGTTTCGCCCGCGTTTCGATGAACTTCCGCGCCGAGAGCACATCCGGATGCTGCGCGTCTTTTTGAAGAGCTTCACCCAGAAGGCGGCGCGCCGCGTCCGCCTCTCCGCGGGCATGTCGCGCGACAGCATACGCCGCGGCGCTTTCGGCGCTCTGCGCGGCTTCATGCGCCTCTTCAGACAACTTCAGCGCTTCGTCCAGGCTTCGCCCGTTTTCCGCCAGAAGACGCGCTAGGTCGATCTTTGGAAACGGCGACGCCGGCGCGATGCGCATGCTGGCGCGGAAGTCGCTTTCCGCCTCCGCCGTTTTGCCGAGCCTCGACAAAGCCCTTCCCCTGCGCCATAAACCGGGCGCCCATTCCGCGTTTCTTTTCAGCGCCTCGTTGAGCGTTTGAACCGCCTCCTCCATCCGATTTTGCGCCTCAAAAACGCGCGTCAGCTGCTGATAGGCGTCGGTCATATCGGGACTTAACTGAATCGTTTGGCGGAAAAGCCGCTCCGCCTCGTTCATCCGCCCGCTTTGGAATTCGCACACGCCGAGATACAGCAGCGCTTGGGGCGAGTTCGGCTCCAGTTTCAGCGCCGTTTGAAACTCGGCGCGCGCCCGTTTCAGATGTCCCAAGCGCAGATAGCAGAACGCGAGGTCGCGCCGAGGAACGGCGTAAA
The DNA here is from genome assembly GCA_963665845.2 of Candidatus Poribacteria bacterium. Classification (GTDB taxonomy): domain Bacteria; phylum Poribacteria; class WGA-4E; genus JAPPNK01. Next base: position 823,118 of record OY762492.1, read on the forward strand.
GCGGATCCGTTTCAACGGCGGGAAGCAGACGGGCCAGCGCGCTCTTCCATTCTTTTCGGCGCATGTAGTTCAGCGCCTGAACGTAATAGGTCTCCGACTTGGCGCGGCGATACTTTTGAAGCGCTTTTTGATAACCTTCGCGGTCGCCGAGGCGGAGCATCGTCTGCGCGGCGGCGTAATGGTAGGTCGGTTCATACGGATCCAGCTCGGCGGCGCGCAGATACCGGTCGCGCGCCGCGTAGAGGCTCCCGCGCCGCTGCGCGATCTGCGCCCGTCCAAAAAACGCCTTTGCGTTGCGCGGGTTCAGCTTGAGGGCGAGGCGGTATTGTTCGTCCGCTTCGTCCAGGCGGTTGAGGCGGAGCATCGCCGAGGCGAGGTTATGGCGCCCGGCGGCGTTGTTCGGTTCTATTTCAAGCGCTTTTCGGCACCATTCCGCCGCTTTCTCATGCTGATTTCGCTGCGAGGCGATGGTACCTAAGGAAAGCATCCATGAGGCGCGGCGCATTTGAGCGTCCGTTTCAAGGGCGCGGAGATACGAAGCCTCCGCCTCTTTATGCCGTTCAAGCCGCATGAGCGCGTCCCCCAGCTCGCCGAGGAGCGACCCGTGGTGCGGCAGCGCGTCGGAGGCGATGCGGTAATGTTTCACGGCAAGCGCGTTTTTGTCCAGATGCGCGGCGGACGCGGCGGCGCCGATATGCGCCAGCGGAATCTCTGGATGCGCCTTTTCTATGTCAAGGTACAATTTCAGCGCCAGTTCATATTTTTGGGCGGCATACGCCTCTTCAGCCTGCTTGACCAACTGCGCGGTCTCTTCAGGATATTTGGACGGGTCCCATGCTTCCCTGCGGGCATTCTGCTCCGCGCTTAAAAGGAGGCATGCGGACAGCAAGACAGCCGCCGCGATGATGTTCGCCGCTCTGCGTTTCATACGAACAGCATAGCGCCTTTGGGCGGGCATGTGAATCGCGTTCGCATTGGGCAGTACCTAACAGGCGATGACGTTCATTTTTTGCGCGACGGCCCGCCGATCCAAACCGTCATTCCCGCGCAAGCGGGAATCCAGAGTTTTTTCAGACAGCCTCCGCATTCTAAAACGGCGCTCTAAAAATCGAAATCATCGTCTATAGAGACTGCCGCGTTGAGGTTCGCTTTGCGCTTTGCCGCCAGGTTGTGTATAATAGAAACAGGTATGCAGCCAAAACGCTGCATTCAACAGAAGAACGCGCACACACTCAACACGCATAGGAAAGCATGATGCGCACCATTGCCGCTCTTTTTCTCGCCTCCGCCGCGCTTGTCAACCTTCACGCCGCCAGCCATGGCGACCATGCCGACGAAGCGTTTCAGCAGCTGAAAAAAACGAACGACGCTTACGCCGCCATCGACAAAGGCTCTTTCGAATGGAAAAAAACCCTCAGCTTCAACACCCCGCAAGGCAGCCGCGCCATTGAACAGCTCAGCCAGACCGACACGCTGGAGCTCTCCTCTGACAATCTCGCCCGATCCTCCAGCAGCATGGAGAATCCTGCCGGGCCCGAACTGCTGGACGCCGTTCTGATCAGTAACGGCAGCTTTTGGATCGCATCGCCCGATTTTGGGGAGATCATGAAGACCGACTCCGCGCAGATTCGGACCGGATTTGCCGCATACACCTTTGCGGACAAAAACGGCGGATTTGCAACCAGCGGCCTCCCAGAATCCCCCCATTCCATTGACGAGATTGCCGTTCTGGAACTGCTGCCGGACGAAACGCTGGAGCTGAACGGAACCGAAAAAACATACAAAACGCTCAAAGTGTCGATCCAACCAGGCGCGCATGACAAGGCGCTGCAAAGGGCGTTTAGAGAGAAGGTGGGCAGACTCGGAATACTCCATGCGTTCCTTAATGTTGACCTGTATGAGATGAGCATGATTCAGTTCCATGTAGAAGAGCCGCCCATGGAAGCGACTCTCTGGATCGATCCTGAAACAAACCTCATCGCAAAACAGACCTTCGACGTTTCCGTCACCGCGAACGAACAGAAGCTCACCTTCACCTACAACATCGTTCAGAAAAGCGCATCGCTCAACGAGGATCCGCCCGCCGAACGGTTCGAGCCGGATCCGAAATGGAAAATGGTGGAGGAGTTCGGTCAACTGAAACCGGAAGTCGGCAAGCCGGCCATCGACTTCACGCTCAAAGATCTGAGCGGCGGCGAGGCGACCATCTCCGATCTGAAAGGCAATGTCGTCGTTCTCGACTTCTGGGCGACATGGTGCGGTCCCTGCATCCAAGCGATGCCGCATCTCCAAAAGCTGTACGAAGCGTACAAGGATGACGGGCTGCTTGTCTACGGGGTCAACCAGGAGGATCCTCAAAAACCCGCGGAATTCTTAGAAGCGGGCGGATACACCTTCCCGACCTTCATCAACGCAAAAACCGCTTTCGTCCGATACCATATCAGCGGCATACCCGCCACCTATGTGATTGACCGCGACGGAACCCTTGTCAACCACATCGTGGGATACGGCGGGGAAGACGACAAACGGCTTGAAGAAGCGTTGGAAAAAGCGCTCGCCAAAGGCTCTGAAGAAGCGGAATAAAACCGCGCCGGGTCCGATTCCCCCTTGAAAAGGAGGGCTAGGGGGGTTTAAGCCGGCAACGGCTGCGACGGTTAAGATTCCCGCTTACGCGGGAATGACGATCAGCGCCGAGTCCGATCCCCCCTTGAAAAGGGGGAGGGGGGTTTAAAGTGCCGGCAACGGCTGCGGCGGTTAAGATTCCCGCTTACGCGGGAATGACGACCTGTGGCGCGCTGGAGGGGAAGGCTTAATGCCGACCCCTCCAGCCAGCGCTCATTTCTCCCCAATCGCGTAAAGCGCCTTGTAGGTGCGGATGTAGAGCCGCCCGTTTGAAACGGCCATGGAGGCGGAGGCGGTTTCGCCCATGTCGCTGAACCCTGCGGGTTCATATGTCCGCCCAGCCTTTACCGCCGTGACGACTCCTCTTCTGGAAATCAGGTAGATTTTACCGTCCGCATAGACAGGGGATGAGCGGTAGTCGCCGCGCGCCGCTTCCACATTGTAGACCTCCTCGCCCGTTTCGCCGTCCACGCAGACCAGAAAGCCGTTGATTCGGCAGATATACACCAGCCCGTCGTAGATGAGCGGCGAGGGAACGTCGCCTGTCGTGTCGACTTTCCACTTGAAGTTCACATTCGCTTTCAGCGGCCCTTTCAAGCCGACCGTCGGTCCGCGTTTCGCTGTCGGGATGACGACGAGGCCGTCCCGCGCGACCGGCGACGCCACAAAGCGGAAACCCGAATTGTAACTGCTTTGCGGATTCAAGCCGCCGAGGCGCCACAGCTCTTCGCCGTCCTCCAGGGCATGCCCCGTCGCGTAATCCGCGCCATGTACAATGAGCGACTCATGCCCGTCCGCGCGCCATAAAAACGGAGAGGCGTACGACTGCTTCGATTCGCCGCGCGCGTCGCTGCCGCGTTTATACCGCCAGATCTCCTTGCCGCCGCTTTTGTCAAGCGCGACGACCAGCGAGTCGCGGGCGTGGATCAGCTGCAGATAGAGCCTGCCGCCGTCCAAAACAGGCGTGGAGGCGAAGGTGAACCCCATCTCAATGCGCCCGTACCTTTTTTCTAGGTCCAAAGCCCATACTTCGCCGCCTTTGAAGTCGTAGCAGGCGAGGTCGCCGTTGCTGGCGAACGCCCAGACATGTTTGCCGTCCGTGACGGGCGAGGGGGAGGCGGCGTTTCCGTCTCCGCCGCGCGCCGACCAGTTTTCATCCGCAAAGCTTTTTTGCCACAGGATGCCGCCGTCCAGGTTGAGGCAGAGCAGCGCCACCTCCTCCTTGTCGGGCAGTCCGGCAGTCAAAAAGATGCGGTCTTCCCAGACGATCGGGGTCGCGCCTGCCGCGCCGGGCAGTTCGCGCCGCCATAGAATGTTCTTTTCGGTCGACCATTCGGCGGGCAGGTTCGTTTCAAGGCTCACGCCGTCGCTGGTCGGTCCGCGCCAGTTGGGCCAGTTTTCCGCCTCGGCATGCCGCGGAACGATGAACGCCGCCGCGCACAGAACCGCCGCGATCCATGTTGTATGACGCATGCTCAAACTCCTTTTTACTCTGACGCGCGCAGGCAGTAAAGCGACTTTTCGCCGCGCAGGTAGATGTCGCCGCCGAGAATGATCGGCGACGCGCTGAACTTGTCCTCCAGCATGTTGACGCGGAGCAGCTCAAACTTCGGTCCTGCCTTCAAAACGAAGGTGAACCCGTCCCGCGTCGGAATATACACGCGCCCCGCCGCGCCGGCGGGAGAGGCGTACACCATATCGTCCGCCCCGTCCAGCCTGACCGGCCCGAAAAGCAGATCGCCGCTCAGGGCGTCCCGCGCCGAGATGTATGCAGGCCGCTTGTGGTAGTAAAGAATGTTCTGGTAAAGCAGCGGCGACGGAACATACGGCGTGTCCCTGTCCGCCTCCCAGACGACCGCGTCCGTTCCCGTAATATCGCCCTTCGCCTTGTCCAGATCGATCGCCAGCAGGGCGTGTCTGCGGAAGCCGCTCGTCAAATAGACCATGTTGTCCTGCGCGACGGGCGACGGAATGGCGTTTCCCGTCATGCCTTTGCATGACCAGAGCAGGCTGCCGTCGCTGAGATCGTAGCTGCGTATATCGTTTGTGCCGTTCACGACCGCCTGCGCCGTTCCGTTGCGCTGCACGATGAGCGGGGTTGTCCAGCTGGTGGGTTCGTCGCGCGGCTCTCTCCATATTTCGTCGCCGCTGTTTTTGTTGAAGGCGGCGATGAACGAGTCGCCTTCATGATCCCACAAGATGAGAAGCGTCTCGCCATGCAGGGCGGGCGAGGAGCCTTCGCCGAAGCGGTTGCGGGTGGTCATTGTTCCGAGGTCTTTGCTCCATTTGAGGTTGCCGTCCAGGTCGTATGCGAACAGTCCGTAGGAGCCGAAATGCGCGATCAGTACGCTGCCGTCTGTGGCGGCGGAGGCGGAGGCAAGGGTGTTGGTGCCGTGTCCCCTTTCGTTTTTGGGAAGGGAGACGGCCGTTTTGCTCCACACTTCGCTTCCGTCGCTTCGGTTGTAGGCGGAGACGATGAAATCGTAATTGCCGCCGTTTCGGGCGGAGGAGAGTACATAGATGCGCTCTTCCCAAACGGCGGGGGTGGAGTGTCCGACGCCTGGGAGAGGGATTTTCCATTGGACGTTTTGCGTTTCGCTCCATTCGATGGGCGGGTTGGCGTGTCCGTCGGCGGCGCCGGTGGAGAGGGGACCGCGCCATTGCGGCCAGTTTTCATTTTCGTTTTCATTTTCATGCGCTTCATGGCCGGCGGAGAGCGCCGCGCCTATCGGCAGCATGAGGAGCAGTAAGGCGAGAGCGAAGCGTTTCATGAGCGTCTTTCTTCCATGATGAGTCGCGTTCGATGCGGCATTGGCGTTCACATGCGCATCATACCGCGCCGCAGCGCCGAACGCAAGCGACAGGAGAGAGACGGTACGCTTATCTCGTCATTCCCGCGCAAGCGGGAATCTTAAAAGCTAGATATTTCGATCAAACGCCGCTTGAACGTACTAGAGAGAGTTTTGTTTTTAAAGCAGGGAGCGGCGGCTAAAATGGATGGGGCGGGCGATGGGACTTGAACCCACGACCCTCAGCTTGGGAAGCTGACGCTCTACCGCTGAGCTACGCCCGCGCCGTTTTATGTATGTTAACCGAAAGGCGGGCGCGGCGTCAACTGGATCGACTCGCCGGCAGTACGCTCATGCGGCGCCTTAAGATTCCCGCGCGTTACATTTTACCGCAGGCCAAGGGCGGGAATGGCGCGGTCATTCGTCGGCGTATGCCTGCCACGCGGCTTCGATGTCCGCTTCATCGGGTCCGTCTTTGTGGACGACGATGCGGTGTTTCAGACGCAGGATGTCTCCTTTCGGCAGCGTTTCGGCGCCGGTGAAGAGATGCCCCTCGCGCGGCGAGAGCGGCCCGTATTCGCGCGTGAACCATCGATTCGGGTGATGCGGGTTGCTTGGATGGTCTAGGCAGGCTAAGCCTTCGCGCTTATGCCGTCCATACCGTTCGGGGACGGGCGCGCTGTAATCGACCCAGCGGGCGGGCTGTCCAAAGGTCTCTTTTTCGCCGCGTCCGCCTTCGCTGTTGAGTATCGCGCCGCCCGCTTTTCCGTTGAAGGCGTCCCCCATGCGTATGATCGGCATCGCCGACTCTTTGGTCGTTCCGAACGCGATGTCGGTCTGCGCTTCATAGGCGGATTCAAGGTCAAGCGCATACCCGCCGCTTCGGTTGAAGAGCAGCGCGATCCGGCGCGTTTCTTGAAGGAGCGTCTCGCCTGTCGGGGCGTTCCAGTCCAGTATTTGAGTGAATCCGACCGCCTCTTTTTTCAGGTCGAGGCTGACATATTCGCGGTGGAGAATGCGTCCGGGGTTATGGCTCGGCAGCTCCAGGTAGAAGGTGACTCCGTTGACGTCGCCATGCCCCCACCAGACGCCGTGGTGATGGATATGGTCGTGCGGCGCGTCTGCCAGCAGGTTGCGTCCGCTGGGAGCCGGCAGGACGGAGATGTACGGCTTCAAGGCGGCTCCGTTCATGAGATAGGCGGCATAGACGCGGTTTCCGTCATGGGCGATCCAGCGCCCTTCTTCGCAGATATAGTTCAGGTTTTTTGGGTTCATGCTTTTTCGCTTCCGGTTATATTTTCCATAGCTGTTCAAATGTCCTAGTTTAAGGGGTATGTCGGCGAAACTTCAGCGGAAAAGGAGCGTGAACGAAACCCTGTGCGCGCTCCCAAGCTCCGCCGCCGGCGTGAAGGCGTAATCGATCTCATACGATCTGCCTGCGAAGCCGAACCCGCCTGTCAACGGGGCGCCGGTACGGTAGCCCGCCCGAATCGCAAAGCCGTTTTGAAACACATATTCCGCGCCCGCATGCAGCCGCGCCGACGCCCCCCGTTCAAACGACACATCCGCCGCAATCGTCAAAAACTCCACCTTCGACACGCGCGCGGGAGCCGCCGCCAGCTCGATCGGTATCTCCATCGGCGGCGCCGATTCGATCTGCCGTTCATACGCCGCGCCGAGACGCAGCTGACGCGGCAGAGGTATCGAATCGCCGTAAAAAAGAGCGTCCGACCCTAAGCCGCGCACGGTTCCCCCGACCTTCAACCCAGAAAACGGCGGATGCCAGATTCCGCCGAGATGAACCGCGTACCCGTCCGAACGCGCTTCAGAAAAATCGGACGACCCCGCCGTCTCGCTCAATGAAAAATCCAGCCCCTGCTGAAAAATCTCCAGCGAACCGCCGACGCGCAGATCGCCCATCCGCCTTGACGCCGCGGCAAACTGCGCATGGCGCGACGAATACTGAAACGACCCGATCGTCTCATAACTGCCTGCGCTGCGCGTTGTGTGCGGGACATCGCCGCCGGACAGGATCGACGCCGCGGCGGCGACGCTGGCAATCTCCTGAACCGGCTGGACGAACCCCGCCCATTCGCGCCGTATTCCGCCGACCCACTCCAGATGCTCGCCCAGAAAACGCGGCTCCGAAATCTGCCCCAGCCCCGCCGGGTTCCAGTACAGCGCCGAGACGTCGTCCGCGACCGCGGTGAACGCTCCGCCCATCGCGGCGGCGCGCGCGCCTCCCTCCATGTTCAGCGCGGCAGGACCGGTCAAGCCGCCCGCCGAGAGCCAGCATGGAAAGGCGAGCCATATCGCGCAGCAGGCGCCGAGCGCGGACAAACGCATCGTTTCCCTCACCGTATCACAAAGATTTGGCCGACTCGGCTCCCTGCCGCGGTCGACGCCGAGTATAGATACAAGCCCGTCGCCGCGAGATCCCCCCCGCGCGTTCTGCCGTCCCATTCCGCCGTTCCTGCCAGGCTTTTTTCAAGCCGCCGAACGAGCCGACCGTCCAACGTGTAGATCGCCACCTCGGCGCCGCGCGGCAGATTTTCAAAACGAAGCGATAAACCGCCCAACCGAAACGGGTTCGGGTACACAACGACTCGGTCGAACGAAGCGGGCAGCTTTAAACGCCCGGCGCGGAAAAGCCCAAACTCGCGCGTGTTGGCGGAAACGGCGCCCGCCGATGTGTCGGTCTGCTGCTGTCCGGACAGCAGCTCCCAGCGGGCGGGGACAGCGTCCGCGTTCAGACGAAAGATCATGATCGGCGCCTCCGCGGAATCGCCGGCGACCGGCAGGGCAGGGAAGCCGAGCGTGACGGTCGCGGGGCGGTAAAGGCGCGGGGCGTTGGAAACGAACAGGCGCGCTGTGCCGCGCAGCTCCTCTTCAAAAGCGTCGTCCATGTTGGCGCGGGCGAGGTTCGCGTTCGCCTCTTTCATCGCTTGAAGCAGCGCGTCGCCTGTAGGCGGAACGATGTTGACCCAGGCGCCTTCCGGGGCGGCGCCTGCAGGGATCAGCGCCGTAGCGCGCGCGTCAAACCCGGCGCGTATCAGAACGGCGCTGTCGACAGACGCCTCGTTGACGACGGAGCGCACAGGTCCCGCGGTGGAGCCTGCCCCGACCGCCGGCGGACCGGCGGAACCGTCCGAAGCGGCGACCGTCACATAAAACGGAACATTGTCGGCAGGCGTCTCGACAGCAACCGATGGACGCGGCGCGTTCGGCAGGCGCAGAACCGAGCGCGCCGGTTGTACGCCCTCTAAAGAGGCGCCGTTCCGCGCGGGACTTTCGGTCAAATAGACGCGGTATTCGCCTATCGTCGGGTCGTCAATGTCGTTCCACGAGACAATCAGAAAGCCGCCCTTGTCGCTTGGCGCGTCGATAGCGGTCGCGCCTGACACCGCTTCAGGCGGGATGTCGTCCGTTGAATAGACGGGTCCCGCCGCCTGCTCTGGACGCGCGGGGGACAGATTTCCGTTCACATCCCGCGCCAGAATGGTCACATAAAACGGACCCTGTCGGTTTGTCTCGCCGGGGTCTGCGGCGGGCGTCGGCGCGGGAATAGGAATGAGCGCCTGCGAAGCGGCGCTGTCGCCGACAACGGCGGCGGGGCGAAGGTCAGGCGGAAGCGGATCGGAAAGCGGCGCCGCCGTCACATAAAGAACATACGCCTCAAAGTCAGGCTCCGGCGGACCGGGCGTCCATGTCGCCAGAAGGCGTCCGCCTTGATCGTTCGGCGCGTCTTCGGCGGCGGCGTTCGACGGTCCGGCGGGGCGGATATTGTCGACCGCCGCTGCAGGTCCGGCGGTCGATTCGCCGGCGAGAAGAGCGCTCTCGTTCTGCGCCGAGTCGATCGCAACGACCGCGGCGTAATAGTCCGCGTTGTTGATGGGCGCGTCCAGATCCAGCGCGTAGGAGCCTCCGCCGCCTTCCGCCGCATGCTTCGCCGCAGGTATCAGCCCTCGGACGCTGTGAATCGGAAACGTTTCGCGGTACACATAAAAACGGCGGATGTCGCGCGCGTCGCCGCTCCATTCCCAGGTCAAGTTCAAAACGTTCCCTTGATCGTTCGGCGCGTCCGCTATGCGCAGCGCCATGACGGGCGCCGGCGCGACAGCGTCTAAGGTAACGCGGCGCGCCGCCGTCAACGAGGCGCGGTTGCCGTTCGCGTCTTCAAGGCGCCCTGTCACCGTTTGATCAATGAGATGATCGTCCTCCTGAACCGCGTATTCGCCGACATACAGCCCGTCGAACGGCTCCATATCGGCGCCCGCCCCGTCGTCAAACATGAGAATGCCGCGCCTTGCCGTTCCGATGTCGAAGGACGCCTTGCCCCCAGGTTCCCCTTGAAGTTGAACCGTCAAGAGAGCGCCTTTAGCGAGCGGCTGATCAGCGTCATGCGAGACGGAGTCGATGCGGGGCGGAACGGTGTCGATCGCCGCGGGGAACGGCGCCGCCAGCGACGCTTCGTTCCCTGCCGCGTCGACAAGAACGACCGTGACAACGGCGGCTTCAGCGTTGTCGTTTGGAAAAATCGCCGCGGAGCCTGTGTAAAAACCTTCCGCCGTCTCCGTCATCGGGATGTCTTCGCGGACGCCTTCGATATGAAAGCGGGCGTCGGCGCCAGGTTCCCCCTCCGCCTCGACGGTCAAAACGCCGCCCGCGCCGAGAGCCGAGACGCCGTCATGCCGAACGCTGTACACGGCGGGGGGAGTCGTGTCGATGTCGATCGGGGCGGGCGTCTCTCGGCTTGCTAAGTTTCCGACAGCGTCCTCCACATAAACCGTCGCCGTTCCGTTTGTCATGTTGTCGCCGGGGCGCGCTTCGTAAGCGCCTTCATACAACCCTGGCTGTTCTTCGTTTTCGGTGAGAACAACGACCGCCTCAAAAACGCCGTCAGTAAGTATCGCATACGCCGCCGCGCCGGTCTCGGAACGGACGGAGATGTCGACCCGTTCGCCCGCGCGCAGCGGCTTCTCGGCGTTGTGCCGGGCGCCGAAAATGGCGGGCGGTTTTGTGTCGATTGTAACGCGCCGATCCATCGGCAGCTCCGCCTCGAAACGCAGCGCGGGAGAGTCGGACGAAATGCGAACGATGAGCGGCGCGTTCTCGGCGTTGTCGCCTTGTTGAACCTCGTAGGAACCGATGTAGTTTCCGTCCCCGTTCTCCTGAAGCGAAAACTGAACGGCGGTACCTTCTATGAAAGCGGACGCGCTCCAGCCGGGCGGCGCGGTCATGGCGGCGCTCAAGGTTCCGCCGATCCCGATCGGCTCGAACCCGTCATGGTCGGCGCGTTCGATCCAGTAAGCGGCGAGTCGATACGGCGCCGGCTGACTGGCGGAGACGCGCAGATAAAGCGAGCGCGCGTCGGCGGGAATCCACGCGGCATGCGCGTTCAACGGAAAGCCGACCTGCCCGTTTTCCTCTGACAGCGGCTCAAGACGCGCCTCCCCCTCCAACGCGGCGAGAACGCCGTAGCCCGCCGACGCATCAACCGATAGGCGGAACCAGTCCTCGTCTGATTTGCCCCATACCGCCCCTTCCGTTTCGGCGTTCAACGGCAGGGAGAGGGCTAATTGGGGATTGCCGTTCGGCTCTTGTTCGCGCCGTTTTTCGTCGGGCGCGGGACGCTGCTCAATGCGAATCTGGTACGGCGAACCGCCTATTCCAACCGCCTTGATGTAATACGCGCCTGCGGCAAGGCTGGACGGCGGCGTTTGCGCCGTTCCGTTCAGCTCGCCAAACGGCTCAAGCTGTCCGTCTATTTCTTGGTAAAATTCTATCTGTCCTGAGGCGGCGGCGACCGTCCATAGACGCTCTTCGCCGTCCGTTGCGTCCCATCGAAACCAGTCCTCGTCGTTCGGCTGAGTCGCCGCGCCGGATATTTCTACGGTCTCGCCGGATACGGCGTTTGCCCGCAGGGGCGTTCCGTTCGGCTCCATCTCCCATACGGCATCGGGCGTCGGTCGGCTTTGGGAGAGGGCGATCTCATACTGTCCAGGGTCGCCGTCAATGCGGACGAGCAGTTCGCCAGGGGGAAGTCCAGCGGCGGCGTAGGCGTGCGGGTCGGCGTTTCCGTCGGCGGAGATCTGCGCCGCGGCCTCCTCTTCAGCCAACGAAAACGGCAAAAAGAGCGTCGCGCGCGTCTGTCCGGCGGCGCGCCGCGTGAGACGCATGCCCGCCGGCCCCGCTTCCGAAAGCTGAAAGCGGAACCAGTCGGCGCCGCCTTCTTCTAGATCGCCGGCGATCTCGGCGCCGAACGGAGCGGGCTGGGCGTCGGCGGGGGAACTGTTCGGCTCCCGTTCCCGCGTCTGTATCGGGTCAAATGTGAAACGGCGCGCCGCGGGCGGAAGGCTCCCGTCCGCAGGCTCCACCGTAAAAAGATGTTCGCCGGGGGGCAGGTCGACCAGCAGCGCCTCGTTGGAAGTTGTGTATTGATAGGCGCCTTCGTCCACCTTAAAACGAAAGCCGCGAATCGGCTTCCCGTCCGCAAAACGCGACCATCGAAACGCCGCGGAGCCTGTATGCACAGCCCCGAACGGACCCGACAGAATGCGCAGACCGCCGTTGTCGACAGGGGGCGGGTTCGGAATGGAGCGGGTCGGGCCGACAACGCTTATCGGCGCGAGGCGCGACTCGTTGCCGGCGCGGTCGACCGCTGTGACGGCGGCGTACAGATCCGCGCCGTCGATGGGGGTCGGGACGCTCGCCGCGGTGAGGCGCCGGTCAGGCAGCTGCGCCGCGGCGGCTCCCTGTTCAGATGCCGTTTTAGACAGGTCGAACGGCGTCCGCGACAGATAGACGCGGTATTCCAAAAAATCGGGCGCGGGGGACGCTTCCCAAGCGGCTGTCAGATAGCCGCCGTCGTCGCCTGGACGGTCAAGGGCGCGGGAAAGGCGGACGGGCGGCGGGGGCAGGTTGTCTAAAGGCGCCGCCGGACCGGCGACCGAACCGCCTTCGTCAAAACGCAACGCCGAAAGGTTGCCCGCCTCATCCTCCGCGGCGACCGCCGCATAATAGGCGCCAGGCGACTCCGTCAACACAAGAGCGGGAGGGCTGTCGGTCAACGCCGCCGCCTCCTCCATTAAACGTATATCCACGATTGGATCCCGCGACAGATAAATGCGGTATTGAGACGCGCCGATGGACGCCTGCCAGTTGACAAGCAGCGCGCCGCCCTCGTCGCCCGGCGCGTCTTCAACCGACGCGCCCAGAACGGCGGCAGGCGGATCCGCGTCCAGACGGACAGGGCGCTCCGAGGTTCGCTCCGCCGTCTTGCCGTTGGAGAGGCGCAATTCCGCCTTGACGCGGCCGTCTTCCAGCAGGTCGCCGTCCATCGGCGCGTATGTCCCAGTGTAGACGCCCGGCTCCGTTTCCAGCATCGGAATGGGGCCGCGGTAGGTCTCTCCGTCGGCGCCGATGAGCGAGAAGGCGGCGTCCGCGTTTGGGCTGCCTTCCAGCGCGGCATGCAGCTCGTCGCCGACGCGCATCGGATGGACGGGCGCGTTATGCGTCAACCGCTCAATGAACGGGTAAGCGGCGTCGAATGCAAGGTCGTAGGGCGTTTGCGCCTCGGCGGCGTTTCCTGCGGCGTCGGTCAATACAGCGCGAACCGCCGCGTTTTCAACGATTTCCCCCGGCGCGGCGGCGTATTCTCCGACATAAACCCCGCTGCCTGCAGGCTCTTCAAACAGCGGCAGATCGGTTCGAAACGGCGCGTCGGGAAGAAGGATGGAGAACATGCCGAAGACGCCCGATTCGCCCCGCGCCTCGACGCGCACCGTTTCGCCGTCGACCGACGCCTGAACCGAGTCGATGCGCGGCGGAACCGTATCGATGCGCAGCGGCTGTACGACAGGATAAACGGCGGAGTTTCCCGCGGCGTCTTTGGCGGTAACGCGGATATATCCTTCGTCCGTTTGATCATGCGGCTGAATAACAATTTCAGCTTCGTAGGCGCCGGGTTCCGTTTCGTTTTGGTTAAAAAGGAAACCGCCGCGGATGACGGAGCCGTCTTTCCGCGCTAGGCTTGCCTCTAGGGCGAGGTTCGGTTCGCCTTCGGCGCGCAGCGTCAAGAGGCCGCCCGCTTTGAGCGGCTTGGAGGCGTTGTGCCAGACGCGGTCTAGTCGGGGCGGTATGCCGTCTACCGAGAATTGCCCTGGGAAGAAGGCTGCCGCTGCGGCGCCGTCCATTTCAAGGCGCGCTTGGAGCCGTAGGTTTTCCCCTGCGGCGCCTTCAGGTATCGCCATCTCCGCCTCGTACGCTCCGCCGCCGATGTCTGTCATCAGAACTGGGGGAACGGCGGCGCCGTCGATTTCAACCCAAACGCGCCCTCCAGAACGCCATCTCAAATACGGGCGGAGAACGGCGCCGGCGGGCAGCGTCTCCCCCGCAGGGCGGTCTGCGTCAACGCGCATCTCGTATAGAAAAAACGGGGTCAGCGCATACGGCTCATACGCCGCGCCGGTCGATTCGGCGGCGATCCAGTACTCGCCCTGCGCCAGCTCTGCCTGCAGTTTCCCGCTTGTAGACTCTGTCAGAACGCCCCCCGACCTGTCCATCAGCCGCAGCGACGCCGGCGCCGACAACGGACCTTTAAAAGAAAGCGCCAAAATTCCGTTCGACGGCGCCTCGAACCGATAAACATCCACATCGCCGGGGAAGCTGAACGTCCCGCGCGCCGTCCCGCCGACCTGTATCTCGCCGGCGGAGGCGGGCGTTCCGTTCGGCTCCATTTCAAGCGTTTCGTCGTTTGCCGGCGTTTCAAGTTTGAGCGCGATCAGATACGGCGCGGGCTTTTCTTCTGGCGGATGATGAACGCGAAGCGTCCATTCTCCGAACGCCGCGCCTGTTTGCGCCGCTTCCGCCTGCCGATTTGCCGGCGCCGCCGGGAGACGCGCGGCAAGGCGCGACGGATCAGCCGAGCCGCCGGCGTAAGCGTCCAGAACCGCCCCGCCCGACGCGCCGAGCCGGTAAAAACCGAGACGCAAACGCCGCGGCGAAGGGATGTCCAGAACCGCGCGAACCGCCGCGTCCGTATCGCCTAAAATAAGCGCGGACGGCTCCCGTTCGCTCAACCGAACCGGCGCGCTGTTCTCGTCCGCCCGGTAGATTCCGTCGGGCAGCGCCATGACAGACGCCGTGAGACGATACGCGGCTCCGCCTTCCACGCGCACATGCCAGCCGCTTCGTCTGGACGCAAACGCAAAGGCGAGCGTTCCGCTGTTGTCCGCCGTTCCCTCAAAAGCGGGAACCCAAGCCGCCTCGTCCAACGGCGTTGAGCCTTCATAGATGAGAACGCGCCCCGGCGGCCCGTTTTCCTGTCGATACAGTACATGTACGACAGCGCGCGCGTTTCCCGTGTCGATGCGGAACCAGTCGGAATCGCCTGAATCGTCCGCGGGGACGGCGGACGCGATACCGTTTGGTAAAAGCGGCGCTTCCTGCGGCGTTCCCCCTGGCTGCGCCGTCTCTTGAAGACCGCCGTACTCGGCGCGGAAATACCATACCGCGGGCGTCGGGTCTTCCTGCGCATTCACATCCACCGCCGCGACCGAAACGGCATGGGCGCCATGCTCGATTCCGTAAAGCGCGAGGCGGTTTTGAAACGTTAAAAACGGCTCCCCGCCGTCGATGCGGACGCGGTATGCGGCGACAGGTTGATCCAGCCGGTCGGGCATTCCCGCCCATTCAAACAGGGCGTCCGGACTGCGCAGAACCTCCGTCGGTCCCGCCGCCGGGAACGTGTCCGGCGGGGCGGACGCTCCCGCGCATACGCATAGCGCGCACAAAAGAAGCGCGGCGGCGTTTAAAGGCGCAAGACGAACGTCACGGCGCAAAACGCATCCATTCCAGAGACGCCTCAATAAACTTGACAAACAGCGGATGCGGCGCGAGCGGGCGCGAACGGAATTCAGGGTGAAACTGCGACCCGACCATCCAAGGGTGGTCGGACGCCTCGGCGATTTCAACAAGCGACCCGTCCGGCGAAAGCCCGCTCCACACAAGCCCCGCCTCTTCCAGCCGCGCGCGGTAGGCGTTGTTCACCTCATACCTGTGGCGGTGCCGCTCTTCGATGCGGGTCTCTCCGTAGGCGGCGTGAGCGCGCGTATTGGGTTTGAGAACGCATGGGTACAGCCCCAGCCGCTGCGTTCCGCCTTTGTCGCCTTCGCGGTCCTGCGTTTCCATGAGATGGATGACGGGGTGCGGCGCGTTTTCGTCAAACTCGGCGCTGTTTGCGCCCGCGAGGCCGGCGCTCCGCGCCCGTTCAATGACCATGCACTGCAAGCCGAGGCACAAGCCGAGGTACGGCAGGCGGTTTTCACGCGCGTAACGGATGGCGCAAATCATGCCTTCGATGCCGCGGTAGCCGTATCCGCCGGGGACGAGCATTCCGCCGACGCCTTCAAATCGGCTCGACAGATTGTCCGCTTCGGTCAGTTCGTCTGACTCGATCCAGCGGATTTGGACGCGCGCTTCGTTGGCGATTCCGCCATGCTTCAGCGCCTCCTTGACGCTTAGGTAGGCGTCGCCATGCTCGGTGTATTTTCCGACGACCGCGATCTCGACGGCGCGCTTCGGATTTTTGAGCCGACGCGTCATCGCCTCCCATTTGCCGCATTCAACCTGTTCCCGTTGCGGCAGGCGCATGCGTCGGACGACAAGGTCGCCGACGCCCTCGCGTTCAAAGAGCAGCGGCGCCTCTTCGATCTCCTCAACGTCGGAGGCTTCGATGACCGCTTCCACCGGGACGCCGCATGTGGAGGCGATCTTGCGGCGTATCTCTTTCGACAGGTCAACCGAGGTTCTGCAGATCAGAACATCCGGCTGTATGCCGAGCGCGAGCAGGGCGCGGACGCTGTGCTGCGTCGGCTTCGTTTTCATTTCGCCCCATGGGGAGGCTTGCGCGATCGGAATCACATGCATGAAAAGCGTGTTTTCGACGCCGCGCTCAATGCGTATTTCCCGTATCGCTTCCACGAAGGGCGGCGTTTCAAAGTCGCCGATGGTGCCGCCGATTTCAACAATCAGAATGTCGGAGCGGGTCTCGCTGAGGGCGTAGTAGATGCGCTCCTTGATCTCGTTGGTGATGTGCGGGATCAGCTGCACCGTTTCGCCGAGGTACTCTCCCGCCCGTTCTTTTTCGATGACCGCCTGATAGACGGCTCCGCTGGTGAAGTTGGAGTACTGCCTGCAGTCGACGCCGAGGAAGCGTTCATAGTTGCCGAGGTCTAGGTCCGTTTCGGCGCCGTCGTTGGTGACGAACACTTCGCCGTGCTGGAACGGGTTCATGGTTCCCGCGTCGACATTGACGTAGGGGTCGATTTTGAGCGCGTTGACGCGGTATCCCCTGCTGGTTAAGGCGCGTCCGAGCGAGGCGGTTGCAATGCCCTTTCCGATGGAGGACATGACGCCGCCCGTTACAAAGATCATTTTGCCTTCGCTTCTCATGGTGGTTCCCCGCTTGAACTGGATCGACTTTCCGCTCGTTAAGAGAACGCGCGCATGCCCGTTTGCGTTGCGATCTTAGCGTCCGGCGGTAAGGATACAGCATGCGGGGCTTGAGCGCAACGTTCGCATGACCTTGTGTCTTTATTTTGGACATGTCGGCATGACGTCTTACCGCTGTCTCCTTTTCATGACGCGTCCGCCGGCGGTTTTTCCTCCGCGTCCGCTTTCTTCTTTCTATGGTTTCGCCATATCTCTATCGCTGTTGCAAACAGGTTATGGAGAAAATGTGAGACCGCCGTCACCCAAAAGGCGGTCCAAAAGCTGTCCTGCAGCCAGAAAGCGAATGCGAATCCCCAATACATCCCGCCGTGTATCCCGACGCCAACCCCAGCCTCAATAGAATCTGCAAAATGATCCCACGCAAACAGAAACGCAGAGACGGCAACCTGCGTTCCCAAGCCCAGCCCCATCCATTTGAAAGCGCCGATGACCAGCGCTTGAAACAGCAGCGTTTCAACGACGGGCGCAAACAGCAAAAGACAAACGCTTCCTCAACCGAGCTCGCACCCTCAAAACGCCCTTTCTTTTTGGGCGCTTTGACCGACTTTCGAATGAGAATTCGCGCAAACAAAAGTACAAAATTTACGGCTAGGCATTCTGATGTGATGAGCAGGCAGAACGGCCATGGCGAAAACCGTTCATACCGCCGCAGCCAGCCGACCGCCCACTCATGCTGATTGGTATGCCGACCCAGCCATGCAATCAACGCTGCCGCGGCAAGCGCCGCGCCGATCAACAGCGCCCGTCGGGGTCCGCTTTTTCCGCCTTTTTTGTCAACAGACGGTTCCGCGTTCTCATTCTCGCTCAACGGGCGGCTCTTCCTGTTCGTTGTTGCGTTTCTGAAGGAAAGAAGGCGGGTTCTACTGAACATTACGTTTGCCGAAAACGGCGGCTCTGTCAAGAGAGAACGGCTAAAGCGGCGCAGAAACCGTCCGCTGTCTCCTTTTCATGACGCGTCCGCCGGCGGTTTTTCCTCCGCGTTTGCCTTCTTCTTTCTATGTTTTCGCCAGATAAGTATTGCGACTGGAAACAGGTTGTTGAGAAAATGCGAGACCGCCGTCACCCAAAAGGCGGTCCAAAAGCTGCCCTGCAGCCAGAAGGCGAATGTGAACCCAAAATACAGCCCGCCCGGGATCCCGGCGGCAACCCCCACTGCAATAGACTCCGCAAAATGAATCGAAGCAAACAGAAACGCAGAGGCGGCAACCTGCGTTCCCATGCCCAGCCCCAGCCATTTGAGAGCGCCGATGATCAACGCCTGGAACAGCAGCGTTTCAACGACGGGCGCAAACAGTAAAGTAAAAAACGCGAGCTCGGCCGAGCTTTTATCCTCAAAGCGCGCCTTCTTTTTGGGCGCCTTGACCGCCTTTCGAATACGAGTGTGCGCGATTGACAAGGCAACGCTCACGGCTAAACCCTCTAATGTGATGAGCAGGCAGAACGACCATGGCGAAAACCTTTCATACCGCCGAAGCCAGCCGACCGCCCACTCATGCTGATTGGTATGCCGACCCAGCCATGCAATCAACGCTGCCGCGGTAAGCGCGGCGCCGATCAACAGCGCCCGTCGGGGTCCGCTTTTCCCGTCGTTTTCATCAACTGACGGTTCCGCGTTTTCATTCTCGCTCAACGGGCGGTTCCTCTTGTTCGCTTTTGCGTTTCTGTTCGGTACGCTCTACAAGTTTATATGCGGCGACCAGCGCCGCCCCCGGCAGATTATGCAGCGAATGGGCGACCGCCGTTACCCAAAACGCCGTCCAAAAAGATTCCCCCATCCAATGCGCAAACGCGAAGCCCAGATAGACGCCGCCCGGCAAACCTGCCGCGATGCCTGAACCTGCAGAATTGGTGAAATGAGCAAACGCAAACAGAGCCGCCGACGCCGCAGCCTGCGTTCCCAGATCCGCTCCAACAAGCCTCAACAGAAGGACGGGAGCCGCCTGCAGCGCAAACGTCTCATAGATGGGCGCCTCCGCCAGCACATATGCAGCCCGCATGTTTTTGATTTCAAGGATCGGATCGATGTTCTCTTTTTTCGGTTGAGGGTCAATGTTCTCTTTTTTCGGTTGAGGCTCGCGCGTCTCTCCGCTCTCATGTTCTTCGTCGGGTTCAACAGGTTTGGGCGGCTTCATCCGAGCGCGCAGTTCAGACAACCTTTGCCGTAGGCGCGAGCGGTCCACAAATACCGCAATGGGCATTAGCAGCAGGCTCACAACGAGCGTCTCAAGCGCGAGCCATAAACAAAACGCCCACTGCCCATGCTTGCTGTATCGCGCCGTTAGCCATTCAAACGCCCACGCAAACGAACCGCCGCTCAACAGGAACGCCAACAGGAGAACAGCCGCGACCGCCAGCAGCAGCCGCCAGTGCGGAGCCGCCTGTTTTGCGCCGTTCCGCGCCGCTAGACCGAGCGCTACGTAAAGCGTATTCAGCCCATGCGCCGACGCATGCAGCGCCAACGCAAGCGCGAACGCGACCGCCCATGAAACGCCGGCGCCGTAGGCGAACGCGGTTGCCGCATACAGATTCTGCGTACCCCAAAACAGCCATGACCAGCTCCCGCGGCGGTGAAAAAACAGCGCGGACAGATAAACGGAAACGGCAATCTGTCCCACGGCGCCGATGTCGAAGCGGCTCAATAGAAACATCGGAACGGCTTGAAGCGCCGCCGCATAAAAAGCGGGCGCGGCGGCGAGGTCGATCAAAACATTTTTGACGGAGCGGCGGTTCGATGCCTGAAACGAGGCTTTTTTGCCAAGTCCAAAAAGACGCAGGACAGGAATCCAATTGCGCAGATTCGGAAGCGCCGCCTCGCGCCCGAAAAGGCGCAGAAGGGTCAAAAGCGCCGCGCCGACCGCAAACATCTCCACGGCGGCGCGCCAGCCGAAACCCCATGCGGACAGCTCCGCATATCTGTTCAGCCACACATCCGCCAGCCCGATCTTGTCAACAAACCGACTCAACCAGACAAGCAGCCCCAAACCGACCAAGGCGGCTCCGACGCGCAGCAGGCGTTTGATCTTGTCCCTTGGCGGCGCCGCGCCGCCCTTCTCGTTCATTTCTTGCCCTTTTCTCCCGCTCAAGCAGGTTCCTGGTTTTTATTAAGTGTAAACGAATTATCGGCGCATGGATTCCCTCCCCTTTTTTCATTCATGGGCGCGCCGCGTCCGATTCCCGCTTACGCGGGAATGACGAATAGCCCAATAACAGCGGTTGGGGCGCGGTTTCTGGACTCCCCCCTTGAAAAGAGGGGCTGGGGGGTTTTAGTTCCGTGCGCGGAATCACGATTAGCATAACTCGAACGGGATTTTCGTCGTCATCGCCTGTAGAGACTGCCCGCGGCGAGGCAAGCTTGACACGCGCCGCCGCATCGTGTATCGTCTTTACGCGGCATACCATAAAGGCGGGAGAAAAATGGCGTCCTCCAAACCGAACATACTTGTTTTCCTGACAGACGACCACGGCCAATGGGCGTTGCCAACCTACGGCAACTCCGAAATATCCGCCCCCAACATCGATTATCTAGCCGCCAACGGCGCCGTCATGGAGAACGGCTTCACGCCTTCCCCCGTCTGTTCGCCCGCCCGCGCCAGCTTCTTTACAGGGCTGCTTCCGTCCCAGCATGGCGTTCATGACTGGCTGCGCGAATCGGAGCAGGCGCTGACGCATGACGGCATCGACAACAAAACGAACATCGCCGAGCTGCTTCAAGCGGACGGCTACCACACAGGGCTTGTCGGCAAATGGCACTGCGGCCGCTCCTCCGAGCCGAAGCGCGGATTCGACCGCTGGTTCAGCTATCAGGTCGCCCAGTATCCCCATTTCGGCGTCCAAAACTTCTCCGATCAAGGCGAGCATGTCCAGCGCAAAGGGCATCAATCGGCGCTTTTGACCGACGAAGCGGCAGCCTTCCTGCGCGGCAGACCTCAAGACCGCCCCTTCTTTCTGTTTGTCGGATATGTCAACACGCACGGACCGCACCGCGACCAGCCCGAACGGCTTGTCGACCATTACCGCCGAAACGCGTCGTTCGATGACATACCGAAGGAGACCTTCGCCGAATGCCATGGGATTCGCGGGCGGCGCGTATGGCCGGCGGAAGATGTCTACCGCGAGGAGCTGGCGCAGTACTACGCCTCCGTCACGATGATCGATGACCAGGTCGGGCGGGTTTTGGACGAGCTGGACGCGCAAGGCGCGATGGACGACACCTTGATCGTTTATACGGGCGACCATGGACATATGAATGGGCATCATGGGATGTTCAACAAAGGGAACGGAACCATCCCGCAAAATTTCATCGAGGAGTCGATACGCATTCCGTATATCGCCATGTGGCGCGGCGGGTTTGAGGCGGGGCAGCGGCGCGCGGAATCGGTTGACCTGTGCGACTGGATGCCGACGCTGCTGGACGCCGCCGGCATGGAAACGCCGGAGGAGATTCATACGCCTGGGCGTTCCTTTTTGCCGCTGCTAAAGGGAGAAGCGGTTGAATGGCGGGACGCGCAATTCTGCGAATACGGCAACGCCCGCATGATACGCGCTGACGGATACAAGCTGATACGGCGTTATCCTGGACCGAACGGACATTTTCCGGATGAGCTGTACGATCTCCAGAACGACCCGCGCGAGCGGGAGAACCGTATCGACAGGGCGGAGTATGCGGACATCGCGGCGCAGCTGACCGCCCGTTTGGACGCGCATTTTGAAACGTATGAAACGGCTGAATGCTCTGGGCGCGACATCGCCGCGCGTCCAAGATGCAACGCGAATGAGCCGTGGCGCCGCGCTGTTTCTTAAGGAGAATGATCATTCCGCGCATAGATGTTTTCAGAACGCGAATATGCCTCGGCGCATGCCTCATGGCGGGGCTGGCGTTCCTCTTTATGGGGTGCGATCAACTGCGCAGCCTGCTTGAGCCGGACGCCGCAACGGACGCGGAATGTGTAGAAGCAGGGCGCGTTCTCAAGGTCGGCTTTTACGCCGATTTCTCCCCTGTCAGCTACAGCGCCGACGCCGATCCGAACGCCGACGGTTTCAACGAGCATATGGGATATGAAGCGGATCTGCTGACCGCGCTTGAGGCGGTGGATGACCTGGGCGCGGCCTTCACCCGCAGCGGCATCGCTGAATGGCCGGGCATCTGGCTCAAATCGGCTGAGCCTGAATACGACCTGATCGGCGGCGGAATCACCATACTGGAGTCCAGGACGCGCGATGAAAACGGCGTCCCAAAGATCGCGTTCACATCGGGGCATATTGTATTTCGTCAATCGCTTTTAGTACGCGCTGAAGACGCCGACCGCCTTGCCTCGCATGCGGCGCTCACGTCCGATGTGCGCGTCGGCGTACTGGCCGCCACTACCGGCGAAGCGCGCCTGCTTCAACTCACTGGCATGGCGGACAGCGAAGGCGTTCTGACCAAAGGAACGCGCGTCTCAACGCCGAACGGAGAGGTTGAAGCGGACGGAACGGCCGAGTACATGATCACCGCCGCCCAGGCGTCGCCCAGTCTAGAAGGGCGTACCCACATCATCCCCGCCGCCGACCATATGCCGCAGGCGGCGTATTTCAGCGGCGACGCGGAATTGCTTGAAGCGCTGGCAGACGGAAGCATTGACGCCATCGCGCGCGGCGAAATCGGCAACCGCGGCGCCTCCCATGTCTCCGACGGCGCCTTCGTTGTCACGGCGTTGGACGATCAGGTGGAATACGGCGGGTTCACGCTCGCGCTGGAGGATGCCGACCTGCTCGCCTGCATAGACGAACGGCTCCGTTTTTTGACGGACGGAGGCAATATCGGTTATGGGGAATGGCTAGAGAACCCGAAGATCTTCCTTGAGCGCGCTGCAATGTGGAACGCGAAAAAATAAGCGGGCGCATGTCAGCAAAAGCCCGCGCCCCTCATCCTGTCATTCCCGCCCCTGCGGTAAAACGCGCGGGAATCTTAGGCGACGCAGACGACCTGCATATTCGTCATCCCCGTCCATTCTACACGCTGTCATTCCCGCGCAAGCGGGAATCCAGAGGCGCCGCAGACGACATCCGCGTTCACCTCAAACGTTCATCCTACCCGCCGTCATTCCCGCGTAAGCGGGAATCCAGAGTCTTCTTGCGGCGCTGAAAACCCCCCTAGCCCCCCTTTTCAATGGGGGAACGGCCAGCGACGCACAAGCGGGAATCCAGAGGCGCCGCAGTCGACATCCGCGTTCACCTTAAACGTCCATCCTACCCGCCGTCATTCCCGCGTAAGCGGGAATCTTAAGGCACACCAGCCGCCGGGCGCGCCTAAAACCCCCCCAGCCCCTTTTTTCAAGGGGGAACGATGCGCCCGCCGATCGTCATCCCGCCCCTGCGATAAAACGCGCGGGAATCCAGAGTTCATCCAGACAGCTTCCGCAGGGAAGGAGTTTTTTAAAACAACATACCCGCCCCATAGGATTTGGAGCGGGCGTTTTCAGGATGCGGAAGGAATCGAAACCGCCTTAGCTGGTTTCTTTATTCCGTTTCGCTTTCGGGTTCATTTTCGACTGAATCGCCGCGCCGAGAGCATGCAGAGCCGCTGCCGCGTCGTCGGTCGACCCTGTATGAACGATATTCGTTCCGTTCTCCGTATGCTGAACAGACGTCTCAATGTTTTTCCGCTGCAGATACAGCCGCGCCGCGGTCGGCGTGAGGCGTCCGCCGCGCGCCGCCAACTTAGCGAGATGCGGTTTGCCCTTGCTCATCTCATGGCGCATTTCGGCATGCGCTTGGACGATCGGGACCCGCTCTTCGTTCTCGGTTGCGATGCGGAGCTCAAATCCGTCGTCGGTCAGATGAACGGAGCGCGACACATCTCGCATGCCGCGCCTGCGCCGTTCATGTCCATGGCGTCCGCGGCGTTCGGGTCGTCCTCGCCGCGCGCCGCTTCTTGAACCTCGGCGCGCATCGCTTCGGCGTTCGGGTCGTCCTCGCCGCGCGCCGCTTCTTGAACCTCGGCGCGCATCGCTTCGGCGTTCAGGGCGTCCGCGCCTTTCATGTCCTGGTCTTCCGCGCCGTTCATGGCGTTTCGGACCTCGCCGCGCGCCGCTTCGGCGTTCTGGTCGCCCTCGCCGTTCATGGCGTTTCGGACCTCGCCGGCTGTTTCCTCGTTCTGTTTCTTTTCTCAACATTTCCTCCGTTGATTTTGCTTCGCCGCCGCTCCGCATGCTTTCATGCGTTTGGGCGGCTTCTTTTGTCTTTCAATCATCTTAGACGCCGCCGCCCGCTAAAAGGTTGAGCGCATCTGGACGGCGCCTGCGGCGCCTAAGATTCCCGCTTACGCGGGAATGACAACATGGGGGCGCGGGAATGATGAGTTGGGGCGCGGCGCCGTTCCCTCTTGGGCGCGGTCTATGTTACACTGGATATATCACATAAAAAACGCGAAGGGCGCGAAAATGCGTTTGAAAGGCAAAAGAGCCTTCATCACAGGAGCGGGAAGCGGCATCGGATGGGAGACGGCGCGGCGGATGGTCTCGGAAGGGGCGCAAGCCGCTCTCGTCAGCCTCCCGTCAGACGAAGTGGAACGCAAAGCGAAGCGGCTGCGCCCCTCCGCCGTAGGTCTCTCCGCGGATGTCTCGGACGAAGCGCAGGTGAAACATGCGGTCGAAGCGGCTGTCAAAGCGTTCGGCGGCATCGATATACTGGCCGCCTGCGCCGGCATTCAGCTCCATGTTGAAGACCGCGATCTCCATACGCTCCAATCGGAAACGTGGGACAGAACGCACAATGTGAATTACCGCGGCGTCTTTTTGACGGTCAAGCATGTCTTAAATGAGATGGTTAAATCGGGGGGCGGAGGCTCCATTGCGATCGTCTCCTCCGTCACAGGTTTGAGCGGTTTTTCAGCAAACCCCGCCTATTTGAGCGGCAAGCATGGCTTGATCGGTTTGAGTCGGTATACCGCCGTCCATTACGGCAAATACGGGATTCGCTGCAACGCGGTCTGCCCAGGCGCGCTGGAACGGACGCCGAACCATGAGAAGCATCCCAACCCGAAGGGGCGCGCCGAGCGTTTTGAGGCGCGCGTTCCCCTTGGACGCCTCGGCGCGCCGGCGGAGATTGCCAACGCGCTTGTTTTTCTGTCCAGCGACGAAGCCTCCTACATCAGCGGCGCCTGCTTAACGATAGACGGCGGACTCTCCGCCGCGTAAAGGAGACCTCCCCGCCCAGGCTTCTGAACTCAAAGATATTGGCGCAGCCGCGACGCATGCGGGCGCTGGCGGATGCTGTTGAAGGCGGCAACTTCCAGCTGGCGCACCCGTTCGCGCGACAGCCCCACCTCTTGCCCGACTTCGCGCAGGCTGCGCGCCCCGCCGTCGTCCAGCCCGTAGCGAAGACGGACGACGCGCGCCGTTCGCGGGTCCAACTCGGACAGCACCGATTCAAGCTCCTCCCGTTTCATCTTCTCCTCGGCGATGGCGTCGGGGCGGCGCCGGCTCTCGTCCTCAATCGTTTCATACAGCGGCCGCCCGCAGTCGCCCGCTTTGGCGTCCAGCGACACGGTCTCGCTTTCGGCGCCCAACGCCCGCTTCACCTGATCATGCGTCAATCCGCTCGCGGACGACAGCGCCTCTATCGATTCCTCTCCGCTGTTTTGATGCCGGCGAATCTGGCGCCGCCACTCCTGCAGGTAGGTCGGCACGCGCACCGCGCGCGCCTGATTTGCGACCGCGAGACCCATCCGCTGCCGTATCCACATGGCGGCGTAGGAGCTGAACGGAACGCCGCGCCGCCAGTCGAACGTTTCGATGGCGCGAAGGATGCCCATGGAACCTTCCTGTATCAGATCCAGCGTATCGACGCCTCGGTTGCGGTACTTTTTTGAAATGGAGGCGGCAAGACGCAGGTTTCGCCGCGCGATTTCGTCGCGCGCGCGTTTCTCTTCAGCCTCAATCCGTTGAACGACCGCGCGGGGGCGTCCCTGTTTCTCCGCCTGCCGGCGCGCTTTCCGAAGCATGTCAAGCCGACGGAAAAGGGCGGTCTCCTGCTCCCTTGTCAACAAAGGCGTTTTGCCAATCTCTTTCAGGTATGCTTCCAGAGCCGTTCCGCTGGGTCGTTTCAAATTGGACATCTCTTTTTCTCCACGCTTTTTACGCCGCTTCCCCCTCCTTTAAGCAAAAAGCGTGCCAACTTAGGCGGCGGGGCGGCTCGCGCCGTATGCGGCTTTGCGCCCTTATCGGCGGACAGGCAGACGAAAAAGTGTCGCGTTTTTGATACAGGTGTATCGTTTATGGACGAAAGGCGCCGCGCGCTTACGATTCTCTTTTGAGCTGATGCGCCTTGATCTTGCGGTGAAGAACGGAGCGGCTGATCTGCAGTCTCTCTGCCGCTTGAGTCACGTTGCCGTTGGCGCGTTCCATCGCGCATCGGATCATATACTTTTCAAATTCAGCCGACGCTTCCGAGAGCGGCATCTGCGCCAGCATCCGCAGATAGCTGTTCGTTTCCCTGTCCGCCCTCTCCTCCAGCGCTTCCTCCTGATCCCAAAAATCGGGCGGGAAGTCGTCGCACCGTATCAGCACCCCGCCGCACTGCAGCGCCGCCGCTTCAACAGCGTTGCGCAGCTCGCGGATATTGCCGCCCCATACGCGCGTCATCAGCCGCGGCAGCACATCCTTGTCAAAACCGAACACATGCTTTTTCAGCTTCTGGCAATGCCGCATCAAAAAGAACTCGGCGAGCATCGGTATGTCGTCGCGCCGTTCGCGCAGGGGCGGAACCCGTATCGTGACGGCGCGTATGCGGTAGTACAGGTCGCGGCGCAGCTTGCCGCTTCGCGCCGACTCCTCCAGCGGTTGATTCGTCGCCGCCACAATTCGAACGTCGCAGCGGGTCAGCCGCCCTCCGACGCGCTGTATCTCGCCTTTTTCTAAGGCGCGCAGCAGTTTCGGCTGCGCCTCCAGCGACATATCCCCGATCTCATCCAGAAAAAGCGTCCCGCCCTCCGCCTCCATGAATTTTCCCTCGCGCGCGTCCACATCGGTCGCGACGCGCCGGTCAATGCCGAACAGCTCCGCCTCCACCAGCTCATCCGGTATGGCGCTGCAGTTGATCGCAATGAACGGCTTGTCGGCGCGGGGGCTGCACTTGTGAATCGCCTCGGCGACCAGCTCCTTTCCGGAGCCGCTTTCGCCCACAATCAGAACGGTGGAATCGGTCGGGGCGACCCGTCCGACCGTGGTCGTCAATTCAATCATAGCGGCGCTGGATCCGACCATGGTCGTCAATTCGGAGGAGTGGTCGCGCATCGGCGCTTCATCGGCGTCCAATCGGCGCTCGGCGGAAATGGCGCGCACAACCCGCACCAGCCGCTCGTAATCGATCGGCTTGATGATATAGTCGCGCGCTCCCGTGAGGCTGGCGCGCAGCGACGTGTCCGCCGAACTATGCCCCGTGATAATGATCACATCGGCGGGCTTAGCGCCCTTCTTCGCCTCCTGCAGCGCCTTCAACCCGCCCAGCTTGTCGCGCGCGCCGTCCCGGTCGGGCATCCACAGGTCCGCGATGACAATGTCGTACGGCTCCTCGGCATACCTGATTTTATCCAGCGTCTCATCCCTGTCGTATGCCGCGTCCACCTTGACCGACAGGTCCGACTCCATGAGCAGCTGCTGCGCGATGTAGCGGCAGGTGTCTCGGTTGTCGTCCGAGACGAGTATGCGGATCGGCTGATCGCTTGACATACGCTTCCCCTCAACTGCCCCCTATCTTAAACCATTCGGAGGATGGGGGCAAGTATGAAAAACAGGCGCGATTCGGTATCATGCAGGCGTTTCAACTCCTTCGGCAAGGTTCACCGCTCCATGCGACTCAAAACGGTATGCATTTTATTCGCGGCGGCGCTCGGTTTCTCCCTCGGCGCCGAGGCGCAAACGTACACGATTCAGCCCGGCGACAGCCTGCGCATCCTGATCTTGAACAGACCCGAATACACACAGGAGGTGACCGTCGGGCCGGACGGAATGCTGCCGTATTTTTTAGTCGGCTCCATCGACACAAAAGGAATGACGCTTGAGGCGCTTCAAGAGCGAATCGCGGAGGGGTTGTCGAAACATTTCAGCGATCCGCAGGCGATTGTGGTTCCGACGCCGCGCAGTTACGGGGTTTATGTCGGAGGGCAGGTTGCGAACCCCGGTTTTCATACGGCGCCGGAGCCTGAAATCGATCTTCGGCGGGCGGTCATCTTGGCGGGCGGACCGTTGCCGGACAGCGCCAATCTCAAAAACGCGCTGCTGTACCGCGCGGACGGCGAGACGGCCGCATACGACCTGACACGGTACGCGCAGCCCCCGCCGACGGTGAAAAACGGCGACGCCGTCTATATTCCGCCTAAAACGCGCATATTGGTGTCGGGCAATGTTCAAAAACCGGACGTCTATTATGTGGACGCGCCGCCGACCGCCGCGTTTGCGCTGGCGCTGGCGGGCGGACCGATGGAAGACCGCGCCGCCCTGGACCGACTCGTCATCCTGCGTTCAGACGGCGTCAGCGAAACGATCAGCCTGTCGGAGCATTTTTGGAACGACGACCCAGAAACGCTGCCGCGCCTGCAGTCCGGCGACGCGCTGTTTGTGCCGTACGCTTACGCGGCGGAGGAGATCAGCGTCATTGGATATGTCCGCGCGCCTGGCTTATATAAGGTGCGCGGACCGATACCGGTCGGACGCGCGCTGGCGCTCTCCGGCGGGGCGGATGTCGCCAAAGCGGATATGAACTCCGCTGAAATACAACGGCTGGACGGCTCCTGGGAGAAGGTGGACCTGCGGACCGAGGCGACCAGCGTTTTAGTCCATCCCGGCGAAACGGTGCGCGTCCGCAAGCGGTTTCAAGTGAACTGGTCATTCGTTCTCAGCGCCGTCACAACAGGGGTACTTCTCGCGCGCTTTATTCAAAACAACTAAGGGGAACGAGATGCCTGAAACCGCGCCGCTCATCTACTGGGATGTGGACACGCAGAACGATTTTATGCTGCCGGACGGGAAGTTGTACATTCAAGGCGCCGAGACGATCCTGCCGAACCTCGCCCGTCTCACGCAAAGGGCGCGCGGCGCGGGGCGCGTCGTCGTCGGCTCTGTAGATTGGCATCAACCCTCCGACCCCGAACTGTCGGACGACCCCGATTTCAAAGAGACCTTTCCGCCCCACTGCCTCGCCGGTACCGACGGCGCCGAAAAGGTGAAGGCGACGGCGCCCCTCAACCCGCTCTGGATACCGAACGACCCGCAGGAGCCGTCCGCGCTTCAGGAGGCTGTCCGCGCGCATACGGCAAACGGCGGAGAAGCGTATCTGCAGAAAAGCCGCTTCGATGTGTTCACAAACCCGAACGCAGAGGCTGTGCTGGACGCGCTCCACCCGGCGCGGATACTGCTTTACGGCGTCGCGCTGGATGTGTGCGACGCGCATGCGATTGAAGGTTTGTTGAAGCGGGGCGGCATACAGATTTATCTCGCGCTGGACGCGACGCGCGCCATCAACCCTGACGAGGGGGAGCGTCTTGTGAAAGACTGGCGGCGGCGCGGCGTCCGGATCGTGTCGACGGAGGAGGCGGCGTCGGGCGCGCTGGACGGCGCCTAAATCGAACGGGCGGGAGACAGGCGATGGCATGGAAACGGACAGAGTCGCATGAGGTCGGCGGGTACGAGTTTCACTGGTTCACCGACGAGGAGCGCTGGATCGCCGCCGTTTGGAGCGCGGGAGAGTCGCCCGCCGAGCCGTCGCATACGGACATTCCGCGCGCGTTGACAGTTCTCCGCCCGCCCCTTTCCGGCAAGGAGGAGCTGCGCGGTTTGTGCATGCGTTTTGTGGAGAACATACCTTACCGCATCCGCGCGATCCGCGGCAAAACAACCGCTTTGCGCCGGCTCGGCATGGAGGACATCGACCTTTGAGGCGCTTGCTCATGCGCGCGGCGCGCCTTTTACGGCATATTCTGTTAAAGCGCGAGGGACCGACCTGGATCGACATCGGCGCGGCGGCGGATTTTCCGTTCAACGCGGCGCGGGTGGTCGTTCGGCGCGGCGTTCCGCTCGCCGTGTTTCATGACGAAACAGGCATCTCGATCATCGGCGACATCTGCCCGCATATGGGGGCGTCGTTGAGCGAAGGGACGCTCTATCCCGACGGAAGCGTGGAATGTCCGGCGCACCGCATGCGCTTTCATCTTAAAACAGGCGCATGTTCCATCGGTCCAGTCTATTCGGCGCGCGTCTTTCGGTTTAGGTTCCGCGGGGGACGGCTCGAAGCGTTTCTATAACTCCGCCGCCCTTCCGTCATTTTCCTGCGACAAGGGCGCGCGCCGCCGCCTGCATCGCCTCCATGCCGCGCGCGCTCGGCGCGTCCAGATAGCAGCGCACCAGCGGCTCCGTCCCAGACGCGCGCACCGCGATAAACCCCCCGTTCTCCAGAACAAACTTATGCCCGTCGATTCGAACGACCCGCTCCACCTGAAACTCCCCAATCCGCTCCGGCGGCGACGACTCCAAGCCGCCCAGCAGCTCCGCCTTCCGCTCCTCGGACAGCTCCAGATCAAGCCTGTCCACATGCCTTTCCCCGACCCGTTCAAATAGCTCGCGCAGCTGCTCGCCCATCGATTTGCCGCGCGAGGCGACCATCTCGGCGAGGAGAAGGCAGGCGATCACACCGTCCTTTTCAGGCGTATGCCCGCGCATCGTCATGCCGCTGCTCTCCTCTCCGCCTAAAACGAAGCGGTCGGGGGACGCCAGCATCTCGGCGCCGATATACTTGAATCCCGTCCCTGTCTCCACCGTCTCGACGCCGCGGGCTTGCGCCGCCGCGTCCAGCAGGTGCGATGTCGGAACGCTCCGCACAACGAAGCCGCTCCATCCGCGCGACTCGATCAGATAGTCCGCCATGACGCCCAGGATATGATTCGCATGAAGGTAGGAGCCGTCCGCGTCGATCACGCCGAAACGGTCGGCGTCGCCGTCCACCGCCAGCCCGATGTCCGCGTTGACCGAGCGGACAAGTCGGCTCAGTTCGGTCAAGTTGTCGCCGCTCGGTTCGGGGCGTCCGCCGTCGAAGCCTGGGTTGGAACCTGTGCGCAAGGCGGTTACTTCACAGCCTGCCTCTACCAAGAGCCGCGGCAGATAGTCGCGCCCCGACCCGTAAAAAGCGTCCGCCGCGACGGTCAACTTCGCTTTCCGTATCGCCTCTACATCAATCAGCGAGAACAGATGATCGCGGTACGACTCATACGGGTCGACCCGTTCAATGCCGCCTTCCGCCGCTGCCGCTTCAAAACGGGAAGCGGACGGGTAGCGCGCCTCTGGACGGCTCTCCTCCATGAGCGCGTTTGCCGTTTCAGCGATGCGCGCCGTCAGCTCGTTGGAGGCGGGCGCGCCGTCGGCGGGGGAGTATTTCATGCCGTTATACTGCGGCGGGTTGTGGCTCGCGGTGATGACAAGCCCGCCGTCCAGCCCAAGCGAACGGGTCATGAACGACACGACGGGGGTCGGAATCGGAGCGTCGGGAAGGAGAACGGAGGCGCCGTTTCGAACGAAAGTGAGAGCGGCGGTTCGGGCGAACGCGTCAGACAGAAAGCGTCCGTCGTATCCGACAGCGAAGCGCGGCGCCTGTCCGCCGGCGTCCTCCGCCGCGACGCGCGCGATCGCTTCCGCGACGATTTCAACGTTGCGGAAGGTGAAATCCTCCGCGATAATCGCGCGCCAACCGGATGTCCCAAACCGAATGCGTCCCATGATGCTCTCCTGCCGATAAATCTGCCGTCACTTTTTAAGTAGTACGCTCATACGGGGATATTTGCGGCGCCGCGTCCGATTCCCCCCTTGAAAAGGGGGGCTAGGGGGGTTTAAAGGACGGGCGCGGCGGTTGCGATGCCTTAAGATTCCCGCTTACGCGGGAATGACGGCATGGATTGGCCGGCTGTCGCGCAAAAATGAATGTCATTGCTTGTTAGGTACTGCCCTTTTTCATTTGGCGCGGGAATCGTATTGCCGCGGCGATCTCTGTCGTGGAGCGCGTCTCAATATGCGGCGCGAGAACGACCTTGCCGCCCCCCTTCTCTACGGCTTCGCGCTCAACGATCTGCTCTATGGAGTAGTCGCCGCCTTTGACATGGATGTCAGGGCGGAGCGCCTGTATCATGGCGATGGGCGTATCCTCCTCAAAGACGACGGCGAACGCCACAGGCTTGAGCGCGCCAATCAGCTCGGCGCGTTCGTTGTCGGGAAGAAACGGGCGCGGCGCGCCTTTCAGCCGGCGCGTCGACTCGTCGCTGTTCACCCCGACAATGAGCATGTCCCCCAGCGACCGCGCATGGCGCAGATACCGAACATGCCCGACATGGAGAAGATCGAAGCAGCCGTTCGTTGTGACGATCGTTTGTCCGTTTTGACGCGCCCTCCGCGCCTCTTCCGCCGCCTCTTCCAGGGTCAAGACGCTCATTCGCCGCTCTCCGTCTGGCGGCGCTGCCATCCCCAATCGATCCCGCCTTCGTAAAACCGCTCTGGGTTTTCAACCGCCCAGATCTGTTTTAAGAAGGTTCCCGACAAACCGTCATTCCCGCGTAAGCGGGAATCTAGAGGCGGGGCAGAAACCGTCCGCCTTTGTCTGCCGCTATGCCTAAACTGAAACGTCAAGGTCTCGTTCACTCTTCTCTCTCCGCCTGTCGGCGCTGCCATCCCCAATCGATCCCGCCGTCGTAAAACCGCTCTGGATTTTCAACCGCCCATATCTGTTTACGGATGATGTAGTTTTTCGGGTCCAGTTTGAGCGCCGCTTTCATCTGCTCGGCGGCTTCCTCTTTTCTGTTCAGTTGAAGGAGCAGCTTGGCGTATCGGAAACGGCGGGATGCGTCCTGCGCGTCCAGTTCCACGGCGCGTTCGTAGGCGTTCAAGGCGCGCTCCGCCTCTCCCTCCCGTTCATACAGCTCGGCGCGCAGCGTGTGAAACGCGGCGTCGTACGGCAAAGCCAGCGACAGCGCCTCAACCGCCTTGAGCGAGGTTTCATGCGCAGGGTCAGGCTTTTTAAGCGGCGCGCCGATCGGTTTTTTCGCCCACTCTTCCGCCTGTTGTTGAGACGCCTTCCCGACAAACCTGCCTTTTTCATCGATGAGCAGCGTGTTCGGAACCGCCCTTAGCCCAAACAGCTCTCCCAGCAGGTTGTTCGCGTCAATCAGGTTCACATATTCCGCGCCTGCTGCTTCGATATAGCGCCGCGCCGCTTCGGCTCCCTGTATGTCGATGGCGGCGGCGATGACGATGAAGTTGTTGTCGCGGCGCTTATCATATAACGCTTGCCAACCTGGCAAGTTGTCCCGGCACCCTCACCAGCTCGCCCAGGTGTAGAGCGCGATCCGTTTGCCGATCAAGCTGGAGAGGCGGATCATCTCGCCGTCCAGGTCGGGCAGGGCGATGTCCGGCATCCGTTCGCCCGGTTGAATGGAGCGGGTCGGCGCCGCCCCCGGCAAGAGAGCCGGCGCCTCCGCGGTCTCGTCCCAACCGAAATGCGCGTTCAGCAGCTCCGGCAAACGGGACGCCGACGCATAGAGGCCGCGCTCGGTTTGGAGAACGCGCCGGTCGCTTCCGTCTAAAAATATGTTGACGCAGAACTGGTTGATGCAGATGTTGACGCTTCCGTCGGGGAGCGGCTCTAGTTTGGCGTTGAAGGCGTCCGCGGCGGGTTGAAGCGGAACATACGCCGCGGCGCCGAACCGCCGGATGTCCAGCTCTAGGGCGGTTCCGTTCGCGTGGATGCGCAGTTCGTCTGCCTGCGCGCATGCGGCGAGGGCGATCAGGGCGGCGTATATCGTCATGCGTCTTACCTGCGCTTCGGTTTAAAATAGGAGGTTCTGCCGCGATCTTAGCGCCGACCGCGCCGGGATGCAACCGCCTTCCCTCCGACCTTACCCTTAGAGTTAGGATAATTCTGGTTGTGAACGCGGACGGCGCCTGCGGCATCTAAGATTCCCGCTTGCGCGGGAATGACGGGCTGATTGGCGCGCCTTTTCCCATAAGACGGAATGACGGACCGGCAGGCGGATTGAGGCTAGAAACGCATCGACAAGCCGATGAGCGGAATAATCGGGAGCTGGTAGATTTTTTCTTCGGCTGAATAATCGTCGTTGTAGCTGATGTCGAGAACGTTGCGGCGGTAAAGCGCGTTCAAGACTTCCAGATACGCCCCGATCTCCGCCCCCGCCAGCGTCCAGTTGCGGGAAGCCCGCACATCCAGACGGCTATAGTAAGGCAGCCGCGCCGAGTTGGTCGCGCCGTACACCGGCTCGTACCGATACCCGCCTGCGCCGTCTATAGCAAGGTTCGCGTCCACAACAGGCGTATAAGGCAGCCCCGTCGCATAATGCCATTTGAACCCGATCTCCCACTTCGGGCTGGGCGCCAGAACGGCGGCGACTGTCGCGACATGCGTCTGGTCAAAACTGAACAGCCGCTCTTCCTCGTCGGGGCTGTCTTTGCGGGCGGAGCGCCCGTAGGCGTAGCTGAACCAGCCGAGGAGTTTTTCGGACGGGCTGTATTTGGCAAACAGCTCCACGCCGCGCGCCGTCCCTGTCCCTTGGTTGATGTAGATGTCCACCGGGTCGGAGATGGCGAGGCCGCTTTGCCGCTTCTGGTACGCCGCCGCCTTGATTTTCAGCGATTCTCCGATCTGCCGTTCCGCTTCGGCGATGAAATGAACGGCGCGGCGCGATTTCAGCCCCGAGTTCCCCCACGGCTCCAGTATCTGATACGGCTCCGGGCTTTGGCTGTACAACCCCCATGCGAGCCGCAGCGACGATTCGTCCGACGGCGCGTAGGAGAGGCTGAGGCGCGGGTCAAGGTTCACATCGCGCGTGAGGTTGAAACGCTGTATGCGCGCGCCGACGGTCGCTTTGACCGTGTCGGACAGCGAGGCGGTGTCCTTGAGATAGGCGGAGAGCCGGATCATCGGCTGGGTCGACTCGGCGCGTATCTTTTCGGCATCGACAAAATCGGGCGCCTCGGAGCCTTCGTCCGGCGGACGCGCGAAGAAGGAGCTGACGCTGGAGGTTCCCGCGTACATTTCAGCCCCCGCTTCAATCAGATGCGCGTCGTTCAGCGGATATACAAGGTCTTCCCGAAGCGTCCACATGTTCTGGTTTATTTTCAGAAAAAAGCCCTGCCCGATGGTGAAATCGAACGCGAACAGGTTCTGCGCCAATGTCGTGTCCAGAACGCCGCCGTTCTCTAAGCGGCTTTCAAGCGTCGCGCCGCGCCCGGCGAAGCTGTACTTGTAGCGCAGATCGCCCGCCAGCTCCGGGTCTTCAGTTACATCCTCATCTTTCAGGAACAGCTGCATGAAATCCTGCGAGCCGAAGGCGGACACCCGTAAAAACTGCGTCGGCGACAGGTCGTACTCCGCGCCCGTTTGATAATCCCAGAAGCGCGGAAACGCGGTGATCGTGTCGATGTTCAGAACTTTGGGAAGTATCAGGTCGTAGTAGCTGCGCCGACCCGCCAGATACGCCGTCCCGTCCGCGCCCAGCGGCGTCGACAGAAACCATTCCGACAGCAGCAGATTCAGGTTCGATTTCAGCCCGGCGCTCCGCTTCTCCAGCCGTCTCGGCGCAATTTCAATGACCGCCTGCGCCTCGCCGTATTCGGCTCCGAAGCCGCCCGCATGCACATCGATGCGGTCGATGATTTCGCTGCTGATGGTTGAGATAAGCCCGCCGAAATGGTACGGGTACCCTAGCGCAATGCGGTCAAAGTAGTATTTGTTTTCTTCAGAGCTTCCGCCGCGTATGTACAGTTCGCCGCTTAGGTCGTTCGCGGTGGCGACGCCCGGCATGGAGCGGAGCGCCCGGAGGGCGTCGCCTCCTGTGCCGGGGAGGCGTCGTATGTCGGCGCCGCTGATGGTCGCCTTGCCAGGTTTTATGACAGGCGGGCGCGTTCGGACGCCGGGGTCCAGATCCGGCGCCGCCGTCCGTTCGGCGCTGATCCGCTCCCGTTCGGGCGGATTGAGCCGCGCGGCGGGAAGGCTTGAAGTTGTCAAGAGAGCGGGCGTTTGCGAGGGGCGCATCGCCGGCGGATTCGCCGTCATGGGTTTGAATTCGGGCGGATCGGGCTGGCTCGCAGGCGGCGCGGCGCGCAAAGCGGCAGGCTCCCGTAGAAGCTGCGCCGTTTCAACGATCCCCCCGCCGCCGTCTCCGTACGCCGGGGCAATCTGAATGACCCCGACCCCGTCCTGCCGCGAGCCGTAGAGCAGCTGCGCCGGCGCGCCGCTTCGAACAGCCGCCTCCATCTTCGTTTTTGGCAGTTCAGGGCGGTCGCGCCGCATGGACGGCTTCCGTTTTTTTTCTTCAGTAAGAACGATCTCCGGCGCCTCCGTGTCCAGCATTTTCACCCGCTCAATGATGAAGGTGAGCGCCAGAAAGACGCCGATGATGAGATGCGCCGCGAGCGACAGAAGAAAGGCTGCGCTGCTTCGTTTGCGCCGCATGTTCATGCTTCGTTCCTTGCCTCCGTTGCGTCGGTTTAGTCGTCGGCGGCGCGCGGGTCGCCCTTGAGCGTGATGATCGGCTCCAGCGTGTGGACAGGCTCAATCAGGTCGGTCTGCCGCTGGATCACCTCATGAATGTTTTTATAGGACTGCGGCGCCTCGTCCACATATCCGCGGGCGGGGCGCGTGTAGGTGTGCGCGAGCGCGTTTTCATAGTCGTTCTGGTCGATGGTCTTCCGCGCCTTCGTCCTGGACATAACGCGCCCGGAGCCATGCGAGCATGAGCGGAAGCTGTCGGGGTTGCCGCGCCCTTTTACAATGTAGGACGGCGTTCCCATAGAGCCTGGGATGATGCCGATCTCGCCGTCTTGGGCGGAGGTGGCGCCTTTTCGGTGAACGACGACGCTCTCGCCGCCATGGTTTTCGATGCGGGCGAAATTGTGGTGGATATTGACGCCGCGCCCGCGCACATCCGCTTCGGCGCTTTCGCCCTTAAACAGCTCAAAAAACTGTTCAACGGCGCGCTCCAGCATGCGCCAGCGGTTCTCAAGGGCGAAGCGCACCGCCCAGCCCATGTCATGCAGATAGTCGTCGAACAGGCGGCTGTCCGCGCGCAGATAGGCGAGATGGGTCGGATATTTCGTCCTGGAACGCGCCAGCAGCGCCTCCGCCTGGCGGTTGTAATGCTCGGCGATGCGGTAGCCCGTGTGCCGGGAGCCGGAATGTACCATGAACCATACGCGTCCGTTTTCGTCCGTTTGCGCCTCCACAAAATGGTTGCCGCCGCCGAGCGTTCCGAGCTGAAGACGCGCTCTTTGTTCAAGATAGGTTTGAACGGGCTTGGCGCGCAGGTCAATATTGAACCCGTTCCAGGGCTGTTTCTTTTTAAACCAGTTGAAGCCGACCGGTATCGTTTGGAGCGCCGCTTTTTCCCATGTCCGCCAGAATTGCGGTTCGCCGCCGTCTATTTCGTTCAGCCGCTCTCGGCGTACGCCCGTGTTGTAGGCGCTGATGCCGCAGCCGATGTCGACGCCGACGATGTTCGGGACGACCGCGTCCTTCGCCGGCACAACGCTGCCGATGACGGCTCCCTTGCCGAGATGGACATCCGGCATGACCGCGATATGCTGATGGATAAACGGCAGCCCGCCCATCTGATGCAGCTGCTTCTGTGACAATGTTTCGATCTCTTCAAGGTTGTCGACCCAGACCTTGATGAGCGTTCCGCCGCTTGTTCTGAATTCGACCATGCCGTTCTCCGCGCTCTTGAGTTGCCCGCTTCTCTAATCATAACATAAAAAGGGGCGTATCGACAGCGGACGCGGCGTTTTAAGTTGGGATGCGGCGCAAAAAGCCTTTCTATTGGTAAAAAGGCTTCGATTGCAGCGCATTATTTCGCGCCATCGGTTTCAACTGAAACGGAGAATTTTGACGTCCGCTTGTTCAGCTTTTTCGATCTGCGGATCGGAGATGTTGTATCCTGCAACCGAAGCGAACGCCCGCTTTCCCAGTACGCGCTGTATGATGTCGGCCGATTTGGCGGCGCGTTCAATATCGTCGTCGTTGATGGTAGCGGAGATTTCAAGCGCGACCCAGACCTCATCGTGTTCGCCGTTCCATGTGAACGCCTTGAGTATAAGGTCTGTATTCCATATGCGCGCATATTCTTCCTCTGTCAAACGCCCCTCATCTTTCGCGTCATCCAGGTCCTCCATAAGATTCCTGTCCATGTCGTGCAGGACGCTCCACAAAATCGTATGGCGGCGAAGATTCCATTTTGTGCGGAGACGCGCGCCGATTTTTTTCGGCATCATCCTTTCCAGATCGTTGCCCCAAAGATGATCCGTTCGGCTTTCCACCGCCTTTGTTCGGCTTTCTATCGCCTCTGTTCGGCTTTCCACCGCCTTTACGTGGTTTTCCACCGCCTTCAGTTGATTTTGAATCGGTAAAAGAAAGGCGCCGAGCTCCTGCAGCCGCATAAATTCCGCTTCAAGCGTTTCTATCTTGGCTAAAGCGCGGCGCATCGGCTCCCGTATCCTTGCCAACGCTTCGTTTTGCGCCGCCGATCGTACCGTCGTATACACATTTTCCGCCGCCTTAAACTCTTCCCACAGCCGCAACTTTTCATCTGGAGCAACCGCCGGGTCCAGCTTTGCGCCCGCATACGCTTCCCTCTTGACATCCATCTCCGCGCGCGCCGCTACCACCCTTGCATTTTGATCCGCCTCCGCGTTGATCATCCGATCCAGCTCGCCCGTTTCGGCTTTCTCCAAAAGCGCAGCCGTCTCTCGATCATATTCCTCGCGGGCGTTTTCTAAAGCCTTTTTAATGCGGTCAAAACGCGCTCGAAAGTCCTCCGGGTCTTCAATCAGCCACATGGCGCTTTCCCAGTCGTCCCGCTGCATCTTCCGCTCCAAACCCAGCCCCTTTAATAAAGTATAGCATAGAACTCTGACCTCACGTCTTAAGTTGGGACATGTCGGCATGGGAACGCGGACGTCTTCTGCAACGCCTCTAGATTCCCGCTTACGCGGGAATGACGGTTTGGTTAGCGGCGCCTTTTTCCCATGAATAGAGCGATCGTCAGTTCAAATGTCCCAACTTTCAGCATGAGGTCAGTAGAACTGACCTTATGTCTTAGTTGGGACATGCCGGCATGACGTCTTACCGCAAAGGCGGACGTCGTTTGCGGCGCCTCTGGATTCCCGCTTGCGCGGAAGGAAGAGGAGCGCTATATTAATTATAACGTATGAAAACAAAACGTCTGAAACCCAAATCGACCGCCCTTCTGCTCATCGACGCGCAGGAGCGGATCATGCCCGCGATGCATGACCCCGTACGCGCCCTGAACGGAATGCGGGTTGCGGTTCTGGCGGCATTGAAGCTCGGTCTGCCGGTGCGCGTGACGGAGCAATACCCGAAGGGGCTTGGACGGACGATGCCGAAGCTGATCGACGCTCTCGGCGAAGCATATCAGCCCATCGAAAAAACGCGCTTCTCGGCGGGAGACGCCATGCGGGGCGTTGAAACTGAAAGCGTTCTTCTGTGCGGAATCGAAGCCCACGTGTGCGTCTTGCAGACGGCTCTAGACCTGATCGACGCGGGCTATCATGCGTTTACGCTGGTGGACGCGGTCGACTCCCGCTCACCGCAAAACAAGCGCCTCGGACTGGAGCGGATGCGCCAGAGCGGAGCTGTCCTTCTGTCGACCGAAACGGCGCTGTTTGAGCTGATGCAAGACGCGCGGCATCCGCGGTTCAAGGAGCTGCAGGGGTTGATCAAGTGAGCGCAGGACGTTTTACCGCATGGGGCAGCGCAGGATGAACCTAGACCAGTTTTACGCCTATCCGCCCGGCGCGTTTTTGCCGGGGACGCAGATCGAAATACGCGGCAAGGCTGCCGCTCTGGGAAAGGCGCGGTCGGCGCTGTTCGATTTTGACGGAACCATCTCGCTCATACGCTCCGGCTGGCAGGATGTGATGGTTCCGATGATGGTCGAAACGCTTCAAGAAGCAAGCGGCGGCGAACCGCCCGACGCGCTGGAGCGGCTTGTCCGCGAGTTTGTCGACAAACTGACCGGCAAGCAAACCATTTTTCAGATGATGCGCCTCGCCGAAGAGGTGAAAAAACGGGGCGGAGAACCCTTAGAGCCTCTGGAGTATAAACGCCGATATAACGACCTGCTCATGGAGCGCATCGGAAAACGGCGCGAAGCGCTGAAAGACGGAACGGCGCGCCCAGAAGACCTGACAATGCCGCGCGCCGCCGAACTGCTGGAGCGGTTGAGAGCGCGCGGCATCTCCCTGTACCTTGCAAGCGGCACCGATTACGAGTATGTTTGCGAGGAGGCGGAGATGCTTGGCGTCGCGGACTATTTTGACGGCGGCGTCTACGCGGCGCAGGAGCGCGTCGAAGACTTTTCAAAAGCGCAGGTCATACGCCAGATGCTGCGCGAACATGCATTGAGCGGACCGGAGCTGCTCTCCTTCGGCGACGGCTATGTGGAGATACTGAACGCGAAGGAGGCCGGCGGGCTGGCGGTCGGCGTCGCCTCGGACGAGGTCGGAAAAGTGAACGTGAACGAATGGAAACGCAACAGGCTCATACAGGCGGGCGCCGATCTGATTGTCCCGGGCTATGCGGAGATGGAGCGGATGCTGGCGTATCTACTGGACGGGGAGAGATGACCCCTTACCCCAAATTTGACCGTTCGCGCATTGTGTTGAAGCCGTTGAGCGAGCGGGCGCATGACCTAGACCTGTCGGCGTTGGCGGATCTGGAAGAGCCTATCGAGACGTTGGACGCCGCGTCCGAGGCGAAGATGGAGCGGGTCGCCCGGCGGATGATTCAAGCGCGCGAGATCGGCGCCGCATCGATGCTCATGATGGGCGCGCATGTTCTGCGGGCGGGCGTTCAGCGTCATCTGATCGACCTGATGGAGCGCGGGCTGCTGACGCATATCGCCATGAACGGCGCCGGCCCAATCCATGACTTTGAATTCGCGCTCATCGGCGCGACGACCGAGAGCGTCGCCCGGTATATCCAGACAGGAGAATTCGGGCTATGGCGCGAAACGGGGCTTATCAACGAACTCGCGGCGCAGGCGGCAAAAGAGGGCGTCGGACTCGGCGAGGCGGTCGGACGCGAGATCGCCGAGGGCGCGTATCCGCATAAAGAGATCAGCGTTCTGGCGGCGGCGTATCGGCTCGGCGTCCCGGCGACGGTTCATATCGGCGTAGGGTACGACATCATCCATGAGCATCCGAACGCGGACGGGGCGGCTCTCGGCGCGGCGTCGTATACGGATTTTTTGATTGCGGCGCGTTCGGTCGAGAACCTTGAAGGCGGCGCGCTGCTCAATTTTGGAACGGCGGTGATGGGTCCGGAGGTGTTTTTGAAGGCGCTGGCGATGGCTCGCAACGCCGCGGCGCAGGAGGGGCGGCGCATCGAACGGTTCACAACGCTGGTATGCGACCTTCTGCCGCTGGAGGAGGATGTGTCGTCCGAAGCGCCGAAGAGCGACCCGCGCTACTATTTTCGACCGTGGAAGACGCTGCTGTCGCGCACTGTAGCGGGTCGGGGGGAAGGCGTTTACGTTCAGGGCGACCATCGGCGGACGCTGCCGGCGCTGCGGCGGGCGGTCGGCGCCGTAGAAAAAATGAACGCTTTAGGCGCAAAGGCGTCTAATAGAATAGAAAGCGGAGAAACTGCGTAAGAGAGGACGGCGTGGAAACCTGGGCTGAAACCATAACCGCTGAAATGACCGATTCGGAGCGGGGCGCGGCGTCGGAAACGGCGCTGGAGCTGCTCGAATTTGTGGAGAAGCGGCGCGAACGGGTGTACCGCATCGCCCGGCGAATGAGCAGCAGCCATGAGGCGGCGGACGATATTGTTCAGGAGGCGTTCCTGCGCGCGTTCCGTTCGCTGCGCCGTTTTCGACGCAACTCTTCAGTGGAGACCTGGCTGACGCGCATCGTCATCAATGTTGCAATCAGCCATTCCCGCAAGGAGAAGCGGATGTCGCAGTTTTTGGAAAGGTTTCGCGCGCGTTCCTGTCCCGACTCGCCGGCGACGCCTCTGGAGCGGCTGGAGGCGATGGAGGCTCGCGAGCAGGTTCAGGCGGCGGTCGCGGCATTGCCGGCGGGTCAACGCGCCGTCATTGTGTTGACCGAGCTGGAAGGCATGAGCTGCGTCAAGGCGGCGGAAATTTTGAAAATACCGGTCGGGACCGTGCGTTCCCGACGCCATCATGCGCGTGAAAAATTGCGCAGGCGCCTGGCTCCGTATGCGCTTGGCAAACCATGGAAAGGGCGGTCATGAATCGAAGCGGAGAACGGTTGAATTTGTCGGCGGAGGACGCGGCGCGCATGGCGCGCATCGCGTCGGTGTCGCCTCCTCCGCTGGGTTATCTGGAGTCGCTCCCGATGCGCGTGCTGGAGCGGTTTGAACAAGAACGGCGCGCTCGCCGGCGCCGATACATCGGGGCGGGATTGTCGGCGGCTCTGCTGCTGATGGGCGTTTGGATGTACGCGGATCGGTTCAACGGCGCGGAGAGCGCCGGGGAGACGACTCTTGCCGAGAACATCCCGGCGCAGATAGAGAGCCTGTCCGATGAACAGGTGAGCCGCTTGCCGGCGAAGGCGTCTCCGCGCCTCCTGGAAAGCGGCGTAAAAGAGGAGAGCGGCGGTAAAGAGCGCGCCTTGACGCATACCGAGTCGGCGCCGGCGCCGCCGCGCGCGCTGGAAGGCGCCGTCGTGAAGGGCATGGAACGCGCCAGCCCCGCCGCGGCGGAACTGAACGGCGTCGCGCCTCTAGAATGGCCGTCGGAACCGCCGGCTGCGGCGGAACGGCTGGTCGCGCTGCTGGAACGGCGCCAAGCCTCCTTCGTCCGCGGACGGCGCAGCATGCTGTTGACGCGGGACGACGACGACGACTCCTTCGCCCCGTTTAGAACGGTCGCCTCGCCGACCGACGAGGTAAGGCTTCCACAATTGAACATTTAGCAATGGACATGGAATTTTAAGTCGAAAGAGAGTATCATACAGACAGAACGGGCGCGGTCCGTTGAACTGGAAATGAAAGGGCATTCGCAATGAACGACAAAGTTCTCGTTGGCGTTGGCATCGCGGCGCTGCTTGGCGTGCTGTTTTTTCCAAGCGGCAGTTCGCAGAAGGTGCAGACCCTCTACGAAGAGGCGGAGCAGTACTTA
This sequence comes from Candidatus Poribacteria bacterium, assembly GCA_963665845.2. GTDB lineage: Bacteria > Poribacteria > WGA-4E > JAPPNK01. Next base: position 866,234 of record OY762492.1, read on the forward strand.
GTGAACGAACGCTACCCCGAAGCGATTCAAAAATATGAAGAATCGCTCGAGGAAGCGGAAAAAGGCTTCGTCAAAACCGAGGTGATCGACCCGGACTACAAGACGCTGGCAAAATACAAGATCGCCCACGCATACGCGCAGCAGGCGGAAAAAACCGGCAACGTGGCGGAATACGACAGCGCGCTGAGCATCCTGGAGGAGATCTACCAAACCGCGACGGTCAACAAGCACCGGGAAGGCATCGTCTTCCTGTGGGGGTACGTCCTCATGAAAACGGAGCGGCTGGAGGAGGCGGAACCGAAGTTTCGGGAGCTGATCCAAAACTTCCCCGGCAGCCTGTTCCATGAAAACGCATGGTACTCCATCGGGCAGCTGAACTACGAACTGAAGGACTTCGACAAGGCGAGAGACGCCTACCGCCAGATCGTCGACAGCTTCCCGAACTCCGACTTCCGCGACGACTCCCAGTACCGCATTGCGGTGACCTACTTTGAAGACCAGAACTACGATCAGTCGTTCCGCGAATTCGACGCGATGACGCCGGAGGATTTCCAAGGCTCGCCGCTCCTGGCGGAAGCCAGCTACAAGGCGGCGTACTCGCTGCTGCAGCTGGACAGGCTTGAAGAGGCGATCGACCGGTACAACCGCTTTGTGGCGGACTATCCCGATTCGATCTTCCGCACCGGCGCGCACTTCGACCTTGGGACGATCTACACGCGCCAGGGCGACTTCGACAACGCCATCCAGAACTACCAGCTGGCGATTGAAAACACCGACAACATGACGCTGAAAGCCGAGATTCAGTACGAAATCGGCGACAACTACATGGACGCGGAAAGGTACCTGGAAGCCGCCTCGGAGTACCAGAAGGTTGTTGAAACCTACCCCGAATCGGAGTATGTGGACGCGGCGCGTTTCGGCGTCGGGGAAGCCTACATGAGCGAGGCGGGCAACAACACCAAAGCGGGCGGCGAACCCGACACGCAGAATTTCGAACGCGCCGTTCAAGGCTACATGAGCGTCCTGAATGAGCATCCAACCTCCGACTACCGATCCCACTCCACCTACCAGATCGCCGAAGCGAATTACGAGATGAAGCGGTACGAGGAGGCTCTCGTCTGGTTCCGTCGGACGCAGGAAGATTTCCCGGACGATCCGCTGGCTCCCCATTCCCTTTACGCCGAGCTGTGGTGCTTGAGCGAACTGGGGCGTTTTGACGAGGTGCTGACGCGCGGGCGCTCCTTCATTGACGCGAACGCCGACAACGAGGACTTTGACATTCAAGCCGCCGAGATTCAGACGAAGCTGGGCGACATTATGTTTGAGCAGAACGAGTTTCTGGTCGCCGCGGGCGAGTATGAACGCGCCGCCGCGTATCCGCACCTGCCGAAGTTTTACGCGACGCGGCTGCGCTCTCTTTACCAGATTGGCGTCTGCTACTTCCAGCACGCGGACAAGTCGGGCGACAAGAGCTTCTTCCCCAAGGCGCTGCCGGCGCTGAATGAAGCGATCGAGAAGTTCACGGTCAAAGACCCTGACCCGGACAACACAGGCTTTAACCTGGACTACGAATTCCCAGAGCGGATCGCCCTGGTGGAAAACTCCGTTTTGAGCAAGGCGCATGTGCATGAGAAACTTGAGCAGTGGGCGGAAGCGCGCGCCGCGTATACGCTCATCCCGGCGCCGACCGAAGAATCGCCGAGCGAAAACTACGGCAGGGCGCAGGTGCTGTCGGCGGAAAGCTTTGAAAAAGAAGGCAATATCGACGAGGCGATCAACCTGTACCGCGCCGTTAGCGAGAACGGCTCCCTAGACGAAACATGGCAGTCGCTCGGCGCCATCCGCTTGGCGGACCTGCTGCGCGACCAGAAGCGGTGGGCGGAAGCGGCGACAGCGTACGGAAACGTCGTGGAGCGGTACCCGTCCAGCCAGCATGCGGGCGCGTCGCAGTATCTGCAGGGCGTCAGCTTTTACTCGATTGAGCCGCGGACGGACGAGAACTTGAAAGCGTCCGTGACAGCGTTCCAAGCGGTCATCGCGCAGTGGCCGGACGATGTGAACGCCCCTGACGCGCTGTACGGCGTCGCCCTGTCGCAAAAGGCGCTGGCGGAGTCGGAAAGCGGTTCGTGGGAAGATGTGCTGGCGTCGGTCAATCAGCTGACGGAAGCGTACGGCTCGCGGACCGACGCGCGGTCGCAAAAAGCGGTCAATTCGGGCAACCTGCTGCGCGTTCTGGCGCAGGAGAACCTGGGTCAAGCCTCGGTCGATGAGATTGTCGCGAGCTTGCGTCAGGTGGCGCAGAGCGACACGGCAGACACTCCGACGCGCGTCACGGCGCAGCTGAAGATCGGAAACCTGCTGTTTGAAAACGGGCGCTTGGAGGATGCGGTGAACGAATACCGCTCCCTCGGCGAAATGTTCCCCGACAGCGATCAGGCGCCGCTCGGACTGTACCAGGCGGCGGTGAGCGCGTTCAAGAGCGGCGAAGAGTTGAGCGAAAAAGAGGACCCGGAGGCGGCGTCCAGATACAAGCAGGCGGCGGAGTTGACAGCGCAGGCGCTGGCATACGCCGACAAGCTGGACAACACGATGCTTGTCAAGATCAACTACACGCGCGGCTCCGCTTTACAGCAGTCGGGTCAGCCGCAGGAGGCGATACAGGCGCTCCAAGCGGTGATAGCGCTGAAGGACAGCGTCGAAGACCCGGCGCTGGTGGAAGCGGCGTACACGAAGCTGGCGCAAATGTACCGCAGCCTTGGGCAGTATCAGGAGGCGTCGGCGGAGTATGAGCGCCTTGCCGCGGCGGCGACCAATCCGCTCATTCGTCTGCAGTCGTTCATGGCGCTGGCGAACATTCTTGAGGAAAATCTGAACGATTCCGCGGGCGCGCTGAGGAATTATCAAGCGGCGTCCTCTATCAAGATCGAGAGCGATTTCATCGCGCAGGCGCTCTACCGGACGGGTCTCATTCAGGCAGACCTGGCGGCAGCCGCGAAAGGCGCCGGAGACGACGAGGCGGCGAAGACATACGCCGAGCAGGCGATCGTCACCTTTGAACGGTTAGCCTCCGATTTTGAGCGGAGCGACAACAGCCAGGTGAAACTGATGGTCGCCGACGCGGGCGTGCGTTCCTCCGACCTGTACACGCTGGCGGGGCGCGATCTGTCAGGCGCCATCGACGAAGCGCTGGCGGCGCGCGACCGCGCCGTAGAAGCGGGCGACGCGGAGCAGAAGGTTCAAGCGCAATACCAGGTGGCGAACCTGCGCAACCGTTACGCAAATCAGATCCGCTCCTCAGGCGATCCGAACGCGCAGGATGTGGTCATTCTCTCCAACGGAAACCGACGTCAGGGCTACATCGACGTCTCAAGCGGCGGCATCTACAGCAACGGGTCGCTGTCGCTGGGCGTTCTGGAAGAGGGAACCTTGAATCTGAACTTCAGCCCGATTTCCCGAAGCGATATTTCGGATGTGGAGCTGTCGTATAAGACGGCGGCGCGCCTGTCCGCGCAGGATTATCTGAAGGCGGTTGAGTTTGCGGAGCCGCTTGATGCGGCTTCCAGCCAGTCGGCGATGTTCGCGGGATACGCGCTGTATCAGGCGGGCGTCATCTCCTACTCGCTGCGCGGTCCGCGCGATCTTCCGTTGACAGTGGACGCGCTGCCGCGCTTCGTCGCGCTGGTCGACAGCGGCAAGATGGAGAAAAACGATGAGGAGCTGCAGGACGCGCTCTACTACCTCGGCGTCGCCTACTACGACCTCGCCCGGGCGAACGATATGGACCCCGCTCGGTTTGCGGAATCGGCGAAGGCGCTTCAATCGCTGGTCGACCGGTATCCGAGCCACGAGGAGGCGGGTCTGTGGCAGTATCAGGTGGGCGAAGCGCATTACGCGGCGCAGCGTTTTGACGACGCGCTGAAATCGTATATTCAGATGGCAGACCGCTATCCGAATCACGAGAGCGCGCCGGAGGCTCTTTACTCGGCCGCGGCTTGCCAGCAGCAGCTGAATCAGCCGGACGGCATGATGGCTTCGTACAGACGCCTTGTGAACAGATACTCGAACCATAAGCGTTCGCTGGACGCCTTCATCACGCTTGCGAACCATACGTTCAACGAATCGCTGGCATTGAACGAAGCGGTACCGGAGCAGAGGGACGAGAAACTGAAGATGCTGGAAGAAGCGCTGACGATGTACCGTAAGGTGGCGGAGTCGGATCTGTCGGAACCGGCACAGGCGGGCAGGGCGAGGACCTTCGTCAAAGACACCGAGGAGTACATCGCTTCCATTCGCATCGATCCGCTGGACGAGGCGTACGCCAGGGCGGGGCGCAACGTTGAGGCGCTCGGTCCGGCGATGGCTAATCTGGAAACGTTTGCGTCCGAGTATCCGGACACGAAGCAGGCGGTCATCGCTTGGACGCGCCTTGGAGACGGCAATATGATCATTGCGGAGGCGGCTGCGGCCGCGGGAGATACCGACCGCGAGATCGAGCATTATGAAAAAGCTCTGCAGTTTTTCATCAATGTGCGCAGGCGGTATGTGGACGCGCAGGGCGTTGAAATGACGCCGGCGGATCCGAACATGGAACGCGCTCTGACCTACGCCAACCGAAAAATTGTGGACATTCAGCGGTATGTCCAATCGGTTCGGAAGGCGCGTGAGGCGAATTCCCCCGAATCGGAATGATCCGACCGCGCAAGCGGCAACGCATCATGAACGAAAAAGGGGCGCTGTTTTGAGACGGCGCCCCTTTTTCATTGACATTTCTATAGGCGATGCGGCTAAAACCCCCCTAGCCCCCCTTTTCAAGGGGGGAATCTAGAGGCGCCGCCAACCGGATCGTCATTCCCGCGCAAGCGGGAATCTAGAGGCGCTGCAAAAACCGTCCGCGTCCGTCCGCCGGCATGTCTCAACGCCTGCTATTTCTCTTACGCCGCAAAGGCGCGATCAGCGAGTCGATTTTTCGTCCGTGAGCGGATAGACGACAAGCAAAATCTCTTGGTCGGTTCCGTTCTGTGTGAAGGGGGTCGTTCTACGAGTCCATCCGACGAAGCAGGGGGCGTTTTTGGGAATGAGAGCGTTTAGACGGGCTTCTCTCGCCCAGAACGCCAAAGCTCTGGACGGCGCCTCCAAACCGCTCCACAGAGCGCGCATGCTGCGCAGCGGCTGAAGCTCCCCCTCCCAGCGTTCGCCTGGGGGCAGCGGTCCGATCGGTCGAAGGCGCCCGTCAGCGACGACCGCCGCCCGTTCAAACTGAAGCGGCGTATGGTTGCGCACCCAGTATCGTTCGCCGCTCCCTTTGCCGCCGGCGATTTCCCCCACAAACGGCGTGAACGCTTCGCCCATCCAGAAGGTTGAATGCGCGCCGCTGGGCGAATAGTTGCGTATTTCGCCGCCGTTTGGACCTTCGCGCCGTTCGCCGCTTTTTTTTGGGTTTAAAGGAAGAACGCGCATCTCCGCCGGCAGCGCGATTCGGGAACGGCGCTTGTCGGTCGGCGGCGCCTCTATGACGCCGATCCACAGCGCCTCCTGCGTCTCTGGAAACGCGCGCGCCGCGCCCGACGCCAGCGGCGTCAGCAGCGGAGAACCGAACCGCGCGACGGACGGCGCCAAACTGACCGCCGCCCCAATCGCCAGTAGAAAAATCAACCACAGACGCGAGCGAAACCGAAGCGCCATCCCCCAAAAAAGAACGGCGCCAACGACCCAAACGGACGCGCCAAGCGCAAACCGCCTCCCGTTCAACGCGGCGCTGCGGCGGCTGTCGGACGCATGCATCCGCTCCGACAGCCGCTGTAGGTATTCCTCTCCTTCGTCTAGACGGGGGCTGATTTCAACCTCGCTCCAAAGATGCGGACCTAGCCCGTCATAACGCCCGACGCTTCCTAAACCGACCTGACGCCATCCCGCGCTTGCGGGAAGCAGATCCTCCCAAAACGCCGGGAGACGCCCGCGCGTTGAATCGTCCAGGACGACCGCAAGCGTCCCGCCCCGCCAGATCCATCGGCGCAGCGCCGTCTCTTGTTGAGGGCGGAGGCGGTTGAGGGGGACATCTCCAGCGAACCAAACCAGCGCGTCCACGCTTTTCCAGCCGACCCAGGATTCTGGGAAGCGGTCCGCCGCGCCCGTTTCAAACACTTTAGCGGCTTGGCCGTCCATTTGAAACGCCGCATGAAACGCGCCGCGCCGCGCCGCAACCGCCAAGACGACAACGTCGATCTCGTTCGCGTTCGGTTGAAATTCCAGGGGGAAGACGCGCTCGTTTCCGTCGCCGTTGATGAGCGTCAGCGAGCCGCCTGCGCCGACGGCGGAAACGCGGGCTGCCGATTCCCATACCAGAGATCCGCCCGCCGGTATGAACATCGCGCGCGCCGCGCTCATTCCGCCGAGAGAGACGCGCGCCTCCCCCTCAAACGGCTCCCCAAACGAAGAGACGATCAGCTCAAAACGGTTCCATTCGCCCGCGCGGACAATCCCGCCGACGCCGATCTCATAGCTCTCTAGGCGCGTTTCGGCGTTCAGGCTCAAGGCGGCGCATGCCATGACAACATAAAGCGGAAGCGCAAGGCGGCGCGCCCTGTTCACCCCCATCGATCAGCGAATTTTTGGCGCCCCTGCTCTATGACAGGGTCCATCTTTCGGCCGAGGCGCGCCGTCTCGGATGCGATCCACTCCTCCAGCTCCGCCTCCATCGCGTCGGCGCGGTCGGGCTGCTCATCGGCGATGTTGCGCGTCTCCTTTGGATCATGAACGCGGTCGTACAGTTCGCGCGGCGGGGAGCCGTAAAAGTCGATGGAGCGCGCCAAGATGAGGCGGGCGTCCGGCTTTCGGAGCGTCCATTTTGCCTGCCAGGTGCATTCTGAAGCGATGACGCGCTCCGGCTCCTCATACGGCGGCAACTGCGTCAAGGACGGGTCAATGGTCGAAAGCAAACTTTGACCGTCCATGGCGGGATGCGGCTTGACGCCGACCGCGTCTAAGATTGTCGGCGCGGCGTCTATCGTTTGAACGGCGGAATCGATTCTCACTCCCGACGGAAGACGCCCCGGCGCCCGCAGGATAAACGGAACGCGCATGTTTTCATCAAACAAGCCATGATGGTCGTACCAGATTCCATGTTCGCCGAGGCATTCGCCATGGTCGCCCATCAACACGACCAGCGTGTTCTCCGCTTGACCTGAAGCGTCTAAGGCGGAGAGAAGCGCGTTGACTCCGTCGTCGGCGTAGCGGACGCTGCCGTCGTAGAGCGCGCGGATATATTCTGGGTCGGCGATGCGCCCCTCCGGAAGTTTTAGCCATGTGTCCCGCCACCGCTGCCCCAGCGGATGTTTCCACAACGGCTCCAGCGCCTCGTTGCGCGGGTCGGTCGCCGTCGCTTCGTCGCCTTCATAAAACATCGTTCGGTACCGCTTCGGCGGAAAATAGGGCGTGTGCGGATCCCAGTAATGCACAAAAAGGAAAAAACGCTCCGAACTGCATTGATTCAAAAACTCCACGGCGCGGCGGTTCTGCTGCTCGCAGGTAACGGACAGGCGAAGCGGACGGCGGAGCGACGGGTCGATGTAAAACTCGTACCCTTTATGGAACCATGGCTTTGAATGGGCGAGGTTGTCGACGGCGCATGTCGTCCATCCCGCCTTTAAAAGAAGCTCCGGCATGAGCGGAACGCCGCGCGGCAAGACGGCTGACCCGCCGTTCGCCACAATCCCATGCGACATCGGATGCATGCCTGTGTAAATCGTGGTGAAGGAGGGCTGCGTCGGTATGGCTGAACAGATCATCTGCTCAAACAGGACGCCCTCCGCCGCCAGCTCATCCATGGCGGGGGTGGTGCGCCGTTCATACCCGTAGCAGCTCATCTGTTGAGCGCGCAGCGTGTCGATGGCGATCATCAATATGTTCATGACGTTTCCTTTATGAATCGCCGGACAGCCCGTATTGCTGATGCAGGGCGCGCGCCGCGTCGTCGGCTCGATCCAGCTCAATGACGCAGGAGACCTTGATCTCGGAAGTGGCGATCATCTGTATGTTGATGCCTTGATTCGCCAGCGCTTCGAACATCTGCGCGGCGACGCCGGAATGGCTCTGCATGCCGATGCCAACAATCGACACCTTGGCGATGTTCTCGTCTGACAGCGCCTCTTCCGCCCCGATCTCTTGGCAGATGTCCGCGATGGCGGCCGTCGTCTTATGCAGGTCGGTTCGCGGCACGGTGAAGGAGATGTCGGAACGCCCGTCTCGGCTCACATTTTGAATGATCATGTCGATCACGATGCCCGCCTTGCCGAGTATGCCGAAGATGGCCGCGGCGACTCCCGGCTCGTCCGGAACGCCGATGAGCGAGATCTTCGCCTGATTCTTGTCCGCGGCGACGCCGCTCACCACAAACTGCTCCATGTCTAACGCTTGCGTGTCGTTCACCACCAATGTTCCCTCGTCTTGTTTGAACGTTGACCGGACGCGCAGGGGCGTCTGGTATTTCCATGCCAGTTCGACCGCTCTTGAGTGCAGCACCTTTGCGCCGAGGCTTGCCAGTTCGACCATCTCTTCGTAGGAGATCGCTGGGAGCCGCCGGGCGTCCGGGACGACGCGCGGGTCTGCCGTATAAACGCCGTCCACGTCGGTGAAGATGTCGCACACCTCGGCGCCCAGAGCGGCGGCCACCGCGACAGCCGTTGTGTCAGAACCGCCCCGACCCAGCGTTGTGATCTGTCCGTCGATGGAGGCGCCTTGAAAACCCGCGACGATGACCGCGTTGCCCTTCTCCAGCTCGGCGCGAATGCGATCCTCTTTGACCGCCTTGATCCGAGAGCGGCTGAAGGAGCCGTCTGTCAAAATGCCGACCTGCGGGCCGGTGAACGAAACGGCGCCATGCCCCATCGACTGTATCGCCATCGCCAACAGCGCGATCGACTGCTGTTCGCCTGTCGCCAGCAGCATGTCCATCTCCCTGTCGGGCGGGTTGTCGACCACCTGTTTTGCCAGCGCGATCAGGTTGTCGGTCGTTTTTCCCATCGCGGAAACGATCGCTACCATGTCGTTGCCCGCCGCTTTGGTGTCGATAATTCGGCGGGCGACGGCGCGTATTTTTTCTACATCGGCGACCGAGGAGCCGCCGTATTTTTGAACAATCAGTCCCATAGATAGATCATGCTCCGCTTTCGTTGACGGTCATTTGAAGAAAATGCTGATGGATGCGTCGGTCGCTTGTCAATTCAGGATGAAAGGAGCTGGCGAGCAGGTTTCCCTCCTGGACAAGTACGGCGCGCCCGTCCAGTTCCGCCAAACGCCGCACATGCGGCTCCGCCGCCTCAATAACGGGCGCGCGGATAAAGACGCCGGGGAACGGCTCTCCGCCGAGGCTCGGCATCTCGATGGGCGATTCAAAGCTGTCCACCTGTCTGCCGTAGGCGTTGCGCCGTACGCGGATGTTCATCAGCCCAAGACGCGGCTGTTCGCTGTCGGCGATCTGTTTCGCCATGAGAATCATGCCAGCGCATGCGCCGTAAATCGGCATGCCTTCGGCGGCGCGTTTTTGTACCGCCTCGATCAAGCCGAACTTGTTCATGAGAATGCCGATGGTTGTGCTTTCGCCGCCGGGGAGGATGAGTCCGTCCAGCCGCTCCGTTTCTTCAGGGGTACGGACTCGCTCCGCGCGGGCGCCGCATTCGGTCAGCGCCTTCATATGCGGCTCCACCGCCCCCTGCATGCTCATGACTCCGATTCTCAACGCCATCTTGAAACGCCCTTACCAGCCCCGAACGGCGAGCCTTTCTTCCTGGGGCATGGAACGCACATCCAGCCCCTTCATCGGTTCGCCTAAGCCTTCCGATATTTCCGCCAGCTTTTCGGGATCGTTGTAGAAGGTTACCGCCTCCACGATCTTATGGGCGCGCGTTTCCGGGTCGTCCGATTTGAAAATGCCGGATCCGACAAAGACCGCCTCGGCGCCCAGCTGCATCATGAGCGCGGCGTCCGCCGGCGTCGCCACGCCGCCCGCCGAGAAGTTGGGGACGGGCAGCTTGCCCGTTTCCGCCGCCTGCTCAACCAGCTCAAACGGCGCGCCGAGCTGTTTCGCTTCCGCCATCAGCTCGTCTTTGCGCATGCCTTTCAGCTTGCGCAGCCCGCCTGTCACGGCGCGCATATGCCGCACCGCCTCAACAATATCGCCGGAGCCTGCCTCGCCCTTGGTGCGTATCATGGCGGCGCCTTCGCCGATGCGCCGCAGCGCTTCTCCCAGGTCTCTACAGCCGCACACAAACGGCGCGTCAAACTCGCGCTTGTCGATATGATGCGCCTCGTCCGCCGGCGTCAACACCTCGCTTTCGTCGATGAAATCGACGTCGAGCGCCTGCAGAATTTGCGCCTCCACAAAATGCCCGATGCGGCATTTCGCCATGACCGGTATCGTCACAGCCGCCATGATTCGTTTGACGCGCGCCGGGTCGGACATCCGCGCGACGCCGCCGTCGCGCCGTATATCCGCCGGGACGCGCTCCAGCGCCATCACGGCGGCGGCTCCCGCTTCCGCGGCGATTTTTGCCTGATCCTCGTTGACGACATCCATGATGACGCCGTTTTTCAACATCTCCGCAAGACCGACCTTCGTTTCCCAAGTCGATTTTTCCGCCATCTATCTGTCCTTTCCTGCGCTAGACGCGCCTAAAAACCAGTCCATCCATTCATGACCCACGGCAAACCGCCGTCCCTCCGCTCCCGCCGCTTCCGTATAAACCTCCGTTGCGTCCGCCTCAATGCCTTGCCCGCATGCCGCAAACGGAACGGCGCCGCGCGCATGCTTTCGCGTCGAAACCGCCGTAACATGATCGGGCAGCGCGGCGGCGCGGACATTGCCGCGCGCGCGGGCGTATTCCATGACGCGCGACGCGATCTCGCGGTCAATCGCCTCTATCGCCTCGATCTTCGCTTCGGCGCTGCCCATATGCGCCGCCTCGTCCGGCGCCTCAACATGAATATACACGAAATCGACCGAATCGTCCCCATCTAAAGACGCGAGCGCGTACTCCGCCTTCCCCGCGTAATTCGTGTCTAAAAACCCTGTGATGCCCGGCACTTTCAACACTTCAAGCCCCGCATACCGCGCAATGCCGCGCACCAGATCCACCGCGGAGACAGCGGCGCCGTTCAACCCGTATTTTTCGGGATAGGTCGGCATCGCCGGCGCCTTGCCCTGACCCCATAGCCATATGCTGTTGGCAGGCTCTTTTCCGCTGTCAACGCGCTCCTTGTTGATCGGATGTTCCTGCAGTATTTCCCAGGACCTTTCAATCCAGCCGCGCAGCGTTTCGGATCCCGCGCCTGACGGGTAATGCTTGCGAAACGGATCGCCCATGATGTCATGCGGCGGGGTCGTCTCCGCGGGGTCTAACTTGTCAGACGCGAGGAGAAGGTGGCGGTATTGAACGCCGGGATACAGCGCCGCCTCGCTTCCAAGCGCCTCTTGAACCGCCGCAATCAGCTCCGCCGCCTCTTCGGAGGAGATATGCCCCGCGCTGTAATCTTTCATCAGGCGGTTCTCTAGCGTCACAAGGTTGCATCGAAACGCGGTTTGATCGGAGGGTATCTCGACATTCATCGCCGCCGCTTCCAGAGGCGCCCTGCCGGTCAGATACTGCTCAGGATCGTATCCAAGAACGGCGAGATTGCCGACATCGCTCCCAGGCGGAAGGGAGTCGGGGATCAGGTCAACCAGCCCGACCGTTCCGCTTTCGGCGATGGCGTCCATATGCGGCGTCCGCGCGGCTTCCAGGGGCGTTTTGCCGTCCAGCGATTCCAGCGGATCGTCCGCCATGCCGTCGCACAGGATGACGATATATTTTGTGTCGGGCATCGCTTTTTTCATGTTGAAAAAATCTCCTCGATGACCGCGTCCATTCTTGCGGGAATCACCTTCGGCTTTCTAGATTCCTGAACGGCTCGCTCTGGGTCTTTTAGCCCATGCCCCGTCAACACGCAGACGACGATTTCGTCTGGGCTGAAGTAGCCGCGCTTGCCGAGCTGGAGAACGCCCGCCACGGAGATGGCCGACGCCGGTTCCACAAAGACCCCCTCTTCGCCCGCCAACAATCGGTACGCTTCCAAAATCTGTTTGTCGCTTACTTTGTCGATCAAGCCGCCGGATTCGTCCCTTGCTCTTACGGCGCGCTTCCAGCTGGCGGGATTTCCGATCTTGATCGCCGAGGCGACCGTTTCAGGCTTATCTACGGGCGCGCCGTCCACAATCGGCGCCGCCTTCGCCGCCTGAAAACCAAGCATTTTGGGAAGCGAATCGATGACTCCGTCTCCATGGTATTCCCGATAACCTTTCCAATACGCGGTGATATTTCCCGCGTTGCCGACAGGGAGAGCGTGATAGTCGGGCGCGCGTCCCAGCTGGTCGCAGATCTCAAACGCGCCGGTTTTTTGCCCTTCGATGCGGTGCGGGTTCAACGAATTCACCAGCGCGATGGGATGCGACTCGGAGACAGCGCGCACCAGCTCCAACGCCCTATCGAAGCCGCCCTCAATGGAAAGCAGCGCCGCCTGATGGATGACCGCCTGGGCAGTTTTGCCGAAGGCGATCTCTCCCTGCGGGACTAAAACTGCGCAGGCGATCCCGGCGCGCGCCGCATAAGCCGCCGCGGAGGCGGATGTGTTGCCGGTGGAGGCGCAGATGACCGCCTTCGCCCCGTTCTCTGCCGCCTTTGAAAGCGCGACTGTCATGCCCCTGTCTTTAAAGGAGCTGGTCGGGTTCAACCCCTCCATCTTTAAAAAGACGCGCGCTCCGCCGAGGCGCTTCGACAGACTCGGCGCCGGCGTCAACGGCGTCGCGCCCTCTAGGAGCGTCACGACCGGCGTCGTTTCCGTCACGGGAAGCCGATCGCGGTAATGCTCAATGACGCCCTGCCAGGTCAAATACGGCGATGCCATGGGAACTTTCATAAAACGACTCTTACAACTCCGTCTCAACGCGAATCGAGACCGCCGGCTGCCGTACGCACGGCAGATCGTTGATCTCATGAAGAGCCGCGCGAATGCCGCTCTCCGCCGCCAGATGCGTCAGCAGTATCAGCGGAACGGTACCCTCGCTCGTCGGGGTCGGCTCTTTCTGCGACACAGCGGCGATGCTGACGCCATGCCTGCCCAGCGCGGCGGCGATCTCGGCGAGAACGCCTGGGCGGTCCTCCGCTTCAAGTCGGATATACCGGCGCGAGCATGCCGATTTCAGCGCTTTTTGCGCCTCCGTTTTGGAGTCGGCTGAGGGAGGAACATCGCCGCGCCAGCAGAGCGGAATCTCCGCCGGCGCGTTCGCCGCAAGGTCGCGCGCCGCGTCCAGCAGATCCGCCACGACCGCGCTCGCCGTCGGAAGTTTCCCCGCGCCTTGACCCAAAAACAGCGCCGGACCGACCGCGTCCCCCACCACGGCGACCGCGTTGTAGGCGTCCTGAACGTTCGCCAGCACGCTTGTTTCGGGGATCATGGTCGGATGCGCCTGAACGCTCACGCTGTCGTCCAACCGGCGCGAAATGCCCAGCAGTTTGACGACATAACCCATCTCTTTGGCGCATTCCAGGTCTTGAGGTTGAATGCCCCGTATGCCTTCAAATTGAACATGCTGCGCGTCGACTCGATACCCGTACGCAAGCGAGGAGAGGATGGCGATCTTATGCGCCGTGTCATGCCCGTCCACGTCGAAGGTCGGGTCCGCTTCGGCGTAGCCCAGCTCCTGCGCCTTTTGGAGAGCCGTTTCATACGGCTGCCCGTTGTTGGACATCTGCGTCAAGATGTAGTTGCAGGTGCCGTTTAAAATGCCGTAGACGCTTTCGATGCGGTTTGCCGCCAGACTTTCTCGGAGCGCCTTGATGATCGGAATGCCGCCGGCGACGCTCGCTTCAAAGTAGATGCCGACTCCGCTTTGCTGCGCGGCGTCAAACAGCTCCTGCCCTTTCAGCGCGATGATCGCTTTGTTGGCGGTGACGAGACGCTTGCCCTGCTGAAGCGCCGTGAGAGCGTACGCTTTCGCCTCGTCCACGCCGCCCATGACCTCCACGACGATGTCGATGTCGCTGCGGCGCGAGAGAGCCAGCGCGTCGTCTGTGAGCAGATGAGAGGGTACCTCCGACCCGCGCGGTTTAGACAGATCCCGCACGGCGGCGCCCGCCAGCTCAATGGGGCGCCCTAGCTCATGTTGAAGACGCTTCGCATGCCGGCGCAAAATATGTACGACGCCGGCGCCGACAGTGCCAAGCCCAATTAAACCAACCCGTATCGACCGCTGCATATTTTCGCCTCGCCTGAACGCTAAAACTATAGCGCCGATACGAGCCGCCGGCAATAGCAGCTGTTCGACCTTACGTCTTACCGCAAGGGCGGACGGTTTTGGGCTGGACTTTAGACTCCCCCTTGAAAAGGGGGGCTGGGGGGGTTTTTAGCCGCGCGGGGCTTTGACGCTTCAAAAGAGAGGGGCTGTCGTTTCAGCCCCTCTTGTTGGAATGCGTTTATTCTTCTTTGGAGATCGTGATCGGAATCATCTCGCTCCATGTGGAGACATCGAACGAGGAGCGGGAGCCTTCCTCGTCCACGCTGATGACGCGCGAGATGGCGGTCACCACCAGATGCAGCGCCTCCACATTGAGGCTGCCGTCGTCCAGAGAGGACGGCGCCTTCCAGTCGATCGAGAACGGTCCGTTGACCGAGCCTTGCGTTTCGCCGATTAACTTGCCGCGGCCGGTCATATTCACCCAGCTGAACCGTAGGTCTTCCGCGCGCACGGCGCCGACCGTTGCCGATATGGTGATTCGGTCGCCTGGCGCCGCCGTTTCTTGACTCACATGGACAGACGCTTTCACCTCAATGTCGCCGCCGCCTATCGGTTGCGCTGCATCTGTCGTCGGGTCGGTCGGCGTGGACGGGCTGCTGCATCCGAGAGCCAGCATGCCAGCCGCCGCTAGAGCCATAATTCCAAGCCATGCTTTTTTCATCATCCGCTCCTGTTTGCGTATGGATCAAAGAAACTCATGCAGGTAAACGCCGTTTCCACGCCGGATGTTCCATTAATTCGCGCGGCGCTTTAAACGCGATTCGGGAATGGCGGTCTGGTTCGCGGGGCTTTGCCCGTGCATGCGTCCGATTTAAAAGGCTTCCCAGAGCAAACTGTATTTGCGATTCGCCATGAAATGTGTTAGAATAAAGTAAAATGGCAACACACCAGAGGCGGCTATGCGTAGACTTTTTCGGATTGCATCGATTGCGGCGTTCGCGGCGTTTCTAGCGTCCAGCGCGGGCGCGCTTCAACCCTCGCAGCATGGCAGCGAGGCAATGCGTTACCTTTCCGCTCTTCATCCCGACGAGCAAGCTCTGCTTGTTATCGACATCGCCGGCTTTGAAGGCACCGGAATTCTTGACCTGCTCCAAGAAGAGCTGCTCAAAATGCCGGGGATCGGAGACATTCTTCTTGGGACGAACAGCCATATCCATGAGCTTGTTCAAAAGGCGTATCTCTCTCTTCCCGACCTCCGCGCGCTGGACTTCGAAGCGGGCATTGAAATGCCGTTGATGCTGCTGGAAACGGACCTGCCCAAGAACATGATTCGGGATCTTTTCAGCGGCATGGGGGAGGAGGCGCCGAAGCGCATTGAGGCGGAAAACGCCGTTCTGTGGGTGTTTCGAGACGAGGAAGGCGACCATGCGCTCGCCGAGCTGCCAAACGGGCTGATCGGTTTAGGCAACCTGCCGACCGTACAGAAGATGTCAAGAATGGCCGCCGGCAAGGAGAATCAAGAGGCGCAAACGCCCGCCAAATACGGACCGGCGCTTCAAATGTACTATGACGCTCAATCGCCCGAAGCGGCGGCGGCGGGGCATACGCTCGTCTGGATAGGCGCGGCGCATTTGGGCAAGTTGTACCCCCCTGAACTGGCGCATTCCGGCTTTCCGTATCTGCCTCAAACCGCTTCGATGCGGTTTTTGAGAACGCCGACAGACTCCTATAAAGCGACTTTTGGCGCCTACTGGGCGGAGACTCTCGGTGCGCATGTTGCGAAACTAAACTACACCGCGACGGTTCATCCGGAAAACATGCTTGATTTCCTCTCCAAGATACTGCCGCAAGGCGTCTACACCGCCGAGGGCGTCATCGATTACGATCCCGATATGGCGGAGCTGCGGGAGGGTCTAGAGGAGCTGCGCGCGTTTATTGACCGCAACCCCGACATGGATGAAATCGTTTTTGAAATCGACATCTCGCTGGATGAAGGCGGCGCGACCGTTGAAGCCGAATCGAGCGGCGAGATGATGGATGAGATCGTTCGGTCGATCAAAGAAGAAATGCAAAAATCGCCTGAAGAATACTAGGAGGATGCCTCCCGTGAATCGTTTGCTTGCTCTCGCCGCCGCTGCCGCCGTATGTTTTTCAGCCGCCGCAGAAGACGCGCGGCAGATCTCGCCCAAGCACAATGTGCTGGAAGAATCGCCCGCCGGCGCGCTCATTCAGATTGGAGCGTCGATCGGAAAATTTGAGCTGACTACTCTGGACGGAAAAACCGCCCAGTTCGGTATCGGCTCCCCCTCTCTTGTCGTCTTTACGTCCACGAGCTGCCCTGTGGCGAAGCGTTACACGACCCGTTTGAACCGCCTTTACGAGGCGTATAAGGATCGGGTTCAGATCGCCGTTGTCTTCTCAAACGAGGGAGAAACGGCGCAAGCCGCGCGCAAACATGCGGAGGAGTTTGGGTTTCAAGTTCCTGCCGTTATGGACGGAAGCGGAGCTTTAGCGCGCCGCTTCGGCGCCTCCATGACGCCGCAGGCGTTTGCGCTGGACAAGGAGGGGCGGCTCAAATACCGCGGCGCCGTTGACGACGACCGTATCGAAACGCGCGTCAAGCAGCATTATGTCCGCGACGCGCTGGACGATCTGATTGCCGGGCGCGACCCGATTATCGCCGAAACCGCCGCCTTCGGATGCACCCTCCGCGCGGCTAAGGCTCCAAAGTCGACGGCGGTGACCTACGCTGAACATATCGCGCCGATTATGCAGCAGCGTTGCCAGGGCTGCCATCGAACAGGCGAAGTGGCGCCGTTCACGCTGTTGAGCTACAACGACGCGAAAACATGGGCGGCGGAGATCGCCTACTACACCAAAGCGCGTCTCATGCCGCCGTGGAAACCGGCGCCGGGCATCGGCGATTTTAAACACAGCCGGCGCATGTCCGACGAAGAGCTGGACCTGATTGCCAAATGGGTTGAGGCGGGCGCGCCGGCGGGCGACCTGTCCAAAGCGCCGAAAGCGCTCAAATTCCCTGAAGGATGGGTTCTGGGCGAGCCGGACTATGTGGTTCAGATGGAGCGGGAATATCTTGTCGGTCCTGAAGGCGAAGACGAATACCGCCATTTTGTGATCCCGACCGACTTTGAGACCGATATGTATGTCCAAGCGGTCGACCTGGAACCGGGCAACCGCCAGACGGTGCATCATGTCATCATCTATCTGGATGTGAACGGGGAAGCGCGGAAACTGGACGCCCAGCAGGAAGGGTACGGATACGCCACCTCCGGCGGAGGCGCGGGCTTTGATGTGTCCGGAACGCTCGGCGGATGGGCGCCCGGCGTGACGCCGACCGTACTGCCGGACGGCGTCGCCTACCTTCTGCCGAAAGGCGCCGACATCATCCTGCAGGTGCATTACTACCGCACCGGCAAGCCTGAACGCGACCTGTCTAAAGCGGGCTTGTACTTCTCCAAAACGCCCAACCCGGCGCCGCTGCGCACCGGAAGCGCCATCAACACGGAGTTTGAAATACCGCCGGGCGCCAAAAACCATTCCGTCGCGGCGACCGAGCAGATCAAACAGGACATCATCCTGTTCGGCGTCGGACCGCATATGCATCTCCTCGGACGCGATATGAAGATGCATGCAAACCTGCCGGGCGGAGAAAAAATGGACCTGATCTACATCAGCGACTGGGATTTCAACTGGCAGGACGCGTACCATTACAAGAAGCCGATCTTCTTGCCGGCAGGCTCCTCGATTGAGATTCTGGCGCACTTTGACAACTCGGCGGAAAACCCGAACAACCCGAACGATCCGCCGATACCCGTTCGATGGGGCGAAAAAACGACCGACGAAATGGCGATCGGATTCTTTTACTATGTCCATGCGGACGAGTACAAGAAGGAGACCGCGTCAGCCCCCTCCGAGCAGCTGGGCGAGAATTGATTCCAAACCCTTGCGCTGAAGGGCGCGCGGCATCGACTCGACGCCGCGCCCTTCAGCCTGCTTCGGCAGATACGGCAGATGAACGAAACCGACGCGCGTCTTTAAACCGAGCGACGACGCCGTATGCAAGCCCGCAAACAGAACCTCGTTGCAGCAGTAGGAGCCGGCGCTCAACGAAGCGCGCGCGGGAACGCCCTCCGAACGCAGCGCCTCAACCAGCCGCGTAACGGGGAAGGGGGAGAAGTAAGCGTCCGGCGCGCCCTGTATGACCGCCTCGTCTCGATGCTCTCCATGATCAAAGTAATTGACGCCGACCCGCTCCAGCGCCAGCGCGGACGATCCCGCCGCCAGCCCCGTCAACAGCGCGATCTCTGGCGCATCGCGTTTTATGAGCGACTGTATGCGTCGGCTCGCTTCTTTAAAAACGACCGGCAGAACATGCCCCTCTATGCGCGCGTTCAGCGTATGGGACGCTGCAATCTCCAGCGCCAGCTCGCCGGACGGGTTCCGTTCATCCCCGCCGAACGGCTCAAAACCGGCAATCAGAACGCGCGGCGCGCTCAAAACGTCTCCGGGTAGATGCGTATGGAGCCGGTGAAAATGCCGCCCGGCGGAAGAACGATGAGACCCGCCTCTATTCCCCGCGCCTCCAAATTCGCCGCGTCGGTCGGGCATGTGTACGGCTCTATGCAGAGCGAACGGCGGTTCGGCGGCGTGTATAAAACCAGCTCCCGAAACTCTTTGCCGCTTTCTAAGACGGTTCGGAGACGAATCGCGCGGTCCTCAATGAAGCAGCGGGAGACGCCGTTTTGTTCATGTTTAACCTGCGTGAAAAGGTCGTCGAACGACATGCCTTCAAACGGCTGCCCTTTGCGCAGATCGAAGCTGCCGGAGACGGGCAGAATGCGTCCCGTCGGCAGCAGCTCCTCCAGCTCCCAGTAAGCGTCCGCGGGGACGAACGCGGCGCAGTCAGACGGGTCCGTCTCCTCTCCGATGGGGGCGGAGAAGTAGGGATGGAATCCGACGCCCATCGGCATGTCGTCGCCGCCGGCGTTCAGCGCCGAGAAGGTCAACTGCAGCGCCCCGCCCGCCAGCGTGTAACCCGTTGTCAAATGGAACGGAAACGGGTACTGCTCCAAAACGCCCTCGGCGCTCTCCGCGGCAAACGACATGGCGCAGGCGGCAAACTCCTCCCCCGCCTCCAACGACTGAATCGTCCATGGTCGGTTGTACACTAGCCCGTGGAGATGATGGCCGGCGGCTTGGACATTCTCAAACTGATAAGTTTTGCCGCGGAATGTCCATGCTCCGTTTCGGACGCGGTTTGGGAACGGAAACAGGATCGGTATGCCGCGTCCGGTCGGGTTGTCGGCGGCGGTCTTCGGTTCTGCTTTTTCTAAAAGATGGACGGTGTCGCCGCCGCGCAGCAGATCGTACGCATAACAGTTCGCGCCGGCGGAGGGCAGGATGCGCGCGCGTTGACCCCGCGCCTCGTCCAGCAGCTCCACAACGGAGACGCCGCCCTCTTGCGTTTCGCGGGCGGAAAACGCGCTCATCGCGCCTTTTTCGGCGGTTCCAGCGCGCTTTGAACGCCCGGAAATTCATGCCAGATGTCCGTATAGCCGGCGAAACCCGGCGGCTCCAGACGCTTGCTGCGAACGCGGAAGATAGCGGCGTAACGAATGTTGGGAGAAGCGTTTGGGCAGGCGCCATGCATCATCTGATAATGCGCGAGAACGGCGTCGCCCGGCTCCCCCGTCACCATGACCCGCTTTTCAGGCAGCTCAAAGCGCGGCAGCCCGTTCGCCAGAACCTCATGCCCATGCTGTTTGAAGTGCGCCTCGTAAGCGGCGTGCGACTTCGGCCAGACGGTGAAATTGCCGCTGAACTCGTTGGGAACGTCCGAGAGATAAACGACCGCAAACATGGAGAAACCGCGCCGATAGCTGCCCTTCGGTTGACCGTTGCGTCCGTTGCCCAGCCCGTCCAGATGTCCGTTCGGCTCCCTGGGGTCCGCCATCGGCGGCATCGGGAATCGCAGGGCGATCTGTCCGCCGCGGATCTGATGAAACCCCTCCTTGCCCAAGAGCGAGCCGGCGGCGTCGTTCAACGGCGTTTTGTTGAACAGGTCGACGACAACCTCCGCGTTGCGCAGCTCGTCGCAATGCTGGCCGTCGCGGTTGCGGTCGGGTCGGTCGTCCCCCCTGCCGACATTGCCGACAGAGTGGTTGATCGCTCTCCGCGCCTTTTCGACCATGATCTTCGGAACGGCGCCCGGTATTTTCAACCAACCCTGCTCATGAAACTGCAATTTTTGCTGCCGCGTCAACATAGCGATCTCCTGTTGCCTGTATGGACCCGCATGCTAGCGCCGATCTGGGCTGCGCGCAAGCGTCTCTTGTTCAAGACAGTCTCTATAGTCGATGAGGACATGCATTGCGCGCGGCTAAACCCCCCCAGCCCCCCTTTTCAAGGGGGAGGCTAGAAACCCGCCAGCCCCCTTTTCAAGGGGGAGTCTAGAAACCCGCCAGCCCCCCTTTTCAAGGGGGAGTCTGGAAACGCCGCGCCCTATCCGCTGTCAGCGTCCAGCTCATCGAGAAGCGATTGGGCGTATCGGCGCAGCTCCACGTGGTTTTCGCTTGTCGGTCCGCTTTCTGGGATGAGCGCGTAACGCAGGAACGCCTTCTGGGCGTCCAACGGCGAGCCGACGCTGTGCCAACGCCCCTCCAGCTCAACAGCGAAAAGAGAGCCGTTTGCGGCGTTTTGTCGAAGAAGGGCGGTGAAATCCAGCTCCCGATGCACGGCGCCCTCCGCGCCGGCGAGAAAACGCATGTCGTCCGCCGAAATCGCATACCGCCCCGCCACTGCCAGATAGGTTTCCTCTCCGTCGATCATGTTCGGAGAGGGGTCGGCAGGCTTCTCCTCCATGTCCAACACGCGGTACGCCGCCCTGCCGGTGAAACCGCTCGGCATCTCCATCGGTTCGCTTTCCACCAGAACGACGCCGAAGCGTCTCGCTTCTTCTTTTGACACTCTCTGAACGGCGGCGACCGTTCCGCCGAGGCTTCTCCGCCCAGAGATCAGCTGCGCCATCGCCGGCGACGCCGCATGTACAATGTCATCCCCCAGGGCGACGCACGCGCCGTCAAACTCTTCAGCAAAAAAAATATCCGCGGCCAGCGCGGTCGCGTCGCCGAAACCGCGCGGCTCCGTCTGAACGACGCACTCGGCGCGTTTGAAACGGGGAAGGGCGCGTATCTGCTCCATCTCCGCCGTCTTGCCCCGTTTCATAAGATACTCGGCAAAGTCGGGGTCCTGCCCGCATGGGTCCCAAAAACGCTGAACGGCGCGCGCCGCCTCCTCAGATGAAACGACCGCGGCAACATGCTCAATGCCGCTGCGTTCCGCTTCGCGCAGGATCGTTTCCAGTACCGTCGCCCCGTCAACGCCCGCGTTCACGAGCGCTTTCATCTTGGCGCCGTAGCCTGTCAAGGGCAGCGCGCGGGTCGCGTATCCGCCCGCCGCGATGATGAGCAAGTAGCCGCTAGACCGAGTCATCGTTCTCCTCCGCCCCCTTAGAATAGCGCCGTTCGAGCGCGAACGGAACCGCTTGACCTGACCTTACGTCTTTAGTTGGGACATGCCGCTGTGCGAACGCGGACGTTGTCTGCGGCTCCTCTAGATTCCCGCTTACGCGGGAATGACGGTCTGGTTGGCGACGCTTTTCCCCATGAATAAAGGCTTTGGTCATTTAGATGTCCCAACTTTACGCATGAGGTCAGCTTGACGCCGAGCGCAAAGTTCGGCATGATGGGCAGAACGCTTTGAAACCTGAAGCCGCCGAGGAGACGATATGGACCGCCGGTCTTTTTTGAAAACGCTTGGAGCCGCTTCTGCCGCCGCCCCGATGGCGAAAGCCGCCGCGCAGAACCCGCCGCCGCCCAACATTCTGTTTATTCTGCTGGACGACATGGGCTGGACGGACCTCGGCTGCTACGGAAGCGACCTGTACGAAACGCCCGCCATCGACCGCCTCGCCGAGGAGGGGATGCGTTTCACCGACGCTTACGCCGCATGCACCGTCTGTTCGCCCTCCCGCGCCGCGGTGTTGACCGGCAACTACCCCGCCCGCATTCATCTCACCGACTGGATCCATGGTCATGCGCGTCCAAAGGCGAAGCTGCTGCCGCCTGAATGGACGCATCATCTGCCGCTGGAAGAGCGCACCTTTGCGCGCGTCTTGAGAGAGAACGGGTATGCGACGGCGCATGTCGGCAAGTGGCATCTCGGAAGCGAAGAGTATTGGCCGCTGGAGCATGGGTTCGATCTGAATATCGGCGGGTATGAGAAGGGGCAGCCGCCCTCCTATTTTTATCCGTACACGCGCCCTGGGTCGAACAACCCGCGCATACCGACGCTCAGCGGCGGAGAGGAGGGCGAGTATCTGACCGACCGGCTCGCCGACGAGGCGATACAGTTCATTGAACAGAACGCGAACCGCCCGTTCTGCCTCTATCTGTCCCATTACGCCGTCCATACGCCGATTCAATCCAAAGAGAGGTGGACCGAGTACTACAGGGAGCGTGTCCAGGAGGGCGGACGGCATCAGAACCCTGCATACGCCGGGATGATTCACAGCGTGGACGAGGGCGTCGGACGGCTCATGGAGACGCTGGACAGGCTCAACATCGCCGACAACACGCTCGTCGTTTTCACAAGCGACAACGGCGGCTTGATGCGCATCACGACGAACGTTCCGCTTCGGGCGGGCAAAGGCTCCGCCTACGAAGGCGGGGTGCGGGTTCCGCTCATCGCGCGGTGGCCGGACGGCGTTCCGTCGGGAACCGTCTCCAGCGAGCCGGTGTCTGGGGTCGACTTTTTTCCGACCATCTTAGAGGCATGCGGCGCCGCTCCCGAATCGACGGACGGGCTGAGTCTCGCGCCGTTGTTTGACGACCCGTCTGCGCAGCTGGATCGGGACGGCGTCTACTGGCATTATCCGCACTACCACCCCGGCGGCGCGTCGCCCTACGGAACGGTGCGGGCGCGCGATTGGAAGCTGGTCGAGTTTTTTGAGGACAGCCGTACAGAGCTGTACCGCGTCGGGAACGATGTCGGCGAATCGGAAGACCTGTCCTCTAAGGAGGAACGGCGCGCCGGCGACATGCTCGACATGCTGCAAGACTGGCGCGCCGCGGTGAAGGCGCAGCTGCCGGTTCCGAACCCGAATTACGAGCCGCCTGAATAGGCGAAGATCACGGCGCGGCGCTCGCCGTTCTGTTGGAGGCGAAAGCGTCCAGCCCGCCGACCCATGCGGTCATTCCCGCGTAAGCGGGAATCTTGAAGCCTCTATCGCCTCCAAATACGGTTTCCTGCAACGCGGTCGCTTTCGGGAACTGTCCAAGATTACGGCGATGCGCTCGCCGTTCTGTTGGAGGCGAAGGCGTCCAGTCCGCCGACCCAGGCTGTCATTCCCGCGTAAGCGGGAATCTTGAAGCGTCTATTGCCTCCAAAGACGGTTTCCTGCAACGCTGCCGCTTTCGGGAGCTGTCCAAGATTACGGCGATGCGCTCGCCGTTCTGTTGGAGGCGAAGGCGTCCAGTCCGCCTTGAAGGAACGCCTTGAACTGCTCCGGGTCGCGCGTGAGTCCGTCGAAATGGTCAATCACCTCGTCGTCCGGCGAGATCAGGACGTAGAACGGCAGGGCGGTCGTCTGGAACCGCTCCTCCTGCATTTTGCGGTTGGCTCTGGACGCTTCGTCCCGTTTGTCTGTCCATATCTGCGCCCCGACATACTTATCCAGGAGCGCCGACACCTCTTTTTTGACAAAGATATTCTTTTCCATCCATCTGCAGTTGGTGCATGTGACGCCCGTGAAGTCGACAAAGACGGGGCGGTCGATCGCCTTCGCCTCGGCGAGCGCGTCTTCAAGCGATTCATGCCAGTTGTCATGGACGGCGGTCGACGTTTGATCCTCTTTCATGGCGTAGTACGGCAGGAAGGCGTCCAGTTCGCCGAGCGGATTTCCCATGAGGCCTGTGAACAGATAAAGCGTCGCCGCAAAGAAGCTGATGGAGGAAATGAGCCGTATGGGACCGAGATGCTCAGGCGGAGCGTCCTGCGTCAGCTGTACCTTGCCGAGAAGATAGATCGCGGCGACCAGCGCAATGGCGATCCAGATCGCCAGAAACAGCTCGCGGGGAAGCGCGCCCCATTCGAAGACAAGGTCGATATTGCTGATGAATTTGAGCGCCGCCGCCAGCTCCAGGAACCCCATCGTCGCCTTGACCGAGTTGAGCCAGCCGCCCGATTTTGGCAGAGAGGAGAGTATCTGCGGAAACAGCGCCAAAAAGAAGAACGGCGAGGAAAACGCCGCCGAGAAGCTGAGCATTCCGATCACCGCCCAAAAATACTCCCCCTGCGAAGCAGCGACCAGAACCGTCCCCACAAACGGCACGGTGCATGTGAACGTGGTCAGCGAAAAGGTGAGACCCATCATGACGGTCGCCGCATGCCCGACCTTTTTATGCGAGCCGCCGAAAGCGTTGAGCAGCCAGTGCGGAACCGTGATTTCAAACGCGCCGAACAGGTTGAGCGCAAAGAAAATAAAGATTGCGGCGATGAGCAGGTTCACCCAGACGTTCGTCGCGAGGTTCTGAATCGAGGCGGCGCCGAAAAAGGCTGACAGAAGAACGCCAAGAGCCGTGAAGGTGACCATGATGCCGAGGCAGTAGATGGACGCCTGTCCGACGCCTTGCCCGCGCGTCAAGCCCTCTTTTTTGGTGAAAAAGGAGACCGTAATCGGTATCATCGGAAAGACGCATGGCGTCAAGAGCGACAGGAATCCCATCGACATGGCGAATCCGATGTATGCCAGGAGGCCTTCGGAACGCGCTTTGCCGAGCGCGCCCATGCTTCCGTCTTGCGCGGAACCCTGCGCCTGGGCGTAGACGGATCTTGCGTCGCCCGTCTTGACGGTCAGCTCCATCTTTTGATCAATCGTTTTCGGCGTGAAACACTGCACGTCGTTGCAGGGCATGAAAACAAGGCGCGCCGTTAATTTTTGAACGCCAGGCTCCGTCTCTTTTGGGACCAACAGCGGCAGCGTGAAGACAGCCCGATCTTTGAAAGTGGCGATTTTCTTCTGATCGTCTTTTTTGGTCATCATGAGCGGCTCCGACTGCTCAACCGCCCCAGCCCGCTCTAGAGCGTCCATATCCTTGAGCGTGATATTGGTCGGCATCGGCCCGTCGTCAAGCGAGTAGATATACCACCCCTCCCGGATATCCGCTTCGATGCGCAGCAGCGCATACTCGCCGGCGCGCGCGGTTGACGGCTCAAATGAGGCGTTGATCTTCACAATGGGCGGCATCGGGCTTTCGGCGTACGCTTTGCGCGCCGCCCCCGCTTCGATGTTGAGGCTGGCTTTCGCTTGAGCGGTGTTGAGCGGAATGCATTGGAAGCTGTTGCATTTGGTGAAGCTGACGACAGCGGAGACGGTCTGCTCCCCAGGCTGCATGTTTTCAGGAACCCGCAGCGTCTGCGTGAAAACCGCTTCGCCGCGGTAGATGCCGATCTGTTTCTCAAAGCCTTTGTCGTAGGCGACGATCGGAGTCGGAAAAAGGACAGAGTCGACCAGTTCAAACGCCCCTGGATGGATCTCTATTCGGGTCGGTTCGGGTTCAAACGCCTCTGAATCGATCTCTGTTTGGGTCGGTTCGGGCGGCGATTCTCCCTCCGAGTAGATGTACCATCCGTCCTCGATCTCGGCTTTGACGCGCAGCTGGACATATTCGCCGGGCCGCGCGGGGGACGGTTTTATCTCTGCGGTGAGTCGGACGTTTTCATCTTCGCCGCCGCCGTCCAATCCGGGGATCGGAAGCTGCGCCGACGAATTTAAAACAAAGCAGACCGCCGCCGCGGCGATTGCGCCGATAAGCCGAATGTGCCGCATACCTCTATCCTCCTCCACTGCGTCGCTTAATATATTATAGCGCCTTTTGACGCGCGCCGTTTTCATCCGACCTCATGCGTCAAGTTGGGACCGCTGAACGACTAGAGCCGCCGCGGAAACCTGTCTGCGTTCTTCCGCTCATATGCCCCAACTAGAGACGTTATATAATGTAAGATGGTTGTATCCACAGGCGATAAAATTCATTGGTAGGGCGGGGTTTCTGGACTCCCCCCTTGAAAAGGGGGGCTGGGGGGTTTTAGCCGCGCCCGGAATAACGCGGCGCCGCGAATATCCCGTATGAGCGTACTGCCGGTCAGAATTAGGCGGTTGCGGAAGCCGCGTCTTTGCGCTATGATTGAAAGCGGCCGTTCTCTGAAGGAGGCGGCGTCATGACATTTAAGAAAGGACGAAAGCGATGTTTGCAAGACTGCGCGTTCTCAATCTCGCCGTTGCGGCGGTTGCGGCGGTCGCGATGACCGGCTGCGATCAACTGGTCAAAACGCTGGATCCAGACGCCGGCTCCAGCGACGCCTTGAAAATCGGCGTCATCCAGCCCAGCGGATATTTCGTCAGCTTTGCGCGCGGAGCAGAGTTGGCGCGTATGGAGCTGAACGCCGAAGGCGGCGTCTTAGGACGCCAGATCGAGTTCATCTACCGCGACAACCAGAAAGACTTGGTGTTTCCAACGCCCGAAAGCACGATTCAGGCGGCTGAAGAGCTGATTCAGGATGAAAAAGTGTTCGCTCTTTTAGGACCGACATTTTCAAGCAACGCGGTTCATCTGGCAAATATCGCTCAAGAGAGCCAGACGCCGATCTTGGTGAACGCCACCTCCGGCGCCGTGTCCGCTTCAAGCGAGTACATTTTTCTGGTCGCCGGGACGACAGGCTCTCAAGGCGACGGTCTCGCTAAGTTTGCGTTGTCGCCCGACAATTTGGGCGCCATGACAGCGGCGGCGCTTGTTCAAGAGGACGATCTCTACTCGGAGGTTCTGGCGGACGCCTTCGCCGCAAAGTTTGAGGAGCTGGGGGGAAGCGTCTTGGCGCGTGAAACCTATGAGGTCGGCAGCGCAACATTCGCCGGTCCGATTGAGCGGGCGTTGGCAGGCAACCCCGATGTCGTGCTGATGGCTGGCTTCGCCCCGGATGTTCCCCTCGCCATCAACGAGGCGCGGGAAGCGGGCTATGAAGGCGTCTTTCTGGGCGGAACCGGCTGGAACGACCCTGACCAGTTTTTCCATGCCCTGGAGGACAACTCGGTCTTGAACGGCTCCTTCTTCGCATCGAATTTCTCGGCGGACGCGCCGGGCGACAGCGTCCAGCGTTTTGTCGCGGGCTACCAAGCCGCGTACGGCACAACGCCCCCGGGTCAATCCTCAAAAGGGTACGACGCCATGAAACTGCTGGCGCAGGCGGTTGAAGCGGCGGGCAAGCTGGACGCGCCCGCTGTCCGAGACGCGCTTGCGGCGACGACCAATTATGAAGGCGCCACCGCGATTGTACGCTATAATAAGGATCGGCAGCCTCTGAAAGAGATTGTCATTATGACAATTCAGGACGGAGAATCTAAATTTTACCAGTTACTTGCGCCTTAAACGAAACCGCAAGACAACGAAAGGAACGAGCATGAACGCAAAAATGCGGACGCTCATCGCAACGATCTCATCTCTCTTCCTCGCCGCGGCATTGACCAGCTGCGACGACATCGGAAACATCCTTGATCCTACCACGGACGCCCCTGCTCTGAAAATCGGCGTCATCCAGCCCTCTCAGTACTACATCAGCTTCTTTCAGGGGGCTGAACTTGCGCGGCAGGAGATCAACGCCGGCGGCGGCATCCTCGGCAGAAAGATTGAGTTCGTCGCGCGCGACAACCAAGGAACGAACATCTGGCCGACGCCCGATAAAACGATTGAGGCGGCGCATGACCTGATCAACAATGAAGGCGTCGCGGCGATTCTTGGTCCGATTTTCTCCACCAACTCCATTGCGCTCGGAAACGCCCTGACCGAAGCGGGCGTCGCAACGCCGATGCTGCCGGCGGCAACATCGCCTGTTGTCACACAGACGCATTCGCATTTTGTGCTGACCGCGGCGAACAACCATCTCCACGCGACGGCTCTTGCCAATTTTGCGGCGTCGGAATTGGGCGTCGGCACGGTCGGCATTTCCCTGCAGGCAGGCGACGCGTACTCGGAAGTTGTGACGCGCGCGTTTGTGGACGCGACGCGCGGCGCGGGCGGCAGTGTCGGCTCTATCGCAAGCTACGAGGTTGGGTCGCGCGACTTTACGGCGCAGATTCAGGTGCTGATGGACGACAACCCAGACGCCATTTTCCTTCCCAGCTTCGCGCCTGAAGTTCCGCACTTCATTCAACAGGCGCGCGCGGCGGGCTACGAAGGCCTCTTCATCGGCGCAGACGGATGGGACGACGCGGCGCAGTTCTACGGGACGCTGGACGACAACTCCGCGCTCAACGGCTCCTACTACACCACCAACTACTTCCCCGGCGGAGACGATCCGATGGCGAACGATTTCGCCGCCGCTTACATGAGCGCCTACGGCATCATCGCCGACGGCATTGCCGCCAACGGATACGACGCCATGCGGCTGCTCGCCGAAGCGATTGAAACCGCCGGCGGAGGCGGAACGCCCGAAGGAGACGGAGACGGCGCGGACGATCCCGTGGTCGGCGAGCCGGGCGACGGATCGGACGGCAACGGCGTTGATCTTCCGACGGTGTCCGTAGAGGTTCCCGGCGCCGACGCCATTCTCGATGCCCTGGTCGCGATTCAGGGCTACC
This sequence comes from Candidatus Poribacteria bacterium, assembly GCA_963665845.2. Classification (GTDB taxonomy): domain Bacteria; phylum Poribacteria; class WGA-4E; genus JAPPNK01. Next base: position 895,207 of record OY762492.1, read on the forward strand.
GCGGCGCGACCGCCATCTCCCATTTCGATGAACATCGAATGGCTGTCAAAGACCTTGTCGTCTTGAAGATTGCAAACGGCATGCCCATGTTCCACTCCATTTGGACAAATATGGAGGGCGGCGGAATCGACGACGGCGGAAACGGAGACGGCGGAGACAGCGGCGGAAACAGCGGAAACGGCGGAAACGGCGGAGGAGGAGACGACGGCGGCGGAGACGACGGCACAACCGCCATCGACAACCCCAACGGATAAATCGAAGGGGTCCGTCTAAACCATTCCAAGAGAGGCGGTACGGCTGCTTCGCCGCTCCGCCTCTCTTTTTTCTAATCGACCGCTTTACATTCGGAAACCTTGATCGACGAACGCCTGTCTCCAAAGAAGGAAATGCGCATGAGAACTACGACGCAACGCAGAGCCGTATCAAAACGGCGGACATTCGCCGCAACGTTGGCGGCTGTCTTTCTCGCCGCGGGGCTGACAAGCTGCGACAACCTCCTAGATGTTCTGGAACCTGACGTCACAGAACCCGCCCCCGCTCTGAAGATCGGCGTCATTCAACCGTCCCAGTTCTTCATCAGTTTCCTTCGCGGCGCTGAAATGGCGCGGCAAGAATTGAACGCCGGCGACGGAGCCGCCGGCATGCAGATTGAGTTCATCCTGCGCGACAACCAGGGATCGGACATCTTCCCGACCGCAGAAAAAACGATTGAAGCCGCTTATGAGCTGATCAATAACGAAGGCGTTACCGCGATTCTGGGACCCATCTTATCGACCAACTCGGTCGCCCTCGGAAACGCGCTGACCGAAGCGGGCGTCAAAATTCCGATGTTGCCGGGATCCGTCTCCGCCACGGTGCCGCAGTCGTACTCGCATTATGTACTGACGGTTTCCAACAACCTCGTACAAGCGAACATTACGGCAAACTTCGCCTTTACAGAGCTGGGAATCGGCTCGATCGGCATCGCCTCGCTGGCGCCGGACGAATTCTCGCGCGTCTTGACCGAAAGATTTGCGCGCGATTATGAAGCGCTTGGAGGAACAATTACGGCAGCCGTCGAATACGCGATCGGCGCAACCGACTTCGCATCGCAAATTGAGACGCTCATGGACAGCGAACCTGAAGCGATTCTCCTTGCCAGCTTTGCGCCTGAAGTCCCGCTCTTTATTGAGCAGGCGCGCGCGATGGGGTATGAAGGGCAATTCATCGGGACGGACGGCTGGGACGATTTTGCGACGTTCTACAACGTCCTTGACGACAATTCCGTGATGGACGGCTCCTACTACACCGCCAACTTCTTCCCTGGCAGCGGCGATCCGACCGCCGACGCCTTCGCCGACGCCTTCATGAGCGCATACGGCATCATCGCTGACAGCACAGCGGCGGCAGGTTACGACTCCATGAAGCTGCTGGCTCAAGCCATCGAAACGGCGAAAGACGGCATGGACGGCGAGGCGATGCCGGACGCGGACGCCATCCTTGCGGCTCTGCTCGCGACGAAAGACTACCGAGGCGCGACGGCGATTTCGCATTTCGATGAAAGCCGCTCCCCCGTCAAAGAGTACATCATCTTAACGATAGAAAACGGGGCGCCGGCGTTCCATAGAACATGGCAAGATTCAAGAATCGATTGAAGGCGCAGACGCGGCGGAGCTGACCTCATGCCTAAAGTTGGGACATTTGAATAGACGATCGCTCTATTCATGGGAAAAAGGCGCCGCCAACCAAACGGTCCCCCGCTTCCGCGAGGACATGCATTCCCGCGTAAGCGGGAATCTAGAGGCGCCGCAGAAACCGTCCGCGTCCGCCAGGCGGAATGTCCCAACTAAGACGTAAGGTCAGAGGGAAGGCGTTGACTGTTTCGCCTTGCATGCGCCCGCAACTTGATTTACAATGGCGGTATGAAAACAAGGAGAAAACGCATGAGCGCAGCAACTGACCGGAAATTCAAATCGCTGCGGCGAATATTCACGGCAATGTTCGCATCTCTGTTTCTAATTGCGGCTTTGACAGGCTGCGACGATCTGATGTCGGTCCTGGATCCTAAACCGACGCCCGGCGAGACGCTCAAGATCGGCGTCATTCAGCCCTCTCAATACTACAGCAGTTTTGCGCGGGGGGCGGAGATCGCGCGGATGGAGCTCAACGCTGCCGGCGGCGTTCTTGGGATGCCGGTCGAGTTTGTCGCGCGCGACAATCAGGGGACCGATATTTTCCCCACGACCGAAAGTACGATTGGCGCGGCGCATGATCTGATCGTAAACGAGAACGTTGCTGCGATTCTCGGTCCCATCTTTTCAACGAACTCGGTGGCGCTCGGCGCCGTATTGACCGACTCGGGCATCGATATTCCGATTTTGCCGGCGGCTACCTCCGCTTCGGTGCCGCATTCGTACTCCCATTTTGTGCTGGCGGGCGCCAATAACCTGCATCAAGCAAACGCGCTGGCGAATTTTGCCTTGACAGACCTGGGCATTCGTTCGGTCGGCATCGCGCTGCTTGCCGGCGACGAATACACGCGCGTCACGACAGAAGGTTTCACCAGCGACTTTGAAGCGGGCGGCGGAGAGATCGTCGCCGCCGCCTCCTACGACAGCGGAACCGCCGACTTCACAGCGCAAATCAACGCCGTGCTGGCGGGCGAGCCTGAAGCGATCTTTCTCCCCAGCTTCCCTCCAGAAGTGCCGCTGTTTCTTGAGCAGGCGCGCGCGATGGGTTACGAAGGCGTCTTCATCGGCGCCGACGGATGGGACGACGTCGCCGCATTTTACAGCGTCCTGGATGACAACTCGCTGATGGACGGATCCTACTACATCGCCAACTTCTTTCCCGGCGGCGACGATCCAGTAGCAAACGCCTTTGCCGACGCGTTCATGAATGCCTACAATGTCCTGTCCGACAGCTCTGGAGCGGCTGGTTACGACAGCATGAAGCTTCTCGCGCATGCCATCGAAACGGCTGCGGGCGGTATGGACGGCGACAGCAAAATAGCGCTGCCGGATGCGGACGCCATTCTTGCAGCCTTGGTTGATGTGCAAGATTACCGCGGCGCCACTGCGATCTCGCATTTCGATGAAAATCGCCTCGCGGTCAAAGACTACATCATCCTGACCATTCAGGACGGCATGCCGGCGTTCCATAAAGCATGGACAGACTAAGCGGCGGCATGGGAGACAGCGCGGACAACGAATAGTTTCGCCGTCTGTCTCGCGCAACATAAAAGAACGGAGACAACGAAAAGATGCGCGCTTTTACAGCGGTTACGGTTGCGTTGACAGCGGCGGCGCTGATCGGATGCGGCGATATAAGCCAGTTTCTAGAACCGGACGACAAGGTCGAACCGATACGCATCGGCGTCATTCAACCGAGCGGCTATTTTACGGATGTGCTGCGCGGAGCGGAGCTGGCGCGAACCCTGCTGAATGAGAGCGGCGGCGTTCTCGGCAGACCCGTTCAGTTTGTCATCAAGGACAACCAGGGAGACGACCCGTTTCCGACGCCGATGCGCACGATTCAGGTCGGCAAGGAGCTGATTGACGAAGGCGTCTTCGCCGTCTTAGGTCCCATCCTTTCAACGAATTCATACGCCTTCGGCGAGGCGGTCCGCGGCAACCCGATCTTGACGCTGGCGGCGTCCAGTTCGCCCGTTGTAACGGAAGCGAACCCGTATATGTTCATCGTCGTTGCGACGAACACCTTAGAAGCGCAGGCGGTCGCCGACTTCGCCAAAGAGGAGCTGGGCGTCGACAACATCTCCGTTCTTTTTCAAAAGGACGATCTGTTCTCGATCATCGCGTCCGAGGCGTTTGCGGAGAGTTATGAGGCTGTCGGCGGCGCGGTTGTCTATGAAGGGCAGTATGAGGTCGGCAGCCTAGAGTTTGGCGGCATGTTAGAGGCGGCGCTGGCGGACAACCCTGGCGCGCTTTTTCTGCCCAGCTTCGCGCCTGAAGTTCCGCGCTTGATGCGTCAGGCGCGCGCGATGGGCTTTCAAGGCGTTTTTCTTGGTTTAGAAGGATGGGAAGGCATCGAAAAAAGCGACGCGGTGGACGACGCCTCGCTGCTGGACGGCGCGTTCTACGCCTCCAACTTCTCGCCGGAAACGCCCGGCGCCGGCGCCGAAGCGTTTATTTCCGCATACATGGCGATGTACGGCGTCCTGCCGAACGGCGACGCCGCCCGAAGCTACGACGCCATGAACATACTGGCGCAAGCCATCGAGACGGTCGGCGAGCTGGACATGGAAGCGGTAAGAGACGCGGTCTGGGCGACGGAGAATTTCAACGGCGCCACCTTCACCGCCCGCTTTGATGAAAACCGGCGCCCCGTCAAAGACCTTGTGATCTTGCGTTTTCAGGACGGCGCCCCGCGTTTTCACCGCCTTATCAAAGCCGCGCAGCCGTAAATCAGCGGCGCAGACGAAAACGCCCCTCTTCATAAACCGGAAGAACGGGCGCGGCGTCCATCTGCGCGGCATAGTCGATGTCGCGTTCATAACCGAAGCGCATCAGCGTCTTGCCATGCTCCGCCTCGCGGAGAGCGGCGCGCAGATCGCCCCGCCGACTCAACCACACCGCTTCCGCCGTCCATGCCGCGTCGGTCAGGCGGTCAAAAGCGGGTTTGATCCGATGAACGCACGCCCCGGCAAAGAGCGCGTCGTCCAGCGAGAGCCGCCCATGCGTCCCTGCGCATGCGAGCAGCGCGTCCCCGCCGTCCGCCTCAACCGCTTCGCACACGGCGGAGATGTTGACGAAGGCGCCTGAATACATGCTCCCAGCTCCTTCGGCGGCGCGGATGAGGCGCGTTCCGTTCGTTGTGGTGAAGTAGATCGTTTTGCCTTCGACGGCGGCGCGTGTATACTCCAGCGGCGAGTTGCCGAGATCGAACCCGTCCAGTTTGACGTTGCCGCGTTCTCCGCCTAAAAGCGCGTCTTCGCATCCGCCGCGCATTTCTACAGCCTCTTCGGGCGACAGCGCCGGGGCGACCGCCTCCGCTCCGTTCGACAGAGCCGCCGCGATGGTCGTCGTCGCGCGTAGGATGTCGATCGCAACGACCGCGCCTCCCGCGTCCAAACCGACTCGCGCCGCGTCTAAATACAGCAGAACGTCCAATGTTCTCAAAAGCGCCCTTTCCGTTCGTCTTATATAAGTATAGCCTGACCGCGCCGCCCCGTTCCCCTGATCCCATGCGTAAAGTTGGGACATTTGAACGACCAAAGCCTCTATTCATGGGGAAAAAGCGTCGCCAACCAGACCGTTCCCCGCTTCCGCGAGGACATGCATTCCCGCGTAAGCGGGAATCCAGAGTCCTGCCCGAAACCGTTCGCGTCCACCAGGCGGAATGTCCCTACTAAAGACGTAAGGTCAGAGCGCCGCGCTTGACAGATGAGCCTGCGCGTCTCATAATGAATATGCCAACCGCGGCGACCGAACGCAAGCCGCCTTTTACACCGCCGGCAGCGAAGGGCAGCAAACGCACATGGCGCTGAAACCGAATCATCTTTACTACGGCGATTGCCTCGATTGGATGGAGAGGTGGGAAGACAACTGCGTCGACCTGATCTACCTCGATCCGCCGTTCAACAGCAAGACGAACTACAATATGCTGTTTGCCGGCTTGGACGACGGCAAGATTCAGTACCGCGCCTTTACAGACACATGGAGCTGGAACGCCGCGGCAGGACAGCGTTACGGCGACTATGAAGCTGCCATGGGCAGACCTGGGCGAGGCGCTGTCGTCGGCTTATACCAGATTTTAGGCGGCTGCGGCATGACGGCGTATCTCACCTACATGGCGGAGCGGCTGGCAGAGATGCAGCGCATTCTGAAACCGACCGGCTCCATCTACCTGCACTGCGACCCGACGGCGAGCCACTACCTCAAAATCATCATGGACGACATCTTCGGCAAAGCAAATTTTCGCAATGAGATTGTGTGGCATTATGAAAATCGGCTGTCTCGAAAAGGCGGGCAGTTCTCTCGACTGCACGACACGATTCTTGTCTATGGAAAAAGCGAGAAAACAGTACATCATCCCATCTATGATGAAAACTGGACGCCGTCTCCGACGCAGGCGCGCCGCCTGGAGAGAGGCTACGAAGTCCGCAAAGGCGACCTCATTATCTATGACGAAGAGAAATTTGCCGACAGCGGCATAGAGGAGAGCGATTATGCTAAAGTGTATCGTTCCAAGGCGAAGCAGCCGCCGTTGGGCGATGTCTGGCAGGTTCCGATACTCAATCCGATGGCTAAAGAGCGTCTAGGCTATGCGACGCAGAAACCGCTTGCGCTTCTGGAGCGGATTGTCAAGGCGTCCTCCAACGAAGGCGATATTGTCTTGGATCCGTTTTGCGGCTGCGGGACGGCAATCGAGGCGGCGCATCTTCTGAACCGACGTTGGGCGGGCATCGACATCTCCTCTTTCGCTATCGACCTGATCCGTCGGGAGCGTCCGCATCTCAACAGCCTGAACATACAGGCGGAGCGCATCCCGAAAAACATGCGGGACGCGCATGCGCTGGCGCTCGACAATCGGTTTGCGTTTGAGGCATGGGCAGTGGATCGGCTCCCAGGCTTCGCGCCGAACACGAAGCAGACCGGCGACAGAGGAGTCGACGGGCGCGGAAAGTTGGCGCATGAACCTGACAACTTCGATTCGCGGCTAGCGTTGGCGCAGGTGAAAAGCGGCGCGAAAGTGTCGCCGAGCGACCTGCGCGACTTCATGGGCGTCATGGGGCGCGACAAAGCCGCCATCGGACGCTTCATCACGCTGGAGCCGATCGCGTCGGGCGACATGCATAAAGACGCTTCCAGCCTGGGGCGCATCGCGGTTCATGACAAAACATACCCGCGCCTCAAGCTCTGGTCGATTCATGACTATTTCAACAACGAACCGCCCGAGCTGCCCGATATGGTGAACCCGTATAAGCGGGGCGAGATCATGGACGCCAAGCAGCAGCGGATGGTTTTCAACCTGAGGGAGAATTGAGGGTGGTACGCCCATGTCGTCATTCCCGCGTAAGCGGGAATCCAGAGGCGACCCCGAAACCGTTTGCTGTCTGAACTAAGATTTGCATGATTGAAAAGATTGCCAGGAGAATTGTTGAAAACCGACATGCCACCCACACGACATGCCTGCATCTCAAAATTCTATAAATCCTGAAAATCCTAGTTCAGAACCAAGCGCAACCCGCGCCGCGCCCCTCTCCTCGTCATTCCCGCGCAAGCGGGAATCTTAAGGCATCGCAGCCGCCGCGCCCGTCCCTTAAACCCCCCCTAGCCCCTCTTTTCAAGGGGGAATCCGACGCGGCCCCCTTTTTCAAGGAAAATCCAACGCTTCGCCGAAAACATCCCGTATGAGCGTACTGCCCTTCCGTTTCGGTTGACGCGCGGCGCTGCCCAATATATGCTAACGTCGTTGAAAGGAGCGGCGGTTGAGCGGCGGTCGAACGATGCGCATCGGTCTTGTCGGCGTCGGCATGTTCGGCGGGGATGTGCATCTGCGTACATACGCCGACCTGGTTCGCAGCGGCATCGCGCCGTATCTGGGGCGGCTGGCGATGGATGAGCATGCGCGCTCTTTTGCGGACATTCGCTTTGAGCTGTGCGCCGCCGCCGCAAGAACTGAAGAAAGCGCCCAGCGCGCCGCGGACACTTTCCATGCCTGGACAGGAAAGCGGCCCGCCTCCTTTTTTGGAGAAACGCCTTGGGAGCCGATGCTGGACGCCTTCCCCGACCTCGACATGCTCGCCGTTGCGACGCCCGATCATCTCCACGCGCCGCCCGCTCTCCATGCGCTCAACCGCGGCGTCCATGTCATCCTTGAAAAGCCGATGACGCTCCGCATGAGCGAGGCGGACGACATACTGAACGCCGCCCGATCCAACAGCCGCATCGTCGGAATGGACATGCATAAGCGTTACGACCCCGACCATCTGCGCGTCTTCAACGTCTTGATGGAGCAGATTGGGCAGCCGCTTTTTGGGCGCGCCGTTCTTGAGGAGCCGCTGGAGGTTTCCACAAAAACCTTCAAATGGGCGGCGCAGAGCGACCCGTTCAGCTATGTCGGCGTTCACTGGACGGATCTGTTCATCCATTACTGGCGCGTCAAGCCGCGGTCCGTCTTCGCGGTCGGGCAGAAGGCGAAACTGGTTGGCGAATACAACATTGACGCCTACGACGCCGTCCAGGTGAGCGTCCTGTTTGACAACGGCGCGCATGTGCAGTTCAACAACCACTGGATTCTCCCCCCCGACTTTGAAGGTCCCGTCAACCAAGAGAGCGAAATTTTAGGTACGCGCGGCAAGATCGAATCGGACAGCCAAGACCGCGGCCTGCGCTATTTCGTTGAAGGCGGAGGAACGCGCACCGCCAACACCCACATGACGCGCCAGATACAACGCGCGGACGGCTCCGAGGCGACGGTCGGATACGGAAAAGACAGCCTCATCGCATGCGTCGCCGCCGTCGCGCGGCATAAGTTCAACGGCGAAACGATCCGCTCTTTAAAAGGAACCTACCCCGACGGCGAGGATGGACGGCTCTCCGTCGCCATCGTCGAAGCGGCGCGGGAGACACGCGACCTGAATTTCCGCCATTTCAAAGACGGAAATGGAACGCCCGCGACGGCGCTTCTGAACGAAGAGGGCATTTTGATATACGACCCGATCGGCGGAAACCGCCGCGTCTACGGCGGAAAGATATGAGCATGCGTCCGCGCGAACCGAAATCGGACGCGGCGCGGGAAAAGCTGCGCCGTTATGTGCCGCTCGGACATAAAACCTACACGCCGTCGCAGCTGGTCGTTCAACGGGCGGAGGGCTGCTGGATGGAAACGCCGGAAGGGCGCCGCCTGATCGATTTCACATCGGGCGTCTTGGCGGCGAATCTGGGTCATGGGCATGCGGCGTTTGAGGAGGCGTTCGCCCGCTACACACAAGGCGCGCCGCGCAACTGTTACAACGCGGTATCGCCCCTTGAGCCGTTAGCGGCGGAACGGTTGATCGCCAACATGAACTCCCCCAAAATGCAGAAAGTTCTCTGGGCGGATTCAGGCTCGGCGGGCGTTATCAAAGCGATCTGGTGCGCCCAGCATGCGCGTCCAGACAGGCGGCTCATCTTGGCGACGCGGGACGGCTTCCATGGCAAAAAGGGTCTCGCGGGCGACGTCACCGGCGACACGAGCCAGAACCCGGATGTCGTCTTCATCTCCTTCCCGCGCAAAGAGGCGTACGACATCGACATGCTCCCGCAAACGGAGGCGCAGGCGGAAATGCTCATCAAGCCGTACCGCGCCGAGCTGGAGCGCGTCCAGCAGGAACGCGGCAATCCGCTGCTGCTCATCACCGAGCCGTATCTGGGGGCGGCGGGGTCGTTTCATCCGCCCTTTTGGCATCTGAAACTGCTGTCCGAATGGTGCGCCGAAAACGATGTCCTCTTCATTTTAGACGAGGTGCAGTCATGCCACGGACGGACAGGCGAGATGTATGCTTATCAACGGTATGGAATCGACCCGGACATCGTTGTGTTGGGAAAAGGGTTAGGGAACGGGGAGCCGGTCGCGGCGGTCGTCGGCAGATCCGACCTGCTCGATTCGTTGAAATACGGCGAAGCGTCCGACACGTTCAGCGGCAACCCGCGCGCCTGCGCCGCGGTCTTGTCCGCGCTGGATGTTTTTGAAACGGAGCCTGTTTTGGAAAATTGCCGGCGCATGTCGAAGCGGATGAAGGCGGGTCTCTGCGCCTTGCGGGATGAGTTTGACGCGGCGCGCGCCGTGCGCGGCGAGGGGCTTGTCTGGGGACTGGAGATGCGCAGCGCCGCCGACGCCGAAAAAGCGGTTCTAGAATGTTACCGAGAAGGGCTGCATCTGCTCGGTCCGCTGGCAGGCAAAACGCTGCGCGTGTCGCCGCCGCTGGTCATCTCGGAGGCGGAACTGGACGAAGGGCTGGCGCGGATGCGGCGCGGATTGTCGGCGCTTCAAGCATGAAAGGAGCGGAGCCGTATGGATGAACAGCCGAAACGGACGCTTTCCGAGGCGTTTCAACGGCTTGCCGACATCATCGAACTTCTGCGCGCGCCCGATGGCTGTCCGTGGGACCGAGAGCAGACGCATGATTCTCTTCAACCGTATCTGATCGAAGAGGCGCATGAAGCGGCGGAGGCGATCGACGATGGAAACATAGGCGCGCTGGAGGAGGAGCTGGGCGACCTGTTGACGCTCATCGCGCTGCATGCGCAGATCGCCGCGGAGGCGGGGCAGTTTAACCTGTTGAGCCTCATAAACAAAAACAACGCGAAACTGATTCGGCGGCATGCCCATGTGTTCGGCGAACGGAAAGCGGAGACAGCTGCCGACGCGCTCAACAGCTGGGAGCGCGTCAAACGAAGCGAGCCTGGGTATGAAAACCGCGCCAGCGCACTGGACGGCGTCCCGAAAAGCTTGCCCGCGCTCATGGCGGCGGCGGCGCTTCAAAAGAAAGCGGCGCGCGCCGGCTTTGAACGGCATGGCGGCTCTGAAATACGGTTGACGCTGAATGCCGATGATACGGTTGAAGAGGTTCAGAAAAAGATTGGAGAGGCGCTGTTTGAACTGGCAAGCGCCGCGCGGCTGTTGGGGGTTGACCCTGAAGCGGCGCTGCGGCAAGCGAATGCGCAGTTTCAACGCCGATTCCGCGACGTAGAAAAAATGCAAGACGATGCGGAGAGAGAAGACGCCTCCTTTGCGGAACTATGGAGACGCGCTGAGGAAGGCGGGGGAAATGCGGATTAAACGGCTTCTCATGACCGCGCTCATCGCGTCGGCGTTGAGCGGCTGCGGCGGAGAGGTTGAACCGCCTGAAACGCCGCCGCTGCGTTTTGTGGAAACGGCGCGCGAGGCGGGCATCGACTTCGTCTCCGAATACCGCGACGGACAGCTGGACATGCTGCCCGAGACGATGGGCGGCGGCGCCGCATGGCTCGACTACGACAACGACAGCGACTGTGACCTTTACATCACAACCGGAAGCGGACACCCGAACGCGCTCTACCAAAACAACGGCGACGGAACCTTCAACGAAATCGGCGAACAAGCGGGCGTTGACAGCCTCGCGCTCAGCATGGGAGCCGTCGCGGCCGACTACAACGGCGACGGATGGACAGACCTGTTCATCACAACCTACGGCGGCGCCGACATCCTCTACCAAAACAACGGCGACGGAACCTTCACCGACAAGGCGGCGGAAGCGGGCGTCGAAGGCGGGGCGGACGACTGGGGCGCCTCCGCCGCCTGGGCAGATTTTGACAACGACGGCGACCTAGACCTGTATGTCGCCCGCTATCTCCTTTTTAACGAGGAGGAAGCGGACTATACGTTGTATCCTGCGGAGGATGAGAACTACCCGGCGACGCTCAACCCCTACCTGTATCCGCCCCAAGCGAACGCGCTTTACCGCAACGACGGCGGGGGGCGGTTCGCCGAGATCGCCGAGCAAGCGGGCGTGTCGAACCCGGAAGGAAAAAGCCTCGGCGTCATTTTTTGCGACTACGACAACGATGGCGACCTAGATCTGTTCGTCGCCAACGATGTGTCGGTCAACGTTCTGTTTAAAAACAACGGCGGCGCCTTTGAGAATGTCTCCTTCCTGACAGGGATGGACGATCCGAGACAAGGCATGGGCATCGACTTCGGCGATTTTGACAACGACGGCGACTTCGACCTGTTCGCAACCTACTGGATCGATGAAATGAACGGCTTCTTCCGCAACAACGCGATCCGCAAAGACGCCCCGCCCTCCGACAGCTTCGACGACATCGCGCCGGAGATTGGGCTGGGCGCGCCGAGCGTCGGCTTCACCGGCTGGGGAACCGTCTTCGCCGACTTCGACCTGGACGGCGACCTGGACCTGTTCGCCGCCAACGGACACACCAGCCCCGGGCCGGAAGATGCCTATGTTTGCGAGGCGCAGCGGGCGCAGGTTTTTCGAAACGACGGCGGACGCTATACCGAAACGCCTGAAGCGCTTTCCTTCAACGAATGGGGGGCGGGGCGCGGTCTCGCCGCCGCGGACTATGACAACGACGGCGACGAGGACATTCTGATTGTTCAAAACAACGGGCGCGTTTTGCTTTTTAGAAACGAAAGCGGCGGCTGGAGCCGATGCGTGAAGGTTCAAGCGCCGGTCGGTTCCCGTATCCAAGCGCGTGTCGGAGGCAGGCAGGTTGAAGCGGAGATACGCGCCGGCTCCAGTTATCTTTCAACGAACGCGCCGGAAATGCTGATTGCGGTTCCGCCGGGCGGCGTTGTGGAGGAGATCAAATGTCGGGGCGAATCGTTGAAGCGTACGCCTGCGGGCAGCGTTGCGGCGTTCTATGCGGACGGGCGGAAACCGTCTGTCAAAAAATGAGCAGACGCCGGCATTCAAACGAACGGAGAACTCAAATGCGCTGGCTTCAAAACCTCCCGCAAACCTCTCGCAAACTTTGGAACGAAAGGCCCGGCCCCGCTCTTGCGGCGGCCGCGCTCCTCGCGCTGGCGTCGCTCCTCATCTTAGGTTTCATCATCGCCGACTCGCAAGAGGAAGGCGAACATGAACTGATCAAGATCCTACGAACCCAATCGGAAATCGCCCAGCGCGAAGGGGAGCAAACGTCCGATGAAACCTCAACAAACGCTCCAAACCCCGACCCAACAGACGCCTCAAACCCGAAGGACAGAACCCTCGACGAATGGACGGAGCTCGCCGCAAAAAGATCGCTCACACAGGATGAATATTACGGGGAGATTGTGAACGGGTACCCCGCGACAAGCGGCACAGCCTTCAGCAAGGTGGCTGTCATCATCGACAGCGAGGATTATTACATTGGTCCCCAAACGGCGGAAGCCCTGATGGTCTATGTGAACCTGTATCCGGGTAGGCGCGGCGAATATGACGGTCTCAAGGCGCATTTTCAGCGCATGCTGGACCGCGGCGTCGTGTTTCAAGATGGAAGGGACATTGGCTATTACGGAATGCAATTGTGGGGCCAGATGCAAAACGCCCGTAAGTCCACTTTCGCCAAAGACATTTTTGAGATGTACGGCGCCCCTAAAGGAAACTGGGCGGCTCTGGACGAGGCGATGATTGAACATGCGTTGAAAACCGTCCCAATCCGAAAAGAGCAGTATCGACACCATTTCCAGACCGGCGAAGGCACCGTGAATCTCATGATTGATCCCGACAACGAACAGATTCACATGTCCGTGGTCAGCGGTGAGAACCGCAAGCCGTTCACAGATGAGGAGACGTATGCAATGGCGCACTACGGAATCGCGCCAAAGGGGTACCGCCTCCGAATTGTGAAAGATCTTTTTTACAAGGAAAAGCTCCCGCCCGACCAGGTTCCGTTTTTCAACGAGAGACAGTATGTCAAAGACCTGAGCCGAGAGGGGCTGAACGCTCTGCTGAAAGGAATCCCTTCGCTGATGAGCCGGCCGGAAGCGCAGGACTATAGCGATGTGGATTGGCTGTCCATGGCGGGCAGATACGAGGCGGCTCTGGAGGAGCTGGCGTCGCGCGGGTATGTGCCGGAGCCGTTTGCAAATCTTCAGCCGTCCGCCCCTTCTCTGTCGGGCGCCATCCGTTCTGCCGCCCGGCCTGATGCGCCGGGCCCGCCTGTTGAACAGCGCAAGCCGACGCCGACGCCGACGCCGATAGAGGCGCGGGACGAAGCGGCGCTGGAGAGAGAGGCGCAGAAGCGGCGCGTCGCCGAAGCGTTTTTAAACGCGCTGGAGAGAGAGGCGGAGAAGGCAAAGATCACGCCGGAAGACAGGTCGCTGATTGCCCGGCGGCTTCGGGAGCTGCGGTTGCTGCGCAATCCTGACCTGTTGAAACCGCCGGCTCCGCCTTCGTCAGCGCCTCCTTCGTCGGAGGATGACTCGGAAGACGACGAGTCCTGATTCAACCGAACCTCTTGCCGAAAGCGCGCATGGCGTTTGTCATGCGCGCTTTTGTGTTTCGCCTGCGGGGAAGCGGGGGCGATCTGGTTGGCGGAGCCTTTTTCGCTGGTCATCGCGGTTCTTTCGTCACGACGCCCCTACTTTACGCATGAGGTCAGAATTGACGTTTGACAAATGCCGCTAAACGACGCATGATAACGTGTCGCAGCGAATTGAAAGGATAAATATGGCGCGCAAGAAACGAACGATCATCGAGCCTCCGACAGCGATTTCGGACGCGGAGCAGCGGGTTGAAGCGATCGACAACACCATATCGCAGATCGAAAAGCGGTACGGCAAGGGCGCGATCATGCGCCTGACCGACGAAAACATAGAGCCGATAGAGGTGGTGCCGACCGGCGCGCTGTCTCTCGATCTCGCCCTCGGCGTCGGCGGCGTTCCCCGCGGCCGCGTGGTGGAGATCTACGGACCCGAATCGTCCGGCAAGACGACCCTATGCCTGCATATTCTGGCGGAGGCGCAAAAAAGCGGCGGCACCGCGGCCTTTATTGACGCGGAGCATGCCTTCGACAGATTCTGGGCGAAGCGGGTCGGAGTTGACCTGGACTCGCTGCTGTTTTCGCAGCCGGACGACGCCGAGCAGTCGCTAGAGATCGTCGAGACGCTGGTGCGAAGCGGCGCTCTCGATTGCATTGTGGTTGACTCTGTGGCGGCGCTCGCCCCGCGCGCCGAGCTGGCGGGCGAAATGGGCGACTCGCATGTCGGTCTTGTGCCGCGCTTGATGTCGCAGGCGCTGCGCAAACTGACCGCCGTCATCAGCAAATCGAAAACCTGCGTCATCTTTGTGAATCAGGTTCGGGAAAAGATCGGGATTCTCTTCGGCAACCCTGAAACGACGCCCGGCGGGCGCGCGTTGAAGTTTGCCGCTTCCGTCCGCATGGAGATACGCCGCGGCGAACCGATCAAAGAAGGCTCCGAAACGATCGGCTACCGCACCAGCGTGCGCGTCATCAAAAACAAGGTCGCCCCGCCCTACACGCAGGCGGAATTCGACATGGAGTTTGCGGGCGGAATCCCCAAGGAAGGCTCCATTTTGGATGTGGCGGTGGAATACGATCTCGTTCAAAAGTCCGGCTCCTGGTACTCCTACAACGGCGAGCGCCTTGGACAGGGGCGCGAAAACGCGAAGGCGTTTCTGCGGGGGAACCCGGAGGCGGCCGCGGCGATTGAAGCGAAGGCGCGCGAGGTGATCACAGCCGATCTGGTCGGCGCAAAGGCGGAAGAAAAAGCGCGCGCCGAATTTGAGGAACGGCTCAACACGCAGCCCGAACCCGTGAATCAGACGCCTCAAGAGGCGGAGCCTGCCCAGGAACCTGACGAGGACATCAGCGACATCGATGATCTGGTCAACTCCATCGCCGAAACGCAGGCAGAAACGGACGAATGAAAACTTAAGAAGACCAGCCGGCGTCCATTCTACCCAACGTCATTCCCGCGCAAGCGGGAATCCAGAGGCGTCGCAGACAACATCTGCGTTCGCTGTCAGGTATGTCCCAACTCTAAGGGTAAGCTCTGGGAACCTTATGCGCCGCAGACGCATGCCGACACGTCCCAACAGATGTAAAGTCAGCTTAAGAAGACTGCCCGGCGTCCGATTTGGGGCTTAGCTGAAGAGACAACTGGCGCCCTTCCATTTTGGGCGCCTGCTCAATCTCGGCGGCGTCTTCCAGAGATTCGGCAAACTTCATCAGAAGCTCCCGCCCCAGGTCAGGATGCACAATCTGCCCATGACGGCGGAAGAAGCTGACCGTAACGCGCACCTTGTTTCCCTGCCTCAGAAACTGCTCGGCGTGTCGAATGCGGTAGCTGATGTCATGCCGCGCCATGTTCTGTTTGAGCCGTATCTCTTTGATTTCAATGCGCTTCTGCGATTTGCGCGCCTGTTTCGCCTTCCGCTCCTGCTCATACTGGTATTTTCCGTAGTTCAGGATTCGGCAGACGGGCGGCTTTGCGTTCGGCGCCACCTCAACCAGGTCAAGCCCTTTTTCTTTTGCAATCTCAAGAGCCTGGCGCGGACGCATGATGCCGAGCTGCGTTCCGTCCTCGTCGATCACGCGAACCTCGTACGCCTGGATGTGTTCATTTGTGCGGGCGCGCGCGTCCCGTTTTGAGCTGGACGAGCGCTGCGAACGGCTTCTTCTCATCGTTTTGCCTCAATTTCTTCTCGCATTCGCTTGATCAATTCGGCCGGCGTCATGCCGCCAAGATTCTCGCCTTGACGCGACCTCGCCGACACCTGTCCGCTCTCCATCTCTCGTCCGCCCACCACCAGCATATATGGAACTTTCGCCAGCTCCGCCTCCCTTATCTTATACCCTAATTTCTCCCGCCTCGCATCCACTTCCACGCGAAGCCCGTCCGCTTTCAGCTCTCGGCAAACCGACTCGGCATACTCGGCATGCGCGTCCGCAATCGGCAAAACAACCGCCTGAACAGGCGCCATCCACAACGGAAACGCCCCCGCGTAATGCTCTATCAACACGCTAAAAAACCGCTCCGCCGATCCAAGCAAGGTGCGGTGAACCATATACGGCCGCTGCGGCTTCCCGTCTTCGCCGACATAGGATACATCAAACTTCTCAGGCAGGTTGAAATCGAACTGGATCGTGGAGCATTGCAATCGGCGCTGAACCGCGTCGCGTATATGGACATCGATCTTTGGACCGTAAAAGGCGCCCGCCCCTTCGTCCAGCTCATACGGCAAACCCATTTTCTTGATCACCGATTCAAGAGCGTTTTGGGCGGTTTCCCATTGTTCAGGCTCTCCGATCGCCTTTTCAGGCCGCGTAGAAAGATTCACTTCAAAATCGTCATCGGCGAATTGGAACGCTTTGAGCATGTCGATGGCGAAACGCAGCGTCCGCTCAATCTCCTGCTGCACCTGTTCGCGCCGACAGAATATGTGCGCGTCGTCCTGCGTCATACCGCGCACGCGCGCCATTCCGTGAAGCGCGCCTGTCCGTTCGTAACGATACACCGCGCCAAGCTCGGCGAAGCGCATCGGCAGATCGCGGTAGGAGCGGAGCCTGCTTTTGTAAATGAGAATGTGAAACGGACAGTTCATCGGTTTCAGATAGTATTCCTGTTCGTCCACGCCCATCGGCGCGTACATATCCTCGGCGTAAAACTCAAGATGTCCGCTCGTTTCCCAGAGCGTTCGTTTGCCGATATGCGGAGAATACACCAGATCGTATCCGCCGTCGAGATGCCGCTCCCGCCAAAACTCCTCAATCAAATGCCGCGTCAACGCGCCCTTCGGATGCCATAGAATCAGCCCGGCGCCGACATCCGGATGCGAGCTGTATAGATCCAGCTGCGTTCCGAGCGTCCGATGGTCTCTCCGTTCGCTCTCTTCCAAAATGCGCAGATGTTCCTCCAGCTGCGATTTTTTTTCATACGAGACGCCGTAGATGCGCTGCAGCTGCTTGTTCTTTTCGTTCCCGCGCCAGTACGCCCCGCCGGAGCTGAGCAGCTTGAAGTGGCGCACAAGCCCCGTTCGCGGGATATGCGGTCCTCGGCACAGGTCGACAAACTCCCCTTGACGATAAATCGACACCGCTTCGTCGTCCGGTATGTCGTCCAGCAGCTCGATCTTATACGGCTCGTTCATCTCTTCAAAGAGGGCGCGCGCCTCCTCCCGCTCCATCTCCATGCGCTCGGTGGCATGGTTCTCCTGGGAGATTTTCGCCATTTCCTGCTCAAGCTGTTCAAGATCCTCCGGCTTGAACGGCTCCGTGTCAAAGTCGTAGTAAAAGCCGTTTTCTATCGGCGGACCGATGGATACCTTCGCGTCCGGACGAAGCCGCAAGACCGCCTGCGCGAGCATATGCGCCGTCGTGTGCCAGTAAGTTTCTTTTCCAAGCGGATCGCTGAAGGTGTGAAATTGAACGCGCGCGTCCTGCGCGAGCGGGGTTGAGAGATCAACAGGGCGCCCGTCAATGGACGCCAGCAGCGCGTCTTTAGCGAGCCTGCGGCTAATCTGGTTCGCCAGCTCTACGGCGGAGATGTTTTTCTCCACCTCTTTGACAGCTCCGTCGGGGAGCTGAACGCGAATCATCGACATGAGCGCATTCCATTTCCTGAGGACGCATTCGTTATAGAGAACGGCGCGCAAAACGGCAGGGCGTCTGAAAAGGGATCGTCGGTCATATGAGCGAGAGCGAACATATCATCACGAATCTGTCGATCGTACCTCGCTTTCGGAAATCGAAACTGGTGGGCGGTAGTGGACTTGAACCACTGGCCTCCTGCATGTCAAGCAGACGCTCTAGCCAGCTGAGCTAACCGCCCAAGTATGGAGGCGACGGTCGGACTCGAACCGACGAATAGGAGATTTGCAGTCTCCCGCCTTACCGCTTGGCTACGTCGCCGTGAACCGGCAAAAAAGTTGGGGCGGGCGACGCGATTTGAACGCGCGACATCAACCTTGGCAAGGTTGTGCTCTACCCCTGAGCTACGCCCGCACCTGATCAGAACGCGATGCTCGGATCGTCGTTCAGTGTAGGAATCATACACCAAGCGGCTAACGGAGTCAACTGAAATGCGTTTTTTTCGCCTGTCCATGCGGTTCAGCCGAAAAAATTCGCTCAACAGCGCCGTTTGAAAACGCTCTACTGCTCATGATGCCGAACTTTCCTGCAGAATGCAAGCGGAAAGCGCGCCTATTCGCTTACAATCATCGTCTGAACGCCCGCCGATTCCGCCCGCTTCTCTAAATTCGGCGGAATGGAACGGCCGGCAACCGCCGCAATGACCGGAACCCCATACAAGACGCGCAGTACGGCAGCCGATTCTTTTGCCCGGTCAATATCTTCCGACCCGATCGTGTACGACGATTCCAGCGCGACCCATATCTCCGAGCCGTTTTGCTTCCGCCGCGCCCGCAGGATAAAGTCGGTCTTCTCAATACGGACGTATTGGCGATTCGTGATGCGCCCTTCGTTGAGCGCCTCGTCAATCGTGTCCTCCATGTCTTCATCCATCACATCTACGCGACTGGTCATCACTCGCGCCTTGCGCAGCCCGAATCGTTGTGATGCGATCGATTTGATGGAACGAGCCAGCGATAATTCTAGAGAGACGCCTTTCACAACCCCCATGTCAATGTTAATTTGCTTTATCTGAGTCTTGATATCCGCGATGTCCGCCTCCATCCGATCAAGGCGCTCATCTCGCGCAACCCCTTGCTCGATGAGGTCGGCAAGAACCGCCTTGATCTCCGCAATGTCCGCCTTCATTACGGCAATGTCGTTCTCGATATTGGCGATCCGCTCATCCCGCTTTGCCCCTTGCGCCTTGAGCTCCGCGATGTCCGCCTTCATCGAGACGATATCCGCCTCCATCCTGGCAATCCTCTCATCCCGCTCTGCCCCCTTCGCTTTGATCTCCTCGATGTCCGCTTTCATCGAGACGATGTCCGCCTCTATGTTCGAGAGACGTTGATGGATTTTATCCTCTTGCCCGTTCATTGCCGCAATGTCCGTCCATAACGATTGCCGTTAAAAAGAAGCCCGCGCCTCCATGATACAGCGGCGGGGCGTAATTGTAAAGCGTCAGCCTTGGCCGGCGCTTAGACAAGTATCTCGCTCACGACCCGACCATGAACGTCGGTCAACCGAAAATCGCGCCCTTGGAACCGGTACACCAGCTTTTCATGGTTGATGCCAAACAGATGCAGCATCGTCGCATGAAAATCATGCACATGTACAACGTCTTTGACGGCGTTGTAGCCAAGCTCGTCCGTTCCGCCGTAGGAAACGCCCCCTTGAACGCCGCCGCCCGCCATCCACATGGAGAAACCCTTGATGTGATGGTCGCGCCCTGAGCCTTGCGCCATCGGCGTTCGCCCGAATTCGCCGCCCCAGACAACCAGCGTGTCCTCCAGCATCCCGCGCTGCTTCAGGTCGTTCACCAACGCCGCGGACGCCTTGTCGACCAGCTTTGCCGACGTCAAAATCCCCTGCTTGATGCCGCCATGATGATCCCAGCCGCGGTGATAAAGCTGAATGAACCGCACCCCCCGCTCCGCCAGACGACGCGCAAACAGGCAGTTGGACGCAAACGACCCGTCCCCAGGCTTCGCGCCGTACATGTCCAAAACATGCTGCGGCTCATCCGACATATCCATCAGCTCTGGGACGCTCGTCTGCATGCGGAACGCCATCTCATACTGCTGAATGCGCGCCGCGATGGAGGGATCGTCCACCGCGTCCCCAAGCATCGCGTTCAGCCGCTGCGACGCCTCAACAATGTCTCCCTGCCGCTCCATTCCGACGCCGTTCGGACTGTTCACATAATAGACAGGATCGCCCGTTGAGTTCAGCTGAACGCCCTGAAACTGCCCCGGCAAAAAGCCGCTGTGCCACTGGCGCGTCGCGATGGGCTGATCTTGCCCGCCGCCCGCCGAGATCAACACCACGAAGCCGGGCAGATTCTCCGACTCGCTGCCCAGTCCGTAAAGCAGCCAGGAACCCATGCTCGGACGCCCCGCAATCACCGACCCGGTGTTCATGAACGTATGCGCCGGGTCATGGTTGATCTGCTCCGTCACCATGGAGCGCACAATGCAGATGTCGTCCGCAATCTGGGCGATATGCGGGAAGGCGTCGCTGATCTGCTGCCCCGATTCGCCGTGCCGCTGAAAGCCATGCTGCGGCGCCAAGCAGGTCAACGCGCGCCCCTGAAGCTGCGCAATCGGCTGCCCCTTCGTGAACGACTCCGGCATCGGCTTGCCGTTCATTTCGCCCAGCTTCGGCTTGTAATCGTAGGTCTCCAGATGGGACGGGCCGCCCGCCATGCAGAGATGAATGATCCGCTTCGCCTTCGGCGCTACATGCGGCTCTGTTATGACGCCGCGCCAGCGCTCCGCCGTTGATGCCGCCTGCGCCGTTGAACCATGCCGCAGAAGCGAGCCGAGCGCCAGCGAACCCATCCCTGTCAAGGTGCGTCCCAAAAATGTTCTGCGCGTCAAAGAATCTCGAACCCGTTTGTCCAGTTTTTGCATGTCAATACCTCGTGATCGTTTCGTGTAAATTCAACAAGACCCGCGCAACCGACGTCCAAGCCGCCAGCTCAACAGCGTTCAAACCTTCAGGCGCGCCGGACGCGCCGACCGCCGCCAGCGCTTTCGCCCCTTCCGCGTCTTCAGCATACGACGCGGCATGCTTCGCGTAAAGCGACGACATGACCGCCGTCTCTTCAGCGGTCGGCGCGCGGGAAAGCGCCTGACGATACGCCCACGCGATGCGCGCCTCCGGCGTCTCCGCCTCATAACGCATGATGCGCGCCGCAAACCCCTTCGCCGCCTCCACATAGGTCGGGTCATTTAACAGAACCAGCGCCTGCGTCGGCGTGTTGGAACGGGAACGCTGCGCCGCGCATTCCTGACGGCTCGGCGCGTCGAACGCCGTCATGCTTGGATGCGGGAAAGTGCGCTGCCAGTGCGTGTACAGCCCGCGCCGATACTGATTCTCATCCGCGTCATGCGCATAGGTACGTTTTGGGAAATTCAGGTTGGAGTAGTATCCTTTCGGCTGATACGGGCGCGCGCTCGGTCCGCCGATTTTAGTTGACAACAAGCCGCTCAAGAAAAGCGCGTTGTCGCGTATCATCTCCGCGTCCAATCGGCGCGCCGACTGACGCGCAAGGAGGCGGTTGTAAGGGTCTCTCTCGCGCAGCGCTTCCTCTTCGCGCGACGACTGCCGATACGCGCTGGAGGTCGCCATCAGCCGAACGATATGTTTCACGTTCCAGCCGCTGTCCATGAACTCAACGGCGAGCCAGTCAAGCAGCTCGGCGTTGGCGGGCGGTTCTCCCTGCGCGCCGAGATCGTCCAGAACGCGCGACAGCCCCTCGCCGAAGAAGACCGCCCAGAGGCGGTTCACAAACGCGCGCGCCGTCATCGGATTGTCGCGCGACACAATCCAGTTTGCCAAATCCAAACGGGTCGCCCGGCGCAGATTGACGCCCCGCATTCCCGGCAAAAAGGTCGGCGTGTTCGGATACACCACTTCGCCCGCGTCGTCCTGCCAGTCGCCGCGGTCCAGGATGCGCATAATGCGCGGCGGACCCGAAACGGTCGTGATGCAAAACGCGACATCCTTCGACGCGTCGGCGCGCCGCTTGCGCAGCGCATCCAGCTCCGAACGAATGAGAGACAGCTCCGGCGCAATGGAGCGGTAGTAAGCGTCCAGCGTCTCCTCCTGCGCCGCTGTCCGAACGGCGAGCGGAGCCGACAACGCCTTCAACGTATTGTCAGGTATGCCTTGACGGGCGATCTGCCCCTCGGTCGTCTGGACGCCGGTCTCGTCCCAGTACGCCGTTCCGCCAACCTGCGTGAACGCCATCCCGTTCACCTCGACGCCGGGTTTCAAGCCGACCGCTTCGGCAGGCGCTTCCAGACGAACCCACTCGCCGAGAGCCGGCAACGGTCCCATAGCGCGATGCGCGGGCGTGTCGGTTCCGATCCCGCCGTACTCGATCACATCCTCGCCCCAAAACGCGCGGCTCTCCCAGCCCTTCGTGTGAAACTGAAGCATCACGGCGGCAGGCGGATTTTCAGGATCCAGCCATATATAAACGTAAAACGAGTCGCCCTTGCCGACCTTCACCTTGCGGGACGCCTCTTTGAAGAGATGCTGCGTCAATTGCCCTGTCTCCGCCGTCTGCTTCCATGAACTGGCGCCGCGGAAGACCTGCCCCTCTTCAGCGTTGACCGCTGTCCAGCCGCCTTCGGTCTTGCCGCCAACGTCCAGTTTGTCGTCGATCCAGACCCAGTCGATGCGTTTGTCGGAGGCGAGGCGGGCTTGTGTTTCCGCCTCCCATTCCGCTCTTTGCGTCAACAGTTCGGGTCGGTCTTCGTCGTAGAGCTCTTGAAAACGTTGGATCTCCGCATCGATTTCTGCCAGCGCCTTTGCCTGCTCCTCCGTCGGCAGATCGATGATCGGCTCCCATTTGCTGCGCCCGCGGTACACGCCGCGCTCCTCAATGTCCGCAAAAAACGCCGCGAAGCTGTAAAAATCCTTCGCGGTGTACGGATCAAATTTATGGTCATGGCACTGGGCGCAGCCGACCGTCGCGCCCATCCATACGGTCGACACGGCGCGAACGCGGTCCGCCGCGTAGATGGCATGGTACTCCTTCGCCTGCGCGCCCCCTTCCGCCGTCGTCTGATTCAGGCGGTTGAACGCGGACGCGACCCGCTGTTCAACCGTCGCATTCGGCAGCAGGTCGCCCGCTAAGTTTTCCCGCGTGAAACGGTCATACGGCATGTTCTCGTTGAACGCGCGAATCACATAATCGCGGTAGGGCCAAACGCTCACATTCTCATCCGAATGGTAGCCCGACGTGTCCGCATACCGCACAAGGTCTAGCCAGTGCGTCGCCATCCGCTCGCCGTAGGCGCTCTTGCTCATGAAATGATCAACCAGCGCCTCGTAAGCGTTTGGGCGCGCGTCGTTCATAAAAGCGCCCGTCTCTTCAGGCGTCGGCGGAAGCCCCGTCAGATCGAACGCGAGACGGCGAATCAACGCGCGCTTCTCCGCCTCTGTGGACGGCTGAAGCCCCTCCGCCTCCAGACGCGCCAAGACGAACCGATCGATCGGATTCGACGCCCAGCTCTCGTTTTGAACCTGCGGCTGCGCGGGCCGCTTCGGCGGAACATACGCCCAATGCTCTTCCCAGACGGCGCCTTGACGCACCCACTCCGTTAGCGTATCGATCTGCTCAGACGTGATCGGACGGGGCGCATGCGGCGGCGGCATGCGGAAGTCGGGATCGTCGCTCCTTAGCCGTTGTACGAGAACGCTGTTGTCAGGGTCGCCGGGGAGAATGACCGCGTAGCCGTTCGTTTCGGCGAAGGCTCCCTCCTTGGTGTCTAGACGCAGCCCCGCCATGCGCTGATTCGCGTCGGGGCCATGGCATGCGTAGCATTTATCCGAAAGAATCGGGCGAACGTCGTTGATAAAACTAACGGGGTCTGTTTCCGCCGCTGTGAGAACGCGCGGCGCCATACAACACGCCGCCAATATAAAGAGCGTCAATCGATGCTTCATCGCCGCCTACCTGAATGAGTCCTGCCTTGAATGATGATGCGCAGATTTTAAAGAAAAACCGAATGAAAGGCAAGCGCTGGTTTTTTGATCGGGAGGCGCCCCTTTTAAGATTCCCGCTTGCGCGGGGATGACGCAACATACAGCTCTGAAATGACGCAATAACGCGGACGGGAGAACAGGCGCGGCTTACCGCCTAGAGCGGCGCCGATTGTCGATATGGTTGATAAGATACGGGAACGGGTCAATCTGAACGCCGTTTCTCATAATCTCAAAATGAAGATGGTCGCCTGTGGAACGCCCTGTGTTGCCGACATATCCGATCACCTGATTCCGCTTCACCTCGGACCCGACCTTCAAACCGTCCGCAAACGGCTTCTTGGCGTTCAAATGCCCGTACACGGTGGAATAGGAGCCGTTGTGCCGAATGACGATATAGTTGCCGAGACCCTTGCGGCTTCCGCTCTTTGCGGTATACATCTGCCGAACGACGCCATGCGCCGCTGCGATGACAGGCGTCCCGCCCGCCGCCGCCAGATCGATTCCCGCATGATGCTCATATTTTTCGGTGATGGGGCTGAGGCGCCGTCCAAAGTGGGATGAAATGATATATTTCCTGCCTTGGCTCGTGTCAATCGGAACGACGCTCGGCGTCGCTCTCAACACATCCAACTTAGAGCGCGTCATCTCCTCTAAGCCATGCAGCCCGCCGCGCAGCTGGTCTGCCCATTCAAACATCCACACAATCAGCCCGTCGATCTCTTCAGGCGGAGCCGACATGCCAGCCGTGTACGGTTCAGGGAACGCGTCAATCTCCCCATTTTCAACATTGCCGGTTGAGGACAGCGCATCCTCCAAAGGACCGCCGCCCAGCGGCAGCCCGCCGACGCCAACCGCCGCCGGCCCCTCGGTCATCGGCAAGCCTAGCACCTGCTCAACGTCGTTCAGAACCTGCTGTATGGAATCGAGCTCTTTCCGCATGCCGTCGTAGTTTTCGTTCATGGCGGCGTTTTCTTCTATCAGAAGCGCGTTCTGCTCCTGTATCTCGCGCGTGTCGCTGTATAAGCCGAACACATACGAAGCCGCCATGACCGCGCCCCCAAATGCGCATGCCAGAAGCAGCCCAACGCCCCAAAGTTGCCATGCGCCCAACGAAAACTTACGCGCGCGGCGGGAGCCGGTGGATGTCAAAAGAACGGTGAACGATTTATTGGTCACGAGAATCTCTATTCCTGTCTATCGAAATGCCCTCAACGCGCTGCAGCCCATGCGTTTTATTTTACCCTACTTGCCCGACAATGCAACCCTTTCGACTAAAAAAATACGCTCCGCCTGCCGGACCGACGACGACACGCAGGCGGAAATCTACAGTAAACGCCGAACCTGTCCGCGTTCCTCCGCCGATACGCCCCAACTCAAGCGGCAGCGTCAGAAATTCCGCCTTTACTTTCATGCTCAAAAGACGCATGATTCCTAATCCGTTAACGTCAACGACGAAAGACGCAGCATGAACCCCGCCCAGCTTCGACCGCGGTCCCAGGCGCGCTATTATGCGTTTGTCGCGCTTTATCAGTTTTCTGCCCTCCATGAAAAACCCGAAGCGCTGCTGAAGCGAATCTGGCGCACCGAGGACGGACAAACCGCCGTCGCGCATGTGCGGGAGTTTGCTGAAAAACTGGCGGCGGTCGCGTCCATGCGCCTGCCGAACATCGATCGACTCTTAGAAAAAACCGCGCCCCAAAGAGAGCTCCACCGCATACCGCTGGTTGACCTGGCGCTGCTGCGGCTCGGAGCCGCGGAGCTTTTATACATCGCCGATGTGCCGGCGGCGGTCGCGATCAACGAGATGGTGGAACTGGCAAAGCGGTACAGCGGAGAAAAATCGAGCGCCTTTATCAACGCGGCGCTGCACAAAATGCAGTTTGAACGGGAAGCCATCCCGCCTTGCGAGCTGGTCGTAAGCGGATGGGATATGTCCGCCTCAGAATAAACCACGCGCCTGTCCTTCGCCTAAAACGCCTACATTGCGTGAACGCCGCAAACAGCGGCGGAGTTTCATATTTATGATCCATCGGCGCGAAGAAACTCGCCCGGGATGCGCGAGCCTTGATACCGCGCGTCCGCCGGACGCCCGGCGATCTCCTGCGGAATCGGACCTTCCCAGTGCGCAGGCGCCCCGAACGGACGGCTGTGCCACGCCAAAACAAGCGTGCGCCGAACATCGGTCTGGTTGCGGTAGGTTGAGTGAAGAAGCCGCGCGTCCGCAATCGTCAACGACCCCGCTTTCACCGCCACATCCGCCTGATCAGGATGATCGGAGAACATGATCGGATGCGTCTCCTCCACAAAACGCGCCCCCTGCTCATGCGCAGGAACCAGCTGGTCATGCAGATCGATGCGCCGCAGATGCGTCCCCGGTATCACCTTCAAACAGCCGTTCTCAATGGAGGTGTCCTGGAGATAATAGGAGAGAAACACGATCTGCGGCCACGGCGAGAGCGAATACGGATCGTTCCACTGCATCCAGTCCTGATGCCAGTACAACGCCGGTTCATCGGGGTCTTTGGTGAGAAGAATCACGGAGCCGCTGCTTCTAAAATCGCCGTAGCCGATCTCATCCAGAGCCTGTCGGGAGGCGGGCCATTCCAGCAGGCGCTGAATGACCGCGTTGTTCTCCCCCCGTTCAACGACATGCTGCCCCTGGTACTTGAAGTCGATGGCGGGAACATGCCCGTCCATCATCCGCTCCGTTTCCTCCCGCATCTCCTCTAGAAACTCGCCGCTCAAAATGTTGTCGATCACGCAGAATCCGTCCCGCTCCAGCTGCGCTCGTTTTTTCAACGCCTCTTCCTGTGTCATCGCCCTCTCCTTATTAAGTACTGCCGGTCTAGAAGTGTATGCGAATCGCCCGTTTTGAACAAGCGCCCGCCGGTCCGTCATTCCCGCGCAAGCGGAAATTCAGAGTCCAACCCGAAACCGTCCGCGCCGGCAATCGTCATTCCCGCGCAAGCGGGAATCTTAAGGCATCGCAGCCGCCGCGCGGCTAAAACCCCCCCAGCCCCCCTTTTCAAGGGGGGAGTCCAAAACCCCGCGCCCTACCCGCCGTCATTGGGCTACTCGTTCCCCGCTTCCGCGAGGACATGCATTCCCGCGTAAGCGGGAATCCAGAGGCCAGCCCGAAACCGTCCGCGCCGGCAATCGTCATTCCCGCGCAAGCGGGAATCTTAAGGCTTTGCGCCCGTCCTTTAAAACCCCCCTAGCCCCCCTTTTCAAGGGGGAATCGGACGCGGCGCCGCGAATATCCCTGTATGAGCATACTGCCGGTCGCCCGTTCTCCTTGACGCTCCCGCTGACGGCGTTATATAATGTATGCGGCGGCGTCAAACAACGGTCCGAACGCGATTCACCCAAACAAAACGCGGCAATGAAAGGAGATACGGCAACCATGCATCGACAACAGGGCGCGGAGACCCGATGATCAATTCAGCCGCTCAAAAGGTTTTGTCCAAACTTGGCCGTATCAAAGAAAAGAACGGACTATTCAGATTCGAAAACCCGTATGAGATCGCGCTGCAGGCGCACCGCTTTCAATGGACGCTTCGCCTTGAAGGTTTAAGTCTGTCGCGGTACGCCTCCCGTCCAAAAATACATGGGCGAACGTTCATTACAGCGCTGGGGCCGGAGGGACGCGCTCAAAACACAGAGCGCCCGCCCCTCGGATCGGAACCTGCCGGGTGGGCGAAGAACGCCGTAAGCCTTGTTGAAGAGATGGGCGGACGCCAGCTTTTGGCGCCGTCGCTGTTCGCCGCCTCATTAAGAGAACTCGCGGCGCTGCCCGACTTTCTCGACAACCATGCCGCTCAACTGATAGAGGAGCCGTGGCGCTCCGATACGTTTGCCATCGGCGAAGACCACCCAGAATGTCTGGGCGTCCGTATTCAGACGTTCCATAGCTTAGGCGTTGTAACGGCGGAGGAGGGATGCTTTGAAATCGAGATCAAAACGGCTCTGTCGCCGGACGTTGATCCGCTTCAGGTCATCGTCGCCGGGCGCGTCAATATCAGCGAATGCGCCGCGTTCGGAAAGCAGTTGCGCATTTTTGTGAACGCATGCCGCCCCGTAGTCTTGGCGTGCCGCGTCGCCGAATTTAAACGGCTTTATCCAGGCAAGGTACCGTCCGATCTGGACGGCGAGCAGCAAGAGCGCGTCAGGGAACACGTTCGATATATGATTCAGAAATACGGCGCGCTTCTGCGGGGCTGGAGCGGAAGAATCTGCAGGAAATGGGAGGAGGCGCGTTTTGCAAGAGGCTCCGGGTTTTGTCATCAATGGAAAGAATCCATCGCCCGCTGCGAAATGGGCGAAGATGTTAAGATCGTCTCTCCGCCCTCCTATCTTGACGACGCCGAATTTCTTGGCGGGGGCGTCTTGCCGCAGGTGGAATTTGAACCGCTCCCGCCCGAAGAAACGGATGAACATCAAGAGAAAGGCGGCCAGAATGGCGATTGAACAGCTGACGCATGACGAAAAGAAGATCGTGTTCGCCTGCATCTGCGCAGTCGCCAAAGGTCCCTTTTTTCCTCCTGGGGACTATAGCTCTCGATTAGGCATCGAGAGAGACGCGCTCTTCCAACTGATCGCTCACTTTTCAACGATCGACGACAATGACCCTGATTCGCCCGCCGCGCGCGTCATCAACAACTCGATGAACGAGGTCTGCCATGGCGTCCGCATTTCGCCTGCCGATTGGCAAACATGGTTCGATGTCGATAAAGACGCCGTCCGGAAGTTGTTCAAGAAATGGCGTCAGCTGCAAGACTGGGATCCGAAGGGAGAGAACAGGACGTCCAGCCCCTACTTCAACCGCTTGCGCTGAATCGGCGCCCTTGTGATACAATAGCAGGCGGCGCGGCGCACACTCAACAGGGAACAACGCATGGCGCGTAAAAAGCGCATCACCATGATGGAGCAGTACCGCCAGATACGGGCGGAAAATCCGGACGCCATTCTCTTTTTCAGAATGGGCGATTTTTATGAGACCTTCTATGAGGATGCGGCGGTCGTTTCCGAAGTATTGGACATCGCTCTCACCGCGCGCGGCGAACGAGACGCGCACGGGAGAAAAATACCGCTCGCCGGCTTCCCGCACCACGCCCTGGACGACTGCCTCCATAAGATGATCAAGGCGGGGCATAAAGTCGCCGTCTGCGAACAGATCGAAGACCCGAAAAAAGCGAAAGGCATTGTGAAGCGCGCCGTTGTGCGCGTCGTCACGCCCGGCACGGTGACCGACCCGCATTCCCTTCAGCAGAAAGCGAACAACTTCATCGCCTCGCTTTATCTTTATGAAAAGCAGTGGGGAGCCGCCGCCGCCGACCTGTCGACCGGCGAATTTTATGTACTAGAAACCGACTCTGACGAGACGATTGCGACGGAGCTGGCGCGCATCAGCCCCGCCGAGATGACGCTGCCTGAAAACTTTCAGCTGCCCAGAGCCTATCAAGACCTAGACCTGGACGCGCGCCCGGAAATGGAGGAGCGCCCTGCCTGGGAGTTCGACCCCGAAACGGCGCGGCATACGCTCATGCGCCATTTTCAGACGCGCTCGCTGGACGGGTTCGGATGCGCGCAGATGCCCGCCGCTGTCGGAGCCGCCGGCGCGCTCCTCTCCTACCTGTCCGAAACGCAAAAGGAAAACATCAAGCATATCACAGGGCTGTATGTCCACTCGACCGACGCCTTCATGACGCTCGACAGCGCCACGATACGCAACCTAGAGCTGATACGCTCCATGCGGACAGGCGACATCCACGGAACGCTGCTGCATGTCCTGGACATGACCTTGACGCCGATGGGCGGGCGGAAATTGCGCCGCGCCGTTCTAGAGCCGCTGCTGAACATCGGCGAGATACAGGCGCGTCTGGACGCGGTCGCCGAGCTAAAAGAGAACCCGCTTGACCTGGACGATCTGCGAACGGCGCTGAAGGGGGTTCATGACGTCGAACGGCTCATCGGGCGGGTCGGTTTGGGTTCCGCCAACGCGCGCGATCTGCGGGCGATGTCCGCGTCGCTCCGCGTCCTGCCGGACATCAAGGCAAACATCCTGGTCGAACGCGAGTCGAGCCTGCTCATCACGCTCCGCGACTCGACCGACGCATGCGAAGACATCGCGGACCTGATCAACCGCGCGATACATGAATCGCCGCCCGCCGGGCTGCGCGACGGCGGCATCATCCGAGACGGCTACGACGAGGAGCTGGATGAGCTGCGAAACATCATGACGAACGCGAAGGACGCCATCGCCGAACTGCAAGAACGGGAACGGGAAGCGACCGGGATACAGTCGCTGAAGGTCGGCTTCAATCAGGTGTTCGGGTACTATATCGAGGTGACGAAGGCGAACTTGAGCAAGGTTCCCGATCATTATCTTCGCAAGCAGACGTTGGCGAACGCAGAGCGGTATCTCACCGAGGAGCTGAAGGCGTTTGAAGAGAAGGCGCTGAACGCCGAGGAGCGTTCGGTTGAGCTGGAGTATGATCTGTTTGTGGAGCTGCGGGAGAAGACGCGGCATGAAACGGCGCGCATTCAGTCCGCCGCCGCCGCGCTGGGAAACCTGGATTTTTTGTCGACGCTCGCTTTTGCCGCCTCGCGGCACAATTACGCGAAGCCTGAAATCCATGACGGCGCTGACATACGCATCCGCGACGGGCGCCATCCTGTCGTTGAACAGCTGGCGCTGGATGAAGGGTTTGTCCCAAACGACACCCTTTTAAATTGCGAGGGGGATCAGTTTCATATCGTCACGGGACCGAACATGTCCGGCAAATCGACTTATCTGCGTCAGGTAGCTCTCATCGCGCTCATGGCGCAGATGGGCAGTTTTGTTCCGGCTTCGGAGGCGTCCATCGGCGTTCTGGATCGAGTTTTCACGCGGGTCGGCGCGTCCGACAATCTCGCCGGCGGGCAAAGCACCTTTTTAGTTGAGATGAACGAGACGGCGAACATTCTGCATAACGCCACCTCCAAAAGCCTGCTGATACTGGATGAGGTCGGGCGCGGCACCAGCACCTTTGACGGGCTAAGCATCGCATGGGCGGTATCGGAGCATATCGTTCAGTCGATAGGGGCGAAGACGCTTTTTGCGACGCATTACCATGAACTGGTGGAGCTGGCGTCCCACAACCCTGGCGTGCGGAATTACAACGCGGCGGCGTCGGAGGATGGGGAAACAATCACCTTTTTAAGAAAGATCGCCGAGGGGGCGGCGGATGAATCGTACGGGATACAGGTGGCGCGTCTTGCGGGGCTTCCGGGCGGGGTTGTGAGCCGCGCGATGGATATTTTAGAGATCCTGGAGCGGCAGGAGCTGTCGGTGGACGGGCGGCGGCGCCCGCGTCCCCGCCGAGCGCCGAAAAAGAAAAGCGGTCCGCCGGGCGGTCCGCTTCAGATGTCGCTGTTTGTGCCGCCGTCTTCGGGCGAGCCAGACCCCGCTTTGAAAGCGCTGCGGGAAGCGGTTTTGGCGCTGGAGGTGGACAAGATGACGCCGATAGAGGCGCTGAACGCGCTGCATCAGCTCCGCAAGCAAGCGGAACCTGACGAGTAAAACAGGCGCGCCGCCGCGCTGCCGGCTGTCATTCCCGCGCGCCCTTTCCGTCCCGCGAAAACCCCCCCTGCCCCCTTTTCAAGGGGGATTCCAGAAAATTCGCGCCCCAATAGCGCGCCCCCGTGAAAACGGGGATCCTTGCAGCGCAGGTCTAACGTATCTTCAGCGAACTGACCGCAATCAGCGCTAGAATGATCCCGACGATCCAGAACTGAACCGTTACCTTCGGCTCCGGCGCTCCGCCCTTTTCAAAATGGTGATGCAGCGGCGCCATGCGGAAAAGCCGTTTGCCGCCGGTCCGCTTGAAATGCCACACCTGCAGGATGACCGACAGCGCGTTCGCCACAAAGATGCCGCCCAGTATCGGCAGCAGCAGCTCCTGCTTGATACAGAGCGCGACCGCGCCGACCGCCCCGCCGAGCGCCATGGAGCCTGTGTCGCCCATGAACACCTTTGCGGGGTAGGCGTTCCACCAGAGAAAGCCGAGGCATGCCCCCGTCAGCGCCATCGCATAGACGACCAGCTCGCCCGCCTGCTCAATGTGGGCGATGTCCAGATACTGCGCCGCGACCGCATGCCCCGCCACATAGGAGAGCGCCGCAAACACCGCCGTCACCGGAAGGACGCATCCGATCGCCAGCCCGTCCTGTCCGTCGGTCAAGTTGACCGAGTTTGCGGACGCGGTCATCACAAACGCGGCGAAGACGGCGTACAGCCAGACCGGCAGCTCCGGCTGAAACTGCTTGAAAAACGGCGGAGCCAGAGCCGTTCCAGGTCCGTTGTAGGCGAGATAAAGCCCGATCGCCAGCCCGCCGACCGCCTGCAGAGCGATCTTCTGCTTGCCTCTCAAGCCGAGGGACTGGTTCTTGCGTATCTTCGACATGTCGTCCAGAAGTCCGATGCCCCCGAACCAGAGCGCCGACAGCAGACAAACCCAGACCAGCGGATTCGTCAGCTGCGCGAACAGAAGCGTCGCCGTAAGCCATGAGATCAAGATCAGCAGCCCACCCATCGTCGGCGTGCCTTCTTTGGAGAGATGCTCCTGCAGCCCCTCCTCGCGCACTTTTTGCCCGATATTCATCTGGCGCAGCTTGCGGATCATCCATGGCCCCGCCGCGACGCACACGATGAACGCGGCGGCGGCGGCGTAAATCGACCGAAAGGTGATGTACTGAAAAAGGCGGAAGGGTGAAAAATAGTCACGCAGCAGCTCAAAAAAGAGATGGTATAGCATAAAATCCGCCTAGCCGTCTCCAAACGCTTCCAGTACCTTTTCCAGCTGAATCGACCGCGAGGCTTTCAGCAGGGCGCAGTCGGTCGGCTGAAGGCGCCGGCGCAGCTCCAGCGCCGCTTCTTCGACCGTCGCGCATGGCGCCGTTTCAAGGACGCCCGACGACGCCGCCGCTTCCGACATCGCATGCCGAAAACGCCCGACAGGGATGAATCCCCATAGCCATGACGGGTTCAGCCCGCCTGCGATCTCTTCATGGAGGCGCCTCGCCCGCTCCCCTAGCTCCAGCATTTCGCCGAGAACGACCCAGCGCCGACCCTCGCACGGCAGCGCCTGAAACGACGCCAACGCGGCGCGCGTGGAGGCGGGGTTCGCGTTGTAGCAGTCGACGATGAAGCGGACGCCGTCCGCCGAGACGGGCTGCATGCGCATCGGCGGCGGTTCCGCTTGAGCCAAGCGTTGGATCATCGTCTCCGCGGAGACGCCGAGAAGGCTGCCGACCGCGAACGCCGCCAGCGCGTTCATCGCCTGATGCGCTCCCGGCGCCGGGACGAAGGCGCGCCCCGCCCGCTTGCCTTCCAGGCGCAGGTCGAAATGGACGCCGTCCGCGCGCGGCTCGATCTTTTCCGCCCGCGCGTCCGCCTCCATGCGCGTCCCGAAGGTCTTAACCCGCGCGCAGCGTTCCGCCAGAGAAGCGACGCGCCGATCGTCCGCGTTTAGAACCGCCCATTCGGTTGAAAGCGGCAGCGCGCTTTTCTCCTCTAAAATGCGCTCTTCGTTGATCAGATACTCCGAATGGGACAGGCTCACGTTTAAAAGCGCTCCGATTGTCGGGCGGGCGATGTCAACCAGCTCGGCGATCTCTCCAAAGCGGTTCGTTCCCATCTCAAGAACGGCGTATTGATGAGTTGATTCCAGCCGAAGGAGCGTGTGCGGGACTCCGACGCGGTTGTTGAAGCTTTTGAACGGCTTGAGCGCGTCCTTCCCTAAAACAGCCGCCATCCACTCTTTTGCGCTGGTTTTGCCGTTGCTGCCGGTGATGCCGACGACCGGCAAATCGACGCGGCTGCGTACATGCTTTGCAAGCGCGATGTACGCCTCTCCCGTATCCTTCGCGGCGACAGCGAACGCGAATCGGTCGATGCCGTTGGCGTCTGTCCGTTCCTCGGAGACGAGCGCGCCGACCGCGCCGCGGTCCGCCGCCCCGTTCAGATACGCATGCCCGTCCGCCGTTTCGCCTTTTAAAGCGACAAACATCTCCCCTGGCTCCGCCGTGCGCGAATCGGTGGAGACGCCGACCGACGCCGCGCCCGCCGAGTCATGCAGAATGCGTCCACCGACCGCTTTCTGGACGTCTTGCGCCGAAAACGATGCGAGCAGACGGCGGCGGTTCATTTAAACGCCGTACCCTGCAGCCCGCAGACAAGCGCGCGCCGCTTCTCTGTCGTCAAACGAAGCGCGAACGCCGTTCGTCTCCTGATAGGTCTCATGCCCTTTTCCTGCGATGAGCGCGACGCTTCCAGGTTTCGCCGCGTCAACGGCGATGCGTATCGCCGCCATCCGATCCGTTTCGGAGACGCGGTCGGCGCCTTCAGGCATGCCTTTTTCGATCTGCTCAATGATCTCGTCGGGCTTTTCGGAGCGCGGGTTGTCGCTGGTGATGACGCTCAGGTCGGCGAGCCGTCCGGCGATTTCGCCCATCTTGGGGCGTTTGCCGGGGTCGCGGTCGCCTCCGCATCCGAAGACGACGATGACGCCGCTCGGCTTCAACGCGCGCGCCGCCAGCAGAAGCCGCTCCAGCGCGTCCGGCGTGTGCGCGTAATCGACAATGACGCGAAACGGCTGCCCCTCGTCTATCGACTGAAAACGCCCCGGTATGGCGTCCACCGACTCCATGCCGCTGATTAGATACTTCGCCGAAAAGCCTAACCCATGTCCCGCCGCGGCGGCGGCAAGGGCGTTCAGCGCGTTGTATTCGCCGAGGAGCTGAAGACGGACGCCGCCGGCGTTTTTGCCGTCTATCGTCAGATCGAACGCGGTGAACGAGGCGTTCGATTCCAGATTGCCGGCGCGGACATCCGCCTCGCCGCCGAACCCGAAACGAACAAGGCGCGCCGCTTCGACTTCAGCCGCCGTTTCAAGATACAGCCCCGCCGACGGGTCGTCGATATTCACAGCCGCCGCGCCGCCCGGTTTCAGTTGACGAAACAGCTGCCGTTTCGATTGCCCGTACGCCTCCATCGTGCCGTGATAGTCGAGATGGTCTTGGGTTAAATTGGTGAAAATCGCCGCGTCAAAACGGGTTGAAAAGAGCCGCCCTTGGTCTAGCGCGTGGGAAGAAACCTCCATCGCCGCCGCCTTGCCGCCGTTGTCGACCGCCTCGCGCAGGAGAGCGTTCGTCTCGATCGGATCGGGCGTCGTGGAGCGCGCCTCAACCGTCCGTCCGCCCGCTTCATGTCCTGTGGTGCCGATGCGGGCGCATGGCATGCCCGCCGCTTCAAAAACATTTTTGAGAAAATAGGTTGTGGAGGTTTTGCCGTTCGTCCCGGTGACGCCCGCCAGCGTCAACTGACGCGCTGGGTATCCGTACATAGCGTCTGCCAGATGCGCCAGTGCCTTGCGCGTATCGGGAGCCTGTATCCACGCGGCGGTCTCAACGGTCGGCTCCGTCTCCGCCGCGACGACCGACGCGCCGCGGCGAACCGCCTGCTCAATGTAACGATGTCCGTCGGTATGAACGCCGCGCACCGCCACGAACAGAGACCCCGGCTGCGCCTCTCGGCTGTCTAAGACGATGGAGCCGACGCGCGCTGCGCCGTCCCCAAAAAGACGGGCGCCTGCCGCCGCTCGAACCAGCTCCGTCGCTTTCATTCGTCCGCCTGCGCCTCATTGATAAACGGGTTCAACCGCTCGTACGACGCGATGCGTTTGTTTCGCATGATCGCCTCGACAACCGCCTTGAAGGCCGGGCCGGCGACCGCGCCGCCGTAATACGCCCCGCCTCTCGGCTCATCAATCAGAATGATCATGGAGTACTCAGGGGCGTACGCCGGGAAAAAGCCGGCAAAACTGCTGATGTAGGACCCGCGCTTGTAGCCGCCTCCGTTTGGGCTTGCCTTCTGCGAGGTGCCTGTCTTGCCGCCAATCGAGACGCCTTCCACCTGAACAGCCCGCCCCGTTCCTTCCTCAACGACGCCGACAAGCAGGTCGGCGACGATGCGCGCCGTCCGCGCGCTGATCGGGCGCCCGATCTCCTTCGGCTTGATCTTCTCCACCGTCTCGCCGTTTTGATTTCGCGTCTCCAGAACGACCCGCGGCTGCATGATAACGCCCTTGTTCGCAATCGCGTTGAACGCCGTCAGCAGCTGTATCGGCGTCATCGAAATGCCCTGACCCCAAGGCGCAAAGTTGATCGCAAACCCGGCGCGGTTGTAAAGGTCAAGTATGGAACCGGAGCGCTCATGGGGTAGATCGATGTTCGTTTTTTGGTGAACCAAGAATCGCTTGATCTGCTCCCGGTACTCTTCCTGCGTCATGCGGCGCGCCAGCTTCGTAACGCCGATGTTGCTCGACTTGTAGATCACCTCCGCGACGGTCAGGTCGCCGTACGGATGCGAATCGCGGATCTGCTTTGGTATGCGCGGCGGCTTGAAGGCGCCGTTCTCGCAATAAATAATCTCGTTCAGATCGGTCGCCTTGCCCGACTCGATGAGCGCGGCAATCGTGAGCGCCTTGAAAACGGAACCCGGCTCATACGGACTCCAGATCGCCTGGTTGCGTTTCGATTCTTTTTTCAGATCGGGATCGTTATACAGGTTCGGGTCGTAGGTCGGGTAATTCGCCATCGCCAGCACATCGCCGTTGCGCGGGTCCATGACAATGCCGACGGCTCCGACAGCGTTATGCTCAACAACCTGCGCCTCTAGAGCGTTCTCCAGCGCAAACTGAATCTCCTGGTCAATGGTGAGAACGACCCCCTCGGCGCGTTTCGGGACGCCGCCTTTGACAACCTCCAGGTCAGTAATCCGCCCGCGCGCGTCTTTCACCCCTGTGCGTTCGACCGTGCGCGCGCGTATTTTCTTGTCGTAGGTCAATTCGACGCCGTCGATTCCTTTTCCGTCAATGTTGGTGAACCCGACGACATGGGAAGCGAGCGTTCCGCGCGGATACGCCCGGCTGCTTTCCACCTTCTCTTTCAAAGCCCCTTTTGGGAACCAGCGGAAGTTGTTCTCATGCAGCTCCCGCTCCAGCGCCTCAAACTCCGGCGGATCGATCCAGCGAATCGCATATTCAAAACCGCGCTCGCTCTCAATCTTTTTGAGCATGTCGTCCGGACTGGCGTTCTGCGGGTGATGCGCCGCAAGAATTTCCGCCATCTTTTTCTTTCGCCGGTTTAAAAACTCCGCGGAGTAGCGTTTTGCCAGATCCTTGTAATACCGCGTATCGACCGAGATGGAGTATTTGTTCTTGCTGACGGCGAGTTCGCGCCCTTTTCGGTCCCATATTCCGCCGCGCTGAATGTTCTCTTCAAAGCTGGCGACCGTCTGATTGCCAAGCGACTTGAACTCTTCCGTCCGTATCCACTGAATATCGAACAGGCGGTAGATAAGTCCTAAGGCGAGAAGAGCCGCGGCATAGATCATCCACTGTATGCGCGCGTTTGGACGAAACGGAAGACGCGGCTGCGCCTTTCTTCTGCGCTTCATCTACTCTTCGATCTCCAGGTTGTTTTGTCGGCTCAGCTCAAGGAACGTCTCTTGGACGACCGCCGTTTTTCGGGCGCTGAGCGATTCGCCGACCTGCGCCATCATCTGCGGCAACGGGGCGTCTGTCAACACCACCACAGGGCGCCTCTCCGCTTTCACAAAACCGAGATCCTGCGCGACCGAGGCGACGTATGCGGGCGCATGCCGGCGCTCCACCTCAATGTGCGCAATGTCGATGGCGTTGCTGACCGATTCGATACGGTCGTTGATTTCGTTGATCTCAAACGAAATCTGCGTCTGCGAGTTGGCGAGCCATATCTGCACGGCGCAGACAGCCGCAAGCGCGCCCATCAAAAGGATTGGGGGCCATTTTGCCATCGCGTCTTTCAATTCTGCGCGTTGAGACCGGCGCATTTCAACACGCCTGCTCCGCGCCTTGCCGCTGTGACACTCCGAATTCATCGTCATCAATCATCCTACATTTCTAGTATGGCGCGAATCGCAGCGCGCGCAACTTCGCGCTGCGAGACCGCGGATTCATACGAAGCTCATTGTCAGTCGGAGTCGCCGGCTTCTTGCGCAAAATTTCGTACGCGGGGTTGCGCCGCGCCTCATTCCGAAACCGCCATTTGACAAGCCGATCCTCCAGTGAATGAAAGGAAAGGACGCACAGCGTTCCCCCGGCGTTCAACGCCGGGATCGCCGCGTCCAGACCCTCCCGCAGCTTGTCCAGCTCATGGTTGACAGCGATTCGCAGAGCCTGAAAAACGCGCGTCGCAGGATGAATGCGCCCGCCCGCTCCGCGCGAGCCGACCGCTTTCACAAGCTGCCCCGTCGTTTCAAATGGTTCCATGCGCCGCTGTTTCGCCACTGTATTCGCAATCTGTTTGGATCGCCGATCGCCTCCGAATTCGCGGAAGATCTGTTCAAGCCGCTTCTGCGAGTATGTGTTTAAAACGTCAGCCGCCGTTATTGACGTTTCAGGATTCATACGCATATCGAGCGGTTCGCCGCGCTGAAAGGAAAATCCGCGCCCCGAATCTTCCAGCTGGGCGGATGATACGCCCAGGTCCATGAGTATGCCGTCCGCCTTTGGCAGCTCCATACGGGCAAGGTCGGCAAAATTCGCATGCTCAAGGACGACGCGCTTCCCGAAACGCGCCAGACGCCGCCCCGCCGCAAACGCCGCCTCTGGGTCCTGGTCAATCCCCAGAAGACGCCCATCGGGCGCGGACGCTTCAAGAATCGCCTCCGCATGTCCGCCAAGACCGACCGTCGCGTCAATATAAAAGCCGTTCGACTTCGGCTGAAGACATACCAGCGCCTCTTCCAGCATAACCGGCTGGTGATGTCTGTAAGGCATGCGCATTTCCTCAACTCAACGACGCGCTCAAACAAAAGCCTGACTTGGGCGCATTGTACAAAAAGGCGGCGGGCGTGTCAACTCCCAAATGCGCATTTCCGCCCTTTTCTTGACCCAAAACCCGTAAACTGCCATCATTATCAAGCGAAAGATGTTTCAAACGCAGAAAGGCGAACCTCTGATGGCTCTCTTCAAGGCGGCAAGGCTGCGGGAAATACCGCCGGGAACCCGCCGGCTCGTTGACATACACGGCATCGAAACGCTGCTCTTCAACATTGACGGAGAACTCTACGCCACCGGCAACTACTGCCCGCACGAAGAGATCGAACTGGACAGAGCCAGCCTGAACGGACGCATACTCACCTGCTGGGAACATGGCTACGAATTGCGAATCGACACGGGAGAATGCCTGACCGACTGCTCGCTGAAACTGCCCGTCTTCCCGGTTGTCGTCAAGGACGGGCTGGTGTATGTGGAGCTGTGAACGGAGGCGGTGGCGGAGAGAGAGGGATTCGAACCCTCGGTGACGTTGCCGCCACACATGATTTCCAGTCATGCCAGTTCAGCCGCTCCTGCATCTCTCCGATCTGCGAACCATCATCAGCCTGAATCATACGCCCGATACAGCTCAAGGTCAAATGGAATGCTCAGATATTGAGGCTTTAGTTGGGACGTGCCGGCGGACGGACGCGGACAGTTTCTGCGGCGCCTCTAGATTCCCGCTTGCGCGGGAATGACAAAGTGAGGTCGCATGTCGTTTTGTTCCCCCTTGAAAAGGGGGCTAGGGGGGTTTGATCCGCAAGGGATGGACTCTGGATTCCCGCTTGCGCGGGAATGACGGCGTGTAGTATGGACGCTTACGGTGAACTCGGACAGCGCCTGCGGCGCCTAAGATTCCCGCTTGCGCGGGAATGACGAAAACGAGCGGGCGGCATTCGTTCATAAACAGAAGGCGCCCAGCCCGCTACAACAGCTCCCCGCGCACCATCAGCGCCGACGAAACGGCGAAGTAGTCCCGCCCCGCCTCCACCCTGTCTTTCAGATAACTTAGGCTAAGGTTCAGGTCGGCGCGCACATGGCGGCTCAAACGGTATCCAAGCTGCAGCGCCGTCTGGTAACGCTCCGAGCGCTCTTCGGACTGGTCGCCGAGATTCCCGCGCCGAACGACCGCCGTCAAGTAGTTCGTCACGTTTAGGTTCTGCTCCAACTTCACAACCGTTCCGATGATCGGAACGCGCCAGCCGGACGCCGTTTTCAAGGTGTAGTCGACGCTCATGCTGGGCGTCACGATGATCGAGTTCGTTTCCACGCCGCTGCGCTCCTGGCGCCTAAAGTTGATGCGGCTGCCGAGGGACAGGCGCGTTTCGCCCATCGTCTGCCGCCAGGTGAGCGCGCTTTCATGGGAGCGGCTGTCCCCAAAAATGGAGGCGCTGTTGGAACGCTCCGTCGTGTTGAAATTGTAGCTGAGCTGAATTGTGGAGCGTCCGCCGCGGGCGAATATCTGTGCGTCCGCCCCGGCGAGAAGCGAGTCGTCTTGAGAACCTGCGCCGACATTTTTTGTGTAGCTGTCGCGCATTGAGGCGTCCGCGCTGAGCGCGAGCCATTGAAGCGGATCGAACGACCCGCGCATCGACAGGCGGACGGAGCGCGTGGACGAGGAACGCTCCGGCGCGTCCTCCGGCATGCGCAGCGCGTCCAGGACCGTCGCGTCCAATTTCAGCCTGCGCAGATAATCGCGTATGTCGATGCTGTAATCGGCGCTGAGAGCCAGCGTGTTAACGGAGCGCTGAAACGGGTTCAGTCCGTCGTCGGCGAACCGATCGCGCCCGCCGGCAAGGGCGCGGTCCATCTGCATATTTCCCGCCCCAAGCCAGTCGGCGCGGTTCAGCTGCGCCTCCTCATAGGCGTACGGATCGTATCCGTACTGGCTCATGCGGTCGAGGCTCTCCTGCTCGCGGAAAAAATCCTCGTCCATCTCGACCGAATCGAGCGGCGGCGTATTCGATGAGCCGCTTGGCAACGGGGGAGGATTCGTTTCGGTTGACTCGTCTGTCTGCGCGGTCTCTTCAGCCGTCTCCGTTTCGGTTGAATCGTCCGTCTGCGCGGTCTCTTCAGTCGTTTCCGTTTCGGTTGACTCATCCGCCTGCGCAGTCTCTTCAGCCGTTTCCGTTTCGGTTGAATCGTCCTCATCCGCCTGCGCGGTCTCTTCAGCCGTCTCCGTTTTGGTAGAATCGTCTGTCGCGGCAGTTTCTTCTGCCGTTTCCGTTTCGGTAGAATCGTCTGTCGGCGTTGGCTCGTCAGCCGCTTCTGTTTCGGTTGAATCGTCTGTCGCGACGGTTTCTTCTGCCGTTTCCGTTTCGGTTGGCGCGGTCTCTTCAGCCGTTTCTGTTTTGGTAGAATCGTTCGCCGGTGCGGTCTCTTTTTCATCCGCTTCGGCGCCGTTTTCTATAGCAAGGGGACCGATGCCCGGTCCGTCCATCGGCTCCGTCCGCTTCGTTTCAAAACTGAAGAGCTCGGCGAGCCGAAAGGTGGCGCCGAACCGCGCGTTGAAGTTGAGCGAGATGTCTTTTTGCTGTTCAAACCAGTTCTCCCGCGCGTTCATCTGCGCCCCGATATTCGGACGCGCGCCGAAAAAAGAGCGGTTGATTGTCGGACGAAGCGACACCCGATGCCCCCGCTCCGACAACCCAAAACGCCCCTCCGATTTCCCCTCCTCCGTAGAAGACAGCGCCATCTCCCGCGTCACATCGTAGGTCGGCTGAAGGCGCAGCGACGCAAACGGGCTGAGCTGCAGACTGATCGAACCGCTGTCGATGATGCGGTCGTTCAGGCTGCTGCCGTAGTACCCGTAGTCGCCGCCGTCGGAGGCGTTCGGGTCTCCCGTTTCGCGGTCAACCCTCACATCCTCGTGCCGGTATTCGGCGTTCAACCCGAATTTGCGCGCCGCGTCGTACCGCAGCGTCGCCACGTAGAGATCGCTGAACTCGGTGCCGCGGCTTTCGTTCCAATGCTCCTGCGAGTCGTACATCACATTCAGCGAGGGCCATTTCTGAAATTGAACGCCGCCGCGCGCCGTGCGGTTGGAGACCGTATTGCGCCCCAGCTGCGCCGTCCGAATGAGGTTGTAACTCTCTTCGGTTTCGGTTTCCTGATTCCGGACGCTGTACTCCAGCGGAAGCCACCGCGCGGGCGTGAAACGCGCGTTCATACTGAAATCGTTTGCGCTCTGGCTCAACTGCTGATACCGCCTGCCGTAAGAGGAACCGGCGGGCTGCGCGGCGGACTCTTCAAACTCCTGATCTTGGCTCGACGCGCTCACCTGCACCTGCAGCAGATTTCCAAGCCGAAACTGGCTGTCCCCCCGCCGCGCCCAGCCCGACTCAACAAGCGGATCGGCGAGGTAGATGTCGTTCACCCACAGCTCGCCTTCCATCGTCTCGCCGGTCTCGTTCTGAATGCCCAGAACAACGCCGCCGACGCTTGTCAAGGAGGGCGAACCGGCGACGCGCAGCCCGTCCGGATGCCCGTCTCTGTTCTCGTCCGCTATCGATACGACCGCCTGCTTCCAGCCCGTGAAATCGATGGGGAGGGTGTATTCGTAGTAATCGACCAGCTCCTTGAACACATTCACCTTCGGCTCCTCCTTGTCGGCGCCGCTCCCAGTGTGACGGTAACTATAGGAGAAGTTGGAACGCAGCGCCGCGCTCAACCGCAGCACCAGCGACGCCCCCGTCGGACGCCCCGCCGGGTTGTAGACCCATATCTTGAGCGTCTGATGCTTGGAAAGGTCGGCGCCGTCGCCTTGGCGCGGTCCCTCAACCCGCCGCCAGGTGACGCCCAGAGAGTCGGGGTCCAACCCGTACTCCAGCGCGAGCGACTGCTCCCGCCGTTCCGTCACGCCGAGCTGGTACGCCGATTGAACCAGCGGATGCAGCCGTTGAAATTCGTCGTTGTCTTCGATCTGCTGATAGGCGAAGCGGTAGGAGTCGAAGTTGAAGTTGTCTTTGGCGCTGACCCGCATATATTCGCCTGTGTCGGGGCGCAGCTCGCCGTCTTTCCCGGCGACGACCCCTTGCTCCCACTGGTTGCCGACGATTTCAAGCGACGCAAACTGCAGCTTGCCCGTTATCGTCCCAGGGCGGTTTTTTTCAAGCAGAATGCGCGCCTGTTTCACAAAACCCCAGTTCGGCAGCCCGACAGGCTCCGTCTCGTTCAGCGGGATGGAGAGAAACTTCCAGCCGGTCGCCGCGTTCTCTTTCTTGATCCAGCTGTCCGGGATCGCGTTCAGCGGAACGGCGATGGTGAAATAGGAATTGAGCGTGTCCAGCGCGCTGTCGCCGTTCAAGTCCTCGGTGTCCAAGATCGTGTTGTTGGCGCCGATGCGCATGTCGGAGAGGGGTCCGTTCCAAACCCAGCCCTCATCCTCGTTCAGTTCCAGCTTGCCGTTGCCCCGAAACTTGTCCTCGTCCGACAGATTTTCTAGGTCCAGATCCAGCAGGTCAATCACATTGTCGCCGTTCGTGTCGGTCAGGTCGGGCGGCAGGTCTTCGCTGTCGAGTCGGTTGTCGCCGTCCACATCCTCGCTGAAATGCCCGACGGCGATATGGAGCGTCGCGCTGTCGTCGCCGACGGAGCGTATCCACACCTCCAGCGATTGCCTGTTCAGATAATCTTCTCCCTCGGCGCTGATCGGATAGGTCATCCCGCCCCACTCGGCGGAGACGTCGTTGAACAGGTACCCGATTTCGCCGATGAGCCGCTCCTCGCCGCCTCTGGGTATGCCGTCAATGGAGGAGGAGGCGACGCGCTGATTGCGGAAATAGTTGTCGGGCGGGTTGTCGTCGTCGCGCTGCTGAATCGGAAAATGAACGCGGGAGAAGTTGGACAGGCGCGGCGTTTCTGCAGGCGGCGCGGCGGTCTGCCATCGGCGTTTGAAAACCGGCATGGAGGAGGAGTCGCGCGCGCCTTCCATGCTGTCGATGAGCGCGAGTCCGTACGAGTTCGGGTTGTTGTGGCTGAAAGCCGCCTCGCCGCTAAAATGGAGCGCGAGCGGCAACTTGCCGACATCGACAAACGGAAGCGCGCTGACCAACCCCGACAGCTCAAAGGCGCGTCCGAGGCTTCCGTTCACATCGAACGCCTGAAGCCGCCCTGGCGTCTCGGCGATGGATGGCGGACCGGCGGTACGCTGCCCGGCGTTGTAAATATACCCCGCCGCCAGCTGAAGCCCATCGATAAAGACAGGGTTGAAAAAACTGCCGGAGGTCAACCCGTACGCGCGGCGGGAATAGCTGCCGCCGTACGAACCGCCGTAGCTTCCCCCGTATCCGCCGTAGGAACTGCCGCCGTAACTGCTGTATGAGGAGCCGTACGAACTGCCGCCGTATGAAGAGCCGTAGGAACTCCCATATGAGGAGCCGTACGAACTGCCGCCGTATGAGGAGCCGTACGAACTGCCGTATGAGGATCTGCCGCCGTATGAAGCGAGCGCTTGATCCAGCATATTCGACTGCGCGTCCCGCGGGTCTTCCTGCCGCTTCGGCGTCCACTCGTAGCTAAGCCAGACGCCCGCGACGGTCTGTTGAAGCGACGAGCCGAACGGGGAATACTCATACTCCACCTCCACCTCGTCAAACTCGCTCAAAGGGCGGTTGAAGGTGAGCGAGCCGAATTCGTAAAAGATGTTGTAGTCGCCGGGCGCGAGCCGCTGTCCGTTGACGCGCACAATTTCGCTGCCGGGGATGATGTTCAGAACGTTCAGGTTGTACTCGTCCGAGCGGTAGGAGTAGGCGGCTTGAATTTGGTAGA
This sequence comes from Candidatus Poribacteria bacterium, assembly GCA_963665845.2. Lineage (GTDB taxonomy): Bacteria > Poribacteria > WGA-4E > JAPPNK01. The sequence continues at coordinate 939,938 of OY762492.1, forward strand.
TCGGCGCGTTCGGGTTGTGCGAATCGCGGTAGAGCGCTAGGTTGGCGACCTCCTCCTGCAAATGCGCATACGGATGCGGAGCTTCCAGCGCAAAGGGGCGCGCGTCAGGGAAAATAAGAAGCCCCTTTTCAAAGTCGATGATGAGCGAGTCGTATTGCCCGTCGCCGTCCCTGTCGTATTCGATGTCGACCCGCCCGTCGCCGTCCCTGTCCAACCCAAAAATCTGGATGTACGGGATCAGGTTGCCTGACTCGTCTTGGTGCGCCTGTTTTCCGCCTCTCCATATCGCCAGTTCAAAGTCGGTCGGGCTGATGTTGCGGTTGCCGAGGCTATATACATTCATCAGCTCCGTTCCGCGCAGCGATTCCTGTTTTAAGACGACATGCCCGTCTTCCGCAAGCGGATTGCCCTTTTCTGGGTCCGGGTCGCCGACGGTTCCGCCGCCGGCGCCGACATACTCATACGCGGCGACAATCTTGACGCGCGGCGACACCTGGTTGTTAAACTCAATGCGCCCCGTTTCGTAGTCGATGGCGTAATTTTCGCCGGCGTGTTGCAGGTTGAAATAACCGTCGATGGTCTGCGTCCCGGCGACATTGTTCGTTCCGTCTCTGTCATCGATATAGATGCGTTCGCTGTTGCGTTTGATGGGCAGATATTCGGGGTGTATTTCTCCATCTTCGCCGAGATGCAGCTGATAGTACTTCTGGCGGGCGAAGCTGGTGTCGGCGATCCGTCGTCCGCCGCCTCCGCCGGCGCGTCTGGACTGCCCGCTCGATTTCCATTTGCCTTTCAGCCCTTTCGTTCGGGAGCCGAAGAGCGTCGCGCGCGCGCCGCCCGCCTCGGCGACCAGCTGCGCGCCGAACAGGTTTCTGTTCATGCGCACAAAGCGCGTGTTCGGAAGTTCCAACGTGATGTCGCCAAAAGCGGCGCGCTTGACGATGTTCTCTTCTCCGCCCTCATACCAGACGGCGATGCGCTGCTGCTTCTCTCCGAAGCCGGTATAGGAACGCGCGGCGTCGGAATAGTCGACCGCCACATGCGTGTGCCGCCCGACGCGGCCGTGGATGCCGATCTGCAGCTCTTGGCGTATGTTGAACCCGTCGGCGCCACCGCCGTATCCGCCGTAGGAGGAACCGAAACCGCCGCCGTATCCGCCGTAGGAGGAACCGAAGCCGCCGCCGTATCCGCCGTAGGAGGAGCCGAAGCCGCTCCCGCCGTATCCGCCGTAGCCTCCATATCCGCCGTAAGAGCCGTAGCTGTCGTAGGAGCTGCCGTAGTCGAAATCGCGGTAGCCTGTGGAAAAACGCCCGCCGCCGAGGCTGCTGCCGTAGAGTCCGGTCAAGCCCTCGCGCCCGAAATAGTGCGTGTGGTTATACTGAAACAGGAACGATTTATGCCCCTTCACCTCTAGGCTGGAGTTGAGCGGCAGGTTGAAATTGGCGGCGCCGCCTCCTCTTCCGGCTCCTAGAGGGAGATCGCTTTCAAGTTCGGGGACGCCGCCTTCCGGAAGGGCGGCGAGCAATCCTGCCCCGTTCGTCCGCTGCGCGCGGTGATGCGAGATCGCCGCGGCGATGAGTCTGGCGGCGTAGGAATCGCTTTCCGCTTCGCCGTCCATTTCGTCTGTTGTTTGAGAGGGTTTCCAGTCGCCGCGCGTTTCAGCGCTGGGGGCGAATTCGCGGGCGGCGTTCTCTTCATCGGTCTGGGCGGAGCATAGAAAAGCCGCGCCGAAAAGAAGCGCCGCTGCCGCCAAACGAGGCGCAAAGCATGTCAAGGGAGTCTCCGTTTCGTTGACGTCGTCTGGCGGTATGAACGAACGGCGGGCGCCGCTTGTTTACTTTGAAAGTGAATTGACCCGCTTTCGGCGATCAGCTCATCCAGCGGAACATCCCACGGCATCGGCTCAAACAGAGCCGTACGCTGACAATCGAAAGCGAGTCCAATCAACCTTGGGCGCGGCTCCTCGGCGAAGAAGCGGTCATGGAACCCGCCCCCAAGCCCGATGCGGTTTCCTCGGCTGTCGACGGCGGCGCATGGGATCAGCGCGGCGTCCAGCGCCTCTTTCTGAACGCGCGGCGCCGTCAACGGCGGAGCAGGTATGCCCCAGCGTCCGCGCTCCAGCTGGCGCATGTCGGTCAGCTCGTAGAGACGCATCGTTGTCGAGTCGGTCTCCACGCGCGGAACGGCGACGCGCCCGCCCTCAGCCCAGAGCCGCTGGATGAGACGCCGCGTCGGCGCTTCCGGGGGGACGCTCACATAACAGTACACAAGGCGCGCGTTCAGCGTTCGGAGGCGTTGAACCGCCCGCCGTTGAATCTGTTCGCCGCGCCGCCGGCGTTCTTTTTGAGAGAGGCTTCGGCGCCGTTTGAGCGCGCTGCGCCGTATCGCGTTGACGGTCATTTTTTGTAGACCGTCCGCCCCTGTATCTCGATGGCGTCCACGATCGCCATGACGACCGCGTCGACAGGCTTGTCGGCGGTCGACTTCGTGAGCCGGGCGGAGCTTCCGCCGGCGACCAGAACCACCTCTTCTTCGCCCGCGCCGACCGAGTCGATGGCGACGGCGTGCCGGTCAAGCAGGCTTCCGTCTAGGCTCATCTCTTGGACGACGAGCAGTTTTCCGCCGGCGAGCTTTTCGTCTTTTTGCGTGGCGACAATCGAACCGACCACTTTGCAGAGCGTCATATGCAGGTCTCCCGTATTTATCTTACCGCATGCGCCGCCTCATGTCTAAACAGCCGACATGCCCCAAATCAAGAATCGCGCTTAGAAGTCAATGCGCGAAAACCATACTAGGATGGATGCAGACAGCATGAGCAGTTTGCAGCGAATGTTCAAACGCTAGAGGAATAAGCCGCCCCCTTTCTGCTTGAAAGGAGCATGACATAACATTAACCTCCTTTACAAAATCGACGGCGATTCTTGCGGCGTTCAGTTTCTCGTTTCTGTTGTGCGCGTCCGCGGAAGATTATATGCCGCTGGAAGATGTGACGAAACTAGAACGACCGACCCTCTGTCTAGATCGAGATGACGGGCTGACACTCATTGACTGGGACGGACAGAACGAACGGCTCTGGATGACAGGCGACTTCGGCGGTCCCGCCAGATTTAGCCGAGACGGGAAATACGCCTGGATAGGCGCCTTCGAAAACAACCGCTACACGCTTTTCCTTCTGGAGCTGAAAACCGGGCGGGTCGTCAATATGAGAGAGCGGCTCGACAACCTCGGTTATGAACACATCTCCATCTCCGGCGCCTGGTGGTTTCCAGACGGGAGGCGGCTCGCATGCCGCGGAAAAGACTTGAACGGCCCAAACCGAGGTCAATCGGACATTTTTCTGCTGGATTTGCGCAACGAGAAAATAAAACAGCTCACCAATACGCCGTTCAGAGACGAGTTCTGGGCGACTGTCTCCGCGGACGGCAAGAAGATCGCTTTCAACGGTTATCCCCCCAGCGAAGAAGAAAGAGCGGAGCTGGGCATTGATCACTTTCCTGACCATCTCTATGTCATGAACTCGCACGGGGGCAGAGCCGTCAATCTAACAAACAGCGGCGCGTCCTATGCGTACCCTGAATGGTCGCCGGACGGCAACAAAATCGCGTTCGAAGGCTCCGGCCGCCCGGTGATAAAAGAGGAGGAGGGCGGCGTTCACATCTTTACCATCAACCCGGACGGCTCCAGCCTAGAGCGGCTCACTTTCCCCAAAGACGGCAAGTGGGCAAGGCTTGAGGACTGGTCGGCGGACAGCAAGTGGATAATTTATACGATGGAGAAAGAAGACGAATTAGGTACGTCCTGGACCCTTTACCGCATCCATATAGAGACGCGGGAGATTGTGCGCATCACTAAGGGCAACTCTGCGAGGTGGGTTTATGCAGGCAAGAGCCGCTTCCTCTCCGTCAACCCGGCGGGCAAAGAGCATACGATGTGGGCGCCGCTCAAAGAGGAGGAGGAAGGTTCCGACGAATAACGCGGCGGCAGGGGGAATCGTGAATCTAGCAGACGGCGTCTGTATGCCGGCGTGTTCAAACGAAAGCCTTAAGGTCGGGAGCTGGACGCTTGCAAATATCCGCCTTTGGGGTATCATAACCTAAAGAAACGGGCAGCCGCAGAAAGAAGGATCCGATGAAACGAATGATTGCCCTTGCCGCCGCCTTGTCCATCGCGGCGGCGGCGTTCGCAGAAAATTTGACGATTGATCCGAACAAACTGAAACAGATTGCGGAGGAATCAAGCGTGATAGCCGCCTTCGAACAGAACATGCAAACAGACGAGCAATTTCAGACCGTCATGCGCTTCATTCTGCCGGACCCAGGCGAAGCGAAATGGCGTCAGATACCATGGACGCCCGACATCTGGGAAGGCAGAATTCGAGCCGCGCAGCAAGAAAAACCGATGTTCATCTGGGCAATGAACGGCGACCCGCTCGGCTGCGTCTGAAACAACGGCGTGACGGGCCGTGCGTCCGTCTTCTCCGACGACCGAGTCATCAAAATACTCACCGATCAATTCATCCCTGTCGCCGACAACTGCTCCTTCACGCAGATTCAAAAAGACGCCGAGGGCGAGTTCTTCCGCAAAGTTGCTGAACAGGGGCATTACGCCGGCAGAACGAAGCCGACCGGCACCCGCCAGGGTCTCTACGCCTGCGCGCCGGACGGCGAGCTGCTCGCCTCCATCAACACGACGCGCGTTGAGCATGTCCTGAGCATGCTGAACAAGGCGCTGGAAAAGTGGAACAAAAAGAACCCGACGGCGGATGTTCCCGCCTCCTATGAAAAGGACAAGTATTTCAACCGCTCCTTCCCTGAAGGCGCGCTCATCCTGCGCGAAACGATGCGCGACATCCCGCGCAAAGACAAAAGCGGCGATGAAATCCAGACCTGGAAGCACAACTTTGACCATCTCTGGATACGGAAAGAGGAGGCGCAGGCGCTGATTCCCGACAACCCAAAGGCGGGCATGGAATATGAGGCGCCGAAGGAGCTGGTACGCCGCATCGCGCAGTACCATCTGGTTGATCATGTTCGGGGCGAGGCGCCGCCTTGGCATGACAAGCATCTCCAAAAGGCGGGGTTGACGCTGCGCGTTGAATCCGTGGACGAAAACGCCGTGACGATACGTCTCGACGGGCATGCGTTTCTCGAAGCGGAGCCGTCGGGGCAGACGAACCCGTATTCAGGCTTCAAGATCGACATGAAACGCGGCATGGACGCCAAGATCAAAGGCGTCATCCGCTACAACCGAAAGACGAACGCCTTTGAGCAGTTCGACATGGTCGCCGCCGCTTCCCGATGGGGCGCGACGACGTACAACTTCCGGCAGAACGACCTCGGCCCCGCTCCGATCGGCTTCGCCTTTGAGCTGATACCGAGCGAGCCGAGAAATCAGACACCGCCGAAGTTCCTTTTGGGATCCTACTTTAGAAACGGCAATTGAAACGCCCTGATGTCATGCATATCGTCATTCCCGCGTAAGCGGGAATCCAGAGTCCTGCAGAAGACGTCCGCGTACCCATGCCGACATGCTGAAACTAAAGCCTCTCGCGGCCGGGGAGATGGATCTCCCCGGCCGTTTCTTTCAGGCTAAACGACCGAAATATCGACCGGCGGGCGCAGCTCCGCGCAGACCGCCAGCGCCTCATGCGCAGGATGTTCCAAAAACGCGGCGAACGGCGACTCATCCAGCTCCTCGCCCGAATCGAACCGCGTGAACGCCTCCTGCTGAATCAGATGATCAAAACGCGGACCCCACTTGCGCGTCCCAAGCCGCGCCGTCGTCGAGCAGTTGTCCACCATATAATCCACGCCGCGCGCATGCATATACGGGTTCAGCGAATCGACCGCCTCAATGACCGACTCGTTCGCAATCTCGCTGTGCGAATGCCCATTCGCAATGAGCCTGTCGATCTGCGCTGTCATGACGCCGATATACGCCGCGGCGGCTTCTGCGTTCAGCGGTATCTTCTCTTCAACGCGCCGCGCCCGGACGCGCTCGCCGACGCGCCACATGTGTGTCCCGTCCACGCGCCCCATCGGCCACTCCCGCAGCCGTCTGCCCGCCATGACGACCGACATGATTTCGTTGCATGACGCCACCTCGTCGTAGATCTCGGCGATGAGCGGAACCGACGCGGCGTAGACGGCGTTATACATCCGCTGAAATGCGGGGCGCTGCGCTTCAGGCAGCTTTTCATAAACCGCCAAGATGCCGTCATGCGAGATTGTCTTGCTGATGGGTCCCGTGATCGACTCGGACGACTCGTTGAACGCCTCCTCCTCCGACATACCCGCGCGGCGGAAACGCCCGTACAGCGCCTCAATGAGACCATGAACCGCGCCGAGAAGAATGCCGCGCTCCCCAAAGATGTCGCTCTTGTACTCGTTCTCAAGCGTCGTGATGAAACTGAACGGCGAACCGAGCGCGACCGACCAGCCGATTGCAAGGTCGACGGCGCGCCCGTCAATGTCCTGCTCAACGGCGAAGCTGGCGTTGATGCCGGCGCCGTTCACATCCCGCCCCTGCACATAGAGCCGCCGGACGGAGGGACCCATCCCTTTTGGACAGACGCCGATGACGTTGATGTTGTCGGGAAAGCGGGCGTTGTCGTTTTTCATAACGCCGAGCAGGAACCCATGCGACAGCCCCAGCGCCGCGCCTGGCTTCATCGCGTTGAACACGTCTCGGTACGTTTCCGCCTGCGCCGCGTCCGAGATGAGCAGCAGCGTCAAGTCCGACTCGCGTATGGTCGCATACATTTCGCCTAAGGTACCGTTTTCTTCGGTGAAACCTGCGGCGCGAGCCTTCTCTAAGGAGCCGCTGTTTTCCCGCAAGCCGACCTTGACGCGAATGCCGCTGCCTTCCAGCGACTCGCGCAAATTCTGCGCCTGCGCGGGTCCTTGAGAACCCCATCCGATGACCCCAATCTGTTGAACGCCGTTTAGCGCTTTCGGCAGGAGCGGGAACTTGTCCCGTCCGCCGCGCACGATGCGCTCCTGCGTCCCCGCGATCTCGATCTGTTCCGTTTCAAATACGTTCGATTCGAAGTCCCATTTCATAGAATTGCGTTCCGTTCTTTCGTTGTCGTTACGGCTTTTGCGTTCAGCTTGTCACGGCTCCTTCTGAAGCGGAGGAGACGAGGCGGGCGTATTTTGCGAGCGCGCCTGTTCTGTATTTCGTCGCCGGCGGTTTCCAGTTTTGCATCCGCGCTTCGATCTCGCCGTCGGTCAGCTGGACGTTGAGCGAGCGGGAGTCCACATCCAGCGCGATGATGTCGCCGTCTTGCACTGCCGCCAGCGGTCCGCCCGCCGCCGCTTCAGGCGCGATATGCCCGACGGTGAACCCGTATGTCGCGCCGGAGAAACGCCCGTCGGTGATGAGCGCGACCTCGTCGCTGATCCCGGCGCCGACGACCGCCGCGGTGACCGCAAGCATCTCGCGCATGCCCGGTCCGCCCTTCGGTCCCTCATAACGGATGACGACCACGTCGCCTTTTTGAATGGAGCCTGTTTGGACGGCGGCGAAGGCGTCCTCTTCGTTGTTGAAAACGCGGGCGGGTCCCTCATGCCGTTTTCGGTTATGCCCGACGATCTTCAAGACGCACCCTTCAGGCGCCAGGTTGCCTTTTAAAATGAGTATCCCGCCTGTCGGCTTGATCGGATCGCTCAACGGAAGTACCACATCCTGCCCCTCCGTTTCGGCGGCGGATTCGGCGGTCTCGGCGATGGTTTGTCCGGTGATTGTGAGCGCGTCAGGGTTCAAAAAACCGCCCTCCAAAAGACGCTTTGCCACCAGCCCAACGCCCCCCGCCCGAAACAGATCGTTCGCCACATAACGCCCGCCCGGCTTCAGGTCGCACAGAAGCGGCGTGCTTGAGCTGATGCGGTCAAAATCCTCGATGCGCAGATCCACCTCCGCCTCCCGCGCGACGGCGAGCAGATGAAGCACCGCGTTCGTCGACCCGCCCGACATGGCGACCGACGCGACCGCGTTTTCCAGAGCCTCTTTGGTGACAATCTGCCGCGGCCTTAGGTCGTTTTCCAGCGCCTGCATGACCAGCTTGCCTGCCTGGAAGGCGATCTCGTCTTTCTGCGGGTCCATCGCCGGCGTGGAGGCGGAGCCTGCAGGCGATATGCCCATGATCTCAAACGCGGTCGCCATCGTGTTGGCGGTGAATTGCCCGCCGCATGCCCCCGCCGCCGGACACGCCGACCTCTCCAGCTGAATCAGCTCCTGCTCGGTCATTTTACCCGCCGCATGCGCGCCGACGCCCTCAAACACATCCTGTATCGTCACATCCCGACCCTGAAAACGCCCCGGCGCAATGGCGCCGCCGTACAGCATGACGGACGGCAGATTCAAACGCGCCAGCGCCATGACGGAACCTGGGATCGTCTTATCGCAGCCTGAAAGCGCGACGAGAGCGTCCAGCGAATGACCGCGCGCGACCAGCTCAATGCTGTCTGCAATCACCTCGCGGCTGATGAGCGACGCTTTCATCCCCTCGGTACCCATCGAGATGCCGTCTGAGACGACGATGGTGTTGAATTCAAGCGGCGTTCCGCCCGCGGCGCGGACGCCCTGCTTCACCTTCTCGGCAAGCCTGCGCAGATGAAAGTTGCAGGGTCCGATCTCGGTCCACGAGTTGGCAATGCCGACCAGCGGGCTGTCGATCTGCGCGTCGGTGAGTCCGACAGCGTGAAACATGGCGCGGGAGCCGGCGCGGTCCGGCCGCTGCGTCACCCGTCTGCTTTCCCGTTTCAGTTTGTTCATATCTGATTCCTTCCGGTCGTTTTAAAAAATGCGTTTGACGCGCCGTTTTTTCGCTGTCCACAACACAGCGCGGATCGCATCCTCGGCGTCGTTTTCGTCCATGCCCGGCCAAAGCGGTATGCTCAAAACGCGCTCATAAAGCCGCTCGGCGTTCGGAAAGTCGTCCTGCGCCGACCGGCAGCTCTTGCGGTAATGCGTAAAGCGGTGGAGCGGGATGTAATGTACGGCGGTTCCAATGTTCAGCGCCTCCAGCTCGGCGGCGAAGGCGTCTCGGCTCACCGACAGCCGATCCAGGTTCAACTTCAGTATATAAAGGTGCCACGCATGCCGTCCGTTGTCGGGTTCAGGCGGCGTCTCCAGCGCGTCCGCGTCCGCGAAAGCGTCCTGATACATCCGCGCGATGCGCCGCCGTATCTCCATCTGCCGCTCCAGTTTCTCCAGCTGCGCCAGCCCGACCGCCGCCTGAATGTCGGTCATGTTGCACTTATACCCTTGCGCCGTCACATCATACGCCATGGCGGGTTGCTCGGCGTTGGCGCCGCTTTGGTCCGCCTCGCGCGTCCAAGCGTCCCGCGTGATCGCATGATAGCGGATGGCGCGGACGCCGTCGGCGAGCCGGCGGTCGTTCGTTGTCAACATGCCGCCCTCAATGGAAGTGATATGCTTCGTCGGGTAAAAGCTGAAGGCGGACGCATGCCCGACCCCGCCGATGCGCTTGCCGTTGTGTTCAGCGGCGACCGCATGCGCGGCGTCGTCCAGCAGGAGAAGATCATGCGCGTCGGCAATCTGTTGAAGGGCGGTCATATCGCATGGGTAGCCGGCGAGATGAACGGGTATAACCGCCTTCGTTTTTGGGTTAAGGGCGGCTTCAACCGTTTCAGGATCGACATTCAGCGTCGTCGGGTTCACGTCTAAGAAGCGAACCTCCGCCCCGGCGTGTAAAACGGCTTCGGCGGTGGCGGTGAAGGTGTAGACGGGAACAAGGACATTGCCGCCCCGCCCGACGCCCGCGGCGACCAGCGCCAGATGCAGCGCGGCGGTGCATGAGTTGACGGCGACCGCTTCATCGGCGCCGACCGTTTCGGCGAAGCGCCGCTCAAAATCGCCCGTTTTTTGTCCGGTTCCGATCCACCCTGAACGGAAAGTTTCGGCGACCGCGTCAATCTCTTCAGAGCCTGTCCATGGCCGGTACAGATGCAGTTTTTCAGCCCGTTTGGGCGGCGGATTCATGGAAGCCTCTCATCGCCGATTTCACACGCTGCATATGATGCCGCATGCGGCGGCGGACGGCAACATTGTCGACGCCGCCGGTCGTCATTCCCGCCTCTGCGGTAAAACGCGCGGGAATCTTAGGCGCCGTTTCTGTTGGCATAAAAATTGCTTACTTCTTTTTACGAACAAGGCGATTGGAGGGCGGCGGATGAGATCAACGGCAATTTTGATGAGCGCATCGGCGCTGTTTTTTGCGGTTTCGGCAAGCGGCGTCGATGTTCAAATGTATGAGGACGCGATCGATCTGTCGCGCAGAACGGGCAACTGGGGTACCGTTTATGCAGCCGCCTTTTCTCCCGACGGCAAGACGCTCGCGACAGGCGGCATAGACGACTCGCTTGTGTTATGGGATGTTGACACAGGGCGCGCCCTGCGCCGTACCGTCGGACATGATCGGTCCATTAATGCGCTTGCGTATTCGTCCGACGGCGCGCAGCTCGCTTCCGGCGACTACGGGGGAACCATTCATATATGGAACGTGAAAACGGGCGCGCTGAAAACGACAATCGATGAACAAACGGAAGTGATTCGCTCGCTGGCGTTTCTGCCGGACGGCAAGACGCTTCTCAGCTCCGGCAACGGCGTATGGCATTGGGATGCCGAAACGGGGGAGCTGATCAAACAGCTGGGCGAAGGTTCCAAAACGTACACCGCAATGACGTTATCGTCCGATGGACAAATTGCCGCCGGCGCTGTGGACGAGTTCGGAAGCGCGAACGACGCGGTCGTATTGATAGAAGTCGACACCGGCGCGTTGATGAAACAGCCATGGCGCGTCAGCTACATCCGGTCGCTCTCTTTTTCTCCCGACCGCAGACGGCTTGCCGCCGCCGGCATCAGAGAAATAATGGTATGGGATGTGGAAACGGGCGAGAAGATCTACTCCATTGAGGACGATGCTTCCGCGTCCCAAATTCATTTTTTGCCGGACGGAGAACGGCTTGCTGTCTTGAGAAGCGCAACCTTTTGGATTTACAATCTCAAAACGGGGGAGCGCGTCCAGATCGCGTCCAGATCGACCGTCTGGCCCGACATAGCGGTGTCGCTGGACGGAGAAAGAGCCGCGTTCCCCTTGGCAGGCGGCGCCGTCCAGGTATGGAACCTGAACGGCGGGAACCTGCATTCAACGTTTGGCGGCGAAAACACTGGCGCGATCTATTCAGCCGCCTTTTCGCGCGACAGCAAAACGCTCGCCGTCGGCTCGGTCGACGGCGCCGTCCGCCTGTGGGATGTCCCGACGCTGCGCTTCCTGCACAAGCTCTGGATGGCTCCGTATTCTTATCAATACATCCAATCGGTCAGCTTTTCTAGAGACGGGAAAACAGTTCTCGGCGCCAATTTCGTGGACATCGCGCTGTGGGATGTGCAGACGGGTCAGTTCAAAAGAGCGCTCGGAGACGAATATAATCGCCAAAACAGAAACACCAACCCTGCCGTCTATTCGCCGGACGGAGAAACGATCGCAAGCATACGGTATGAGTACAGAAACCGAAACGGCGTCTCGATCATTGAACTGCGAGACGCCGGCGCCGGCGAATCGGCCAAAGAGATCGTTATCGGAAAAGGATGGTATTCACAGTCGTTCATGTCCTATTCGCCCGACGGGCGGACGATTGCGCTGGCAGGCTCGCTGTTTTTCAATGTTGAAACGGGTCGGCTCCGAGCGACCGTCACGCATCATTCCTCCGCCTATAGCTTCGCTTATTCGCCGGACGGCGGAACCTTCGCTGTCGGGCATAGAGACGGAACCGTCACGTTCTGGAACGCGCAGACCTACAAGCGGATACGAAAGATTCTGTCGCAACCGATCACTGACCGGACACCCCTTTATGCCCGCTATGTCGATGCAGTCGCGTATTCGCCGGACGGTCGGACGCTTGCCAGCGGCGGCGTTGACGGGCAGGTACGACTCTGGCAGGCTGAAACAGGCGAGCTGAAAGCCGTTTTGAAAGGGCATACCGGCGGAATCGACGCGCTCGCGTATTCGCCGGACGGGCGTTATCTTGTCAGCGGCTGCTCTGACGGTTTCCTTCTGCTCTGGAACGCGCGCCGAGGCGAGCAAACGCCGATTCAATGGGCGGACATACGCCTCCCAGAAAAAGCGGCGGAAGACGCAAACGCGCCCGCGGCCCCTGCCCTCCTGCAGAATTACCCAAACCCGTTCAACCCTGAAACGTGGATCCCCTTCGACCTGGCGGAAACCTCCCGCGTCCGCATCGCCATTTACAACGGCGCGGGCGAACTGATCCGCGCGTTAGACCTTGGAACGCTGCCGGCGGGCTACTACCGAAGCCGACAAAAAGCGGCTTACTGGGACGGACGCAACGACCTCGGCGAACGCGCTGCCAGCGGCGTCTACTTTGCGCGCATAGAGGCGGGGTCGTTCACGGCGGTTCGGCGCATGGTTCTGTTGAAATAGGAGGCGCGCGGCGTTGGCATAAAATTTGCTTCTATCTTCTGCAGATGAGGCTGCTGAAAGGATACGTTATGAAAGCGACAGCATTTTTGATGAGCGCATCGGCGCTGTTTTTTGCGTCTTCGGCGAAGGGCGTAGATGTTCAGATGTACGAGGACGCGATCGATCTGTCGCGCACGACGGGCAACTGCGGAACCGTTTCTCCAGCCGCCTTTTCTCCAGACGGCAAGACGCTCGCGGCCGTCGACTTAAACGATACGGTTGTGTTCTGGGAGGTTGATACAGGGCGCGTCCTGGGCCGTATCGGCGGACGCGCTCGGTCCATGGATGCGATCGCGTATTCGCGCGACGGGACGCAGCTTGCTTTCGGCTACTACGGGGGAGATATTCATATTTGGGATGTGGAAACAGGCGCGCTGAAAACGGAGATCGATGAACAAACGGAACCGGTTCGCTCGCTGGCGTTTCTGCCGGACGGCAAGACGCTTCTCAGCGCCGGCAGAGGCATACGGCATTGGGACGCCGAGACGGGGGAGCTGATCAAGCAGCTTGACGAAAGTACCAAAACGTACACCGCAATGACGTTATCGTCCGATGGACAAATTGCGGCCGCCGCTGTGAACAAGTACAGAAACGCGGACGGCGTCGTATTGAGAGAGGTTGATTTGAGAGAGGTTGACACCGGCGCGTTGGTGAAACAGTTTGTTCATTCATGGCGCGTCGGCTCCATCCGCTCGCTCTCTTTTTCTCCCGACCGCAGACGGCTTGCCGCCGGCGGCTCCGGAGGAATGATGATATGGGATCTGGAAACGGGCGAGACAATCTACGCCCATGAGGAAGGCAACTACGATACCGCGTTCAAAGTTCATTTTTTGCCGGACGGAGAACGGCTTGTTGTCCTGGCAGGCTCAGCCTTATGGGTCTACAATCTCAAAAGGGGGGAGCGGGTCCGGATCGCATCCAGATCGATCGCATCGCCCGCTGTAGCGGTGTCGCCGGACGGAGAAAGAGCCGCGTTCGCCTTGGGAGGCGGCGGCGTCCAGATCTGGGACCTGAACAGCAGGAACCTGCATTCAACGTTTGGCGGCGAAAACACTGGCGCGATCTATTCAGCCGCCTTTTCGCCCGACAGCAAGACGCTCGCTGTCGGCTCCAGAGACGGGGGCGTCCGCCTATGGGATGTCCCGACGCGGCGCTTCCTGCACAAGTTCTGGCAGGCTCCGTACTCATACTACAGTATCGAATCGGTCGACTTTTCGAAAGACGGAAAAACGGTTCTTGGCGCCAACCATGTCGACATCGCCCTGTGGGATGTGGAGACGGGGCAGTTCAAAAGGGCGCTCGGAGACGAAATCGGCCGTCTCTTTAGAAACACAACTCCAGCCGTCTATTCGCCGGACGGAAAAACAATCGCAAGCATTCGATATGAACATAGAGACGGCATCCTCTTCCCAATCATTGAGCTGCGGGACGCTGAGACGGGGCAAGCGACCCAGAAGATTGCGGTCGGCAGGGGTGTGCCTTGGCTGGCGTTCATGGACTATTCGCCCGACGGGCGGACGATTGCGTTAAAAGGCTCGCTGTTTTTCAATGTTGAAACGGGGCGGCTCCGAGCGACCGTCACGCATCATTCCGACCCCTTCTGCTTCGCCTATTCGCCGGACGGAAAAACCTTCGCTGTCGGACATAGGGACGGAACCGTCACCTTCTGGAACGCGCAAACGTACAAGCGGATCCGGACGATCCAGGCGCAACCTAGAGCTGACCAGACGCCCCGTTATCACCCTTATGTCAATACGATTGCATATTCGCCGAACGGACGGACGCTAGCCAGCGGCGGCGTCGACGGGATGGTTCGGCTCTGGCGGACAGACAATTGGGCGTTGAAAGCGGTGTTGAAAGGGGATGCGAGATGGGTCGGCGTCCTTGCTTATTCGCCGAACGGGCGTTATCTCGTCAGCGGCTCCTACGACGGAACCTTGCTGCTCTGGAACGCGCGCCTAGGCGAGCAGACGCCGATTCAATGGGCGGACATACGCCTCCCAGAAGACGCAAACGCGCCCGCGGCCCCTGCCCTCCTGCAAAATTACCCAAACCCGTTCAACCCTGAAACATGGATCCCCTTCGACCTGGCGAAAACCTCCACCGTCCGCATTTTCATCTACAACGGCGCGGGCGAACTGATACGCAAATTAGACCTGGGAACGCTGCCGGCGGGCTACTACCGAAGCCGACAGAAAGCGGCTTACTGGGACGGACGCAACGACCTCGGCGAACGGGCGGCAAGCGGGATCTACTTTGCGCGCATAGAGGCGGGATCGTTCACGGCGGTTCGTCGCATGGTTCTGTTGAAATAGGAGGCGCGCGGCGTTGGCATAAAATTTGCGTCTATCTTCTGCAGATGAGGCTGCTGAAAGGATATGTTATGAAAGCGACAGCATTTTTGATGAGCGCATCGGCGCTGTTTTTTGCGGTTTCGGCGTCGGGCGTAGATGTTCAGGTGTACGAGGACGCGATTGATCTGTCGCGCACGACGGGCAACTGGGGAACCGTTTATGCAGCCGCCTTTTCTCCCGACGGCAAGACGCTCGCGACAGGCGGCATAGACGACTCACTTGTGTTATGGGATGTTGACACAGGGCGCGCCCTGCGCCGTACCGCCGAACATGATCGGTCCATTAATGCGCTTGCGTATTCGTCCGACGGCGCGCAGCTCGCTTCCGGCGACTACGGGGGAACCATTCATATATGGGATGTTGAAACGGGCGCGCTGAAAACGACGATCGATGAACAAACGGAAGCGATTCGCTTGCTGGCGTTTCTGCCGGACGGCAAGACGCTTCTCAGCTCCTCCGGCAACGGCGCATTTCATTGGAACGCCGAGACGGGGGAACTGATCAAGCGGCTTGGCGAAGGTTCCAAAACGTACACCGAAATGACGTTATCGTCCGATGGACAAATCGCCGCCGCCGCTATAGAAGAGTTCGGAAGCGCGAACGACGCGGTCGTATTGATCGATGTCGACACCGGCGCGTTGATGAAACAGTCATGGCGCGTCAGCTACATCCGGTCGCTTTCTTTTTCTCCCGACCGCAGACAGCTTGCCGCCGCCGGCTTCAAAGAAATAATGGTATGGGATGTGGAAACGGGCGAGAAGATCTACTCCATTGAGGACGATGCTTCCGCGTCCCAAATTCATTTTTTGCCGGACGGAGAACGGCTTGCTGTCTTGAGAAGCGCAGCCTTTTGGATTTTCGATCTCAAAACGGGGGAGCGCGTCCAGATCGCGTCCAGATCGACCGTCTGGCCCGACATAGCGGTGTCGCTGGACGGAGAAAGAGCCGCGTTCGCCTTGGCAGGCGGCGCCGTCCAGATATGGAACCTGAACGACAGAGGTCTGCATTCAACGTTTGGCGGCGAAAACACTGGCGCGATCTATTCAGCCGCCTTTTCGCGCGACAGCAAAACGCTCGCCGTCGGCTCCGAAGACGGAGGCGTCCGCCTGTGGGATGTCCCGACGCTGCGTTTTCAACAGAAGCTCTGGAAAGTTCCGTACTCATACTTTCCCGCCGAATCGGTCGACTTTTCTAAAGACGGAAAAACGGTTCTTGGCGCCAATTTCGTGGACGCCGCTTTGTGGGATGTGGAGACGGGGCAGTTCGAAAGAGCGCTCGGAGACGAATATGGCCGCGATTTTAGAAACACCAACCCTGCCGCCTATTCGCCGGACGGAGAAACGATCGCAAGCCTTCGACACGATTACAGAACCGACGTCTCGATCATTGAGCTGCGGGACGCCGACACCGGCGAAGCGACCAAAGAGATCGTTATAGGGCAAAGATGGCATCCACAGTCGTTCATGGACTACTCGCCCGACGGACAGACGATTGCGCTGGAAGGATCGCTGTTTTACAACGTTGAAACGGGTCGTCTCCGAGCGACCGTCACGCACCATTCCATTCCCGATTGCTTCGCCTATTCGCCGGACGGAAAAACCTTCGCTGTCGGGCATTGGGACGGAACCGTCACGGTCTGGAACGCGCTGACGTACAAACGGATCCGGACAATTCTGACGCATCTTGACGGCGTCAATGCGGTTGCGTTTTCGCCGAACGGTCGGACGCTCGCCAGCGCCGGCGTCGACGGGTTGGTTCGGCTCTGGCGGACAGATAATGGGGCGTTGAAAGCGGTTTTGAAAGGGCATACGAGAGGGGCCGGCGCCCTTGCTTATTCGCCGGACGGGCGTTATCTCGTCAGCGGCTCCTACGACGGAACCTTGCTGCTCTGGAACGCGCGCCTAGGCGAGCAGACGCCGATTCAATGGGCGGACATACGCCTCCCAGAAAACGCAAACGCGCCCGCGGCCCCTGCTCTCTTGCAGAATTACCCAAACCCGTTCAACCCTGAAACGTGGATCCCCTTCGACCTGGCGGAAACCTCCCGCGTCCGCATTTCCATCTACAACGGCGCGGGCAAGCTGATCCGCGCGTTAGACCTGGGGACGCTGCCGGCGGGCTACTACCGAAGCCGACAAAAAGCGGCTTACTGGGACGGACGCAACGCCCTCGGCGAACGCGCTGCCAGCGGGATCTACTTTGCGCGCATTCAAACCGATTCGTTCACGGCGCAGCGGCGCATGCTTCTTTTGAAATAAGGTTGTTGAAAGGCTACGTTATGAAAACGGCAGCATTTTTGATGAGCGCGTTGACGCTGTTTTTTGCGGCGGCGGAGGGCGGCGCGGTTCCTGTTTATGTGGAAGCGGTCACGTTGACGCGCGACACCGGCCATTGGGGAACCATCAAATCCGCCGCGTTCTCTCCTGACGGCAAGACGCTCGCAACATTCGGAGACGACGACAGCCGCGTCGTTCTATGGGACGCCGACACAGGGCGCGTCAAAAGCCGCTTCTTCGCATCTTCCGATGGTAGCGCCGCGTTTTCGCCCAACGGCGGCGAGTTCGCCCACGGCGGACAGGATGGACACATTTTCATTAGAGACGCCGAAACAGGCGAGCTGAAAGCGGAACTCGAAAAACATGAGGATTCGGTCAACGGGATTGTCTACGGGCGGGACGGCAAGACGCTTTTCAGCGCCGACTACAAAATCATGCACTGGGATGTCGAGAAGCGGGAACTGATCAAACGGATCGGTTCCAAACTATACACTGCATTGGCGTTATCGTCCGACGGTCAAACAATCGCCGCATCCAGCTCCGTCGGCTCCGTAGGAAGATATAACTCGATCATCGACTTGATGGATGTCGACACCGGCGCGCTCAAAAAAGAGATTCCGCTTCCGGACGTCGGTCCCATTCGATTCCTTTCCTTTTCTCCCGACGGGAAAAAGCTTGCCGCCGCCGCCCGATACGACGGGCTTATGCTGTGGGATGTAGAAACCGGCGAGCCGATCGACGCTCTAGGAGAAGACAGCGGCGACAGCGCCTATGCGGTTCAGTTTTTGCCGGACGGAGAACGGCTCGCCGCCGTCTCATACAAGGGCGCTTATGTGTATGATTTGAAAACAGGCGAACGCGTCCGCATCGCGTCCATCCCCAACGGCGCGTCTAACTGGGGCGGCAAAGCGGTCTCGCCGGACGGAAGCAGGGTCGCGCTCACCTTTCCCTTCGGCGCCGTCCAGATATGGAACCTGAACGACGGGAGCCTTCAGGCGGCGTTTGGCGGGAACGACACCGGACATATTGTTTCAGTCGCCTTTTCAAGAGACGGCAAAACGCTTGCCCTCGGCTGCGGCGACGGGAGCGTCCGCCTGTGGGATGTCCATACGCTGCGCTTTTTGCACAGGCTTTGGCTGGCTCCGTATTCTTATAAAGAAATCGAGTTGGTCGGCTTTTCTAAAGACGGCAAAACGGTTTTTGGCGCCAATTCCGTAGACATCGCCCTGTGGGATGTGGAGACGGGGCAGTTCAAAAGAGCGCTCGGAGACGAAATCGACCGTCCATTCAGAAACGCTGCCCCAGCCGTTTATTCGCCTGATGGAGAAACGCTCGCGAGCATTCGATATGAGTACAGAAAGAAAAACGGCAGATCGTTGATTGAGCTGCGAGACGCCGACACCGGCAAATTGGCTAAAACGATCGTCGTAGGATATAGACGGTATACACAGTCGTTCATGTCCTATTCGCCCGACGGGCGGACGATTGCGCTGGCAGGCTCGATGTTTTTCAATGTTGAAACGGGTCGGCTTCGAGCGACCGTCACGCATCTTTCCAGACCCTACTGCTTCGCCTACTCTCCGGATGGACAAGCCTTCGCCGTCGGACATAGCGGCGGAAAGGTCTCGATCTGGAATGCGCAGACCTACAAGCGGATCCGAACGATTCAGGCGCAGCCTTTCACTGACCAGACGCCTAGTTATCTTCGAGATGTCGATGCGGTTGCGTATTCGCCGGACGGTCGGACGCTTGCCAGCGTAGGCGACGACGGGATGGTTCGGCTCTGGGGTACGGACGACGGGGAATTGAAAGCGGTGTTGAAAGGGCATACGAGATCCATCAGTACCCTTGCATATTCGCCGGACGGGCGTTATCTCGTCACCGGCGGCTCCGACGGCTCCGCCCAGCTGTGGAACATGGGCATCAGCGGCGGCAAGCCGATTCAATGGGCGGACATACGCCGCCCAGAAGAAGCAAACGCGCCCGCGGCCCCTGCCCTCCTGCAAAATTACCCAAACCCGTTCAACCCTGAAACGTGGATCCCCTTCGACCTGGCGGAAACCTCCCGCGTCCGCATTTCCATCTACAACGGCGCGGGCAAGCTGATCCGCGCGTTAGACCTTGGGACGATGCCGGCGGGCTACTACCGGAGCCGACAGAAAGCGGCTTACTGGGACGGACGCAACGACCTCGGCGAACGGGCGGCAAGCGGGATCTACTTTGCGCGCATAGAGGCGGGGTCGTTCACGGCGGTTCGGCGCATGGTTCTGTTTAAATAAGGCGTAGAAAGGATTCGCTATGAAAGCGACAGTATTTTTAATGAGCGCGTTGACGCTGTTTTTTGCGGCGGCGGCGGAGAGCGGCGGCGTTCCTGTGTACGTGGAAGCGACCACTCTGACGCGCGACACCGGCCATTGGGGAAACATCAAATCCGCCGTTTTTTCTCCAGACGGCAAGACGCTCGCGACCGTCGGATACGACAGCCGTATCATTCTATGGGACGCCGACACAGGGCGCGTTAAAAGCCGCTTCTTCAGCCCAAACCCCCATAAAAGTCTTGCGTTTTCACCCAACGGCGCCGAGTTTGCCCACGGCGATCACAGCGAAGACATTCTCATTAGGGACGCCGAAACAGGGACGCTGAAAGCTGAACTCAAAGAACACGAGGATTCGATCCATACGCTCATCTATGGACGGGACGGCAAGACGCTTTTCAGCGCCGGCGACGGAATCCTGATGTGGGACGCCGAGAAGCGGGAACTGATCAAGAGTATTGGCGAACGTACCAATACGTACACCGCATTGACGTTATCGCCCGACGGCGAAACAATCGCCGCCGCAATAAGAATCCGCGCCTACCTGAAAAGCGACTCCGCCATCGAATTGAGGCATGCCGATACTGGCGCGCTCAAGAAACAGATTGATCTATCGGGCGTCTCTTCCATCAACCGCCTCTCCTTTTCTCCCGACAGCAGAAAGCTGGCGTCTGACGGCTCCAACGGGATCATAATGTGGGATGTTGAAACGGGCGGGGAAATTGGCGCCCTAGAGGAAGACAGCGGCGCCGATCTGGTTCAGTACTTGCCGGACGGAGAACGGCTTGCGTTCTTCTTAGACGGATCCTTGATGGTCCGCGATCTCAAAACGGGGGAGCGCGTCCAAGTTATTTCCAGCCCCGCAGCCCCGTTTAGCAAGGCGATTTCGCCGGACGGGCAAAGAGCCGCGCTCAGCTTCTTTTTTGGCGCCGTCCAGGTCTGGAACCTGAACGACGGGAGCCTTCAGGCGGCGTTTGGAGGGAACGACACCGGACCTATTTATTCCGCCGCCTTTTCAAGAGACGGCAAAACGCTTGCCCTCGGCTGCGCCGACGGGGGCGTCCGCCTGTGGGATGTCCATACGCAGCGCTTGCTGCACAGGCTCTGGCAGGCGCCGTATACTTACTACCGCGTCAAATCGGTCGACTTTTCTAAAGACGGAAACACGGTTGCCGGCGCTAGTTATGTTGACATCGCTCTGTGGGATGTGGAAACGGGGCGGTTCAAAAGAGCGCTCGGCGACGAATATAATCGTCATCACAGAAACTATGGTCCAGCCGTCTATTCGCCGGACGGAGAAACGATCGCAAGCATTCGATACGATGACAGAGACGGCGGCCGCGTCACCATCATTGAGCTGCGAGACGCCGACACCGGCGAAGCGACCCAGGCGATCACGATCGGGGACGGATTGTATTGGCAGTCGTTCATGACCTACTCGCCCGACGGGCGGACGATTGCGTATGCAGGGTCCCAGTTCTTCAATGTTGAAACGGGGCGGCTCCGCGCAACCGTAACACATCATTCTCCCGCCTATTGCCTCGCCTATTCTCCGGACGGCGGAACCTTCGCTGTCGGGCATAGAGACGGAACGGTCGCGATCTGGAACGCGCAGACCTACAGGCGGATCCGAACGATACAGGCGCAGCCGATCACTGACCAGACGCCTAGATATTCCCGCTATGTCAATGCAGTTGCGTATTCGCCGAACGGGCGGACGCTTGCCAGCGGAGGCGTTGACGGACTGGTTCGGCTCTGGGGTACAGACAGCGGGAAGTTGAAAGCGGTTTTAAAAGGGCATGCGGGATCGGTCTATGCGCTTGCCTATTCGCCGGACGGGCGTTATCTCGTCAGCGGCGGCTCCGACGGCTCAGCTCAGCTGTGGAACATGGGCATCAACGGCGGCAAGCCGATTCAATGGGCAGACATACGCCTCCCAGAAGAAGCAAACGCGCCCGCGGCCCCTGCCCTCCTGCAAAATTACCCAAACCCGTTCAACCCTGAAACATGGATCCCCTTTGACCTGTCGGAAACCTCCACCGTCCGCATCGCCATCTACAACGGCGCGGGCGAGCTGATCCGCGCGTTAGACCTTGGAACGCTGCCGGCGGGCTACTATCGAAGCCGACAGAAAGCGGCTTACTGGGACGGACGCAACGACCTCGGCGAACGGGCGGCAAGCGGCGTCTACTTTGCGCGCATAGAGGCGGGATCGTTCACGGCGCTTCGGCGCATGGTTCTGTTTAAATAAGGCGGTTGAAAGGATACGTTATGAAAGCGGCAGCGTTTTTAATGAGCGCATTGGCGCTGTTGGTTGCGTCTTCGGCGTCGGGCGTAGATGTTCAGGTGTATGAGGACGCAATCGATCTGTCGCGCAATACAGGTCATTGGGGATCTATTACAGCAACCGCGTTTTCTCCCGACAAAAAGACGCTTGCAACAGCCGCCTACGACGACTCGATCCTGTTATGGGACGTCGACGATGGGCGCATCCGAGGCCAACTAACTGGTCCTCAAGGATATGTCAGCGCGCTTGCGTATTCCCCCGACGGCTCCGAACTTGCTGCCGGCGACTCCGATGGAACCATTCAGATTTTGGACGCTGAAACGGGCGCGCTGAAAGCGACTCTTGAACAGCATGAGAAGCGGATCGATTCGCTGGCATATAGTTCGGACGGCAAGACGCTTCTCAGCGCCGGCGACGGAATAATGGTCTGGGACGCCGAGAAAAAGGAGCTGATCAAAAGTATCGGCGAACGTACCATAACGTACAGGGAACTGACGTTTTCGTCCGACGGCAGCGCGATCGCCGGCGTTCTCAAAGCCGACATCTTCGTAAATAGAACCGGCGCTATTGAATTGTGGGATGTCGACAGCGGCGCTCTCAAGAGGCGGATCGATCCAACGCATATCGACAACATCCGGTCGCTCTCTTTTTCTTCCGACAGCAGAACGCTTGCCGCCGCCGGTTTTCTCGGGATCAGGTTGTGGGATGTTGAAACCGGCGCGCCGATCAACGCCTTAGAGGAATACAGCAGCGTCAGCGTCAGGAAGGTACATTTTTTGCCGGACGGGAAACGGATCGCGCTCTTTATTGGCAGATCAATTTATACGCTTGATCTGAACACAGGCGAGCGGTTCCTCGTCATGACCAGCTTGATGACCTCAACCAGCGAGTCCATTTCGCTGGACGGAGAACGGGTCGCGCTCGGTTTTGGGGACGCCTCCGTTCAAATCTGGAACCTGAACGACAGGAGCCTGCATGCGGCGTTCGAATGCGACAATACAGGACCTGTTTGCTCTGCCGCTTTTTCGCGCGACGGCAAAACGCTCGCGGTCGGCTCCTATGACGGAAGCGTCCGCCTGTGGGATGTCCCGACGCTGCGCTTCCTGCACAAGCTCTGGCAGGCTCCATATTCAAATCATTCTATCGATTTTTCTAAAGACGGAAAAACCGTCCTAGGCGCCAATTATACTGACGTCGCCCTGTGGGATGTGGAAACTGGACAATTTAAAAGAGCGTTCAATGTCGAACCCGGCAATGTAGAAAAATATGTCGCTCCGGCTGCCTATTCGCCGGATGGAAAAACGATCGCAAGCATTCGATATGTTTACAGGGACACCGGCGTCAGAGATGTCATTGAGCTTCAGGACGCCGACACCGGCGAGACGATCCAACAGATATCGATCGGGGGCGGGTTTTATTCACGGGGACTCATGGACTACTCGCCGGACGGGCGGACGATTGCGCTTGCGGGTTCGCTGTTTTATAACGTTGAAACGGGGCGGCTCCGAGCGACTGTCACGCACCATTCCATTCCCGATTGCTTCGCGTATTCGCCGGACGGCGGAGCCTTCGCTGTCGGACATCGAGACGGAACGATCACCATCTGGAACGCGCAGACCTACAAGCGGATCCGGACGATCCAGGCGCATCCCGTCTATAACCATGCGCCTAGATATATCCGCTACGTTGAAGCGGTTGCGTATTCGCCGGACGGTCAGACGCTCGCCAGCGGGGGCGACGACGGGCTGGTTCGGCTCTGGCAGACTGAAACGGGCGGGCTGAAAGCGATTTTGAAAGGGCATACGAGATGGGTTGAGGCGCTCGCGTATTCGCCGGACGGGCGTTATCTTGTCAGCGGCTCCTACGACGGAACCCTGCTGCTCTGGAACATGCGCCGAGGCGAACAGACGCCGATTCAATGGGCGGACATACGCCTCCCAGAAGAAGCGCCGGAAGACGCAAACGCGCCTGCGGCCCCTGCCCTCCTGCAAAATTACCCAAACCCGTTCAACCCTGAAACGTGGATCCCCTTCGACCTGGCGGAAACCTCCGCCGTCCGCATTTCCATCTACAACGGCGCGGGCGAGATGATTCGCAAATTAGACCTTGGGACGATGCCGGCGGGCTACTACCGAAGCCGACAAAAAGCGGCTTACTGGGACGGACGCAACGACCTCGGCGAACGGGCGGCAAGCGGGATCTACTTTGCGCGCATAGAGGCGGGGTCGTTCACGGCGGTTCGGCGCATGTTCCTTTTAAAATGAGAGGCGCGCCGCTTCGACAGCCGACGCCAACTCCCGCGCCGCGTTCGTCAACAAGCCGAAACTGCCCTCGGCGATCCAGTCTCTCTTCGCCAGGGCGCTGCCGACGCCGACCGCCGCCGCCCCCGCCTTCAGATATTCTCCCGCGTTCGATGCGTCAATCCCTCCCGTCGGGACAGGCGATAAGTGCGGCATCGGCGCCAAGATGTCTTTTAAAAAACGCGGACCGAGCAGGTTTGCAGGAAATATTTTTACAAAATTCGCCCCCGCTTCATGCGCCGTCAACGCCTCCGTCGGCGTGAAGGCGCCCGCCATGGACGGAACCTGATACCGCCGGCACACCTGCATGACCTCCGCCTTCACAACCGGCGACACCACAAATTCAGCGCCCGCCAAAAGAGCCGCCCGCGCCGTCTCTCCGTCCAAAACCGACCCGACGCCGACGACCATCTCGCCAGTCGCCG
The DNA here is from genome assembly GCA_963665845.2 of Candidatus Poribacteria bacterium. Taxonomy (GTDB): domain Bacteria; phylum Poribacteria; class WGA-4E; genus JAPPNK01. Next base: position 964,400 of record OY762492.1, read on the forward strand.
CGCTGCGCGCCGCTTCAATCGCCGCGAGCGCGTTCGGCGTCGTCATCGTGATCTCCACAATATCAACGCCGCCCTCCGCCAGCGCCAGCGCCGTTGACACAAGCCGCTCGGAGCTGTCGGCGCGCAGAATAGCGACGACGCCCCGCTCTCGTATCCGCGCGCATAGATCATGATGGTTCATGGAGAGTCTCCTCCGTTTTCGTTTTGGACGGCGGCGGACGCTTGCCAAGCGCGAAAGGCGAGAAGCCCATCCTCGGCGTTCAGCAGCGGCAGAACCGCCGGCAGCGCCGCCTGCGCCTCCGCCCCCTCGTCCGCGATGGTTTGAAGCGCCGACAGGCGCGCCGCGAGCGGAACCTGCTCATCGGCGATCTTCTCGGACGCGAACGCGTACTCGCCCAGCTGGATCAGCGCTTTCAGGGCATACCGCCGAACGGCGGCGTCCGCGTCGTTTTCAAACGCTTCTTTCAGCGGTTCTACCGCCGCCGCATGCCTCATTTCGCCCAGCGCGAGCGGGACGTTCCGCCGCTCTTCGACGCTCCCCGCGTTTGTCAACAGGTCGATGAGAACGCCGCCGGCGCGCGTTCCGCCCGCATGTCCGAGCGACCGGATCGCATGCGCGCGAATATGCTTGTCTGCGTTGTTTTCGATGATGTCCAGAAGCGCGTCCGCCGTGTCCGTCCCTGGTATGCGCCCCATCGGCCGCGGCGCATGCCGCCGCGCGGCTACAGGCGCCCATTCATTCTCCGTCATCGTTTGAAGGGCGGGCAGCAGCCGGCGCGGCATCGGCAGATTTTGAGCCGCGCGCGCCGCCGCTTCCCAAAAAATATAATGGTCAACCGCCTCGATCTGTCCGAGCGTTCGCTCCGTCGGGTCTAAAAGTCGGTCCGCCAGCGCCTGGCTTGCCCGATTTCCCCCAATCTGCCCAAGCGAAACCGCCGCCGCGATGCGCGCGTCCCGCGACTCGCCGCGCGATTCCAGTATCCGCGCGAGCGCGCCCGCCGCCTCTTCAGCCCGCGCATTTCCGACCGCTTTGAGTACCGCCAGCCGAGTCAGCCCGATCTCTCTCGGCAGAAGTTCATACAAGGCATCGACCGCCTTCTCTCCGCCGATGAGACCGAGCGCGTCAATGGCGGCGATGCGAGTCGCTTCATCTTCCGAACGGCGCAGCGCAACGCGCGACAACGCCTCGGACGCCTCCTCGGCGCGAATCGTTCCAAGGGCTGTTGCCGCCGCCGCCCGTATGTTCGGATGGTTCGATTCCAGCGCTTCCATGAGCGACGCCGCCGACCTGCGCGCATAGGACGCGCCGAGACTCCATGCCGCCGCCGCCCGTATGCGCGCCCGTTCCTTCTCGTCGGCGAGGATTCGCTGAAGCGGCTCCGCCCCCTTCACAAGACGGATAAGTCCAAGCGCCTCCACGGCGCGCTGTCGGGCTGTCGCGCTTTCATCCGCCTCAATGATGCGCAGCGCTTCGTCGTAGGTCTGCGGCGCCTTGATACGCGCTAAAATGTCGATGGCAACCGCTCTCGTTTGCGCGTTTGGATGGCGCAGCGCGGGAAGCAGCGGCGCGGCAGAATCCGCCCCGTTGTCCAGAACGCGCGGCGCGCCCGCCGAAATCAACGACGCGCGCGCCTTTGTCGCTAAAGGCGAGGACATGTCTAAATCCCGATCGGTCAACACGTTTGCCAAACCTCGTATCGTGGAGTCGATCTTGATCTCGCGCAGGGAGTGGGCGGCGTTGACGCGCGTCGTTTCATAATCGTCTTCGCGTATCGCTTTGAGCAGCGCGCGGACGGCGTCTTCGCCGCGGTGTTTTTCCATCGCCGAAGCGCAGGCGGCGCGCACCGAGCCGACCTCGTCGTTCAGCATGGCGTCCATGAGCGCCTCTTTGCCCTTGGCGATCTCCTTGAGCGCGAGCGCCGCCGCTTTTCGCACGGAGGCGCTCTGGTCGTTTTGAAGCGTTTCAACGAGCGCCTCTTCCGCCTCGGCGCCTTTGATCTTGCGGTATGCGTGGACAATCTCGGTTCGCGCCAGGCTCGGTATCGCCTTCACTTCGCGGAAGCTGCGGTAACCAGCCGTCCATCCCATGCGCTTCCATTCGTCGTTGAGGCGGTTTTCGTTTCCGTAAAGCTGCTTGATTCTGCGCAGAAAATCTTTCTGGTCTTCGCGCCCGATGCGCAGTATTTCGCGCATGGCGGGGGCGGCGTCTTCGGCGTCCGCGCCGAGGTCGCCGAGAGCGAGAGCCGCCGCTTTTCGCAAAGTGTCCGGCTCTTTTTCGTCTAAAAGAACGGTCAACAGCGCGCGCGAAGCCCCCGGCGGTTTGACGCGGCTCAACGCCTGCACAGCGGCGGCGCGGGCGCTTTCGCGGTAACCTCTCGACACCGCCGTTTCGCGGTCGACAGCCGACAATAGCCACTCGGTCGAACCGCTTTCTTTAAAGGCGCTCAAAGCGTTCACTGCGGCGAGACGCGCGCGCGGATCCCGCGCCGACAACAGCGCCTTGTCGACCCGCTCAACAGCCTCCCGCGGGCGCATCGTTTCTAGCGCGGCGATCACAGCCGCTTGCGCTTCCGCCTCCCGTTCGTTTTCCACCCGTTTTAATAAGGCGGGCGCCGCGTCCAGATCGTTCATATTTCCAAGCAGTTTCACCGCCGCGGCGCGAATGCGTATGTCCGCGTCGTCCAGATATTCCATCAGAAGCGGAAGCGAGGGGTTTCCGAACGCTTGCAGCGCCGACGACGCGGCGGAACGCAGATCGTCGTTGGCGAAGGCGTCCGCAAAGAGGTTGAGCGCGCGCTGGCGCTGAAGATCGCTCATGACGGTCGCTTCGCGCAGATTGACGAGAACATCCGCCGCTTGCCCGAACAGAGCGCGCCGTCTTGCCGCCTCTCTGTCAGGGTCAAAAACGGCGACCGCGGAGAGCTGGGCGGTCTCCCATCCGCCTTCCAGCAGCTCCAACAGCGGCGGAATGGAGGCGTCGCGCAGCGAGACGAGAGCCGCCGAGGCGCGTTCAATCACATAGGCGTTGTCGTCGCCGAGGCGCTGAATGAGCGTCGGTACCGCTTCGCCCACGAGCGCGGGGCGCCGCAGCAGTTCTAGCGCGAGCAGGTCTGCCGCCTGCGCGCGCGCCCGCGCCGAGCCGACCGCATAGGAGCCGTCCGCGTTGAGCCGCAGCATTTCCATGAGCGCGCGCGCCGCTTCGGGCGCGTTGATTTTATAAAGCGCGCCGGGCAGCTCATACAGCGGTTCTGCCGCCGTTTCAACGCCGATGCGCCGCCGCAGCGGTTCCGCATCCTCCGCGTTTTGAAGCCTTCCCAGAAAATGTACCGCTTGCGCCCGCGCGGTCGGGCCGCCGCTTTCGAGCGCCTTCAGCAGAAACGGTCGGGCGCTGCCTCCGAGAGTCTGCAAGAGTTGGCGCGAGTCGTTCAGCGCCTGCGGATGCAGCGCCTTGCCGGCAAGAAGCGCCGTCTCCGCCGTCCAGTCGGCATGGCTGCGCAGCTCTTCGTCCGGGCGCGCCGCGAGAAAAGCGGCGAGGCTCCGCGCCGCCGTATCGCGGGCGGAATTGAGCAGCCGAACCGTTTGCGCCTCTCGGTTGTCGATCTCCTCCGCCTTCGCGCGCGTTTCGATGGCGCGCGCGAAGGCGTCCGCCCCCCGCAGCTGTTTCAGGATGTCAGGGTACGCCTGTTCCCAGTCGCTGGGCATGAAGAGCGACATCTGTACAGCGCCGCTGAGTTCGGTCGAAAAAGCGCCGACGCCGTTCAGCAGCTCGGCGATTTTTTCAGGTTCAGCGCCGCGTTCCACGGCGCGGCGAACTTTGTAAAGCGCCGCTTCGTCGTTGGACCCGCAGGCGGCGACGGCCGCCGCCATGACGCACACGGCGGCCGTCCGCCAAAATGTTGTGTGGATGCTGCGCATGCGCGCCCCTCTCTTGAAACCGATCCTAATGCAGAAAACGCGCCGGCGGCTCTTCAACCCTGCAATTCTGGATCAGACGCAAGCTCCGCTCTGTCAAGTTTGCCCGCTCTATTTGATCTTTGCCATAAGGATGCTGGTGAGCAGTTCCACCTTCGCTTCGAGCGCCACGACGCGCATTTCAAGGCTTCGGACATCGGGCGCGGCGGATGTCGGCGCAGGCGCTGGAGCCGGCGCTGGAGCCGGCGGCGTTTCAACGGCGGCGGCGGGCAGGAGCGGTTCGATCGGCGTTTCTTCCTCTTTCACTGCAGGTTCAGGCGTCGGCTCCAGTTCAGGTTCAGGTTCCGGCTCCGGCTCCGGTTCAGGCTCCGGTTCAAAGGTGCGCCCTTCCAGGTAGCGCTCGTTCCCCTCGCCGCCAAACTCGCTGAACGCGTCCAGCGCGGAGATGACCGTTTCGGCTCCGAGCTTCAGCCCGACTTGTTCAACCAGCGCATCCTGTATCTCGCTGATGGACATCGGCGCTCTCGCCTCTTCAAACATTTGATGAAGGCTCTGGTACAGGTTGGGTCCGCCGCGCCGCACGGTTAAGCGGGCGGGCGAGCTCTCAACGAGTTGGACAAGTTCTTTCAGCACCTCGTTGACATCGAACATATAACGAAAGCGCGAGGATTCGGTGCCGGGGTGAAGCGGAATCTGTACGGCTCCGATTTCGCCGTCTCTGGCGCGGGCGCGTATGGTGAGATCGCTGCCTCTTCCGAGTATCGTTTTCACATCTGCAATCGGCACGCGACGCGCGCCTTCCACCATTTCTTCAGGCATGCGGTTCCTTTCATTTAAAAAAACATGCTCGCAACGACGCATAGCGATATGATATGCTATTCAATATGTTTATGTCAACAGCGGCGCTTCTGACCTTAAGGCTTTAGTTGGGGTAAGTCGGCGAATGCGCGCGATGACGACCGATAGGGCGCGGGGTTTCTAGACTCCCCTTGAAAAGGGGGTTTCTAAACTCCCCCTTGAAAAGGGGGGCTGGGGGGTTTTTTTAGCCGCGCCCAAAATGCATGTCCTCGCGGGCATGTCCTCGTAAAAACGGGGAAGCGGGGAAGGGAGCGCGCGGGTTGCGCTTGGTTTTGAACTAGGATTTTCAGGATTTTGAGATGCGGCATGTGGTGGGCGGTGTGTCGGTTTTTAGCAATTCTCCTGGCAATCTTTTCAATCATGCAAATCTTAGTTCAAACAGCAGACGGTTTCGGGTTCGCCTCTAGATTCCCGCTTGCGCGGGAATGACGGCGTGTTGGCGACGCTTTTTCCCATGAAGAAAGGCTTTAGTCGTAACAACTGTCCCAACTTAAGACGTGATGTCAGGGGTTCTGAATTGCGTTTCGCGCGCCGATGCGCTACAATCGATTCCATGAAACCCCGCGAGAGAGAACCATGACGCATATCCCGATCCTGCGCGCCGGCAAACCGTACAAAAGCTTAGACGCCGCCCATATCCGCCATGTCGAAACGGGCGAGATTTATGCCGAAGTGAGCCAAGCGAACCCAGGACTGATCGCGCGCGACATGTTAAAAGCGCCCGACCGCAAACGCGCCATGGAACGCATCCAGATCGCGGAAATGCTGGACATCTGCAAGCGCGCCGCCCGCGTTTTCATGGAGGACGCGCTGCCCGTCGGAGACGAAACGCAAACGCCCGAAGACTATGTCCGCCAAACCTCCGCCTCCACAGGCTTGCCCCAAACGCTCTGCCGACTCAACATGGAGAAGATACGGCACAACCTCGACAACATGGAAACGATACTCGGCGGACTGACGCGCGGGCTAGACCTGCGCATCATCGAAAACGGATGGGGCGTTCAGGACGGGCGGCGGCTCAGTTACGCGCCGCTGACCGACGCGCTCGGCGCCGTCCTGCCGAGCAACTCCCCCGGCGTCCATTCGCTGTGGCTGCCGGCGGTCGCGCTGCGCGTACCCGTTGTGTTGAAGCCCGGCAGCGGCGACCCGTGGACGCCTTACCGCATCGCGCAGGCGCTCATGAAAGCGGGCTGCCCCGCCGAAGCGTTTTCGTTCTACCCGTCCAGCCACAACGGCGCCAATGAAATCCTTGTCCGAACGGGAAGCTCCATGCTGTTCGGCGGCGCCGACACGGTGCGCCCATGGCGAAACGATCCGCGCGTTCAAATTCACGGACCGGGCTGGAGCAAGGTACTTTTTGGAGAGGACGCGGCGGACGACTGGCGCTCTCATCTGGATATGCTGGCGCATTCGGTCGCCGACAACGGCGGGCGCTCCTGCGTCAACGCTTCAGGCGTCTGGACGCCCGCGCATGCGCGCGCAACGGCGGAAGCGCTGGCGGAGCGGCTCGCGCAGATAGAAGCGAAACCGCTGGACGATCCCGACGCGCAGATCGCCGCCTTTGCGAACCCGCGCGCCGCCCAAGCCGTCTCCGATATGATCGACGCGCGCCTGAAAACAGACGGGGCTATCGACTTGACGGCGCAATATCGAAACGGGCCGCGCTTCGTTCAGATCGGAAACTGCGGCTATGTTCAGCCGACGGTCATCTACTGCGAAAGCGCGGAGCGCCCGCTGGCGAAGATGGAGCTGCTGCTGCCGTTTGTCAGCGTCGTTCAGGTTCCGCAGGCGGAGATGCTGCCGCGCATCGGACCGACGCTCTCCGCCGCTGTCGTCACGGAGGATGCCGAATGGATGCGCGAACTCATGTCGGCGCCGCATATTGAGCGGCTTAGTTTCGGGTCGATCCCGACGAACCGCGTCGCGTGGGATCAGCCGCATGAGGGCAACCTGTTTGAGCGTTTATACCGCCAGCGCGCTTTTCAGGCGTCCGCTTAGCGGGAGGCTTTGGTTTGTTTAAAAAAGAGCCGGCGCCCGATGCGACCCATCTATCTTGACAACAACGCCGCCGCCCCGCTGGCGCCAGAAGCGCTGGCGGCGATGACGCAGGCGGCGCAAGACGCATACGGCAACCCGTCCAGCCTGCACCGCATGGGCGTCAAAGCGTCCCGCGTTTTGGAAGACGCGCGGGCATGCCTCGCCCGTCATTTCGGCGCGGAACCGCGCGAGGTCGTCTTCACCTCCGGGGCGACCGAAAGCGTCAACATGGCGCTCCTCGGAGCCGCCAAAGCGCTGCGCCGCCAGGGGAACCGCATCATAACCTCCGCCGTTGAACATGAGTCGACGCTGGCGGTCTGCAAGCATCTCCATAGCGAGGGTCATCAGATTGACATATTGGAGACGGACGCTTTTGGGCGCGTCTGTCCAGACCGCCTTGCCGCCGCCGTTCAAGACGACACGATTTTAGCGGCGTTTGGACATGTGAACGGCGAACTCGGAACGATTCGCCCGATTGGCGAACTTGCGCAGATTGTCAAACGAAAAAACCGGCGCGCCGTCTTTTTTTCTGACGGGGCTCAAGCGTTCGGCAAAATGCCGGTCAACGCGCGCGCCGTAGATCTTTACGCCGCCAGCGCGCATAAACTGCATGGGCCAAGGGGAATCGGGGCGCTGGTTGTCAAGGGGGTTGCGGTCAAGCCGCTGCTGTTCGGCGGGGGGCAGGAGCGCGGGCTTCGCCCCGGCACAGAGAACGCGCCCGGCGCCGCCGGGTTTGCCGCCGCCGTAGAAGCCGCGTATCAGGACATGCCGGCATGTCGGGAACGCCTGCGCAAACTGCGCCGGCGGTTCCTTGACGCGATCCCCCCTATCGGCGATGTCCGCGTCAACTCCCCCGACGACGCCCTCGAAACGACCGTCAACGCCGCTTTCCTGGGCGTCCCCGCCGAGACATTGTCGCACGCCTTGGAGGAGCGCGGGGTGTATGTCTCCACCGGCTCCGCCTGCTCCTCAACAAAACGGGGCGTCAGCTCCGTTCTGGCGGCGCTGCCGATGCCGGAAGCGGCGCGCCGTTCCAGCCTGCGCTTCTCCTTCTCGCGCTTCACAACCGACAACTGCATCGACCGCGCCGCGGCCGCCCTGCGCGAGGCGGTCCCAAAACTGCGCCAACTGTACAGGCTCGCCCAATGAAAATGAACAGGCTGATTCTTGTCAAGGACGCGCCGGAGATTGGGCTGAAAGGCAAGAACCGCAACCGCTTTCGACAGCGGCTCATCCAGAACCTGCTGCGCGCCGCCGAACTGCCCGCCGACCGGGCGCGGGACGAGCCGGGGCGCGTCTATCTGGATGTGAGCGCGGAGGAAATGGACGGCGTTCTGGACGCGCTCGGACGGGTGTTCGGCGCGCATGCGTTCGCGCCGGCGCATCGAACGGAGCCTGACCTGGACGCGGCGGGGGAAGCGTGTCTGCGCGTCGCGGAGGCGGCGGGGTTTCAAAACGCCTCGTTCGGCGTCCGCGTCAAGCGCGCCGACCGCTCCTTTCCCGTCTCGTCCAACGAAGCGGAACGGCATCTCGGCGCCCTTATTCTAGACCGCTTTCCGTCATGGCGGGTCGATCTGACGGCTCCCGATCTGTGGGTTTATGTGGAGTTTCGGCATGGCAGCGCGTATGCGTACTCCAGCCTAGACGAACGGGCTGGACCAGGCGGCATGCCGGTCGGCGCGTCGGGTCGAGCGTTGGCGCTGCTGTCGGGCGGCATCGACAGCCCCGCCGCCGCGTGGATGGCAATGCGCCGCGGGTTGAGCGTCGACGCGGTTCATTTTCACAGCTTCCCGTTCACCGGCGAAAAAGCGAAGGAGAAGTGCCTCAATCTGGCGCGCGTTCTCTCCCGATGGAAGACGCTGCCGATGAATGTATACGTTCTGCCGTTCGCCGAGACGCAGACCGCCGCCGCCGAGAAGGTTGACCAGAGCCTATGGACGCTTCTGTTTCGGCGGATGATGGACAGGGCGGCGGCGCGGCTCATGAAAGCGCGGCGGTATCGGGCGCTCATCACGGGCGACAATCTGGGGCAGGTCGCCAGCCAGACCGTAGAAAACCTTGCCGCCATGGACGCCGCGGTCGATATGCTGCGCCTGCGCCCGCTCATCGCTTACGACAAGGCGGACACCATCGCGCTCGCCCGCCGTATCGGAACCTATGAGATTTCCATTTTGCCGTATGAGGATTGCTGCACGGCGTTCACGCCGAAGCAGCCGAAGACGAAAGCGACCGCAAGAGCGCTTGAACAGGCGGAGGCGGCGCTGCCGGTGGAAGCGCTGACAGACGCCAGCGTCAAAGGCGCGCAGATGTACCGCGTCCGCCCCGACAGCATCGAAGAAGCGGACATGCCCGATTTAAAAAACGCATGACCGTTTCTCATAACGTACTTAAAAGGAGCGCCGCGCTGTTGATTGAAACGTCGGGGCGCGTCCTGCTGGTGAAGCGTCCGCTGGAGGATGCGGAATTGCCGGGGGTGTGGGGTTTGCCTGCCTGCTCGCTTGAGGCGGAGGAACGTTGGCGCCAGGCGGCGCGCCGATGCGCGCGCGTCAAGCTGGGCGTTCGGCTCAAGGCGGTTGAGCCGGCGGGCGAGGGGCGGCAAGAGCGCTCCGACTATGCGCTCCATATGCGGCTTTTTTCGGCGGCGTTGGCGCCTGGAGAGACGCCGAAAGTCCCGCAGCCGGGCGCTGGGATGACGCAATACAGCGCCTGGCGATGGGCGTCCAAAGCGGAGGCGGCCGGCGTTTTCAAAAAAGGGGCGGGGCAAGGTTCTCTCTGCTGCGCCCTCGCCGCGTCCGATTTCCCCCTTGAAAAGGGTGGCTAGGGGGGTTTAAAAGACGGACGCGGCGACTGCGATGCCTTAAGATTCCCGCTTGCGCGGGAATGACGATCGGCGACGCGGACGCTTTAGGGTTAAAAATGAAAAACTCCGTATAAGCGTACCGCCCGCTTCCGCCAAGCTAGACGCCACACGCCGCATGCGTTAAGATGGCGGCGCAAGAAAATGAACGACCTTCAGAAAGGGCGATAGATGAATCAAGCGCGCGTAGGTTTTATCGGCGTCGGCGGCGTCGCGGGAGGGCATCTCAACATCCTGAACGGCTTTGAGGACGCGCAGCTCGCCGCGCTGTGCGACATTGACGAGGGGCGGTTAAAAGGGCGCGCCGAGGCGTTCGGCGTCGCCAATACCTACACGGACTACCGCGAAATGCTGTCGGCGGAGGAGCTGGACGCCGTCTATGTGTGCGTTCCGCCGTTCGCGCATGGAGAAATTGAGGAGGAGATTGCGGCGGCGGGCGCGGCTCTGTTTGTTGAAAAACCGGTCGATCTGTATCTGGAGCCGGCGATCCGCAAGCATGAAGCGATACGGGACGCGGGCATTCTGAACACGGTCGGCTACTGCGTCCGCTACCTCAGCACGGTGGACGATGTGGCGCAGACGCTGGACGGCGTCCAGATCGACATGGCGCTGGGGTACTACATGGGCGGGGCGCCGGGCGGATGGTGGCGGCAAGTGAACAAGTCGGGCGGGCAGCTGGTGGAGCAGACGACGCATATCGTCGACACGGCGCGGTATCTGGTCGGGGATGTGGCGGCGGTGGGCGGGGCGTTTGCCGCGCAGACGCCGCTGGACGACACCGCCGACATTGAGAACGTCTCCATCGCGCATCTGTTTTTTGAAAACGGCGCCGTCGGGGCAATCATGTCCGCATGCATGCTGGGGCGCGGCTTCAAGACGGGTCTCGACATCTTTGCGAAAGGCTACACGGCAGAGTTCACCTACGGCAAAACGCGCGTCCACACAGGCGGCGAATCGCATGAATTCGACCCGAACAACAACATGTACGAGTCGGAAGACCGCGCGTTTATCGACGCTGTCAAAACGGGAGACATCTCGGCGCTGCGCGTCGATTACGAGGACGCGGTGAAATCGCTGGAGGTGTCGCTCTTGGCGCGGGAGGCGAACGACAAGCGCGCCGTCTTGGAGACGACCTTCAAGGGTTGACGCCAACAGGGTCGTTCCCCGCTTACGCGAGGACATGCATTCCCGCGCCCTTATAGCCTGCCCCCGTGAAAACGGGGGTCATTCCCGCGTAAGCGGGAATCTAGAAACCGCGTCAAGCGTTTAAATCTCCGAACCCCTTGACAGGGGGCTTCTACTCTCTCCCCTTCAAAAGGGGGGCAGGGGGGGTTTTCTGCGACACTCTCTCCGCGTCAAAGAATGCCGTTGCGCCGAAGCTCGGCGACCAAGAACGCCTGACTGCGGTTTCCCTTGACCGAATTGCATGCGCCGCACAGCAGCTGCAGGTTGTCGAGATGATCCGAACCGCCCTTGCTCTTCGGCACAATATGATCAATCGTGAAATTCCTGAACGGAAACACGATTTGACAGCCCGCGCATTCGCCCTCCTGCTTCCCAAACAACGTATGCTTATGCGTCCGGTAATTCGGCAGTTTTCCGAGATCGGTACGGTTCGGTATATCGGTTCGATGCGCCATCGGATGCTGCGAAAACAGAAGCGGGTTGTCCTTTTCAATGCGTATCTTCACCAGCTGCGCCGCCTTCGGCGACAGGTCGATTCCCGCCCATTGACGGTTCAAACGTTCGGCGGCGACGCATGCGGTTGCGCAGCCGCAGAACGGATCCAGAACCATATCGCCCTCGTTAGACGACGCCTTGACGATCCGCTCCAACAGCTCAAGCGGCTTCTGCGTTGGATAGCCGATCCGCTCCTTCGACCTGGCTTGCACCGGATTGATGTCGGCAATCACATCCTGAGCAGCCATTCCCTCCATATCGTCAAAATACCTTTTGAAGCGAGGAACGGAACCTTTCGGCGGCCAGTAGACTCGACCAATTTTATCCAAATACTCCAGCGCTTCCAAAGTGGATTCGGGCATCGTCTCTGCGCCGGGAAATTTTCGCGGAACCGCCCAATGCCGCCCTTTTGAAGTCGGATCGTACCCTCGCCATGGCGTACCGGACTCGCCTTCTCTAATTCCTGAGCCTGTCAAATCCCCCACCTGAAATTTTCGTCCATTATCGTCCTCATATCGATAGTTTTTATCGATATATTCTTGATTGTAGGGTTGATAAACGCGGTTCCAGCGGTATTTTTTCGATTTGGCGTAAAATAAAATGATGTCGTGGACAGCTCCAAACCGGCGCGCGCCGGAATGAGCGCTCGTCCTTTTCCATGTGATTTCGTTCAGAAAATTTTCCCGTCCGAAGACGGCGTCCATCGCCAGTTTCAGATAATGGCTCGCGGTCGGATCGCAGTGGAGATAGATGGAGCCGGTCGATTTCAGGATGCGCCGCATCTCCAGCAGCCGAACGGTCATCATGATCGCGTACGCTTTCATGCTTTTGCTGTGGGCGTTGCCTGCGGCGTCGATGACAGAGTAGAGGGCTGGTTCCCTGTCCGCGATCTCACCGTGCCAAGCGAGGTCCACGTCGTCCAGCGTCCATGAGTCTTTGAACGCCGCGCCCGCAGCCTCAGAGCCGATCGGCGCCTCGTAGGCGCGGTTGGAGTTGAACGGCGGGTCCAGGTAGATCAGGTCAACGCTGTCGGAGTTCATGCCGCGCATGATGTCCAGGTTGTCGCCTGTCCACATGGTGCGGTTTGTCCAGTTCGGCTTGCCTTGACTCATGATCGCTCCTTGACCGTTTCGCTTCAACGACCCATAATATACTGCAACGCTCAGGAGAAATCCAGCGCGTTCAAATCAGGCGACGCAAGGCAGGTTTGTTGCTGAAGCACAGGAGTTAAGAATGTTCAAAATCTTCAGTCGGCTCCGTCGGCAAGATGAAGCGGAAGTTGACCAGCTCAATCTCGAAGTTGACGAAGAGGAAGTTGAGCAGCCCGATCTCGAAGTTGACGAAAAGGATGTGGCCATATGTTTTCTTATGGCTGATCTTGAAAAGGCAGATGACGACGTCCTTCAGATTAGACTGCATGACCTGAAGACTCTGGATTGGTCCGCTCTGGAAAAGAAACTCAAAAAATCCAACAGCTTCCAAGACAGCCCAGTCAGCGGATGGCTAATGAAGAAAAAAGAGCGAGAAAGTAAGGTAATTGAGAAATGGGTTTGCAGGGGTGGCGTACGGCTCGAAGACTGCTGGACGAGCGGAATAAGGCCGGTGGAGGAGGATCCGCGGTTCCAAGAGGCAGTTGACGATGTAGAAGGGAATCTTGTTCGCTTGAGCAAACATCCGTACGTGGTCGAGGTCAAGGAATTTAAAAAAACAATGCCAAATTGCAACAACCGAACGCTGATTGGAATTTATCACGAAAAGATTGGGGAAAAACAAGGCAGCGTTGAGATCATTGATGGAGCGCACCGGCTCGTTGCGATGTGGAAAAATGGAATGCGAAAAACAGACATGTTTCTAGGTAAGCCGACCGCAGGATCGCATACGGCTATGGGAACCGTTGCTCCAAAAAAACGGTCAGAGCAATGATTCTTAATAGCGGCTGCAAGGCAATCTAGCCGCGTTTGGCAAGGGATGTTTAATGCGCCCCTTCCGTTTCATCATACAGGCTGACCGCCGCCTCCGCGACCGCCTCCGCCTTTACATCGTCCATGCGCCGCGCGCGCGTTTGGCGTCGGCGTTGACGCGGGCTGGCGTTTTCATTCAGCGCGCTCGGCTCCACAACGCGGTTGACCGACCCGACCGGACCCCACCGCCGAGGATCGGTCGGTCCAAAGACGGGTTTGCGTCATGCGTCGCGTTGGCGTATCATGTTGAGGCGTTGACAGGTTTCCATGAAGGAGACGCTCGATGAACACAACGCAGGACCCCCAGAACGAGGGGCTTCCGCTGGATCCAAACGCTTATGCGACAAAGCTGGACATCGCGAATCTTCGGTACGATTTCAAAGATGAAACCGCGACTCTTCGGTCAGAATTCAAAGATGACATCGCGGCGGTCCGAAGCGAAATTTCGGAGACGAAATCCGACCTCAAAAGCGAAATCGCGGCGGTCCGAAGCGAAATCGCAGAGACGAAGTCTGAACTCAAAAGCGAACACACAGAGACTCAAATTGGGCTTGCAGCGCTGACGAGCAGGGTAGAGGGGCTTGAGAAGCAAATGACCTCTTTTCAAAACCAAATGAAATTGATGTTTGTGTTCCAAACTGGAATTTTGATCGCGCTCGTGAGCCTCTTTCTGAAGGGTATGTTCTGAAACGGAAAGAGGTTTTGGTTCCGCGCCTGGAACGACGCGGCTAAGAGGTTCCGCCTGTTTCGTCATACAGGCTGACCGCCGCCTCCGCGACCGCCTCCGCCTTCACATCGTCCATGCGCCGCGCGCGCGTTTGGCGGCGGCGTTGACGGGGGCTGGCATTTTCATTCAGCGCGCTCGGCTCTACAACGCGGCTGACCGACCCGACAGGACCCCACCGCCGAGGATCGGTCGGTCCAAAAACAGCGACAAGCGGAACGCCCAAAGCCCCCGCGATATGCATCGGTCCAGAAGCGTTGACGAACAGCAGGCGGCATCGGCTCATGAGCGCCGCCGCTTCGCGTATCGACATGTTTTGCGCGATGTCGGCGCGCGCGGCGGCTGCCTCAACGAAGCGGCGCGCCTCCGCGGTGTCCGCCGGCCCGGCGAACGCGATCAGCGCCGCGCCGTCCGCGCGTTTTGCTAAGGCGTCCGCCGCAAACGCAAACCGCTCAACAGGGTATTGCCGCGATAGGTCGCTCGCCCCAGGGTGCGTTCCAATCAGCGCCGCGTTCGTTTCCAAGCCGCGTTTTTGTAGCCACTCGTCCGCAAACGCATGCTCCTGTTCGTTCAGCGTCAGGCGCGGCATTCGGTTTTTAGGTTGAACGCCCGCCGCTTCCACAAGCCTCAGGTTTCGTTCCGTTTCATGGAGCGCCTCGTCCGGCCCGCCGCCGGGGAGCGTCCGCGTCAGCAGCCGATGGAACGGCTTGCCCGTATAGCCGAACCGCTCCCGCGCGCCCGACAGCCCCGCGATCAGATGCGTTCGCGTAGACGATTGAAGCGCGAAGGCGGCGTCGTACCGCCGAGAGCGCATTTCCCGTATCAAGACGCGAAGCGGACGCCCGCCGTCCAGCAGAATCTCCGAGACGGACGGACGCCCCTCGATTAGCTGGGCGTTCAGCGGGCTTGCCAACAGGTCAATCTGGGCGTCGGGGAAGGCGTCCCGCAGCGCGTCGATGGCGGGGAGCGCGCAGACCATGTCGCCCAGCCGGTCGGGGCGGATGAGAAGAATGCGCCGCCTGTTCATGCGCGTCGGCGCCTCCGATACCCCCCTTGAAAAGGGGGGCTAGGGGGGTTTAAAGAGCGGGCGCGTCGGCTGCGACACCTTAAGATTCCCGCTTGCGCGGGAATGACGAGAAGAGACGCGGGAGTCCGATTCCCCCCTTGAAAAGGGGGGCTAGGGGGGTTTAAAGGACGGGCGCGTCGGCGCGGCAGTTGCAACCGCCCGCCAAGAAGCGTATCGTAACGCTGGACAATCTTGACACGGCGGGGAGTTACGATGGCAGACCAGACGCGCGAGCAGTTGATTTTAGAGGTCATAGAGCAAGACCCAGACGATCCGATGCTGTTTTTTACGCTGGGAAGATTATACCTGGACGAGGAGCGTTTTGAAGAGGCGCAGAAAGCGCTGAAAAGGGCGGTGGAGCTGGATGAGGGTTACAGCGCGGCATGGCTGGAGCTTGGCAGGGCGCATATCGGCGCGGACGACGAAGAGAAGGCGCGCGAAGCGTTTGAGCAGTCGGCAAAGCATGCGGCGGCGAACGGCGATCTGCGCGTCAAAAACGAGGCGCGGGACGCCCTTGAACAACTGGACGAGTTTTAAATTAGAGGCGTTACGATGGCAATTTCAAAAATGCGCATACGCGGAGCGCCCGCCGCCGACTCTGCCCCGCATGACGCTCCTGTCCGGCGGTCGGCGCGCCTGCGGGTCGACCGCGTTTCCAACGATTATCCCGATCAAGGCGATCAGCCCGATTTTGCGTATGTTCAGCTGCTCGCCTATCCAAAAGAAGGCGATCCGGTGTTATGGACATCCGACAGCGGCAATGTGTTGACGGTCTACTGCAAGGCGCTCATGCGGGCTGGCGGCGTCGCGTTTCTGGTTACGGGGGTTGATCATGCTTAAGAAAAAAGCGTTTCTCGTCTCGTTCGCGTTCATCATCGCGCTGTCAGCGTACGCGGAAACGGTTCATATCCGCCCGTCCGATCTGCCGAAGCCCTTTCACAGCGACTCGGTCCACAACGCGCCGATTGTGATCCCCAAAATGAATGTCGACAGGCTTACCATGCCGGACGGTTTCAAAGTGGAGCTGTGGGCTGAAGGGTTTCGGATACCGCGGCAAGCGTATATCGCGCCGAACGGCGACGTTCTGGTCGTCGAGTCGGGCGGCGGAAAAGTAACGCTCCTGCGCGACGCCGACAACGATGGCAAAGCGGAGTTCCGCTCCGAGTTTTTGACCGGCCTTCAGCGCCCTTTCGGCATCGACGTTCACAACGGCTATCTTTACATTGCGAACACGCACAATGTCGTTCGTTTGCCGTATGCGCCTGGACAAGAGAAGGCGGAAGGCGAACTGGAGGTTGTCGTGCCGAACATCCCGACAGGCGGACACTGGACGCGCGACGTCATCTTTTCGCCGGACGGCTCCAAGATGTATGTCTCCATCGGCTCCAGATCGAACATTGACGAGGAGCCGCTGCCGCGCGCGACGGTCATGGAGTACAACCCTGACGGAAGCGGCGCGCGCGTCTACGGGTCGGGGCTGCGGAACGCCGTTGGGCTGCGTTTTCATCCAAAGACGGGCGCGCTCTGGACGACGGTGAACGAACGGGACGGACTCGGCGACGACCTGCCGCCCGACTATGTAACCTCCATCCAGGACGGCGGATTTTACGGCTGGCCTTACGCCTATATCGGTCCCAACGCGGACCCGCGGCTCAACGGCAAGCGGATGGACCTGGTCGAAAAGACGCTGGCGCCGGATGTTCTGATACAGTCGCATTCGGCGGCGCTCGGGCTTCTGTTTTATACAGGAGAGATGTTTCCTGAAGAGTATCAGGGCGAACTGCTGGTCGCCCTGCATGGCTCATGGAACCGCGCGCGGCGCACGGGGTATAAGATCATCCGCGCGCATATGAATCCTGACGGAACCGCCGTCGGCAGCTACGAAGACTTTATATCAGGATGGAGCGAGAACCCCGACTCTAAAGAGGTATGGGGGCGACCTGTCGGTTTGGCGCAGCTGCTGGACGGGTCGCTGCTCATCTTAGAGGACGGCGGACACAAGATCTGGCGCGTTTCATATGCGCCGCCTGAAGAAGAAAGCGATCCGCCGTCCGATTCCCCCCTTGAAAAGGGGGGTTAGGGGGGTTTAAGGCTCGCGGCGCCTCTGGATTCCCGCTTGCGCGTGAATGACGACGCATGGGAGCGGCGCCTCTACGACTCAACAAACCAGAGCGTCGCATGGGCGATGCCGAACCGGTCGCGCAGCTCGTCGGCGAGCGCAACCCGCAGCTGCGACGCCTCCTGAACCGACATGCCCTTCACCTCAAGGCGCGCCGACAGACAAACATACTGCGATGTGATCTCCCACACATGCAGGTCTTCCACCGCCACCTTCTCGGAGGAGCGGGCGCGCATGCTTTCGGCCACCTCGTCCAGATCGATTCCGTCCGGCTTCCGCTCCATGAGAATGCGTATCGAATCGCGCAGCAGGGAATACGCCCACCGCCCAATCACCAGCGCAATCGCAATGCTCAGCAGCGGATCGATAATCGTCCAGCCGGTGAACCAAACGATCCCCGCCCCGACAACGATGCCGACGGAGGAAAGCGCGTCGCCCAGCATATGTATAAAGGCGCTTTTGGTGTTCAGGTCTTCCACGCCGGAGCGGAAAAGAATGGCCGCGGTTCCGAGGTTCACGAAAAGCCCGAAGACGGCGACGATAAACATCTCCTTGACGAGAATATCCTTTGGATGCGCGATATGATGGATCGCTTCGTACACGATCCAGATCGTAAAGAAGACCAGCAGAACGCCGTTGATAAACGCGCCCAGTATTTCGATGCGGAACAAGCCGAACGAGTAGCTCCCGCTTGTCCGGCGGGACGCCAGCAGGATGGCGGCGTAGCTGACGCCCAGCGCGGCGGCGTGCGAAAACATATGTATCGCGTCGCTGTGGAGCATAAGGCTGCGGAAGAGGTAGCCGCCGACCGTTTCGACGATCATCATGGCGATCGTCAGCAGTATGCAGATCAGAAACGCGCGCCGCTGCGCCGGGCGGTGAAGCTGACCCGCATGATAATGATGATGATGCCCGCCGGCATGCGAATGCCCATGATGATGTCCATGCCCGTGATGATGCCCATGCGCATGAGAGCCATGACTTTCCGCAATGAGCGGCCGATGTTCATGAAAAGGACCGGTGAGAGCTTCGCTGTTTTGCATATCAGACTCCGCCAATCGCCTGCAAGTATCCTGTTTAAAACGCTGCGCGGAAAATCCCGCATTAAGAGTACAGCATATCGCATGCGCCATGTCAAACATTCTGACCTCATGCCCGCGGGAATCTTAGACGCCGCCGGCGCCGTCCCAGTTGTCTAAACTAGGATTTTTAAGATTGAAAAGAAAGACAGGCTTCGGAATAACGCTGAAATGGGCAGCCGCATTTAAAATAGCCCGCCCGCGCCCAAAGAGGCGCTATGCCTCATAGTAGAAAGAAACGCAGGTTCGCGTATTCTGGACATTGCGGGGAACAACCCGTGCCGCCCGCCATTCGCATGGCGGCATGTCCAGTTAAGACGTAAGGTCAGCAAAGCCTTTTGACATTCTAACCGCGGCGGTGTAATCTATGAACAGCGGATATCATTGGGGGGGGTGATCTATGAACGCGCTTGACACGAGAATGATCGCATACAGAGCTGAAGGTTCTACAGTTCTGGTGAAGACGGAAAATAGGACGGTCAACGGCTTCTTCGTCCGAGAGGGGCTTGTCGCGACCAGCGCCCGCATCCTGGAGGATGGCGCCGACCGCCTCTATCTTCAGCGGGATACGGAAGACCCTGTCCTGTTTCATGTGGACGGCGCCGCTTTTCAAGACTCAGAGAGCGGCATTGCTTTTCTGCGCGTTTCATCGCTGACGCAGCGGGTCTTGCCTCTTTCTGTCGACTCTCTGCAGGTCGGCGAGCGCGTCTATGTGGTTGAAAACATCGAAAAATATTCGCGGACCGTCTGGCGGGAAGCGACGGTGAACAGCTTTCAAATCGACCCTGACATGCCGCGCATTCTGTTCGACGGCAGCGTCCCTGGCGGCGCGGTCGGCAGCGCTGTTCTGAATGAGCAAAGCGAGGCGGTCGGCGTCATTGTGGATGTTCCGACCGGGGGCGGAACCTTCGCCGCAATGCCATCCGTCCAACTGAAAGAGGCGGTGTCGCAAATCAAGCATGACGGCTCCCGCAGAATCGACTTCAACCAAGCAACGAGGCGTTTCGGAAAGGGGCCGGTTAAATGCCTCGCCTTTTCGCCGGACGGAAAGACGCTTGCGGTCGGCTCCAGCCTCTCTGTTAGGCTTTACGACGCCGAGACGGGCGCGCAGCGTAACCGCTTCAACGCATGGCAGGTGCAGGCGGTCGCCTTTTCGCCGGACGGAAAGACGCTCGCCGCCGCTCTTGAAATGGGCTATGTGGAGCTGTGGGATGTTGAAACGGGTCGAAGCCCCGAAATATGGGGGCATAATTACGATGCGAAAGCCTTGGCATTTTCGCCGGACGGACAAACCCTTGCAACCGGATCATGCGACGACATCATGCTGTGGAACCTGCAGACAGTCGAACGCATTGCGCGCTTTCAGCATGACGAGAAGAGAGTTAGTTACTGGGCGCATGCCTTTTCGCCTGACGGACAAACCGTTGCCAGCTCCCGCGAGGATCATACCGTTCGGCTCTGGAATCCCGAAACGCAGGAACCCGAAATAACTTTGAAAGGGCATACGAATCTGGTTCATGCCGTCTCCTATTCGGCGGACGGGCGGACGCTCATCACAGGCGGGGACGACAAGACGATACGAATCTGGAACGCCGAAACGGGCGACTGCGTTCAAACGCTGGAAAACGCCTCCGAGTTTGTCCGCTCCATTTCCTGTTCGCGCGGCGGAAACCTGTTTGTCAGCGGCGGCTGGGGCGGCGATCTGCTCATCCGAGACATAGAGACTGGGCAGATTCAACGGCGCATTGAAGCGCATACGGAAGACATCCATTGCGCCGCCATTTCGCCGGACGGAAAAACGGCTGCCAGCGCCGCCAGGGACGCCGAGATCCGATTGTGGAATGTCGAGACGGGCGAGGCGCAGACGGTTGTCAAAGGGCATGTGAGAGGAGGAGAAGCCGCCGCTTTCTCCCCCGACGGAGAGACGCTTGCTGTCGCCGCCGACAACAAGATCTGGCTATGGAGCGCCGAAACAGGCGACGAGCGAATCGTATTGAGAGGCTGCGCGGGCAGGACATATTCCACCGCCTTTTCCCCCGACGGAGAGACGCTCGCCAGCTGCGGAGAAAACGGCGCGGTTCGGCTTTGGAACGCGCAAACGGGCAAGCTGGAAGCAGAGATGAAGGGGCATACCGATAAGGCGCTGTTGACCGCCTTCTCTCCCGACGGAAAAACGGCGGTCAGCGCCGGCGAAGATAAAACCGTGCGCGTTTGGGATGTCCAAACGAAAACAGGTCGAACCGCCTTCACGGCAGAGAACAGCGTCAACTTTAAGGCGCTGTCGGCGGACGGGAAGACCGTCGCCGGCGTCTGCAAAGAGAACGGGCTGCAGGTCTGGAATGTTGAGACGGGTGAACTTCAAGCGACTCTCGCCGCGAACGCCGAAGGCATTTATCGAGCCGCCTTCTCGACGGACGGGAGAACGCTCGCCAGCGCGGAGGAAAGGGACAAGAGCATTGCTGTTCGGCTCTGGGACCTCCAAACGGGAGAATGCAAAGCGGCGCTGACAGGACACCGCAATTCCGTTCATCGCATTGTGTTTTCGCCGAACGACGCCATTCTTGCCACCTCAAGCTATGGGGTGGTTACACTCTGGGATATTCAAAAAGAATGGCATATCATGACGATCGATACAGGCTTAGGCTACACCGCTTACCCCGTCTTTTCAGCGGACGGGACGAAGCTGGCGACCGCCGGAAGTACTGGCTCCACATTGTTGTGGGACATCGCCGATCTGCTGCCCGCGGACGCGCCGCGCCCCGCTTGAGCCAGCCAACGCCTGTCCGCTCCTCGTCTTTCCCCGCTTCCCCGTTTTCACGAGGACATGCCCGCGAGGACATGCATTCCCGCCCCTGCGGTAAAACGCGCGGGAATCTTAGCTGTTGTCTGAACTAGGATTTCCAGGATTGAAAAGATTGCCAAGAGTATTCCCGAAAACTCCGTCCTGAAAATCTTACTAATCCTTCAATCCTAGTTCAAAACCAAGCGCAACCCGCGCGGCTAAAACCCCCTATCCCCCTTTTCAAGGGGAATCGGAGACAGCGCCGCGAATATCTGCGTATGAGCATACTGCCGGCCGGCATGAACTGACCTCATGCATAAAGTAGGGACATTTGAACCGACAATCGCTTTATTCATGGGAAAAAGGCGCCGCCAACCAAACCGTCATTCCCGCGCAAGCGGGAATCCAGAGTCTACCCCGAAACCGTCCGCGTTCACAACCAGAATTGTCCCGACTCTAAGGGTGAGGTCAGCATGAATTGTTGTCGAAGCGGGGCTTATATGGTATTCTTGTATGGACGCCATATTTTTAGGACGCCGCATTTTGCTGAAAGCCACGCCCAACCTTCATCCAGAGCGGAAGCAGGCGCTCGATTTTTCCTACCTTTCCGACGACGACATGGAAGCGCTCGTCGATCTGGAGCGCATGCCGCGCCATATCGCCATCATCATGGACGGCAACGGGCGGTGGGCGACTCGGCGCGGGCTGTCGCGCATTGAGGGTCACCGCGCCGCTGTGGACGCGGTCTGGGGGGCGGTCGATGAAAGCAGCCGGCTGCAGGCGGAGGCGCTGACTCTTTACGCCTTTTCTTCTGAAAACTGGAAACGGCCCGCCTCCGAAGTGAAAGCGCTCATGGGGCTGTTTCGGAGCCAGCTGCGAAAACAGACCCCCCGCCTCAACCGCAACAACGTGACGCTGCGCGCCATCGGCGATCTTCGGCGCCTCCCGCTCAATGTCCGCTGGGAGCTGAACCGTTCGATTCGCCGCCTGCGGGGGAACGACGGGCTTGCGTTGACGCTCGCGCTCAGTTACAGCGGCAGGCAGGAGATGGTACGCGCCGTTCAAGCGGTCGCGCGGGATGTTGAGGCGGGGCGCCTTTCCGCCGACGAGATCGACGAAGCGGCGGTCGCCCGTCGGTTAGACACGGAGCCGCTGCCCGACCCCGACCTGATTATCCGCACCAGCGGCGAGATGCGCTTGAGCAACTTTCTGCTGTGGCAAAGCGCCTACGCCGAGTTTCATTTTACCCCGACCTGCTGGCCCGACTTCCGCCGGCGCGATCTTTACGAGGCGGTGTTGACCTACCAAGGGCGCGACAGGCGATTTGGCGCCGTCCATTCAGTCAAGGGGGGCGGTTGAGCAGTTGGCGCACTCTCCAAAGATTTCGATGCGCAGCCGTTTGAATTCAAAATCGCGCGCCGCCGCCTCTTTCTTGAGCGCGTCTTCTAAAAAGTCGCTACGGAACTCAATGACGCGCCCGCAGCGGGTACAGATCAGATGCTCATGCTGTCGGCTGTCCAGCATGTTCTCATAATAGGTCTGCTTTCCGGCAGACGAAAAGGAGCGGCGCAGCAGGTTGGCGTCCAGCAGCAGCTTGATGGTGCGGTAGATCGTCGCGCGGGAGACGCGCCGCCCGCCCCGCCGCAGAGACACCTGCAGGTCTTCCGCCTCAAAATGCCCGTCAAACGCCAGCGCCTCGCGCAGAACCGCCATGCGCTCCTGGGTGATTTTTAAGCCGCGTTCGCGCAGGTATGCGGCTAACTGCGTCTGCGCCGATTCAACCGCCGCTTTCATACTGTTCCATCGCGGCGGACAGCCCCGCGCCGCGCGGTATCGACTGCCCCTGGCTTCGCAAAATCGACTCAAGAGCCTCTAGGAAACGCATCACGTTCGCGCGGCTGCACGATTCGCCCATCAAGCCGATGCGCCATGCCTTTCCTGCGAACGCGCCCAGCCCGCCTCCGATCTCAATGCCGAACTCCTCCAGCAGACGGCGGCGCGCGGCGGCGTCCTCCACCCCGTCCGGTATGAGAACCATGATCAGCATCGGCGCGCGGTACCCTTCTTGAGCGCCGAGAGTCAATCCGAGCGCTTCGAGGCCGGCGCACAGCGCGGCGGAATGCAGGCGGTGCCGTTCATACCGCGCTTTAAGCCCCTCCTCGACGACGAGGCGCAAGCTTTCGCGCAGCGCATAGATCATGGAGATGGGCGCCGTATGGTGGTAGACCCGCTCCGCCCCCCAGTATTTGGAGATGAGCGTCATGTCCAAATACCATGAGGCAACCTTGCTGCGCCGATTCTGTATCGCTTCAACCGCCCGTTCGCTGAAGGTGATCGGAGACAAGCCAGGGGGGCAGCTCAAGCATTTTTGCGTTCCGCCGTAACAGATGTCGATGCCGATCTCGTCCACATCAACCGGCGCGCCGCCGAGCGACGTCACCGAGTCCACCAAAAACAGCGCGCCGCTTTCATGCGCCAGCCGCGCCGTCTCGCGCAGCGGCTGACGCGCGCCTGTAGATGTTTCCACATGCACAACTGCCAAGGCCTTCGGATTCGGCGTCTCGTTGAGCGCGTCGGCAACTTTTTCAGGCGGAACAATCTCGCCCCAAGGCGCCTCCACAAGAGTCGCATGCGCGCCGCACCGCTCAACGATGTCCGCCATGCGCCCGCCGAAGACGCCGTTGACGCAGACGACCGCATGGTCGCCTGGTTCAAGAATGTTGACAAGCGCCGCCTCCATTCCGGAGCTGCCGGTTCCAGAGACCGGTATCGTCAGCTCGTTCTCGGTACCGAAGACGGCGCGCAGCAGCTCGCGCGTTTCGTCCATGATCGCAAGAAAAGCGGGGTCTAAATGCCCCAGCAGCGGCTTGCCCATCGCTTCCAGAACGCGCGGATGCACGGCGCTCGGACCGGGACCCATCAACACGCGCTGCGGCGGGTTTAATTCTCCCAGCTTCACTGCGTCTCTTTCTGCTCAGGCTTTTTGTCAGCTCCGTCCGCCAAAACCGCCTCCAGCTGGGCGACCAGCTTAGGGCTGTTCGGCTCCGCGCTCGGCGTAAAGCGCGCGATCACTTCGCCGTCTCGGTTCACCAGGAACTTGTCGAAGTTCCATCGGACATCGCCGCGCAGCGTTTCATTCGCCACCTCCTGCGTCAGATACGCATACAGCGGATGGATCTGCTCGCCTTTGACGACGATCTTGGAGAAGAGCGGGAAGGTGACCCCGTAGTTCTTTTTACAGAACTGCTTGATCTCCACATCCGATCCCGGCTCCTGCTGTCCGAATTCGTTCGATGGGAAGCCCAAGACCGAAAAGCCTTGGTCTTTGTATTTGTTGTAAAGCGCCTCCAGCCCCTCGTATTGCGGGGTGAGACCGCAGTTGGACGCCGTATTGACGATGAGAAGCGCTTGGTTGCGGTACGTTTCGAGCGGCGCTTCCTCTCCGCTGATTGTCTTCATCGTGAAGCCGTACAGGGGCGCTTCCGTTTCGTAACCGAGCGCGTCCTCTAGCTGGGCGACCAGCTGTTCATCGTCCGGTTGAGAGCGCGGCGCAAAGCGGGCGATCACTTCGCCGTCTCGGTTCACCAGAAACTTGTCGAAGTTCCATCGGATGTCGCCGCGCAGCGCTTCATTCTCGATCTCCTGCGTCAGATACGCATACAGCGGATGGATCTGCTCGCCTCTGACAGCGATCTTGGAGAAGAGCGGGAAGGTGACCCCGTAGTTCTTTTTGCAGAACTCCTTGATCTCCACATCCGATCCCGGCTCCTGCTGCCCGAATTCGTTTGACGGGAAGCCCAAGACCGAAAAGCCGTGGTCTTTGTATTTGTTGTAAAGAGCCTCCAGCCCTTCGTATTGCGGGGTGAGACCGCAGTTGGACGCGGTGTTCACGATCAGAAGCGTCTGATTGCGGTACGCTTTGAGCGGCTTTTCCGCGCCGTTGATCGTCTTCATCGTGAAGCCGTAGATGGGCGGCTCCGGTTCATAACCGAGCGCCTCCTCCAGCTGGGCGACCAGCTCGGGGCTGTCCGGCGCAACGCGCGGATCAAAGCGCCCGATCACGTCGCCCTCTCGGTTCACCAGAAACTTGTCGAAGTTCCATCGGATGTCGCCGCGCAGCTGTTCGTTTTCCACCTTTTGCGTCAGATACGCATAAAGCGGATGGATCTGCTCGCCTCTGACGGCGATCTTGGAGAAGAGCGGGAAGGTGACGCCGTAGTTCTTTTTGCAGAACTGCTTGATTTCGTCGTCGGATCCAGGCTCCTGCTGTCCGAATTCGTTCGACGGAAACGCCAGGACCGAGAACCCGTGATCTTTGTACTTGTGGTAGAGCGCCTCCAGCGCCTCGTATTGGTTCGTCAAGCCGCATTTGGACGCGGTGTTGACGATGAGAAGCGCCTGGTTGTGAAACGATTTCAGCGCGACCTCATTGCCGTCAATGCTTTTCATTTTGAACGAGTACAGCGGGGCCGATGTTGTCAGAGACGACGATAAGTCGCAACCGGCTATGAGCGCCGCCATGCAAGCTCCCAGTAGCGCAAGTCGAATCGCCATAACAAAACTCCTTGAGTTGCAAACCATGCCATGCACATGATGACTTTTATTTTTAGCGGGGTCAAGCGGATTCATTGATTTTTTCACTCCCGCGCGTTAAGATAAACGAAACGGAGGAGAAGATGGCTGTCTTAAAAATCGCGCGCATGGGGCATCCCGCTTTGCGGCGGCAGGCGCTGCCCGTTCCAAGCCGAGAAATACGGTCGCCCCAAACGCGCCGACTCATTGACGACATGATCGACACGCTCGAAGAGTATAACGGCATCGGGCTTGCCGCGCCGCAGGTGCGCGAATCCAAACGGATCATTCTCGCCGTTCCTCCTCCGCCTGATGAACATACCGAGCCTGAACTGCTCATTTTGATCAACCCGAAGGTTGTCGAACGCTCCGAAGAGACGCTTGAAGACTGGGAGGGCTGCCTCTCCATCCCCGAAATACGCGGTCTCGTGGAGCGCCCCGTCCGCATTGTCGTCGAAGCGAAAGACCCGCTTGACCGCGACCGGCGCATCGAAGCCGAGGGTCTTGCCGCGCGCATCCTGCTCCATGAGATTGACCATCTGGACGGCGTCCTGTACCTAGACCGCATGAGCAGTATGCAGTCGCTCGCCTATATCGACGAAATGCGCCGGCGCGAGGCGGAAACGGATTAACGAACGCGCGCGCCCGGCTCCCCTTCTTGAAACGACTGCTCCAACCACGGATCCTTCGTTTCGATTCTAAACTGCATCAGCTTTTTGCGCATCTCCTGAACCGTCCCCGCCAGTTTCGGTTCGTCAATCAGGTTGCGCGCCTCCGCCGGGTCGTTCTCCATGTCGTATAACGCCTCCGCCGGTTGATTCAAAAAATGGCGCCGCGGCCGTTCTCCTAAGTTTTCAATGTTTTCGTTCCGTACCGCCGTCCATGTGATGGAGCGGAACAGGTCGCTCGGCAGCGGCGTCGGCAAACCGCTCGCCAGGTTGCGCGTCAATTTGTAACGGCGTCCGCGCAGGACGCGGTACGGGTAATAATTCGTCACCTCGTGGAAGCAATGCGAAAAGTAGGTTTCTTCCCATTCGCCTCCGCCTGGACGTTCCGAGTCGTCTTCCAGTATCGGCAGGAGCGAGCGTCCTGGGAGAGGCGCCGCGCCGTCTGGATACTCCGCGCCGCACCAGTTCAGTATCGTCGGGCAGAAATCGACCCAGTTCATGAGCGCCTTGTTGACGACGCCGCGCCGCGTCTGCTCTGGGCTGCTGACGATGAGCGGGCAGCGGTGTCCGCTGTCGAAGCTGGACGCCTTCGCGCCGGGAAACGGCATCGCATGGTCGGTCGTGACAACGATCAGCGTTTCGTCCGCGCGCCCCGACTCTTCCAGCGCCTCTAGAACGGCGCCGACGACCTGATCGTAGCGCGAGACGCTTTCATAATACTCTGCCAGATCGCGCCGCGTCGCTTCGTTGTCCGGCAGGAAGTTTGGAACAGGGACATCGGCGGGGTCGTATGGAACGCGCTGAACGCCCGGCTGAACCTGCTCGTTGCCGTAGCCTTGCCCCGCCCGATGCGGATATGTGCATCCGACATGGCAGTAAAACGGGCGGTCGGGGTTCATCGCCAAAAAGGTGCGAACCTTCGCCGCCATGTCAAGCGGGCTGCGCGCGTTCACCGCCGGCTCATACGCAAACGGGTAGACGGACGGCGGATCGACATGCTTTTTGCCAACGCATGCGGTCGCAAAGCCTTGAGAGCGCAAGATTTTCGGGATCGACTGGGAGCCTGCATGCGTGCGGAAACCGTGTATGCCGTGCGAATGCCCGTATTGCCCGTGCGTGTGGCTGTGCTGACCGGTGAGAATGCAGGCGCGGCTGACGGCGCAGGAGGGGCTTGTGCAAAAAGCGTAGTCGAACAGGACGCCCCGCTCCGTCAGCGCGTCGATGTTCGGCGTCTGAATGATCGGATCGCCGTAGGCGCGGCTGAGTCGGCTCCAGTCGTCCGCGATGATGAAAAGAACGCTTCGATGGCTCAATGATCCGCTCCCGCTTTTGATGTTGAGGCGCGTTTAGCGTAACACAGGCGCGGCTAGGAATCAAGGAGCGCAGCGCGGGGCTGTCTCTATACGATGATATGCATTTTGCGCGACTGCCTGCGGATCCAGGCCGTCATTCCCGCGTAAGCGGGAATCCAGAGTTTTCCCATAGAGCCGTCGCATTCCAAAACGGCGCTCTAAAGACGCAAGATCAGTTCACATGCCTTGAGCGGCTGGAGCGTGTATAATAGATTGCAGGTTGGGTTGGTTTCGGTTTGGGGAAGCGGTTTGAAGCGGCGCGTTTACGGTCTTGAAAACGAGTACGGCATCATCTGCTCCGCCGACAAAAAGGGCGGAAAGGCTCTGTCGATTCAAAACTCGGTCGTCTATCTCTTCAGGGAAATCATCTCTAAGCGGATGTACCCCGACGTGTTTTTGGAAAACGGGGCGCGGTTTTATCAGGACATCGGCTGCCATCCAGAATACGCGACGCCCGAATGCGACGATGTGCGGGAGCTGGTCGCGCATGACCGGGCAGGGGAGCGGATCATCGAATACCTTGCCAAATCCGCCGAAAAAAAGATGCGCCAAGAGGGGCTGCCCGGTAAAATCTCCGTCTTCAAAAACAACACCGACACGCCCGGCAACACCTACGGCTGCCATGAAAATTATCTGATGGACAGATCGGTCGGCTTTCGACAGCTGCCCGCGCTGCTGATTCCGTTTTTTGTTACGCGGCAGGTGTTCAGCGGGGCCGGGAAGGTTCGCTCGTCTGAACGGGGGCGGTTTGTCATTTCACAGCGGGCGCAGTATATCCGCGAAGACATCTCCATCGCGACGACGACGGCGCGCGGCATCATCAACACCAGAGACGAACCGCACGCCGACCGCGAAAAATACCGCCGCCTGCATGTGATCGTCGGCGACTCGAACATGTCCGAATTTGTGACCTATTTAAAGGTCGGGACGACGGACCTGATACTCCAGATGATCGAGGACGGCGCCTTAGACAAATCGCTGGAGCTGCGCGAGTCGGTGCCGGCGCTGACGCAGATCTCCGAAGACCTGGAATGCAAGCGGGAGATTGAACTGCAAAGCGGAAAGCGAATGACCGCCGTCCAGGTTCAGCGCGAATACTGGATGCGGGCGAAGGAGTACTATCAGCATGAGGACAGCCCGTTTGTGAAGGACATCCTTGAAAAATGGGACATGGTGCTGACGGGGCTTGAGACCGATCCTGAAAGCCTGCATCGTTATCTGGACTGGGTCAACAAGCGGCAGATACTGGAAAAGTATGCCGCGTCGCGCAAAATTCGGTGGGACAGCCACGCGCTTTTGCGGCTAGACTTAGAATATCACAACATCAATATGTCGAAGGGCATCTTTTACTCGATGGAGAAAAAAGGTCTCGTGGAGCGGCTTGTCACGGACAAGGAAATTGAACGCGCCATGAGGCATCCGCCCAAGACAACCCGCGCCGCTTTCCGCGGCCGATTCGTAAAACTGCAAAACGAAGAAAAAATTCTGTGCGGCGTCAACTGGAGCTACATCCAGCTTTATGAGCCGTACCAAAAGCTGTATCTGTCCACCGATCCGCTGCAGCCGGATTATGAAGAAGCGAACCGCATGATCTATTCCATGTAAACGTCATTGGAGGCGCCATGCCCGACGAACCAAAAAATGTGTACTACTTCAGCCAAACGAAAACGGATGGCGACGCGACCCTGCGGGAACTCCTCGGCGGTAAAGGAGCCAACCTTGCCGAGATGAGCCGCATTGGGCTGCCCGTTCCGCCCGGCTTCACGATCACGACCGACGTCTGCACCTACTTCACCCAGAACGACCGATCCTACCCATACGGGCTGCGCGAAGAGACGGCGGACGCTGTCCAGTTTTTGGAAACGCAGACAGGGAAGGTTTTTGGAGACAGCGAAAACCCGCTGCTGTTCTCGGTGCGCTCCGGCTCGCGGGAATCGATGCCCGGCATGATGGACACGATCTTGAACCTTGGGCTGAACGATCAGACCGTTCAGGCGCTGGGGCGTCAAACGAACAATGACCGGTTTGCGTGGGACTGCTACCGTCGCTTTGTGCAGATGTACGGCGATGTCGTCATGGGCGTTCAGCCGAGGGACGACCATGAGCATGAGCCGTTTGACGAGGTGATGGACGCGCTGAAAGTGGAATGCGGAGCGCAGCAGGACGCCGACATGACCGCGGACGATCTGCAGGAGCTGATTAAGAGGTACAACCGCCTCATCAAGCAGCGGACGGGGCGCGAATTTCCGCAAGACCCTGTTGAGCAGCTGTGGGGAGCTGTCGGGGCGGTGTTCGGGTCATGGGACAATGAGCGCGCCGTTGTGTATCGGCGGCGGTACCATATCCCGTCCGACTGGGGAACGGCGGTGAACGTTCAGACGATGGCGTTTGGAAACATGGGAGAGGATTCTGGGACAGGCGTCGCCTTCACGCGCGACCCTGCGACGGGCGAAAAGACGTTTTACGGCGAATACCTATTGAACGCGCAGGGCGAAGATGTGGTCGCCGGCGTTCGGACGCCAAAGCCGGTCGCCCAGCTTGCCGAAGAGATGCCTGAAGCGTACGAGGAGCTGGAACGCATCCGCGGCGTTCTTGAGCGTCAGTTCCGCGATATGCAAGATTTTGAGTTCACCATTGAGCGCAACACGGTTTATCTTCTGCAGACGCGCAACGGAAAGCGGACGGGGCTTGCCGCCATTCGCATCGCCGCGGAGATGGCGAACGAGGGGCTGGTGGACTGGAAGGCGGCGATCCAGACGATACCGCCCGATTCGCTTGAGCATATCTTGGCGCCCGTGTTTGACGCGGACGGTTTGCGTCAGGCGGCGGCGGACGATCGGCTGCTGGCGCGCGGGCTGCCGGCGGGTCCCGGCGCCGCTTCAGGAAAGATTGTTTTCAGCGCCGACGCGGCGGAGGAGCGGTCCGCGGCGGGAGAAAAGGTTGTTCTCGCCCGCATCGAAACCAGCCCTGAAGATCTAAGAGGCATGCTCGCTTCAGACGGCATTTTGACCGCCAGAGGCGGCGTCAGCAGCCATGCCGCTCTGGTCGCCCGGCAGATGGGCAAGGTGTGCGTCTGCGGGTGCGGCGATCTGAACATCAATTACGAACGGCGGGAGATGCAGGTCGCCGGGCGCGTTCTGCGCGAAGGCGACGAAATCTCCATCGACGGCTCCACGGGTCAGGTGTTTGAAGGCAGCATCAACACGGCGCCCAGCGAAGTGATTCAGGCGCTCGTTGACAACCGCGAAGAGGCGAAGGAAAGCAAAACCTACCAGCTGTACGCGCAGATCATGGAGTGGGCGGACGAGGCGCGTAAATTGGGCGTCCGCGCGAACGCCGACCAGCCCGACCAAGCGGAAAACGGCATCGCGTTCGGCGCCGAGGGCATCGGTCTCTGCCGAACGGAGCATATGTTTTTTGAAGGCGGACGCATCGTCGCCGTGCGCGAGATGATTCTCGCCGACAGCGAAGAGGAGCGGCGAAACGCGCTCGCCAAACTGCTCCCGATGCAGCGCGAAGACTTTGAGGAAATCTTCCGCGCGATGGACGGGTTGCCTGTAACGATACGGACGCTGGACCCGCCGCTGCATGAGTTTCTGCCGCATACCGAGCGCGAAACGGAGCAGGTCGCGCAGGAGCTGGGCGTCTCTATCGACGCGGTGAAGGCGTCCATCGCGGCGCTGGAAGAGGCGAACCCGATGCTGGGGCATCGCGGCTGCAGGCTTGGGATCGCGTATCCTGAAATCACCGAGACGCAGGCGCAGGCGATCTTCGAAGCGGCGGTGAATGTCGCCAAAGAAGGCGTTGACGTTCAGCCCGAAATCATGGTGCCGCTTGTCGGGACGCGCAAGGAGCTGACGCTGCAGCGCGAGGTGATCGACGCGGCGGCAAAACGCGTCTTTGAAGAGCAAGGGCATGCGGTCGAGTACCTTGTCGGGACGATGATCGAGGTGCCGCGCGCCGCGCTGGTCGCGAATCAGATTGCGGAAGACGCCGATTTCTTCAGCTTCGGCACCAACGATCTGACGCAGACCGCGTTCGGGCTGTCGAGAGACGACGCGCCCCGCTTTCTCCCGATCTACATTGAGCGGGACATCTACCTGGGCGATCCGTTCGTCGCTATTGACCAAGACGGCGTCGGACAGCTGATCGAAATCGGAACGGAGAAAGGGCGGGAGACGCGCTCCGATCTGAAAGTCGGCATCTGCGGAGAGCATGGCGGAGAGCCGTCCTCGGTCGCTTTTTGCCATCGCGCCGGGCTGGATTATGTGAGCTGCTCGCCGTTCCGCGTGCCGATTGCGCGGCTGGCTGCCGCTCAAGCGGCGTTGAAAGACGAAGCGTAAGGCGGCGGTATGGCGCTGATACCGGCGCGGTACGCTTTTCGCCCCGTCGCGGAATGCAGGCGCATCGGACCGATGGAGCCGTTTGAGATCGTCTCCCCGCCTTACCTTTTAACAGGTCTGATTGGGGACGGAGACGACGACTGGGACGAGCCGTTTGCGACCGCATACGCCGGCTGGACAGACGACGAACTGCGCTTCGGTTTTCAGGTGAACCTGCGACGCCCGCCCCAACCGCTTCCAAACCGATGGTGGGAGGGAGACTGCGCGGAGATCTTTTTAGACCTGCGCGGCTCCCTCCCGCGCGACCGGTACACGGAGCATTGCGTTCACTTCTTCCTGCTGCCCGGTCGGGAGCCGATAGCGGGGCGGTGCGAGCCGGCGGTCGAATATCAGGTTGCCATCCCGAACGATGAAACGGTGCGCGTCCACTGCGACCTTTTCAACCGCGGATACAAGCTGGACGCGACGCTCACGCGGCAGACGATACCGACCTTCGACCCGACCGCCCATAAAAGGATCGGCTTCAACTACATCATCCGAGACGCCGGCGGACGAACGCAGCATTGGACAGCGGGGCAGGAGCTAGACCCGTTCCGCGACCCAAGCGTCTGGGGGCTGCTGGAGCTGGTCAAGTGAGCGGCTGAAAGCCTACTGCCCGCGTTCTATCAGTGCGTCCAGATCAATCACTTTCTCAACGACTCCTAAATCCAGCTCCTTCACAATCGCGCGGGGGTCGTCTGGCTTCGCTTGCCGATATTCGGCGTATTGGTCGGACAAAGACGGTTTTCGAATGATGTCTAAAATCGCCCCCAGTCTAGACATCTCTGCTTCCTCATTCTGTGAAAGGCCGCCGCTTTGAAAACGCTTGAGCAGATCCTGTTCTCTGCTCTCCCACTTCGCAAAGGCCTGACGGCCCTTCTCGTCAAGTATTGCCTTTGTTTGGTATGTTACCTTCAGAATTTCAAAACCTTTCAGATAGCGAATCTCGCCGTTCGGCAAGGTCGCTTTCGCGTACAATTCGGTCTCGGGCAGACGACCCGTATGCACCAGCAATCGGGTTGGTTCAGACCATTTATCTGAAAGTCGATCGCTGTTTTCGATGTATGTTCCGTCGGGCGTGTACTCTGGAAGAAATGGATTCATCGCTTCTCTCAATTGCGGCATCTCGTTGTTGAAAAAAACGCGGTCATACACAATACCGCGCGCTGCCACCGAGGAGGGCGGCTTTCCTTCCGCAATCATACGATCGTGCTCCAATCCGACCAGCTCCGCAAAGAAGTCATACGCTTCTTCCTTCGTTTTGAAATTGTACGGATTCTCGCCTGCGGAAACGCCTACCGATTCAGGCGCCTCAGAAAGCTCGGACGGTCCGGACGCGGTCGGCTTCTCCTCAACGCGTTTCGGCGTTTGCCCATCAACCGTCAACCTTTCGGCGCCGCGCGCCTCCGTTTCAGAGGATGCCGTATCCATGTCTTTGGAGTCGACGGCTCCATTCATCCAAAGGAACCATGCCAGAATTGCCAACAACACAGCGGCGACGGACACAACCGCCATAAGAAAACGACGAGACATGTTTTTCCTCCTGTTGAAAAGGATCCTGTTGTGTCGATTCATGGTGCGCGTTAACGCTCCATGACAGAGTATAACATGGCAACCCTGAACCGCGCAACCAAATTCAAGATTTTTCTCTTGAACTTTACATTCGCCGAATAAAGCGACTGCGCCCGTTCAAAATGCGGCTTTAGCGTTGATCCCGCAAATCTGCCCATTGAACCGCGAGTTTTCCTGCAGGTTCCACCGACAGCAGAATATCGCCCGCCATGGCGGTCTGAATCTCATCCGGCGTCAGCGCGGCGCTCCAGATGCCCACCTCGTCAACGGAACCGTGGAAATGTTCGCGGTTGCCTTCGCTGTTTCGCGCGATGGCGACCGGCACATCGTTGGTCGCAATCGGTCCTGAGGCGGCGGCAGTCAATACCTCCTTGCCGTCCTGGTAAAGGCGCATGACGGCTCCGTCGTATGTGGCGGCGATGTGGTTCCACTCGTTGGCCGGCATTTGAGGCGTTTGGCCGTTGCGGCACAGCCGCTCCTGTCCATTGCCGGTGGCAA
Organism: Candidatus Poribacteria bacterium; assembly: GCA_963665845.2. Lineage (GTDB taxonomy): Bacteria > Poribacteria > WGA-4E > JAPPNK01. Next base: position 998,519 of record OY762492.1, read on the forward strand.
TCGTGAAGCCGAGTCGCCCGTCGGTGCCGGCCATCTCGTAAAAGCCGTACGACATCCACGGCCAAGTATCGCCCGCCCAGCATTTGTTGACGATCCGCTGCCATTCGTTGTTGAACGTCGTCGGATAAACCCACGCCATGAGCGTGATCTCATCGACGATGTCGAGCGAAGGCGAGTCCGGCACCTCCACCCATCCGCCGGCCTGGCCGCTGAAAGAGACCCCTTTGCCGTACTTGCCGTCCGCCCACTTCGCCATGTGAACCGTTCCGTTGTTGCCATGCTTGGAGGCGTCCATCGCCGCGCCGCCGGCGCCTTCTTCAAAATCGAGATACAGAACGAGCGCGCTGTTCTGAACCGCCCAGCTGCTCCCGTGAAACAGACACAGCGCCGCAACGCTTGTCAAAAAGATTCGTTGCATCATGTCAAATTCTCCTTGTTGATGCCGCTGCCCTTAGCAGACGAGCCTGACTCATCTGCGCCTTGCCGCAGCGAAAACCTGCCCAGGCTTTACACTTCTGCGGCGTCGGCAGTGTAACCGAATTTGGCTTTTGAATCAAGCGCTTTCTGCTGACGACAGTCTCTACTGGCGATGGCGCTGGTTTTAGAGGGTTTCGCTTTGGAATGCGGAGGTTGTCTGGGAAAACTCTGGATTCCCGCTTGCGCTGGAGCGCATGTCCCCGCGGAAGCGGGAACGGTCTGGTTGGCAAAGCCTTTTTCCATGAATAAAGGCGGTACGCTCATGCGGCGATGATGGTAGAATCTGCCTTAAATTGGCGCAATTCAACACAGGACTTTCGCGCATGAAAATAAAGAATGTCGTCGTCACTGGGCAAAACGAGGTGGAGCTTCAAGAGGCGGAGCTGGACGAAAACCTGCGCCCTAACGACCTGCTCATCGAAACGGAGGCAACCTACATCAGCTCCGGAACCGAGCTGGCAAACTACACAGGCGTAGAGCCGAAAACGCAGTTGCGCGGGCAATGGTGTTCATACCCATGGAAATCGGGCTATGCGAATGTTGGGATGGTACGCGCCGCCGGCGCCGCCGTCTCAAGGGCGCAGGTCGGCGACCGCGTCTTCACCTACGCCAACCACACTTCCCATGCCCGATACGACGCCTCCCGCCTCGTCGTCCAGGTTCCTGGCGGCATGGACTCGGCGACCGCCGCCGCCTCGCGCATGACAGGCGTCGCTGTAACGGCGCTTCTGGTCGCCGATCTGCGGGACAATCCATGGGTCGCCGTGTACGGGCTTGGGATGGTCGGCAACCAGGCGGCGCAGGCGTTCCGCATACGCGGCTTCCGCGTCATCGGCGTCGACCCTGTCCAGAAACGGCGCGAAATCGCCGAGCAGTGCGGCGTTACGCATACGGTCGGCGGAACGCCCGACGAAGCGCATGCGGCAATACGGGAGATCACGCGCGGCTCCATGGCGGGCGTCTCGGTGGACGCGGTCGGGCATGGCGCCGTCTGCGCGCAGGCGCTGAAAGCGACCAGCGACCATGGACAGCTGATCATCTTAGGCTCGCCGAGGGCGCCTGTAGAGACAAACATCACCGAGTTTTTGTCCGACGTACATTTAAGGTGGATCTCGGTGCGCGGCGCGTTGGAATGGATGCTGCCGATGTATCCGACCGTCGGACGCCGCCCGTCCCAGTACACGAAGCAGCGCATGATTTTCGACTGGATGGAGCGGGGGGAGCTTCAGCTGGAGCCGCTCATCTCGCACCGCATGAAGCCTGAGCAGATCAAGCAGGCGTACGACGGGCTGCGCGATCATCCTGAAACCTATACAGGCGTCGCGTTGGAGTGGCGGTAAGCCTCTTTTTCGGCTACACTTAAAAACAGGGAGGGAAGAATGCCGATTAGCGACGAACTGCTTGAAATACTTGTATGCCCGCTGTCCAGAAAGCCGCTTGTGTACGATCCGGCGGCGGACGCGCTCCTTTCAACCGACCCTGAAACGCGCCGCCGTTACCGCATCGAGAACGGAATACCGATCATGCTGGCGGACGATGAGCATTCGGAGCAAATGTCCGAAAAGGAATGGAGCGCGGCGCTGGCGAAGCTGCAGACGGACGGCGCAGACGAATGAAGCTGGCGTATGAGAACGCGGATTTTATGCAGGGCGAGGAGGCGCGCCCTCTGCGCATTCTTGCCGAGTATTTGGACCCGAAGCGGCGGTTTGAATCGGAGGGAGTGAGCGGGACGGTCGTCTTTTTCGGCTCCTCCCGAATACGCGAGGACAGCCCCTTAAAACGTTATTACGAAGCGGCGCGGGAGCTGGCGCGTCAAATCTCCGAATGGCAAATGAAACAGCCCGACGGCGAGCGTCTGATCGTCTGCACAGGCGGCGGTCCAGGCATTATGGAGGCGGCAAACCGCGGGGCGCATGACGCGGGCGCCGCGTCCGCCGGCCTCGGCATTCAGCTGCGCAGCCCAGAGTGGTTGAACCCTTACATGACGCCGCAGCTGGCGATGAACTTTCATTACTTTTTTATGCGCAAATGGTGGCTCATCGCGCCGGCGCGCGCGGCGGTCCTCTTCCCTGGCGGACTTGGCACCATGGACGAGATGTTTGAGTTGCTGGCGCTGACGCAGACGCGCAAAATCAAACCGCCCGCCCTGATTCTCTACGGCTCCGAATACTGGAACAAGGCGGTCAACTTTGAAGCGATGGCGGAATGGGGGTTGATTTCGCCCCAGGACATCCAGCTGTTTCAAACCGCCGACCGCCCCGACGAAGCGCTGCGGATACTGCAGGCGGCGCTGGAGGAGAACCCGCATGGCGTTCGTGATCGCTGAACCTTGCATCGATGTGAAAGACTCCGCCTGCGTGGACGTATGCCCCGTCGACTGCATTTACGAAGGCTCCGACCAGTTTTATATCCATCCGGACGAATGCATCGACTGCGGCATATGCGACCCTGAATGCCCCGTCGAGGCGATTTTTGACGAGAACGGACTGCCGGACGAGTGGCTCGCCTACATCGAAAAAAACCGCGCCTTTTTTGAGGATTGACGCCTAACATACGGCGCGCCGCAAACGCGAAACCCTCCTAACCCCCCTTTCAAGGGGGAGTCCAGAAACCCCGCGCCCTCAATAGCCTGCCCCCGTGAAAACGGGGGTCATTCCCGCGTAAGCGGGAATCTTAGGCGCCGAAGGAGATGTCCGCTTTCACCTGCCGACATGTCCCAATTATAGACGTAAGGTCAGAGAAAGAAAACCGCGCCAAACGCGCTCCTCCCCGCTATACTTAAATTCAATATCCCTTCAACTCGGAGGCGGAGAGATGGCTTACATCATCGTGGAACCGTGCATCGACGTGAAGGACTCGGCATGCGTTATCGTATGCCCCGTTGAGTGCATCTACGAGGGACCCGACCAGTACTACATTCACCCGGACGAGTGCATCGACTGCGCGCTCTGCGTCCCTGAATGTCCGGTCGAAGCCATCTTTGACGAGGATGATGTTCCTGACCAGTGGCTGGACTACATCGAGAAGAACCGCGACTTCTTCGAGGACTGATTGGAGAGGAGAGCCGCATGGCGTATGTGATTGTGGAGCCTTGCATCGGCGTGAAAGATTCGGCGTGCGTTGAAGTCTGCGCGCCGGACGCCATCCATGAGGGCGAGGATCAGTTCTACATCGATGCGTACGAGTGCATGTCATGCGGGGTGTGCGAGCCGGAATGCCCCGTTGAAGCGATCTACGAGGATGAATCGGTGCCTGAACAATGGCTCGGATACATTGAAAAAAGCCGCCGATTTTTCATGGACGACACGCTGGATATTCCAGACTCGGAGCCTGAATGGCTCAAGGAGCTGAACAAGCGGCGCGACAGCTTTTACAAAAAATCGTGAATCGAGCCGCAAAATGCGCTATAATGATTGTTGCGACATGAGCGACACAGAGAAGGAGCGACCATGGCATTTATCATCGTTGAGCCGTGCATTGACGTGAAAGATTCAGCATGCGTGGATGTCTGCCCCGTCGACTGCATCCATGAAGGCGAGGATCAGTTCTACATTCACCCGGAGGAGTGCATCGACTGCGCCGTCTGCGAGCCGGAATGCCCCGTCGAGGCGATCTTCGAGGAGGATGCGGTTCCTGACCAGTGGTTCGATTACATTGAAAAGAACGCGGCTTTCTTTGAAGATGAGTAAGCCGCATGCTAAGGAGCGCCGCGCTTCGCGTTGAACCGGCGGAGCGCGGCGGGGTTCGCCTTTTCAACCTGCGAACCGTACCGGAATTTTGCGCCCATGAGCATTCCAATGAGCATCGCCGCTGAAATGCCGTTCAAGCCGTTCTACGACGCGACCGAGCTGGTCAACCGACCCGCCGAGCTGCGCCGGCGGATGCGTCAAGACGGGTATCTGTTCTTTCCAACGCTGCTGCCGACCGAGCCTGTTGAGCGGCTGCGCATGGACATTCTGCGCATTCTGCGGCGTCACGGGCTGACCGACGCGGACGCGCCCCTGGAAAAGGGACTCTACAAAGGCGGCGAACCGCCCGGGCGCGAGGCTCTGCTTCAGTTTCACTTAGAAATCAACAAGCTGGAATCGTTCGACGCGCTCGCGCGGGAGCCGAAACTCATGGGGGTCATGTCGCGTCTCATTGACGGAGATGTGCATGTCCATACGCGCAAGATCTGCCGCGTCAAATACCCGCATGACCCGTACGACATTGTGCTGCCGCATCAAGATTTTTGGTATATTCGCGGCGCGCAGGAGACCTATTCCGTCTGGCTGCCGTTGATGGCGATGGATGAGCGGGTCGGCGGGCTGGCGGCGGCGCGCGGCTCTCATACGCTCGGGCCGCTGCCGCATCAGGCCGCGGAAAGCTCCCGTTTTGCGGGCATATCGGACGAAACGGCGGAAGGTTTAGACTGGCGCCGCTCCTCCTTTCAACAGGGAGACGCGCTCATTTTTCACAGCCTCACCGCGCACCAGGGACTGCTGAACCGCTCGCCGTATATCCGCTTATCGATGGATTGCCGCTATCAGCGGGAAGGAACCGCGATGCAGGCAAGCCACTCCCGCCCGCACTTTGAGAGCTGACCCCTTGAACGGAGCGGGTCATGGTCGTCCCCCAAGACCGCGCCAAACTCCGCATTGAATGCGTCCATTCCGTTCCGAGAGCGGTTGACCCGTATCGCCTGCTGCGCGCGCTGGTTGATGAGGGCGCCGCCCGCCCCGCCCTTTTTGAGAGCGCTCTTCCGCAAAGCCGACTCAGCCGATGGAGCTTTTTAGCCGTCGATCCGTTTGCGGCGTTTTTGGCGCGCGGCAACCGCATTTTAGAAACGCGGAGCGGCAAGAGGCGCGTCTACCGCCGGCATCCGCTGCGCGCTTTTCAAGAAATGCTGAATCGATACCAAGCGCATCCCTGTTTAGAAACGCCCGCCCCGTTTCAATGCGGCGCGGCGGCCGCCCTTTCATACGACATGGCGCGCCTGATCGATCCTTTTTCTAAAAACTGGTCTCTGGACGAGTCAGCCGCGCCCGACATCGACGCCGCCTTCTATGCAGGCTCCGCCGCCATTGACCATCAGCGCGGAGAGACCTCATTTTATCGGATGGTCGGCGGCGGCTTGCCGTCTCCCGCATGGCTGGACCGCGCCGTTCGCCTCGCCGAGGAGGGCTGTCCCGCGGTTGAACCGTACCGCGAACCCGCCCCCCGCCATGCGCGCTCCAACATGACGCGGGAGGCGTATATCGAGGCGGTTGAAAGCGCGCAGCGGCGCATCGCGCGCGGCGAAATCTATCAGGCCAACATCGCGCGAATGATAGAGGCGCCATGGACGGAGGGCGCGTTGCCGCTTTACGCCCGCCTCCGCCGACACAACCCGGCGCCGTTTGCCGCCTACCTCGAAGGGGCGGAGCAGACGCTGGCGAGTTCATCGCCGGAGCGTTTTTTGCGTTTTGACGCCCAGACGCGCCGCTTGGAAACGCGCCCCATCAAAGGCACGCGCCCCGTCGGACAGATGGAGGAGCTGATGGCAAGCGAAAAGGAGGCGGCGGAGCTGGTCATGATCGTCGACATGGAGAGGAACGACCTGGGGCGCGTCTGCGAATACGGGTCGGTGCGGACAGCGGAGCTGCGGACGGCGGAGGCGTATGCGTCGGTCGTTCACACATCGGCGCTGGTGGAGGGGGTCGCGCGGGCGGGGGCGTCGGCGGAGGAGATGCTGCGGGCGGCGTTTCCGGGCGGCTCCATCACGGGGGCGCCGAAGTCGCGCGCCGTTCAGATTATCCGCGAATTGGAGGCGGAGCCGCGCGGCTTTTATACGGGCGCGCTCGGCTGGTTCGACCTTGCAGGTTCGTTCGATTTAAGCGTCGCAATACGCATCTTGACGGCGCGGGGCGGGGCGGTACGGTTCGGCGTCGGGAGCGGCATCGTCGCCGATTCGTCCCCGCCGGACGAATACGAGGAGACGCGCCATAAAGCGTCCGCGCTGCTGAAGGCGTTGAACGCGCAAGAGACGCATTGACCTCCGACCCCGCTGAAATCTCCATCAACACACCGCCCTCAACATGCCCGAATTCCATGCGGTAAAGGCTTATTGAGCGTCCTGTTCTGCGCGTCCAAAAACGGCCGCCGCGCCGCATGCCGCCACCACAACGGCGCCGCCGAGCGCCATCCGCGCGGTGAACGGCTCTTGGAACGCCAACGCGCCCGCCGCGCAGTTCACCGCCGGCGCCAACATTGACCATAAAGCGCCCTCTGTTCCGCTGATATGCTTGAACGCCGCCGCGTCCAGAATTTTCGCGGACGCGCCGCTGACGCCGATTCCGATCAGCAGCCCCCATGCAGGCAGCGAATACGCGGCGCCCTCATTCAGCGTCGGAACGCTGGTCGTCAACACGCCGACCGCCGCGAGACCCAAGAAGATCATCGGCGCCGACTCGACCGCGCTCAACCGCTTTATGACAAGGATCGCCAGCCCGCCCAAAACGCCCGCGCCGAGCGCCGCCATGTCGACCGCCGACACGCCGCCGAACCCGCCCGACGGAAGCAGCAGCAGATACAGTCCGCCAAAAGCGGACAGGACGCATGCCCATAGCCGTATCGACGGGCTTTCTTTTGTCGTCAAGGGCGCCAGTAAAGCCGCCCAGATGGGGGCGGTGTAGATCAGGAGCGACGCCTTCGCCAACCCGATCGTCACGATGGCATGGAAATAGACGACCATCGCCGAGGAGCCGAGCAGACCGCGTATCAACAGCAGAAAAGGGCGCCGCGGACGCAGCGAACGACCCGACAACATGATCCAGACGGCGACCGCCGCGCCGCCGATGGCGAATCGAAAAAAGGAGGTGGAAAAGGCGCTCAACGCCTCCATTCCGCGCGTCAAACGCGCCAAAACGCTCATGAGCGAGATCGTCAGCGACGAGGCTGCCATGAGCGCAAAGCCGCGCGTTCGGTTTGGGCGCATGTTCCCTTTCCGTCGTCTATAGAGAGCGCCGCGCGTCGTCATTCCCGCGCCACCGGGGCGTCATTCCCGCGCCACCGGGGCGTCATTCCCGCGCCCCCTCCTCGTCATTCCCGCGTAAGCGGGAATCTTAAGACATCGCAGCCGCCGCAATCCATGTTGGCGCCGGGCGTTAAAAAAGGTATAATAGCGGCGGACGCATGTCAAAATAAAACGAACGGAAAGGCGGTCGAATGCGCGGTTTCGGTATCGTCGGATGCGGTATGGTCTCGGAGTTTCACGCCAGAGCGATTGAGGCGCTGCCAAACGCCCGGCTGCGCGCCGTGTACTCCAGAAGCGAAGAGAACGCGAAACGGCGCGGCGAGCAGTTCAACGCCGACTGGACGACCGACCTGGATCGTCTGCTCAACCGAAGCGACATCGACATTGTGAGCGTTTGCTCCGCGAGCGGCGCGCATGCCGAATCGACCATCGCCGCCGCTCAAGCGGGCAAACATGTCATCGTTGAAAAGCCGCTCGACATTACGCTGGAGCGCATCGACGACATGATTGAGGCATGCGCCGAGGCGGGCGTTCAATTGAGCGGCGTCTTTCAGTCGCGGTTTCATCCGACAAGCCGGCTGCTGAAAAAAGCGGTTGAAAGCGGACGGTTCGGGCGTCTCACGCTGGCGGAAGCGACCGTCAAATGGTGGCGCTCGCAGGCGTATTACGACGAAGGCGGATGGAAAGGCACCAAAGCGCTGGACGGCGGCGGCGCGCTCATGAACCAGTCGATTCACGCCATTGACCTTCTGCAGTGGCTCATGGGACCCGCGGCGGAGGTTGCCGCGTTCACCGACACGCTCGCGCATGAGCGCATCGACGTTGAAGACACGGCGGCGGCATGCGTCCGTTTTCAGAACGGGGCGTTGGGCGTCATTCAGGGCGCGACATCGGTTCATCCAGGCTTCTTTAAAAAAATAGAGATCTCCGGCGACCGAGGCAGCGTCGTCATGGAGGAGGAGAACATCGCGTTCTGGCAGTTCGACGAGGAAACGGACGAGGACGAACGGATACGCGCCGAGTTTGCCGATCAAACGCAGACAGGAGGCGGCGCAAGCGACCCCTCCGCCATCAGCTTTGAGGGGCACCGCCGCCAGTTTGAAGCGTTTATTGACCAGATCGAGACGGGCGGATCCAGCGGGCTGGACGGAGCGGAAGCGCGCAAGGCGGTTGAGATCATCCTCGCGATCTACAGGTCGGCGGAGACGCGCAGCGTTGTGCCGCTTCCGTTGTAGGAGACGGATGGATGAACTGGACGCGCATTTGCGTTCTGTGCTGCATTGCGTTGGCGGCTGCGGGCTGCGGCGGGGACAATCCCGCGGAGCCGGCGAACGCCCAAGCCGCCCTAAAACGCGGATGGGCGGCGTATACAAACGGCGCCTTTTCGGACGCGCTGCTTGAGTTTGAACGCGCCGTCAACCTGGACGCGGCGCTGGCGGACGCGCACAACGGAGCGGGATGGGCGCATCTGTCGCTGGCGCAGGGGGAGCCGTCCGCGGCGGCGGTCGATCTCGCGGAGGCGTCTTTCAGGCGGGCTGTACAGAACGACGCGGCGTTGAGCGACGCCTGGGTCGGGCTGGCGATGGCGCTGTATGTCCGGCGGACGGACGCTGACGATCTGAACGAGGCGGGGGAAGCTTTATCAACGGCGCTGCGTTCGGGCGGGGCGTCGCTGTATCGGCATGATTATGCGTCCGAGGCGGACATCGCCGCGCTGGACGCTTGGCGGCTTTATTACGCGGGCGATTCAGCCGCCGCTTTTCGGCGGGCAAGCGATGCCTTGAATTTGAACCCCAGCTTGCAGGCGGCGCTGATTTTGTTGAAGATGCCTGCTCTGTCGGAATAGACAGCCCTCCTTGCCGTTTGGGAGAAGTTTTGACGGTAATAAGGAGTTGAAGATGACCTTCTCCATGTTCTCAAAGCTTCGCGCCGTTCTTGCAGCAGTCAGCCTGTTCGCTCTGCTCTCCGCCGCCGCAAACGACGATCTGAAGCCGTTGGAAGACCCGACGAAACTGGAAAAGCCGACCATCTGTTACGACGGCAGAGAAGGGCTGTACCTGATCGACTGGGACGGACAAAACAGGCGGCTCTGGATGAAAGGAATCTTCAACGGACCTGCCAGATGGAGCCGCGACGGACGGTACGCCTCCTTCATGTACAGCCTGGATTATACGCATTACATCCTGGATCTGAAAACCGGACGCCTGATCAACATGACGGAGCGTCTAAACCTCAGGGGCCGTAAGGACATCTACATGACCGGCGCATGGTGGTTTCCGGACGGAAGGCGGCTTGCGTGCCGGACAAACAGCTTTAACAATCCAATCGTAGCTCATTCCGACATCTACGTGTTGGATATTCGCACGACGGAGTTGGAACAGCTCACAGCGACGCCGTTCAAGGATGAGTATTGGGCTTCCGTCTCTGGAGACGGCAAGAAAATCGCTTTTGTCGGCTACCCTGTCCGGAAAGATGAAATCAAGATTGACCATGGGGTCGAAAGCCCAGGCCACCCTGATCATCTCTATACGATGAATTCAGACGGGTCGAACGTCGTCAATCTGACGAACAGCACCGCGTACGAGACCTACCCTGAATGGTCGCCGGACGGCAAGAAGATCGCGTTCGAAGCGGTTTTTCGCCCGGAGCAGGCGGGCGAAATTACCGGCGCTGACCTGTATATGATGGATCCGGACGGTTCCAACGTTGAGCGGCTCACGAACCGCGAAGTTTGCCGGCGGGCGACTCTGCATGATTGGTCGCCTGACAGCAAGTGGATTCTGTTTCATATGGCTGAAGACGACGATTCGCCGTCCCAGCTTCACCGCATTCATGTGGATACGCGGGAGATTGTGCGGATCGGGTACGCGGGCTCCTCGACGTGGGTCTGGGCGGGCAAAAGCCGCTTCCTCTCCGTTGACCCAGCGGGTAAAAAAAAAGCGCAGTGGGGGCAGATAAAAGCGGCAGAGGCGCCGCAGGAAAACGCCCCTGACGAAGAATAGCGGCTGAAACGGCGGACGCTTGCCTGCCCCCTCCAGATGACAACGAGCGCGAAACGGCGTACAATGCCTACGGAAGGAGCGCAAAATGGCATTGACCGACCAAGAGCGGCGGCATTTTGAAGAGGAAGGGTACTTAATCAAGCGGGGCGTGTTCGACAGCGGCGACCTAGAGCCGATCCGAAACGCGCTGCATCAGGAGGTGAGGCGCGAAGCGGAGCGGGCGCGGAACGAGGGACTTATTGACGAGACGTTTCCGACCGCGTCGTTTGAGCGGCTGCCCGCCCTGCTGGCGGAGCGGTATCCCGACCAGATCATGCGCATACTCGCCCCGATCTACAGCGGGCGGTTCTCCGGCCCTGAAATGTTCACAACGATTGTTCATCCAAAGATGCTGGCGGTCGTGAAAGATTTTGTGGGCGATACGATCATCGGCTCCTCCGTCTACCGCGTCCGTCCAAAGCTGCCGCGCTGGGAACGGGGCGAAGTCCCCTGGCATCAGGATTCGGGTTACTTTTTGCCGCATTGCGACGACATGCTCATACTCACATGCTGGGTTCCGCTGACAGACGCCGACGCGGAGAACGGCTGCCTCTGGGTCGCGCCGAGAAGCCACAAGGAGGGCGTCGTTCGGCACTACACCGGCGGGCATGGCGGCTATCTTGAGATCGCGGGCGGCGATCTGCCCGGCGGCGAGAGCGTCTGCGCGGAGATGAAGCGGGGGGATGTTCTGTTTTTAACCAACCTGACGGCGCACGCCTCCTTTGAAAACCGAAGCGATGCGACGCGCTGGAGTTTAGACCTGCGTTATCAGAACGCGGCGGTTCCAAACAATGTGGACGAAGACCCCGCCAGTTACACGCCGGAGCGCGACCCTGTGACGATGGCATGCTATCCGCCGGAGGCGGATTTTGTGATACGCGACCCGTCCGATCCAGCGCGCGAATGCCGCGCGGCGGAGCAGTTTTTGGCGATTCGAGAACGCTTTTTTGCGCGGCGCGCGTATATGCCGGGGCGCGGCTGGACTCCGCTTTCCCGCCGCCCGGACGCTTGAGCGGCGGCAGTACGCTTATATGGGAATATTCGCGGGGCTGCGTCCGATTCCCCCCTTGAAAAGGGGGGAACCAGGGGGGTTTAAAGGACGGGCGCAGCGGCTGCGGCGCCTTAAGATTCCCGCTTGCGCGGGAATGACGGCATGGATCTGCCGCCGCTTACGCTTTCGGCTAAAATCATGTAGAATATGGGCGGTCCGCTGTTGATTCATTTACTTTGGGAAGGACGCCCTCTGTGAGCCGTATCGTTCAACTGGCAGTCTTGGCAGGTTTGGCGGCGCTTGTATCCTGCGGGGGCGGAGCCGCCGGCCCCGGCGAATCAACGCCGCCGGAGGAACCGGTCGCCGCAACCTTTCATGTCGACAACGAAAACTGCGCCTCCTGCCACGTCTCCATCTACGAAGAATGGCTCCAGTCCAGACACGCGCAAGCATGGAAAAGCGACCTGTTTAAGCTCACCTCCGACAACTATACAAAAAAAGAGTGCCTCTCATGCCACGCTCCCGCGCTCATACTTGAAACCGGAATTGCCAACAAGCCTGAACTGCGGAACGAATACCGGGGACAAGGCGTCGACTGCATCGCCTGCCACCAAGACCCCGAATCGGACGAATGGGTCATGCACGGACCCTACGGCGCCGACTCGCCCGCGCATGGAACCGTCCAAAACGACGCCTTTTCCACCGCCGAAGTGTGCGCCTCCTGCCACGGACATGACGAAGAATTCAACCAATACCACTCCTGGAAAGAAAGCGACTACGGGCAAACGGATTTCACATGCCAAGCGTGCCACATGCCGCAGACCGAGCGTCTTCTCGCCGACACGGAGACCGACTATCCGCTGCGCTGGGTCGGCGACCACTCCTTCCCAGGCGCCCATAACGAGGAGATCGCTTCGGCGGCCGCTTCCGTTGAGATGGAGCGGGACGGCGATGAGCTGGTCGTCTCCGTCCGAAATGAGGCGGGGCATTTCTTCCCCGGCGGAGCCTACCGCGCCGCCGTTTTACAGGCGGCAGCGGACGGCGTCGAGATCGGACAGCAGACCTACGCCTTTGAGTTCGGCAACCGCATCGCCTCCGGCGCGACGGTCGAAGCGCGGTTCCCCCTGCCAGACGGCGCCGCCGAAGCGACAGCGCGCCTCGACTTCTATAAAAGCGCCGTTAGCGACGACGGACGCAGCATTGTTCAAGAGCCGAACGGGATTCTGATCCAGGAACTTCGGCTGGAACTTGAATGACCTATTTTGAAGCGGCGCTGCTGGGCGCTGTGCAGGGGATTGCCGAGTTTTTGCCGGTCAGCAGTTCGGGGCATTTGGCGCTCGCGCAGCAACTTCTGGGATTAGACGCGGATGAGAATCTTGCGTTCGCCCTTCGCCTGCATGCCGCCACTTTAGGGGCGGTCGTTGCCGCGTTTTGGGGCGATTTGACGAGGCTTACCGGCTCCCTTTTTCGTTTAAAGCCTGAAGCGCGGCTGGTCGGCATGCTGTTTCTGGCGATGATTCCGACCGGCGCGGCGGCTCTGCTGCTGAAGCCGCATCTGGAAAGCGCGATGGACAGCTCCGCCGCGGTCGGCGCCGGACTCATCGCCACCGGCTGCATACTTTTTTTCTCAAAGCGGTTCGCGCGGTTTTCTGAAGAGAAAGCGGACGAGATCGAGAAGACGAACGTTTGGCGCGCGTTATGGATCGGACTGGCGCAGGGATTTGCCGTTCTGCCGGGCGTCTCCCGCTCCGGCGCGACCATCGGAACAGGCTTACTTCTTGGGTTAAAGGGGGAGGCGTCCGCGCGCTTTTCCTTTCTGTTGTCGATACTTGCAATTTCCGCCGCCATGTCGTTCGATATCATGGACGGCTTTGAGGATTCGCCGGCGGCTCTCGGTCCGTCGCTTGTCGGGGCTGCCGCCGCGTTTTTGACCGGGCTAGCTTCTATCCGCTGGCTCATGCGCCTCGCCCGCTTGAGGCGTTTTGACGGGTTTGCCTACTACTGCTGGGCGGTCGGAGCCGCCGCCCTTGCCGCATCCATTTTGTAAACAGGAATCATGAACGGAGACGCATATGCCGAAACTTTTTGGAACCAAATTGACCCGCCAGGAGCTGATGCGCCGCGTTGGACGCGTCAGCCAGACCGCAGGAATACGCCGAACCATGCTCCTAGACGGCATCGAAAAAGGGGTGGAAAGCGTTGAGATACGTTCAGGGAGCGGTTTCAACCTCTCCGTTCTGCCGACGCGCGGAATGAAGGTCGCCCAGGCGGAATGGCGCGGCGCGCCGCTTGCGTGGGTCAGCCCCACCGCCGCGGCGCATCCGTCGCATCTGAACGCGCATGACAGCGGCGGCGGGCTGCTCGCTTCGTTCGGCTTGCAGGATGTCGGACCCTCAACCGGCGGCAGAGGAGAGCTGCCGCGCATTCCCGCCAAAAATGTGACCGCCGACGCCCGATGGGAAGGTTCGGCGCTGCTGCTTGCCGCTCAAGGCGTTCTCCGCGAAACGGGAGCCAACGGCGAACAGCTGACGATGACGCGCCGCATCGCCGTCCGCGCGGGAGAACACAAGATGCGCGTCGTCGACCTGATCGAAAACACGGGTTATGTTGACTCGCCCTTTATGTATATGTATCGGATTCATGTCGGGTATCCAGCGCTGGACGAGGGCGCCGAGCTGATCTTGTCCGCGCGCGGCGCCGAGCCTGCCGACGACGCCTCCGAGGCGGGAATGAACGACCGGTTTCGATTCACCGCCCCCGAAGCCGAAGCGGTTCCCCAGACCTTTTACCATGACGCCATCGCGGATGAAAACAGGCATGTCTGGGCGGCGGTTGTCAATAAGCGGTTCAACGGAGGGCAGGGGATCGGCGTCTATGTGCGTTACCATCAGACGCAGTTTCCGAATTTCATTCAGATGAAGCGCATGGGAGAAGGTTTTTACTCGGCAGGAATGGCGCCGGCGAATTGCAGGGCGGAAGGCGTTGAAGCGGAACGGGAGCGCGGAACGCTGGAATACATTGAGGCGGGCGGGCGCCGGCATTTTGAAACGGAGATCGGGATTCTGACCAATCAGCAGCAGATTGGGGAGTTTGAGGAGCGGGCGGCGCGCATCCGCAATCTCTAAAACGCGCGGAAATCTTAAGGCATTGCAGCCGCCGCGCGCGTCCTTTAAACCCGCCTAACCCCTTTCAAGGAGCGAATCGGAACCGCCGAAGCGCTTGATTGATCGGCGTTTCAGACGTAACATAAGCGGGCGACAAACATCAACAGGAGGATACAATGAACGGATCCATGAAATGGAAGCCGCTGCTGGCGGAGCTGGTCGGAACCTTCGCGTTCTTCGCCATCGGCGCCGGCGCCATCTGCATCAACGCCGCGACGGAGGTCAAACTCGGACTGCTGGGCATCGCCCTGGCGCATGGTCTCATGCTCTCGAACATGATCAACGTCTTCGGTCCGGTCTCCGGCGCCCACTTCAACCCGGCGGTCACGCTCGGCGCGCTGGTCGGCAAAAAGATCAAGGCTGGACAGGCGCTGCTCTACGTCATCGCCCAGCTGATTGGGGCGGTTCTCGCCGGCTATTTTCTGCTGCTCATCTTCAAGGACACGCCCGCAATGGACCCGTCAACATCGTTGGGAACGCCGATGCTCAACGCGGATCTGGTCAATAGCGGGACTGCCATCCTGATCGAAGCGGCGTTGACCTTCTTCCTCGTCATCTCGGTCTTTGCGACCGGCTTTTCCAACAAGGCGCCGAACGTCCCCGCCATCGGCGGATACGGCATCGGCTTGACGGTGACCGCGGACATACTCATGGGCGGACCCTTGACCGGCGCGGCGATGAACCCGGCGCGCGTCTTCGGTCCAGCGCTCGCTTCTGGACAATGGGCGTCCCACTGGGTCTACTGGGTCGGTCCGCTTCTGGGCGGCTTGCTGGCGGGGCTGTTCTACAGCCGCATCTTCGGCGACGACTAAGGCGAGACCGTATAGATCGACAACATCTCGGAGGAGGCGCGGTACACCAGAACAACCGCCTGCTCGTTCAGGTCGGCGTTGTCCAGCGCTTTTTTGGCGGAGCGGTAAATCGGAGGCTCCAAACCCAAAGCGTTTTCAACGCCGTCCCAGTCCAGCGGCGCCGGCAGCGTCTCCTCCGTTTCCACATTGCACATGACAACGACGCGCGCCTCCGTCCGCTCCGACGCCTCCCGCGCCAGCCGATGAAACTGATCCGCATAAGCGTTCAGCAGCTCCATATCGGCGCGCTGAATCTGCGCAATCTGCTCCTGCGACAGCCGCATCTGCGGGTCGGTGATGTGCGGGCGGACTTTCACGCGCTAGCGCGAGCTGCTTAGCTGCTCTTGCTTGTAACGAATCAGCTGGTCGCGGCTGATGAATTTCACCTTGCCGCCCGTTGAAGCCGCCAGCCTGTTCAGCAGAATCGCTCCAGGAGCGCCCTGCCGATCATCGATCTCCATCCCGTAAATATCGAGCATCGCGTCCGACTTGTTTGCTGTTTTGAACGCTTTCACAATCACATCAGGGTCCGTCATGACAGTGATTCCGTCCGCGCCGGTCGGCAGCCCGTCCGTGAGAAGCACAATCACATCCGGCTGCATGGCGCATGCCTTTTGAAGCGCCTCCAGCGTGTTGGTGCCGAGGTTGCGGTTGATCGATTCCTGCGTGAAGCCCGCCAGGTATTTGCGGGCGCGGCTGATGCTCTTTTCGGAGGAATCCAGCGGCGTTTTGCTCATCTGTCCGACATAGCCGGCAAACGTAACGATGTTGAACGTCGCTGACTCGCCCAGCCGATAGGTGTGGTCAATGAGCGAATTCTTGGCAAGAGACAGCTTCTGAAGACCCGCCGCCGACATGCTCGCCGACACATCCAGCACATAAACGATGCGCCCCTCGAAGATTCCGTCGCCTGTCCCTCTGATGAAGTTAAGCGGATCGCCGTTGCCGCCTTCCCCGCCGCCGACCAGCCCGTCGGTTCCGAGGTTTTTGAGATAATGCGATCCGTCGCCGTCGCCTTTCACCCGCGCGCGCCCCGTCGGATCTCCGATTCCGTCGGTCGGTCCAAAGATCGCCTGCGGACGGCTGAGTCCTGTGACATCGGTCGGAAGGTCGGCTTCGGTCATGATGTCGGGAAGCTGCTTTGTTTTTTCAAAATCGATGTTGAGCGCGTCTCTCATGAGTTTCCGATCGCTCAACTTTTCCACTTCGGTGCGTTTGTTTTTCGCCTGCTCCATGAGCTTGTTCGGATCCTTGAGAGCGATCTCGCGATCCTTTTTGATCTTGGTCACCTTCGGCGGAAGCCGGCGGCGCACCTGCTCCTTTTTCTGGAGATCCTGAATCCAGAACACATCGCCTCGGTCAATCAGGTCGCGGGCGCCTTCGGACAACGCCAGCATGACCCCCGTCACAGCGATGAGCGCCCCGTGCAAGCACAATGAAATCACGAAAGGCGAACGAGTCTTTTTGCCTTCTTTTTCCGGTCCGCGCACGATCCTTGTCATGATGGTCGCCCCTGTCTGATGTAGCTCCTACCCATATCATACCCTAAACCGTTGGGCGGCGCAAATAAAGAGCGCCGTTTTTCAACCTTAAACGCCGTTTAAGCGTCTAAACGGGCGCTGTATGCCCCAAATTACTCGTATTTTCGATGGAGCGCAACCGTTTCATAATCGACCGCCGCGTCGAAACGCCGGCGGAACGCCTCCACATACGGACTTTTCGCGGCTTGAACGCCGTTCACCGTCTCCACCACAATGCGCGGCAGCGGCTGCGCGGAGCGGGTCAACAACCGCTCAATCGGCGCCAGATAACGGTCTAAGCGCGCGTCGTCCGGCGGAACATGGATCTCCAGCGCCTTGCCCTGACGCCGCGACTCCAAGACCAAACGCGCGCCGTGGTACGTCAGATGCGCGCTCGGCTCCCGGCGGGGAAGAAGCCCCCGCGCCGCCTCCAGCTGAAGACCGCACAGCGATGCGGGATCCGTAGCGTTCAGCCAGTACACCGCGTCGTCGTTCAGAGGCGCCTTCAGCCGCTGAAACGCGCGCTTGGAAATGAACTGCAGCCCCGGTATCCCATGGAAAAACGCGCCCGCATACACCTCCCCCGCCAGCTCCATGATCCGCAGCGCCCTGAAAACGGACCCCCATTGAAAATGCGGCAGCTCCCGTTTCAGCAGCTCCCGAAACAGGATGCCGTACCGGTCTAAAAGGGCGCGGACCCGCTCCTTGTTCCGCTCCTCCGCTTCGACGATGTCCGCGGGCGGCGTCGGCGCCGGCAACAGCGACCATGCCCCCGGCAGAACGGCGGCGCGCTTGCGCTGAAGATAACGCCGCCGGCGCCGATGCGACAGCGCCGGACGTACTTCCTCCACCGCCGGCGCTCTGAATCTGCCCTCAACCCCCTTCCGCAGCGCCGAAAAGGCGTCGTTCCCGATCTTCCCGCTCCAAACGGCGCCCCACAACGCCTCCGTGAACGGCGACGCGGTCATACCCGAATTGCGCATCAGGGCGGCAAAATCGTACTTGCCGTTCGGGTCGGTGAACCAGCTCTCCGCTTGCTCCGCCGCGCCGTTCTCCGCGCCGGTCGGTTCGTTGGGCAGGGCGAGGTCAAAATCCTCCTCATGCGCGAACGCCGCCTTCCGCCCCTCAAAACCGATCCATCTTAACCGCTCCTCCTGCATGAGAGCGTCCAGATAGGCGGGTCTATAGTCGGAGACGCGAGCGGGAAAGATCTCCGTCTCCCACAGATCCGCCCGCGCCGGAAACGCGAACAGCTGCTCAACCGCCTGAAACAACCCATCTTCCCCCTCGGACGGATTCGTCAACCCCTGCATTTCAGCTAAAAACAGCCCCAGCTGTTCAAACGGAAGCGGTTCAAAAACAGGCGACGACCCCGCCCGCGCGATGCGCAAGAGCGTTTCAAAATTCTGCCCGTCGCACAGATACTCGTTCGGATCGTCCGCAATCAGCTGACCCGCAATGAGCGTTTCATCGTCCAGAAGCGTCTGCAGCCCGAAGTTCAGCCGCCGCCGACTGACGCCCAGCGACCGGCGCGCAAACTCTTCGGTGAAGGGACCATAAAATTGCGCCCAGTTTCCCAGCGCCGAAACAAAAAACTGGTCGGCGTCTTTCTCTTCCCTCTCGCTGTCATCCCTCGGCAAACGCGGCGGCGGCGTTCCCTCCACAATCGGCGTCAAGGGCGTTTCTTCTTTAGGGTAAAGGGCGTCCGCCAACGCTTCCGCCTGTTCAAGCGGCGCAATCAGATCTCGAATGCGGGTCAGCTTCTCCGCCGCCGACGACGCCGCAGTATGCGCCTCAACCCCCTCCTCGCGCATTTGCGCCAGCAGGCGGTTCCATTCGTCCAGCGGAATAACGCCGCGCTCCTTCGTCCAGTCGACCAAGCCGCGCGCGTTGTCGGGCGCGTAGCCAGGGGCGATTCGCTGCAGCTTCGCCTCATACGGCTCAACGATCTCGCGCGGTATCCCCGGACGCAGCCCTGGCGTGAATACGACCTGCGCTAGAAGATCCCCCCGCAGGTTCGATTTCTCGGAACCGGTCGGTTCGTCGCCCGCATACATATAATGGTCGCTGATCTGGCGCCATGCGGTTGTCTGGGCGAAGGGGCTGCCATGGGCGGTTTTCGTTTCCGTCCAACGTATCCGCCCCGTTTCCAGCTCCTTGAGCAGCTTTTTAAGCGTGTCCATGTCGAACTCGTCCTGCAGGCAGGTTCGCCATGTTTCCAATAAGATCGGGAAGTCGTCATATTTTTTGACCGATTCCATCAGTTTTTTAGAACGCAGCCGCGTCAACCAGAGCGGCATGCGCTGACCGATGCGCCCCCGCGTCACCAGCAGGGCGCGCCCGGCGCATTCTCTAAAACGCGCCCCGAAAAAACCGGAACCTTCCAAACGCTTCCGCAACAGCGGCTCCACCGCGTCCGCATTCACCAGACCAATCAGCTCCTCCGCGTCCATCCTGAACGGCGCCAGCAGGACGACGCAATCGTTTTCGGCGTACGCCTCCAGGCGCTGCCCGACCGCCTCTTCAAACGCGGCGTCCAGCGCCATGGCGAGCGGGCGGTTCACCCTTGACCCCCAAAGCGTATGCAGGATCGTCTGCTCAACGGGCGAATCTTTCACGCCGACTTCAACCCGTTCGATGAGCAGATGCCGGCGGTGCGGCAGCTCTCCCGCCGCCTTTTTTTGTTGGATGAGCAACTCAAGCAGCGCTTCGGCGGCTTCCTCCTCCATGGCGTACTCGTTCTGGAGCTGGTCGAGAAAATCGTCCTGTTCCAGGCTCTCGTTTGCGCGTTCTAAAAACTCGCCGATTTGTTCAGAAAAATGAAAATCGCGGTTGATTTTTTCAGAGCGCCAGAACGGCATATCGTCCGCGCGCCCCTGCGCCGGCGAGACGAACACATCGTTGTTCGTGATGCGCTCAATCTTCCAGCTCTGCGCGCCCAAGGTGAAAACGGCGCCCTCGTCCCGTTCCCACACAAACTCCTCATCCAGCTCCCCAATGCGCGACCCTGTCCCATGATGGCGCAGATGAAAATAGCCGCGGTCGGGGATCGTCCCGCCGGACATATATAATGTCTGCGCAGCCCCTGGACGCGCGGACGCCTCATTTTCAATGCGGTCGATAGAGACGCGCGGGTTCAGCTCGCGCACGCGCGTGTCGGCGTATCGCCCCGCCAGCATGTTCAAAACCGCGTCGAACGGCTCCCGCTCCAGGTTCCAAAACGGATGCGCCGACCGCAAAAAATGGTACATCTCGTCGATGTCCCACGTCTCCATCGCCGTCATCGAAACGATCGTCTGCGCGAGAACATCCAGCGGCGACTGTATCGGCTTCGTTTCTTTGATGCAGCCTTCCAGCGCCGCCTTTGCCAGAACGGCGGCGTTGATAAAATCGCGCCCATGGGTTGGAAAAACGGCGGCGCGGCTTGTTTCGCCCACCTGATGCCCCGCCCGTCCGATGCGCTGTATCGCGGAGGAGATCGACTGCGGCGATTGAATCAACCCGACCTCGTCCAAGGCGCCGACGTCGATGCCCATCTCCAGCGAGCTGGTCGCCACGATCGCTTTCAGCTCGCCCTCTTTCAGTTTGCGCTCCACCGTTTCGCGCATTTCACGGGCGAGCGATCCATGGTGCGAATACGCGATCGGCTCCTCCTCAAAGGCGTTCAGCCCCAGTGTGATGCGCTCGCACAGGCGGCGGCTATTTGTGAAAAAGAGCGTTGAATTGTTCTGATGAATCATCCGTCGGAACTCGTTGATGAACGGGTCCCAAAACTCTTCGTCAGTATGTTCGCCGCCGTATCCATGATCGGGTCGGCGCGGAAAGCGTACCGAGATGTCGTATTTCTTTTCGGCGGAGGAACGGACAATCTCCACTGGACGCGGCTCGTAGACGGGGTCTTTGAGGCTGCCGACTCCGTCCGACGAATAGAGGCGCCCGCCGACAAACTCCGCGACGACGCTCAACGGCTCCGCTGTCGCCGACAGCGCGATGCGTTGAAACTCCCCCGCAAGCCTGGCGAGCCGTTCCACGGCGGCAATGAGGTGAACGCCGCGCTTCGTCCCCGCCGTCGCATGAATCTCATCCAAGATGACCGTTTCGACGGTTGAAAGGAGACCGCGCCCGCTGTGCGAGCTGAGCAGCAGGTTCAAGCTTTCAGGCGTTGTGATCAGTATTTCGGGCGGCGTTCGGATCATGCGCCGGCGCTCGGAACTGGTGGTGTCGCCGCTGCGCGTCGCGGCGCGTATGTTCGGAAATGGAACGGCGGCGGCGGCAAAATAGTCCGCCAGTTCCCGCAGAGGGCGGGTCAAGTTGCGCCGTATGTCGTTGTTGAGCGCTTTGAGCGGCGAGACGTACAGAACGCGCGTAAGACCCGTTTCAAGCCGCCCTTCGATCAGCTGGTTGATCGCCCATAGAAACGCGGTGAGCGTTTTACCGCTGCCGGTCGGCGCGGAGACGAGAACATGGCGCCCGTCCGCGATGATCGGCCATGCCTGCCGCTGCGCGTCGGTCGGCGTTCCGATCTGCTCCTGGAACCAGTCTTGGACGATGGGATGGAACCGATCCAGCGAGTTGTTTGGCATGCCGCGTTCGTCGTCCCGTTCGTTGTCCCGTTCGTTGTCCACTGTCCGCCGCCCGTCATTTTCCGATGCAGAATTGCGAGAAGATGCGGTCTAAGATGTCGTCCGCCGCCGTTTCGCCGACAATTAGCCCAAGCGAATGCAGCGCGCCGCGCAGATCAACCGCCGTGAACTCCAGCGACGCTCCGCCGCGCAGGCTTTCCGCCGCCAATTCAACCGAACGGAGCGCCTCCTCAAGCGCATGCATGTGGCGCAAATTTGTCACAAGCGGCGGCTGGGCGCTGAAGGCGTTCGTCCCAAACAGAAGCCGCGACGCCGTCTCCGCCAGCTGTTCAACGCCCTCTCCCGTCAACGCGCAGGTTTCCGCTGTCGGCGCGTCTATCTCCAGATCGTCCGCGTTCCACGCCGCCGGCAAATCCGCCTTGTTGAGCGCCGCCATGCGCGTTCTTCCTTTTGAGAGCCGCATCAACCGCCGGTCGTTTTCATCCAGCGGCTGCGACATATCCAGAACAAGAATGACAAGATCGGCTGTTGCAAGCCGCTCCTCGGACCGCTTGACCCCCTCCCGCTCCACGATGTCGTCGGCGTCGCGGATGCCCGCCGTGTCGACCAGAAGAGTCGGCGCGCCCTGCAGATCGATATACTCTTCGATCAGGTCGCGCGTTGTGCCGGGCGCGTCCGTAACAATGGACCGGTCGCGCTGCAGCAGCTGATTCATGAGGCTCGATTTGCCGACATTCGGCTTGCCGACAATCGCCGCGGAGGCTCCGTCGCGCAGTCGGCGTCCGCGGTCGCCGTCGCGTAACAGCGCGCGCAGCCGTTTCGCCGAGGCGCGCAGGTTCGACTCCAGCCGTTCGGTCGGGATGAAGTCCAGGTCGTCATCTTCAGGGAAGTCGATGCGCGCCTCCACTTCGGCGAGGACATCGACAATCGTTTCCTTTGCGTCGCGTATTTTGTCCGAAAGCGCGCCGCGCAGCTGCTGGGCGGCGGCGGCTCCGCTCGCTTCGGTTTTCGCGTGAATCAGGTCGGCGACCGCTTCCGCCTGCGCCAGGTCCATTTTTCCGTTTAAAAAGGCGCGGCGGGTGAATTCGCCCGGCTCGGCGAGGCGCGCGCCGTTCTCCAAAAGCAGACGCATCGCCCCGTTCAACGGCGCGTAACCGCCATGCAGATGCAGCTCCACCATCTCTTCGCCGGTGTAGGTTTTGGGCGGACGAAAATAGGCGGCGAGCGCCTGGTCTATCGGGGCGTCGGCGCCGCGCGCGTTTTCAAGGCAGCCGAGAGTGAACGCATGGCTCCGCTTCGGCTCATAGACGGGGCGGCGCATCGGGCGAAAAATGCGCTGCACAACCTGGAGGGCGCCGCGCCCGCTGACTCGAATGACGCCGATAGCCGCCTCGCCGCGCGCCGTGGCGACCGCCGCAATCACATCCTCCATGCGGTTCGCTCCGCCCGCAACGCTCACGAATCTGGAACATAGCGGTCTTTCGGCGCGACGACGACAGCCCGCCCCTGCCCAACATTTCGGCTAAACGTCCGCACATCCTCGTCTTCGCTCAACGCGATATGCACCGTGCGGCGGTCGCGCGGACTCATCGGCTCCAGCTCCACCTCGCGCCCTGTCGCGCGCGCTCTTCGGGCGAGCTGATGCGCCATCTCAATGAGCATATCTTCCCGCTTTTCCCGATACTGCCCCGCGTTGACGACGATCCGCCGCCGCTCCGAATCGCTGGACGCGCGGCGTACCATCCCGTTCACGAGGTATTGAAGCGCGTCCAGCGTCCGTCCATGCCGTCCTATCAGAATCGCGGCGTCCGGCGTTTCTAAGGTGAGATGCGTTTCATCGTCCCGGTCGTCCACATAGATTTCCGCGTCGATTCCCATAAGGTACACAATCTGGTCAAGCATCTCTTCGGGGAGTATCTCTTCGCGCCGTTCAATGGAGACGCGGACGCGCGCCGGCCTTGAGGGCAGGTTTCCGCCGAGGCCGACAAGCCCCTGCGCGCCTTCCGAGAGTATCTGTACCGTTATATCTTCCAGTTCAACTCCCAGCTGCTCGGCGGCTGTCTCCTGAATGCCCTGAAACGTGTCGTCGGTCAAGGCGTCTGGATCGACGCCGAGCTGTTCAAAGGCGAGCGTCAAAGCCTCTTCTTTGGAGTCCGCCTCCGCTTCCGCGGAAGCCGCGCCGCCGGGGTTCATGTTTGCGTCCATTTGGCATCCTTTCATGCATGATCGTAAATTATCTTAGAAGCGAGGGGCGGGCGGGCGTTCGGCGCCGGCGCTGTTTTTTCTTCCGCTCCATGCGCGCTCTTCGTTCCAGGTCTGCCGGGGTGAGCTGCTCCTCTTCCTCCTGCTTGCCGAACTTGCCCACCAAAAATTGCATCCCGACGCCCAGAAGAGTGCTTGCCCCCCAATACAGATTCAGTCCGGAAGCCCAGTTGTAAAACAGGAAAAAGAAGATGAGCGGCATCAGATACATCATCATCTTCTGCTGTTTTCCGCCCATGGGAGAGGCGGACGGAAGCATGCGCTGTTGAAGCAGGGTGCCGACCGTCATCAAGATCGGCAACGCGCGAATCGGCAGACCGAAGATGGAAAACATCATATCCGGAGCCGTCAGGTCGTCGATCCAGAGCATAAACGGCTCGCCCCGAAGCTCCGCTGAATTTTGCAGCATCGTGAACATGGCAAAAAAGATCGGCATCTGCGGCAGCATCATGAGGCAGCCCCACATCCCGCTCATCGGATTGACGCCGTATTTGCGGAACACCTTCATCGTTTCCACCTGCATGCGCTGCGGGTCGGCGCTGTATTTTTGCCGTACCTCATCCACCATCGGTTGAATGATCTTCATATGGCTCTGCGATTTTTTCATCGCTTCGCTGCTCTTCTTCGTGAGCGGGTACATCGCCAGCCGTACCAGAATGGTGAGTATGATGATGGCGACGCCGTAGTTTCTGAACAGCATATGGAACAGCTTGAGAAGCCAGAGCAGCCCCTTCGCCAGCGGGCCGGTGAAACCGAAGTTGACCAGCTGATTCAGCTGCGCAGGCTCGCCGTCCGCGAGAACGACATCTTTCAGAAGCTCCGTATGTTTCGGTCCGGCGTAGATGCGGAACCGATCTTTGAGCCGCCGCCCTTCAGGCAGCTGAAAGCCGTCCGCCGAGAGGCGCGCGCCGGTCAGCAGGCTCTGCGCGTCGCCGTATTCGGCGTAGATGCGTTTCAGGTTCTCTTCCGACTTGCGCCCGTCCCCTTTGCGCGCCGCCTTTTCAATGTCCGCGTTCATCTGGCGCGTTCCGGTCGGTATCAATAGCAGGTGGGTCGGTTTCTTCTGCCCAAAATGCGCCTCGTCCACAAGCCATTCTTTTCCGATCTCCATCAACAGCCGATGCCGATCCGGCTCCCGCGGGAAGTCGAGCGGGAAGGCGTCGTATTCGCTAAAGTGAATGTAACGACTCGTTTCGCCGTCCGCGCCGAGTCCGCCTCCGATCAGCGCGGCGATGAAATACTTGCTGTGTATCGCGCTCCAGATCGTTTCGCGCTGTTCCGCTGCGTCGGCGGGGGAGCCGTCTTTGTTCTGCGGCCCCGGCTCCGTCAACATATGATCGCGCAGCTCCGTGAACCCGTCCAGCGGTCCGACCCAATGCATCCCCCCGACAATTCCATATTCGTTTGTCGGCGGTTCTCTGTCCATGGCGATGCCGGGACCCCAGCGCAGCTCATAGCCGCCGGCGAGTACATCCTCCGGCGCGCCTTTGTTGTGAAACTCGACGGAGACGTCAATAGCGTAGCCGCGCCACGCCCCCTCGGAACCAGCCCGCAGCGCGTCTTCGGAAACGCCTGTAAAGCTGAAGGTTTTGACAATTTCAACCCCGTTCAGCTCCGCCTGAAACGAGACATCCTCGGTATCGCCTTCGCCGCTAAGAACAATCCGATTCCACGCGCCAAGCGGGCGCCATTCAAGCGCGGCGCCGCCGAACCGCAGCGACCCGTAATCGGGCAGATAAACCGGTATCAGATCGACCGTGGAGCCGTCGATGAGGCGCCCCTTCGGGCTGCGCATCGGGTACTGTTTCAGCTTGAGCGAGCGGAAGGAGGCGGAGCTGTGCGCAATTTCAGCGGTGAAGGCGGCTGTTTCAACGACCGTCGCGCCGCTGTTTTTTATGTTATCGCCGCTCTCTTTCAATTCCTCAATGGCGCGGATCTTTGGGGACGGGGGCGTTTGCGTTTCGTCCGCCCCGTTTTCCGGCGCTGCCGCGGTTTCCGTTTCGCCCGCTTCTCTCTCGGACGGCGGCGGAGGCTCCGGCTGAAAAAAATATACCCACGCGATCAGCAGCCCCGCAGAGATAATGAAAAAAATTACAGTGTTGCGATCCATCGTTATCGGTTCCTTTTAGATGCGGGAGCTGTCGGAACGGGGTCGTAGCCGCCCTCGTTCCACGGATGGCAGCGGGAAATGCGCTTGACGCCCAGAAAAACGCCGCGGACGACCCCATGCGTCAAGACGGCGCGGCGCATATACTCGGAGCAGGTCGGCTGAAAACGGCACATCGGACCCAACAAGGGGGAAATGAACAGCTGGTACGCTCTCACGGGACCGACGGCGATCCGCCGCGCGATTCGGCTTGCCAGACCCGCGCCCGTTTCAGGAGGCGTATCAGGTCCCGCTCCGCCTCCTGCCGCTTCATCTGTAGAAGGGGCTTGCCCGCTACAGCGGCGATGTCCACCCCTGGACGAATCCGCTCCGCGTTGAGACGGAACGACTCGCGCAGCAGCCTCTTCGCCCGATTTCGTTGAACGGCGCCGCCGAGGCGCTTTGTCGCGGCGATCCCGTACCGCCATGGCGATGCGCTCTCCTCCTTTTGCCGTTTGTAGATAAAGAGCGTCATGGACGGCAGCCACACCTTCCGCCCATGGTTGTAGACGCGCTGAAACTGCCGCCGTTTTTTCAATCTGTTCGCGGTCATTTTCAAGCCGTTGGTTCAAAACCGCTGAATATCGACAAGCTGTTTCCATTCCGACAGGCTCATCTCTCCGTTTTTGTAGGCGTAAAAAGATTGCATCGTCGCCGCCGCGCTGAGCCATGGAAGCGATCCGCCGTCCAGCGCCAGCCCGACCACCGCGTCCAGCGCCGCGTTCTCATCCATCCCCGCGGCGATAGCGCAGATGAGCAGAAGCTCCCGTAAAGCGCCGCTTTCGTCCAGCGCGGGCGAGGAAAACTCCACGCGCAAAATGTTCGACGCGCGTTGAGAGGATTCGTCCAAGCGTCCAAGAATCGCTTTCACATCCTGAATCCGTATGCCGTATTTCGACTGGGCGACAGCAGACAGCTGCGCGCCATCGATGGCGTAAGCGGGCGCGATGGGCGGCGTCGGGTCGGCTTCGGCGGAGCCTGTTTCAACAGCGGCGGGACCGCCTGGTCCGACCAGCTGAACCTGAAACGTCGGACCGCCCTCCAGCTCAATCGGCGTGTGGAGCGTCTCCTCTTCAGGATGGACGATCTCGCCGATGTTGCGCCCGGTCGCGCGGCGCGTCTCTTCGCCGAGGCGGGTCATATGCCCCGTTTCGGCGTAATAGTCGGGCGGAGCGGCGCATCCTGCAAGCGCGGCGATCAACAGAATTGGAACGGCGGCTAATTGATAAAGAGATATTTTTTCCATGATTCGTGGGCGGCTTTGGAAATGCGCGTCAACTGTATCAGATAAGCGACGGTCGGCGCCTTCGGTTTTTTGAGGCACTGCATGCGCGCTTCGTCGGGCGAGCGGTCTCCTTTGAGATGGTTGCACCGTTTGCATGCGGCGACCACATTTTCCCAGTTGGTGGCGCCGCCTCTGGAGCGCGGCTTTACATGGTCGAGCGTCAACTCGGAAGCGGTGAAAACCTTGGCGCAATACTGGCATGTGTGTTGATCCCGAAGCAGTACATTTCGGCGCGAAAACTTGACCGGGCGGTGCGGTATCGGCACATATCTCCGCAGCCGTATCACATGCGGAAGATGGACAACCCATTTTTCCGAGCGGACGATGCGGTTGCCCGCCTCTTCAGCGATGGCGACGCCTTTGACCAGCATCTTCAACGCCCGTTTCGCTCCGCAAACATGAATCGCCTCATAGCTCGCGTTCAAGACGAGTACGTTTGCGGCAATCCAGTCAGCCATCTTTTGATCATCCCGGGCCGATGTCGCGGTTCACATTAAAGCATAGCGCCAAACGCCCTTCCATTCAAGTACGCTGTCATGACCTTACGTCTTAGTTGGGACATTCCGCTTGGCGGACGCGGACGTCGTCTGCGATCCCTAAGATTCCCGCTTACGCGGGAATGATGCCGCCGTGGGACATCCCGGCATGGAAACGCGGATGGTTTCGAGGTGGACTCTGGATTCCCGCTTACGCGGGAATGACGGCTTGGTTGGCGGCGCCTTTTTCCCATGAATAGAGCGATCGTCGGTTCAAATGTTCCAACTTTAGGCGTGAGGTCAGAAAATTGTCTTGCAACGGCGCGGCGCGTCGGCTATCATGGGAAGCGTCAACCTTACCGAGTCGCTTTGAAGGAGCTGTATGAGTACCCGACGCATCATCCTGTTGTCTGCCGCGCTGTTGTGCGCGGCCGCCGCTGGCGCCGTTTATGTTGCCGCGCCGAATCTTTTCTCCAAGAATGAGAGCGCCTTTCCCCCTAGCATTGAAGCGGTTGAAGCCGAGCAGTCGCCCGTCCGCCAAACGACCGAGCCGACCATGCCCGCCCCCGTTTCTCAACCTGAAAAGCCGCCCCTCTCCTCCGCTTCTGACGCTGTTTCATTGGACGAGTCGGCGTCTATGGAGGCTTCCGCCGCTTCGGTTGAGATGTCCGTTCCGTTGGAGAATACGGCGATGGAGTCTTCCGCGTCCGTTTTGGGCGCGCCTGTTGAGTTGAGCGGTTCCGACCGCGCAAGAGGCGTCAAGAGAGCGGAGCGGAAAGCGCGCGCCGCGGCTGCTCAAAAAGAGGCGGAAAAAATCGACTCCCAGCTTCAAAAAGAGAGCCGCGCCGTTTCGAAAAAAATAGAAAAAGAAAAGAAGCGCGCCGCCAAATCAACAGACAGGGCGGTCGAAAAAGCGACTCGAAAAGTGGAATCTGCCGCCAAAAAAGAGGTCATCAAGCAAAGTCCCGACCTCCGCAGAGCCGCGAAAACGGAACGTCAAATCAAAAGAGCCGAGAAGCAATGAAACTCGCTGTCTGCAACGAATTTTTTGAAAACTGGAAGATCGACGAGGTCTTCGCCTTCGCCAAAGAGGTCGGCTTCGACGCCGTTGAAATCGCCCCTTACACGCTTGCCGACAGCGTTGAGCAGATACCGGCAAGCGAACGGCAACGCATCCGAAAAGCGGCTGACGATTGCGGCGTTGAAATCGCCGGGCTGCACTGGCTGTTTGTGAAGCCGGACGGGCTGCATCTCACCCGCCCCGATGAAGCGGCGCGCCAAAAAACGCGCGCTTACCTGCTGTCGCTGACGCGATTCTGCGCCGACATCGGCGGGAGGCTCATGGTGATCGGATCCCCGCAGCAGCGCAACATCGAAGAGGGCGTTGAGTATCGGCAAGGGTTTCAATGGGCGGTTGACGCCTTCAAAGAAGCCGCGGAACTGGCGGGCGAGCTGGATGTCATGCTCTGCTTTGAGCCGCTCAACTCGAACATCACGAACTTTATTCTCAATCCTGACGAGGCGCTGGAGCTGATCAAGGCAGTCGATCATCCGAACTTTCAGATGATCGTGGATGTCTGCAGCTCCGCCATTGAGCGTCTCGACATTCCCGCCGAGATACGCAAGCATGCCGCGCATATCCGCCACATTCACGCAAACGACGACAACCTGTATGTTCCCGGCTCCGGCGGCGCGGACTATCCGCCCATCATCCAAGCGCTGAAACAGGTCGGGTATGACGGGTATCTGTCGGTGGAGGTGTTCAAGTTTGAGCCTGACCCGAAAACGATCGCCCGCGCCAGCGTCCATTTCCTAAACCAAATGCTGAACGAATATGCCTGAAATCCGCCTCATCGAAGAGGAGCTGCGGTTCAAGTTTTACCGCGGCTCCCAGTTCTGCCTCGCCTACAACAAGGGTTTCCTGCGCTACGGCGACTTCTACCTGTCGCGCCCCAATTTTTATCCGGTCTACTCTCCCAGCGGGCGCCAAGCGACGACCGCGAGCGCCTACAGGTTCAACCACCATAAGTCGATCTTCATCGGACACGCGAACGTCAACGGGATCAACTTTTTCCATGACAACAACCCGACGCGCGGCAACCTCGGCGACATTCGGCTTGTTGAGGCGGAAGGAGAAACGGACGGGCGGCGCGCTGTCATCCGCTCGCGCAATGTGTGGACGGCGAAGGGAGGCGCGGAGATGCTGTCGGAGCGGCGGGACATCGTCTGGACGCCCGACGAGCAGGCGTATGCGCTGGACATCACAAGCGCGCTTGAGTCAAAGGTCGGGGAGGTTGTTTTTGGCAAGGACACACACTCCTATATCGGCATACGGGTGGCGGACACGATGGATGTAGAGGACGGAGGGCGCGCCGTCAACTCCAACGGCGAAGAGAACGAAGAAGGCGCCATGAACAAACACGCCGACTGGCTCGATTACAGCGGCGAGGTCGCCGGGAAAACGATCGGGGCGGCGCTCATTCCGCATCCTGACAATCCGCCGTCGCCGTTTTTTGTGCGGAACTACGGAACGTTCCTGTCCAACTTCACGCTGCGGGAGCCGTATGTCTTAAAAGAGGGGGAGACGCTGACGCAGCGGTTCCGCATCGTCGTTCATGAAGGCGGCGCGGACGATCTGGATCTGGAGGCGTATCGGCGGGAGTTTGCGGCGTCTTAGCCTTATTCGTTGTATTTGATCCGCTTGAGCGTTCCATGCCTGCCGTGTGAGATAGACATCTCCATGCCTTTGAAGTTCGCATAATATAAGCAGCTTGCGTCCAAATAACCTGGCCAGATGTATTCGTTTTGATCGAATCCAGCGTCCCATCCTTTTCCGATATAGCGCATCTCTGGGTTCTCTTCGGCGAGGTTGATGCGGACGATATGCCGCTCCTTCGGAATCGCGCGTTCATTCATGCGGCTTGACGGGTCGTTCTTAAGCGTACTGCGGAGGATGGCGAGCTGGCTCGTTGTCAACGTTCTCGAATCGTACCTGCCGTTCTCGTTCAAGACAGCGATAGCCGGCTCCTCCTCCATTTCTACCAAAAGAATCGTTTCGTACGGAAATTTGTACGGTAATGCAGTCTCGACCTTGTTTATGACGGGAGCATGCCGCCGGTCTTCCCGGCGGGCGATTCGGTATGTATGAACGCCCTTCGCCTTCGCGAACAATTTCCATCCGCTCTGCTTCTCGTCGGGGTTGATGCGCCAGATCCCTTTCGCGTCATGAACATAGAGAAGGCGCGAGTCGTCCGACCATTGCAGACGGGAATAGGGCTGAATATTCGGATGCCGGCGGATGCCTACCGGCAGGGCGTCCGGCTCGGCGTCATGGATGTCCGCGGTGAAAACGCGGTTGTTGTTCAGATAGGCGATCCGTTTTCCGTCCGGGCTAAGGCGCGCCATTCGCCCTTCTCCGACAACGCGCGCGGGTTGATCCGACTTCAAGCTGATCAGTTCCACCAGCCGCTTTGGATCGCCGCGCTCCAGAAGGCCGTAAGTTCCATCAGAAGAAACCTGAAACGCGCGGACATGTTTCCTCGGCAGAAGCAGGCGCCATTCAGGCCAGCCGAGGGCGATGTCGGCGCTCCAGACGCCCTCTTTGTCATGAACATAAACCGTACGGAAATACTCTTGGGTGTCGAACGACCAAACAGGCTGCGTTTCCGCATGAACCTCTGGCTGACGCGCCGCGAGGAAGGAGGGAAGCTGCGCAGGCTTCTTGGGCGGAAGCCATCGGCTAGGCGGCTTCTCGCTTGGGGAGTCGCCGGCGCTTATTTGCGAACGGCGATGTATACGGAGGCGTACGCCGTCCGGAGGGGCGCGTTTTGCCTTGACGATTATTCGGCGATTGGACCAGCCTGTTTCAAGCGGGTTTTTCTGGACGCTTAGGTAGCGGCCGTCCGCGGAGATCTGGAGGTCCTTGACGGGCGGCGCGCGGCCGTTTCCGCTCCATGAGGCGCCGTCGATCCGCAGCGGCGTTTCAGGATTCCAATACGACGGCATGCCTTCCCCCAGGCGCCCCGTCTTATCTATCATATAAATCTGATAGGCGTCCTGGGCGTTTTTGCCGCCGCACGGCTTCTTTACGATGAAGGCGATGATGGACGGATCGGGTCCCTCCACAACCTCCAGAATCTCAAAGGTGAGCGACATGGTCGGCGTATGCGGTTTCGATTTTAAGTACAATGCCTGTATGCTTGCGGTATTGCCGCCGCCGTCGCGCCTTTCCATGATGAACGCGAGCAATCGGGAGTCGGGAGAAGCGGCGATGGCGCGGGCCGCGGCACCTTCTACATACGCCGCCGGCTCCTGCGCGTTCGACCCGCAACCCGCCAACAGAGCGCCCGTCAGACACGCCGACAGCGTCACGCCCAGCATCCGCATGCGGCTCCGATTCGGTTGCGTTGGCGCGTTCATGGCTTATTCCTTCGGGGCGGGCTATACGTTAGATTAACAAAACGGGGCGGGGCTTGTCAAGCAGGCGTCAGGTACTACCCGTTATACCGATCGAGCGGGCCAAGGTTGGCGTCGTCATGGGCGATTCCCCCAGACGACGCCAACATCGCGGCCGCAACAGCTATTCCAGCCCAAAAGCGCATGCGGCGTTTCATCTTCGTTTCTCCACAGGCGGCTCTGAACGCGGGCGCATTTCAAGCCACAGCTGATATGCGTCCTGCTGCCGCTTGATCAGTTCGCGCGTTTCAGGGTCCAGCTGCGGGTTGCTTTCAATAAAGGCGTCCATGATCATCTCGTAAGCGGCCGTCTGCTCCTCGCGAGTCTCAAACGGACGCCGCGGCGGAGGAGGCGGAGCCTCATGGACGCCAGGATCAGACGGTCCGACCGGCTCCTGCGACGGAGCGGCAGGCGCATCGGCAGAGGAAGCGGAGCCAGACGCATCTCTGCCCGGCGCGGCGCCTGAAGGCGGAGGAGTTGAAGGGCGCGTCGGCCAAGACCTTTCTCCCTTTTCTATTGCCCTCAACAGCGCCGCTGAATAGTCTAAAAAAACCATCCATTTCACCGTGTCCCACTCCTCTTCTTCGGCGACCGCCGGCGTCCAATTTTCCAAACGGCGCATGGCACCTTTCCATCCGCGGTCAGTCAGCTTGGCGATTCGGTCGTCGTAGTTGTAAAACTGGACCTCCTCCGGCGGAAGAACGTTGTCATCATCATCCACATAGAAGATCTTCACGCCCTCGGGAACGACTCCGTAATGCGTGATGAGATACTCCTGCTCATCCGACAGATTTGCCTTCCCCAGTTCGCCCAAATAAAATGTAGCTCCTGATTTGGGATCCAGATTCACGCGAACAATCGGCTCTTTGCTTTCAAAGCACATGTCCATCCACATCTTTAGCGTAGGCCATGTGCGAATCTTTCGGTCGATCGCCGCGTCGTCCACCTCCTCCCATGTGGCGCTTTCGGGAAGTCCTAGAGATTCTCGAGCGGTCGAGTATCTATCCTTCATCCTAGGAGGCATATTGATCGTGATCTCCTCCCTCAGCTTGTCTCTAACTCGGAAGTCCTCTATGTTGCGCCGCAACACTTGGGTGAATTCGATGTAGTCGCCGTAGTCCTTGACAACCGCTCCGCGCTCTAGAGCGCGCTCCAGAAGCGCTTTTGTGTTTTCAGGAGAATAGAGCGGATCGTTTGCCCTATGGGTGTTGATGCGCCTCCATCTGGCATCGAACGCCGCCATGAGCGCTTCAGCCGTTTGCGGCCCGTCGTACGGCAATTCCCGCTTGTCCCGCTTGCCGCTCTCCTCAAACCCCTGCGCTTTTTGCCATGCTTTCAGCTGGCTTGACCATGCTTTTGCGCTCCGCAGTACCTCGGGCGGCAGTTCCGCCGAGCCGGGATTTTCGATATCCGCTTTGATAAACTCCGTCATCGGATCGTCATCTTGTAGGGAGGGGCGCATCTCCTTGAGAGGAGTCGCTTCGCCTCCGCTCATTTCGTCTGCCGCTGTCGGAGCGGATGCAGTCTCCTTTTCAGCGGCGCGGTTCGCAGCGAAGTACGAAACCGCGCAGATCAGAACCTGCAAGCCGACCAGCGCCGCTGTCCAATTCCAACTCATGATGCGTCCTTCCTTGTTTTAAGGATCTGGGCGCAAGCCAAGTCCGTCGTGGGTGTGCGAGTCGCGCGACACATTAAAGCTATCGCCTGCGAATATTCCCTAAGCGCTACTGTCAGAGCGTATAATTGTTTCGAGATAGGCAACATGAAAAGCGTACCAAACCTATTCTGCGTGTCAAGCTTTTCATCCTGATCTCACGTCTTAAGTTGGGACATGCCGGCGGGCGAACGCGGACGGTTTCTGCGGCGCCTCTAGATTCCCGCTTACGCGGGAATGACGGTCTGGTTGGCGACGCCTTTTTCCCATGAATAAAGGCTTTGCTCATTCAAAAGTCCCTACTTTACACATGAGGTCAGGGCAGACGACCTAACCTTTCAGCGATGTCTTCACTTAAGGCGGTCGGGCGTCGTCAACGCTTCCGCAGTATCAAAAAGCGCGTCCCGTCATAAAACAGCCGCTCATACCCAAACGCCCGCTCAATCCACCGAAAGGTTCGATCCGAATACAACGCGGTATGCGACGGAATGTTCAGATACCACCACTCGCCAAAATCGGTCTCCGCGCTGTGCGTCAGCGTCATGACGGCGAGATAACCCCCTGGACGCAGCATCTTTCCAATGCGCTCCAGCTCAAGGCGCGGGTTCTCAAAATGCTCAAACGCTTCGGTGGAGATGACGCAATCGTAAGGACCCTCTAGATCGGCGTCCGGGAAAAAGAGCGGATCGTAGCCGGACGCTTCATATCCGCGCCGCTTCAACAGCTCCACCAGCACCGGACCCGGCCCGCACCCGTAATCCAGCGCCGACCGCATCCCCGCGCAATGCCGTTCCAGCAGGTCGATCTTCTCCTCAAACATGCGCACATACCCCTCGCACTCCATCGTGTTGTCGTGGAGCAGGTATTCGCGGCGCGCCTCCTCTTCGGTCGGGTGAAATTCAGGCGGCAAAAACACCAGATCGCACACAGGGCAGCGGTAGAAGGAACGCTCCCCCCGCCGGCGCATGAACGCGCCGATCCCATCGCACAAAGGACAATGCATGCCCGTTACCTTACAGAACCGCCCCGCCGATGACAAGAACGCTGTTGCCGAACGCCGTTTTCGAACGTTACGCTTAACGCATCAGAAGAAGGGAGCATCACATATGACGATCATTCGATCTGCGGCGCTGATCATCTCCGCGGCGCTGCTTTTGAACGCCTCCACCGCCGGCGCCGGAACATGGGAAGAAGATTTCAGCGTCGATGGAGAATACCCGCCCAACTGGGTGATCTACAACTACGATCCGGAAATTGAGGGATGGTCGCAAGAAGGCGGCGTCTTAAAAGCATGGATCGGCTTTCCAGGTTTCTACTCTTGGCTCTTTCTGCATCCAAACGAAGCGAGTCCGCTCGGATGGTCAAATTACGAGGTGAAGGTACGAGCGCGCTGGATGGAGTTCATCGATGAGTTTTCCGACCATGAGGACGACGCCTCACAGTTCGGAATCACCGTATACGATGGGCAGATGGCGCGCGGCAACCCGCGTTACTGGCTCGGAATCAAGGTGAAAGGCGGAGAAGCGGAAATCAGCCGACCCTTAGCGGAAGACGGCGACGTCAAAGATGTGGAACGGACAACAGCCTCGGAGCCGTTTCAGGCGGAACGCGGCGAATGGATTCAACTGCGCGCGACCGTGACCACAACCGAAAACTCCGAAACGGTCGAGTTTCAGGTGAACGACATGCCGCCCGTGACGCTGGAATCGGACGACCCGTACCGTTCCGGCTCCGTGGCGCTTTATGTGCGCGGCATCTCGGCGGAGTTTGACGACTTCTCGGCAACAGGGGGCGACATCCCCGACCATGCGGCAGGTCCCGCCTCCGTCTTACCGGCAGGCAAAGCCGCTGTCGCATGGGGAAGTCTCAAGCGTTCAGATTAAGGCTGAAACGGCGGCGGAAAGCGATCCGCAAAATGGCGGTACACATTGCCGACCCGCTCCACATACACATAACGGCGCCCGTCCGGACTCGCGGCAAACTCAACCGTGTCGCGCAGATGAACGGGCGCCGCCCCCTCCTCCAGCGACAGCGCATACAGCGCATTCTCTTCGGTCAGATACGCCAGCGCCTTGCCGTCCATGAGCCAATAAAACCGCTTCACGCCGCCCGCCTCCGTCAGCTTGCGCGGCTGGGCGTCAAGGCGGTCTTCTTGTACCCACACATTCGCGCCCGCGCCGGCGCCAGAAATAAAACCTACGGCGGTTCCGTCCGGCGTCCAGCGCGGCTGATGATCCGATATGGACGTTCCGCCCAGCAGCTGCGCCTCTCCATGCGGTCCGTCCACAACCCAGATGTCGATGGAGTTGTTGACAAAGGCGACAAAGGCGAGGCGCGCGCCTGTCGGCGACCATGCGAGGCTGTTCTCCCTTGCCAGCGCCGGCGCGACCGCTGTCGGAACGCGCTCCTCCGCCTCCGTGTCGCCTGAAATCATCCACACATGCCCCGACGGGCTGCGGCGCGAATGAAACGCGATCCATAGCCCGTCCGCCGACCATTTCGGCATATAATCTCTCAACGGCGATTTGGTGAACCTTATCGGCAAAGCGTCCTGCGTCGCCGACCGCGCCCAGATGTCGTCGCCGCGAAAATCGGCGATCGGATGATCATGCACAATCCATCGCCCGTCCGGCGACCAGGACGGGTGGCTGTACTCGCTGTAACCGGTGATGGCGCGCGCGTCTTTCAGGTCCTCTCCCCGCGCGACGACAAGCCGACCCGTCTGCTCAAAAGCGATCGCGTCGCTCTGCTTTGACCACGACATCCAGCGCGGAACAGGTCCAACAAACGTAACGTCGGGCGAATCTTTCCCGCCTAGATCGTCCGGCAGTTCGCCGCATCCAGCCGCCAGAATCAGCGTCAACGCGGCGATACAGACAAGGCGCGCCGCGTCCTTTTTTTTGTTAAAGATCGACCCCATCTTAAAACCCTGCCTCCGATGAAGAGGCGGAGCGCCAGAATACGCCGTCGTCCGCCCCGTTTTGCGACCATATAAACGCCCATGAGTACAGCGAGGCGTCAAAACCTTCTTTCATGCCGTAGGTCTCCCGCGCGACGCCCACGGTCAGCTGCGGGCGGCTGCTCTTCAAACGCACAATCAGATATAAAAGCCGATTCCATGCGCCCCAGCGCGGGTCGATGATGTCGGGCGGATTCTCCGCGTCGAGATTCGGCGCAATCTGCCCGTCCAGTATGAGACCGTCCAGCTCCAGGTCCTGCGTCAGCCCCAGCAGCGTCTGCTCCAAGTATTGCCCGTATTCGGAGTCGATCTGCGCGAGAACGCCGCTTTGCCCGCGCCATTCCATCGGCTGTCCGGCGCTCCATTCAGGGTTCTGTTCAATCAGGGAGCCGCCGTCCGGCAGCCATGCCGCCGGCGTCCACAGCCCGAAGCGCAAGCCCGCCGCCTTTGTCCGTTCGGCCGTTTCCGTCAGCTGAACCCATTCGCCGCGCTCCTCGTCGCGCCCCTGCTGCCAAGCGTACGGGACGCACACCAGCGACCCCGCCGGCAGATTCAACAGCTCTTGCTCGCTCGGATGCCGCGTTTTCAGGACGACAAGGTTTCCGGCGTCTGACGCGAGATGATTCGCCCGCCGCGCCGCGTCAAACAGCGCCGTCCATTCCGCGTTCGCGCTCTCCGGCTCCGTCTCCGAACTCAGCCAAAGATACGCCGGCGGAAGATGTACCGTCTCCCCCGGGTGAAGCCAAACGGAACCGTTTAAACCTGCCGACAGCGCGCCGTTCCTGCCTGCAGACAACCGCTTCAACGGCCCCGGCGCCGCGTTCATAACGCCGAGCCATGCTTCTCCCGCCTGAAGCCAGATCAGCCCGCTCTCCTCTCCGCCGACGATCGGAAGATTCGTTTGAACAAGCG
The DNA here is from genome assembly GCA_963665845.2 of Candidatus Poribacteria bacterium. GTDB lineage: Bacteria > Poribacteria > WGA-4E > JAPPNK01. Next base: position 1,036,289 of record OY762492.1, read on the forward strand.
ACCGCCCGTTCACCCACCGGCGCGCCGACGAAACAGGACGAAGATTCAACCGCTCCGTCTCCGCCCGGCGCAGCTCAAACGGCGCCTCGCCCGTGTTCGTCACCGCCATGCGCTTGCCGAACAGCGGCTTGTCTGGATGCGCGTTATAGTGCAGCTCAACGCGCATCCCAGGCTCGACGCTCTCAAAGACAAGCCGCAACTGCTGCAATCCATCCCCCATCGCCAACTTTTCATGAGAAACATACATCATGTCGCCGCCGTACCCCTGCCGCTTTGCGCCGCCGATGTCCAGCAGCCACTCGTCCGACAGCGAAGCGACCGCCTCATACCCTCCTTTTTTCAAGCGGAAGGAGCCTGTAACAACGCCTTTCTTTTCGTCATGGATCCACAGCTGCCGTTCCGCCCAGCCGTTGCCGAGGGTGAAGACGTTCTGCGCCCTGCTATACGCGATGTAGGCGCCGCGGGGAGGGCGCGTCTCGCCGGGCGCCGGCTGGGCGGGCTGTATGAGCGGCGTCGACTCCACAACAGGGCGGTAACAACCGCGCCCGCATATTAAAAAAAACGCTGCGAAAGCGGCAACAACAAAACGCCGCATCATGAACCTGTCCACACATTGCGCGGATCGGGCGGCTCGCCGTTTAAGACGCGCAGCACATTCTCCGCCGTCTCGACGCAGAGACGCCGATACGCGCCCTCAACCAGCGCCGCCGAATGGGGAGTCAACACAACTTGCTCAAACGCAAAAAGCGGGTGGTCAGGGGGAGGCGGCTCCTCCGCCATCACATCCGCCGCAAAGGCGCGCAGCTTGCCCGTCTTCAGCGCCTGTATCAGCGCCGACTCGTCCAGAACGGCGCCGCGCGCGCAGTTCACCAGAACGGCTCCTTCTTTCATCGCGTCCAACGCCGCCGCGTTCATCATCCCGCGCGTCGAGTCGTTCAGGTTCACATGAATCGAAACGACATCGGAACGCCGAAGCAGCTCCTCAAACGAAACCCGCTCAAACCGCGCATCGACAGACGATCGGGTCGAGTAAAGAACATGCATGTTGAGCGCGGAAGCGATCTCGGCAACGCGCGCGCCGATGCGCCCTAAACCGACAATGCCGATCGTCCGCCCCGCGAGGTCGAACGCGGGCGGGTCCGTCTGACGAGAATCCCATTCGCCGTTTTTGACGCGCGCCGTCCAGGACGGTATGCGCCTTCCCGCCGCCAGCATGAGCGCGATGGCATGCTCCGCCGTCGTTTCGGTCACCGCGTCGGGCGCGTAGATGATGTTAATGCCACGTTCAACAGCCGCCTGAACATCCAGATTGTCAAGCCCAGAGCCGGCGCGGGCGGCGCATTTTAGGTCAGGGTTTGCCGACAACATCGCCGCGTCAATCGTTCCGCGTCCGCGCGTGATGACCGCGTCAACGCCCTTCGCCAGCGCGGCGTTGTCAGGCGACGAGGGTATCGGCGCGCGCAGAACCTCCGCCTCCGACTCCAACAGCGCCTCCGCGTCCGGATGCAGCGACTCCAACAGCAGAATGCGCATCAGCTGGTCGGCTTTCCGCCGTGGTAAAGCGTCGCGTTTTCGCCGCGAACGCCGCGGGCGTCCGCGCGCCCAGAGACATAAATATCGCCCGAATCGAACAGCGCGTCTTTGCGGACATCGTCGCCGACCCGTTCGCCGCGCGGGTCCGAGATCTCGATCAGGTTGCCCGACGGGTCGCGGATAAACATCTGCATCACATTGTCTTTCAGCTCCCGAACCTTCCCCCAAGGCGAGGTGTCGATGATCCCCATCTCCTTGAACTTATGGAAGCAGGCGGTGAAGTTGTCCACCCGAACGCACAGATGCCCGCGGAAACTGGGCGTGTCCTCCCACTCGCTCAGATGCAGCTGCTGCCGCTCGTTGATCTTGTAAAACATGACCGGGTAGTCGAACGCGAGCGCGGGCAGCTCCTCTAGGTTCAGCACGTTTGTGTAAAAATCGCGCGCCTTCTCCAGGTCGTCCACGATCAGCGTGACATGGTTGATTTCGTTGACCCGTATCATTTTCCGTTCCTTTCGTTAAAGCGATGATTTCCCCGCCCCGTAAACCGTCATTCCGAACCTCTTTCGGCGCGCATGCTGCGTATCACGGCGGCGAAAGCGAACATCAATACTGCAACGGCTATCGTCATCAAGGGCCAGAAGAGGAGTGATGGACGCTTCTGCATCATTGCAATGCCCCCGTCCATTACAAAGCTCATCTGCCCTTCGATCACCGTAACAACGATTTCCTCGGGCGTTTCATACCCTTCCGCTTCAATGCGTACAGTGTAGTCGCCAGGTTCCAATCTTAACGCCATAAATACGCCGTCGGAACTGGTCGACGTCACTTCGCTGGGCATGTCGCGGTTTAAGTTGCGCGTGTAATGAACGACAGCGTTTTCAATCGGCTCGCCTGTCGATATCGAGTACACGCGCCCTTGGATCCCTGGTAGCAGATCTTTTTCCCTGATGACGACCTTTGCCTGGGAGGTTGTCCCGAATAAGAACAACGCCGCGCCGACCGCCGCAACGATTTTAAACGCTCTCATCGTTCCGCGCTCCATGAATTCAGCCTCCTCAATCCCATGGCTTTGCCAAATCCCTCAGCCGCCGTTTCGGTTCCTCCGCCCATTTTCGCCGCAGCTCCTCCATGACGGCTCGGCGCGTAACCGCCTCCCCGCGGGCGGACACCGCCTCCGCCGCCTCCCGCCGTTCATGCAGCGCCAACCGCGCATGCGCATGAAAAAGCCGTATGCAGCTCATGCCCATCAGCGGAACGCCGACAATCGTCGCCGTCCAGAAAACCGCCATGATGAGAGTAACACATGCCGCGCCAAAGGTGAAGAGCGGGCTTTCTAGGGTCAGCAGCGCGGCGCGCTTCATCGTGAACAAAACGCGCGGCGAATCGCCCTCAACCCGCGCGGCGACGGGCGACCAGTAACACGCGGACGCCGCAAAAAACGCGAATGCCCATACCGTCAACCCGGCGGCAACCATGTTTCCATAGACGCCCAGCGCGCCCCACACCTGTCCGGCATAAAAAAGAAAGCTGGCGCACAACGCGGCAGCAATCAGCGCCGCCGCCGCCATTAAAAGCGTTCCCCGCCAAAAATGCGCGCGCAGCCCCCGCCAGAAATCGCGCAGCGAGGCGTCCCCCCCTTCCGCCAACCCTTGCGTCGTCTCCGCCAGCGCCAGACCGGCTGGGTTATGAAAAATCGCCGCAACCCCCGCCAAATACGCCGCCAACGGAACCGCCCCAAACAGCGGCATACTGACAAGAACGACCAACAGCAAGAACGGAAGCGTCAACAAAAACCAGAGCAGATTGGCGAGTATCAGCATACCGAGCGAGTCGTATAGGCTCCACAGCGAACGGGAAAGCGCGCGGCGAAGCATCAACCGACCGCCGCCTGCGCCAGCGCGATGGCGCCCAACACGCCCGATTGATCGCCCAGCCCCGGCGGGACGATATACCGCTCCGTCTCCTCCAAAATCATCGGGCTTTGAATATACCCGTTCAGGCGGGCGCGCGTCTTCTCCCGAACGGCGCGGATGAGCGGCGCATGCTTCATGACGCCCCCGCCCAAAACGATGCGCTGCGGCGACAGAATGCAGATGAACGACGCCAGCGCCATCCCCAGATAATGCGCCTCCAGCTCCCAAGCGGGATGATCGTCAGGCAGCTCTTCAACGGGCGTCCCCCATCGCGCTTGAATTGCAGGACCGCTTGCAAGCCCCTCTAGGCAATCGCCATGGTAGGGGCAGACGCCTTCGAACGGATCGACAGACGGGTCGCGCGGCAGGGCGATATGCCCCATTTCAGGGTGAAGCAGCCCGCGCATCGGTTTGCCGTTCGCCATTCCTCCGCCGCCGATTCCTGTCCCGACGGTGAGGTATAAAAATGTGTCCAGCTCTTGCGCGGCGCCCCATTTCCATTCGCCCAGCGCCGCCGCGTTCACATCCGTGTCGAAGCCGACGGGAACGTCAAGGGCGGACTGAACGGCGCCGACAAAGTCCACATTCGCCCATCCAGGCTTCGGCGTTGTTGTGATATAGCCGTATGAGGAGGAGGCGGGATTCGGGTCGATCGGACCGAAGGAGGCGATGCCGACCGCGTCCACCGGTCCATGCTGTTTAAAAAAATCGACCGCTGTTGACAGCGTTTCGTTTGGCGTTGTTGTCGGATAACGGATTTCATGGCGGATATCGTCCGGCGCCGTTCCGACAGCGCATACAAACTTCGTTCCGCCCGCTTCGATCCCGCCCCAGAGAGCCATCGCGCCGCCTCTTTCCTGCCATGATAGACGGCTTATTTTAACGCAGATATGCCCATCAAGCAAGCTCTGCGCGCTGACATTGAAGCTTTAGCGGAGGTCTGAACTAAGATGAAAGGATTTCAAAGATTGCCAGGAACGTTGCGTTGCCGATTTCAGCATTATCCGATCCTGTCCATCTTTTCAATCTTGGCAATCCTAGTTCAGACGGCAGCGGAAGTTGACGCCGAATGTTGAACGCAGACGGTTTCGGGATGGCCTCTGGATTCCCGCTTACGCGGGAATGACGACGGGTAGGGCGTGGGAATGACGACGGGTAGGGCGCGGGATTTCTAGACTCCCTGAAAGGGGGTTTCCAGACTCCCCCCTTGAAAAGGGGGGCTGGGGGGGGTTTTAGCCGCGCGGGGCGCGCTTGATTTATCCCAGCAAAAAGCGCATATTAAGCCAACGATCAACCTGTTCTGGAGAATTTCATGGCGTCCATTTCTCCCGGCGTCCTATCCAAGCTGCGCGAGTTCGACACGCCGACCGTCTGCAACCTGATTGAGCTGTTTGAGGTTCGCCCGCGCAACGAAGGATATATGGACGCCCGCATCCGCGCCTGTTTTCCAGAAATGGATCCCATCGTCGGCTTCGCGTCAACGGCGACCTTCCGCTCCGCCCAACCTCCGCGCGCCGGCGGCGCTTACAGCGGCTTAAGCCAGCAAGTGGAGGGGTTCAAGGAGCTTTCAGGTCCCGCTGTCGTCGTCTTTCAAGACCTGGACGACCCCGCCGCCGGCGCCACTTTCGGCGAAGTCATGTGTACAACCTATCAAGCATTCGGAGCCGTCGGTCTCATCACAAGCGGCGCCGGCAGAGACCTTGACCAGGTGCGCGCCATCGAGTTTCCCGTCTTCACCAGCGGTACCATCTGCTCGCATGGATACAACCATATCCCGCAGATTGGCGTTCCCGTCCGCGTCGGCGGCCTCACGGTCTATCCTGACGATATGCTCCATGCGGACTGCAACGGCGCCGCTTCCGTCCCGAAGGAGATCGCTGCGGAGGTTGCCGACATCGGAGACGAATTTATGAAAGCGGAAGCGATCTTGATTGAGGCGCTGCAAAACGATCCTTCTGAAGCGTCGCTTGCCGAAGCGCGCCGCGCATACGGCGAGATCGTCTCCGATTTAAAGCGCCGTGTGTCGCGCGCCGCTGTCTAGACGCTTCCCCGCTAGAGCAAATCGCGCGGGACAGGAAAGCGCTGAATAAACGACTTAGCATACGACATCCATCCGCTTTGGTACGGCTGCGCGACTCGGCGAATAAAAAAATCCATGTCGTCGGAATTGAGAACGGCTAGAAGACGATCCAGGTCGATAGACGCCGTCGGCTTGACGCAGTAGCCCGAATAGAATGTGGCTTCTGGATCGGCGCACCGCTGAAAGTTAGGGCGTCGGTTCATGGCGGAGGTCAAAATCTTATCGCCAAATCCCGAAGTGATGGAAACGCTTCGCCCGTATGCATACCATCGTTCAGGGTCTATTTTGCCCTTGTCCCGTTTCAGCAGACGCTGTTTATGGCGAAGCAGCCATGCGTACGCCGCAGGCGCTTTTTCAGCAATTAAGACTTCGGGCAGAAGCCGCCCATGCGCGTCATACGGAAAAAGAACGGCTCGTTCGACAGGATCGCGTCCATTTTTGATGACAGACGCTTTCACAATCGGACGTAAAATCCATGGTTCCAAGTCAGCGCCGCGCTCCGCTTGACGATGATCGTCTATCGACACAATAAACACGCTATCAGCCAAGGTCTGTATGCCGACATGAATATCGGCGATTTCGCCAAGACGAGGACCGCGGCGCGTCAACTTCGTCATCCGCTCTTGATCTTGAGGAGTCAACGCGACCCATGGACGCGACGGCTCCGCATCGTCCACCGAGATGACGGCGCCGCTGCCGTCGGATTGCGTCACAGGTATGCGCCGAGTCGATCCGCCTTTTCGGATGACGACGACCGCCGTGTAGGTCGTTACGCCTTCAAAGATCTGTCGGTCGTTGAAGTCGATGATTTTTGTTACGGTATGGAACAAGGCGAGCGTCTTGCGCAGGCGTCCGCCGGCGCGCGACCGCAGCCAGCTTGACGGAGCGATGTATCCAAGCGTCCCTCCCGGACGCAGCAATTCCAAACCCAGCTCAAAAAACACGAGATAGGAGTCGTAAGAACCGCCCAATAGTTTCCATTGCCCGGCAACCTGCCGCCGCCCGGACTGCTCTAAATGTTGAACTCGTACATACGGCGGATTGCCGACCACATGGCTAAACCGCCCCCATTCGTCCCGCAGAGCCGACCGGTCGAAAGCGTTGCAAACGCGCAGACGCCAGCGGACGCGCTCATCCGGGTATCGGTCTTTGAGTAAAGCGTCCAGATGGGCGCGGCAGGCGGCGACCGCTTCAGGATTGATGTCGTAACCTGTCAGGCGGCGCAAGGCGTTCAGGGCGTCCGATTTGGAAAGCCGATTCAACATTCGCCGCGCTACAGCCGTTAAAAACGCCCCGTCGCCGCAGGACGGGTCGCACACGCCGCTTTCTTTGAGTTGGTCAGGTTCAGAAAGGCCCGCGCTGTCAAGAATCGTTTCCACAATGTCGGGCGGCGTATAAACGGCGCCAAGCCGCTTCCGGTCAGAGTTGGTCATGGATGGAACTGCGCAGTTAGACGCTGTTCATTTAAGAACCGTCAGCGGATTGATCGCCTTGCCGTTGCGCCGCACCTCAAAGTGCAGATGCGGTCCGGTGGAGACGCCTGTTGAGCCGGCGCGCCCAATCTCCTGCCCCTGGCGCACTTTCTGCCCCCGCCTCACCTTGAGCCGCGAGAGATGCGCGTAGCGGGTCGTGTAGCCGTTCTCATGCTGAAGCACAATCAGGTTGCCGTATCCGCCGAACCATTCCGCGCGGATGACGACGCCGTCGCGCGCCGCCATGATCTTGGCTCCATACCCGCATGCAAAGTCGATGCCCGCATGCAACTGACTCCGACGAGTGATCGGATGCCTGCGCTGCCCGTAGTGGGACGAAATCCTGCCGGCCGCCGGACGCGCGAACACAGGCTGCCCCGTACGCGACCAGCCGTTTGAAGCGCGGGGCGCCTTCGCGTTCGGCAAAAACAGCTCCTGCCCAACATAAATCGTGTTCGGATCGCTGATGTTATTGGCGTTCACTACCGAATGAATCGAGACGTCGTAATCGAGCGCGATGTCCTCTATCGTGTCGTTTTTTTCGACGACACGAAGAAGCCCGTCCACCGAGGGGATGCGCAGCCGATCGCCAGGATGGATGTCGCGCGCGTCGGCAAGCTGATTGACGCTCGCGATCGTGTCCACTTTCAAGCCGTATTGACGCCCGATCTGGTACAGCGAGTCGCCCGCTTTCACCTCGTACATCCGCTCGTTCAGCGTTGGAACGTCCGCGCTTTTGGCGTTGGCTTCAACCGCTTCCGAATAGGCCAACCCCCCGATCGGCGGGCTGAAGGCTGCTTTCAGAGCGACGCCCGCCTTGTTCAGATTGATCACATTTGCGTTCTGCGCCGCGGCGACCAGTATCGCCAGCGGTACCGTCAGTATCAAAGCCCATTCGCCCGCGACTCGGAAAAAGAAGGAGCTAGGGTTGTCCGCCGCGCTTTTCATGCGCTTTTGACGGCTCCGCCATTTGACCCAAAGCGGTTTCAAGCGCGTCAACAGATGCGCCGCCAGCTCCTTAACGCCCCGGCGCTCTTCCTCAACGCCGCGGCGCCTTCTATTAGGCGCCTTCTTGCGGGGCGAGGGTTCAATGACGACTCGGCCGTTCCGTATGCGGTATGGATGGTGTGTCATCTCGATTGCGGTCTTGTCATTAGGAGCTCCTTGACGCTGTGATGCCAACCATACTAAAGATTGCCGTCCGCGTCAACGCTTTTTGCCCTTGCGCCTTTGAAAAGACGGTTAATTCTATGCGGTTTCTGTTTTGGTTTCGTTGGCAAAGTACTCTACGCTGCGGCAAATCTTCATTGCCACCTCTAGGTCGCGCGTTTCAAGCGACGCGCGCGCCATCACGCGGTTCAACGCAAGCGTCACCGCGCTCCAGTCCCCGTTCATGGGGCGAAACTCAACCGCGCGGAGCATCTCCTCAATGCAGCGCACCGCCGCCTGCACATCGCGATGCGGCGCCGGCTCCCGCTGAAACGGCTCAATTTCGCCGACGCTCGCCATAAAGATTTCATAAGCGAAAATCTGCGCCGCCTGCGCCAGATTCAAGGACGGGTTCTTCGTCGCCATCGGAATGCTTGCAATCAGGTCGCACCGCGACAGATCCTCGTTGGAGAGACCGAAATCCTCCCGTCCAAACAGAACCGCCGCCTGATGCGACTGCGACGCCCGCGCAATTTCAACCGCCGCCTCCCGCGCCGACGCCGGCTCCGCCATACGGCGCGACCGTCGGCGGTGCGTCGTCCCGACCAGAAAATGCGCATCCCCAATCGCTTCCTCCAGCGACTCGGCGGTCTGCGCTGAATACAGCACATCTTTGGAATTCATCGCAAACTTGCGCGCCTCCGCCGATTCGTTCCATCCAGGGGGAGGGTTGATCAACCGCAGATCCGAGATGCCCATGCCTTTCATCGCGCGCGCCGCCGAGCCGATATTGCCCGGCTCCAGCGTCTCCAGCAGCGCAAACCGAATGTTCGACAGGTTCGGCGGCACCTCCACCCGAAGCGCTCGTTCCTGGTCGGGCGTCAAACGGTCTCTCATTCGCCGCCCCCGCTTTTTGCCGACAGCCGATTCATCAACGCGGCGGCGTAGCCCGCTCCAAACCCGTTGTCGATATTGACGACCGTCACCCCCGAAGCGCATGAGTTCAACATCGCTAGCAAAGCGGCGACGCCGCCCAAGTTGGCGCCGTAACCCGCGCTTGTCGGAACGGCGATCACCGGAACGCTCACCAAACCGCCGACGACGCTTGGCAAAGCCCCCTCCATCCCCGCCGCCACAACGATGACGCGCGCCGAATGCAGCGCCGGCGCATTGTCCAGCAGCCGATGAAGACCTGCGACGCCGACATCATAAAGACGCTCCGGGCGCTGACCCATCGCGGACGCCGTCTCATACGCCTCCTCGGCGACCTGCAGGTCTGCTGTGCCGGCGCTGACAATCAGAACGCCCTCCTGCGGCTCCACAGGGTTCTGAATAAGCCGAAAGGTTTTCGCGCGCGCGTTATACTCCGCGCCGGGCGCCGCCTTTTGAACCGCCTCAAACACGTTCGGCTCCGCGCGGGTGCCGAACAGATCGCTCCCCCGCGCGAGTATCGCCTGCGCAATCGCCGCTGTCTCCTCGGCTGTCTTGCCGGGGCAATAGATCACCTCCGGGAACCCGTTGCGCAGTTCCCGGTGATGGTCCACCTTTGCAAAACCAAGGTCCTCGTAAGGCAGCCGGCGCAGCGACGAAAGAGCGTCGTCAATCGACAGCGCGCCTTGACGCACCTCTTCAAGCAGACGGCGCAGCGATCCAGCGTCCATCGATTAGGTCGAGAGCGCTTCGTCAGACGGAGACGCCTGGGGCGCGCCCTGGTCTTCCGCCTCGTCTTCATGTTCGTCTTCAGAGTCGTCGTTCAGCTCATCCCGCCGTCGCGAGTACGCCCGTCTGCCCTCATCGACCGCGTCGCGCACCTTCGTTGTGAGGTCGCGGAACTCGGCGCGGCTCTCGCGGATAAAGTCGCCGATGCGGTCGCGGCTTTCATCAACGAAATCTTCGACGCGCGCGCGTCCCTCATCCACCAAGTCGACCGCGCTGTCCTTGATCTCCGCCGACTTTTCGCGGATGCGCCGCCGCGTTTGCTGACCCGACGCCGGCGCAAACAGTATCCCCGCCAAAGCTCCGATCGCCCCGCCAATCAGCACGCCAAGCGCGGCGGCTCCAACGACAGAACGTCCATTGTCATTGCTCATTTAGATCGCTCCTTTCTGGATCGTCTTAATCTTCTGAACCGTCCTGTAGGCAGGGCTTTCATCACCGCCCGCGCCCCGCTCCACAGGCTCGCTACCTCAATCAACGGTCGAAATACTTTGTCCCGATAAAAGGTTGCCTGTCGAACGGTTGTGCGGGAAAACTGAACCCCCTCCTCCACCGCGTCCGCTAATTGACGGCTCGCCGAATTCAGCTCCCGCGTCATTTCCTCCACATTGCGCATGACAGGCTCCATCGACTTTCGATGCGTCTCCGAAATCGCGTCGGTCAAAGCGCGCGCCGAGACGATCGTGTCCTCCAGCTCGGCGGACATGTCCTGAAACGACTTGAACGCTGTCGTCATCTCGCGGCTCAACTGGTGAAGGTCCATCAAAAGCGGAACCAAACGCCGCAACACCACAACCATGATGACGATCAAGACGGGACCCGCCACAATCACCATGCAATCGCGGATCACCTCAAGCGTCTCGCCCAGCCCCATTCGACATCTCCTCAGCCAAACCTATGCGTTCTATCATAGCGCGAATCGCCGCGCTTGTCGATAGTCTCTTTCCGTCCTCATGCATAAAGTTGGGACTGGTGGACGAACAAAGCCTTTATTCATGGGAAAAAGACGTTGCCAACCCGATCGTCATTCCCGCGTAAGCGGGAATCCAGAGTCCACCCCGAAACCGTCCGCGTCTCCATGCCAACATGTCCCAACTAAAGCCGCAAGGTCAGCCTCTTTCTAGAACTACTCTTTCAGTTGCGGCATTTGAGCGGACGCCGCGTCCGATTCCCCCTTGAAAAGGGGGCTAGAGGGGTTTAAAGGACGGGCGCCGCGCCAACCGCTCAACCGCCCCGCTCGTTTTCCGCCTCGCGCTCTCTTTTTAAATCGACGGCGACCCAGCGCGGAAGCAACACCCGCTGCGCATTCCTCGACAACTCCACCGCTTCAGACAACGAGGCAACCGCATCCTCCAGCGTATCATGCGGCTTGCGGAGAGCCTCGTAGGCGCGCTTCACGCTAGAATACGGCAACGGCTCCTTGCCAATCAGATCGCGCGACGCATGCCAGCCCCGCCGATCCCGCTCCACATGCACAAAATCGTAAAGAAAACAGAGCGGAGCCGCAAACGTAAACAACCGCCGCTGCGCTTCCAAACTTGACCTGGAGGGACCCATATACCGCTCCCGCACCGCGCGCAGATCAAGCGGTTTGCCGACCCGCTCCAGCTCCGCGTCAATGCAATCCGCCAGCGCCTTAAAATCATGAATGCCGCGCGCCACCTCAATCGTCGCGTAGGTTGAAACATCTGTCCGCGCGACAAGCCCTTCCCGCCGCAGGCGGTCTAAAAGCTGCCGCGCCGACGACTCGTTTTGCGCCAGCACCGACTCCGCGATGCGCTTGAACGGCACCGGCTCGCCCGCCAGCCGCAGCATATCGTACACATGCCTTTTTTGAGACGCCCTGTCGGCGTCCATTTCAACGGCGACCGAATCGGAACGGGAACGCCCGTCAAAATACAGGTTCTCCGTCTCCCCGTGAACAGAAACGAGATGGCGCAAAATGAAATAGTCCAGAGCCGCGCACGCCGGCACATTGTGATGAATCGTTTGAAGATTCGCGCTTGACATGCCGTTCTCAACGATGAACGCGCGTATGGCGCCCAGCATCTGCGGCACATCGATATTCGATGCGTCCAGGAAACGGCGGTGGCGGTAACGCCCAGGACCCATCAGGTAGAGATGCGTATTATGGCTAAATTCCTGCGTCGGCTGAGACGAAAGAACCGGCGTTTTGCATGCCCTGCTGCGCTCAAGCAGGTCGCCGGCGCGCCTCCACGCAAGCCCCTCTGGATAGCCGGCGAGAAGATGCGCAACCGCGTCCCGCTTCGTCATGCCGCGCGGATACAGCCCGCCCTCCCCCGCGAACAGATGACCCGACCGTTCGCCCGCCGACACGAGCGCCTTCGCGCGGTCGCGGCTCAACCCGTTTCGGCGAACCAGCTCCGTTGTGAGCAGTTTGCGGGACAGCGGAGACGGAGTTTCGCACAGTATCGGACGAAGCAGCTTTCGGCTCTCGCGCGCCGCTTTCGCCAGCGACTCATATGAATAGGCAGAAGCGTCAATGCCAACGCAGATCTCAAGAAAGCGGTAAAACTCCCGAGAGCCGCTGAAACGCTTCATCAGGGGGGCGTAAACGACGGCAGGATCCTCGCGTTTATTTTTGCGTCCGATGCGCTTCCGCGTCCGCTGGCTCCAGCTAAAGCTGCGGTTCAAGAATAGAATCGTCTCCGCCTCGATCTGACGTATTCGCTCCCGCGTGCGGTCATGCTTCTTTCCAATCGAGGTGAGCGAATCCGCCGGACGATCAATCCCAAACCGCGTCGCAAAGATGTCCCGCTGCAGCCCTTCCAGAGCGGCAATGAAACGATCAATATCTCCAATCACAACGCCGCAGAACTGCGCGAGGGATAGATCGGAAACATCGGCGCGAACTAGAAGGGAGCCAGGAGCCGGCTCATACTCCAACGGCGGCTGCTCTAAAAACGGAGCGGCTTCTTGCAGTATCCGCTCCCCAATCTGGTCAACCGCTCCGTTCGATTTCTGGATCGGCGCGGACATCGAGATAAAAGCGACATCGGCGGCGGTCGCTATTTTTTCGCGGCTGCTCTCCAACTTGCGGAGGGCGCGCCGCTCCGAGAGCGACAGGCAAGCCCAGTTCAGCTCAAACCCGCCGCTCCGCAGCCATTTGAGTATCTGAGGCGCGTTGTAGGGGCTGCTGATATGATCGCTCTCGCCTTTTTCATACGCTTTGAGCATCTCCTGTAACTCGACAAAATAGCGCATATAGGTGGAACCGATGCCCTTGTGTCCGCTGATTTCCTCTGGGCTGACCCGCAGAATATCCCCGATTGTCCAGTTCCGTTCCGTCACTTTTTCAAGGCGCGCGACCACCTTCAGATGTCCAGGGTTATGAAATGCCGCCTTGCGCAAAAAATCGCGCACCGGCGCGGAGGCGCTTTCTGCGTTGAAGCCCCCCGAAGCGACGCTCGAAAAAGAGCCGCCCCTGGACTCGGTCGTCTGCGGATGGTTTAACACCGGAACGGTTTCATCGGTTCGCGTAAAGGCTGATTGCCGCTCTCAATTGTCGGTATGTATTGCGTATCCACTGCCCATATCATAAAGCGCGCCAGCCTGGATGTCAACTGACGCTTATTCCGATTCCTCCTTCAACGCCTGTTTCACAAGCGGCTCAAGATATTCTCCGCGCGCCTCCTTGGTGATCAAATGCCCGTCTTTTCCGATCAACCAAGGCTCTGGTATCGCCTTGACAGAATAGTGGATGGCGATCGGCGTTTCCCATCCATGACCTGTGAAAATCTGCACCCAGTCGACATCGTTGGCTTTAAGAAATTCGTTCAGACTTTCCTGATCATGGTCTAGGCTGACGCCGATGATCTCAAAGCCTTTGCCGCGGTATTTCTCATACGCCTCCTTCATGTTCGGAATCTCTCGTTCACAGGGCGAACACCATGACGCCCAAAAATCGAGCAGCACGACCTTGCCCTTGTAATCGGAAAGCGAGACGCGGTTGCCGTTGATGTCGGTCGCCGTAAAGTCGCCCATGGGATCGCCCTTCTCCACCTCAATCGGGCCGCCGGGCGGATAAAAGCTGCCAGTTTCGTTCGTGGATTCCTGATTTTTTTCAGGCGGCTTCTCCTCAGACGATCCGCCGCATCCTGCGAGCCACAAAGACGCCGCCATGACCAGAGTGAATGCCGCCGCATACGCAATCGAACTTTTCATACGCCTCTCCTCAATTTGCATTTATATAATAATCGAAACGAACGGGATCGTCAACAACTCCCATGCGCAGCGGCTCAAAAATCGGTAGTATAAGCCGAACTGTCATGGAAAGGCGCGCCATGAATGCAATCGGCATCGACATCGGAGGCACCAAACTGGCGGCAGCGACCGCCGACGCATCCGGACGCATTCTTCAAAAAGATGTCCGACCGACCGACTCCCAGCGCGGACCGGACGCTGTCTTGCGCGATGTGATCGACATGGCGCATCGACTCTCCAAAAAAGAAGGCGCGGAACCGATCGGCGTCAGCTTCGGCGGTCCATACGATGTTGAAACGGGACGGGTCGGCGATGTCCCAAACATGCCCGGTTGGAAGAACCTGCCGCTTCAAGAAAGGTTGAGTTCCGCCTTCCCAGGCAGAAAGATCGTCATCGACAACGACGCGAATGCGGCGGCGCTCGCCGAATGGAAACTCGGAGCCGGACGCGGCTTTCAAAACATCGTCTATCTCACCATGGGAACCGGCATCGGCGCGGGCGCGATTGTGAACGGGCGGCTCCTGCGCGGTCAACGCAACGCCGCCGGCGAAATCGGACATATCTGCCTCGTCCCCGACGGTCCGCTCTGCGGATGCGGCAAGCGCGGATGCCTTGAAGCGTTCTGCTCAGGACCCGCCGTCGCCCGGCGGGCGCGCGAGAAGCTGACGTTCGGCATGGACAACGACCGACTGCTCCAAAACGCCGGCATTGAACTCAACGCGCTCAAAACGGAGCATCTCGTGAACGCCGCCAAGAACGGCAACCGATTCGCGCTCGCCCATCTAGAAGAAACCGCCATGTATATGGCATGGGGGGTCGCGTCGCTGGCAAATGTGTTGAGTCCAGAGATCGCGCTGCTCGGCACGGTCGCGGTCGCGGCGGGCGATCTTCTTTTAAAACCGCTGCGCGAACATCTCAAACGGTTTGTCTTCCCCGCCATTGGCGAACGGCTGCGCGTGGAGCCTGCCGGCCTCGGCGAACTGGTCGGCGACCATGCCGCCGCCGCGCTCGCGCTTTACGCCGATTGAGCTTCCAGCGCCGCGACCGCCCGACGCGCCGACGCCTTAACCCCCCTGTCCGGATCGTTCTCAACGACGCCGCGCAGAAACTCCAGCGACCCGACGCAGCCCAGCGCCGCCAGCGACTCCACAACAGCGTTCCGCACGGTGCATTTCTCGTTGTCGTCCCGCTCATAAATCTGTATGAGCGCCGCTTCGGCGCGGTCGTCTTGAAAGGAGCGGAGAGTTTTCGCGGCATAACCGCGCACCAGCCATGCTTCGTCCTCCGCCGCCGACAGCAGCGGCTCCACAGCGCGCGCGTCCCCGATCGCCTCCAGCGCCAAAATCGCATGCCCGCGCGCGTACTCTCCCGCTTCCGCGTCTTGAACAACCGCAATCAGCGGCTCCACCGCCGCGGCGCCCATCGTTCCAAGCGCAAAACATGCCTCCTGGCGCGGCTTCCACTCATCCTCTTTCAGCGCCTCAATGAGCGATCCGATGTCGCCCGCTTCCGCCAAGGCGCCGATCCGCTCCTTCACCGACTTCACATATTCTGCCGTCAACATAGATACCCCAATCCGCTACCGCACAGGGACGCCATGGTCCCGTAGATACTGTTTCGCTTCGCCGACCGTGTATTCGCGGTAATGAAAAATGGAGGCGGCAAGCGCCGCGTCCGCTTTGCCCTCCACCAGCGCCTCCCGTAGATGCTCCAAGTTGCCCGCGCCGCCGGACGCAATCAGCGGAACCGACACCGCCTCCGAAACGGCGCGCGTCAGCGGAATGTCGTACCCGTCTTTGGAGCCGTCTCCATCCATGCTGGTCAGCAGGATTTCGCCCGCGCCCAGCTCCGCCGTCTTCGCCGCCCATTCCACCGCGTCCAGCCCCGTCGGACGCCTGCCGCCATGCGTGTACACCTCCCAGCCGCCGCCTTGCCGACGCTTCGCGTCGATCGCCGCGACAATGCACTGGCAGCCGACCGCGTCCGCCGACCGCGCAATCAGGTCTGGATCCTGAACAGCCGCCGTGTTGATGCCGACCTTGTCCGCCCCGACATTCAACAGCCGGCGAATATCCTCCACCGACCGAACGCCGCCCCCAACCGTCAACGGCATGAAAACTCGGTCCGCCGTCTGCGCGACCACATCCAAGATGATGCCGCGCTTCTCGTGCGAGGCGGTGATGTCCAAAAACACCACCTCGTCCGCCTCTTGACGGTCGTAAAGGGCGGCAATCTCCACAGGGTCGCCCGCGTCGCGCAGACCCACGAAGTTGACGCCCTTCACAACGCGCCCGCCCTTTACATCCAGGCAGGGTATGATCCGTTTTGCCAGCATA
This sequence comes from Candidatus Poribacteria bacterium, assembly GCA_963665845.2. GTDB lineage: Bacteria > Poribacteria > WGA-4E > JAPPNK01. The sequence goes on from OY762492.1 coordinate 1,052,715, forward strand.
TTAAAACAAAACCGCCGCTGCCTATGAAAGACAACGGCGGCTCTGCATTCTCCTTGAAAGGTTATTTCAAGATGACCATTCGGCGCAAGGCGCTGAACGACCCCGCTTCAATGCGGTAGAAGTAAAGACCGCTGGAGACCCGCTCGCCGAGCGCGTTTCTGCCGTCCCAGTAAGCCGCCTTGGAACGGCTGCGGTACTGACCGGCGGGCAACTGACCCAGCTCCAACACGCGCACCGTTTGACCGGCGGCGTTGTAAACGGTCACCTTCACCTGACTCGACTTCGCCAAGTCGAACGGGATCCACGTTTCGGGGTTGAACGGGTTCGGATAGTTCGGCAGCAGAGCCGTCAGATCCGGAACCGCGCTCAACAGATGACGTCCAATGTCGATCCGCCCGTCGGCGATCTCATCCTTGCTGACAACCGCCCGGACAGGCGTCAACCCGCCGAACGTTCCGCTCGGATCCACGACCGACACCTCAAGGGCGTCGCCCGCTTCATAGCTGCCGCCGCGCAGATCAATCATTGGCTTCACAAACCGGCCGCTGCCAGCCGTCAAGCCCGCCGTGTCCACGACCGACTCGCCTGTCCGCAGATTCTTGATCGAGACGCTCAGGCCGTTGATCGGCTCCAGAGTGTCCTCGCGGGCAAACGAGCCTTCAACCAGAAGAACGGGCGTCGCCGTCGGATCAAACTTGAGCGCATCCGCCGAAGCGGCGGTTGATGGAGCGGCATCTTCACTCTTGTTGTCATCGCTCCATGCTTCGCCCGAGTAAGTGACCTTCGTGACATCAGCGCGGTTTCCGGGAGCGAACACAATGTAGCCCCGACCGCCGTACGCGACATCGTCATCGTTGGGAAGCCTGAACTCATCGTTCCCGAACTTGTTTTTAGCCAAGACCAGAACGATCGCGCCCTGCACGTCCGAAGCCACCTCAGTCGCCTTTCGACCTTCCAGGTAGCGCGGAACGCCCATCAGGTTGATGCCGCCCTTCAGCGACACCTCTTCGTCCAGCAAGCCGCCCGTGAACTCAACCGACTTCGCGTTCAACATGTTCACAATCACCGCCGTATGCTCCGACAAGATCGTGTCGCCCGACGAACCGGGGGAGCCGGTGTAAGCGACAAAGTTGCCGGCATCGTTCAGCGACAGCACATACAACACGCCGCCGGCCAAGCCGCCAAGCTCATCGTAGAGATGGCTCACCTTGTAAGGCGCTTCCGGATCGTCCGGATTTTCCACCTTCACCGGTATATGAATCATGTTCAAGCCCCTGGTCAGCTGAACCGTGAACGTCGTATCCAGCACAACCTGAACCGAATACGTCTCAGCGGCCGTGTTCATGTTCCCAGCCAAGTCGGTTGCCTTGTCCGCCGCGACATCAACCGTCAGCGCGCCTGCTTCGCTCGCTTGAATCGTCGCCGTGTAGAGGCCTTTGGTATCCGCGTCCTCCACGAGCGTGGACACCGACACGTTCGCCGAGCCGCCGTCCAGCATCGCGTCAATGTCCGCCAACTCAAAGCCTGTCACCTCTTCGCTGAACGCGATCGTGATTGTCTTTTCCGTGTCATCGATCGGACCTGGCGTTGGACCTGTCACGGTCACGGTCGGAGGCGTCTGGTCAATCGTCACCGCGTACTGCTCGGCGGCAGTACTCATGTTGCCGGCGGTATCCATCGCAGCGTCCGCCGCAATATCCGCCGTCAACTGACCATTGTAATCCTCAGCAGGCGTCAAGGTCGTCTTGTAGACGATGTAGTAGTCAACGCCGTCTATTGTGATCTTGCTGTCATCGGTACCTGCGATATCGCCGGCAGTTGCGCCGCTGACCGTCAAATCGTCGGCGTCAAACCCTGTCACAAGCTCGCTGAAGGTGATTGTCAACTCAACGGCGCCGTTCGCCGGTCCATCCGGACCCGAAATCGCCACCGTCGGAGGCGTGCTGTCCACCTTTGTCTTGAACGGTTTGCTCGGGCGAGCGCTGGGATTCCCGAGGTCGTCCACCGCGGCGCCCGCCTTAATGTTCACCTCCACATCGCCTTGAAAGCCCTCATCCGGCGTCAATGTCATCGTGTAAAGACCAGCGATATCAGTGTCAGGCGTCAGCGCGCTCAGCGTAGCATCCCCCTTCAACACCTCCATATCTGTCAACTCAAAGCCACTCACCGTAACGAAGACCGGTTTGCCTGCGCTGTCAACGCCGCGCGAGAACTGAATGCTCAGCGTTGACGCGCCCGACTTCACCGCGGCAGGACCCGTGATCTTCACGATCAAACCAGCAGGCGTCGGCGGTGTACTGCTCGACTTAATGCTGAACACATTGGAAGGCGCGTTTCCGCTGCCCCCAATATTCACAACATTTTGAACCAGATACACCGACACATCCCCGCCCGTCGGCGTGATGCCCACAACCCAGTTCTTATTCTGCGACACATGCTGAGGAGCCTTGCTCACATACCCGTTCACCACCGTAATGGCGCTGGACGGGAAGGAGGAGGTGCTCTGGCTGAACGAGACATTCACATTGAACGCGGTTCCCACCGTGACGCTGGTCGAGGTCGATGTGATGTTCACCGTGTTATTGCTCGTCGAAATGCTGACAGCCCGCATGGAGCCAGCCTTGTTGTTGCGGCCTCCGGTGTTCTGCGCGACGCCCGCAGCAACCGATACCGCAACCGACGACGCATTCGCATTCGGCGTGATCCGAGCCGTGTAAATCTGACCAGACACACGCGTGAACTGATCCGCCGTTCCGCCCGTCACCGTCAGATCGCCGACAACAAAGCTCGTCCCGACAGATTGATTGAAGACAATCTGAATCTGGAACGGAGTCGTGTTGCGCGGACCGTAGTCGCCGTCCACCACAAAGAGCGACACGGTCGGATCGTTCGACGCCACCGCGATGGAGGCGCCGTCATGCGCCGCGTTCCCGTTGCCGACAATGTCGGTCACCTTGTTGGGGCCGAGAGATACCCTCGCCTGCTGCTGCGGCGAGTTGATGTTCGCCGTCAGCGTCCGAAGGCCGGTGTTTCCAACGCTTCCCGGAACAACCGTCCCGCCCGTCACCGTCAGATCTTCCTTCACCCAGGACGCCGTATCCATGTCCTCATCGAATGTGATGGCAACACTGAACGTGAACTGATTGTGAGCCAGCGCCGCCCCGTTGTTCAGTGTGAAAGCGGTCACCTTCGGAGCCGTCCGGTCGATGCGGACAAACTTGGTCGCCGACGCCACCGTCGTCCGATTCGCCGGAAGAGCGGTCGCAGTCGCCGCGCCTGCATTTACAGAGATGGCCAAATCGCCTTCAAACGCATCCTTCTTCTCATTCACATCGTTCGTAAGGGGATCGTCCTTAACCTCAGGATCCGGAACAATCACCATGCTGTAGCTGGAAGACGAAATCGTCGAAATGAGATTGTCTTTCACCGTTCCGCCCTCGATCGTCATATCGCCCGCCGTGAAGCTGGAGCTGTCCACCGCTTCACTGAAGTTGACGATCGCCAAGAAATTGGCCTTCGACGCAATGATCGTCTTCGTTTTATCAAGCGTTTTCGCTTCGATGCTCCGTATATACGGCAAGTTCGCGTCGAACGTCGCCGTGTACGGCTGATTCCCGTCCTTGGTCGTATCGCTGTCGTAGGCTTTGGTGAAGTTGCCGGCGCTGTCCTTCGCCGCGTTCTCCGCAAGAGCGACCGTCACCGTCGATCCTGTTGTCGGCGATGTCGGCGCGATCTGCGCCTGATATTTCGATCCTTTCGGCTTCGCAGTCGTATCATCCGAAATATCAACGAAATTGCTGGCTATGCCGCCCGTGATCGTCAGATCGCTCAACATGAAGCCTGTCACCGCCTCTGCAACCTCAGGGTCGGCTGACCAGTCGTCTGAGAACTCGATACTGACCAGAAACGGACCCGCGCCGTATTTATCGCCCTTAGGACCGGTGATGCGCGGTATCGGCCGCACCGTATCCACAGAGATCCTGTGCGGCTGATTCCCGGTCGCTTCAGAATCGCTGTCGTAGACGGCGCTCTGGTTTCCTGCCTCGTCCGTGACAGCGCCCGCCGCCAAGGGAAAGGTAACTGCCGTCACGCCGTCGTCCGGATCAATTTGGATCGTGTGAATCTCGGCGGGCTTCGCCGCATCCGTTACGACCGTCCCGTTCTTCAGCGAGCGCGTCAGACTGTTCGCCACCAAAGCCCCGCCGGTAATGCCGGACGAGTTGATGTCAGCGGTGACGCCTTGCGGAGGGCTGTCGCTTGCCACAAAGCCGTGCACCAGCTCATCGTAGGTGAAGGTCACCGTGAACACATTTCCGTTGGCGACATTGTTGCCAATCTCCGTCGGCGTGATCACAACCGTCGGCTTCGTCTGGTCAATCTGCACCGTCTTTTGCACAAACCGGTTGCCGTTGCCAGTCCTATCTTCAATCGCGTTCGCCGCCAGACCGATCGTCAAGGCGAAGTCCGCTTTGCCGCCGACAAACTCAGACGGCACAATCTTCGTCCGGTAGATCCTCCCGTAATCGGCGCTGCTGTCGTCCAGCGTCACCGCTGCGCCGTCTTTGTCCAACCAATCCCTTATATTATCGGCGGTAGTTTGGTCGTTATATGTCGTGCCAGCCCTCTCGATTCCGCCGCTTACGGCGATCGGCAGATCGTCGTTAGGCTGAAGACGTTCGAAAGCGACATCCTCGGTGAACCGAACCTCAATGTCGATCTCGCCATTGAACGCGGGGGAAGTGTCCTCCACCCATTTGCTCTCTTCCAGCTTGACGACATGGATCGTCGCCGACGGCCTGCCCAGATCGCGCGTGTATTCGGCGCGGAAGGAGGGGTTTTTCGCCGCGTCCGTCACCGCGCCCGCCGGCAGCACGATCGTCAGATCGCCCAAGCCGTCTGAGGTGAACCTTGCGAAGTACCGCTTCGGCGACGCCGGTTCCGTCTCGGTGCCATAGGTATACGTCTGCGTCAAGCTGCCCGAAACGACCGCGCCGTTGGTGACGACAAAGTCGCTCTCCGTGAGGCCTGTGATCAGCTGAGAGAACAGAAACTCAACCCCGTAGCGGCCGTTCGCCTTGTCGTCGTAGTTTGACTCACCCGTGATGGTGACGACAGGGCTGGTCTTGTCAAGAGCCGACGAGAACACAACGTCCGGCTCATCGGTCTCATCATCTGGATCATATTGATCAGTTACAACAAAGGAAGCAGTGTTGTTGGCTCCCGCCAAATCCTGCGCCTTGTCGGCGTTCACAAACACCGCCACATTGCTGAGATCGTTACCGTTGGCATCGTCAAAGTCGCTGTTGTAAATGATGATTCTGGCATTGAACCTGGTCTGGCTGTTGGCGACGCGCGTCACCTTAATGTCGAACCCGTCTCTAATGGTGAACCCGGCATTATTGACTTCGTTGCGGGGAGTACCGAAGCCATCGTCGACGGTCCAAGTCCCTGTGGTGGGCGACGCAAGCGTTCCGTTGAATCCTGCGACCGACAGAATCGCGTTCAACTCGATTTGGTCTTCGATGTTGTCGTTGTTTGGGTCAGTCGGCGTCACCGCTTCGTTGAACTCAAACGCCAAATCGAACGGCTGACCGGGAGCGACAGCAGTGGGCGGCGTGATCGACTTCAACTTCGGAGCCGTCCTGTCGATCGTCACAGTGAACATGTTGGAGGCGATGTTGTCATGCCCGACAAGATCCTTCGCCCCCTTCTTAGGTATCGACAGGGTGATCGGTCCGTTCAGCTGAACGCCTTGCGTGGAAGGATCGTCTTCCTTGTCAGGAACTCTATCGTACGTCGTATCCAGCGTGATCGGCACCAGGTAGCGATGATTCTCGGCGTTGTACTGGGGAGTTCCGACCGTCGTCACGGCTCCCTTCGGCGACACAACGATGTCCGCCTCCGTGAAGTTGGCCTCGCCGTCGTATTGCGAGGACACATGTTCATAGATCGGATCGCCGTTGGTATCGGTCCGGCTTCCGTCTTTGAACCTGACTATCACATTGAAAGCGCCGTCGCTAGCGGGAATCACGTTGTGAAGTATCTGAGGATTGTCCGCGTTGTCGCCAACGAACCGGTTGCCATGCGATGTATTCGTGAAGGTGATGAGCGGAACCGGAGCCGCCTGGTCAATGACGATGGTCGGGTTGGCTGTGGTGCCTCCAAGGGTGGCGGTCAAGTTGTCGGCTAATGTCGCCGCTGTGCCGGCTTTGTCCGTCCCGGCGCCCGTCTTGATCTCGATCGCCATATTGCCGTTGAAATTGAGGTTCGGCGTAATCTTGATTTCCCAGGTTTGGTCTTCGCCGTCGTTCGTCGGGTCGGAACCCTTGAAATCGGACGCCGTTCCAACCGAAGTTTTCGTGGTCTTCGTATCGCCCACCTCGTAGATGACGAAGTCGGAGTTGGCAAGATTTTCGATCTGCTCGTTAACCGTCATCTTCAGATAGAACGGGCTGCGGTCCCGACGCAGCGGCGATGTTACAATGTCAGGGAGCGTCCCGTCCTCGTTCTTCAGATAGGGGCCGGTGAAGGCGGTGATCTGCGGCGTGTCCTGGTCAACATACACCGTCACCGACGACGCATTGTTGCCGAGGCTGTTGATGTTCTCGGCCACATTGATCGTCAAGTTGCCGGTATGCCCCTCATTCGTAACGGTACCGTCTTCTGCCACAACGCGCAGGTTCGGCGTGATCGTCGCCGTATAGGTTTTCCCTGTGCCGCTGAAATTGGTCAAGGTCGGCGCGGGGCTGGTACCCCTGCCTGACGCCGCAAGCGTGACGTCGGCGGAGTCGAACACGCTGAGAGAATGCGACAATTCGAACCTCACCTGGAACGGCTGCCCATTGCTCAGCTTGTTGCCGCTGAAAGCGGTCGCCGTCAACTGAGGCTTGATATCGATGTTCGGAACTTCCGGAACAAGCAAGATCTCGAGCGGTTGGTCGCCGGGTTCGTTGGTGTCGCTGTCGTAAGCCAGGCTGGAGTTGCCTGCCTTGTCCGTCACCGCGCCCGCCGGAAGAGAGATTCGCAGCCTTCTCTTAGCCCGCGGCGTGACGACATCCATAGAATCGGTCACGGTGGTTCTGCCCTCTATGGTGATGGGAGTAATGGGGGAGCCGCTTGCCAGAGGGCTGAAACTGTTCGGATTGATGACCGCCCTCCACATGACGCCCGTCGTCTCGCCGGTGGAGATGTCCGTGACAGAGCTGGCGCTGGCGCCGCCGGTCGTTTCGGCGGCCGCGTCCACGGTCCCGTCTGTCTTGATGGCGTCTTCATAGTGTTCGCTGTCGTCTGAGGTGTCCGCGGTGTTTTTGTCGTTCACGATTTTGCTGACAGGCATCTTCTTGTACGTGAAGTCGCCGGTCTTCAGCCCTGTCACGGCTTCAATACTCTGGCCAGAGCCGTTTTGGAAAGTAACCGTGAACGTGCGGTCTGTCGCATGGCCAAATTCAGTCAAGTCGCCCGTATAGTCATGCGCGATGACCGCAAACGGCTCCGTCGTATCGATCTTGACGCCGTACGTCTCGTTCGTGTCGGTGGTGGTCAGGTCGGCGTCGTAGGCGACGTTGTTGTTGCCATGCAAATCTTGCGCTTTGTTCTCAGCGACCGTGATCGTCATGTCGCCTTCAAACGACTCATCCGTGCCGCTCGTGTCCTCATCGTCCGGCGTCGGCGTGATCACCGCCGTATAGGTCGTATAGCCGGTCGAAGCAGTGCCTGTGCTTGAGTCGGCTGAGACATCTCCTATGGCTACCCCGGTGTCTCCGCCGCCCACCGTGATGTCGTCCTTCGAGAAGCCGGTCACCTTCTCGCTGAACGTGAAGGTTGCCGTGAAGGGTCCGTTGAAGTCTTTCCCTGTCCCTCGGCTGTCTTTCGTGGCGATCGTCAGCGTTGGTTTGACCGTATCGATGTCGATCGTCTTCGTATTGGAGACGACGTTGCCGTTGCCCGCCGCGTCGATGGCGCCGCCCGCTTTGAACGACACAGCCAGGTTGCCCTTGAACGCCTTCGATTCGTCCAGATCCGGCGTTTCGGCGCGGTCGCCAGCCACCCTAGCCGCGCGCGGCGTGATGATCGCCGTCCAGGTGGTCGCGGCGCCGCTGATATCGCTCACCGTCGCCTGCGCCGTTTTCGACTCGTCCACATCTTCTGTGGTTGCGTCGTCGTCTTGGCCGTTGCTGATCATCGGAACCGCAAAGTCCTCCGCCGCTACGCCTGTTACCGGCTCGCTGAAAACCAAGGTCGCGGTGAACGCGCCGTTCGCCTTGTCTTGCGAGCTCAATACGACGGTCGGCTTCGTCTGGTCAACGATCACATCCCACGATTGGATGCCTTGGGTGTCGTCGTTGCCATCAACGTCCGGGACGCGGTCGTATTCCTTGTTGCCGTTGCCGGCGATGTCGGTCAACACATTCGCCGCGATATTGATCGTCAGCGTTCCGCTGAAGCCCGCGTTCGGCGTGATGGTCGACTCCCAGCTTTGCTTAGAGCCTGTCACCGTTCCCGCCGTTCCGCCGACGACCGTGATGTCGCTCGCGGTGAAGGCGCCGTCCTTGATGTCCTCGCTGAACGTGAAGACGGTATCAAACGCAGCCGACGCCGAGCCAGGGGAGCTGATCGTTATGGTCGGCGCCGTCTTGTCAAAGGTGACGGTTCGGCTTGCCGCCTCCGTCGTTGTATCGACGTTGTTGTTGCCGACGATGTCAGTGGCGACGCCCGCTACCACGTTGATAACGGCCGTACGGCCGTCCGTAGCGGTGTTGGTGTTATCGCCCTCAGTGGGAAACGTGAGCGTCGCCGTGAAGCCCGTTGCGTAGTCGTCCCCATTCACCGCAGGGTACTTGGACTTTCCTGTGGCGGTGTAGTCGCTGATCTTGAAGGTACCGTAGCCGTTATAGGTAACGTTGATATCGCCGTCGAGAGGGGAGCTGCTTTTCGTGAAGTCTTTCACCCGCTCGTCGAAGGTGACGGTCACCGTGGCCGTTCCGTTCGTTTTGGATTTATCGACCGCAATGGTCGGCGTCGGCCGGCCCTGGCTGACCTTGACCTTCTGCGAGAATGCAGGGTTGCTCTTCGTATTGTCGGCGTCGGACTGCGCCTTGCCTGCGGGAACCGTGATCGTGATCTCGCCTTCGTAGTCGGCGGTCGGCGTGATGGTCGCCGTGAATTCGTCCCCCGGCAGGGCGCCTTCCAGCGTAACGGTTCCGTTGGAGACGGTAACATCGCCTTGCCCGCTCTGGAAACCAGTCACATCTTCGCTGAAATTGATTCCCACATAGAACTTCGTTACGGTGTCGGACGACATGTCAACAACGGTGTTGCTCTGTATGAGCGCGTTGGTTTTAGTGTCGTGGTTTGTGTCGCTGATCGAAATCCCGGAGACGGTCGGACGCGCGGCGTCGATCGTCACGGTTTTGGTGGTCGCCGCCGTGTTTCCGTTGCCCGGCCCGTTGGCGATGCCGGCGTTGTCGGTCGCGACATCTTTTGCGATGGCGATCGTCAGCTGTTTGGTTGTGTCTGCGGGATTAATGGTCGCCGTCCACACTTTGCCGCCGGGGACAGCTGTGGCGCTAGCGGAGCCGTCCGTCCACACGATGGGGTTTGCGGTTGGATCCACCGTCTCTTTAACCGTGATATCGTCTGAATCGAAGCCGGTCACCGCCTCGCTGAATGTGATCGTCGCGGTGAGCGGTTCGGCGCTCCATTCGGTTGGCGCCGCAATGGTCACGGTCGGCTTCGTCTGGTCAACCGTAACTTCCAGCTCCGTTTTTTCAACCATATTGCCGACCGAGTCGGTGACGGAGCCGCCGGGGACGCTCACCTTCACCTTGCCGCTCCAGTTGGCGGTCGGCGTAATATCCGCCGTATAGGTGTTTGATTCGGAGCCGTTCTGAAAATTGCTTGTCGTTGCGTTCGTCGCCGTGATGTCGCCCAGCGTAAAGCCGGTGACCGCCTCACTGAAGTGGAACCGAACTTGAAACTTGCCGTTGACCACCTTATCCGAGTCCTCGGCGCCGGTTAAACTCTGCGCTCGGAGCGCCACGGTCGGCTTCGTCTGGTCAACACTCAAAGTACGAGTTTGCGCACTGTCGTTCGTATACGATGTAGCCGGGTTGGTCGAGGTGTCCGACCAGGTGACCGCGTCCGCCGCCAACGTGATCACCAAGTCGCCGCTGTACCCGCTGTTCGGTCGGATGTTGACGGTGTAGATGTTCGTCGTTGCGGCGCGCGTGATGCTTGTCACGGTGCCTCCCGCGCCGGCGCCCGTTGAAAACGAGATGTCCCCGGGTTCGAAGCCTGTAACTTGAACTCCGTTCGCATCGCTGCTCTCTTTCTTAAACTGGAACGTCACGGCGAAGAGGCTGCCGACCGGTGAGTTGGCGTCCGGCGTAATGACAATGCCTCCGAAGTCAGCCGCTTGCGCGTCCGGCGCGGCAACGAGGGAGATCAGGGCGGCGGCGGTCAGCGCGCCGACGATGCGCGCGATCGCAGAAAACCTGTTCGTGTGTCGCATGTTGCGTCCATCCTGTTTGTTCTGTCGCATGTGTTGGAATGCCTTTTTCTGATGCTGTTGCGGTGAAATGTCCGGTGAAACGTGCGAGAAAACGGGGCGCGCTCGGCGCCGACGTGAATCGTTCTGATCGGTCACTACAGAGACCTCCCTGTTTCGTTTCGGTCTTTGTTGGAGCGTTTTGGCTTGCCGCCGCCGCCCTTGGAATGCGTTTATGTCCATGCCTGTCGCTTTCTTGCGTCATTGTACTGCATTGCGGGCGCCGTTTCAAGGGGCTGTCCGCATGCCTTTACACGCTGGTTAACGTCAGCGTCCTCAGCGCAGTTACAAGTTTGGCGCGTCTTTTGAAAAAAATCAAGCGCGCCGCTTTGCTTCTGCGGTTGCCATGATCCTGCCATGAACGCTTGTAAAATCATACCCTCCGATTTTCTGGAGCGCAACTTTTTCTGCGTTGAGTATATCATATACCAAGCCGCTTCGGTTTGTCAACAAAAATTCCTCCGCCTCTCCTCCGACTCCCCCTTTGTAAGGGGGCAGGGGGGGTTTTCCCCGCGCCGACGCTGTCTGCGGCGACTCTCCGACACCCCCCTTGAAAAGGGGGGCAGGGGGGGTTTTCCCGATCGCAGCCGTCATGACGGGGCGCGGCGGAGGCGCGCTGCGCGGGAATGACGCCGAAAGAGGGAACGGGGCATGCGGCGCGCAAAGAGGGCGCGGGAATGACATACGGGGGCGCGCGAATGATGTACGGGCGCGCGGGAATGACATACGGGGGCGCGCGAATGACGTACGGGCGCGCGAGAACGACATACGGGGGCGCGGGAGTGATGTATGGGGGCGCGAATGACGATGGGTGGATCGGCTCATTCGTCTCTCCCGTCCATTCGTTTGGCGGCTCTTAGCCGCGCCGCCGCTCTTGAGAGGGAGGCTTCGGCGCGGACGGCGTCGATCTGTTCCGCCGACGCCAGCAGCCGGCGTCTGGCGCGTTCTTTGGAGGCTTCCGCCCGTTCGGCGTCGATTTCGTCGGGGTTTTCGGCGGCGTTGACCAGTATATCGGTTCCGCCGCGCGTCGATTCGACGACGCCTTCCGTCAGCGAGAGGTAGCGGTATTGCGGGTTGTCGGGGTCGCCGCTGGCGATGCGCAGTTCGCCCGGTTCCAGCGCGCTGACGATGGAGGCGTGGCGCGGCAGTATTTCAAACGGCGCCACAGACCCCGGCAGCCGAACGCCGAGAACCTCGCCCTCAAAGAGGACGCGGCTGGGCGTCACGATCCGCAATGGAAACGTTGTCGAGTAAATGCTCATGCGCCTCTCTTTCTACGCCGCAAGCAAACCGTCCCCCGCTTCCGCGAGGGCATGCATTCCCGCGATCCCTCTCCTCGTCATTCCCGCGATCCCTCTCCTCGTCATTCCCGCGTAAGCGGGAATCTTAGGCGACGCAGTCGCCGTCCGCGCGGGAAAAACCCCCCTGCCCCCCTTTTCAAGGGGGGAGTCGGAGAGAAACCGCCGCGTCGTCCTCGCGTCATTTTTCTATGCCGCCTCGCTTTTTTCAAGCGCCTCTTCGATGGCTCCGACCATGTAGAGGTCCTGTTCGGGAACGTCGTCGCATTCGCCATCGCAGATCATTTTAGCGCCTTTGACCGTATCCGCAATCGGCACATACCGCCCCGGCACCGTGGAGCCAGGGACGGTGAAGAACGGCTGCGTCAAAAACATTTGAAGCCGCCGCGCGCGCGTCACATACATTCGGTCCTCGTCCGACAGCTCTTCGAGTCCGAGGATGGCGATGATGTCGCGCAGGTTTTCGTAACGTTGGAGAATCTCTTCGGCGGCGCGCGCCGTTTCATAATGCTCCCTGCCGACCACGTTCGGGTCTAGGATGCGCGAGGTGGACGCGAGCGGGTCGATGGCGGGGTAGCGCGCCTGCTCGGCGATGGAGCGCTCCAGCCGGGTTACGGCGTCCAGATGGGCGAAGGTGGTCACGGGCGCCGGGTCGGTGTAGTCGTCCGCCGGGACGAAGACCGCTTGTACAGACGTAATGGAGCCTTCCTTGGTGGAGGCGATGCGGTCTTGGAGGGCGCCCATTTCGGTGGCGAGCGTCGGCTGGTATCCGACAGCGGACGGCATGCGCCCCAACAGGGCGGACACTTCGGAGCCTGCTTGCGTGAAGCGGAAGATGTTGTCGATGAAGAGCAGGACGTCCAGTCCGCCTTGGTCGCGGAAATACTCGGCAAGCGTCACGCCCGACAGCCCGACGCGCAGGCGCGCCCCCGGCGGCTCGTTCATCTGCCCGTAGACCAGCGCGGCGCGTTCGATGACGCCCGATTCGGTCATCTCTAGGTACATGTCGTTGCCTTCGCGGCTGCGTTCTCCGACGCCGGTGAAGACCGAATAGCCGCCATGTTCGGTGGCGATGTTGTGGATCAGCTCGGTGATGAGTACCGTTTTGCCGGTTCCCGCGCCGCCGAAGAAGCCGATTTTGCCGCCTTTGGCGAACGGCTGTATCAGGTCGATGATCTTGATGCCGGTTTCCAGCGGTTCGTCTTGCGTGGCGAGGTTGTCCAGCCCTGGCGACGGGCGGTGGATCGGTCGGTAATCTTCCGCGTCGATGGGTCCGCCGCCGTCGATCGGGTCGCCTGTGACGTTCATGATGCGTCCGAGGGTGTTGGGTCCGACCGGCATGCGTATCGGCGCGCCGGTGTCGACCGCTTCGGTTCCGCGGGTGAGTCCGTCGGTGGAGTCCATGGCGACGCATCGGACGCGGTCTTCGCCGAGGTGCTGTTCGACCTCCAGCGTCAGCGTCGTCCCGTCCGCGCGTTCGATTTCCAGCGCGTTGTAAATTTCGGGCAGGCTTCCTTCTGGGAATTCGACGTCCAGGACGACTCCGATCACCTGAACCACCTTGCCGACCGCTTTCGTTTCCGCTTCGTTCATACGGCTCCGCTCCTTTATATAACGTATACCATACCGCGTTCAGTTTTTCAGCGCGTCGTCCAAATTCTCATGCGGCGGATTTGCATTCCGATCATCCAACCAGCAGTATCGCAAGGATCCCAAGCACGCCAGCCAGGTTCGCCGCCAAGAGCCATGTACCCGGTTTCAGAGCGGCTTCAATCCGAGCCAGTCGGATATTCTGCGCATGGAAATCTGACTGCAGAGCCTTGAATTCCGCTTTAGTCGGAGAATCGACCATCTTGTTTCCTTCCCTTCAAAACGACTTTCGCCTGCAAATGCGCCCTTTATATAACGTGTTCAACTCTTCAGCGCTTCCGCTCCGCCGACAATCTCCGAAATCTCTTTGGTGATGACCGCTTGACGGACGCGGTTGCGTTCCAGCGTCAGCTCGTCGATCATATCGCTCGCGCTTCTGGAGGCGTTTTCCATCGCGTTCATGCGCGCCGCCTGCTCCGCCGCGTTCGATTCCAGCAGCGCCTGCCAGACCTGTATCTCCAGCTGTTTCGGCAGCAGCTGGTCAAGCACCTCCTCGCGCGACGGCTCATAAAGATGTTCGATTTCGGGCGGCGCCAGCTCGCCGCTCTCTTCGGGCTGCGATACGGGCAGAAGCCGCTTCACCGTCACCTCTTGATGCAGCGCGGACCGGAACCGATTGAAGACGATGTCGACCGCGTCGACCCGCTCCTCGGCGAAGGCGTCCGCCGCTTCTTGGGCGATTTCCTGCGCGTTTTCAAACTCCAGCTGTTTAAAAAAGCCGCGTTTGGCGGAGACGACATTCGCGCCGCGCCGTTCCAACGTGTCGGCGCCTCTGGATCCGACGGCGGCAATCTGCGTTTCGCCGTCGGAAAGTTCCATCGCCTCGCGCACGATGACGCTGTTGAAGGCGCCGCACAGCCCGCGGTCTCCCGTCACGGCGATGAGCAGCCTTCCTCCGTCTTCCCCTTGGCGCAAATACGGATGATCGTACTCTTCCACCGACTCAATGAGCCGCTCCGTCAGGGCGTCCAGCGCTTCGGCGTAGGGTCTCGCGCTCAAGACCCGCTCCTGCGCCCGGCGGAGCCGCGCCGTCGCCACCATGCGCATCGCTTTTGTGATTCGCTGTATGTTTTGGACGCCTTTGATTCGGCGCCGTATCTGCCTCAGGGTCGCCATTCAGCCTCTTCCGTTCGCGCGTTTGGATTGCCGACGATCATCATACCGTATTATGCCGGCTTTAGGTTGGCAAATTCAACTAAAAGCGCTTTTTGGGAGCCGTCATCGAATTTGACGACGACGCGCGCGTTCTCTCCCCGCCCGTCCACCTGCATGATGCGCCCCTGCCCGAAGGAGGGATGTTCAACGCGCGCGTTGCGTTGAATGAAGCTTGCCGTCTGCGTCTGGGACGGCGCGTCGAAGGTGGAGACGGCGCGTCGTTTGGGCGCGCCGCTTGCCTGTTTCGACGGGGTCGGCTCCGCCGTCTGCGCGAATCGGCCGAACGCCCCCTTCGGGCGCGACCATGAGATGTCCCGCTGTCCTGAAACCGCCGGCTCGTCCCACGACTCCAGCTCCTCCACAAGCCCCTGCGGTATTTCGCTTAAAAAACGTGAGCGCAGCGTCTCCTGGGCGTATCCGTAGACGCGCCGAACGCGCGCCCGCGTCAGATAGAGATGCCGCATGGCGCGCGTCATTCCGACATAACAGAGCCGCCGCTCCTCCTCCAGCGCCGACTCCTTGTCCAGCGAACGCTGATGCGGGAACATGCCCTCCTCCATGCCCGCTAGAAACGCGACCGGGTATTCCAGCCCCTTGGCGCTGTGGAGCGTCATGAGCGTCGCCTTGTCGGTCTCCTCCTCCAAAGAATCTTGGTCAGAAGCGAGCGTTACCGATTCCAAAAAGGTTTCTATGGAGGCGTCATCCCGCCGATCTTCAAAGTCCGCCGCCGCGGAGACCAGCTCGTTCAGGTTTTCGATGCGCCCTTCGTCTTCGATCTTTTGGCTCGCTTCGAGATGTTTCAGATAACCCGTCTTTTCAAGCGCCGTCAAGATAATCTGCGGCAGCGGTTCGTCGGTCGGTATCTGGTTGAGGATGTTGACGAACCGCGCGAGGTTTCGTTTCGCCGCCGTTCCGAGCGCCGGTATTTCGTCGGCGCGTTTGACCGCCGTCAGCATGTCGATGTAGTTCGCTTCGGCGTACGCCTGGACGCGCTCCAGCGTCGTCGGACCGATGCCGCGCGCCGGCGTGTTGATGACGCGCATCAGGCTCACCGCGTCGGACGGGTTCGCCAGCAGCCGCAGATACGCAAGAATGTCTTTGATCTCCATCCGCTCGTAAAACCGCACGCTGCCGATGATCTGAAACGGAATGTTCCGCGCCGCAAACGTCTCCTCAAAGCTGCGCGACATCGCGTTGATGCGGTAAAAGACGGCGGCGTCTTTGTATTCGCCTTCCCCCTTCGCCTTCATTTCGGCGATGGCGTCCGCGATGAACTCCGCCTCTCCCCGCTCGTCGTACGCCTCGTAAAAACGTATGAGCGAGCCTTCCGCATTTTCGGTGAACAGCTGCTTTGGACGCCGGCGGCGGTTGTAACGCACAATCTCCTGCGCCGCTTTCAGTATGTTCTGCGTGGAGCGGTAATTCTGCTCTAGGTGAATGACGGTCGTCTTCGGATAGTCGCGCTCAAAATCCAGTATATTGCGGATGTCCGCGCCGCGCCATGAGTAGATGCTCTGGTCGTCGTCGCCGACAACGCAGATATTGCGCCTCTTCTCGGCGAGCCGCCGCGTCAACTCGTACTGGCTATGGTTCGTGTCCTGATACTCGTCCACATGGATATACTGAAACCGATCTTGGTATTTTTCTAAAACGTCGGGGCGCTCCTTGAAGAGGCGGACGGTCAGATTGATGAGATCGTCAAAGTCGAGCGCGTTGTTGTCGACGAGCAGCTTTTGGTACGCGGCGTAACATTCGGCGACGATTCGGCGGTAGAAATCGGAGGCGGAGTTTTCCATCTCCCTCGGCGTGATCATCTCATTTTTGGCGGCGCTGACCTCCCACAGAACCTGCTCCGGCTTAAAGGTTTTGTCGTTCGCCCTCTGGCAATGTTCGATGGCGCGTTTCATGACCGCCTTTTGATCGGAGGTATCGAAGATGGTGAAGGCGCGGGTGTATCCGCCCAGCTCTTCGATGTCCCAGCGCAGTATCTGCGCGCATGTGGCGTGAAACGTCTTCGCCCAGATCTTTTTGCCGTCGGGTCCGGTCAGCTTTTCGAGCCGCGAGCGCATTTCGTCCGCCGCCTTGTTGGTGAAGGTGACGGCGAGTATGTGCCAAGGCTTGACGCCATGCTCCTTTATGAGATGGGCGATGCGGTGGGTGAGGGCGCGCGTCTTGCCGCTGCCGGCGCCCGCCAGGAGCAGCAGCGGCCCCTCCGTGTGCGTGACCGCGTCCAGCTGCGCCTCATTCAAGCCTTCAAGCAAATCCATAGCGATTCCTGTTGTGTGTAACCCGCGTTTTTCTGATGATAGCGCTTTCCGCCGCGCATGTGAATCCCTCTTGCTCTGACCTTACGTCTTTAGTTGGGACATGTCGGCATGACGTCTTACCGCAAGGGCGGACGTCTTCTGCGGCGCCTCTAGATTCCCGCTTGCGCGGGAATGACGGTCAGGTTGGCGAAGCTTTTTCCCATAGAGAAGCGCGCATGCGTTCAAGCGCCCTACCTTTTAATTAAGACAAATCGGAAAGCGTTGCGTTGTAAATGGAATCGATGTAGGATGGGCGGGACGGAACGACTTTTTTCTAAGGAGCGTCAAAATGAGATACGAACTCGCAATCTTGAGAACGTTGTTTTTGGGAGCGGCAATGCTGCTCTGCGCCGGGACCGCTTATTGGTGTTCAGCCGCCTCGCATGAGGCGGGAGAGGAGCATGACGCGGGAGAGGAGCATGCTGAAGAGACCGCCTCATGCGGCGAAGAGGAGGCGTCCGCCGGCTCTTCCGCAGAAGTTCAGCTTGAAAAACTGGTGGTGACAGGCTCGCGGGCGCGTCCGCGCTCCGTAATCGATTCGGCGGTTCCCATTGATGTGATCGGCGGCGACTCGATTGTGGATCAAGGAGGAACCGACGCGATGGACCTGCTGCGCAATGCGGCGCCGTCGTTCAATGTGAACTCGCAGCCGATCAGCGACGCGGCGACCGTCGTTCGCCCCGCGAATCTGCGCGGGCTGCCGCCCGACCATACGCTGGTTCTGGTGAACGGCAAACGCCGGCACCGCGCCTCGGTCATCTACTGGCTCGGCAACGGCGTCTCGGACGGGGCGCAGGGAGCCGACCTGTCCGCCATACCGGCGATCGCCGTTCAACGCATTGAAATTCTCCGGGACGGCGCCTCCGCCCAGTACGGATCGGACGCCATCGCGGGGGTTCTGAACTTTCAGCTGCGCGGCAACATGGACGGCGCCATGATCGAAACGCGCGCGGGTTCCTACCAGGAAGGCGACGGAACGCTCTACGCCATCGCCGGCAACTACGGCGTCGGGCAAAGCTCCGGATGGGTGAACTTGAGCGCCGAATACGGCAGATCCGGCCCGACGGTGCGCTCCGTGCAGCGTACGGACGCGCTGAATCTTCTCGCCGCCGGCAACTCGAATGTGCGCGACCCCGCGCAGATCTGGGGCAACCCGGATGTGAGCGGCGACCTAAAGCTGTTTGCCAACTACGGCGCGGCGCTGAACGAAGACATCCAGCTGTTCGGACACGCAAACTACGCGAGCAAGCGCGTTGAGGGCGGCTTCTTCTTCCGCAATCCGAACACGCGCGGCGGCGTCTTCAGCGGCGACGGCGGACAAACGCTTCTGATCGCCAACCTGAGCGGCGAAGGCGAGACGCCCGTTGTGGCGGTGAACGGCAACGTTCCCGACGCGGAAGCGCTGCAGATTGTAAAGGACGACGACAACCTGTTTTCGTTCCAGGAGATGTTTCCCGGCGGTTTCACGCCCCGCTTCGGCGCGGACACGCTTGACCATTCCATCTTGGCAGGGCTGCGCGGCTCTCTGCCGCAAGGTCTCACCTGGGAGGTGAGCGGCTATCAGGGGCGGCACGAGTCGGACTTTTTCATCTTCAACACGGTGAACGCTTCGCTCGGTCCGGAAACGCCGACCGAGTTTGATCCTGGCGCCTACATTCAGAACGATCTAAGCGTCAACCTGGACTTGACCTATCCGGTGTCGGAGCCGCTGTTCGTGGCGGCGGGTCTGGAATACCGCATTGAAGAGTTCGAAATCGTACAAGGCGAGAAAGCGTCATGGGAGGTCGGTCCTCTGGCTCAACAGGGGTTCAGCTCCGGCTCCAACGGGTTCCCTGGATTCAGCGACATCGCCGCCGGCGTTTGGGACCGCAGCAACGCCGCGGTTTATCTGGAGGCGGAGGCGCGTCCGACGCCGGAGCTGCTGATTGGAGCGGCTTTGCGGTATGAAGACTTTGAAGACTTCGGTTCGACGACGAATTACAAGGCGGCGGCGAACGCGAATCTACACGAGAACATCCGCGCCCGCGCCAGCTTCAGCACCGGCTTCCGAGCGCCGACGCCGGGGCAGCAGAACGCCTTCAACGTCACCACCGAATTCAATCCGCAAAAAAGCGACCTGGTGAACAGAGGCACCATCCCGTCAACCAACCCAGCGGCGGAGCTGGTCGGCGGAGAGCCGCTGAAGCCGGAGAAGTCAACGAACGCGACAGCGGGGATCATCCTCACCGGCGCCAACGCGACCTTGACGGTCGACTATTTCAACATACGGGTTGAAGACCGCTTGGCGGTGTCGCAGGATTTTCAGCTGACGCCGGAGCAGGTTGATCAGCTGGTGAGCGCCGGCATCACAAGCGCGGCGAACCTTCAGGAGTTCCGTTTCTTCACGAACGATTTTGAAACGGAAACGCAGGGGGTGGATGTCGTCTTGACGCGCCCTGTCGGCAACGGCGGATTGAGCCTCGCCTACAATTACACAGAGAATGAGGTGGTCGATTACGATCCGAAGATCCTGGACGACCTGCGCATTCGTCTGCTGGAGGAGGGGCTGCCGAAGACGCGCTGGAGCGCAACCCTGCGCCAGTCGTTGACGGAGAACCTGCGCTGTGTTGCGCGCGCCAGCTATTACGACAGCTGGTTTGAAGGCACGATCACGGAGCATACCTTCGGGGATGAGGTCGTGTTCGACCTTGAAGCCACCTACACGCTGGACGACGGCGCGACCGCTTTGACCGCGGGGGTTCAGAACCTGTTCAACAACTACCCCGACAAGAATCCGACGCCGGGCTTTGTCGGAAGCATTTACGGCGAGTACAGCCCGTTCGGGTTCAGCGGCGCTTTCTGGTATGCGAAGGCGGCTTTGAACTTCTAAGCCGGCGGCCGCAGCAACAGCGAAGTCGCCTCCCAACGCTTACGCGTTGGGAGGCGGCTTTTCTCTTTAAGCGCCCGGAAATTGCCCGCGTCCGCGCTCAGCATTCGCCAGGAAAAGCGTTTGCAATTCTGGCTGTTTTGAGTAAAGATACTCTTGCTGTATGCGAATCGGAGGAGCGGGGCATGGAATGTCTCTGTTTGCCGGTTCGGCGTCTATGAGACAGCAAACGTCAGCGCAGGGAGCGTTGGCGCGGCAAAAATTTCTAAGGAGTGTCAGATGAGAACGGAAAATGCGATTTTCAAAGCGCTCTTTCTCGCTGCAGCGGCTCTGCTTTTGATTGGAGCGCCGAGCTTGTGTTCGGCAGACGCTCATGAGGAAGGCGACACGACCGAAGCAGCCGGCGAAGAAACCGCCGCGGAGGAGACGGCCACATCGTCAAAGGAGGTGCAGCTTAAAAAACTGGTTGTAACAGGCTCGCGGGCGCGTCCGCGCTCCGTGCTGGATACGCCGGTCCCGATCGACGTGATCGGAGGCGACGACTTCACCGATCAAGGCGGAACCGACGCGGTGGACCTGCTCCGCAATGTCGCCCCCTCGTTCAATGTGAACACGCAGCCGATTAGCGACGCGGCGACCGTCGTTCGCCCCGCAAACCTGCGCGGGCTGCCGTCCGACCATACGCTCGTTCTGATAAACGGCAAGCGCCGGCACCGCGCCGCGGTCATTTACTGGCTCGGCAACGGCGTCTCCGACGGGGCGCAGGGAGCCGACATCTCCGCCATACCGGCGATCGCCATCAAACGCATTGAGATCTTGCGCGACGGCGCTTCCGCCCAGTACGGCTCGGACGCCATCGCGGGGGTGCTGAACTTTCAGCTGCGCGACAACATGGAAGGCGCCGTCATTGAAACGCGCGCCGGTTCCTACCAAGAAGGCGACGGCGCGCTCTACACCATCGCCGGCAACTACGGCTTAGGTACCAGCGCCGGCTGGGCGAATATCAGCGCCGAATACGGCAGGTCCGCGCCGACCATCCGCTCCGTCCAGCGCAACGACGCGATCAACCTTATCGCCGCCGGCAACTCGGATGTGCGCGACCCGGCGCAGATCTGGGGCGCGCCCGATGTGAGCGGCGATCTGAAGCTGTTTGCCAACTACGGCGCGGCTCTGACCGAAGACATCCAGCTGTTCGGACATGCAAACTACGCCAGCAAGCGCGTTGAGGGCGGGTTCTACTTCCGTAATCCGAACACGCGCCCCGCCGTGTTCACCGGCGACGGCGGCAAGACGCTTCTTGTCGGCAGCATGAGCGGCGATATCGAGAGCATCCCGGTTGTGGAGATTGTGGATAATGTCCCCGACCCTGAAGCGCTGCAGATCGTGAAAGACAGCGACGATCTGTTCACCTTCCAGGAGATGTTCCCCGGCGGTTTCACGCCTCGGTTTGGCGCGGATACGGTTGATCATTCCATTGCGGCGGGGCTGCGCGGCGCGCTCCCGCAGGGTCTCACATGGGAAGCGAGCGGCTACCAGGGGCGGCATGAGGCGGACTTCTTCATCTTCAACACGGTGAACGCCTCGCTCGGTTCAGAAACGCCGACCTCGTTCGATCCTGGCGCCTACATTCAGAACGATCTGGGCGTCAATCTGGACTTGACCTATCCGGTGTCGGAGCCGCTGTTCATCGCGGCGGGTCTGGAATACCGCATTGAAGAGTTCGAAATCGTACAAGGCGGGGAAGCGTCATGGACGGTCGGCCCTCTGGCGGAGCAGGGCTTCAGCTCCGGCTCCAACGGGTTTGTCGGCTTCAATGAACTTGCCGCCGGCGTCTGGGACCGAAGCAACGTGGCGGTGTATTTGGAAGCGGAAGCGCGTCCGGCGCCGGAGCTGCTGATAGGGGCTGCTTTGCGGTATGAGGACTTTGAAGATTTCGGCTCCACGACCAATTACAAGGTGGCGGCGAACGCGAACGTGCATGAAAACATGCGCGCCCGCGCCAGCTTCAGCACCGGCTTCCGCGCCCCGACGCCGGGGCAGCAGAACGCCTTCAACATCACAACCGAGATCGACCAGAGTCCTGGACCGACCCAGGGCGAACTGGTGAACAAGGGCATCATTCCCTCCACGAACCCAGCGGCGGCGCTGTTCGGCGGGGAAGCGCTCAAGCCGGAGAAATCGACCAACGCGACAGCGGGAGTCGTTCTCACCGGCGACATCGCGACGCTCACTGTCGACTATTTCAACATACGGGTTGAGGATCGCCTGGGGGTGACGCAGGACTACGTTCTGACGCCTGATCAGGTTGATCAGCTGGTGGCGGCGGGCATCACCGACGCGCGAAACCTGCAGAGCTTCCGCTTCTTCACGAACGACTTTGAAACGGAAACGCAGGGCGTGGATGTGGTTCTGACGCGCCCAATCGGCGTCGGCGACCTGAGCATCGCTTACAACTACACTCAAAACGAGGTTGTTGAGTACAACCCTGACGTTCTCAACGAACTGCGCATTCGACTGCTGCAGGAAGGCCTGCCGGAAACTCGGTGGACCGCCACTTTCCGCCAGTTCCTGACGGAAAAGATCAGCGTCGTCGCGCGCGGGAGCTACTACGGCTCATGGTTTGAAGGCACCCTGTATCCGCACACATTCAGCGACGAGATTGTGTTCGATCTTGAGGGTACGTACGCGTTCGATGGCGACACCGCGTCTCTGACGGTCGGCGCCCAGAACCTGTTCAACAACTTCCCTGAGCATAATCCGCTCGCGCGCGATTACGGAAACATCTACGGTGAATACAGCCCGTTTGGAATCAACGGCGCGTTTTGGTACGCCAAAGCGGCGCTGAACTTCTAAGCGGCGTTTCGCCTGAACGCATCCAGCTGTCTGTTCATGCGCTTTGCATGAACAGACAGCTTTTTCTTTTTAATAAGGCGCCGCAGACGCGGTCCGCGTACGGTTATTTGGGCAGTACGCCCATAGCGTCCCCGCCGCCTGTCGCCGTCATTCCCGCGTAGGCGGGTATCTCAAGGCATCGCAGCCTTCGCGCCCGACTTTAAACCTCCCTAGCCCTTTTTTCAAGGGGAATCGGATGCGGAGCCGCGAAAATCCCCGTATGAGCGTACTGCCGTTATTTTAAGACGACCATGCGGCGCAGCGCCATAAATGAACCCGCCTCAATGCGGACAAAGTAAATGCCGCTGGCGACAGGTTCGCCTAAAGCGTTCCGCCCGTCCCAATGAGCGGACCTTGACCGGCTGCGGTAGGTTCCAGCCGGCAGTTGCCCAAGCTCCAACGCGCGAACTGTCTGACCCGCCGCGTTGTAAATCGTTATCGTCACGCGGCTGGATTCCGCCAACTCAAAAGGTATCCACGTTTCTGGGTTGAACGGGTTCGGATAATTCGGCAGCAGCAGAGCCGACTCCGTTGGTACAGCAGTCGCCAGCAGTTTGCCGATGTCGATCCGGCCCGAGGAGACAGACTCCTTGTCCAGAACGACGCGAACCGACTGAACGCCGAACGTTCCGCTGGAATCCACAACGCGCAGATCAAAGGCGTCGCCGATGGCGTAGCTGTCTCCTGTCAACGCCAGAAGCGGCAGCGAGAAACGGCCGGAAGCGGAGCCGCGGCCCGCTATATCTGACGCGGTCTGTCCATTCTGCAGATTCGCAATGGAAACCTCCAACCCGTTCAGCGGCGCCAGATTGTCCTCGCGCGCGACCGATCCCTCCGCCACGAGAAGCGGCGTCGCGGACGGGTCGTACGCAACTGCCTCCGCGGACGCGGCGCCAGTCGCCCCGTCATTTGACCATGCGGAGCCGTCGAAGGTCAAGACGGTTTCCGCTGCCGCCAAGATGATATAACCCTCGCCGCCCTTCGCCGCGTCGGTTGAGTCGTTGGCGAGTATAAAAAGAGCGTTGCCGGTATCGTCATGCTTCAAGGCGATAACGGTCAACTGAACGGTTGTAAGAGACGCCAAATCGCCGATCGTCTCCACGGCGCCGGCGCGCGTGACGCCGATCAGGTTCATGCCGGCGCGCAGCGAAACCTCCCGCTTCAAAAGCCCGCCCGTGAACGTAACCGACTTCGCGCTTTTCATGGAGACTAAGACAGCTGTTTCGTCAGACAACGGAAGATCGGAACCGGCTAAGCCTTCCGTATACGCTTTGAAAAGGTTCGATTCGGGAGAATACGCCAAAAGAAACTGGACATCTTGAGAGCCGCCCAGCGCCGCGTACAGATCGCTCAACTTCTCCAGGCTCGGATCGTTCACCGGAACATGCAGCATGTTGATACCCTGGCGCAGGTTCACGGTGAAGGAGCTGGAGCGCGCGATGTTGACCGAGTAGGTGTTGGAGGCTTCGTTGTTGCCCGCGGCGTTGGCGGGAACGCTTACCGTAACAACGCCTGCGCCGGACGGCTCAATCGTTGCCGCGTAGCTGGCGCCGCCGCCGACGAGGTTTGTCGCCGACCCGTTGGTCGCGGCGATGTCGGACGATGTGAATCCTGTCACGGCGGAGCTGAATACGATCTTCACATGGAATGCGCCTGCTTGCGCTTCGGTCGGACCGGACACGATCACTGTTGGGCGAGTTGTAGGATCGGCAATGTCGCTGATGTCCCAGATCCGAACCGAGTCGTCGTAGCTGCCGCTGACGACCGTCTGACCGTCCGGAGAATACGCCACGGACAGGACCCAATCCGTATGCCCTCGAAGAGTTTGTATCGAAGCTCCCGTTTTGGCGTTCCAGATCCGAACCGTTCTGTCGGCGCCGCCGCTGGCGATTGTCTGACCGTTCGGAGAATACGCTACAGACTGGACGCTATCCGTATGCCCTTCAAGCGTTCGTATCGGCGCTCCCGTTTTGGCATTCCAGATACGAACCGTGTCGTCGCCGCCGCCGCTGGCGATCGTCAAACCGTCCGGCGAATACGCCACGGACCAGACAGCAGCCGTATGCAGCCCTTGAAAAATTCCCATCGGTTCGCCCGTGTCGGCATTCCATATCCGAATCGTTCGGTCGCCGCTGCCGCTGACGATCGTCTGACTGTCCGGTGAATACGCCACGGACCAGACAGCAGCCCCATGCCCTTCAAGCGTTCGTATCGGCTTCCCCGTATCGGCGTTCCAGATTCGAATCGTTCGGTCGCCGCCGCCGCTGGCGATTGTCTGACCGTCCGGAGAATATGTTACGGACCAAACCTTCTCCGTATTCCCTAGAAGAGGCGGGAGATGCTTTCCCGTGTTGAAATTCCAGATCCGAATCGTTCGGTCGTCGTTGGCGCTGGCGATCCTCTGACTGTCCGGAGAATACGCCACGGACCGGATCTCGTCCGTATACCCTTCAATAATTTGTATCGGCGCTCCCGTTGCGGCGTTCCAGATCCGAATCGTTCTGTCGGCGCTGGCGCTGGCAATCGTCTGACCGTTCGGAGAATACGCTACAGTAAAAACATCATGCTCATGCCCTGTCAGGACCTGTTGCGCGCGGTAGTCGGCAGAGTAGATGTTAGAGGCTTTGTTATTTCCCCTGACGCTGGCAGCGGCGTCGGCGGGGACGCTCACCGTAACGACTCCCGGGCTGGACGGCTCAATCGTTGCCGTGTAGCTGGCGCCGCTGCCGGCAAGGTTGATCGCCGAGCCGTTGGTCGCGACGATGTCGGACAATGTGAAACCTGTTACAGCGGCGCTGAATGAGATCTGTACATCAAACGCGCCTGCTTGCGATTCGCTCGGACCGGACACGGTCGCTGTTGGGCGGGTTATGTTGACCGAGTACGCATTGGAGGCTTCGCTGCTCCCCCAGAAGTTGGAAGCGGCGTCGGCGGGGACGCTCACCGTAACGGCTCCGATGCTGGACGGCTCAATCGTTGCCGTGTAGGATTTGCCGCTGCCGGCAAAGTTGGCCGCCGATCCGTTGGTCACAACGATGTCGGACAATGTGAAACCTGCAACAGGGGCGCTGAATGATATCTGTACATCGAACGCGCCTGCTTGCGCTGCGCTCGGACCGGACACGGTCGCTGTTGGGCGGTTGGGGATGTTCCAGATCCGAATCGTGGAGTCGTCGCTGGCGCTGGCGATCGTCAGGCCGTCCGGTGAATATGCCGCGGACCAGACATCAGCCGCATGCCCTTCAATCGTTTGTATCGGCTCCCCCGTTTTGGCGTTCCAGATCCGAATCGTGTTGTCCATGCTGCCGCTGGCGATCGTCAAACCGTCCGGAGAATACGCCGCGGACAGGACATCCGACGTATGCCCTTCAAGAGTTCGTATATGCCTTCCCGTGTTGGCGTCCCAGAGCCGAATCGTGTTGTCGCCGCTGTCGTTGTCGATGTTGCCGCTGCCGCTGGCGATCGTCAAACCGTCCGGGGAATACGCGACAGACGCTACATCGCCTGTATGCCCTTCAAGCGCTCGTATATGCGCTCCTGTTTTGGCGTTCCAGAGCCGAATCGTGTTGTCGGCGCTGCCGCTGGCGATCGTCAAACCGTCCGGCGAATACGCGACAGAATTGACAGCAGCCGTATGCCGCCCTTGAAGGATTCCTCTAGGCTCGCCTGTGTTGGCGCTCCAGAGCCGAATCTTCGCGTCGGCGCTGCCCGCGGCGAGCGTCTGACCGTCCGGCGAATACGCCGCGGACAGGACATGAGACGTATGCGCTTGGAGCGTTCGTATCGGCGCTCCCGTGTTGACATTCCAGACCCGAACCGTGTTGCCGCCGCCGCTGGCGATCGCCTGACCGTTCGGAGAATACGCGACAGAATTGACAGCAGACGTATGCCCTTGAAGAGTATGTATCGGCGCCCTCGGGACGCCGCTCCAGACGGCGTTGTAGATCCGAATCGCGCCGTCGGCGCCGCCGACAGCGATCGCCTGACCGTTCGGAGAATAGACCGCGGACTTAGCGCCAGACGTATGCCCCGCCAGGATCGTCGGAGAGGTTGGATCCAGAGGCGCGGTAATGACTGCCGTCAGCTTGTGAAAGTAGTCATCGGGCTGGTCGTGGAACAGGCGCGATACCGTCCATTCGTCGGTGTCGGTCGCAACGCCTACTACGGCGTTTCCGTTTTCAAAGAACACTGGGGATCCCGAGCCGCCTCCCGCGTGGCGCGGGTAATGTCCCACGACCCAATTATTGTGCGTCACATAGTCGCCGATTTGGCGTATCTTCGGCCTGCCGCCGCTGTGTCCGATCGACTTGATGCGAACCTTGCCCTTCGCAAGCTGAACGAGGGAGTCAAACTCGGACGAGCTTATCAACGTCAAGGGGGCGGGCGCCGCAAAGTCGGGGAGAGTCCAGTTGACGACGCCGACCGCCATGTCGTATTCTCCGCTAGCAAAAATCACTTCGGTGATGTAGCCATGAATAGGGCCGTCGGTCTCATGTTTCGCCATCAAAACCGGAAAATGCGTCTTGCCGACATCGCCGATGACGTGGCGATTCGACAAGATTTTGTTCGGGGCGACTAAAAACCCGGTGCCAGAACCGGCGACGGCGCTGATCCATCCAACAGCTTTTCCCAGGACCAGGTCAGGATGATTGGGATCGGCCGCCGCCAGCTCATGCAGATAGGTTTCCTCCGCATGAACGGCGGCGGAAACAAGCAGCAGGGCTGCCAGAACAAAGCGCTTTTTCATGTAAAACCTCTCAATCTGCCCATTCAAGCAAGACGCGCCTGATTTGCCGACCTCACGCCGAAAGTTGGGACATTTGAACGAATGACTGCTCTATTCATGGGAAAAAAGCGTCATCAACCAGGTCGTCATTCCCGCGTAAGCGGGAATCCAGAGTCCACCCCGAAACCGTCCGCGTTTCCATGCCGACATGTCCCCACTAAAGACATGAGGTCAGTGATTTGCCCTTGCGCCGTAGCTGCCCATATTGTAGGGCGCAAGCGGGCTAGAACGCAAGCGGCTAGACCAGAACTCATTGCCCTCACTCAAGGGGCGAGATCCGCTTATTTTAAGACGACCATGCGCCGCAAAGCCGTGAACGAACCCGCCTCAATGCGGACATAATACACCCCGCTGGCGACAGGTTCGCCTAAGGCGTTCCGCCCGTCCCAATGGGCAGCTTTGCCGCGGCTGCGGTAGGTTCCAGCCGGCAATTCGCCCAGCTGTAAAACGCGGACGGTTTGACCGGCGGCGTTGTAGATCGTTATCTTGACGCGGCTCGCCTCCGTCAGATCGAACGGTATCCATGTTTCGGGGTTGAACGGGTTCGGGTAATTCGGCAGCAGAGCCGACTCGGCCGGTATAGCGGTCGCCAGCAGTTTGCCGATGTCTATGCGTCCTGTGGAGACAGACTCCTTGTCTAGAACGACGCGCATCGTCTGGACGCCGCCGAATGTCCCGCTGGAATCGGAAACGCGCAGGTCGAAGGCGTCGCCGATGGCGTAGCTGTCCCCTGTCAACGCCAGAAGCGGCAGCGAGAAACGGCCGGAAGCGGAGCCGCGGCCCGCTATATCTGACGCGGTCTGTCCATTCTGCAGATTCGCAATGGAAATCTCCAAGCCGTTCAGCGGCGCCAGATTGTCCTCCCGCGCCACTGAACCCTCCGCCACAAGAAGCGGCGTCGCGGACGGATCGTACGCAACCGCCTCCGCGGACGCGGCGGCAGTCGACGCTTCGTTTGACCATGCGGAGCCGTCGAAGGTCAAGACGGTTTCCGCTTCCGCCAAGATGAAATAGCCGTCGCCGCCTTTCGCCGCGTCGGTCGAGTCGGTGGCGAGCTGAAAAAGGGCGTTGCCGGAGTCGTCAACCTTCAAGGCGATAACGTTTAGCGGAACGGTTGTAAGACCCGCCAAATCGCCGATCGTCTCAACGGCGCCGGCGCGCGTGACGCCGATCATGTTCATGCCGGCGCGCAGCGGAACCTCCTGCTTCAAAAGCCCGCCCGTGAAGGTTACAGGCTTCGCATTCTTCATGGAGGCTAAAACGGCCGTCTCGTCGTACAACGGAAGATCGGAACTGGAACCGGCAAGACCGTCCGCATACGACACGAAGCGGTTCGATGCGGGAGAATACGCCAAAAGAAACTGAACGTCTTGAGAACCGCCCAGCGCCGCGTATAGATCGCTCAACTTCTCTATCTCCGGGTCTTTCACCGGAACATGCAGCATGTTGAGACCCTGGCGCATGTTTATCGTGAAGGAAGTACCGCGCACAATGTTGACCGAGTATGTGTTGGAGGCTTCGTTGCTGCCCGCGGCGTTGGAGGCGGCGTTGGCGGGGACGCGCACCGTTACAGCGTCTACAGCGTCGCCGCTTGCCGGCTCAATGGTCGCCGTGTAGGATTTGCCGCTGCCGGCAAGGTTGGTCGCGGAGCCGTTGGTCACAATGATGTCGTCCAATGTGAAACCTGTAACAGCGGCGCTGAATTCGATCTTTACATTGAACGCGCTTGCCGGCGCTTCGCTCGGACCGGACACGGTCGTTGCTGGGGGAGGCGCCAGATCGCTGACGCCCCAGATCCGAACCATGTTGTCGTCGCCGCCGCTGACGATCGTCTGACCGTCTGGAGAATACGCTACAGAAAAGACCCTGCCCGTATGTCCCTTGAGGGTTCGCATCCCCGCTCCCGTGTTGGCGTTCCAGACCCGAACCGTGGTGTCGAAGCTGCCGCTGGCGATCGTTTGGCCGTCCGGAGAATACGCCACGGACCGCGCCCAATCCTTATGCCCTTCAAGAGTTCGGAGATACGCGCCCGTGTTGGCGTTCCATATCCGAACCGTGGAGTCGCCGCCGGCGGCGGCGATCTTCTGACTGTCCGGAGAATACGCCGCAGAAAAGACGCCAAGGGTATGCCCTCGAAGAGTTCGTATCGGATTTCTCGTATTGGCGTCCCACATCCGAACCATGGCGTCAACGCCGCCGCTGGCGAACGACTGACCGTCCGGCGAATACGCCACTGTATAGACCCAATTCAGATACTCGATGGTTTTGAGATGCGCCCCTGTGTCGGCGTCCCAGATCTGAATGGTGTCGTCGAAGCCGCCGCCGGCGATTGTCCGACCATCCGGAGAATACGCTACAGTAAGGACGCTATTTGAATGTCCAATGAGGGATCGAATACGCTCCCCTGTTTTGACGTTCCAGAGATGAACCGAGCCGTCGGCGGCGCCGGCAACGATTGTCTGACTGTCCGGTGAATACGCTATGGACCTGACCCCAACCCTAAGTCCAGTGGGGGTTCGGATCTGGATGGTTCGGAGATGCGCCTCTGTGTTGACGTCCCAGATCCGAATCGTGGTGTCGCCGCTGCCGGTGGCGATGGTCCGACCGTCCGGTGAGTACGCTACAGAATAGACTGTACCCTGATGCCCTGACAGTATCTGTTGCCGGCGGTAGTCGACAGAGTAGGGTTCGGAGGCTTCGTTTTTCCCCAAGTCGCTGTCGACGGCGTTGGCGGGGATGTTCACGGTTACAGCGCCGTCGTTGGACGGCTCAATCGTTGCCGTGTAGGATTTGCCGCTGCCGGCAAAGCTTGTCACCGAGCCGTTGGTCACAACGATGTCGGACGATGTGAAACCTGTTACATCGGAGCTGAATAGTACCCTCAAAAAGAACGCGCCTGTTTGTGTAACGCTCGGACCAAGCACGGTCGTTGTGAGGCGGGTGGTAGGAACGGCAAGATCGCCGACGCCCCAGGTACGAACCGTCTTGTCTCGGCTGCCGCTGGCGATTGTCTGGCCGTCCGGAGAATACGTTACGGACCAGACATAATCCTCATGACCTTCAAGAGTTCGGAGACGCTCTCCTGTTTCGGCGCTCCATATCCCAATCGTTTTATCGGCGCTGCCGCTGGCGATGGTCCGGCCGTCCGGAGAATACGCCACGGACAGGACATAATTCGTATGTCCAGTGAGGGGTTGGCCGCGCTGCGCTCCCGTTTCGGCGTTCCAGAGCCGAATCGTTCTATCCAAGCTGCCGCTGGCGATCGTCTGGCCGTCCGGAGAATACGCCACAGAATAGACCGCATGCGAATGCCCTGAAAGACTTTTATGAGCGTTGGCGTTCCAGAGCCAAACCCAGCGGGTACTGCCGCTGGCGATCGTCTGGCCGTCCGGTGAATACGCCACAGAAAAGATTTTATTCGGATATGTATGGTAGTCTTGGGGCTCCCACGTTTTGACGATCCATGTCCGAACCGTGCCGTATTCGCTGCAGGCGGCGAGCTTCTGACCGTCCGGTGAATACGCCACAGAAAAGATCCAATTCGTATCCCCTTGAAGCGTTCGTATATGCGCTCCCGTGTCGGCGTCCCAGAGCCGAACCGTGCGGTCGTCGCTGCCGGTGGCGATCGTCTGACCGTCCGGAGAATAGGTCACGGACCTGACCGCGTCCCCATGTCCAGTGAGGGGTTGGCCGCGCTGCTCTCCCGTGTTGATGTCCCAGAGCCGAATCGTGTTGTCGCCGCTGCCGCTGGCGATCGTCTGACCGTCCGGTGAATACGCTACAGAGAGGACCTCAGCCGTATGCCCTTTCAGGGTCTGTTGCTCGCGGTAGACGACAGAGTATGTATTGGAGGCTTCGCTGCTCCCCAAGGCGGGGGCGTTGGCGGCGGCGGCGGGGACGCTCACCGTGACGGCTCCTGCCCCGGACGGCGTAATCGTCGCCGTGTAGGATTTGCCGCTGCCGGCAAAGTTGGACGCCGAGCCGTTGGTCACCGCGATGTCGTCCAATGTGAAGCCTGTTGCCTCGGCGCTGAATACGATCGTCACCTTGAACGAGCCTGTTTGTGTAAAGCGCGGACCGAACACGGTCGTTGTAAGGCTCGTTACAGGAGCGGCAAGATCGGTGATTTTCCAGAGCCGAACCGTGTTGTCGTCGCCTCCGCTGGCGAACTTTTGACCGTCTGGAGAATACGCCACGGACCTGACCAGATCCGTATGTCCTCGGAAGGTTGTGATATGCGCTCCCGTGTCGGCGTTCCAGGTACGAACCGTGTTGTCGCCGCTGCCGCTGGCGATTTTCTGACCGTCTGGAGAATACGCCACCGAAAAGACCCAATTCGTATGCTCTTCAATCGTTCGTATCGACGCTCCCGTGTTGACGTTCCAGAGCCGAACCTTGTAGTCGAAGCTGCCGCTGACGAGCGTCTGACCGTCCGGAGAATACGCCACGGAATTGACAGGAGCCGTATGTCCTTGAAGAGTTCGGAGATGCGCGCCCGTGTTGGCGTTCCATATCCGAATCGTGGAGTCCTCGCTGCCGGTGGCGAGTGTCTGGCCGTCCGGCGAATACGCCGCAGAATAGACAACGCCCGTATGCCCAGTAAGAATTCGGAGACGCTCTCCCGTGCTGACGCTCCAGACATAAACCCCGGAGCCGCCGCCGCCGGCGACGATCGTCTGGCCGTCCGGAGAATACGCCACCGTAAAGACCCAACCCGGATATTCGAGGGCTCGTATCTCCGCCCCCGTGTTGGCGTTCCAGATGCGTACCGTTTCGTCGAAGCCGCCGCTGGCGATTGTCTGACCGTCAGGAGAATACGCTACGGAATTGACCCGATCCGTATGCCCCTGGAGGGTTTGTATCTGCGCGCCCGTGTCGGCGTTCCAGATCCGAACCGTGGAGTCCTCGCTGCCGCTGGCGATCGTCTGACCGTCCGGAGAATACGCTATAGAAACGACGCTATCCGTATGCCCTGTCAGAACCTGTTGCGCGCGGTAGTCGGCAGAGTAGATGTTGGAGGCTTCATTGCTTCCCCAGACGTTGCTCGCGGCGTTGGCGGGGACGCTCACCGTAACGACTCCTACGCCGGACGGTTGAATCGTTGCCGTGTAGCTGGCGCCGCTGCCGGCAAAGTTGGACGCCGAGCCGTTGGTCACAACGATGTCGGACGATGTGAAACCTGTAACAGCGGAGCTGAATGTGATCGTCACATTGAACGCGCCTATTTGCGATTCGCTTGGACCGGACACGGTCGCTATTGGGCGGGCTGCGAAGTTCCAGACCCGAATCGTGTCGTCGGCGCCGCCGGCGGCGATCGTCTGACTGTCCGGCGAATACGCCGCGAACCAAACAGCGCCCGTATGCCACCATTTATACCATTCAAGAGTCTGCATCAGCGCGCCCGTGCCGGCGTTCCAGATACGAGCCGTCGAGTCGAGGCTGCCGCTGGCGATCGTCGAACCGTTCGGAGAATACGCCGCAGAAACGACATCGTTCGTATGTCCTTGAAGCGTTCGTATATGGGCGCCTGTGGTCGCGTTCCAGATCCGAATCGTGTCGTCGTCGCTGCCGCTGACGATCGTCTGACCGTCCGGAGAATACGCGACGGAATTGACATCGTCCGTATGTCCTTGAAGCGTTCGTATATGGGCGCCTGTGGCCGCGTTCCAGATGCGAATCGTGTCGTCGTCGCTGCCGCTGGCGAGCATTTGACCGTTCGGAGAATACGCGACGGAAAGGACAGACGCCGTATGTCCTTGAAGCGTTCGTATGGGCGCGCCCGTGTTGGCGTTCCAGATATGAATCGTCGAGTTGGCGCCGCCGGCGGCGATCGTCTGACCGTTCGGAGAATACGCTACAGACGTTACGCCGCTGCTATGCCGAAGCATTCGTATCTTCGCGCCCGTGCCGGCGTTCCAGACCTGAACCGTGGAGTCGAGGCTGCCGCTGACGAGCGTTTGACCATTCGGCGAATACGCGACGGAAAGGACAGCAGCCGTATGCGCTCGAAGAGTGTGTATCGGCGCCTTCGGGACGCCGCTCCAGTTGGCGTTCCAGACCCGAATCACGGCGTCGCCGCTGCCGACAGCGATCGCCTGACCGTTCGGAGAATAGGCCGCGGACTTGGCGCCAGACGCATGCCCCGCCAGGAGCTTCGGAGCGTTTGGATCCAGAGGCGCTTCAATGACTGTCTTCAGGTCGCCAAAGTAGTCATGGCGCTGGTCGTGGAACAGGCGCGATTCGGTCCAGTTGGCGATGCCGGTCGCAACGCCTACTACGGTGTTTCCGTTTTCGAAGAACACTGGAGATCCCGAACCGCCTGGCGCGTGGACCGGGTAATGTGCCATGATCCAGTTATTGTGTTTCACATAGTCGCCGATTTGCCGTATTTTCGGTCCGCTGCGGCTGTGTCCGATGGTCTTAATGCTTGCCTTGCCGCCCGCGCTCTGGACGCGGGAGTCAAACTCGGATGAGCGCATCAACGTCAAGGAATCGGGTACCTCAAAGCCAGGATAAGTCCAGTGGACGACGCCCACCGCCATGTCATATTCTTCATGAGCGAAAACCACTTCGGTGATGTAGCCATGGACAGGTCCGTCGTTCTCGTATTTCGTCATCCAAACCGGAAGATGCGTTTTGGCTATGCCGCCGATGACATGGCGGTTCGATATGATTTTGTTCGGAGCGACTAAAAATCCGGTGCCAAATCCGGAGACGGCGCCGATCTGCCCGACAGATTTTCCCAGGACCTTGTCAGGATCGGCGGCCGGCAGATTATGCAGATAGGTTTCCTCCGCATGAACGGCGGCGGAAACAAGCAGCAAGGCTGCCAAAACGAAACTCTTTTTCATGTGAAACCTCTCAATCTGTTCATTCAAGCAAGGCGCGGCGGGTTTGTCCTTGCGCCGTAGTTGCGCATATTGTAGAGCGGAAATGGGCTGGAACGCAAGCGGCTAGACCAGAACTCATTGCCCTCATTCAAGGGGCGAGGTTGGCTTATTTTAAGACGACCATGCGCCGCAAAGCCGTGAACGAACCCGCCTCAATGCGGACATAATACACCCCGCTGGCGACAGGTTCGCCTAAGGCGTTCCGCCCGTCCCAATGAGCGGACCTTGACCGGCTGCGGTAGGTTCCAGCCGGCAGTTGCCCAAGCTCCAACGCGCGAACCGTCTGACCCGCCGCGTTGTAAATCGTTATCGTCACGCGGCTGGATTCTGCCAACTCAAACGGGATCCAGGTTTCTGGGTTGAACGGGTTCGGGTAATTCGGCAAGAGAGACGACTCGCTCGGCACGGCGGTCGCCAATAGCTGTCCGATGTCGATCCTGCCCTCGGAAACAGACTCCTTGTCCAGAACGACGCGAACCGACTGAACGCCGAACGTTCCGCTGGAATCCACAACGCGCAGATCAAAGGCGTCGCCGATGGCGTAGCTGTCTCCTGTCAACGCCAGAAGCGGCAGCGAGAAACTGCCCGAAACTGCAGCCCGACCCGCCAGGTCAGACGCGGTCTGTCCAGTCTGCATATTCTTAACGGTGATTTCCAAACCGTTCAGCGGCGCCAGATTGTCCTCGCGCGCCACGGAGCCTTCCACAAGGAGAAGCGGCGTCGCGGACGGGTTGTACGCAACCGCCTCCGCGGACGCGGCGGCAGTCGACGCGTCGTTTGACCATGCGGAGCCGTCGAAGTCCAATTCGGTATCCGATTCCGCCAAGATGATATAACCCTCGCCGCCCTTCGCCGCGTCGGTTGAGTCGTTGGCGAGTATAAAAAGAGCGTTGCCGGTATCGTCATGCTTCAAGGCAATCACGGTCAGCGGAACGGTTGAAAGATCCGCCAAATCCCCGATCGTCTGAACGGCGCCGGAGCGCGTGACGCCGATCATGTTCATGCCGGCGCGCAGCGAAACCTTCCGCTTCAGAAGCCCGCCCGTGAACGTAACGGACTTCGCGCTTTTCATGGAGGCTATGACAGCAGTTTCGTCCGACAACGGAAGATCGGAACCGGCTAAGCCTTCCGTATACGCTTTGAAAAGGTTCGATTCGGGAGAATACGCCAAAAGAAACTGGACATCTTGAGAACCGCCCAGCGCCGCGTACAGATCGCTCATCTTCTCCATGCTCGGATCGTTCACCGGAACATGGAGCATGTTGAGACCCTGTCGCAGTTGCGCCGTGAAGGAGGTCGTTGTTGGGCGAGGCGCCAGATCGCTGACTCCCCAGATACGAACCGTGTTGTCTTCGCCGCCGCTGACGATCTTCTGACCGTCCGGAGAATACGCCACAGAAAAGACATCTGCCGTATGCCCTTGAAGAGTTCGGAGATGCGCGCCCGTTTTGGCGTTCCATATCCGAATCGTAGCGTCGAGGCTGCCGCTGACGATCGCCTGACCGTCCGGAGAATACGCTATAGAAAAGACCCGATCCGTATGCCCTTGAAGCGTTCGCATTGGCGCTCCGAAGTTGACGTTCCATAAATGAATCTCTCCATCGCCGCCGGCGGCGGCAAGCGTCTGACCGTCCGGTGAATACGCCAAAGAATAGACAAGAAACGTAATCCCTTGAAGCGTTCGTATCTCCGCTCCCGTGTTGGCATTCCATATCTGAATCGTGTTGTCGGCGCCGGCGGCGGCGATTGTCTGACCGTCCGCAGAATACGCCACAGAATAGATCCAATTCAGATATTGGAGGGTTCGGAGATGGGCGCCCGTGTTGGCGTCCCAGATACGAATCGTTTCGTCGTAGCCGCCGCTGGCAATCGTCTGACCGTCCGGGGAATATGCTACGGACATGATCCGATTCGTATGTCCATGGAGCGTTCGGAGATGCGCGCCCGTGTTGGCATCCCAGATACGAATCGTAGAGTCTTCGCTGCCGCTGGCGAGCGTTTGACTGTCCGGAGAATACGCTACGGACATGATCCGATTCGTATGTCCATGGAGGGTTCGGAGATGCGCGCCTGTGTTGGCGTTCCAGAGCCGAATCGTGTTGTCGCCGCCGCCGCTGGCGATCGTCTGACCATCCGGAGAATACGCTACAGTAAAAACATCTTGCCTATGCCCTCTCAGGACCTGTTGCGCGCGGTATTCGACAGAGTAGACGTTGGAGGCTTCGTTGTTCTCGAAGTTCCCGAAGGCGCCGACGGCGGCGTTGGCGGGGACGCTCACCGTTACAGCGCCGTCGCTGATCGGCTCAATGGTCGCGATGTAGCTTACGCCGCTGCCGGCAAAGTTTATCACAGCGCCGTTGGTCGCGACGATGTCGGACGATGTGAAACCTGCAACAGCGGAGCTGAATACGACCGTCACATCGAACGCGCCTGTTTGTGTACTGCTCGGACCGAACACGGTCGTTGTAAGGCGAGTTATCGGAGTTGCAAGATCGCTGATGTTCCAGAGCCGAATCGTGTTGTCGCCGCTGCCGCTGGCGATCGTTTGACCGTTCGGAGAATACGCTACGGACCTGACCAGATCCGTATGTCCTCGGAAGGTTTGGAGATGCTCTCCCGTGTCGGCGTTCCAGGTCCGAATCGTGTTGTCGCCGCTGCCGCTGGCGATCGTCTGACCGTCCGGTGAATACGCCGCAGAAAAGACCCAATTCGTATGCCCTTGAAGAGTTCGTATATGCGCGCCCGTGTTGGCATTCCAGATACGAACCTTGTTGTCCTCGCTGCCGCTGGCGATCGTCTGACCGTCCGATGAATACGCCACAGAAAAGACAGCAGCCGTATGCCCTTGAAGAGTTCGTATATGCTCTCCTGTGTTGGCGTTCCAGAGCCGAACCGTGTTGTCGCCGCTGCCGCTGGCGATTGTCAAACCGTCCGGAGAATACGCCGCAGAATAGATCGTACGCCTATGCCCTTGAAGAGTTCGGATATGCTCTCCTGTGTTGGCGTTCCAGAGCCGAATCGTGGAGCTGCCGGCGCCGGCGACGGCAATCGTCTGACCGTCCGGAGAATACGCCGCAGTAAAGACCCAATTCGGATATTGGAGGGTTCGGAGATGCGCGCCTGTGTTGGCGTCCCAGAGCCGAACCGTGCGGTCGTAGCTGCCGCTGGCGATCGTCTGACCGTCTGGAGAATACGCTACGGACTTGACCCGGTCCGCATGTCCCCGGAGGGTTTGGAGATGCGCGCCCGTGTTGGCGTCCCAGAGCCGAACCGTGTTGTCGTCGCTGCCGGCGGCGATCGTCAAACCGTCCGGAGAATACGCTATAGAAACGACGCGATTCGTATGTCTTGTCAGGATCTGTTGCGCGCGGTAGTCGGCAGAGTAGATGTTGGAGGCTTCGCTGCTCCCCCAGATGTTGGAAGCGGCGTTGGCGGGGACGCTCACCGTAACGGCTCCTGCGCCGGACGGCTCAATCGTTGCCGTGTAGCTGGCGCCGCTGCCGGCAAAGTTTATCACCGAGCCGTTGGTCACAACGATGTCGGACGATGCGAAACCTGTGACGGCGGAGCTGAATGCGATCGTCACCTTGAACGCGCCGGTTTGCGAGTCGATCGGACCGGACACGGATGCTATTGGGCGGGTTGCGATGTTCCAGACCCGAATTGTGTCGTCGGCGCTGCGGCTGACGATCTTTTGACTGTCCGGAGAATACGCAGCGAACCAGACAATGCCCTTATGCCACCATTTATACCATTCAAGAGTTCGTATATGCGCGCCCGTGTTGGCGTTCCAGATACGAACCGTGGAGTCGGCGCTGCCGCTGGCGATCGTCAAACCGTCCGGCGAATACGCCGCAGAAACGACATCGTTCGTATGCCCTTGAAGCGTTCGTATCGGCGCGCCTGTGTTGGCGTTCCATATCCGAATCGTGTCGTCGTCGCTGCCGCTGAGGATCGTCTGACCGTTCGGCGAATACGCGACGGAATTGACAGACGCCGTATGCCCTCGAAGAGTTCGTATATGCGCTCCTGTGGCCGCGTTCCAGACCTGAATCGTGTCGTCGTCGCTGCCGCTGGCGATCGCCTGACCGTTCGGCGAATACGCGATGGAATTGACAGTCGCCGTATGCCCTCGAAGAGTCCGCGTCTCCGCTCCCGTGTTGGCGTTCCAGATCCGAATCGTGTTGTCGACGCCGCCGCTGGCGATCGTCTGACCGTCCGGAGAATACGCTACGGACGTTACGCCGCTGCTATGCCGAAGCATTCGTATCTTCGCTCCCGTGCCGGCGTTCCAGAGATGTACCGTGGAGTCGAGGCTGCCGCTAGCGATTGTTTGACCGTTCGGCGAATACGCGACCGAAAGGACAGCAGCCGTATGCCCTTGAAGAGTGTGTATCGGCGCCTTCGGGGCGCCGCTCCAGTTGGCGTTCCAGACCCGAATCGCGCTGTCGCCGCTGCCGACGGCGATCGCTTGACCGTTCGGAGAATAGGCTGCGGACTTGGCGTCCGACGCATGCCCCGCCAGGAGCTTCGGATCGGTTGGATCCAGAGGCGCTTCAATGACTGCCGTCAGGTCGCCAAAGTAGTCATGGCGCTGATCGTGAAACAGGCGCGATACCGTCCAGTTGGCGATGCCGACCGCAACGCCTACTACGGCGTTTCCGTTTTCAAAGAACACTGGGGATCCTGAGCCGCCGTGCGCGTGGATCGGGAGATGTCCCAAGATCCAAAGGTTGTGCATGACATAGTCGCCGATTTGCCGAATCTTCGGTCCGTCGCGGCTGTGTCCGATGGTCTTAATGCGGACGTTGCCGCCCGCGCTCTGAAAGCGGGAGTCGAACTCGGATGAGCGCATCAACGTCAAGGGGGCGGGTACCGTAAAGTTGGGGCGCGTCCAGTTGACGAGGCCCACCGCCATGTCGTACTCTTCATGAGCGAAAATCACTTCGGCGATGTAGCCATGAACAGGTCCGTCGGTCTCGTGTTTCGTCATCCAAACCGGAAGATGCGTTTTGGCGACATCGCCGATGACGTGGCGGTTCGATATGATTTTGTTCGGAGCGACTAAAAATCCGGTGCCAAATCCGGAGACGGCGCCGATCCGCCCGACAGATTTTCCCAGGACCAGGTCAGGATGTTTAGGATTGGCAGCCCCCAGCTTATGCAGATAGATTTCCTCCGCATGAGCGGCGGCGGAAACAAGCAGCAGCGCCGCCAGAACAAAATACTTTTTCATGCGATACCTTTCAATTGCTTCTATCCCTGTCCGCCGCTCGTCCGTATCCGCCTCCGCCGGGCGTTTCGATGCGCAGTCGGTCCCCTTTTTTGAGTTCGAGCCGCGTTTTGCCCGGGAGGCGCGTTTTCTTGCCTTTGCGGATGAGATAATCTTCTCCTGGCTTTCCAGGTTCTCCGCCGTTGAGACCGTAAGGCGCGCGTTTGCGGCTTTCTGCCAACAGCGTCGCCGAGGCGTCCGCCAGCAGTTCGATCTCGCGGACGACGCCGTTTCCGCCGCGGTACCGCCCTTCTCCGCCGGAGCCGACGCGCACCGAGTATTCCGAGACGCGGAACGGGTA
This sequence comes from Candidatus Poribacteria bacterium, assembly GCA_963665845.2. Lineage (GTDB taxonomy): Bacteria > Poribacteria > WGA-4E > JAPPNK01. The sequence continues at coordinate 1,092,677 of OY762492.1, forward strand.
GGCGTACTCCAGCGCTTCGACAGGCGTATTCAACGTGTTCGTCATATGCGTATGGACGGCGTCCGCGCCGCGGGAGTTGGGACCCGCGCCGGCGCCGCCGGCGATCGTTTCATAGTAAGCGTAGGGGGTTCCTGTTCGAGGGTCGATGCCGCCGACGGTCAGGTTGTTCATGGTACCTTGGCTGGCGGCGGGGGTTTGCGTCGGGGCGGCTTTTGACAGAGCGCCGAGCAGCGCGTCCACAATCCGCTGCGAGGTCTCCACATTGCCCGCCGCCACCGCCGCCGGACGCCGCGCGTTCACGACGGTTCCCTCTGGCGCGTTGACCGTAATCGGCGCGCATGAGCCGGCGTTCATCGGAATCCCCGGCGCCAAAAGCGACAGAAAAGCGTAATGCGCCGCCGAGACAGCAATCGCTTCCACCGCGTTCACATTGCCGACCCGCTGCGCCGACGAGCCGCTGAAATCGACCGCCGCCTCTCCGCCCTTGACGGCGATGGAAACGGCGATGCGCACAGGCTCTGGATCGACGCCGTCGTCGTCCATATGATCCTCATATTCGTAGACGCCGTTCGGCAGATCGGAAATGAGCGCGCGCGTCATCCGTTCCGAATAGCGCAGCAGACCTTCCATGCAGTCGGCGGTTTCCCGCTTGCCGCGCCGCTTCACCAGCGCTTTGATACGTTCCGCGCCGATATGGTTCGCCGCGAATTGCGCGTTCAGGTCGCCTTCGCGTTCGCTCGGCGTGCGCGTGTTGGCGAGCAGCAGTTTCCATAGCCCTTCGCTGCGTTTGCCGCGCTTCATAATCTTCATGGGCGGTATGATCAACCCCTCTTGATAGATTTCGCGCGAGAGCGGCATGGAGCCGGGGGACATGCCGCCGACGTCGGCATGATGGGCGCGGCTGGCGGCGAAGGCGAACGGACGCGTTTCCCCCGGCAAAAAGACCGGCGTCACAAGCGTGATGTCGGGCAGATGCGTTCCGCCTTCGTACGGGTCGTTCAGGATGACGGCGTCGCCCGGCTCAAACGCATGCGCCTCCATGCATGCCTGAACAGAGAGCGGCATCGCGCCGAGATGAACAGGTATATGGGCGGCTTGGGCGGTCATAAGCCCATCGGCGTTGAAAAGCGCGCATGAGAAGTCGCGCCGCTCCTTAATATTGGGCGAAAAGGCGGACTGCTGAAGCGCCGCGCCCATCTCTTCGGCGGCGGCGGTCAGGAGGCTTTTATACACTTCGAGGAGGATCGGATCCTCTCCTGCGCCGTTCCTTTTTCTTGTCATAGGGGCATGGTAGCGGTTTTGGGCTGGGCAGTCAAGAGGCGCCGCAGACGCTGTCCGCGCCCGCGGAAACCCCCCAGCCCCCCTTTTCAAGGGGGGAATTAGACGCGGCGCTTGACATCCGGCGGAAATGCGCGCATAGTTTTAATACGCAAGACTCCCATACCGATTGGAAACGACGATGCTTGAAAAAGAAAAACTTGCCCGCCTCGTACCTGTGGATCTGCGCAACTTCTGGAAAGATGAAGCCGGCGATTTTACGCCTTGGCTCGCTGAAGAGGAGAACCTGAACCTGCTCGCGGAAACGCTGAACATGGAGCTGGAGTTTGAAGACCTGGAAGTGAATGTGGGCGAGGGCGGCTTTAGAGCGGACATTCTATGCAAAAACAGGGAAGACGAACGGATTCTGATCGAGAATCAGCTGGAGAGAACTGACCATAGTCATCTCGGACAGATTCTCACCTATGCGTCCGGACTGGGCGCTCAAACGGTCATCTGGGTCGCCAAGGAGTTTCGAGATGAGCATCGGGCGGCGCTGGACTGGCTGAACGAAATCACAGCGGAGGACTGCTCGTTCTTCGGCGTGGAAATTAAATTGTGGAAAATCGGAGATTCCCCTTCAGCGCCGGAATTCAACATCGTATGCAAGCCAAACGATTGGAGCCGCAGGCCGCGCCCATCCATAAACCAAAACCCCTCCGATCTGGATCTGTTGCGAGGAAAATACTGGGATCAATTCGTCGAGTATCTGGAGAATCAGAACAGCCCGCTGCTTAAATTTAAATCTAAAAGGAAGCCAACAACTTATATCCATTTTGGACTTGGCAAATCTGGTATGCAGATCTATGCGGCGCGTAAGAAAGGACAGGATGTTCGGGTTAGCCTTTGGCTTTCGGGGGAGAATGCCCTAGCCCGCTTGAAATTGTTGAAAGAAACGAACTTAAACGGTCTTGGGGATCAAGATCGTCTTCAATTTAAAGAATACCGAAAATCTGCCGAAATCGCGCTGCAAGACGATCAGGCCGCTCCATTAGAGAACGAGGCGGACTGGCCCCGTCAGTTCGAGTGGCTGACTGCGACGCTGGAGCGTTTTGACGAGGTCTTCAGGCCGCTCATTGACGACATCGATCCAGAGGACTGGGAATCGTTCGACGGCGATGAGGACGAATAAGCCTGTCGGGCGCGGAACGGCTTGCGTTCGCCTCTCATGCGGCGCAAAAACATTCGACTTTAGCGTTTAACGGCTCTACACTATAGCGCAACGTCAAACGGCTTTATTCAAACGTGGAGAGTTATGCTGATGTCGAATTTCGATCTTGACCGTTTTATGAATCAGCTGCGCGAGCTGGATGCGCTTCGGGATGAGGACAGCATTCAGAGCAAATCGACCGATCGGAAAAAGCCGATCTTTAAGGAAGGTTGGCCGGCAGGGTTGAATCCTGAAGTGCGTCGGACAGCGGAAAAAGCGGGCGTCGCGCGTCTGTATCGACATCAGTATGAGGCGATCGAGAAATCGTTGAGCGGCAGCGACGTCGTCCTGGAGTCGCCGACAGCAAGCGGCAAAACACTCGCCTTCACCCTCCCGATGCTCCACGCGCTGAAAGAGGAGCCGTACACGCATGCGCTTATGATCTACCCGATGAAGGCTCTGGCTTTGGATCAGCTATTGCAGCTTTGGGAGCTGACCGCCCCTCTGGGAATGGATGCATTTACATATGATGGCGACACAGACAGCAATGAAAAGGCCAAGATGAGCAAGAACCCGCCACATATTTTGTTGACAAACCCTGAATACTTGAACATGTCATTTTTGGCGTATCAGGACAAGTGGAAGAAATTTCTGCTTCGTCTCAAGTATGTCGTCATCGACGAGATGCATCTTTACCGCGGCTATTTCGGCTGCAACATGGCCCTCTTGTTGCGCCGTTTTTTCCGTCATCTGAAACGTCTTGGGGTTTCTCCGCGCGTGTTTCTGTCGACAGCGACCTGCGAAAATCCTCAGGAGCATGCGGAAAATCTACTTGGGCGAGAGGTTGAGATGGTGTCTGCGCGGGATTCGTTCCGTCCTAAACGCCATTTTGTCTTTGTGAAGCCGGACACTACCGGTTCCAAACCTATCGATATTCATAGAAAGCGTGTTGTGAACGCGGCGCTGGCCGCCATGAAAGAAAAGCTGCAGACGCTCATCTTCTGCCCCACGAAGAGGTATTTAGAAAATGCGGTAAAGGAATGCAAGAAGAAGGCAAAAGAAATGGGAATGGATCCTGATCGCGCCGTTACGTTTCACGCAGACATGAAAGCGCAGGACAAGCAAGAAATCCAGAAGAAGATACAAGATGGAGAGATAGACGCTGTTTTTTCAACGAACGCGCTGGAATTGGGGATCGACATCGGCGGTCTGGACGGCGTCATCCTAGCGGGATTCCCGCCCAGCGTCATGTCGGCATGGCAGCAGATCGGTCGGGCTGGTCGGGGTTGGGACAAGGACGCTTTTGTGCTCCTTTACGCGATGAGCGATCCGATTGATCAGTTTTTTGCCGGCAAGCTGGACGCTTTCCTCAATAAAGGGTTCGATCGGCTGGTCATTGACCCGGCCAACGAGGAAATCATGGACGATCATCTGCCTGCGCTAATGCATGAAATAGGCGGCAGGGGCGGCTTGCGCATGAGCGATATGTCTGCGCTTGGAGAAGCATTTTTTGAGAAGGCAAGAAAGGATGGAGGCGATGTTCCAAAATTCCCCCCGCCTGCGATCAAGATCAAATTACGGGGCGTCATGGGCAAGTCGTATGACCTTAAGCGTAACGGCGCAAAGATTGGGCAGATCTCCGAAATGCGCCGTTTTAGGGAAGCGTATATCGGCGCCATCTTCACCTTCCTCGGCCAAAATTACGTCGTGAAAGCGCATGAGAGCCAGGCTGTTGTTTTAGAAGAGTCTCCGCATCCGCATCACAAAACGGACGCCAGTTTTTACTACACCTTGTCCACCCAAGATTTGTTTGACGGCCGTGGATACAAAATAGCGGGCTTCGGAGATCAAACCGTTCAGACTTTTTACGGGTCGATGACCATTGTCATGAATTTGGGCAGTTACAAAGTCATCCATGAGCTCACAGACGACGTGATGGAAGCAGTCGACATGAATCAGGCGCATTTCATCAACAATCTCCACTTCGTCTCCATCAATCTGCCGAAAGGCGACGCTTTCTTGGGTGGAGTCGGGGCGCTGGAGCATCTCATTCGAGTCGGAGCCATGTTCGTCATTCCCGCCGACCGATTCGACGCCAGCACCTATTCAACTGTTGGCAAGGGAAGCGAGGAGGCGCCGACCGCCTACTATTATGAGAACCATCCGGGCGGCATCGGAATCGCCAAAAAGCTGTTTAAGGAGTGGCCGACCGCTCTTCAGAAGGGCATTGAGATCGCTGAAAACTGCAAATGCCTCAAAGGCTGCCAAAACTGCATCGTGCCTCCAAAATCCCACAGCATCGGCGCTGACATCGACAAGACAAAAGGAATTCCGCTGGCGAAAGCCCTTTTAGCCGCGGCGAAGAACGGCCCGACGCACACATTTAAAAACGGAATGATGGTCTCTGTCTGACGCGGAGAAACGAGAGGAACGCCGATCTTGAAACGCATACTCATCACCGGCGGCTTGGGACGCATCGGCACGGTCTTATGCCGAGAGCTGCGCGGCCGTTATATCACGCGCTCTTACGACCTGCGCCCTCAAGAAGAGGCGGACGAAAACTACATCGGCAACATCACCGACGAGGAGGCGCTCGCGGACGCCTGCGCCGATGTTTCCGCTGTCGTTCATCTCGCCGCGATACCCGGCGACGCCGACATCAACCTGCTCATCGACACGAACATACGCGGAACCTACTGCGTCTATGAAGCGGCGCGTCGGGCGGGCGTTCCAAAGGTGGTCTTCGCCAGCACGAACCATGTCTCCGGCATGTGGGAGAAGTCGGGCGTTTATGCGACGCCCGATATGCCGGTCCGCCCCGATTCGCTTTACGCCGTCACGAAGGCGGCGGGGGAAGCGACCGCCCGCTTCTTCGCCGACAAGCATGGGATCGCCTCGGTCTGTCTGCGCATCGGCGGGTTCAGCCCCGAAGACAAGCCGGGCGGCGTCCGCAGTCTTTACACATTATGTACACACCGCGACATGGGGCAGCTGGTCGACAAGGCGGTTCAGACCGACAAGCTGTTTGCGATTGTGAACGGCGTCTCCAACCACCCGAAAGCGTATCAGGACCTGGAGGCGGGGCGCGAATGGATCGGGTATGAGCCGCAGGACGGCGCCGAGGATTGGGTTCAGGATTTCAGCGCGGAGCAGCAGGCGCAGTATGAGGCGCTGCGCTGGCGCAAGTTGAACCGCGGCGAGATGCTGAAGGCGTGGACGGAGGAGCCGCCGAAACGCCGTTGAAATCTGCAGGCGTTCGCATTAGAATACGCCCAGCATTCAGATCACCATCTCGATGAGGAGCGGCGCATGGCGAACGCAGGCGAGCGGATCGCGAAAAACGGGGGCGGCTTGAGCGTCCCAGACAACCCGATCATCCCTTTCATACGCGGCGACGGAACCGGCCCGGACATCTGGCGCGCCGCCGAGGCGGTCTTTGACGCGGCGGTGGAGAAAGCGTACGGCGGCAGGCGCCAAATCGCATGGCGCGAGGTGTACGCCGGTCAGGCGGCGTTCGACAAGCTCGGAACATGGCTGCCCGACGAGACGGTCGAAGCGTTTCAAGAGTGTCTGATCGGGATCAAAGGTCCGCTCACGACGCCGGTCGGCGGCGGCATCCGTTCGCTGAATGTGGCGCTGCGCCAGCTGCTGGATCTGTATGTATGCCTGCGCCCTGTGCGCCATTTTGCGGGCGTTCCGTCGCCTGTGAAAAAGCCTGAGCTGGTCGACATGGTGGTCTTTAGAGAAAACACGGAGGACATCTACGCAGGGATCGAATACGCCGCTGGAACGCCTGAAGCGGCGCGTTTTCTTGAGTTTCTGAAAAACGATTTCCCCGACGATTTTGACAGGATCCGTTTCGGCGCTGAACATAGCGAGACGGTCGGCGTCGGGGTCAAGCCTGTGAGCCGCATTGGGACGGAGCGGCTTGTCCGCGCCGCGCTCAACTACGCCATCCAGTATGGGCGCAAGAGCGTCACGATTGTCCATAAAGGCAACATCATGAAGTTCACCGAGGGCGCTTTCCGCGACTGGGCTTATGCGCTGGCGGAGCGCGAGTTCGGCGGCGAAACCTACACATGGGGTCAATGGAACCGAACGGCGGAAGCGGAAGGCGAAGACGCCGCCAACGCCGAGCAGCAGGCGGCGCTGGACGCCGGCAAAATACTGGTGAAAGACGCCATCGCGGACATCGCGCTTCAACAGGTGTTGACGCGCCCGACCGAGTTTGACGTCATTGCGACGCTGAACCTGAACGGCGATTATCTGTCGGACGCGCTCGCGGCGCAGGTGGGCGGCATCGGCATCGCGCCCGGCGGAAACATCAACTACGACACGGGGCATGCCATTTTTGAGGCAACGCATGGCACCGCGCCGAAATACGCCGATCTCGACCAGGTGAACCCAAGCAGCGTCATTCTGTCGGGCGTTTTGATGCTGGAGTATCTCGGTTGGCGCGAAGCGGGCGCGCTGATTGTAAAGGGGATGGAGGCGAGCGTTCAACAGAAACGGGTCACCTACGATTTTGAGCGTCTCATGGAGGGGGCGACCAAGCTGAAAACCTCCGAGTTCGGGCAATCGATCATTGACCATATGGGTTGAACAAGCAACCTAACCCCATACCTTTTCAGCAGACAGCGGCTCAAGCAATGGAAAAGGCGCGCCGCGCGCTGCCGTAAACCGTGACCTGTTTGTATGATTGGCTGTCCGAATCAAGATGGGCGGTGAGCAACTTAAAGATGGACGGCCCGTTCATTCGCCATTTGACTTCTCGGTAGTGGCGGTCGCTATCAACTCGTATTTCGATCTCGCCGACGTTCTTGTTGTGGCGGAAAATCACCTTTTGGTCGTCCATTTGAGTACGGTTTCTTGCCTTCGAGTTTCGAATCTCAAGATGTTCCGTTAAAAGCCTTACCACATCGCGTTGATCGAAAACATGAAAATGCTTTTGGTCAATCGGGAGTGTGTTGGGTAAATCGCTGGGGAGGACGCTGAGATAATCGACTTCGCCCCCGTTGAAAAAGGATTTGTTCAAAAGAGCGGGGAATATATTCGGCTTTTCCATCTCCAGCTTAAGACGCCTCATCGGCTCTTGAAGCCGAATCTTCGCTGCCATTTTATCCGCAAGATATTCTGCGCGGCTTTCGGGAAATGCGTCCAGGCATTGAATCATGATCTCTGCAAGATCGCCGATGCCCATCAAGATCGTGTTGCTCAATAAGCGAGAGCGGGCGTAAAGAAAGACCTGCCACCATGTCCCGCCTTTAACCGAGTGCGAGCGATGTTGTTGGTCAATGACATCCTTTTTGTCTGTTGGCGCGCCCAAATTGACCTTCCCGCCAATAATCTCCTCGAAATCGTACTCGTTCACATGACCGCTTATTTTTTTCAATGATGCCTGCTCAGGCGTCATCGCTTTCGCTTTCTTTTTCATAAATTATCCTTTTTTGACAATCAGCAGCTCATGCGACCGCTTCACATGCCCGGCGCCCTGCTCCATGCGGTTTTTGCCGATGCGCGTCTCGCCTTGACCCAGGGTGTACTGCCACCGTACCTCCAGAACCTGAAAGTCGGCGTACCATCTTCTGACCGTTTTGCAGTCGTTATAGGACAGCACAAATCCGCCGCGGTGGTTGTGAAGCAGGTCGCGCAGCCGCTCATGTTGAAAGCCGTTGTGGTGGACGGGAAAGTTGCGCTGCGGATAAATGCCGCGAAACATCTTGCCCTCGTCCAAATAATACGGCGGATCGCAGTACAGAAAATCGCGCGGGTGGGCGGGTATCGTCTCTTCAAAGCTGCCGACATTTGCGGTCAACGAGGGGCAGCGGAAGTTGCGCACGGTCTCAACGGCGCGCGCGTATCGGCTCGGCGATTCGTAAATTTTAGACATCCAACCGAGAAAGCCCGGCCCGTAGGAGAGGTTATGGTTGAACCAGTAATGCGCCGCCAGCTCCATTGGGTCTTCGATCCGTTCCTCCTCCGTCCAGTGCGCTTTGAGCCGTTGTTTGATCTCGGCGTACTGCGTCTTGGTCGGCTCCCATTTTTCAAGCTTGTCTGCCAGCTTGCCGCCTGATTTCAGCTGCGTTTGCCAGTAGTTGATGAGTATGTCGAAGATGTCGTATGCGCGGACGCGCGCGCCCAGCTCCTTCGCCGCGGCGATCTCCACCGCGCCGCCGCCGATAAACGGCGACATGAGCCGCGTCAGGTCGTCGGGCAGATGCTCAAACACATAGCCGACGCCGAGGCTTTTGCCGCCGGCGTAACGAATCGGAAGCCCGCGGTAACGCTTGTATTGATACTTGCCCTGGCTTTTCAGCGACTCCAAAAAACGTATGCGCGCGGGAGTCTCTAAAAGGTCTCGTTGGACGGCGGGGCGGGTCTTGTCGGCGTCGGTTTGAGGCGGCATCGGGAGCCTTCTCCATAGGGCTTGGTTGAGGCATGATACGGCGCTGCGCCTTTGCTGTCAAGAAAACGCTTCTGGATTCCCGCCCGCGCTCACCCGCCGACATGTGTAAAAGACGCGGGCATGCTATAATTAAACCGAAGCAAACAGAGCCGAACATCGGAAGGAACCGCCTTGGACTCAAGAGAGCGACTGCTGAAACGACTGACCGAAGCCCCAGGACTGCCCGGCTACGAAGGACCTATCCGAGACATCTTCCTGGACGAAACGGACGGACTGGGCGACATCGAACTGGACCGCCTCGGCTCCGTCTCCTGTCAAAAAACGGGTACCGCCGACTCGCCGCGCATCATGCTTGCCGGACATATGGACGAGGTGGGCTGGATCGTCCGCAGCATTGACGACAACGGCTACATCAAATTCCGCCCCCTCGGCGGATGGTGGAGCCAGGTCATGCTCGCGCAGCGCGTGACCGTCTACACCCGAAACGGCTCCTACACAGGCGTTACCGGCAGCAAGCCGCCTCACCTTCTCGGCGACAAACGCAACAGCGTCGTCAAAATGGAAGACATTTACATCGACATGGGCGTCTCGGACGGCAAATATGTGACCGAAGAGATGGGCGTCCAGATTGGCGATATGATCGTCCCCAAAAGCGAATTTGAGATCGTCGGCGACGGCAAGTTTTATGTCGCCAAAGCGTTCGACAACCGCGTCGCTGTCGCCGCCGTCATCGAAACGCTGCGCGCCTTGGAGGGCGAGAATCATCCGAACGCGGTCTTCGGCGTCGGCACTGTACAAGAGGAGGTCGGCTTGCGCGGCGCGCGCACCAGCTCCTGGGTCGCGCAGCCGGACATCGCTTTCTCGCTTGATGTCGGCATCGCGGGCGACGTCCCAGGCATCAGCCAGTACGAAGCCTCCATGAAGATGGGCAAAGGTCCGGCGCTGCTGTACTACGACAACTCGATCATCCCGCATCTGAACCTGCGCGACTTCGTCGTTGACACCGCAAAAGAGGAGGAGATACCGCTCCAGTCCGACTTCGTCATGGGCGGAACGGACGGCGGCGCGATTCACCTACATCAGCGCGGCGTGCCGACCGTCACCATCTGCGTTCCGTCCCGGCATATTCACAGCCACACCAGCATGATTCACCGGGACGACTTTGATCAAATCGTCAGCCTGCTTGCCGCGCTCATCATGCGCCTAGACAGCGATACGGTTGCGAGCTTGCAGTATTAGAAAGGGACGGCGTTTGCGGCGCATCTCTTGGAAAACCATCGGGGCAATAGCGGCGTTTGCCTTCCTATGCGCGGGTTTCTCCTCCGCCGAGGAGACTCGTCCGCTCCGCGTTCTGATCTGCCATTTTCCGCCGCTTGTTCAAGCGGTTGAGAACGCTCCAGCGGAAAGCGGGCAGTATGAGGGGTTCGACATCGACCTGTGGGAAGCGATTGTTGAGGAGATCGGGTTTGAAACAGGCGAGAAGCCGCTCTTTGAATACAAGATGGTCAAGTTCCATACAGTGTTTGACAGGCTGGTGAACGGCGAAGCGGACGCGGCGATCGCCGGCATCACGATCAACGGGGAGCGGGAGAAGCGGGTCGACTTTTCGCATCAGTATCTGGAATCGGGCTTGCGGGTGTTGACGCGAAAGGCGCCGAAGGTGTCCATCTTCTCCGCCATCAAGACGCTCTTCGCGCGCGACCGCCTGATGTGGGCGGTTTATATGGCGGTCTTCATCGTCGTCTGCGGGCATATTCTCTGGTTCTCGGAACGCGGCGACGACGAGGCGATCAGCAACACCTATTTTCGCGGGATACTGGATGCGTTCTGGTGCGTCGTGGCGACGATGACGACGGTCGGGTTCGGCGACATCGCGCCGCGCACCTGGTGGGGGCGTTTCACGACGTTTTGCGTCATGATCACCGGGATCGCGTTTTTTGGAATTGCGATTGCGCAGTTGACCGTCGGGTTGACGGCGCAGAGCGACACGGTTTTGATTCAGTCGCAGGACGATCTCGCCGACCGTAAGATTGCGACGGTGAAAGGCTCCACCAGCGTGGGTTTTTTAAAAGATGCGCGCAGCATACCGATTGAAAAAGACACGATAGACGACGCCGTCGACAGCTTGGAGGCGGGAGAGGCGGAGGCGGTGGTGTTTGACGCGCCGCCGCTGATGAAGCTGCATGCCGCCCGCCAGAATTCAGAACTGGAGATGGTCGGGGAGATGTTTGAGAAGCAGCATTACGGCATCGCATTTCCGCAGGGGTCGCCGCTGCGCGAGCAGGTCAACCGCGGCCTGCTCGGCATACGAAAGAACGGCGTCTACGACAGGCTGCGCCGCCGATGGTTCGGTAAAGAAGGTTAACGCCGCCCCGCATTCCTCGCCCCCCAGGCTGTCATTCCCGCCCTTGCGGTAAAACGTGCGGGAATCCAGAGTCCCCGCCGAAACCGTCTGCGTTCAACATTCGGCGTCAACCCCGCTTCCGTCTGAACTAGGATTGCCAAGATTGAAAAGATTGCCAAGAGGATTCCCGTAAGCCGCTCTCTTGGCAATCTTAATCATCCTTCCATCCTAGTTCAAAGCGCAAACCGCGCAAACCCCCTTGACAAGGAGGAGTCCAGAAAACCCGCGCGCTGCCCGCTGTCCGCGTCCTTGACAAAACCGCGCATATGTCTCATATTAAAGCGATGGCAGCCTCTTTCTAGGGAGACAGCAATGGAGCCGAACCACCTTTACTACGGCGACTGCCTAGACTGGATGCGGCAGTGGGACGCCGAATGCGTTGACCTGATCTACCTGGATCCGCCGTTCAACAGCGCCGCCAAATACAATGTCCTCTTCGCCGATGAACCCGCAGGCGGCAAGGCGCAATATCGAGCCTTCAACGACACATGGCACTGGGACGACGCGGCGGTTGAGCGTTATGAAGCGTTTGAAAACGCCTTAGCGAAACCCGCCCGCGATACGATCGTCGGCTTGCGGCAAATACTCGGCAAAAGCGGTATGCTGGCGTATCTCACCTATATGGCGGAGCGGCTGATCGAGATGCGCCGCTTGCTGAAACCGACAGGCTCGCTCTATCTCCATTGCGACCCGACCGCCAGCCATTATCTCAAAATTGTGATGGACGCTATCTTCGGCAAGAAGAATTTTAGAAATGAACTCGTGTGGTCATATCGTCGATGGCCGGCAAAACAACAGAATTTTCAAAGGATGCATGATGTCATCTTCCGATATTCTAAGACCGATAAGGTCATCTGGAATCAACTTTATGAGCCGTTGGCTGAATCAACGCTGAAGCGTTTTGGAGGCAAGCAAATTGTAAGCGCGATAAACGAAGACGGCCAGCGGGATCCATCGGTTACGTCAGACGAGAAATCGATGGGACCTCCCATGCGCGACGTTTGGAATATCGGCATTATTGCGCCAGCCGCCAAAGAGCGTCTAGGTTATCCGACGCAGAAGCCGCTTGCGCTGCTGGAGCGCATTATCAAGGCGTCCTCCAACGAAGGCGACATCGTCTTAGACCCGTTCTGCGGATGCGGCACATCCATCGACGCCGCCCGGCGCCTCAACCGCCGATGGGCGGGCATTGACATCAGCTCTTTTGCGATCGACCTGATACGCAAGGAGCGGTTTAAAAACGAAGACATACCCGCGAAGGGAATACCGCGGGACATGGCGTCGGCGCGCAAGTTGGCGCGCGAGAAGCCGTTCGATTTTGAATCCTGGGCGGTGATGCGCCTGCCAGGGTTCGCGCCGAATATGAAGCAGACAGGCGACGGCGGCGTGGACGGCAGGGCGGCGTTGGCGCATGCTCCGGACGGCGCCGAGTCGCGCCTCGCTTTAGCGCAGGTGAAGGGCGGGCGGTTCAGCCTGTCGCATCTGCGCGATTTCAGCGGCGTCATGGAACGCGATCAGGCGGCTCTCGGCTATTACATCACGTTGGATCCTGTAGAGACGCGCGCCGCCCGGGCGGAAGCGCGCGAAAAAGGCAAGATCGCCATCCTAGGCGCCGAGTATGAACGGCTGCAGCTCTGGTCGATTCATGACTATTTTGAACGGCGGCTTCCCAACCTTCCGCAGATGCTGAATCCGTACACGGGCAAGGAGCTGGATCAAACGCTCGCCCTGTTTTGACATCGTCATTTCCGCGCAAAGCGGAAAACCCCCAGCCCTCTTTTCAAAGGGAATCGGACGCGGCGCGAATATCCCCGTATGAGTGTACTGCCTCAGAAAAGGACAGCTTGCGTCATGCGGCGCGTCAGGCTATCATAAACAAACGCGCGCGCTTATTTTTTAGGAAACGAATTGAGCGGAATCCAGAAAGGGTTGACATGAGCAGAAAAACGCGGATTGCGATCGTCGGAACAGGCAATTGCGCCTCTTCACTCGTACAAGGCCTCTACTACTACCAGAACGCCTCCGACCAGGACCATGTCCCAGGGCTGATGCATGTCCGCCTCGGCGGGTACCACGTTTCGGACGTTGAGGCGGTCGCGGCGTTCGATGTGGACGACAACAAGGTCGGGCGCGATCTGAGCGACGCGCTCATGTCGCCCATCAACAACACGATCAAGTTCGCCGACATACCGCCGACCGGCGTCCAGGTGATGCGCGGACCGACCGGCGACGGGCTGGGGCGGTACTACCGCCAGACGATACGCGAATCGGACGCGGAGCCGGTTGATGTCGCGCAGGCGTTGACCGACGCGAAGGCGGATGTGCTGGTGAACTATCTGCCCGTCGGAAGCGAAAAAGCGACGCGGTTCTATATGGAGCAGGCGCTGCAGGCGGGCGTCGCAGTCGTCAACTGCATCCCCGTTTTCATCTGCAGGCATGAGCGGTGGCGCGAGCGGTTTGAGGACGCCGGGCTTCCGATCATCGGCGACGACATCAAGGCGCAGATGGGCGCGACCATCGTTCACCGCGTCTTGACCCGCCTCTTCAACGACCGGGGCGTCTTGATGGAGCGCACCTCGCAGCTGAATGTCGGCGGAAACATGGACTTCCTGAACATGCTGGAGAAGGAGCGGCTGGAGTCGAAGCGCATCAGCAAGACGGACGCCGTGACCTCGCAGCTGGATTACAAGGTGGAACCGCAGAATGTCTACATCGGACCGAGCGACCATATCCCGTGGCTTGAAGACCGCAAATGGTGCCACATACGCATGGAGGGGCGCGAATTCGGCGATGTGCCGGTCAACATTGAGCTGAAGCTGGAGGTGTGGGACTCGCCGAACTCCGCGGGCGTGAGCATCGACGCGATACGGTGCTGCAAGTTGGCGCTGGACAGGGGCATCGGCGGACCGCTGCTGGGTCCGAGCGCCTATTTCATGAAGTCGCCGCCGATTCAGTACACCGATTCGGAGGCGCTGGAGATGGTGGAGAGCTTCATCGCCGGGCGGTAGACGCGCCGCGCGGTATAACATGCGGGAATCTTAGGCGCCGCCAACCAGACCGTTCCCCGCTTCCGCGAGGACATGCATTCCAGCGCAAGCGGGAATCCAGAGGCGCCGCAGACGACGTCCGCGTTCGTATTTAGAGCGGAACGCCCTGAGCCGACTCTGTATTGGCTTAAGGGGATTATACGCTAGGCGATCCTTGTATTTTGATTTTGATTGGAAATAACGGTAACGTTTACGCTAGTGAGTGTCGTTTGGATCGCCACTGTTTTTTGATTTTTTCGTATTCGCCGTGTGGTCCTGTCCAAAACCACACCATTTCGTTTGCGTCTTTGTAGCCGAGGACTCTGAAGTTTGTATTGATCCAGATGCGATAGAGGTTGTTTGCGACTTCGGCAATTCGGAGGCTGCTGTGTCGGTTGTCCTTGTCAAAAAATTCGAGTTTTCGGTCGACGATTTCTCGTATGTGCGGTTGGAGTTTGTTGTAGGATTTTTCCCATCGTTTTGGGCAGCGGCTTGCTTTCACCGTTTATCCTTTGCGACGAGCTCGCTTCGATTCTTCGACCCATTCGTTCAGCATTTCGATTGAGTCGGAGTCTTTGAGCGTTTCGTCCCAGATTTTGTCCCATCGTTCCACTTCGTCCACGATCTGTTTGAACGAGTCTCTGTAGAGACAGGGTTCGAGCAGGATTGCTTCATAGATATAGTCGCGCGCGGCGTCGGCTTCACCGTCGGCTTGATGCAGGAGTCCTTTTTGTAAGTATGCGTTTGCGAATTCTGGTTCGATGGCAATCACGTTTGTAAGGATTGTGTGCGCTTTATCCGACGCGCCCATTTGTCCGTATGCCATTGCGAGATTGCAGTGGATTGGCGGAACTACATTTGACCAGCCATGTTTTTGAAACAGCAGGCCGGCGTTTTCAAGATCGTCAACCACATCATTTAGAGGCGGTTGATCATCTTTCATAAGGTTTCGCAGAAGTCCGATGTTTCCGCTGTGTGCATAAACGTCTGCCATGCCGATTGAGTCGACTGAGTCGGCGTCGGTTTTCATGAGCGACCCGGCTTTTTTAAAATGAGAATATGCTCGTCGGAGATCCAATTTTATTTCCGGGGCGTTTCCGTCAATGTAGTGCGCCAACGCTCGCATGAACGCGGATTTACCCTGTTTCATCGTCTCCGCTATCATGTCCCCGACATCAAGCGGTCGGACGAGAAATGTCGGTCCAGCGAGGAATGGTTGTAGCGACGCTTGTATCATAGCGTCCGATCTTGTTTCAGCCTCATGCGCTTGCAACATTCGCAGCCTCCTCCAAAACGTAAGTCAGTTTACCATAAAGACGTCCGGAAAGCAAACAAACCGACATCGCGTCTTTAATTGGGACATGTCGGCATGGGAACGCGGACATCTTCTGCGGCGCCTCTAGATTCCCGCACGTTACATCTTACCGCAAGGGCAGGGGCGGGAATGACTGGTTGCGTACCGCGGCGTTCAAGGTTGACAAAAATCGCGGACAGGTTTAAAATGCTCCAAAATGAACGCATTGCAGCAAAATGCTTAACGCAAATTGGAGTACGCAAACATGCTGAAAAACGCGAACTTACGCCTCTTGGCGCTCGCCGCCGCGCTCGGCTTCGGGCTGACGGCGCAGGCAAACCTGAACGACGCCAGCCTCTCCGTCTACTACAGCTTCGACGGAGACGGCGACGTCATCACCGACCACTCCTCCTACGGCAACGACGGTACCGTCTCCGCCGGCAGCTTGACGCGCCAAGACGGGCATGTCGGCAAGGCGCTGCTCTTTGAAAACACGCGCGTCGACCTGAACGCTTCCGAATTCAAAAACAAACCGGTTGACGGCTTCACCGTCGCCGCCTGGATCAACCACGCCGGCGCCGGCTCTCCGCAGACGCTCTTTGACGCCATCAGCGCCGACCACGGCAGCGGACTCTTCCATGTCGAAATACGCCCCGCCGGCTTCCGCTGGTTCGGCAGAGACGGATCCAATACGACCGTCTTCAACATCAACCCAGGTCCGGTACTGCCGGGAAATGAATGGGTTCATTTTGCGGGAACCTACGACAGCGGCAGCGGCGACGTGAAAACCTATGTGAACGGCGAAATGACGCACGAAGCGCAAGGCGCCGGCAAACTGTCCGACAACTGGAGCGACGCCGGCATCGGCGACCACAAAGGAGACCGCTGGCTGACAGGGCTGCTGGACGAGTACTTCATCTTCTCCCGCGCGCTCAGCGCCGATGAGGTCAACGCGGTCATGACCGGCGCGTACGCCTCGGTCGACCCGAAAGGCAAGGCGGCCGTCTCATGGGCGGGCGTCAAGGCGGGGCGGTAAAGGCGGACGCTCCGCACGAAAACATTTCAACGAACGGACGCAGAAACGAATTGGAGATCATGAACATGACGAAACGCGCAACGCTCCCTCTCTTGGCGCTCGCCGCCGCGGTCTGCTTCGGACTGACGGCGCATGCAAACACGAACGATCCGACCCTCTCCGTCTATTACAACTTCGACGAAGAGGGCGACACGATCATTGACCACTCCTCCTACGGCAACGACGGAACCATCTCAAAGGGCGGTTCCAAACGCGAAAAAAGCGACAGGGGCGGCAAGGCTCTCCTTTTTGAGCAAACCCGCGTCGACATGAACGGGCCCGAATTTCAAAACAAGCCCGTGGACGGCATCACGCTGGCGTGCTGGGTGAACCATTTAGGCGTCGGCGTTCAGACGCTGCTGGACGCCATCGGCGACCAGCATGGCAGCGGCCTTTACCACGCCGAAATACGCGCCGCCGGCTTCCGATGGTTCCACCGAGACGGAAACAATACGCAAATCTTCAACATCAATCCTGGACCCGTTCTTGAAGCAAATGAGTGGGTGCATTTCGCCGCCACTTACGACAGCGAGTCCGGCGATGTGAAAACCTATGTGGGCGGCAAAGAAACGCACAGCGCCACGGGACAAGGCAAACTCTCCGACAACTGGAACGTTGACGCCGGCATCGGCGACCACAAGAACGACCGCTGGTTGACGGGGCTGCTGGACGAATACTATCTGTTCTCAAGAGCGTTGGACGAAGCCGAGATACAGTCGGTCATGAACGGCGAGTTTCTGTCGGTGAACCCGCAGGGCAAGACAGCCGTCTCATGGGCGGGTCTGAAAACGCGGCGGTAAAGGAGGCAACGATGGCAAAGGCTGACACGGTCATTTTATTCAGCGTCGATGGCATGCGGGCGGACGGGCTGCAGAAAGCCGAGACGCCCAACATAGACGCGCTTGTCAACAGCGGCGTTTCCACCTTCTCGGCGCAGACGGTCATGCCGTCGGTGACGCTGCCATGCCACAGCTCCATGTTCCGCGCCGTTCCGCCGACGCGCCATGGGATTGTGACGAACACGTTCACGCCGCTGGCGCGCCCCGTGCCGAGCATCATGGACGTTGTCCGTCATGCGCGGTTGAAGGCGGCGGCGTTTTACAACTGGGAGCAGCTGCGCGACCTCGCCAGTCCCGGCGCCCTAGAGCATTCGCTCATGATGCGCAACTGCAGCGTCCCGGAAGGCGACCGCGAGCTGGCGGAAGCGGCGGGCGCGCTCATCAAGCGGACGGCGGACGATCCATACGCTTTCATCTTCGTCTATCTGGGGCATACGGATGTGACCGGGCATGCGAGCGGATGGATGTCGGAGCCGTATCTGGAGGCGATCTCGAACGCGGACGCCAGCGTCGGCATCGTTCTGGATGCCGCCCGTCAAGCGGGAACGATGGAACAAACCGCTGTCATCGTCACCGCCGACCATGGCGGACACGGGCAGACGCACGGCACCGACATGCCTGAAGATATGACGATACCTTGGGTATGCGTCGGTCCGGGCGTTCCAAGCGGCAAATCGATAGAGGCGCCGGTGAGCATCATGGACAACCCGCCGACCATCGCCGCCTTGCTGGGTCTTGAGCCCGGAGAACACTGGGAAGGCAGCCCCGTCCCGTTTTAACAGGAATGACGGCGGCGCCTCCGATTCCCCCCTTGAAGCGGGCGGCGCCTCCGATTCCCCCCTTGAAAAGGGGGGCTAGGGGGGTTTAAAGGGGCGCAGATCGTTCCCCCTTGAAAAGGGGGGCTAGGGGGTTTAAAGGGGCGCGGGCTGTTAAGATTTCCCCTTGAAAAGGGGGAATCGGACGCGGCGCGCGAATATCCACGTATGAGCGTACTGCCGCCGCGTTTGCCGATTCGAAGGCGCGCGGTGTATCATGGAGCGGTCTGAACTTTCAACAGGAGACTCCCATGACCGCCCCGCTTCAAGAGATACGCCGCGCCTTCGATGCGTTCAAAGCGCAGGCGCGAAAAGACCCAACCTCCGGCGACGATCTGCTGAACGAGGCTTATGATTTGGTCGAGGCGGCGCTGGAGGGAACGCTGACGCCCGAACTGGCGCGGCTCGCCCACAAGGTTTACGGCTACAAAGGCAAGCTTGGCTGGGCAAAGCGCGTTCAGCTGCATCGGCGGCGTCTGGAGGGAGACCTAGACGACAAGGAAAGGTTCTGGTCCTGGTGGGAGATGGTGGACGCGCTCGCCGTCCTGCGGCGGAGCAAGGAGACGGTTGAGGAACAGGAGCGGCTTTACCGCTGGGCGCGGGAAGTCTCGCCGCATGAGTTTGCCCTGAAAGCGCTGGACGACACGACGCAGGCGCGCTGCTGGTCGGCGGAACGGCGGCTGGACGACTGGTTTCAGCTGTACGAAGAGGCGGCGCAGATTCTCGACAGCCCCGAAGTGAGCAAGTATCGGCGCTGCAGTTTTTTACAGGCGGGGATGGAAGTGTCCCGGGGGTTTGGCGGAGATACGGACAGCGCGCTGCGTTATCTGGACGCAATGGAGCAGGCGAACGACGACCCTGAATGGAGCGGCTATTTTCGCTTCTGGATGGCGGGAATCGAGAACCGCCTGCTGATCCACTGGGGGCGGGATGAAGAGGCATTTGACGCGGCGGCGGAAGAGGCGCTGACATATATCGACGCGCAGCTGGAGAAGCGAGACGGCGGACAGAGCATCGACATATCGAAGCTGCGCTGGGCGTGTCATAACATCGGCTGCTGCATGCTTTGGTCGGGGCGGTTTCAGAGGGCGGCGGACATTCTTGAGAAAGCGATTCAGGTCGAAGACAGCGACGCTCATACGCACTTTTTTCTGTCGGCGGCCGTCTGGGCGGGCGAGAAGGACAAGGAGAAGACGCTCCGCCACCTGAAAAGGGCGACCGATTTCACGCTCAACACGAACCGCGGCATGATCGGACAGAATTTCTTAAACGAATACGCGTTTAAAGATGTGAGAGGGGACGCGGAGTTTCGCGCGGCGACGGGGCTTGAATAACGCGGAGGATGCGCATCGCCCGCTCTAAAAGACGATCGGCTCTCCGGCGTCTTCGCTGTCGTCTTCCGCTTCGCCGCTTTCTTGGCTGGCAAATGTCTTTAAAAGATGCTCCGCCACGGAATTGAAGTCATGGAGGATCGCTTTTTTAATGTTCTCCATCGCGGCGTCCTCATTGCCCTGCTGCGCGTATATTTTGCCCATGCGCAGGTAGGTCTTGGCGTCGGGTTTCAGTTCCGTTGACTTGACGAGATCTGCAATTGCCTCATCCATGTTGACCGAATCGGGATCGATCTCGTTCAGTATACCCGTAGTACGGGCGCGCCAGTAGTAAATCTGCGCCAGCAAGCTGTTCGCCACTTCGTCAAGGTCGCTCTGAGCCGACAGTATCTCAATTCCCGCATTAAAATGTTGAAACGCCTTCGTGAGCGCAGCCTTGGCGCCGCTCTTGTTTGCGATACGGATCTCCGCCTGCGCCTCCCCCATGGCGGCGTCCGCTTCTCTCATTTCATTTTCAACCGCTGCGATGTAGTGAATGCTTTCCAGTTTCTGCTGACGCTGCATGATCGCCCTCCGCCAATATATGTAGGTAGTTTATACCGCGCCGTAGGGCGTTGTCAAGCGCCGTTTGCCGGGCAGTCTCTACAGGCGATGACGACGAAAATCCCGTTTGAGTTGTGCTAATCGTGATTCCGCGCACGGAACTAAACCCCCCAGCCCCCCTTTTCAAGGGGTACTACACGTTTGATTTGCCAGAGGCATATACCCCGCCATTGTTTTCAGCGTTGCGTTTTTTTTTACGTTTTTTCTTGTCGTAATTCGTTCCTTACGACTCATCTTGGGCGGGCGGCGTTGCGTTGGACGCAACGCTGCCAGCCCATTTCATGTAATCTCCTACAACTACCGATTTTATTTCCGCTCTCGCGCTTGTTTTGGCGCATTCGGCACAATCTACCGCTGCAACCATACCGTCAATACCTGGTCAATACCTGCTAGGTATCCTGCCTCACAGGTTTTAGAACTGCAACCGCCTTATTTGACCAGATCCGCGTAGGTAAGGCGTTTACCGACCATGCGCGGAACAATCTTGGCAAGCGTTTCGATGCGGTTGTCGTTTCCAACATTGAAGCGGTAGACGAATTCTTTGACGTATAGACCCAAATGTTTAGGCGACATGAAATGGTAAACGGCGCAGTATCCGCGTTTCAGGACGGCCCAGAACGACTCGATGCTGTTGGTGTGAACATCGCCGCGAACATACTCGCCTTTCTGATGCGAGACAGCGGCATGCGCGTATTCCTCCATGCCCTTGTAGGTCGGGAGAGCGTCGGTATAAACGGTGGACCCAGGCGCCACATTCGCCCTTACAGCGCCAAGCGCCGTTTCTATCCTCATATTGTCCAGCAGAAGCGCGCGGATTTCGCCGTTCCTTTGACGCATGCCGATCACGGTCTGCTTGCCGCGGGTTCCGCTTCTGACGCCCAGCTTTTTTCTGCGATGCTTACTACCCTCTTTGCCGCCGACGTAGACCTCGTCTATCTCCACGGTTCCGCTCAGCATTTCGTCGTCGCTTACCATCGCGGCTCGGATGCGGCGGCCTAGGGACCATGCGGAGTCCTGCCTTATGCCCAGTAGCTTTCCCATCGTAACGCTCGATACGCCCTTCTTAAACGTCAGGAGCAAGTAGAGCGCCAGAAGCCATAGATGCAAGGGGATTTTGCTTTTCTCCATGATGGTTCCCGTGCGGACGCTGAAATAGTTGCGGCATGTTCGGCATCTGAGCGGCATTGGTTTGGCGTTTTTCACTCGGGCGATGTTTTTGGAATCGCATCGGGGGCAGCAGATGTGCTTCGGCCATCGGCTTTCTTCAAAGAATCGGGCGGCGCTTTTTTCATCGGGATACTTTTCAAAGATCTCGTAGATACTGGTAGACCGCATTGGAATTTCCTTTCTCAATCTCCCTTTAGAGTAGCGCAATCCGCTTATCTAGTCAAACGTGTAGTACCCCTTTTCAAGAGGGGAGTCTAGAAACCCCGCGCCCTATCCGCTGTCATCCCGCGCCCATTTCCTGTCATTCCTCGCGCGGATAAAACCCCCCAGCCCCCCTTTTCAAGAGGGGAGTCTAGAAACCCCGCGCGCCCCCTCCCTGTCATTCCTCGCGCGGCTAAAACCCCCCCAGCCCCCCTTTTCAAGGGGGGAGTCTAGGTATCCCGCGCGCCTTCTCCTCGTCCCCCGCTTCCGCGAGGGCATGCATTCCCGCGCCCCTCCCTGTCATTCCCGCGCGCCCTCCCTGTCATTCCCGCGTAAGCGGGAATCTTAGCCGCCGCAGACGACGTCCGCATTCATCTTCAACCGTGTCTTAACTCTTGAAATTGATCATGGTTTTGCTTTGATTCGCGGAGTTTCAGATGCAGCTGCTCATCCTCCTTCAGCCGCTCAACGCAGAGCCTGTAATACTCTTCGTTTTGCTCAATGCCGATATAGCGGCGGTCAAGCTGCTTGGCGGCTTGCGCGGTTGTGCCGCTGCCTAAGAACGGGTCTAGTACGACATCGCCCCGCCGCGTGAAGAGGCGTATGAACCAGGAGGGCAGCTCCAACGGAAATGCCGCGCTATGCCCCTTGTTTGCGCATTCGGTCGCCATATGGAGAACGTTGGTCGGATACACCTTATCGCGTCCGACCCAGTTGGCGACGCGCTTTCCGAAGCCGCTGTCGGAGCGGGACGTGTCGCGGACGCGGTCCGTCTCGGTCAGCTTTCCGAGCCGCCGGTCCGCCCAGTCGCCGACAGGAACCATCACCTCCTCTTGGTACATGTCGAATTGCCGCCGTTTGGTGAAATGGAGGCAGCGCTCCCAGGCGTCGCGGAAACGGTTCGGCCATTTGCCGGGGTAGCAGTTTTTCTTATGCCAGCAGTACTCCTCCGTCCATAGCCACCCCTGCCGGCGCAGCGCCAAAATCAGCTCAAGAACATAGGTGTGCCGTTCGCCGTTCACCGCCAGCTCTTTGATGTTGAGTATGAACGACCCGCGCTCGTTCAGGACGCGCCGCAGCTCCTCGCCAATCGGCAAAAACCATTCGACATACTGATCGGGATGAATGCCGCCGTAGGATTTGCTTCGCCGGTCGGCGTAAGGCGGCGAGGTTACAATCAGATGGACAGATTCGTCTGGGAGACTCGGCAAAACGCGGCGGCAGTCTCCCTCATACAGCTCTCCGCCCGTCAACTCGGTTTTCGTTATCCTCATCTGCCGCTCCGCCTTCTCTTTTTTTCAAAACGGCTCAACGCGGCTGCCGCCGACATGTCCCAACTCAAGCGACGAATCCGCCGCTAGTTTTGTTTCAAATCTCCCCAGACAACAGCCGCTTTCCCTGCAGGCTCCACATTCAGCAGCAGGTCGCCCGTCGTTTCGCCGATGACGAGGTTGTCGATGTAGATCAGCCCGTAGAGGCCGAACTTGCCCGTTTTGAGCGCGTCGTTGGAGCCTTCCAGGAGCGGGTCTTCCGCGTCAAAGTCGGGATTCTCCTCTTTCAAGCCGATGTACGCCTTGAAGTCGGAGCCGACGACCGAGATGCGGAACCGATGCCACACTTCAGGTTCCGCAAGGTAGTTTCCCTTCACGATGCGCGACCATCCGCCTGTGCGGTGCCAGAAGTCGAAGGTCCCGGCTTCGCCGCCGGCGCGCCGGTCGAACAGGTAGAAGTTGTCGCCGTCCTGATAGCGGAAGATGGAGCCCATGTAAAAGTCGGCGGGAAAGTATCCGTCGTATTCGATGATGTAGTCGGTCCAGTTTTCGGCGCCGACGCCGTAGATGGAGCCGCCGACATCATGACGGGACTGATTGTGCGCCGCGTCGGAGGAGACGAGAACCTTGTTGTCGGGATTGAGCGGGTCTTTGACGACGGACGCTTTTGTGTTTCCGTCAAAAAGAACATGCCATCCGTCCGGGAGCGAGCCGACAGCGTCCGCTTCAAAGTCGCTTCCGTACAGCTGTTTTCCGTGAGCCAACGGCGCCGCCGCCAGCGTTATGATGCCGATCCAGATTGCCCAACGCTTCATGTGCGTTCCTTTCTAAAAAAATGGTTGCCCGCGCGCTGTTTCTATAGCATAATACAAATCGATGCGCCGCGCATCGGCTTGCTGCGGCGCCGCAACCATAAGGCTTGCGGAAAGGAGGGCGTTTATGCATACCGAAATAGGAGGAGCCGAAAGCTAAGGCTGACGGACCTCCCGGGCAGCGCAGGGGGTTTAAACGACCCTCTGCGCCCCGTTCCTCCCACCCCATAAGGCGCCGCGAACCAGGACGTCATTCCCGCGTAAGCGGGAATCTTAAGGCATTGCAGCCGTCGCGCCGCGAATATCCCCGTATGGGCGCACTGCCTTTATCGTTATGGAACAGGTATGGACAACGGCTTGCCGTCTCTCGGTCCGCCGCCGCCTTTGAACCGCCCCTCGTCCGCCCCGATATTCAGAACGCCGTCCTTGTACTCGATGGCGCCTTCATACCGGTCGCCCAGCGGAATCGCGTCCAGCAGGGTCAGCAGCGTCCGCTCTCTCTTGTTGAAAAACGTCTGATCTGTATCGATCCGAAACAGCAAGACATCTCCAAAAGAGCCTGATCCGCCGAAGCTCAAAATCGAAACGATCATCTGAACGCCGGACGGAGAGGCGCCGATATACCGGTACATCGCATATTCGCCGGGCGCGCCGTTCCACTGAACCCATGTATTTCCCATCAGCTCCGTTATCTCATGTCCGCCCATATGGCTGTATTCGCGGTTAGCGGCGCCAATATCGACCGTCACGATCATCTCCTCGCCGCTGGACAGATCGCCCATCATATTCAAGACGATGCGCGGATGGATATACTCTTCCTGATGAAAGGCGTAACGGGGCGCCGCGTCTGTCTTGGGCGTTTCCGTCTCCGTCTCTGTAGAATTGTCCAGCCGCAGCGCAATAAAACAGATCAGCGCGCCGACCGCCGCGCCCGCTAAAAACAGCCCAACCGTTCTCATGCAGCGATCCTCCCTGTTCTAGGGTATCGGAATCGACAGCGGCGAATCGTCCCGAGGACCGCCAGGTCCAAAGCGGCTCTCATTGGCGGGGATATGGAGAACGCCGTTTTCATAAACGATCCGCCCTTTATACCGATCTCCAAGCCATATCTTTCCCAAGATCTTCAACGCCGTCCGCTCTTTGTTGTCGGGAAAGGAGCGGTCGGTTTCTATTTTGAAAAAAGCGACGGTTCCGAAAACGCCCGTCCCGCCGCCGCTCTCGTAAAACTCCACAATCTGCGCGCCCGACGGCGACGCCCCGATATGAGCGTACATGAGAAACGCCCCGTGCTTTCCTTCCCACTCTACCCATGTCCGCCCGTCCCGCTTCTTGATGTCAAACTCCAACAGCTCCTTCGGCGTGTCCAGCGGACCGCCGAGGCGGTAAAGGTTGTCGAACAGATCGAACAGATAGGGGGATGAAAGGTTGAGGCTGCAGACCGTCTCCGTTTTGGGATCGCTCCCAACCATCGCGCCGACAACCAGCGGATGAATATACTCTTCCTGATGAAAGGCGTAACGAGTCGCGGCGTTTGTCTTGGGCGTTTCGGGCGCCGTCTCTGTAGAGTCGTCCAACAGCAGCGGGGCGACAAGGCATGCCAACGCGCCGACCGCCGCGCCCGCTAAAAGCAGTCCAATCGTTCTCATACGACCGTTCTCCCCGTCGTCTGCCGAGATGTTTGTCCCTGTTTTCTGACCTTACGTCTTTAGTTGATACATTCCGCCTGGTGAACGCAGACGGTTTCCGCGGCGCCTCTAGATTCCCGCTTACGCGGGAATGACGGTCAGTTTGTCCCTGTCTCAACCCAATAATTGCTGAAGGAGTCCCCCGACCCCTGCGAATTTGGCGATGAACCCGGCAAACACAATCGAGACCATCGCCATCAGCTTGATGAGAATGTTGAGCGACGGGCCGGAGGTGTCCTTGAACGGATCGCCGACCGTGTCGCCGACGACAGCCGCCTTGTGCGCTTCCGAGCCTTTGCCGCCGTGATGCCCCTCTTCAATGTACTTTTTGGCGTTGTCCCAGGCGCCGCCGGCGTTCGCCATCATGACCGCGAGGACAAAGCCGGTCGCAAGCCCGCCGGCGAGCAGACCGAGTATGCCCGGCACGCTCAACAGCAAGCCGATGACGATGGGCGCCGCAATGGCAAGCAGCGCCGGGGCGACCATTTCCCGCTGCGCGCCCGCCGTTGAAATCTCGACGCACCGCGCATAATCCGGCTTCGATGTCCCTTCCATGATGCCGGGGTCGGCGTCAAACTGGCGGCGCACCTCGGCGACCATCGCGCCCGCCGCTCTGCCGACCGCCTTCATCGTCAAGGCGCAGAAGAAAAACGCCATCGCCGAGCCGATAAACAGCCCTATCAGCACGTTCGGGTTCATGAGCGTGATGTCGTAATACTCCATGAAATCGGCGATGGTCGCATCCTTAATCGTCGCCAACACCTGACCGTTAACTTTCAGCTCCTGAACGCCCGCAAAATGCTCCAGCGCATACCGCAACTCTTCGATATAAGCGGCAAGCAGCGCCAACGCCGTCAGCGCGGCGGAGCCGATCGCAAAGCCTTTGCCGGTCGCGGCGGTTGTGTTGCCGAGGGCGTCCAGCTGGTCGGTGCGCTGACGCACGGAGGCGTCCAGCCCGGACATCTCGGCGTTGCCGCCGGCGTTGTCGGCGATGGGTCCGTAAGCGTCCGTCGCGAGCGTCAAGCCGAGCGTTGACAACATGCCGACGGCTGAAATGCCGATGCCGTAGAGTCCTAGTACCGGGTTCTCCCCGCCGCCGGGCAGATAGTAGCTCAACAGAATCGCCGCGGCGATGGTAACCATCGGTATACCGGTCGACTGCATGCCGACCGCGATGCCGTCGATGATCGCTGTCGCGGAGCCTGTCAACGCTTGATTCGCCAGCCCCTTCGTCGGACGGTACTCTTGCGAGGTGTAATATTCGGTCGATTTGCCGATGACGACGCCGGCAATCAACCCTGTAACGATGGCGCCCCAGATCTGCCACTTAAACGGCATATCGAGCATATAGAGCGCGCCGAGCGCCAGAACCGCGATGGCGACGGAGCTGAAGTTGACGCTGCGCGACAGGGCGCTGAGCAGGTTGCGCATCGTCGCTTCCTCGCGCGTCCGCACCAGATAGACGCCGATGATGGAGAGAAAGATGCCGATGCCGGCAAGGATCATCGGCGCGGACAGAAACTTGAGCTGCATCGTCATGAGCGACCCGTTGACCGCGTTCAGAAAGTCAGGGTCGATTTTGCTTTGAAGTACCGCCGCTGAAACGCCCAGCGCCGCGGTCGCTAAAATGGAGCCGGCGTACGATTCATACAGGTCGGCGCCCATGCCGGCGACATCGCCCACATTGTCGCCCACATTGTCGGCGACGACAGCGGCGTTGCGCGGGTCGTCTTCAGGTATGCCCGCTTCGACCTTGCCGACGATGTCCGCGCCGACATCGGCCGCCTTTGTATAAATCCCGCCGCCGACGCGCGCGAAGAGCGCCTGCGTCGAAGCGCCCATGCCGAAGCTCAACATAACGACCGTGATCTGCTGAAGCGGGTTCGCGTCAAAGAAATCGGGCAGTATGGCGGGAAAGCCGTAGTATAGTATGAGAAACCAGCCGGCGATGTCCAGCAGGGCGAAGCCGACCACCACAAAGCCCATCACTGCGCCCGCCCGGAAGGCAACCTGCAGCCCAGAGTTGAGGCTCTGGCGCGCCGCGTTCGCCGTCCGCGCGGAGGCTTGCGTCGCCGTTTTCATACCGAAAAAGCCGCATAACCCAGAGAAAAAGCCGCCTGTCAAGAACGCGAACGGGACCACCTCATTCTGCGCTTTCAAGCCGAACGCCATCACCAAAAAGAGCGCGAACAGCAGCGCAAAAATGACCGTCACCACCCGGTATTGACGTTTTAAATACGCCATCGCGCCTTGGCGCACCGCCTCGGCGATCTCGATCATCGCGGGCGTTCCTTCCTCCCGCGACACGACCGAGCGGTAAAACAGATACGCTGTCAACAGCGCCGCAAGCGAACCCGCCGGCGCAATCCACCATATCAGCGGGAGGCTCGGCAGCGCCGACGAAGCCTCCGCCGTTTGCGCCAACGCCGCCGGCGCGGCAAGCGCCCATAAACTGAAAATGACCGCTCTCATCATGATTGTCCCTCTTCACAAAATGTTTGATACAAACTCGGCGCCAGCGTTCGCAACGCCTCGCCGACAAGATACACGGAACCAGTTATGCATACGACATCGCCCTGCGCATGCGCAAACGCCTGCTCTAAACAGGCGCGCGTTGAAACGGACGCATGCAGCCCGCGCCACGCCTCCGCCAGCGTCGACGGAGACGCCGCCCGCCCGACGCCCGACGCGCGCGTTAACTCAACATGCGAAACGGCGGGCGACAACGCGCGCGCAAACGCCGCCGCGTCCTTGTCCGCCGACATTCCAACAATCAACCCGACGCGCCGATCCGAATACAGCTCCCGAAGAAGACTGCTCAATGCGAGCGCCGATTCGGGCGTGTGCGCCGCGTCTAAAATGAGCGTCCGCCCATCCGACGCCTGCGCAGTCTGAAAGCGTCCGTAAAGCCGCGTCTCCTCAAGCCCTCGGCGCATCGCCTCAAGCGGAATATGCCAGCCCTCCCGCCGGAGAGTCAACGCCGCCGCGACAGCCGCCGCCGCGTTTTCAACCTGATGCGCCCCCAGCATGCGCAGCCGCAGACCTTCAAGAGAGCCGCCGCGCCATTTGAGGCAACATGCCTCCCTGCCGTTCTGGACGCCCTCCCGCTCCATCCGAATCTCTTCAAACGCGGAGATGAACGGGGCGCCTTGACGTTCCGCCTCTTCGCGCAGGACGCTCTCGGCGCGCGCGTTTTGACGGGACGAGACGACGGGGCGGCGCGGCTTGACAATGCCCGCCTTTTCGCGCGCGATCTGCTCTAAGGTTTCCCCCAGCTCGCGCGTATGGTCAAGACCGATTGGGGCGATGACGCTCAAGACAGGGTCGCAGATGTTCGTCGCGTCCAGACGCCCGCCCATGCCGGTTTCAACGACGGCGGCGTCCGCTCCGTTCTCCCGCGCGAACAGAAAAAAGAGCGCCGTATACGCCTCAAAAAAGGTGATGACGCCCAGCTCCGAATTGCGCATCGCTTCCACGGCGGGGCGAACCTGCGCCGTTAAATCGGCAAACTGCTTTTTAGAGATCCATCTGCCGTTTTGCTGAAAACGCTCTCTGGGAGAGACAAGGTGCGGCTGCGTGTAAAGCGATACATTCAGCCCGGCGGCGCGCAGGATATTCGCGGCGAAGGCGCAGATGGAGCCTTTGCCCTTCGTCCCGGCGACATGGACGATCCGCAGATCTGTATGCGGGTTTCCAAGCCGCGCCATCAACGCTTCCATTCGGCGCAGGTTGAAGCAGCGCGGAAGGCGCGCGTTCAGGGGCTGCGTTTCATAGTTCAGGAGCGCGTCCAAAAATTGGCGCGCGTCGTCGTAGGTCAATCGGCTCTCCGCCTTCGGGGTTGCGTCGCGTGTTTTCTTTTAAGTGTATGCGGTAGCGAGCGTTTTGTCGCCAAAATTTCTGCGGCGGGAATCCAGAGGCGCTGGGTGTACCGGAGCGTCATTCCCGCGTAAGCGGGAATCCAGAGTTTTCCCAGACAGCCTTCGTATTCCAAAACGGCGCTCTAAAATCGAAATCATCGCCTATAAAGACTGTCGTCAAACAGCTCGTCTTGACTCTAGACCAAACCGCCGTTAAGATTGTTTCTTGTTGCGCGTATTCACATAAGACAGATAGGGGCGATTTCCGATGCAGCGAATCGGCGCATGGAGAATAGCGGTCATTTTTTTCACATTCACGCTTGCCGTGATGTGTATCCTCCCCAGCTTCTCCTCCTACTACGGAACGATGTTCGGGTACCTTGACGCGCCGCTGCAGAAAAAAGGCGGCGTCAGCAAACCGCTTCCGGTCGACGAAGGCATCGAATTCACGCTCGAAGCCAGCCCCGGCAAGACGCTCCGAAACCAGTACCGCGACTTTGCCAACGCGGTGCGAACGCGGGCGGCCGCCATCGGGCTTGAAGACGCCGCCGTCAACGGCGCCAAAGCGCCCATCGAAGACGCCGCGCGCGTCCAGAACAAAGCGCTCTTCACCTACTCCGATCCGCAAGATCGAACGCCTGAACAGATCATTGAGCAGATGCAGCTGTTCGGCAAGTTGCCGGCGTCGCTCCGCTGGCTCTTCCCGACAACGCGGCTCAACCTAGGGCTAGACCTGAAAGGCGGCGTCTACCTTGTACTAGAGCTGGACCTGAAAGCCGCGCAGCAAGACACGCTGAACAATCTTCAAACCAACGTGCGCAGCGACCTGCGCGACAGGTATTTTGTCAACTGCAAGGAAGTGCGGCGCGACGAAGACGCGCTCATTGTCGTCATTCAGCCGAACAAGAACTGGGGCGCCGACGCCGATTCCAAAAAACAGGATGTGGAACAGTATTTGAACGAGATCGAAACCGTTCACTCGGAGCCGCTCAACGGCGGAATGCCGAACGCGGAAGGGCTTGTCGAATACAGGCTCTCCATCGACGAGGAGCGGTTCAAGGAGCAGGAAGATCAAGCGCTGGCGCAGATGCTGGAGGTGCTGCGGAACCGAGTCGACGCCTTCGGAGTGTCGGAGCCGGAGATACGCCGCCAGCCGAACCGCCCCCGCATCATCGTTCAACTGCCCGGCGCGAGCGATTCGTCAACGGCGGTGAATGTGGTGCGGACGATGGGCATCCTGCAGTTCCGCATGGTGAAGCAGCGGGACGACCGCCCATGGACAGGCGTCGCCTCGCCGCCGGAACCGTCCGAGATACCGGACGACGCGGAGCTGCTATACGACGAAGAGGGCGCTTGGTATGTGGTGGATAAACGAACGGAGGTGTCCGGAAGCGAACTGGTGCGCGCCGGGACCTCGATGAACCAGATCGCCGAGATTATTGTGACGTTGAAATTCAACAGCAGCGGGCGGCGCGCCTTCGCTGAAACGACGACGAGCCATACGAACGAGCGCCTTGGGATCATACTGGACGGATCGGTCGTCTCGGCGCCGAACATCAACGAGCCGATACGCGGCGGCGAAGCGACCATCAGCGGCAACTTCACCCAAGAAGAGGCGAACGACCTAGCGCGCATTCTCCGGGCGGGCGCGTTTCCGGTCGGCGTGGTCATCGCGGAGGAGCGCACCGTCGGACCGAGCCTAGGGCAAGAGGCGATCTTGAAAGGCGCGCGCGCCGGCGCTCTCGGCATGGCGCTGGTTCTCGTCTTTGTCATTCTTTTCTATAATCTGTGCGGCTTCTTCTCCTGGATCGCTCTGGCGCTGAACGGGCTGCTGATACTTGCCGCGTTGGCGCTGCTGAACGCGACGCTCACCCTCCCAGGCCTCGCCGGGCTGGTGCTGACCATCGGCATGGCGGTTGACGCGAACGTTCTCATCAACGAGCGCATCAAGGAGGAGATCAAGGCGGGCAAGACGATCATGTCGGCGATCAACGCCGGCTACTCGCGCGTGTTCTGGACGATCTTTGACGCGAACGTGACAACCTTTTTGACCGCTCTTGTGCTGTATATGTTCGGCTCCGGCGCGGTGAAAGGGTTCGGCGTCACGCTCATGATCGGCATTGTCTGCACCATGTTCACCGCGCTGTTTGTCACCCGCGCGTTCTACCGTATTTATGAGACGCGGCAGCGGGCGTCGCTTCCGATTTTCCCGCTGTTCACCGCGCGCAAACCTGCTGAAAGGGAAGCCGTTGGATAATACGATCAACTTTTTAGGGGCGCGCCGCATCTGCTTTTCCGTCTCTGTAGCGCTCCTCGCCGTCGGGCTGGCGACGCTGCTTGCCAAGGGCGGACCGAGCCTCGGCATCGACTTTCGGGGCGGGGTGCATATCGTCGCGGCGCTGATAGACCCCGCCGACCCCGACCAGGTCGCGGACGCCATCGAAGCGGCCGGCATCAGCCGTCCAAAAGTGGTCGCCGCCGCCGACAATGTTCTCCTGATCGACGCCGCCGCCGATAAACCGGGCGTTGGTCAAGAGATTATCGAGGCGGTCGGCGCCGCCTTTCCGATTCAACCGGGCGGCTTCGAAATCAACGAAGTCGGAGCCAATGTCGGACAAGACCTGCAGATCGCCGGCATTCTCATGATTGTCGTATCGCTCGGTCTGCTGCTCATCTACATCTCGCTGCGGTTTGAGTGGCGGTTCGCCGTCGCCGCCATCGCCGCCATCGTCCATGACGTCCTGATTGTGCTGTGCGTCTTTACGGCGCTGAATTTAGAGATCAACCTGCCGACGCTTGCGGCGTTCTTGACGGTGGTCGGCTACTCCATCAACGACACGATCGTCGTCTTCGACAGGATACGCGAAAACAGGCGGCTCATGCGCGGCGTCCGCTACCTTGACCTCATCAACGCAAGCGTGACGCAGACCTTGTCGCGGACGCTGCTGACCTCACTGACAACCTTTTTTGTGGTGGCGCTCATTTTTTGGCAGTCGGTGGCGGGGGAGCTGCGGACGTTTTCGCTGGCGCTGGTGTTCGGGATCGTCGTCGGAACCTACTCGTCGATCTATATCGCCAGCCCGATTGTGTTGGCGCTTCGTCCGAAGGCGCGGTATGCCGCGGCGAAACCGTCTTAAGCAGTTAAGGCGCCGTATCGAGCGTTGACCTGCATGGCTGTAGATTCTTGTCTAGCGCCAAGCGCGGCACGGCGGTCTGACAAGCGAAGCGTTTTCTAATTTTAAAAGAGGAACGGAACATGGCGGAAGAGAAACCGAAGGTCGGATTTATCGGGCTGGGAATCATGGGCGCGCCCATGTCGATGAACCTGCTGAACGCGGGATTTGAGCTGGTCGTATGGAACCGCACCGCCTCCAAAATGGAGCCGCTTCTTGAGGCGGGGGCTGAAGCGGCGGAGTCTCCCGCCGACGCGGCGGCGCGCAGCGGGGTTGTCGTCTCCATCGTCGGCGACTCGCCGGACGTTGAACAGGTGGCGCTGGGCGGCAACGGCGTCATCGACGGCATCAAGGCGGGCGGCGTCTATGTGGATATGTCGACCATCTCGCCCGCTGTGACGCGCCAGGTGGCCGAGCGCCTGTCGGAGAAGGGCGCGCTCATGCTGGACGCGCCTGTCAGCGGCGGAGACATCGGCGCGCAGGCGGGGACGCTCTCCATCATGGTCGGCGGACCCTCCGAGGCGTTTGAAAAATGCCTCCCGCTTTTTGAAGCGATGGGCAAGAACATCGTCCACGCCGGCGAAGAGAACGGACTTGGTCAATATGTGAAGCTGTGCAACCAGACCGCATGCGTTCTGAACCTGCTTGCGATGTGCGAGTCGATAGCGCTCGGAGCGAAGGCGGGGCTTGACCTTGAAAAAATGCTTGCGGCGATCACAAAAGGCGCCGCCGGATCATGGATGCTGACGAATGCCGCGCCGAAGGTTCTGGACGGCGATTGGGAGCCGGGCTTTATGATCGATCTTCAGCAGAAAGACCTGCGCCTTGTTTTAGAAGCGGCGGCGGAGATGAACCTGCCGCTGCCGGGTACGGCGCTGGTGAACCAGCTGTTTCGGTCGATTCAAGCGGCGGGAATGGGCAAAAAAGGAACGCAGGCGCTGATACACGCGCTGGAACGGCTCGGACACTTTACGGCGGCGCAGGAAAAATGAACCGATACGACAAGACATACGATGTGATTGTGGTCGGCGGCGGGCATGCCGGCATTGAGGCTTCCCTTGCGGCGGCGCGCATGGGGGCGCAGACGCTTCTGTTGACGATGAGCCTGGACACCATCGGGCAGATGTCATGCAACCCCGCCATCGGGGGACTTGCCAAGGGGCATATGGTGAAGGAGATCGACGCGCTCGGCGGAGAGATGGCGCGCGCCATCGATGACACCGGCATTCAGTTTCGGCAGCTGAACACGCGCAAGGGTCCCGCTGTCCGCGCCTCCCGCGCCCAAGCCGATAAAAAAGAGTACCAGGTTCGCATGAAAGAGACGGTCGAATCGCAGGAGAACCTGGACGTCAAGATGGCGATGGCGGACGATTTTGTTGTTGAAGGAGAGGACAGGCCGCGCGTTCAGGGCGTCTTAACAAAAACGGGCATGTTCTACCCGTCTCGAACCGTCGTCATGACGACCGGCACCTTTTTGCGCGGGCTGATCCATATCGGAACCTTTCAGCATAAAAGCGGGCGCGCGGGGGAGCCGTCCGCCGAGACGATGTCCGCCGGGCTGGGTCGGCTTCAGTTTCGGCTTGGACGGCTCAAGACAGGCACGCCGCCCCGCGTCCAGGCGCGAACCATCGATTTTAGCCAACTGGAAACGCAGCCGGGCGACGACCCGCCCAAGCCTTTCTCCTTCGCCAACGACATCATCAAGCAGGAGCAGATGGACTGTTACCTCGCCCGAACGACGCCGGCAACGCATCGGATCATCTCCGACAACCTACATCTGTCCGCCATGTATTCGGGGCAGATTGAGGCGAAGGGACCGCGCTACTGCCCGTCCATTGAGGACAAGATCGTCAAGTTTCCCGACAAGAGCGAGCATCTTATTTTTGTGGAGCCTGAAGGTCGGCGGACGCGCGAAATCTACCTGAACGGCGTTTCCATGAGCCTGCCGGAGCCTGTCCAGATCGACATTGTGCGTTCCATACCGGGCTTTGAACAGGCGGAGCTGATGCGCCCCGCTTACGCCGTCGAATACGATTACTGCGATCCGACGCAGCTGCTGCCGAGCCTTGAAACGAAGCCGGCGGCGGGGCTGTATTTTGCGGGACAGATCAACGGAACGACGGGATATGAAGAGGCGGCGGGGCAGGGCATTATGGCGGGGATCAACGCCGCCCTTGCCGCGCGCGGAGAGGAGCCGCTCATCTTGGACAGGTCGGAGGCGTATATCGGCGTTCTCATCGACGACCTTGTGACGAAAGGGACGCAAGAGCCGTATCGGATGTTCACGTCGCGCGCCGAATACCGCCTCATGCTTCGGGAGGAGAACGCGGACATGCGCTTGACGGAGGCGGGTCGACGCATCGGGCTGGCGTCGGACGAGGCGTATGAGCGGTACCGTTTGAAGCGGCGGCAGATGGAAGAGGAGCTGGAACGGCTGAAAGGCGCGCGCGTTGACCCGACAGAAGAGACGCAGCGCCTCTTGCGGCAATATCGTTCCGCCGAGCTGAAAAAGCCGACGCGCGCTTCAGAACTGATCCGCCGTCCGGAGCTGTCGTATGAGGCGGTTTGCGCATTGAGCGCTCCGCCTAAACCGCTGACGCGGTCCGCCGCGGAGGAGGTTGAGCAGACGCTCAAATACGAGGGCTATATCGCTCGGCAGAATGCGCAGATTGAGCAGTTCAAGCGGCTTGAGGCGTGGAAAATACCGGCGGGGTTCGATTATGAGCAGGCGGCGGGGTTGAAGCGGGAGTGCCGCGAAAAGTTGGCGGCGATACAGCCCGCGTCGCTCGGTCAAGCGTCGCGCATCTCCGGCGTGTCGCCGGCGGACATCTCGGCGCTGATGGTCATTCTGCGCGGGATGAGCCGGCAGCGTTGAGCGGCGCGCTGGCGCTATAATGTCATGAAGGAGGCGTCTATGACAAAAACATGCGCTCGGCTGTTGGCGGTCCCGCTTTTAGCGGCGTTGTCGCTCTATGCCTGCAATCAAAGCCCCGAACCGCCCCCCGCGCCGACGGAAAAAGACGAAGTTCAGCAGACCGCGCCGATGGAAAAAGACGAAGTTCAGCCGTTGGAAATTGGAGCGGCGGTGACCGACTTTACGCTCACTGAAGTACACGAAAAGTCCGCCGTCTCTTTAGCCGACTACGAACAGGCGGCGTTGTTTGCGATCATCTTTATCAGCAGAGAATCCTCGGTGTCGAACGCCTACATGAGCCGCCTTGTCGAACTGCATCAGATGTATCAGTCCAAAGGCGTTCAGTTTCTCGCCGTCAACTCCAACGAGGCGGAGACGTTCAGCGCCTTTTACGGTCAGCTGCCGTTTCCCATTTTGAAAGACAGGAACTACGAACTGGCGGATCATCTTCAGGCGGTTGTGACGCCGGAGGCGTTTTTGATTCAACCTATCCGCGCCGCCGCGGCGGAAGACAGCGGCGAGACGAAGTACATCCTGCGTTACAGCGGCGCGCTGGATGACGCGCAAGACGCGGGGAAAGTGGAGAAGCAGTATTTAAAAGAGGCGATTGACGCGCTGCTGTCGGGCGGCGGCGCGAACCTGAAGCGCATCCTGCCAACGGCGGGCTGGCCCATCGACCGCATTCGGCCGTTAGAAATTGGAACGGCGGCGGCCGACTTTACGCTCATTGATGTCCGCGAAAAGTCCGCCGTCTCTTTAGCCGATTATGAACAGGCGGCGGCGTTTGCGATCATCTTTATCGGTATCAATTGCGAGGCATCGAACGCCTACTTGAGCCGCCTCTCCGAACTGCATCAGACGTATCAACCCAAAGGCGTTCAGTTTCTCGCTGTCAACCCCAACGAGGATGATAAGCTCAGCGCCGTTGAAGAGCATGCGGAGGCGCATCAACTGCCGTTTCCCGTTTTAAAAGACTTGATCTACGAGCTGGCGGATCAGCTTCAGGCAGTTGTGACGCCGGAAGCGTTTTTGATTCAACCTGTCCGCCCCGCCGCGGCGGAAAACGGCGGCGAGACAAAGTACATCCTGCGTTACAGCGGCGCGCTGGACGACGCGCAAGACGCGGCGAAAGTGAAGACACGGCATTTAAAAGAGGCGATCGACGCGCTGCTGTCGGGCGGCGGCGCGAACCTGAAGCGCGTACAGCCGGAGGGCTGGCCCATAGACCGCGTCGACAACTACGGAAGACCGCTAGACGGCGTTGACGCCAACGGAAAACCGAAAGCGACCCCATGAGCATACAGCGGAACGACGAAACATTAGAGGTGATTGTAGCGAAGAGCGCCGGGACATGCTTCGGCGTGGAGGCGGCGATTGAGATCGCCGAACGGGAGCGGAAGCCGATACTCGGTCCGCTTGTGCATAACCCGCGCACCGTGAACCGCCTTGCCGCGCAGGGCATTCCGATCTTGGAGCGTTACGCTTCGCTGGATGAACTGGAGGGCGTCAACGAGACGGTCATTACGGCGCATGGGTACCCGAAGGAGCTGAAGGAGGCGTTGACGGAGCGCGGCATCGCCTACCATGACGCCACCTGCCCCGTTCTGTTGAAATGGGTGTACCGCAAGATCGAGAACTTTGAACGGGACGGGTACCATGTGATTCTGATTGGGAACCCAGACCATGCGGAGATCATCGCCAGCCGAAGCTACGGACAGAACATCAGCGTTGTGTACAGCGCGGAGGATGTGGACGCTTTGCCGGACGGGCTGGGTTCGACCGTCGCGGTTTGCCAGACGACGATCACGCGGGAGAAATTTCAGGGGCTGGTGGACCTGATACGGGAGCGGCGTTACCCCGATCTGAAGGCGGTTGACACGCGCTGCCATCCGGTGAAAAATCAGCAGGAGGCGGTCGAGTCGCTCGCGCAGTGGGTGGACGCGATGGTCATTGTGGGCGGTTTTGATTCCAGCAATACGACCAATTTGGCGCGCATTTCCCGCAAGTATCTGCCGGAGCGCACCTACCATATCGATTCGAAGGAGCTGCTTCAGCGGGAGTGGCTTGCAGGAGCGCGTCATCTGGGCATCGGCGCGGGAACCAGCACGCCGAAAGATCAGATCGAAGGGGTGAAGCGGCGCATCGCGGAGCTGTCGGAAGCGCCGGTCGTTTTCCGCAAGGACGGTTCGGACGACGAGGATCTGGAAGGGATTGACGGGTCGGAGATTTAGCGGCTCTTGTCATTCCTGCGCAAGCGGGTTTGACCCTTGACAAAACCAGACAGCCAACTCATGCTATCTTATGCAGGACGTTGGAGAACGTAACGGAATTGATGATTCGAACGTTCTCAACCATGCCAGCGTCGAAATCGTCAACTTGAAGGGCAGCCGAATGCAGCGTATCTTGGGCGTTAAATCATCAGAGAGTAAAAATTATCGCTTCTATTGCCAATCCTCTGTCCAAATGCCTCAGTGCGCTAACAACTCCATCAGCCTTACGGTCACCTCGCCGCCTTACTGGAACGCCATTGACTACAATATCCATGCCAGCGAAGGAATGGACGCTTGGCACCGCAATAGAGATTACAGCGCCTTTGGAGCGGATCTTGAAGAATATCTCTCGAACATTGAGAGCGTTTTTAAAGAGGTTTTGCGCGCGACGGTTAAAGGCGGGTTTTGCGCTATCGTTGTCGGGACGCTTTTATATAAACGGCGGCATTATCCGATACCGATGATGATCACGGATCGGATGATTCAAGCGGGTTGGGATTTTCATCAGGACATTATCTGGAACAAGGTGACCGGCGGGGTGAAACGGGCTGGATCGTTCATACAGCATCCGAAGTCGGGCTACTACTATCCAAACATTATGACGGAGTACATTCTGGTGTTTCGGAAGCCGGGCGATCCGCGACGAGGCAAGAAACAAGCCTTAGAGATTGACGACCTTTTCAAGCGGGACATAGCCAACAATGTTTGGCATATCGCGCCGGTGCCTCCTAGAACGATTGACCATCCCTGCCCCTATCCTCTGGAGCTGGTTCGCCGTCTCGTGCTTCTTTACTCTGAGGAAGGCGAAGAAGTTTTAGACCCGTTTTTAGGAAGCGGACAAACCGCTATCGGCGCGCTTCGAGAAGGGCGTCGCGTTGTCGGTTACGACATTGAGTCGCGTTATGTAAAATTGTCAGAAGAGCGATTGCTCTCCAAACCGACGCGACGCAAATTCAATCTCATCCCGCGCTATGAAAAGATACCGGCAACATGAATTCTCAAGCGTATATCCAAGAACGCCGCGCTTTTGAGCAGATAAAGAAAAAATGCAGCGATGAAGTAAAGAAAGAGTATGAAACCGCGGTAAATACGTTGGTAAGACGTTACAACACGACCATTCATGAAAATCGGTTTGTCGTGGGGGGAGCTGTGGAAGAGTTTACGTGGGCTTTGCTGAGGTCAGTAGGCGTTGAGTGCGAGCTCTGCGGATCTCAATCTCCTGACGGCGATATTGCGCTTCCCAATGACGAATTGCTGTCCATTAAATCTTCATTTACAGGCGTATCGGATATAAAGTTGATCAACCAAATGGGGACGGGCGACCGAGCATGGAAAACGGCAACTTTATTTGTTGTCGCTGGAGTCGGCATCGTCTACGGCGCGCCCGACATGGTGGATAGCGATCATGTTAAACCGACCGGCGATGGCGTATCGCTCAAGCGAGCCGGCCTTCAAAAGCTCATAGAAGATCAAGCGAACGTATTTGAGGCGGAAATTGCGTCTAAGCCGCCGAAAGAAATGGCAGGTCAAAGTCTCAAAGCCAGCTCAGCTGTGGCGCGGCAGATTCTTCAAGATACAAAATCAGAGGTTTTATCCGGTATACTCTCCGCCTAAGGAGAATCGCCGTTCCCGCGCCGCTTTTTCAAGAGGGCGTCAACGGAATAGTCCCCAGGACCTAGGAAAAGAACGGCGGCGTACGCGAAGAAATACAGCAGCGACGGCTCCCGCGCCAAAAGCGGATCGCCCGCGTGAACGACAAGGAAGACGACCCCCATCATCAGCAGAAGCGGAAGCGTTGCCAGCCGCGTCCACAGCCCCGCCGCGACAAACAGCGGGCATAGA
The DNA here is from genome assembly GCA_963665845.2 of Candidatus Poribacteria bacterium. GTDB lineage: Bacteria > Poribacteria > WGA-4E > JAPPNK01. Next base: position 1,132,129 of record OY762492.1, read on the forward strand.
AACTCCGCAAACACAGCGAACGCCCAGCTCAACTCCGAGCCTGCCCCGATCGGATCGGCTGTCGACGCCGCCTGCTCAGAAATGTTCACAAGGCGCGGCGCCCCGCGCGTCAGCATCAACGCCGAGACGCCGACGCGCAGTACCATCAGCCCAACGTTCGTCCATAACGCCTGCTTCCGCTCTATCCATGCTCGCATGCGTTCAGCCGCCGCCCGTCATTCTTCCATCGGTTCCTCATGGGACGGCGCGCGGCTCCTCTTTAGGATGCCGTCCACCGAATACTTGCCCGCGCCCAGCAGCATGATCGCCGCGAACGCGATCAGGTAAAACAGCGCCAGCTCCTTAGATGAAAACGGGTCTTTCGCGTGGAAGATAAAGAAGGCGACGCCCATAGCGATGATGGGCGGAATCGACGCCAGCCGCGTGAAAAGCCCAAACATGATCGCGATGGCGCAGAAAAACTCCGCGAGGACCAGAAGCGCCGCCGTGACGCCCGGTCCCAAGCCGATCGGGTCCATTCCGGACGCAACGTTGTCTCCAAAGTTGACCAGCTTGCCCCAGCCGTGCGTCAGCATGAGCGCCCCGACGCCGACGCGCAAGACAGCAAGCCCGACATTTGTAAGAGCCTCTTTTTCTCGACCCAACCATTCTTTCATGATGCGTTTCCTTTCTTCATGTTCACTCTGCGGCTTGAATTGCCTGCGCGATGTGGGCGCGCGTTCCGTCCAGATCGAAGCAGTCGCGCTGGTTCTGGAGCATGATGCGCGACGCGACGCCCATCGCCTGCTTCTCGTTCATATACCCTTCATCGATTTCCGCCTGCAGGGCGCGCCGTATCTCCTGCCGCGCCTGTATCGAGTAGGCGTAGGCGCTGGTCGGCCAGCCGGTGTCGCCGCCGAAAGCGAACAGCTTGTTGATCGGAACGGCGTGGATGCACCGCCGCAGCGTGTCGCGCGAACTCCACGGATCAATGCTCCATGCCCAGCAGAAGTCGATCCAGACGTTTCGGTAATGCTTCGCCAGCGAGATCAGTTCGCCGCTGTATGGGTAGGCGATGTGCATGAGGACAAACTTGGCGTTCAGGTTTCGCGCGAGAAGAGCGCACATGTTGCCCGACTTGATTCGGCTGACCGGCATGCGGTCGTTCCCGGCGTAGTAGCCGGTGTGGATTTTGAAGGGCAGGTTGTGTTCGACAGTCAGCTCCACGCCGCGCTGCCAGCACCAGTCGCCGAGGCAGAGGCGCGTTTCAACGCTGATTTCGTTGTCAGGTTTTGTCAAAATCTCCTGAAGGGCGGCTTCCGCGTCGCTGTCGGAGCGCTCTCTCCAGAGCAGCGTTCGGTTGTAGGCATGCTGCGACTTCATGGCGACAGCGCACGGCGCATGCTTCGCAAACAGCGCCTCCATCGCCTGCCGCAGCGTCGCAAGGTTGATGACGCCGACGCCGGTCTCTTTATGGAGCGCGTCGGGGAAGATTTGCCCGTTGCAGAAGGTCGCCCATGACATGTCGTATAGGAAAAAGTTGGGACCGGACATATCAGGCGGACAGGGCCAGCTGAAATCGTCTGTCTGGATATGGTCAAGGTTCGCGTCCACTTTCAAAATGCGGAGCCGTTCGCCGGGCTTTTGAAGTTCGCGCGTCCGATGCGCTTTTGAGGCGGCGGCGGCTCCTGTCAGCTCCTGTATGCCGTACACCCGTTCGGCGATGAGGCGCACCGCTTCGCCGTAACCGGTGAACTGAACCGCCTCCCATGCCTCCCGTATGCCTTCGAACCGCCCGGCGATGTCCTCGTCCGCGGCGTTCATGAGCCGATGCATCGCCTCCCCGGTCGCGCCCGCGGTGTGCAGGTCAGCGGGGACATAGTTGCCGAACAGGTCTTGGAGTATGTCGGGTCCGCCCTCCGTCCAGTCCTGCTCGCGGCGCATATGTTCGTGGGAGTCAACGAGCGGCGTTTCTTCGATGTGGCGTTCTAGATCGGTAACCATCGCGTGTCTCCGTTTGCATTGGCGCGTTTTCGCATGCATCATGTCATGGATGAGTTTTAAACGCAAGCGTCAATCTGGTTCGCAACGGGAGCGGACGCGCCGTCAGTTTTTGGGCGGGGCTTTGCTTATCGGTTTGTTGGGAAGGCTGGGCTGCGGGAAGTCGAAACGCGGCGAGGCGGAGGAGAAGGAGCGGACGCCCCCGCCGGACGCTGAGCGCGTTTCGTTTACGCTTAAGGAGCATCCGTCGCTTGCCAAAACGAACGGCATGGCGGAGATTCCTGCCGCGGGGAACGCCCCCTCGCTTCTGCTATTGCGGACAAAGAACGGGTTTCGCGCCTATGTAAATGTCTGCACGCATGCGGCATGTCCGCTGGAACCGGACGCCGAGAAGCGCCGCATCTACTGCGATCGGCAATGCGGGCATGGCTCCATTTTTGGGCTGGACGGAAAGGCGCTGGCGGGTCCGTCGGCGCGCCCGCTGTATGAGTATTTTACCGAATGGAGCGAAGGGGGCGATTCCGTGACGGTCGTTTTGGAACTCAAAAACCCGTGAATTGAGTTCACTCCTCCTCGCCGCTGTCGTCTTCCTCCTCGTCGCTCGGCGGCTGCCGTTTCAGACGCTCCTGCTCATCGAAGCGGCGGAAGACCTTCTCAACCTCCTCGCGCGAATGGCGTTTGCGGACGGCGTTGTAAGCGTCCTGGGCGCGCTGGGCGTCGCCCGACTTGGCGAAGGCGCGCGCCATGCCGAGTAAGGCGTTCATGTAGCCTTCGGGCGTCGCCTCGGAGAGACCGTACTCCATCTCAAACGCGCTTTGGTACGCCTTGGCGAAGTCGGTGTACGCTGCGGACATCTCCGCCTCTAGATTGGGCGGCGGAAGGGGAGGTTCCACGCCGCGCGGAGTTTCCGACAGCTCCGGGGCGTCGGGCTGGCGCTGCGGCGTCGCGGACGCTTCTGCAGGTTGAGGCTCCTGCGCTGCAGCTTCAGCCGCTGCGGCGTCGCGCTCTTCCCAGATGGACGGAACGGTTCTTTCTCCCCGCTCTAAACGTTCATAGAGACCGCGCGCTGCGCCGTTGAAGCCTATAGCGAACGCTTTCTGGTACTGGTCAGCCGCTTCATACAACATATCCAGACGTTCATAGGCGACGCCAAGACCGAAATGCAAACTCGGATCAGAATGCAGACTGCCATCTTCCGGCAAAAGGAGTGTGATCGCCGCAACCATCTCTTCAGGATAGGGTTCTGATAGATATCGGATCGTGGCGCTCACCGCATCCTCATCCCGCGGATGATGTTTGAGAAGACGCCGCGCCGATTCGATCGCATCGTCCAAATCATTTGCCGCGCCAAGTTTGATCATCAGCGCGTCGCGGGAGGTCGGATCCTTTGCTAAAACGCGGTCCGCGTATTCCAACGCGTACTCATTCTCGTTTCTATCCCACCGCTCGTCAAGCTCAGATTCGCTTCCATAATACAGATATTTAGCGGCGGTCAGGTCGTCCATTCCTTCCACCAGAATCTCGATCACCGCGCGCGGCGTTCTTCCGTTTTCTTCGCGGTAGTTGACGCTTCCGTATTGGTTGTAGAAGTATTCGCGGATTCGGTTCGCTTTATCCGAAAGGCTCGGATCGCGCGGATCGTAGTTGGGATTGGTCGGGTCGGAGCCGTAGGAATGAGGCTTCCCCAGCGCAAAATCCCGCATCTCTCGAATATGCCCCTTCAGCTCTTCGCCGCTGTAGTTTCTCAGGAAGATGAAGTCTGTATGGAGCTCGCTGGCAATTGCGTCGTCGTCTTTGCCGTCTTGGATCCGCTTCGTTCCGATCCAGACAAGCCATTCATGAACCTGCGGATCGGACGCGCGCTCATTGTCAATGTACAGCAGCGTCAGATGGATCGCAAGCCGCTCGCTTGGGTCGGACGACGCCCATTCCTCCAATAACCGGATCCACTCTTCGGGCAGGTCGTCCGCGTCATCGTCGAATCCTGTTTGCGTGATCTTGCGGTAGGCGTCCATCCATGCTTTCACCTTTTCGGCGTCGGCGCCTTGGACCAGCTCATGCTGCGGCTCGGAGCCGGACGCGCCTTTCGGGTTGTCTGTCGTATTGGACGAAGCAGGATCGTCCGGACGGAAAAGAATTGCCGCCGTAACCGCCAAAGCGGCCAGCAAGACAGCGCCGACCAGAAGCGCGAGACGCGCCCTGCGGTGTGATGGGCGTTGCGTCGTTTTCATCGTCTTGACCCGTTCCAAGTTGCTAAGCGCATCTAGGAACAGCATAACGCCTCGGCGCTAGCGCCGCAAGCCGCTCACTCCTCCTCGCCGCTGTCGTCCTTGTCCTCATCGCTCGGCGGCTGCCGTTTCAGACGCTCCTGCTCGTCGAAGCGGCGGAAGACCTGCTCAACCTCCTCGCGCGAATGGCGTTTGCGGACGGCGTTGTAAGCGTCTTGGGCATGCTGGGCGTCGCCCGCTTTGGCGAAGGCGCGCGCCATGCCCAGCAAGGCGTTCATGTAGCCTTCGGGCGTCGCCTTGGAGAGGGCGTACTCCATCTCAAACGCGCGCTGGTACGCCTTCGCAAAGTCGGCGTATGCCGCCGCCATGTCCATCTCCGCGTTTGGCGGCGGAGGGGGAGGTTCCACGCCGCGCCGAGCGTCGGGCGGCGCTGGGGCGTCAGGCGGGCTATGCGGCGCGGGCGCTTCTGCGGGTGATGGAGGCGTATGCTTTGCCGATTCAGCGGCAGCGGCAGCAGCCCGTTCCTCCCAGATGGACGGAAATGTGCGTTCACCCTTCTCTAGCACCTCATAACGGTAGCTAGCCCACCTGTGGCCTGCAGCGAACGCCTTTTGAAACTGATCCGCCGCTTCGTATATCATATCCAGCCGCTCATATGAATTGCCGAGAGTGAAATGGAATCCTGACTTGGAATGCAGACCGTCCTCAGGCAGAATGCGCGAGATTGCGGCGATCGTCTCCTCGGGAAAGTCGCGGTACAGATTGTCGACAGCGTAGGACACCGCCCTCTCATCGTCTGGATAATGTTGAATCAGAAGCCGCGCCGATTCGACTTCGTCCTCATTCGCATCCGCTTTCAAGATCAGCGCCTCGAGGGAGGTCGGGTCCTTTGCCAGGACGCGGTTGGCGTACTCGATGGCGTACTCTTTTTCCATAGGCCACTTCTCGCCTCTGATTCCCCAGTCCGAGCTATACAGATACTCGGCGGCGGCCATGTCGTCCATCCCTTCGACCAGTATTTCGATCACGCCGCGCGGCGTCCTTCCGTTCTCCTTGCGATGGACGTCGCTGCTGCCGTACTGGTCATAGAGATACTTGCGGATGCGATTCATTTTTTTGGATTGGCTCGGATCGTATATCCAGCCGGAGCGGTCAATCTCTGGCATATCGTCCCGCGTCGTTTGAATCTCAGGGCGAGAGTTGAGTTCGGGCGGTTTCTTCTCCTGCCCCGGTTCCGTTTCCTGCGCGCCGCCCGCTGTTGCGTCGGGAGCTTTGCCGCTTTCGCTCATGACAGTCTCGCGGACAGAAGGCTCCTGCGCGGATTCCATCTCGGCAGGATCTGGGTCGTCCGCGCGGAAGAGAAGCGCCGCGGCAACTGCCAGCGCCGCCATTAAGACGGCGCTGGCAAGCAGCGCGACGCGCGCCCTGCGGTGTGATGGGCGTTGCGTCGTTTTCATCGTCTTGACCGTTCCAAACGGCGTTCACGGCGTCTAGTAACAGCATAACGCCTCGGCGCTAACGCCGCAAGCCGCGCACTCCTCCTCGCCGCTGTCGTCCTCGTCCCCGCCGCTCGGCGGCTGCCGTTTCAGACGTTCCTGTTCGTCAAAGCGGCGGAAAACCTGCTCAACCTCCTCGCGCGAATGGCGTTTGCGGACGGCGTTGTAAGCGTCCTGGGCATGCTGCGCGTCTCCCGCCTTGGCGAAGGCGCGCGCCATGCCCAGCAGCGCGTTCATGTAGCCTTCGGGCGTCGCCTCGGAGAGGGCGTACTCCATCTCAAACGCATCCTGGTACGCCTTGGCGAAGTTGGCGTATGCCGCCGCCATGTCCATTTCCGCGCCGGGCGGCGGAGGGGGCGGCGCGCCTTCAGGGCGCGGAGCGTCCGGCTCTGGCGCGTCCGGCGGTTTCGGGGCGTCCGGCTGGCGCTGCGGCGGTGTTTCAGGGGTATCGCTTGGCGGCGCAGGTTCTGGAGGCCCTTCGGTAAGACGCTCGGCGGCGCGTTCCTCCCAGATGGACGGGTAGCCGCGTTCCCCCCGCTCTATCCTTTTATAGCGCCCATAAGCGTACATATCGCCGGCGGCGTACGCCTTCTGAAACTGATCCGCCGCTTCATACATCATGTCCAGACGCTCATAGGCGTCGCCAAGCGTGAGATGAAACGTCGAATTGGAATGCAAGCCGTCCTCTGGCAATAAGCGGGAGATCGTCTCAACCGTCTCCTCAGGATGGCTTTCAAAAGTGATGCGAGTAGCGAATTCCATCGCCCCTTCGTCGTTCGGATGATGTTTGAGGAGACGCCGCGCCGATTCGATCGCATTATTTACCTGATCAGCCGAATGCGTTTTGATGATCAGCGCGTCGCGGGAGGTCGGATCCTTTGCTAAAACCCGTTCCGCGTATTCCGCCGCATACTTAACCTCTCTTCTCCACGGCTCCCCGACCTCCTCTGCAAAATCTGAAAAATAGCCCCCTTTTCCGATTCCATGCAAGTACTTTGCAGCAGTCAGGTCGTCCATTCCTTCCACCAGAATCTCGATCACCGCCCGCGGCGTTCTTCCGTTCTCTTCGCGGTGTTCGACGCTTCCGTATCGGTTGTAGAAGTATTCGCGGATTCGGTTCTCTTTATCCGAAAGGCTCGGATCGCGCGGATCGTAGTTGGGGTTGGACGGATCGGAGCCGTAGGAATGAGGCTTCCCCAGCGCAAAGTCCCGCATCTCTCGAATATGCCCCTTCAGCTCTTCGCCGCTGTAGTTTCTCAGGAAGATGAAGTCTGTATGGAGCTCGCTGGCAATTGCGTCGTCGTCTTTGCCGTCTTGGATCCGCTTCGTTCCGATCCAAACAAGCCATTCATGAACCTGCGGGTCGGACGCGCGCTCATTGTCAATGTACAGCAGCGTCAGATGGATCGCAAGCCGCTCGCTTGGGTCGGACGACGCCCATTCCTCCAATAACCGGATCCACTCTTCGGGCAGGTCGTCCGCGTCATCGTCGAATCCTGTTTGCGTGATCTTGCGGTAGGCGTCCATCCATGCTTTCACCTTTTCGGCGTCGGCGCCTTGGACAAGCTCATGCTGCGGCTCAGATCCGGACGCGCCTTTCGGGTTGTCTGTTGTATTGGACGAAGCAGGATCGTCCACGCGGAAAAGAATTGCCGCCGCAACCGCCAAAGCGGCCAGCAAGACAGCGCCGACCAGAAGCGCGAGGCGCGCCCTGCGGCGTGATGAGCGTTGCGTCGTTTTCATCGTCTTGACTCGTTCCAAGTTGCTCAGCGCGTCTAGGAACAGCATAACGCCTCGGCGCTAGAGCCGCAAGCCGCTCACTCCTCCTCGCCGCTCGGCGACTGCCGTTTCAGACGCTCCTGTTCGTCGAAGCGGCGGAAGACCCGCTCAACCTCCTCGCGCGAATGGCGCTTGCGAACGGCGTTGTAAGCGTCCTGGGCATGCTGGGCGTCTCCCGCTTTGGCGAAGGCGCGCGCCATTCCCAGCAGCGCGTTCATGTAGCCTTCGGGCGTCGCCTCGGAGAGGGAGTATTCCATCTCAAACGCGCTCTGGTACGCCTTGGCGAAGTCGGTGTACGCTGCGGACATCTCCGCCTCTAGATTGGGCGGCGGAAGGGGAGGTTCCACGCCGCGCGGAGTTTCCGACAGCTCCGGGGCGTCGGGCTGGCGCTGCGGCGTCGCGGACGCTTCTGCAGGTTGAGGCTCCTGCGCTGCAGCTTCAGCCGCTGCGGCGTCGCGCTCTTCCCAGATGGACGGAACGGTTCTTTCTCCCCGCTCTAAACGTTCATAGAGACCGCGCGCTGCGCCGTTGAAGCCTATAGCGAACGCTTTCTGGTACTGGTCAGCCGCTTCATACAACATATCCAGACGTTCATAGGCGACGCCAAGACCGAAATGCAAACTCGGATCAGAATGCAGACTGCCATCTTCCGGCAAAAGGAGTGTGATCGCCGCAACCATCTCTTCAGGATAGGGTTCTGATAGATATCGGATCGTGGCGCTCACCGCATCCTCATCCCGCGGATGATGTTTGAGAAGACGCCGCGCCGATTCGATCGCATCGTCCAAATCATTTGCCGCGCCAAGTTTGATCATCAGCGCGTCGCGGGAGGTCGGATCCTTTGCTAAAACGCGGTCCGCGTATTCCAACGCGTACTCATTCTCGTTTCTATCCCACCGCTCGTCAAGCTCAGATTCGCTTCCATAATACAGATATTTAGCGGCGGTCAGGTCGTCCATTCCTTCCACCAGAATCTCGATCACCGCCCGCGGCGTTCTTCCGTTCTCTTCGCGGTGTTCGACGCTTCCGTATCGGTTGTAGAAGTATTCGCGGATTCGGTTCTCTTTATCCGAAAGGCTTGGATCGCGCGGATCGTAGTTGGGATTGGACGGATCGGAGCCGTAGGAATGAGGCTTGCCCAGCGCAAAATCCCGCATCTCTTGAATATGCCCCTTCAGTTCTTCGCCGCTGTAGTTTCTCAGGAAGATGAAGTCTGTATGGAGCTCGCTGGCAATTGCGTCGTCGTCTTTGCCATCTTGGATCCGCTTCGTTCCGATCCAAACAAGCCATTCATGTACCTGCGGATCGGACGCGCGCGCATTGTGAATGTACAGCAGCGTCAGATGGATCGCAAGCCGCTCGCTTGGGTCGGAAGACGCCCATTCCTCCAATAACCGGATCCACTCTTCGGGCAGGTCGTCCGCGTCATCGTCGAATCCTGTTTGCGTGATTTCGCGATAGGCGTCCATCCATGCTTTCACCTTCTCGGCGTCGGCGCCTTGGACAAGCTCATGCTGCGGCTCGGATCCGGACGCGCCTTTCGGGTTGTCTGTTGTATTGGACGAAGCAGGATCGTCCGCGCGGAAAAGAATTGCCGCCGCAACCGCCAAAGCGGCCAGCAAGACAGCGCCGACAAGCAGCGCGAGGCGCGCCCTGCGGTATGATGAGCGTTGCGTCGTTTTCATTCCTTTGACCGTTCCAGACCGCATTTACGGCGTCTAAGAACAGCATAACGCTTTGACGCTAGAGCCGCAAGCCGCTCACTCCTCCTCGCCGCTGTCCTCCTCGTCGTCATCGCTCGGCGACTGCCGTTTCAGACGCTCCTGTTCGTCGAAGCGGCGGAAGACCCGCTCAACCTCCTCGCGCGAATGGCGTTTGCGCACGGCGTTGTAAGCGTCTTGGGCATGCTGGGCGTCGCCCGACTTGGCGAAGGCGCGCGCCATGCCTAGCAGCGCGTTCATATAGCCTTCGGGCGTCGCCTCGGAGAGGGCGTACTCCATCTCAAACATGCTTTGGTACGCCTTCGCAAAGTCGGCGTATGCCGAGGACATCTCCGCCTCTAAGTTGGACGGCAGGGAGTGACGCTCGTCCTTCGGCGCAATCGGCTCCAGAGCGGCGATCGCTTCCTCCGGGAAAGCGTAATTAAGAGAGGGACCTGCGTAACGCATCGCTTTTTTATCGTTTGGATACAGCTCTATGAGCTTGCCGTCAGAGGGCGCAGGTTGAAATGCCGCCCATTGAGGCGTATAGTTTTAGGCGCGGCAGGGAAGCGGAGCGTCTTATGGCGATAGGATCGCGCGGGCAGCAGACGGCGCTGGATTCGGTTTTGGCGTATACGGAGTCGACGCAGGCGGACGCGCGGCTCATCGAGGCGGACATCTGGGGGAGTCAGGCGCATGCGCTCATGCTGGCGCGTCAGGGCGTCGTCTCGGACGCGGACGCGCGCGGCATTTTGGCGGCATTGAACGAGGCAAAGGCGGACGCGCAGGCGGGCAAGCTCACCTTAGACCCCGCCCTGGAAGATGTCCATATGAACGTCGAGGCGTATGTGACGCGCGCCGCCGGACCTGAAGCCGGCGGCAAACTCCACACGGCGCGCTCGCGCAACGATCAGGTGTTGACCGACGCGCGCATCGCGGCAAGGGAGGGCGTCTTGAAAACGGAGCGGGCGGCGGCTCGGCTTGCGTCCGCGTTTTTATCCGTTGCCGAACGTCTGGGCGGCGCCGTCATGCCGGGATACACCCACACGCAGCATGCGCAGCCGATTTCGCTCGGTTTCTGGGCGACCGCATACGCCGCGCTTTTCATAGAAGACCTGCGCCGTCTAAACGAAGCGTATCGAACGGCGAACCGATCCCCGCTTGGAGCGTGCGCGCTGGCGGGCTGCAGCTTTCCAATCGACCGCCAATTGACCGCCGACCTTCTCGGCTTTGACAGCGTCGACATGCATGCGCTCGCCGTTGTGTCCGACCGCAGCTTTATCTTGGAGCCGATGTTTGCGTTGACGGCGCTGATGACGAACCTGTCGCGCCTCTCGGCGGAGATTGTCTACGGGACATCGTATGAGTTCCGCCTCTTCACGCTGGACGACCGCCTTGCGCTCGGCAGCTCCATCATGCCTCAAAAGAAAAATCCGGACATTGCGGAGCTGGCGCGCGGGCGGACAGGAAATCTGATTGGCGGTTTGACAGGGCTGTTCGCGTCGTTGAAGGGGCTGCCTCTCGGTTACCACCGCGATCTGCAGGAGGACAAGCCGCCGTTGTGGGCGGGTTTGGACGCCGCCTCTTCGTCCGCCGACATTCTGGCGGAGGCGGTTGAGACGATGCAGTTTCACACGGAGCGGATGCGCGATCTGGTCTACGCAAACTTTTCATCGGCGACGGAGCTGGCAAACTTTTTGGCGCGGGAGCGGGGCGTTCCGTTTCGGGAGGCGCATCATTTGACAGGCGGGCTGGTCGCCTCGCTGGCGGAGCGCGGTTTGGATTTTCGGGATCTGGACGCTTGCGGCGTTTATCTTTTAGAGCGAGGTCATGATATTGAGGCGGAGACGCTGGCGGACATCTTAGACCCGTCCGAAGCGGTAAAACGAAACATGAGCGCGGGCGGAACGTCGCCGTCGTCGGTTGAGGCGATGCTGGCGGAGCAGCGCCGTTTTTTAAAGGAACATGCGGAGTCGGTTTTGTCTAGAGAAAGCCGTATCGAGTCGGCGCGCCGCCGGACGGAGAAAACGGTTGAACGCGTACTCAACGGGATGTCGGCGCGGGAGGCGTTGAACGCATGAAAGACCGAATCAGAGACCGAATCATTGTGCCGTTGGACGCGCCCGATCTGGAGTCGGCGCGGCGTCTGTTGGAGCGTCTAGACGGCTGCGCGTCCGTTTTGAAGGTCGGCAAGGAGCTGTTCACGGCGGCGGGTCCGGCGGCGGTAGAGCTGGCGCGGCGGCATGGCGCGCGCGTTTTTTTGGATTTGAAATACCATGACATTCCGAACACGGTTGCGGGCGCTGTCAAGGCGGCGGCAAGGCTCGGCGTCTGGATGATGAACGTTCATGTCTCCGGCGGGCGCGCCATGATGGAGGCGGCGCGCGGCGCGCTGGACAGCCTTAACCTAAACCCGACCCCTCTGCTCATCGGCGTCACCGCGCTGACAAGCCTGGACGAACGGCAGTGGCGCGAGGTGTATGGAGACGGAGCCGCCGCGTTAGACAAGCAGGCGGCGCGGATGGCGCGCCTTGCGGTAGAGGCGGGGCTGGACGGCGTCGTCGCCTCGCCGCTGGAGCTGAAAGCGGTTCGACGGGCGGGCGGGTCTGATATGGTTATCGTAACGCCCGGCGTCCGCCCCATCGGTTCCGACGCGCATGATCAGCGGCGCGTCGCGACGCCCAGTGAGGCGGTCGCCGACGGCGCGGATTATCTCGTCATCGGCCGCCCCATCGCGCAGAGCGACGATCCGCCCGCGGCGATGGAGCGCATCTTGACCGAAATCGCGGCGTCTCCGCCGTCGGATTAAAACGCATGCGCGTCGTCTTTATCGGCAGACGAACAGGGTTCAACAACGGCGCCGCCCGCTGGCTTTCCGAGCGGTACGATCTCCGCGCCGTTTTTTATATTGAAGAAGGATGGAACCTGCGCAAAAACCGCGTCCGCGCCGTGCGGAAACGGGCAAAGCGGGTCGGCTGGGCGCGTCTAACGGACGAGCTGCTGTTTTACGGTTACTATCTGCGCCGATACGGGCGCGGAGACGAGCGGCTTTGGCATGAGCGGCTGCCGGCGGCGTTTCAGAATCCGCCGCCTGTAGACGCGCCGACCCATTCATGCGCGGACATTCACGCGCCGCGCCGGCTGGATGAGATCGCCGCATGCGAGCCGGACATCCTTTTCAGCGTCTGCGCGAAGACGATTTTCAAACCTGCGCTGTTTAACCTGCCGAAGATGGGCATGTTCATCCTGCATGAGGGCGTCACGCCCGAATACCGCGGGCTTCATACCGCCGGCTGGGCTTTGCTTCAGGGGGAGCCGCAGTATGTCGGCTATTCGCTTTTGAAGGCGGAGAAAGGCATCGACACGGGACCGATCCTGTGTCAAGGCGCCTTGCCGGACGCGGCGGAATGGGGGTTTCATTGGCGTTTCATCGGGCATCAGGCGCTGGCGCATGGGCTGCCGGCGATGGAGGCGGCGCTGGACGCGCTTTATGCGAACGGGGGGCGTTTTGAGCCTGTGTCTCAAGAGGGGCGCGTCTCCCGCAACTACAGCTGGATCGGCATGTCTGACTATCTGCGCTGTCGGCGGAACCCGTCCACGCGCGCCCTGTTCCGCCGCTGGCGCAGCGGATGAGAGGGTAGCGCGCTTATACGGAGATATTTGCGGCGCCGCGTCCGATTCCCCCTTGAAAAGGGGGGCTAGGGGGTTTAAAGAACGGGGCGGCGACTGCGATGTCTTAAGATTCCCGCTTACGCGGGAATGACGACCGGCGGCGCAGACGCTTTAGAGTAAAAATGAAAATTCCCGCATGGGCGTACCGCCAGTGAGAGCGTCTTCTCGCGCTTAGAGCCTCCAGAGCATGAGAGCGCTGTCCGTGTCGCCGCTGGCAAAGCGCGTTCCGTCCGGCGAAAAGGCGGTTGCCGCAATCTGTCCGTCATGACCCTCTAAAGTGTCGGCGAGCGCGCCCGTGGACGGGTTCCAGAGCCGTATCGTCTTGTCGCGGCTGCCGCTGGCGAGGCGCGTTCCATCCGGCGAAAAGGCGATCGCTTCAATCCAGCCGCGGTGGCCCTCCAACGCGCGCAGGTAGGCTCCGCTCTGGGCGTCCCAGAGATGAACTTTTTTATCTTTGCCTCCGCAGGCGGCGAACCGTCCGTCCGGCGAGAACGCCGTCGCCCGTATCCATTCGGTCAATCCGCCCAGCGTCCGCAGCGGCTTTCCCGTTTCAACGTCCCACGTTTGTACCGTACGGTCGCGCCCGCCGCTGACAATCTGCCGCCCGTCCGGCGAGAACGCCGCCGAATACACCCTGCCGAGATGCCCCTCCAGCGTTCGAAGCAGCGCGCCGGTGTTGACGTTCCAGAGCCGTATCGTATGGTCTTCGCCGGCGCCGGCGATGACGCTTCCGTCGGGAGAGAAGGCGGCGGAGTAGGCGGTGAACCGCTGCCCCTCCAGCGCCTTGAGCCGTTCGCCTGTTTGAGCGTCCCAGAGCAGGACATCCCGATACTCGCCGGCGCTGACGATCATGCTCCCGTCGGGCGAATAGGCGGCGGCGTGAACGCGCCCCGCATGCCCAGTCAGCGCGCGGAGAAGCTCCCCCGTTTTGAGAGACCATACCCGTATGGTCGCGTCGCTGCTGGCGGTGAGAACCGCCTCCCCGTCGGGAGAGAACGCGGCGGCGTTGACGCCTCTTCGGTGTCCGGTATTGATGGATCGGTCTGGGTTCATGCGGCGTGTCTCTCTGGCATTTGAAACGGCGTTGATGGAAAGTATCGCATGCGGCGCGGCGTCGGACAAGCGGCGTCCGCTGTAGGCAGTATGTCTTGTTATTCCCGCACAAGCGGGAATCCTAGCCGCTGTCTGAACTAGGATTGCCAAGATTGAAAGATTGCCAAGAGAATTCTGTGAGCCGCTCTCTTGGCAATCTTAATAATCCTCCAATCCGAGTTCAAACCCGCGCGCTTAAACCCCCCTGCCCCCCTTTTCAAGGGGGAGTTTTGAAACGCGGCGCCAAAACCGTCCGCGTTCACCCCAAACGTCCGGCGGCCCATAGCGTCATTCCCGCGCAAGCGGGAATCTTAGGCTCCGCAGATGCTGTCCATATCGTGTTCAGGTCAATGCCACCGTACGTTTTCGTCCGCTCGGCGTACCATATGGTACATCTCCGCCCCGCCTTTTTCTGAAAACCTGCGCATCTTGCGGCTTTCGGCGTTGGCATAGAATTTGCGTATCGTTTCAAAACTAGCGGCATAGGAAACGGCGATGAAAAACTTGAAGCGAACGCTCGCAATGCTGGCGGCGGCAGCCTTGACCGCCAGCGCCTCGGCGGGAACGCAAACGTGGGATTTCTCCGACGGGCTGGACGAGTGGCGGTTCGTAACCTATCACCTATGGGGTGGCTGGAAGAGCCGCACTACATGGATAACAACAAACGGAACGCTCCAGCAGAGCAATAAACGCGCCTGGACCGTCGCCGTTGTCGGCGAAGACCATTGGGACAACTACACCGTCTCCGCCCGAATACGCATCGACGAGCCGTTCAACGCCGAGCCTGTCGGTCTCGTCTTCCGCGCCCGATTTTTGCCGGACAACGAGTTCGTCTATTACGCTTTCAATATCGATCTGAATTACGAAAATATCAATTTATCGTACCGCCGCGGCGGCCAGACCACGACTATTATTCCCCCACCGTCCGACGATGAAAGCATCGTAGAGATTGGCAAATGGTACGACATCCGCGCGCATGTGAACGGCGGCCATTTCCAGTGCTACATCAACGACGCTTTAGAGTTTGAGTACACAGACGAGGATTACATCGCCCAAGGCGCTGTCGGCATCGTCAGCCAGTACTCCCTCGTCAGCATAGACGACCTCGCCGTCACAGGCGATAACATCGAAGGCGGGATGTTGACGGAACAATGGGCGCGACTCAAACTTCGCCAAAAGGAACGCTTATGAACGCTGTAAAGCGAACGCTCGCCGTTTTAACCGCCGCTGCAGTAACGGCAACCGCCTCGGCGGGGACGCAAACGTGGGATTTCTCCGGCGGACTTGACGGATGGATGATGGACGGCAAATGGGAGACGCGGGACGGAACACTTGATTGCTACCATATCGTCACGAGCCAATACGCCTTTGTCGGCGAGGAGCGTTGGGACAATTACACGGTTGAGGCGAAAGTGCGGATCGATAAACCGCCGCATTTCTCTCACTTGGAGTGGGCGGGTCTCATCTTTCGAGCGCAGGTCGATTCGTGGAGGCGTTTTGATTGTTACGCTCTCCGTGTGAATCTGCTTTTCGATGAGGTTTGGCTCAACCACATAACCCGCCGCGGCGGCGGCACATCGACGGGAGGTTACAGCGTCCCCCTGAGAGCCGGCGCGCGGATAAAATTGGGCGAATGGTTCACTCTCCGCGCGCATGTCAAGGGAACGCGCATACTCCTCTCCGTCAACAACATTCTGCATCTTGAAATATGGGATGATCAAATCGCCAACGGGCGCATCGGCTTCTATTCCGCCTCGTCCGCCAGCTTTGACGACCTGACCGTCACAGGAGAAAGCATCGAAGACCGCCTCCAACTGAACGGCAAACTGGCGGCGCAATGGGCGCGGCTGAAACTCGATTGAGCCTTACCCAAAAGGAGAACGGCGATGAAAAACTTGAAGCGAACGCTCGTCATGCTGACCGCGGCAGCCTTGACGTTCGGCGCCTCGGCGGAGGAGCGAATATGGAACTTCTCGAACGGTTTGGACGGGTGGCGGCTAAGCGGCGGCTGGGATACGAAGGGAGGAGTACTCCAGCAAACCGCGGACGACCGCCCCTACGCGTACGCGATCGTCGGAGAGTCCGACTGGGATGTTCGTTACATCTCGGCAAAAGTGCGCATTGATGCGCCTTTTCGCGCAGACGATCAGCATAAAATCGGCGTTATCTTTCGCGCCAATTTCCCGCCGGATATCGGGCCTATCTTCCGCCCCAAGGTTCTGCCGGACAAGCATATCCGTTGCTACATATACGAATTATCGCCAAGAGATGATTTTACTTTCTTGATGACCGCCCGCATCCATGAACGGGGGGGAGTGTCCGGCGTCGGCAGAGGGGGACCCGTCCATGGCGGCATTGAACTGGAAAGCGGCGAATGGTACCAGATTAAAATCGTTCTTAAAGGCAAAAACATCGATTTCTTTATCAACGAATCTTGGCAGCGGAGCGAAGATGAGGCGGACTATGTCGAGACAGGAGCTGTCGGCTTCTTTACTTTCTTCGCTAAAGCCAGCTTTGACGATCTGATTGTGGAAGGGGAATACCTCCAAGGCGGCCGTTCTCAGCCGAACGGCAAACTGGCGGCGCAATGGGCGCGGCTGAAACTGGAGTGAGCCTTAACCAAAAAGGAAAACGGCGATGAGAACATGGAAGCGAACGCTTGTGATGCTGACAGCGGCAGCCTTGGCGGTCGGCGCCTCGGCGGAGGAGCGAATATGGAACTTCTCGGATGGTTTGGACGGGTGGCGGCTAAGCGGCGGCTGGGAAACGGAGGGCGGCGTACTTCAACAAACCGCGGACGACCGCCCCTACGCGTACGCGATCGTCGGAGAGTCCGACTGGGATGTTCGTTACATCTCGGCAAAAGTGCGCATTGATGCGCCTTTTCGCGCAGACGATCAGCATAAAATCGGCGTTATCTTTCGCGCCAATTTCCTGTGGGGCAACCAGATCCGCTGCTACGCCTATGAATTGCTGCCAAAAGAGAATTTAACGAGCTTGATGACCGCCCTCATCCTCGAACCCGGCGTAGCGACCGGCGTCAGCAGAGGAGGACCCGTCCATGGCGGCATTGAGTTGAAAAGCGGCGAATGGTACCTGATTGAAATCGTTCTTGAAGGCAAGAACGCGGAGTTCTCTATCAACGAATTCTGGCAGGACAGCGAGGATGAGGCGGACTATGTCGACACAGGAGCCGTCGGCTTCTTTACGTTCTTCGCTAAAGCCAGCTTCGACGATCTGATTGTGGATGGGGATGATTTCCAAGGCGGCCTTTCCGTTCAACCGAACGGCAAACTGGCGGCGCAATGGGCGCAGCTGAAACAGGAGTGAGCCTTAACCAAAAAGGAAAACGGCGATGAGAACATGGAAGCGAACGCTTGTGATGCTGGCGGCGGCAGCCTTGACCGCCGGCGCCTCGGCGGAAACGATGCGATGGAACTTCAACAGCTGGGCCGAGACGAAGGACTGGTTTTTCGTTGATGCCGCAGACGGCGCATGGAAACAAGGCATGTGGACAACGTTCGACGGCATGCTCATCAAATCGGACGACAAGGTCTCCGCCTTTGCCCTCTTCGGAGAAGAAGCCTGGGACAATTACACCATTGAAGCTAAAATGCGCCTCGATTCAGGGAATGAGAACGCTGCTGTCGGGCTTGTTTTTCGCGCCGATTTTCTATGGATTGACGAATTCGTATGCTATGCTGTCTGCCTGCGCAGCGCCCTCAAAGGCGACTCGATCCTTTTTAGTCGGCTCCGCGTTTCCGAAAAGGGCGGCGTCTCAAGCCGTTCGATCCTGATTGATCCCTTTGAGGACGAATTTAAGATTGCCCCTGGAGAATGGTTTGTCATGCGAGTCCTCGTCAATGGCAATAACGTTCTGCTTTTCATAGACAACAAACCGCAGGCTTACTTCAGCGCGAAGCATATCTGGGATAACGAATCGTATCTCCCGAACGGCGGCGTCGGCTTTTATTCGCGCCGCGCCAAAATGAGAGTCGACTATGCGGAGGTCTCCATAGGCGGCGACCCGCTCTCCGTTCAGCCGAACGGCAGACTGGCGGCGCAATGGGCGCAACTGAAACGCGGCTGAATCTTTAACCCGAACGGAAACACAGATGAGAACATGGAAGCGAACGCTTGTCTTGGCCGCCGCCGTTGCGTTGACGCTTAACGCTTCAGCGGGAACGATGCGGTGGGACTTCTCAAGTGAAGATGAAATAAGCGACTGGCTGTTCATCGAGTCGACAGACAGCGAATGGGGCAGAAGCGCATGGAAAATCAACGGCGGGCTGCTTCAGCAGACAAATGAAAACTTCGTCACGTACGCGCTCTTCGGCGATCCGAACTGGGACGACTACATCATCGAGACAAGGGTGCGCGTTGACGGATCTGACGATTGGGACATCATTGGCGTCCTGTTTCGCGTCAACTTCATTTGGCATGACGGATTCCACGCCTACAGCGTAGGGTTGAGTCGACTCCTAGAAGATGATGATATCCGGCTGACCCGAGACAAGGTTGACCGCGATGGAGCCAACAGACGCATCCTCAAGAGCTTGCCTCCCTTCCCTCCCTTCACATTTGACGCCGGCAGATGGTACCGCATACGCCTCAAAGTTGAGGACCGCGACATGGAGCTGTTTATTGACGGTAAACAGCAATTCTTGTTCAACCGCATATGGGACCGCGACTATATCCGCAAGGGAGCCGTCGGTTTCGTCTTGGACAGCGCCCAAATCAGCATTGACTATGTCAAGGTTGAGGGAGATTCGGTCGATCCGCTCTCCGTTCAACCGAACGGCAAACTGGCGGCGCAATGGGCGCGGCTGAAACTCGATTGAGCGGCTTACTCCACCTGAAACTCGGCGCGGCTCTCGGCGCTTTCTTGGTAGCCGATGCGGCATGCCTTCGCCCTGAGGGCCGTTTTGCCCTTCTTTAAACGTATCGGCTCGGTGTAGAGCCGCCAGCGCGCGCCGCCGCCCTCTTCTGTTGTGTAGGCGATGGAGGCGCCCTGCGTCGCGCAATGCAGCTGTATGAGGCACGGCGCCGCATAGGAACCGCCCTCGGATGTTTGGCGCCCTGGGTAGCCCGGCGCAATCGGCGCAAACACCGGCGCCGCCGCCTGACGCTGCGACCCGTCCGGACGAAAACGCGCCGCCATCTGATCCTCCGGAACATGCCCAAGATCGCCAATCTCCCGCTGCCACCTGTCCAGCTCGGCGCGCATGCGCGTCAGCGTCTCGGCGTAAGCGGGGTCGCCCGCCAGGTTGCGCGTTTCATACGGGTCGCTTTCCGTGTCGTAAAGCTCCTCCGGCGTCCGCGGTTCAAACATGAGCCGCTGATCGCCTTCCAGCGCGTCTTCGGCATGAAGACGCCACATCTCCTGCATGACAGGGTGCCGGTTCCGGTACGGGATCCACATCAGGTACGGCAGGTCGGGATAAAAGTTGCGCAGATACTTGAATCGGCGGTCGCGGACGGCGCGAACCATGTCGTACGACTCGTCATGGCGGTCGCGCGCCGCATAGATATACTCCCGCTCTTCCCCCTCCAAGAACGGCTGCCCCTGCATATGCCGCGGTATGGAAACCCCCGCCATCGACAAGACGGTCGGCCCGAGGTCGATCATGCTGACAAGCCGCTCCGACACGGCGCCTTCCGCCAGACGCCCCGGCCAGCGCACAATGCATGGGATGCGTATGCCGGCGTCGTAGGGCCACCGCTTGCCGCGCGGAAGCCCCTCGCCATGGTCGCTCCATATGAAAACGGCGGTGTTGTCGGCGAGTCCGTCCTCTTCCAGCTCGTTTAAAATCCGCCCGACGATGCGGTCGGACGCCGCGATATTGTCGTATTGACGCGCCAGCGCCTGCCGCGCCTTCAAGGTGTCCGGAAGATACGGCGGCATCTCGACATCGTCAGGATCCGTCTCGGTCGGCGGCGGATCGTCAGAACCTTTGCTCCGATCCCACATGCCGCTCTCATGCGTCCCGGTCGGGTTGAAGACGGCAAAGAACGGCGCGCCGTCCGGGCGGTTGCGCCAGTGGGCGTTTCCGCCGCATTCGTCCCATGCCGTCGCGGGCGGTTTGAACTGGTAATCGGTTTTCTGATTGTTTGTACAGTAGTAACCCGCCGCGCGCAGATACTCGGTGAAACATTTCACATACGGGGGCGGAACCGCCTCATACGGCGTCGGCATTTCAGGAGTGGCGCGGTTCGTATGTCCAGTGCGCATATGATGCCCGCCGATAGAGGGGGCGTACATGCCGGTGATGACGGCGCATCGGCTCGGAGCGCAGACGCCCGCCGTCGAGAAGGCGTTCGGAAAACGGACGCCCTGCGCGGCGAGCCTGTCCAGGTTCGGCGTCCGCGCCAACGGATCGCCGTAGCATCCGAAGCGGGGAGTCGTGTCCTCTAAGGAGATCCAAAGGATATTCGGGCGGCTGTTTGACATGCGGGCGCCTTGCCGTTTTCGGCTCTGTTAAGACAGCTCTTCTTCGGTTTCCGTGTCGACGACCCGCTTTGGCTCGCGGGCGAGCAGCCCTTTTTTATCCAGCGTCCGCATCATCCGCACCGAGACGCGCCTGCGGCGGTAGACGCCTGTCTTTTCATCATACACGCGCACAATCTGCAGGTTCGGCAGCTGACGCCGTTTCGTCCGTTTTTTGGAACGCGGCACGTTGTTGATCACTCTCGGCCGTTTGCCGCTCAAATAACATTTTCTCGCCATCGTCGTTCTCCGTTTAAAAAGCCCCGCCCGTTCAACGCTGCAACATACATATGCTGGCAGGGAACGGCGCGAAAGTCAAGCGCGGATTTTTGACGGCTGTCTCTATAGGCGATGATCTTGATTTAGAGAGTCGTTTTTGGAATGCGGAGGCTGTCTGGAAAAACTCTGGATTCCCGCTTACGCGGGAATGACGAATAGCCCAATAACAGCGGGCGGTTCGTCATTTAAGCCTCCTGTTCAAAGAGCGCGTCCACAAACTCGGACGGCTCAAAGTCGCGCAGGTCCTCTATGCCTTCGCCGACTCCGATCAGTTTGATCGGAATGCCGACCTCGCGCTTGACAGCGACGGCGACGCCCCCCTTTGCGCTTCCGTCCAGTTTTGTCAACGCGGCCCCGGTGACCGGTACCGCCTCTAAAAAACGCTTTCCCTGCTGAATCGCGTTATGCCCCGTCGTCGCGTCCAGGACCAGCAGCGTCTCATGCGGCGCGCCGTCCAGTTCGCGTCCGGCGACCCGCGCGATCTTCTCCAGCTCCTGCATCAGATTCGCGCGCGTATGCTGCCGCCCCGCCGTGTCGATGATCAACAGGTCGGACTTGCGCGCCCGCGCCGAATGAATCGCGTCGTAGACGACCGAGGCGGGGTCGGCTCCCTCCTGCTGACGAATGAACGCCGCGCCCGCCCGTTCGCTCCATATCTCTAGCTGCTCCGCCGCCGCGGCGCGGAACGTGTCGCCCGCCGCGAGAGTCGCGCTCATCCCCTGCGCGGTGTAACGCGCCGCCAGCTTGCCGATGGTGGTCGTCTTTCCGACGCCGTTCACTCCGACCGCCAGAATCACATACGGGGAGCCGCCGATCGGGTTCACATGCTGCGCCTCGCCGAGTATTTCGGCAATCTCCGCCTTCAACGCCGGCAGCAGCTGCGGCGCCTCGCGCAGGGGGGTTTCCTTCGCCGTCTTGCGCAGTTGATCCATCAGATACAGGGTGGTGTCGACGCCGGCGTCGGCGCAGATGAGCGCCTCCTCCAGCTCCTCATACACCTCCTCATCGATGGAGCGCCCGACCCGCAGAATGCCGGCGATCTGCTGCGTGAACGCTTGGCGCGTCTTTGAGAGCGCGTTTTTGAGCCGTTGAAACGCGCTCTGTTTGGGCGCTTCGTCAGGCGCTTCGTTTGGCGGTTCCTTCTCTTCCGATCCGTTTTTCCCGCGCCCGAACAGTCCGCGCAGCATCGTCCGCTCCTTTTAATTTAAGTTAAGCCGGGCAGACCTGGTATGTTGAATCCGCCCGTCAACTTTTCCATCTCTTCCGCCGCCAGCTCCTGCGATTTGCGCCGCGCCTCGTTCACCGCCGCCCGCACCAGGTCTTCCAGCATCTCCACATCTTCAGGGTCGACCACTTCGGGCGCGATCGTGATCGAGATGATCTCCTGATGCCCGTTCGCCACCACCGTCACCATGCCGCCGCCCACCTGCGCCTCAATGGTGAGATGCTTTAGGTCTTCCTGAACCTCCAGCATGCGCTTCTGCATGCGCTGCGCCTGCCGCATGAGACCCGACATGCCGCCTTTGTTATTCATCGCGTTCTCCTTCTTTGGGGAGGTCTATTTTTCCGTCAAACAGGTCGCGCGCTCTCCGCGCGTTTTCGTTTTCGATCTCCTCTTCGCTGCGCGGCGTCTGCGGCGGCGACTCGGAGCGGCTCGTCATTTCCTGTTCAGAGATGGTGAGCCGTATTTCGACCCGTTTGCCGAGTACGTTTTGGACGATCTCTTGCAGCGTTTCTTTCTTTTCTTTCGCTTTATTCATCTGAATGCGGCTGCTGAAGGCGAGCGTCAAGGCTCCTGCGTTCGCGCTCGGTTTGGCGCCGTCCAGCTGACCCCATAGGAACGGCTCCCGCGTCTTCAGTTCCGCCGACGCCGCTTTCCATACATCCTCGGCGGTCTCTTCGTTCAGCTCCGCCGCCGCAATGGGAGTCGGGGGCGGCGCGCTCTCCTGCTTAGACGGGGCGGACGAGGGAGGCGAAACCGACGGAACCGACGAGGCTGTCGGGACGGACGCCGACGCGCCGACGCGGCCCGACGAAACGGGCGGCGGCGCGGCGGGCGTCTCAACAGGCGCGATGTTCAGCCCGCCCGTATGCATCTTCTCCTCCAGCGCCTGCAGTTTTTTCAGCGCCTCTTCTAGGGGCAGATCGTCCTCCAGCTGACAGATGTCCAGCATGCAGATCTCAAAGTTTTCGCGGTCGTAGCCGAGAAGACGGATCTCTTTTTCAGCGCGCATGAGCATTTTGAGAGTCCACTGAATGCGGGCGATGGAGAGCTCCGCCGCTTGCTCCCGCATCTGCTCGATTTTGGACGGCGACGCCTGTATGGAGTCCGCCAGTTTTGGGCTGACCTTGAGCCGCAGAAGCGCGTGAAAATGCGCCCCTATCAGCCGAAGGCACTGCGTCACATCCGCCCCCTGCGAAAACAGCGCCTCCGACGCCTGAAACGCCTCCAGCGCGTTCCGCGACGCGAGCGCGTTGACGGCGCCGTCCACCGCCGCGGCGGAGCCGAAACCGAGCATGCGGCTGGCGTCCTCGGCGGTCGCGCGTTCAGGGCAGAACGCGAGCAGCTGTTCAAGCGCGCTTTGCGCGTCCCGCATGCAGCCTTCAGATTGATTCGCAATGAGTCCCAGCGCTTCTTCGTCCACGTCGCGCTCCTCGCCGGTCGTCAGTTCGCGCAGCCGCGTTGTGATCTGCTCATAGCTCATGCGGTAGAAATCGAACTGCTGGCAGCGGGACAGGATCGTGGCGGGGAAGCGGTTTTTTTCGGTGCTGGCGAAGATGAAGATGACATGCGGCGGCGGCTCTTCCAGGGTTGTCAAAAAGGCGTTCCAAGCGGCGGCGCTAAGCATGTGCGCTTCGTCTAAGATATAGACGCGGTAGCGGGAGGCGACGGTCGAGAGTTTCACATTTTCGCGCAGTTCGCGTATGTCGTCAACGCCGTTGTTGGACGCGGCGTCGATTTCGACCACATCAAGCGAGTTGCCTTCGCGTATCGAGTCGCAGGAGTCGCATTCGCCGCATGGGTCTTGGTTGTCGCCCCTGTTTTTGCAGTTGAGCGCGCGGGCGAAGATGCGCGCCATCGTCGTTTTTCCGACGCCTCTGGGTCCGCTGAACAGGTAGGCGTGGTGGATGCGTTCGGAGGCGATGCCGTTTCGGAGCGTGCGCACCACATGGGTTTGCCCGACGACTTCGCTGAATTTTTGCGGACGCCATTTTCGAGACAGCGCTATGTACGCCATGTTTCATGCCTCGCGCGGTGAAGTGTCGGCCGCGCACCCGCCGTCGACAAGCTGCATTATGAGCGGTTCTTCGGCAGCCAGCTCAACCCAGGCTGCCCTGCAACACACGCTCCGACGCTTACCGCTGCTTCCTCCCGGACCTGACGGGGTTCACGTCTTATACGTTGCGCAGGACCCGGATGTCCACACCGCTTATCGAAGTCGGACCTCACAAGGCAGAGCCTCGGAGCGGGAATTCCGCCCTGCTGTAGCGGATTGCAGGTTCAGGGCACCGCTATCTCCCCGCGTAGCGCGACCAGTTCTTAATATAGCGCCGCTTTGGACGTTTCGCAAGGTCGTTTTGCCGGCGCCGCCAACCAAACCTGCCATTCCCGCCCATTTTCCCGTCATTCCCGCCCTTGCGGTAAAACGTGCGGGAATCTTAAGGCATCGCAGCCGCCGCGCCCGTCTTTTAACTGACCTCACGTCTTAAGTTGGGACATGTCGGCATGGGAACGCGGACGTCTTCTGCAACGCCTCTAGATTCCCGCTTACGCGGGAATGACGGTTTGGTCAGCGGCGCCTTTTTCCCATGAATAGAGCGATCGTCAGTTCAAATGTCCCAACTTTCAGCATGAGGTCAGTTTTTAAACCCCCTGGTTCCCCCTTTTCAAGGGGGGAATCGGGCGCGCGGCGGCGCGAATATCCCCGTATGAGCGTACTGCCGTCAGGCAATGCGCCTTGCCTCAAGCCGTAACAGCGGCTATTATCTCATGCAGAATCGGACCAGTCGGGCGGGTGGTGGAAATGGCAGACACGATAGATTTAGGATCTATTGGGCGAAAGCCTGTAAGGGTTCAAATCCCTTCTCGCCCACCAATGCGGCTCTGGAGGAGTACCTTTGAAGGTTGATGTTGAAACGGTTGACGCGGTCGGACGAAAACTGCATATCGCGCTCCCATCGGACGATTTGCGTCAAGAGATGAACAAAAAACTGGCAGAACTGCGCAAATCGATACAGCTGCCCGGCTTTAGACCAAACCGCGTTCCGATCACCATTGTCCGATCGCGGTTCGGCAAAGAGGTCGAACATGAAACGATCTGGGACGCGGCGCAAAGGGCAGTTGATGAAGCCATCGAACGCCACAAGCTGAAAGTTGTCAGCCCGTTCAGCTTTGAACCGACTCTAGACGAGATGAGCATCCCCGCGGAAGGCGATCTGCGTTTCACGGCCGAGGTTGAAGTGAGAGAGCCGATTCAGATACCGCCCTACAACACGTTCGCCGTCGACAAAAGCCCCGTCAACGTGACGCCCGAAGAGGTGGAAGAGGAGCTGGAAAGGCTGCGCCTATCCATGTCCAGCTTCAAACCGCTTGAGGAGGAACGGGCGGCGCAGATGGGCGATTCGGTTCTGGTCATCTTGGACAGCATGGAAGACGATCAGACGCCCGATATCAGACCGGTATTGCTGCAACTGGACGACGACCTCCCTCCAGAATTGCTGGAAGCGCTGGTCGAAAAGAACCCCGGAAGCAATCAGATGGTCACTCTTGGCGGCGAGGACAGAGACATGGTACGCCACTATGTGGAGTTGGTGGCGATCGGCGGGAGAGAAGCGCCGGAGCTGGACGACGCGCTGGCTCAAAAGCTCGGCTGCCAGACGGTGGACATCCTACGGGGGCAGGTCTGGAATCGGATGATTGAGGCGCGGGAGCGGGAGCAGAAGGAGGAGCAAACAGACGATATTTTTGAACAGCTGCTGGAGCGCATCCCGTGCCGCGTCCCGGACATCATGATTGAGCAAATGATTCTGACCATGAGAAACGACGGCATTCCTTACGGTTCAGACGAAGACTCGCGGCGCGGCATTGAGATGATGATACGGCGCGACTGGATACTGGAAGAGATCGCCGAAAAGGAGGGCATTGAGCATTCCGAGGAGGAAGCGGAAGCGAGCGCCCGCGCCGAAGCGCGCCGCCGCCAAGAAGACCCCGATCAATCTATAAAGGAGCTGCGCGAATCGGACGACTGGGACTCTTATGTCCACGCTGTTCAGGTTGAGCGGGTCGTGGATCTGCTCATCGAACGCGCGTCTCAAAAAGGAATCATCACCCCCTAGCCCGTTTTTGAAAGGGAGTCGCTGTGTCGCTCGTACCGATGGTCATAGAGCAAACGACGCGCGGTGAACGCGCCTACGATATTTTCTCCCGCCTGCTGAAAGACCGCATCATCATCATCGGGTCGGGAATCACCGACGAGATGGCGAACATTGTTGTCGCGCAGATGCTGTTTTTGGAGATGGAAGACCCGAACGCCGACATCACCCTCTACATCAACACCCCCGGCGGCTCCGTGACGGCGGGAATGTCGATCTACGACACGATGCAGTTTGTGAAGCCGGATGTGCAGACCTGGTGCGTCGGCATGGCGTACAGCATGGGGGCGGTTCTGTTGGCGGCGGGGGCGGAAGGAAAGCGGTTTGCGCTGCCCCATTCCACGACCTTAATACATCAGCCGCTTGGCGGGATTCGGGGTCAAGCCTCCGACATCAGCATTCACGCCGAGGAGATTCTGCGCGTCAAACGCGAAATCACCGGCATTCTAGCGCGCCATACAGGCCAACCCATTGAGCGCATCGAAGGCGACTCGGACCGCGACTTTTATATGACAGCGGAGCAAGCCAAAGAGTACGGTCTGATCGATGAAATTGTGCATCAACGATAAGCAGGAGCAGTGAGATGTCTGAAAAACAGGGCGTCTGTTCATTTTGCGGCAAGTCGGGGAATGAGCTGATCCGCTCCCCCGCGTCGCCTGGGGCGGCGATTTGCGCGGTGTGCGTCGCCGTTTGCAGCGAGTTTTTGAACGACCCGGAGCGTTCTCCGCGGCAGCCGGACGAGAAAGAGACGCATGCTCCGCCGCCGTTGCCGGAGCCGTTGTCGCCCCCTGTCGAAATCAAAGAGTTTCTTGACCAGTATGTGATCGGGCAAGAGAACGCTAAGATCGCGCTTGCCGTCGCCGTCTACAACCATTACAAGCGCATACAGACCGGCGACGACGGCTCCGACGTTGAGCTGGAGAAAAGCAATATACTGCTGATTGGACCGACCGGCGTCGGCAAAACGCTCTTGGCGCAGACGCTGGCGCGCGCGTTGAATGTGCCGTTCACCATCGCCGACGCCACCTCTCTGACCGAGGCGGGCTATGTCGGCGAGGATGTTGAAAACATCATACTCAAACTGCTGCAAGCCTCCGATTTTGATGTGGACCGCGCCGAAACCGGCATCGTTTATCTGGACGAAGTCGACAAGATCGCGAGCAAGTCGGAAAACCCCTCCATCACCCGCGACGTCTCCGGCGAAGGCGTCCAGCAGGCGCTGTTGAAAATTCTGGAAGGCTCCGTCGCCAATGTGCCGCCGCAGGGCGGGCGCAAGCATCCGCATCAGGAGTTCATTCAGGTTGACACCTCGCGCATACTGTTTATCGCGGGCGGAACCTTCACCGGTTTAGAAAAAATTGTTGAGCAGCGGCTTGGGCGGAAGTCGCTCGGTTTTGGCGCCGAGCTGCGCGACCGCGCCCATGACAGCGTCGGCGCCTCGCTGGCGCAGGTGGAGCCGAGAGACCTGGTGCGGTTCGGCTTCATACCGGAGCTGATTGGGCGGCTGCCGGTGGTGACAAACCTGTATGAGCTGGATGAAGACGCGCTTGTTCGGATACTCACCGAGCCGAAAAACGCCCTTGTAAAGCAGTATCAGAAGTTCTTTGAGTACGAGAATGTGAAGCTGACGATACCCGAAGCCGCGCTGCGCGAAATTGCTCGACAGGCGATACTGCGCGAAACAGGCGCCCGCGGGCTTCGCTCCGTCATGGAAAAAGCGATGCTGAATGTGATGTACCGCCTGCCGTCGCTTTCCGGCGTTCAGGAGTGCGTCATCGGACCGGGAGTCGTGAGCGGAAACGAGGAGCCGTCGCTCATCTATAAAGACGAGGAAGCGTTGTCAGCCTAACCGCTTGGCGAACGCGGACGTCGTCTGCGCCGCCTCTAGATTCCCGCTTACGCGGGAATGCATGTCCTCGCGGAAGGGCAGTACTTACAAGCGATGATTTTGATTTTTAGAGCGCCGTTTTGGAATGCGAAGGCTCTCTGGGAAAACTCTGGATTCCCGTTTGCGCGGGAATGACGTCAGGCGGCTCCGACGTTTTAAGTCAATCATGAAGTTCATCGCATGAGCGTACTCCCCGCGGAAGCGGGGAACGAACCTGACCTTACGTCTTTAGTTGGGACATGCCGGCGGACGAACGCAGACGTCTTCTGCGACGCCTCTAGATTCCCGCTTACGCGGGAATGACGGCTTGGTTAGCGGCGCCTTTTTCCCATGAATAAAGCGATCGTCGGTTCGAATGTCCCAACTTTAGGCGTGAGGTCAGGAACGAACTGGTTGACAACGCCTTTCCCACTGGCGGCGTTGATCAGCCGCCTGCCTCCTTTTCGGCAATCTTGGTGAGAATGTCCCCTAGGATGTTCTGAACCTGCGGCGCCTGCTCTTTGCGGTAGAACTCATCCAGGTCGTAGAGCTGGTTTTCCGACAACTTCCATATCACCTGTTCATCGCCGATGATGCGCGAGAGCCGCTGCCGGCGCCTCCAGTGGTCGTTCTCCTGTTTTTTCATGAGCGCCTTTAGGGTCGGTTCGATGGCGGACGCTTCAAAACTGGCGATCGTCTCCACCATCTTGTCAACAACGGCGTTGTTCTTTTCCTTCTGTAAAGCGTCCACAAGGGCGTTGATGGTTGAGCGCCCGTTACCGTGTTTTTGGATCGCTTGGACGATGCTCATCCGCACGATTTCATCCTCATCGGACAGCCGCTCAATGATCGTCGACGCGGGGGGTTTCCTGTCCAAGAATTGCAGCGCATACGCCGCGGCGCGCCGCGCCAGCAGATCATTGGAGTCGAGACTGCTGAGAATAAAGCCGCGCTCGCCCTTTTCGCCGAGCTTGTACAGCGCGGCGGACGCTTCCGTACGCAGCCCCGCCGGGGCGGTTTCATCCTCTTGCAGCGTTTTCAAAAACGGAATCGACTGGGCGTCGGTAACATGCCCCAGAACGCGCAGCAGTTCCGTTTTCTCTTGCGCGTTGTATGAATCGGACAGTATCGCTTCTTTGAGTCCTGCAGCCGCTTTGGGACCGATGCGCGCCAGGACGCGCTGCACCTTTCGCCGCACCAGCGGCTTATGGTAGGAGTGGATCAGGTCCGGGACGCAGTCTTCGCCCAAAACGACGAGCGCGTCTTCAGCCGATTCGGAAAGAAAATCTTGACGTTTCAGAATTTGGACCATGCCCAGTATTGCCGATGGGTCTTGGCGCACCTCGCCGATGGATTTGTCCCGCATTTCGATGTATCTTTGCGCTTCCGAGGGGATGTTTCGCATCTTCTTTGCCGCGCGGTCGTACGCCACCGCTAGATACGCGCGCGCGATGGACCTTGTTTTCGGCTCTTTGTCGATCGATTTCTGAAAATCTTTCGCCGCCTGCGACGAGCTGTCGTTGATCAGCTGCTGTTTACCAACCTCATAATATGTAAAATCGGTTTCCTTGATTTCGCAGCCGACCAGCGCCGTCAAAAGCGCCGCAACAGCCGCGACTCGACCCGACCAGCGGAAAGCTCCGGAGCCGGGCAATTTACCTACCTGCACTTGCATTTCCTTTCTCTTCCATGCGCGAGCGGGCGCGCTTCGGTGTGGAACCTTCGGTGGAGGCGCGCAGCTGTCCGCATGCCGCCTCTATATCTTGTCCCTTGGTTTTGCGGACGGTCGCTCCGATGCCGCCGTCCAGCATAATCCGCTGGAACTTCAACACGGACGAGGCGCGCGGTCGGACATAGGAACTCCCAGGTATCGGATTGAACGGTATCAGATTCACTTTAGACGGAACATCCCGCAGCAGACGGCGCAGACGGTAAGCGTCTTCAGCCGTATCGTTCACATCGCGTATCATCGCATATTCTATCGTCAAACGCCGTTTCGAAGCTTCGATCCATTCCAGGCACGCCGCCAACACATTTGCAATAGTATAACGTCGATTGGACGGAATCAAATCGTTGCGCGTCTCGTCGGTCGTCGCGTTGAGAGACAGCGCCAGACCCGTCTTCAACTTCTCGCGCGCAAAACGGCGAATCGCCGGCGCTAAACCGGAGGTCGACACGGTGATCTTGCGCGCTCCAAGCGCAAACCCTTCCGGATGCGATAGAACGCGCAGCGCCGTCATCAAATTCTTGTAATTCGCCAGAGGCTCCCCCATGCCCATGAACACCATGTTTGTCAACGAGTCGCGCCCGACGCGGCGGGACGCCTCCAGCGCCTGACCCAAGATCTCCCCCGCTGTCATATTGCGCCGCAGCCCCAAAAGAGCTGTCGCGCAGAACGAGCATTTTTGACCGCACCCGACCTGACTCGAGACGCACAGCGTCAGGCGGGAGCCGTCCGGTATCAGAACCGATTCGACCTGTTCCCCGTCCTGCAGCTCCATGAGGTATTTCGTCGTTCCGTCGGACGAGACCCGCTCCGCGGCGACCTTCAACGCGGACAGCGAGGCGGACTTCTCCAGCTCCGCCCGCCATGCTTTCGGCAAATTGGTCATTTCGGAAAAAGCGGCGGCGCCGCGCCGGTAGATCCATTGGTACAGCTGCCGACCGCGGTATGCGGGCTGACCGTTCTCTTCAGCCCATCGCTCCATCTCTTCTATGCTCATGCCGACCAGGGCGGTTGTGGCGTTCATGCGGGCGTCGCGTTCTCCTTCGTTTTTCCGCTGTTAATATGATAGCGCCGATTCGGGCAGCAGTCGCAAAAACGCTTCATTTGCGAGCAGAACGCCGCGCCGCGTCAAGCGCAAGGCTCCGTCCGCCAGCTTCGTCAAGCCGAGGCGCGTTGTTTGCGCGATCTCCGTTTGGAAATCGTCCAGCAGATTCATTCCGTATCGGCGGGCGTATTCGGTTAGGGGAACTCCGCCGCGCATTCGCAGCCCCTGCCGGACCGTTTCCGCGCGCGCCGCCTTCCCGTCAAGCCGCTCCCGTTCAACGATCGGGTCGCGCCCCTCCTCCATCCGCTTGATGTACGACTTTGTCCCGCGCGTGTTGGCTGTCCGCTCGCCATTCAAATAACTGCATGCCCCCGGACCGATTCCCGCATGCGGTTTGTTGCGCCAGTAACGCAGATTATGCTCGCATTCGCTGCCGAGCCTGGCAAAATTGGACAGCTCGTAATACGGATACCCCGCCCGCTCCATCGCATCCAGCGTCCACTCATACATGTCGGCTTGAAGATCCTCGTCGGGAAGGGAGAGGCGGCCTTGGCGGTTCCAGTAATGAAAGACGGTTTTTGGCTCAATCGTCAGGTTGTAAATGGACAGATGTTCTGGGTCAAGAGAGAGGGCGCGGCGCGCGTCCTCCCGCCATTTACGCATCGTCTGACCAGGGAGGGCGAACATCATGTCGAGGTTGATGTTTTCAAAGCCGGCGTTTCGCGCGTTCCGGTAAGCCATCTCGATCTGCTCCGAAGAATGCGTCCTGTCCAGCAGTTTCAGCGCCGCGTCATCGAAGGTTTGCGCTCCGATGGAGAGGCGGTTGACGCCCGCGTTTCGATAGGCGCGCAGGCGCGGTTCATTGGACGTCTCTGGGTTCGCTTCAAGGCTGATCTCCGCCTGCGGTTGAATGTTAAAAGAGCGGCGCAGCGCCTCCATGAGCCTGCCCATCTGCCCGCCGTTCAACAGCGAGGGGGTTCCTCCTCCAAAGAAAACGGTCTTTACGGCACCTTGAACCGCCGACCCGACCCTCTCCGCTTCCGTCTCCAGCGCCGACAGAAACGGCTCGATTAGATCGGGGCGCATCGGGTAGGTGGCAAAGTCGCAGTAGCGGCATTTGCGCAAACAGAACGGGATATGGACATAGAGGCTGATGTCAGGGTTCAAGGGTTCCATACCTGTTCATGATCGGTTTGATATGGTCGAAGCGTATCCAGCGCCGAAGCGTGTTGCGGGGGGCGTCCGGATCGTTTGACCAGTAGATCCAGACCGCCTTGCCCTTGACAACATCGTACGGAACCGGACCCCAAGCGCGGCTGTCCTGCGAGTTGAGCCGATTGTCGCCGACCGCAAAGTAATGGCGGTCAGGGACCTTGAAAACGGCGTCTTCCCGTATGCTGCGGTAGGAACGGCTGCGCGTAAATGTCCACTGCAGCGTCTCCGTGTTTTGGTACAGGACGCCGCGCATGATTCTCCCCTCCCGGTTGTCCGCCTCGACAATATAGTACTCTTTGACAGGGAGTCGGCGGTCGTACTCCCTGCCCTTCCCTGCGATGCGCAGCCGATAATGGGTTCCGTCCTCCGTTGCCATGGCGATCGGCTCTTCGTCGAACAGCTCCGTTTCAACCTGTTCCCGTTCGATGAACTCTTGAACCGATTCCCAGGCGCCGGGATGCTCCAAATAGTACGGCGCAAGCGACCAATGGGATCTAAACGGCGGAAAATGGGAGGCTGCATTTTTATGTTGAAACGGCTCATCGTTCGCATACGGAAGCGGCTTGGCGTATTCTTCGTTCAAAAGCCGCTTGCTGTTGATGAGCAGCGAGTTGCCGCCGACGGCGATCGTATCGCCCGGCTCCGCGGCGACGCGCTTGATAAAATGCTCTAACGGGCTGTGTTTAGGGCTAAAGACAAACACATCGCCCGCCTGCGGTCCGCGGAAGTCGAACAGGCGTGTGGAGGTTGCCGGCAATTTGGCGCCGTAGCTGAATTTCAGCACCAACACCCGGTCGCCGGCGAACAACGTATTTTCCATAGACCCTGAGGGTATCTTATACGGCTCGGCGATAAACGGGCGAATGAACCCAAAGACGACGATAAACGCCATCATGAGTATCTGCGCCCAGTCCATGATGACCGAATTGCGCACATCTATCTTTTTTTCGGCGGGCGTTTCATTGTCCGAACG
The DNA here is from genome assembly GCA_963665845.2 of Candidatus Poribacteria bacterium. GTDB lineage: Bacteria > Poribacteria > WGA-4E > JAPPNK01. The sequence goes on from OY762492.1 coordinate 1,165,041, forward strand.
GTTTATTTGCGGCATCTCTCTCCACCGGCTTATGATCAGTTGACGCGGCTTGCGGTTTTCATTCGTCCATCGAGAGCGCCGCCGTGAACGCCTCCTGCGGCACTTCGACGCTGCCGACCGCTTTCATGCGTTTGCGCCCCTCTTTCTGCCGTTCCAGCAGCTTTCGTTTACGGGTGATGTCCCCGCCGTAACATTTCGCGGTGACATTCTTGCGAATCGCTTTGACCGTCTTGCGCGCGACGACCCGCCGTCCGATGGCGGCTTGTATCGCCACATCGAAGAACTGGCGCGGGATGACCGCCTGCAGCTTTTCAGCCAAAGCGCGTCCCCGTTCGCCCGCGTTCTCCCTGTGAATGATGAGCGACAGCGCATCGAGAGGCTTTCCGTTTAGGAGAATGTCCAGCTTCACCAGATCCGACTCGCGGTAACCAATCAGCTCGTAGCTCATGGAGCCGTAGCCGCGCGTGGACGATTTTAACTTGTCAAAAAAGTTGACGACCATCTCGCTCAACGGCAGCTCGTAATGGATCGCGGCGCGCGTCGGCGTGAGATACTCCAGCGATTGGTAGGTCCCGCGGCGGCTCTCGCACAGCTCCATTGCCGCGCCGATATATTCGGCGGGGACGCTCAACTGAACCGACGCGCACGGCTCTTCGATGGACGCCAATTCGCCCAACCCCGGCATATCGGACGGATTCTCGATCTCCAGCACATCGCCGCCGTTCGTCAACACCTGATACCGGACATTCGGAGCCGTTCTGATGAGCGTCAGGTTATACTCCCGTTCCAGCCGCTCCCGCACAATGTCCATATGTAACGGACCGAGAAAACCGCACCGAAAACCGAAGCCGAGAGCGTCCGAGGTTTCCGCCTCATAGGTGAAGGAGCTTTCGTTCAGGCGCAGCTTGTCCAGCGCCTCCCGCAGCGCCGAAAAGTCGGAGCTGTCCGCCGGGTAGAGACCGCAGAAAACGAACGGCTGCATGTCGCGGTAGCCTGGGCATGGCTGCGCCGTCGGGTTTGCCCCGTCGGTAATCGTGTCGCCGATGCGCGTTTGGCGGATGTCCTTGATGTTCGCGGTGATATACCCGACCGAGCCTGCTTTCAGCTCCTCGACCGGCGTCATGCGCGGCGCGAAGACGCCCACCTCCGCCGATTCGCGTTCGTCGCCCGCCGCCATCAAACGTATCGGCATCTTGCTGCGCAGCGACCCGTCCATCACGCGGACGCACATGACGACGCCGCGGTAGGTGTCGTAATGCGAGTCGATGACGAGCGCTTTCAAGGGGGCGTTCAGGTTGCCTGACGGGGGCGGAATTCGCTGAACGACCGCCTCCAGCGCGTCTTCCACCCCGACGCCGTTTTTGGCGCTGATTTGCAGTATCTCTTCCGCGGGCGTTCCCAACAGGTCTTCAATCTCTTCAGAAACGAGATCGATTTGGGCGGAAGGGAGGTCGATCTTATTCAGCACAGGGACAATCTCCAGCCCCTGCTCCAGCGCCAAGGTGGCGTTGGAGACGGTCTGCGCCTGTATTCCCTGCGCGGCGTCCACCAGCAGCAAGGCGCCTTCGCAGGCGGCGAGGCTCCTTGAAACCTCATAGGTGAAGTCCACATGCCCCGGCGTGTCGATCAGGTTCAGCTCATATTCGCTGCCGTCTTTTGCGGCGTAGGACAAGCGGGCGACCGCCGCCTTGATCGTGATTCCGCGTTCCCGTTCAAGGTCCATCGTATCGAGAGCCTGATCGCGCATCTCCCGTTCGTCCAGAGCGCCGGTCGTTTCAAGCAGGCGGTCGGCGAGCGTGGACTTGCCATGATCAATATGGGCGATGATGCAAAAATTGCGCGTTCGTTTCATTTTTTAAAGTATCTCATCGTATAGTCGGCAAAGCTTTTCGGTGATGACGCCCCATCCATGTTCCCGCTCCACATATCGGCGCCCGGCGTCGGCTAAGGCGCGCTGCCGATCCCTGTCCTTTAATAACGATATAACCTCTTGGGCGAATTTGTCTTGATCATTTGCTTCCAGCAGCTCATGTCCGTTTCGGGCGCCGCAGCCCTGCCTTCCGAGCGGCGTGGTGACAACGGGCAGTTTCATCGCCATCGCTTCCAGATTTTTCGTTTGAACGCCGGAGCCGCAGAACATCGGCGCGGCGAAGATGTCCGCCTCTTCAAAATAAGGGCGCAGATCGGGCGCCGCGCCTGTAACAACAACGCCGCTCCGCCCGTTCAATCGGCGCAGCGGCCGCGGGGGACTAGTACCCGCCAGGATGAGCCGCGCGTCCGGAAACGCTTCGCGCACCTTCGGCAGCGTGTCATGAACAAGAAACATCGCCGCGTCGGTGTTCGGGAAATAGTTCATCGTCCCGGTGAAAAGAATCGTCGGCGGACCGTTTCGCTCTGGACGGGAGGGGGAGAAGTAGTCTAAGTCGACTCCCTGCGAGACGATGTCAAGCCGCGCGTCCGGCGCCGTCTCATGGATCGCGTCTCGGTCGTCCGCGGCGATGACGACGGTACGGTCGAACGCCTGGATGATCTCCGCTTCATACCGCCGCGCCCGTTTCTCTTCAATCTTCAAAAGGGGTCGGTTGAGCGGGTTGCGTTCGCGCTCCATTCGCCGGCGCAGGTTCATCGCCATTGAGTCGCACAGGTCCAGCAGCTTCGGCAGCGGCTCCTCCGCCACATACCGCCCCATCCGAAACAGCGAGGCATGGACGGCGTCCGGCGCGCTTTCGTCGATGGCTTTACGCACCGCGTCCGCCATGCGCGTCGATCTCCACATGGCGTTTTGAAGCGGCTCGTTTCCGAACAGGCTCGCGGCGGCGCGCGCCCGCCCTTTCCATGCGGAATGCGGCGCGGGGTAGATCTCGGCGCACATCTCGCGCAGCGGTCCAAGATTGTCCAGCTCGCTTCGCTTTTCAAAAAACGCCGCCAGCGCGATTCGATACTTTTCCTGCAGTCCGCGTATGAAATGGAACGCGCGGATTCGGTCGCCCCGATGAGGCGGATACGGCAATCGCAAACTGAGGAACAGAAGATTTTTCAAGCTAAGCGTTCCGCCCGCAGCACAGTTTGAATTTTTTGCCGCTGCCGCATGGACAGGGCGCGTTCCGCCCCACTTTTTTGCCGGTGGAGCTGCGGGGGGCGCGTCTCTGCGGCGGCGCCGCTCCGTTGCTCTTCCCGCCGGCTGTTGGCGCGGGCTGCTGCGGCGCCGTCTGAAGCTGAACGCGGTACACATACTGCGCGGCGTCCTCATAAATGCGCGTCAACATGTTTTGAAAAAGCGCAAAGCCCTCGTTCTGAAACTCAATGAGCGGATCGCGTCCGGCGTATCCTCTAAACCCGATCCCCTCCTGAATGTAATCGATGTTGTGAAGATGCGACATCCAGTGGTAATCGATCCGATCCAGCAGGATGAGACGCTCGATCTCGCGCATGACCTCCTCGCCCAGCTCCCGCTCCCGCTCCTCATACCGCTTCTGGAAAATCTGAAGCAGCGTCTCTTGAATCTCATCGCGCGGCGTCTCTCGGTTGATGAGATGCGCCGGCGGAGGCTCCACGCCGCACTGCCGCTCCATCCATGTCCGCAGCGCCTCGGCGTCCCACTCCAGCTGGTCGTCTTCGGGCAGCGTCTCGTCCATCTTGGCGGTGAGCGCATCCTCCACCATCTGGAGCATGTCTTCGCGCAGGCTTTCCTGTTCGATGGCGCGGTCGCGCAGGTCGTACACCATATCGCGCTGCTGGCTCAAAACATTGTCGTATTTGAGGATCTGTTTGCGCGCCTCAAAATGGTTCTGTTCAACCCGCTCCTGCGCCTTCTGTATCGACTTGGAGAACCACTTATGCTCCATCGGGACATCCTCTTCGATGCGGAACTTGTCCATCATCCCCGCCATGCGGTCGGAGCCGAACTTGCGCATCAGGTCGTCTTCAAGCGACAGGTAGAAACGGGAGGCGCCGGGGTCGCCTTGACGCCCAGAACGCCCGCGCAGCTGGTTGTCGATGCGCCGCGAGTCATGCCGTTCGGTTCCGATCACATACAGCCCGCCCAGTTCGAGGACGCCGTCCGCCAGTTTGATGTCCACCCCGCGGCCCGCCATATTCGTTGCGATGGTGACCGCATGTTTTTGTCCGGCATGGGCGATGATTTCGCCCTCCTTCGTATGCTCCTTCGCGTTCAGGACGCGGTGGGCGATGCCGCGCTTTGTCAGCTCGCGGCTGAATTCAACCGACGCTTCAATGGAGATGGTGCCGACCAGAACAGGGCGGCCCGCGTTGAAATTCTCCGCTATGTCGTTGATGACCGCTTGTACCTTGCCTCGATGGTTGCGGAAGACCAGGTCGTCGCGGTCGTCCCGGATCATCGGCATGTTGGTCGGCACGACGACCACATCCAGCCCGTAGATTTGGTGAAACTCGCTCGCTTCGGTCGCCGCGGTACCTGTCATCCCAGACAGCTTTTCGTACATGCGGAAATAGTTTTGAAAGGTGATGCGCGCCACCGTCTGGCTCTCTTCGACGATGCGCACCTTTTCTTTCGCCTCAATCGCTTGATGCAGCCCGTCGCTGAACCGGCGCTCCGGCTGCATGCGCCCCGTGAACTCGTCCACGATGACGACCCGCCCGTCTGTCACCACATAATCCACATCGTTTTGGTACAGATAATGCGCGTTCACTGACTGCATGATGTGATGCAGCAGGTCGATATTTTCAGGGTCGTACAGGTTTTTTAAAGAGAAAGCGTTTTCAAGCAGGTCGATGCCGTCGTCGGTCAAGGAGGCGGAGCCGCGCTTGGAGCGTTTTTCATCGATCTCAAAATGCTTCTCTTTTTTCAAACGGGAGACGACGCGCGCGATGCGCGGATATTCCGCTTTCTCCTTCCGCCGCTCCGAGATGATATGCGGCGTCCGCGCCTCGTCAATCAGGATGGAGTCCACCTCATCCACGATGGAGTAATGCAGTTCCCGCTGCGTCTTCTCTTCGATGGAGCGGGCGCTGCTGTGGTCGCGCAGATAATCGAACCCGAACTCGGAATTGGTGCCGTAGGTGATGTCGCATTCGTACGCCGCTTTTTTGACGCTTCGGGGGCGCCCCTCTAGGGTGATTCCGACCGTCATGCCGAGCGCCTTGTAGATCTGCCCCATCCAGTCGGCGTCTCTCTGCGCCAGAAACTCGTTCACCGTCACGACATGGACGCCGCGCCCGGTCAGCGCGTTCAGATAAACAGGCATCGTGGAGGTGAGCGTCTTGCCCTCCCCCGTCCGCATTTCGGCGATGCGCCCTTGATGAAGAACAACTGCGCCGAGAATCTGAACGTCATACGGACGCTCGCCAATCTGCCGCCATGCCGTTTCGCGCACCACAGCGAACGCCTCCGGCAACAGATCGTCGGTCGTTTCGCCGTTGGAGAGCCGTTCCCGAAATTCTGCCGTCTTTCCCGACAGCTGTTCGTCTGTCAGGTTTTTCACTGACGGCTCCAGCGCGTTCACCCGCTCCACAACATGGCGCAGTTTTTTCAGGTCGCGGTCGTTTTTCGATCCGACAATTTTTTCCAATACGTAGCCTAACATGGCTCTACCTCGCCTTTCGCCTCCCCGTTCCTGCCGCTCTTCATTAAAACGTTGTCTCCCCAAATTCGTTGCCTTAAATCGATATAGATGATCGCGTTGCCGACCGAGACGCCGCTAAAGAGATACGCAGCGGACGCCCATAAGGTCAAGATCAACACGGACGCGCCGATCCAAACCCCAATCTGAAGCGGCAATTCATCAAGCGGCGCCGGCGGAGCCGACAACGAGAAAAAGCTGCCGAACAACGCAACAGACGCCTCCGCTATCCCGCCCAGCGCTGCAGCCTGCGTCAACAAAAACAGCCCCGCCAACGACGCCCCCGCAAAGAGAGACGCCGACAGCGCCGACATGAGCAGCGCGGCAACCTCATAAAAAAGAACGCGCCATCCCTGCGACCAGCACATGACAACCAGCTGGTAGGAGGTTTCCATGCCGCTCTCTCCGCTGACGCCTGCGATAGACGGCAGCAACAGCAGACCGAACATCCATACAAACAGCGAGAACATCAGCAGCAAACCGACCAACAGCCCCGGTATGAGCGTCAGCATTCCCAGCCCCGTCCACCAGTTGCCGAGAAGTTTGCCGAGCGCCCCGCCGAGATACGCCAGTCCAAGAAGCGCCGCCGGTAGGAGCGTCAAGACGGCGAGCGGCGCCAGTACCGCTTTGAGCGTCCGCCAGGACGCCCGTTTTGCCTCCGCAAAAAAATCGCCCTCCAGCTGAAGGATCGTCAAGCGCGCCGAGGCGGCAGAGCCAGGGATCGCCGCCAGAGCCGCCGCGGCGCACACCAGCGCCGTCTTCATCGGCGTGAACGGACCCCAGAACCGCGCAACCGCCCATATGACCGCCAACGCCGCCAACGCCCCCGGCGCATGCAGCGCCATCTTCCGATCCGAGAACGCCCATCTAGGGATATTGAGCAGGTCAAGCGCGCCGCCTCGCAGGCTCATGCGTCCACCTTATTTAAAGCAGCCCCGCCGACGCGAGCGTCTCCCGCAGGACCGCTTCGTTGGCAGGCGACATTTCGCAAAGCGGCAGCCGCAAGACTCCGTTGAGCATACCCATCATTTTGAGCGCCGTTTTCGCAGGGATCGGATTCGTTTCGATGAACAGGTCTCTCGCCAGCGGGTACAGCGCATGATGCAGTTTTTGCGCTTCGCCGAGGGCGCCTTCCAACGCGGCGGCGCACATGCGCGCCGTCTCCGCCGGCGCGACATTGGCGACGACCGAAATGACGCCGCTCGCGCCGACGCAGATCATCGGAAAGGTGACGCTGTCCTCGCCGCTCAAGACGACAAACGCTTCGTTTTTCGCCGCCAAGACGACATCGCTTGTCCGCGCCAAATTGCCGGTCGCTTCCTTGACGCCGACAATGTTTTCATGCTCCGCCAGGCGCGCGATGGTTTCCGGCAGCAGGTCGGCGCCGGTGCGCCCTGGGACATTGTACATGACGATCGGAATGTCGGCGGAGTCGGCGACAGCGAGAAAGTGCCGCCGCATGCCTTCCTGCGTCGGTTTATTGTAGTAGGGCGTGATGACGAGCGCGCCGTCCGCGCCGGCTGACTCCGCATGCCGCGTGAGCCGAATCGCTTCCTCGGTCGAGTTGGAGCCTGAACCGGCGATGACCTGTATTCTGCCGTCCGCCGCTTCAATCGTCTCGGCGACGACCCTGTCATGCTCATCGTGCGACAATGTCGGCGATTCGCCTGTCGTGCCGCATGGGACGATCCCGTCTGTTCCATGTTCGATATGGAATTCAATCAGTTCGCGCAATTTCGGCAGGTCTAAAGCGCCGTCGTCAGTGAACGGCGTGACCAAGGCGACGAACGATCCGCGAAACATCTTTATCCCTCCGTTTATTCGGCAACGCTATAAGAATAGCAAAGATATGCCGGAAACGCAAGCGCAGTCGCCGCGCCCGCCCTTTAAACCCCCCTAACCCCCCTTTTCAAGGGGGGAATCGGAGGCGGGGGCGCTTTTCAAGGGGGAATCGGAGGCGGGGGCTGCAATGCCTTAAGATTCCCGCCCGTGCGGTGAAACGCGCGGGAATCTTAACCGCTGTTGTCTGAACTAGGATTGCCAAGATTGAAAAGATTGCCAAGAAAATTCCCGCGCCCCGCTCATCTTGGCAATCTTAATCATCCTTCAATCCTAGTTCAAAACAGACTTCGACCAGCGCTGAAAACCCCCCAGCCCCCCTTTTCAAGGGGGGAATCCAGAAACCCCGCGCCCTACCCGCCGTCATTGCGCTGCTCACCATTGCCGCCCTTAAGGATAAGCTCGAAACATCCCGCTTTACATTCGCCCCGACTTATGCCACAATGCATGCGGTTATGAAGCGATCCGAAGGAGGAATCGTATTGAAGGACATTGAATATGCCGCGCCTCGGTCTCTTGACGAAGCGGCGGCGATCCTGAATGAACGCGGCGACCGCGCCAAGCCGCTTGCCGGGGGGACCGACATCATCGTTCAGGTGAGAGAAGCGCGCCGCGGCATCGACATACTCGTTGACGTCAAAAAAATACCTGAACTTGCCGCGATTCATTTCGACCGCGGCGAGGGGCTGACGCTCGGCGCCGCCGTCCCGTGTTACCAGATCTACAACAACGCGGAGGTCGCGCAGGCGTATCCAGGGCTGATCGACGCGGCGACGCTGATCGGATCCGCGCAGATACAGGGGCGCGCCAGCGTCGGCGGCAACCTGTGCAACGCCTCGCCCGCCGCGGACACGGTCTGCCCGCTGATTGTTCATAGCGCCGTCTGCAGCATATACGGACCGGACGGCTCCCGTACCGTTCCGGTTGAGGAGTTCTGCTCCGCGCCCGGTCAGACCGTCTTGAAACAGGGGGAGTTTCTGGTTGCTGTGACGCTTCCGCCGCCGAAACCGAACGCCGCCGGACGCTATCTGCGTTTTATTCCGCGCAACGAGATGGACATCGCTGTCGCGGGAGCCGCCGCTTATGTGGAGCTGGAGAACGGGCGGATCGGTTCGGCGCGCGTTGCGTTGGCTGCGGTGGCGCCGACTCCGCTTTATGTCGCTGAAATCGGCGAACGGCTGGCGGGTCGAGAGATCACAGACGAGGCGCTGCGGGAAGCCGGCGAGACCGCCCGCGCCGCCGCAAGACCCATCGACGATATGCGCGGAACCGCTGAACATCGTAAAGAGCTGTGCGCCGTTTTGACGCGGCGCGCGTTGAAAGGCGCCATCGAACGAGCGCAGGAGAATGCATAAATGGCTGAAAAAAGACGCGTACAATTCATCGTGAACGGCGACAAAGCGGAGGTCTACTGCGCCCCGCGGGAAAGCCTGCTGGAAGCGCTGCGCGACCATCTCTACCTCACCGGAACGAAAGAAGGGTGCAACAACGGAAACTGCGGCGCATGCACCGTCCAGCTGAACGACCGCATCATCGACTCATGCTTGGTTCTCGCCGTCGAATGCGACGGGGACGAAGTGTTGACCGTTGAAGGTCTCGCCGACGAGAACGGGCTTCACCCTGTCCAGCAGGCGTTTTTGGAACATGCGGCGCTCCAGTGCGGCGTCTGCACGCCCGGCTTCCTTGTCGCATCGAAGGCGCTACTGGACGCGAACCCGAATCCGACCGAGCATGAATTGCGTTACTTTTTAGCTGGCAACCTGTGCAGATGCACCGGATACGATAAGATTGTCCGCGCTGTCATGGCGGCGGCGCAAACCATGCAGGAGAACAATCATGGCGGCTGATAAAAAATACCGCGTCGTCGGCACGCGCCCCATTCGCCACGACGGCGTCGACAAAGTAACCGGCGAAGCGCGGTACGGAGCCGACATCCATCTTCCCGGTATGCTCCACGGCAAAGCGCTGCGAAGCCCGCATGCCCACGCGCGCATACTCAAAATCGACACCAGCAGGGCGGAGGCGCACCCTGATGTCAAAGCGGTCATCACGGGAGTCGATCTGCCGCAGGTTGCCGACAAGGTTCAAGACCTCGGCGAAATGGTCGTCAACCTGAAAGACGAAAGCAACCGCGTTTTGGCGACCGGGAAGGTTCTTTATGAAGGGCATCCGGTCGCCGCCCTTGCCGCGACCGATCCGCATACGGCTGAAGAAGCGCTGCAACTGATCGACGTTGAGTACGAGCCGCTTCCGCCGGTCTTAGACGTCCGAAAAGCGCTGGAGCCGGACGCGCCGCTGCTCAATCCGCGGCAGCGCGGCGACGACGGCAATCCGAGCAACCTTGCCCGCCATTTTCGGCATGAGCGCGGCAACATTGAACGCGGTTTTGCCGAAGCGGATACGGTGATCGAACGCGAATTTATCACCTCCATGATCCATCAAGGCTACATCGAACTTCAAAACGGAACCGCGCATATCACGCCGGACGGACGGCTCACCATCTGGTGCAGTTCGCAGGGCGCGTTCAGCATACGGGATCAGGTCGCCAACATCTGCAAGATTCCGCTTTCGATGATCAAGGTGGTGCCGATGGAGATTGGCGGCGGTTTTGGCGGAAAGACGGGCGTTTACCTGGAGCCGCTGGCGGCGATTCTCGCCCAAAAATCGCGCAAGCCGGTCAAAATGACGATGACGCGCGCCGAGGTGTTGACGGCGACCGGTCCCACCTCCGGCTCCTACATCACATGCAAAATGGGCGTGAAAGAGGACGGAACGCTCACCGCCGCCCATGTGGAGCTGTTTTATGAAGCGGGCGCCTTCCCTGGTTCGCCTGTCGGCGCCGCGTCCGGGACATGCCTCGCGCCGTTCAAGCTGGACAATGTGCGCATCGACGGGTACGACATTTTGGTGAACAAGCCCAGAACGGGGGCGTACCGCGCCCCTGGCGCCACGAACGCCGCCTTCGCTACAGAGGGCGTCGTCAGCGAGCTGGCTGAAGCGATCGGAATGGACCCTCTTGAGCTGCGCGCAAAGAATTCTGTTCAACAGGGAGACCGGCGCGCCGACGGACCCATGTTTGCGAAAATCGGTCATGTCGAAACGCTGGACGCGACCGCCATGTCGCCCCACTGGAACGAACCGCTGGAGCCGAGCGCGGATCCCGCCAAAAAACGGGGGCGGGGAATCGCCAGCGGGTTCTGGTTCAACGGCGCCGGCGCCGCGACCGCGTCCATCTCCGTCTACGCCGACGGCACGGTCAGCCTCATTGAAGGCTCGGCGGACATCGGCGGACACCGCGCCTCATGCGCCATGATCGCCGCCGAAGTACTCGGACTGAACGCCGAAGATGTGAAGCCGCAGGTCGGCGACACGGACAGCATCGGCTACACCAGCGTCACGGGCGGAAGCAGCGCGACGCACAAAACAGGATGGGCGACGCACGAAGCCGCCTTGAAAGTGAAAGCGGAGGTCGTCAACCGCGCCGCCAAAATGCTGGAGGTCGATCCCGATGAGATCGAGTACCATGAGGACGCGACGATCAGCGCCGCCTCCAAGCCGGACGCGAAACTGACCTTCGCGCAGGTTGCCGCGCGGGCAAACTCCACCGGCGGACCGATCGTCGGAGAAGCGGGGCTGTCAACCGGCGGCGCCGGCAACGCCTTCGGAACGACCATCGTCGACGTGGAGGTGGATGTGGAAACGGGCAAGGTGGACATCCTGCGCTGCACAATGGTTCAGGATGTCGGCAAGGCGATTCATCCGAGTTATGTTGAAGGGCAGATGCAGGGCGGCGCCGTCCAAGGCATCGGGTGGGCGTTGAGCGAAGAGTATGTGTACGGCGAGGACGGGCGGATGCTGAACGCGAGCCTGCTGGACTACCGCATGCCGACGATGCTGGACACGCCGCTCATTGAGACGATCATGGTGGAGGTTGCCAACCCCGCCCATCCATACGGGGTGCGCGGCGTCGGGGAGGTGCCGATTGTGCCGCCGGTCGCCGCCATCGCCGAGGCGATCTACAACGCGACGGGCGTTCGGATGTATCAAGCGCCGATGAACCCCGCCTATGTGTTGAGCCGCATACAGGGCAAGGCGTGAAATCAAGCCGCGTCTCTGACCTCATAAGGCGCCGCCAACCAATCCGTCATTCCCGCTTTCTCCCCTCGTCATTCCCGCGCAAGCGGGAATCTAGAGGAGTCGCGGAAGACGTCCGCGTTCCCATGCCCAATGAATCGGAAAAAAGCCTCGTCAACCGGATCGTCATTCCCGTGTAAGCGGGAATCTAGAGGAGTCGCGGAAGACGTCCGCGTTCCCATGCCGAATGAATCGGAAAAAAGCCTCGTCAACCGGATCGTCATTCCCGCGCAAGCGGGAATCTAGAGGCGCCGCAGAAACCGTCCGCGTCGCCCGCCGGAATGTCCCAACGAAAGAGTAAGGTCAGCGCGGAGACGGTTGACATTGCCGGCTAGTTTTTGTATCATAGGGCGGCAGTCTTTGGAGAGACATCATGCAGCGACGAACACGGATCGGCATTGGGGCATGCATGGCGGTTGCCGCGTTATGCTGGGCTGGATGCGGCGCGCTCAACAAGCAGCTGCTGGATTATGCGACCGTTGACGCCGGCGCGACCATCAAAGCGATCGGCTCCAGCGGCGACCGATCAGCCGCATCGCTCATCAACGGAGTCAAGGATTCGTCCAAATGGAGCGAGGGGGAAGGCTGGGAATACACATGGCGGCGGGGCGGAAACGAGCGCGCTGGATCAAACCGGAATCAGGGCGGAGTTATCGAAACCGCTATCCGTAAAGGCAGCCCATGGGTCATTATTAAATTTAACAAGCCCCGGCGCATCAATCAGATTGTCATTCATGAGGCAAACGCGCCGGGCGCGCCCGCGGTCGGCATCGAAAACGCTTTCCTGCAAGTGCGCGACATGGACGACGACCTTCGTCCTTGGAAGACGGTTGGGATGGTTAAAAGCGGCTGGGGGCTGATACCCGGTCGGCAGCCGTTTAAGATGAAACAGGTCTCAAAGTTTCTTTTCAACACGGTGAAAACGGACCAGGTGCGCGTCGTCATCAACACGATGGCGGAGAAAAAGCGGGCGCAGGCGGAGAACTCTCAAAACGATCGTCGAAGGACGGAGAAGGCGATCGTCATGACAGTGCGCCTGATGGAAATCGAAGTGAAAGGCTCTGAAGCGGACATGTCAAGCGGCGAATCCAGCGCTGAAGCGTCCAGCGGCGGCAAGGAGAAGAGCGCGGTGAAGGAGTCGATGTAGTCCGAGCGCATTCGACGGAACGTTCGCTCACTTGTTCGGCAGTACGCCCATGCGATGATAGTCGTTTTTTAATCCTAAAGCGTCCGCGCCGCCGGTCGTTCCCCGCTTCCGCGAGGACATGCATTCCCGTGAAAACGGGAATCTTAGGCGTCGCAGACGCCGCGCATATCGCGTCTCTGATCAACATCATCGTATGAGCATAATACCACTTGTTCATGCCTGACCTCACGTTTTAAGTTGGGACATGTCGGCATGCGAACGCGGACGTCATCCCCGATGCCTCTGGATTCCCGCTTACGCGGGAATGACGGTCTGGTGGGCGACGCTTTTCCCCATGAATAAAGCGGTCATTCGTTCAAATGCCCTAACTTTACGCATTAGGTCTGGCGCAAAGCAGATTCCGCGCCATCGACTACGACTCAATCCACGGAAGCCCGCTTTTTTTCGTCATATAAAACAGGCGCGTCGGTACCGATCGGTCGTCCCGCAAGGCGGCGATCTCGTCCATCGTTTGAAAAATAGAGACAGGGTCCGGCAGCCGATTCAACGCGCTCTTGACCATCGGAGCGCGGAACTTCGGCTCGCCGCTCGCGCGAACGACCAGCGCCTCCGCGACCGCCGGCTGACGCCACATCTCCAACAGATAATTCGGCAGCTGAATGTTTGACCAGTCAAGCGGATCGCGCAGCTCCCTTTCGAGTATGCCGTCTGAAACGGAGCTGAGCGGCGACTCCAGTATCTCAAAATAGAGAGCTTGATTGGGCGCGTTGTCGAAGAGAACAATCGCGTCATGCGCCCATTCGAGATTCCAGCTTGTTTTACGAAACTGAATGCCGTAGCCGCGCTCAAGAGCCATGCCCGTCAGTTCGACAGACAGCTCCTCTCCGACTTCCCAGTCTTGAGAGTTCAGGCGCAGGCAGACCGCCAAGACGACCCCATCCGCGCCTCCCTGGAAAGCTGGGCGCGACGATAGAAAGATGCTCTTTTGACGCTCCTCTTCAAGCGGCTCCTGTATCGGCGGAAAGGCGGCGGGCGGCGGGGGCTTCGGCTCTCCGCTTTTTTTATCAACCAGGTAGGCGGTCGTCGGGACCGACATCCATGCCCGCCTGGCGACGATGTCTTCCAGCGCCTGATAGATGGAGATTGGGCGCGGAAACGGCTCCAGCGCGTCCCGCGCTCTTCCGACCTCGCCGCTGACGCGAACAAAGAGGATCGCTTCGATCCATGGAGTAGCCCAAACTTCCAGCAGAAACGACGGGAAGTTCATCTTTTCCCACTCAAAAGGATCCTGCATCTCTTCCGTGAACACATCGTGGGCGATGATGTCCGGCGGCGAGGAAAGTACTTCAAAAAGCAGCGTCCTAGACGGACCGCCCATCCGCTCAACGGCGACTTGAGGCGCCTCGATATTCCAGCTGACCGCCCCGAACTGCATCCCGTACCCGTATCGAATCGCCGACTTGGACAGGTCTATGGACAGCTGCCGCCGCGCGCTCTCATCAATGCCGTCAGCCAGCGCCGCCGCCGCAAAAAATGTCAAACTCATACGCCGTCTTCCCTATAGGTTCCGCGCTGCGTATGCCGCCCCCCGCAGATCTAGGGAGTCTCTTCGGCGGCGGAGAGCGGTATCGACAAGATCTTTGAAACGCCCGCTTTTTCCATCGTGACGCCGTACAGGATGTCCGCTTTTTCCATCGTCCGGTTGTTGTGCGTGATGACGATAAACTGCGTCGTTTTGGCGTAATCTTGAATCAGGTTTGTGAAACGCAGCACATTCGCCTCGTCCAGCGCCGCGTCCACCTCGTCCAGCACGCAGAACGGCGACGGGCGCAGCTTGAAGACGGCAAACAGCAGCGCGATCGCCACCAACGACCGCTCCCCGCCCGACAGCGCCGCGATGCTCTCCGGGCGCTTGCCCGGCGGCGACGCCATGATCTCCACCCCCGACTCCAGCGGATTCGAAGGGTCGGTCAGCCGCAGCTCCGTCTCTCCGCCGCCGAACAGCTGCGCAAACACCTCCTGATAATTCGCGCGAATCAGCTCAAACGACTCGGCAAACCGCTTCTGGGACGCCGCGTCAATCTTGCGTATGGAGGAACGTATCGAATCGCGCGCCTTTGTGAGATCGTCCCGCTGATCAAGGAGCTGGTCAAGGCGCCCGCGGTGATCCTCATACTCTTCTGCCGCCATTTCGTTGACGCGCCCCATGCGTTCAATCTCGGCGGCGATGCGTTTCGCCTCTTCAGCCGCTTCGGCGTCGTTTTCCGGCGCCTCTTCGTTCGGCTGAAGGTCGTCCACCGAAACGCGGTATTTTTCTTGAATGCGCTCTGCAGTTTTGGCGGCGCTCTCTCGCAGACGCGCCATCGTTACGTCATGCTCGTACCGCACCGTTTTGGCGCGTTCCAGTTCGCCTTCCAGACGCCGCATCGTTTTCTGCCGTTTGACGCCTTCCGTTTCCAGTTCGACCCGTTTCTCGTCAAGCTGATCCGCTTCCTGCTCATGCTCCATCCGCTTGCTTTCCAAGATCAGAAAGCTGCGCTGCGCCTTGTCAAGAGACGCCTCCAGCTCCGCCATCGCCGCGTCATGGTCTTCGGCGGCGCGTTCGCTGTCGGCAATCTGCCGGCGGGCGTCCTCTTGGCGGTTTTTCAGCGCCTCCATTTCGCCTTCAAACCCGTCCAGTTTTCCCTGCCGCGCGGCAAGGTCCACCTTCAGGGCGGAAACAGCCTCTTGAAGTTCGGCGCGGCTCTGCGAATCGGCGGCGCGCTGCTCCTTCAGGTTGGAGGCGCGCCGTTGGAGCGTCTTCAGCTCTTTCTCTTTTTCCGCCAGCTTCGCTTCGTTCTCTTCTCGGCTTTGCGCAATCGATTCGGCGTCTTCCTCAAGATTCTCGCGCGTGTCCCGTTCGATCTCCAGCTCATCCTCAAGGTCTTTTTTACGGGCGGCGGTCTGCTCAATCTCTTTTTCAAGCGACGCATTTTCAACGGCGGCGTTCTGCAGCGCCTCTTGCAATTCGGCGCGCTCTTTTTTCATCCGCTCTATGCTCGGTTCCAGTTTGGCGCGCTGACGTTCTTTTTCCTGTAAAGAGCCGCTCAACTGCCCGATCTTCGTCTTCAACGCTTCCAGTTCTCTCGGCCGCTGAAGCAGCCCCCCGCCTGTGCGCCGCCGCTCCCGTCCGCCGCTGATGGCGCCGCCGGAATAAACCAGCTCCCCCTCCAAGGTCGCCAGCCGAAAGCGGGTACGTTCCCGCCGAGAAAGATGAATCGCGTCGTCCAGCGTCTCCATGACAATGACGCCGCCGAGCAGGTTTTCAACCGCCGGCCAGTAACGCGCGTCGGTCTGAATCAGATCGGGCGCCCATCCGACAACGCCCGGATAACGCAGCAGATGCCCGTCCTTCCGATAGCGCGAGTAAAGGATGTCCAGCGGGAGAAAGGTGGCGCGCCCGGCGCGATGCTGGCGCAAAAACTGAATGGCGCGTTTGGCGTCTTCAGCCGTTTCCATGATCACATTCTGCGCGGCGGAACCTAAAGCGGCTTCGATGGCGCGCTCGTACTCCTCATCGCATGAGATCAGCTCGGCGACGACGCCGCAGACGCCGGGAAGCGTTTCAGGGCTTTCCCGCCCGACCCGCGCCACAGCTGTGACGCCCTGATAATAGCCTTGATAGGAAGATGCAAGGTTCTCTAAGGCGCGCGCCGACGCGGCCGATTCTGCCAGCTGTTTCTGAAAACCGCGCCGCTCCAGCTCCGCCTTCCGCAGATCCGATTCGGCAACGCGGATCTGTTCATCCAGCGCCGTCAACTTCGCGGCGTTCACCGCTCCATCGGCGGACAGGTTTTTCGACTTGTCCTGAAGCGTCTCCAAGGCGGCGCGGGTCTCTTTCAACGACGCCTCAATGCGGGCGATGCGCTCCTCTAGGTTGGTGTGGCGCGCCGCGGAATTTTCCGCCCTGCCGGAGATGGAGCTCAACGAATTTTCTAGAGCCATCCGCTCCCTGTCGATGTCGACGATTCGGCGCTCCAGATCCTCAATCACGCGGGTGGAGTCCGCAATCTGCTTGTCCAACGTTTCCAGCGCGCGGGTTCTGCCCTTCAGGCGCCCCTTGTCGGTCTGCAGTTCGATTTCTGCCTGCTCGCGTCCGCGCTCTTTTTCGGCGATCTGCTCGCTGATCAGTTTCACCTGACCGCGCAGCGTCTCGATGCGCTCGGCGGCGCCGTCCCGGTCGTCCATGAGCGTCTGCTGCCGATCTTTTTGATAACCGATGTCGCCTTCAACGCGCGCAATCTCCACCTCAATCTTCTGAACATGCCCGCGCGCCGTTTGCGCCTTGGACGCTAATTGTTCCCGTTGACGCGCCTCTTCCTCTTCAATGGAGCCGAGACGCTCCAGCTCGCGCGACGATGTTTTGATCGTCAAATCCGCCTTCTCATACGCCTCTTCGGCGGCGGTCAAGCGCGCTTGCGCCGCCATCCAGCGCCGACGCGCCAGCTCAATTTCAAGGATGCGCAAAACCTCCTTGCGCTCGCGCAGAGCCAGCGCGCTCTCCGCTTGACGGCGCAGAGCCTCCGTGCGGCTTTCCAGCTCGGCGATCATCGCGTTGATGCTCACCAGATTCTGATCGGCGCTCTCCAGCTTCTTCAGCGCCTCTTTTTTCTGATACTTATATTTTGTGATGCCGGCGACCTCGTCAAAAAAGGAGCGGCGGTCTTCGGGGCGCGTCGTCAACAGGCGGTCAATGTTGCCCTGCTCCATGAGAGAGTAGGCGTTCCGCCCGATGCCGGTGTCCATAAACAGCTCGTAGATGTCCTGCCGTTTGCAGACGACGCCGTTCAGCATATAGGTACTTTCGCCGCTGCGGCGCAGCCGGCGGGTCACCGTCACCATCGGCGAGTCGATGGGCAGGCTTCGTTCTTCGTTGGAGAACAGGATGGACACTTCGGCGGCGTTGGCGGGTTTATGGCTGGAGCCGCCGTTGAAGAGCGCGTCCTGCATCTTGGCGCAGCGAAGCGAGCGGGCGCTGCGTTCGCCCAAAGCCCAGCGGATCGCGTCGGAGATGTTGCTTTTGCCGCACCCGTTCGGTCCGACAATGACGTTGATTCCGCCGCCGGTTTCAATAGACGCCGGCTCGGCAAAGCTTTTGAAACCGCGCAATTTTACAGACTTCAAACGCATCTAAGCGCATCCTCAACCTTCACCGCGGCGCTCCGCGCCCGTTTTAATAAACGACAGCTCATCGCCTTCGGTTGCATAATCGACCTTGACGAGGCGCAACCCGCGCGCCGGCGCGGACGGACCCGCCGCCGATCTGTCGCGCGCCGCCAAGACAGCCCGCAGCCGCTCCGCCGCTTCCGCCTTTCCGACGCTCTCGTCAGGGGCGATCCAGCGGAAGGTTCCGACCATTGCGCGAACCATGCCGCGCAAAAAGCCGTTCGCCTTGACGCGCGTCTTCACCAGGCCGCCCTCGCGGAAGCAGACGCATTCATGGATTCGCCGCACGCTTGAGCGGGTCGATCCGCCTGTTTTTTGAAACGACGCAAAATCGAACTCTCCGACCAGCTCGGCGCACATGGCGCTCCATACCGGCGCCGAAAGCCGCTTGCCCCAGTTCCACACATACCGGGCGCGCAGCGCGGACGGTTCAGGGCGGTTCCAAATCGTGTACTCGTAGGTTCGGCTCAAGGCGTCGAAGCGGGCGTGGAACGCGTCGGGGACGATCTCCGCCGACCGAACCGAGATGTCGCTCGGCAGGGCGCCGTTCAGGGCGCGTTGGAGTCCCGCCGGCGGGATATGGACGGGGGCGCGGAAGTTGGCGGTCTGCCCGCTGGCATGGACGCCGGCGTCGGTTCGCCCTGCGCCGACGATCCTGACCTCGATCTTCATGACGCGCTCCACCGCCTGTTCAACAACCGTCTGAACGGCGAGAGCGTTCGTTTGCGCCTGCCAGCCCGCGTAATCGGTTCCGTCATATTCCAGCGTCAGCTTGTAGTTGGGCGTGTCGTTCCTCCGCTTCTGCGCGCGGCGCGCCGTTTGGAGAGGGGGGAATCTTTCTTTCAAAGCGAGAGGATGAGAAACAGCGCGCTTCGTCCAGAAAGCGGCGCGCCGATTTCAGATGCCCCGCTTCGTTGAGAGCGTCCGCCAGTTTTTGACAGTAATCCGCCCGCTGCTTCTTCGTCGCGCCGAGCTGAAAGATCGGCTTCAGCGCTTGTTTCGGCTTCATCCGCCTGCCTGCTTCTCCGCCCGCTTTTTCGATGAGCCTGTCGAAACGCAGGCGGCGCGCGCGGCTCCGTATCTCCTCGGCAAACTTGCGGAAATGGGGGCGGCGCGCCTCCCGCGTCAAACAGCGTTCATACAGCAAGACCGCCGCGCCGCGCCGCCCGGCGTTTTCCAGCGCTTCCGCTGTCAGAAACTCGCAGTCCGCCGCGTCCTCCTCGTTCAGATACCGGCGCAGGTTGAGCGCGCCAACGGGCGTCTTGAGGCGCGTCAGCAGTTTATCGAGCGTCTCCAGCGCTTCTTCGGGCTGCTCCGCTAGAAGAAGCGCGAGGAGGTCGTAGCACAAGGTATGGGGCGTTTCGGGGCGCGGTTTTGTTTCGCGGTCATAGTCGCGCCGTTTCGCTTCATCGGTCAAGGTTTGATACGCTTCTACGATCTCTTCAAACAGCGCATGGGCGCGCGGATTGCCGCGGTTTTTATCGGGATGCCTCCGCTTCGCCAGCGTCCGAAAAGCGCCGCGTATCTCCTGTTCAGAGGCGTCTCTTGAAACGCCCAGCGCGGCGTAATGATCCTGTGTCGAACGTCGTTTCAATCTGCAGCTCTCATTCGCTCCGTTTCTTTATGTTAAAGTAAAACCGCCGCTTTGCCAACTGCCGCTTCCGCGGGGGCATGCGTTCCCGCCCCTTCGGTGAAACGCGCGGGAATCTAGAGGCGTCGCAGAAACCGCCCGCGTTCGCCCGCCGCCATGTCCCAACTTAAGACGTGAGGTCAGAGGATAGATTGACAATCCAAGCGTATGGAGTATCATGCGTTAATGATAGGAGGAACGCCATGAAAATCGCCATTGTCGGAGCGACCAGTTACACCAGCGTCGAATTGATACGCCTGCTCGCCGCGCATCCGGGCGGGATCGATCTTGCCGTTCTCACCTCGCGCACCGAAGCGGGCCGCCCCATCGTCGACTTCGCGCCGAACCTGCGCGGATACTGCGATTTGACGCTGGAGACGACCGCCGTTGAGACGCTGACAGGGCGCGTTGACGCCGCCGTACTTGCCGTCCCGCACCGCGCCGCGATGGAGTACGCCCCCGCGCTGCTGAACGAAGGCGTCCGCGTCCTGGATTTCAGCGCCGACTACCGCCTCAAAGAGGTCTCCACCTATGAACGCTGGTACGACGCCGAGCATACCAGCCCCGAGCTGCTGCCGTCCGCCGTGTACGGTTTGCCGGAACTGTACCGTCAGAAAATCGCCGGCGCGGACCTTGTCGCCAATCCTGGCTGTTACCCGACGAGCGCCGTTTTTGCGTTACTTCCCGCCGTCGAGGAGCGTATGATCGACATGGGCGGGATTGTTGTCGACTCGAAGTCTGGGCTGTCGGGCGCGGGGCGCAAGCTGAATGAAAAGATTCTGTTTTCGTCGCGGCAAGAAAATGTCGCCGCATACGGTATCGCCTCGCACCGCCACACGCCTGAAATGGAGCAGGAGCTGCAAGCGGCAAGCGGCAACCCTGATCTGCGCGTCGGGTTCACTCCCCATTATATGCCGATGACGCGCGGCATTCTGACGGCGGCTTATGCCCCCTTGACGCGCCCGCTTTCGCTGGAGGAGATTCATGCATTTTATGAGCGGCGCTACGCGAATGAGCCGTTCATACAGACGCTCCCGCCGGGCGAATCCGCCGAAACGAAGGCGGTTTACGGCAGCAACAACGTCCATGTCGGCGTTGCGGTTGATGAGCGCGTGAACAGGCTGATTGTCACGTGCGCGCTGGACAACCTCGGCAAAGGAGCCGCCGGCGCCGCGCTGCAGAACCTGAACCTGATGGCAGGGCTGGACGAGACGGCGGGGCTGCGCTTCCCGGGCGTCATGCCGTAGAAAGACGCAGGATGAACCTGAAAAATCGGACGCTGTTTATCGCGGACAATCTGGACATCATGCGCGGGATCGATTCGGAGAGCGTCGACCTGATTTATCTGGACCCGCCTTTCAACAAGAAGAAGCGGTTTAAGGCGCCCATCGGATCCCCTGCTGAAGGGGCGACATTCAAGGACATTTGGACAGACGAAGACGTCAAAGAGGAATGGCGCGGAGAAATCGCTGCCCAGCATCAAGACCTGTACGGCGCAATCAAATTGGTCGGCTCCATCTACGACGAGTCGATGGCGATCTACATGACGGCGATGTCGATCCGTCTTTTTGAAATGCAGCGCATCTTGAAAAAAACGGGCAGCGTCTATCTCCATTGCGATCCGACAGCGAGCCATTACCTGAAAATCTGCATGGACAGCATCTTCGGAAAATCCAGTTTCCAAAACGAAATCGCATGGGCTTACCGCACAGGCGGCGTGAGTAAAAAACGATGGCCTCGAAAGCATGACACGATTCTGTTCTATGCAAGCTCGAACGCTTACCGCCATCAGCCGCCAAAGGAAAGAATCTATTACGAGAAACCGTTTTTTTCCCAAAACCAAGACGATGAAGGGCGCCATTACGCTGACGTCTATGTTCGAGACGTTTGGGACGACATTAAGCCGATTATCAACACATCCAAAGAGCGCACCGGCTGGCCGACGCAGAAGCCGCTGACGCTGTTAGAGCGCATTATCAAAGCCTCTTCGAACGAAGGGGATCTTGTGTTTGACCCGTTCTGCGGCTGCGCGACGGCATGCGTCGCCGCCGAACTTCTAGGGCGGCGTTGGGTCGGCATTGACATATCGGCCAGCGCCGAGGTGATCACAAAATACCGCCTGGATGAGGCGCGGCATAATCTGGAAGGGACGCAAACCTTCGACCCTGAAGCGGATGTGATCGTCCTGCGCGAGCCGCCGAAGCGCACCGACATCCAGATTCCGAAGCCGATTGAACATAAACCGGCTCTCTACGGCAAACAGAACGGAGAATGCGCAGGCTGCAAGATTCATTTTCCGTATCGGAACATGACAATCGACCATATCCATCCGCGCGCTAGAGGCGGCGCCGACACGCCCGACAACTTGCAGCTGCTGTGCCACGCCTGCAACTCTGCCAAGGGAACAGGGACGCAGGAGGAGCTGTTAGCGAAGTTGCGCGATCGGGGCGTTATTGAATAAGGGAGAGCGAACATGAACCTGAAAAATCGGACGCTGTTTATCGCCGACAATCTGGACATCATGCGCGGGATCGATTCGGAGAGCGTTGACCTGATCTATCTTGACCCGCCCTTCAACACGAAGCGGGAGTATAAAGCTCCGATCGGATCGCCCGCTGAAGGCGCGACTTTCAAAGACATCTGGACAGACGAAGACGTCAAGGAAGAGTGGCGCGGGGAAATCGCTGCCCAGCATCAAGACCTGTATGAAGTCATTAAAGCGGCGGACGCGCTCTACGATCCATCGATGTCGATCTACATGACCGCTATGGCTGTCCGTCTTTTTGAAATGAAGCGCATTTTGAAAAAAACGGGGTGCGTTTACCTGCATTGCGACCCGACAGCGAGCCACTACCTTAAGATCATTATGGACTCGATCTTCAAGGCAGGGAATTTCCAAAGCGAGGTGATATGGGGGTATCGGACGCAGGGCGTGAGCAAAGCGAGATGGCCCAGAAAGCATGATGTGCTTTTACATTACGGCGGCGGAAAGAAGCCGACCTTCCATCCGCAGATGCAGCGACTCATCTATGAAAAGCCGTTTCGCCATACGAAAATAGACGAGGAGGGGCGGCATTATGCGGATGTGTATGTGCGGGATGTTTGGGACGACGACCCTGAAACGAAGGCTCTAATCAGCCAGTCTCTAGAGCGCACCGGCTGGCCGACGCAGAAACCGTTGGCGCTGCTGAAGCGCATTATCAAGGCGTCCTCCAACGAAGGCGATCTTGTGTTTGATCCGTTCTGCGGCTGCGCGACCGCATGCGTCGCCGCGGAGCTTCTAGGGCGGCGATGGGTCGGCATCGATATTTCTCCAAGCGCGGAGGTCATCACGAAATACCGGCTGGACGAGGCGCGGCATAACCTGGAAGGAACGCAAACCTTCGACCCAGAAGCGGATGTGATCGTTCTGCGCGAACCGCCGAAACGTACCGATATTCAGATTCCAAAGCCGATTGAACATAAACCGGCTCTCTACGGCAAACAGAACGGAGAATGCACAGGCTGCAAGATTCATTTTCCGTATCGGAACATGACGATCGACCATATCCATCCGCGCGCTAGAGGCGGCGCCGACACGCCCGACAACCTGCAGCTGCTGTGCCATGCATGCAACTCGGCTAAAGGAACCGGGACCCAAGAGGAGCTGTTAGTGAAGTTGCGCGAGCGCGGCGTTATCAAATAAGGGAGAGCGAACATGAACCTGAAAAATCGGACGCTGTTTATCGCCGACAATCTGGACATCATGCGCGGGATCGATTCGGAGAGCGTTGACCTGATTTATCTGGACCCGCCTTTCAACAAGAAAAAGCGGTTTAAGGCGCCCATCGGATCTCCCGCTGAAGGGGCGACATTCAAGGACATTTGGACAGACGAAGACGTCAAAGAAGAGTGGCGCGGGGAAATCGCGTCGCGGCATCAAGACCTGTATGACAACATCCAAACGGCGGGAAAGATTTACGATCCGTCAATGGCGATCTACATGACGGCGATGTCGGTGCGCCTCTTTGAAATGCGGCGGATTTTGAAAAAGACCGGCAGCATCTACCTGCATTGCGACCAGACGGCGAACCATTACCTGAAAGTCTGTATGGACGCCATCTTCGGCAAAAACAACTTTCGCAACGAGATCATCTGGGCGTATAAGGGTCCGTCCAACGTCCGCCGCTGGTTTCCTAGAAAACATGATGTCGTCCTGTTTTATGTCAAGTCGAGAGCCGCTGCCTTCAATGCGGACGCTGTCCGCATCCCTTACAGCGAATCGTTCACTGCCAGAAGACAATACGACGAAGGCGAAGCGGGCATCACAGCTGGCTATGCTGACGGCAGAACAGAAGAGGAAGTCTCGGAGCTGTTTGGGAATGGAAAAATTATCGAAGACTGGTGGGACGATATACCGAGCGGCGGACATATCAGCCGAAAAGAGCGCACCGGCTGGCCGACGCAGAAGCCGCTCAAGCTGTTAGACCGCGTCATCAAGGCGTCCTCCAACGAGGGCGATCTTGTGTTTGATCCGTTCTGCGGCTGCGCGACAGCATGCGTCGCCGCGGAACTTCTGGGCAGGCGTTGGGTCGGCATCGACATATCGGCCAGCGCGGAGGTGATCACAAAATACCGCCTGGATGAGGCGCGGCATAACCTGGAAGGGACGCAAACCTTCGATCCTGAAGCGGATGTGATCGTTCTGCGCGAACCGCCGAAGCGTACCGATATTCAGATTCCGAAGCCGATTGAACATAAACCGGCGCTCTACGGCAAACAGAACGGAGAATGCGCAGGCTGCAAGATTCATTTTCCGTATCGGAATATGACAATTGACCATATACGCCCGCGCGCTAGAGGCGGCGTTGACACCGTCGACAACCTGCAGCTGCTGTGCCACGCCTGCAACTCCGCCAAAGGGACCGGGACGCAGGAGGAGCTGATAGCGAAGTTGCGCGAGCGGGGCGTTATTGAATGAGCGGCGCTCAATGGACAACTGCGAGCTTTTACGTTATTCTTATGGTGTCAGGCGAAATAGAAAGGATGCAGCATGGCGACCATTACGCGCGTTTCCGGCGGATTTAAGAACGATGCGCTGTCTTTGAAAATTACAAGCGGATCGTTGATTGAGTGGACAGACAGCCGCGGCGTCGGAAACTGGATCGTAGTGGAAGCGAACGGAACGCTTGAAGGCCAATGCTCATTCGGCGGCGGTCTTGGCGATGTGAAGCTGATTTCTGAAGACAAGGTGTTTGTCGGGCAAGCGCTGATCAAACACGCGCAGATAACGCCGATGTCGACACGATTTGATCTGCTGGGAACGGACGATCTTGTACGTCAAAGGCTGGAGCCGTGAATCTCAAAAATCGCACGCTGTTTATCGCCGACAATCTGGACATCATGCGCGGGATCGATTCCGAAAGCGTTGACCTGATTTATCTTGACCCGCCCTTCAACACGAAACGGGAGTATAAAGCCCCCATCGGATCGCCCGCTGAAGGCGCGACTTTCAAAGACATTTGGACAGACGAAGACGTCAAAGAAGAATGGCGCGGAGAGATCGCGTCGCGGCATCAGGATTTATACGAAGCCATCAAAGCGACCGAGACGATTTACGACAGGTCAATGGCGATCTACATGACCTCCATGTCGATCCGTCTTTTTGAGATGCGGCGCATCTTGAAAGATACGGGAAGCATTTACCTGCATTGCGACCCGACAGCGAGCCACTACCTCAAAACATGCATGGACAGCATTTTTGGAAAATCCAATTTCCGAAATGAGATCGTGTGGTGGTACTACAATGTCGCCGTCACCAGCAAAAAATTCTACGGCAGAAAGCACGACATCATCTTATTCTACTCAAAGAAATCGAACTGGACATTCAATCCTGACAGCGTCCGCGTTCCTTACGCGGAGGACAGCAACTGGGTCAAAAATGCGGAAAGCTACGGAGACGAGCGGTATAAGCCAGACGAGAGAGGAAAATTGTCGTCCGACGTTTTTGCGATTCCAACCATAAACAACATGGCTAAAGAGCGCACGGGTTGGCCGACTCAAAAGCCGTTGGCTCTTTTGGATCGGATCATCAAAGCGTCCTCCAAAGAAGGCGATTATGTGTTCGATCCGTTTTGCGGCTGCGCGACAGCATGCGTCGCCGCGGAACTTCTGGGCAGGCGGTGGGTCGGCATCGACATCTCCCCCAGCGCGGAGGTGATCACAAAATACCGCTTAGACGAAGCCCGCCATACGCTGGAAGGAACGCAGACCTTCGACCCTGAAGCGGATGTCATCGTCCTGCGCGAACCGCCGAAACGAACCGACATCAAAGAGCCTCGCCCCGCCGATTTCAAACCGCAGCTCTACAGTAAGCAGAACGGAGAATGCACAGGCTGCAGGATTCATTTTCCGTATCGGAACATGACGATAGACCATATCCGCGCAAAGTCGAGGGGCGGGCCGGACACCGTCGACAACCTGCAGCTGCTTTGCCACGCCTGTAACTCCGCCAAAGGGACCGGGACGCAGGAGGAGCTGTTAGCGAAGTTGCGAGAGCGCGGCGTTATCGAATAAATTTGACACCAAGCTACGAATATGGCATGGTTATGTTCGGTCGTTCAGATACGCTGGGTCGCAAGAAACTTCAAGGTCGCGCGTTGCCTACTGAAGTAAGCTGACGCGCAAACACATAAGGGGTTCAACATGTGGGTGGTAAAAGAGGATAAAGTTCATCTTTACTTTGTGGTATGGAATTCTCATATCCAGATCGCGGAGGACAACAACGCAAAACATGGGCGATCCGACAGCGCATTCGATTACGCCTTGAGAGAAATTCCAGGCATTGAACATCATGATGGGAGTCATGACGTTACCGCTGCATATCCGTTCTCTGATGGGGAACTCGTTCACGGAGAACGCTTAAAGGCATGGCTCAAAGCAGAAAGAGACGGCGACGATGTTGGTCCGATCGTTGTCGATATTACGAAGGATGGCAACGAGTGGAAAGCGGAGATTATTAACTTTGAACCTGACGCGGATGGAAGTCGCAGCAAAATCTATGGCAACAGAAGAAATACAAGCGACGATCCGCAAAGAGGTAGGAATAATTTAATAAGATTTTTGGAAGAATTAGCGGAAATAAAGCGAAATCAGAATGAACGCAGCTGAAGTGCTTTCTTTCAGTTTTTCGCTAGCCAAGGCCTGCATCCACACCGCCAAAAGATAGCGCCCTCGCCCTCTTTGCGCTAAAATGCGTTTATCGCAAGTTGAGGGCAAAACGTGAATATCCTCGTCCGCGGCGCATTCTACCGCCAATTTGAACAGCGGCTCAAAGAGGCGGCGCCGAACGCCCGCTTCATCCTCTTTGAAGACCGCGCGGAGATGCTGGAGCGCCTCCCAAAAGCGGACGCGCTCTACGGCGGCTCCCCGCGCGAGGACATGCTGGACCGCTGCGCCAAACTGCGCTGGATCCACATGCGCAGCGCCGGCGTCGACCGCTACTTTCCCCAACAGCTCGCCCAACGCGGCATCGCCCTCACGAACGGAAGCGGCGCCTACGACATCCCCATCGCCGAGCATGTGTTTGCGATGGCGCTGTCCCTCACCCGACAGATCAACCTGCATATACGCAACCAGCTTGAAAAGCGGTGGGAGCGCGGCGATAGACCCGCCGACCTGTACGGCAAAAACCTCGGCGTCTACGGCATGGGTTCCATCGGAACGCGCGTCGCGCAGATTGGAGCCGCCTTTGGAATGAAAGCGTACGGCGTCGCCCGCCGCGGACGTTCAAAGCCTGACTTTGCCGAAGCGTTATGGACGCCTGATCGTTTAGACGACCTGCTGCGCCTGTCCGATCTGTTCGTCGTCTGCCTTCCGCTGACGAACGCGACGCGCAATTGCGTCGGCGCGCGCGAGTTTGGGTTGATGAAGCAGACGGCGCTGTTCTTCAATATCGGGCGCGGCGCGACGGTGAACGCCGCCGCCTTGACGCGCGCCTTGACCGAAGGGCAGATTGCAGGCGCAGGGCTGGATGTAACAAACCCAGAGCCGCTGCCCGTAGAAAGCCCGTTGTGGGACATGCCGAATGTGATCTTGACGCCGCATGTCTCCGGGTCGTCCGCCGTCTCGGCGGAACGGGGGGAGGAGATCGCCATCGAGAATATACGCCGCTTCGCCGCCGGCGAACCGCTTTTGAATCTTGTCGACCCGCAGCATGGCTATTAAACAGGAAAGGACGCCTATGGAACCGCGCATCGTGCGGCTTGAACAGCTGACCCGAAAAGAGGCGTGGGAACGCATCCAGTCGGGAGATGTGAAACTCGCCGTTATACCGACCGGGAGCATTGAGCAGCATCTGACGCATTTGGCGATGATCCATGATATTCAGTCGGCGGCGATGGTCGCTGAAGATGTTGCCCGGCGGGTTTATCCGTCGGCTCTTGTCGCTGTTCCGATCAACGCCGGCATTTCGGAGCATCATATGGAGTTTCGGTTCGGCTCCATCACGATGAAGCCCGCCGCCTTTCAAGCGGCGCTCTGGGACGCCTGCGACAGCTTCATCCGCCATGGCATCGAAAACATCCTTATTCTGAACGGACACGGCGGCAACGTCGACCCGATGGAAGGCTCCGTCAACCAGTTTCGGCGTTATTTTCAAAAAAACATCCATTTCCGCTCCTACTGGGACTTTGTGCCGAAAGAGGCGGCAAACCGCTGGCTCGACACAAAGAGCGTCCCGGGACACGCGCAGGAATACGAGACCTCCATGGCGCTCTATATGTTTCCTGAAAACGCGCGCATGGATGAGATCGCCAACTCGGACGACGCAGGCGTCCGCGCGGCGACAGCGGAAAAAGGCGAGGCGCTGTATCGCGCCATGATCGAACCGCTGACCGAGTTTGTGAAAGCGATCATCGACGGGCGGGAGCAGGCAGAACTGACGGGGCTTTGAGATGTTGACAAATAAGCAGGCGGAGCGTTACAGGCGCGAGGGTTATCTGTCCGGCTTGAGGATTGCGCCGCCGGCGGACGCCGCGCGGTATCAGGCGGAATTTGACCGCATTGAAAAAGCGGAGGGGCGCGAAAAATGCCAGATCGGGATTTTGGACAGGCATTTTGAGGAGCCGTTTATATGGGAGCTGGCGTCTCATCCGCGCGTTTTGGACTGCGTCGAAGCGCTGATTGGGCGGGATATTCTGCTCATGGCGACGCACGCCTTTTGCAAGTACGGCGATCCGAACGCCAGCAACTTTGTCGCGTGGCATCAGGACGTTACATACTGGGGCTTAGAGCCGCCCAGCGCTATCACCGCCTGGTACGCCATTGACGACAGCGGGGTTGAAAACGGGTGCATGCGCGCCGTGCCGAGGTCGCATCTGAACGGCGTTCTGGAGCATGGCGTCTCCAAAGAGAAAGGCAACCTGCTCAGCGTCAATCAGGAGGTTGCCGTCTCAAAAGAGGAGGAGAGTGGAGCCGTCGATTTTGTGTTAAAAGCGGGCGAAATCTCGCTCCATGACGGGCGGCTCGTCCACGGCAGCCGACCGAACCGCTCCAACCGCCGGCGGTGCGGCATGACGCTGCGCTACATCTCCCCCGACGTCCGCCAGACGATTCGCAACTCGCATGGGCGCGGCTGGAAGGTCGTACTCGTCCGCGGCGACGACCGATACGGCCATTGGGACCTCCAAAACGCCCCTTTTTCGTAGACGGCGATGCGGCTGACAGCTCAAGAACGCCGAACTCTCGCGGCAACGCTCGGCGACAAGCCGACGACGGTCATTCCCGTTGCCCGGCTGATGCAGGGCAGATGCGCCGCCTACGCCGCCGGCCGGTTGACGAAGCCGCTTGCCGCGCTGGTCGTGAGCGAATACGCGCCTGAAGAGCCGTTCGCTTACGGAACCGACGCCGGCGCCGTATGGAGCCTCTTGAAGGCGGTGGACGGATGGGCATGCGTGGACGCGCCGTCTCAACTGGCGGAGCCTATCGGTCGGCTGATAGAGGCGGAGACGGGCGCGCCCGTTCAATATTACGCCGATCTGTACCATGCGCTGCTGAAACCTGTTGAGCGGCATGTTAACGAACACGCGCGCTGTTTGACGCTGTCGGACGCGCCGCTCATCCTGAACGCGCCCGCTGAAATACAAGGCGCCGGCTATGAATCGCCCGAAGCGATGCTGACAGACGGCGTCGCCGCTGGAGCCGTTGTGGAGGGGCGGCTGGTTGCCATCGCGCACACCTACGCTGAAACGGAACGGCATGCGGACATCGGCGTGTCCACTCTGGAGCCGTGGCGGGGGAGAGGTTTTGCGACCGCGGCGGCGTCGCTTGCCGCGCAGGAGATACAGGCAAGAGGCAAGACGCCTGTCTGGAGCTGCGGAGCCGACAACGCCGCTTCGTTGAGGGTCGC
The DNA here is from genome assembly GCA_963665845.2 of Candidatus Poribacteria bacterium. Classification (GTDB taxonomy): domain Bacteria; phylum Poribacteria; class WGA-4E; genus JAPPNK01. The sequence continues at coordinate 1,194,983 of OY762492.1, forward strand.
GCAAAAACTGGGCTTTGAAAAGGTTGATGAACGAACCTATGCGATCCCGACGCGCCGTTGACATGAAGCCTCATCAACCGACGACTCATTATATAAGGGTTTGGCGCGGGAACGGCAAACCCGCCCCCGCGCGCCCTCCTGTCATTCCCGCGTAAGCGGGAATCTAGAGACTGACCCGAACCGATCAAATCTCCAACCCCTTTCAAGTGGGGGATCCGCTATGTCCTATTTCAACACAATCATGCGCCGAAGCCCCGTGAACGAACCCGCCTCAATGCGGACATAATAAATGCCGCTGGCGACAGGTTCGCCCAGGCTGTTCCGTCCGTCCCAATGGGCGGCTTTGGCGCGGCTGCGGTAGGCGCCCGCCGGCAACTGCCCAAGCTCCAACACGCGCACGGTTTGACCTGACGAGTTGTAGATCGTCACCCTCACGCGGCTTGAATCTGTCAACTCAAACGGGATCCAGGTTTCTGGGTTGAACGGGTTTGGGTAGTTCGGAAGCAGCGCCGGCTCGCTCGGTATGGCGGTCGCCAGCAGTTTGCCGATGTCCATGCGCCCCGAGGCGACAGACTCCTTGTCCAGAACGACGCGAACCGTTTGAACGCCGCCGAATGTCCCGCTCGAATCGAACACACGCAGATCAAAAGCGTCGCCGATGGCGTAGCTGTCCCCTGTCAACGCCAGAAGCGGCAGCGAGAAACGGCCAGAAATGGAGCCGCTGCCCGCCAGGTCAGACGCTGTCTGTCCAGTCTGCAGGTTCGCAATGGAAATCTCTAACCCGTTCAGCGGCGCGAGATTGTCCTCCCGCGCGACGGAACCCTCCACCACAAGAAGCGGCGTTGAGGACGGGTCGTACGCGACCGCCTCCGCGGACGCAGCGGCAGTCGCCGCGTCGTTTGACCATGCGGAGCCGTCGAAGGTCAAGACGGTTTCCGCTGCCGCCACGATAAAATAACCGTCGCCGCCCTTCGCCGCGTCGGTCGAGTCGGTGGAGAGCTGAAAAAGGGGGCTGCCGGCATCGTCATGCTTCAAGGCAATCACGGTCAGCGGAACGGTTGAAAGATCCGCCAAATCCCCGATGGTCTCAACGGCGCCGGCGCGCGTGACGCCGATCATATTGATGCCGGCGCGCAGCGGAACTTCAGGCTTCAAAAGGCCGCCCATGAACGTGACCGACTTGGAATTCTTCATACTCACAAGCGCGCCCGCATGATCCAACAACGCCATTTCGCCAGCGGGGCCTGGAATGCCGGTGTAAGCGGCAAATTGTCCGTCTAGTTTCTGCGTCAGAATGTAGAGAACATCGCCGCTCCCGCCCAGCTTGTTGTACAGGTCGCCAACATTCTTTAAGCCGTCCACCTTCACAGGAACATGGATCAGATTCAACCCCTTTTTGAGCTGAAGCGTAAAGGAAGTCGTAGGCGCAAGTTCAACGAAGTAAATTTTTGTGACGCTTTCATTTCCATCAGCGGCGTTGTCCGGAATGATGACAATGACAATGCCTGAGCTGGACGGCGCAATTGTCGCTGTGTAGGAAGCGCCGGAGCCTGCGAACTCGGTTACGGTCCCGTTGACCACATCAATATCCGACTCTTCGAAGCCCGCGACCGCCTGACTGAATTCGATCTCCAATTCAAATGGACCTGTTTGCGCCCCGCTCGGACCGGAGACGGTCACAGTTGGGCGGGCTGCAGGAACTTCAATGTCGCTGATGTCCCAGATCCGAATCGTGTTGTCGTCGCTGCCGCTGGCAAGCGACTGACCATCCGGTGAATACGCCACGGAACTGACACTACCCGTATGCCCTTGGAGGGTTCGTATCAGCGCTCCCGTGTTGGCGTTCCAGATGCGTATCTCGTTAAAGCTGCCGCCGGCGATGGTCTGACCATCCGGTGAATACGCCACGGAAGCGATCAAATGCCCATGTCCTTGGAGGGTTCGTATCAGCGCTCCCGTGTTGGCGTTCCAGATGCGGATCGTGTCGCTGCCGCTGGCGATGGTCTGACCATCCGGTGAATACGCCACAGAAAAGACCGAAATCGTATGTCGGATGGTTCTGATATGCGCTCCCGTGTTGGCGTTCCAGATCCGAACCGTGTTGTCTCTGCTGCCGCTGGCGATCGTCTGGCCATCCGGTGAATATGCCACAGAAAAGACATCACCAATACGCTCTGAAAGCCTTCGTATCTGCGCTCCCGTGTTGGCGTTCCAGATACGTATCGTGTCGTCATAGTCGCCGCTGGCGATCGTCTGACCATCCGGTGAATACGCCACAGAAAAGACCCAACTCGTATGTCCCTGGAGGGTTCGTATCTGCGCTCCTGTGTTGGCGTTCCAGATCCGAACCGTGGAGTCGTAGCTGCCGCTGGCGAGCGACTGACCGCCCGGAGAATACGCCACAGAACTGACCCAATACGTATGTCCCTGGAGGGTTCGTATCTGCGCTCCTGTGTTGGCGTTCCAGATCCGAATCGTGTTGTCAAGGCTGCCGCTGGCGAGCGACTGACCATCCGGTGAATACGCCACAGACAAGACTGCAGCCGTATGTCCTGTAAGGACCCGCGGCCCTCCGGTATCAGCGTTGACAGAGTAGGAGTTGGAAGCGGTGTTGTTCCCCGCGGCGTTGGCGGGGACGCTCACTGTAACGGTTCCGGAGCTGGACGGCTGAATCGTCGCCGTGTAGCTTGCGCCGCTGACGGCAAGGTCGATCACCGAGCCGTTCGTCACAACGATGTCGGACGACGTGAAACCTGTGACGGCGGAGCTGAACGCGATCGTCACATTGAACGCGCCTGTTTGCGTCCCGCTCGGACCGGAGACGGTCACAGTTGGGCGGGCTGCAGGAACTTCAATGTCGCTGATGTCCCAGAGGCGTATCGTCCTGTGGCCGTCCCCGCTGGCGAGCGACTGACCATCCGGCGCATACGCTACGGAATTGACATCTCCCGCATGACCTGTAAGCGTTCGTATGTGCGCGCCAGTGTTGGCGTTCCAGATGCGTATCTTGGCGTCGTAGCCGCCGCTGGCGATCGTCTGACCATCCGGTGAATACGCCACAGACCTGACCCCATCCGTATGCCCTGTAAGCGTTCGTATCTGCGCTCCCGTGTTGGTGTTCCAGATGCGTATGCCTCTCCAGTTGCCGCTGGCGATCGTTTGACCATCCGGTGAATACGCCACAGAATAGACAGCAATCGTATCTCCTGTCAGCGTTCGTATCAGCGCTCCCGTGTTGGCGTTCCAGATGCGTATCGCGCCGTCATAGCTGCCGCTGGCGATCGTTTGACCATCCGGTGAATAAGCCACGGAACTGACACCATTCGTATGCCCTGTCAGCGTTCGTATCAGCGCTCCCGTGCTGGCGTTCCAGATGCGCATCGTGTTGTCGCGGCTGCCGCTGGCGATGGTCTGACCATCCGGTGAATACGCCACGGAAAGGACCCGATCTGTATGTCCCTGGATGGTTCGTATCTGCGCGCCTGTGCTGGCGTTCCAGATGCGTATCCTGCCTCCCCAGCTGCCGCTGGCGATCGTCTGGCCGTCCGGTGAATACGCCACGGACGAGACACCAGACGTATGCCCTGTCAGCTCTCGTATCTGCGCTCCCGTGTTGGGGTTCCATATGCGTATCGAGCTGCTGGAGCTGGCGAGCGACTGACCATCCGGTGAATACGTCACGGAAAAGACACCGCCGTTATGGGCTGTCCAGACTCGCGGCCCTCCGGTTTCAGCGTTGACAGAGTAGGCGCTGGAGGCGGTGTTGTTCCCCGCGGCGTTGGCGGGAACTCTCACTGTAACGGCTCCGGAGCTGGACGGCTGAATCGTCGCCGTGTAGGATGCGCCGCTGCCGGTCAAGCTTGTCACGGAGCCGTTCGTCACAACGATGTCGGACGACGTGAAACCTGTGACGGCGGAGCTGAACGCGATCGTCACATTGAACGCGCCTGTTTGCGTACCGCTCGGACCAGACACGGTTGCCGTTGGGCGGGCTGCAGGAACTTCAATGTCGCTGATGTCCCAGATCCGAACCGTGTTGTCGTCGCTGCCGCTGGCGAGCGACCGACCGTCCGGTGAATACGCCACGGTACGCGCCACAGCCGTATGCCCTGTAAGCGTTCGTATCAGCGCGCCAGTATTGGCGTTCCAGATCTGTACTATACCTCCCCCACTGTTGCTGCCCCCGCCGCCGGCGATCGTCTGACCGTCCGGAGAATACGTCACAGAAAAGACAGCTCTATGCTGTTGAGTTTGGAGATGCGCTCCCGTGTTGGCGTTCCAGATGCGGATCGGCGGGTTGCCGCCGCTGCCGCTGACGATCGTCTGACCATCCGGCGCATACGCCACGGACAAGACATTGCCCGTATGTCCTGAAAGCGTTCGTATCTGCGCGCCAGTGTTGGCGTTCCAGATGCGGATCGCGGCGTCGTAGTCGCTGCTGGCGATCGTCTGACCATCCGGCGCATACGCCACGGAACTGACCCAATCCGTATGTCCCTGAAGGGTTCGTATCAGCGCTCCTGTGTTGGCGTTCCAGATGCGTATCGTGTTGTCCCAGCTGCCGCTGGCGATGGTCTGACCATCCGGAGAATACGCCACGGAACTGATGTGACTTGTATGCCCTTGGAGAGTTCGTATCAGCGCTCCTGTGTTGGCGTTCCAGATGCGTATCGTCTTGTCAACGCTGCCGCTGGCGATCGTCTGACCATTCGGAGAATACGCCACTGACATGACATAATGTGTATGCCCTGTCAGAGTTCGTATCAGCGCTCCCGTGTTGGCGTTCCAGATGCGTATCGTGCGGTCGCTGCTGGCGCTGGCGATCGTCTGACCGTTCGGTGAATACGCCACAGACACGACTCCATCCGTATGCCCTGTCAGGACCCGCGGTCCTCCGGTATCAGCGTTGGCAGAGTAGGTATTGGAAGCGGTGTTGTTCCCCGCGGCGTTGGCGGGGACGCTCACCGTAACAGTTCCGGAGCTGGACGGTTGAATCGTCGCCGTGTAGCTTGCCCCGCTGCCGGTAAAGCTTGTCACGGAGCCGTTCGTCACAACGATGTCGGACGATGTGAAATCCGTGACGGCGGAGCTGAATGAGATCGTCACATTGAACGCGCCTGTTTGCGTCCCGCTCGGACCGGAGACGGTCACAGTTGGGCGGGTTGCAGGAACTTCAATGTCGCTGATGTCCCAGATGCGTATCGTTCTGTCGCGACTGCAGCTGGCGAGCGACTGACCATTCGGCGCATACGCCACAGAAAGGACCCAATCCGTATGTCCCTGGAGGGTTCTGATATGCGCTCCTGTGTTGGCGTTCCAGATGCGTATCGTATCGTCAATGCTGCCGCTGGCGATCGTCTGACCATCCGGCGCATACGCCACAGAATTGACCCAATCAGTATGTCCCTGGAGGGTTCGTATCAGCGCTCCTGTGTTGGCGTTCCAGATGCGTATCGTATCGTCGTCGCTGCCGCTGGCGATCGTCTGACCATCCGGCGCATACGCCACGGAATAGATAAAACGCCCATGTCCTTGGAGGGTTCTGATATGCGCTCCTGTGTTGGCGTTCCAGATCCGGATCGTGTTGTCAAGGCTGCCGCTGGCGAGCGACTGACCATCCGGCGCATACGCCGCGGACCTGACCACACCCGTATGCCCTGTAAGCGTTCGTATCAGCGCGCCAGTGTTGGCGTTCCAGATCCGAACCGTGTTGTCGTATCTGCCGCTGGCGATCGTCTGACCATCCGGTGAATACGCCACAGAACTGACCCGAACTGTATGCCCCTGGAGGGTTTGTATATGCGCTCCCGTGTTGGCGTTCCAGATCCGGATCGTGTTGTCAAGGCTGCCGCTGGCGATCGACTGACCATCCGGCGCATACGCCACAGACAAGACATAATCCGTATGCCCTTGGAGGGTTCGTATATGCGCGCCAGTGTTGGCGTTCCAGATGCGTATCGTGTTGTCCCAGCCGCTGCTGGCGATCGTCTGACCGTTCGGTGAATACGCCACAGACACGACTCCATCCGTATGCCCTGTCAGGACCCGCGGCCCTCCGGTTTCAGCGTTGACAGAGTAGGTATTGGAAGCGGTGTTGTTCCCCGCGGCGTTGGCGGGGACGCTCACCGTAACGGCTCCGGAGCTGGATGGCTGAATGGTCGCCGTGTAGCTGGCGCCGCTGCCGGTCAAGCTTGTCACGGAGCCGTTTGTCACAGTGATGTCGGACGACGTGAAACCTGTGACGGCGGAGCTGAACGCGATCGTCACATTGAACGCGCTTGTTTGCGTCCCGCTCGGACCGGACACGGTTGCCGTTGGGGTGATGTCCCAGAGGCGTATCGTGTTGTCGCCGCCGCCGCTGGCGATCGTCTCACCATCCGGTGAATACGCCACGGAACTGATGTGACTTGTATGTCCTTGGAGGGTTCTAATATGCGCTCCTGTGCTGGCGTTCCATATCCGAATCGTGTTTTCACTGCCGCCGCTGGCGATCGTTTCACCATCCGGCGCATACGCCACGGAATTGACGGTAAAAATCGTAGGTCCTTGGAGGGTTCGTATCAGCGCGCCTGTGTTGGCGTTCCAGAGCCGAACCGTGGAGTCCCAGCTGCCGCTGGCGAGCGTCTGACCATCCGGAGAATATGCCACGGACCAGACATCATCCCCATGCCCTGTCAGCGTTCGTATCAGCGCTCCCGTGCTGGCGTTCCAGAGCCGAACCGTGGTGTCGTAGCCCCCGCTGGCGATTGCCTGACCATCCGGAGAATACGTCAAGGATTGGACCCGATCTGTATGTCCTGTCAGCGTTCTGATATGCGCTCCTGTGCTGGCGTTCCAGAGCCGAATCTTGGAGTCGAAGCCGCCGCTGGCGAGCGTCTGACCATCCGGTGAATACGCTAAGGACAAGACTCCGTTCGTATGTCCTGTCAGCGTTCTGATATGCGCTCCCGTGCTGGCGTTCCAGATACGAATCGTGGATTCGTTGTCGTTGTCGCTGCCGCTGGCGATGGTCTGACCATCCGGCGAGTACGCTACGGGTCTGACCGTACTCGTATGCCCTGTCAGCGTTCTGATATGCGCTGCTGTGTTGGCGTTCCAGATGCGAACCGTGTTGTCGTAGCTGCCGCTGGCGATGGTCTGACCATCCGGCGAATACGCCACGGACACTACAACACCTGTATGCCCTGTCAGGACCTGTTGCGCGCTGCTGTTTTCAGCAACGAGGCAGACGCTCAGAAGCGCAGCCGCTAGGACAGCGGACCAAGCGGGGGTTACGTCACGTGTGAATTTCATGTGCGCGACACTCTTGATGTTGAATCTGTGGAACCTCATTTATGCGGCTCTCCTCTCGAGTTGCCTGTGCGCAAACCAGTGTAACGCCGGCATCAGCCGGAACGATTGCATTAGAGTATAACACATGCGGGGGAGGGTATGCATCCAAAACGGCTGGGCAGTTTTAAAGGGAAAGGAAGAAAATGCGCGCCTCATACGCCCATCGAATGCGGCAGCCGAACGCGATGAAAACGGAGAGTTATCTGTACGGCGTCGAAACACTGAACGGGCATGACGCATGGAAGCTCATGAAGGCATGCGCCGCCGGCGACGAGAACGCCGTTGAACAGCTGCTTCAAAAAGACGCGCGCCTTGTGAACGCGCAGTACTGGTATCAGCATCCGATCCATTTTGCCGTTCGAGAGGGGCATGCCGATCTTGTCCAAATGCTGCTGGACGCCGGCGCGGAGCCTGGGCGGTCGCGTTATATGTACCGCGCATGGCGGTATTTATTAGAAGAAGCGGCGCAGCGCGACTACGGCGCCGTACGCGAATTGCTTGAAGCAGAAATGAAGCGTCGATACGGGTACGACCGCGATTTTGAATCGCTCGCCGAGGCGATTCGAGAGCGCGACCGAACAACCGTTGAGCGCCTTGTGAACGAGAACCCGCGCCTCCTCCATGCCGCCGACGCGGACGGAAACAACGCGCTCCACTGGGCGGCGCATACGATACAGCTGGAACTGATCGACCTGTTCATCGGGCTTGGCGTCGACATGAACGCGCGGCGCGCCGACGGACAAACCCCCGCCATGACCGCCATGAACGGCGACTACTGGCATCGGCGGTGGAAGTTATTGCCGAAAGGCGCGCTCAAAGATGAACGGCGCGCCGTTGAGCGTCTTCTTCAGCGCGGCGCCGAATATGAGCTGTCCGCCGCAATTCATATGAAAGACGCGGCGCGCGTCCATGAGCTGTTGAAGGCGCGCCCTGCGCTTGCGCGTCAGATCGATTCCTCGCATAGAAGCCCGCTGTTTTATGCGGCGCGCGCCCAGCAAACCGACATCGCCGATACGTTATTAAAAGCGGGCGCCGATCCAAGCGCGCCTGAAACGTTGGCGCCGCGCGGGCGCGCCCTCCATGAAGCCGCCGCGCAAAGCCGAGTCAAATTGACGCGCCTGCTCCTTGAACACGGCGCCGACCCGAATAGCGATGTCGATTCGTCAGGAAACGCGCTCTTCATCTCCCAAAACAACAACCCCGACGGACCCGCCGGCGAACAGGTACGGCAACTTCTGATCCAGTACGGCGCTGCGAAGGCTCCATACGATATGTCTCTTGAGGAGCTGACAGCGGCGCTGCATTCCGACAATCCGCCGCTGCATGATGAGCAGTTTGTCAGCTCCGTCTATGAAACGGACGACGAGGAGGCGGTTCAAACGCTCATTGAAAAATATCCTGAAGCGCTGGATATGCTGCCGATCGTCGGGGCGCGTTACCCCTCTTCAACAAACCTAGCGGCGCTCTTAGACGCCGGCGCCGACCCGAACGCCCCAGACTGGCTCGGCAAAACGGCGCTGCATTTCGCCGCGGAAAAGGGCGATCTCGAAGCCGTTCAACTGCTCATCGAGCGCGGCGCCGACATCAACGCCGTGGAGGCGGAATACCGCGCAACGCCGCTCGCCGAAGCGGCCGGCGGCGGACGGCTCGACATAGCGCGCTTGCTTTTAGAGAACGGCGCCGATCCGCATATCCCCAACGACGCCTGGGCAAGACCGATCGCATGGGCGAAGCGGAACGGGCATGCTGAAATGGAGGCGCTGCTGATGGAACGCGCCCCGCCCCGCTGACCTCTTTTTCCCATGAATAAAGACTCGGTTCGTTCAGCTGTCCCGACTTTACGCATGAGGTCAGCCATATACCCTTTCAATTGCGCCTGCGGCGCGCTATCCTAATTAAGGCAACCGCGCTTTCAAGTGAGAGGATGACATGCTCCAAGCAGACGAAAACGGGCGTTTCGGCGAGTTTGGCGGACGCTTTGTGCCGGAAACGCTCATGCCCGCCGTGCTGGGACTGGAAGAGGCGTATCGGGAGATTCAATCGGACCCCGCCTTTGAGGAGGAGTTTCAGTTTTATCTGCGCGAATATGTCGGACGGCCGACGCCGCTTTATTTTGCGGAACGGCTCACCGCCGATCTGGGCGGCGCGAAAATCTATTTCAAACGCGAAGACCTGAACCATACCGGCGCCCACAAGATCAACAACGCTGTCGGACAGACGCTGCTCGCGCTGCGCATGGGCAAAAAGCGGGTCATCGCCGAGACGGGCGCCGGACAGCACGGCGTCGCGACGGCAACCGCATGCGCCAAATTCGGCGTCGAATGCGTCGTCTATATGGGCGAGGAGGACATCGAACGGCAAGCGTTGAATGTGTTTCGCATGAAGCTGCTGGGCGCGGAGGTTGTTCCTGTCTCGTCCGGCGCCGGCACCTTGAAGGACGCCATCAACAGCGCTTTTCGGGACTGGGTGACGAACGTACGTACAACGTATTATCTTCTCGGCTCGGCATGCGGGACGCATCCGTATCCGACCATCGTGCGCGACATGCAGGCGGTCATCGGACGGGAGGCGCGCGCGCAGATACTTGAGAAGGAAGGGCGGCTTCCGGACTGCCTTTTGGCATGCGTCGGCGGCGGCAGCAACTCGATCGGCTTGTTCGCCCCGTTTTATGAAGACTCGGAGGTCGCCATGGTCGGCATCGAAGCGGGCGGAGAGGGGCTGAACAAGCGGCATGCGGCGCCGCTGACGGCAGGCTCCGTCGGCGTGTTTCACGGGGCGCGCTGCCATCTTTTACAAGAAGCGGACGGGCAGATCACCCCTGCGCATTCGATCTCGGCGGGGCTGGATTATCCAGGCGTTGGTCCGGAGCATTCGCATTATCTGGCGACGGGGCGCGCGCGGTATGCCGCCGTCACGGACGAGCAGGCGCTGGAGGGCTTTCAGCTGCTTTGCCGAACGGAAGGCATCATCCCTGCATTAGAGACGGCGCATGCGATCGCTTATCTTCCGCAACTGGCGCGGGAGCTTGGTCAAGGCGCTGTCGTCATCGCGAACCTGTCAGGCAGGGGGGACAAGGACACGAGCGTCGTCAGCGGCGCGTTAGGAGTCGCATTTTGAACAGAATCGAGGCGCGGTTTGAACGGCTGCGCGCGGAAGGTCAAAAGGCGTTCATGCCGTATATCGCCGTCGGAGACCCGTCTCTCGCCGCGGCGGAGGAGATAACGCTCGCGCTGGATGAGGCGGGCGTCGATGTGATTGAGCTGGGCATACCGTTTTCCGATCCGATTGCGGACGGACCTAGCATACAGCGGGCGTCGGAACGAGCGCTCGCGGCGGGGGCGTCGTTGGAGAAGGGGCTGCGGATGGCGGAGAAGTTAAGCCCCTCCATGCAGTCATGCCCCGTCGTCATGTGTTACTACAACCCGATTTATCGATACGGCGTCGAGTCGTTTTGCGAGGCGGCGGCGCAGGCGGGCGTGGACGGCGTCATTGTTCCCGACCTGCCGCTGGAGGAGTCGGGAGAGCTGTACGAGGCGTCGCTGTCGCGCGGCATTGCGCTCATTTTTTTGACAGCGCCGACCAGTTCGCCGGAGCGCGCGCGGCGCATCGCGCAAAGATCGCGCGGGTTTGTGTACGCGGTGTCGCTGCTGGGCGTGACAGGCGCGCGCGCCGCGGTCAGCGCCGACCTGGCGCCGTTGATGAAAACGCTGCGCGCCGCGACCGACAAGCCTCTCTGCGTCGGCTTCGGCGTCGGCAACGCCGAGCAGGCGAGAGCGGTCGCCCAAATCGCAGACGGCGTCATCGTCGGCAGCGCGCTCGTCAATGTGATTGAGGCGCATATCGGCAAACCGAACCTTGTCGAGGCGGCGCAGGCGTTTGCGGTCGAATTGAGGCGGGCGGTGAAGTCGGTTTAGCTGTTCAACTCGTCTTAAATGGGCGCCTCGAAGCGCAATTTCAGCCTCCATGTTGCGTTGAAACAAACGGCGCTGCGACGCTTTGGACGCATAGGACCGTTTCGGTCATTCTGGTTCCTCGTCCATTTGAAGTTCGGGAAACGGGTTCCGGGCTTCTTCCCAGACCGCGCTGTCGGCGGCGGCGAGGCGTTCGTCAAGCAGGCATGCGTCGAGGCGAGCGCGTATCGCCGCTTCGGGCATCTGCTGCCCGATGAAAACGATCTGCTGCGCGCGATCGCCGAAGCGGGGATGCCAGTCCGGTTGCCGGTCTGGTCGTTGATCCTCTGGATGCTCCCAGTGTTCGCGAGGTACCGCCGCCCACCACATCCCAAAAGGTTCCACACTGCTGACGCCGCCAGCTTGCGCCCACTCGTAGACGACCCGATGGTCCGCGGCGACCCAAAAGAAGCCCTTCGAGCGAAGTACGCCGGTCCAGTTCTCGTCGTCATGCAGGAACTTCCACAGCTTCTCGGCGTCGAAGGGTTGAGACGTCCGATAGGTGAAGCTCGATATTCCGTATTCCTCAGTCTCCGGCGTGTGCTTACCCTGAAGCTCTCGAATCCAGCCGGCGGAGCTCTCCGCCTTCTCGTAGTCGAACAGGTTCGTATTGAGCACGTTTTCGAGCGGGACCTGTCCGCGCGTCGTCTTGAGGATCCGGGCGCCGGGGTTGAGCGCTTTCACGATAGCCTCGACCTTGAGCGCCTCATCACGGCTCACGAGATCAAGCTTGTTGAGCGCGATGACGTCGGCGAACTCGATCTGGTCGATGAGCAGGTCGGTTACCGTCCTGTGATCTTCTTCGCCCAGCGATTCACCGCGCGCCTGGAGCGTGTCGGCGGCGTTGTAGTCCTGCAGAAAGCTCGCTGTGTCAACGACCGTGACCATCGTGTCGAGACGCGAAACATGACTCAGGCTCACACCGTTCTCGTCCTCGAAGGTGAAGGTCTGCGCGATCGGAATAGGCTCCGAGATCCCTGTGGACTCAATGAGCAAGTAGTCGAAGCGATCCTCCTGCGCGAGCCGCAAGACCTCGGCGAGCAGGTCGTCTCGCAGCGTGCAGCAGATGCAGCCGTTCGTCATCTCGACCAGCTTCTCCTCGGTCCGGGAGAGTTCTGCGCCGCCGCGCTCAACGAGCGCGGCGTCAATGTTGACCTCGCTCATGTCGTTGACGATGACCGCGACGCGCATGCCCTCGCGGTTGTTAAGCGCGTTGTTGAGTAGTGTGGTCTTGCCTGCGCCGAGAAAGCCGGACAGGACAGTAACGGGAAGTTTCTTGGATAGGGACATTTAGTTTCCTCACTAAAATGATGATATACAACAGCGAATCATTCAAACCGACGGCGATTCGGTTTGCGATTGCGCTTCACCTGTTGCCCGTTCGCCAAACCGTCGCGCCGCCCTGAGCGTCAAGCGCCGCAAGCGCGCGTCCATCTGGTCGCCAGTACAAGGCGCTGACAGCGTCTGCCACAAGCGCAATTCCTGTCGGATTGCCTTGTCCATCGCGCCTGAGCGACCACACAACTACGCCGCCATCCCGAGCTCCCGAAGCCAGGCGCATCCCGCGGCGAGCGAAGGCGAGCGTTGTGACAGGTTGAACATGAAGGTCCAGAACGCCGGGCCGCGCGCCTTCGGGACCGCTTCCCCGAAAGCTCCAGACCGTCACCGCCTCGCTTCCGCCGGTGGCCAAAAGGGCTCCCGTGTCATCGAAAGCCAGAGCCGACGGTTTGCCAGGATATCCGGACATCATGGAGTCCTGCTTCGTGGAGCGACGCCAGAAATGCACCGAGTTGTCCTGGCTGCCGCAGGCAACGATTTCCCCGTCCGGACTCAGCGCCATCGACACCAGGGAGCCTTTCCACTCCAGCTTCTGGCGACGTTCCCCCGTGGATGCGTCGAAGAACATCACTTGACCGTAACAGGCCGTTGCCAGCTCCCCTGCGCTGGACCAGGCGATCGCGCTGACGGTACTGGGATGATCATCAGATCGCCAGACCTCTCCGCCGTCGGCGCCATACGCGCAAACCTGCCGGGAGCAGGAGGCCGCCAGCCATTGGCCGTCCGGCGACCACGCCACGTTCTCCACCCAATCGCTGCCGACGTCGATAGCCTGTTTTACCTGACCTTCGGCGACACTCCAGATAAGGACTCGTCCGTCCTGGCCAGCCGTAGCGAACTCGGTTCCGCTTGGGTGGATCGCCATCGCGAGCATGCCGCCATCATGAGCCCCCTGCCGGTCCCAGGCGCTTGCGCCGGACTTGCCGTCGAACGCGTAGATGCCGCCCGCGGCGTCGCCGACCGCCAGCGCCTCACCGCGGAGGGTCCAGCCCCCGGCGATGGCGTAGTCGCCGACCACGGCAGACCAGCCCCGGCGAAGAACACCCTTTGGGCTGACGAGATTCAAATCAGACATGCCTCGAATCCCTGCCGCATGCTCTGCTCATCGAGGTTGCGGCCGATGAAGACGAGCTGATTGCGCCGGGGCGAGTTCCCCCATGGACGCTCCGGCTGGCCGTCAAAGAGCATGTGAACCCCCTGGAAGACGAAGCGACGCGACTCACCCGCGAGGCTGATGAAGCCCTTCATTCGGAAGATGTCCACCCCGCGCTCGCGGAGCAGTTCGCCAAGCCAGACGTTGAGCCTTTCGGAATCTACGTCGCCGTCCATCTCGATCGCGAATGAGCCCACCTCGTCGTCGTGCTCGTGCTGTGCGACCCATGTGCGCTCAACCTCTTGCTTGATTGTCGCTCCTTCTGCGTTCATCAGTTGGAGATCGAACTCCTCCGCGGTGTGCTGGGCGTAGAAGCCAACCCGCATCTGCGTGTCGACCTCCAGGAAGAACGATTTGCGCCCTGCGGAATCGAGTTGGAGGTTCACATGTTTTCCGATAGGAATCTCTTCACCCGGGCGAATGAACTCCGCAGGTTCGGCGTACCGCCGCACACACCACTCGGCGCCCTCACGGAAGGCAGCGTCATCCGCGCCCTGGTCGGACACGGCAACGAGCGACATCGTCGGATCAGGTCCATCGGCGAGGCTGAGTTCGCAGCGGCCGATATCAAGCGAATAGACTCCAGTCCATTCGAACGGATACTCCGGCTCAAGGAAGGCGGGACGACGATCTAGCATCAGGTCCAGGTCGAAGGCGTCGAGGTTGAGTACCTTGTCCAGGGAGACGTTCGCCCGCTCGCTACGCACGACTTGCGCCATTCGGTTCATGCCCTGGATACGAGTCTCGATTCTGTCAAGCGCCTCGCCGTCAACGAGGTCCGTCTTGTTAAGAACAAGAACATCCGCGAACGCGATCTGTTCCGTGCTCTCGTCGCTTCGTCCGAGCTGCTGCTCGATGTGTGCTGCGTCAACGAGCGTGACGATCCCGTCAAGCGCGAACTCCGCGCGAATCTCGTCGTCCATGAAGAAGGTTTGAGCGACCGGACCGGGATCGGCAAGCCCCGTGGTCTCAACCAACACGTAGTCGAACTTGTCTCGGCGCTTCATGAGGTTGCCTAGCACGCGAATCAGGTCTCCGCGCACCGTGCAGCAGATGCAGCCGTTCGACATTTCAAAGATCTCCTCGTCAGCATTGATGACGAGCTCATGATCGATGCCGACCTCCCCGTATTCGTTCTCGATCACGGCAATGCGCTTGCCATGCTCCTCACTCAATATCCGGTTGAGCAGGGTCGTCTTGCCAGAGCCGAGGAAGCCGGTGAGGATGGAAACAGGTACTTTTCGTTGTGCGTTCATCTAGTTCTCCTGGAGCAGAGGTACGAGTATTGAAATTTGGACGTCAAATCCCCACGCCGCGCAGACCTGAACCAGATCCTTGGCGTCAACGGCGTCCATGGGTTTGTGCATCTTGCACTGAAGCGGCGGCGCATCCGGCCGAAGCAGGCAAATCACGGTTTCGACGGGCGCGCAACCTTCTTCGAGACAAGCCAGCTCAGTGACCGTGATCGCGATGTCATTGGAAAGGCTCCGCGCTTCGCGCAACGCCTCCTTGATGTATCGAACCCGTTCGCGGTCCGGGCGCCGCGGCGATGTGTTGATCAATAGGCGCTCTCCTTTGAAATGGGCGGCTTAACGCGCACGTTCGTCTCTCGGCCGTTGCTGCCAGCGAACTCAATATCGATCGGCAAGTCCTCTTTGTTGTTGCCGCTAAATTTGACGTTCAAGGCGCCGTTTTCACGCTTGATTTCAACATTCAAGCCGATTTCTTCCAAGAAATGCGTACCCTCCGAGAGAACGTATTCTTTCTTCTCTCCGCCCTTCGCGGCCGCCGAGAATCGAAACTCGTCCGTACTCAAAACTTCAGACAGGCTTTCTGACCGGCGTTGAAGGTTTTCCAATTTCTCGCGCCGCTCCTTCGTTTCGCCGTACAGCTCTATCAACAGCTCCTGACAGCGTACCGCCTTTTCATGCGGCAGCGCGCCTTCCAATTGCCGCTCGCCGTCTAAGCGTATGTATTCTGTCCACGCTTCCGCCTTCCCTTCGTATTGAGGTCCAAGTTCCTGGATCAGCATCTCCAGCTTATCGGCTGCCGGTTCCGTTTCCTCTTTCAGCGCCGCCATTTCGTCTTTCCACCGCTTCTTGAGACGCAGACGCCCCAGTTCTCTTTTGCAATTGGAGCAGTCGCAGAAGACCTCGATTCGCAGCTCTTGCCGCCGAATCGACTTCTTCGCTGACAGCTCGTTCAAGGCAAGTTCTCCGTCCAGGCGGATATACTCTGTCCACGCTTGCTCTTTCTTCTCATCGTATTTAGGACCGAGTTCTTCGACGAGCGCGTCCAGTTTCTTTTCGGCGGCTTTCTTGTCCGTTATCTTTTTCAAGGCGGCGCGCTCTTTTTTCCAGCGCACTTTGGCGCGCGTCCGTTTCAAATGCCTCCGGCGGTTTTTAGTGGGCCCGTAAAGATCGATTTGCAGTTCCGTCCGCCGAGCCGACTTTTCAAACTTCAGCCTTCCGTTCAGGGCGAGTTCTCCGTCCAGGCGGATATACTCCGTCCACGCTTGCTCTTTCTCCGCGTCGTATTGGGATCCGATCTCTTTGATGAGCGCATCCAGTTTCTTTTCGGCGGCGTTCTCATCCTCCATCTTTTTCAGGGCGTCTCTTTCTTTTACCCATCGCAGTTCGACGCGCGCTCGGTTCAGATCCCTGCGGCGCGTACCGTTTTCAGCGAACAGCTGGATGTCCAGCTCGCGGTAGACCACCAGCTCCTCCGCCGAAAGCCCTGGGATGTTCGGAAGCGTGTATTTGCCTTTCAGCTTGAGATACTCCGTCCAAACAGGGTCGCCGCCGCGGTATTTTTCGGCGAACTGCTCCGCCATGTCGTTCAGCTTTTTCTCCGCCTTCTCCCTGTCCGCTATCTTCCGCAGCTCATCCAGCTGGTCGCTGTAATCCCACAGGGCGTACACGACGCGGTGAAAGCCCGCGCGAAGACGGCGCCCAAGCCCCCCCTGCGCATTCGATTCCATCATCGGAACCGTTCCTCCTTCCAAGGATCGCCGTCCATATGGTAGCCGTTGCGTTCCCAGAAGCCGGGTTCATCGGCGGGCATGAACTCAATGCCGCGAAGCCACTTGGCGCTTTTCCATGCATACCGCTTGGGGACGATGGAGCGGAGCGGCCAGCCATGTTCAGGGTCGATGTTCTCGCCGTCCAGTTTGTAAGCGAGCAGGACATCGTCGTCCAGCAGAACCTCTAAAGAGACGTTTGTGGTGTATCCGCCGTCGCAGTGAAACATGGCGAATCGCGCTTCAGGTTTCAGTTGAACATGTTTCATGATCTCGTGGATCGAGACGCCTTCCCATCGATTTTCCAGACGGCTCCATGTGGTGACGCAGTGGAAATCGGCGGTCACTTCGATGGTCGGGAGCTGCATAAACTGCTCATATGTCCAGCGCGCCTGCTCTTCAACAAGCCCCCATACGCGGAAGTCCCACGTTTCAGGATCGAAGCTGGGCGTCGGTCCGTAAGTGAGGACAGGGAATTTGTCGGTGAGGTATTGTCCAGGGGGCGTTCGTTTGGCGGATTCTTCGACCGATAAACCGGTGCGGGGAGACGGTTTTTTTCTGAAAAGCATGCGTATCTCCTGACCTAATCTGGACTGCTTACTTTAGGATACAGCGGCGGCGGCGCAGGCGCAACCCTCGCTTCTGACCTTACGTCTTTAGTTGGGACATGCCGACGGGCAAACGCGGACGTTGTCTGCGGCGCCTCTAGATTCCCGCTTGCGCGGGAATGCATGTCCTCGCGGAAGCGGGGAACGGTCTGGTTGGCGGCGCCTTTTTCCCATGAATAGAGCGATCGTCGGTTCAAATGTCCCAACTTTATGCATGAGGTCAGGGCGTTCCGCTTGAAAAATGGCGCGGGAGCGGTCATCATACTGATCAAATGTGCGGGCGAGATGAAAGGGCGGCTTGTATGCGTTGGAAGTTACTCGGCGCGGCGCTTCTGCTGGGAGCGATGACCCAGTGCGGAGGCGACATGGCAAACAACGGCAAGGCGAACGTGGAGGGGCGGCCGGCGTCGGCGTATGTGTACGAGTTTCGGACGCCGGAGGAGCTGCGCGAGTTCCGTTTCCCGACCGACGCGGTCGGCGCCGTCGGCTTTCGGTTGACCCGCATTGAAAAAGAGACGCAGGAGTTTCGCGCCGTTCCGTTTTTCAGCGAAGACGGACACCACGATCTGGACGACGATTTTGTCAACACCGAACTGATCCGCATCATCGTTTTTCGTTGACCGATGGCTCTTCTTCTCGGCATCGACACCTCATGCGACGACACCTCCGCCGCCGTTGTAGAGAACGGGCGGAATATCCTATCGAACGTCGTCTCGTCGCAGGTTTCAACGCACGCGCAATTCGGCGGCGTGGTGCCGGAGCTTGCCTCCCGCAAGCATGCGGAGAACATCACACGCGTCATTGACGCCGCATTGAAGACGGCCGGCGCAGAGCTGAACGATCTGGACGCGGTCGCCGTAACGAACCGCCCTGGTTTGATTGGCGCGCTGCTGGTCGGCGTGGAGGCGGCGAAGGCGCTCGCGTTTGCCCGTTCCCTTCCGCTCATTGACGTTCATCATATTGAGGGGCATATTTACGCGCCGTCGATGACGACGGATCTGCCGTTTCCGCATCTTTGCCTGACCGTGTCGGGGGGGCATACGCTTTTGGCGATGGTTGAGGCGGATTGGACGATGACGGAGATCGGCTCCACGCTGGACGACGCGGCGGGCGAAGCGTTCGACAAGACGGCGAAAATGCTCGGCTTGGGTTTCCCCGGCGGACCTGAAATTGACCGCCTCGCGCAGGAGAATCAGGAGACGCCTGTTACGTTTCCGGTCCCGATGCGCAATAAACCTGGGTACGATTTCAGTTACAGCGGTTTGAAAACGGCGGTGCGCTACTATCTTGAAAAACAGGGAGGGGCCGATTCCGCGTCCGCGTCGGCTGTCGCGGCCGGCTTTCAGGAGGCGGCGGTGGAGGCGCTGATCCATAAAACGTTTCGGGCGGCGAAAGAGACGGGCGTTCAGGCGGCGACGATCACGGGCGGGGTGGCATGCAATTCGCTGCTGCGCCGGCGGGCCGCGGAGCGCGGAAAAGAGCTCGGCATTTTGACAGCGTATCCGCCCCCGGCGCTCTGCGTCGACAACGGGGCGATGATCGCCGGCATTGGATATGTCCGTTGGATACAGGGGCGGGAAGCGAGTCTCAACCTGTCCGCGGCGCCGAACGGGGAGCTGCCGAACCGGTGAACGATCCTGTTCAAGAAGCGGCGCGGCGGCTGCGCCTCGGCGAGATCGTCGCCATGCCGACCGACACGGTGTACGGCGTCGCGGCGGATCCGCGCAACCCCGAAGCGATTCGCAAGCTGTATGAGGCGAAACGGCGCGACTTGTCGAAACCGATACCGCTTCTGCTGTCAGACGTCTCGGCGATGGAGAACGTATGCGGCGCTCCATCGCGGACAGCGCGCCGTTTGGCGGAGCGTTTTTTCCCCGGTCCGTTGACGCTGGTCATGCGTCTCGCGGCGCCGTTTCCGCCGATACTGAACGCGGGAGGCGAAACCATCGGCGTCCGCGTCCCCGACCATGAGACGGCGCGCCGTCTCATACGGCAAATGGGCGGAGCGTTGGCGGTCACCAGCGCGAATCTGTCCGGCAAAGCGCCCGCTTCTAAGGTTGAGGAGTTGGATCCCGCCTTTGAGAATCTGTTCGTTTTAGACGGCGGTCCGACAGGGGGCGTTCAGGCGTCGACGGTGGTGGATGCGTCGCGGGAGCCGCCGGTTATTTTGCGGGAGGGCGTTTTGCCGGTTTCTGCGGTCATGGATGCGATTCGATGAGTCGGTCGGTTTTAAAATAAAAAGCGCCGCGCAAGCTCGAAGCCGCGCAGCGCTGTCGTGTCAGGGCGACTCGGTTATCCTTGCGTGACGACGATGTCGCGGGCGCGCAGACGCTCCAGTTTCGGCAGATGGACGCGCAGGACGCCGTCCTTGAAGGAAGCCTCCGCCGATTCCGCCTGGACGGAGGCGGGCAGCGTCAGCGAGCGTTTGAATTTGCCGTACTGCCGTTCGGCGTAGTAGACGTTCGCGTTCTCGTCGCCTTCCCGCTCCCATTTCTTTTCGCCGTCGATGTTCAGCGTGTTGTCCTTGACATTGACGCGCACATCCTCGGCGGCGATGCCGGGCAGCTCAACGGCGACATCCACCGCGTCGGCAGATTCGATCACTTCGACGGCGGGGCGCCATGCCTTATGCCGCGCCTGCGCGAAGAAGGACGGGAATGGAGCGAAAAAGTCGCCGAAATCGCTGAAGGACGGATGATTCGATTGTCTTACGTTCAGTTTCACGGGCATGCATGTTCCTTTCATGGTGGATCGCCCTTTCGGGTTTGGCTTTCTATAAGCAAGAACGGCGCCAACCATGACGGGCGGCGAAAGTCCGCCTACTGCGCGGATTCTGTCAAAAGGCGTTTGAGCGGAACGGCGCCATTTTGACATACAGCAATCAATATGGCGCCGAAACGGCCGTTCCCGACCGCATACGGCTGACATCAAGTCTTAAGTTGGGACATGTCGGCGGGCGAACGCGGACGGTTTCGGGGTAGACTCTGGATTCCCGCTTGCGCGGGAATGCATGCCCTCGCGGAAGCGGGGGACGGTCTGGTTTGCGGCGCCTTTTCCCATGAATAGAGCGATGGTCGGTTCAAATGTCCCAACTTTACGCATGAGGTCAGATACGGCGCTTGACAGACGCATCGTTCAGCGTTAAACTTGCATCGCATTCAACCATCGACTGAAAAGAAGGAGCGCACAATGCGTCGACTCATACGCCTCGTGACCGAAGACGGCAAAAACACCTACGTCATGAAAAAGAAGGTGGACCCTGACAAGGCGAACCAGCGCATGGAGATCAAAAAATACTCCCGCTACCACCGCAAGCACATGATCCACCGAGAAAAGCGGTAACCCATGAGCTACGAGCAGCATCAAGAGGAGGCGGCGGGGCGCCCCGTCGCCTGCGCGGTCGTCACCGTCTCGGACACGCGGACGCCTGAAACGGATGTGAGCGGCGCGTTCATTATGGACGCGCTGAAAGAGGCGGGGCATTCCGTGGCAGGATACGCCGTCATCAAGGACGAACCTGATCAGATACAGGCGGCGCTGGAGCGTTGGACCGGCAAGGAGGAGCCGCAGGCGGTCATCTTCACCGGCGGAACAGGCATCGGAAAGCGCGACACCACTTTCGACATCGTGAGCGTTTTTTTAGAGAAAACGCTGCCGGGATTCGGCGAGATTTTTCGTTACTTGAGCTACGAGGAGATCGGCTCCGGCGCGATCATGTCGCGGGCGACCGCCGGCGTCGCGCGGGACACGATCGTGTTTTCGATACCCGGCTCTCGAAACGCGGTCGGACTCGCCATGGAAGCGCTCATCTTGAAAGAGCTGCCGCATCTGGTCTGGGAGGTCGCGCGTTAGCCGGCGTTAGCGGAAAGAGCGGGGACAAAGGCGTATGAACCGGGCGGACGAACGCAGCCCCGCGCGGCAGGTCGGGGTGACATGGCGCGCGGTCGCCCTAGGGGCGGTTCTATGCGTCCCAAATGTGTTCTGGGTGCTGGAAGTGGAGGGGATGTGGCACTCTGGACATCCGACCACCATCTCGCTTTTCTGGAACGTCGTTCTCAACATTTTTCTCCTCATTATTTTCAATTTAACCGTACGCCGATTCCGTCCGGCGTGGGCGTTGAATCAAGGCGAATTGATCACCATCTATGTGATGCTGTCGGTTGCCTCCGGGCTGGCGGGGCATGACGCGCTCGCCCTCACCATACCCGCCATTCCGCATGCGTTTCAGTTTGCGACGCCTGAAAATCAGTGGGCGGAAATGTTTTTCAGGTATATCCCTGAGCATCTGGTCGTCTTTGACCCTGAAAAGAAGATCATTGACGGATTTTATGAGGGCGACTCGCTTGATCAGTTTTATGCGTGGAAGACGCTGCGCCCTTGGCTGCGGGTGACGCTCTGGTGGACAAGCCTGATTGCCGCGCTGGGGCTGGCGATGGTCAGCATAAACGTCTTTGTCCGCAAGCAGTGGACGGAGCATGAGAAGCTGGCGTATCCGATCATTCAGCTGCCGATGGCGATCACGGAGAAAGGCGGCGCGTCCGGCTTTTTCAAAGACAAAATACTCTGGATCGGGTTCGGCGCGGCGGCGGCGCTGGACATCCTGAACGGCTTGAATGCGCTGTTTCCGTTTGTGCCGGGCTTTGCTGTGCGGCATAACCTGCGCACGCTGCGCTTCACAGAGCGTCCGTGGAGCGCGATGGGAGGCGTTCCCGTTCCGCTTTATCCGTTTGTGATCGGGCTGGGTTATCTGCTGCCGCTGGATCTGTCGTTTTCGATGTGGTTCTTCTTTGTGTTTAAGAAGCTGCAGCAGGTGTTTGTGTCGGCGACCGGAATGCGCGTCGCGGGCGCTCCGTTTTTGAGCGAGCAGTCGATAGGCGGATGGCTGGCGGTCTTTTTTGCGGCGGTCTGGTCGACGCGGCGGCATCTGGCGAAGGTCGGAAAGCATCTGGTCGGCGTACAGAAGATGGACGACAGCAAGGAGCCGATCAGCTACCGCGCGGCGGGCGTCATGCTTCTGGTCTGCTCGGCGTATATTGTGTATTTCTGTTTGAACGCGGGAATGACGCTTGCGATTATTTTGCCTTTTTTCGCCTTCTTTTTTGCAATATCCATCGGCATCACGCGGGTCAGGGCGGAGTTTGGACCGCCGGCGCATGAGATGGCCGGCATGGTGAACGCGCAGCAGTTTTTGATCAACATCCTTGGAACGCGCGGGTTCGGTTTTCAAAATCTAGGCGTCGTTCCATATTTTTGGTTTTTCAGCGGACGCGGTTATCGGGAGCATATCATGCCGCATCAGCTGGAAGGCTTTAAAATGGCGGAGCGGGCGAATATGAACACAAAGCGGCTGGTGTTCGCCATCGGCGCCGCTCTCGTCATCGGCTCCCTCGCGTCCTGGTGGGCGGGCGTGAGCGAGATGTACCGTCTTGGACATGCGCGCGCCGCCCCGTTCGTCGGGCATATCGGTCAGTTCAACTGGGTCGCCGGCCATTTCAGCAACCCTGTCGACCCGAACCGTCCGGCGATGGCGGCGATGGCGGGCGGGATGATCTTCACATTCCTGCTGATGCTGATGCGCATGAAGTTCATGTGGTGGCCGTTTCATCCGGCGGGGTATGCGATTTCGATGACGTTTGGAGTGGAGTATTTTTGGTCATGCTTGGTGATCTCATCGGCGTTGAAACTGATCATTCTCAAATTTGCGGGCATGAAAGCGAACCGCCGAGCGACCAAGTTTTTCTTCGGAGTGATTTTAGGCGAGTACTGCGTCGGCGCTTTCTGGAGCGCGCTGAGCGTCATTTTACAGGCGAGGACATATGATTTTGCGCCAGGTTAATGCGGGCTGGATGTATCGAATAGCCGCCGTTCTTCTGTGTTGGACAGGCGCGTCGGCAACGTCGTTTGCGCAGACGGAGGAGAGCGGCGGCGCCTACGCGCTCGATTTCTTGACGATTGGCGTCGGCGCGCGCGCCGCGGGAATGGGCAACGCTCATACCGCCTTGGCGGAGGACGCGACCGCCGCCTACTGGAACCCGGCGGGGCTGGCGAACATCGAAGAGCGCGCCTTTGCGGCGCAGCATGGCGACATGTTCCAGCAGTCCGGCGGCTTTCCCCTTGGACGCGGGCTGGCGCAATACAACTATCTCGGCGCCGCGATGCCGTTTGAGGGCGGCGTCTTATCGATCAGCTGGATGCGCCTCGGCGTGGACGACATACCGCGCGTCACCTTCATTGATGTGAACGGCGACGGCATACTCGGCACCTTTAGGGACCTGAACCAAAACGGCGTCAAGGACGACGGAGAAGCGTATATCGACGAGCCGGTCGTCGCGGAAACCTTCAGCAACTCGGACGACGCGTTCTCCGCCTCCTATGCGCGCCGCTTGACGGAGCGTTTGTCAGCGGGCGGCTCGCTCAAAATTTTCCGCCAAAGCCTTTTAAACTACGCCGGCGCCGGCGCCGGTTTTGATCTCGGCGGTACGTATCGAATCAGCGGCTCTCTTAAAGCGGGCTTGACTCTCCAGGATATGTTCGGCTCGCGGGTGAAATGGAACACGCCGACGCGCCCGACGTTTGTCAAGAAGATGAACGCGCGGTTAGGTCTGGCGGGGAAATGGCAGACGGGAAGGCTGTTTGAGACAGCGGCGGCGGCGGATATTCATCTGAACGATTCGTTTCAGCGCAGCGAAGGCGGCGGCTCGCGCCTGCATGTCGGGGCGGAGCTGACGGTCTTAAAGACGGTCAGTTTTCGCGCCGGTTTGGACGCGGGCGATTTCACCGCGGGGGCGGGCGCGCGCGTCCCGATCGACGGCGCGCTTCTCTACGCCGATTACGCTTTTATGACGCATCCTGATCTGGGCGACGCGCAGCGCATCTCTTTGAGCGGGACGTTTTGAACGGCGGCGAATCGAGCCAATCAGCGGAAAAAGCGCGCGGCGCTACGTCGCGCGGAGTTACATGGCGCGCTGTCGGGCTTGGCGCGGCGCTCATTCCGTTCAACGCCTACTGGATACAGGACTCGGCGGGGCAGGGCTATCCGACGACCGTCTCGCTGTTTTTCAACGTCATCTTTTGCCTGTTCTGGATCACGGCGCTGAACGCGGCGCTGGGACGCGCCTTTCCAAAATACGCGCTCTTGCAGGGCGAACTGCTGACCGTCTACACGATGGTATCGATTGCGTCCGCGCTGGCGGGGCATGACATGCTGCGCGTTCTCATTCCGATGATCGCGCATCCGTTCCGCTTTGCGACGCCGGAAAACGAATGGGCGGAGCTGTTCCACCGCTACATACCGGACTGGATCGCCATCAAGGACAAGGCGGCTCTGGAGGAGCTGTATCAAGGAGAGTCGTCGCTGTACCAATGGAAAAACGCGAAGGTATGGGCGGTTCCCGCGCTGGCGTGGACCGCGTTTTTGACGGCGCTGACAACCTTCATGCTGGGAATCAATCTCATCGTTCGCCGGCAGTGGACGGAGAACGAGAAGCTGTCCTATCCGATCATACAGCTCCCGCTGGAGATGACAGCGGGCGGCGGTTCAAAGGGAGCGCTGCGGTCGGGGGCGTTGTGGGCGGGCTTTGCGCTGGCGGGGGCGGTGGACGCCTTGAACGGGCTGAATTTTCTATATCCGTCCATGCCGAGCCTCGGCGGAAAGTTGGTGAACCTTCAGCCGATACTCTTCAACGAAAAACCTTGGAACGCCGCCGGCTGGACGCCGATTGGACTCTTTCCGTTTGCGGTCGGGATGGCGTTTTTTATTCCGCTCGATTTAGCGTTTTCCTCCTGGTTTTTCTATCTTTTTTGGAAGGCGGAGCGCATCCTCGGCGGCGCGTTGGGATTGCGGAACATTCCGCGTTTTCCGTATGTGGATGAGCAGTCGCTGGGAGCGTATATCGGGCTGTTTTTGATCGCGGCGGTCGTGTCGCGGCGGCATTTGGCGCATATCGGGCGCGGTCTGCTTCGGCGCGGAGCCGGCCGCGCGGAGGGGGAGCCGTTCACCTATCGGGGCATGCTTTGGCTGCTGATTCTTTCCGGAGCGGCGCTGTTTGCGTTTTGTAAATTGGCGGGGATGTCGACCTGGGCAATTCTGATGTTTTTCGCCGTCTATTTCATGATCGCCGTAGCGGTGACCCGCATGCGCGCCGAACTCGGCTCTCCTGTGCATGACCTTCATTTTATTGGTCCGGACGAGATGGGTCCGCGCATCTTTGGAACGCGCGTCTTGGGTCCGCAGAATCTAACGATGTTCTCCTACTTTTTCTTTTTTAACAGAGCGCACCGCGGACATCCGATGCCGCACCAGCTGGAAGGCTACAAGCTGGCGGAGCGGGCGGGAAGCGGCAGCCGCCGTTTGACATGGGCGATGCTGCTTGCGGCGGTCGCGGGCATTTTGGCGTCGTTTTGGGCGTATGCGCATCTTTCGTATGAGGAGGGGGCGCGGTCATGGTTTGCGGGTCATCCGTTCAACAGGCTGCGCGGCTGGCTTGCGTCGCCGAAGGAGCCGGACGCGGGCGCTGTCGTTGCCGCGGGCGCGGGCTTGGCGCAGACCGTCTTTTTGATGGCGATGCGGATGAAGTATGTATGGTGGCCGTTTCATCCGGCGGGCTTTGCGATCTCAAGCAGCTGGTCAATCAATGTGTTCTGGTTCTCTATTTTTGTCAGCAACGTACTCAAATGGGTTCTTTTGAAGCAGGGCGGTTTGACGCTGCATCGGCGGGCGGCGCCGTTTTTCTTGGGGCTGATACTGGGGGAGTTTGTGGTCGGCGGCGTATGGAGCCTTATCGGCGTTCTTTTAAACAGGCCGATGTACCGCTTTTTGTATTAGCGCCGGCGCTTTCCGCGCCTTAAACCCCCCTAGCCCCCCTTTTCAAGGGGGAATCGGACGCCGCGCCCGTCCTCTAAACCCCCCTAGCCCCCTTTTCAAGGGGGAATCGGACGCCGCGCCTATTCAATATCCCAGATGTAGATCTCGCCGTTTTCGTCAGCGCCGGCGATCGTTTTTCCGTCCGGCGAATAAGCCATCATGACGATTTGCTTTGATGAATGAGAGAGCGTATGCAGCAGCTCGCCGCTCGCCGCGTCCCATATCCTAACGGCGTTCGGGATGTTTTGGACGAGACTCTTGCCGGTCGGCGAATACGGACTCCCATACAGAAGCCTATGGTGTATCTCCATCTTCTCGTTCAGCGTCTTGATCAAGGCGCCCGTGTCGGCGTCCCATATCTTAACATTGCGTTCGCTGACGCTGGAGATCGTTTTGCCGTCCGGGTAATACGCAGGATTCAATATTTTGCTGCGATGTCCGTAGAGCATATGAACTAAAGCCCCTGTTTCCGCGTCCCAGACCTGGATTCCGCTTTCATAGCTGGCGGTTACGATGCGCTTGCCGTCCGGCGAATATGAGGCATACGACCTGCCGCTGTGTCCGCCGAGCGTATGAAGCAGCGCGCCCGTCTCAACATCCCATATCTTCGGGGCGGAATTGGGGCCGGCTGTGGCAATGCGCTTGCTGTCCGGCGAATACATGAAGGAGAACCCGTCTACGGTATGAATTCGCGCGCCTGTGTCGACATCCCAAATAGAGACCGATTTGCCCGAGCTCGCCGTGGCGACTGTTCGACCGTTTGGAGAAAACTTGACATGGCCGAGGCCGCGGGTCGCTTCGAGCGTTTTCAATTCGCCTGTGGAGATATTCCACAGAAAAGCATCCTTGAGAGGGTTCCCTGCGGCAATCAGCCGCTCATCGGGCGATAGAGACGCAAAGACGCCGGGGACGCTCTCTGCATTGAGAAGCCAGCCCGTTTCGACATCCCAAAGGCGAACGGCGTTGTCCTCGCCAGCGCTAAGGAGCGTCCTGCTGTCCAAAAAAAAGGCGAGCGATGATACGAAACGCGAAGGCGAATGCCCCGGCAAGATGGTTCGAGGCGGTACCGCCTCTACTTCGTCGCCTTGGCGCAGCCAAAAGAACGCGCCGACCGCCGCAACCAGCGCAGCCGCTAAACCGATCCATACCCAGCCCTTAAACTTGTCCATGAATATCCCTCATGCGCGTTAGGCTAGCATCAACAAGGATGGCATCAAGGCGCGGGCTTCGCCTGTTCAATACGCCAGATGTAAATCTCGCCGTTTTCGTCAGCGCCGGCGATCGTCTTTCCGTCCGGCGAAAAGGCCAGCCTATAAAAATTCTTTGATGAATGGGAGAGCGTGTGCCGAAGCTCGCCGCTCGCCGCGTCCCATATCCTGACAGCGTTCCGGATGTTTTGGATGAGATATTTGCCAGTCGGCGAATACGGACTCCCGTACATATGCCTGCCGCCCTTCACCATCTTTTCGTTCAGCGTTTTGATCAAGGCGCCTGTTTCGGCGTCCCAGATCTTAACGTTGCGTTTGCCGACGCTGGAAATCGTTTTCCCGTCCGGATAATACGCGGGCATCAATCCCTTTTCGCGATGTCCTTGGAGCGTATGAACGAAATCTCCTGTTTCCGCGTCCCAGACCTGAATCCCGTATTCATGGCTGGAGGTTACGATGCGCTTGCCGTCCGGCGAATAGGAGCCGTACGACCATATGGTATGTTCGCCGAGCGTGTGAAGCAGCGCGCCTGTTTTGACATCCCACACCTTCGGAGCGGAGTCGTTGCCGGCTGCGGAGCCGGCTGTGAGGATGCGCTTGCCGTCCGGCGAGTACATGAAGGAGAACCCGTCTACGGTCTGAAGCAGCGCGCCCGTCTCAACATCCCATATGCCAATGGAGTCGTACGATTCCAACGAGGAAACCGTTCGACCGTTTGGAGCAAACATGATCGCCTCGGCAATACCGCGGCTGGCTTCGAGCGGTGTCGATTTGCCTGTGGAGAGATTCCACAGATAGATTTTCTTCGGAGAATTAAATACAGCAATCCGTTGTTCATCGGGCGATATGGTCGCAAAGGAGCCAGGCGCTATTCCTGTATTGAGAAGTTTGCCCGTGTCGACATCCCAGAGGCGAACGACATTGTCGTTGCCCGCGCTGAGGAGCGTCTTGCCGTCCGGAAAAAAGGCGAGCGATGAAACGGCGGGCGAATTTCCCGGCAAGATGATTCGGGGCGGTACCGCCGCTATCTCCGCCTCATCGCCCTGTCGCAGCCAGAAGAACGCGCCGACCGCCGCCGCAACCGCCAACCCGATCCATATCCAGCGCTTAAACTTGTTCATGGGCATCCTCCCTGTCAAGCATGCTAGCAGCGGCAAGGATGCGCGTCAAGGAAGGGGATGACAGCGGAAATCGGCGGTACGGTTGACGAAAGCGGGGCGTTGACGTACATTAACCTTAGCAGGCGTTCGATATTGGCGACATGGAAAGGATGAGGCGCTTTATGAAAATTTTACTGGCGGCGGTCTGCATTGCCGCATGCGCAATGTATGCCGGATGCGGCGACGAGACCACCATCATTCACACCACTCAAGAAACGCGCGAGGACGACGAACTCTCATACGGCATGGACTCGGAGCGAACCGCCGAAGAGCCGACAGGCATGGAGGATGGCGGGTTCGATGCCGACTTTGACAGCGCGCTCGGTCTCTCTCTGGCGGCGCTCCTAGCGGCTGCGGCGGCGGCGGCAGCGCGCATTCGCCGCCGGCAGATTCGGCTCGCCGCCCCCGCTCTGAAATGAACCGCCTCGCTTACGCCGCATGCGCGCTGTTGACGGCGCTCTTCAGCTGCGCAGGTACGAAAACGGAGCTGCCGACTCAAACGGCGGCGCCGGCTGAAGTCGCCGGCGGATATGAAGCGCTCGTCCGCGGCGACTATGCTGAAGCGGCGGCGCTGCTGGAAACGGCTCTCCAAAAACAGCCCGACAACCTGTACGCGCTCGTCCATTTAGGGTTAGCGTATCAGCAGCTCGGCAGAACGGAGGAGGCGGTCGACGCGCTGGAGACGGCTCATCAGCGCGACCCAGAGCGGACGCAAAACGGAGCGGCGCTGCTGGACTACTACCTCGGCCTTGCGTATGAGGACGCGGGCAGGGACGGCGGCGCCGTCAACGCTTACGAACGCCATGCCGAACGCGACCCGACCGACCCGCTGCCGCGCGCGCAGCTCGGCGCCCTTTATGAACGGCGGAACGAGCTGGAGAAGGCGCGGCGGGAATTCGCGCTGGCGGCGCAGCTGGACCCGTCCAACGAAGCGGCGGCGCAAAACCTTGAGCGCGTCTTGCGCAAGATGCTGGACGCCGGCGCCGATCCGTTTCCCGACATCGTCCCCGCCGTGCGCGTTCTGGAAACGGACGCCGCCGAGCGCATCGAAAACGCGCCGCATGCTGACGCGTACCCAAACGAGGACGCGGTCATACTTTTCAACCGCTTGGAGCATGAGATTTTATCGGACGGGAGAGCGCGTTTCACAACGCATCTGGCGGTGAAGATCTTGCGCCGCCGCGCGATTGCCGACTACGGCGAGATCGCCGTTCCATACAACTCCGCCGCGCAGAATATCCGCGTCAACAAGGCGCTGACCCGCCTCCCGGACGGAACCGCCATGCGCGTTCAGGACGACGCGATTCGGGACGTGACGCCGCGCGCCGCGCTCGCCTTCAACCTGTACTCCGATACGTTATGGAAGGTGATCTCCTTCCCCGCGCTCATGCCGGGGGCGGTGGTGGAGTATCAGGTCACCGTCGAGGACGCGCAGCCGAGAGGAAGCGCGCAGAATATCTGGTTCTGGAACGACGTTCTGCTACAGGCGAAATACCGGACGCTCTCCGTCGAATACGGGCTGCGGACGCCTGAAGAAGTTGAGATCAAATGGAAGGCGTACCGCGCGGACGTTCAGTTTGAACGGCGGAAAGAGGGCGAAAACGCGGTTTATATCTGGAGTTACGGACCGGTTCCGCCTTATCTCCCTGAACCGAACAGCCCGCCGGCGGAGGAGACGGCGCCGCGCTTGACGCTCTCGTCCGTCGATTCATGGGACGCGATACACACCTGGTACCGTAGCCTGTTGAACGGGCGGGCGGATATGAGCGGCGCGCTTGCCAAAGCGGCGGGGGATGTTGCCGTCTCGCGCGGGACGCAGGAGGAGCGCATTCAGGCGTTGTGCGCATACGCGGCGCGGGAGCTGCGTTATGTGGCGATACAGCTCGGACAAGGCGCCTATCAACCGCATACGGCGGTCGATTCGTTTGAGCGGCGTTACGGCGACTGCAAGGACAAGACGAATCTTCTCATATCGGCGCTGTCGCTTATCGGGGTGGAGGCGCTGCCGGCGATCCTGAACCCAACCGACGGCGGCGCGGATGTCGACAAGGAGCTGCCGTCGTTGAGTCAGTTTAGCCACATGATACTGGCGCTTCCGACCGGCGATGGAGAGTACCGCTGGTTCGACCCGACAAACGACGCGCTGCCCGTAGGCAAGCTGCCGGCGCGGAATCAGGGGCGCATGGCGCTGATACTGGCGCCGTCCGGCCCGGTCTGGCGGCGGACGCCGATCGACAAGGCGGAGGATAATCGACTTGACTGGACGCTGGAGGCGGAGCTGCGCGGCGACGGATCGCTGGAGGGGGTGGAAACGTTGATCGGGACAGGCTTGCGCGCGGGAGAGCTGCGCCGTCTCTACCGAACCGTGAATCCGAGCCGCATGCGCGAATATCTAGAGGAGCGGTTGAGCGGATCGTACCCCGGCGCGCAGGCGCTGGAATGGAGCGTGGACGGGTTAGAGGATGTCCAGGCGCCGATGCGCGTCCGCGTTCATTTTACGGCGAAGGATTATGCGCGGGTCAGCGGGGACGCCCTGATCGCGCCGATACCGGGCGCCGATCTGGACGCGCAGGCGGAAAGCGCGGCGCTTCAAACGCGAACAACGGCGTACCATCTGGGCGCCCCGATGGTCATGACGCGGCGCGTCCGCCTCAAACTGCCGGACGGGTTCGCCTTGTCCGCGCCTCCGCCGCGGTCGATTCAAAACGAATACGCCTCTTTCAAACGCGAATACCGCTTCGACGGACAGACGGCGCAATACGATTTTGAGTATGCCGCCCGTCTGCCGATGATTCCGCCTGAAGCGTATGCGCCGTTCAAGCGTCTTTTGGAATCGCTGGCGCAGGAGGAGAGCGCCGTTTTTCTGTTGGAGCTACGGGGCGGCGTTCCTTAAACAAAACAAAGAAACCGGACGATGAACGCTGTCAATCCGCCCATGGAACCGTCGGAAGTGGAGCTGGACCTGCTGAAGCTCCCGCGCCTGCTCTCTTGGGAGGAGGCGTTTGGAAACGGCAATCCTGTTGAGCTGGACATCGGCTGCGGGCGCGGGCGATTCATCATAGAGGCGGCGCAGGCGCGCCCGAATGTGAACTATCTTGGAATCGATGTGTCGGGGAAGTCGCTGCGTCTCGCAAAGCAACGCATCGCCAAGCGCGGCATCCAAAACGCGAAGACGATATGGGGGGACGCGCGCCGTTTCATCGCGGAGCGGGTCGGGGACGGGTCGCTTGACGCGGCGCATCTGCTGTTTCCCGACCCTTGGCCGAAGAGCCGTCACCGAAAGCGGCGCGTGGCGACCCCTGAATTTGCGGCGGAGCTGCGGCGCGTTTTGGGGCGGGGGCGTCCGTTTCATGTGGCGACCGACATCGCCGATTACTTTGACGAACTGCTGGAAGCGGTTGCGGCGGGCGGACATTTTGAGATCGTCTCGGAGGGCTTATACGATCCCGAACGTCAGTTTTTGACAAATTATGCGGCAAAATATCTGGAGCAGGGGCGCGAGATGCATTACGCGCGCCTGCGCAGCGTGTGAAACCTGGGGCTGCGCTTTTGCGTTTTCTCTCTTGTTTATGTATAATAGAAACGTCGGGGGTTGCGTCTTTGCGCTCCTTCGGGTTACGATATAGGCTTGTGTGGACGCGGAACCGCGCCGGCGGGGAAAGCGTCAAGAGACAGGAGACAGCCGATGATTGTCAAAATGCGCAGCGTCGCAACGGATCGTGAAATACACGCCGTTGAGGCGCGGCTAAGCGAACTAGGTTACAACACGGGAAAATTGACCGGCACCGATCATACGCTGATTGGAGTGTACGGCGACATTTCCCAACTGCCGCATACGGACATTTCCAAAATGTCCGGCGTGGAACAGCTGATTCAGATCTCCCGAAAATATAAACGGGCGGCTCAAAAAGGGGACCCGCTCAACCTTCACTATTCCTCTTTCAACATCGGCAGCATCCCGATCGGGGACAGCCTCGTCGTCATTGCCGGTCCGTGTTCGGTTGAAAGCGAGGCGCAGATCATGGAATCCGCGCATATGGCGAAGGAGGCAGGCGCGCACATACTCCGAGGCGGAGTCCACAAATACAGGTCTAGCCCCTACAGCGGCTGGGAAGGCATCGGCTCCGAATCGAAACAAGCGCTCAAAGAAGGGCTGGATCTGATTGTCAAGGCGGGCAGAGAGACCGATATGCCGACCGCCGTCGAGATACTTGACCATACGACCATCCCGCTGTTTGAAGACTGCGGGGTCGACTGCCTGCAGATCGGAGAGCCGAACAGCCGAAACACGGTACTGCTGAACGAGCTGCGCAACACGGAGCTGCCGGTGATCCACAAGCGCGGGCATTCTCTGGACGCCGAAGAGTATCTGCTCTGGGCGGAGCGCATGATGGTGCGCGGCAAGGAGAACATCATCCTGTGCGAGCGCGGCATACGCAGCCACACAAAATACACGCGCAACACCCTGGACCTGGGAACGGTCGCGGCGTTCCATTATCAGCTGACGGGGCTGCCGGTCGCGGTGGATGCCTCGCATGGGTCGGGAATACGCGACCTTGTGCATCCGCTCTCGGTGGCGAGCGTCTTTTGCGGGGCGAGCGTCCTGATTGCCGAGGCGCATCCGAACCCGATGATCGCCAAGTCGGACGGGTTCCAGGCGCTGTTTCCAGAGCAGCTGCGCAATCTGATTCGGGCGGCGACAGACGCTTGGAAGCTGCGCGAGAACATGAAGGACCTGTATATTCCGTCCAGAGCGCTGGAGCAGACCTACGAGAGCCGCGTGGAGAAGGACGCGGCGCGTTTCTTTGGAGAGTAGCGGATGGGCGTCTCGAAGGTGAGCGCGCTGCGGGAGATACGCCCTTTTGAGGGGGTGTCGCTGCGGGTGTTAGCGGGCGCGCGGGGCATGCTCTCGTTCGTCTATTTTGAGCCGGACGGGGTTGTCCCGCCCCATTCGCATCCGCATGAGCAGATGGGCGTCGCGCTGGAGGGTTCGTTTGAGTTGACCATCGGGGATGAAACGCGCGTCGTTCAGGAGGGGGACATCTGGCATATCTTGCCGAATGTTGTGCATAGCGCCCGCGCGCTAGGCGAAAAAGCGGCGGCGCTGGATATTTTTGTGCCGCCGCGGGAGGATTACGCTGTCCTGGCGAAGCAGTAAAACCGCTCTGTTCCCAAATAGCCTGCCCCCGTGAAAACGGGGTCATTCCCGCGCAAGCGGGAATCTTAGACCGTAGCCAGCGCAGTTGTCGTCTGAACTAGGATTGCCAAGATTGAAAAGATTGCCAGGAGAATTCTTGCAGACCGTTATCTTGGCAATCTTAGCAATCCTTTAATCCTAGTTCAAAACCGACTCCAACCCGCGCGCTAAAACCCCCTAGCCCCTTTTCAAGGGGAATTGGACGCGCTCCTTGCATGAACAGCCTATGCAGGTGTACACTTTCATGCAAACGGCAAAGGAGCCATCGAACGTATGAAAGCGTCCATTCGGGTTGTTGTCATCGGCGGAGGGGTGATCGGCGCCGCTTCGGCGTTGGAGCTGGCGCGCGGCGGGCGGTTTCATGTGTCGGTCGTTGAACGGCTGCCGCAGACCGCCGCCGGTTCCACCGCCGCTTCGACCGCCATCATCCGCCAGTTCTACCGCAGCGGCGAATCGGTCAAGCTGGCGAGGTCGGGGCTGCATGTCTGGCGCGATTGGCGCGGCTGGCTCGGCGGCGCGCCCGACCCTCCGCTCGCGCAGTTTCACAACGCGGGCGCGCTCTGGATCTTCCCCGAAACAAGCCGCGCCAAAGAGACGCCGCATATTCAAGAGTGCATGCGCCTCGGCGTTCAGATAGAGCTTCTGACGCTGGAGCGAATGCGGGAGCGTTTCCCCGTCTTCCATTTTTTAGACGAACCGCGCGTCTTCGGCATGTTGGAAACGGAAGCGGGTTATGTGGACATGCCGTCGCTGGCGGCGCAAAATATGATGGACGCGGCGCTGGCGACAGGAAACGCGCGTCTCTATCTGAACGCGCAGGCGGTCGATTTTCCGGAGAACGGCGTCGTCATCAACCAGAACGGAGAGCGGAAAACGATAGAAGCGGACGCTGTCCTGAACGCGGCGGGTCCGCATTCGTACCATGTGAACGCGCTGGCGGGATGTCCGCTCCCGCTGACGACCGCGCCAAACAGACAGCAGTTTATCGACGCGCGCGAGACGAACGCGCTGACGCGTCATCCCGACGCGCCGCTCTGCATCGACCTTCTGAACGGCTTTTATATGAAGCCTGACGCGCGGCGGTTTCGCGTCGGGGCGATTCTTCCTAAAGACGAGCGCGATTTTATCCCCGATCCTGATCGGTTTGACGAACGTCTGTCAGATGCATTTGCCGAGGAAAAAACGCGCGCGCTGCGTCGGCGCATGCCGGAGGCGCAGCTGGAAGAGGCGGGCGGAGGAGCCGCTTTATATGACGTAACGGCCGCCGACTGGAAGCCTATCATTGACAAAATGGACAGAGAAGGGTATTTTGCGGCGGTCGGGACAAGCGGCGCATGGTTCAAGGGCGCGCCGGCGATTGGACGGCTGGCGGAGCGTCTCATCAGCGCCAACCTGCTGGACGGTATCGACACGGACGCGGCGCCGTTGACGATTCCGCTGCCGTACACGGAGCAGGAGCTGGACATGCGCGCCTTTTCGCGCCATCGAACCCCAGGACATGAAGGCGGAGTCATCGGATGAAGCGAGGCGCCATACCGTTGGAGCAGTTGACGATTGACAAAATGGACAGAGAAGGGTATTTTGCGGCGGTCGGGACAAGCGGCGCATGGTTCAAGGGCGCGCCGGCGATTGGACGGCTGGCGGAGCGTCTCATCAGCGCCAACCTGCTGGACGGTATCGACACGGACGCGGCGCCGTTGACGATTCCGCTGCCGTACACGGAGCAGGAGCTGGACATGCGCGCCTTTTCGCGCCATCGAACCCCAGGACCTGAAGGCGGAGTCATCGGATGAAGCGAGGCGCCATACCGTTGGAGCAGTTGACGGAGGCGGCGCGCCGCTTCGGTTTTGACGCCGCCGGCGCGGCGCCTGCCGTTCCGTATCCGCGCGCCGATTTTCTGGACGAGTGGCTGCGCCAAAAACGGCACGGCTCCATGGAATACCTAGCGCGAACGCCTGAACGGCGCAAAGACCCGCGCCGGATTGTTCCAAACGCCAAGACGGTTGTCTGCGCCGCGAAGCGTTACCGCCCCGACCTTCCCCCGCAGGAAGAAAACGCCGAAACGGACGGCGGCCTGCGCGGAACGGTCGCCTCCTACGCCTGGGGATACGACTACCATGATGTCATGCGCAAGCCGCTGCTGGAGCTGCAGACCTGGATTCATGAGCGCGCCGGACCCGACACGGAAAGCCGGCCGTATATCGACACCGGACCGATTCTGGAGCGGCCGGCGGCGTCGCTGGCGGGGCTTGGATGGATCGGCAAGAACACGCTTCTGCTGAACCGCTCGCTCGGCTCCTACTTTTTCTTGGGTGAAATCATCACGACCGCCGAGATCGAAACGGGCGCGCCGACTCCCGACCATTGCGGCTCATGCGTCCGCTGCCTTGAAGCATGCCCGACCGACGCCTTCCCAGAGCCGTATGTCATGGACGCTTCCAAATGCGTCTCTTATCTCACCATTGAGCGGCGCGGAGCGATGCCGCTGGAGCTGCGGGACGGCGTCGGCGATATGGTCTTTGGATGCGACATCTGCCAAGAGGTGTGTCCCTGGAACCGCCCGTCCAACCGCGAGGCGCCCGACGACGCGGACGAATACGCCCCGCGCGGCGATGTGCTGCCGGATTGGCCGAACCCGAATCTGGAAGATCTGATGCTTTTAGACGACGAAGACTTCCGCGAGCGGTTTCGCGGAAGCCCCGTCAAACGAACGAAGCGGCGCGGCTTGCTTCGAAACGCGGCGGTCGCCCTCGGCAACGCGCGCGACCCGCGCGCTGTCCCCGCCTTGAGAGTCGGGTTGAGCGACGAGGAGCCGCTTGTCCGCAGCCACTCCGCCTGGGCGCTTGGAAAGATCGGCGGAGAGGCTGCCGTCAACGCCCTGAACGAACGCGCCGAGATTGAAACGGACGCGGAGGTTCAGGGCGAGATCGAACGCGCGCTCACTTCGGCGTCAGCTGCGCGCTAGTGGAGTCCAACACCTTCAACGCGACCCCCGGAAGCCCGATGTCGTCATCCTCTATCATTTCAAACTCCGCATTTAATACCATCCCGCTTTCGTATTGAACCGCCAGACCGGTCGCCGTATCGACGATGTAATAGCCGTTGAGGGTTCCGGTCGCCTCTTCATACGTCGCTTCTTGGTCGACGCCTGGGACGTCGGTCTTGACGTCGATTTCGGCGCTGAGCGTTCCATCGAACTCCACCCGCGCCAGCGCGCCGTCCACCGACGCAAGCGAGTAGGTCAGGTCAGCCATGACGCCCGGCGACGCTTCCCGTTTGCCTTTCCATGCGTCGCCGACATACATGTTGCTTGGCGCATGCGGCGCATAGAGGGCGCTGAGCGTCAGCTCCCACTGCTTCGCTATTGACGGATCGATGAACGTATCGGCGGCGTTTTGCTCATCGCCGGACAGGTCTTGCGCCGCTGCCTCCATCGCCTCAAACATCTCGTCGATGCCGTCCCACTCTCCAGGCTGCCCGTTTTCATCGATCCGAGCGCTGAAAACCTTGCCGACCAGCGTCTGATAGATCAGGTTGACGAATGCCATCGGCGGCCCGGGCGACCCGTCCGGGAGATGGACGACAGGCGCGATGGACGCCTCCTTGACCGCGTACACGGCGGAGGCTCCTCCGCCCTCGCCAACGATAAAATCCACATCCAATTTCAGATTGACCTCATGGTCATATGCAATCGGCGCGCCGAAGAAGTCGAGCCGAACATTGGTGTCGATGCGGAGGTTCAGCTCATGGCTGGTTCCCAATACCTGTACCGTGTCGAAGCTGTAGTTGATCGGACCGACTCGATTTCCTCCGTTGCCGTTGTCGTCTTCTCCGCATCCGGAGGCGGCAACCAGCAGACAGGCGAGCGCGGCGGTCGTCAACGAGCGAAGTTTCACGATGCGGCTCCTTTCAAAGAGCGGGCGGGCGATGTTTCTCGATCTGCATAAAGAACGATAACGGCGCTGGATAGGTTTACCATATTCCAAAACGCTCCCCAACTAAAGACGTGAGGTCGGAGATGGATTCGTTGCCAATCCGCCGCTTTCGGCATATCATATAGGCATGATCAAACGAAAAAAACCGCGCGACATACGCATGATGAAACAGGCGGGCAAGATCGCCTCCGAGGCGCTGCTTGCCGTTGAAGACAAAATCGCCCCCGGCGTCTCCACATATGAGCTGGACGCGTCCGCCCGGGAAACGATTCTCAAAGCGGGCGCCTACCCGGCGTTTCTCGGATATGAGGGATTCCCCGCCTCCATCTGCGCCTCCATCAACGAAGAGGTCGTCCACGGCATCCCGTCCAAAGAGCGCGTTCTGAACGAAGGCGACATTGTCGGCATCGATGTCGGAGCCGTCTATAAAGGCTACCACGGCGACAACGCCAAAACCTACGCTGTCGGAAATGTAAAGCATGACGCCGAACGCCTGCTCAAAACGACGCGCGAATCGCTCTACGCCGGCATCCACGCGCTCAAACCGAACGCCCCTCTCGGAGCCTACTCCAACGCCGTTCAGACGCATGCGGAAGGCGAAGGCTTCTCCGTCGTGCGCGTCTATGCGGGGCATGGCATCGGAAAAAATCTGCATGAGCCGCCGACCGTCCCCAACTACGGACGCCCTCAAGACGGACCGATCCTGCGCCCCGGAACGATTCTCGCCCTTGAGCCGATGATCAACGAAGGCTCCGCCGATGTCGAATCGCTCTCGGACGGCTGGACGGTCGTCACCGCCGACCGAAAACTTTCCGCCCACTTTGAACATACGGTCGTCCTGCTCTCGGACGGCGTCGAAATACTCACGACCTGGGATCAAGCCTTATGAACAGCAAACATCTGCCCATACGCGACGAACGCCTGTTACCCATCCACGAAAAGGCGATGGACGAACGCCGACTCTCCTTTGAGGACGGCATGACGCTTTACGACACGAACGACTTGAACGGCGTCGGCTACATGGCGAACATCGTCCGCGAACGCAAAAACGGCAACAAGGCGTACTGGGTGCGCAATCAGCATATCAATTACACGAATATATGCGATAAATTCTGCAAATTCTGCTCTTTTTATGCCAAAAAGAACGGACCGAAAGCGTACACGCTCAATATGGAGCAGATACGCGAGCGGCTTTACGCCCACATTGAACAGCCCATCACCGAAATTCATATCGTCGGCGGCATCCATCCGCGCCTGCCGTATGAGTATTATCTGGAGCTGCTGGAGACGGTGCGGGAGGTTCGCCCCGACGCGCATATCAAGGCGTTCACGATGATTGAGCTGCAGCAGATTCAGAAGGTCGCGCAAAAGCCGATGGAGGATATCTTGATAGAACTGCGCGAAGCGGGACTCGGCTCGCTGCCCGGCGGCGGCGTGGAGGTGTTGAGCGACCGCCTCCACGAAGAGCTGTTCGACCGAAAACTGGACGGGGACGAGTGGCTTGAAACGGCGCGGACAGCGCACAACCTCGGCTTCCGCTCCAATGTCACGATGCTGTACGGGCATGTGGAGCGCCCTGAAGAGCGGGTTGAGCATCTTGTAAAACTGCGGGAGCTGCAGGACGAAACGGGCGGCTTCTTGACCTTCATACCGCTCTCGTTCCACCCGGAAGGCACCGACCTGACGCATTGCCCGACCGTCACAGGCTTTGACGATCTGCGCAATATCGCGGTCGGGCGGCTCATGTTTGACAATGTTCCGCATGTGAAGTCGTTCTGGATCATGAACACGGCGCCCGTGACGCAGGCGGCGCTCTGGTACGGCGCCGACGACACGGACGGCACCATCCATGAGTATGAGATCACGCGCGATCCTGAAACGGATACGCGGCAGGTTCTCACAAAGCAGCAGCTGGTCGAGATGATTGTCGAGGCGGGCAGGGAGCCTGTGGAGCGCGACACCTTATACAACGTCATCTCAACGGAGGAGGCGCCTGCCGCGGCTGTCTCCGCCTTGTAGGTTCGGTTCATGATTCCCGCGCTTGAGAGAAACCGCATCGTTCACGGCGATTCGTGGAAGCTGACGCCGCTGCTGCCGGACGAATCGGTTGACCTCATTGTGTGCGACGGCCCATACGGCGTCACGCGCCATCCGTGGGATCAGATCGAGAATATCCAGCAGTACAACCTAGACCTCATCAAGAGCTTTGCGCCGAAACTGAAACAGGGCGGCGCGCTGTATCTGTTCGGGAAGCCGAACTGCATCGACTTCATCGATTACCGCCCCTATCTCAATCTGAAGTCGCGCATCGTCTGGTATCAGCCGAGCAGGTTGTCTCAAGGCAGAATCCGTTTTACGAACAATTACGACATTATCTGCTATTTCATCAAGGGCGACCGGCCGCGGCGGTACAACCTGGACGCCATTCGAGTTCCGCAGCTGGTGGAGCTGGAGCATCGCCTTCGGTGCGAACAGGTTCCGTCCGTCCGGAGCGGAAAATTCGGCGGGACAAAATTCAACGAAAAAGGCAAAAATCCCGGCGACGTCTGGGGCGACATCAAGCAGCTCACCTACAAATCCAAGGAGCTGGCGCGGCGCGACGCGCTCAACACGATTCAGAAACCTGAAAAGCTGATGGAGCGGATTGTGCTGGCAAGCTCAGACGAAGGCGATCTGGTGTACGATCCGTTCGCCGGCGTCGGGACATGCCCGCTCGTGTGCCAACGGCACGGCAGAGACTTTATCGCGGTTGAGATCAATGCGGAGTATGTGGAGTTGGGGAATGATCGGCTGAATTTAGCAAAACCGCTCTTGCGCGAATCTGATCGCGCCAGTCAAAGCTATTTTGAATAAACGCGCGCCGTTTCTTCAGTCTCAAGGCGCTGACATCATGCCTAAAGTTGGGACATTTGAACCGACGATCGCTCTATTCATGGGAAAGGTTCCGCTTACCAGTCCGTCATTCCCGCGCAAGCGGGAATCCAGAGGCGTCGCAGACGACGTCCGCGTTCGCCTGCCGCCGTGTTCCAACTAGAGACGTAAGGTTAGAAGGCGGTATGCCGTTCAGGCGCGGCAGGCGCTATAATAGGCTCGTGGGTTTCAGTTCAGCCTGTGAGGAGCCGCGCCTTGAAAATTCGTCTCAAAACGCTTATCTTGCTGTTGACGGCGGCGGGGGCGGTTTTTGCGCTTCTTCAAGAAGGGCGGACGCAAAGGGGAAGGCAGCCCGCGCAAACCTACTCGCCTCCCGCCGAAAAGATGACGCCCCAAGGTTACCCAGAGCGGTACAGCATCATCGTTTCTAAAAATCTGTTCAGAAAACTGGGATGGGCGCCGAAGCCGAAACAGGAGTCGATCAACCTCACCGGCGTCGTTGTTTCAAGGTCGGGCAACCGCGCGCTGCTCTCCTACAACGGAAAGGCGCTGTATGTGCGGGAAGGCGATTCGGTCGGCTCCGACTACAAAGCGGCGTCCATCGCGCGCGGTTCCGTCGTCCTTGAAAAAGAATCGGGCGGGCGGCGCACATTGAAGTTGGATGAAAAGGTGGTGAGCGCCGGCGCGCCCGCCTCGTCCGTCCCCAAAAGCGTCTCCGCATCGAAGCGAAGCGCTTCCTCCAACAAAAAAAGAACGCGCGACTTCCGCTGGCGTCCGCCCAAAGGCGCCACCGGAACCGAAATCTTTGAAATGATCATGAAGCGCGAAGGATACACATGGGACGATGTGAAACGCAACCCGCAACTGGGCGGCGAACTGAAGAAAGAATACAGCTACGTATTTGAAGAGATGTCAGGCGGAGAGAAGAAATAAACGGCGGAGCGGCGGTAAGCATAAGAGAACGCGCCGAGGCGGACGAAGAGAAGCGTCTGTCCCCGTTTGCGTCTAAAAGCGGGCGTTCCAAGGGGCGCGCCGTTGTTGAAACGCCCTGCCCGATCCGCACCGAGTTTCAGCGCGACCGCGACCGCATTCTGCATTGCAAGTCGTTTCGTCGGCTCAAAGGCAAAACGCAGGTGTATCTGAACCCGTCGGGCGACCATTTTCGCACGCGGTTGACGCACACGCTGGAGGTTGCGCAGATCGCGCGCACCATCGCGCGCAGCCTCCGCCTGAACGAAGACCTGACCGAGGCGGCCGCTCTTGGGCATGACCTCGGACATGCGCCGTTTGGACATGCGGGCGAAGAGGCGCTGAACAGCGCCGTCCCCTGCGGATTTAAGCATGACGAGCAGTCGCTGCGCATCGTCGAGACGCTGGAAAAGGATGGGCGCGGGTTGAACCTAACCTACGAAACGCGGCGCGGCATACAGGAGCATTCTAAGGGCGGCGGCGCCATTTTTGACGGCGGAGCGGACAACACGCTGGAGGGGGCGGCGGTGCGCGTCGCCGACGCCATCGCGTATCTGAACCATGACATCGAGGACGCGGTTCGGGCTGGCGCCTTGCGCATGGAGGAGCTGCCGAAGGAGCCGATGGCGGCGCTGGGGTCAAACCGTTCGATGCGCATCGGGCGGATGGTCGGCGCGGTCATCGAATGGAGCGAGGGGAAAGACGCGGTCGGAATGCGTCCGGACATACTGGAAGCGACCGAGGCGTTGAAGCGGTTTATGTATGCGCATGTGTATCCGCCCAGCGGCGGCGGGGGAGGCGAGATTGCGAAGGCGAAGGCGGTTGTGGCGGCGCTGGCGGAGCATTATATGCGTTTCCCTGAGGAGATGCCGGCGCTGTATCGGCGGGCGGCTGAAGCGGAGGGGCGCGGCCGCGCCGCCGCCGATTATGTTTCAGGGATGACGGATCGGTTCGCGCTGGAGACGCATGACGCGCTCTTTCGCCCGCGCGTT
Organism: Candidatus Poribacteria bacterium; assembly: GCA_963665845.2. GTDB lineage: Bacteria > Poribacteria > WGA-4E > JAPPNK01. Next base: position 1,237,578 of record OY762492.1, read on the forward strand.
TGGAGTTCGATTTAGCGCCGTTTTTAAGAAAGAGATTATGATGTTGAAATGGAACGCGGGAGCGGCGGCGTTTATCATGGCGGCGCTGTGGACGTTCAGCGGATGCGGGGGCGATTCATCGACCAAAACGGCGGCTCTTCATCCGCCGACGAAGGTTTTGACGGGGCATACTGCCGCGGTCGCCGCGGTCGCCTATTCGCCGGACGGATCCGTTCTCGCCAGCGGAGCCGCTCCCATCGACAACTCCGTTCGGCTGTGGGATGCGCAGACAGGCGACTTAAAAAGAACGTTGAAAGGACATCTGAACGGCGTTCGCTCGCTGGCATTTTCGCCGGACGGGGAGACGCTCGCCAGCGCGGGCGGCGACAACTCCGTTCGGCTGTGGGATGCGCAGACAGTCGACTTAAAAAGAACGCTCAAGTGCGGTTTCCGATGCTCCGGATCGCTGTCGTTTTCGCCGGACGGGGAGACGCTAGCGGTCGGAATCGCAGAGGGCATACAGCTTTGGAGCGCTGAAACAGGCGAGCTGAATAGGACGATACCGACCGACGGAGCGGCAATCGTTGAGTTCTCGCCCGACGGCAAAACGGCGGTCGGAGCCTCCAAGTCTGCGGCGCAGCTTTGGAGCGTCGAAACGGGCGAAAAGACGGGAGAGGCGAAAGCGCAATTAGCCGGCGGAGAAGAGCTGCGGATAAAAGAGAGTTCAAACAGGACCGTACACGCTGTTGTCAACCAGATTTGGGCGTATCAGGCGGACGGCATGAAACCGATCTTTGGGACATCAAGCGGGCGGCAGCGCCTGGCGCTTTCTCCTGACAGCAACCTGGTTGCGCGGGTGGACGACATGGACGGCTCCATCATTCTTTGGGATCTTTATGCGGTTGCGCGGCGCGCAACGTTGAGGGCGCATGAGGAGGCAAAGGAGCTTTCCTTTGCATTTTCGCCGGACGGCAAGGCGCTTGCCAGCGGCGGCAAGGACCATGCCGTGCGCATCTGGGATATGAACGATCTGCCCCCCGCTGAAAACGCGCCGCAAACGGCGCGCGAAAATTGGCCGTCCGCAAGCCGCGTTTTTCCGCCGACGCCGCATGGAGATTAACGCCGTTTCAGGAAAAAACCCGCCCGTCGCCGCATATTGTCGCTACTTGCGTTAGAGGCGGCTTATGATTTTAGAGAGCCGTTTTGGAATGCGGACGCTTTCTGCGAGAACTCTGGATTCCCGCTTGCGCGGGAATGACAAGGCGGTCAATGACAGCGGGTAGGGCGCGGGTTTCTAGACTCCCCCCTTGAAAAGGGGGGCTGGGGGGGTTTTAGCCGCGCCCAAAAATAAGGAGACGCCCTATTCAAACAGGGTTTTGTATATCGTCGCCTATAGAGACTGCCTTATTGCATGGCTTGGAGGATTGCTCGCGCTTCGTCTTCCGCCTCTTTAAATGCCGCGTCCGCTTCGGGTCGGCTGAGCAGTTCATCCCAGGCGGCGTCCATGTTTCGTTCCGCAGCCATGATCGGTTCAAACTCCTCTCTGTAAAGCGAGGCGTTCAGCCGGACCGCTTTGTAGATATTGTTATGGGCTTTATCGGCGTCGCCGCTTTGGTAATGGATCAGCCCTCTTAAAAGGTATGCGTCCGCGCATCGATGGTCGATTTCGCATGCTTTTTTAAGATTCAAAAGCGCGTCATCGGACTTGCCGTTTTGTAAATGCGCGACGCTCAAGACGATGTATGTCTCTGCAAGCGGACGAAGCTCGCATGATTTTTGAAGATCGCCGATTGCGAGATCCAATGGAAATCTGTTGTTGACGCTGACGTTCCACACCAAACCGAGAACGCCGCGAAACCCGTAAGAGGTTGCCAAATCCGCCGCATTTTCAGTCCCGCCGACGCTTTCTATAAGGCTAATCGCATACCCAAAATGCGCGTAGGCGTTTTGAAGATCGATCTCCGCGTCCGGCAGATTGTCTTCCGTATGATGCGCCAAGGCTCTCAAATAAGCGGACTTTCCGCTTTTAATTTTCGACTCGATTTCCTCGTTCCAGTCTACGACCTGCCGATTTATGATCGGTCGGACATGAAAATCAAACAACGGCAAAGACTCTAGTACGGGCAGAGACTCTGCAACCATTCCTGCGTCCGATCCCGTTTCAAGCGCCCGTATTTCTAACATCTTTCAAGTTCCAAAGTTGACCGCCATATTAGGCATTTTAACATAGAAACGCTCCGACTGCAAGGAATAGGCTTGTCCGCCGACGCCGCATGGAGATTAACGCCGTTTCAGGAAAAAAGCCGCCCGACGCCGCATATGGTCCCGATTCTCTGCCGAGTTCACGATTTCCGCCAAAAGATGCTCCCGCGTCTTCCATTCCGCCAGCTCCTGAACGCGAAAACGCTCATCGTCCGACGAGGCGGGGCGGAATAGGACCGCCTCATACGCCGCCTGCACATATTCCGCGTCCTCTTTCGGGCTGCCGACGCTTTGCCGCGTCCTGTCCATGTTCTCCGCCGAGTTCAACAGCGCTTCAAGCAGCGTTTCTCTTTCGGTCTGAACGCCCTTGCGCATCTCGTCTTCAGTCGGCGGACGGCGCAGAACGGCGCGGCACAGCGCCTCAACGTTCGCTTCCGCTGAATGCTCCTCAAAAAAATCTTCAGGCTCATACGCCAGCTCGCGCAGCGTCTTCAAAAGCGACGCCGCCAGCCACCGCTTCATTGGCGTCGGGTCGCCGAGAGCCGCAAACGTTTCTTGATATTCGTCCCCTTCGCCCGCCGCCTCCGACTCGTCCAGCCATGCGCGGATCGCCTTCGCATACGCGATAAACCGCTCGCGCCGCTCCCGTTCAATCTGTTCAAACCGCCATAGGACATCCACCGCGGGCGCGCCTGGATAATCCAACTCGCCGACAGCGTTCAGCAGCAGGGAGAGGTTGTCGAACGCTTTGTAATGCGCGAGCGACTCAAATCGGCTGATGAGCGCGCGGACTCGCGCCGCCTCGTCTGACGCGCCGCCGAGCGCCTCCTCCATCGCGTTGATTCGCTTGATCTCCTTGTCGGGCGCCTCCTCGCATAGAATGTTGCGCCATTGGTCCATATCCGCCTTGAACTCCTGCATTCCGCCCTCCATTCAACATATTTCAACACGTCTCATGACAGCGGCGCGCTGGACGCAGTTACATAAAAACGCGATGCAGGTTAAAATGGAGGCGGGCATGGGAGCCGCTTTTGACCGCATATATTTTGCGCCGCCTCGGAGCGTTATTGATCTCATTATGGGGCGTGTCGCTGCTTCTGTTTATGATGACGCACCTGATACCGGGCAATCCCGCCCGCGCGATGCTGGGCGAGCGCGCCAACGCCGAAGCGGTCGCCAAACTGGAGCGGGAGCTGGGGCTTGACCGTCCGCTTTATGAGCAGTACGGGCGTTTTTTGGCGAACGCGGTTCGGCTTGACTTTGGGCGCTCCATCAAAACGAAGCGGCCCGTGGCGCAGGAGCTGTGGGCGCGCTTCCCCGCGACGCTGGAGCTGACCATGTGCGCGATGGTCTTCGCCGTTGTTTTTGGGCTTCTGCTGGGGTCGTTGGCGGCGGCGCGGCGCGGAGGCGCGTTCGACTTCATCAGCATGACCGCTTCGCTCGCCGGCGTCTCCATACCGATCTACTGCCTCGGTCTGCTGCTGATTCTTCTCTTTGCGAACGGGCTGGAATGGCTCCCGAACGGCGGACGGCACAGCGAGGCTTACGCTGTCGCCGGGGCGGGGCTGATCGGGTCCCTGTTGAAGGGCGATCTGGGAGCCTTCTGGGACGCCGCCGTTCACCTGATCCTTCCGACCGTCACGCTCGGAGCCGTGCCGTTGGCGATCATCAGCCGAATGACCCGCTCCTCGCTGCTGGAGGCGCTGGGGCAGGATTATGTGCGGACGGCGGAGGCGAAGGGGCTGCGCCCGTCGGTCGTTCTGTTTAAGCATGCGCTGCGAAACGCGCTCATACCCGTCTTGACGATCACAGGGCTGGAGTTCGGCTATCTCCTGGGCGGCGCCGTCATGACCGAGTCGATCTTCAGCTGGCCGGGCGTCGGGCGGTGGCTATGGCTGTCGGTTCTGGCGCGCGACCTGCCGGCGATACAGGGCGGCGTTCTGTTTGTCGCGCTGCTGTTTATGACGATCGTTCTGATCATGGATTTGCTGTACGCCGCCGTGGATCCGCGCATACGGGCGGCCGCATGAAAGGGTCCCCCATCTGGCGCCGCATGTTGAAACATCCGTTGGCGCTTGTCGGCGCGGCGGCGCTGGCGCTGTTCGTTCTGGCGGCGCTCGTTTCGTTTGTGTACACGCCGCATAACCCGCGCGAAGTGGATCTGGACGTTCAACATCAGAAGCCGCGCCTGATCGACTCCGACAGCCGTTACTGGCTCGGAACCGACAATGTCGGTCGGGATATTTTGAGCCGGACGATGGCGGGGGCGCGCATTTCGCTGCGGGTCGGCATTTTAGTGGTGGTCTGCGCGGGGCTGATCGGAAGCCTTCTCGGCGCGGTCGCGGGCTACGCGGGCGGATGGATCGACAACCTGCTCATGCGCATACTGGACATCATGATGGCGCTGCCGGGCATCTTGCTGGCGATCGTCATCGTGACGATTCTCGGACCGAGCCTTCAGAACGCCATGATCGCGGTCACGATCGTCTCGATTCCGTTATACGCGCGGGTGATGCGCGCCGAGACGCTGCGGGTGAAGTCGCAGGAGTTTGTGGAAGCGGCGCGCGCGCTCGGCGCCTCCGACTTCCGCATCCTTGTCAGGGCAATCTTGCCGAATTGCGCCGCCCCGCTCATCGTTCAGGTCACGCTGGGTATGGGAACCGCCATTCTGGAAACGGCGGGCCTCTCCTATCTTGGACTCGGCGACGAGCCGAGCGTCCCTGAATGGGGGCGCATGATCGCCGAGGAGTTCAAGTACATACGCGAGGCTTGGTGGACGGTCATTCCGCCGCTGGCGTCCATCTCCCTGACGACGCTCGGTTTCAATCTGCTGGGCGACGGCCTCCGCGACATTCTAGATCCCCGTCTGCGGGGCCGTTCATGAGTTGACAGGTTTTTAAAGAAGAAAAAAGGGTAGTACATACAGGCAATGATATTTATTTTGGCGCGAAGGCCCGACGATCCATGCTGTCATTCCCGCGCAAGCGGGAATCTTAAAAATAACATCTCCCGCTCAAACGATGTCGCCGCCCGGACGTTTGGAGAAGAGAAAGAGGCGCTAGCATAACGGAAAAGGAGCAGGTTTATGAACATCACAGCAGACATCTGCGTCGTCCCGATGGGCGTCGGCGCGTCCGTGTCGGAGCATGTCGCGCAGGCGTACCAGATTCTTGTTGAGGCGGGGCTGGACGCGCGGCTGCATGCGCATGGAACCAATGTTGAGGGAGAGTATGAGGTGGTCATGTCGGCGGTGAAGCGGTGCCATGAGCGTATGCATGCGCTCGGCGTTCCGCGCGTCTTGACAACCTTGAAGATCGGATCGCGCATCGACAAACAGCAGACGACCGACGACAAGATCGAGGCGGTTCAACGGCTGTCCCAGACAGACGCATGACGCTGCTGGGCATCGACGGAGGGGGCAGCAGGGTTCGCGCTCTCTTGACAAGAAACGGCGCTGAAATCGGACGGGCGGAGAGCGGTCCCGGCAACCCGCTCTCTATCGGCTTTGAAACGGCGGAGGCGAACATAAAACAGGCGGCGGAGAAAGCCTGTCAAGACGCCGGCGGTCTGCGCGCGGTTGACGCCGCATGCGTCGGGCTGGCGGGAGTCGGGCGTCGGTCCGCCGCCGAGAAGATGCGGGAGGCTCTGCGCCGCATCGGTTTTCCGTCCAGAACGTTGTTGACGCATGACGCGCGCATTGCGCTCGCCGGCGCGGCGGGACGGGACAGCGGCGTTGTCCTCATCGCAGGCTCCGGCTCCATCTGTTATGGACGCGCCGAGTCGGGCGTTGAGACCCGCTGCGGCGGATGGGGCGCGCTTTTAGACGACGCCGGCGGCGGTTACGCCATCGGGCTGGCAGGGCTTCGAGCGGCGATGCGGGCGTATGACGGACGGCTCGATTCGCGCGTTCTGTTGGAGTCGGCGCTGGAGTATTGCGGCGTCGATTCGGCGGAGGAGATTATCATGTGGAAAGGGTTGGTTGAAAAAAGCGCTGTCGCCGAGTTCGCCCCCCGCGTCTTTTCAGCGGCGGAGACGGGATGCCCCGAAGCGGCGCGCATCGTTCAGGAAGGCGCGAAAGAGCTGGCGAAGATGGCGGCGGTCGCCGCGGACAGATTAGGTTTCGGCGCGTCGGCGCGCGTCTGGGCGGCGGGCGGACTGGCGACAGCGTACCCGTCCTATGTGGCGGCGGTGGCGGAAGCGTCCAGTTTAAGAGTTTCCCCCGCGCAGAACGACGGCGCTGTCGGAGCCGTCTTTTTGGCGGGGCGCTTGATTTGACATCCAACTAAACCGTTATTCCCGCGTCCCCTCCTTGTCATTCCCGCGTAAGCGGGAATTTTAAGCTTCGCAGGCTCCGTCCGCGTCCTTTAAACCCCCCTAGCCCCCTTTTCAAGGGGGAATCGGACGCCACGCTCCTTCTAGTTATTCCGTCTTCAGGCGCCGCAGGGTTATCCCGCTCTGCCGCCGAGCATTTCGGCGATCTCCGCCGGCAGCGTCACGCCCGTTTCTTTTTCAAACGCCTCCACGTTTTCGTAATGATTCTTGAAGAACGCGGCGACTATAAGCCGTCTGTTTTCGTCCTCCGCCAGCTCCGATTTCACCTCATCCCATTTCTGAAGCTCCAGCCGCAGTAAAATGCGCCCGCAGTATATCGGCATCGGCGCTTCGTTGGGCTTCATCTCGATCAACGCCGTCATGTCCGCCTCCGCCTTTTCAGGCATGCCCTTCTCAACGTATGCGACGGCGCGGGCGATATATGCCTTGGAAAAGCCAGGGTCGATTTCAATCGCTTTGCCGCACTCCTCAATCGTCTTTTCAAACTCGCCCATTCTGAAGTAAGCGTTAGCGCGGTTCTGATAAGCCATGACAAGGGTCGGGTCGATTTCAATCGCCTTGCCGCACTGCTCAATTGCCTTTTCAAATGCGCCCATTTTGTAATAAGCGACAGCGCGGTTTTGATAGGCGAGGGCAAGGGTCGGGTCGATTTCAATCGCCTTGCCGCACTGCTCAACCGCCCTTTCAGGCGCGCCCATTTCGATGTAAACGGCGGCGAGGTTTTGATAGGGGAGGGCAAGGGTCGGGTCGATTTCGATCGCCTTGGCGCAGTCTTGCGCCGCCTTTTCAAACTCGCCCATCTTGCGGTAGACGACAGCGCGGTTGACATAGGCGTGGGAAAAGTCGGGGTCGATTTCAATCGCTTTGCCGCACTGCTCAACGGCCTTTTCAAACGCGCCCATGTCAACATAAACGGCAGAGAGGTTTCGATACGCTTCTGGTAGGGTCGGGTCGATTTCGATCGCCTTGGCGCAGTCTTGCGCCGCCTTTTCAAACTCGCCCATCTTGCGGTAGACGACAGCGCGGTTGACATAGGCGTTGGCGCGTTTTGAATTGATCGCAATCGCCTTGTTGAAATCGGTGAGGGCGCGCTCCAGCTCCCCTTCACGCGCAAACTCGATGCCGCGGTTGATATAACCATCCGCTGACATGAACCATCCGCTTCTGCTTCTCATGATCGCCTCCCTTTCTATATGCGAGTGTATCGTACGCCATTTTGATGTCAAGCGCGCAGGTTCCCTAGACTCCCTTGAAAAAGGGACCGGGGGTTTATTGGCGGCGCTTTTCCCATGAATAAAGCGGTCATTCGTTCAAATGTCCCAACTTTCGGCGTGAGGTCAGGGAATCTTGACCACATGTCTTTAATTAGGACGCGTCAACGGACAGATGCTGATGGCGCGGCTCCGAGATTCTCCATGAAAAGTAGACGCTCAAGAAAAACAGCGCGCCGCATGCGGCAAATACGATCTCATACGCCGACTTTTCATCGGTCAGCGTCTGCAAACCCATTGCCGCCGCCCCGACGATGACCGGAAAGAGAAGCGTCGCCGCCGGCGCCAAACCGAACAAGCCTACGTATAAGGTCTGCCGTTCGGGCGGGGCGATCTCCAGGATATAATTCGCCATCACCCGCGCCATGACCGGCAAGCATCCGATCATCCCGTAGAGCGCCGGCAGGAGAAGCAGGCGCGTGCCGTTCGACGGAAACGCGCCGCCAATCAGAACCGCCGCGATCGGTATGCTGGTCATGGCGGCGCATAATCCGCGCAGAACGACGCGGTTGCCTTTCCAGTCGACAAGCCAGCCGAGAAGGAGCGACAGCAAGCCGACGACCAGATGCTGCGCCGCCAGCGAATGTCCGAGCGTCCGTCCAAGCGCGGCTTGAAAGGCGGGGTCGGGCGACCACGTTTTTGCATACGCCGTATAAAACATAAAAAGGTGTATCGACATCGCATGGATCACCGCCGCGCCGAAGAGGCGTCTGAAATCGGCGTCCTCCTTTAAGATGCGCGCTCCGCTTTTGACAATCTGTTGAAGGGTCAGCCGTTCCAGCGGCTGCGCGCCGGGCGGCTCTTTAAAAAAGGTTTGACCCGTCAACGAGAGCAGAAAGAACAGAAACGCGCAGCCGAACAGCAGGCTAAAATCGGCGCGGAAGCTGCCGGCGCGGCTCATCAACGCGGCAATCAGCCCCGCGCTGGCGAGAGAGGAGAACCGACCGACCGAGTTGCCGATGGCGAAGACGCGCCCCCTGCGTTGAACCGGTATCAGCTTTGCCATCATGACGCGGTTGACGACCCGCTCCACGCCGAAGCCTGTCCAGCTGACCGCGTAAAGAAGAAAAAAGAGCGCGAGAAGAGCGCCGTCGGAAAGATTATTGCCAAACAGCAGCGCCGCCGCGATGAGTCCCCATGCGGCGGTGAAAACAGCGGTGGCGGCAATGAGAAGCGGCGTTTTGCGCGGCGCCCGGTCGACAGCGTCTAGGAACCAGAACTGCGCGAGCGACTGCGGCAGGCGGGAGAGAATCGGCAGGGCGCTGATGAGCAGCGGGTGGGAGGCGAGGCTTGTAACGAAGCGGGAAACGACAACGCTTTCGGTTTTGAAGACCCAGCCGATCTGCATGAGCGACTGGTAAAGCGTCATCGCTGCGAAGTTGCGGGGGTAATGCTTCTCCGCTTCTGGAAGCATTCCTTTGTGGAGGTCTTTTTTCAAGCGGCGCGTTTCATGTAGCGGCTGTGTTGCTTGGGCTGCGCGCTCATCATATGCGGTCTAGGCGGGGGGCGCAACTCTTGAAGGCGTTTTAGCGCTGAAGACCGTCCTTGCGAAGAACGCCCGAATCAACAAATCTAGACAAATTCGAACGCAGGGGGTATGATCATACCAGTGAACGCATTATGTGGAATGGAGCTTTGTGAATCAAAGACGTTCGATACTAGGGCCGGAAGCGCCTGAACCGGATCGGTTTCTTGAGATCATCGATACGGCGGGCGAGTTTATTCGTGAGCGCGCCGTTCCGATCATCTTCGGCGTCGTTGCGCTGATTTTAGCGGTGATTTTAGGCGTTTGGTGGTCGAATCAGCGTCAAAATGCGCGCGTGGATCAGTACGCCGCGCTGTCTTCGGCGGCAAACGCGATTCAAAATGCGACAGGCTCCGACGATGAGAAGTTGGCGGAGGCGGTCGCGGCTCTGGAAGAGGCGGAGGACGCGCCCGAAACCGCGTTTCTCAAAGCGAAGGCGAGCATGCTTCAAGAGGATGGCGCGGCGAAAGCGGCGGAGCATTTTCGTCAAACGGCGCAAAAAGGCGCCGCCCCGCGCGGGCTGTTTGCGCAGGTGAACTACGGCATCGCCCTGGAAAAAGCGGAGCGTCTGGACGAGGCGCTGGCGGCTCTTGAGGATTCGCAGCTGGACAAGTTCAAAGGCGAGGCGGGTTATGAAAGCGCGTTGACCGAGGCGCAGAAGGCGCGCGCCCGCATTCATGAAACGAAAGGCGACTACGAAGCGGCTTTGACCGCGCATCAGCGGATCTCGGATCGGTACCTCGCCAACCGCGCCAAGGGGGTTGAGCGGGCGGCGTCTCGGCTGGTTCAGAAAACGCGCTTGCTGTTGAAGACGCGGGAGGCGGAGTCTTCAGCCGAGAGCGTTGAGGAGGCGTACCGCGATTTGGGCGCATGGGTTTCGCAGGAGGCGCAGAAGCCGGAGACGGATCGGCGGAGCATGCAGGAGTCGAGCCGCCTTTTGAAAGAGATTGAGGCGCATCGTTCCGCGCTTGCGTCGGCGAAGCGCGAGGAGGCGGAGGGGAAGCATTTGTCCGCGCTGTATCGGTTGGACTTTACGGCTCGTTCGGGGACGAGAGGATTTTCGCCGCATCTCGAAGATTATCAGCGCGCCTTACATTCCATAGCGGAGATTGATCATATTCAGAAGGAATAATTTAGAGGCTGCCCCGCCGTTCGCTTGGCGAGGGCAGACCGTTTCTGCCGATATTCTGGATGCCCGTTCACGCGGGCGCGTCGATTCGGCAGCCGGAACCTTTTACCCAAGACCAGATCCAAAGGCGTTTTGCGCTTCCATGCCTCCCTATGCGGGGCAGGTTTCGCAAGACGTCTTGACATACGCCGCTGGAGCGGGGTATGTTAATTTGCAGCGAGTATGTCCGTTTCAGGCACAGTTGAAGGAGAATGCCGGTTTGACGCGGTATGCGCAGCCCGGCGATTTGCAGCGAACATGACAGAACATCCAATCACGCCTTCCGAAAACGAAGAACGCGCGGACGAACCGACAGCGTCCGACAACACACCCGCTCCGCCGGAGCCGCCCGTCAGCGACGCGGCCGAGCCGGACGCGCCGCCCGCCGGCATCAACGCGGTCAATCTGCCCGACGATATTTCTACGGACGAGCAGCTGGCAGCCGCATACGAAGAGACGATGAAAAACATTCAGGAAAGCGAGGTGGTGCGCGGGCAGGTGCTGAAAGTCGCCGGCGATTCCGCGCTCGTCGACATCGGGTACAAGTCGGAAGGCGTCATTCCTCTCCGTGAATTCCCGTTCGACGCGGACGGCAACCCGCTCGTCAAAGAAGGCGACGAGGTGGACGTCTATATTGTGCGCCTTGAAGACATGAACGGGTCGCTTGTGCTGTCCAAGGCGATCGCCGACCAGCGGCGAGTCTGGGACGAGATCGCCGCGGCGTATGAAGCGAACCGCCCCGTCAAGGGGGTTGCGCAGCAGCGCACCAAAGGCGGTTTGCGCGTCGAAATCGACAACATGACCGCTTTTCTTCCGGCGTCGCAGATCGACATCCGCCCCGTCAAGGACCTTGACCTTTACATCGGGCGCGAGCTGGAGATGCGCGTCATCAAGCTGAACAGGCGCCGGCGCAACATCGTTCTCTCCCGCCGCGCGCTTCTAGAGGAAGAGCGCGACGCGATGCGCCAAGAGCTGCTCATGACGCTCGCCCCCGGACAGATACGCCGAGGCGTCGTCAAGAACATCATGCCGTTCGGCGCGTTCATCGATCTGGGCGGGCTAGACGGGCTGCTTCACCGCAGCGAAATGTCCTGGGGGCGCGTTCACGACGCCTCCGATTTTGTCGACCGCGACCAGGAGCTGGATGTGATGGTTCTGAATGTGAACCGCGAATCCGGCAAGGTCTCCCTCGGACTCAAACAGCTGACGCGCAACCCGTGGGCGGATTGCCAAGAGAAATACAAGGCGGGGCTGGACGTCCAAGGGCGCGTCGTCAACATACTCGAATACGGCGCGTTTGTGGAGCTGGAAAAGGGGGTCGAAGGGCTTGTCCACACCTCCCAGATGTCATGGACGCGGCGCGGAAACATTGACCCGTACACGATTCTGCAGGTGGGCGAGGAGGTTACGGTACGCATTCTTGAGGTGGACCCTGAACGGCAAAAGATTTCGCTTGGGCTGAAACAGGTTGGGGAAAGTCCTTGGGAGCGTCTTGAGCGGGAGAACCCTGTCGGCTCGCGCGTGTCAGGCAAGGTTCAAAATTTCACCGACTTCGGCGTCTTTGTGACGCTGGAGGGCGGCATTGACGGGCTGATCCACGTTACGGACCTGTCATGGACGAAGCGGCTGGAACCGCGCGAAATGATGCAGGTCGGGGACGACATTGACGTTGTCATTCTAAAGATTGACCGGGAACGGGAGCGGGTCTCGCTTGGCGTCAAGCAGCTGGAGCCGGACCCATGGCTTCAGGTTCCTCAAAAATACAAAGTTGGAACCGCGACGCAGGCGCATATCGTTGACATAGTCGACTTTGGCGCGTTCGCCAAACTGGAAGGCGGCATCGAAGGGCTGATCCACATCTCCGAGTTGAGCGACCAGCATGTGAACTCGCCCGGAGAAGTGGTGCGCGTCGGCGACGTGATCGACGTCAAGGTGATCAATATCGACCTCCAGGATCGGCGCATCGGTTTGAGCCGAAAGGCGTATCTGGCGGAGGGTCATCGAATTGACGCTGAAGTTTCTTCCGCCCCCAAAGATTCAACGGGCAGGCAGGAGCCGAGGCGTCAAGACGCTGACGAACGGGCGCAGCCGACGGGGCGCACTCTCGCAGACCTGGTGGACGAAGCGCAGGCGCGGCGCGACGAAAGCGACAGCGGCGGCGCGGATGAAGCGCAGGAGGAGCGCGGCGACAACGACAGCGGCGGCGCGGATGAAGCGCAGGAGGACCGCGGCGACAACGACAGCGGCGGCGCGGATGAAACGCAGGAGGAGCGCGGCGACAACGACAGCGGCGACGACAGCGAAGAGTAGCGCGCGGCAACGCCGCCATTCAAACTGGGGATTGTTTTGGAACACTATTTCACATCGGAATCTGTGACGGAAGGCCATCCCGACAAGATGGCTGACCGCATATCAGACGCTGTCCTGGACGCCGTTCTTGAACAGGACGACCAGGGGCGCGTCGCATGCGAAACGCTTGTGACGACCGGCATGGCGATCATCGCGGGCGAAATATCGACCAAGCATGCGTATGTGCATATGCCGGACCTGGTGCGCAGTACCATACGGGACATCGGCTATACGGACGCGAATTTCGGGTTCGATTATGAAACATGCGCCGTCATGACCTCCATCGATGAGCAGTCGCCCGACATCGCGCAGGGCGTTGACACGGGCGGGGCGGGCGATCAGGGCATGATGTTCGGTTACGCCTGCGACGACACGGAGGAGTTGATGCCGGCGCCGATTATGTATGCGCACAAGTTGGCGAGGAAGTTGACGCATGCGCGTAAAAGCGGCGACCTGCCGTTTCTCCGTCCAGACGGCAAGACGATGGTCACAGCGCGTTACCGGGACGGGCGGTTTCTGGATATCGAGACGGCGCTGGTTTCGGCGCAGCATGCTGCAGAGACGTCGAAATCAAAAATAAAAGAAGCGCTGATTGAGCGCGTCATCAAAGAGACGATCCCAGAGGAGCTGCGGGCGCCCGGCATCCAGTATCTCATCAATCCGACCGGCACGTTTGTTCAAGGCGGACCGAAGGCGGACTGCGGTCTCACGGGGCGCAAGATCATCGTCGACACCTACGGCGGCATGGGCAGGCACGGCGGCGGCGCCTTTTCAGGCAAAGACGCGACGAAGGTGGACAGAAGCGCCGCCTACGCAGCCCGCCACGCCGCAAAGAATGTGGTCGCGGCGGGGCTTGCCGAACGATGCGAGATACAGATTGCGTACGCCATCGGCATCGCGGAGCCTGTGTCGATCAATGTGGACTCCTTTGGTACCGGCGCGAAGCCGGACGAACAGCTGGCGGCGGCGGTGAACGATGTGTTCGATTTCACGCCCGACGGCATCATTGAGCGTCTTCAACTGCGCCGACCGATCTATAAACAGACCTCCGCCTATGGACATTTTGGACGGAACGAGCCTGACTTTACCTGGGAAAAGACCGACTTTGTGGAGCGGCTGAACGAACGGGCGCGCGCATGAGCGGCGACATTCGGGACATCGGGCTTGCGGACGAGGGGCTGCGGCGCATTGAATGGGCGGAAGCGGCGATGCCGGTTCTGCGCCAGATACGGGAGCGTTTTGAAAAAGAGAAGCCGCTCCAAGGCAAACGCATCGCGGCATGCCTCCATGTAACGACCGAAACGGCAAACCTGATACGGACGCTGCAGGCGGGCGGCGCGGAGGTGGCTCTCTGCGCGTCGAACCCGCTTAGCACGCAGGACGACGCCGCGGCGAGCCTGACAAAACATTTCGGGACGGCGGTCTACGCGATCAACGGCGAGGACAACGACACCTATTATGCGCATATCCATGCCGCGCTGGACACGCAGCCGCATATCACCATCGACGACGGGGCGGACCTGGTGGCGGCTCTCCATTCGGAGCGTCCAGAGCAGCTGAAAACCATTACGGCAGGCATGGAGGAGACGACGACCGGCGTCATCCGCCTGCGGAGCATGGCGGCGGACGGGGCGCTTGGGTATCCGATCATTGCGGTGAACGACGCGCTCACCAAGCATATGTTCGACAACCGGTACGGATCGGGGCAAAGCACCTTGGACGGCGCGGTTCGGGCGACGAATCGGCTCATCGCCGGCATGAAGGTGGTGGTGAGCGGTTACGGCTGGTGCGGGCGCGGCGTTGCGGAGCGGGCGCGCGGCTTAGGCGCGCAGGTGATCGTGACTGAAGTGAACCCGCTGCGCGCGCTGGAGGCGGCTCTGGACGGGTACCGCGTTCTGCCGATGGACGACGCGGCGGCGGAAGGCGACCTGTTCATCACCGTCACCGGCGGAATGCATGCGCTCACAAAACGGCATTTTGAAAAGATGAAAGACGGCGCCATGGTCGCCAACTCCGGACATTTTGACATTGAGATCGATATACCGAGCCTGGAGGCGATGTCGAACGGCGCGCGGACAGCGCGCCCGCATGTTCAGGAATACACCCTGAAGGACGGCAGGCGCATCTGCCTTCTGGGCGAGGGGCGGCTCATCAACCTTGTCGCCGCGGAGGGGCATCCCGCGAGCGTCATGGACATGAGCTTCGCCAACCAGGCGCTGGCGGCTGAACATCTGATGAACGGAACGGAACCGCTGAAACCAGGCGTCTATCCTGTTCCGCCTGAAATCGACGAGCAGATTGCGCGTCTCAAACTGAACGCTCTTGGGATTGAAATCGACGCGCTGAGCGATGAGCAGTCGACCTACCTGTCGTCTTGGACGATCGGAACATGAGAGGCGCCTGCAAAATCTAGACACACGGAGAGGCGTTATGACGCGCCAACGCGCCGCATGAAGTGGGAATGGATTGAGGGGGCGTTTATGCTTCTATGCGTTGCGGCGCTGTGGCCGGTCGTCGCGTCGATGCGGTCGGGGGCGGCGCTGCCGAGGGGGTATTCGGCGGTTCTGGCGGTGGCGGCGGCGGGGCTTCTCGTAGTGACGGCGCGGCGGATCATTCGCATTCACAAAGCGTTTCAAGAGCAGCAGCGAAATAAAAAACGATGAGCGTTCTGGTCGTCGGAACCGTCGCATTCGATACGATCGAGACCTCGTCGGGACGCGCCGAAAAGACGCTCGGCGGGTCGGCGATGTATGCGTCCGCCGCCGCCAGTTTTTTCGCGCCGTCGCAGCTGGTCGGCGTTGTCGGGGACGATTTTGAGGCGTCCCATCTTCGTTTTTTTGAACGCCTCGGCGTCGATCTTCAGGGACTTGAGCGGCGTCCGGGTAAGACGTTTCACTGGGCGGGGCGGTATTCGGACGATTTCAGCAGCCGAGAGACGCTTGCGACCGATCTGAACGTGTTTGCCGACTATTCGCCGAAACTGCCAAACGCGCTGCGGGACGCTGAGATGCTGATGCTGGCAAACATCCACCCGCAGCAGCAGATGGAGGCGCTGTCGCAGGCGCGCATGCCCCGTCTCATCGCCCTTGACACGATGAACCTTTGGATCGACACTTGCAGGGGCGGTCTGCTGCGCGCGTTGAAACAGATCGACCTGCTCATCTTAAACGACGAGGAAGCGCGGCAGCTCGCGCAAACGCCGCATCTGATGAAGGCGGGCGAAGCGCTGTTGAAGATGGGGCCGCGGCGCGTCGTCGTCAAGAAGGGGGAGCATGGGGTCCTTTCTTTTTCTGAAGAGGGGCTTTTCGGGTTCCCCGCCTACCCGGTGGCGGATGTGGTTGACCCGACCGGCGCGGGCGACTGCTTCGCCGGGGCGATGCTGGGCAGCCTCGCCGGGGAACGGACGCTGGATGAGAGCGCGTATCGGCGGGCGATGGTGAACGGCGCCGTCCTCGGATCGTTTGTAGTCGAAGGGCTGGGACCGGAAAGGCTGCGCAGCTTAACCCGAGAAGAGATCGCAGCGAGGCGAAAGGAGCTGCTGCAGTTTGCGGCGGCGCCGAATTTTTAACATGAACGGAAAGCGCATGCAAAACATGGACGCGCCGCTATACGACTACGCGGGGGCGATACATATCCACTCAAACCTGTCGGACGGAACCGGCGCGGTGCCGACGATCATTGAGCAGGCGCAGCAGGCGGAGCTGGATTTCATCATCCTCACCGACCATGAGCATCTGGAGGCGCGGGAACTCGGCTATGAGGGCTGGCGCGGCAACACGCTCTGCCTTGTCGGCGAGGAGATCACGCCGCGCTTTCACAACCACTATCTCGCGTTCAACATCCGCCGGCCGATACGCGGGCGCGGCAACTGGCGGCGTCCGCAGGCGTTCATCGACGAAACGCGCCGGCAAGGCGGCATCGGTTTCATCGCGCATCCGATAGGCGACGACTACCCTGTGCGCGGGATGGCAAAACCGTGGCTCGACTGGGAGGTGGACGGGTTCACCGGCATTGAGCTATGGTCATACATGCATGACTGGGCGCGGAATCTGCGTTGGAAAAACATCGCTCGGGCGCTGCGCGACCCCGATTCGCTGGTGCGCGGACCGCATCCGAAGGCGCTGAAGCGGTGGGACGAAATCGGAAAGCGGCGGCGCGTCGCGGCGATCGGAACGCTGGATATACACGCGAAACGGGCGCCGGGGCTGCCGTACGCAAAGATATTGCCGTATCGGCATGCGTTTCGGACGATACGAACGCATGTGTTGACCGAGTATCCGCTGGCGCAGAACGATCCGTATGAGGCGGGTCGGCAGGTGTATGAGGCGCTTGCGCATGGGCGCGCCTATATCGCGCATGACGGGTTCGGGGACGGCGCGGGGTTTCAGTTTTTCGCGGCGAAGGGCGGCAGGACGGCGGCGCTCATGGGCGGAGAGACGGCGGCGTCGGCGGGTCTTGAGCTGTATGTCCAGACGCCGGAGAGGTGCAGCGTTGCGCTCCTGCGGGACGGCGAGCCGATCGCGCAGACGAACGGCAAAACGCTGGAGGCGCCGGCGGACGAGCCGGGCGTCTACCGCGTGGAGGCGCGCAAAGAGGGGCGGCCCTGGATCTATTCGAATGCGGTGTATGCGCGGGGGTAGATATTTGCGGCGGCGCGGCGCGTTCCGATTCCCCCCTTGAAAAGGGGGGCTAGGGGGGTTTAAAGGACGGGCGCGGCGGCTGCGAAGCCTTAAGATTCCCGCTTACGCGGGAATGACGAGGAGAGGGCGCGGGAATGCATGTCCTCGCGGGCATGTCCTCGCGGAAGCGGGGAACGTCAGGCGGCGGCGACGCTTTAGGGTCAAAAATGAAGCTCATCGCATGAGCGTACTACCTATGAGAAAAGGCGTTGCGCTCCGCCGACGCAAGGAGTAAAATAGGGGCGTCATTAAATAAAGGAGGGGATCGTATGTTGCCGCGCAAGATTTACATCGGCGCCGTTCTCTTTGCTGCGCTCATTTTGGCGGTGTTTGTTTGGCTGTGGATAGACGCTGAGCGCGGCAGTGGCGCCGCGCTTCCGAATACGATGCCGCCCGAATCTGCCCAGATACAGACTCCCCCCGTTCCGCGCGCCATCAACGCGGATAAATCTGACGGGGAAGACGAAGAGACGGAGGTCGGCGCGGATGACAGCGGTCGCTCCCAAGATGCGCCTTACCAGTTCAAAGATTGGAAGGAGGCGCGCGATAGCTGGGCGAATCTGGTCGCGGAAGAATTCGAGAGGCTGTTGCGCACAGAGTCGTTTAACCACCCATTCGATCTGACTGCGACAGCGTATGAAAACATCCTGGAACGCGTCATAGATAAGGAAGATCCGCTCTCTAAGGCTATAACGCCATTCCTCCCCCTAAACGATCTTCCTGGGCGGATACCGATTGATGACATCGGCCCTGTTCGTTTTCTGATACGGACAGGCCACATGTCCCCCGATGTGTATAAGATTCGGATGAAGCTGCCGAACGGCGAGATGTACATGGCGGACAACAACGAGCAGGTCGTCATGACTTATCAGGTTTTGCGTCCGCTCTATCCTGTTGAAAAGGAGAGTATAGCGCGCCTTGAAAAACAGATCTTGGATTTAGAAGCGCGGCTGTTGGCGACTCCCAACGATGCCGCGCTGCAACAAAAGCTCAACGGGAAACGCGCAGAGTTGGAAGAGATGAAGCAGCCAAGATATGTGACTCACACAAGCGGAGGGGGAGCGACGAACAGGGGTCAGCCCGGCTTTAGAATCACCGAAATGGATTTTGGGATTCTTAGTGAAGAGGATCTGAATCGGGAGAGTTCAGGTTATCGGGGTAGACTCTGGGGCTTTACGGAAGAGTTTCGGAGGAAGTATCCACATTTGAAATAGGCTTTGGGGTTTTTGGCGGTAAAGCGGCTTGATCGGTCTGGAGGCTAGTTGTTGGCGCGGGAGACGGCTTTCCATAAAGCGTCGGTCCGATATGCCATTCGCCCTTATCTTTTCGAGGCTTTACGAATCCAAAGATCGTGTCGGCGCCATGGTTGACTGGCATTTCGGAATTGCAAGACATATACTCAACGATCCTTTCAGCCCCTTTGTGCTTATGGCGATGAACGGCGCTTTCGATCTCGACCCGCATGCCGCGCAGCGTCGGGACGCCTGTGAAAGCGTACGTTCCATGCTTGGATGTTTTGACCGTTTGAGAGTAGTTTTTCGCGTAGAGTCGGACCCTGCATTCGTTTTTTACGGCGGTTCCGTCGGGCGGCGTTTCATCGGAGCTCAAAGGCGTCCGGTCTATCGCGCAGAACACTTTCCCTTTCACCCTAATTTTCTGTTGAGAATTCCACCAAATCTGAACAGAGTCGAAGGTTGACGCGGCGCCGCTCGTCAGAATACTCGCGCACAGCAAACCGAGCGGAATCGCTATAACGACAGCGGCGGCTTTGGCGGCAATGTTTTTGACCGATGCGACAGACATGAGCAGCCCGACCTCCAATGCAGATTGTGTTCGGCGGTAAAATGCGCCCGCTAAGGCGCCGCCGCATCAGTTTAATGCTCATGATGGGCGACGTCAACAACTCCCAAGTCCAGCTCGATAATTTTGTATGTGTCCTCCGCCCCCGCCTTAAAGACGCGGGGGGAGGATATTGTCGGCGATTGCAGCGCCGTTATCGATTTTTTGACCTTCTTCAGCTCCTCAACGACGCTGTCAAACTCCGCATCCGATGCATTGATCAGCGCGGTATACAAAGCAGACTCGCGCCGGCGCAGAGTTTCGGATACCCGCGCCCCTTCCGCTGTACGAACGCGGGGAGGCGTTCGCGTCCGGTATGCCGCCCGCAGCTGATGATTTTTTTCTAGAGGAAAAACCTCCCCGTTGGGCAAACTGACCATAATGTACTGGCTTCCGCCAGGCAACTTCCCCGCCCAGACCATTATCCAACTGGCGCTGCTCCATATTTCCCAGGGTATCGCCGTATCGTTCCAGCGGTCATATTTTTCCCGTTCCGCCTCACTCATACCCTTAATCGGAGGGAACGGCATAAACTTCTCCATCGCCTTATTCAATGCGGCTAATTCAGGGTCGTTTCGAAGTTTCTCGTTAAAGTTAATGACTGCATAGAATTCTGGTTGGGGGCGCCCCTCAGCCTTCAGCCGTTCGCATTCTTCGCCTGCCTGTCGCGCGTACTCGTTCAGCGCGTCTTGCCATGTCAGAAAGTGATAGGTTTTCTCGGCGGCGGAATCCGCCGTCTCCTGCTCCTTTATATCCGGCTGTTCAGATTCGTTAGAGGGCGAAGATGCGTCCGCCGGCGCGTCGGGGGCAATCGGATCCGATTCGTCATTCCGCCTCAGCAGCGCGAAGAGAGCGCCAATGATGATGAGCGCCGTCAACGCGATGGCCGCATACCGTTTTTTCATGATTCTCCCGTCCGTTGAGCGGCTACCGCGTATTTTTGCTTGCGCGGGAACGGCGGCGCTGTCGGCGGAGCGCGTCCCACTTTTGGCGTTTGAGACGGGCGGCGGCGGCGCGTTCAATAGCGGCGCGCACCTTCGCGCTCTGAATGCTGGACGCCATCCTTCGAATTTCCGCCCGCTCCTCCGCGGTCAGCTCCACGTTTTCAAGATCGGGCTTCGGCGGGGGCGGACGGCGGACAGGCGGCGCCTGTTTCGGCGCCGAACCGCTCTTGCCCCGATTCTCAATGCGGACGCTTCGAACCGCGTTTTGACCCAGATACTGGTTGACGCGCTCCAGATAGATCGTCTGCGCGAAGGACGCCTCCTGGGCGGCGGGCGACGACTCCGCCGACAAGAGCAGCGTTCCCTTGAAGAGGCTCACCGGGCGCGCGATCGTCGACTCAGGCGCGCCGACGATCTCATCCCAGCGGTCAAACAGGTCGCGGACGCTTCGCCCGTGTTTCAGCTCCCGCTCCATCGAAAGCCGCTGGACAATGTCGGATAGAGAGGTGAGTTTCATGCGCGTTTTAAGATTCTCGCGTCAAGCGCGGGATACTGACCTTGAGTCTTTAGTTGGAACATTCGGCCTGGCGAACGCGGACGGTTTCTGTCGGGACTCTGGATTCCCGCTTGCGCGGGAATGACAGGGAGAGGGCGCGGGAATGACGACCTGGTTAGCATACTCTTTCCCGTCAATAGAGCGGTCATTCGTTCTATAGGCGCCGCCGCTTGATCAGTTCGGCTGTATTCCGAACGCTTGGATTTCGCGCAGGCGCGCCGGCGATTCAATGATGATGCGGTAGTACTCGATGAGGCGTCCGGCAACGATGTCGCGGTGATAGTCGATGATGATGTCGCCCGGTTCGGGCGCCAGTTTCGTGATGATGATGTCGTCCGCGGTGCGCGACGCCGTAACGCGCAGCCGGTCGGTTTGAATGTTGATGTTGCGTATGTCGAAACGGGGCTGTATCTGCCGCGCAATCCCTTCCACATGGCGCCGCTGCCGGACAGTTTCTAGGTTCTCCCACATTTCGCGCTGCGGGTCCCAGTAATCGACGCGGAACCTGTGCAGGTTGTCGTTTTCGATTTTGATGCGCCGGATGCGTTTCACTTCAGGAAATTGAAGGATGAATTCGCGCGGCTCTTTTGGGCGCGTCTCGGCGACGGTGGAGAATTTGCCGTCGTTCAGATACGGATGATTGGCGGCTGCGCCAAGCTCCGACAGGGCGTAGTTTTCGCTCCATTCCGTGTGGACGAGCGACGCGCACCCTGCGCAGCACGCCATGAGCGCCAACGCCGCTCCGATCAGCCGGACGCGCGTTCGCATATCAGTTCGGTTCGCCGATGGAGCCGCCCAGTCCAGCGATTCCGATAAACAGAGCCGCCAGTACCGCCGACGGGAGCGTCAAGGAGAAGCCCATGCCGGCAATCAGCCCGGCGAGGCATCCGATGGCGGCTCCGTATGCGGCGCCGATGACGGCTCCCCAGAGCGTTGCTTTTAAAGCGCGCATCTCTTTTTCCTATTCAACTCGAAAGGCGGCAACGCGCAATCGATCCAGAAACCGCTGCCAGTAGTAATGGATGCGCCGCCGCTTCCAGTATAACGTAACGAACCCGTACACGATGAAGGCGGAGAGCATCGCCAGCGCCGCGACGGGCTGATTTGAGCCGATCGCTTTCAACAGCAGAAGCGGTATCGCCGCGAGCGAGGCGCCGTAAAACAGTGTGCGCATGCCGAGAACGGCGTTCAGCAGCCAGACGCGGCGTATCCACCTTGGCGCCGTCCATGTGAAGACGCAGTACACGGCGCCGCCGATGAACACCCATGCGGGCAGCAAGCCCGCCTGCGTCACCGCGAGGCCGGCGGCGGCAAGCATGAACGTGTCGGCGAGCCGTTCCGCCTTCGCTCCAAAGTCGGTCTGCGCTTTCCATCGGCGCGCCAGGGCGCCGTCCACCCAGTCGGTGATCTGGGCGGCGACCAGCGCGCACAGCGAGGCGATGTAATGCTCCCGAACGGTCAGCCAGTAAAACGCGACCGAAAGCGGAATGCGCGAGGCGGTGAGCAGATTGGGCGCCCAGCGCCGTAGGTCGGTTCGTTGCGGTGAAACAAGCATGGCGTCAATCCTGCGGCTATTGAATTGTTTTGAGCATGTCTTGTATGTTTTCTAAACAGTAGCGGGACGCCTCTTCGCCCGCTTCGGAAAAAGCGGCGCCGCCGGGGCGGTTCAGGAGCGACTCGGACAGCGCCTCCTTCGGCCGCCAGTGCGTTTCCAGCGTCAAGTAGCCGTCGTATCCGTCCGCGAGGTAACGTTCAAACTGCCCGCGCCAGTCGATGAGTCCTTCGCCGACCGGAACGCTTTGCATCTCGCCGTTCTCGTCCGGCGCGCCGTCTTTCATATGCCCGTGAATCATGACATCTTTGAGCGTCTCGTATCCTGCAGGGTACGGCGTCACGCCGTCTTCGGCGTACAGCTCGTTTGCCGGGTCCCAGATGGCGCGGACGCATGGGCGGTTGATTTCATCGATGAAGCGGCGGGTGAGAGCCGCTGTCGCCAGCGAAGTGGTGTGTTCATTCTCCATGCCGAGCGTCATTCCTTCGCTTTCGGCGATGCGCAGCGGTTCTTCGAAGGCGTCCAGTATTTCGCCCCACCGCTCCTCGGTCTTTCCGCAGTCCCAGAAGGCGAAGACGCGCAGAACGGGGGCGTCGAAGGCTTGAGCGAGTCGGGCGCAATTTCGAAGTATCTGCAGATGCTCCCTGCGTTCGTCAGGGTCGTCGATCTCGCATTTGTAGAACGGCGTTGCGACGCCGCACACGTCCACGCCGGACCCGTCCAGAGCCGTTTTCATCTGGGCGATGTCGTCGGCGTCCAGGTCTTGCGGCTGCTTGTTGTTCACAGAACGAATCTCGATGGCGTCCAGACCGTAGTCTTGGCACACCTTGAGAACTACGTTGAAGTCCTGCGACACTTCGTCGGTGATGATTCCAAGTTTGAACATAAGCGTCCTTCACATATCATAACGCATCGTAGGGCGTTTGGCTACATGCTTGCGCGTTTTCGCCGTCAAATGAATGCCGGCAGGTTGTCATTTGCGTCAAAAACCATCTCTTCGGGTTCGCTGACGATCTCGATCTCGGTCCGTTCGCGCAATTCGGGAAGCAGCGCTTCGGAGACCATCGCCTCGGACAGATGCAGCGTCGTCTTGATGCGCGCCGTCCGCGAGCGCTCCGGCGGCGTCAAACCGATCGTGTCCAGCGCCTTCTCGATCGCCTCCTTATCAGAACGGAACGCGGCGGGTATGCGGACGCCATGCGGCGTGTTCGCCGTAAAAGCGTTCATGACGGTCGCATGCATGTCGATTCGATCCACAAGCCGCTGCGTTGTAACATCGGCGAGGCCGATGCCGCATGCGTTTCCGTACGATTTATCGGTCAGATCCAGCGCGGCAATGCGCAGCGCTTTCGGCGCGTCGGGCGGCATCGGGTACAGGTCGGGATAGAGCGCGCGTCCGATGATGTTGGTGTCCATGCCGGTTCCGCTGATGTTTTTTCCGATCTGGTCAATGATGAGGCAATCGAGCGGATCGGCGGGCAGTTTGCCCATGAGGTTGCGCGCTTCGGTCAGCAGTTTCTGCTCCGTTTCGATGATCTCTTCCGGGGCGACCGCATGGAGGCGCGCCGTTTCATCGTAAGCGTTTTCCAGTATCGCCAGCCCGAAGAGCAGCTTGCCTCGGTCGATGTGCGTCTGCGCGGCTCCGAGGACGGTCGATTCAAAGTCCACATTCAGAAACGCTTTGTGGTAGTAGTCGGCGCCGAGCTGCTTTCCGACGCCGATAGCGAGCATTT
This sequence comes from Candidatus Poribacteria bacterium, assembly GCA_963665845.2. Lineage (GTDB taxonomy): Bacteria > Poribacteria > WGA-4E > JAPPNK01. The sequence continues at coordinate 1,261,707 of OY762492.1, forward strand.
TACACAAGCCGCTTTCGACGCAGCCGTTGAAGTCGGTATGCGGTTTGACGCGGTTGACGACGGCGATATGGTCGGCGTTGTAGGCATGGCGGTCGCAGTAGACGGGCGTTCCGTTGGAAAGTACGCCGATCTCTACCGCGTCCATTGAGGAGCGTATCGGGCATCCCATGCTGTTTTCGTTGACGCCGTAGCTGTTGAGTACGTCGATCTGCCCTTGCGCCGCCGCTCCGCCGTGGCTTCCCATGGCGGGGAAAATGAACGGCTTGGCGCCGGCGTCTTTGAGGCTATCGACAACGGCGCGCAGGATCTCGGCGATGTTGGCGATGCCGCGGGAGCCTGCGGTTACGGCAACCTCGGCGCCGGGTTGAAGGCGCGTTTCGAGGCGCAGCCGTTTCAGCTCCTGGACGGCGCCGGCGCGGACATCCGACAGCGCCGGGCGCGGAAATCGATGCCGTATCTTCGCCATTTTAGGGAGGCGGCCGTTGCGGCGCGGGGTCTGGTTCATCAACATGCTCCTCTGCTGCGTTTGGCGCGCCCGGCAGGAGTCGAACCTGCGGCCTAGTGATTAGAAGTCACTTGCTCTATCCGCTGAGCTACGGGCGCTCCTCTGATGCGCTCTTGGCGCGCTCAATTTAAAGTATAGCGGAGCGGCTTTAAAACGGCAACGTTTGGAACTGACCTGACGCCTAAAGTTGGGACATTTGAACCGACCATCGCTCTATTCATGGGTTAAAGGCGTCATCAACCGGGTCGTCATTCCCGCGTAAGCGGGAATCCAGAGTCTACCCCGAAACCGTCCGCGTTCACAACCAGAATTGTCCCAACTCTAAGGGTGTGGTCAGTTGGAAAACTGACCTTACGTCTATAGTCGGGACATGGCGGCGGGCGAACGCGGACGGTTTCTGCGGCGCCTCTAGATTCCCGCTTACGCGGGAGTATCTGTGTTCAAAGTCAACCATATCTCGTTCTCCGTAGTCCAGAAAGTCGCCGCGGCGGATCTTTTTCGGCAGTACCGAAGGAGCCGCCGCAGCTGTCTCTCGGAAAGGGTTTTCATCAGCCTTGCGTCCTGTCGCTTGACTGCGGATCGGAAGACGCCGCCGCCGGCGCTTCTCCAGGCGCCGGCAGCGCCTCCCCGTCAGCCTCATCAGAAGACGCCGCCGCAGACGTTTCGGTCTGACCCGCGACCGACGCATCGGAAGACCCCGACTCTTCCGATGGCGCCTCAGCCTCAGTGTCATCCTGCTCATCAGAAGACGCCGACTCTTCCGACGAAGCCAACGAATGCAGCTCATCCAAAGGAACCCAAGGCGTCTCCCGCTTCAGAATCGCGTTCGCAAGAACCGCCAGCTTCCGCATGACCGCCACAAGAGCCGCCTTCCCAGGCTTGCCGTTCTCCTTCAGACGCTCGTAAAACACCTTCATGTCCGGGTTGAAACGAATCGCCGACATCGCCGACATATACAGAAGCGCCCGAATATCGCTCCGACCGCCCCAAATGCGGCGCCGACCTGTCGACTTGCCGCTCTCGTGCGCCCAAGGAGCCAAACCAAGCAGGGAACAGATCTGACGGCCGCTCCGCTCGCCCAACTCCGGCACAAAAGAACCAGATATGCGGAAATGAGATCGCCGAAGCCCGGAATGCTCTTCAACAGACGGAACCTCTTGTAAAGATCAGGCTTTTCCTTGATCAACGCCAGAGCTTCCCGCTCCGCCGCCTTGCGCTCCTCTTTCAGAGTGTCGCGCAGCTTTTTGGTCGCAGCCTCCGTCGGCTCGCCTTCCAGTAGATGCAGCCGATTGGTCAACTGGGTGGTCATTTTCACCAGCTGCCTGTCCATCGTCATCCAGCAGCGAGCGTCTTTCACGATCGGATCGATCGGCGTTGTCGATTCCAGATCGCGGCTCAGCCCATACAGCGCGAGCATCTTGGCGTTCAGCGCGTCGGTCTTGGCGCGGACGCTGTAGGAGCGGATGAAGTTATGGGCAAAGTTTGGATGGCAGCGGCGGTAAGGGATCTCTGCTTCGGCGAGCAGCGACGCCAGTTTCCGCTCGTATCCGCCGGTCGGTTCAAAGACGACCATGTTGATGTTGGGGTGGGTCGTCAGGAGGCGTTTGATGAACCGCTTGATGGGGCTCGCGGCGTTTTTAATGGTGGAGGTTTCCCCGCCGTTGATGGAGATTTCAAGCGTGTCTTTGGACGCGTCGATTCCGGCGACGATTTTGTTGCTGTTTGTCTTGGTCTGAGTTAGACTCATGCTCGTTCTCCTTTCTGGAGAAAAAGGACGAGAAGGACCGGCCTCCCTACTTGTATTCTGCACGAATGCACAACATCTGTCCGGAGCCGCCGGTTCTTCTTGTCTTCTTTGCGCGGCTCTCGATACTCCCGCACGGCGCCGCTGCGAAGCAACGCGCCCAAGACGGTCTGGAGTCTCACCGCGCTGCCCCTTAAGTATGCGCTTACTCTAGGGGCAATGTCATCATACAAATGACGACCTGGCTTGCGACGCTCGCTGTTGCAATATCCCGCGCCTCTGCGTATCATGCGTTTCAACATTAAAAGCAACAGCGCGATGGGACGACAATGCCGACTAAAGACCAGATCCAAGCCCGCTACAACCTGCTCATCGAAGACCTGATGGAGCGCGGCGTTGATGTGAACGACGTTCGACAACGGCTCCAAAACCAGCGCATCGAAACGCCCTCATGGGGGTACGGCGATTCGGGTACGCGCTTTGGCGTTTTTCAACAAGAATGGGCGGCGCGCGACACCCAAGAGCGCCTGCAAGACGCCGCCGTCACGCATCAGCACACCGGGGTCGCGCCCTCGGTCGCGCTCCATATTCCGTGGGACAAGGTGGACGACTGGGCGGCGCTGAAACAGTACGCCGACGAGCTCGGCGTCGAAGTGGGAGCCATCAACCCGAACCTGTTCCAAGAGCCGGACTATATGCTCGGAAGCGTCTGCCATCCTGACGCCGAGGTGCGCCAAATGTCCATCGACCATCTCCTAGAATGCGCGGAGATCATGCGCATCACAGGCTCCGACATCATGAGCGTCTGGCTCGCCGACGGCACCAACTACCCAGGACAGGACGATTTCCGCGAACGAAAGCGGCGGCTGCTGGAATGCCTGCAAGCGGGCTACGACGCGATGCCGAACGACGCGCGCATGCTGGTGGAGTACAAATTCTTTGAACCCGCCTTTTACCACACCGACCTGCCCGACTGGGGAACCTCGCTGGTCGTCTGTCAAAATCTGGGCGACCGGGCGCAGGTACTGATCGACACGGGGCATCACGCGCAGGGGACGAACATCGAGTTCATCGTCGCCTACCTGCTGGATGAGGAACGGCTCGGCGGCTTCCATTTCAACTGCCGAAAATACGCCGACGACGATCTCACCACTGGCTCCATCAACCCGCAGGAACTGTTTCTGATCTACACGGAGCTGGTCAAGGAGGAGAACGACCCGAACTCGACCGCCGACATCGCCTACATGATCGACCAGAGCCACAACATCAAGCCGAAAATCGAGGCGATGATTCAGTCGATCATGAACATTCAGACGGCGTACGCCCGCGCGCTCATCGTTCCCTACGGCGACCTGAAAGAGGCGCAGCGCGCCAAAGATGTGGTCGGCGCCGAGATGATCATGCAGCAGGCAAACAATACGGATGTGGAGCCGCTGCTTCAGACGCTGCGCATCGAAGCGGGGCTGGATCCGAATCCGCTGGAGGCGTTTCGGCGCAGCGGCTATCTTGAAAAAGCGGCCGCGGAACGGCGCGAGGGACCGCGCACCGGATGGGGAGCCTAACCCAAACGATGAGCGGAAAACGAACCGCTGTCTTTCCAGCCAGCTTCGATCCGGTGACGAACGGGCATCTGGACATCATCCGCCGGGCGTTGGCGCTGAACATCTTTGACGAAATCGTCCTGGCGGTCGGCGTCAACCCGGCAAAGCGGAGCCTGTTCTCGCTTGAAGAACGGGTCGCGCTTTTGAAAGAGGCGGTCGCCGGCTGGGATGGTCAAGAACGCATCCGAGTTCTCGCTATGGAGGGGCTGACAGCGGACTTTGCCCGCGGCGTCCAAGCCTCCGCCATCCTGCGCGGCATCCGCTCCCCGCTCGACTTTGAGTACGAGGCGCAGATGTATTTTTTAAACAGGCGGCTGGCGCCGGAGATCGACACGATCTTTCTCTTGGCAGACCCGAAATACGCTTTTTTAAGCAGCGCGCTCGTGAAGCAGGTGGCGCAGATCGGAGGCTCGTTGGACGGTCTCGCGCCGCCGCAGGTTGTGGAAAAACTGCGCGCGCGGCTTCAAGAAAATCCGATTCATGCAAACGCGCATGACGCCGAATAGAAACGGGTTCAAATGCCGCGCGACACCGAACTGAACGAAAAGCAGCGGGAAGCCGTCGAACATGGCGATGGTCCGCTTCTTGTTTTGGCGGGTCCTGGAACAGGAAAAACGCGCGTCATCGCATGTCGAGTCGCGCACCTGATCGAGTCGGGGAGATGTCCGGCGGAGGCGCTGCTAGCCATCACCTTCACCAACAAGGCGGCGCATGAGCTGGAGGAGCGGGTATTGAGCTTGATTGGGTCCAGCGTCGCCGGCGACTCCTGGATCGGCACCTTTCACCACACCTGCGCGCGCATCCTGCGCGAAAGCGGCGGCGATATGGGCATCGACAGCGACTTCGGCATCCTTGACCAGGACGCCCAGGACGCGCTCATGGCGGACGCGCTGCGCTCCGCGAATCTTGAAGTGGACCCGATCACGCTGAGCAGGCTTCGGTTCGCCCTCAGCGCGCGCAAAAGCGGAACCGCCGACAACAGAGAGCCGCCGCTCTTTGAAGAGGAGGATGAAGACACAACGGATGAAGCGTTTATCGCCGCTTTTAAAGAGGCGATCAGCCATTACGGCGCCCGCCTCGCCGCCTACAACGCGCTCGACTTTGACGACCTGATCGCCATCGCTGTAGAAAAGCTGCGCGAATCGCCGACAGTTTTGAAGAAATACCAGAGCAAGTTTCAGCATATCCTGATCGACGAGTATCAGGACATCAACGGATCGCAGTATGAGCTGATAAAGCTGTTGAGCGGATCAAGGCGCTGCGTTACAGCCGTTGGCGACGCGAACCAGAGCATTTACAGCTGGCGAGGCTCCAACCCTGAATGGATGCGCCGTTTCCGCGATGAGTTTCAACCTGAAACGATCGCTCTTGAGGCGCATTACCGTTCCACGCGCACCATCCTTTCCGCGGCGACGGGACTCATCCGCAAGAGCTCTCCGCAAACGCGCCTGCGCACCGACAATCCGCCCGGCAACCCGATCCGCGCCTATTTTACACGTTCTGAAGCGGAATCGGCGTATATCGTCAAACGGCTTATTCAGAAGCTGCATGCGGAAGCGCGCATGCCGTATCGGGACATCGCCGTCTTTTATCGGAATCACCGGACGGCTGAACGGCTTGAAGACTCGCTGCGCCGTTCAAGCGTTCCATTTCGCCGCGCGCAGCCCGCCCGCGAACTTGTCAACGACGACGCGAACCGCGTTCTCGCATGGCTGCGTTACATCTGCTTTGGGCTGGGGGCGCATTTAGCGGACGCGCTCATGTTTCCAAATCTCGTTCTGGACGAATGGACGCGCGTCTGGTTTCAATGGCGGGCGATGCGGGAGGGCAAGTCGTTTAGAGAGCTGGCGGAAAATCCAGACGAGGCGCCGCCTCTCACGCGCGCCTCTCTGAAACGGGTCGTCGGTCGGATGCAGGATCTGAGGGAGAGGCTGACGCCGCTCGGCGCCTCCAAAGCGGCTGCCGCTTTTTTTGAGGAGCTGGAAACGCTGCGCAGCCCGTTTCGGCATGAGGAGCTGGAGAAGGCGCCGGAATGGGCTGACTTTCCGCAGCTGGCCGCTTCAGCGGATGTGATCGCCGCGGCGCTTCAACGGGGCGAAATTCCCAGCCTGACGGAGGACGGCTCAATGGACGCCGTCTGCGCCAAGCTGATTTTACAAAAAACATTCGAAGATTATTTCGATAAAAATCTGGAGGAAGCGTCCGGCGATTCGGTTCAGATACGGATCGGGAATGTTGAACCTGCGCAAGAAGTGGAACGCGCCGTTTGGATCAACCCGCCCGACGAAATCGAGACGAACGCGCTTCAGTTGACCGCCCCTGACGGGTCGCCCGCCTGCGCCGCTTGGATCGCGCATCGGTTGTGTCAGCGTCTGCTTCATTTGGTTGAAAAGACGCCGAACGCGGACGTCGTCGTCTACGATCTGGAAACGACGGGGGCGAATCCGCGGCAAGCCGAGATCATTGAATTCGCGGGCGACCGCATTTACGAAAAGCCAGCCTCCATTCTACACCTTTATATACGTCCGAGGGCGCGCATCCCGCGCCGATCAACCCAGATACATGGCATTGACGCCGATACCGTACGCGACCAGCCGCGCATCGAAGAGCGCATCGGCGAAATACGCGACTTCTTCGGAGACGCCGTCCTGGTCGGACACAACATCATTGAGTTTGACAACCGCTTTATTGAACGGGAAATGCGCCGGCATCTGCGCGAGACGCCCAACAACCCGTCTTACGACACCTTGAAGATCGCGCGCCGCCTCTATCCGCATGTGAATCACACGCTCACTTCGCTTGCGGAGCGGTTTCAGATCGAGTATGTCGAAAGCCATCGGGCGATGCATGATGTGGCGGCGACAGCGAAGTTGTTTGAGCATTTGCGCCGGGAGGAGGCGCGCCGCCGCGCCCAATCGAGCCTGCCGGAACTGCTGCCGTTCTTGGCGGTCGGGGCGATGTCGAAAGGCGCATGGGAGGACCCGATGTTGGAAGCGCATCGGCATGCGGCAGCCCGCTGGCTCAAAGCGAACAAGCCGCGCGAAGAGACGCTCATGGCTTTTCCCGAAGAGACGCGCGTCGAGGCGGGGCGCGCCTTAGACGACGCGCGGCGCGCGCCGGCTCCAGAAACGGACGAGGACCGCCGATGGCAGCTGTTGAAAGGGCGCGTCCTGCGCCGGGCGCAGCGGTATGAGGCGATGCGCTCCGGCGCCTCATTGAAAGATTTTGTGAACGCGCAGTCGCTGCTGGAGCCGCTGGACAGCATGGACGAAGCCGACGAACCAAGCGACGCCGTCTCGCTCATGACGCTCCACACAGCGAAGGGTACCGAGTTCCGCGCCGTCCTGATTGTCGGGCTGGAGGACGGGACGCTGCCTTGGTTCCGCTCCATACAGCGTCCCGAAGCGCTGGACGAGGAGCGGCGGCTGCTTTATGTCGGCATGACGCGGGCGCAGGAGCGGCTTTATCTGATCGCCGCCAAGCGCAGAGGCGGACGCGACCTGAAGCCGTCCCGCTTCTTGCGCGAGATTCCGTCCAACCTGATGCGCCGCTGGTCTCCTAAGGGTTAGTCCCCATGGGAAAAGACTCCGCCAACCGGATCGTCCTTCGCGCCTTCTATTCGTCCTTCACGCCTTCTATTTTCGTCATTCCCGCGCAAGCGGGAATCCAGAGTCTACCCCGAAACCTTCCGCGTTCGCCAGGCGGGATGTCCCAACTAAAGACGTGAGGTCAGGCTTCACGCTTTACACGCCGCGTCAGATGCATTATCATAAACGGACGCTCACGCTTGTGGTTCATATGACGCACCTTCGCTGCCCGTTCATCGTCAAACTGGTTGAAAGCGACGCTGTTTCGATACCGAACGACGTCGGTCAGGGCGTCATGATACCGACGCAAACGCCGGTTGATCTGCCGCTGTACCGCCGAGAGGTGCGCGGTTTCCGTCAGATGACGCCCGCGCAGCGCGCCCAAAGCCGGCGCAACGCCATCGAAGAAGCGAAACTTGCCTCTTTTGAAAAGTTCATTCTCTCCCTGCAGATTATCGCCGAATATGAGCCGTACTTGAGCGTCAGCGCGTTGGACGAAAAAGCGCCGCGCCGTTACGCCCTTCTCATTTCCGAGGGGCGCTGGAACCGTCTGCGCCGTCAAGCGGCTCCGACAGGCGGGCGTTCTCTCCGCGCGCGCGTCGGCGCCCTTGAGTTCGATATACTCACCCATCCGCGCCTCAACGCGAACGAGGCGTATCTTGTCGCGGCGGAAAAATATCTGCTTTATCTGCGTCCGAAGCAGGCGGCGAACGGCTATGTGGTCTCCCGCAGCGAATTTATCGACCGGATGCCCGACAGCGGTCCGCCGCTTTCCATGCGCCCTGAACGCGCGCTTCGGGAGCTGTTTGAAGCGTCGCAGACCGCGTCGTCCACCGCTGCCGGCGCGGAGAACGATGTCAACCCATGCCCAGAATGCGGGGGCAAAACGGTGCCGCTCTCCCCAGGCGCCGCCTTCTGTCTAGAGTGCGAGTGGGACAACCTTAAAAAGCTTTAACCAATCAAAACCGATGAATCGTTGTGCGGTCGGGTTTGTCCGGCTGGATCCATTTTAAGTAGATAAAACCGACCAAGATCCCGCCGAGATGCGCAAAGTGCGCTACATTCATGACGCCGTATCCGCGGGCGGTCGCCAAGGCGCGCGCCGTCTCCGCGGCGGCGTAGACCAACACCATGAAACGCGCGGGCAGCGGAATAAAAATAAAAAGAAGGAGCCGATTTGGAAACATCAGCCCGAACGCCAGCAGAACGCCCGACACCGCCCCGCTCGCCCCAATCAGCCCTGATGGTTTCCATCCAAGCGCATAGGTCGCCCCCAGATGAAGCAAGGCGCCCCCAACCCCGCATGTGAGGTAGTAAATCAGGAAACGCTTATACCCCCACCGCTCCTCCACCTCCGAGCCGAGCATCCACAGCGCGAACATGTTCAAGCCGATGTGCATGAAATCCGCATGCAGAAACTGGTAGGTGATGAACTGCCAGAGCCGCAGCTGGCTCAATTCTGAATACAACGGCAGATGCCGCTCAATTGCGTTCCATTCGCCGCTTAGCCTAAAGATAGGGGAGAGATACGCCGCGGCAAAGAGCGCAAAGTTCGCTATGAGCAGCCATTTGACGACAGGAGGCAGCAAGCCGCGCCGACGGCGGTAGTTCATCGGTTCATCCGCCTTTCAAAGACTGCGCCCATGCGCTCAACACTTCCGCGACCTCTTTGCGCGTGAATTCGGGCGGCAGCGGCTCGCCGTTTGAGAGCATCTCCCGCACCTTTGTGCCGGACAGAAACACGCGCTCCTGCGTTCCGGCGGGGCTGGTCTTTATGGTCGCCATGCTTTCGGTTCGCAGGCAGTAAAACGCATGCTCAAAGCGCAGCGGCTCAATTCCGATTTCCCCCTGCTCAAACTGATCAAAGATGCGCTGCGCGTCGTAGGCGCCGTAGTAGTTTCCGACGCCCGCATGGTCGCGCCCGACGATGAAATGCGTACAGCCGTAGTTTTGACGGGCGAGCGCATGCAGAACCGCCTCGCGCGGGCCGGCGTAACGCATTGCCGAGGGCATTGTGCCGAGCAGGACGCGGTCGGCGGGGAAATAATGTTTGAGGATCGTTCGATAACATTCCATGCGAACCTCGGCAGGGATGTCGCCCTCCTGCGTCCATCCGATCAGCGGATGCAGAAACAGCCCGTCCGCAATCTCCATCGCCGATTTGACGATATACTCGTGCGCTCGGTGAATCGGGTTGCGCGTTTGAAAGGCGGCGACCCGCTTCCATCCGCGCTCCGCAAACGCCGCGCGCGACGCCGCAGGGGGAAGCTCCGCATCCTCAAACAGCTCGCGCCTGGCGAACCGCAGCGCCGTAATCTCTCCCCCAATCAGCGTCTCTTTTTGGGCGTACAGCTCGGCGGCGCCTGGGTGCGCCTCTTCTTCGGTCAGAAAAACCTGTTTCGCCTCGCGCCGTTTGTCGTACCCGTATGCTTCTGGTTCTTTTAAAACGCCGAGCAGCGATCCGTCTGGAGAATGCAGCGCCGCGCCGCCCGCCGATTCAACCGCCCGCGCCTCGGACGCGGAGGCGGACAAAGTGATCGGAATCGGCCATGGCAAGCCGTCCGCGAGGCGCATGTTTTCAACGACGTTTTCATAGTCGGCGCGGCGCAGATAGCCTGTCAGAGGGCTAAATGCGCCGACGGCGATCATCTCAAAATCGCACATTTCGCGGACGCTCAACGTCAAACGGGGCAGCTCCGCCGCTTTCTCTTGGACAGCCTCGGCGTTCCGCCCCGCCGTCCGCTGAACGAGACGGCCGCCATGAGGAGCGATCATATCGGACATTCGATGCCTTTCTTCGCGCCCATAACCGCTTACAATCTTAACCCCGCAGGCGCCGCTCTTCAAGTCCGGCGTTCTAACCTTAGCGCTTTAGTTGGGGCATTCCGCCTGACGAACGCGGATGTCTTCTGCGGCGCCTCTGGATTCCCGCTTGCGCGGGAATGACGGCCTGGATCGGCCAGACGTCGCGTAAAAATGAATGTCGTCGCCAGTATGTACTGTCGCCCAACATCCAGCGCTACACAAACGCTGACGAAGCGCTATAATAACTTTTACATACACAGGGAGAAAGCGGCGAATGACAGGCGCAAAACGAACGGTTGAGGTGTGCGACGAAACGCTCCGAGACGGCGGACAAGCGGAAGGCATCGCCTTTTCGGTTGAAAGCAAACTCATTTTACTGCAAGCGTTCGACGAAATCGGCATTCATTTTGTCGTCGGAGGATGGCCCTATTCAAACCCGCGCGACATCGAATTCTTTAAACGCGCCAAAGAGCTGGATCTAAAAACCGCGAATCTCATGCCGTTCGGAAGCACGCGGCGAAAAAATCTGCCCCCGGACGAAGACCCGAACCTGCTCGCCCTCGTCGACACCAGCTGCCGATACGCGACCATCTTCGGCAAAAGCTGGACATTCCATGCAACCGACATCTTGAGAGTCTCGTTAGAGGAAAACCTAGAGATGATCCGCTCCTCGGTCGATTTTTTGACGCAGCGGGGTATGAATGTCCTCTACGACGCCGAGCATTTTTTTGACGGGTACCAGCATGACGCCGACTATGCGCTCGCTTCGCTGCGCGCGGCGGCTGAAGGCGGAGCCTGTCGTCTCGTCCTTTGCGACACGAACGGCGGAGCGCTCCCTTCCCAGCTGGCGGACGCCGCCGCGCATGTCTGCGAGGCATTTCCCGATTATATCATCGGAATCCACACCCACAACGACTCTGGAACCGCCGTCGCCAACACGCTCATGGCGGTCGAACAAGGCGTCGGGCATGTGCAAGGGACCTTCAACGGACATGGCGAACGGTGCGGAAACGCCGACCTGTGCGCCATCATTCCGAACCTTGAACTCAAAATGGACTGCGATGTTGTCGGGCGGGACAATCTGCGAGAGCTGATGCGCGTCTCGCGGCTTGTGAACGAAATGGCGAACCACGCCCATAACGACAAGGCGCCGTATGTCGGGCGCTCCGCCTTCGCCCACAAAGGCGGCGTTCATATCGATGCGGCGCGCAAAAACCCGCTTTCCTACGAGCACGTTGCGCCTGAAACGGTCGGCAACGTCCAGCGCGTTCTGATCTCCGATCAAGCGGGGCGCAGCGCCATTATTGAAAAGATCGAGAGCGACTACCCGCACCTTGACAAACGTTCCCCGGAGGTTCAGCGCATCTACGAACGGCTGAAGGAGGCGGAACAGCTCGGATATGAGTTTGAAGGCGCGGACGCTTCCTTCCTGCTGCTCGCGCAAAAGGCGATGGGGCATTTTCAGTCCGCGTTTGAGCGGGTCGGATTTCGCATCATCGTTGAAAAGTTTCTGACGCGCGACATGCGCTCCGAAGCGACCGTCAAGATACTGGACCCCAGCGGAGCCGAGGAGCATTCCGCCGCCGAAGGCAACGGACCGATCAACGCGCTCGACTCCGCCCTGCGAAAAGCGCTGGACAGGTTCTATCCGCAGTTTCAGCATGTGTTCCTTCAAGACTACAATGTGCGCATCCTGGATTCTCAACGCTCCACCGCCGCCCGCATCCGCGTTCTCATCACATCGTCGGACGGCGAGGACACATGGGGAACGGTCGGCGTCTCTGAAAACATCATCGAAGCCTCTTGGGAGGCGCTGGTCGACAGCTATGAGTATAAGATCTACAAAGATGAGCGCGAGCGGAAGCGGAACGGGCAGCGGGCAAAATAACGCCATCGCGCGCGGCTAAAACCCCCCTAGCCCCCCTTTTCAAGGGGGAATTGGACGCGCCCCTTATAGCCTGCCCCCGTGAAAACGGGGTCATTCCCGCGTAAGCGGGAATCTTAAGGCATCGCAGCCAGCGCGCGGCTAAAACCCCCCTAGCCCCCCTTTTCAAGGGGGGAATCGGACGCGCGGCGCTGTCATTTGTAACGGACGCCCCTTCGCCTTCGTTTAGTGGATGCAACGCCAATTCATGCGCATCAACGCGCCAACGCAAGAGGAGCGACCAATGGGAAACCCAGTTGTCCACTTTGAGTTTTACGCCAAGGACATGAAAGCGCAGAGCGAGTTCTACGCCGGGATTTTTGGATGGGAAACGACGGCCCATGACGAATCGGGCTACGTCATTTTCAACACCGGCAGCGAGGAAGGCATCGGCGGCGGCGGAATTCAGATGGACGGCGAACATGAAGGGATGAAACCCTACATCACTTTTTATATTCAGGTGGACGACCTGCAGGCGAGCCTGGCAAAAGTGAACGCGGGCGGCGGACAGACGATCATGCCGCCGATGGAGATCCCAGGCTCCAAGGGGGCTGCCAGCATGGCTCTTTTCCTTGACCCAGAACAAAACGTGGTCGGCCTCTACACGGTGAACGATCCCGACGCGGTCTGCGACGACTAGTCGGATCGATTCGCCAAACTGACCTAAGGCTTTAGTTGAGACATGTCCGCATTGGAAACGCGGACATCTTCTGCTTGCGCGGGAATGACGATGCGGAAAGTCAGTCTAAACGGAAAAATCGGCGCGCCGCTTCGGATGTCTTCTGGGCGGCGCGCTCAAACGATTCCCCCCGCGCCGACGCGACCGCCTCGGCTGCCGCGCGAACATAAGACGGCTCATTTCGCTTTCCGCGCCAGGCTTGAGGCGCCAGCCATGGGCTGTCTGTCTCGACCATGACCCGACCGATCGGCAGCGTTTCAACCGCCTTGCGCAGTTCGTCCGATTTTGGGTAGGTTAAAATTCCGCCCAAACCGAAATAGCAGCCGATCTCGACAGCGCGCGCCGCTTCTTCAACAGAGCCGCTAAAACAGTGCAGCAGCGCGGATGAACCCATGCCGACCGCTTCCAGCGCGTCCATCACATCCTCGGCGGCGGCGCGTTGATGAATCACAAACGGCAGCCCCGTCTCGGCGGCCAGCTCCATTTGTCCATGAAAGGCGCGCATCTGATCCGTTTTAGAAGCATGGTTCCGGTAGTAATCCAGCCCCGTTTCGCCGACAGCGACCGCCTTTGGATGTTGAGACAAGGCGCGCAACTCTCGCTTGACCGACTCGCTCCATGAACCCGCCTCATGCGGATGCAGCCCAACCGCCGCCCAGCAGATCGCATGCGCTTCCGCCAGCTCCAGCGCCGCGCGCGACGACTCGGCATTGATGCCGATATTGACAATCGCCTCCACCCCCGCCTCCTCGGCGCGCTGAAGTACCGCCTTCCGATCCTCGTCAAATGCGGGCAGCTGAAGATGCGCATGCGTGTCGATGAGCGTCCATCCGCGCGTCAAGACACTTCCGCTCCGTCTGCGATCTCTCGGTCAAACTCGGCAACGACGAGAGCCTCTCCGTCTTTGCCCGCCAACAGCATTCCCTGCGATTCAATGCCGAAGATCTTGCGCGGGGCGAGATTGGCGACGATCGCAATGCGCTTGCCGACCAGCTCTTCAGGCGCGTAATGCTCCGCGACGCCGGCGACAATGACGCGCGTTTCCTCCCCGACCTGCGTTGTCAACTTCAACAGCTTGTCCGCTTTCGGGACCCGCTCCGCCGCCGCGACGCGCGCGACGCGCAGATCAATTTTGCGAAAATCGTCAAAACTGACGACGCCTGTTTCTTTTTCCGGCGCCTTCGCTTTCGGCTTGCTTTTTGGTTGAGTGGGCGTTTCCGCCTCCGCTTTCACATCTATGCGCGGGAACAGCGGGCTTGCTTCGCCGATTGGTTTGCCCGCCTCTAAGCCGCCCCAGACCAGCCCGTCAAAGTTCACTGCCGACACGCCCAGCTGCGCGCGCAGCTGTCCCGCCGACGACGGAATGAACGGCGCCAGCATCGCCCCCGCCCAGCGCAGCGCCTCCATCGCGTGGTATAGAACGGTTCCCGCGCTGTCCAGGTCTCCCTGCTTCGCCAGGTTCCACGGCTGCCGTTCGGACAGATACCGGTTCGTCTCCCGTATGAGCGACATCGGCTCGTCCAGCGCCAGATGCAGCTGATACCGATCCATCAACGCATGCATCCGTTCAAGCCGCGCCGCCGCAAACTGCGCCAGCGCCTGTTCGCTTTCCCCAGGCTCGTCCGCAGGGGGAGCCGACCCGTTGAAATGCGCGTTCACAAGCCGCAGCGTCCGATTCAGCAGGTTCCCCAAATCGTTCGCCAGGTCGGCGTTATACCGCGCCGCAAAGGACTCCCATGTGAAGTCGCCGTCCTGATCAAACGGCATATTGCGCAGCAGAAAATACCGCACCGCGTCCACTCCGTAGGCCTCCACCGCCGCCACGGGATCGACGAAGATGCCGCGCGTCTTGCTCATCTTCTCGCCTTTGAGGTGGAGAAACCCATGCACCGCCGCCCGCTTCGGCAACGGCAAGCCGGCGCTCATGAGCATCGCGGGCCAATAGACGCAGTGAAAACGCCACATGTCCTTTCCCATGATATGTACGTCGCATGGCCAGTACTTCTCGTACATCTGCGGATTGTCGGGAAAGCCGACGCCGGTCAAATAGTTGATGAGCGCATCGAACCAGACATACATGACATGGTTCTCGTCAATGGGGCATGGAACGCCCCATTGCTTGTCGGCGCGCGTCACGCTGAAATCGTCTAGACCGCGCTCAATGAACGCGAGAACCTCGTTCCGGCGCGACTCTGGATACACCCAATCAGGACGGTCCCGAAACAGCTGCAGGAGCCGATCTTCGTATTTTGAAAGGGCAAAAAAGTAGTTTTTTTCTGAAACCCACTCGCATTTTTTCTGATGTTCCGGGCAGTCGGTTCCGCCGACAAGTTCCTCTTCATTGTAAAATGTGTTGCATGAGTTGCAGTAGTAGCCTTCATATTCGCCTAGGTAGATGTCGCCGTTGTCGTAAGCGCGCTGAAACATCTCCTGGGAGGCGCGCCAGTGCCGCGGCTCCGTCGTGCGGAGCATGTCGTCAAAAGAGATGTCCAGCTTCTCCCATGTGTTGCGGAAACCTGCCGCGATCTCATCCAAATAGACCTTCGTTTCCTTGCCAAGCTCCCGCGCTCTCTTCTCGGAATCCTGCGAATTTTCGTCCAGACCCGTCAAGAACCACACATCTCGACCGCAAAGGCGGTGGTAGCGGGCGAGCGCATCCGCCGCGGCGAACTCATACGAATGCCCCAAATGCGGCAGTTTGTTCACATACGGAATCGTCGTCGTGATGTAGTAGGTTGAATCCATGCCGCCCTTTCCGGTACCTATTTTTCCGACGCGCGCAGCTCAAGGATGTTGAGCGTCTGCAAGACGCCGAACGTCAGCTCCAGCGCCGTGTCCGATTCCAGCTCGCCTTGGCTTAGCTGAATGCGCCGCGCGTCCGCCGGCGTTTGTCCCAGCGTCGCGTCCAACGCGATCCATTCTCCGACATACGCTTCATGCCAAAAATGGTAGTAAAACCCGTCCTTCATCCAGACGACGCCGGACGCGATCCGCGCCGGTATGCCCGCCGCGCGCGTCAACGCAACCGCCAGCATCGTATGCTCCGTGCAGTCGCCCGTCTGCGAATCGAGCGTCTCTTTTGCCGTCGCATAACCTCGGTCGAACCGCTTCTCCTTCACATATTTGTGCGTCCACTCGGAGACGCGCTTTGCCGCTTCCCAGGCGCCCTCCGCTCCGTCCACAATTTCAGCCGCCTTGGCGCGAATCTCCGGATCGTCCGCCTGAACGTACAACGTTGACGACAAAAACGGCGCCAGCTCCGCGCTCTTTATCGGGTAAGGTACGCTCTCCTTCGGCGGCGCGTCTCTCTTCACCTCTAGCGTCATCCAGTCGGAATCGGCAATTGGGGTCAAGGTTTGGCGGTTCGTGTTCGGCGCCGCGTTGGACAGGTCTTTTTTAAGCAGCCGCGCCTCGGCGGTAAAATGTTCGGGGTCGCTCGGCGGCGCGCCTTGGAACTCCGCCTTCGTGGAGATCACAATGTCAAAACGCCCTTCAGGGGTCTCCGTCGCCTCCTTCTCGGTCGCGCGCGCCAGACGTATCGAAAAACCTCCCAGCGGAATGATCGTCTCCAACGCGGCGCCGTCCTTGGTTATGTAGGTCGTCACCTCAATTTGAAGCTGCTCCAGCAGATAGACCGTCGCAAAGGTTTCTTCGTCCTCCGAATCGATGGCAGAGACGCGGTAGGAGATCGGACTCATCAGGTCGTAGTTGAAAGAGAAATAGGACGCCTTGTCGCCCACTTTAAAGGCGCGGTCATGCAGCAGCAACGGCAGCGCCTCTTCAAACACCGCGCCCGCCGGCATCCCAACCGTTTTTTCGTACTGCTCGCCGCCGAGCAGAATGGAGAGCTGCATCTCCTCGCCGACCGCGCGCCCTTCAACCCGTTTCTCGCCGCCCTCTTCCTGACTTATATAAGAAAAGCTGCGCGGCGCAAACGGCGGCTCCGCGTCAAAACGAACCACCCGAGTCTGTCGAACATCGACAGGGAAGCCGAAGCGGCTCAACTTCATTAAAAACTCGGTCTGTACGACAATCTCCGACTCAACCTTCTCGCTGCGGATCCACATGCTGCCGACATGGGCGCCCATGATCTCGACGCGGTACCAGTCTTCCCAGTCGACCGGAACCTTCGGCATCGCGTCCAGAGCAAACGCCGTCTGCCCCGCCCATATCATCGCCATTCCCAACAGTACCGCTGCAGCGTTTCGCATCGTTCTCCCAATCTCTTACGGCGTCGATTCGTCATCCATCAAGGCGCGGAGCCGCGCGCGCGCCGACACCGCAAACGCGCCCGTCGCGTTCCGCTTCAACAACCGCTGATACGCATCAATGGCGCCCGTTCGGTTTCCGCTTTCATCGTAGAGCCGCCCCAGCGCGGTCAGCGCCTGCGCGCCTAAATGCCCCTCTTCTTTCGCCAGCGTCTCGTACGCGGCGGCGGCGCGCTCCGCGTCGCCCGCTTCCATCGCCGTCTCCGCCAGCAGGGAGAGCGCGTCCTGCGCGAGCGGAACCCGCTTCGCCGCCTCCGCAGCCTCCTCGCAGACCGACATCGCCTCGGTCAGTTTTCCGTTCGCGCGCAGCCGCAGCGCCGCGGCGTAAAGGCGCAGCGCTTCCGCGTTGCCTGCGCCGTTGTGTATCAAGGCGATGCGCGCCAGAGCGTCGTTCGACGACTCCGATTCAAGATAGGTTTCGGCGACCTTTTCATAAAGCGTTTCCGCCGCTTCATGCTCTCCGTTGAAGAACAGTATCTCCGCCGTTAGAAACATGCGTTTCGATTCTTTTTCAGGAAAACTGGAGCGGTTCTGAACCAGCGCAACGCCCGCCGACGCAAGATCGCCCAGGAGCAGATACGCCTCCGCTGTCAGAATCGTCAAATCCTCCAGTTGCGGCTTCAGCTGCGGCAAGGCGGACGCCTCCTGCAGATGCGCCAGCGCCAGATCGGGGCGGCGCATTCCGCGCATATACGCCAGCGCCAGCCGCGCGTCCAGATCGGGATCCGACTGCCGAAGCGGGTCGAACTGTATCGCGGAACGGTACGCTTCCGCGCACTCTTCATACAGCCCTAGCGCCTCCTGCGCCCGCCCGACCATCGCATAACGGCGCGCGACGCCGGGCGCGGTCGGGTTCAGATCGATGGCGCCTTTCAAGAAACGCAGAGCCTCCTTCTGCCGCTCCTTTTCGATGAGCGTTTCGCCAAACTGCTCCATCGCCGCAACCGAGTCGATGCGTCCATGGAGCGCTTTTAGTCGGTTCAAACTTTCCTCGTACTCTTCAGCTAAAAACGCGAAATCCGCCGCTGTCAATTGCGCTGTCAGATCCTGCGAACGGTCCGCCTCCCCGCTCAAACGTTCATACTCTTGACGGAGCCGATCCGCCGGCAGCATTTCCTTGACCGCCTCTAAAATCGGGCGGCGCGCCGCGTAGCTGAAACCGAGATGGGGCAGCGAACGCATATACACCTCAAACGCCTTGTCCGTTTGACCCATGATCTGGTACACGTTTGCAATGCGCGTGTAGAGATACGAGAAGGTGGGCTGCAGCGCCGAGGCGCGTTCGTACTGCTCAACCGCGTCTTCAAAAAAGCCATGCCTTTGAAATAGATACCCCAGCTGCATCCGCTGGCTGTACTGCTCGTTGTCGGCGTCCACGGTGCGCAGCCATGCCTCGCGCGCTTTTTCTCGGTCGCCTTTTGCGGCGTAGGCTCCGCCAAGCGATTCCAGCAGGTTCGAGTCGCCGGGGCGCCGCTCAAGAGCCTTTTCTAATAGGCGCACCGCGTCGTCCATACGCCCCTGCTGCTGGTACACTTCCGCCAACTGATCCAGCAGGCTCGCATTGTTCGGCGTCATGCCGAGCCGTTTTGTGAGAAGCGCCTCCGCTTTCTCCGCTTCTCCCGACTGTATCAGGAGGCTTGTGAGACGGCCGACCGCGCTGCTGAAGTACATTGAGTTCGGGTACTGCTCAATAAACGATTCGTACGCATTCGCCGATTTCTCCGGTTTCGCCCCGCCCATCTCCAGATAGGTTCCCAACGAATAGTGGGCGTATTCCGCGGCGGTCGTGTTCGGATAAGCGCGGATCAGGTTTTCGCACATCGTCTGCGCTTCCGTATACTGATAACGGCGGAGATACATATTTCCCCAGAGCGAGACGATAGAGTAGATGTAGGAGTCGTCCGGTCCCGCCTCAACGCCCTTCGCATACGCCTTGCGGGCGTTTTCCAGTTCTTCCAAGTTGCCGTATGCCTGTCCGAGGCGCATATAGATACGGGTTAGGTACCTGTAGTCAGGATTTTCGGACGCAAAGGTTTCATACGCCGCCGCCGCTTCCCGCCATTTCGCCTGCGAATACAGCTGGTCTGCATGCGTCGGCTCGCTCTCCTGCGCATACGCCGGCATAAGGGCGCCGATCAACAGCGCGCATACGCAAACGAGGCGAATCTGAACCGCAGCCGTCATGGGCGTCTCTCTGTAAGCGGCCGTTAGATGTTGAACACTCCTGGGAGAACCCAGACATATTTCACCGCCAGCGTCCAGCGCAATGCCATCTTGATGGGAACGCCGAGCATGATCAAAAGCAGGTTTGAAACGATGAAAAAGCGCAGCAGTCCGAGGTCCGCCACTTTTGAGACGATCCATTCAGGGATCGTTTCCATGACCGCGGCGCGCCAACGCTCCCAGTTTTCTCGACGCCTCAAATGCAGCAGCAGCCACAAGAGAAGCGCCGCCGTCAAGACGGTTGCCATCGAGAACAGAAACGCCGCATACGCCCCCAACAGCAGCAGACAAAGGAGAAAACCAGCCGCCCCCAGCGACGGAATCCTCAAGAGTCCCAAGAAGATCAACGCCGGCAATTTCATCGACCAGATAAACAGGTCTAGCGCCAAGCCTGTCGGCGTCATTTTTTGCGGATCGGTTCCGGCGATCCAGTCGACCGTCAGGAGCGGGGAGCCGTCTCGAATGCGGCTCGTTTCAGGGTCGACGATCTCGCGCCGGCGAAGGACGCGCCTGCCGTAAAGATACCCCATCGGCGCCAGTCCGAGGTAACCCATCACCGCCGCGGCTCCGATCAGAATGCCGAGCGGTTTTTGGGCGTCAAAATGGGACGCGACGGCGACGCCGCCTTCCATGTTCAGGGCGTCCATGATGCCGGCGACCCATGATCCGATCAGGTTCGACATATCGACGTTGTTGAGCGGGACGATCTTATGCGGGTCCCACGTTTCAAACAGGCCGAAGAAGTTCCAGCCCGGTCCGCGAAGGAAGGTGCCGATGAAGATCTGGGCGCACCATAAGACGAAGAAGCCGAAAAAGAAGACCGCAATCGCAAAGGGGCGCTCCCGCACCGTGTAGTAGCCCGACCCCGACTCGTTTGAATCCACATACGGGATCGCAATCAGACCCATGATAATGAGTCCGGGCAGGACGACGCCCGCAAACCATGGGTCGAAATAGACCAGCATCTCCTGCAAGCCTAGAAAATACCATGGCGCTTTGGAGGGGTTCGGCGTTGTGGACGGATCGGCAGGCTCCTCCAGCGGCGCGTCCAGCGCGACCGACCAGACCGTCATGATGACCATGACGATGATCAGCGCCAGGAACTCAAGGCGCGTCAGATAGGGCCAGGTTTGCGTCTTCTCGCCGGACTGCTCAATGAGGGGAAGTCCGGCGCGCCGCCGCCGGTCGTTCTCCATTCCCTGAACGATTCCCCAGCCGGTAAAGAAGGCGAGCAGCGGGTAAAGACCCAGAACAGGCACATTGTCCGGCTTGCTGATGATGAGCCAGAAGTTGTTGAAGTCAAGGTCTTGGATTGCATGTACGATGGCGTCGATCACGTATTCTTCTCCAGCCTCAAACTGCCCACACGGTCAAAACGATCAGCAGCAATATCAGCAGCGCCGCAACGGCGGCTATAACAACGGCGCAGCCCCAGCAGCCGCCCCGGCAGCCTTCCCGTCCAAAAAGCGCATAGACAATCAACACAACCAAGCATGCGCCGACCATCAATTCGAGCATCGCTTGAACGCTCCTTTTTCGACATTCTCACATCGGCCCCGATATGCCGCCGTCCTTGCGGACGCGCCAAAAGTGAACCGCCATCAAAATGGAGGCGATCAACGGGACAAAAATGCAGTGAAGCACATAAAAGCGCAGCAGGGCGACCTCGCCGACCGTCGTACCCCCCAGCAGCACAAAGCGGATGTCGTTCGCCTGCGTCACAAACTCCGGCGTCAGCGGACCCTCCGCGCCGATGCCTGGATGCGACTTCGCCATCGTGGTGCCGACCGTCACCGCCCAGTACGCCAGCTGATCCCACGGCAGGAGATAGCCCGTGAAGCTCAAAAACAGCGTCAACACGAGCAGCACGACGCCGACGCCCCAGTTGAACTCGCGCGGCTTCTTATACGAGCCTGTCATGAAGACGCGCAGCATATGCAGCCAGATTGCAATCACCATCCCATGCGCTGCCCAGCGGTGCATGTTCCGCAGCAGCGGACCGAAGGAGACGTCAAACGCCAGATGCGTGATGTCTGTGTAGGCGTACTCCGGCGTCGGGCGGTAGTAAAACATGAGCAGGACGCCCGTGACGGTACAGATGAGAAACATCAGAAAGGTGATGCCGCCCATGCACCATGTAAAACGTATCTTCGTCGCGTGGCGGGCGACCGAGACCGGATGGAGATGCAGGAAAACGTTGTTGAGAATCTGCAAAGCGCGGTTGCGCCGAGTGTCTTTGTAGTCGTGCCGAAACATCGACTTCCAGACCTGCGATCCGGTGATTGAGTCTTTCAGATTCTGCCAAAACGCCATGATTCTCCTCTCGCCAGTATCAATGTTCTCATTTCAAGCGCCGTTATGCGACCGGGCGCGGCGTCTCGATGATGCTCCGCGCGTCGGACCATTGCCCCTTCTCTTCTCGGTACCGCTGCGCCTTGTCGATGACGACCTGCCCCTCCAGCATCTGAATCGCCAGCTTTTCAAGCGGACGCGGCGCTGGACCTTCAAAGTTGACGCCGTACGGATAAAATCCGCTGCCGTGGCATGGGCATTTGAATTTGCCCTCGTTTTCAAGCCAGCGCGGGGTGCAGCCCAGATGGGTGCATTGCGCATAAAAGGCGTAGATGCCATGCTTGCCGGTCGTCGGGTCGTCGCCATG
The DNA here is from genome assembly GCA_963665845.2 of Candidatus Poribacteria bacterium. Lineage (GTDB taxonomy): Bacteria > Poribacteria > WGA-4E > JAPPNK01. Next base: position 1,283,702 of record OY762492.1, read on the forward strand.
GACGATCCAGACCCGCTCGGTCGTCTTGTAGTTTTCATACACGCGGATGCGCCCGCCCGGATCCGGCGGGTAGTTGGAGGGCGGACCCGCCTTGAACTCCGTCGCCGGCTCATAAAGCGCGCGGGGGAAAAGAAACTTGACAAGGAGAAACAAGGAGCTCCCCGCCATACCCGCGAGCGTTCCGATCCAGCCAAACGCCTTGAAAAATTTTCGCCGACCCATCGCTCCTCCGTAAATTTCTACACCGTCCAACGTCCGTCCAGGCGCGTTGCGCGATAATCGCCGCCAACGCATATTGTTCCATACTCTTGCCATGCGCGTCAACTGTTTTTTTTCTGACCCTGCATCTTTAGTTGGAACATGGCGGCGGGTGGACGCGGACGTCGTCTGCGGCGCCCCTAGATTCCCGCTTGCGCGGGAATGACGACCTGGTTGATGGCGCTTTTTCCCATGAATAGAGCGGTCATTCGTTCAGATGTCCCAACTTTCAGCATGAGGTCGGAAAGAAGAATGTTGCCGTACGCCGCCGTATCCTGTATGATTGTATATGCGACTTCAGAACACAGGAAAGAAAAATGAACGCAATCCCGAAGCTTTTTTTGACGACCGCTCTTGCCTTCGCCATCGCCCTCGCCAGCTGCGGCGATACTAAAGACCCTGTCGAGCCGATCGATCCCGGTCCGCAGGATCCCTGGGACGGACCATGGGGCATCCTCTCCGTCGACAATGTTCGCCCCAGCTCCGTCAACTCCACCTGGTTTGTTGAAGACAACGATGTTGGCTCCTTCACCAACAATGTCTCGTTTTACGCAAAGAGCCTGAAGTATGTGATCCGCCTCACATGGACCTACACACATGTTGACGGAACCCGTATGCCGACCGGCTCCAAAGTCGTTTATACGCAGGAAGGCTCCTACACGCGCGACGATCAAAATTACACGCTCACCGCCAATAACGACGGCTCCGTCAATGTCGCCTCCGCCATTAGGGTGCTGGACAACTTCGTCGTCGGGGAAAGCTTTTTTAAGGCGGAAGGGATGAAATGGGCGACGCAAGGGACCGAGTCCGGAACCTGGAAACGCGAAGGAACCGTTCTCACCCTGACAAGCGACGGCGGGCTGATACGCGAATTTAAAAGCCGGCGCTAGGGCATGACGACCTGCGCGGAGCCGAACCATAGAACCGCGAGACTCCGATGCGCGCTGTGATCGTTGGAGCCGGCGAGATCGGTTACCATATCGCAAAAGCGCTCACCGACGAGCAATGCGATGTCGTCCTGATCGACAAGTCCAAAGAGGCGCTGCATAGAGTCGAAGAGCGGCTGGATCTGATGACGATCCACGGCTCCGGCTCGTCGCCTGTCATTCTGGAGAGGGCGGGCATTTCCTCCGCCGACTTCTCCATCGCCGTAACCCATGACGACGATGTGAATGTGATCGCCTCCATCGTCGCGCAAAAAAGCGGCGTTTTGACAAAGATCGCGCGCGTCTCGTCGTTGAACTACTTCTCAAAGCAGTCGATACTCGCCCCCTCCGATGTCGGCATTGATCTGCTTGTGAACCCTGAAATGCTGTCGGCGGAGGAGTTTCTGCGCCTGCTTTCCGCGCCGGAAGCGCGGGAGCTGGTCGAATTCGCCCAAGGGCGCGTGCAGTTGATCGCCTTTGAGGTGCGCCCCGACAACAACCTGCGCAACCATTCCATCGAAGACCTGCGCAAGAATATCATTCGCCGAGACCTGCTTTTCGCCGCCATCAAAAAGCCGGACGGCTCCGTCGTCATACCTAAAGGAAGCGATGTGATTCGCGGCGGAGACGAGCTGTTTGCGGTCGGAAGCGGCGAGAGCGTCGCCCATCTGATGAGCTGCTCAGGCGCCAGCCGCATCGCCTTGGAGCGGGTCGTCATCAACGGGGCGGGGCGAATCGGCCTCGCGCTCGGTCGGTTGGTTGAAAAGAGCGGCGCCAAAGCGGTCGTCATCGAAAAAGACCGCGCCGCCGCCCAAGCCGCCGCCGAGCAGCTCGCCAGAGCGGATGTCATCCACGGCGACGTCCATGACGAAGAGGTTTTGGAAGACGCGGCGGTGGACGCCGCGGACGGGTTCGTCTCCGTCACCGGCGACGACGACAGCGACGTCATGGCATGCGTCTCCTCCAAGAAGAAGGGCTGCCCCCGCGTCCTGACGCTGATCCAAAAGCCCCGCTATCTTCCGATCATCAAGTCGATACCGATGCTGGACGGCGCTGTCAGCCGGCACCTTGCCGCCGTCGGAGCGGCGCTGAAACTGATTCGCAGGGGCAATGTGATCTCCGTCGCCGCGCTTCATGAAATCGACGCCGAGGCGCTGGAGCTGGTCGCGCGGCGAACCGCCAGAGTCGCCGGCAAGGAGCTTTCCAGCCTCGACATGCCGGAGGACGCGATCATCGGAGCCATCGTGCGCGACGGAATGGTCATCATTCCGAAAGGCTCCGACGCGATCATGCCGGACGACCGCGTCGTCGTCTTCTGCCTGCCGCATGCGATACAGCCGGTGGAGCGGCTCTTTTCAGGTTAGAGGCTCGGCTGTGAACAAAAAAGTTGTCGCCTACACCCTCAGCAACCTGCTGCTTTTTCTTGCCGCCGCTCTTGCCGCGCCTCTTTTCGTCGCCGTTTACTATAGCCGCGTTCACGGAGAGACCGGCGTCGCTTCGTTCCTTTTGTCGATTGTTGTGGCCGCTGTAGTCGGTTTCGCCGGACGGATCATTTTAAAGGGAAACGCGGAGCTGCGAAACCGCGAAGGGATTGCCGCCGTCGCTCTCGGTTGGACGGCGGTCGCGCTGTTCGGCGCTTTGCCGTTTCTGTTTGAGGGCGTCTTTGCCGAACCTGGACGCAGCAAATTTGAAGAGCTTGTCTTTTGCTTTTTTGAATCGATCTCTGGGTTCACGACGACCGGCGCCACCGTCCTGACCGACATCGAATCGGTCCCCCATGCCGTTCTTTTTTGGAGAAGCTTGACCCACTGGCTCGGCGGAATGGGCATCGTGGTGCTGGCGGTCGCGATCCTGCCGCTTCTCGGCGTCGGCGGAATGCAGCTGTACCGCGCTGAAGCTCCCGGACCCGAAACGGACCGCCTCACCCCCCGCATCGCGCAGACCGCCAAGCTCATGTGGGGGATCTATGCGGTCGTCTCCGCCGCCGAGTTCATCCTGCTCTGGGCGGGCGGAATGGCGCCCTTCGACGCCGCCTGCCACACCTTCGGAACCATGGCGACCGGCGGATTCTCCACCAAAAATGGAAGCATTCAGCATTACAACAGCCTCTATTTCGACCTCGTCATTCTTGTTTTCATGTTTCTGGCGGGAACCAACTTTGCGCTCCATCTGAAACTGATACGCGGCGACTTCAAGGCGCATATTCAAGACTCCGAATTCCGCTTCTACGCCGCCGTCTTCGCCGGCGCCGTCCTGCTGATCATATGGAACGTCATGCGCCCCTCCAACGGCGGCGCGCCCGTCTACGACTCGCTTCCCGAAGCGGCGCGGTATGCTTCGTTTCAGGTTGGAACGATCCTCACCACCACGGGCTACGCCACCGCCGACTTTGAGATGTGGCCCGCCTTGTCGCAGGCGCTTCTCGTGATACTCATGCTGTTTGGAGGATGCGCAGGCTCCACCGCCGGCGGCATGAAACATATCCGCATGATGCTGCTTCTCAAGCACGGGTATGTGGAGGTGAAACGGCTCATCAAGCCCAGATCGGTCATCGCGATTCGGGTCGGCGGCAGGGTCGTCTCGCCCGACATTATGCGAAACATACTCGGTTTCTTTTTTCTGTTTATGGCGCTTTTCGCCGTCGCAACCTGCTTTATGGCGGCGCTCGGCATGGACATTGTCAGCGCCGGCAGCTCCGTCATTGCGGCGATGTTCAATATCGGACCGGGGCTTGGAACGGTCGGTCCCACCGACAATTACGCGCACATACCGACGCTCGGCAAATGCGCGCTCTCCTTCTGTATGCTGCTGGGGCGTTTGGAGCTGTTTACGGTTCTGGCGCTCTTCATGCCTCAACTGTGGAAACGGCGATGAACGACGTCCAGCGATCCGCCCTGCGCAGCCTGCCCGTTGTCGATGAGGCGCTCAACAAGCCTGTTCTGGCGCCTTACGCGAAGCGTTTTCGCCGCCGTTTTTTAAAGCGCCTCGTCCAAGAGGAAATCGAACGGGCGCGTCAACGCATTCTGAACAGCCCCGACAATCCGCCGACCCTCTCCGCCGAAGAAGCCGCCCAATCTGCCGCAAACCGCCTTGCGCGCCGGACGCTCCCTCTCCGCCGAGTCATCAACGCGACCGGAACGGTCACGCATACGAACCTGGGGCGCTCCATTTTGCCTGAAGCGGCGGCAGACGCGCTTTTAACGGCGGCGAGTCATTGCGTCAACCTTGAATACGACCTTCAAAAAGGCGGAAGAGGCGGCCGATACCAGAGCGTCGAAACCGCTTTAAAACGGCTGACGCAGGCGGAAGCGGCTGTCGTCGTCAACAACAACGCCGCCGCCGTTCTGATCGCGCTCAAAACGCTCGCCGAGGGGCGCGAAACGATCGTCTCGCGCGGCGAGCTGATCGAGATCGGCGGCTCCTTCAGGCTTCCCGATGTGATGGAGGCGGCGGGAACAACGCTGCGCGAGGTCGGGACGACCAACCGAACCCACCCGCGCGACTACGAAAACGCGGTCAACGAAAACACGGCGCTGCTACTCAAGGCGCATCCCAGCAACTACGCGGTTCAAGGTTTCACGCGCGAAACCTCCATCGAACAGCTTGCCGAGATCGGACGCCAACGCGGTTTGCCGGTGATGGAAGACCTCGGCAGCGGCGCGGTGATCCGCCTAGAGCAGTACGGGTTGCCGATGGAACCTACGCCGTCAGACCGCCTCGCCGCGGGCGCGGACATCGTAACCTTCAGCGGCGACAAGCTCCTCGGCGGGCCGCAGGCGGGAATACTGGTCGGCAAGGCGGCGCTGATAGAACAGATCAAACGGCATCCGCTCATGCGCGCCGTCAGGGTTGGAAAATTGACGCTTGCCGCGCTCTCCGCTGTTCTGGATCTTTATGAAACGTCCGCGCGTCCTGAGCAGGAGCTTCCGATGCTTCGACAGATGACGCAGCCTCTGCGGAAGGTGAAACGGCGCGCCCGCCGATTCGTCCAAAAATGCGCGCAAGAGATGGACGGCGCCGCTGAAGTTGCTGTCATGCCGTCCGAAGCGCAAATCGGAAGCGGCGCCCAGCCGATGTCTCCGATACAGAGCGCGGCGGCGACCCTCCGCCCCGCGGATCCGCGCGCGTCTATTGAGCGGTGGGAAGCGGTCCTGCGTTCCGCCGACCCGCCCGTCATCGCGCGCCTTCAACGCGGGCGGCTCTGGTTCGACTTCCGCACGGTACGCCCGTCAGACGAGAGCGACCTGCTCCGCGCCGTCCGCCTTTTGAAAACTCCATGAAAACGGCGCCATGAAACATATCATCCTCGGCACCGCCGGACATGTCGACCATGGCAAAACGGAGCTGATCAAGGCTCTCACCGGCATCGAAACGGACCGCCTTAAAGAAGAAAAAGAGCGCGGACTCTCCATCGAACTCGGCTTCGCCCACTTCGACCTGCCGAACGGCATGCGCATCGGCGTCGTCGATGTGCCGGGGCATGAGCGTTTCATCGACGCGATGATGGCGGGCGCGCATGGCATGGACATGGTACTGCTGGCGGTCTCCGCCAAAGAAGGCGTCCAGCCTCAAACGCGGGAACATCTGGAGGCGCTGAACCTGTTAGAAATACGGCGCGGCGTCCTTGTGTTGACGATGCGCGATCTGACCGACGAGGAGGAGACCGAATTTGCGCTTGAGGAGGCGCGCGAGACGCTGGAAGGAACCAGCCTCGCCGGTATGCCCGCCGTTGCCGTCTCGGCGCGCACGGGCGAAGGGATGGACGCATTAAAACGGCTCATCGAAGAAACCGCCATGCAAGCCGCCAAAGAAGAGCCTGAAGAAGACGGCGTCCCGACGCTGCCGGTCGACCGCGTCTTTACCCTGGACGGCATCGGCGCTGTCGTCACGGGGACGCTGCGCGGCGGCTGTCTTGAAGAGGGGGAGTCGGTCGTTCTTTGGCCTGAAGAGATCGAAGCGCGCGTCCGCAGCGTCCACACGCATGGCGAAAACGTTCCGCGCGCCAACCCTGGACAACGCGCCGCGCTCAACCTTGCCGGCGTACGGCGTTCCCAGCTCGCGCGCGGACAGGTCGTTACGCTGCCGAATCACGGACGGCTCGCGGACCGCATCGATGTCGATCTGCGCGTCGCCGGCGGTTATCCGCGCATCGTGGAGCGGTGGACGCGGGCGCGGCTGCATATCGGAACCGCGGAAACGTTCTGCCGTATCGTTCCGCTCGCCGAGGATGCGGCGCTTCTCCCAGGCGAAGCGGGAAGCGCGCAGCTGCGCATCGAAAAACCGATCTTCGCCCACCGAGGCGACCGATTCCTCATACGCGACGACTCTGTACAGCGAATACTCGGCGGCGGACGCATACTGGATCCGGTCGCGCCAATCTACAAACGAAGCGCCCCCGCAAGCCAGTCGGCTCTCCAAACGATGCGCGGCGACTCGGACGAGGCGGTCTTGCTGCATCTGCTCACGCGCGGGAAGGACCCGTTTTTTCCTATAGAAAGCCTGTCGGTCTATTTTCCGATGCGGCGCCGTCAGCGGCAAAACTGGATTGACGCGCTAGAGGAGGACGGGCGGCTGCTTCAAGCCGGCGCGTTTCTGATTGAGGCGGAGAGGTTTCAGCGGCTTCAACATGAGATTGAAACGGCGCTGCAGGATTTCCATGAGCAGAATCCGCTTGCAGGCGGCATGGGCGTCTCCGAACTTCGCAGCGCGGTTGAATCGCCTGTCTCTGAAACGGCGTTTGAATGGGCGCTGAACCGATTTGCCGAAGCGGGCGTCGTTGAACGGGACGGTAACTTGGCTCGCCTCCGCGGACGTCAGATCGAGTTTGACGAAGCGGCTGACGCCCTGCGCGCCGAATTGGAACGCCGCCTCCAAAATGCGGGACTCGCGGCGCCCTCGGAGGCGGAGCTGCATGAGCGGTACGGTTTGGAGCTGGTGAACGCGCTGACGCAGCTCGGCGCGCTGGTGAAGATCGCGGACGGTTACTGGATACACCGCTCAACCTACGATGAGACGCTCCAGAAACTGCGCGCCGCCTTTCAGACGCAGCAGCGCGTGGACATCGCCGCGTTCCGCGAGCTGACCGGCGCCTCGCGCAAATACGCGCTGCCGTTCTTGGAGCATTGCGATCAGCAGGGATGGACGATGCGCGTCGGCAACGCGCGCAAAGCGTCGCAGCGGTTTCTCAACGCGCAAGAGCCGTCATAGCTGCATCGGCAAAATGTTGTTCCCGCGCCCCGTGGCAAAGCCGAGCGCCGACAGCAGCCCCGCCGCCGCGTAATCGCCCAGAATCAACCCGAAAAAAAGCGGGCGCCAGGCATGGTAGGTCTTCGGGCCGCCGAAGCGTATCGCCATCGATTTCACCGCCCAGGCGGCAAAAAGCGACGACCACAGCACATACGGCGCCGAACTCGCCCCGACAGCGTACCCGATCGGATGGAGCGGAAAGCCGACGAACCGATAGCGCAGGAGAAGCATCGCCGCTGTCGCGCCCGCGCCGAGGGCGACGGAGCCAGCCTCCATCCCTGAAGGCGGCGCGGGCGAGTCGATCAGATTTGCCGCCCTGTTAAACGGCGTTCGGGTGAACCATCCGCCGCCGGTCGCCAAGTTGAGCGCGCCTTCCGTATAGCCGAGATACAGTGTCGCGGCATAGGACACTCCCGCCGCCGCCACAACGCCCCCCGCCAGCGCCAGCGCCACATGCCTGCCCTTCAGCCCCATCTCCGGTCCGATGCGCGCCCCATGCGCGAAATGCGGCATCGGCAGCTGCTCCCATGCGCGCATGAGCGTATGCTCTGGGAGCGCGAGTATCGGCAGGCTGCCCCGTCCGACCGCCCTTGACCCGAACAGCAGGACGATCCAATCGGACGGGTAAAAGGGGGCTTGGACGACCATCAACCCGCCGTTCGCCACCATCCATGTCAAGACGGTTGAGATGAGCAGGAAGATCAGCATGACAGCGAGCGCCGGCCAGACCGAGACGCCCGCCCATATCAGCAGCAGAGCCGCGCCCGCCGCGCCGCCGACATACCCGCCGACCGCCTGTCGGCGCGACAGCAATTCCCCCTCTCCCTTGTTCGATCCGAAACCGAAGGCGCCCTTGACGGCGCGGTAAAGATGATCCTTCGCCGACCAGGCAATCAAGCAGCCGACAGCGATGATGGCGCCGATCGATTGACGGCTCGCCGCCGTCCATGGACGTATTGGAATCGAGAACGCCGAGATGATCACATACTGCGCCTTAAACGCCCAGAAAAAGAACCAAAGGCTAAACGAAATCTCCAACGGCAGCAGATACCCGATGCCGATGACGGACGGATAGATCATCGCGACGGGAGCCGGCCAATGGTTCAAGGTACCCCATGGGCGTCCTGTGATTCCGCGCGTCAAATGGAACCGGGTCGGTATTTCGGGGACGGCGGGGTTCATGTCATGCAGCGCGTTCAGCCCATGAAGAAGGAGCGGAATGAGCGCGCCGATCCAGAGCCGCTTGTCGTAGAGGAGGCGCGGAAGCCGTCTGCCGGCGTTCGGCGTATGCATCAGCTCCATCGGAACGCGCGCCAGCGGGAACGAATACCGTTCGCGTTCCACCCATGGACGGCGCAGCAGAACGCACAGGCAGTATAATGACAAGAAACAGAGCAGGACAAACGCGGTCCAAAATCCGAGCGGTTTGAGCCACGCTTCCCATGGGACGGCGGCGCCGTCAGCCGATTCAAAGAATTTGCGCGCCGCTTCAGCGTCGGAGACGCGCGCCCAGCTGGGGATCGCCTCGTTCAGCAGCGCTTCCCAGTCGTTCTCCGGCGTTTTGAAATAGGCGGTTGATGCGAGCAGCGGGATCAGAAACGCCGTCAGCCCGCGCAGGGGCAGGACGCTTGCGATGGCGGACATGATCCAGATGAACGCGAGTTCGCTGGAGCGCAGGCGCGCCTTGGGCGTCCATCTTGCGGCGGCGGGGTTCCATATCAGAACGAGAAACGCCAGCAGCAGAAGCGGAGCGAGCGGAAGGTTCCCCCCAAACGACGAATTGCGCAGAACGTAGTTGTTATACGGGGCTAACGCGCTCTGAACGGCGACCCACGCAAGCCCGATCAGAAAAGCGCGCGGCGTCATATCAGATGAAGCGCGGCAGTTTTGCGCCGCTCGCGCCGCATGAGCGATGCAGTTTCCAACGCCCCGTGCCGTTCAACATGTCCATGCCCTAACGCAGAATCACCAGTTTTCCGAGGCGCTCTTGCGCCTCTTTCTGATCAAAATGCCAAGATTCCATCCGGAACTTATAAAAGTAGACGCCGTTCGAGAGCGTCTCGCCGTCGTCGGATCGCCCGTCCCATCGGTACTCATTTTTGCCGCGCTCTGCCGGGGCGTCGTCAATCGTTTTCACCAGCCGACCCGCCGAGGTGTACACGCGCACCGTGACCGATTCCGCGGGCTGCGTCAGCGCGTAGGTGAAGAAGGTGCCGCGCGTGACAGGATCGATCGGGCTGAACGGATTCGGCGCGTTCAACACCTGCCCAATGAGGCGCGTCGGCTCTTCAACGGAAAATCGGAACGGCGCTTCGGGACTGCCGCTCAAATATCCTTCGTTCTCGGTCACATCCTGAAACGACGCATGGATCTCATACTCGCCGTTCGGCAGGTCGGCGCTCCATGAGATGCGCGCCGTCTTCGGGTCGGGCCGCTGAAATTCATACGCGAGCGGCTCTGGGGTTTCCCCCTCTTCGCCTTTTCGCGCGACGGTCAATTGAAGGGTGCGCATGCTTAAAATGTGATTGTCGTCGATCTGCAGCGTCAAGGTCTCCGGCGTTTTCGTGAAGATATGATTCGGACTGACGGCGCCCTGTTCGCTGTGGAGAGCGATCGTCGGCGGGTCAAAATCGGGCGGGCGCTCCACCTTGAAGTTGAACTCGGCGCCCGGCTCCTCCATCCCTGTCAGGTCGACGGCGCGCAGCTGAAACGCATGCTCCCCGACATACAGCGCCGGCTTCATCCGCAGCGACATTTGAACAATCTGGCTTCGGTCAAGCGAATACTGGTCAGGAGAAACGGTTTCAAAATCAGCGGCGCCGGGAGCTTTATGCCGCAGCTGAATCGCATGCGGGTCGATGCCGTTCGGGTCCGTTATCAGAAAGGCAACCTCCGGCTGCGGCTCAATGACGGAGCCGTCCGCCGGCGTTTCGTTGTCGACAAAGATTTGAACGGCGGGCGGATTCAGGTCTTTGTCCCGCATGAGCGTGAAAATGCCGGCGGTATCCGTTTCGGCGCGTATCGTCATTACGCGCCCGATGCGCGCCCGCGCCAGATCGCCGAACGCAAACGGGCGGTTGCCCTCAAGCGCCTGAAACTTCAGGCCGATGCTCCCTACATTGATCTCCACTCCGTTGACGGAGCCTTGGATCGCGCGTCCGGACGAATTGAGGATCTGATCGCCGTTTCCGTCCCGTATCTCATACAGGCTATCGCTTTTGAAGAAGACGAACCAGTCCCCGTACAGCGCGTTGTTGACCGTCACATTGGCGCGCAGCTGCAGCGTGACGGAGCCGTCGCCGGCGTTGGAATAGCGCATATTCTTCGCCTGAACGATTCCGTTTTCGCTGACCGTTTCAAAGGTCAGAACATCTCCCGGCTGCGCCGGCTTGGAGACGGCGCTGGACGGACCCTCCGGGTCGATGTTCCTGACAAGCATCCGCCGCAGGTACACCGTCTCGTCCTGATAAGGCGCGTCCAACCGCCCTGGAACGGGGAGTTCGATATAGGCATGGTCGCCCCCTTCGTTAAACAACACGCGGTATTTCTGATGCGAAACGAACATGACCGCCCATTTCCCGATAGGTCCGATCGTGCTGTCCACCTCAATATCTCCATGGAAGCGCAGGTTGGAGCTCTCTAGGTTGTTATAGAGGGGAGGCGTGATATGTACGCTTTCAATCGGCTCTCCGTCCTCTCCCCGGTCCAGCGTGGACGGAAAGCGCCGCCATGCCGCCAGCTCCTCATCCCACTGGTAGACGCTGACAAGGCTCAACGCCTCCTTGACCGCCTCTTTATGGCTCTCGATCTCTGGGCTAGTCCACTGAAACGGGTTGAACGGCAGGTCAAGGTCGCGCGCGACATCGTCCTTGAGCGCCTGATAGTTGAAACCGATGCGCAGCGTTGCCGGCGCCTTGAACGCGGTGTCGCCGGAGGTCAATTTGACTTCGAAGGCGGTCTTGTCGTTGTTTCGGATGCGCTGATATTGAACGCGCCCATACGGAGCGTCCTCCCCGTCCGATAAATCGCCCTCCATCGGCGGAAGCAGCGAGATCGACAAGGTTGTTGGAGACGGCGCCGCCTCTTTTGGAACGTCGATATGGAACGTTCGGTCAAGGCTGTATGCGGTCGCGTCGTCCTCTCCGATGTAAAAGTCGCTCACTTCAAACGGCTTGAAGGTGACGTTGTCTGTCTCTCTCAACTCATAGATTTTTCCTAAGGCGGTGTCCGCCGGGTCGTCGGGTCTTTCAGGGTCAACCCAGACGGTGATGTCATGAGAGCCGGGGCTGAGCGGCTTTTCCAGAGGCAGAACGACCGGCGCCTGTTCCCACTCGTCCAAGGCGGGATCGCCCGGCAGCCACTGGTCGGGGTGAACGACCGCTTGGGCGAGGATCTCCGGCGGCGGATCGGCGTCTAAAACGCCGTTGCCGTCGGCGTCCGCCGAGCCTCTGATGATCAGCACCTCAAACGGAATTTCAGGGCGGTGGTCGCCCAGGTTCACCACCGTCGTTCTGAAGACCCATCTTTGCGTCTCTTCGTCAAATCCGTAAGACAGCTCCGGTATGTCCGTTGATCCGATCTGCCGCACCGCCAGATTCGGTCCTTCAGGCATACGGAACCGCTGCGTTTCCGAGACGACTTCAGGGCGTCCGCCGGCGTCTTCAAACCGGACATAATACAGAATGCTTCTGCCGAAACGCGGCAGCGGTATGCCTTCAACCGATTCAAACAAGCCGCCTTCTTTTCGCGGCATGGGGGTTTCTTTCCATACGTGGTCGTCCGTATTTTTCCAGTGCGCGGTAACTTTGGCGACGCCGTCCGGTCCTTCGGGGTGTACCGCTTCGGCGGAGATGTAAAGCATATCCTCTATCCTCTCCGCGCTCACCGACAAGATGCGCGCCTGCCCTATCGAAAACCAGGCGCCGCCGACGGCGGTCTGTTTTCCGTCATGCGACTCCGCAAACACGCGCGCCGACGCCTCCCCCCATGTGGACAGATCGGCGGGAATCGTCAGCTGCGGGCTGTCCAGAAATTCCCCCCCGATCACCGGAACGGTATGCTCAACAACGGGGCTGTCGTTGTGCGGATACGGGTCAAGGTTGTTCGGAAAATCGAGCGCGATCCGCATCTGACCGTCAAAATCGGCAACCTTCATCGGCGGATCGACCGCCATGTTCAGTACCGAACCTTGAAGAACGCGCAGCTGCTGGCGCGGATCAACCGCTTCGGGTTTCACCTTCACCTCAACGTTAAAGTCGGGGCGCCGCAGCGGCGCCGCCGGGTCTCCAAACAGCGTGTACTGCATGAGTCCAGGGATGCAGTACGTGCTGCGCTCGTTTTCCGCAAACAGAACAGCTTCTATCTTTGCCGTTGTCAGCAGCTCGCCGATTCGGTTGGAGGGATGATGAAACAGTATCGGGAAGAAGATGTTGTCGAAGTCGATGTTGCAGTTGGCGTAGGTTTTGCGCGTCGCGCCAATCACCGCCGACGCCCCGGCTCCGCTTCGCAAAAGAAACTCTTCGCCCATAGAGCGCTGCCCGATCTGCTCGGGCGAGTCGAAGGCGCTGATGAGGCATGTTGTGGCGATGACGAGCGGCTGCCGAGCGCCGTTGCGCATACGCAGGATGTCTTCGGTGCGCAGGATGTCCTCGTCCGCCCAGACGCTGCGCCCGCCATGCCCCGCGTACTCCAGAAGCAAAGCCCCCTCGGAGACCGCCTTGACGATGCGGTCGTTAGCCTCGCGGCTGGACGGCAGGGTCTCCTCTTCGGGCGGGTCCCATTTTCCGTTTGAGGGCGCCTTGTCCCGCAGGTAGATCTTGTTGACATCATACCCCGGCGGCGTCCGTTCGCGTATCAATTCTTCTCGGCTGGTTCGGAACACATGGTCGCCGTTGTGGGTGGTGCGGTTGTCGGAAATATGAATCACTCTGGAGCGCCATTCGGGGTTGGGTCCGCTCTCCGTTTCGTAGGCGATGATCTTCTGAATGACCGAGCGCAGCTCGCTGACGGTGTGGATCGGCAGACGCCCGATGTGAAGGTCGGGAATCTTGTCTTTCCCTTCGATGGTGGCGAAGCGGTGGTCCATCGGGGTCTCGCCGCCGCCTTCAAGCCCTCCGTCCGACCAGCCATGGATCGTCGGAATGAAGTTGGGGTACCCGTCGACGATTTCAGGGTTGGCTTGGCGCATAAAATAGTCGGAGTTGTCCCCTTTATAGTTGTAATGCCCGTCCCCGACAAGCAGCGCATATTCCGGCGGAATCTCCCAGCTTTGATACGCGGTGCGCAAAAAGGTTTTGATAGCGAAGGGGCTGAAACGCCCGTGGTTAAAGTCGTTGTAGATGTCTTCTATATTGGCGACAACGACATGGAAGCCTTGGTTCTCCCGATGCTCCTTCAGCTCGTCCAGCGCGTTCATGAAGACGGGATGCGCAATGATGAGATAGTTTCCCTTGATGGACGGGCTGCGGAGACCGCTGCGCGGAGCCGGCAAAATCGCAAACGGCGTTTTCACATCCTCCGGACGAACGACGGCAAACTGCGCCGGCTTCGTCAGGTCGTCTTCAAAAGAGACCGTGTAGGTTCTCGGATCGGCATTGTCGATCTGCGCATCCAGTTGGGCGAATCTCGTCTCTAAACTTCCGTCGCCGCCGATTCGATAGACCAGCGGAAACGGCGTCGGGCATGCCTCCACCCTGAAAAGAACCGGCCCCGGGTCCGGTTCGGGATAAAGACGCTCCGATATATACGCGCCCTTCGGCTCCACGCGCGAATACTCCATCCGCCGCCAGTAATCGATCTCATACCAGTCCAGCAGGATGTCGTAGTTGTTCGCTCGAGCCTCGGTGCCGTTGTCGTCGTTGGAGGTGAAGGTGAAACCTGTCTTTTCCGCCACAAAACGCTGCGGAAAATAGAACTCGCCGTATCGGGACTTCTGCCCGTTCCAGTTGAGCCGTCCGATGCGGTTCTGCCCGATATAGATGGAGAACTCATGCGGGTCGTTTGAGTTTTGTCCGCCATGCAGCAGGATGCGGAAGACGGCTTGCGCCGAGATGTTGTTCGCTTCGTCTGTGAAGTCGTACACCACAGGCGTTTTGCGCGTGACGCCGGTAAAGCCGGTCCAGAAATAATGGTCTATCTGGTCGTTGTCCTGCTTTTCGAGATTGTCATGAAATACATTGTCTTCAAAAAAACGGGGCGCGCGGAACGCCCTCGGCTGCGGCGCGTCAAGCGTCTTCGGCTTGCCGTTTTTTAAAAAGGTGCGGCTGCCCTGCTTTCCGCCCCATTCAAGAAAGTACGCGTTCGTCAAATTGTACCGGTTATGCGGTATACGCTCGGCGAAGAAATAGATGCGATCCGCGTCATCGAAGCGTCCATTTTCGTTTTTGTCCGTTATATCAATGGAGACCTCATTGCCAAGGCGCGTCAGTCTAAAGGTGTGCGGATCGATGCTGTCAGGGTCAACCCCCGCAGAACGCAGCGCGTTTGGCGAAATGCGGTGCAGCGCTGTCTGCACAACCAGTATTTTGACGCGCCTTAAGCTGTCATCCTCTTGCGTTGAGGCGGGAGCTGTCCGCGGACGCGCGCGCCCGACGCGCAGCCGTTCCGCCTGCCGGTTGTTGAGCAGCAGCCGATCCATGGATGTCTGCATCGTTTCAGACCGCGGCATTTTCTCCCGAACCCGACCGGGAACTGTCGAGACGGAAGCCCCGAACTCAATGCGGACGCTGCATCGCTCCGTGACAACAAGGTCGGCGCCGTCCACAGCGGCGGGGCGTATCTGCAGGGCGCCGAGGTACTGGTCGCGGAAATAGCCGGCGGCGCGGACGGAGACTAACGCGGGGCTGTACGTTTCAGGGAGATTCTGCGCCTTCGGAAATTGGGTGAGCGGAATGCGCCGCGTCGTCTTGGAGAGAACGACCGCTGTCGGCTTGGAATCAGCGGGGAGGGCGAGCGCCGCCGCGGCGTAAGGTTTGCCGGGGACGGCGCCGTCAAAGGTGAACGAGCTGCCGCTTTCGCGCAGGTTGTTCAACGTGAATTCAACGTTCAGGCCATGGTCGTCGGCGCCGACGACTCGAATGTCGGCATCGGCGAATGCGCCGCTTCCAAAGAGGAGAGCCGCAGCCGCCCAAGAAAAAAGAGAGCGCATAAAGCGTCCTTTGCTTGCGTAAGGTTGACGCTATGATGATACTTGATTTTGATCGCTCAATCAAGTTCCCGCTTCCGTTGATGTCCTCCAGCGCGCGCGTTATACTAACCGCGTCCAGCGCCCCTATGACGAGCGAAAGCATTCAACCATGACGAACGCCAACTTTGCCAGTCGAACCATGTGGACAGGCGACAACCTGAACATCATGCGCGGCATGAACTCCGCCTGCGTCGACCTGATCTACCTTGATCCGCCCTTCAACAGCAAACGCGACTACGCCGCGCCGATCGGATCAAAGGCGGCGGGCGCCGAGTTCAAAGACACATGGTCGCTGGAGGATGTGGACGTCGAATGGATCAACCTGATGGAATCGAGTTATCCGGCGATGCATCGGGTCTTGCTCGCCGCGATGACCGACTCGGACAAAAGTTACCTCGCTTACATGGCAATACGGCTGCTGGAAATGAAGCGGATCTTGAAGCCGACAGGTTCTATCTACCTGCACTGCGACCCGACGATGAGCCACTATCTGAAGCTGCTGATGGACTCCATCTTTGGACGGAAGAATTTTAGAAATGAGATCGTCTGGTTTTACCCTGACTCTCCTGGACGAAGCACAAAATACTTTCCCAAAAAGCATGACATCATCATCTGCTACGGCAACGGAGGGGAGACGGTCTTCAACGGCGGCGATGTGCGAATTCCGCTGAAAGCCGCCTCGATTCGCCGATACCAATCGCCGCGCACAATCGGCGGGAAAACATACCTCGGCGGCGAGGGAGCGAGTAAAGGCAAAATCCCTGAAGATGTATGGCAAATACCCGTTGTTAAAAAACACCGCGGATCCAAAGAGGCTACAGGCTATCCGACGCAGAAGCCTCTCGCGTTACTGAACCGCATCGTTAAGGCGTCGTCCAATGAGGGCGATCTTGTTCTGGATCCGTTTTGCGGCTGCGCGACGACTTTAGTCGCTGCCGAGGACCTGGGGCGCAACTGGACGGGTATCGATATCAGCCCAAAGGCATCCGAGCTGGTCGTGTCGCGCATCGAAGAGCGGCAGGGGTTGTTTAAAGACATCGTCCACCGCAGCGACATTCCGAAACGCACTGACCTAGGCAAGCTTCCCCGACCCGCGACTCACAAGAAAACTCTATACGGCGAGCAGTCGGGCGACTGCGCAGGATGCGACGTCCATTTTGAAGCGCGCCATCTTGAAGTGGATCATATCATCGCCAAGTCAAAGGGCGGAACCGACCATATCGACAACCTCCAACTGCTATGCGGCGACTGCAACCGAAAGAAAGGCAGTCGGGGCATGGAGTATCTGCGCACTAGACTTCGACTTGGGATTCAGATGCAGGAGGGCAAGA
The DNA here is from genome assembly GCA_963665845.2 of Candidatus Poribacteria bacterium. Taxonomy (GTDB): domain Bacteria; phylum Poribacteria; class WGA-4E; genus JAPPNK01. The sequence goes on from OY762492.1 coordinate 1,300,648, forward strand.
GCGCGCGGGGGCGCGCCCGCTAAGCAGGACTAAAACCCCCGCGCCCTTGCCCCGTTCGCCATATCGCGCCATAATATCCCCAGAGCCGCCTTTCAAATGCAGGGCATCATTGTGAGCAGAAGAGAGTATCTATATGAAAACGACCGACTATGACGCCGAGGCGTATCTTCAGCGCGGCAACGCTTACCGCGCCAAAGGCGAGATCGACAAGGCGATTGCGGACTACACCTGCTTGCTAGAGATGCGTCCGAAGGTCGCGCGCCACTTTTACATTCGCGGGGAGACGCGTCTGCTGGCGCAAGACTGGGACGGCGCGCGGGACGACTTGTCCGCGTCGCTCCTTCAAGGCGTGGATGTTGCCGCCGAGTTTCAAGCGAGCTTCGGAACCGCCCCCGCCTTTGAAGAGAAGACAGGCGTTCGTTTGCCGACAGAGATTGCGGAGCTGCTGCGGCCGCGGGAGGGCGTTCCGTTTGAGATGGACAAGGAGGCGCGCGTCGCCTTGGCGATGCGTTATTACGCGAGCGGCGAGCTGAGCAGCGGTCTTGCCGCGAAGCTTGCCGGCGTGATGCGCGAGGAGTTTTGGCGCCGCATGGGCGATTACGGGCTTTCTATCTTTAGTTTCGGCGATGTCAAAGTCGATAAAGGGCTTTGAATGTCGATAGGTCCTATCGTCAGCGACAACAGTCCGCTTGTTGGGCTGTTGGAAATCAATCTGCTTTCTCTTCTTCGGGATCTTTATACAGAGGTTCTGATCCCTAGAGCCGTTGAAAGCGAGTTTCTTCAATGGTCTCCAATTGCCCGCCGCGAGGCGCTTGACAACGCCCCATGGATCCGAGTCGTTGATTTACAGGATCCGCAAAAAATATCGGACTATGGGAACCTTGGTCTAGGAGAAGCCGAGGCATTGGCTCTTGCCGACGAAAATAAGGCGCGTCTTGTTCTTATTGATGAGGAGGAAGGACGGAAGATAGCCGAAGAGCGCGGGTTTGCCGTCAAGGGGACAGTCGGCATTTTGCTGGAGGCAAAAGAGAAGCGTTTGATCGACAAGGTTGAACCGCATTTGATCGCATTGAAAAAGAGCGGGATGCATATAAGCGACTCGCTCATCCGTCTAGCTCTGGAGATGGCAAGCGAGGCGGACTAACGAACGAGGCGCCTTCTTTCTTGCGCAGCCTGTCGGGGCGTGTCATGATGCCGGGCATATTATGAGCGCGTCGAGGAGAGAGACCATGAGCAAACCGCTAAACGACGCCGAGGCGTATCTTCAGCGCGGCAACGCTCACCGCGCTAAAGGCGAGATCGACAAGGCGATTGCGGACTACACCTGCTTGCTAGAGATGCGTCCGAAGATCGCGCGCCACTTTTACATTCGCGGCGAGACGCGCCTGCTGGCGCAAGATTGGGACGGCGCGCGGGATGACCTGTCCGCGTCGCTCCTTCAAGGTATGGATGTTGCCGCCGAGTTTCAGGCGAGCTTCGGAACCGCCGCCGCCTTTGAAGAGAAAACAGGCGTTCGTCTGCCAACAGAGATTGTGGAGCTGTTGAGACCGCGGGAGGGCGTTCCGTTTGAGATGGACAAGGAGGCGCGCGTCGCCCTGGCGATGCGTTATTACGCAAACGATGAGCTCGGCAGCGGTCTTGCCGCCCGACTTGCCGGCGTGTCGCGCGTGGAGTTTTGGGATCTCATGGGCGATTACGGCCTTTATCTCATCACCGTCACCGACGACGACGACGGGCTTTAAATGTCAGTAGCTCCCGTCGTCAGCGACACGAGTCCGCTTATTTCGCTGTTGAAGATCGAAAAGCTTTTTCTTCTTCGGGATCTTTATACCGAAATTTTGATCCCTAGAGAAGTTGAAAACGAGTTTCTTGAAAAGTTTCCAGCAGCCTCCCGCGAGGCGCTTGACAACGCGCCATGGATCCGAGTCGTTGATTTACAGAACCCGCAAAAAATAGCGGACTATGCGAGAATTAATCTAGGAGAAGCCGCAGCGTTGGTTCTTGTCGAGGAGAAAAAGGCACGTCTCATTCTTATGGACGATATGAAAGGACGGAAGGAAGCCAAAGCGCGCGGATTTGTCGTCAAGGGAACGGCAGGCGTTTTGCTGGAGGCAAAGGAAAAAGATTTGATCAACAAGGTGAAACCGCATTTAATGGCAATGAAAAAGAGCGGGACATATCTAAGCGACTCGATCATCCGCGCAGCTCTGGAAAAGGCAGGCGAGACAGATTAACGAACAAGACGTATTCTTTCTTGCGCCCGCTCCGCTGCGTTGACATAATCCGCCTGACGCGTTACCGTAGAATCAACCTTTTTGAAAAATTGAAGCGTGGAGAAAGTCCATGGGCAAACCGCTAAACGACGCCGAGGCGTATCTTCAGCGCGGCAACGCTTACCGCGCTAAAGGTGAAATCGACAAGGCGATTGCGGACTACACCTGCTTGCTAGAGATGCGTCCGAAGGTCGCGCATCACTTTTACATCCGCGGCGAGGCGCGCCTGCTGGCGCAAGACTGGGACGGCGCGCGGGACGACCTGTCCGCGTCGCTCCTTCAAGGCGTGGATGTTGCCGCCGAGTTTCAGGCAACCTTCGGAACCGCCGCCGCCTTTGAAGAGAAAACAGGCGTCCATTTGCCGGCAGAGATTGCGGAGCTGCTGCGCCCGCGGGAGGGCGTCCCGTTTGAGATGGACAAGGACGCGCGCGTCGCCCTGGCGATGCGCTATTACGCGAATGATGAGCTGAGCAGCGGTCTTGCCGCCCGACTTGCCGGCGTGTCGCGCGTGGATTTTTGGTATCTCATGGGCGATTACGGCCTTTATCTCATCACCGTCACCGACGACGATGACGGGCTTTGAATGTCATAACCATGTCGTCATTCCCGCGTAAGCGGGAATCTAGAGTCCTGCGCAGGGCTAAAACCCCCCTGCCCCCCTTACAAAGGGGGAATCTAGAAAACCCTGCGCTCTTGCGCCGCCCGCCGTATCGCGCCATAATGGGCGTCAGAAAAGGGCGGCATATGAAAATGATGGGCGGCAAGATGAGTCTCCGAGACGAGATCAAGCGGGCATTGGGCGCCTTCAGCGGCGGAAAACTGTCCGACAACGCGGCAAACCTGTTCAAGACGCTCGGCTATGAGAGCCAGAGGACGCTCAACCGCCCCGACAACTCCCCCGACGCGCTCCTGAAAGATTTTGACACGGAGGAATGCTTTGACCGCGAGAAGGCGCGCCTAAACGAATGGGAAACGGCGGACTTCCTGTTTCAACTGACCGCCCACGAACTCTCCCTCCCGACAACGGACCCCCAGCCCGCCGCCGAAAATCGCCTTGACCGCAGCGTCTACAAATCGTATCTGTTCTTTGCGGTTCGGCTAAAGGGCGACGAGTATCCGCGCGGCGCGCTCGCCCGAATGACGCGCGAAATCAACCGCCTCTTTTCGATGCCCTCGTTCGTTCTCTTTCAGCATGGGCGGACGCTCACCTTCTCCGTCATAGACCGCCGCCCGAATAAGATTCAGCCGGAGCGGGACGTCCTCGAAAAAGTGACGCTCATCAAAGACATTGACGTCCAACAGCCGCACCGCGCGCATCTCGACATACTCGCCGACCTGTCGCTGGACATCCTCTCATCAACGCAGACGTTCGAGAACATCATGCAGTTCCATGAGGCATGGCGAAAAACGCTGGACGCCTCCGAACTGAACAAACGCTTCTTCAAGGAGATCGCCGACTGGCACTTCTGGGCGGTCAAGACGGCAGCCTTCCCCGAAGACGGCGATCCCGACGACTCGCAGCGGCGCAGCGCCAACGGCGTCATCCGCCTCATCACGCGGCTCATCTTCGTCTGGTTCCTGAAAGAAAAGCAGCTCGTTCCAGAGGAGCTGTTCGACAAGGAGGAGGCGGGGCGGCTGCTCAACAGCCTCGAAGACGAGGAGAGTTCCTACTACAAAGCGATCCTGCAAAACCTGTTTTTTGCGACGCTGAACCAAGAGATGAACCAGCCCGGTAAAAAGAAAAAGCGGGACTTCCGCAACGACGGGCAGCATTACAACATCACGCATCTTTACCGCTATCGGCGCCTCTTCAGCGACCCGCAGGCGGCTCTCAAACTCTTTGAGTCGATCCCGTTTCTGAACGGCGGCTTGTTTGAATGTCTAGACAAGCCCGACCCTGAAAACCCCAAGAAGGTCCTGCGCGTTGACGGCTTCTCGGACAGATCGGACAACCAGATCGATGTCCCAAACGAGCTGTTTTTCGCCGAGAAAAAGTCGGTCGATCTGAACGAAGCATACGGAACCGAAAACAAGCTCTATTCGGCGCGGGGCGTCCTGCGCATCCTGGAACGGTATAAATTCACCGTCGCGGAAAACACGCCGATAGAGGAGGAAGTCGCGCTAGACCCCGAACTGCTAGGGCGCGTCTTTGAAAACCTGTTTGCCGCCTACAACACGGAAACCGCCGCCGCCGCCCGCAAAGAGCAAGGCTCCTTCTACACGCCGCGCGGCATGGTGAACTATATGGTTGACGAGTCGCTCGTTGCCTACCTCAAAAACAGCGTCAACGACGAAGAGCGGCTGCGCAAACTGACCGCCTACAACGACGAACCGCATGGCTTCGCCGACGATGAAACGGAACGGCTCATCGAAGCCATTGACCGCCTCAAAATCATCGACCCGGCATGCGGGTCGGGCGCGTTTCCGATGGGCATTCTGCATAAGCTGGTCCACATGCTCGGCAAACTGGACCCGCTCAACGAACAATGGAAACAGCGGCAGATCGCGCGAGTCGACAACGCGATTAAAGAGGTTGAACAGATCGACGTCTACCAATCCCGCGACCATGTTGACGGAGCTATAAAAGAACTGGAACAGGAAAAGGCGGACATCGAAGAGGCGTTTGCGCGAAACGAACTCGATTATCCGCGAAAACTGTTCCTCATCAATAAGTGCATACACGGCGCGGACATCCAGCCCATCGCCGCGCAGATTGCCAAACTGCGTTTCTTCATCTCGCTCATCATCGACCAAAAAACGGACGACAAACGAGAGAATCGAGGCGTCCGGCCGCTGCCGAACCTAGAAACAAGGTTTGTCGCCGCGAATACGCTGATTGATCTGGAGCGTCCGGAGGGGCTGCACTTCTCCGACATAGAGCGAAAAAAGAAGGACCTGAAGGCGATACGGGATAAGCATTTCACTGTCAGAGATCCGCGAACGAAGGAGAAGTACCGCAAGAAGGACGAGGAACTGCGCAAGCAAATCAGCGAACTGATCCTCAAGAAAATTGGCGCGGCGCGGGAATTCTCAAGAGAGACCGCCGAAATGATGGCGAACTGGGACCCATACGACCAAAACGCTGTCGCCGACTTCTTCAACGCCGAATGGATGTTTGGCGTGGAGCAGTTCGACATCGTTATCGGAAACCCGCCCTATGTGCGCCAAGAGAAGATTGATAAGAAACTGAAGGCGCTCCTCAAAGATAAAAAACGGTATACCGCTTTCACGGGCAAATCCGACCTGTATATCAGCTTTTATGAGCGCGGGTTCCAGCTGCTCAAAGAGCGCGGCGTCCATACCTTTATCTGCTCAAACAGCTGGCTCGACGTCCAATACGGCGCGCCGCTGCAGGAATACCTGTTGACGAACGCGGCGGAAGGCGTCGTCTGCCACAGCGAAGCGGAACGCGCCTTTGAAACGGCAGACGTCAACACCATCGTCAGCCTCTTCCGCAAAGGAAAGCCCGATGAGCTGGCGCAGATGCGCTTCATAACGTTCAAAGGGGCGGTCGGAGACGCGGAGCAGGAGGAACCCCAAGAACGCGCCCCCTCATACGAACAGCTGTTACAGGAAGGGACGCGCAACGGAAAATACGCCGGCGGCAAATGGGGCGGACGGTATCTGCGCGCGCCCGACATCTACTGGACAATCCTGAAAAAAGGCGAAGGCAAACTGAAGCCGCTGAGCAGTCTTGCGGAGGCTCGGATCGGCGTCAAAACAGGCGCCAACGAGTTCTTTTTTCTGGACGAAGCGCAGATTCAGAAATGGGGAATTGAGCCGAAGTTTTTGCATCCCGGTGTCAAAAATTCGAGTGATTGCAAAACGATCCGCATTGATCCGAGGCGGCTGCATCTTCAGCTGTTCATGTGCCATACCGATGAAGAGGCGTTGACGGGAACCGCCGCGCTGGAGTATATCCGCTGGGGCGAATCGCAAGGGTTCCATCAACGCCCAAGCTGCCGAGGACGCCCTAGATGGTATGATTTAGGGGAACGGCGGAAGCCGACGCTTGTGTTCAATCGTACGGTTCATTCAACAGCGAGAACCTTGTATGCGCCTGACGGTTGCTATGCAAGCAACACTTTTCATGAGGTACATGCGGATTCAGATTTGACGCTGCCGCTGTGCGCCGCCTTGAATTCAACGCCGTTTCAGTTGATGGTGAACACGATGGGGCGTTCGAATCTCGGCGGAGGCGCGCTGGCAATTGAGGCTTACGAACTTTTAGATTTGCAGTGCCTAGATCCAAAGACCTTTGCCTTTGACGACGCGGCGCTGTTCGATTCGTCGGCGTGGGATGCGGTCAAGTTGTCCGACGCCCGACGCGCTCTCGACAGCGTCATCTTCGATGCGCTCCATCTGACGCAAGGCGAACGCGACGGCGTTTATGAGGCGGTCGTCCGTCTGGTGGAGAATCGGCTTCGGAAGGCGAAGAGCGCGCGGGGCCGCTCCCGCTAGGCGGGTCGTCATTCCCGCCGCCGTTCCGCGTCCCCCGCCGTCCCCCGCTTCCGCGAGGGCATGCATTCCCGCGCCCCTCGCTGTCATTCCCGCGCCCCTCCTCGTCATTCCCGCGTAAGCGGGAATCCAGAGGCGCCGCCGAAACCGCCCGCGCTCCTCGCCGTCATTCCCGCGTAAGCGGGAATCCAGAGTCCGCAAGGTCAGCCTTTTCTGTTGACATTCGCTGTCGGGCATGATAGGGTTACTAGCGTAATGATTGGAGCGTCGGTATGAGCGAAATACAGCCTCACGATAATTCGAGCTTGGCACGGTTTGTTCCGAGCTTGGCACAGTTTAACGAAAAGCAGCAGCCTATCGTTATTCGGATATCTGCACAGTTTCTGGAATTTGAGGCAGATCCGTATCTGTTCCGCGGCCTTCCGAAGGAGAGTGCGGATAACAGACCGTATAATGAATCTGATGTCCGGAACCACCTAAGACGCGGTAACGATGCGCATGTGAAAGGCGATCTTGACGACGCCATCAGAGAATATACCAAAGCGATTGAGCTGGATCCAAACTCTGCCGACGCTTATCGCCTGCGCGGCGTCGCTTACGGCACAAAAGGCGATCTTGACGACGCTATCAAAGATTTCAGCAAGGCGATTGAGCTGGATCCAAACTCTGCCGACGCCTATCACAATCGCGGCTTTGCTTACGGCACAAAAGGCGATCTTGACGACGCCATCGAAGATTATACCAAAGCGATTGAGCTGGATCCGAGCTCCGTCATCACTTATGTCTTTCGCGGCATGGCTTATGTTCAAAACAGCGAACATGAAAAAGCCATTGACGACTGCAGCAAGGCAATCGAAATCGATTCAGACAATCTTGACGCCTACAACTTTCGCGGCTGCGCTTATTTCGGAAAAGGCGATCTCGACAAAGCCATTGACGACTACAGCAAAGCAATCGAAATCGATCCAAACAATGCCATAACCTATGCCAACCGAGGCAGCGCTTATGTCCAAAATAGCGAGCGTGGAAAAGCCATTGACGACTGCAGCAAGGCAATCGAAATCGATCCAAACGATGCCTTCGCCCATCGGATTCGCGGCGACGCTCATGCCGAAAACAACGATTTTCAGGCAGCCATAAAAGATTTTGACAAAGCGGTTGAACTGGACCCAAACGATGTCGGCGTCTATAACAGTCGCGGCTACGCTTATGTCCAAAAAGGCGATTTTCAGGCAGCCATAAAAGATTTTGACAAAGCGGTTGAACTGGACCCAAACAATATGGCTGTTTATAACAATCGCGGCTACGCTTATGTCCAAAAAGGCGATTTTCAGGCAGCCATAAAAGATTTTGACAAAGCGGTTGAACTGGACCCAAACAATGCGGCGGTCTATGCCAATCGTGGCAAGGCTTATGCCAAAAACAGCGATTTTGAGACTGCCATCGAAGATTATACCGAAGCAATCGAACTGGACCCAAATGATGTCGACATCTATAACAATCGCGGCATTGCTCATGCCGAAAACAACGATTTTCATGCAGCCTTCGAAGATTTTAATAAAGCGATTGAGATCAATCCAAAATATGCAGAAGCCTATAGCAATCGCGGTGGAGCTTACGCCCGAAAAGGCGATTTTGAAACAGCCATCATAGATTATGACAAATCGATTAAACTGGACCCAAAAGGAGTCAATGCCTATAGCAATCGCGGTCGGGCTTACGCCCGAAAAGGCGATTTTGAAACAGCCATCGAAGATTATACCGCAGCGATCGAACTGAACCCGAACGATGTCGGCGTCTATAACAGCCGCGGCATTGCTCATGCCGAAAACAACGATTTTGAGGCTGCCATCAAAGATTTTGACAAAGCGATTGAACTGGATCCAAACGAGGACAACATCTATAGAAATCGCGGTCGGGCTCACGCCATAAAAGGCGATTTTGAGGCTGCCATCGAAGATTATACCGAAGTGATTGAGCTGGACCCAAACGATGTCAATGCCTACCGCAATCGTGGCTTGGCCTATGCTCAAAACAGCAATTTTGATGCCGCTATCCTGGACTACACAAAAGCGATTGAGCTGAACCCAAACGATGCTGTCGCCTATAACAATCGCGGCTTGGCTTACATCCCAAAACGCGATTTTGACGCCGCCATCAGAGACTATGACAAGGCGATCGAGATAAATCCAAACTTTGCCGACGCCTATGGCAATCGCGGCAACGCTTATGCTGGAAACAGTGATTATGATGCGGCTATTCAGGACTACACAAAAGCGATTGAGCTGAACCCAAACGATGCTATCTCCTATAACAATCGCGGCAGCATTTATTACGCTGGAAAACGCGATTTTGACGCCGCTATCAGAGACTATGGCAAGGCAACAGAACTGGATCCAAACAATGCCGGCGCCTATAATAACCGCGCCAATGTTTACCGCACTAAAGGCGAGATCGACAAGGCAATTGAGGACTACAGCCGCTTGCTAGAGATGCGTCCGAAGGTCGCGCGTCACTTTTACCTACGCGGCGCAGCGCGGCTGCTGGCAAAAGACTGGGACGGCGCGGGGGATGACTTGTCCGCGTCGCTCCTTCAAGGCGTGGACGTTGCCGCCGAATTTGAGAAAACCTTCGGAAGTGCCGCTGTCTTTGAAGAGAAAACTGGCGCTCGTTTACCGTCCGAAATTATGGAGCTGGTGCGCCCGCGGGAGGGCGTCCCGTTTGAGATGGACAAGGAGGCGCGCGTCGCCTTGGCGATGCGTTATTACGCAAACGACGAATTGAGCAGCGGTCTTGCCGCCCGACTTGCCGGCGTGTCGCGCGTCGATTTTTGGGATCTCATGGGCGATTACGGACTTTCTATCTTTAGCTTTGACGACGACGAGCTTTGAATGTCAGTAAAGCCCGTCATCAGCGACACAAGTCCGCTTATTGCGCTGTCGAAGATCCAGAAGCTTTCGCTTCTTCGGGATCTTTATACAGAGGTTCTGATCCCTAGAGCTGTTGAAAACGAGTTTCTTCAAAAGTTTCCAATTGCCCGCCAGGAGGAGCTTGACAACGCCCCATGGATCCGAGTCGTTGATTTACAGGACCCTCAAAAAGCAGCGGCAAATGTAAGACTTGGTCTAGGGGAAGCCGAGGCTTTGGTTCTTGCCGACGAGAAAAAAGCGCGACTCGTTCTTATGGACGAGAAGAAAGGACGGAAGGCAGCCAGAGAGGGCGAGTTTATCGTTAAGAGAATGGCAGATATTTTGCTGGAGGCAAAGAAGAAACGCCTGATTGACATGGTTGAACCGTATTTAAACGCATTGAAAGCTAAGGGAGAACGTCTAAGCGATCCGATGATCCATAAAATTCTGAAGGCGGCGGGCGAGGCGGACTAACGGACACGGCGCGTTCTTTCTTGCGCCGCCCGCCCCGATGCGTTATGCTGTATCGGCAATCGGTTCGTTATGGAGGCTTTTTCGATGAGAATGACTGACGAGGAGCGTTTTCGTTTTGACCTGAACGGGTATCTGCTGCGTCCGGCGATTTTGTCCCAGGACGAAATCGACGCGATCATTGACCAGATCGACCGCATCAAGCATGACCCTGAATCGCTGCCGCCTGAGCATCGCGCTGTGCCGGGCGGTCCGTCCAGCGTGTTGATTGATCATCCGATGGTGATCGGCGTTCTGAATGACATCATCGGACCTGAAATCCGTCTGGAGAGCAGTTTTTGCATCTGGCGGCAGAAGGGTCAGAGCGCGGGCGGTTTGCATGGCGGCGGCCCGAGTCAGGGGGATCCGATCTTCGGCTATCGGGTTCGCAACGGGCGGATCCATGCGGGGATGGTGCGCGTCGCGTTTGAGTTGACGGCCGTTTCCAAAGAGGACGGCGGGACGCATTTCATACCGGGCAGCCACAAGTCCAACTTCCCGATGCATCCTGATCATATGTCGTTGGAGGACGGGAAGCGCAGCCCGTTTTTGACCAGCTACGACTGCCCCGCCGGCAGCGCGCTGTTCTTCACGGAGAACCTGTGCCATGCGGGTCCTGTATGGAAGCGGGACACGCCGCGCGTCACGGTTTTCAACGCTTACGCGCATCTGGCGACGCACTGGCATCGGTTGACGATTCCGCCCGCTGTGTTGAACGCCCTGCCGCGCGAGAAGCAGGCGTATTTCAGGGAGCCTTGGGTGGCAGACTTCCGCACCAGTCCCGCGACGCACAACACAATTGAGCGTTTTGTCGGGAACGAGGAGCCGACGGTCAACACGGATCGGCAGCCTTAGCGTTGGCGCTTGAGTCGGGACAACGCTGAATATGAACGCGGACGTCGTTTGTTGGACTCTGGATTCCCGCTTACGCGGGAATGACGGCAAAGCCGCTTGCGTTCCGCCGCCGAATCGCGTAGGATTGCCGTATGACAGCCAAGAAGATACGTTTGACAGAAACGGTCGAGTGCGCGGGTTGAGCGTCTAAGTTGTCTCCGGCGGCGCTGGAGAAGGCGGTCGGTCTTTTGCCGAAAACGGACGATCCGTCCCTGCTTTGGGGGATGGACACGTCGGACGATGCCGGCGTGTACCAGCTCTCTGACGAGATCGCGGTCGTCAACAGCGTCGACTATTTCACTCCCATTGTGGACGACCCGCGCATGTTCGGCGAGATCGCCGCGGCGAACGCGTTGAGCGATATTTACGCGATGGGCGCCGTCCCGAAAACGGCTCTCAACATCGTCTACTGGGACAAGAACCTGCCGATAGAGATTCTGTCGGAGATTCTTCTCGGCGGATCGCTTCAGCTGGAACGCGCCGGCTGCGCTCTTGTCGGAGGACACTCGGTCGAAGCGCCGGAGCTGATGTACGGCTTGGCGGTAACGGGCGTCGTTCATCCGAACCGTTTCAAGCGCAACCGCGGCGCGCGGGCGGGCGATCTTCTCGTTTTGACAAAACCGCTCGGCGTCGGCGTCCTCACTACCGCCGCAAAGTTCAACATGATCAGCGAGGCGGAGCTGCAGCCCGCCATCGATTCGATGCGTCAGCTGAACGACGCGGCAGGCGTCGTCCTTCAGAAATATGAAGGCAGAGCCGCGACCGACATTACAGGTTACGGTTTGGCGGGGCATGGTTATGAAATGGCGGCGGCGAGCGGCGTCGCGCTGGAGTTTGACGCCGAACGGCTGCCCGTCTTGCCGTTGGCGCTGGAGCTGATTCGCAAGGGGGTCAAGACGCGCGCGCCGAAGACGAACGCCGCCTATGTCGGCAAAAACTTGAAAACGGCGCGCGGCGTTTCAAAAGCGGCGCGTCAGCTGTTCTTAGAGGCGGAGACCTCCGGCGGCTTGCTGATTGCATTTCCGCCGGAGCGGGCGGCGGCGGCGCTGGCGGCGCTGCATGAGCGCGGCTGCGTCCATGCGGCGGAGGTTGGGCGCGTTGTTGAGTCGCCGGCAGGGGGCGTCTCGCTCCTGTCGTAGATTCGGCTCAACGCAAAAAGAACCGTACCCCTCCCGTAAATCCGACCTGAGCGTCGTTGTCTCCTTCAAAGACGGTTCGAGACGCTTCCACATACGCGGCGGCAGGTTCCGAGAACCGATACTCCAAACGCGCATGGGGCGTCATCCAACGCGTCGCGGCGGTTCTATTCCTCCTATCGCGCTGATCGTCAAAACTTCGCAGCTCGCCGATGAGAATGCCCGCGGACGCCTTCAGGTCTTTGAGAATGCGGTAGGACGCCTCCGCATGAAAGCGGTTGATTGCAAAGAATCGATGGTCTTCGTTTTCATTCATGGTTGAGCGGTTCATATTCGCCGACAAGACCAGATCGGGAGTCGCAAACACGGAGCCGCCCAAGAGAAGCGCATACCCGTCTAAAGTCTGCGAATCTACAGAGTTCACGCCCGACAGATTGTCCGAAGCGAAGCGCATATTGTAGAACGAATAGCCTGCCCGCGCGTAGAGCTGGAGGCGGTCGATCGGTTCCGCATGCGCGCCGATTCCTGCGCTCAAGAAGGAATCGAGCGCGCTGGCGGTCAGGCGGCGTTCTTCTCCATTGTCATTCACAACGGCGCTCCGAAAATAACGATCCGCATACCCGCTTCCCCATGCGTGAAAATGCCGGCCAAACGTTTTTCCGCCCAGGAAGTTCAAGCCGTTGCCGTCATCGAGGTAGCTTGTATCCGTATGGGCGTATCCGATGCGGATATGATCGCGGTCGGGCGCCGACGCGAATTCATCCAGCGGATAAATGAACAGATGATTCAGGGCGCGGGACGGCAGCGCCAGCGCCAATAGAAACAGAGCAGAAATGAACGCTCTCATGAACATGGCAAGTTCCCTTCGCAACGAGTTCGATTCATGCTGTGTTGTTAAGATGCCATGAAGACGCAATGCCTGTCAACTGACCTCGCCGTCATTCCCGCGTAAGCGGGAATCCAGAGGCGCCGCAGACGACGTCGGCGCTCGCCATCAGATTTGTCCCTATTAAAGACGTAAAGGTCAGCTATCAATTCAACGGGGCTTTTAGTTCGGTCATCAAAACCCAGGGATCGTCTGCGGTTCGGCGGTACCGCACCGTTGCGTTCAGCTCGGCGCCTTTCCGGCTTGCGCGGTTGAACGGAACGGCGATGACGCGCGTTTCGCCCGCCTTTAGCCGTATGTCCTTTGCCGCTGGTTGAACGGGCTTGCCTCCCTCGTCCAGCGGGTGTTGATGCGTCTCCCGCGCGTCATGGAGAACGGCGCCGCCCGCCGCTGCGATCCGTATGCGCAGCTCAATTTCACGCAGAGGCGCCGCCGGGACGGGATGATCCGCCGTGTTCGTTAAATACAGCTGAACGCCCTCCTCCGTCGTTTCATAATCCAAAAACAGCGCCGACTGCAGAAACTCTTCGCTGCGCGATCCCAAGAACGCATGCGAAGCGGAGCGCTTGATTTCAGCGCTGTACTGGCTCGGCTTCCGCTGCGTTTCCGGCATGTGGCACCGCTGGCATGTCTCTCTAGACCCTTCCGCCCGATCCTTCACCTGATTGTGCGCCGCAACCTTCGGCTGTCCATGACAGCTGCCGCACAACTTGATCTGGCGCGTATAGTAGACGTTGGACGCTTTCGTTTTATGAAACGGGGACGGGTCGTTGTAGGGACCTTTCATGGCGCCGTCCGCGTCCAGATGGCATGTGAGGCAGTCGACGCCTGTCTCTTTGCCTTCGGCGCGCAGCAGCGGCATCGGGTACGGGTTCTCCTTCGTCAGCTTCGCTCCCGCGCCTGTGATGAGTATCGGCTGCGGGGCGTGGCACGGGTCGCATGCTGTCGGCGCATCCTCATACTCGGCGCGCAGCTGTTGATACAGCTTGCTTTCCCACGCCTGCGCATGCCCCGACGCATCCCACTCCTCCCAGATCTGTTGATGGCAGTCGGCGCATTTTCCCTCCTCCATATGCGCGCGCATCTCGTTCGCGTCAGGATAGGTCTTCTGCGCATGAAGAACCCATGCGGCGGCAAAGGCGAACAGCGCAGCGAAAACAGCGGCGGCGGCAAGTCGGGGTTTCATCCCAGAAAGTATAATCGACCGCGCCCCTCCTGTCATCCCGCGCCCCTGACCTTACGTTTTTAGTTGGAACATGCCGGCGGGCGGATGCGGACGGGTTTTGCGGAGCTTCAGATTCTCTCCCTGTCCCCATTTTCACGGGGACATGTTCGCAGGGTCATGGCTTGCGCAGGAATGAAAAGACTGGCGGGGGTTTGTCCGCAGATAGAAGGCGTCGTCAGCGCCGCCTGCCGTATTTGACATCCAGCTCCCGAAGACGCGCCAAAGCCTTTTCCGTCGGCTCCTTAAATTCGCCCGACTCATAAAAATCGCGCGTCTTTGCGTTCAGGTTGCCGTAGAAACGGCGCGTGGATTCGTTAGAACTGCCGCGCCAAAGCTCCGCCGGAATGATCGAATCTTCGCTTAAATACGGGCGGTCGGCGAACCCGTAATAAATCTGCGCCGTTTTGCGTTCGCGCTGCGTGGGGCGGGTCGTCGCCGTGTGGAGCGCGCCGATGTTGAAAAGGATGCCCGTTCCCGCTTCGCCGTACAGATCGCGCTTTCCGCCGCGCTCCAGCTGCGGATCGTTTTCAAGGATCGGCTCATCGACCGATTCGGGCGAGATGGAAAAGCAGTGCGTCGTCTCGTCCACATCCGTAAAATACAGCATCAGCTGCAGAAAACCGACGCGCAGCGGATGCTCCATCCAGTGTCGCGGCCCGTCCCTGTGCCACGCCTGATGAAACTCGCCCTCGTAAGCCGCCATGTTGCGCAGGCAGATCTCCGAAAAGCATGGGTTTGGACCCATCAGCTGCCACAGCGCCTCCATCACAACGGGATGCCGCACAATGCGGTCGAACGCCGGCGAGGTGAATAAGGCGTCGCAGTTGACCGTCTGATGATGCCCGATCCGGTACCAGTGTCCGTTGGCGCGGTCGCGTTCAAACAGCGCCGTGAACTCCTCCACCTCAGCGTCGGTCAAGATTTTTCCCAGCGACGCGTATCCGTTCTGTTTAAAGAAATGCATCTGGACGTCGGTCATGGGGTCTCCTCTTCGTTTGGGAGAATGCGCTGCCGGAGACGCGCCATCTCCCGTTCCACTTCCATATTTTGGACTCTCTGATCAAGCCCGCCGTTCAACTCCACGCCTTCGCCAGGGATGAATTGCGCTCTCATCTCAGCGATCGCCGCGTTCACTTCGTTATGGTCGTCCGCGACTTCATGCTGGATCATTGATGCCGCTTTTTTAAATCCTTCCTGCTGCTTCGCCGCTTTGATTTCCGCAATTTGTATCCGATAATCTTCCGCTTTCATCTCCATTTGGTTCAGAGCCTCTGAGCAGTCGTTGATGTTTTGGTCAATCAGCGCGCATAATTCTTCGGCGTTGGCTTTTCGGACGAGAAGGCGCCGCGCGTCGTCTTCCAGATCGTCCCGCAAAAACTGCATGGCTGCCATTTCGTAATCCACGATGTTTTGCTGATGCTGACCCAATTCATCCCGCATCTCTTTCAATTTGGTTTGAAATTGTTCGATCATGTTGACGAGGCGGATGCGAGCTTTGGATAATTGAAGGATCGCCTTATGGTATTTTTTCCTTCTGCTCACCCGCTGATTTTCTCGATGAACAGACACGATCCGATAGACCGCCAATATGAAAATGAGAAGAAACAGCGCCGCGGCGGCATACGCTGCAACCTCGGCGAACCATGGGGAAGCAGGATCCGACGCGATCGGAATCACGTATCTGAAGACCGTATAGACCTCTATGATGAACGAGAGCGCCGCCGCAAAGATCCACAACTCGAAGCGCGACTTATGGATGAATTGCTTGATGCGCCGAAAACTCCTCTGAATTCGATACCGCAGCGAACCAGGCTTATTGGTCCAATCTCTCGGCAGTAAAGGCGGGAAATGCGGCAATTTCATTCGGATAAATCTTTCGCAAGCTCCATGATGTTGCGCATCTGATTGACGAGCGGACCGTAATCCTGCGTAAACTGTTTGGCGATTTGAGAAAGCTGTTCATGCAGCTCATTCATCGATCTGGTCAACGCCGCTTCCGTCGCCTTTTCGAGAGAATGCAACGCATCCGCGCGTTCTCTGATCATCGCATCGATCGAATCGCCCGCCTTAACCGCGCCGGACTGGAGCGCCGCATTCACCTCCTCTTGGCTCTGTAGTATCAACTCGCGCTGATCCTGCATCCCTGTGTTGATCTCATTCGCCGCTTCTGTAAACGCCTCGATGGCGCTCATCATCAGAGGCGTGGAGGCGTTTAGGTTTTCGGTTCCTTTCTGAATTGCATGCTGCGCAGGTTCAAGCATATCGGCGGCTAGATTAGCCGATTCCACAATCTGCGCAGTTCCTCTCTCCATCTGCGTGACGATCGAATCGAGTCCTGTCAGCGCATGCTCTAGCCGCTCTGCAATCGTTGAAAACCGTTCGCTTCTTTCAACGACGCTTGTCAGCGTCTGTTCGCAAGCGTCAAGCGCCATGACAGCGCGTTCGATCTGCGCAGTTTGCTCCTGAATCATCTGCTGATGCTGCCGCTGCCACTCCAGCAAATTGTTGGTTGATTCCGCCAATTTGCGAAAACTTTCTCCGCACTGCCTGCTGATTTCGGCGTTGAATTTATCGATTGTGCCGGCGAGCGCTTTTTCAATCGCTTTGGCGCATTTTTCAGACACCTCCGCTTCAAACGCTTTTATGTCGCTGCGCATCACTTGGACTTCGGCGGTGAGCGTCGATACGCCCTCTTTCACCGTTGCGACAATCTCGGCCATACCCGCGTTCCCTTCCGCGAGGGATTCGGAGATCGATTTGATCATGACGACCGCTTCCGGCGGTTTTTCATAGGCTTTGGCATGGACAATCTTGAGCAAAACCGCCGTACCCATTCCAAACACGGAGGTGATGAAGGCGAAGCGCAGCCCCGACAGCAGACTTTGGACGCTGCCCACAAGATTCGCGTTCGGCGCGGACGGGCTGATATTTAAGCCGAAGAGACCGACGCAGATGCCGACGAACGTTCCAAGCACGCCCAGCATCGTCGCCAGATTCGGGAGCCGCTCCTTCTGCTCCAACCTTCGATTTGCCAATAGGACGATCAGAACGATCCCTGCGCACCAGGCGATAGAAAACGTTAGGTTCATGTGCGATCCGTTATTGAAGTTGTCAGATTAAATTTCATTGACTGCGCCATTTTTCCAGATATTTTTTGATCTTTTCGACGACGCCCTCAATCTCTTTCAGTTTCTTTTCCGAGTTGATTCGGACGCGAAACTCCACGCGGCGCGATTTAGACGGGTCTTCATGATTGCCGCTCTGGGCAATCAGTTTTCCGCCGCTGTCCAGAAGCTTGCTGGACGATAAACCGTTGGCGGTCAGTTTGCTCAATATCCATGCTTGATCGTTCTGAACCGCCTCTTTTTCGAGTCCGATCACATATTCTAGGACGGAGCGGGTTCGATCCTGCGACAGCTCCATGTTGTTGATGTAGGCGATTCTGGACGTCTCGGCGCCTTCCCACTCGCTGGATGTATGCCCCTCAATTCGAATCTCTTCAATGTGTCCGCGGAATTTTGAATCGGATACAACCGCAATATACCGCGGAAAAAATTCGTCCATGATGCGGAGAAATTTCTCTGGCAGTCTGGAGCTTCCCCTTTCAAAAAACTCTTCAGGGTTAAAGCGTATGTACAGCGTTTCTCGGTCAAGGCTGGCGTTCCATTTTTCCAGGTCCGCCTCAAATTCACTGTTTAGAGCCTTGTATAACTCATCCTGTAAATCGCGGTGAGATTCTGAAATATCCTTAACATCTTCAACCAGCCCCTGAGCGTCCTTCGTTTTCTGCACCGCGTCCACCATGAAACTGATGGCGACAAAAAGAAAAATCACCATCAGCCCCGCCATCATGTCCGATATTGAAATCCATTGACCCTCGCGCTGATTGTCGGAGGCGCCTAAAAAGGTGCGCATCGTTCAATCCCTAGTTTGCGTTAAAATGCCTGCTTGAAAATGCGTCTGCGCGTCGGTCATACGGCGTCCTCCCCGCTGGGTTGAAGGCGTTCTCGGAGACGCGTCATCTCCTGTTCCACCAGCTCATCCGGTTCGTTCGCCGGCGCCTTGTTCAGCTCGCGCTCCAGCCCCTTCTTCTCCGCTTTGATGTCCATCTCATGCGCGATGCCGCTGCGCCTGTTCTGCGTCTGCGCCGCCTCATGTTTCAGTATCCACATCTCATGCTGCCGTTTTAACCGTTCAATTTCAAACATATCTTCGTCGTTGCTCATCTTCATCGCCGCCGTCAACGTTTCAATGGAGCGTATGTCGTCTTCGATTCGTTCGCATGCCTCCAGCGCCGTCAGTTTGAGTCGGAGATGTTTCTTCGCGTTCTGCTCTTCGTCTAGCAATAGGGCGTTTTCCGCCGCTTTTTGCGCCTGTTCCGCCTTCCGTTCGTTTTTTTTCAATTCCTCGCGCCAATGCGCTACCGTCTTGTTCGCCTCGCGGATAAATCTTCTCCGCTCCCCGATCTTTTTGACGCCGTTGACGATCGCCCCTAAGAATTTCTTGTCTGTTTTGGAGGAACGGCGCGGCGCCTGTTTCGGCCAAGGGGATGTCGCCATCCGTTTGCGCAAACCGGCAAAGTGTCGGTTTTGTCCAAAATCCGGCAGCTTCATTCTAAATCCTTCGCCATCTGAACCACCTCGCGCAGCCTTTCGGTCAGCGGTCCGTAATCGTCCACAAACTTTTCCGACAGCTCCGCCAACTGACGACCCAGCGTGATCAGCGACTGCTTCAGCGCCGCCTCAAGACTTTTCTCCAGATTGTTCAACGCCCGCGCCCGCTCCATGAACAGCCGATCCACGCTCTCGCCGATCTTTTCAGCCGCCGCGGCGACCGCTTTATTCATGCCGGCGATGTTTTCATCCACCTTCGGCAGCTCGCGGTTCGCCGAGGAGGCGGCGTCCGCAAACGCTTTCCATTCGTCCGTCAAACGGGAGGCGCCGTCGGTCAACGCTTTCAGCGCCGGCGCTAGTTCCCGCGCCGGCTCCTCCACCGCCGCCAGCGTTTCCTGCCGCGCGGACATATGCTGAATAACCGCCTCTAGACGCTCCGCGGTCTCGACAAACAGACCGCTTTGCGCGACCAGTTTGCCCATCGCCCCTTGAATCTCCGAAAGCGCCTGCGAACCCGCCTCCAGCGCCTCTTGCGAGCGGCGGCTCCGTTCGTCTAGGTTTTTGCTGATTTCGTCCGCCGCCGTTTGAAACGCGCCTGACGCCTGCTTTAAACCGCTCTCTAGCTGTGGAATCGTTTGACCGGCTGTTTTGGCTGAATCGGCGACGGACCGAAACTCGCCGCCCAGATTGCCCGCCCCTTCCCGCAGCGCTTCCAGCGCCGACGCCAGCTGCGCCGCCGGCTCAACGAGGCGCGCGATGCGCTCCTCCCGCGTCTCCAGCTCCTCCAATGCGCCGTCCAGACGATCCGCGATGGACGCGAACGCGCCGCTGCGCTCCACAAACGCGCTCATCGCCTCCTCCGACGCCTTCAGCGCCGCGATGGAGGCGTCCAGCTGCTTCGACTGCTCCTCCACCTGTTTTGCATGCGCCGTCTGCCATAGATGAAGACGGCCGGCAGTGTCGTTCAGCTGACGAAAACTCTCGGCGCATTGGGCGTTGATCTCGGCGTTGAAACCCTCGACAAGGCTCTCCATCGCGGCGGTCAGCGCCGCCGCCGATTTATCGGCAACCTCCGCCTCAAAGGTTTTGAAATCGCCGCGCAGCTTCTCCGACTGGTCAATGAGGCGCGCGTTGCCGTCGTTGAGCGCCTGAACAAGCGCGTCCAGCCGCTCCGTCAACGGCTCCAGCGGATCGGACGCATCCTCGTCCGTTTGCTTCATTTTAAGAAAGACGGCGGTACCCATGCCGAATACAGAGGTGATGAAGGCGAAGCGGAGACCGTTTAAAAGGCTGCTGGCGCCTTTCTCCAGCTGGGCGATGCCGCCCGTTTCGGACAGCTGAATCCCAAGCAGGCTCCAACAGACGCCGACGAAGGTGCCGAGAACGCCCAGCATCGTCGCCAGATGCGGCAGCCGCTCTTTTTCCACATTCGGTTTGCGGCTTAGCCAAAAGACCGCCGCGACGATGCCGACGCACCAGAGAGCGGGAAAAAGATAGTTCATTCGCGCGTCTCAATCGGCGTCAAAGTTTCCCTGCGCCTCCTTGAATTCGTCATACAGCTCTTCGATCATCTCGATGCGTTTTTCGGCGCTGATGCGGACGCGGAACTCAACGCGCCGCGACCGCCGCTTGTCTTCGCCCTTGCCGCTTATTTTAATCAGATTTCCGTTCCTGTCCAACCGCTTGCTGAACGACAAGCCGTTCGCGGTCATGCGGTCTTGGATCCATTCCAGGTTGTCTCTCACGACGCGCTTTGGAATCTGCAGAACATATTGGAGCGTTGAACGGGTGCGGTCTTGGGACAGCTGCATGTTGAAAAAATACGCCTCATCGGGCGAGGCGCTTTCGTTCCATTCGCTGGAGGTATGCCCCTCAATGCGTATCTCTTCGATGTCGCCCCGATACTTCTCCTGGGCGAGAATATGCACATAGCGCGGGAAAAAGTCGTCCAGTATCGCGCGAAAACCAGCCGGCAGACGCGAGCTGCCCTGCCGAAAAAGCATGCCGGGGTCCTGAAACCGAATCGAAAGCGTGTCGGGATCGATCTCGGCGTTCCACTTTTGGAGATCGTTTGTCCGCTCAAATTCTTGGCGCAGGTCTTGCAGCAGCTCCTTCTGAAGATTGCGGTAGGTTTCCGCCGCCTCCTGGACGCTGTCGCGCTGGCGTTCGGCTGTTTTCCGCTGCCTGTCCGCCTCCGCTTTTTTCTGCGCCGCGTCGATCATAAAACTGATTGCAATGAACAGAAAAACCGCCATCAGCACGGTCATCATATCGGAGATGGAGAGCCACTGTCCCTCGTTTTGATCGGGGTTTCGGCGGAAGAGATTGCGCATCGTCAAGACATCCCCCTAGCGTCCGGCGGATACTGGATTCCTCGCCATGTGACCATGTCCAGGCTGCTTTCGGTGGCACCAATGGCACAAAGCCTTCAGGTTGGTGCGGTCGTTGTTCGCCTTATTTCCGTCGATGTGGTGAACATGCAGACGTTGTCTCTGTACTCGGAAATTAATTAGGCATTGTTCACATACCCACCCGACAGACTCCCGGTATTGGAGCGATATTTCATGCCAATCTTCTGGATATACGTTGGCAGGGGCTGTTTCGTTATTGTGCAGCGGGAGCCATGTGGTCGGCGTTTCCCGATACATCTCAAAAAACTCATCCAGCCTGAAATTACGATAGATTTCGTCCCAATCCCGTCCGTATTGGCGATAGCCTTTATACCGCAGCTTAGCGAGGCAGTTTTTACAGACATTCAAGCGGACATGTTCGGTTTGGACGCCGGCGTACCCGTTGTTAACATTGATCTGGAAGATGCCGTCTGTCCGATTTGAGACGACATATCGATGCCCTCTACCGCCCTTGATCATGCCACTGAGCGTTCCGCAGTGCGCGATGTGAAATTTCGGTCTTGATCCTAAGGAGCTGACATCGCGGATATAGATCAGCACCCTCTCTCCATTGATCGCGAGAGTGCCGTCAGATCCTATGACGAGATCATCGGGGTTCACCTCCAGGCCTTCGCGAGACGCGAGCGTTTTACGAAGCTCGTTCGGGTCCAGGGATTTCCATCCGGCCCCGCCTCGTTCCTGCTCCACATATTCGGCGCCCATCGCGCGGCGCAGGAGATTCAGACGCGCATGTTCACGGAAATTGGGCAGCTTCATTATGCAATTCCTCCCTCTTCGACAATGCGGGTGATGCGCTTCTCGGCGTTGATGGCGATTCGGAATTCAAGGCGGCGCGACCGCATTTTGTCCTCGTTTCCGTTTTTCAGCAAGCGCGGTTTGCTTGATGAAAGCCCGTTGGCGGTCAGTCGGCTTAGCATCCACTGCCGCTCTCTGGGTATCGGCGTACGCGAGATGCCCAGGACAAATTCCAACGCGGCGCGGGCGCGGTTTTGGGTCAGCTCCATGTTGCGGATATACGCCTCTTCAGAGGTTGCAGTTTTGCTCCAGTCGCTGGATGTGTGCGCTTCAATGCGTATTTCTTTGATGGCGTCCCGATACTTTTCGCGGGCGAGTATCCGTATGTAACGCGGGAAGAAATCGTCCAGGATCGCGCGCAGCGGCGTTTGAAGCTTTGAGGCTTCTGCTTGAAAGAGCATGTCGGGCGTTTGAAAACGCACCGAAAGGGCGACGGCGTCCAGCTCGGCTTGCCACTCGTCCAGATCGTTTCTGAATTCATCGTAGAGATCTTTGTACAGACCTGCCTGAAGACGTTGATGGCCAACGGCAATCGCCTTGAGTCCATCTCGAACGCTCTCCGCTCTCTTTCTTTGGGTACGCTCACGGATCAGCGAGCCGATGAGGACGATAAGGATTGCGACAGCAAAAACCCCCATGCTTTCAACCGGCATATTCTCAAAAGGCATACGGCGCCTTTCTACGAGTTTCGGATGCCGGCAAGGAGCCGACTCCTGTAAAAGCGCGAGCCAGGTTTGAGCGCGTCATTCAACGATTCCTCCCTCTTGGATAATGCGGACGATCTGTTCCTCGGCGTTCGTACGGACGCGAAACTCAACGCGCCGAGACTGTATTTTATCTTCTTCGTCGCCATTTTTGAAGCGGAGCTTGCTGGACGAAAGCCCGTTGGCGGTCAAATGCTTCTTGACCCAATCCCGCTCTTTCGGCATCGGAGATTTCTGGATATTTAAGACGTGCTTTAACACGGCGCGCGTCCGATCCTGGGACAGTTTCATGTTTAGAATATATGCCTTATCCTGCGAAACGGACACATTCCACTCGCTGGACGTATGCCCTTCAATGCGTATCTCTTCGATGTCGTCCCGATATTTTTCCTGATCGTCCAGGGCGAGAATTCGAATATAGCGCGGGAAGAAATCGTCCAGGATGCCTTCAAACCGCTCCTGAAGATCTGCTTTTCCTATCTCAAAAAGAACGTCCGGCGCACGAAAACGCACCGAGAGCGTCGGCTTGTCGATGGTGGCGTCCCACTCGTCTAGATTGTCTTTGAACTCATCAAGCAGATCGTTGTACAGATCGTTCTGAAGACGCTGGTAGGTGACGGCGATCTCTTTGATGCTGTCTCTTTCCACCTCGATTTTGTTCTTTTTCTCCTGCGCGTCCAGCATGAAACTGAGCGCGACAAACAGGAAAATCACCATGAGACCGGCCATCATGTCGGAGATGGAGATCCATTGTCCCTCGTCCTGCTGTTCGGGAAGCTGCTGGTCATTCATCGTTCAAACCTTCCATTTTCATCGCTTGAGCGGTTCAAGATCGGCTCCGAGAAGTCGCCGACGATCTTGGCGGGGAGGGGTCCTCTAAACCTTCCGCTATCCGCACAACTCTGCGCAGTTGCTCCGTAAGCGGCGTGTAATCTTGAACAAACCTTGTCGAAAGCGACACCAGCTGACTCGCAAGTGAATTGAGCGCTTTGGTAAGCTCTTCGCCGAGCGCATTGTCCAGCTCCTCCGTCTGCTTCGCCATGTTTTCGCCTGCCGTTCTGACGAATTCCGCTATATGGTTGCTCATCTGCGTTGCGGATTCTGTGACGCGCCGGTTCATGGCATTGTGAGCTTGCTCAATCCGTTGGCTTGTGTTGTTGACGCTGAGCAGAGCTTCGGCGGCGGCGCTTGAGATGGATCCGCTAGCGTTCTGGACGCTTTCGCTCATCTCGGCTTGAACTCTCTGAAATTCCGTTATCAGCTCCATCTGGCTTTTCATGTTTTCAAGCGCATCCGCGGCGGCGCTGACAAATCCATTGACAGCGGCTTTGATCTGTTCATTGACAGTCTCTTGGGTTTGCGCGATTTGATACCGCTGGTTCGCCATACTTGCGAACGCGCTGTCCGCGGCGTTTTTGAATCCGTCCGCGGTCGCTTCGATTTGTGCGTTCACGTTCGTTTGCGTCTGTTCGATCTGCGTTCGCTGGTTTTCCATGCTCGTCAGCGCCGTTTGAGTCGATTTCTCAAATCCAGCCGCTGTTTGCTCAATGCGGCTTTGCTGCGTTTTCAGACCCTCAACCGACGCTTCAGCGGCGTCCTTGAATCCATCCGCCGCTTCTTGTATCTGCGCATTCACACCCTGCTGAAACGACTGCATCTGATTTCTCTGCTGACTCATGCTGTCAAGCGACGCCGCAACCGATTGTTGAAAATCTGCCGCCGTTTGCTTTACTCCTGCATTGACGGCATCTTGATTTTCTTTAATTCGTTCGCGCTGCTTGTCCATACTCTCAACCGACGCATCAACCGATTTTTTGAATTCGTCTGCGGCATTCGTCACCCCCGAGTTGACGATCTCTTGATTCTTTTCAATCAGTTCGCGCTGACCATCCATGCTCGCCAATGACGCATCAACCGAATTCTTGAAGCCAGCCGCTGTCTCCTGTATCTGCGCGCCAACCTGCTTCTGGTTTTCCGCCATCAACGTCTGCTGTTCCTCCAGGCTCGTTTTCAGTTGGGCGTTCACCTGTTCCTGATTCTTTTCCAGCTGACCAGCTTGATTCTTGATACTTTCCAACGCGGCGCCGGCGGATTCCGTAAACCCGTTCGCCGTTTCCTGTATCTGCGCGCCGACCTGCTTCTGGTTTTCAGCCATCAATGTCTGCTGTTCCTCCAGGCTGGTTTTCAGTTGGGCGTTCACCTGCGCCTGATTCTTTTCCAGCTGGTCAGCTTGATTCTCGATACTTTTCATTGCGGCGCCGGCGGATTCCGTAAATCCATTCGCCGTTGTCGTCAGCCCGCTTGTGATCTGCTCAATGTTCTGCTGTATCGATGGGAAGGCGCTTTCCGCCCGTTCGCCGAGATTCGCCAGCGCCGCAAGATGCGCGTTCATCGCCTCGTTGCGCGCGCTTAGATCGCCCAGCGCCTCGTCTAGCCGGTCGGCGACGCCCGCAAACGTCTCGCTCCGCTCAACGACGACTCCCATCGACTCCTTACAGCTCTCCAGCGCCTCCATCGACTGCCGCAGCTGCCCGACCATCGCCTCCACCTGCTCCTTGTAGTTTTCCTGCCAAGTGAGCAGCTGCCCGACCGCTTCATTGAGCTGCTTGAAGTTGTCGCCGAACTGCTCATTGATTTTGGCGTTGAAATCGCGCATCACCTCCTCCAGCGCCTCAATGAGCGCCTTGGAGTTGTTCTCCGCCATCGATTCGGCAAACTCCCGAAATTCCTTGATGAGATCGTCCTGCTTGTCGGAAAAGGTTGTGCGCATCTTCTGCATCTGCGTCAACAGGGTTGTGTCGCCTTCACCGGTCAGGGCGCGCTCCACCGCCCCGATCTTGTTTAAAAGCGTCGACTCGCCCTCTCCCGTGACCGCATTCGCGACCGCCGCCGTGTTTTCGTTGATTTCCTGAAAGCCGTTCTTCAGTAGATCGGCAAGCGTGTCAAGCGTGGCGCCTTCCGTCGCCTGTCCCTCTGTCTTGCCCCGCCCCGAGATCTTGCCCAGAAAGAATCCTCTCAGTACGACTGCAGTAAGAATTCCAGCTACGGAGGTGATGAACGCAGTACTGAGACCCTCCAGCAGACCAGGTATGCTGCCGTTGATGTCCGCTACGTCGAATCCCCGTAGCCCGTACAGGATTCCTCCGAAGGTTCCGAGAATGCCTAAGACCGTCGCAAAGTTGGGAATGGACGCTCTGTGAGGATTCCCCCGCAGCCGAATCGCAAGGATGATTGAAACAACGATGATGAACGCGCTATACGCCAGCGCTAAGTTCAGCATTGAAATCTTCTCCGAATGTAAGGTTAAGTTTAAAGTTTAGCGTTAAACGCTGTCGGCGTCAAGGGTAACGGGCTGATGTTGACGCAATGCGAACGCGGACGGTTTCCGCGCAGGAATTACGAGGCGGGGGAGCGCGGCGCCTTCAAAACGACCCCCCATTCGCCCAAAGCCCAGACCGCCGCGCCGTCTTCCGACACGGCTAAAAAGCGCAGGGCGTATTGGACAGGGGAGCGCAGTTTCTGCCATGTCTCTCCGCCGTCCGTTGTATGGAGAATGACGCCGTCGTTTCCGACCGCATACGCCTCCTTCTCCGACAGCGCCTCAACCCAGTTCAAGTCGCTTGAGAGACCGCTCTTCTGCTTTGTCCATGCGGCGCCGATGTCTTCCGTCCGCAGAATGATTCCGTATTGCCCGACCGCCCATCCGACGCGGGGCGACGCGGCGCAAACGCTGTTCAAGGAGTATGCCGTGCCGCTCTCCTGGTCTCGCCAGCGCGTTCCGCCGGAGGAGCTGTGCAGCATGATGCCGCGCGAACCCGCGATCCATCCGTAGCCGAACCGGTCGAGGTGAACGGAGCGCAGGTCGTATCCTTCGCCTTTCATCTGCCGTTCCCATTCGGGTCCGCCGTCTGGGTTATGGACGATGACGCCGCCCTGTCCGACCGCCCAGGTTTCGCCGAAGCCGGACATGAACCCGCCGTTGAGTCGGACGCGCCCCTGCAGCGGCTCCGATTCCAGCGGCGTCCATCCGAAGCCGTCTTCGGTGAAGAGATGCGACCCGGCGGCGTCCAACGCCCATCCGAAACCGCGCCCTTTGCTTGCCCAGTGCATGGCGATGATGCTGGGTCCGCCGCTTTTCTGCTCTGTCCATGTTTGTCCGCCGTCTGCCGTGTGGATAATCAGCCCGTCTTCGCCTGCCGCCCATCCTTCGTCTGTCGACAGAAACCGACCCGCGCCGAGAGCCTGCGGCGAGCTTTCAACGAGCGTATCCCATGACGCGCCGCCGTCCGTCGTTTTATAGAGCCGCCCGCCTTCTGCCGCCCAGCCTTGCGAGGGCGACAGAAAATAGGTCGACGCAAAACGCTCCGTCCCGGCGGGCGACCAGCTCTGCCCTCCGTTCAGCGTGAAATAGGCGCGCCCCTGACGCTGCGCCGCCCATGCGGTCTGTTCATCCAAGACGCGCGCCTTCTGCATGCCGAGCAGGCGGCGCCTTCCTCCCGACTCCCAGGTCTCTCCGTCCCTTGTGATGAGCGTCTCTCCGCTGGATGAGATCGTCATTCCGTTCGTTGGGGTAAAGAAGAGTATTGCCGCCGGCGTCTGCGCAGGTTTTGCCTGTATCGCCCAGGTTTCGCCGCCGTCGCGCGTGTGGAGAATGAAGCCGCCTTCGCCTCTCTGCGGGGCGACCGCCCATCCATGCGTCGGCGAGACGAAAAAGAGCGTTCGGACCGCCGCGTTCGTCGCCGCGGTGTCCTTATGGAGCCATGTTTGTCCGCCGTCGTTGGTGCGCAGGATCGTCCCATGCCCTGCGCTGATCCAGGCATGCCGCGCGTCTAAAACGAACAGGTCGGTGAAACGCTGGCGCGCCGAGGAGTTTTGATATTCCCATGTTTCGCCGCCGTCTTTGGTGGCGAGTATCGTTCCTTCGCCGCCGATCGCCCAGCCATGCATATCGTCCGCGAAGGCGACGCGGGTCAAGCGGTTCTGGACGCCCGATTCGCGCGGCTCCCAGGTCTTTCCGCCGTCGTTCGTCAAGGCGATCATGCCGTTCAAGCCGACGGCGGCGCCGCGCGTCTCGTTGGCAAAGGCGACGTCCAGAAACTGGGTCGGCCATGCGCTGACGCGGACAACCTCCCAGCCCGCCTCCAGTTCGGGTACGCGCGGCGGCTCTTCGACGGTTGGGCGCGTCTGCGCGATCACATCGTCCAGCGTCCCCTGGTCAGGTTTGATGTCGGGCGTGTAGCGGATGACGATTCCGCCCTGTCCGACCGCGACGACGCCTTGGGAGGAGACGGCAAAATCGAGCAGATCGTTCTCGGAGCCGCTTTCGTTTTGAATCCATATTTCGCCGCCGTTGACGGTGGTCAGAAGCATGCCGTCGTCCCCGATCGCCATCCCCCAATACTCGTTCAGGAAGAAGACGCGGTTTAGGTTCGTGAGCGTTCCGCTGGCTTGAAACGCCCATGTGTCGCCGCCGTCTTTAGTGTGCAGTATTTCGCCTTCCTGCCCGACGATCCATCCGACATTTTGGTTCACAAAATGCAAGCCGTAGAGTTCGTTGAAGGTGCCGCTGTCCTGCCGTTCCCAGGTCAGCCCGCCGTCCTGTGTGCGGTAGACGATGCCCGGCCATCCGACGATCCAGCCATGGTTTTGGTCAAGAAAGAAAACAGCGGTGAGCGTTTGAAACTCGAACGGCTTCTGGTTCGCCCAGTTGCGCCCGCCGTCCTTGGTGTAGATGATGGTGCCGAGATCGCCGACCGCCCAGCCGCGGTTCGCGTCTAAAAAGAAAACGCCGTTCAGTTGGAACCCCATGCCGCCTGTTTGGTAACGCCATGTTTTTCCGCCGTCTACGGTGTTCATGACGATGCCGCGTTCGCCGACCGCCCAGCCGCGCAGTTCGTCGATGAAGGCGACGCTTTTGAGCGTGTCGACCTGCCCCGTTTTCTGTTCCACCCATGTTTTTCCGCCGTCTTCGGAAGTGAGCAGCGTCCCGCCCGTTCCGACGGCGATGGCGCGTTCGTCCGACACAAATTCAACCGATTCAAGATGGTGCGCCATGACGGCTCCGCTGACCGTGTTCCAGGTTTTCCCGCCGTCTTCAGAGTGGAGAATGACGCCGTACCATCCGCATGCCCATGCTTCGTTTTTGGAGACGAATTGAATGTCGGTCAGGTTTGTTTGATAGCCGCTGTTGCGGAGCGTCCATGTGTCGCCGCCGTCGTCGGTTTGGGAGATATGTCCGCCGTTTGCGACGGCGGCGCCGTTTCGGTCGTCCCAGAAGTCGATGCCGTTGACCGAGAAGCGCACATGGTCGGTGAACGGGATTCGGCTGTCTTGGCGTTCCCAGCTGCCGCCGCCGTTGACTGTTTTGAAGATGGAGCCGTCCGTTCCGCAGATCCAGCCGACCCGCTCGTTGTAGAAATCGGCGCGGTGGTAGTTGTTGAGAAGCCGATCTTCCATGCCTTCGTGTCGGGTTGTGAGCGGCGCCCAGGACTGTCCCCCGTCCAGCGTTTTCAGCAGAACCTCCATGTCGCCCATGGCGTATCCGATCTGTTTGGTGACGAATTCGGCGTCGTTGAGCGGGTATTCGGCGCCGCTGGGGACGCGCCCCCATTCTTCGCCTGCGGTTTCGCTGGCGTAGATGTCCCATGTTTCGCCGACCGCATAGACCGTGTTTCGGTCGGTGTAATGGGCGCCGCGCAGGATCGCGCGCGTTGGAAAGTTTGCCCGTTTCCATTGCTTTCCGCCGTCGGTTGTGTAGACGGCGGTTCCGAGTTCGCCGACCGCGAATCCGCGCAGCTGGTCGTAAAAATGGATGTCGTACAGTTCTCGGTTGACGCCGCTGTCCTGCCGTTCCCAGGTCTGTCCGCCGTCGGAGGTGTGGGCGATCATGCCGCCGGAGCCGACGAACCATCCGCGTTGGGCGTCCACGAAGGAGAGGGCGCGGAAGTCGGTTTCCCAGTCCGCTTTTCGAACAACCTCGTGGCGCGCGCATCCGAGTATGCATACGGCGGCGGCAATCAAGGCGCAGTGTCTCAACATAGGGTGTCGCCTTCTAAGTTGAAGTGAGCAGCGTCCATGATCGGACGTCTTTTAATTAGCGCCTTTATGGACAGAAGGCAAGCGGCCGCCATCCGACCTGATATCTTTAGTTGGGACATGCCGGGGTAGTACGCTCATACGAGGATATTCGCGGCGCCGCGTCCGATTCCCCCTTGAAAGGGGTTAAGGGTGTTTAAAGCGCGGGCGTTGCGACTGTTAAGATTCCCGCTTACGCGGGAATGACAGGATGGGGGCTTGGAATGACGCCGTTTTCACGGGGGCAGGCTATGGGGGGCGCGGGAATGCATGTCCTCGCGGAAGCGGGGAACCCCGTTTTCACGGGGGCAGGCTATGGGGGCCGCCCTACTCTTTGATAAAGTCGGAGCGCTTCCAGGTGGTGAAATCGCCGGCGCTCCATCGCGACAGCTCCACATAAAAAAGCGAGTCGGAAGACCGCGCCGCGTAATTCTCCTCCTCCTCCGTTTTCCGTCCGATTCGAATAGTGCGCGTTTCCGTTTCGATTTCCTTCTCCGCCGTATCTTCAGACGCCTCCTCGTTGGACGCGCCCGTCTCAACGGCGATCTCTAGCGAGACGACCGCCGCGGGATTGCTGAACCCGTATTCAGGTTTCTCCTCTTTGCCGAGCGGCTTCGTCATGCGCATCGGCGACAGGCGGTTCAACAGCGTCGACATCTTCGCATCGTCGAACGTTTCATTGGAGCGGAGACCTTTTAGGGTCCAAGCGTCTGCCTCCCCGCGTTCAAAGACGATCCGCCCCTCGTCGTTTTTGAGCGCGATTGTCTGTAAGGCGTCTTTGTCCACCTTAAAATACTCCGTATCGACCCAAGAGGACATATCGGTTCCCGCCTGCCAGCTGGACAGATCGTCCGCGATATAGGTTTCGTTCTCGCCCTCCAGGCGCGCATGCGCCGACCGCGCCCCAAACGCGGAGCCGATGTAGAGCGTCTTTGTTTTGCCGTCCGCTTCGATGGACGCTTTGCGTTCAAACTCGTTTTCCGCCACTTTCAACTGCTTATGGCTTTTCTTTGTGCGCGCGATGAGCTGTTTTTTGACGATCCCGGCAATCTTGTCTAAGAATTCGCCCGCTTTGCCGCTGTCGACGGGGAAGTTGTCCGCGTCCGGCAAGACCCACTCGCCGTTCTCTTTGGCGAATGCGACCGCATTGCCTTCGCTGTCCTCAATCGTCACCCGCTCCGCCTTTTCCCGAATGCCAGGGAGAAGAGGCTCGCTCGCCGCCTCGGACGATCCGCCGCGCGGCCAGTAGACGACCGCGATCAACAGCGCCTGAACGAGAACGGCTCCGATGAGTATCTGAAAACGCCGCCCCTTGAGATAAAACCTCATGCCGACTCCTCCGCTTCCTTCGTCTCCAACGGCTCCAGCAGTATCGTCCGTTGTCTTCTCCGCCGTATCTGCCACATCAGCGCCAGCAGCCCCAAAGCCGCCAGCGCGGCAACATAATTGACAATCTCCCAAACCCGCTGCTCGCCTTCTGTCATGGGTTTCAGCAGGCGGGACTGGGCGCCGCGCGCGCGTATGTTGAGCAGGTCCAAATCCTCCACGGACCAATCGACCGCGTTTTGGATCAGCAGACGGTTTTCCTGCCGGCGCTCCTCGGAGGACATCGCGACGATCGGATCGTTGATAAAGTCGCTGCTGCCGATGACAACCAAGCGGGACGACTCGGGCGACGACTCGATCATATTCGCCGGCGCGGGCGATTCCTCCTCTTCGTTCTGCCCGCCGTTTTCGTCTTCCGGCTCCTCCGTCAACAACGGCGACGGCTTGTCCTTGAAATAACTCTCAAACGAACCTTTCACGGCGACCGCCAGCGTGTGCGATGTGAACTCCTGACCT
The DNA here is from genome assembly GCA_963665845.2 of Candidatus Poribacteria bacterium. Classification (GTDB taxonomy): domain Bacteria; phylum Poribacteria; class WGA-4E; genus JAPPNK01. Next base: position 1,332,378 of record OY762492.1, read on the forward strand.
GGATGAAACCCTAGATCCGGATAGGTCTGGAAATCAGGGTTGACGTTCGTCTCGGTCGTCGTCCATGCCTGATCGCTGGATTTCAGCAGCGCTTCCGTCTCCCGATTGGCATTTTTATCCTTGTCAAGCAGTATCGGGGATGTCCAGTGCAGCGTCACGGCAGACAGGTTGGCGGCGATCGGATGTCCGCCCGCCATGCCGCCCCGCCGTATGTCGATGAAAAACGGGTATTTCCTCTTCACCACCTCCGATACGGTAAAATTGCCGACCTGCTTTGTTTGTTGGAAGGTGAGCGGCTCATTCTCCATGTCCATCACGGTGGACGCGCCCACCTCTATTCCGTAATGGCTCAACAGCTCGCGCGCGCCGCCGACAACAGGTTTCAGCGCCGGGGCGCGTGTGAACTGGTCAGGCTCCATCAGATGCGCGCCGGCCGCAATGACCGCCGAGCCGCCCCGCATCAGATACTGGTCAATGGCAAACAGCTCCTTCTCGCTCAAGTTTTGAGGCGCCGCAATCACCAGCGTGTCCACTTCGGCGGGAACCGAGCCGCCGGACAGGTCGATATTTTGAACCGTGTAATCGCTCTGGAGCTGTTCGGAAATGGATTGATAGGAGGCAAACGGCTGCGTCATCTGTCCAAAAGCGTTCTGGGTCGGCGTTCGAGGCGGAACCCACACCCCGGCGACTTTCAGAAAACCGGGAGCCATGCGCTTGACAGCCGCCTCAACGGCTCTGCGTATGTCCGCTTCCAGATCGCTGCCGACGATAATGATCTCAAATTGGTCGTCCAGAGCGAGTATGAGCGAAAAGTAGTACGTGTCGGTCGAAAGAAAAGCGACAGGAGTCGGGCGCAAACCGTATTTTTGAAAAAGCGATTCTGACGTTTCGCCGCTGTTTGGATCGGTCGGGTCGACTGTTTTAAAGAGCAGTTTGCCGTTTGAATTGTCGGCGAGTTCGTTTCCGACCTGCTCAAACGGTTCCATCAGTTCGTCTCCGCCGGGAACCGTTTTTGGCGTGGCATAGAGCGTCAACTCTGCCGGCTGCTGAAACGATTCCAGAGCCGTATCGATGCTTTGAAACCCGTATGCGGATTTCTTGACGGCGCGCGTCAGATCGTACTCTAGATTGCGGAGCCTCACCTCTATTCCGCCGTCCGCCAGCGGCTCTATTTGAGCGATGTCCCGAAATCCAAACACCTCATGCTGATCGCCGTAGCGAACCAGGATGTTGAAGTAGATGTTTCGAACCGAGGTCTCCGTGCGCCCTTGATTCATCAGCGCCTCCGTTACGATGCCGTAGGCGTCGCGCGCCTCCTGCATCATCTCCTCGTTGCCGCTTGGATCGACCGTTTCCGTCTCCACCATGCCCTTGCCGGCGATCGCATACTCGTTCAGCATATCCGCAATCTGCGAGCGGAGGCGGTCAAGGAGCGGGTGCGTCTGCTTGCTGATGTAGGCGCGCATCAGAAGCGGTTCCGACAGCCCGCCCAGCAGCTGTTTTGTCTGCTTAGAAAGGCTGTATTGCCGCTGGCTTGTTAGGTCGACGCGCAGCCCGTAAAGCGGATACATCCAGATATTGAGCAGCGTTATGTTCGCAAGCAGCAGCCCTGTCGTCCACGCGGCGGCTCGTCGATGCGCCTTCGTTTGCCCGCCTCGGCTCCACCGCTTTGCGTCCAGCGAGACGGCGTTCAAGATCAGAAATCCAGCGGCGATGGAGAGATAGTAGAGCAGGTCGCGCAGGTCTAGGACGCCGCGTTCAATCGATTCGAATCGGCTGCCGGCTCCGAGCGCGCGGAACAGATCGCCCGCGTCGCCCGCAAAATTGGCGACGGCGCCGGTTCCAATCAGGTAGAAAAAACCGCCGACAATCGCCGTCATAATGAGCGCGACAAACGGGTTGTCGGTTCTAGAGGATAGAAAGAGGCCGATGGCGGCGTAGGCGCAGGTGAGCAGCAGCGCCGCCGCATATCCGCCGACGACAGGACCCCAGTCGAGGTCTCCCATGAAGGCGACCGTGATCGGAATCGGCAGCGTCAGCGCGAGCGCCAAACCGACCAGCCCCGTTGCCGCGAGAAACTTGCCCAGCGCCAGCTGATAGGACGGAACAGGGAGCGTCAACAGCGTTTCAAGGGTGCCGGAGCTTTGCTCCTCGCTCCACTGGCGCATCGTCAACGCCGCGACGAGAAAGATCAGCAGCAGCGGCATCGACCTGAACAGCGGTCGGACATCGGCGATTTCGCGCGCGAAGAAACGCTCCCGCCAGAAGAACAGAAACAGCAGCGCCGACAAAAAAACGCCGATAAAAATAAACGCGAGAGGCGAACCGAAGTAGCCGCTCATCTCTTTGCGCGCGATGGCTAACGTACGCTTCATTGGACTCCTACCCAGAGGTCGCTAATTCATTGAAAACCGATTCGAGCGTTCGGGCGTCCCGCTTGATTTCGCGCGCCGACCAGCCCTGTTCCTTGCTAAGTTGATAAAGCGCGGGGCAAAGATCCGTTTCAGGAGACGCCGCGATGCGGTATGACGGGTACCCGTCAGACGATTCAAACTCTTGGACCGATTCAACGCCGTCGATCCGATTCAGCTGCCGTTGGATGTTCTTGACCGGCGCCTGAAGGGTCAGGACAGCGTCCGGCGATTTTGCCAGCTCGGAGAGGCGCGCGTCCGCGCGCACTTCGCCGTTCATCAGGATGATGACGCGGTCGCACAGCGCTTCCACTTCGGACAGGATATGCGTCGAAAACAGGACGGTGCTGCGCTCGGCGAGCCGCTTGATCAGGTTGCGTATCTCCACGATTTGGGTCGGGTCTAAGCCGACGGTCGGTTCGTCAAAAATGAGCAGTTTGGGTCGGCTGAGGATCGCCTGCGCCAGTCCGACGCGCTGGCGGTAACCCTTGCTAAGATGCCCGATAGCGCGCGTCATCTGGTCTTCGATCTGCGTCGCGCGCGCCGCCTCAGAGATGCGGCGGAGCTGTTCCTCCGGCGGAATCATGCGCAGGTCGGCGATCATTTTCAGATACTCCTGCGTCGACAGCTCCTTATATAAAGGCGCGTTTTCGGGGAGATATCCGATCTGCGCCTGCGCTTCGAGCCGTTTTTCCGTTACATCCAAGCCGTTGACGCGCGCCGCGCCCGCGTCGGGCTGAAGATAGCCTGTCAGTATTTTGATGATGGTGGTTTTGCCGGCTCCGTTGGGTCCGAGGAGACCGACGATTTCGCCCTGCTCAATTTCAAACTCGACATTCCGCAAAGCGCGAACGCTGCCGTACGATTTGCCGAGGTTCGATACTTCAATCATCTCCGTTTTCCGTTTGTATGTCCGCTTATATGATACACAATGCCGCCCGTTCTGTCATGCCGTCAAGGGCTATTTGCCGCCGGCGATTCGCGCAAACTCCTCCAGCTGCTCGCGGGTTCCAAGCGCGATGAGGCGGGCGCCCGGCTGCAGCGTGGTCGCCGGGTCGGGGCTGGCGTTATACTGCGGCGGCTGCCCCTGTTCGGGCAAGGCGCATGCCAGAACCGTCACTCCCGTCCGCTTGCGCAGGTCGGTTTCCGCCAGCGTCATCCCTGTGAGAGGCGATTCGTCCGGCAGGTCGATCTGCTCCAGCAGCAGCTCCAGGTCGTCCGCATGCATCACCTCGTCTAAAAAGTCGGCGACGCTAGGGCGAATCAGGCGCGTCACCATCCGATGCGCGCCGATCCGGTAGGGCGACATCACCTGATCAGCCCCCGCCTTGATCAGTTTCGGCTCGGACGTTTCTAAATTCGCCCTCGCCGCGATGATCAGGTTCGGGTTCAGCGTACGCGCTGTCAGGACGATAAACACATTGTCGGCGTCCGAGCTGAGCGCCGCCACCAGAAACGCCGCCCGCTCAACGCCCGCTTCCCGCAGCGTTTCTTCATAAGTGGCGTCGCCTTCTAACGCGTTGTATCCTTCCGCGCCGGCGCGCTCCAGAGCGCCTTCGTCCGGGTCCACCACCACAAACGGCATGCCTTCCCGCTTCAGCTCGTCGGCGACATGTCCGCCGACGCGCCCAAATCCGCATAAGATTGCATGCCCCTGCAGTTTGTTGAGCATTCTACTTCTCCATTGATGTTTCCAGTGGGCGCGCCATTCTCCGTCATAAAACAGCTGCCCCGCGACGCCGACAAAATACGCCGCTGTCGCCGCCCCTGACACGATTAAAAACACGGTGAAAAGCATGCCCCACTGACTCAACGGTTCCGGATTTCCGATATACAATCCGACCGTGCTGATCACCACCGTCGTCATATACAGCGCTTCCACTGCGCTCATGCCTTCGAGGAGATGGTATCCCGCCATTCCGATGAGGATCAGCGCCATAAGAGTCGCAAAGGCGGGGATCTCTCGGCGCAAAAACCGCTGTATTAGCCACAACATGGCGCGACCCGTTTCCGTTGTGTGAGAACGGAATGCGCCGAACGCTGCGGCGTCTTTTGAAAGCTCGCCATGGGCGCCTTACGGAGCCGCCGAGGGCGCGGAGATCGTTTCCGCTTTTAAGGCGTCGCGGAGACCCTGTATGCGCTTATCGCGCGGGTTTTTCTGTAGATACGCCGTATAAACGCTGACCGCCTCCGCCGCATTGCCGTTCGCAAGATGCAGGTTGGCGAGCGCTTCCGCAAAGTCGGCGTTCATCGGGTCCAACTCCATCGCTTTGCCGTATTCCGCCGCGGCTTTTTCGGTCTCGTTCATGATCTCCGCGAGATGTCCAACAGCGTATCGCGCCAGGGCGTTTTGCGGGTTGCTCTGCGCGAGAGCCGCCAGCTCAACGCCCGCTTCCTCTCGGTACGATTCGGAGGCGCGGGCGCGCGACGCATGCCGCAGCGCGGTCATTCCGATGGAGGCGTTGACCGCCTGTTTTTCGGCGCGGGCGTCTCCATTTTTTACCGCCCGCTCCGCCGCTTTTGCCGCGGCGCGCGCGCCGATGTTGAACTGCTGCGACGCCTGCCGCCAGTAACCGTAACGCATCGCCGTTTTGCCGACATCAAAGTAGGTCGGCCAGTCGATCTTCTTGTCGATGATGTCCTGGTAGAGGTAGGCGCGTTTGCGGTTTCCCGCGCGGTAGTAAAGCGCTTCGGCGAGGCTCTGCGCCGCCTCTTCGTTGCGCGGGTTTGCGGCGACCGACCGCTCAAACGCCGCCACTTCAGCGGCTGCGTTTTTAAGATCGCGCTGGGCGAGACCGATCAAATAGAAGATCTGGCTGTCCCTGCCCTCCGAAAGCCCGACGACGAAGCTCCATATGTCGATCGCCTTCTGGTAGTCGCCGACGCCGTACTCATACTCGCCCTGGGTGATGACCTGATCAATGACGGCGCTATCGGCGCGGATAGCCTCTTCGAACAGCTTTTTCGCGCGCTCTTTCAGTCCAAGTTTCAGGTACACATCCGACAAGCCCTTGATGGCGGCGACGCGGCTGTCCCATGCGGAACCGACCGCCTCTTCCGCCATCCGCAGCGAACGGTGATAAAGAGCGCCCGATTTCTTGTACTCGGCGGTTGTGAACATCACGCCCGCCATGGAGAACATGGCGTCGTACATCGTTCCCTGATCGTCTAGGGTGATCTGTATCTCGTTCATGATCTCATCGGCGTTGTATCCGAAGATCAGCTCTTCGGCGCTTTTAGACACCGCGTCTTCGGGCTGCTGCGATCTTGGGCGGTCGCGTTCTCGGCGCGCCTCCCGCCGTTCCGCCATCACGTCCGCGTCGGTTCTCTCCCGCGATTCGATGTCGGGAACCTCCGCGCCCGCTTTCACCAGCTCCTCGGCGGCGAGGCGCACCACCGCTTCGGCGTCGGGGCGTTCGCCGAATTTGCGCACAATATCCTGCCGCTGCTGTATCGCCTCATCCTTTTTTCCGAGGCTGTCCAGAAGCCGCGCGCGTTTCTCAAGGGCGATGACCGCGTTCTTGTCCTCTTCATGCAAGCGCGAAAATTCGCCGTAGGTCTCCTGCGCCTCGTCCAGTTTGCCCGCCTTTTCATAGGTTTGCGCGAGCATCATCTGCGCGTTCCCGCCCTGCGCGGAGGAGGGAGCCGCCATCAACAAACTTCGGAACGACTCCGCCGCCGCGTCAAAATCGCCGCCCGCAAAATGAATCAGACCGAGCTGATACTGCGCATCGAGACCGATCTCCTCTTCAGGAGCCGCTTCGATGACCGCCGCATAGATCTCCGCCGCCTTTTCGAGCTGTTCGAGATTCACATGGTAGATGCTTGCGATCTTCATCTGCGCCTTGAGCGCGTCGGACGAGCCGGGATTTTTCGCCGCCGCCAGTTCGTACTGCTCAATCGCCAGCTCATAGGAACCTTGCCGCTCAAGCGTCTCCCCCTGTTGATACGGGCCGCCTGAGCAAGCGGCTAAAGAAACCGCCAAAACTGCCGTCAACACAAGCTTCGTGATGGATATGCGCCGCATGTCTTCAATCCTTTCCGTTCTCAACATCTCCGCCAATCACAGCATAACCGAATTTGCCCCTCGGCGCAACCGACGCCGCCAACCAATCCGTTCCCCGCTTCCGCGAGGACATGCATTCCCGCGTAAGCGGGAATCCAGAGGCGCCGCCCACGCCTTAAACCCCCCTAGCCCCCCTTTTCAAGGGGGGAATCGGAGGCGCCCCTTTTCAAGGGGGAATCGGACGCGCCGCTGTCAATCCTCATATTCGCCGTCGTCGCTGATCGGGAACGGGCTGTCGTCCTCTTCGTCTTCGTCTTCATTGACGTTCAGGTTTTCGTACTCTTCAAAGAGCGCGGCAACCTCCTCGTCGGGCGCGTCATCGAAGATGAGATCGTCTTCGGCGAGAGCGGCTTGCGCCTGCACCCGCTCGTATTTCAGCTGTCCGTCCATCAGTTCGAGAAGCGCCTGCGTCGTCGGCTTCTTCGCGCCGCGGGCGATCTCGCCGATCGGAAGGTCGCGGTCGTTCAGCTCGCGGGCGCGCTGCGCCGCGATGTTGACGACCAGATATTTGTTGATGTACCCGCCGCTCTCCTGGTTAGGGTCTTTCAGGTCGTCAATATAGATCTCTTGCGGCTTGCTGCCGGATCCGAGGCGCCGAGGCGCCTTGACGACTTTGGGGGTGTCCTCGCTCATATCAAACGCTCCTTACATCGCTGCCTGTCCGATGAGTTCATTGTCCTGACGCCGCAAACGCCGCTTGGCGAACCGCCATCTTGCGCCTTTCTGCCTCCATAACCGCCTCCAGCGCCTTCACCGCTTCGTCCAGTTCGCCGTCCCTGTTCTCGATCACATAATCGTAAAACTTCGCCGCCTGTATCTCGTTCAAGGCTGCTTCGGCGCGCGTTTCCTGTTGCTCTTTAGAGTCGGTTCCGCGCTGTATCAAACGCCGATTCAGCTCCTCCATGCTGGGCGGAATCAGCAGTATCAGCGCGGCAAGCGGATATTTTGCCCGTATCTGCGCCCCGCCTCTTGGATCAATCACCAGCAGGAGATCGTCGCCGACCTTCTGCGCCTCCTGTATCGTTCGGTTCAAGGTGCCGTATCGATGCGCGCCGTACATCGTCGTCCATTCCGCCAGTTCGCCGTTCCGTATGCATGCGTCGAATTCGGCGCCGCTCATGAAAAAGTAGTCGACGCCATGCTGTTCTCCCGGTCTTGGGGGTCGCGTCGTCGCCGAGACGGAGCAGCGGGCGGAGTTTTTTTGGGCGTAAGCGTCCGCCACCGACGTTTTGCCGCAGCCTGAAGGTCCCGACAAAACCGCCAACACGGGCGGAGACGCCAACAGCTCTCGATAAAATGATATACCGTTTGAACGCATGCATCCTCGCTATGGCAAACGTCATCAGCCGCCTTAGTATGAAGTGTAGCGCGCGGGGGCGGCGGAGTCAAATTGAGCGGCGACCGTTGAACGAACAAGCCTTTGTTATTGGGAAAAGGCTTCGTCAACCAGATCGTTCCCCGCTTCCGCGAGGACATGCATTCCCGCGCAAGCGGAAATCCAGAGGCGGCGCGCGGCGGTTTTGCGTCCGACCGACGCCCTGCTCACTCTTCTGTTTTGTTTGCGTCCGTTTCTTCTCGAATCGCTAGAAGCGCCCTCGACCTTATTTCCAGCCATGTGAGCAGCCATGCGAACATGCCTAAGCTGAACGGAAATATCGCGGCGGAGAGCAGCATATTGGTCGTAAGGTACTTTCCCCGATGCCGCTGTATCTCTGTGATCGCTACAGTATCGTCGAAGTCAGAGTATCCGATCTTGTTGTCATCCTGGGTCTGACGCAGCAGATCCCGCGCCGTCTCCTGCGCGTCTTGCATCTCTCTTAGATACGATGTCATCCTCGTATAATTGTCCAGCCAGTTGTGCGCCGAACTTTGCCCGCCAAGCGTCCCGGCGCTTGATGCGCACATGCACCAGAGGATCAAAAATATGAGCGCCATCTTTCCGATACCCTTGTCCTTTATAAGCCGTATCCCGCGGCTGTCCGACCTGGGCGTCTGGATTAAGTATCTGGTCAACACCCAGGAAGCAACCAAAAAACATGCAATCGAAATCGGCAGCGCAATCCGCATCGTCTCGCGCGTCGATTTTTTCTCCTGTTTAATGGCGTCGTCTACCATGGAATCCAGCCGCTTCTTTGCGTCCGGCCATTTTTTCAGGTCGCCGTCCATGAGGGCGTTTTCCAGCTCCGCCCATGACGCGCTTTCGGGCAGATCATACAGCGCGCGAATGGTGGGGTATTCCGCGTCTTCTGGATGTTCCGCAACCCGCCGCCGCTCATACTCTGCCGCCTGCTTGAAACGGCGCATGAGCGCCGGACCGAAATGCAGCATATCTAGATTGTCTTTAAAAACGGCGCCGCGCTCTAAGACCCGTTCAAAATGCGCCTTCAGTTTTGCAGTTTGCGCCTCGCTTTTCTCGATGCCCAGGTCGAAGCGCATCGCGGAGGCGAGCGCGTCGGCGTTTTGCGGACCGATGTAGCGGGGTCGGATTTCATTTTTGCTTTGGACGAACCATTCGCCGTTCGGTTCATCCGCGTCGATCTTCGCTTTCAGGTCTAGGGCGAGATGAAAAGAATAGCAGTAACCCAGAATGATTCCCGCCGCGAGAACGATTTTGAACGCGCGGGCGAATATGCCGCGCAAGTTACGGCGCGTTCCATTTTTCATTCGTCAGGCTCCGTCAGCGTGTCCGCATTAGATTGAAGTACTGCCTCCACCCTATGCCCAGCCATTTCAACATGCCAAAGCTGATCGGGAGTATCGCGGCAAAGACCAGCGTACTGGTCGCAATGTACTTTCCCCGAGGCCGCCGCATTTCTGTTATCGCTACATGATAGTCGAAGTCAGAGTAACCGAACTTATTGTCTTCTCTGATCCGACGCAGCAGATCACGCGCTGTCTGCTTCGTTTCCTGCGGTTCCTGCGTCATTCTTAGAAACGTTTTCAGCATCGTATAATCGTCCCGCCAGTTGTGCGCCAAATCCGGCCCGCCAACTATGAAGAGGCTGGATCCAAAAGCGCACCAGATGAGCAATACTACGAGCGCTATCTTTGCTTTTCCCTTGCCCTGTATAAGCCGTATACCGCGGCTGTTGGATTTGAGCGCCTGGACGAGAGATTTGGCCAACGCCCAGGAACCCCACAATATAGGTATCAGCAAAGCCGGCAGCACAATCAGCAGCGTCTCGCGCGTCGATTCTTTCTCGCGTTTAATGGCATCGTCTACCCAGTCATCCAGCCGCTTCTTTGCGTCCGGCCATTTTTTCAGGCCTCCGTCCATGAGGGCGTTTTCCAGCTCCTCCCATGACGCGCTTTCGGGCAGATCATACAGCGCGCGAATGGAGGGGTATTCCGCGTCTTCAGGATGCTCCGCAACCCGCCGCCGTTCATACTCTGCCGCCAGCTTGAAACGGCGCATGAGCGCATGACCGAAATGCAGCATATCCATGTTGTCTTGAAAGACGGCGCCGCGCTCTAAGACCCGCTCAAAATGCGCCTTCAGTTTTGCAGTTTGCGCCTCGCTTTTCTCGATGCCCAGGTCGAAGCGCATCGCGGAGGCGAGCGCGTCGGCGTTTTGCGGACCGATGTAGCGCGGTCGGATTTCATTTTTGCTTTGGACGAACCATTCGCCGCTCGGTTCGTCCGCGTTGATCGTCGCTTTCATATCTAGGGCGAGATGAACGGCATAGCAATAACCCAGAACGATTCCCGCCGCGAGAACGATTTTGAGCGCGCGGGCGGATATGCCGCGCAATTTGCGGCGCGTTCCATTTTTCATTCGTCTGGCTCCGTCAGCGCGTCCGCCTGCCTGCGCAGCTGTTGCAGGTTTGTTGCCAGCTGTCGGAACGCGCCTTGAGCCGCCATCTGTGCTGACAGCGCCGATTCGGGCGCGGCCGTTTCGATCAGCCTGAACCGCTGAACATACCCCATCGCGCGTTCATACTGCGCCGGCAGCGACTCCAGCCGGTCGTAGAAATCGGCGGTTTGAAGCGTTTTCGGGTCGCGCATGTTCAGCTTGCCGGACGCCAGTTTCCATCGAGACGCGCTGAAGTCGGGGGTCAAACGTTCGGCGCGGGCAAAATCGCCGTCCGCGGCCGCCTCCGCCGCGGAAGACAATGCCGCCAGCGCCGCCGCGTTCGCGCTTATCTCCTGTTCAAGAGCCTCGTATGCCGCCTCAAACTGTGACATGCGCAGACGCTCCATAAAGACGTATCCGCCGAGAAACGGTCCGATCAAGACAGCCGCCGCTATCAAGACAACGGGCAGGCGCCGTTTCAACCATCTGCGCAGGACGCTCCGCTCCACCGGCAGCGTCCTGTCCGCATACGAATCCACCCGCACCTCCGACAGCTCTTCGCCGCTGGCGTCTGTTTTTTTTGCCGTCAACTGCCCGCCTTTCCGTATTCCGTCGATATTCTTGTCAACCGTATCGCCTCATGCTATGTTAAAGATACCTGTAAACAGCAGCGTTGTCATTGTTCAGGAGCATCCGAATGAAACGATACGTCGCGCAGATCGCTTGTTTTTCGATGATCGTTATGCTGGCAGCCGCCGCTGGATGCGGTTCCGGCAAGAGAGTCACGCGCCTGGATCCGTCCGAAGTGGTGGACCTGTCGGGTCGGTGGAACGACACCGATTCGCAGCAGGTGGCGCAACAAATGATCATGGACTGCATCAACCATATCTGGATCACACAATTCACCAGCTCCAACGGCGGCAAAAAGCCGATCGTCATCGTCGGGTCGATTCGCAACCGCGGGATGGAGCATATTCCCGCCGCCACCTTCATCACGGACATTGAGCGGGCGTTCATCAATTCGGGCCGCGTTTCCGTTGTGGCGAGCGCCGAGGAGCGCAGCGAGCTGCGCGACGAACGGCTTGACCAGCGCGCCAACGCCAGCCTGGACACCATCAAAGAGATGGGTCGGGAGCTTGGAGCCGACTACATGATGACGGGCGAAGTGAACACCATCGAAGACCGCGAGGGAGGCGAGCAGGTTCTGTTTTATCAGGTCGACCTGACGCTCACCAACATCGAGACGAACGAAAAGGTCTGGATTCACTCTGTAAAACCGAAGAAGTACATTCAGCGAAAACGAACCGTTCTATAATGAGGACGAACCTTGCGCTGCGTTTGGGGGCGTCTCTGTGCGCGCTTCTGCTCGCGGGATGCTCCCAATACAACATGGAGGCGCAGCGTCGGCAGATGGAGCAGGGGGCGTACGCCGAAGCGGTTGAGACGCTGAAAAAGGACCTGAAGCCTGTCCTTCCCGACCTGCTTGAGCTGGGGCTTGTCGCGCATTATGCGGACGATTACCAGACAAGCAACAACGCTTTTGAGATCGCCGAAGCGGTCTCGGAAGACCTTTACACGCGCCGCCTCTCCACGGAAGCGGCGGCGCTGGCGACGAACGACACCGTCCGTCCATACCCAGGCTCCCGCGTTGAGCGGCTGCTGATCCACTACTACCGCGCGTTGAATTACGTGTACGACGGCCATGTGGACGGCGCGCTTGTTGAGGCGAGGCGGGGGCTGCGGCTCATTCAATATTACGCGGACGAGGACGACGATTACGCCTTTGAAGCGGCGGCGTTCCATGCGTATTTTGCGGGCATGCTGTTTGAGTGGGCGGGGGAAACGAACGACGCCTTCATCTCCTACCGCGCGGCTGAACAGTACTACAGCGCCTACGCCGATTCCGGCGGCGTCAAAGCCCCGCCGGACATTGGACGGCGGCTTGTTCTTCTCGCGCGTCAATTGAACTTCGCGCAGGAAGCGGAGCTTTTTGAAAAAAAATACGGCGCGCCCGAACCGTCTAACGACGGAATGGGCGAGCTGATTATCCTGTATGAGTCCGGCTTTGGACCGCATAAGGAGGAGATGAACGTTGTCATTCCGATACTGAAAGGGGACGCGTACGACGACGAGAAGCAGCGGGATAAACACCGCCGCCGAGCCGACGGGTACGCGGCTTCTATAACCGCTGGGGATGCGATCGACTATGTGGAGGATGAGCTGGATTATCTTTTGCGGATTGCGCTGCCGAGGCTGAAAAAGACGCCCCCTGCGCTGACAAGCGTTGAGGCGTCCGCCGCCGGCGTTCAAGCGAAGAGCGTTCTGGCGGAGGATATCAATAAAGCGTCGGATCGAACCTACCGCTCCGAGCTGCCGGGAATGGCGCTGCGGGCGATTCTTCGCGGCGTCGTGAAACATAAGGCGCATGGCGCCGCGAAAAAAAAGGGCGAAGGCGCTGAAATCGCCATGGAGCTGTTTAACTTCTTCTCTGAAAACGCCGACACGCGCTCCTGGCAAACGCTGCCGGCGACGGTGAACGTACTGCGAATGGAGCTGCCGCCGGGAACGCATCCGGTTCAGCTTCGTTTCGACGGCGGCGGGCGAACGCATACCATTCCAGATGTGGAGATACTCCCGAACAGGATCACCATTTTCAACTTCCGCACGTATGAATGAAACTTGCCGCGTTTCTTCATTCCAGCGCGGAGAGCGTCCCCGCTTTTGATAAACGGTTGGCGGAGCTGGCGCCTGATCTGCCGGTTCGGCATGCGGCGTTGACGCATCTCGCAGGGATCGAGAATAAGCGGCTGCAGACGGAGGCGGCGCTGGCTGTCCATGAAGAGACGGAGGCGGGGGCTGTCGTCGTTCTGTGCGTCTGTCCGCGCCTCGCCGAGGCGGCGGAAGCGGCATGCCTCAATACGCTCCGCGCCGACATTGAGGACCCGACCGACGCGATCATGCAAGCCGCCGAGGCGTACCGAAAAGCGGTTGGAAACGCATGAGCGCCGAAACCGTCGGGCTGATTGGAATCGGGCTTGCGGGTACGGCGATTGCGGAGCGCCTTCTCGCCGCCGGCTGCCGCGTTGAAGGGTACGACATCGACCCGAATCGTCTGTCCGCGCTGGAGAAGCTGGGCGGACGGCGCATTGCTCATTTAAACCAACTAAGCGCCGAGACCGTATTTCTATCCCTGCCGGACGCTGAAACCGTTCAAGAAGCGCTTCTGGGAGAAGATGGCGTTTTTTCAGGCGCCGCGTCGGTTCGCGCCGTCGTTGACGCGACGACAGGCGACCCGCGCGCGAGCGTTCAGTTTGAAAAACGGCTGCGGAAGTTCGGCGCCGAGTATCTGGACGCGCCCATCTCTGGTTCAAGCGCGCAGATACGCGCCGGGGAGGCGGTGTTCATGGCGGGCGGACGGCGCCCGGCGTTTGAACGGCTGCGCCCGCTCCTGGAAAGCGCGCTGCCGCGCGTCGTCTATATCGGCGGGCCGGGTTTCGGAATGAAGGCGAAACTGGCGACGAACCTGCTGCTTGGGTTGAACAGAGCGGCGCTGGCGGAGGCGCTGCTGTTTGCCGAGTCGCAAGGTCTGGATCGGGGCGGTTTTTTAGAGCTGGCGAAAGCGACGCCCGCGCGCTCCGGCGCCATCGACGCGAAAGGCGAAAAGCTGGCGCGGGAAGATTTCACCCCGCAATCGCGCGCGTCGCAGCATCTGAAAGACCTGCGTCTGATTCTGGAATGCGCGGAGGAAACGAACCTGCGGCTGCCGTTCGCCGATCAGCATGCGCGTCTGCTGGAGCGGCTCTGCGCGGACGGGATGGGCGGCTTAGACAGCGCCGCCGTTCTCCTCGCGATACGAAACAGCGGCGCTAGCGAATAAAGAGGCGCCGCCTTAAAACGAAACGACCGCCTTCACCGCGCCTGACGACGGGTCTGTCCAGCCTTCAAACGCCTCAATCATCTCCTCCGCCGAGGCGCGCCGGTTGATCCAGGCGCCGGCGTCGATCAACCCGCGCTCCATCTGCTGAACGACCGCCGCAAAGTCGGACGGCGCCGCGTTTCGAGACGCCATGAGCGTCAGCTCCTTGCGGTGAAATTCAGGATCGTCAAACGAGACGCGCGCCTGCGCCAAGCCGACCAGAACAAGCCGACCCCCGCTGGACGCATACGCAAAGCTTGCCTCCATCGATGCGGTGCTGCCGGTCGCGTCCATCACAAGCGCGGGAAGCGCGCCGCCTGTGATCTCCAATAAGCGCGTCGGCGCATCTTCTTCAGCCGCGCAGATCGTATGTTCAACCCCAAGCGTTTCTCGACAGAAACGGAGCCGGTCCGCGTTCAGATCCGCCGCGATGAGACGCGCCCCCTCCAGCTTCGCCGCTGTCATGACGCTCAACCCGATCGGTCCCGCCCCGACAACGAGCGTCCATTCGCCCTCCGCCGGCTGCCCGCGCGACGCGGCATGCCGCCCGATGCAGAGCGTTTCGACCAGCGCCAGCTGATCAAAGCTGAGCGCGTCGGAGCGGTGCAGCTTGCGTATCGGAACCTCAATCAGTTCGCGCATTCCGCCGTCCACATGGACGCCCATGACGCAGAGCCGCTCGCAGCAGTTCGGCTTGCCCATTCGGCAGGCGGCGCATTCTCCGCAGTCCAGGTACGGCTCAACGGCGCATCGGTCGCCGGGGCGTATGCCGCGCGCGTTCTCTTCCGCCTCAACCACCTCCACGCCCAGCTCATGCCCCAGAATGCGCGGATAGGTGAAGAACGGCTGACGCCCGCGGTACGCATGCAGGTCGGTTCCGCAGACGCCGACGCTGCGCACTTTCACAAGCGCGTTTCCAGGTTGAGCGCGCGTCGGCGCGGGCGTCTCCGCGGAGGCAAAACGCCCCGGGCGCTCCAGTACGATCGTTTTCATCCCGCCTGCAAGCCTTCAATATGACGCCCTAGATGCGCCTCCAAGAGAGACGCATGCAGCTCCGCATGCGCATGAAGCGTCTCCATGAGCCTGTCCTTGAACCGATTCCGCGGATCTGCCAGAACGGAGCCGAAAGTTACATGCAAAACCTGCCGCCCGCCGTTCTCGTCCAGAAACGCTTTTTCCCGCTCCGTTTCGTTTAGGTCCGCGGGTTTGGGAACGCGCCGAAGGTCCGCGGAGATATGGTAGGTGGCGCGGTCCGTCTCAAAGCGGGTCAAGGCGAACTCGGCAATCTCCCGAAACAGCGGCGCGTTCTGCCGCGCGGCGACGCGCAGCGCCTCCAGATAGCTGGTTCCCGCCGTTTTCACATGCAGCAGATCGCCGCACACCCGCCCGATGATCGGATACAGGGCGAACTTGTCCGAACCGCTGTGGACGCTCAACTTATACGGTCCACAGGCGCGCGCGAGCGCGGCATGCTTTCGCAGCGACGCTTCAAAGGTTTTGAGGCAGCCCTTGTAGTCGATTCCTTTTTCAAAACTGCCGACATAGCGCGGGGCGAGGCTCACAATCGGAACGCTGCGCCGTTTCAGCTCCAGCCCGATGAACAGATGCTCAAGCGGCGTTGTCGGCTCCTCCGTCTCATCGACGGAGATTTCGATCTCATGTTCAGGAGCGGCCTCGGCGATCCAGCGCGCCGTCTCTTCAGCCTTGTCTAAGGCGCGCCCGTATTTTCGTACAGCCGCCGACAAACTCTCTTTCTCAAATGTCACGGCGAACTCGTCCAGCTCGCGCGTCGTTCCCAGATAAAGCGACTCGTACCTCTTGACCGCTTCAGGCGCAGGCGGCTTGTCAACCTCCTCGGACGGGTCGATTGTAAAAAAGGTGTAGCCCGCCTTCGCCCATTGAAACACATCCTCGCGCGTTTTCAGATGGTCGGCGTCCGCGCCCCATGCGCCGTTCCAACCCTCGCTTTGGACGGCTTCCCGCGCGGCGGAGAGCGTCTCTTCAGGGGTACGGCGCGTTCTGGCGATCTCGCGGGCGGACTGCTGCGCAAACACAGGCGCATACGGACCCTTCCGCGCGGCGCGCACATGCCCAGGACCCGCCAAACCGAGCCGGTCGCCAAAGCCGAACGAAGGCTTTAACCCTAACAGAGACGGACCGCTCATCGGTTCAGCTCTATCTGCAGCGCATACGCATGCTCGCAGGGCGGTTTCGGCGGCGCCGTCGCCGACAGCGTTTCCCCCTCCCGCGTCCATTTTAAAGAGCCGTTCAAGCCGACCATTTGAACGTCTAGGACGCGCGCGCTGCGCGGAAGATGAGGAACCTGAAAGACGCCTTCGCTCGGCCAGCGCAGAAAATGCGCGTATAGAAACCTGTCTTTTTTAACAAACCGAACCGCGTTCTCTTCATCGCCGTACACGCGCCACGGGCGCGTCCCGTAAAGCGCTCCGCCGTTGACGCGCATCCACGCGCCAATTTCCGCCAGGATGCGCTCCGTCGCTTCATCCAGCGTTCCGTCCGCTTTCGGCGGCACATTCAGCAGCAGGTTGCCGTTCTTGCTGACGATGTCGATCAGCTCATGGATGATGTGGACCGTATCGCGGTATTTTACCCCCGCCGCATACCCCCATGGCCCGATCGATGTGTCTGTTTGCCAGGGGCTGCGCAGAATGCGGTCGGCTCGGCTGCGTTCCATATCGCGCGTCGCGACGCCGTCCATCCAGACGCCGTGATGGTCATGCTTTTTGACGCACATGACCGAGTCCAGTTTGCCATGCCGTTCGATGCTGCGGTTGTAATGGTACGCCATCACCTCGCGCCCCGCCGCTCCGCCGTCGTCCCCTTGAAACGGGATGGCGCCGTCCAGATACAGCAGGTCGATCTCATGCTGGTCAATCAGGTCTTTGATGCGGTCCGCCCATTCGCGCCGCCAACTGGGAGGAGCGTTTACGGGATGGCGCAGGTCGGTGTCGTCATGCTTTTCAAAGTAAAACTCTTCATAGGCAGGGTCGGCTCCGTCGTAGGGAACGCCCTTGAGCGGACCTTTTGTGTCGGCGTTTTTGTTGACGTTGAACCAGCTGTAGGCGCGTTCCAGATGCGTCGTCGCGCCGAACCGCATGTTCGTTTTGAGAGTCGCTTCGCGCCACATTTTCATGATGTCCATTTTGGGACCCATGTTGACCGAGTTCCAGCGGTGATGTTTGGAGTTCCACAGGTCGAAGTTGTCATGGTGAACGGCGCAGGGGGTGAAATACCGCGCGCCTGCCTCTTCAAAGAGGCGGACGAGGCGGTCGGGGTCGAACCGCTCCGCTTTCCAGAGCGGTATGAGGTCTTTGTATCCGAATTTGGAGGGATGCCCGTAGGCTTCGAGATGCCGCTGGTAATTCGCATGCCCCTGGATATACATATTTCGGGCATGCCACTCACCGCGTTCAACGACCGAATACACCCCCCAGTGCAGATAGATGCCGAATTTGGCGTCGCGGAACCATTTCGGCGCCCGGTAGCGTCGGAGCGATTCCCATGCGGGCTGGAACGGTTGGGGCTGCATGTTGAGGTCTCCTTGCGCGGTTTCTCGGTGAGTATACCATACTTTTTGGGGCGGCGCATCTCGTTCCGTATGGCGGCAGTCTCTGGAAAAAAGCGTCGTTAACCAGACCGTTCCCCGCTTTCCCGAGGACATGCATTCCCGCCCTTGCGGTAAAACGTGCGGGAATCTAGAGGCGCCGCAGAAGACGTCCGCGTCCGCCCGCCGATATGTCCCAACTAAAGACGGAAGGTCAAAGCCCTTCCGTTTGACCTGCGCGGAAATCCCATGTAACATACTGCATGCTTTCTTGGCGACCCATGCAGTCTGGAGACGCGCATTATGGCGAAGGGACGTATCGGCGTGATGACCGGCGGAGGCGACACCACCGCGCTCAACGCCACCCTGAAAGGCATCGCTCTCGAAGTTGAAAAAGCGGGATGCGAAACGATCGGCATTCAATGGGGATGGGCGGGCATGCTCAGCGGCGGAACCGCCGTTAAACTTCCCGCGTCCGCCATCGACGAAAACAGAGGCGGAACGATCATCCGAAGCTCCCGAACCAACCTGCGCAAAGTGAAAAACGGAATGGAGCAGGCGGTCCAGCGCATCGCCGACCTGAAACTGGACGGGTTCGTCGCCATCGGCGGAGACGACACGCTCACCGTCGGAACCGCCCTCGGCGACGCCGCCCATGCAACGCCGGTCAACTGCGTCACCAAAACGATCGACAACGATGTCGGCGCCAACGCCCCCGCCGACCAGCCGCTCAACCTTGAACGGATCAAAAATTACTACTGCCCAGGCTTCATCGCCGCCGCTCAATGGCTCGGCGTACAGACCGCCGCCCTGCGCACCACCGCCTACTCTCATGGGCGCGTCATGGTTCTGGAAACGATGGGCAGAACGGCGGGCTGGCTCGCGCTCTCGACCGCCTACGGCCATCCGGACGCCATCGTCCTGCCTGAAGTGAAAACAGACATCAGCAAGCTGACGGAGATCGCCGCCGAGGCATATGAACGGCAGAAGAGCGCCATCATCGTCATCGCCGAGGGCGCCGAGTTTGAAGGCGCCGAGCGGAGCGGCGGCGGCGAGGTGGACGCCTTCGGACATAAAAAACTGGAAGGCAGCACCGCATGGGCGGCGGAGCGGATCAAGGAAAGCATGGAGGGCGTCGTCGTCAACCATGTCATCCCCGCCTATCTGCAGCGGTGCGGCGCGCCCCACCCGCTCGACAGGGACATGGCGGTCCAGCTCGGACGCGAAGCCGCCAAAGCGGCGCTGGACGGACGGCGCGGCGTCGTCGCCTGCCCGATGCGTTCCGGCGGCGGGCTTCAAACGCAAACGCTTCAGATCGACGAAGTGTTGATACGCGACAGCGGCGGCACGATCGTTCCGCGCGTCGTGGACGAACGGCTTTACGACGCCGAACGGCTGCGCATCAACGACGCGGGATGGGAGTATTTCCGCCCGCTTCTGGGCGCGCCTGACGCGCCGTACGAAAGCGCCGTTTTAGAACCCGTCTCATGACGTCTTATTACGGCAAATGAAGACGGACGGCGAACGCTATGGAAACCTTTGAAGCGACCATCGAAGACATCACGTACCATAACCCTGAAAACGGGTATTTCGTCGGGCGGATGTCGGCGAAGGGTCAGGCGAGGTTCACCGCCGTTGGAACGCTTTTGAATGCGCAGCAGGGCGCTCGCCTCACCATTGAGGGCGGCTGGACGGAGCATCCGACCTACGGACGTCAGTTCAAGTTTGAAACGGCGCGTCTGGTTGAACAGACGCCGCTGGACGCCTTGCGCTCCTATCTCGCTTCAGGGGCGATCCCCGGCGTAGGGCCGGCCATCGCCGACGCGATCCTGACCCGTTTTGGCGATCAGACGCAGGAGATACTCTCCAACCATCCGAAGCGGCTTACAGAAGTTCCCGGCGTCGCCGCCGCTTCAGCCGAAAAGATCGCCGCCGCTTGGAAAGAGAATCAGAACATGCTTGCCGCGGCGCTGCTGATGCATACGATCGGGTTGAGCGAGCGGGTCATGGCAGCCGTATATAAAAGGTACGGCGACGAAGCGGAGGCGATTATCCGCGACAACCCGTATCGGCTTGTGGAGGACAACCTGGGCGTCTCTTTCGCCGCCGCGGATTCGATCGCTCAACGGCTCGGCTTTGAACGCGAGTCGCCGCAGCGGATCGCCGCGGGAGTGGAACATGCGCTGACCGACATCGCGCGGGACGGGCATGTGTACGCGGATCGGGAAGAGACGCAACGGCGCGCCTCCAAACTTCTCGGCGCCGCGCTGGAGAGCATGGACGAACCGTTGAAACAGCTTGAGCAGCGAAAGCGGGTCGTCGTAGAGGAAGCGAAGGAGGGAGAAGAAGCGGACGGGCGAATCTATCTGCGTTTTTTATACGACGCCGAGGCGCGCGTCGCGCGTCAAATGCGCGCGCTGACGAAGGCGTCCAAAGCGCCTGAACGGAAAAAGGCGGTACAAAGAGCGCTCGCCAAAATCGAAAAACAGCTCGGCATTCAATTCTCGGAAAAGCAGCGGGAAGCCGTCCATGCCGCCGCCGTTCACCCGATACTCATTTTAACAGGCGGACCCGGAACTGGGAAAACAACCGTCGTCCGCGCCGTCTTGAGCCTGTATCAAGCGCTCAAAATGGAGGTTGAGATGTGCGCGCCGACGGGGCGCGCCGCCAAACGACTCTCCGAAGTAACGGGCGCGCCAGCCAGCACCATTCACCGCCTGCTGCGCTACTCCCCCTCCGACGGCGGCTTTTACCACCACGCCGACAATCCGCTCAAACTGGACGCGCTCATTGTGGACGAAACCTCCATGATCGACATTCTGCTCATGAAAGACCTGCTGGACGCCGTACCCGCCGGCGCCAAGCTTGTTTTTGTGGGCGATGTGGACCAGCTGCCTTCCGTCGGGCCGGGGAATGTGCTAAAGGACGTCATACGATCCGAAGCGGCGCATGTGGTGGAGCTGGACCAGATCTTCCGCCAGGCGCAAGGGAGCCTCATCGTGACGAACGCGCACCGCGTCAACCGAGGCGAAGAGCCTGAATTCGGCGGCGAGGAGAGCCGCGACTGCTTCTTTGTACAGGCGGACGACCTGGACGAGGCGGAAGATCTCCTTGTTGAATTTTGCCAGACGCGCCTGCCTGACAAATTCGGCTTCGACCCCGCCGTTGACATCCAAGCCATCGCGCCGATGCGCAGAGGGAAGCTCAGTACCGAAACGCTGAACGAAAAGCTGCAAAAGGCGCTGAACGGGGACGGCGCGCGGGTCTCCATCGGCGGCGGGCGGTTCCATATCGGCGACAAGGTGATGCAGATACGCAACAACTACGATAAAGAGGTGTTCAACGGCGACATCGGCTTCATCAACCGATACAACCGCGGCAAGCGGACGCTGTCGGTGCGTTACCCCGAACGGCTTGTGGAATACCGCGCCTCCGAGCTGCAGGAGTTGACGCATGCGTACGCCGTCACGGTTCACAAGTCGCAGGGGTGCCAGTTTCCGGCGGTCGCGCTGGCGCTCCATACGCGCCACTATGTGCTGCTTCAGCGCAACCTGCTTTACACGGCGATCACGCGGGCGCAGCGTCTGCTGCTGATGGTCGGGTCGGCAAAGGCGCTGCGCATCGCCGTGGAGCGCGCCGAGGTGACGCGGCGCAACACGCGCCTCGCTGAACGCATCCAGGAGACGCCCGTCTTCGGCAAGGGGGGCGCGGCGTTCAAGATCAAGCCGTAGCCGCTTCGCCAAGCGGCATATCCCAAGAATGCGGCAAGGGCGTACCTGAACGTTGCGCTCCCGCGTCCGATTCCCCCCTTGAAAAGGGGGCTAGGGGGGTTTAAAGGACGGGCGCGGCGGCTGCGAAGCCTAAGATTCCCGTCCTTGCGGTAAGGTCAACCCGAAACATTGCGTCCCCGCGCGAAATCTGTTATACATAAGCAAGGTTCGCCATTCATGCTGCAAGGAGGATTCGCCATGACCCGAAAGCATTGGCTCGCCGCGTCAGCGGTCATCGTTCTGATTGCGGTTGCGCTTGCCGCGCTCTTTTGGGGTAAAAGCGATTCAAGCGTCTCTGAATCGCCGGACGGGCAGACAGCGCAGGAAGGCGCCTTGACGCCTGAAATGCAAACGCCCGTGTATGTTCCGCCGACGGAAACGCTTGAGGAAACGAAAGACGCAAAAGTGGACGCTGTCAAAACACAGACCGCGGTACTTCTCCCATCGAAGTACCAGTTCCAGTCGGCTGAGGATGCCCTGAACTACTACGCAAAGATGGTCGGGGACGAGGCGGAACGGATGAAAAACGACCCGTCAATCACGCCGCCGGAGCCTCACTATAAGGAAGACGGGACCATGATGTATGACGACAAGCATGTGTCATGGGAGGATTCATGGTACGGCGGCGTCGCGACATCGACCGTCTTCCATAAAATCTTCCTGAACGATGAAAATCCTGAACTGGAAAAGGCGCTTATTCCGTTCCTCAACGACTGGGAGCCGCATGACTGGAGTCCGCCGCATCTGATGGTTCGGGCGGGCAAGTGGCCGGCGGCTGCGCTGCGCGACGATGTCATGCTGCCGAACGGTCAGATAATTGATTTGAATTCGATGCTTGACAAGCGCGTTGTCATCAAATACCGCATCAAGTCGGAGCTGAGCGGCGAAGGGCGGCGATTCCTCCTGAAATTTGAAAAGCGGGAGGAGGAGATACAGACGCTTCTCGCTTCAGGCAGCGTCTCTGCGACCGAATCAGCCGCTTTACAGAACGAGCTGACCGACATTCAGACGGAGATTGCAGAAGCCCTCGAACCTTATGAGCATGTCAGAACCTATGCAAAATTCAACGGAGACGACGAATTCGCATTGGAGGAGGTCGTCTTTGATCTGGGCGTCATTGACGAGGATTTGAGCGCAAAATAGCCTTGGCGCAAACGAGAATCCAGAAGCCCGCAAAAGCCGACCGCCTCCGCCAAGCGGAATATCCCGACCAATGCGGCAAGGTCAAACCTAAACATTGCGCCCCGCGTCCGATTCCCCTGACCTCACGTCTTAAGTTGGGACATGTCGGCATGCGAACGCGGACGTCTTCTGAGGCGCCTCTAGATTCCCGCTTACGCGGGAATGCATGCCCTCGCGGAAGCGGGGACGGTTTGGTTGGCGAAGCCTTTTTCCCATGAATAAAGGCTTTGTTCGTTCAAGTGTCCCAACTTTCTGCATGAGGTCAGTGAACTAGGATTATCGGATCAAAAATCGCGCGAAACGCCGGACGGGTTCAACTCGATCACCGCTTCTCGAATCAATACGCGCGGGGGCATTTTCAATAGAAACGCGATCGTTTCGGCGATGTCCTCCGGAGTGAGAATGTCCGCCGGGTCTTCTTCAGGGTTGTTTCCGGCGCGCATGACGGTCGCCACCGGCCCTGGACAGACGGCGCACGCCAGTATGTTTTGCTGGGCGCCCGCCCGCGACAGCGACTCGCTCAAACCGCACAGGGCAAACTTGGAAGCGGCGTAGGCGGGGTTGCCGGCGGCGGCCCGTTTTCCCGCCACAGAGGAGATGTTGATGATGCGCCCCCCTCCGTTTTCCGCCATCTGATTCCACAGCGCCTTCGTCAGAAGATACGGCGCGCGCACATTGACCGCCATCGTCAAATCCCACACTTCCTGCGGCAGCTTATGGATCGGATGATGAATGGCGACGCCCGCGTTGTTGACAAGTATATCGACCCGTCCGTATGTTTTGAGCGCCGTTTGGACGAGCGCGTCCAGGTCGGCGGGGTTCGCGGCGTCCGTTTTGAGATAGGCCGCGTCGGCGCCTTTTTGCGCCGCCTCTCCGCAGACGTTCTGCAGCTGCTCTTCAGTCCGAGCGGCGAGCATGAGGCGGACGCCTTCGTCGGCGAGGCGCAGCGCGACCGCTCGTCCGATGCCTCTCCCTGCTCCCGTGATGAGCGCCGTTTTGCCTTTTAGATTCATGCGCGTCTCCTTTGGCGTTACATTATACATGAGCGTATGCTGGACGCAAGCGGCGTTACTGACTTTAAGGCTTTAGTCTGTTGGACTCTAGATTTCCGCTTACGCGGGAATGACGATAATGAGGTCAGGCGTTAGCGGCGTCTGGAGTAGGCTCTCGAACGGCGCCGCCGGCGAGAAGGAGCGCCGCCGCTGACTTGAACGGGCAGCCGTACCATCAGGTCGGCCATGGCGGCGAGGTCCAGCGCGTTATGTTTTACGGCGGCTGCCATTTCATGCGTCTCGCCCGTTTGCACATAGTTTTGATACGCGGCGGGTATGAGGCTGCCGGGTATGTCGCCCCGCCGCTTGCGCCCGCAGACCCGCTCCTCTAAGGTGACCAGCTTGCAGTTCGGCAGGAAGTCCCCCCAGACGCGCCGGCACACATGAAGTATGTCCAGGTTCGGAACGGGCGGCGGCGCGGGCAGCCCATGACGTTCGCATCGTTTGCGGATGAACGGGACGTCAAAGCTGGCGCCGTTAAAAGTAACCAGCCCTGAAACGGAGCGCAGCGCCTCAACATAAAGCGACAGAATGGCGCGCTCCTCGCCGTAATGCCGCGCAAAGTACTGGCGTATGGAGAATTTGCCGTCTCTCCAAACCATCGCGCCGATTAAAAAAAGAGGGCGGTTCGACAAGCCGGTCGTTTCGATGTCCATGAACATGACATTCAACGCGTCTTCGGGGCGGACGCCTTTCTGTTGAAGGGCGGCGCGCGCCGCGTCGCTGGTTTCATAGCCGCGCGCGAGAGTCGTAAGCGAGGCGTCCAGCTCCGCCGCATCCGATTCGATCAGATACGCCGTCTCCCCCTCTTCAGATTCCGCGACAATGCCGGGCGGCAGATTGTAGTTGTCCGGCTCGGCGGCGCGCTGGCGTTCTTGCGGGGCGTTCGGGCTGCGCCTGCGTTTCGGCGCGTCTTGAAGCGGGCGCCGATTCAGCATTTCCATGCGTTTCCACAGGTCGCTTTTCTTCATCATTGCCAGGGGCGGTTGTAGCTCGGGTCATGGACATAACGCTTCAAGCCGACGCGAACGCGCTGGCGCGACATCGGCGCCATTTTTAACCGAAAACAGGGTCCGTCCACCTGCGTTTGCGCGCCGTTTGTTTCCGCAGTTGTGAAGGCATGCTCTCCGAAGGCTCCCGCTTGGACGATCATTTCCCGCTCCTCCATCGCGTTTATGTTGACGAATTCAATCTCCGCCTCGTTGCGGGAAGCGCGCAGAACCGCCGCCGCCGCATCCGGCGGAAGACCAGGACGCCGCCGCTCCGCGTCAAAATACCGTACCGTCGCATGGAGCAGCCCGCCATGGTAGACCGCGCCGACCGATCCGAGGCTCAACTGCGCGATCGGTTCGCAGACGACAGGGTTGATGTCCTGCCAATGATGGACGTCCCATTCGTTCGGGTCGCCGTCGTCGTTGCGCATGACGTCAAGTCGGCGCGCGATCTCTCGGCATGCGGCGTCCATCATGAGTTCGGGCGCGTCGTCGTTCTGTCCCTGCGACAGCGCCAGCCACGGACCCGGCTGCGCCTGCGCACCCTTGCCGAAGCCTGTTCTACGGGCGTACGATTCGGGCTGCGCCGCGGCCGCGTCCAAGCGCGCCTTGTCCTGATCGCTGTGCGTCAACGCAAAGCAATGCATCGGATAACGCGCGTCGGGGTTGATGTAGTTGAACCATCCGACCTGTCCATGCCGGTTGGGCGTCTTGAAGGCGCCGTCCTCCTCCCGTCCAAGCTCCCACAGCATATCCCACTGCGAGCGGTGCAGGTCTAGATAACTCTCGTCGCCGGTCAGCAGCAGCGCGTTCGCCCCCGCGATGAGCGTCGATTCTAAAATGATCCTCGCGCCGTGCGGCCACCGCCAGCCGTAATATCCGCCCCACCAGTTTCCGCTCATGCGTTCGCCGATGACGCCGTTCGGTCCGATGTTGTCGGGCATGATTCCGCCGTTGGCGCGCGTCCGTTCGGTCCACGCTTCGATGTAGTCCAGAACCCACCGCTTATACTTCGGATCGCCCGTGTAAAGATAGGCGCTCGCGACGAGGCTTGTGGCGTTCAGGTTGAGCGGAATGTCGCCGGGAACCATGCGTTCGTTCATTCGGCTGAGTATCTGCTCAAAGACGGCGTCGTCGTTCCAGTCCGCTTTGGCGTACGGGTCGTCGGGGTCTAGCCCTGGGACATCTTCATAGGGCGAGAGGTAGTTGGCGAGAACCCATCGGTGCGTTGACCAGTCTTCGGCGGTCATATGGAACTGCGGCCCCTTGCTTCCGTTGATGGGCGAACGTATCATACGCCGTTCGGGGTCCCAGTTTTGCGCTTCGTCGTCTTCGCCGATGTACATATTGGCGAAGCGGAGGGCGCGCCGCCGGTCAATATGGACATTCGGATCGGCAAGCCCAAACCCGTAGATATACTGGGAACTTTCGCCATGATGCATCCAGTCGTAATAGGCGTCGAATTCGCGGTGGACCTGCCCGTATTCGGTGAATTGCCACGTGATAGCGCTCCATAGCCGCCTCGAAAGCCGATGCGCATTTTCGGAGCCGCCGAGGGCGTAGAAGAGCGGAAATGACCAAAAACTTTCATAAGCGTCGTCGGAGCCGTCCATGCCCGGCCACTCCTCGCGCCAGACAAGCGTTCCGTCGGGGCGGGTATACCTTTTAACAAACGCTTCGGCGGCGTCGTTCATTTGGCTGATGAGTTCTCTTTGGAGAAGCGCCCAGCGCGGCGGCGGTTCTCTATGCGTTGTTTGGACGAGAGGCGGCGTGTTCGACATGGCGGTTCAGCTCCGTTCTGAAGCGGCTTTACCGCCACCATACCCGACGCGCCGCTTTAAATCAACCGTCAGAAACTGACCTAATGCCTAAAGTTGGGACGTTTGAACGACCAAAGCCTTTATTCATGTGAAAAGATCTCGCCAACCAGACCGTCATTCCCGCGCAAGCGGGAATCCAGAGGCGTCCAGAAACCGTCCGCGTTTACCCGCCGACATGTTCCAACTTAAGACGTAAGTTCAGTCAGGAATTCATTGGACAGCGGCGCGCAGCTCCTTTAAAAAGTCGCTCATCTCGTCGTTGGAGGGGGTTGTCTTGCCCTTCTTATACGTCTCAACAAAATCTTTCAGCGTTTCAGCGAGCGCGTCCAGGTCCATGCGGTCGTCGTCGATGGCCTGGCGCGCCTCGTCAAAAGCCTCGTTGATCTGCTCTTCGGAAATATCGTCGGGCCGCATGTCCAGCGCGGATTGTTGAACCTTGTTGAGCGAGCCTTTATACAGATACTCCTGCACGAAGCCGTCCCAGCCGCCTGTTCTCCATAACCCGAATCCAACAACGGCGACCGTTGCCCCTAGGAGAACTAAAACAACGGCTAAACAGCCGCGCCCTGTTTTCGGCGTCTTTTCTTCATCGCTCATCGGCGCCCGCCCCTCAAATTTGAATCGCGCGGCATGTCCATCCTTGACAAGCTCCGCCTTAAGTCTTATGATAACTCAAGACGCGTCTGCAGCGAAAGGAAATCGTTATGAGCGCCGACTCAAACCGCTTTGCAATGCCGTGCCGAATGTGCGGCCGTCCGTTTCTGTATGTGAAAGGCGAGCCGCTGCCGAAGTATTTTCCGTTTTGCCGGCGGCGATGCAAAATGGCGGATCTCGATAACTGGCTCAGCGAGCGGTATGTTCTCAGCTCCGAAGGCGAACTTGCCGAAGCGAACGAAGACGGAGACGACGATTCATAAGATGATCCAAAAAGTGCGCCGCTATCTTGAATCGCGCCTGACGCCGAACCGCCTCCGTCATGTAGAGGGCGTTGTGAAAACGTCGCTTGAGCTGGCGCGGCGGCACGGCTTGAACCTGGAACATGCGGAGCAAGCGGCGCTTCTCCATGACTCTCAAAAGTGGCGCGCGAAGGAGGATCAACTGGCGGCGTGCGAACGCTGGGGCGTTCATTTAGACGCAAACGACCGCGCGCATCCGCCTGTCTGGCATGCGTTTGCGGGCGCGGCGTTTGCGCGGAAACGTTTTGGGGCATGCGAGGAGGTGTGTCAGGCGGCGCGGAGACATACAACCGGATGGACAGATATGTCGGCGTTGGATATGGCGCTGTACGCGGCAGATTTTTGCGAGCCGGGGCGCCTGTATCCGCAGGCGGTTGAGGTGTACCGCGAAGCGATGCGCGACCTGGAGCGGGGGGTTTTGCTGGCGATGCGTTACCGCCTGCAGTTTCTGCTGGAGCGCGGCGCCTCGATTCATCCGCGGACGGTGGAGGCGCGCAACCAGCTGTTAAGGCGTTTGGAGGATTCAAGTGGAAGCGGTTGAAGCGGCGAATGTGGCGGCGGAAGCGGCGTTGAGCCGAAAAGCGGCGAATGTGGCGGTCCTAGACCTGCGCGGCATCGCGTCGTTCACCGACTATTTTGTGATCTGCACCGGTACCTCGGACACGCACGCGGAGGGCGTCGCCGAGGCGGTTCAGGAGAAGATGAAGGCTGCCGGCTGCCGGCTGATGCGCCGCGAAGGCAGGCGCAAAAGCGACTGGACGCTCCTAGACTATGTCGATGTGATCGTCCATATCTTTGTGGGCGAGGTGCGGGAGCAGTACGGACTCGAACGGCTATGGGCGGACGCTCCCGCCGAACGCCTCACCGGCGAAGGAGTCGAAATCGACGCGGAATGGGAAGACGCGGAAGAGGCGGCAGCGTTCACGGCGCGCGATTTTTAACGCGGGAAGTCTCTACAGGCGATGACATTCTTTTTTCCGCGGCGGTCCGCCGATCCAGACCGTCATTCCCGCGCAAGCGGGAATCCAGAGTTTTTCCAGACAGCGTCCGCATTCCAAAAGAGACAGCCTTAACCGCGCGCCCGATCGCTATTCTCTTTCCCCGTCTCCCCGAACAATCTCCCGCACCACATAGATCGGCTTCTGCTGCGCCTCATAGTAAGCGCGCGTCATCATTTCGCCTAAAAGCCCCAGCGTGATCAACTGCCCGCCGAAAAAGATGAGCAGGATTCCCAGCATCAACATCGGCATCCGCTGCAGCAGCGAATAATGTTCAGGCTTCAGGAACTTCCCGACCGTGAGCCAAGCGCAGATGAGAAAGCCGGCGGAGCCGCTCAACAACCCAAACTTGCCGAATATCTGTATCGGGCGAGTCGAGTAATTCATCAAAAACAGCACCGTCGCGAGGTCAAGCAGCACCCTTGTCGCGCGCGACAGCCCGTATTTGGATTTCCCCCACGTTCGCGGGCGGTGATTCACCTCTATCTCGGTCATATTCGCCCCGATCCAGTGGGCGAGGGCGGGGATGAACCTGTGCATCTCTCCGTAGAGGCGGATGTTCTCAACCACCTCTTTTCGATACGCTTTCAGCGTGCAGCCGTAGTCGCTCAACTGCGCCCCTGTGAGTCGGCGTATGAGTCGGTTGGCGGCGATGGACGGCAGGCGCCGAAGCAGAAACCCGTCCCGTCTTTTTTTCCGCCATCCGCTGACAAGGTCGTACCCTTCGTCCAGCTTCTCCAGCAGCCTTGGAATGTCGGCGGGATCGTTCTGCAGGTCGGCGTCCAGCGCGACGACCACATCTCCCGTCGCGTGTTGAAACCCGGCGCTCAGCGCCGCCGTCTGTCCAAAGTTCCGCCTAAAAAGGATCGCCGCGGCGTTCGGTGTCGATTCGGCGAGTTCGCGCAGAATGTCGGCGGAGCCGTCGCTGGAGCCGTCGTCAATGTAAAGGATCTCGCTCTTGAGCGGAATCTTTTCCAGAGCCGCTTGTATCTGGGCATGCAGCTCGCGCAGATTTTCCCGTTCGTTATAGACGGGCGCGATGACGCTGATGCCGGGCGCGGCGCTCTTACCGTTCATTCGGCGCTGGGCTTTTCGGGCGGCCATAGGATGCGCGAGCAGGACGGGCAGGTTTGGTTGTCAGGTTTCGTTTGCGCTTCCAAAATCGTTTGCGGCGGTATGTTCATGGAGCATTCGCTGCATGCGTAGACGACAGCGCCGCCGCGCTCTTTTTCGTCCGAAATGATGACCTTGGCGATCATGGATACGTTGCGCGCTTTTCGCCATCGGGAGTATTGCTTCAAGATCGGGGCGGGCGTTTTTTTTGCCTGCCGCCCCCGCTCCTCCTTTTTTTCTTGAATGCGCTTCTCCAGCTCTTTTGCCTGATGCGCAAGCTCCGTTCGTTTTTCTACATACTCCTTCTCAAAGCGGGCGCGCTCTTTTTCGCCGTTCTCCATCGTCTCTTTCGCTTCGTCCATCTGCAGCATGAACTGAATCGTCTCCTCTTCAAGCAGACTGACAGCGTTGCCTGTCGTCCGTATCTGCCGTTCAAAGCCGGTGTATTCGACCGCGTCCGCCGCCGCCAGCAGCCGTTTCTGATATTCTGCAAGGTTCGCTTGCTCCGCTTCCAGCTGCGATTCAGACTTGGAATGGTCTAGATAAGCGCGTTTATGGGCGTCTTTCAGCTCTTCGAGCCGCTGGTCGGCGTCGGCGCGCTGCGCCGCCAGCGCCTTGGCTTTCTCGCCAAGAGACCGCCGCCGCTTAAACAGCTCCAGCAAGGCGTCGTCCATTTTTTGAAGGTCGTAAAGGGCGGCAAAAGCCTCGTGTTGATCAGTCATTTTCCCCCTCGGCGAGCGTTTCATTCGTTTGAGTTTGAAGTTGATACCGGCGATTCAGCCGCCTGCCCATGAAGGACGCCAGCAGGACGCCGAATTCGTACAGCCCGATCAGCGGCGTCGCCATCATGAGCATCGGGACGATGTCGCCGGGCGTGAGAACCGCCGCGGCGACGATCAATCCGAAGTAGGCGACGCGCCGTTTTTCGCGGTAGGTGTTCGCGCGGACGATGTCCAGATGCGTCAGGAACGCCATCACCAGCGGCAGCTCAAAGGCGGCGCCGAAAGCGACCGTCAAGAGAAACAGAAAGCCTGTGTACTTGTCGAATGTCCAATAGTTTTCAGGCTTAAGGACGATTCCAGATGAACGCCACAGGTTCGCCGACAGCTCCAAGAACAGCGGCGCGGCGATAAAGAAGGCAAACAAGGTACCAAGGATGAAGAAGACGGTCATCAGAAGCGCGAGCCGCGCGGCGACGCCTCTTTCGGCTTTTCGCAGCGCGGGGACGACAAACGCCCAGATCTGGTAGATCACATACGGAGACGCCGCGATGCCGCCCGCCATGATGCAGAGCCTGAAAAGCGTTGTGAACGGCTCTAGGGGGCTGTGAAAGATGGGGGTGAAGGGCGTTTGCGCGGAGGCTCCCGCCCGCAGCCATATTTCGGCGTAAACGGCGGCGCTGGACTGCAGCCCCAGATCGCCCGCCCAGCCGACGATGTCGGCGATGCCGTTCTGAATGCGTATCGCCTGCGGTTTCAGAAGCAGGTTGTAAAGATGATTCCGAAACGGGAAGGCAAGCGCGACGCCGACGCCGACCGCAATGAGTATGCGTATCAGGCGGCTTCGGAGCTCGTCTAGATGCTCCAGAAACGTCATTGAGGCTTCGGCGTTTGCGCGTTTGAGGCGCACGCATGCTCTCCCGCGTCGTGTATTTAGGAGGCGGCGGTCTGTTTAGGCGGTTTGTCGGTCGAGTCGGCAGGCTCCTCTTTGAGCGCCGTTTCGACATCGGTCTGCACCTTTTTGCCGACCTTTTTGAATTCTTGGATGGCTTCTCCAAACGACTTTGCCATTTCGGGCAGCCGCTTGCTGCCGAAAATGAGCAGCCCAAGCGCCAGTATGAGAGTGATTTCGAGAGGTCCGAGGTTGCCGAACATGGCCTTTCTCCTTGGATAGAAAGCGTTTGCCATTAAGTATAACGCAGGCTTCCGCGCTTCGCAAGGTCGGTTCTTCTGATTTGGGCGGCGGCCCGCAGATCCAGATCGTCATTCCCGCGCAAGCGAGAATCTTAAAGCCCCGCGGAAGACGCGCCCGCGGAAACCCCCAGCCCCCTTTTTAAGGGGATTCTAGGAAGCCGCGTCCAGGGCGTCCCCCGCTTTCGCGAGGACATGCATTCCCGCGCCAGCGGAAATCTTAAAGCGCCGCTGAAGACGCGCCCGCGGAAAACCCCCCAGCCCCCTTTTTAAGGGATTCTAGGAAGCCGCGCCACTCGTCGTCATTTCCGCGCAAGCGGGAATCCAGAGTTTTCCCAGAGAACCTCCGCATTCCAAACGGAACCCTCTAAAATCAAAATCATCGCCTAATAGAGACTGCCGCCTGTAGAAGCTGCGCAGTCCCATCAACGGCGTCTCTGCGGCGGCGCGCCCTGCCGGCGACGCGGCATTCTCCACATGAAGCGCGTTGCCGAATGGATGCCAAGTGAGGCGCGCGCCGTCTTTGAAGCCGAGGGCGGACGCCGCTTGAACGAAACTCTTCCGCAAGCCGCCCGCGCTGGAATCGCCGCATCGCTTCATACAACGCCTCCTGGCGAGCGTTGAGCCTAAGAGCGCAGCCAGCGACGCGCCCCTGCCTGCCTCTGATGCCGAAGGACGCGTCGGCGAAGAATTCTTGAGTCTCGCCCGGTACATCCGAGACCTGCGGTAGAGGCGGAAGCGCGCGCCGCGCCGCGCTCGGCGAGATCGGCTGCCGAAAGGACTCCTCATCCATCTCCATCGCCCAGTCAGGGGCAAGAGACATGGGCTGGTTCGGATAGATGGTGTCAGCGTCCGTTGCCCCTCTGTTATGGTCTGCGAAGGGTCCGAAGTTGACCCATGCGTTCTGCGCTCGCGTCTCCGCCGTCAAGGCAGGCTGCGCTTTCTCAGAGTACATCTGCATATGGTGTATCCATGCGTTCTCCTCGCCGCGAGGACCGAACATGGCGCCCTCTGGAGCGTGGCCGAAGGCGTCATGCACGATGCGAAAGACCTCCGTATTGTTCAGCCTCTTTCCCTTGATTAAGAACGGCGAGTCTTCGAACAGCAGATTCCCGGCGGAGAAGTCCTTAGCCCCTTCCCTCTCACTCCCCCATCCGAGCGAGGTCGGAAAGTACTTCAACGACCGATTGAGCAGCAGGCTATCGATCGACTCCCGCGGCTTCTCATAGACGCCTTCCTCGAATTCGTATCCAGCATCCAAGAGCGTCTGCAGCTGCGCGTTGTTCTCCCGTATGAAAGCGCGGTACGCGCCGATCGTCTCGGGGTCGTCCGGGGAGTGCGGAGCCGTATCTTGCCAGTCCGCAAGCCGTCGCGCGCGGTCCTCGTTGACTCGCGCATAACGCGCCTGCTCCCTCGGCTCAAGCCCGTAACGCTCCATGTACGCGGCTTTGATGCGCCGAAGCTCCATGTTCGGACCCGGACTCAACCGCTCCAGTCCGGGCAACTTCCGCTGCGAAAGTTTCGAGGCGCCGCCTGACATTGCGATCTCCTCTCCTGCCTCGTATGGATTCTCTATCTCCATCGCACAATCGGAGGGCAAGAACCTTCGGATGATCCGCATAAACCATGTCCATAATCCATGCCCCAGACCGTTTCAGCTCGTCAATGAGCCAGCCGTTCCGTCAGAGTATTCGCTTCATGGACTACTCCCATTCGCATCGTTTCTTTCGCCGCCCCACTATTATAACCGCATCAAGAGGAAAGCGCAAACGCATTTTGATGAGATTCAGCCTTAATTTAGATCAATTAAACGAATCAGGATTTTATTTATGGAAAGGCGGCGCCAATCGGATCGTCCCCCGCTTCCCTGGTCCCCGTTTTCACAGGACCAGGGAAGCGGGGAATGACCTGGTTGATGACGCTTTTTTCCCATGAATAGAGCGATCGTCCGTTCAAATGTCCCAACTTTAGGCATGAGGTCAAGGCGTTCAGGTTGCTAATCAGCGCGCCGCGCGCTAAAATAAGCTGCGTCCGGATGCGGCGCGTCTGCCTGTATCAGGGTTTTTCATAGGCGGTGTTTTAGTTTGAGAATGTTGTTGCCGTTTCGGATTGGCGTCGCCCTCTCTTTGCTTTGTTTCGTTGCGCCGGCGTTTGGTCTCCGCGCCGAAGAGGACCCAGAAGAGGATCTATACGCGGCGCGGTGCGTCTTCTATTCGGACGGGCGCATCGTCCGTTTTGACCGCATGCCGATTGTGGCGC
Organism: Candidatus Poribacteria bacterium; assembly: GCA_963665845.2. GTDB lineage: Bacteria > Poribacteria > WGA-4E > JAPPNK01. The sequence goes on from OY762492.1 coordinate 1,366,181, forward strand.
GTCTTGGAAAAACGCCGCCGGGCGTGAACGCGGAGCGGTTTGAAAAGGCGTTTCATCAAGCGGCAACGATCTGGGAAGAAGCGTCCGGCGGGATCATCCGCTTTCGATATGCGGACGAGTCGGAGGAGCATGTGGACCTGCCTGTCGCTTGGATCACGCATCTTCCTGGGCGCGGACGGGAGCGTCATCTTGGCAGGGCGGTTCTCTCGCGTTTGACCGGAAACCCGAACGGGTTTCAGGTCGAAATGGAGATTGGCGTCTACGACCGGCATACGGGGCGCGAGCTGACTGACCAGGAGGCGCTGACCGTCTGCCTGCATGAATTAGGGCATGCGGTCGGGCTTTGGGGTCACAGCGACCGGCAAGAAGACATTATGTCGCCCGCATCTGCCGCCACCGCCCCGACGGAACGCGACATCGCCACTTTGCGCGCCATTTATCAAATGCCGGTGAACGCGCCGCTGCATGAGCCGGCGATGCGGGAACTGCGCGCCGAGATCGACGAACGCCCGGACGATGCCGAGCCGCGTTTTCTTCTAGGGTCGGTCGCGCTGGACGCGGAGCGGTTCGACGAGGCGGTCGAGGCGCTGCAAGCGGGGTTGAACATCGACCGATTTCACATGGCGGCGGCTGAAAAACTTGTCCTGGCGTATCTCGGCGCGGAGCGGTATGAGGAAGCGGCGCAGCGGCTTTACGATGGGCCGCTTTTCAGCGCGGAGCTGTATAACAACGCCGGCATTGTGTTCGCCGAAAAAGGCGCCCCTGAAGACGCCGTCAGGGCGTTTCAACAGGCTCTCGATCTGAAACCGACGATGGAAGCGGCGCGGCGAAATCTGGCGCGGGTTCACGCGCGCATCGGAATGGAGAAGATCGAAGCGGAGGAGACAAAAGCGGCGCACGACGCCTTTCGGCAGGCTTGGGAGCTGGACAAGCGCCCCGTCTACGGGCTTCAGCTGGGGTCGACTCTGATCCAGATAGAGCGGCATCTGGAAGCGGCGCGCGTCTATAAACAGATTCTGAAAGAGCATCCCGACAACCAGGACGCGCGGGTCAGCCTAGCCGCAGTGTACAACAATCTGGGCGTGGAAGCCATCGAAAAAAAGCGGTGGGAACGGGCGATCCGATACTTTGATCAAGCCTCCGAAGCGGACCCCGATTTTGAAATGAGCGTTCAAAATCGGCTTGCGGCGGTCTGGCAATGGGCGTCGTCTCTAGAAACGGCGAACCCGGCAAAGGCGGTGCGCCTCTACCAAGAATATCTCTCGGCGGCGCCAGACGACTGGGCGGCTTACGCGCAGATCGGCATCATCTACAGCCGGGCGCAGGCGCACGATAAAGCGGCGGCGGCGTACCAAGAGGCGCTGCGCCTAAACCCCGAACGGGAAACGGTTCGGCGCAACCTTGCCATCGTCTATTACAAACGCGCGCATCAGCTCCTGGAAGCGGGGCTGAACGAGGAGGCGGCAGCCTCTTTTTTACAATCGATAGAAACGGACGCGAGCCTTGACGGTCCCTACCAGGGGCTGGCGGCGGCTTATGTGAAGTCGGACCAATGGACGGAGGCGGCAACTGCCCTAGAAGAAGCGCTGCGCCGTAAACCGGACGATGAATGGACGCGCAAATGGCTTTTTGCCGCGGCGGTTGAGCTCGGAAATGCGGCTGTTGAACAGGAAGATTTTGAACGCGCTGTGCGGGAGTTTGAACGCGCGCCCCTTGAAATGCGCGACGCGCGCGTCAGCGGCATGCTCGGTTTTCTTTATACAAAATTGGAGCGGTACGACCGCGCGGTCGATTCGCTTGGACGCGCGTTGCTGGCAAATCCAACCGATGAATCGTTTCAGAACAATTTAAAGTTCAACCGGAAAGCGGTCAAAGAGATTTTGAAGCGCGACAAGTCGTTCCGATGGCGCAGCGTATGGATACGTTCGGAGGCGTACCGGCTCGCCTCTTTGATCGGAACGAAGACGAAGAAGGGCGATCTGGAGAAGTTTGACCGGTTCCTGCGGATAGAGCTGGAGGCGGAGGAGAAAGACGCCGAAGACGCCGCTTTGACGGTGGAAGCGATACAGGCTTGCGCGTTGTTTGCCGCTAAGAAGGGGCGCGCGTCTTATCCGAGCTTAGCGCGCAGAATCGCTGTTAAAGCGCTGCAGTATGATCCCAGACATGAGGGGTTGACGCAGTTTTTAGGAGAGTAGGCGCATTTCTGCATGTTCCAAACGCCCATGCCTCTCTTGTCAAGGGTGTTGTATAAGCGCCCATCCTACCCGCCGTCATTCCCGCGCAAGCGGGAATCCAGAGTCCCTGTAGAAACTGTCCGCGTTCGCTAGGCGGAATATCCCAACAAAGAAAGGCATGTCCGCGCTCCACTTGGCAAACGCGCCGTTTTCCAGTACGATAGCCTCATCAAAACGCAGGAAACAGACATGAGCGGCGAACGCCCCAACATCATCTTCATCATCACTGACCAGCAGCGATACGACACGATCAACGCGCTCGGCTATCCGTATATGGACACGCCAAATATGGACAGGCTCGTCCATGAGGGCGTCTCCTTCTCCGACTGCCATGTTGCCGCCCCGTCATGCGCTCCGTCGCGCGCGTCGCTCTTCACGGGACTCTATCCGCACACGACCGGCATTCTCAAAAACGCGGACCGATGGCGCTCCTCATGGATCGAATCGCTTGCGGACAGCGGCTATCGATGCGTCAACATCGGCAAAATGCACACCTACCCTTACGACGCGCCGCTCGGTTTCCATGAGCGGTATGTCGTCGAGAACAAAGACCGGTATCTTGAGGAGCGCTGGTATTTTGACGAATGGGACAAGGGGCTGCGGGCGCGCGGGCTTGTGAAGCAGCAGCGGGAGCAATACCGCCAACGCGCCGACTACAACGAACGGCTCGGCGCCTTTGAGTGGGAGCTGCCCGAAGAGACGCATTCCGATATGTTTGTCGGCGGCATGGCGGAATGGTGGATACGGACGAAGCCGAAGCAGGAGCCGCTGTTTCTGCAGATCGGCTTCCCAGGGCCGCACCCGCCTTACGACCCGTCGCCGAAATACGCCGAGCCGTATATGTCCAAACAGCTGCCGCTCATGGAGATAATGCAGGAGGAGCTGGACAGCCAGCCGCCGCCGTTTCAGGCGATGCGCGTCCACAACTGCGAGGTGGATCATGACTCGGTCGTTCACCAAATGAACCCGTCCGAAGAAGCGCGGCATATGCAGCGGGCGTACTATCTCGCCAATGTGACGATGATCGATGAAAAGGTCGGCGCCATTATGAACGCGCTGGAAGAGGGCGGCTATCTGGAGAACGCGGTTGTGGTCTTCACCTCCGACCACGGGGACTGCCTGACCGATCATGGACATAGCCAGAAATGGACGATGTACGATCTCATCACGCGCGTTCCGCTGCTCGTTTGGGGGAAGGGGCGATTTGAAGGCGGACGGGAGATCGACGGCTTATGTCAACAGATGGACATCGGACCGGCGCTGCTGGAGCTGGCGGGCGTTACACCGCCTGAACATATGGAGGCGGAGTCGCTGCTGCCCGCTCTGCAAGGAGATGATTGGCGTCCGCGCGAGATCGTCTATGCAGAACACGGGCGGGACGGAATCCTACAAGAAACCGAGTTCATGACGATGGCGCGGACAGACGAATGGAAGCTCGTACATTTTTTGGATGAACCGTTTGGGCAGCTGTTCAACCTGAAAAATGACCCCGACGAGACGCGCAACCTGTGGGACGACCCGAACAGCCAAGACGCAAAACGGGAGCTGCTGGACGCGCTCTTGCATTGGCGGATGCGCAGCGGTTATCAGACGCGCCGATTGTTTGAGGACGCGCGATGACCAGCGAAAAAAACGCCGCCACACTCGCTGTCATTCCCGCGCCCTTTTTCCGTCATTCCCGCGCAAGCGGGAATCTAGAGGCGCCGAAGACGACATCCGCGTTCCCATGCCGTCATGTCCCAACTAAAGACGCAAGGTTGGATGGCAGTAGTTGATGATTACGTTCGTTTTGATTACCATAGGAACGCAAATTGAGGAGAGGCGTATGAAAAGTTCAATTGCGCGCGCGGCGACATTCATTCTGATTATGGCGGCGTCTTTGTGGTTCGCGGGATGCGGAGGATCATCCGACGAGAAGCCGTCGACAGAAAATCAGGTTTCCGATTCCGAGAACGAAAAGATCGCTGACAGCGCCGACAGTTTTTATCCGCCCGGCGGCCCGATTGAGGTGGAGAAGGACGATCCCATGGGCGACTTTACGGCGACCGACATTAACGGCAACCGCGTCGCGCTCTCCGATTACAAGGGCAAGGTCGTGCTGCTTGATTTTTGGGCGTCATGGTGTTCGCCCTGTGAACGAGAGATTCCGAACATGAAGAAGGTGTATGATAAATACCGCGACAAAGGCTTTGAGATCATCGGCGTCAGCCTAGACCATGATCAGGAAAGTCTGAACGAATTTCTTCGAGCCAACGATGTCGACTGGGTGCAGATTTTCACGGGCCATGGCTGGGAAACGCCGATTGCTGTCCACTATTCCGTCAAGGCGATTCCGGAGCCATGGCTGATTGGAAAAGACGGTCGGCTGATTACGAAGGAGGCTCGCGGGGAATATCTTGAGTCGCTTGTGAAACAGGCGTTGAAGGAGGATGAGGCATTACGTCTTGCGACTGAAAAAGAGGCTCAACGTCAGGCCTTCGAAAAAGAGACGGAGCCCCAGAGCATCCAGTTTGAGAATGCGCTTGCCGCATATGGTAGAGCTGGAAAAGATGCGGAGACAAATGCTTCCTCACTACAAGTAAGATTGGGCAGACTGGAACGCATCGCCTCGATAGAAGTTGGGCGATACATTGCCGGTCAAACTTACGATGTTGGTAAAATCAGAAGCGGACTGCGCGCGCTCACCGCTGACCGAACCAAACTCGCAAGCAGCCTCAGCAATGCTGATAAAGAATTCGATAAATTAGACAATGTCCTCGATACTATAAAAATCATCAACCAGAAAATTGCATTGGCCCGACAAAACTGGTCTGAACTGCAACAAAAACACTGGAAAAACATGTCGGAAGGACGAAAACTCATAGCCCTCGCCGATGATGAAATTAACGCCGCATACGAAATCATAAAAATACTCGAGGAGTAAATCCGAAATCATTTTGCTGGACGGGTCGCTTCTGGCGGCGGCGGCTGAAAGCGGCTCCATACTGCTCTGGGACGCTGCGAAGACTCTCCCTAACGGCGGCGTCGGCGAGACAGATACGCCGACAGCGCCACATCAAACGGCGTCTGCGTGTCCATGAGAACATAGTCGATGGCGTGCGCGCCGCACCCAGAGCGGTAGGCGTTGATGAAAGCGTCCGCCGCCTCTCGATACGCCGCGCGCAGGCGCGTACCATGCGCGGGCAGCTCGTCGCCTGTCTCCAGATCTTTGAAGACAAGCGGCTCGTTGTAAGGCAGCGTCAATTCGGCGTTGTCTAAAATATGAAAGACGACCGCCTCATGCTTCTGACGGCGCAGCAGCCGAAGCGCCTTCAGGGCGGTCTCCGGCTCATCCAGCAGGTCCGACATCAAGATGATCAACCCGCGGCGGACAAGGCGGCGCGACAGCTCGCTCAACGAACGGCCGACGCCGGTGTCTGTCCCTGGCTCAATCGACTCTAAGGCGGAAACGATCGCCTTGAGATGCAGCGCGTCGCCGCGGGGAGGGATGTAGGTTTTGAGCCTGCCGTCAAAAACGGCAAGCCCCGCCGAATCGCGCTGGCGCAGCATTAAATGCGTCAACGAAGCCGCGAGGCAGCAGGCGTACTCCAGCTTGCTCATGGCGGCGTCGGCGCCCTGAAAGGTCATGGAGCGGCTCGCGTCCAGAACCAGATACCCGCGAAGGTTCGTATCCTCCTCAAACTTTTTCACATAGTATCGGTCCGACTTCGCATAGACGCGCCAGTCGATGTTGCGTATATCGTCGCCGGGCATATACTGGCGGTGTTCCGAGAACTCCACATTGAAGCCTTGATAGGGGCTTCGATGCATTCCCGCCATATGCCCTTCAACGACAAGGCGCGCCGCCAGCTCTAAGTTGCCGAGGCGCGCCAGCGCTTCCGGCTGAAGATACTCATGCTTCATTCCGTTACGAATCGTCTCCCTCTGAAACGCGGCGAAGCGGCTGAATGTCGAACGCCTCGTCCAGCGCCTGCGTGTTGACGGAGCGGGCGTCTTTCGGCTGCTGCGGATGCGCCTTTGTGGTGGAGCCTTCAAAGTTGCTTCGAAGCTGCTGGTTCATCTCGGCGACCGTCGTTCGACCGAGACCCACTCCGCCCATCGTTTGCGGAATGCGGGGGGTGTGCTGGAAGCCCGCGGCGATGACCGTGACGCGAACGCGCCCCTCCATCTCCTCGTCCGTTGTGTAACCGAGCAGGATATGCTCCGAGTTGGACGCTTGCTCAATGACTCCAACCGACAGGTCCAGCTCAACGATCTCAAAATCGGGGCCGGCGGTCACATTCACCAGAACATGCGCGGCTCCAGAGATGCTTTGCTGTTCAATGAGCGGGCTGGTGATCGCGTTGCGCGCCGCTTTTTCCGCCCTGTCGTCGCCATGCCCCTCGCCGATGCCCATCAGCGCGGTGCCGGAGTCTTTCATGGCGGTCTGCACATCAGCGAAGTCTAGGTTCAGGTCGCCCGTCTCCATGACCAGCTCCGAGATGGTTTTCACGCCAGCCGCCAGGACGCCGTCCGCGGCGCGTTTCGCTTCCGGGACGGTCGGCTTGCCTTCGATCTCCAGCAGCTTTTGATTCGGGACCACGATCACCGCGTCCGCCGATTCTTCGAGCGTTTTGATTCCGCTGTCGGCGATACGGGCGCGCATGGGTCCTTCCACTTTGAAGGGGCGCGTCACGACGCCGATGGTGAGCGCCTCCAATTCGCGCGCCATTTGAGCGATGAGCGGCGCGGCGCCGGTGCCGGTGCCGCCGCCCATGCCGGCGGCGACGAACACCATGTCGGCGTTGGAGACCACCTCTTCCAAGGCTTCTCGGCTTTCTTCCGCCGCCTTCGCTCCGATTTCTGGATTTGCCCCCGCCCCCAGTCCGCTTGTCAGCTCCGGACCGATCGCAAGCCTGCGGGCGCGCTTGTCAACCTTCCGCTTCAGATGGTCTATGTCGGTGTTGACCGCATAAAACGCCACCTCTGAGGAAAGGTCTTCCATCATGCGGTTGACAGCGTTGCTTCCTCCCCCGCCGACTCCGATCACCTTTATTTTTGCCCGGTAACCCTCCGAGGTTTCAAACTCCTGATCCTCGTCGTCAAATGTCAATCCTGATTCTAACATCGCACATTTCCAATCCTGTTGCGCATACTCTGTTCCACACGCGAATGCCGACGCTTAACTATACCGCAGTTGCCGAAAGATGCAACCTCCAGACAGCGCTCAATAGTCGTCTTCAGGGTACGGGTCTTGGCGCATGCGGCTGCGCACCCAGTCGAACATACCCCCGAACCAGTTTCTCGCCCGGTACACCCGCGAGATGCGCCGCTCGCTCGCCCCATGCAGCGAGAGACCGATGGCGGCGGAGTAGGCGGGGCTGACCGCGTTATACGCCATCTGTCCGCGCTGAATCGGACTCCGCGCCTGAACCGGCACATTCATGACTTCGCTGAACAGGGCGGCGATGCCCTCAATCTGCGCGACGCCGCCGGTCAAGAAAACGCCCCGGTCAAGCGGACACTGGCACATCGCCAGTTTCGAATTCACATGGCAGATAATCTGCTGCAAGACCGCGCGGACGACTCCGCTCGCCTTCTGGCGCGGTATCTGAATGGGTCTGCCCGAATCGTCCTTAACCAGCGCTGTCTCATGCGGGTCAGCCACCAGGCTCTCCATCGCGCATACCTGTCCGTTCTGCAAACGCCGCGCGCCGGTTGTGGAGATGCCGAACTGACGCGCCAGCTCCTGGGCGATGTCTAAACCGCCGGCGTTCACCATACCCGTATAACTCAAGCAGCCTTCATGAAACACCGCAATATCGGCGGAGCTTTCCCCGATGTCCACGAGCGCGCAGCCATGCGACATCTCATCCTTTGTCAATACGGCGAGGCCGGACGCGTACGATTCAAGCGCCATGCCTTCGACCGAATAACCAGCCCCCTCAACGCACTCCTCCCATGTTTGCGCATGCTGGGTCGACATCGTCACCACATGGGCGCGCGCGCCTAGATTGCTTCCGTTCATTCCGACAGGGTCTTCAACCCTGTCCATGTCATCGACGCGAAACGACTGCGGGCGGAGAAGCAGCAGTTCGCGCGGCGGCGTCACCTGAACGCGCGATTGCGCAAGCGCCTGGTTCAAAACGCGCTCATGGTCGGCTTGAGTCACCACCCCCCCGCCGGCTTTCAGCGAGATGACGCCGGATACGTTCTGGCTCTGTATGTGGTCGCCTGTGATGCCGACCACCGCCGAATTGACATGAACGCCGGCGATGGAGCTGGCGTTTTCGACCGCTTCCCGGATCGATTCGGAGGCGGCTTGGGCGTTGAACGATCCGACGCCGGCTTTGCGAATGCCTTTCGATTCGCTCGCCCCGACGCCTAGAACCTCAATGCCGTCCATATCGTCAGGGCCAATTCCGCCGATGACGCACGTTACCTGACTCGCGCCGATGTCAAGACCCACAACTGTTTCATACTTGGTCATCTCAATTTCCCTGTCATGGTATTGCGTAAATTGGAATGTCTTCAGAAAAACGCGCGTCAATCTCTTCCACAACCGCCGCTCCGTCCAGGATGTCTCCCGACGAACTCAACGAACTTTGATATTCTGCCGCCCGATGGGTCTCCATAACCATCCGTATGCTTCTCAAGCTGGTCGAATAGTCCGATTCGACCAGCAGAGCGCGCAGCATGCGCGACCCGTTTGGCGCGTACGAAACCGCGATGCGCTTCGGATCCCGCGCGTCCACGCTCCGCGCCCTGAAACTGGAATCGTCGTAACCCTCCTCCTGCCGCTTTTCATGAATCACCTGATCCATAATGGCGACCTGAAGCCCCAGCCGAAGCGCGTCGTTCAATATCGGGCGCCCGTCCGCGTCCATCTCAACCGAGTCCACCGCCAGCTCCACAAGCCCCTCTTTAGCGAGACGCTTGAGCGGAACGTCGCGCAGCAGATCCAAACGAAACGGGCGGTCTAACACGACCTGATCGTCGTCCACGCAGTACACCTTCCCGCCCGTTTGAAACCAGGCGGTCGGCTTGCGTTCATCAAGCGAAATGGAAACAAGGCCGTTCGGCACTTCAACGCGAATAGCGGCGGGTTCAATATCGGAATAGGAGTTCGTTAAGGCGGCGGCTAAATCGTTTTTGTCCACATCGTCCATGGTCGTTTTGCCGATTTCAAGACCGGCGATTTCGACAATCTCGTCTTTGGAAAAACGTTCGGCGCCGTCCACTTCAACTTCTTTCAAAAGGTACAGCTCCGTTCCCCAGACGGCTTTCTTTTGACGTTGGTTCCACTCCATATAAAACGCGCCCGCAAGCACGAGAGTCAACGCCGCTATAAAGTAAAAACGAGAGACTTTGCGTTTACGTTCCACCCATCCGCGCACCGAAGCCGGCGCGCGCGCGGTTTGACGCGCTGCCGGGCGCGCGGGGCGCTCTCGCCGGCGCCTTCTGGATCGGCTGGATGATCGACTAAATCGGTTATTCATCTATCGCCTCCGCGTGTTCGTTCAGCATTTTCATTTCCAATTGAAGCCATACGCCTGTTTCTTCGTGAACCCGACGGCGCACCTCCTCCACGAGACGGCGCACATCGGAGGAGGATGCGTCGGCGGACGCCACCAAAAAATTCGCATGCCGCTCCGATACCTGAACCCCTCCGACCGTCAAGCCTTTCAAGCCGCATTCGTCAATCAAACGGCCCGCGGAGGAGACGTCCGGATTGCGAAAGGCGCACCCGGCGCTCGGAAGCGACAGCGGCTGCGACGCGCGGCGCTCCGCATAATAACGCTTTCTCAACGCCTCAACAGCTGTCGGATCGGCGCGCTCCAGCTCAAATCGGCAAAACAGGGCGCACATATAGTCGCCGATGCGGGAGCCGCGGTAACGGAAGCCCAACGCATCCCGCTCAACACGCTTAGTATGACCGCTCCAGTCCAATACGTCAACGCTTGCGACGATGTCGGACATCGATTGACCATGCGCCCCGGCGTTCATGCAGACGCCGCCGCCGACGCTGCCTGGTATGCCGAACATGAACTCGGCGCCGCTCAAACCTTCCACGGCGCACCGCTTGCTGAAAGCGCTCATAAGAGCCGCGCAGCCGCTCAACGCCGCGTCTCCCTCAAACGAGATCTGTTCAAACGCTTTGCCAAGTTTCAGCGCGATGCCGCGAATGCCTCGATCCGATATGAGCAGGTTGGAGCCTCTGCCGAGGATCATGATCGGCGTTTCATAGTCGCGCGCGATCTGGGCGACCCGCTCCAGCTGCCTGACCGTGTCCGCCTGCGCAAAAGCGTCCGCAGGACCCCCAATTTTATAGGAGGTGTAGCGCGCCAGCGGCTCGTCCCAACGCAGACGCAGCCCCTCAACCTCCGCAAGCGCCGCCAGCGAATCGCGCCATGAACCCATCTAAACGCCCTCCGAACTGCGCAGCGAATCGAGAAAATCGACCGCGACGCTCCAGATGTCGCCCGCGCCGACCGTCAAGACGATGTCGCCTGGACGCGCCAACCCGCGCAGCTCCGCAAGCAGATCGTCCCTGTTCGGCGTGTAGGCAACCTTCGGATGTCCGACGCGCCGTATTTTTTCAGCCAAACCTTCGCCTGTAACGCCGTCAATGGGCGTTTCTCCCGCGCCGTAGATGTCGGTCACGAGCAGGACGTCGGTCTGTCCGAAGGAGCGGGAAAATTCTTTTTCTAAGGTTTGAACGCGATGGTACCGGTGCGGTTGAAAGACGGTCACCAATCGGCGTCCTGGGTATCCCGTCTTGACGCCTTGAAAGACCGCTTTCAGTTTGGCTGGGTTGTGCGCGTAATCGTCCACAATCAGGACGCCTTTTTCCTCGCCCAGCGCTTCAAACCGCCGGCGCACCCCTTTGAACTGGGACAGCGCCTCCGAGATGAGCGGAAACGGAATCTCCAGCTCCATCCCGACGCATACGGCGGCGAGCGCGTTGAGAACATTGTGCGCGCCTGGAAGGGGAAGGCGTACGGTTCCAAGCGCCTTGCCGTTGTGAAGCGCCTTGAATACGGCGGAGCCTTTGCAGTAAGCGGCGTCCACCGCGCGAATATCCGCGCCTTCCCAAAATCCATAGGTGGTCCGTCGGCTTTTTACTTTCGGCAGCAAACGGCGCGACACCTCCGAGTCGGCGCACCAGACCGACATGCCGTAAAACGGAACGCGGTTTGCAAAATCGACCAGCGTCTCCCCGATCTCCTCCACATCTTTATAGTAATCGAGATGGTCGGCGTCCACGGAGGTAACAACGGCGATGGTCGGATCAAAACGCTTGACGCTGCCGTAAGCCTCGTCCGCTTCCGCCACAAAGTATTCACTCTTGCCGATGCGCACTCCGCTGTCGAGATGGACGAATCTGCCGCCGTTCACGACCGTTGGATCCAGCCCTGCGCGCTCCAGCGTCCATCCGATCAGCCCTGTTGTGGTGGTCTTTCCGTGCGTTCCGCTGACGGCCACATTGTATTTGCCGCGCATCAGTTCAGCGAGCATTTCGGCGCGTTCGATGACCGGTATCCCGCGGGCGCGCGCCGACATGATTTCGGGATTTGTCGGCGGAATGATCGAGGAGACGACCGCGGCGTCCGCCTCGCCGAGGTTCTCCGCCGCATGGCCGATATGAACGCATGCGCCGAGACTGCGCAGCCTGTCGACCGCGCGGGAGGGGGAGATGTCGGAACCTGTCACGCGCAAGCCGGCGGAAAGCAGTATCTCCGCGATGCCCGACATGCCCGATCCGCCGATGCCGATAAAATGAAGCCGCTTCGTTCTACCCAACATTATGAATCCCCCTCGCCTCTATAAGTACTCGCAGATCGCCGCCGCGAGCCGCCGCGCCGCGTCAGGCATCCCGATGGACGCGCTCCGTTTGGACATTTCGAGTCGCCGCGCGGGATCCGCCAGCATCGTTTGCAGCCGCTCCAGAAACGCGTCGGCGTTCAATTCGGCGTCAGGCAGAATGAAGCCGGCCCCGGCGTTTTCTACCACGCGCGCATTGCGGTATTCGCCCGCCGTTTTGGCGATCGGAAGCGGAACCAGTATCGACGGGATGCCGCAAAGCGTCAGCTCCGAGACGGTCAAGGCGCCGGAGCGGCTCAATGCGGCGTCCGCCATGCGGTACGCGTCGCCCATGCGTTCGATGAACGGGACGACCGCGTGGCGATTGGCGCCCGCTTCGTACAGATCGAAGACGGCGTTCTTCGTTTGTTGAAGATACCCCTCTTTGACCCGCTCAAAGTCGTCTCTCCCTGTTTGGTGAACGACCCTGCATCCCATTTTTTCGATGCCGGGCAGCGCCTCTAAGACGGCAGAATTGATCGACTGGGCGCCGAGGCTTCCGCCCAAGACCAGCAGCGTCGGCGGAGCGTCGCGCGGCGCGTCCAGAGCCGCGATTCGCTCCTTGCCCGCTTCAACGATTTCGGCGCGTATCGGATTGCCGGCGAGGCGCGTTTTTTTCGTTGGAAAATCGCCCATCGCCGCCTCAAAGCCGACATGCGCCTCCTTGACCATTTTGCCGAGCCAGCGGTTTGCCGTTCCCGCCGCGGCGTTCGATTCGTGAATGATTGTTGGTACGCCTGTCATGGAGGCGGCCGCCATGATCGGTCCGCACACATAGCCGCCGGTTCCGAAGAGGGCGCGGGGGCGTTCTCGGCGGAGGATCCAGAACGCCTGCGCCATGCTTTTGGCGAGCGTCCAAAGCGCGGGGAACCAGCGCCATGTCAAGCCGCGGGGGAAACCGGCGCCTGAAATCGGTATAAATCGAAAGCCCGCCTTCGGCGCCAGCTCCGATTCCATCCGCCGCGCCGTTCCGACAAACGCGATCTCAACGTCGGGGCGCATTCGGCGCAGCTCCTGGGCGACCGCGATGGCGGGAAAGACATGCCCGCCTGTTCCGCCCGCGGCAAAAAGCGTTTTGGAAACAGACCCCGCCATCAGCGCGCTCGACTGCGCATGTAGCGCGATATGTTGAGAAGTATGCAAATTTGGATGACGGTCACCATCAGCGACGATCCTCCATAACTCAATAACGGAAGCGTGAATCCCTTTGTGGGAAGGAGACCCAGCGTCATGGCGATGTTGACGAACGCTTGCAGCCCTAGAGAAACCGTGATGCCGCACGCGAGCATCTTGCAAAATCGGTCGTCTATGCCCATGGCGATCTTGAAACCGCGCGCGACGATCCAGAAGAAGAGTAAAATGATTCCCGCCGCGCCGATAAAGCCCAGCTCCTCGCCGATAATGGAAAAGATGAAATCGGTGTGCGTTTCCGGCAGATAATACTGCTTGAGGCTGCTTCGCCCGACGCCGACGCCGATCAGCTCGCCGGATGTCAGGGCGTTGTAGGATTGGGAGATTTGGTAGCTGGCGTCTTCCGCTGTCTCTGAAGGTCCGCCGATCAACTCAAAAAAGGTCTTGACGCGCCGGATGCGGTAGGGGTCGGAGACGATCAGGATATAGGCGGGAAAAGCGGCTAACGATCCGAGCAGCGCCAGATGAATAATGCGCGCCCCGCCGATCAGAAGCATCACAAAAACGATCATGCAGAGCAGCGCGCCGGAGCCGAAGTCGGGCTGCAAGATCAGGAGAGCGACGAACAGAAGGGCGACCATCATGGTCGGCAGAATGCCGCGCGTCAATGAGCGAATACGGCGGTCGCCTCGACTCAGGAAGCGGGCGACATAGAGGATGACCGCAAATTTTGCCAGTTCAATCGGCTGAAAAGTAAGCGGACCGAAGCCGATCCATCGTCGGAATCCGCCCGCGGGCTTGCTGATAAACGGGACATAGACGCAAAGCATGAGAATCAGGGAGGCGATCAAGATCTCGTTGGAGTACCGGGCGAGCCGTTTCGGCGGTATCTGCATCACAGCCCAGCCGCCGAGCAGCCCAAGGACCGCCGCCCAAAGCTGGCGGTACAAGAAATGGGCGCTATGCCCCGTAATGTCGTTCGACATGGCGGCGCTGGCGCTGTACACCATAACAAGGCCGGCAAACAATAAGCCGACGAAGGCGACAAGGAGCGAGGCATCGATTCGGCGCAGGGAATGAGCCCGCGGCTCCGTCGTCGCTGCGTCCAGGTCGCGGGCGTTCGCCCGGCGATTAATCCAGGCGTTGTACCGCGCGTTTGAACGCATTGCCGCGCTCCTTCCAGTCGGAATACATATCGAAACTTGCGTGTCCAGGCGAGAGCAAGACGATGTCCCCCGCCTCCGCCGCGGCGCCGGCTTGGGCGACCGCCTCCTCCATGGTAAAAGCTTGCGAAAGCGGGACAAGTCCAGCATACGCCCCGCGCATTCGGTCCGTTTCGCGTCCAAGCAAGACGAGGCGGCGGACGCGGCGCCGCAGGGCGTCCGTTAGAAGCGCGTAATCGTTTCCCTTGTCAACGCCGCCCATGATCAAGCAGACGCGGGGGGCGTTGGACGGCTCCGCCTCTAAAGCCGCCAAGACGGACGCCATGTTGGTCGATTTTGAATCGTCGATATAACGGACTCCGTTCAGCGTCCGCGCATGTTCATAGGCATGGGCGAGACCTTGAAACGCGCTCAAGGCGGCGCGCATTTTTGAGGCGGGAACCTCTAAATGACCAGCGGCGCAGACAGCCGCTAAACTATTCGATAACATATGTCGACCCGGTCCTGGCGCTTCTTCCACACTGCATATCGATTCCGTTCGACCGTTGAGCCGCAAACGCAGCTCCCCTTGTTGTATAAACGCGCCGGGGCATGTCAAAGGTTCCAATGAAAATCGCAAAATGCGGGACGGAGCGCCCTCCGCAAAGCGCAAAACAGTCGAATCGTCCGCATTCAAAACCAAAACATCGTCCGCGCCGTGGTTGCGGGCGATGCGCCGTTTCGCCTCGGCGTACGCTTTCATCGTCCCATGCCTGTCCAGATGATCGCGGGAGATGTTCAAGACGACAGCGGGAGATGGGCGGAAATCTGCCGCGCGTTCCAGTTGAAAGCTGCTCGCCTCCACGACCGCCCAATCGTCGGCGGAATGCGAAAACGCCCCGCTTGAAAGCGGAACGCCGATATTGCCGCCGACATGGACGCGCCCAGGGGCGGCTCCGTCCAGCATGGCGCCGAGAAGCGTCGTGACGGTCGACTTGCCCTTCGTGCCGGTGACCGCGATGAAACGGGCTTGGCTCAACCTGTAAGCCAGCTCCAGTTCGCCGATGACCGGAACGCCGAGGCGGCGCGCTTCTTGAAGCATCGGAATCTCAAGCGGGACGCCAGGAGAGGCGACAAAAAACGAGACCCGCTTCGCCAGACCGACGGGATGAGACGAGAAGACGGCCTCCTCAACCGCCGCGGCCGAATCGGCGCGCAGACTCTCGTGTAGACTCTTCATGACCGCCTGCATCGGCTCTGGATCGCGCGAGTCGTTCACGATGACGCGGCAACCCGCGCGGCTCAAGGCGCGAACTGCTGAAATTCCGCTGACGCCCATGCCGACGACTCCCGCCGTCTGACCATCCCATGTGTATTTGCGCTTCAATGGATTCCGCTCAATCGACGATGATTCCTATTCAAGACCCGCCCTCATGATAAACCGGATGCGCCGCGCGGTCAACCATATGAGCTGACCTTACGTCTTTAGTTGGGACATTCCGCCTGGCGAACGCGGACGGTTTCTGCCATGACTCTGGATTCCCGCTTGCGCGGGAATGCATGTCCTCGCGGAAGCGGGGGACGGTCTGGTTGGCAGCGCCTTTTCCATGAATAAAGGCTTTGGTCGTTTCAGAGGTCAGTCAAAGATTGACGTTTGACATTGCGCAGCGCGTACGGCATCATGAAAAGCGTTGTATTGAGGCGAATGAACGGCAAGATGATACGGCTTAGCGCGTTTTATTTTTCATTCAGAGGGCGCATCGGCTGGACGCAGTGGCTTCTAGGCTGCGTTTCGCTTTGCGCCGGCTACATAGCTCTTGGGTTCGTCTCGGCGTTAGCCGACGATTACCCATGGACAAAAGACCTGTGGGTCGCCGCCCTTATGGTCGGAGCGGTTCTCTGTCTCTGGTCGGCAACAGCCCTGACGCTGAAAGGGCTGCGCGGGCTATGGAACGGACGGCTCCTGCGCTTTTTCTTTTCGTTTGAAGGGCGCATCGGCTGGGGGAGTCTGCTCCTGGGCGGCGTTTCCATCGGCGCCTGTTACGCCGCTCTACTCAATATCCCCAGATGGGGGCGCAACATCTGGTGGATTCATACCCTCTGGATCATCATTTTAACGGGCGCGGGTCTGCTCGCTCTCTGGTCAGCCTCCGCCTTGACGGTCAAATTCCGGCGCGCGATGAAACGTTGACCTTAACCAGAACGGAAACCGAATCGTATGTCTACAAAACGACCGCTCTTTTGGATCTGCTTCGCCGCTTGGGCGGCTCTTCTCGCCTTTGCGCTGCCGACCGCTCCCGCATTTGCCGACGCCCATGCCGAGAACGAAATGGACGCCCCCTGGCCGCACTGGCGCGGACATGCCCAGAACGGCTCCTCAACCGAAACGGGACTCCCAGATTCTTGGGAGATGAACGGCAAGAACCATCTATGGACGGCAGACATCGTTCTCCGCTCGACGCCGGTCGTCATGAACGGGCGCGTCTATGCGATCGGGCGAACAGGGAAGGACATCTCCGAGCAGGAGCGGGTCGCCTGCTTTGACGCAAAAACGGGCGAACTTGTCTGGGAGGATACGTTTAATATCTACCTGACGACGATACCTTTCACGCGCGGCGGATGGTCAAATCCCGCCGGCGACCCTGAAACGGGGAATCTCTATACGCACGGCGTCGGCGGCGTCTTCCGCGCATACGACAAGGACGGCAACATCCTCTGGTCAAAGTCGCTCACCGAAACCTACGGGCGCATCTCCGGCTACGGCGGACGCACGAACACGCCCGTCATCGCCGACGACCTGGTCATCCTTAGTTATCTGAACTCCAGCTGGGGCGGACAGATTCCGCGGCATCGGTTCTGGGCGTTCGACAAAAAAACGGGAAGCCTTGCATGGATAACAACCCTGCCCAAACCCCCCTACGACACCACCTACAGCGTTCCCGTTGTTGCGGACATCAACGGGCAGCGGCTCATCGTTACAGGCGGCGCGGACGGCTCCATCTACGCGCTGCAGGCGTCCACCGGCAAGATCGTCTGGTCATTCGCGCTGAGCAAACGCGGCATCAACGCCTCCGTCGTCGTGGACGGCGACAAGGTGTACGCCGCGCACAGCGAAGAGAACATCGGCTCCAGCGAGATGGGCGCCGTCGTCTGCATTGACGGAACAGGGGAAGGCGACATCACCCAAACAGGCTCCGTCTGGAAGCGCAGCGGGCTGACGGTCGGCTACGCCAGCCTTGCGGTTCATAACGGCGTCGTCTATGCGGTTGAGAACTCGTCCAACCTGCTCGCGCTGAACGGCGAGACGGGCGACACGCTCTGGACGCACAGCCTTGGGACGGTCGGCAAAGGCTCGCCGGTCATCGCGGACGGCAAAATCTACGCCCCCGATGTGAACGGGTTGATCCACATCCTGAAACTGACCGACAACGGCGTGGAAACGCTGGATGTGGACAGGCTCCTGCTGGACGACCGACCCTCTGAAATTTACGGCTCGCCCGTTGTCGGTTATCGGCGCGTCTATATTCCGACCGAGACGGGGCTTTACTGCATTGGAACGGACGCGGACGCTTCCACGACGGTTTCGTCGCCGCCGATGCTCGGACCGCATCCAGAGGCGCCGGCGCCGGATGAGACGGTTGCGCATCTGCAGATTCGTCCGGCGGAGGTTCTGTTGAAGCCGGGCGAATCGGTTCAGTTCACGGCGTACGCCTTCGCGGCGAACGGGCGTCTCATCGGCGCCAAAGAGGCTGCATGGTCGGTCGCAGGCGCGCAGGGCGCCGTCGACAGCGCCGGCATGTTTCAGACGCACTCCGCGGCGGCGGCAAGCGCCGGCGTCGTCACCGCTCAACTGGGCGAAATGCAGGCGGTCGGGCGCGTCCGAATCTCGCCCAACCTGCCGTATTATGAGGATTTGACCGATGTTGCGGACGGACAGGCGCCGGGCTTCTGGATCGGCTCCGCCGGCAAATTCAAAACGGTCGAGATGGACGGCGAACGGGTCTTGCATAAAGGGCGGGTCGCCCGCGGGCTTGACCGTTCCTACGTCTATATCGGCGCGCCGGACGGTTCCGGTTATACGGTTCAAGCCGACATGATGGGAACGCGCCCTCGTCGCAGCATGCCCGACATGGGGCTGATTGCCAACCGGTATGTGCTGACCCTGGAGGGGAACCATCAGGCGCTGCATATCTTCTCGTGGGCGTCCGATCTGCGCATGGCAAAGCAGATGCCGTTTCAATGGGAACCGGATGTCTGGTACCGCATGGAGATGCGCGTCGACATAGAGAACGGGGAAGCGGTCGTTCGCGGCAAAGTCTGGAAGCGCGGCGAGCCGAAACCGGACGCCTGGACCATTGAAGCGGTTGACCCGTACCCGAACCTTGAAGGCAGCGCCGGCATCTACGGGTTCTCCTACGCCGACATTTACTACGACAACATCACCATTAGGAAAAGCGAATAATGCGAACAGCGCGTGTTTCAACCGCCCTTCTTTTCATCATGGCAGGCGTTTCGGCGCATGCCTCCTCTCATCTGCCCAGCGAGCAGGGCGTCTCGATGTGGGGGTTCACTCCCGGACGTAACATGGTCTCGCACGAAACGAACCTACCCGCCGAATGGGACCCCGCGACAGGCATGAACATCAAATGGACGGCGGAACTTGGCTCTCAAAGTTACGCCGGGCCGGTTCTGCATGGAGGAAAAGTGTTTGTCGGCACCAACAATGAATCGTTCAAACAGCCCCAGCTGACCGGCGACCGCGGCAACATCATGGCGTTTAAGGAAGAGACCGGCGAGTTTCTCTGGCAGACGACGCACACCAAACTGACAGCGGGGCGCGTCAACGACTGGCCCTACCAGGGCGTCTGCTCCGCGCCGTATATTGAAGGCGACAGGGTTTATTACGTCTCGAACCGCTGCACCGTCGTCTGCGTCGATACCGAGGGCTTTTACGACAGCGAAAACGACGGACCCTACATTGACGAAACGAACGTCACGATGCAGCATGGCGACATCGTCTGGGAATACGATATGATTGAGCAGCTGGATGTGTTCCCGCACAACCTCGCTGTCTGCAGCCCGATTGCGGTCGGCGATCTGCTGTTTATCGTCACAGGCAACGGCGTTGACGAGGGGCATATCAACATTCCGTCCCCCTTTGCGCCCAGTTTCATCGCGCTCAACAAGAAGACAGGCGCGCTTGTCTGGGAAGACGCTTCGCCCGGTCTGGAGATCCTCCACGGGCAATGGTCAAACCCGGCATACGGCGAAGCGGGCGGACGCGGGCAGGTCGTCTTCCCCGGCGGCGACGGATGGATCTACTCCTTAGCGCCGGAAACGGGCGAACTGATCTGGAAATTCGACTGCAACCCGAAAGACTCGGTCTGGGATCTGGGCGGCGCAGGAACGCGCAACAACATCGTCTCAACGCCCGTTTTCCATGACGGCGTCGTCTATATCGGCGTCGGTCAAGACCCTGAACACGGCGAGGGCGAAGGGCATCTCTACGCCATTGACGCGGCAAAAACGGGCGACATCACCGAAACGGGCGCCATATGGCATGTGTTCGGCGACGACGAAGAAGCGACGGCGGCAAGCGGCAACCCGTTTATCAAGAAAAAGAAATTCTACCGCACCATCTCCACCGTCTCCGTTCATAATGGGTTGGTCTACGCCGCCGATCTGAACGGGTATGTGTACTGCTTCGATGCGAAGACGGGCGAGAAAAAATGGAAGCATGATATGGAAGCCGCCGTATGGGGTTCCACGCTTGTGGCGGACGGAAAGGTGTATATCGGCGACGAGGACGGCGATATGGTCATCCTGAAAGAGGGGCCGGAGCTGGAGGTTCTGTTTGAGGTGAACATGGGCAGCGCCATGTACACGACGCCTGTGCCGAAGGACGGGACGCTTTATCTTGTCAGCCGAAATCGGCTCTTTGCGGTGGAAGCGGCCGCCGAATGAGCTTGGAGGCAAAAGTTGCGGAGGCGCAGCGGCGTCTAGACGCGCATGTGCGCGAGATGATTCAGTGGCATTTTAGCCCCGAAACGGGCGCGCCGTTCTGGATTGACTACGCGCGCGGCTTGGACTTCGACCCGCGCAAAGAAATCGACGGCTTCGACGATCTGCATGCGCTCGGACCGTTTCAGGACGAATGGCTGCGCGGCGGGCCGGTGCGCCGTTGGATCCCGAAAGCGTACGAAAATAGCCCCGTTTATGTGTTTGAAACGGGCGGCTCAACGGGGCTGCCGAAGAACCGCATCAGCGTCCGCGATTTTCAGATCGACTATGAGATGTTCAGCGACTCGCTCTCGGAGGAGGGGTTCCCGCGCGGCTCCGACTGGCTCATGCTCGGACCGACGGGACCGCGGCGGCTGCGGCTCGCGGTTGAACATCTGGCGCAAACGCGCGGCGGCGTCTGCTTCCATGTCGACATGGACCCGCGCTGGGTGAACCAGCTGATACGCGACGGCAAGCGCATGGAGATGGAGGCGTATAAACGGCATGTGGTTGATCAGGGGTTGAAAATACTGCGCGCCCATGAGAGCGTCGCCTGCCTCTTCACAACGCCGAAACTGCTGGAGGCGCTGTGCGAAAAAGTGTCGCTGCGGCATGCGGGCGTCAAGGGCATCTTCTGCGGCGGAACCGAGATGAACGCGCAGTTCAACCGCTTCGCGCGCGAGGAGCTGATCCCAGGCATCGAGTTTGTGCCGACCTACGGCAACACGCTCATGGGTTTGGCGATGTCGAAGCCGTTCGATCCCGCCGACGAGTATGCAATCACCTATTATCCGCCGCTGCCGCGCGCCTATATTGAGCTGCTGGACCCGTCCGACCCGACGCGGCGGGTAGATTACGGCGGGACGGGGCGCGTCGCGCTGACGACGCTCACCAAAGAGTTCTTTATGCCGCGCTTTTTAGAGCGGGACGAAGCGGAACGCGCCGAGCCGATCGATCTCTATCCATGGGACGGCGTCGAGAATCTGCGGCTGCTGACGGAGCTGCATGATACGGTCGTGGTTGGGGTGTATTGAGCAGGCGCGTTCGGAACGGGGATATTCGCGGCGCCGCGTCCGATTCCCCCCTTGAAAAGGGGGGCTAGGGGGGTTTAAAGGCGCGGCGGCGACGCCCTAAGATTCCCGCTTGCGCGGGAATGACGATCTAGATGACGAAGCCTTTTCCCCATGAAACTTTAGGCATGACGTCAGTATTCGTCTTTCAAAAAATAATAATCGCGCCTCTGCCATCTATTTTTCTGGATCTCAATGTCTCTGGGGGTGAACCCTAGCGCTTCCAGATCCGGCGGCGGACCTGCATAATGCCGCTCCACTTTGCTGTTTTTTAAGATCACATAGCGCGTAAGAGAGCCGTCTGTCTCTCGATAATAATAGATTTCGAAATTTCCGGTCGGATTTCGGTAACCGAGGAATCCGCCGCCGGTGTATCCAACGGCTGGCTCCTCTCGCATACCGCCTTTATTCAGCAGTATATCCTCTGCCAACATAGCGTCAAATCTGCCGACAAAGCTCCTCGCAACATAGGCGGCATCGTCGCCGTCGTCAAATTCCCGCTTGACATACCCTTCTCTGGGCGCGCCCGTAATCAGCCCTTTTTCGATGGCGGCGTTCCGCTCATTCTCAATCTCTTGTCTCCGTTGGCGCGTCTCTTCAGAGGGACGGTAAACGAGGGCTGTGCCTATATGCCGCTCAAGAATTCCGACTTCTTCTAAAGACGGCTTGCCCCATGCCATTGTGTCCCAATGGGAGTAATCGGGCTTCCATCCTTCAGGAGGCTCGCCAACCTGCCCGTTGTCGTCGTATTCTCGGGCGATGGCGTCTAAATCTTCGACAGACGCCTCCCCGCTGCCGGACGCTCGCCCATTTTCATCGCCCTCATCGCCAGAGCTTGCTTGGTCGGTCGCATTGGATCCTCGCTCTGTTTCAGCCCCAGCTCCGTTCGCTACTGAGGGGGACCGGAGCCGCGGAGATTGCTCCGTTTCATCCCAAGAGAAGACGGTCTCGGCATCTTTGCCTGTATCGAAGACGCCGCGGTGAAAGAGCAAGAGCAATGCGATTACAACGATTGCGACCGCTGCAAGTCCTGCGATGATCCACGTAGTTCGGTTTTCAAGACTCATCGTTTCGCCCTCCCTTGCCTGTTCATTTTAGCGCGGAGGCAGCGTCCGACGCAAACCGTCCAGAACAAGGCCGATGCGGTGCGTCGGTATCGGCTCAAAACCGACCGCCCAAACAGGCGACTCCGGCAGAAGCGCGTAATCGTTCTCCGCGGCGTTCACAAAAAGCGGATCGTCCGCCTCCGCGTAGTTGTCCTCCATGACCGTATGCGGAACCGCCGACGCGGCGATCTCATCTCGAACGCAGTTGTAGGTCAAGTTGCGCCGAACAACGTTGCCCTTCGGCGCCGCCGGCTCATCCTCCGCCACATGAACGAGCGGCGGATAGCGCGTCGAATAGGGCGGCTGCTGATAATTCACCGCCCGCAGCTTCTCATACATGTTCCACACGCCGCCGACCGAGATATGCGACTTTGCCCAGCCCAAGCCGCGGTCGTCAATATGAACGGCAACCTCGCACTCCACGAAGACATTGTTTTCAACGCGGTTGTCGCGCCCGCCGCCAATGAACGCCGCCTTTGTGACGCGCGCGAAAATGTTGCCGACGATGGCGATCCCGCTCGCCGCATCGTCCAGATAGACCGCGTTCGCGCGGTGGCTGCCCATGCCGGCGATGTCGCGCAGCAGGTTATGGCGGATGATCGTCCCGCGCGTCGTCCAGTCGCGCCCTGTGTAGAACCCGCCCACGTCGCCCGTTTCTTGGCATAGGTCGTAAAGTTCGTTGAATTCTAGGACATGGTCGTTTCCGCCGAAGCTGACGCCCGCGTGCGGCGCGTCATGGATTCGGCAGTGCGCGAGGCGGTTGCCGACGCCTCCGATGCCGACCGCCGGGCGGTAGGTGCGGCACCATCGGCTGAAGCGGCGTATATGGCAGTTTTCGACGTTGTGGCGCGCGGGCGTCAGCGTTGACCTGTCGCCGCCTGAAACGCGCAGCCCGGAGCCGCCCGTTTCATAGACGTCGCAGCTGACGATGGAATGCTCTTTGCCGCCGCTCACAAGTGCGCCGTCTGTCCCTGCGTTTCGGATGACGCAGCCGTAAAGTCCGCACCCTTCGCCGCCGTTGATGCGTACCGCCGCGCCGCGGGACGCCTCAAACGCGACCCGCTCAAAACGGACATGGCGCGCCTCCTTCATGGAGAGTACGCTGTCGGCGATGGAGACGACCGCCGTCCCCGCCTCAATATCGCTGGGCGGATAGAAGTAGAGAACGCCCGTTTCGCGGTCAAGGTACCATTCGCCGGGCGCGTCCAGCTCCTCCAGCACGTTCACAAAACGAAACCGCTGACCCGCCTTGTAACCGTATACGCCATGCGGCGGCTCCGTTTCGATGACGCCGTCTTGGATGGAGGCGACCCGCTCATACGAGTCCGCCCAGTCATGCGTCCAGTAGCCATGAACCCAGACATCGTCCAGCCGCCAGGTTTCCATGCGCGCGTCATCGCATGAGAATCGGTCCTCTTTTGGGTTATGAAGACGAAGCCAGCCGTCGTTCGGGTATTGCGCCAGCGTCATCGGCTGGTCATTGAAAAACAGCTCTAGCCCTGCGGAATGGCCGGGGCGCCCCATGCCGCGCGATCTTATTTCGCCGAAATCGTTGATGCCCTGCGCCTTCAGATCGACGGCAACAACATGCTCCCGTACGTTTGGTTTAAGGCGCGCGCCCAGCTCTCGTCCGACAGGCTCAAATCCGCGCACAACTTTGCCGCCGCAGAGGATCGCCGTTTCCCCTTCCGCCGACCGGTAGACGACAGGGGCGTTTGCCGTTCCGCTGTCCTCCGCAGTCAATTCAAACGGCGCGTCCAGCTCATACCGTCCGCCGCGCAAGACGACGACCGCGCCCATTCCGCTTTTTTGAAAACGGGAATCTTGGCGCAGCGCGGCGCGCGCTTCTTCTAAAGAGCCGAAAGGGCGCTCTTTAGACCCGTCCGCTCCATGGCCGCCTATAGGGGCGATGTAAAGATGAATCGCGTTTGATGACATGAAGCTCCTCCGCGTTCGTTATTCCGTTTCAATACGGCGCGCCTCATCCAGCAGCGCCTGCAGGTCAAACACCTCAATCGGGACGATCTCGCGGTCGGCGGCTCGGCGCAGCTTCGTCTCATAAGCGCTCTGCGCCAGGGTGCGCTCGCTCACCGTCACACGCGCCGGCAAACCAATCAGATCCGAGTCCTTGAACTTCACCCCTGGCGACTCGTTTCGGTCGTCGTAAAGAACCTCAAATCCTTCGCCCGTCCATTGTTCATAAAGGGCGTCCGCCGCCTCTTGAACCGCCGCCCCCCTCCCGACAGGCACAAGATGAACATGGTACGGCGCAACCGAAACGGGGAACCGAATGCCGTCCGCGTCGTAATTCGCCTCCACCGCCGACGCGAGCAGACGCCCAACGCCGATGCCGTAGCACCCCATGACGATCGGCTTTTGCCGCCCGTTTTCGTCTAAGAAGGTCGCCCCCATCGCTTCGCTGTATTTGACGCCGAGTTTGAAAATGTTGCCGACCTCAATGCCGTTTGCCGCTTCCAGCGCGCCGCCGCAGCTGGCGCAAGGGGAGCCGTCCTGGGCGAGCGCAATGTCCGCGCAGATGTCCAGCGCAAAGTCGCGCGGGACATTCACATTTTTGAAATGAAAGCCCTCTCGGTTCGCCCCGGCGATCCCGTTCGTTAGATCTAACAGGGAATCGTCGCCGACAACGAGAAACGGGTTCGCGCCGATGGGCGACGCATACCCAGGGACAATGCCCGCCGCCCGTATCTCCGACTCCTCCGCCGGCCGCAGCTCCGTTCCAACGGCGTTCGACAGCTTCGTCTCGTTCACCTCCAGATCGCCGCGTATGCCCGCAAAAACAAGCCCATCGTCCGACATATACAGAACCGCTTTGATGGTTTGAGCTGTCGGAACGGAGAGAAAACCTGCCACCTCCTCAATTGTTTCGCGGTTCGGCGTCGAGACTTCCTCTATCGGCAGCGGATCGCCGAAGGAGCGTTTGCCTTTTTCAAAGACGGCGATCTCGGCGTTCGCGGTGTAATCGCACCCTTTACAGAGCGCGAGCCGATCCTCCCCCGACGGCGTGACCAGCATGAACTCATGCGCCGCCGTCCCTCCAATCATCCCAGGGTCCGACTCCACCGAAACGGCTGGAACGCCGCACCGCTCATAAATGCGCGCGTAAGCGTCGTACATACGATCATAAGTCTCGTCTAGGCATGCCTCGTCTGCATGAAACGAGTAGGCGTCCTTCATTTTGAATTCGCGGACGCGAATCAGCCCGGCGCGCGGGCGCAGTTCGTCTCGAAATTTCAACTTGATCTGGTACGCGTTGAGCGGCAGCTGGCGGTAGGAGCTGATCTCCGTGCGGGCGTGCGTCGTCACCGCTTCCTCGTGCGTCATCGCCAGCACATTTTCGCGTCCGTTATGGTCTTGGAACGCCAACAGTTCCCGCCCCGCCAGCGCTTCATACCGCCCCGTTTCTTGCCACAATTCAGCGGGCTGAACGAGCGGCATGTCCATCTCCTGCCCGCCGACAGCGTTCATCTCTTCGCGTATGATCTGCTCAATTTTCAGCGCGGAACGGTTTGCCAGCGGCATCAGCGAGAAGAGGCCCGCGCCCAGCTGACGAATAAAACCGGCGCGAACCAGCAGCTGATGGCTCGGTATCTGCGCGTCCGCTGGATTCTCCCGCAGCGTCCGTCCAAAAAGTTGCGATTGGCGCATCGTTTAGCCTTTTCCTGCGCGGCGCACTTCCGCCGCAATCAGATCGCCCGCTTCGGAGGTGGACATGCCCATGCGCCCCGCTCCCAGGTCGGCGATCTTGCCGCCAGCCAGGACTGACGCGATCGCGCCCTCCACCGCCGACGCCGCTTCCGCTTCGCCCAGATGGTCAAGCATCATTCCCGCCGCGGCGACGGCGGCGATCGGGTTGATCTTGCCCAGCCCGGTATAACGCGGCGCAGAACCGTGGATCGGCTCAAACATGGAGACGCCTTCAGGGTTCAGGTTGCCCGACGCGGCGACGCCCATCCCGCCCTGAATGACGGCGCCCAAATCGGTGATGATGTCGCCCAGCTGGTTGTCCGTTACAACAACATCGAACCACTCAGGGTTCTTGACAAACCACATGCAAGCGGCGTCCACATGGGCGTATTCGCGCTGAATGTCAGGATACTCCGCCGCGCCGATCTCATGGAAGGCGCGCTCCCACGTGTCATGTACGTACGTGAGAACGTTCGTTTTGGCGACGAGGTGGAGCTGCTTCATCTTGTCCCGCTTGCGCGCCAGCTCAAAGGCGTAACGCACAGCGCGCTCCACGCCGAAGCGCGTTGTTACATGAATCTGCGTCGACACCTCCTGCGGCGTTCCTTTATACTGAATGCCGCCCGCGCCGGAGTAGATGCCCTCCGTGTTTTCGCGCACCACCACAAAATCGATCTCTTCAGGACCCTTGTCTTTGAGCGGGCATGGGACGCCCGGATACAGCTTGATGGGGCGCAGGTTGATGTACTGGTCAAGGTCGAACCGTATTTTGAGAAGAATGCCTTTTTCAAGGATGCCGGGCGCGACGTCGGGATGTCCGATGGCGCCGAGAAAGATGGCGTTGAAATCGCGGAACTCTTCGATGGCAGAATCGGGCAGGACGTCGCCCGCGGCGAGGTAGCGGTCGCCGCCGAAATCGTACGACTGCGTTTCATAGTTGAAGCCGAAGGTCTCGGCGGCGGCATCGACAATCTTCATCGCCTCTGCCGTTACTTCTGGACCGATGCCGTCGCCCGGTATCACGGCGATTTGGTGCGTCGCGCTCATAAGCTCTAGGAATCCCCTCTGTGCGGTTTCGACTCGCGTTTCTCAACGCCAGTTATGATACCACATCTCTTCCCTTCGTACAGACGACGAGCGCGCGGTTTGGCTAGATCAGGATGACCATGACGCCGTTTTGCTCGGCGTATCCTTTTACCGTTTCAGAGACCTCATAGCCCGCGGCGACCGGTTCCGCGTCAGCTTGATAGACGATGCTCAGGATCTCTGCCGTTTCTTTTGCCCTGTCTATGTCGCTGGCGTCGATCGTGTTGGACGCCTCAATCGCGATCCAAAGATCGTCCGCGGTTTGCGGAACGACGCCCTTCATGATCATGTCGGTATCGAAGACTCTGCCCCGCTGCCGCTCGGTAATGATCTCCTCGTCCAGGGCGTCGTCGATCTCGTCGAAAAAATTGCCGTTGGACGGTCTCGCTACGCTGCGGATCACTTTCGTTTTGCGGATTTTGAGATGCTGACGAAGTTTCGGAACGAGGCGAAAATCGAGCCTGACCTCTAGCGACTCGCCTTTCAGCTGACCGATGTCGTCCTGCATCCGCTTCTGCGTCGCTTGCATCTCCGCTTGATTTGCGACGACCGCATCCAGCGTTTTTTGCATCTTCTCCTGCTTGTCCGCAATCCTCTTCAGCTCCTTTTTCATTTCCGCTTGATCGGCGAGGATCATTTCCTGCGTTCTCGTTAGACGATCCACCGTCTCAAGCAACCCGTTCACCGTCTCAAGCAACCCGTTCACCGTCTCAAGCAACCCGTTCACCGTCTCAAGCAACCAGTTTTGAGTTTCGACCAGTTTTTCCTGGGTCTCTCTCATTCTCGCTTGCTCGGCGGCAAACTCTTCTTGTCGACGCTCAAGGCGGTTCACCGCCTCTATCAGCATTTCCTGCGTTTTAAGAATCCCCGCCTGCGTTTCAGCGAAACCCTTCTGCGTTTCAGCCAAACTCTCCAGGGTTTGAACGGTCTGTTCAAGCAAACGCTTCATGTCGACAACCTCTTCAGGAAGGCGCAGCAGCTCCAGCGGCAGCAACGCGCGCAGCAATTTATCCCGCGCCGCAGGGTCCGCCTTCGCCTCCTCAATCAGGCGTTCAAGAAGCGTGTCAAAACTGGTCGAATCGTCCATCTTGCTGTAGCCTCCCGCGCCGCAAACGCTACCGGCGGAAAATCATCTGGACGGACGGGCCATGATCCTCGCAGCCGCGGTCAACAGGCGCGTCCGCATCCTCCGCCGATACCTCCACCAGCCCCGATTCGATGAGCCACTCTTCCAGCTCCTCGCCGCTGATGTCCGGCAAAACCTCTTCGTTGATCATGAGGCTCGGCTGGTAACGCTGACCCGTCACGCGCACCATCTCCATGTAGTTGGCGGGGATGTTCACAACGTCTTTGTCTTCGTATTCCAGCCCGTATTTTTTCAGGACAGCGCGCACGCCTCTGCTCCATCCGCAGGACGGCTTTAGCCATGCCACAATCTCAGGTTTCCGCGCATCCGTTTTCTTCGACATCAAGACGCCCTTTCTGTTAGTTGCGCCGACTCCTCCGTTGATGTATTTATGGCATGAAACCGGCCAAAAAGCAAGAGGAATCGATATGCGCCGCGACAACTGGGCGTCTCAAAACGGGCATTACGACGCAGCGGCGCGCGAACGAAGCGCCGACATACTCATCATCGGCGGCGGAACGGGCGGATGCGCAGCCGCCTTAGCCGCCGCGCGCAGCGGCAGAACCGTCCTCTTAACCGAAGAAACGGACTGGATCGGCGGACAGCTGACCCAGCAGGCAGTGCCGCCCGACGAAAACCCATGGATCGAACAGTTCGGCGCCTCCCGCTCCTACCGCCAGTTTCGAGAGCGCATACGGGATTTTTACCGACGCAATTACCCGCTCAAAGGCGCCGCCCTTCGCAGCGAACGGCTCAACCCTGGAAACGGAAGCGTCTCGCGCCTCTGCCATGAACCGCGCGCCGCGCTCGCGGTTCTGAACGATGCGACGGCGCCGCATATCAGCGCGGGAAGGCTGACGATTCTTCTGGAGCGGCGCGCTGTCAGCGCCTTAACCGACGGCGACCGCGTTCTCGCCGTCTTGACGAAATGCCTGCGGACAGGCGACGAGACGGTACTGCGCGGCGAATATGTCCTGGACGCGACCGAAACGGGCGAGCTGCTGCCGATAACGCAGACCGAGTATGTTGTCGGCGCCGAGGCGCAGGCGGAGACGGACGAACCGCATGCACCGTCCGAAGCGCAGCCCGACAACCATCAGGCGTTCACCGTCTGCTTTGCGATGGACTACCGCCCCGATGAAGACTGGACAATTGAGAAGCCTGAAGAGTACGCGTTCTGGCGCGCCTATGTTCCTGAAATGCGCCCGCCGTGGCCGGGGCGGTTGCTGTCGCTTGTCGGCTCGCACCCTGTCACGTTGGAGCCGCGCCAATACGAGTTTGACCCTGTCAAAGAGACCGGCTTGTGGCGCTACAGGCGCATTTTGGACCGCGCCAACTTTGAAGACGGCGCCTTTTCAAGCGGCATCTCGCTTGTCAACTGGCCGATGAACGATTACTGGCTTGGAAATCTCATCGACGACCCGGACGCCGAAACGCATCTGCGCCGGGCGAAGCAGTTGAGCCTGTCGCTGCTGTACTGGCTCCAAACGGAAGCGCCGCGCCCGGACGGCGGAGAGGGCTGGAAGGGTCTGCGCCTGCGCGGCGACATTGTCGGCACAGAGGACGGCCTCGCCAAGTACCCGTATATCCGCGAGTCGCGCCGCATACGCGCCGAGTTCACCGTCACAGAGCGGCATATCGGCTTGGAAGCGCGCATGGCTGAAACAGGCGCCGGGCGAGAAGAGACGGAAGCGGCGCCGTTCCATGACTCGGTCGGCGTCGGGAGCTACCGCATCGACCTGCATCCGAGCAGCGGCGGCGACAATTACATCGACATCAGCAGCCTGCCGTTTCAGATACCGCTTGGGTCGCTGCTGCCGATTCGCATGGAGAATCTGTTGCCTGCATGCAAAAACATCGGCTCGACGCATATCTCAAACGGCTGTTATCGGCTTCATCCAGTGGAGTGGGGCATCGGCGAAGCGGCGGGTCTGCTGGCGTCGCATTGCGTTGGGCTAAAGGAGACGCCGCGCGCCGTCCGAAACAACGCAAAGCGCTTGAGCGACTTTCAACGCCTTTTGGATGGTCAAGGTGTGGAGAGGGGCTGGCCGCGCGTGTCGGCGAGGTAGGTTCGCTGGGGAGACAGCGTACCATATGGTACGAACGGCCTACCAAAACGTACGTTTTCGTCAACGGCATCGGCATTGCGCTTATGAGCCGCGTTTCAGATTCGCCCATGTTTCCGCCAGCTTCCCTTTGGGCTGAACCGACAGCAGCTCTCGAATGTCGTCTTGATAGACCGCCATTGCCTCCTCCTCGGTGAGGCCTCGGTTGAAGACAATCACATCGTCCAGAGCGCCGACATAGCCCTCCCCTATCAGAACGTGCGTCAGGTCAACGTCTATCGAATACGCCTGAACTCGCCCAAGCCCTCCGTCGAAACCTCCGTTGATCCAGACAGCGCATTTCAGCGCGCCGCCGGGGCCGAACCCTATATTTTGCTCAGGTCCATAGCCGGTTGTGATGAGATGAACCCAACTGCCTACTTTCGCTTTTATATTGTGCGCGCTGCAGCCGATGCCGCCTACCCCTAATCGAAGGAAAATCCACGAGCTGACGCCGTGTTGCGACTCGGCAATAAAATCCACCCGATCGCCGTTCTTGTTATGTATGCGGAAGATGACAGCATCGCGCTCGCCCGGCTTCGGCATCTCCTTGATCTTGACGAAGAGGGATAGGGCGACGCCTCCCTGCGCGTTCATCGGCTTTGGCAGCTCTGATTCGGCGCCTTCTCCGCCTTGAAATGAGACGGCTCTTCCATAAGGGGGTTGTCTAAACACCCGACGCGCGCTCATGGGCATCTCCATGCTGTATCCGCCCGGCAGCGCGTAGATTTTGATGGGAGGTTCCGTTCCGCCGATGTCCATGCTCCACCACGCAAAGATGTCCTCCTGTACAATCTCCGCATGCGCAGTAAGCGCGGAGAAGAACAAGACGGCGAACAAAGCGGCACATTTCGCCCCCGTTTTTTTCACTGAAGGCATGCTAGACGTTCGTTTCATGCGGGTCTCCTTTGCTGTATGCCGTTTGAAATTGCGCAAAAAGAGCGCCAACTATGGCGCCGCAGTGCGCTTATGAGCCGCGTTTCAGGTTCGCCCATGTTTCCGCCAGCTTCCCTTTCGGCTGAACCGACAGCAGCTCTCGAATGTCGTCTTGATAGACCGCCATGACCTCCTCCTCGGTGAGGCCTCGGTTGAAGACAATCACATCGTCCAGAGCGCCGACATAGCCCTCCCTATCAGAACGTGCGTCAGGTCAACGTCTATCGAATACGCCTGAACGCGCCCAAGCCCTCCGTCGAAACCTCCGTTGATCCAGACAGCGCATTTCAGCGCGCCGCCGGGGCCGAACCCTATATTTTGCTCAGGTCCATAGCCGGTTGTGATGAGATGAACCCAACTGCCTACTTTCGCTTTTATATTGTGCGCGCTGCAGCCGATGCCGCCTACCCCTAATCGAAGGAAAATCCACGAGCTGACACCGTTTACCGACTCGGCAATAAAATCCACCCGATCGCCGTTCTTGTTATGTATGCGGAAGATGACAGCATCGCGCTCGCCCGGCTTCGGCATCTCCTTGATCTTGACGAAGAGGGAAAGGGTGACGCCGCCTTGCGCGTTCATCGGTTTTGGAAGCTCTGCCTCGGCGCCTTTTCCGCCTTGAAATGAAACGGCTCTTCCATAAGGGGGTTGTCTAAACACCCGACGCGCGCTCATGGGCATCTCCATGCTGTGTCCGCCCGGCAGCGCGTAGATTTTGATGGGCGGCTCCGTTCCGCCGAAGTCCATGCTCCACCACGCAAAGATGTCCTCCTGCACAATCTCCGCATGCGCAGAAAGCGCAGAGAAGAACAAAACGGCGAACAACGCGGCGCATTTCGCCCCCGTCTTTTTGGCTGAAGGCATGCTAGATGTTCGTTTCATGCTGGTCTCCTTTGCTGTATGCCGTTTACAAAACAACGCAAAAAGAGCGCCAACAATGGCGCCACAGCGCGCGAATAGAATTTGGACAGAAAATGAGCCTTCTAAGATTCCCGCGCATTTTACGCAAGGGCGAAAACGACGATCTGGTTGACGGAGCCTCTACCTATCAATAAAGGCTATGCTCGTCCAACGATCCAACTTCAGCGGGTGATCAGTAAAGCGTCTTGACGCCGCCCCATGTCGTTGTAAGCGTGTTGGCGGAGATGGGACCGCGCTGAAAAAGAATCGTTCCAAACTGCGGATCCCCTGAAGCCAGCGGGTTCGCCCATCCGATGGTGCGGTCAGGTTCGCCCGCGTCCACATCAATATAGTACATGTTCAGGCGCATCAGCGCGTCCGCGCTGAACATCGCGTTCGTTTCAAGGCTAAACTCCAGCGCGCTTCCGTCAACGCTCCACTCGCCGAAAAAGGTTGCCGGATTGTCGACCGCCTGCATCTGAAAAAGCGGCGCCAAAAACCGCTTCCTTTGCCCGTCGCTCTGCGGCATCTCCAAGATGAAACGGTCCGACTGCATCGGCTCGCTTTGATTTGAAATGCGCTGGTCGTCCCGTATTTTGACGGCAACATACAGGCTTCCGTCGCGCCATACCGCTTTGAACTCCGCCTCAAAGTCGGCGTCGCCTTCCCGCAGAGAGCCGTTCTCAAAATCGCGTTGAAGCGGCTCGCTCTCTACCTCTTCCCAAGACGGATCGTCCAGCGACCCGTCCACGATGGGCGCCGACTTGCCCTTGAAAGCGGCGTATGTCCATTCCGTATCCGACGCCGCCGCCGTCCATCCGAAGGCGAGAGCCAGCAGAATGCAGATGCGCTGTAGGAGCGGTCTGCCTAGAAGCATCAATCGTATCCTCTTTTGAAAATGCGCCTACCCTGACCTCATGCATAAAGCTGGGACTTTTGAGCGAAGGATCGCTCTATTCATGGAAAAAGGCGCCGCAAACCAGATCGTTCCCCGCTTCCGCGAGGACATGCATTCCCGCGTAAGCGGGAATCCAGAGGCGCCGCAGACAGCGTCCGCGTTCGCATGCTGACATGTCCCAGCTAAGACGTAAGGTCAGCCCTACCACATCATGCGCTGCAAGGCGGGGCTTTGTCAACGTTTACAGCGCTTTTTTTGAATTTTATGCGTTCAACGCGGCTCTTCGCCCCCGATTCTGTCATTCCCGCGCCGCTTGTCGCTGTCATTCCCGCGCCCCAATGCTGTCATTCCCGCGTAAGCGGGAATCTTAAAGCATCGCAGCCGCCGCGCCCGTTCTTTAAACCGCCCTAACCCTTTTCAACGGGAATCGGAGGACAGGGAAGGTTGCGCCAAAACGCGCAGCCGTCCATAATGCGCATCAAGCACGAAGGGAGCGCGCGTGGCTGTACATAAAGACCAGGCGGTTGTTGTCCGCAGTTACGATCTCGGCGAAGCGGATCGGATCGTCACATTCTGCGCGGCGCAGAACGGGCGGCTCAGCGTCGTCGCGCGCGGCGCGCGCAAACCGAGAAGCCGACTCGCCGCCTCGCTTCAGCTGTTCAATGTCGGCGAGCTGGTTTTTTTTAAAAAAGCGAACCGCGATCTGCATTACATCAACTCGTTCGATGTGTCCCGCCCCTTCGGCGTCCGCATGCGCGACCCGCTCCATATCGCCTACGCCTCCCATTTAGCGCAGACCGCGGACGCCGCCGGCTTAGAAAACAACCCGAACCCCGACCTGTTCAACCTGCTTCGATCCGCCTTGTCCGCCGCGTCCGGCGCCGACTCGGTGGGGCGGGCGCGGCGCATCGCCCGCAGTTTTGAGGCGAAGCTGCTGAACCTGCTTGGGTACCGGCCGAGGCTGGGGCAGTGCGTCGTGTGCCGAAGTCCGATTGAGCGGGGGGATGTCTCCATCGGCTTGCGCTTAGGCGGCGCGTTATGCAAGCGGCATGAGCGGCGCGACCAGACCTTTGTTGTCGGGGAGGAGGCGCTGAACGCGGCGCGCCGCCTCTCCGAAACGCCCTTCGCCGAGGCGGCAGACGCTCCCCTCGGACGGCGCGAACAGCTGGAGCTGAAACGGCTCTATCTGCTGCTCCTGTCGGAACGGCTGGAACGCAAATGGACAGCCGCCGAGTATATCGACGCGCTGGAAAACGGCATGAACGATAAAACGCCGATATGTTGAAGCGGCGCGGTACGCTCAAACGGAGTTCGTCGCGGCGATGGCGCTTGATCGGGAGACGCGCCTTTTAAGATTCCCGCTTGCGCGGGAATGACGAGGAGAGGGCCGGGAATGACGAGGAGGGGCGCGGGAATGACGCCATGGGTTTGCGGGCGTCCGTCGTTGCCGCTTCCTCCTGTTCAGGTTAACATGCGCCCGTTGTTATGGCGGCGGGGCGGTTCTCATGGGCGGTCTTCTGCGTCGGCCGGCGATACTGATCGGGGCGGCGCGTTCGGGTACCAAAATGCTGGCGGAGACGCTCAACCGCCACCCTGATCTGTTTGTGTTGCGCGAGCCGACTGCGATATGGAGATACGGGCGCGCATACAGCCCGACCGATCAGCGCCCGGCAAGCGACGCGAAGCCCGCTGTTTGCGCCTATATCCGCCGCGCTTTTGAGAAGGAGCTGCGCGCGTCCGGCAAACCGCGCTTCGCCGAAAAAACGCCCAGCAACTGCCTGCGCATTCCGTTCATCGACAAAGTGTTCCCTGATGCGCTTTTTCTTCACCTGCTGCGAGACGGGCGGGATGCAGCCGCCTCCGCGGTCGACACATGGAAGGGAATGCGCGACCTGTCCATACGGACGCCCCGCCAAGCCGATACGGAGAAGCGGCAGCGCGGCGGAGTCAAATGGGTCGCGGAATTCATGGGGCGGGCATTCAAGCGCAAAATGCATATCGACGACTGGAGAAGCTTGATCGAAATGCCGGCGTATCTGCCGTGGGCGGTCGGCATCGCCCGCCGGCATCTTTTCAACAGCTCCAAGCCGCTATGGGGTCCGCGCGTCCCAGGTCTGCGCCGCATCCGCAAAACCTACCCGCTGCTGGAAACATGCGCGCTTCAGTGGGAGGCGTGCGCGCGCATGGCGGTCGAGGCGGGGCGGCAGATGGCGCCGACTCGGTATCTTGAAATACGGTATGAGGAGCTGGTCAACAACGCCCCAGAGACAACCGCCCGCGCCCTTCAGTTTCTCGACCTACCCTACGACGAGCCGCTGTTGAAAGAGATGACGCGGCACATTCGACCGTATCCGCTGCCGAAGTGGCCGACGGCGCTCTCGGAGGAGCGGCTGCGCAGGGTGGAGCGGCTGATTGGATCCACGCTGGAGCAAACGGGCTACTCTCTGGCGGTTAAAGCATGAGGCGGGCGGCTTGGCTTCTCGCGGCGTTGACGGCGCTTTCTGCCGCTTCCGCTTCGGAATTCGCCGTTGAGCTTCGCCTTAAAAAAGGACTCAACCTTGCCTGTCTGCCTGTTCATGACGCGGGCGCGGATTCTATGGACGGGCTGCGCGAGCTGCTGGGCGGCGATGAGGCGGTTGAGCATCTGATTGTCATGAATAAGGACGGGCAGTTCGTGGAGGGGTCGGCTCAAACGCCTTTTGAACCCAGCGCAGGTTTTCTCGTTGTCATGAAAGAGGCGCGGACGATACGCCTGCAAGGCGCGGCGCATCCCGTTGAGTTGAAACTGCGTCAAGGATGGAACCTGATCGGCGCGCCGCGGCGGAGCTGGCAGACTCGTCTCGCGTCGAACATCGCGGCGCTTTCGGACGCCGTTCAGAAGGTGGTTTATATGGACGATTCGGGGCGTCTTTCCGCCTATCCGCATATCGACAAGCCCATTTACGGCGGCTCTGGGCTTCTGATTTTTTCGAAGAGAGACGCCTCGATTCGCTTTACGGGCGAGCCGTGGGGTACGCCTGCAGTTCCGCCTCCGCCGTCGAACCAAGCCCCCGCCTTTCCGGAGGCGCTGGGCTGGGGCGCGCAGACGGCAGGCGGAAGAGGGGGGCGCATTCTCTATGTAACGAACCTAGCGGACGACGGACCAGGCTCCTTTAGGCGGGCGGTTGAAACGTCCGGACCGCGCCTCATCCTGTTTAAAACGGGGGGCGTCATCCGCCTCAAAACGCCGATTCGCATACGGGAGCCGCGCTGCACAATTGCAGGACAGACCGCCCCCGGCGACGGGATCTGCGTCGCGGGCGGCTCCATACGCATTCAAACGCATGATGTGGTCATGCGCGGGATGCGCATTCGACCCGGCGCCGACCCCGACGGACCCGATCCGTTTGAACGGGACGCGCTGACCATCGGACAGGAAAACGACGGACCTGCCAACCTAAAGGTACATGACATTGTCATTGATCGATGCTCATTTTCATGGGCGGTGGATGAGCTGATCGGAATACGGTCGCCCGCGCGGAGAGTGACGATACAGCGATGCATCGTTGCCGAAGCGCTGGACGACTCGATCCACCCCTCCGGCCCGCACAGCCGAGGGGTACTGATCAGTTACCATACGCGCGAGGTCTCGCTGATTCAGAATTTGATGGTCAGCGCCGACAAGCGAAACCCTGTCGCCGCGGGGGGAGTCTCCGCGGAGATTATTCAGAACGTCATTGTCAACTGGGGGAGGTTCGGAACGCGCTTGGCGGATGTATGGCGCTCTCCGCCGATACGGGTCAACATCGCGCGAAATCGGTACCTCGCAGGAAGAGACGGGCGCGGACCGGCGCTGCTCGTCTCGCCGGACATTCACCCCGACAGCCGCGTTTATCTGGAAGGAAACCAGTTTTTTCCCTATCAAAACAACCCGCTGAAAACGATTGACGCCCCAGAGGCGCTGCTTGCGCCAACGCCGAATCCAACAACGATGGAATGGGCAATGAGCGCGGAGGAGGCGGCGGAGCTTGTTTTTAAAATTGCCGGGGCGCCTTCCAGAGACGCCGTGGACGCGCGCATCGTTCGACAGGCGAGGCGGCAAACGACGCGCATCATCGACAGCCCCGCCCAGGTCGGCGGCTACCCGGCATACAGGCGCGGAAACCCTCCCCCCGACGCGGACGAAGACGGACTCCCCGACGAATGGGAGCGGCAAAACGGCCTCAACCCAGACGCATACGACGACCCGAACAGCGACCCCGACCTGAACGGATACACGCGCATCGAAGAGTATCTCAACAGCCTATTGAGCGGCGCGCCATGAACAGAACCCTGCGGGAATGCGCCGTTTTGCTGCTGTCGGCGGGGATGGCAATTTCCGCCGTCGTGCAGATTCGCCCGTTCTCCATTAACTTAACCTATGCGGACATGCTGTATCTGCTGGGGGCTTTGCTGTGGCTGTTTCATTTGGCGCGGTCGGCGGGGGCTTTAGCGCAATTTATTCAGCAAAACGGCGCCTATCTGTTTTGCGCGCTGCTGTTCATGCTGGGGGCGTCCGCGTCGCTTGTGAACGCTTACCGCCCTGTCGACGCGCTCATTTCTATGGCGCAGTACGGGTTCGTCTTCGGCGTTTTGATTCCCTTATTCAGCATGGTTTTTCAGACGGCTCAAGAGAAACGGCGTCTGCTCATCTGTTTTGCCGCGTCTGGACATATCGCCGCCGGGCTGGCCGCGGCGGACTTTATCGGCTTGATGCCGTTTCAAATCCCCGGCATCGCGCTTCAAAGCGGGCGGTATATGTCGACGCTCAACAACGCGAACGCCTTTGCGCTTGTCATGGCGATGGGGATGCCCGTTTCGCTTGCGTTTGCCGCCGCG
This sequence comes from Candidatus Poribacteria bacterium, assembly GCA_963665845.2. Lineage (GTDB taxonomy): Bacteria > Poribacteria > WGA-4E > JAPPNK01. The sequence continues at coordinate 1,404,320 of OY762492.1, forward strand.
CCTGGACGGCGAGCCGTTCGATGGTATTTCGCGTTTGGAACGGCGCTGAACGCTTACGGGCTGGCGCTGTCCGCGTCGCTCGGCGGTTTTTTAGGAGGCGCGTTTGGGCTGGCGGCGTTTGTCGTTTTGATTGCTTTTGCGCAGAAAGGGCGCGCCCGCCGGCGGACGGTTCTAGCGCTCGCCGCCTCGGTTGCGGTCATCGCCGGCGGCGCGGTATACGGATTCTCCGCCGCTGAACGGCTGCCGATACCGACGCGCTTTCTGGAACGGGTCGCCGCGCTTGGCTCCATTCAAGAGGCGGAAAACTACGGAACGCGCGCCGAATTAGCCGCGCATGGGTTCCAGACGCTCTCAAAACAGTTCATCGTCGGCGTCGGGCAGGAGCAGCATAAGGAGATCACGCCGACGGGGCATTCCGTCCATGTGAACTACCTGCTCGTGTTGGTGGAGAACGGACTGATCGGATTCGTCGGGTATATCGGGATGATTGGCGTTCTGCTGCTGAAAGCGTTTCGGCTCATCCGCGCCTCGCCGCCGATGGAAAAGCCGCTCGCCATCGGACTGACGGCGTCGTTTTTAACGCTGCTCGCCATTCTGTGCGTACATACGAATGTGCATATGCGCTACGCATGGGCAGCCGCGTTGGTCATTGCGGCGTACGGGGGCGTCCTACAGCGAAGCGAAGACGAGGATGGGGACGGTCTCTACAGGCGATGACATTCATTTTGCGCGACGGCTCGTCAGCCCAGGCCGTCATTCCCGCGTAAGCGGGAATCCAGAGACAGCCCCAAAACCGCCCGCATTCACCCCAAGCGTCCAGCGGCCAAACCGTCATTCCCGCGCAAGCGGGAATCCAGAGTCATGCTCGAACCCGTCCGCGTCCGGCTGTCATTCCCGCCCCTCTCCTCGTCATTCCCGCCCCTCTCCTCGTCATTCCCGCGCAAGCGGGAATCTTAGCCGCCACAGGCGCCGTCCGCGTTCACCATCCGATTTGTCCCAACTTTAAGCGTATATCTGGGATCACTCCATGCTCGTGTCGGGAAGAAGGCTGTAGTTGATCAGCTGGACGCGCCGCTCTTCGGTCTGTTCGCCGCGCGTTTGGGTCTGCTCAATGCGGACGATGCCGACATCCGGCGCGAGCCACTTTCGGCTGACGGTGCGGTCGATCGGGAAGCCGTCCAGCGTCCATTCAAAATCCTCCTCCACCAAAACCGCATGCTGAAACGCCCCCGCCGGCGTTTCGATCTCCGCCTCTTCGATGACGCGGTAGCGCGCCGTCCCTGTTCCGATCGGGATGCCGTCCGTCAGAAACGCGGTGAATTTCTGCGACCATTTCTTGCCCGGTATCAACGGAAAGCGGTATAACGGCAGCCACGGGTCGAACAGCAGCGTGTCGGACGAACCGAAGATCACATTCAAACCATGCTGCTCTATGTCCCCCTCGGCGCGGCCGACGTAGGCGTAATTTGAGACATTCTCGTCCACATTCGGATCGGTTGTGCGCGTCTCCATGACATAGGAGAACCGGTCCGCGTTCTCGACCTCGATTTTGTCGATGATCTCGATCGTGACTTCGTTTTCGTCCTGGTCTAGGTATGTCCATAGATTGCCGACCGCGAGAGGGTAAAAGTTGCCTTCGCGCGGCTCCCAGACCAGCACATCAATGCTTTTTGTAACGGAGGAGACGCCGTCCGACGCTGTCAGCGCGATCTGATGCAACCCCTCTTCAGGCGCATGCCAGACCGTTTCAAGATCCGCGCCGATGACGATCTCGCCGGCGGAGGCTGACCAGCTCAAACGAAGCGGGTCGCCGTCCACATCCAGCGCGCTGTAGGTGATATTGGCGAGGCTGTGCGGCTCTGGGTATTCAGGGGTTACGTACAGTACCGCCACATTTGGGGGATGGTTCTTGTCAACGCCGCCGCCGTCCCCGCAGCCGAGAACCGCCAACGCTGTCAACGCCGCCAAACATACCGCGCGTACGCTCATCGCTTCTCCAATCGCCGCCTTATACGCCTTCTATAACGAACGCGCGGCTAAACGGATGACGCCATTTTACGATAAACGCTGATCTCAATGGCGTCCCGCTTCACCCATGGCAGGTTCAGTTCAAACCAGACCGTTTCCGACTCATACGCGCCGCGGACATGCTCTAAGTAATCGCGCATGCCGTTGGCGCCGATGCCGGCGTTGTCCGCCGCGACGATAGCGCCGTCCGCCAAACGCGGCTCGATCGCCTCAAAGCAGGGCGCGTAATTGCCGTAATCGTTGTCTAAATGTAAAAAAGCGACCTCGCCCTGGATCGCTTTCAGCAGCTCGCGCGCGTCGCCAAGCCGCGGCTCAACAATCTCCGCAAGCCCCGCCGATTCGATGTTGGCGCGGGCGCGCGCATGGCGGGACGGGTTGATCTCTAGGGTGATGAGCCGCCCGCCCGTCTTCAACAGCTCGCGCCCAAGCCAGAGCGCCGAATAACCCACCGCCGTCCCGCACTCCACCGCCATCGGCGGGGACGCCTCGGCGATCCGATCCGCCAGATGCCGCGCCTTCTCCGGACCCAGCATTGGGATGCGTTCCTCGCGGCATTCGCGCTCCACGCGCTGAATGACCGCCTCTATTTGCGCTGACACGTCCGCTCCCTTCCGATTATTTCGTCTGCGCAATTGTATCGCATTGGAGGCGTACGGCAACCCGCGCTTCCTGACCTTGCGTCTAATGACGATTTAATTGGACATCGGCGCAGTCCGTACCGCATGATAAGAAACGCCGAGGCGATGGACGATGGTTACCGCCCATAGACAAGGAAGTTGGTACCCTTGTCCAGGCTTTACGCCTGCTTCCGTCGTCCGCTCCTTTCTCGGCGTTCTTCATGGGTTTGGCGCGCGTTTCAGCGCGGTACTCCCATGCGCGGTTTTTTCATTTTTTATAAACCCCCCTAGCCCCCCTTTTCAAGGGGGAATCGGACGCGGCGGCGCGACTATCCGCGTATGACCGTACTGCGCTTCCTGACCTTGCGTCTAATGACGATTTAATTGGACATCGGCGCAGTCTGTACTGCATGATGTAACGACGCCGAGGCGATGGGTGATGGTTACCTGTCAAGTAAATCCGTCATTCGCTCCTTTCTCGGCGTTCAATTAAATGAGCGTAAAGGGGGGATCCATGAAAGAACTGATGAACGCGCTAGGGCAGGTTCCGCAAAAAGAGCCGATCCCCGGCAGAGAAGCGGACATGGCGCGCAACAACGCGGGCGGCTTCGCCTTTCAAGTCGACAAATGGACGCAGCTGGACAGGTTTCTCATACTCGGAACCGCCGGCGGAACTTACTATATCGAAGAGCGCGAACTGACCCTGGAAAACGCCGAATGCGTCAAGGAGTGCGCCGCCGAGGACGGCATGCGCGCCGTTGAGCGCATCGTCCGCATCTCCGACAGCGGACGCGCGCCGAAGAACGATCAAGCGATTTTTGCGCTTGCCATGTGCGCCTCGTACGGAGACAGCGAAACAAAGAAAGCGGCGCTTGAGGCGCTGTCGAAGGTGTGCCGAATCGGAACGCATCTGCTCATGTTCACCGCGTTTTTGAAACAGATGCGCGGCTTCGGGCGAAGCGTCAAGCGCGCCCTCGGAGGCTGGTATACCGGCAAGGAGCCGAACAAGCTGGCGGAGCAGGTCATGAAATACCGCAACCGCCACGGCTGGACGCACCGCGACATCCTGCGGCTTGCGCATCCGCATGGTCCGTCGATCGGCGACGAGGTGAACGACATTTTCCGCTGGGTCGCGCACCCGGGCGAGTATGAAGCGAATGAGAACACGCCGGCGCCGCTGGGCGCGTTTTTGAAGCTGCAGAAGGCGGTCAACTCGAAGCAGGCGGCGCGGTTGATTGCCGAGAATCCCGCGCTGTCGCATGAGATGGTTCCGACGCATCTGAAAGACGCGCGCGTCTGGCAGGCGATCCTGGAGCGCGGCCTCGGCATGACGGCGCTCATCCGCAATCTGCCGACGATGACGCGCGTTGGGCTGTTGAAGCCGATGTCGCGCCACGCGCAGCTGGCGGCGGAACGGCTGAACGACGCGGACGCGCTCAAACGGCAGCGCGTTCATCCGATCAACCTGCTCATCGCCTACCGAACCTACGCGGCCGGCAAGTCGATTCGCGGGACGGCGGAATGGGAGCCGACGCAGGAAATTGCGGAGGCGCTGCAGGCGGCGTTTTATGCGGCGTACAACAGCATCGAGACGCTGCCGAAGCGGGTTTATGTCGGCGTCGATGTGAGCGGGTCGATGGGGCATGCGCATCTGTGCGGCGTCCCTGGTTTCTCGCCGAGGGTCGCGTCGGCGGCGCTGGCGGTCTGCTATGCGCGGCAGTTTGAGCGCGCGGCGGTATACGGTTTTTCAGACAAGATGAAAGACCTGCGGATTGGGGCGGGGACGACCATCGAAACGGCGATGGAACGCGCGGACGCGATGGACTTCGGCAGCACCGACTGCGCCATGCCGATGCTCCACGCGCTGGAGGCGGGCATTGAAGCGGACGCTTTCGTCATTTTGACCGACAACGAAACCTGGGCGGGCGATATACACCCCGCCGAGGCGCTGCGGAATTACCGCAAGCAAACGGGCATTGAGGCGAAGCTGGTCGTGTGCGGAATGGCGTCAACCGGGTTTTCGATTGCGGATCCGAAGGACGGCGGAATGCTGGATGTGGTCGGCTTCGACACGGCGGTTCCGCGCCTGATGGACGATTTTTTGGAATGATGAGCAGGGCGGGGCGAATGCAATTGGTTACCATAACCAACAGGTCGCAGGTTCGAATCCTGCCGTTCGCGCCAGCGGGCGTAGCTTAGGGGTAGAGCAGTTGGCCGCCGACTGCAAGCAACTTCCCCGCCTTCTTGTCATACGCTTCTCTAGGCGTTTTCTTTTGGTTGAGGGCGCGGCGGCGATCCCTTAGCGGCCATTTCCGCAATCAATGTCCAGATCAGCGACAGCGCCAGGGCGGCTAAAAACGCCGCCAGCAGATTCACCGACAGGCGGGGGCGCGCCGGGCGCGTGTCCGGCTCCGCCCTGTCCAGCGCCTGAAAGACAGCCTGCTCGCGTATTTCGTCCGCTTTTGCGATCTCATACTGCTGCTCCAAAAGCAGATACAGCGTCTCCTGAAGTTTCTTCTCGCGCGACAAACGCGCATACTCCCGCTCCACATCCGGCAGCCGCTCCAGCGGCCCGACGCTCAAAAAATTGTCGCCGCTCTCGATCTGCGACAGCGACCTGTTCAGCTCCTCAATCTGCCGCTCCACCGCGCTCAGCAGCGGATTGCCGACGGCAGCCTTTGCGGCGGTCAAACGCTCCCGCTCAATTTTCACGCTCTCCAGCAGCGCTTGTATCTCGCCGGCGCGCAGCGCGATGGAGGCAACCTGGTCAGGCAGCGAGACGATGCCGCGCTCCCGCTTGAACTCCGCCAGCGCGTCTTCCGCCTCGCGCAGCTCCCGCTTCACCGCGTCGCGCCGCGCCTCGATGAACCGGCGGTGGCGCGACGATTCGGTCAACGCGGTCTCCTGAAAATACTTGTCCAGCTCGTCCGCAAAGGCGTTCGCCGCGTCCGCCGCCAGCTCGGCGCTGTCAGGAGCCTCAAAACGGATCGTCAACGCTAGGTTCTTGTCGGTCTGAACGACCAGCCCCTCCCGTATTTTCGACACCGCTTCCCGCGCTTTTCGGTACCATGCCCACCGTATCTCCTCCAACGGATACGGCGCTTCCGGCAGGCTTTCAACGCCGACCGACTGCGCCATGCGCCGCCGCAGCGCCTCCTCCGACATCGTCAAGATTCCCTCGTCAGGGCTTTCTTGCAGTCGCCCGTCCAAAACATCGGGATGCGCATACGCCAGCGCCAGCCCCGCTTTCTCTGGATCCAACAGCTGCTTAGCCGTCGCCGCGCCATGCCGCCGCTTCTCCGCCTCTAGATACCGCGCTGTCAAATCCAAGCGGCGCGCCACCGCATGCGCCATCCGGCGCGTCGTCAAGACCGCTGTCAGTTTCTTGTTTTCGGACGCGCCGATCCCTGGGACAAGCCCGCCCACGGGCGCCGTCTGTAAAAAGGGACTCAGCGCGTCCAGCGACGGACCCGACGAATCGACCGTCCGTATCGAAACAGAGGAGCGGTAGGTTTTAACCGCAAAAAAGAAGGTGTAGACGCAGGACGCGCCGACGCATACCGCAAAGATGAGCGCGATGGCAAGCCGCCGACGCCAGACGCTTTGGAGCAGCGCGGCTAAGGAGGGGTTGTTTCGGTCGGCGCCGTTCATCGTTTTCAACGCTTCTGTCCAATATAGGTGTAATGGGTGAAAAACGGAGCCGCCCAGGACGGCAGCCGCCGCTCTAGGCGCTCAAAACGGCGCGCCCAGGCGGCGTTCGGCAACGCGCGAAAATACTCCACCCTCCTCTTCAGAACGCCGCATCGGGCGAATGCGCGCGACAGGCGCAGCGGGGTCAAAATGCGCTCGTTGCCGTAGGGGTGCTGGACGCCGTTTTCGTCCGTGTATGTTTTGATCGTTCGAAAACCGCGCTGCCGAAAAAAATTCAGCTGAATGAGAGGATTCCATGCGTTCGGCTCCGACGCCGCGGCATAACCCCCTGGCTTGATGAGAGAGGCGATCTTTTCAACCGCCTCCGCCCGCGGCTCAAGATGATGAAAGGTCTGCTGCATCCAGACCGCGTCGAACGACTCCTTTTCCGTTGTCTCAAACAGGTTTCCGCGCCGAAACTCAACCTGTATCGGACGCCCGCTTCTTTCGCGCATCGTTTCAAGGCAGCGCGCGGCGGTTCGAAGCCTGTCGGCGCGCAGGTCCTGACCGACAACAGACGCCCCCGTCCGATACGCGACCCAGAGCGCCTCCATGCCGCATCCGCAGCCCAAGTCCAGCAGGCGAAACGTTTCCGCCGAGTTTGCCAGCTCCATCAACCGCTTCAACTGCCGAGAGTAATGCGCCTCAATATATCGATCCCAAAGACGCGCATAGCTGGCGTAGTATTTGTTAAAGGTGATCCGTTCGGCGCCGTCCAGCAGGGGCGATTTGAGCCATGCGCCGAGAAACTCCCCCGCCGTCGACGCCGCGAGCGGGTCGGCAGCGTCAGACTTCACGGCGCGCCGTCTCTTTGTAAAGTTTCATATACATCTGCGCGGCGGCGCGTATGCCGTAGTTGCGTTTCACGCGGGCGCGCGCCGCCTCGCCAAGCGCCGCCCGTTCCGACGGCGCCATCGCAAAATAGCGGATCCAGGCGGCGGACATCGCCTCCAAGTTTCGGGGCGGGACGACAAACCCTGTCTCCCCGACAATCTGACGCGACTCGCCGACATCCGTCACTGCGCATGGAACGCCGCATGCCATCGCCTCCCCGACAACGTTCGGAAACCCTTCGCCGTAGGCGGAGGTCAACGCCATGAGATCGAAGGCGGGGTACACCTTCTCTGTGTCAGGGCGCTGACCGATGAGGCGGAGCCGCTCCAGCATGCCTGCGCGCTGCGCCTCCGCGTTCAGCTGGGCGTTGGAGCTGTCCATGCCCTCGCCGCATAGAATAAAATGCGCGCTCGGCTGTTGTTCAAGAAGCCGCGCCGCCGACTGCAGAAAGTTGCCGAGATCCTTTTTCTCATGGTAACGGCACACGATGCCGACGACGGGGTAGGTCGGCTCTATGCGCAGTTCGCGCCGGAGTTTTACGCGCGCCTCTTGGTTCGGTTGAAATCTGCCCGTGTCGAACCCGTTCGGGATGACAGCGATCTTGTCCATCGGGTAGCCGAAGGCGGCGTGGCTGTCCGCGGCGGCGGTTGAGCAGGAGACGATGCGCGTCGGCAGCCTGTCGGACAAGGCGGCGCACGCTTTCATGACCGCCATGGTGCGGCGCGGCAGCTCGTTCGGGTCGACGGAGCTTTGGCGGATGTTCCACACCACGCGGGGGCAGCCGGCAAATTTGGCGGCGATTCCGCCCATCAGGTCGGCGTGCGGCATCCATGTCTGTACGATATGCGGGCGAAACGCGCGAAGCTGGCGCGTCAAACGCCAGAAGGCGGACAAACTCGGCGCGGACGGGCGCATGTTGAGCGCAGCGAACGGCGCCCCCGCCTCATTCAGCAGCGGCGCGATGTCCTCATGGGCGGAGAGGCCGAAGACGCGCGGTTCAGCCTCCGCGCGGTCGGCGCTGCGCAGCAGTTTGACCAGCATCATCTGCGCGCCGCCGTACTCAAGGCTTGTGATGATATGGGCGATGCGGAGCGGTTTCACGCGCCTTTTTCTCCAGAGGCGTCTCTTGCGGTTTATTATAGCGCGCCGCCCTCTTTCCGTCATCTGCGCGCCCGCCGCCATAGCGCGGGCTGTCATTCCCGCCCTTGCGGTGAAACGTACGGGAATCTAGAGGCGCCGACAACGCCCGCGTTCACTCTTAGATTTGTCCCAGCTCTAAGGGTAAGGTCGGGAAGGAGAAACGGTTATTCTTTTAAACCAAAAATCTGTCGAAACAGCGCGATTTTATGCGCGTGTTCAGGGTCGTTTGCGTCGAACGATTTCAACGCGAGCGTCGGCTCATGGAGCAGCTTCTGAAGAATGCGCCGCGTCGCCTCATCCACCGCCTGCGCCTCCGCCGCCGACAAGCGGCGCGCAACCCGCTGCAGCTCCGCTTGACGCGCCTGTTCAAGCCGACTGCGCAGCTGCTTGACCGTTTCCGCCAACGGCAGCGCCGCGTGCCAGCGGCTCAATTGCGCCGTCTCCTGCTGAACGATCGCCTCCGCCGCCGGCAGCTCTTGACGCCGCCGCTCAAGGTTCCGGTCGATCTCCGCCCGCAGATCGTCCATCGCGTAAAGCCGCACATTCGCCATCTCCCGTATTTCAGGGTCAATGTTGCGCGGATGGCTCAAATCGACCATCGACACAGGGCGCGAACGCAGCAATGTTTCCGCTTCGCCCCGCCGAACCAGGTAGTAAGGGGCGGCGCTGGCGCACACGATCCCGTCCGACGCCGCAAACAGTTCGCATTTTTGGGAAATTTCCGCCGCCTCGCCGCCCACTTCAGCCGCCAGACGCTCCGCGCGGGCAAGCGTTCGGCTCAATATCGTCAACCGACCGACGCCCCCCGAAACGAAACAACGGGCAACCTGTTCCCCGATTTCGCCTGTTCCGATCAGCAAAACGCGCTTCTCAGACAGATCGCCCAGATCGCGCTGGAGCGTCCCCCGCGCGATGGACGCGAGCGAGACGGTGCCGACGCCGACAGCCGTCTCGGAGCGGACGCGCTTCGCCGCATGGAGCGTTCGGTTGAACACCTCGTTGAAGAAGATGCCGGCGGCTCCGATCTCCCGCGCCCGATGAAACGCCTCCTTCACCTGACCCAGCACCTCGGTTTCGCCCAGAAGCATGGAGTCCAAGCCGGACGCGACGCGGAACAGATGCGACACCGCCGCTCGGTTCTCCAGCTCCATCCAGTAAGCGCTCACATTCGCGCCGCTGAATCGGCTCAACGCGGAATCTAGAATCTGCTTCAGCTGGGGAATCGGCAGACCGGCAAGATAAAACTCGGAACGGTTGCATGTGGAGACGGTCAACGCCTCCGGCGCGCCGGCGCGCTGCAGGGCGCGCATGATCTGCCCCGCCTCGTCGGAGGTCAACGCAAACCGCTCCCGCGCCTCCACAGGGGCGGTCCGATAATTGATGCCTCGAAAATAGCACTCCACGCGGTCTACGCCCTACGCGCCTGCGGGCGCGGCATGATCAGCGCGCTGCTGAGCCGCCCAAGCGTCGTAATCTTCCGTGAAATACTCGACGCGCGTTTTTTTGAATTCGCGGGTCGAGTACAGCATCGCGTAGTTCTCAATGCCGGTCTTCTTCTGAACCTCCCGCGCAATCGTCTCGCAATCCTCTTTCGATTTTCCGTGAATCATCGAGAACAGGTTGTAGGGCCAGTCGGGATAGGTCGGGCGCAGGTAGCAGTGGCTGATGTTGCGAAACTCCGACATGATGTCGCCGCACCGGTCGGCATCCTCCGGCGGAACCGCCCAGACCCCCATCGCGTTCGATCGGTACCCCGCCTTTTGATGCCGCAAAATCGCCGCGAACCGGCGAAGCATCTTGCGCTCTTTCAGGTCGTCCGCCATTGCAAACAGCTCCGCCTGCGTCAATCCCGCCGCTTCAGCCGGCTTCGCAAACGGCTCCGGAACATACTCGATCTGCTTCTGCATCTCGCGCACAAACCCCTTTTCTTTGTCGGTGAGGCGGGGATTCTGCGCCTGTATCGGCCGTCGGAAACCCTTGTCTTTCGACTTGACCGTCGCCGACATTTTGCCGGTCATGTCCAGTTTCACCCCGATCTTATACAGGATCAGCGTCGGCAGCATGCGGTACCGGACAGCGGGGGCGCCGCCGCACGCCTCCGCCAGATAGACAACATCCTCTTCGGGGTCTTTCTCCGGCGGCGTCGCAATGGTGAACCAGATATTGTACTCATGGTTGCGTTCGTAGTTGTGGCTGACGCCGGGATGCTGATTGATGACGCGCGCGGCGGCGTTCACCCGCTCCTCTGGGACATGGAACGCGACAAGGCTGCTCTTGTACCCTAGCGCGCGCGTGTCAAAAATGGCGCTCACCTGACGCACAATGCCGCTGCGGTGCATCGCCTCCGCCCGCTCTATTGCCTCCCGCTCCGAGACGCCTGTCTGCTCCGCCATCTGTAAAAACGGACGCTCCGCAAGCGGGAAATCGTCCTGCATGATGTTCAGTAAAAGCCCGTCGATTTCGTCAACTTGCGGTTGTTTCATCGTTTCCTTCCATTCGCTTCCGTTATCCTCCCAGCGTGTCGATCACCTCTTCAATGGCGCCGCGCGCGCATGTGAAGATCGGAACATCCCGCTTGGTGTACTGGCTCGCTTCAGAATGCCGCAGCTCCATGACAAGGTCTAAAAAATCGTCCAGCCGATCCGTTTCAAACGCCACCACAAACTCCTGATCGTCCAGCCCGAACGAATAGGTTGTGTTCAGTTTGACGCTCGGATATTGATGCCCGATCTCGATATGCTCGTTCATCATCCCTTGACGCGCATGCGCGGTCAACTTGTACCAGTCGCGCGTTTTTTCAAACGGGTACACGACCAGATATTTGCGGTCGCTCACCGAGATGGTCAGGCGCGAGCCTTCCTGCCCCGCATGCGTGTGCTTGTCGACATAGACGGAGCGCTTCGTCATCGCCAACTGCGAATGCGGAACGCTCAAATAACGCCCCAGCCCCGTCCGCGCCAGCGCCGTCGACATCTCCACAAAATCTTCCAGCCTGTAGCTGATGCGCCAGAGCATGAAATCCACCTCGGCGCGCAAGCCGAAAAGCGTGTACGGGTACAGCAGCAGCCTGCCTTCAAATTCGCGGTAGACGGCGAGCCATTCGGCGGTCCCCGCTTCCCGTTCCTCTTTTGGGAGAAGGCGGAAGGCGGGATCCAGCTTGTAGTAGACAAAATTCACAAATTGCCGCTTCTGCGGTTCGTCAGGGCTGTTCATCCCCGCTCCTTTCATGTGGCGATTCTGGACGCCGCCGATGTTTCCGCCGCGGAGACTTCCAGCAACGCGCGCGCTTCGTCGGAACCTTCCTCAACGCCTTTGAACTTCATCGGCTCCTCATTAACGCCAAAGTTTTCGGCGTAAAGCGTCTCCAGCGCGGACAACTCTTCAGCCGACACATCCTCCTGATTTGGAGCCGCGGCAAACTCATCAATCTGCTCCGCGTTGTAAATGTTCGGCAGCGTCGACATGACGTTCGGGTCGGCAAGCAGCCATTTCAACGCCATCTGTCCGATGGTCGCCCCGTTTCGATTTTCCGCTAAAAAGCGCGCCTTTTCAAGTTTTTTCAAGCCGTTGATGAGCCAAGAGCGCGGGCGGTGCCGCCGGTGGTCGTTTTTGTCAAAAACGGTGTTTTCCGTATAACGCCCCTCCAGAAGGCCGGACGAGTGCGGAACGCGGACGAGAACGCCTGTCCCCGCCTCCGCCGCTTCTTCCGCCAAACGCTTCCCTGGATACTGCTCAAACAGGTTATAGATGATCTGTATCGAGTTGAGCCGACGCCGCCGCAGAACCGCCGACCCCTCCACCAGCCACCCGTTCGACGGACCGAGAGCGGCGCCGTACGAACGTATCTTGCCCTCTTCCTTGAGCCGCTCCAGCGTTTCGTAGATGTCGTCGTTCATGACCGAGTCGGCTTTCAGGTTGTGCGCCTGATACAGATCAATCGCGCTTCGCCCAAGCCGTTTCAGGCTCTGTTCGCATGCGTACCGTATGTAGTCGGGGGTCCAGTTTTGGGGAAGTTCGCGCTGTCCGCGGGGTCCGTCGCCGTATTCGTAGATGTCGTATCCAAACTTTGTTCCGACAACGATTTCGTCCTGGCGCGTTTCAAACGCTTTGGCGAGTATCGTTTCGCCTTTGCCGCTTCCGTAAGTGTCTGCCGTGTCGAAGAAGTTGACGCCTCGGTCGAGCGCGCGGTTCAGCAGGCGCGCGGCTTCGGCGTCCGTATAGTCGCCCCACCAGCCTGCGCTGAGCGTCCACACGCCAAATCCGACCTCGGAGACGGTCAGGTCGCTGTTTGGCACGGCGCGGTATTTCATCGTCAGCCCTTCCGTTTCATTTTCACTCAAGACATGATTATAGCGCCTCAACGCAAAAGCGCAAGTCCGATACTTCTGGGCGGTACGCTCATGTCGTCATTCCCTCCCCCCTTGAAAAGGGGGCTAGGGGGGTTTAAAGACGGGCGCGGCGGCTGCGATGCCTTAAGATTCCCGCTTACGCGGGAATGACAGCGACAGACGGCGCGAACGATTTAAGTGAAAATGAATATCTCCGCATGGCGTACCACCGCCCCCAGACCCATGCTGTCATGTCTGCGCTCAAAGCGCCTTCATCAGCTCCTCAAAAGCGTTCAGCTTTGGAAGGATGATATGCGGCTCCGGGAGACGGTCTTGAACCGCCTCCAGCGTCTTGAGTCCATTGCCGGTGATCGAGACGACAACCGACTCGTTCGGCTGAATACGCCCGCTTTCGATCATCTTGATCGTCGCCGCGAGCGTCACGCCGCCTGCCGTTTCGGTGAAGATTCCCTCCTCGCCCGCCAGCATCTGCATCGCTTGGACGATCTCATCGTCCGAGGCGTGCGCGCCGTATCCGCCGGTCGCGCGCGTCGTCTCAACGGCGTAAATGCCGTCCGCCGGGTTGCCGATGGCAAGCGACTTTGCAAGCGTGTTCGGGCGCACCGGCTTGACAAAATCGCCTCCATCCTTGATGGTCGTCACGATGGGACCGCACCCTTCCGCCTGGGCGGCATGTATCTTCGTCCGCGGCTTTTCGATCAGGTTCAGCCGATGAAATTCATCCAGCGCCTTGCGCACCTTGTTGATGAGCGAACCGCCCGCGCACGGCACAACGATATGATCGGGCGAGCGCCAGCCCAGCTGCTCAACGATCTCAAATCCGAACGTTTTGGAACCTTCGGCGTAGAAGGGACGGATGTTGATGTTCGCAAACGCCCATTTGTAAAGCCCGGCGATCTCGCTGCAAAGCCTGTTCACCTCGTCGTAGGAACCTTTGATGCCGACGACGCGCGGGTTGTAGATGGAGGTTCCCAGCACCTTGCCGATTTCCAGATCGGCGGGAATGAAGATGAACGCTTGAAGCCCCGCCCGCGCCGCATGCGCCGCCACCGAGTTCGCTAGATTGCCGGTCGATGCGCATGCGACCGTTTCAAAGCCGAACTCTTTCGCTTTAGACAACGCGACCGAGACGACCCTGTCTTTAAAGGAGAGCGTCGGCGCGCAGACCGAGTCGTTTTTGATGTACAGCTCCTGAACGCCGATGCGCTTCGCAAGGTTTCGAGCGCGCAGAAGCGGCGTCCAGCCGGTGTCCATGCCGTCGGTCGGCTCGCCGTCTAGGGGCAGCAGATCGGCGTAACGCCACATGTTGCGCGGTCCCGCTTCGATGGCGCCGCGCGACGCCTTCTCGGCGATCGTCTCGTAATCGTAACTTGCCTCAAGCGGTCCGAAGCAAAGCTCGCAGACATGCAGAGGTTCTATCGGGTATGGCTCGCCGCATTCGCGGCATTTGAGTCCGTTGACATGTCCCATATTGGATGGCTCCCGTTGGATGCGTTCTGTCGATACCGATTTTCAGTTCCGATGGCGCGGCATACGCGGGGCGGTCATGCGCATGCCGCTGGGCATTGCCATCCAATGGCGTCTCAAATGCATGCCTGTCATCCGTTCTTGCTCCGCGGCAATCTCTCCTTATATGCTGCCTCCATGGAGGGCGCATCGTCAAGCTGGCGTTCTGACCTTGTGTCATTAGTTGCAACGTGTCGGCATGCGAACGCGGACAGCGTCTACGACGCCTAAGATTCCCGCACGTTTTACCGCAAGGACAGGAATGACAGCATAAGACGCCGCCATGACGGTCAAGGCGTTATTCGATATACCCCTTGTTGATGAGCCGATCCGCGTCCGCGTCGTATGCATACAGCAGCGGGACGCCTGTGGGAATGTTCAGGTTCGGTATCTCCTCCGCCGAAATGCTGTCGATGCGCATCGCGAGCGAGCGGAGCGAATTGCCATGCGCCGCCACTAGAACGCTTTTGCCCGCCCGTATGTCCGGCAAAATATCGCTCTCCCAGTACGGCAGAACGCGCGCCGCCGTGTCTTTCAGGCTCTCTCCGTTCGGCGGCGGCACATCAAAGCTTCGCCGCCAGATATGCACCTGCTCATCGCCGAATTTTTTTGCCGTCTCCGCCTTGTTGAGACCCTGCAGGTCGCCGTAATGCCGTTCGTTCAGCGCTTCGTTTTGGACGACCGGAACGCCCTCAATCCCAGCCGTTTTCAGCGCGATCTCCATGGTCCGCACGGCGCGCTTTAGTACAGAGGTATAGACGCGGTCGAACGCATACGGTTTCAATTTCTCGCCCGCCTCTTTCGCTTCCTGCTCTCCTTTTGGGGAAAGGTCGACATCGACCCAGCCCGTGAACCGATTTTCAAGATTCCACTGCGATTCGCCGTGCCTCAATAGAATTAAGACGCCCATCGCGTTCATTCTCCTTTTCTTTAGGGGTTGCGGATTGCCGTATTGCGTCGGCGATCTCTTTCAGCAGCGTCGGCGGCGCATTTTTTTCTAATGCGGTTCCGGTGACGATAAAGTTGGCGCCGGCGCGCACCTTCGCCGCGGCCGTTTCAGGTTTATGAATTCCCCCGCCGACGATGATCGGCAGCTCAATATGCGCGCGGACGGCTTGAATCATCTTGTCCGGCACGGGCCGCTTCGCGCCGCTTCCGCCTTCAAGGTAAAGCGTCTGCATGCCGAGATACTGCGCCGCGAGCGCATGCGCGACCGCGATGTCATGCTTGTCGCGCGGTATCGGAAACGAACCGCTCATAAACTGAACCGAGGAATACGAACCGCTTTCAACAACAATATAACCTGTCGCGACAGTGTCCAGCCCGTATTGGCGGATAATCGGCGCGGCGCGCACATGTTCGCCGATGAGCAGGTCGGGGTTGCGCCCGCTGATGAGGCTCAAGAACAGAATCGCGTCCGCATGCGGCGAAAGCTGATTGGAGCCGCCGGGAAAAAGGATGACCGGCAGCTCGGAGCGCCGTTTGAGTTGAAGCGCCACCTGGTCAAGGCGGTCGCGCATGAGCAGGCTTCCGCCGACCAGAAAGGCGTCCACCCCCGCTTCCTGCGCCTCCTCGGCGATTTTGCCAATCTGCATGTCGGAGAGCGCGTCAGGGTCGGCGAGGGCGAAATAGCCCGCCCCGCGCGTCTGGACGATGCCGTTTAAAAAGTCAAGCGCGCGAATCGATGCGGACATAGGCTCCTCAAGGCGTGGGTTGAATGCCGTTAGTGTATCTGATTTGCGCGTCCGCTTCAAGAAGAGGCGGCATGTCCAAGAGCCATTGAACGCGCTCATGCCAGTCAATCATCGCGCGTCGCTCGGCGTCAAGGGGAGAAGCGTCCGCCGCGGACCGAAAAGCGCGCGACGCTTCATGCAGCCGATTCAGCCGATACAGGCAAAGGGCGCGCAGCCGAAGCGTTTCATACACAAACTCTTTGTCCTCTACTTTCCGCCCCGCCTCGTTCAGAAGGTTCAATGCCTCCCGCCATTCCCGCGCGTTGTACAGCGCCCGCCCAAGCAGATAGGCGCCGTATTGCCACTCCTTTTCCTTTATTCGCAGCTGTTGAAGGGCGTAGATGCGCAGGTCGGCGCGCCGTTCGCCCAGCCCGCGCCGCGCCCATTCCTGACTTTCGCCGTCCAGATCCAGCGCGCTTAATTTAACGGCCGCCGATCGGTACAGGTCTGAACCTGGGGGGCGTTCCACGATCGCCGCAAACGATTTGCGCGCCATTTCAGGCGCGTCTGTCCACCAGAAGGCGTCGCCAAACGTCAACATCGCCTCCATCAAGCCGTATATGCTTGCATTTTGTAATTGCGGCAGATCTCTAACCGACCGTTTCAGCCCCTCCCAGTCATGCGCCGCCCGCTGCGCCCGGAGAATTCGCCGCGCATGTTCAGGGTCGTTCGGCTCCATTTCCGCCAGTTTTCGGAAGACGCGCTCCGCTTTGGCGTAATTGCCCTGCGCGTAATGTTTCCATCCCTCCGCCCGCAGATTCGCTGAAACGTGCGGACAGGCGCGGTCAAAAACGCCCAGCCGCGACGAGATCCGCTGCGCCTGCACCCGCTGCTGAACATTGAGCGGAATCTCTATCAGAAAAAGGAGCCACTCCTTTTCCAGCGCGCTCAAGGAACGGTTGTACGCTTCTTTAAAGTCGCCGTCGGCGTAGGCGCGCCCGAACGCCTCAATCCCATGCTCCTCAATGAGCCAGCGCGAAAAAGAACCCGCCGCCGAATAGGAACGTCCGGACGGCGTCTGCCAAAAACCGATCGGCGACATGAGCGTCTCAAGGCGCGGCAGACGGTCATCCAGAAGCATGTCTTTCGCTTTCTGGTGCGGCGTCATACGGGCGTCGTCCCATGCGGCGGCTTCGGCGGCGCCTTCAATCAGCCCAACGGCGGGCGACAACTTGAAGATCGGTTGAAATTCCCCCGCGAACAGATGCGCCAGCTCATGTTTCAACGACCGATGCGGAAACGGATCATGCAGCAGATGTATTTCAAGGTTGAACGGATCCGCCATATGCGCATTTTTGGAGCCTTGAAGCCGACGCTTCATCTCGCCGTCCGTGTAGATATAGGAGCGAATTTTGCTGTTCAGTTTAAAACCAAAAAACTTTCGCAGCTGCTCGTATCGATATTCATGGTCAAGCGCGATCTGTTCGATGTCGTTCCGTATGGAAGGTTGATCGTCGTAGCGGATGATGAAATGCTTGGTGTCGCGCCGCCCGCTCAAAGCCGCTTCGAGCGCCGCCCGCGTCGGACGCCAACCGATTTCGCTTCGGTAGATCCATCCGAGGGCAAGTCCGACGGCGCAGAACGCGAGCAGCGCCGCCGGCAGCCGCCGCTTCGGTTTGCCGTAAAAAAGGGCGCGCAGGGTGAGCCGCTGCCGTTGCGGGCTATGGAATGTCCATGCCGCTGTCAGAAAAGCGCATGCTGTCAAAAGAGCCATCGCGCGCGCCGCCAGAAGCGTCCCGCTGACCGCCATTTCATCGTCGTAGATGGCGCCTTGAACAAGCCCAAGCAGGCTGTGGTAGGCGAAAATAGGCGGATGAATCAACACATGCGCCGCCGCCGCGGCAAGCGACCCGACGACCCAGAGCGTCCATAACAGCGAGGCGCGCCGCAGCGATCCCGCCCATAACCCAAAAAAGACGCCCGCCGCTGAGCCGTACGTAACGCTCACAAGCGGAATGAGCGCGTAAAACATGAGGCCTGCAGCGTAATGGCAGTTGGGAACGCGCAGGGCGTTCAGCGAGATGATCGCAAACGGAATCGCGATGAGCGACGCGGAGAGGGTCCACGCGAGGCAGAAGACAGCGCCGACGCCTCGATGTCGGCGCAGGCGGCGCGTCAGGTCAGACGCGGCGGCGCCGAGATAACCGGACGCGAGTCCGGCGATTCCGCCTGCAACGATAGAAAATTCATATCCGAGCGTATGAAACAGAGGCGCAAAGCAGAGAGCCGCCGCGCAAACCCCCGTCAGTACCGCCCAGACGCGAAAACGCCTCGACATCCAGAGACGGCGCAGATCGGCTCCCCAAATGCCGAAGTCCCAAGTGATTTTCGGCTTACGCCCTATGCTCATGTTCAAGAATGGGCGTCAACTTGAACGCGAACCCGCTTTGCCGCAACTGCGGCGCATCCGTAGAGCGGTCACCGCTCCTTGAAGGTTTTGACCAGCTCCGCCGCCTGCTCATCGGAAACGCCGTACAGATCAAAGCGCATGTCCAGCTCGGTGATGAGGGTGAGATCGTCCCTCGGCTGCTCTTCGGGTATGACAAGGGCGGAGGTCTCCACTTCGGCTTGGCGCAGCGCGTACCCCGCCGCTTTAGCGAGCCGCTCCACCATGAGCGCCGCGCAGCTGGCGACGCCCGCCAAAAACGCCTCGGTCGGATGAATCGCCTCCTGCGGTCCGGCGGCGTACGCCGGACCGTCCACCACAAAGTGGCGTTTCCGCGCCGTTACGATGCAGCGCTGAAAGGTCTGCGTCAGGTACGCTTTGACGGTTGTCGGCGGTCGTTTGATCTGCGCGCTCATCGTCTTCTCCTCTTACGTTTGCTGAAGTATAGCGCGCTCCCTCCCATATGTCATGGCGGCGCCGTCAGGTACTGCCGCATCGCGCCCAGCCTTGACATTCCGCCGCTGACAGCGTATAAAGTACGCGATGCCTTTTGAAACGCTGACCGACAAAGAAAAACGGATCGCCTTTGCCTGCCTGTGCGCATGCGTGAAGGGTCCGTTTGTCGATCATTCTGTCCAGATGCGCGTCTTAACAGGCATGTGCTATGACATGAAGTTCGCACACATCAGCCAAGACGTCTACTTGAAGGCGATTGAGCAATGGCCGGCGCCGAAGGGGGAGGGCGCCGATCAAGCGGTCTACAATTCGCTGATGGTCGCCGCCCATGGAACATCGCCCCCATCGGGCATGTTAGAAGAGGACTGGAAACGATATTTCCCGCGCATCTCGGACGCCGACTGGGGCGCATGGTTCAGCGTCAACAGAGACGCGGTCATGCGGCTGTATGAAAAATGGCGCGGGCTGCTGGAAGCAAACGAAACGGAAACATAAACGAAAGGAGACAAGACGATATGCATGAGCAGCAGGGCGCGGAGACCCGATGATCGATTCCGCCGCTAAGGAGGTTTTGTCCAAACTTGGCCGCATCAAGGAAAAGGGCCGCGTTCTCGAATTTGAAAACCCGTACGAGATCGCGCTGCAAGCGCATCGCTTTGAGTGGACGCTTCGATTTGAAAGCCTGAACGGCATGGGCGTCATGTCCATAACGGCGCTAGAGCCTGAACGCCGCGCTCAAAACACGGAACGGCCGCCCCTCGGGTTTGAACCAGCCGAGTGGGCTGAAAGGAGAATAAGCGAGATTGCAGAAACGGGCGGGCGTATGCTTCTAGCTCCGTCGTCGTTTAAAGCCCCGGTTGGGCCGCGGCCCGTCATGAGGCGGCTCATCGCGCTCGCCGACTTCCTGGAGAACCATGCGGCTCAATTGATAGTCGAGCCGTGGCACTCCGACATCTTCTCCTTTGCGTACAATGCTCCAGATTCAGACTTGGGCTTCAGAGTTCGCGCGTCGCACAGTTTGGGCGTTGTAAAGCCGACGGAGGGATGTTTTGAAATCGAAATCCAGTCGCTTCTGTCGACCAACTTCGATCCGCTTTATATCAGTGTCGGCGGGCGCGTCAATGTCAGCGAATGCGCCGCGTTTGTAAAAGAGCTGCGCGCTTTTGTTGAAGCATGTTCCGCCATTCGTTTGGCGCTCTATGTCGCGCGGTTTAAACAACAGTATCCAGGAAAACGACCCTCCGATCTAGACAAAGAGCAGGAAGAACGGTTGAGGCAATGGGCGCGGGAGGAAATTCGAAAAAACGGAAAGCTTCCGCAGCATTGGACGCTTCCGCACCGTTGGACTTGGTTGAAGAGCCTTTGCAGGGTTTGGTATAAGGTACGCTTTCCACGCTCACACTTGATACGCCCTTGGAGTTCGGTACAACCATGGGCGAATTCGATCATCCGCTCCGAAATGGGCGAGGATGTGCAGGTCGTCTCTCCGCCAACCAATATCGACGACGCGGAGTTTCTTGGCGGCGGCGTCCTTCCAGAAATCGAGTTGGAACCTGAACCGAAAAAGAAATGAGAGCGATGGAGATAGGCGAATAAAAGCCGCTCTGCCTAAAAGATGTCCGCCGGCGACGGCGGAACAATCCCGCGCCGTTCCGCTTCTTTAAAAAGCCGGCGGATGGCGTCTTCGCCTTCGCCGCCGTAGTCCAGGCTAAACTCGTTCACGTACAGCTCAATATGGGCGCGCATCGCCTCGTTGTCCATCTCCTGCGCATGCGCCCGCACCGTCTCCCAGACGGAGGCTTCATCCCGCCGCGCATGTTCGAGACTCGCCCGTATCGTCTTTTCAACAAGCCGCCGCCGCTCTTCGCCCAAACGGCGGCGCATCGCAATCCCGCCCAGCGGTATCGGCAACCCTGTTTCGCCCGTCCACCATTCGCCTAGATCCACCGCCTGCCGCAGCCCGTAAGACGGGTAGGTGAAACGGCTCTCATGAATAATCAATCCCGCGTCGACAACCTTGTCCCTCACCGCCGACATAATCTGATCAAACGGCATGACAATAAAATCGGACAGCGGCGGCTCAAACAGACGCAGCAGCAGCAGCGCCGTCGTCCGCATCCCAGGAACCGCAATCGACTTTCCGTTCAGCTCCCGCGCGCCAATCCGCTCCCGCGTCACAACAAGCGGCCCGCAACCCCGCCCTAAAGCTCCTCCTGAACGCAGCAGCGCATACTCTTCCCGCAGATACGCCATCGCATGGAACGACGCCTTCACAATGTCCAGCTCGCCGTTCAGCGCCATGCGGTTCAGAACGGCGATGTCCTCATAAACGACCTGAACGGCGGGCGCGTCCGGCAGCAAGCCCTCCGTCCATGCCGTAAATATATAGGTGTCGTTTGGACATGGCGAATAGCCGAGCGTCAGCGGTTTATTCATCCAAAGCTCCTTTTGATACGGCGTCTACGACGGCGCGCCCGGCGGCTAAAACCGCCTCTTTGACCCGCCAGCGCGACCGATCGCGATTCTCAATTAGGTTGCTGACAGCGCGCAGCTCCACAAACGGCAACCCGTATGCCGCGCATACATGCGCCGCCGCCGCCCCCTCCATATTTTCGCATACGGCTCCAAAACGTTCATACAGCTCCGCCGCCCGCGCCGCCGTTCCTGTACAGGTTGAAACCGTTAAAAACGCGCCGACCGATCCGCCGCATGCCGACGCGACCCGCTCCGCTCTCTCCAGATCCAGCGGAAAGCGGTTGTAAAGCGGCGCGGCGCCTGAAACGGTCGGGAAACCGATCGCCTCCATCGACAGCCATCCGTCTGGAGACTCGGCGCCTAGATCGCCGTATATCTCCTCCGACGCGACCGCGGCGTCTCCAACGGCAAGCCCCGACGGAACATACGCCCCCCCGATTCCAAATTGCGCAACGATGCGGGGCATATCCCGTTCCGCCTCCCGCGTCAGCGTATGCGCCGCATTGACCGGTCCGACGCCTGTCGTCAGTAACCTGCAGCGGCGCCCGGCAATCTTCCCGCTCCGTCCGTTTCCCTCCGATAACACGCGCGTCATCTGCGTCAACACAGGGCGGCATTCCGCTTCAGTCGCCGCCAGCAGCAGAATACCGCCGCTCACCGCCGCTCCAAAACGGCGACATTTTCAACATGCGGCGTCTGCGGAAACATGTCGATCGGCTGCGTCTTGACAAGCCGATACCGCCCCGATTCGCACAGCCGCGCCATATCTTGCGCCTGCGCCTTTGCGTTGCAGCTGACATACACGATCCGCAGCGGCTTCAAGTCAAGCATCCCGCGTATTGTTTTCGGGTGAATGCCCGCCCGCGGCGGGTCCGCTACAATCACTTCAGGCTGTCCAATCGGAAGGTTCGGCAGCCCTTTATCCAGGTCCGCCTCCAGAAAAAAGGCGTTCTCAAAGTTGTTTTGCCGCGCGTTTTGGTACGCCAGTTTCGCCGCGGAAGCGGCTTTTTCAATGCCGATCACGCGCTCCGCTTTTTGCGCCAAAAAAAGCGACAACGCGCCAACGCCGCAGTACAGATCCAGCGCCGTCTCGCCGCCGGTCAAACCTGCGCATTCCGCCGTCATATCGCACAAGATTTCCGCCGCCATCGTGTTCGGTTGAAAAAAGGAGTCGGGAGCAAGGTCAAAAATGAACGGGCCAAGGCGCTCCTGGAAGGTCGGCGCGCCGCCGTCAATGTGAATCTCCGCCCCTTCCGACGAGCTGCCGAGGCGGTCTGTCACCCCGTTGGCGACAACATGCGGCTCTATGCCGTTATCGGCAAGAAACTGAACATAACGGCGCATCAGCGGCTCGTTCCGCTCCGTTGTTGTCAACACAACCGCCGTATGCCCCGTCTGAACGCCGACGCGCAGCGCCAAGTATCGAAAAAACCCGTCCTGCCGACGGACGCTGTACGGCTGTTCGCCGCTGTTTCGGGCAAAGGCGCGCGTCGCGTCTAAAAGCCGATTCGCCTCGTCGGTTTGCAGCGGGCATGGCTGAATGTCGATGACGCGGTCGTACGCCCCCCTCGCGTGCATTCCAAGCGCGAAGCCTCGATCATATTCATCGCCGGACGCAATCTCCGCCCGCGTGAGCCATCGCCAAGCCGCAAACGAAAACTCCATCTTGTTGCGGTAACCGTAGATGTTCGGAGACGGCGCCGGCGGCGGAACTTCAACCGCGTCAAACCCGCATTCCGCCAGCCGCTTCTCGATCCACGCCCGCTTGAACTCCAGCTGCTGTTCATAGGCGACCGTCTGCCATGCGCATCCGCCGCATTCGCCAAAATAGGCGCATTTTGGCTGCTCGGTCGGCTCCGCCTCCTCTAAGCATTCGTCGGCGTAGGTTCGTTTTTTACGTCTGCGGCGCGGCGTCATCTTTTCTCCGCTTATTCTGCCTCTTCAATATCGTCGTCGAAAATGGGCTGCCACTGCGGGTCTAAATGCGCGCGGGGGCTGTTGGTGATCTGCGTCTCATTTTCCCCGTCCGCGTCCACAACGAACAGCTGCGGCGCGGTCACGCCTGGCGGGTTCGCGCTGAAGACGACGCGCGTCGCCTCCGCGTTGAACGTTCCGCCCGCCGCCCGCCGCATTGTTACGGGAACGATGTCGATCATTTTGCCGTTCTCAAGGGTTGCGGAAGCGATATACCCGTTCAAGCCGAACAGCAGCTTCTTCCCGTCCAGCGACCACTGAAACACGCGGTCGGCTGGCGGCTCTTTCTTTTGTAAGAACCATTTCCAGAGTTCGAAACGCTTTCAACATGCGCGACCGCCGCAAACCCTTCCGCAGTAAAGGCGATCCATTTCGCGTCAGGCGACCAGATCGGCCTTACGACCCCCGCCTTCGTCAACGCCTCGAACATCCGCGGGCGCGGGTTCACCACATCGTCCCTTCCAGGCTCCCAGTGATTCCATCCGCGCTGCCATTCCGCTCGGCTCAAGCGGCTCACTTTTCCGGTTTCAATCTCGATGACGCGCCCTTCAATACGCCTGTTGGATCGGCGCCCTGTCACGGTCGCCAAGATCTTCTTGTTGTCATGCGACCACCAATACAGGTGTACCGTTTCCACTCCGTCCAGAACCTCCTTGCGGTCGGATCCGTCCGCGCGCGCAATGTAAAGGCTTTGAAGCGGCTCTGACCCATGGCGGTAGGCGATCCATTCGCCGTCCCAAGACCAGCGGGGGCTTGCGCTCATGCCGTCGTCTGTCAGCGCGGTTCGATTTTTCCCCTGCGCGTCAATCGTGTAGATGTTGAAGGCGAAGGCGTCGTAGACATTGTTTGAAACCTGGAAACGCCGCTCCGGAACTTCAAAAAAGCGGGCGATGCCTTCGCGCGACGCAACAGGCGCCCTCTCCACATAGGCGATCCGCCCGGAACCGGCGGCGTCCAGCGCAAATAAAACGGCGGCAGACAGTATCAACAAACGAAAACGGTTCATGGATTTAACCCCGTCCGACGCGGTGAAGCTCTGAATATGAAAAGATGAGTCGGCGCAGCGCTGTCAAATTCGACAGAACCGCTAAAACGCCCAGCGCGATGATCAGCAGCGGAGAGCCTGCCCAGTTCGGCGACTGCAAGATGGGAAATTGTATCGTGGAGAGCATCAAGCCGATGGAAAGCAGCCCGATGCGTTCGCCGCGCTGCATCAATCCGACGCGGCATTCGATGTCCAGCCCCTCGGCGCGGGCGCGGATGTAACTCACCAGAAGCGAGCCGATGATCGATAAAAAGGTGAGCGAGCCGGCGACGATCTGATTGTTTTGGAAAAAATACGCCCAGAGCGCAAAGAAAATGATCGCTTCTGAATACCGATCCACAACAGAATCGAGCAACGCGCCTGACCGATCCGTTTTATTGCTGGCGCGCGCGACCGCTCCGTCCAGCACATCAAACAGCCCGGCGAGAATCATCACAATCCCGCCGTACACCAGCTTGCCCTGAAAAATCAGAACGGCGGCGGCGGCATTGCCCAAAAAGCCGACGATCGTGATAACGTTGGCGGTGATCCCAATGGCCGACAACGCCCGCGCCACAGGAACTGCGCCGCGGTTCAGGACGCGCCGCGCAAAAGACTCAAAAGCGGCCATCATGACGACCCTCCATAAAACCGTTATTGCTACTCTATGTTAGCGCTTCGGTTTAAGGAGCGCAACCCCGCCGCTCCGACCTTACGTCTTTAGTTGGGACATGTCGGCATGCGAATGCAAGCGCCTAAGATTCCCGCTTACGCGGGAATGCATGTCCTCGCGGAAGCGGGGAACGGTTTGGCGGACGGCGCCGAATCCGATTCCCCCTTGAAAAGGGGGGCTAGGGGGGTTTAAAGGACGGGAGCGGCGGCTATGTCTTAAGATTCCCGCTTGCGCGGGAATGACAGCACAGGATCAGGTCGAGAGACTTGAACGCCGCCCCAAATCGCTCTATGATGTATGAGGTCGTTTAAACGGAGCGCCGCTGTCCGCCGCGCATCCCTTTGAAAACAGGAAGGATTTATCGAATGAATTTCAGGAACGCCGCCATCGCCGCGTTGACCGCGCTATGCGCTGTTGCGCTGTCCGCCTGCAACGATTTACAGCAAATTCTCCAGCCCGACCCGCCTTCGTCAGGCGATGAGATCACGGTCGGAGTCGTCATGTCGCTAACGGGCGACGGCGCGGACGCCGGGCAACGGGAAGTCAACGGAATGGAGCTTGCCCGCGAGGAGGTGAACGACTCCCAGCTTGCCGGCATGACCATTCAGTTTATCATTGAGGACAGCGAAAGCGATCCAGCCGTTGCCGTTGAAGCGTTCAACAAACTGATCCAGGAAGACAAGGTCCCTGTCATTCTAGGTCCCGGATTTTCGTCTTCGGCTAGAGCCGCTTTTCCGATCGCGCAAGAAAATCAGATCGTCGCGTTGAGTCCCTCCGCCGGAGCCGCCGGACTGGGCGCCATCGGGAATTATGTGTTTCGCACGCCGACGCCCACCAACGTTTATTCGCGCAGCTTGATTCAGCAGACGAAGGAAAAATTCGGCTACCAGAAAGTCGCCCTGATCTACGACAACGCCGACCACTTTTCTCAGAGCGGGTACGAGGAATGCGTGAAAGCGCTGAACGATCTGGGCGTGGAGATTGCGGCTGTAGAGCCGTATGAAACCGGCGAAACCGACTTCACCGCGCATTTGAACCGCATCCAGAATGCGAAACCTGACGCGCTCATCGTCTCGACGCGCCCTGCGGAACGGATCGCGATTCCTGTTCAGGCGAGCGAACTTGGCGTCTCCGATACGATCCCGCTCATCGTGATCGGCTTCACATCTGCCCATGCAGCAAAGGCGGGCGGCGCGGCTGAAGGAGTCATCACAGGAGCCACCTGGTCAAAAAATGCTGACACGCCGGGGAATCAGGCGTTCATTCAGAATTACCGGGCAAAATACAATGTCGACCCTGACGGATTCGCCGCAGGCGGATATACCACCGTCAAGATCTTGGCGGCCGCGCTCAAAGACGCCGGCTCAACCGATCCCGCCGTTATTCGGGACGCGCTGGCGGCAGTCGACATACCGACGATTGCGGGGCAATTTTCCTTCGACGCAAACGGCGACCCAAATACGTCCGTCTTCGTCGCGATCGTTGAAAACGGCGATTTCAAGATACTCGATTAGGCGGGCGCCGCTTCGCGCCCGCGCATGACGCTATACGTTATATAAGGGGATGCGGGTTTAGGCGGTTATCTGATCTTACGTCTTTAGTTGGGACATGTCGGCATGGGAACGCGGACGGTTTCTGGGGCGCCTCTAGATTCCCGCTTGCGCGGGAATGACGGCCTGGTTGACGGCGCCTTCTTCCCATGCATAAAGGCTCTGTTCCTTCAGGATTCCCAACTTTAAGGATAAGGTCAGGAACATCGCTTCGCGCCCGCGCATGGCGCTATACGTTATATAAGGGGGATACGGAGGCGGTCATGCGTTCGCCGCGCGGAGCCGCTGCCGCTGCGCTTCATACATGACGATGGAGGCGGAAACGGCGCTGTTGAGCGATTCGGCGGATCCGCGCATCGGTATAGACGCCGCCGCGTCGCACAGCTCCGCCATCTCTGCGCTCATCCCTTTCCGCTCATTTCCGATAACAGCGACCGCGGGAACCGTCCAGTCGATCTCATCGACCCGCCTTGCGGCGCGCGGGCTTGTTCCGACAACGCGCAGGTCGGGTTGACCGCTTTTGAGCCGCCGTATCCATCTCCGCGCCGCGTCGGCGTTTGCCAGATGAAACGTCGGGACGCAAAAGAGCGACCCCATTGCGGCGCGCGTCGTTTTTGGCGCGTAAATATCCACCGCGTCGCCCGACAATCCAACCGCGTCAACGCCCATCGCGTCCGCGCTGCGAACGATAGAGCCGACGTTGCCGGGATCGCGCGGATGGTCCAGCAACAGAAAGAGGCTGTCGGCGTCCGCAGCTTGCGGCGGTTGAAGCCGGCGGCATTCGACAACGGCGATCAGTTCCGGCGCGTTCGGCCGGTCGCTTAGATACGCGGCAACCTTTCGGCTGACAGGCATGCGCGCCGCCGCAGGAATCTCCTGAACGACATTCAACGCGGTCGGGGTGAGCGGTTCGTCAGGGTCGTAAAGAAGCGATTGAACGCGCCATCCATGCTCGCATGCCATGGCGGTTTCCTGCGTTCCTTCGATGATGAACAGCGCGCGTCGGCTCCGTTCTTTTTTGAGCCGTATGAGTTTGCGTATCTGCTTGACGCGCGGGTTTTTCGTGGAGGTCAGTTTCATGGCGGCTTTAAAATTGCGGAAAGCCCGCTGCTGTTGAGCGGGCTTTCCAAATAAGGGCCTCGGCGATACCTACTTTCCCACCGGGTCTCCCCTGCAGTATCATCGGCGTCGTAGGTCTTAACGGCCGTGTTCGGAATGGGAACGGGTGTTTCCCCTACGCTATCCTCACCGAAGCGCCATCCTCAAAATTATTTGACGATCGAATTGCGGCCCGCGCATGAGCAGTGTCGCGCTGGACATTGTAAGAAAGAAGAAAGTAGCCAAGCCCTCGACGATTAGTGCCAGTCAGCTCAACGCATTGCTGCGCTTACACCTCTGGTCTATCAACCTCCTGTTCTTGGAGGAGTCTTACCAGGTTAACCCTGTGGGAGATCTTATCTTGGGAGGGGCTTCACGCTTGAGATGCTTTCAGCGTTTATCCCTTCCGAACGTAGCTACCCAGCGGCGCCTCTGGCGAGACGACTGGTACACTAGAGGTTCGTCCATCCAGGTCCTGTCGTACTTAGGACAGCTTCCCTCAAATCTCCTGCGCCCACAGCGGATAGGGACCGAACTGACTCGCGTCGTTCTGAACCCAGCTCACGTACCAACTTTAATGGGAGAGCAGCCCAACCCTTGGGACCATTTTGCAGCCCCAGGATGTGATGAGCCGACATCGAGGTGCCAAACCGCGTCGTCAATACGAACTCTCGGACGCGATTAGCCTGTTATCCCCGGAGTACCTTTTATCCGTTGAGTCACGGCCCTTCCACTCGGGGCCGTAAGATCGCTAAGCCCTGCTTTCGCACCTGCTTGACTTGTAGGTCTCGCAGTTAAGCTCCCTTATGCCTTTGCGCTCGCCGCACGATTACCAACCGTACTGAGGGAACCTTTGGGCGGCTCCGTTACTCTTTAGGAGCCGAGCGCCCCACTCAAACTACCCGCCTGACACGGTCCCTCGCCCGGATTCACGGGCGCAGGTTAGAGATTCATCATCACCAAGGTGGTATCCCAAGGTTGGCTCCCCGGCTGCTGGCGCAGCCGGTTCTCCGCCTCCCACCTATCCTGGATAGATGATGCCAAAGCCCAATGCCAGGTTGCAGTGAAGGTTCACGGGGTCTTTCCGTCCTGCTGTGGGTAACCGGCATCTTCACCGGTATTACAATTTCGCCGAGTATCCCGTCGAGACAGCGCCCCAGTCGTTACACCATTCGTGCAGGTCGGATCTTACCCGACGATGAATTTCGCTACCTTAGGACGGTTATAGTTACCGCCGCCGTTTACCTGGGCTTCTGTTTTCGAGCTTCGCCCCCGAAGGGGCTAACCCAATCCCTTCACGCCATGGCACTGGGCAGGTGTCAGTCCGTATACGTCGTCTTGCGACTTAGCACAGACCTGTGTTTTTGATAAACAGTCGCCGGGGCCATTTCTCTGCGGCCGTCCGAAGACGGCTCCCCTTCTCCCGAAGTTACGGGGTCATTTTGCCGAGTTCCTTAACGGGAATTCTCTCGAGCGCCTTAGGATTCTCTCCTCGCCTACCTGTGTCGGTTTGCGGTACGGGCTGCGCGGTCGTCATGATACGGCTTTTCTTGGCGAACGATCCGCCCTCGCGGCTTTGTTTTGTTAAACGCGGCCTCCGGCTCCAGTCCCATCTGAGGGAATAGCGTCCGCGTCCCCAATCAATCATCCTCACGCGCAGGTCACGGAATAATGACCGTGTTGCCATCGTCTACGCCTTTCGGCCTCGACTTAGGACCCGACTAACCCGATGCGGAGTTGCCTTGCATCGGAAACCTTAGGCTTTCGGCGAGCAGGATTCTCACCTGCTTTATCGCTACTCATGCCGGCATCATCACTTCTGCGCCGTCCAGCCGCCCTTACGGTCGACCTTCTGCCAGCGCAGAACGCTCCCCTACCACCGGACGCAATACGTCCGATCCGCGACTTCGGTATCAAGCTTGAGCCCCGGAAATCTTCGGCGCAAGGCCGCTCGACCAGTGAGCTGTTACGCACTCTTTAAAGGGTGACGGCTTCTATGCCAACCTCCTGGCTGTCTGGGCAGTCTCACATCCTTTGCCACTTAGCTTGAATTTAGGGACCTTAGTCGGCGGTCTGGGCTGTTTCCCTCTCGTCCACGGAGCTTATCCCCCGCAGACTGACTCCTGCGATTCCATCGTCGGCATTCGAAGTTTGGCTGGGTTTGCTAAGCTGGTAGGCCCGCTAGTCCAACCAGAGCTCTACCTCCGACGACTACCACGCAAGGCTAGCCCTACAGCTATTTCGGGGAGAACCAGCTATCACCAAGTTTGATTAGCCTTTCACTCCGATCCACAGCTCATCCCCCAAGTTTTCAGCCTTGGTGGGTTCGGACCTCCACTCACTGTTACATGCGCTTCATCCTGGCCATGGATAGATCACTTGGTTTCGGGTCTATGTCATGCGACCTGCGCCCTCTTCAGACTCGCTTTCGCTGAGGCTCCGCGTCAGAGACGCTTAACCTGCCACACAACATAAGTCACCGGCTCATTATGCAAAAGGCACGCGGTCACCCGTGCTTTCGCCGCGCATGCGCGACGCAAGCGTAGGGCTTCCACAGATTGTAAGTCTACGGTTTCAGGTTCTATTTCACTCCCCTTCAGGGGGACTTTTCACCTTTCCCTCACGGTACTGGTTCACTATCGGTCGCTAGGGAGTATTTAGCCTTAGGCAGTGGTGTGCCTAGATTCCGGCAGTCATGCTTATCCCACCGTACTCGGGTTCTCCGCCCAAGAAGTCAACCGTCTTTCGCATACGGGGCTGTCACCCTCTATGGCCGCCCATTCCTGAAGCGTTCCGCTAAACAGTTGATTGGTAACTTCTCGGCATAAGCCCGGCAGAGCCCCACAACCCCGGACGGATATACCGCCCGGTTTAGGCTCCTCCCAGTTCGCTCGCCACTACTACGGGAATCGAATTCTCTTTCTTTTCCTCGGGGTACTGAGATGGTTCACTTCCCCCGGTTGGCGTTGTCAACGGCCTACCTGGCCAGGTTGCCCCATTCGGAAATCTCCGGATCACGAGTTATTTGCACCTCCCCGAAGCGTATCGCCGTTTGTCGCGTCCTTCATCGCCTCCTAGCGCCTAGGCATCCACCGTAGACCCTTAGTAGCTTGGCTTCTCGCCTTTCCTACGTTGAGTCCCAATTTTGCGCTCTACTGCAAAATTGCGTTCCACAATTCGATTGTCAAAGATCATACCCCGCTGTCCGCGGGGAAACTCGTCATTGGTGGAGATGAGCGGGCTTGAACCGCTGACTTCCTGCTTGCAAAGCAGACGCTCTCCCAACTGAGCTACATCCCCTCCGACACATGCCGCGCGTCCGGCGCAAGCGGCGAACGCCGCGCCGATGGTGGGCCCGGGTGGAGTCGAACCACCGACCTCACGCTTATCAGGCGTACGCTCTAACCGACTGAGCTACGGACCCTGCCGACATGCGAGGCGATCTGAACCTGAGACGAAGAGCAGACATTCTGGGTCTGAAACGGACGCCGATGCTCCCTAGAAAGGAGGTAGTCCAGCCGCACCTTCCGGTACGGCTACCTTGTTACGACTTAGCGTTGATCGCCGAACTCATCTTAGGCGGCTGCCTCCCAGAGGGTTGGCTCGCCGACTTCGGATGCTCCCGACTTTCCTCGCTTGACGGGCAGTGTGTACAAGCCCCGGGAACGTATTCACCGCGGCATGCTGTTCCGCGATTACTAGCGATTCCAACTTCATGCAGTCGAGTTGCAGACTGCAATCCGAACTGAGGGCCGGCTTTTTGGGATTGGCTCCACCTCGCGGCTTGGCGACCCTTTGTACCGACCATTGTAGCACGTGTGCAGCCCAGGAATATAGACCATGCGGACTTGACGTCATCCTCACCTTCCTCCAGTTTGTCACTGGCAGTCCTCTTAGAGTCCCCGGCTTTACCCGCTGGCAACTAAGAGCAAGGGTTGCGCTCGTTGCGGGACTTAACCCAACATCTCACGACACGAGCTGACGACAGCCATGCAGTACCTGTCATTCAGTCCCCGAAGGGAAAACCCTCTTTCGAGGGCGAGCCGAACGATGTCAATCCCTGGTAAGGTTCTTCGCGTAGCATCGAATTGACCGACATGCTCCACCGCTTGTGCGGGGCCCCGTCAATTACCTTGAGTTTTAGCCTTGCGACCGTACTCCCCAGGCGGGGTGTTTAATGCGTTAGCGGCAGCACAGGGAATCCGATGTTCCCCACACTTAACACCCATCGTTTACAGAAAGGACTACCAGGGTATCTAATCCTGTTTGCTACCCAATCTTTCGCGCTTCAGCGTCAATGCTGGCCCAGAAAGCTGCCTTCGCCATTGGTGTTCTCCAAGATATCTGAGCATTCCACCGCTCCACCTTGAATTCCACTTTCCTCTACCGCATTCAAGCCCGACAGTATCGCGCGCCGTTTCTCGGTTAAGCCGTAGAAATTTCACGCGCGACTTGAGGGGCCGCCTAGACGCCCTTTACGCCCAGTAAATCCGAGCAACGCTTGCGCCCTACGTCTTACCGCAGCTGCTGGCACGTAGTTAGCTGGCGCTTTCT
The DNA here is from genome assembly GCA_963665845.2 of Candidatus Poribacteria bacterium. Classification (GTDB taxonomy): domain Bacteria; phylum Poribacteria; class WGA-4E; genus JAPPNK01. The sequence continues at coordinate 1,436,407 of OY762492.1, forward strand.
AGCAGAGTACCGTCAGCTGAAACCGAAGTCCCAGGTTTCTTCCTCTGCCACAGGAGTTTACAACTCGAAAGCCTTCATCCTCCACGCGGCGTCGCATGGTCAGGGTTGCCCCCATTGCCAAATATTCTCGACTGCAGCCGCCCGTAGCCGTCTGGGCAGTGTCTCAGTCCCAGTGTGGCCGAACATCCTCTCAGACCGGCTACCCATCGTTGCCTTGGTGAGCCGTTACCTCACCAACAAGCTAATAGGACGCGAGCCCATCCTAAGACGGTAAGCCCTTTAGATGCCCTCCCATGCAGGAAGGCAACCACATTCGGTATTAGCGTCCGTTTCCAGACGTTATTCCCAGCCTTAGGGCAGGTTGCTCACGCGTTACTCACCCGTTCGCTACTAGCCGTCACGGAGCAAGCTCCGATAGGCCCGTTCAACTTGCATGCCTAATCCACGCCGCCAGCGTTCGCTCTGAGCCGGTATCATGCTCTCCATTGCAAAACGACTCTCCAGCCGACCGAAGCCGACCGAAGAAACTCTTCAAGTCATCGATACCAGCGATTCACGAGTTATCGCTTGACCGATGCTTGGCTAACTTACTAGCGTCGGTATCCGCGCGCCAGACCAAAGCCAAACATCCACTCAATCGTACTCAGGCTCAGTTGTCAAAGATCACCTCCGCCGCGTCCGAGCGTCGACTTCGTCTACCCCCGTCAACGGCGTGCAAAGATAGTAACCTAAAGCGGTAGGGGCTGTCAACTCGAAATGCGCCTTTTGAGCAAGTTTTTTGCCCCAAACCCGAAAAAAAACGCATCTTGCGCATTTTAGCCGATCAGCATACCATGCGAACGCCTCAATCAGAGACCAAACGGAGCCAAAACGTGCGAATCGCGCAACTCACAGCCCCCAAAACCTTCCGATTCACCCAAATCGAGCCGCCGACGCTCGCGAATCAACGCGAACCGAGCGTCATCGTTCGCGTGAATCGATCATGCGTCTGCGGAAGCGACACGCCGTACTTCCTCGGAACGCCCCCGCATGACCATTTTCCAGCCGATTACGGACTCTCGATACACGAATGCATCGGAACGGTCGACGAATCGACCAGCAAACGGTTCCAACCGGGCGACAAAGTCCTCGCCCTGCCGCCGCATCACCGCGGACTCGCCGAAAAGTTCATCGCCACCGAAGACCGAACCGTCCCGCTCCCAGACGGCTTCTCAAGCGAAATACTGATGGCGCAGCCGCTCGGCACCGTCGTCTGGGCATGCCGAAAGCTGCCGAACATCCTGAACCTAGACGTTGTCGTCCTAGGTCAAGGACCGATGGGGCTGCTCATCAACGCGGCGCTCAGCAACCTCGGCGCGAAAACGGTGATCGGCATCGACCGCATCGCTGAACGAGTCGCCCTCGCCCTCCCCATGAAAGCGACGCATGCGGTCGATTCCAGCGTCGAAGACCCCGTTGAGCGCGTGAAACAGATTACCGATGGGCGCATGGCGGACATCGTCGTCGAAGCGGTAGGGCATCAGACGGAGACGATCGGCGAATGCGTCCGCCTTTTAAAAAGGGACGGAACGCTGCTCGCGTTCGGCGTGCCGGACGACGACATCTATCCGATGCCGTTCCGCGAGATGTTCTCCAAAAACATCTCGCTGATTCATTCGGTCGGGCCGGAGGTGCAGCCCGACTTCTCGCTGGCGATGGACTTCATCCATCAGGGGCGCATCGACGTCTCGCCCATCTTGACGCATGATTTTCCGTTCACCGAAGAGGGCGTCCAAGCGGCGTTTGAACATTTTGTCGAGCGGAAGGACGGCGCTGTCAAGGTGGTCATCCATTACGAAAACGGCGCGCTCTCATGAGAATAACGGCGGGGAAATATAAGGGCGCGCGGCTTGAGACGCCGAAAACGCGCGGCATGCGCCCGACAAGCGCGCGCGTCAAAGAATCGCTCTTTGCGATCCTGCGCGAACGCATCGACGGCGCGGACGCCATCGACATCTGCGCCGGCTCCGGCGCGGTCGGCATCGAAGCGTTGAGCCGGGGGGCGCGCCGCTGCGTCTTTGTGGACGCCGACCCCGCCGCCTGCCGCTGCATCCGCCGAAACCTCGCCGCGCTCAATGCGCCGCCCGACGCCGCGCAAACGCTCCGCGCGAAAGCATCCTCGGCGGCGCGCCGCCTCTTCCAACAAAACCGCCTCTTTCAGATCGTTTTCTTAGATCCGCCGTACGAATCGCCCGTTCTGCATGATATGCTGCGGACAATCGGGCAATCGGCGCCGATATGCGCGCCGGACGGGATCGTCGCCGCCGAACACCGCGCCAACAACGCCCCCGACGACCGATACGGAACTCTCAAGCGAACGCGAACGGAAACCTACGGCGACACGCAGCTCTCCTTTTTTGAACACTCCGAAAGCGGCCGCGCCTTATGACGCAAACGAATCTCGACAACCTGCCCGCCATACTGAACGCGCTGGACGAGGCGTACCCCGATTCCGAGTGCGCGCTTCATTTCAGCAATGTCTATCAGCTGATTTCCGCCGTGATCCTGTCCGCGCAATGCACAGACAAGATGGTCAATCAGGTCACGCCCGCGCTGTTTGAGCGGTATCCTTCCGTTCATGATCTCGCGGAGGCGGAGCTGGAGGAGCTGGAGCGGATCATCTACCGAACAGGCTTTTACCGCAACAAGTCGAAGCATCTGAAAGGCATGGCGCAAAAAGTGGTCAACCAGTTCAACGGTGAAATACCGGACAACCTGCCCGACCTGATGAGCCTGCCGGGCGTCGCGCGCAAGACGGGTAACGTCGTCATGAATGTCTGGCACAACGAAGCGAGCGGCATCGTCGTTGACACGCACGTCGGGCGCATCAGCCGCCTGCTTGGGCTGGCGTCCGGCAAAAGCGCCGATAAAATCGCCGTTGAGCTGGAAGCGGTCGTCCCGCGCGACCACTGGATACGGTTCTCCATGCAGTTGATTGACCATGGGCGCGCCGTCTGCATCGCGCGGCGCCCGCAATGCGCCGAATGCCAACTCCGCGCCTTATGCCCCAGCGCCTCCGACGACTAGAAGTACACGTTATATAGTACGTACGCAGCAGCGAGCCGACATCGGAAAGGAAGAAACATGAACGCCGCAGATAAACTGGCAATCGACGGCGGAAAGCCTGTCATAACGGAAGGGCTGCCCGGCGGCGCGGCCGCCTTGAGCCTCATGGACGACGAGGAGATCGAAGCCGCCGCCCGCGTGATCCGCTCCCGCAAACTGTTTCGGTTCAGCGATCATCAAAACTCCGAATGCTCCCTGTTTGAACGGGAAGCGTGCGAGTATATCGGATGTAAATACGGGTTGATGGTGAACTCCGGGACGAACGCGATCTTGGCGGGGCTGGTCGGTTTAGGCGTCGGACCCGGCGACGAGGTGATCGTCCCGGCATACACCTACATTGCGACGGCGGCGGCCGTTGTCGCGGCGGGAGCGGTCCCCGTCATCGCCGAAATCGACGAATCGCTTGGGCTTGACCCTGAAGACGTTGAGCGCAAAATCACGCCGCATACGAAGTGCGTCCTGCCTGTTCATATGCAGGGCGTCCCCGCGCGGCTGGACGAGCTGAAACGCATCGCCGACGCGCATGGCGTCTTTTTGTTGGAGGATTGCTGTCAAGCGGTCGGCGCGCGTTACGGCGGAAGCGTCACTGGAACCGTCGGACAGGTCGGCGCATGGAGCTTCAACTACTTCAAAGTGATCACCTGCGGCGAGGGCGGCTTCGTTTTCACGGACGATTACAGCGTCTATGAGCGCGCCTGCTTTTTCCATGAACCTGGGCTGCCGATGTGGATGAAACGGCAAGACGGCGGAGAGCCGAAGTGGGTATCGGAGCCGTTCAGCGCCTTAGGCTTGCGTTCTAGCGAGATGCCCGCCGCTGTCATGCGCGTTCAGCTGACGAAGATTGAAACGGCTTTGACGCGAACGCGCGCCGTCAAACGCGCCTTGTTGGAAAACCTTGCCCCGCCCGTCGGCTATGCCCCGCAGCATTTGGACGACCCTGACGGCGACTGCGGAATCAGCATGGCGCTCATTGTAGAGACGGTTGAGAAGGCGCATCAATTCACCCGCGCGCTCTCGGCGGAAGGCGTCGGCTGCGGAACGGCGCACAACGACGGCTTCCCCGACCGCCACATCTACAAATACTGGGACTCGATCCTGCAGAAACGCGCCCAGCACCCTGGCATGAACCCGTGGACGCATACGTTATATAAGGGGGATGTCGAATACAGCCCCGATATGTGTCCGAAAACGCTGGACATCTTGAGCCGCGCCGTCCGTTTCAGCCTGAATGTGAACATGAAGCCTGAACACGGGAAGCTGATCGCGCAGGCGGTGAATAAGGTGGACGCCGCCCTCGGATAACGGCGCTTGTCAGTCGGTCAAGGCGCCGTACAGCTCCGGCCGCCGGTCGTTCGTGATGTCCAACTCCCATTCGCCCGGCTCATGCACAATCGCTTTCTGCCGCGCTTGCGAAAGGTCCAGGTCGGCGTAAAGGATCGTCTCCTCTGCGCCGCCCGCTTCGCAGAGAATCTCTCCGCCCGGCGACGCAATCTGGCTGCGCCCAATAAACCGCCGCCCGCGCTCAACGCCGACGCGGTTTGCCGCCGTTAAATACGCGCGGCTCTCCCACGCTCTCGAACGGGTGATGAATTCAGGCGCGCTCTCCGCCCCGACGGGCCAGTTCGTCGGAACAGCGATCACATCCGCGCCGTTCAAACCGACCGACCGCGCCGCTTCAGGAAAACGAACATCGTAACAGATTAAAATGCCGACCTTCCCAAACGGCGCCTCAAATGTCGGCAGACCCGCGCCCTTGTTGACAAAGCGGTCGATGCCGAGAGTCGGCAGATGCGTCTTTCGATAGACGGCAAGCGGGTTGCCAGGGACAGACAACGCCGCGCTGTTATACACATCATCGCCGTCCCGCTCTAAAAAGCCGAGTATGCCTGTAACGCCCAGCTCTCCGCATTTTTGGTTAAAATGGGCAAGGGCGGCTCCATCTGCCGGCTCGGCGAAGGGAAGCGCTTCCTCTATGCTGTCAAAGCAGTAGCCCGAATTGGCGCATTCGGGAAACACGATGAACTCCCCCCCGTTCTCCTCCGCTTCGTCAAGACGCTCCAAGACGCGCGCATGGTTGCCCGCAAGATCGCCGAGAATCACATCCATTTGAACAACCGCTGCGCGAACGCTTTTTTCTGCCATCTCTGATTCGCCCCTTCTTTTTTGTTTAAGGATACCGCATTCCGAACCGCCAAGCGTAATAGACGCGCGCCCAGAGAACCGTCAACCCAAGAACGAGCGCATACCATGGCGCATGAAAAACGGCGGCGCCCGACAGCGCCAGTATCGCGCATTGAGACGCGCGAGTCATCTGCCGATCCAAACCGCCGCGCCAAACGCGCACGGCGGAGCGCAGATACAACGGCGACGCGACAGCCGCCGCGATGCCGACAGGCTGGTCGCCCGTCCAGAATCCCAAGCCGCATGCGCACAACATGAGCGCGCAGCCCAGCAGCGTCGACCAGCGCGCGCCCAACGCGGCCGCGCTCGTTCGGCAGCCGGCGGCGGCGTCCCCCTCCATATCCACAACCGCCGTGAACATAAAAACGGCGCCGACGCTCAAAACATACGGCGCGGACGCAAGCCATATTTCCGATCCAAGCCCGCCGTACCCTGTCAACGCAAACGCGACGCACCCGTATCCGACGCTGTTCGAGATCAAATCCCACCCCGCCCGGCATTTCAACCGAAACGGCGCCGCCGAATACGCGGCTCCCATCGCGCCGCTCAATATCAACAAACAAAACGGAACGTCAAACGCGCCGCGCCAGAGCGCCAAACCGACGCCCGCCGCCGCCAACGCCCCCATCTCCGCATACGCAAAGCGAAGCGAAACATGCCCGTCCGCCAGCAAAAACAGCTTCTCGTTTTCCCGGTCCGACTCCATATCCGCAAGCTGATTCAGGATATGCGCGGCGGCGGCAAGCAGCGTATGCGACCCGCTCAACAGCAGAAAGTCGGCGTCGGGCGACCAGAAACGCTGCCAACCCTCCGCTCGCAGCGCGCCCATGAGATGCATCGTCCAGAGCGGAATCAGCAGCGTCGGACGCGCGAGCGCGACCGCGTCCCCCGCCCGTTCAACCCAAACGCGGAAGGAGGCGGTTCGCATAAGAGCAGCGGTTGATGAGTTGGTTGAAACGGGCGGCGCGCTTCCATGCCTTCTGTCCGCGCGTTCCAGCCTTCGCGGCGAAACGGCGCATGCCGTCGATAGAATACACCCCCATGCGCGGCAGCCGATAACGGTCGGCGGGTCTGCTTGACGCAAACGGGTTCATCGTATAAGCCGCTTCAAAGCCTGTCTCCTCCGCCAACCGCGCGACCGTCTCGGAGACATCCCCGTATGGGTACGCCAACAGGCGAACCGCTCTGCCGGTTCCGTCTTCCAGCGCCTTTTTTGAATCGGACATCTCCTGCTTCGCCTTCGCGGTCGGCAGCCGCGTCAAAAACGGATGCGTCATCGTATGCGCCCCGATTTCAACCCCCTCCTCCGCCAAGTTCCGCAGTTGGCTCCAGCTCAAATGGCGCGCCCTCGGAAATGTAGAATCCCATCGGCTTTCCTTGCCGACATACGCCGCGACCGGAAACAGCGCCGCCCCCCAGCCGTACTCCTGAAGGGCGGGCCAAGCGTACTCGGCAAAATTGGCGTACCCGTCGTCAAAGGTGAAACAGACGCCCGGCGCCGGCGGCAAGAGCGACCCTTCTCTCAAACCGGCGCTTTCTAAAAAACGAAGATGCGAGCGAAAACGGCGCGGAGAGATCGTGTTTAGCCCCAGTTCGCGCCGCCTATCGATCCGATGGTACGCCAAAACGGGCGGCAACGCGCTCTCTCCAGGCTCTCATTCCACCCCGCGATCCGCTTCCAGCTGTTCAACCCGCTTGCGAAGGGCGCGAATCTCTTCCGCCATCTGGGGCATTCGCCGCAGATGCGCCTGCTGTTTCATATTTTCCGAATGCTTGATGGCGGGATAGCCTGAATAGAACGAATTGCTCGGCACATCCTTAGTAACGCCGGAACGCGCCGCGATGACCGTATTGTCGCCAATCCGCAGATGACCCGCCAAGCCCGTTTGACCCGCAATCGTCACATTTTGCCCAAGCTCCGCGCTTCCGCTCAAACCGACCAGCGCCACAATGAGGCTGTTGTCGCCGATCTTGACGTTATGTCCCACCTGAACCAGATTGTCGATCTTGACGCCGTTTCCGATCACCGTCGCGTCGTTCGGCATCGCCGCCCGGTCGATAGCCGCATTCGCGCCGATCTCAACATCGTCGCCAATGTGAACGGTACCAACCTGCGGTATCTTGCGGTAGGAGGCGCCTTCTCTGGCGAAACCGAACCCGTCGCTCCCGATCACAACGCCGCTGTGAAGAATGACGCGCGAGCCGACGCGCGACCTCTCCCGTATCGTAACATGCGGGTAAAGAAGGCAATCGTCGCCGACAACCGCGTCCTCGCCGATATACGCGAACGCGCCGACGACGGTTCCCCGCCCAATCTGCGCCCCGTCCGCAATGACGGCGTACGGCTGCACCCAAACCTCCTCGCCGATTTCTGCCGTATCGCCGACAACGGCTCGGCTGTCGACCCCAACCCGCTTTTCGCGCTTTGGCGGCGCCAGCAAAGAGAGCGCGTCCGCAAACGCAAGATACGGATCGTCAACATACAGCGCCGCCGTCCCAGGAGAGATGCGCTCCGCCTGAACCGACTTGGACACGATGACCGCGGAGGCTTTCGTTTGCGCCGCCTCTTTGAGATACTTCGGATTGGCGACAAAGGCGATCTCGCCGGGCTTCGCATCGCGTATGTCGGCGATGCCATGAATCTCCAGATCGCCGTTCCCGCTCAGCTCGGCTCCGATAACCTCCGCGATCTCCGCAAGGGTGGCGGAGAAGCTGTCGTTCGCGCTCACTGGTTTTCTTCCGTTGACGTCTCGGCATTTTCAGCGGTCGTTTCGCCGTTCTCTGCGCCCTCGGTCTTCTCGGCGTTCCCTGCGCCTTCGGTCTCGGTCGTCTCGCTGTTCTCGGCGCCTTCGGTCTCGGTCGTCTCGCTGTTCTCGGCGCCTTCGGTCTCGGTCGTCTCGCCGTTGCCGCTGTTCGCCCCGCCGGCCGCTTTCAGTTCATCGTTCATCATCTGAAGAATCGAATCGGTCGCATTAAACACAGGCTTATGGTACACCAGCGAACCCCGCTCAAACAGCATGTCGTAATCATGCTCCTCGCTGTATTTCTGAATCGCCTTCTCGGCGGTCTGCAAAATCGGATCCAGCAGTTTGTTCCGCATTTTCAGGATCGCCTCATTGGCGTCGGTTCGCGCCTCGCCCACATCGCGCGCCTTGTCTTCGATCTCCCGCTGACGGCGCCGAATCTCCGCATCCTCCAAGAAGGGCTTCTGCTTCAGCAACTCCCCCGACATCTCCTGATGCTCGCTCTCAAGAGCCTTGATCCGGTTATTCCACTTGTCCCCCTCGGCGTTAATCAGTTTTTGGGACGCCTGCGTTCCGTCATACTTCGCAACAAGCGCGCCGAGGTCCACAACCCCAAGCTTCAACGGCTTCTGCTGCGTCACAGCCGTCTGAGACGCCAACGCAACCGCCAAGACAACGCCAACCGCTCCCGCCGCCAACAACGCATTTCGCAATTTCATCGACTTACGCTCCATTTCAACATTTGCCGCTCCTCTCACAGCATACCACACATGATCGGAAAACGATCTTAAAAGGACGGACCCATTGAAAAATGCAGCCGTCCGCCAAACGACCTGCGCTCCGTCAACTTCCCGTCATTGTCCACAATCGGAACGCTTCGAAGCGGGAAGCCGTACTCAAGACGAAGCAAAAAACCCGCCACCAGCTCAAGACGAACCCCGCCGCCGACGCTCAACGCCGGGTCCATCTCCTGAAAGATGTTCGACGTTCCCTCGTTCCAAACCTGCCCCATGTCGAAGAAAGCGAAGGCGCGCACCATCTGGTTGATCGGATACCGGTACTCCGCTTGTAAATAATACATCTTATTGCCGCCGTATCGGGAATCGATCGCATCCGTTACCTTCGAGGGCGTCAAACTGAAATCTGGGTAGCCGCGCACCATGTCGATCCCGCCCAGCCAGTAACGCTCATAGACGAGATAGATCGGATTGTCGCCGCGATCCTCCAGATAACCCGCTTGACCATGCAGCGCCAGCACAAACTTCGACCAGGAAGGGATGAAACGGGAGGCGTCCAACGTGTATTTGCGGAAAGCGTTCTGACCGCCCAAGACGCCGCCGGAATGCTCAAACGAAAACGTTTCCTCGCCCCCGCCGATCGGATCGAAGATGCTGGTCCGATAACGGCGCGTGTCGCGCGTCACCCCCGCCGTGACGCTCCTTGTCCGCCGGGCGTAATCCAGTATGTCGTTGTCCGGCTCGTCTTCAAGGATCTGCCGATAGTCGACCGTCACCGCTTCATTTCGAAATGAGGCGAAGGCGCGCAGGTCGCGCGTGAACGGCATCCCAAGCGACAATGTGAAACCGCGCCGAAAATCCTCATAGTAGCTGTCTTCATCGCTTGAGGCTCGATAATTCGGGCGCTGGCGGTTGACGCTGTACAGCGCGGAGCGGAACGACACCGGCGCCCCCAAAATCCAAGGCGTTCCAAAAGAAATCTCGCCGACGCGCCGCTCCCGCTGCCCCAGCTCGCCTTTCACATTGAGTCGATAGGCGCGCCCAAGCAGGTTGCCGTCCCCGATCTCCGCAATCCCAAACAACCCGCTTTCCGAACCGTATCCGCCGCCGATGGTGAACAAGCCGGTACGCACATTTTCCCGCAGCTCCACCGTCAGATCGCTCACATCGCCCGTTTCGGAGGAGCGCGGCACAAAACGCAGCCCCTGAATAAACGGACCCAGCTGAATGATGTTCTGCTCCGCTTTACGAAGATTGGAGGTCAAAAACGGCTCGCCCGTCTCCACCCCCATACGATCCAGCTCCCGCCGAATCACATACTCCTTCGTCTTGGACAGACCCGCCACCTCCACCTTTCCGATCTTCACCATGTTGCCTTCGGTGATGGTCAGGGTCGCGCGCGCCGTCTCCGCCTCCGTGTCGATGTCCAAATCGTCCAGGACGCGCACCAGTATGTTCCCGCGGTCGCCGTAATACTGCTGAATGCGCCCGTAATCTTCTCGATAGACGGTTGAATTGAACACATCGCCCGGCTTCAGCTTCAGCTGATCAAGCAGCTTCTCTTCGCTCGCTTCGGGGCTGTCTTCGGTGAACTGAACCGTATACCCCTCAAAAAGAAACTGCGGACCCTCCTCAATCTGATAGACAACCGTCATGCCTTCGCCGGTTTCGTCCAGCTCCTTGCGCTTGCCGATAACCTTCGCGTTCAGAAAGCCGTTCTCTTGGTACGCGCCGACGATCTGCATCGGGTCGTTCTCAAACGCCTCGTCTTGAAAACGCTTGCCCTTGCGAATGCGGCAGTATTTCAGCAGCGTCTTCTCCTCCATCAGCTCGGCGCCTTCAAACAGAATCGCTGCAACCTTGATCTTCTCCCCCTCTTCGATCTCTAGGCGGACGATGATCTCCTCGGCGCCCTCCTCATTCGTCGTCATTTCGGTTGAGGTTTTGACGGCGGCGAAATAGTACCCCTCTTTTTGGTACTCCTCCAGGACCGCCTGCTGCGTTTTCCACAGCTCATAGTCGCTGAAGAACATCCCGTCTTCCAGGGTGAATTTCTTTGCCAGCTTTTTATCGCTCAGCTGCTCGTTTCCGATCGTCTCAATCGGGCCGGCGAGGCGCGGATACTCGGTCAATAGAAAGGTAATGACTAGCCCGCCCCCCTCCGCCGGCGACGAATCGACCTGAATGTCTTTAAAGGGTCCGTAGTCGGTCTGGATGCGCCGTATGTCGTTTGAGATCGCCTCTAAATCCGCTTCGCCCCCCTCTTTCGTTTGAAAATAATTCTTTTCCGCAAAAAGAGTCTTAAGGATATCGTCCGCATTCTCGCTGCCTTCAATCTTGATCTGCCGTATCGTGACGCCGGTGATGACCGGCGCGGCGTCCGATTCCGTTTCGGTTTCCGTTTCGGACGCCTCGTCGCTTGAAACTGGCGGCTCCGCTTCGGGTTCCTCCGCCGCTTCTTGAGACCAAGCCAGCGCGCCGAACAGCAGCGCCAATGCCAGCGCCAACGTTTTTTTTATCAACCGACCGCCCCCGTGCGTTTCAGAATACCGATGCAACCATCATGCATGAACGCGCGCATGTCCGATTTCGTTGACATGCGCCTCTATAAGTTTAGCGCAAATTCGACGCGCTTGCCAACAACAACATCTCTCGGTATTCTCTAAAGCGTCAACGTCAGGGAAACCGCAGGGCTTCTCTTCGTCAACGTCAGGGAAACCGCAGGGCTTCTCTTCGTCAACGTCAGGGAAACCGCAGGGCTTCTCTTCGTCAACGTCAGGGAAACCGCAGGGCTTCTCTTCGTCAACGTCAGGGAAACCGCAGGGCTTCTCTTCGTCATTCCCGCATTTCCCCTCCTCGTCATTCCCGCGTAAGCGGGAATCTTAAGAGCGGAGAATACCATATGACGCGGTACCCGCCGCTGGATCTTTCTAAAGCGCAGCTCATCTCCATCCATAAACGAAAAAGCAAAGAGGACGCAAGCAAAGGCGTCCAACCGATACGGCGCGGCATGACGGTTCAAGAGCTGATGAACGCGATGCCCGACCAACTGGCGGCGCGCCAACTGCGCGCGCTGGTGGACGACGTCGCCAAAGCGGCGCGCGGCGACAAAACGGTCATTGCATCCTTCGGAGGACATGTCGTCAAGCTCGGTCTCGGACCGCTGCTCATTCAGCTGATGGAAAAAGGCGTCGTCTCCGCAATTGCGATGAACGGCGCCGCCAGCGTCCATGATTTCGAACTCGCCTACTGCGGAAAAACCTCCGAAGATGTTGATGCGGCGCTGGAAACCGGCGAATTCGGCATGACCGAAGAAACGGGACGCTTTCTAAACAAGGCGATTGAACGCCGCCCGGAAGAAGGCATGGGACGCGCCGTCGGACGCATGATCGCCGAGTCGGACTTCCCCTTCGCCGACGCAAGCGTTCTCGCCGCCGCCTACCGGCTCGACATTCCCGCCTCCGTCCATGTGGCTGTCGGAACCGACATCGTACATCAAAGCCCGCATGCGAACGGGGCGCATATCGGCGCGGCTACGTACGCCGATTTTCTGAAATTAGCCGCCGCCGCCGCTCAACTGGAAGGCGGCGCCGTTCTCAATTTTGGGTCCGCGGTCATCATGCCGGAGGTTTTTTTAAAGGCGCTGGCGCTGGCGCGGAACCTCGGACACCGAGTGGAGCGGTTTGCCGCCGCCGACTTCGACATGATACGCAGCTATAGAGCCGCCGAAAACCTGGTTCGCCGACCGACCAGCCTCGGCGGAAAAGGGTATCTCATCACGGGGCATCACGAAATCATGCTGCCGCTGTTTGCCGCGGCAATCATGGACGCCCTAGAGGATGGCAAGACCCCGTCCTGACATCATGCATAAAGCTGAGACCTTTGAGCAAACAAAGCCTTTCTTTATGGGAAAAGGCTTCGCCCATCAAATCGTCCTTCCCGCTTGCGCGAGAATGACAGGATGAGGGCGCGGGAATGCATGTCCTCGCGCAAGCGGGGAACCCCCGTTTTCACGGGGGCGGGCTATAAGGGCGGCGGACTAGAGGCGCAGCGTCCGTTCGGGCGACTCGATATGCGCGCGGCGGCGATCCCGTCCGACAATCTCCAACTGAACGCGAACAGCGTTTTTCGGCAGCAGCTCCTCCGCCCGGTCCGCCCATTCCACGACGGCGACGCCCTCATCCCCCAAGACCTCATCCCCGCCGATGTCGATCAGATCGTCCGCGCCGGCGAGGCGGTACAGGTCTAGGTGATGTATCGCGTAACGCTTGCCCTCCAGCGGGTATTCGCGCATGAGAATGAAGGTCGGGCTGCTGACGCGCGCCGTGGAACCCGCCCCTCGGGCGATGCCGCGCGTCAAGCATGTTTTGCCCGAACCAAGCTCGCCCGTCAATGCGACCACATCGCCCGACCGCAGCTGGCGCCCGATGCGTTCGCCCAGCGCCTCCGTCTCTTCAGGCGAGGCGGTCTCCACCACCGCGCTCACTCCTTGACGTAGTTTTTCCATCCAAGCTCCAGCAGCCGCTCGTTTTTTTTCTGAACGCCCTCCTCTAGGCTCTGCGTGTGTTCCTCCAGAAGCTGCGCGAGCCGTTCGTCGTTCAGCGCCAATATCTGTATCGCCAGCAATGCCGCGTTGCGCGCCCCGCTGGAGCCGACCGCAAGCGTCCCGACCGGTATGCCGGGGGGCATTTGCACCGTCGCATAGAGCGCGTCCACGCCGTTTAGCGGTCCGCCGTCGATGGGGACGCCGAGGACGGGCAGGTTCGTATGCGCGGCGACGACGCCCGCCAGATGCGCCGCCCGACCCGCCCCGCATATCACGACGCGCAAACCCCGTTCATGCGCCGACCCGGCGTACTCAACCGCCAAGCGCGGCGACCGATGCGCCGACAGGACATGCAACTCAAACGGGACGCCAAAATCTTCCAGCGTCTGCGCCGCCTGCGACATGACCGGCAGGTCGGAATCGCTTCCCATCAGAATGCCGACCAGCGGCGCCGCAGCGTTCTTTTCATTAGGCATATGTTTTCTCTCTGTTGATGTTCATTTAAGGCGCGCAAGGGCGCGAAAACCGATGTCGGAACGTTTGTACATGTTTTGAAAGGCGATCATTTCCGCCGCGGAGTAAGCGCGCTCCGCCGCTTCTTGAATGCCGGCGCCAAGCGCGGTAACTCCCAGAACGCGCCCGCCGTTCGTTGTCAAAACGCCGTCTTTCCAAGCGGTTCCCGCATGAAAAACGACCGCGCCTGTCTGCGACTCCGCCTTCTCAATACCCTCAACCGTATAGCCTGTCTGATAGGAGCCAGGATAGCCGCCCGACGCTATGACGACGCAGACGGAGGTCTCCTCCCGCCATTCCGCCGTTTGTTGAGACAGGCTGCCGTCCAGCCCCGCGTTCAGAAGCGGTACCAGATCGGACGACAGGCGCGTCAACAATACCTGCGCCTCAGGGTCGCCCAAACGGCAATTGTACTCCACCACCTTAGGACCCTCCGCTCCGATCATCAGCCCGACATACAGAATGCCTTTATACGCCGTTCCCGCCTCCGCCATCGCGCGCAGGGTTGGATGTACGATCCGCTCCATGACCTGTTCATGGATATCTGGCGTCACGACGGGGGCGGGCGAATAGGCGCCCATTCCGCCCGTGTTGGGACCCTTGCCGCCGTCGTAGATCGGCTTATGGTCTTGCGAACTTGCCATCGGCAGGGCGGTTGTTCCGTCGCACAGGACGGTGAACGACGCCTCTTCGCCCTCCAGAAACTCTTCGATGACGACAGACGCCCCCGCTTCTCCGAACGCCTTTTCGGTCATGGAGCGGTCAATGGCGGCGCGCGCTTCGTCTAGCGTTTGGCAGACGGCGACCCCCTTTCCCGCCGCCAATCCGTCCGCCTTGACGACGACCGGCGCGCCTGTTTTTTCTAAATATGCCTTTGCGTCGTCGGGATCGTCAAACGCGGCGTATCGGGCGGTTGGGACGCCCGCCTTTTCCATGAGACGCTTGGCGAACGTCTTGCTGCTTTCAAGGCGCGCCGCCGCTTGCCGCGGTCCGAAAACGCGCAGCCCTTCCGCCTCCATCGCGTCCACAACGCCCGCCGCCAACGGCGCCTCCGGCCCGACAACCGTCAACTCAATCTCTTTTTCTCTAGCAAAACGGATGAGCGCGCTGAAATCGTCTGTCAGCGGCATGTCATGCCGTTCCGCCAGCGGCTCCATGCCGGGGTTGCCGGGGACGGCGTAAAGCGTCCGGCAGAGAGGGCTTTGCGCCAGTTTCCAAGCGAACGCATGCTCTCGTCCGCCGCTTCCGATGACCAGTATGTTCATGGCGGTTCCTTTTGGTTAATGTCGAAAATGGCGGGCGCCGGTGAAGACCATCGCCGCGCCGACCGCGTCCGCGACGGCGACCGAGTCCTTGTCGCGCACGGAGCCGCCCGGCTGTATGAACGCGCGGATGCCGTGCGCCGCGCCAATCGCCGCGGTGTCTAAAAACGGCATGAGCGCGTCCGACGCCATGACGGCGCCTTCCGCTTCAAGACCCGCCTGCGCCAGCGCGATGCGCGCCGAATGAACGCGGTTCGGCTGTCCCGCGCCCATGCCGAGAAGCGTCTCACCCTTCGCCACCACGATCGCGTTCGATTTGACATGCTTGGCGCATTTCCATGCGAAGCGCAGGTCCGCCCATTCCGCCTCGGTCGGTCGGCGCCGCGCCGCTGTTTGCCAGTCCGCCGGCGTCTGATTCAGCCCGTCGCCCTCTTGAACAAGCATGGCGCCTTCGACGCTGCGGTATCGAACCTGCGCTTCCTTTAGCAAAGGCAAGGTTAAGATGCGCAGGCTCTTGCTTCGGCTCAACAGCGCGGCCGCGGACGAGTCTACCGCCGGCGCAATCAACAGATGCAGCAATAGACGCTGTCCGCTGGTCGGATGCTTCGCCGCGCGAATCGTTTTGGCGAGCGGTTCGTCCACGGGGCGGTTGAAGGCGGCGATTCCTCCGAACGCGCTGATCGGATCCGCCGCAAACGCCGCCCTGAACGCTTCCCGCATGTCGTCTCGGCTTGCGAGTCCGCACGGGTTCGTGTGTTTCACGACGGCGCATGTCGGGCGTTCAAAGTCGCTCACGGCGCCCCATGCGGCGTCCGCGTCTAAAATGTTGTTATACGAAAGCTCCGCGCCCGCCAGCTGCTTCATCTGCGCCCATGGGCTGTCCTGCCCCTTGACGCGGTAAAAGGCGGCTTTCTGATGAGGGTTCTCGCCGTAACGCAGCGCCTGAATCCGCTCCATTTGCGCGGAGATCTGTTGCGCCAAAAACGGCTCCTCTCCGCCCAGATAAGCGGCGATGGCGGCGTCGTACTCGGCGGTCAATTGAAACGCCGCGAGCGCATAACGGCGGCGCGCCGCCTCGGAAATTCCCCCCGCCTGGCGCATCTCTTCCAGCGCTTCGCTGTACTGGGCGGGGTCGGTCAAGACGGCAACATGGGCATGGTTTTTCGCTGCGGCGCGTATCATCGCCGGTCCGCCGATGTCGATCATCTCAACCGCCTCGTCGCGCGAGACGCCCTCCACCGAGACCGTTTTTTGAAACGGGTACAGGTTGCAGACGACCAGATCGATAAGGCGGACGCCATGCGCCTCCGCTTGACGCAGATGCTCTGGGTTGCCGCGCAGCGCTAAGATTCCGCCATGCGTTTTGGGGTGAAGCGTCTTGACGCGCCCGTCCATCATTTCGGGAAAGCCTGTGTAGTCGGACACTTCGATAGGTTCGATGCCCGCTTGGGCGAGGGCGCGCGCTGTTCCGCCCGTTGAGAGTATCTCGACGCCCAGGTCTTGCAGCGCGCGGCAGAATTCCACAATCCCCGTCTTGTCCGATACGCTCACTAGGGCGCGTTTGATCTTCATTCCGTCTCCGTTCAGCCTCAACTGCGCATCGCCCCGCGCCATTCCGCTTTTATGTTACCCGATTTCGCCGCATAGATAAAGCGCAAAGGCGCGCCGGCATGGCTCTTCAGAGTTTGCGCCCCGTCGAAAGCCATGCTAGATTTACGATACGGCATTGAGGCGGTCTTTAGATCAGCGGCGAAAAGGCGTTGGCACGGGGGAACGACTCCGTTAGGATAAAGTCGCAAGCGAAGTTTCTGGCGCATGGCGCTCAATGTACAGGGGCGTTCGGTTTGATGAAGACGGGCTTTACCACGCCGAATCTGGCACATTCCTAAACGCGCTTTTATGGGACGATGTTTGGCCGGGGTGTCCGGGATTCTTTGATGGCGATGTTGGGAGGAAATGGTATGCTCGCGAGCTTCGTAAGATGCCTGATGGGTCGGTGTCTTCAGAGTAGAGCCGCCCATCCTGCAACCCCAACTTCAACGGCGGCGCCAATAAAACGGCGTCGCCGATGGAAAGGAAAATGCTCATGGAAAAACATCGATCCGCTCTGCTCAGCGTTGGCGCTATCGCCTGCTTGATCATTCCTGTCCTCGCCTTTGCCGCGCCGACGCTGCCGAGGCCGCTGGAGAATGTGACAAAACTGGAACGGCCCACCATCTGCTATGCAGGGAAAAGCGGATGGGGGCTGTATCTGATCGATTGGGACGGCGAAAACAACCGGCTCTGGATTAGCGACAAAACGCGGATTGCCAGTACGCCGAGATGGAGTCCCAACGGCAAGCGCGCCGCTCTTGTTGCGTATTCCGATGAGGACGGGTACACGCTCTTTATGATTGAACTGGAAACGAACAAGGTTATCAACCTGAATGCGCGGCTTCGCGATCCAAAGTTGATTCTCAGATCGCCGCAATGGTCTCCGGACAGCAACTGGATCGCCTGCACCGGCAATATCGCCGTTGAACGGGACCATGACATCTACAAGCTGCATATTCCGACGGGAAAACTTGTCAAGATAACCTCATCGAAGGAGTACGACGAACGATTTCCCTACTTTTCGCCGGACGGGAAAAAGATCGCTTATTACGCATGGCACGGAATCGGCGAAAATGAGACCTCCGACATCTTCGTCATGGACGCCGACGGGAAAAACAAAAAACAGCTGACAGCGTCGCTTGCGCAGGATTCCTCCCCGATCTGGACGCCGGACGGAAAGAGGATCATTTTTGACTCCTACAATCGATTGGGTGAGCGGCTCTACGATCTGTTTATCATGGACGCTGACGGATCGAATCTTGAGCGGTTCACATTCGATAGGAAGAGCAAATCGCAGCCTTCATGGTCTCCGGACGGCAAATGGTTGATCTACGACGCGAACTATGAATGGCCTCTCGGCAACATTTACCGCATGCATGTGGAGACGAAAGAGGTGGTGCGGGTGTCTCCTGTGCATGCGCTTTTACCTAAGTGGGTCTTGGCGGGCAAGAGCCGCTTTCTCTCCGTTGATCCAGCGGGTAAAAAAAAAGCGCAGTGGGGAGCGTTGAAAAAAGCGGACAGCAGCCCGAATAGTCCAACGCCGCAAGACGGCGAATGAGAAGCGGGGCATGCCTTCCCTACCAGCGCATGTTCTTCATGGCGGTCGGCGGCTCCATCTCTTCCTCAGGCAGCAGGCGCGGGGTTTCTGGACTCCCCCTTCAAAAGGGGGGCTGGGGGTTTAGCCGCGCCCGGAATGCATGTCCTCGCGGGCATGTCCTCGTGAAAACGGGGGACGAGGCGTTGATTCAAACAGGATTTTCGTACATCATCGTCTATAGAGACTGCCAAAAACTGCTTGCCGACCGCCTTCTCTCCCGCTATGATTCCAGATGAAATCGATACGATGCATTTTGACAGAAAAGGTTGATGTTCGATGCCAAGCGATTCTCTGAACGTTGCGGTGATGGGAGCGACCGGCGCCGTAGGCGGCGTCATGCTCCAGATACTGGAAGAGCGCGATTTTCCGATCGCGTCGCTGAAACTGCTCGCTTCCTCGCGTTCCGCCGGCAAGACGCTCGCCTTCAAAGGCGAACCGCATGTCGTTGAAGAATTGACCGACGACTCCTTTGAGGGGGTGGATCTTGTTCTCTCCTCCGCCGGCGGATCGGTCAGCAAGCGTTTCCTTCCCGCCGCCGTGAAGGCCGGCGCCGTCTGCATCGACAACACCTCCGCCTTCCGCATGGACGACGAGGTTCCGCTTGTCGTTCCTGAAGTGAACCCGCATGCCGCCTTCAACCATAAGGGCGTCATCGCAAATCCGAACTGCTCAACGATACAGATGGTCGCCGCGCTCAAGCCGCTCCATGACGCCGCGCGCGTCAAGCGGGTTGTCGTCTCCACCTATCAGGGCGTTTCGGGCGCCGGAACGCTGGCGTCTGAAGAAGCGAAGGAGCAGCTCCGCGAGGCGCTGGACGGGGAGGAGCCGTCCCTGCGCGGCAAGTTCGTTCATCCCATCGCGTTCAACTGCATTCCGCAGATTTCGCACAGCGTCGGCTCCAACCCGTTCGGACCGGACGGCTACACCGACGAAGAAACAAAGATGACGCTCGAGACGGTGAAGATCATGGAAGATGAGAATGTGAAGGTGACGGCGACGACGGTGCGCGTCCCTGTTCTCGTCGGACATTCCGAATCGATCAACGTGGAAACGGAGAAGCCGCTGTCGGCGGATCAAGCGAAGGCGCTGTTGGAACGCGCCCCCGGCGTCACGGTGATCGACAACCCGGCGAAACATCAGTATCCGACCGCTATCGACGCCGCCGGCAAGGACGATGTGTTTGTCGGGCGCATCCGCGAGGACGCGTCCGCCGACAATTGCCTCAATATGTGGGTAGTCGCCGACAATTTGCGCAAGGGCGCCGCGCTGAACGCCGTTCAGATTGCCGAGCTGCTGTTCACGGGTTCAAAATAAGTTTGCCAGGCGCGCCCTCGTCAAACGCTTGAAACGCGGCAGCCGCCTCTTGAAGCGGATACCGCCTGCCGATCAGCCGCTCCGCCTGCAGCCCAGCCTCCCGCATGGCGAGCATGTCGGGATAGTCCGAAAAATGATAGTACAGGCTGCCCATGAGCGTCAGGTCTTTATGAATCAGGTCGCGGCTTGGGGAGACGGGCAGCTCCCCCTGCTCGCCGACCGCCATGACGGTTCCGCCCTTTCGCGCGATGTCGAGTAGTAAGCGGAGCGCCTGCGGTTTTCCGGACGCCTCGATGCAGCAGCGCGGCAGTCCGCCCGCCGTTTCAAGTACCGCTTCGTCAGGGCGGTCGATCTCGTTCAGGTTGAGAGTCGCTTCGGCGCCGAGTCGGCGGGCAAACTCCAGTCGGCGCGGGTTCATGTCCAGTACAACGACGCGCGCCCCCAGAAACGTCTGAACGAGCGCATTTCCAAGCCCGATCGGTCCCGCGCCCGTTATGCAGACCCATTCGCCGCGCGTTTCTCCGAGCCGTTGAGAAACGCGGTAGGGAACGCCCAGCCCGTCCCCTGTGTAAAGGACGCCCTCCTCAAAGCTCATGTCGTCCGGCATCGGCAGGCAAACATGTTCGGGCGCGGCGACGCGCTCGGAATGTCCGCCGCCGCTGTGGCGCAGGCGCGGGCATCGGGTGTACCGCCCCTGTTCGCATTCGGCGCAGCCGCCGCATCCCCAGACGGCATGGACGCCGACGCGCGCGCCGACCTGAAAGCGGGCGGAGCCGCCGTTATGGACGACAACGCCGGCGATTTCATGTCCGTTGTTGGAGGGGCGCGGCTGCGTTCCGCGGTAGGCGGGCATTTCGCTTCCGCAGATGCCGGACGCTTTCACATCGATGGCGAGCCAGCCGGGGTTCGGGTTCGGCTCCTGCGCCTCTACGATTTTGACTTGTCGATTTCCCATGACGCGGACAGCGATCATCGGCGTCTCTCATTCTTGAAAAGGGGCTGAAGGGATTTAGCCGCGCCTGGAATTTGTCAGGTCAATCGCCGGCGCGGCGCATTCTTTTTCGCATTGCCGCTTCCGCCGCCGCCAGCTCTTCGGGCGTGTCGACGCCGATGGTAGAGTGGGGCGTTACAGACACATAGATGCGGTAGCCGTTCTCAAGGGCGCGCAGCTGCTCTAAGCCTTCGCGCCGCTCCAACGGGGTCGGCTCAAGGCTTGTCAAGGTGTGAAGAAAGCCGCGCCGAAACCCGTATAAACCGACATGGCGCAGCGACAACTGCTCAGGGTCGGAATGATCGTCCGCGCGGCAGCCGGGGATCGACGCGCGGGAGAAGTACAGCGCAAACCCCTCTTTATCGGTGACCACCTTCACAACGTTTCGGCTCATGAAATCGGCGCGGTCGGTCAGCTTTTCGGCAAGCGTCGTCATGACAACCGCGTCGTCGCGGAAAAACGGCTCCGCCAGCGCGTCCAGCATCGCCGGCTCCAGCAGCGGCTCATCGCCCTGTATGTTCAACACAATCTCATAGTCGGGGTAACGGAAGCTCACCTCGGCGACGCGGTCGGTTCCAGTCGCGCATTCGCCCGTCATGACGGCGTCGCCAAACGGATCGACGGCGCGCGCGATTCGCTCATCGTCGGTCGCCACCGCCGCCCAGTCCACATACTGCGCGCGGACGGCGCGCTCATACACATGCTGAATCATCGGCTTGCCGAGTATGGGCGCGAGCGGTTTGCCCGGAAAACGGGCGGAGTTGTACCGCGCAGGAATCACCCCTAGAACTTTCTGCCGCGTTTTCATTCGCCTCTTCCTCCTGATATGCGCGTCTCGCGCCCTCCTAAGCGGGACGATTCATAGATGGCGAAGATGACCGCCAACACTTTCCGCCCTTCCGCCCCGTCCACTTTAGGCGGGCGTCCCTCTGCGACCGCCGCCGCAAAATCTTCCAGCGCGCGCGGATGGCTTCTTCCGTAGTACGATTTGCCTTGAAAACGGCTCTCATCGTCCGCTGTTGGAAGCGGCGGCGCGTTTTTCAACCCGCGCGTGAAAACCCGCTCCCCCTCGATAACGACCGTTCCAAGCGTCCCTGAAATCTCAATGCGCTCCTCGGTCTGCGGATAGGCGGCGGTGGACGCTTCCACGATGCCGACAGCCCCGTTTGCGAAACGCAGCGCGGCGGCGGCTGTGTCCTCCACCTCAATATCGTAGGCGCGCGCTGTACAATAACCCGTTGCGCTGACAGCGCCGCCCATCGTCCAGCAAAGCACATCCAGCGCATGGATCGCCTGGTTGATCAGTACGCCGCCGCCCGCTTTCTCTTTGGAGCCGCGCCATGAGTTCGGGTCGTAATAGTCGGCGCCTCTAAACCAGCGCACAAAAACGCTCGCCAGCGTCACAATTCCAAGCAGCTCCTCATCGATGAGCCGTTTGACATAAAGCGCCGCCGGGTCGAATCGGTGTTGAAGAACGGCGCCGAGCAGAACGCCTTGATCTTCGCATACCTGAATGAGCCTGTCCGCATCCTCCAGCGAGGTTGCCATCGGCTTTTCCACCAGAACATGCTTGCCCGCTTCAGCCGCTTCTACCGCCATCGGCGCATGCAGAAAATGAGGCGAACAGACGCAGACCGCGTCAATGGACGGATCGTCCAGAAGGCGGCGGTAGTCCGTGTAGCCGTTCGGGATGCCGAATTCTGCCCTGAACTGATCCAGCCGCTCTTGAGAAGTGTCCGCCGCGGCTGCCAGCTGAACGCCTTCGATGCCGTTCAGCGCCGCGGCGTGCGTCGGCGAGACGACGCCGCATCCGATGATCCCGAAACGCACCGCCATGCCGCCCCCGCTTTCAGCTGTCCAGAACTTCAGGATTCACGATATGCGCCGGGCGGCGCCCTTCGATGACCGCGATGGCGTTTTCAACCGCCAGCTGCGCCATCTTCGTCCGCGTTTCGATGGTCGCGCTGCCGAGATGCGGGATGAGAACCGCGTTCCCGCATTCCGCCAAACCGGGCGCCAGCTTCGGCTCCTCCTCATAAACATCCAGCCCCGCGCCTGCAATCTCGCCGGAACGCAGCGCCTCAACCAGCGCCGCCTCGTCCACAATCGGACCGCGCGCCGTGTTGATGAGAAACGCGGTCGGCTTCATCATTCCCAACTGCGCCGCCCCGATCATATGCCGCGTCTCCTCCGACATCGGAACATGGACGGAGAGATAGTCGCTCTCGCGCAGCAGCGTATCCAGGTCCACTTTTTGCGCGTGGTATTTCTGCTCCGCTTCGGGGCGGTCGGATCGGTTCGTGTAAAGGATGCGCATATCGAACCCCTGCGCCCGCTTGGCGACAGCGGTACCGATGCGCCCCATGCCCAAGATTCCGAGCGTTTTGCCGTACACATCGTACCCAAGCATCATGAGCGGACCCCAGCCGTCAAATTTGCCGGCGCGGGTGAAGGCGTCCCCCTCGGCGATGCGCCGCGCCGAAGCGAGTATCAGCGCAAAGGCAAGGTCGGCGCTCGTGTCGGTCAAGACGCCGGGCGTGTTGGTGACAGGCAGCTTGCGCTCCGTCGCCGCTTCGACATCGATGTTGTTGTACCCGACGGCGTAGTTTGACAAGACGCGCAGATTCGGCTCCGCGTCCATCACTTCGGCGTCAATGGCGTCGGTCAGGAGGCAGAGCAGCGCGTCTTTACCCTGGACGCCGTCCATGACTTCCTGTTTTAAAAGAACGCGGTTGTCAGGGTTGATCGAAACGTCAAAGACCTCCGCGAGACGGTCTAACGGCGGTTGCGGCAGGCGGCGCGTGACAAATATCGTTGGCTTCAACAGAATCCTCTCCTAGACGGCGCGGCTCATCAAGCAACAAAAGTATAGCGCCGATGGACGCGCAAATCGAGTCGAGGTTCCGACCTTACGTCTTTAGTTGGGACATGTCGGCATGCGAACGCGGACATCTTCTGCGGCGCTTCTAGATTCCCGCTTGCGCGGGAATGACGCCTGCCGGGCGCGGGGCTTCATGGACTCCCCCCTTGAAAAGGGGGGCTGGGGGGTTTCCGCCGTGCGCGGCGGGCGAACGCGGACATCTTCTGCGGCGCTTCTAGATTCCCGCTTGCGCGGGAATGACGCCTGCCGGGCGCGGGGCTTCATGGACTCCCCTTGAAAGGGGGGCTGGGGTGTTTGCTTACGGATTGCGCCGCGTTTATCGGTCCCGTATCGGCTCGGCGGGCGGTTTTGGAGAGAGGAGCCGCTGTCCGACCGGCAGCGGGAGCGCGCCTTCCCGCGGCATATCGTAATGCTCCCGTATCGCCTGCCGTTCTAGGTTCAGCTCTGGGGAGGCGCGCCGCGCGCCGCCTGTGATCGCCTGTTTCGATTCGTCCGCCTTGAACCGCCGATAATAGGACTGATGGAGCCGCGCCGTTTCCCTGTCGCCCATGCCTTGATAGGCGAGCATCAGGTTGTAATGCGCCGTCAAATTTTCAGGGTCGATGGCGAGCGTCCTGCGGTACACCTCCGCCGAGGCGTTAAAGTCGCGCATCAAAAAGCGCGTTCTGCCAAGCTGGTTCAGTACCTTCATATCGCGCGGATACTGGCGCAGCGCCGCTTCAAACGACTCGCGCGCCGTTTCAAAATCGCCCTGGCGCAGGGCGGCAAGACCCCAGAAGTAATGCCCCTTCGCGCGGTGCGGGTTGTCCGGCGGCGTTTGGTCCAACAACGCTCTCGCCTGCGTTAAATATCTCTCCGCGGCTGTCCAGTCGCCCTCTTGGACGGCGGCGCGCGCCGCGTTGATCCATCCGTCCGGATAAGCGGGGTCCATCCGCGTCACGTTTTCAAAAACGGCGCGCGCTCCTTTCAGGTCCGTTTGAAGCAGCAAGCCGATGCCGTAGTCGTTCCACCGCTCGCGCATTTCTTTGGTTTCAACCGTTCGCGGCGCCGGCTTCGGCGCGTCGGCGGGAAGTATCCGTATCTGAACCGAATCCTCCGCCAGGGCGACAGCGGGCAGGTTCGGTACGCTTTTAATAAACCCGGCGGGATTGTCGGCAAGGGCGTCAAAGCTCCAGACGCGGCTGTCATGATGGACGCTCACATCGCCGCTTTCGTCGGGCGCGCCGGCGTAAGAAAAGGCGGTGTTGTAGGCGTGAAATTTGCGGTACAGCAGGCGCGCCTTGAGCGTCAACGTATCGCCGCATTCTTCAGGTATGTTGAGGCGGAAATGCGCCGCGTCCGCCGCGCCGGGCGGGATGCCGCGGGCGTAAAGCAGCGCGCGCGCCGCCCATGCGTTCCGCTTGTTGATAAGATTCCCCTCGGCGTCCACCAGCGCCGCCCTGTAAAAATGCGCCCCTCGGTCGACCTGCCCGTCCGTCTCCAGCCCGCCTGACAGATAGATGAGCCGCCCGTTCTCATCCTCCGCCTTCAGCTCCAGCCAGACATCGAACGCGTCGAAGGTGCCGCCGGGGAAGCGGTGTCCAATCCCGCGCGTTCTCACGACGACGGAGACGCGCGCCGAATCGCCCCGCCGCAGAGCCGCGTTTGTCATGTCCAGCGGCGCCGTCAGTTGATCGACATCCGCCGCCCAGCCGCCGGCGGCGCCTTCCAGCAGCGTCGTCTCGTCCCCGGAGAGCGTGGCGGAACGCAGAGCGGACCTCCCGCTTTGCGCCGTTGACAAGGAGGCGTCGGCGGGCGGCTTTCCAGCCGTCATGGCGAAGATGTCGATCGTTACAGCGTTCGCTTTTAAAAAATCGACGGTCGCTTTCATCTGACCCTGTTTATTCCACACATGCGGCAGCGCCGTGTTCGCGCCGGGGAAGCGGTGCGAATGGACATATCCGCCGATGTTGCCCGCGTCGTTGGACGGGACAAGCGGCATATGGCAGTCGGCGCATCCAGCGGGCGTCGGCGGATAATAAAACGAAAGCGCCCCCTGCCCAGAAACGCCGCTCGCCTGCCAAGCGCCGTATTCGTCAAACCCTCGCACCCAGCGGAACTTGTTGACAGGCTCGTCCAGATGCGCCTTGTGGCACGAGGAGCAGAATTCGGAGGTTTGCTCGGTATGAAACGTTTTCATGAACGCGGCTTTGTGCGGCTTCGGGTTCAGGCGGACGACGTAATCATGCAGGGCGCGCATGAGCGGGCTGTCCGAGTCGGCAAAGCGATGCATCGGCGGATACTCATACACCAGCGCGCCGTTGCCCATCGTGTTTTTAACGGCGGAGGCGGAATGGCACGCGACGCACCCCAGCCCCGCGTTCGATTCGGGCAGATCCAACTGCTCGGCGGCGGGCTTCGTCCACATGCCGGTCAAGAGCAAGGCGGGGTCATGACAGCCGGCGCACCATTTGGAGCTGTCCAGCTCGCCGTGCGTCTCCTGCATATACTCGATGGAGCGGCGGTACCACTGGTTGTTGAAGGAGGAGAAGCGGTGCATGGAGCCGCGCCACTGCTCAACGATGTCGGGATGGCATCCGCTGTCGCCGCACCGCTCGGAGCCTAAAAAGAAGTCGGACGGGATCGGTTTGCCGTCGGCGGTTTCAACGGCGGAGGGGAAGAACAGGCTTTGGTCGCCGAGGGAGTTTTCGCCCGCCATGTCGAGCGGAGGAAGAGGCGGGTTCACAATCTCGGCGGACGGATCGGGCAGCTGTTGAATGAAAAACGCGCCCGCCGCCAGCGCGGCGACCGCGCCCGCCGCCGCCCATTTTCCCTTCCCTGAAGCGGGCAGCAGCGCCGTTCCAACGCACATCAAGACGGCGTGTACGGCAACAAGCGCGCGAAGTTTGCCCGCTCCGCCGACGAAAAGCAGGGCGAGACCGAGCGCCGTTCCGACAAGCAGGCTTCCGCCGCATATTTTGGTTAAGGCGCCGCCTTCGCCCGCCTTGCCGCTGATTCGTTTCCATGACCAGCGCAGCAGAAACGGCGCCGCCACCAACCCGACAAGCGCATGCAAAACGACGTTGACAACATAAAAAAGAGAGGCGCCCGGCGCGGCGTATAGATACAGCCCGTTCGCCAAAAGAGCGGCAAGTACCAGCGTCCAAAACATACGTCTAGGTTAAGGAAAATCGCAGGGCGGCGCAACGCTGCCCTCCAAATGGCAGTACGCTCATGCGATGATTATGGTAGAATCCGATTTAAATTGGTTCAACAGGAGAATCGCAAATGGCCCGCCCACGCTCGTATCGTCACGACATTCGCTAAAAGCGCATGGCCAAAGCGATCTCGATCGATGAGATGGTGACTTATCAGCGCGCCCGAAAGGGTCCTGGTCAGAAGAAGGTGTGGATTTGGACCGCGCTCATTGAATGGTTTGATGGGTCTCTGTCGTTCGATTTTGTCGTTGGAGATCGTACGGCGGAGACTTTTCAGAAGCTCATGGCTCGGTTGCCTGTGGCGGAGACGTATCATACGGATCGATATGGTGTGTATGATGCGTTTTCGCGTCGTCATCGTGTCGTCGGCAAGGGAGGAAAGGTGAACCGGAACGAGTCGCTTCATTCTCGCCTGCGCGAGAGCTTATACCGCTTTCGTCGGGGCGCCAAGGGCCTTACGCGGAGCCTCTGGATGCTTGAGGCTTCGATTGCTCTCGTCGCTGTCATGAAAGGGTTTTTTATGAATATCATCGCATGGAAGTACTCCCGCTTTTGAGGCGGTCTCTACAGACGATGACGTTACGAAAATCTTGTTTGAGTCGGGCTGCTCGTCCCCGCTTCCCCGCTCCTCCTTTAAAAGGCGG
Source organism: Candidatus Poribacteria bacterium (assembly GCA_963665845.2). Classification (GTDB taxonomy): domain Bacteria; phylum Poribacteria; class WGA-4E; genus JAPPNK01. The sequence continues at coordinate 1,463,712 of OY762492.1, forward strand.
CGGTCGGCATCAAGCGAGGCGGAGCGCCCGCAACGCGCGCGCGACGCCCTGTTCGCGGTTTGTCGGGGCGGTCAAGTCCGCCTTCGCCTTCAGCTCGTCCGGCGCGTCTCCCATTGCGATCGACATTCCCGCCGCGTCAAACATCGTCTCGTCGTTTTGCGCGTCCCCGAAGGCGAGTATGTTCTCCGTCCGTATGTTTAAACGGCGCGCCAGGGTTCTCAAGGCGCGCCCTTTCTGCGCCTGCGGATGCATGAACTCCACATACTCCGGCATCGTGTTGGCGATGTAGAGCCGTCCGCCGAACTTTTGACGCAGCTCGCGCACAAGGCGCAGCGGACGGGGCGGCTCGCAGATCAGGATGATCTTCGTCGGAGGCTCCTCCGGCGGCGGACTCTCCGTCTCGCCGACAAGCCCCGTGCGCCGCTCGTAGAGGCGCAGCCAGTCGTTGCGTTCGGGCGCGTAAAACCGCCCGCTGTGGAACCGGTGCCAGTGCAGCCTTTCCGCTTCGGCGAAACGGACAACCTCCTCCGCCTCTTTGAGCGGCACGGGCGTATGCAACAAGGTCTCGCCCGTAAGCGGATCCCACACCAACGCGCCGTTATACGCGATGAGCGGCGTGTCCAGCTTCAGTTGGCGGTGGAACGGCAGCAGGCTCTCCTTCGCGCGCCCCGACGCGAGCGCGAGCCGTATGCCTTTCTCTTGAAGCGAGCGCGCCGCCTCCACCGTCTCCGCGTCCAGCTGAAAATGCTCATTCAGCAGCGTTCCGTCCATGTCCGCGGCGACCAGATCAATGCGCCTGTTGAGCGGCGGGTATTGAAGCGGCATCTCTTTAAACGCCCTTAAAAGCGGCGCTTCGATTCTGGCTGACGGACGGATGGACGGAGCCTGGATAGGAGTCTTTGTCCTCGTCGTCGGAGCCGTGCTGCCGCTCCTGATAAAACGGATACCCGTCGCCGTCCTCATCCTGTTCAAAGCGGTTCACTTTTCGCTTCGCCTCTCGATGAAACTTGTCAACTGTTCCGAATCCGAAGCGCGCCGCCGCTTTATACTCTTGATACGCCAGCTCATATTCGCCGACCGCCTCATAACAGGCGGCGCGGTTGTAGATCGCTTGGCTGCGCCTGGTTGACTGCGGGTAGTCTCTCACCGCCGCTGCGTAGGCGTCCAGCGCTTTTAGATAGTCGCCGTTGTGTTGATGGATCCGTCCAATATGAAAGGCGGCTTCGCCCGCTGCGGCAAGCATTTCCTTCGGGTCATACCCCATGATTTTTGGATAGAGTCTGTCGGCTTTGCTTGCGGCAAGCATTTTCTTGTGATCCCGCATGATGCTTTGATAGAGTTTAATGGCTTCGATTTGGTTCGACAGCGGCGGACTTTCCCAAATGCGCGCGGCGCGGAGGTCGGATTGCGCCTCTTGCTTCGGCGTCATATTCTGACCGAAGCGGCGGCTAAGATCGTTGATGGTCCCAAGCGACTCGTAGATGCTCCATAGAAGCGACATTCCCGCTTTCGCTTGCTCAGACTGCCGGTACTCTTTCCTCAGCTGGACGAAGATTTCCATTCCGCCGGTGTAGTCGAAGTACTCGTAGCAGTAGATGTATCCGATATTGAACTGCGCCTCCGCCGCTTTTCGATAAAAAATGTCGTGCGCTTCTTTGGAGCGTTCATTGGCGATCCGCGTCAGCCGTTCATATTCGAGGATTGCCGCCTTGTAATCGTCGAGCGACTCATAGGACGCCGCGAGCGACAGGAGAGCGTCCAGCGCCTTTTCCCACTGCTCATCCGAGGCGCCGTCGGGCGTGTTGTCGAAGACGGCGCGGTGGCGCTGGATCGCTTCTCGGTTCGCTTGAATTGCGTCTTTTTCGCGTTGGGCGCGGGCGGCGAGATACGCGCTTGGGCTGTTCTTGATCACATCGTCCAGCAGCTGCGCCGCTTTGTCGTAGTTGGCGCCGCCGGGGACGACCAGCTCCTTCTGAAGCTGCGCCGCGGCGATTCGCGCCCTGTCTATATGCTTGGAGCCTTCTTTGGAGTCGGCGATGACCGCCGTATACTGCTCATACGCCGCTGTCAGACCTTCTCGGCGCTCCGCAATGAATTCGGAGTCTTCGATGTGGGCGACAAGCTTCCTATACTGCATATACGCTTCATACACCGCCGGATTTTCCCGGAGCGTTTCAAGGTCTTTCAGCTCGCGCGCCTGCTGCTCCGCTTGCTGCGCCTTTGAAAACGCAAGCGTCTGATCGGGCCATTGCTTCAGAACAAGAACCGCGCTGGAACATCCAGCCGCCGCCGTAAACCCAACGGCTAACAGCGCCGCGCCGAACGTTTTGCCGTAAAGCGTCCAGCGCTTCAGAAGCGAACAGGCGGTCATGGCGTCTCCTTTGCCGCGGGGCGCTTTCTGCTCGGTTGAAGCGGGCGCGCCGCCGCGGCGTTTCCGTTCATGGCCGCGGCGGTCTGCGCTGCCGCTTTACTGCGCGTCGGCGAGATCGTCGTCAGCCGGCTCCTCGCTTTGCGGTTTGACGGAGCCGGGGTAGGAGTCCTTGTCGCGGTCGGAGGAGCCGTGCTGCTGCTCCTGATAGAACTTGTACCCGTCGCCGTCCTCGTCGCGTTCAAACTGCCGAATCTTCTGCTCTGCGGCGCGGAAGAATGTGTTGTCGGTGCCGAAGCCCGCCGCCGCCTTATACTCCCTGTAAGCCCGCTCAAACTCCCGGATCGTTTCAAGACAGACGGCGCGGTTGTAAATTGCCTGGTCATGCCAGATCGAATGGGAGAACCGGTCGAACATTTCCTCGTAAGCGTCCAGCGCTTTCAGATAGTCGCCGTTGTCCTGGTAGAGGCGCCCGATCTGAAAAGCGGCGTCGCCCGCGACGAACGACTCTGACCAGAGCTGATTCGTGATCGCCTTGTAGTTTTCAACGGCGTACAGTCGGTTCACCAGCGGCGGCTTTTCCCAGAGGCGCGCGCACCGCAGATACGCCTGCGCGGCTTGCTCGCCGGCGGCGCCAAAGATCTCATACGGCGTCACATCGCGTCCAGATTTGAGGTAGTCCAGCGCTTTTTTGTTGGCGACCGTCTGGATGTAATCCTGCTCCTCTTTGATCGCCTGAAGCGCTTTGGCGGCGTCTCGAAGGAGCGACTCCGCCTCTTTTGCCTGGTCAGACAGCGGGTAATCTTCTCTCAGTTTGATGAACTTCGGCCATCCGCCTGTGTAGTCGAAGTAACGGTAGAAGTACACGTTTCCGATCTTGAACTGCGCCTCCGCCGCTTTTTTGTAAAAGATGTCGTTCGCCTCTTTCGAGCGGCTGTTTGCAATCTGCATGATCCGCTCATACTCGGCGATGGCCGTATTGTAATCGCCCAGCGATTCATACGAATCTGCCAGCGATAAAATCGCGTCCAGCGTTTCCGCCCACTGCTCATCCGAGGCGTCTTCGGGCGTGTTGTCGATCCTGGTACGCGCCGTCTGGATCGCCTCCCTGTTCGCCTTGACGGCCGCTTTTTCGCTTCTCGCGCGGGCGGCGAGATAGCCGGTCGGGTTGGACGCAATCACATCGTCCAGCAGCTGCGTCGCTCGGTCGTAGTTGGCGCCGCCTGGGACGACCAGCTCTTTCTGCAGCTGGGCGGCTGCAAACCGCGCTCTGTCGAGAAACTTGGATTTTTCGCCGGCGTTGGCGATGATCTCGATGTACTTGTTGTACACCTTTTCGAGAGCCTCCCTGCGCGCCTCAGGGTCGGGCAGCTTCCGCGCCGCCTCCTCGTCCTGCTGCGCGTTTGAAAACGGAAGCGCCTGACCCCCGGCAAGCGTATTGAGCGCGCTGGAACATCCAGACGCCAGCAATACCGCGGAGGCGGCTGTAACAACGAAAACAAACCGTAGAGCCGTTGCGCCGTAGCGAGATGCGAAGCCGTGAAACGAACGAGCGGGCATTGAAATCTCCTTTACCGCCATGAATTCAACCAGACCTTCTCGCTTCAGTGGGGCGTCCTGCGAACGGATGCGTCCGTTCGTCTGCCGAACGGTCCCGACTCAAGCGGCAAGGCGCGCACAACGCGTCGCGTCATCATAACGCTATTCTTTTTTAAAGACAACCGTTATTTCGCCGCTCTGCGTTTTCTGATCGGCGTCGCCGGGAAGCGGCGCAAACCGCAACTTTAGAACCCACTCCTTCGCAAGCTGGTCCAGCTGCGGGCTGCCGGCTTTCTCCTTGACGAGCACATTGTACACATGTCCGTTCGGCTTCACCTCAAACTGCAGCTTGACGGTTCCGCCTTGGGAGCCTTCGCCGCTGGGCGGGTCGGGGACGCTGTTCAACGCGCGTCCGCTCACTTCGCCTTCCAGATTGGCGCCTTCGGGCAGCGCCGCCGCGCTTGTATCCGTTCCGCTTGACCCTGGCGGCGCCGCGGCGCGCGTCGTTCCAGGGGTCGGCGCGATGGGCGCAAGGTTAGGCGACTCGCCGACGCGCGAACGGTAGGTCGGAAGCGGAGCCTCTTCGCCAAGCCGAGGCGTCAACGTTCCGCTCGGCTCCGCGGCAAGCGCGGTGTCCCCGGGGTCGCCCTGGCGCTGCCGTTGTATCTGTTCAGCCGAACCGCCCCCAACACGCCCGGCGTTCGGCGCCAGCAGGCGCCTCGTATCGCTCATCGACGCGCGCGCGGCGGACTGAAGCAGCTGCGACGTCATCGTATCGCGCCGCGCATGTTTCGGAAGCTCCGCCGGCGTCGTCTCCGTCTTTGGGGGCTGAACATACATCGGCTCCGCCTGCGCCATGACCGGCAACGGCTCCTGCTCCTTCTTTTCAGGCGGCTCATACAGAAACAGGTCCACCTGCAAGGGGGGAGTCTCGGTTTCCGGAAGCGGAGCCTCCGGCGGCGCCACCGCCAGCCCTAGCCCCGCAATGAAAAACACATGCGCCGCCAGCGTCCACTTGATCGACCGCTCCGAAATCTTCAAATGCCGAAGCGCCGGCACAAGGCATACCGCCACCGCCGCCAGCCCCGCCGCTATCAAAAGCAATCGTACCGTCCATTCGCCCATCGTTCCGCCTTTCTGCTGCGCCTCCGCCTCGTCGTCATTCCCGCGTAAGTGGTTATCTTTACGTCATTCCCGCGTAAGCGGGAATCTTAAAGACACATCTGCTCAATCAAGCGCCATCGCCGAAAACAGCGCCGTTTGCGCTCGCTGCCCAATGCAGGTTCCCCGCAATGCCGCTTCTTATGTATACGTTCTATTGAGCGTATTGGTTGACGCAAAACGCCGTTTTTACCGCTTCAACGCCGCCCATGCGGTTGCCGTTTTGCCTTTCGGGTTGACCGAAAACGGCGTGTGGTCAAAAGAGAGCGTGCCGAACAGGTCGGCGTTTTTGCTCGCTCCAATGCCAGACGACCACTCAAGCCAGCCGAGGCGGTCGGCGCCGTCGTTCGCGTTCACCATGTCGGAGTATCCGATGACGGCGTCGCGGTTGCCGCTGATGTATTCGGAGAGGGTCGCGTTCGGTTTATGCATGCGCAGGACGACGGCGCATTCGTAGTAGGTTTTCTTTGCCGCTTCGTCGCGGACGATCTTCATGTTGACGAAGTCGATGTTGCCGGCGCTTGACCAGGCATGCGTCAGTATGTTGCCGTCTTGGAGCGCATACCCCCATTCGATGTCGTCCGGCGAGGCGGGATCGCTGTCGTATTCTAGGTCGACGCGATGCTGCGGCGAGTCGCCTTTCCATAGGTTCACGGGTCCGTCCACAACAGCGGCGGGGACGGCATGCGTGTTGTCGTCCACTTCGATGGCCGTATAAAGGTAGTCGTCGTCCCAGAGGACGGCGGATTTTGCGGCGAAGCCGTCGGGTTCTGCGCCGCCCGCAAAGACCTCCATCGTCTGCCAGTCGGCGGCTTGCCATACAGGGTCGCTAAGGTCGCCGTCAACGATGGGCGTTCCAAAGTTGGCGACTCGGTTGTAATCAGGGTCGACGGCGCCGGCGGCTGCCGCAATCAGAAAAGCCGCGGCGAACGCTGCAAACGCTCTTTTTCGGTGGAATAACATGACGATTCCTTGTCTAAAATGGTCTGGATCCGCTATAAAGGATGCCATGAACGCTGCGGCCGTTCAAGCGCCGTCACTCTGACCTCGCGTCTTTAGTTGGGACATTCTGCTTGGCGAACGCGGACGTCTTCTGAGGCGCCTCTATATTCCCACTTACGCGGGAATGCATGTCCTCGCGGAAGCGGGGAACGGTCTGGTTGGCGGCGCCTTTTTCCCATGAATAGAGCGATCGTCGGTTCAAATGTCCCAACTTCATGCATGAGGTCAGCCGCCACTCTGACCTCGCGTCTTAGTTGGGTCTTTCTGCTTGGCGAACGCGGACGTCGTCTGCGGCGCCTCTAGATTCCCGCTTACGCGGGAATGACGGCAACTTGCGCGGGAATGACGGCAACTTGCGCGGGAATGACGGCAACTTGCGCGGCAGCTTTCCCGCTGTTCATCGCGGTTCTTTTGTCATGACGCCCTAACTTTACGCATGAGGTTGGGATGCGCATTTGAAAAAGCGGCTTGCATTCGCTATCATATCGACAACGTAGGCAGCGGCATTTCACATTAAGGGTCTCGCATGATACAGCATGACGCATTGATTGTAGGGGCGGGGCTGGCGGGTCAATCGGCGGCGCTGGCTGCAATACGCAACGGCGCGCGCGATGTGGCGATCTTGACGAAGGTGCATCCGGTGCGCTCGCATTCGTGCGCGGCGCAGGGCGGAATCGCCGCGTCGCTCGGCAACTCGGCGCCCGACTCGACCGAATCCCACGAATTCGACACCGTGAAAGGCGGCGACTATCTAAGCGATCAGACCGCCGCGACCATCTTGGCGGAAAACGCCCCCGACACCATCTACGAACTGGAGCATATGGGCGTCGTCTTCAGCCGAACCGAAGACGGCAAAATCGCCCAGCGCCCCTTCGGCGGACACACAAGCCCCCGCGCCTGCTACGCCGCCGACCGCACCGGCCACGCCGTCCTGCATGGGCTGTATGAGCAGGTGATGAAAGCAGGCGTCAAAACCTACTCCGAATGGTATATGCTGTCGCTTGTCATCGAAGAGCGGCAATGCAGGGGCGTCGTCGTCATGAACATCGACACGGGCGAAATCGAAACGATACGCGCAAAGGCGGTCTTTTTCGGCACGGGCGGATACGGGCGCATCTTTCAGACGACCACGAACGCCTTCGCCTCCACCGGCGACGGCGCCATCATCGCCTACCGCGCGGGCATTCCGCTTGAAGACATGGAGTTCATGCAGTTTCACCCGACGGGGCTGTATCGGCATGGGATACTGGCGTCCGAGGGGGCGCGCGGCGAGGGCGCGTATCTCATCAACGGCAAGGGCGAGCGGTTCATGGAGCGTTACGCCAAGGAGCGCATGGAGCTGGCGCCGCGCGACATCGTCTCCCGCGCCGAGCAGATGGAGATCGACGAAGGGCGCGGAGGCGAGGAGGACGGCGGCGCCGTCTATCTAGACCTGCGCCATCTCGGAGGCGAACGCATCATGGAGCGGCTGCCGCAGATATGGCAGCTCGCCTACGATTTTCTCGGCGTCGACATGATCAAGCAGCCGATACCGATTCAGCCGACTGCCCACTACTCCATGGGCGGCATCCCGACGAATACGGACGGCGAAGTGGTGGACGATCAGGAGAACAGCGTTGTCCGCGGTTATTACGCCGCCGGCGAATGCGCCTGCGTCTCCACGCATGGGGCGAACCGCCTTGGGACGAACTCGCTGCTGGAGGCTTGCGTCTACGGCGCGCGGACCGGCAGATCCATCGCGCGGTATGTGTCCAATGGCGCGTCGGAGGAAGGCGCTGAAAAAGCGTTGAAAGACGCCCAAGCGCGCGCCGTTGAATATGTGGAACGGGTTCGCGCCATGGACGGTCCCGAACGAACCGCCGACATACGTACCGACATGAAGCATGCGATGATGCATAAATGCGGCGTCTTTAGAGAGGAGAAGCCGCTTCAAGAGCTGATGGGCGAGCTGCAGGAGCTGCGCGCGCGCTTTGAACGGGCGAGCGTCATGGACAGGGGGCGGCGTTTCAACACCGAGATTCTGGAGACGATCGAGATGGATCATATGCTGGAGCTGACGCAGGTTGTCGCGGCGGGGGCTTTGGCGCGGCAGGAATCGCGCGGCGGGCATGCAAGGCGCGACTATCCGCAAAGGGACGACCAGAGCTGGCTCAAACACACGCTCGCCTACCGGCAGGAGGACGGAACCCCCGCCCTGCGGTATAAGTCCGTTGAGATTGTCAAATACGAACCGCAGGAAAGGAAATACTGAATGTCGGAACTGATCACCTTTCGCATCCGGCGTTTCAACCCTGAAAGCGGCGAGGAGGCGTACTACGAAGATTTCACCTTTGAGCCGCCGAACCCTGAAGCGACCCTTCTCGACTGCATCAACCATATCAAGTGGCATATCGACGGCACCTTGACCTACCGCATGTCCTGCCGAAGCGCCATCTGCGGCTCCTGCGCGATGCGCGTCAACGGGGGAGGGCAGCTGGTCTGCAACGCGCAATTCCAAGACTATTTAGACGAAAACGGCGTCGTAACGATTGAGCCTGTCGGAAACATGCCGGTCGTCAAAGACCTTGTGACCGACTTCTCCGATTTTTGGAACAAGGTGCATTCGGTGAACCCGTACGTCCAGTACGCCGACGAGGACGCCGAACGTTCCAACGACGGCGAACACCGCATGGACCCGACCGATTTTGCCAAAATCAACGAGGCGTCCACATGCATTCTGTGCGGCGCATGTTATTCCGAATGCGTCTCGTACGAGGCGGACCGCAACTTCCTCGGTCCGGCGGCGCTGGCGAAGGCGCAGCGCCTGGTCAACGACACGCGCGACGAAACGAAGCAGGAGCGGTTGGAAGCGTTGAGCGAATACGGCGGAATGTGGGACTGCGCCCATTGCTTCGCGTGCGTTCAGGCATGCCCGAAGCCTGTCAACCCGCTTTACCGCATCATTGACCTGCGGCGCGAGGCGCACAAGGAGGGGTTCCATGACAACAACGGATCGCGCCACGCCCGCGGCTTTGTGGAGATCATCGAAGAATCGGGCTGGCTGGACGAGGCGAAGCTGCCGGTCAAGTCGGTCGGCTCCGTCAGCGAGTTTGTCGCCGACCTGCTGCCGATGGGCGTCCGCATGGGGTTGAAAAACAAGTACCGCCCGAACCCGCTTCACATGATCCCCGGACGCCATCACCCAGAAATTCCGAAAATGGAGGAGGTGAAAACGATCATCCAAAAGACGCGGCTGGACAAAGAGGACGAAACGGCGGAAGCGGAAGGGGAAGCGGACCATGGCTGAAGAAAACGGCGGGACCGAAACGGAGCGCAAGCGTTACGCATTTTACCCAGGCTGCGTCTCCAAGGGCGCGTGCAAGGAGCTGAAAACCTCTACCGAGATCGTCGCAAAGCATCTCGGCATTGAGCTGGACGAACTAACCGAAGCGGCATGCTGCGGCGCCGGCGTCACGGACGACGTCAACGAAGAGATGACCGACGCCCTGAACGCGCGCACGCTCGCCATGGCGGAACAGCGCGGCTTGACGCTCCTGACGCAATGCAGCACATGCCAAGGCGTTCTCAACAAGCTGAACAAAGAGGTGCAGGCGGACGAGGACAAACGGGAGCGGCTCAACGGCATTCTAGACGAAACGGGATACCAGTACGACGGAACCGTCGAGGTGAAACATCTGCTCTGGACGCTGGTGGACGAGGAGGAGTACGGGATTTCCAAGCTGAAGGAGCAGGTGAAGCGCCCCTTGACGGGACTGCGCATCGCCCCGTTTTACGGCTGTTACATCTTGCGTCCGTCCGACCTGCTTGGGTTTGACCATCCGCACCGCCCGACCTCGCTGGATGAGCTGATCGAAGCGCTCGGCGGCGAAACGGTCGACTACAAAGGCAAGACAAAATGCTGCGGCTTTCCGATACAGATGATGCGCCCGACCAACTCGTTCCGAATGGCGGGAACGCACCTGAACGAAGCGAAAACGAAAGGCGCCGATGCGATGGCGACCCCCTGCCCGCTTTGCCACTTGAACCTAGACGCGCGGCAGCCGGACGCCGAACGCGTACTTCAACAGGACGGCAAACTGGCTGGCTCCATCGACCTGCCGACGCTGCACGTCTCGCAGCTGGTCGCGCTGGCGCTGGGGTACAGCCCAAAGGAGCTCGGAATGGACACGCATATTGTGTCGACTAAAGCGGTGGAGGCGAAGATATGAGCGTCGAAAAGCGGAACGTTGTCATCATCGGCGCCGGACCTGCGGGTTACGCGGCGGGACTCTACGCCGGGCGGGCGCAGCTGGACCCGCTGCTGTTGACAGGGCGCGAACTCGGCGGGCAGCTCTCGCTCACGCTGGATGTGGAAAACTACCCTGGCTATCCAGGATCGGACGCCGCGGGACTCATCGAGACGATGCAGAAACAGGCGGAGAACTTTGGAACCGAAGTGCGCATGGACTACGTTACGGCGGTTGATTTCCGCTCTCATCCGTTTCGCCTGGAGGCGGAATCGGGGGCGGAAATCGAAGCGAAGTCGGTTGTCATTGCGACAGGTTCGTCGCCGCGGCAGCTGGGCGTCCCCGGCGAGGAGCTGGTCGGGCGCGGCGTCTCTTACTGCGCCACATGCGACGGGTTCTTTTTTCGGGATAAGCGGGTGGTCGTGGTCGGGGGCGGGGACGCGGCGCTGGAGGAGGGCATGTTCCTGACGCGGTTTGCGTCGGAGGTGCATGTTGTCCATCGGCGCGACCAGCTGCGCGCGAATGTCACGCTCCAAGACCGCGCCTTCCAAAACGAAACGATGCGCTTCATCTGGGATTCGGTCGTGGAGGAGATACTCGGCGGCGAGAAGGGCGTGTACGGCGTCCGCTTAAAGAATGTCAAAACGGGCGAAACGAGCGATTTTGAAACGGACGGCGTCTTCATCTTCATCGGACATGAGCCGAACACGCAGCTTTACGAAGGGCAGATACAACTGGACGACAAGGGGTATATCGTCACCGACAAGCTGCAGCAGACCAGCGTCAAGGGCGTCTTCGCAGGGGGGGATGTCCAAGACTATATCTACAGGCAGGCGGTCACCGCCGCCGGCACAGGAGCCGGCGCGGCGATTGAAGCGGAGCGGTTTTTGGCGGAGCTTGAGAATCGGGCGTATCCTGGGTTGACGCGGGAAGGATGAAAAATGAAATGGGACGATGCGCACAGAGGACAGGCTTGGGACGATCTTTATAGAGTGGTCAAATGGGCGCTGTACGCTCATGATGATGCGCCCCACATATCCATGCTTGATGATGATCCTATCCAGGAAGCTCGATGGAAAGCCGAGAAACTTTTCCGCAAGATTTACGAAGAGACCGGCAATCCAAATAAGGCGCTGAATGCCGCTGTGGATGATTTCAGAACGAGTCTCACCGGCTTACTTCATACCGCCGAGAAGGCAAGGGCGGGCTACAAGAAAGCTCTGGATTCGATTGACAAAACGACCTCAGATTCACAGTGGGGATTCAAGAACATCAAGGAGTAAAATGAGCCAGAATTTCCCCGGCAACGCCCGCTAAGAAATGGACAACCTGAATGTCCTGCGCGGCATGAAGGGCGGGTTGGCGCCATCGCGACCGACCCGCCCTTGAAAAGATAGAGGAGAATCGCATGCTAGAATCGTCCAACGGTAGCCTCGCAATAATCGTTTCCGTGGTTGCACTGATCGCTAATATTTTCCTGGCGGTCGTTACTTTTCTCTATGTTCGTCTGACAGGAAAATTGGTGAAAGCCAACGATACCCCATTGATTGTGGCTGAAATACGCCCCGGGGAAAAGAATCCAAATTTTTTTGTATTCCGCATAGAAAATTTGGGCACTGGCATCGCTCGCGACATTAGGTTCAATAAAGACCTTATGAGAAAAATTGATGCGCTCGGACTTGGACAAAGGCCGGACTCCTTTAAGGAAATCGGAGTTATAAAGCACGGCATCAAGTATCTCCCCCCTGGGAGAAAAATTGAGATTTATCTGGGAGACGTACGCCCTGTTTACGAGAAAGTGATGACGGAAACGGTTGAGGTCAAGGTTACATACATCGACTCCGCTGATAAGCAAAGAAGCGACACATTCCAAGCACCCTTTAACGAGCTCGAAGGAATGTCGGGGTACGAGGATCCGCTTGCCAAGATAGCCAGGCTGATGGAAAATTTTGGTAAAAATGCCAAATCGCTAACCGACGCAGTGAGGAGGATAGAGGGGCTGTTGGAAGAGGTTTCCGAGGCGTCAAGAGAAACAGCCGGCGTTATGGATGAAATCGTTGCGGCGACGCGTCGGGATACCGAAGAGAGCATGACTCCAGAGTACCCAGAAGAAGATGCGGGAGCGATGACGTTTGACGAATTCAAAGAGCGTGTCGAAGCGCTGAAACTCGGAAAGTTCGACAAAATCGAGGATCTTGACATTGAATTTCTGGGGAAATTTAAGGGGTTTTTCGGTCACGACTATAGAGGGTTCTACAAATACGAAACCCGAATTGATGGGCTTTATGTCGCTGTAAAACTGCGTGTTTCGTACTACAGGGGCGGACAGAAATACGTAAAGGCTGTCGAAATCTTCAGCAGAGCGGATCACAGGTTGCCCAGTCAAAATTCAAACGAAAGGAACGACGAATGAAGCGCGCAGCAGGGAAGCAGAACTTCCCCGACAACGCCCTCTACGAAATGGACAATCTAGACGTCCTCCGCGGCATGAACAGCGAAACAGTCGACCTCATCGCGACCGACCCGCCCTTCAACACGAAGCGCAACCGCAGCGGATCCGCGGGCTTCTATGTCGACAACTGGAAATATGGCGACACCGGCATTCTGCCCGACCAGTGGCGCTGGAACGAAGTCCACCCGAAATGGCTTGAGGAGATCAAGGACGGGCATACGGAACTGTACCACGCCATCGAAGCGGCGAAGCATTGCCAAGGCGAAGACACTGCCGCCTTTCTCTGCTTTTTAAGCGTCCGGCTGATTGAGATGCGCCGCGTCCTGAAGCCGACAGGCTCCATCTACCTGCACTGCGACCCGACGGCGAGCCACTACATTAAAATGTGCATGGACGCCGTCTTCGGCAAGAACAATTTTCGGAATGAAATTGTTTGGCACTACAGAAGATGGACAGCCGCTTCCAAACAATTCCAGAAAATGCATGACATCATCCTCTATTACGCGAAAACGAAAGATTATATTTTCACGAAACCTTTGCAAGAATATGCGGATGAAAAATATATCGAGGATACCGTCCGCGGATATGTCGAAGGGAAACTTGTCCGCTTGAAAGATGAAGAAGGAAATTATATCAAAAGAGAGGCGCAAAAGAGCGGCGTCTTGATGCACGACGTATGGAGCGATATTAATTTTATTGCGCCTACCGCCAATGAGCGCACTGGATCGCCCGACCAAAAACCGCTCGCCCTTTATGAGCGCATCCTCAAGGCGTCCTCTAACGAGGGCGATCTGGTCTTGGACCCGTTCTGCGGCTGCGCGACGACGATCATCGCCGCGAACAACCTGCGCCGCCGTTGGATTGGCATCGACCGGCGCGTGGACGCGCGGTACCATATCATCACGCGGCTGATGGGCGTCACGCGCAAGGAGCGGGAGCGGTTAGAGGAGTTTGCGACCGACAAGGATTGGCTCCAGCGTCAAACGCAGAAATACGAGATTCATTATCAGACGGAGCCGCCTGTCCGAACCGACGACGCGGCGGACGCGCCGCCCGAACTGGCGCAGGTGTACCACGCCCCGCCTGAAAAGCTGCATACGCATGCGGAGATGCGCGAGCTGCTTGTCGGCGAGTTTGGAGTGAAATGCTGGGGCTGCAACTTTGAGCCGCCGGATGAGCGTTATCTGCATCTTGACCATATCACTCCGAAGAGCGACGGCGGGACAAATCATATCGACAACCGCGCCCTGCTGTGCCAGCCGTGCAACAGCAAAAAATCGAACACGATGACGCTCACCGCGCTTCGCCGATCCAATAAACGCGACGGACATCTGCAGGCGGGAGAGACCGTCAATCTGACGAAGGCTCTTTACTGGACGAGAGAGCGGCTGATCGAGAAGGTGCGCGAAACGCCCAGCCAATACAGCCTATTGAAGAAGCCCGCCGGTTGAAGCGTCCCACCCATAACTCCCCTTTGAAAAGCAACCTCTAGACTCCCCCCTTTTCAAGGGGGAATCGGACGCGTCGCATCCTGTCATTCCCGCGTAAGCGGGAATCTTAGGGGATCGCAGCCGCCGCGCCCGTCCTTTAAACCCCCCTAGCCCCCCTTTTCAAGGGGGGAATCGGACGCGGCCCCCTTTCCAAGGGGAATCGGACGCGCCCCCTTTTCAAGGGAATCGGACATGCTGGCTGGGTCGCAGAACGGCGGCTCCTGCGGTATGATGTACTTAACCAAAACAAAGGAGAAACGCATGCCGTTCACCATCGCCGCGTTGACAGACGAAATCAGCGACGACTTCCAAGAGGCGGTCGACATCGCGCTAGAATGGGGCATCCAGCATATCGAACTCCATAACGTATGGGGCAAGAATATCTGCGGCGCCAGCGACGCGGAAATCAGCCGCGTTCTGCGCATCGTCCGGGAAAACGGGCTGACCGTCGTCGCCATCGACTCGCTGACGCTGCGCGCCGACCTGGACGACGACGAGGAATACGCGCGGCATATGGAGCATCTGAAGCGGTCGATTGAGCTGACGCGCCTTTTTGACGCGCGGATGGCGCGCCTGTTTTCGTTCTGGAAGCGAGATGACCTGGACAACGAAGCGACATGGGAGCGCATCTTTGAAAAAATGGAGCTGCCGATACGGATCGCCGAGGCGGAAGGCGCGACGCTCGGCTTTGAAAACGTGTCATCGGGAAATATCGGGACAAGCGGCGAGATTGAGCGGCTGCTGGAGAGGTTCCCGTCGCCCGCCCTTCAGCTGATATGGGACCCTGGGAACGCCTACGCGGCGGGGGACACGCGCTCGGCGCTGGAGGGTTACGAGGCGGTGCGCGAGCGGGTTGTGAACGTTCATATCAAGGACGCCGCTTTTGTGAAGGGGAAGCGCGTCTGGCTGCCTGTTGGGGAGGGGGAGGTGGAGTATCCGCCTTTTTTGGCGGCGCTGGCGCGGGACGGGTATGAGGGCGTTTTGTCGCTGGAGACGCATTTTCGTCCGCCGAGCGGCAACCGCGCCGAAGGCTCCAGAGCGGCGCTGGACGGACTGCTTGCCGCCATCGCGGAGGCGTCCGCGCTGCTGGCGGCGAAATGACCGTCTGCGTTAAGGCTCTCTAAATCAAAGGCGTCGTCGGTAGTACGCTCATACGATGATGTTGATCGGAGACGCGATATGGACGGCGTCTGCTCTCCTTACGCGGTTCAGTCGGCGCGAATCGCCTCAACAGGCGCCAACTTGGCGGCGCGGCGGGCGGGATACACTCCCGACACAACCCCCACCACAAACGCGACGCTCACCGCAACGGCGATGCCGACCGTTGAGACGGTGGAGGGCCAAACGGTCCCCGCCGAAAGGATCCACCGCTGCAGCGCCGCCGCGGCCCCTTTCCCTAAACCGACGCCGAACGCCGCCCCAAACGCCCCGCCCAGCAGGCTCAAAACGCTTGTCTCAATCAGAAACTGAAACAGGACGTCGCGCCGTTTTGCGCCGAGCGCTTTCCGCAAACCAATCTCCTGCGTCCGCTCCGTGACAGAAACCAGCATGATGTTCATAATGCCGATGCCGGCCACCACCAGCGCAATCGCCGCGACGACGCCCATGAGCAGCTTGAGTATCATGCCGAGCCGCTCGGCGGTCGCAATCTCTTCGGTCGCCGTCCAGTAGGTGAAAGCGTTCGGGTCGCGGTGCCGCTTGGAGAGGATCTGTTTCACCTGCGCGATCACATACGGCACATCTTCTATCGTGTTCGCCTTGATGCGCATGCGCTCCACCTCGTCATGTCCGCTGACCCGCTTATGAAACGCGGTGAGCGGCACAATGACGCGCTCGTCCCAGCTTTCATTGGCGGCGGTGGCTCCTTTGTCGTTCATGACGCCGATGACGGTGAACCGTATCGCCTCCATCTCTTGATCGTCCCGCCATCTGAAGGTGCGCTGGGCGATCATCTCCATTCCGACCGGGTTGATGTCTCCGTAGATGTCTCTTGCCATGGCGGCGCCGAGAACGACCACCTTGGCGGCTTTGTCGATCTCGTCTTGGTCGAAGAACCGCCCCGCTTTTAGGCTCCAGTTGTACACTTCAGGATAATCGGGCGTCGCGCCGATGAGCGGTCCGTCTTTTGACCGCCATCGGTGCCGAAATTGAAAGCCTCTGCCGTAGTCGTCTTCGGCGCAGATGCCTTTGATGTCGGTCAAGCCTTCGGACAGGTTCTGGAAGTCGACAACATCGATGGGTCGGGCGCGGTTTCGGCGGTATCGATGGCGCCTGTTGGAGCGGGTTCTGGAGGTGAGGGTGCTTCCGCCGCGCGAGTCCCACTCGTCGCGGTAGATTTCGATAAGGGTGACGCCGCCGCTCTGGGCGATCTCTTCGGTGACCATCTCTTTGGCGCCGTCTCCCATCGACGCGACCGCAACGACAGCTCCGACGCCGACGACGATTCCAAACCCTGTGAGCAGCGTGCGCATGGGAGTGAGCTTTAGGTTTTGCAGCCCCATGCGGAGCGACTCGCGCCCCGCGCGCGTGAACAGAATATACCCAATCAGCAGCGGAGCCAGGAGAGCCAGCAACCCGCCGACGCCGTAAAGCGCGATGTCTAGTACCAGTTTCGGCGAAAAATCCACAGCGGTTCCTATTCGTTCGTCGTTATGTGCATGAGTGCCGAAGGGCGTTGATCGGTTCCAGTTTCGCCGCTTTCCACGCGGGCCATAACCCAAAAACAACCCCGACGGCGAGCGAAACGCCCATCGCCAGAACGATCCATGGCGTGGAGATGTTGAAGGGCCAGGAGACCCAGTCGCCCTGGAAACCGAGAAGCGGACCGATGAATCCGCCGATGGCGGGGTTGGAGATGATCTTGGCGCTGCCGACGCCGAACGAGACGCCGAGCGCGACGCCCGCTATCCCGCCGACGAAGCAGAGCGTCGACGCTTCGATCAGAAACTGAAGGAGAATATCCCGCTTGCGCCCGCCGAGAGCCTTGCGCAAACCGATCTCCTTAGTGCGTTCGGTGACGGAGACCAGCATGATGTTCATGATGCCGACGCCGCCGATGAAAAGCGAGAAGCCGGCGATGGTACCGAGAACGACGCGCAGCAGGCTGCTCAGCGTCGCGACAAACTCCAGATTGTCCAGCCCCGGCGCCCACATGCGGTAAAACTCTTCGCCGTTGTGCCGGCGGTCTAGGATGCGCCTCACTTCCGCCATCGCATTCGGTATTTTATCGGAGCTGACAGCTTGAATCGTCATCATATGGATCGAGTCGTTGCCTTCGTAGCGCGCCTGGGCGGTCGTAATGGGCATCATGACGGTGTTGTCCAGGTCCCATCCGTACTGAATGGACCGTCCGCGCTCCTCCATGACGCCGACGACCGTGAACGGCTGCCCGCTGATATTGATCTGCGAGCCGACCGGATCGGCGTCTTCAAACAGCTCCAGCGCGACGGTGGAGCCGACGACGGCGATGCGGTTCCAGTCGATGTCGTCCGTTTCGTCGATGAAACGCCCGATGCTGGTGTCCCAGTCCATGCCTTCTTGGAGAGCGGTGGTGACGCCTTGGAAGCTGGCGCGCGTTTCTCTGGCGGTCTCTCCCGCGCCCGCGCTGATGCGTTCGCCGCGCCATCTTGGGACGCGCGGGATGACCCGCTTCACCGACGGGCATTCGCGCTCAATTGCCAGCACATCGTCGTAGTCGAAGTGTTCGTCGCTGTTGTTGCGCATCCAGCGCCCGTTTCGTTGAATGTGGGAGCTGCGAAACATCATGAACTGATTGTTGCCGCCGATGCGCTCAATGTCCGCCATGATGATCTGCCGCGCGCCGTCGCTGATGGAGACCATCCCCAGCACAGCGGCAATGCCGATGGTGATGCCGAGCAGCGTCAAGGTGGAGCGCAGCTTGTTTTGAAAAATGGCGCGGAAACCTTGCGCGATCGATTCTAATGTTCGCATAACGATCCTCCCGCGTAAGCGGGAATCTTAGTCTTACTCGTCATTCCCGCCTTTATGCCGAGCCGCAGAAAAACAATACACGATGCGGCGGCGCGTGTAAAGCTGTCGCCCGCCATGGCAGTACGCCCATGCGATGATAGTCGTTGTTTTTAATCCTAAGCGTCCGCGCCGCCGGTCGTCATTCCCGTGAAAACGGGAATCTTAGGCGTCGCAGACGCCGTCCATATCGCGTCTCCGACCAACATCATCGTATGAGCGTACTACCCCCGCCATTCCCTCGCGAGTCCAGAATTTCGCCTAAGAGAGCAATAATGCAAAAAGTTGCGTTGGGGCGTCATTTTTTTTGCGTTTTCAGGTTGTTTCGAGTTGACACCGCTCCCAACCTGATCCATACTGGGTCAAGAAGGCGATTCACAATGAACGCCAAAACGCTTCCCACTGAAAGGATTTCAATATGAAGCGTTTTCTGATGATCGCAACGCTTGCAGCTGTGGCGTTGGCCCCACCCCCGCGATGACCGGCATGCCGTCCGAAAACATCGGCGTCGTTCAAAGCGCCACCGTCAGCGCGCTCGGAGAAGACGACGAAGGCGACATAACATCAGGCCCCATTCCTGAAGCATACGTCAACGCGGATGTGTGGGCAGGCGAGTTTCCCAATGCGAAAGCCATTCCAGGTCACTCCAACCCTGGCAAGGTAAATCTCAAGGTTGACGCCTATGCCTATTGGGAAGGCGAGGCGACCGCAAGGGTGACACGGAGCCATGTCCACCCGTCCACCGGCGAGGTTGTGCCTGAACCCCCCAAGAACGAATCCAAAATTGTGTGTCTTATGATTCGTCGCAAAAAGTCAAATGGGAAGCAGGTTCTCGTTTGGGGACTTACAGGGGTTTTCGTTGGCGGATTATTCGGTCATCCTGGCATCGGCGTCGCCCTTGGCGCGGCCTACGGCGCCACACAGTCGAAAGAATTCAACTACATCGACACGGAGGTGACTGAGGAGCTCGTTCTGGAAGCAGACCCCTTGCCTGGTTACGTTGTCTACGTGAGGCAAGGAAATCTTCGTATCCCGCGAGTGGAATACTTTCAGGTGATCCGTTCGTCTGCGTATCTGACAGGCACATGGACGAACATGGGCGTTGACGATAAACCAATTCGGGGCAGCGGCGGGGAAGTGTTGTACCACGTCTCCCACGCGCACCTGGTCCCCCCCTCTGGCGCCTCCTACGGGCCGCTCCACCACGAATAAGGAAAGGAGATGCGCATGCATCGATTCCAAATGCGGACGGCGCGGCGCGTTCTTCTTCTCGCGGCGGTTTGCGCGGCGCTGGCGCTGCTGGGCGTCTGGATCGCGCAGCAATCGGACGACACCCAGCGGCGCGCCCCGATGGACGCAACAACGCCGCCCGTCTCAATGAAAGAGAAGACAGCGCCTGCGGAGAGCGAATCCGTTTCCAAAAAGGAGGGGGAAGCCGATAAGGCTTCCCCCCCGCCGCCGCTTCCCTACAGCGGCAAGCTGGTTCCAGAAGGGTATGAGAAGGGCGACCCGCACCCATGGCTTGTCCCTGTCCCCGGCGAATACGACCGCCGCTACATCGGGCCGCAGACGGCGGAGGCGATTTTCGCCGTCATAAGTTCTGGAATTCCGCGTTACCAGAAGGAAGACGAGGCGACGAAGATGCTGGAGCATTACCGCTACATCCTGTCCCGCGGCGCGGTCATCCGCGACAGGTTGGACGTTAGCGTCCTAGTGTATAGCACGGTGGACAATATGGACGGCTGGCGCAAGAATCCTGAATCTGCGGCACGCAGCCGCAAATTCTATGGGCTGCCCGCGGACGCGCCGCTGCAGGAGCTGATGGACGCGAAAATCGACCATAAGATAAAAACCTGGCCGCCGAGGAAGGAGCAGCTCAACCATGCGGACAAGACGGGCGAGGCGACCCTGAACGTAACGCTCATGCCTGACGGGCAGGGGAGCGGCGCCATTGGCACGGGCATCGTCGGGCGGTCGGACAAACGACGCGAATTGACGCCAGAGGAGAAATACAATATCTCCAGGCACGGCATCGCGCCAGAGGGATTCCGCCTGCGCTTTGTGGACAAGGACGAGAACGAACTGCCTTTCGACCATGTCCCGTTCTTCAGCGAGCGCGACGTGGTAAAGCATTGGAGCGACGCGGAGCTGGAGGAGCAGCTGGTCCTCCTGCCGGCGTTCATGGAGCAGCCCGGAGCGCTGGAGCAGCCCAACATCGTCTGGATGTCCATGGTCGACAGATATGAAGCGGCGCTGGCGGAGCAGGAAGCTCGACGGCGGGCAGCTGCTCCGTCCCTCCGCCCGCCTGCAACGCCAACGGCAGACGGCGCACCCGCGCAGCTGCCAGCGCCTAGATTGCTCGACGGCGGGGATGAACCGCCGCCCGTCCAGCAGCGCGAAGCGGAACCGCCCGACGCGCGCGCAAAACGCGAAGCGGCGCTGGCGGCGGCGAAGGCGGAGGGCGTTCAGCGCGTCGCCGAGGCGTATGTGGAGGCGCTGATGGAGCTGGAGAAGCGAAAGGACATCAGCTCGGAGGCGCGGGAAAAGCTCGCGCGGCGGATTCTGGAACTGCGCGCGTTGTCGAAAGCGCCGCCCGCGCCGCCCGTTTCTCCGCCTAACAGCCAGAGCGCGCCGCCGTCTTCTGAAGAGGAAGATGAGGATGAACCCTGATTCAACCGAACCCCCTGCCGAAAGCGCGCATGGCGTTTGTCATGCGCGCTTTTGTGTTTCGCCTGCGTAAGAATGCCTGCCCTCTCGGGCATGTCCCCGTGAAAACGGGGAAGCGGGGGACGGTCTGGTTGGGTGCGCCTTTTTCCCATGAATAGAGCGATCGTCAGTTCAAATGTCCCAACTTTATGCATGAGGTCAGGGTTCGACATCGACAGCCGCTCCCTGCGCGTCTAACGATTCTCGTACCGCCTGCGTGAACGCCATATACCGAACGCCCTCCTCAAACGAGGTCAGTTTTACAGGCGCGCCTTTGCGTATGGAGTCGACAAAATCGCGCTCCACGCGCCACCGCCCTTCGCGTTCAGCGGGTATGTCAAGCTCGCGCATCTCTCCGTCAACGGCTCCTGCATACGCTTTTTGACGGGCGATGTCGATGCGCAGCGTTCCCTTGGCGCCGTACGCCTCCAGCGACGCCGCGCCGGCATGCGCCGCGACGGAGCTGACAAGAAACGACGCCAGCGCGCCCGACCGCATCTCTGCCAGTATCTGCAGCGTTTCTGGGACGTCCACCTGGCGCATCCCGTTCGTTTCAGGGTCATGACGCTCCCGCGTCCACAGGGCTGACCGCGCCATGACGTTCCGCGCATGTCCAAAATACCGCGCCGCCATCTCATACAGAATGCCCATGCTCATGATGTTGAGTCCGGACAGATCGCGCCGCTGCCGCCAGTGAATCGGCGCCGTAGGGTCAAGCGTCTGCGGGGTGAGCGAGCGGATATGCAGCTCCCTCACTTCGCCTAAGAAACCGCTTTGGACAAGCTCTTGGACAACATGATGCGTCCGCAGCGCCATCGGCGACGGCACAATCTGCCCGACAAGGTCGGTCTTGTTCAGCGCGTTCAGCATCGCTTTCGCTTCGGGCAGGTTCATCGCCATGCGCGCTTCGCACAGGACATGTTTGCCCGCCTCCAGCGCGGCGATCGTCATCGGCGCATGCATATAGGGCCATGTTCCGATCACGATGGCGTCTAAGTCGCTCCGTTCGACGAGGGCGCGCCAGTCGGTCATGACGTCCGGTATGTTGAACCGCCGAGCCACTTTAGCGCCGGATTCTTCGCTGCGGTTGCAGACGGCGCCGATACGCACATTCTCTATTTTTTGAAGTTCGGGAATATGCTTGGAGCGCGTGTTTTGACCCGCCCCGATGACGCCGACGCGCAATTCGTTCATAACGCTCCCTCTCATGCAAAGTAGTTCAAGATGTCGTCCGTGGTTGCAGGCTCTGGAGAGGCGGTCAGCTGGTCGACAGCGTCCGCGTTCGCATACGCCTGCAGGACAGACGCATACGGCTCTGGGTTTTCAATGCCGTGAACGCGGAGCGCATGCGGCGCCCGAAGAATAGCCGCCGTTGCGAGGTCGCCCGCTTTCCGAATGCCCGGTATGTAGGCGCACTCCTCAAAAAACCGGTCGGTACGCTCAACGCCCTCCAGCTGAAGCAATACGCGGTCGATCTCGTCCAGATACGGCAGCGCCAGCGCCGACCATAAACCGCCGACAAGCCCAACCCGATCCGACAGCGTCAGCCCGTAGGCGCATGCGTTCAAAACCTTCTGAACGCGCAAGGCGCCGTCCGACAGGTTGAAGGTCAGGTCATGGGAGGGGCGGTCGGGCGTCAGCTCCACGTCCGCATTGAAAAGCAGAACGCTGTACCCTTTCTCTAAAAACGGTTCAGGGTTCATTTCGCCGTCGTTTTCAAACAACAGGAGCGGCGCGCCCTCTTTTTCTGCTAAGTACAATTCCGCGTCCGCTGGTTTAGACGACGGCGCGCTTTCCCATGACACGTTTAATGTACAGTCATAGAGATTGCTCAACACGCGCCTGTTCATGACAGGGCGGTCGGCGCGGTCGGCGATGAAGCGTTTGATCAGCGGCTCTTCGGTCAAGGTTCCGTCCGGCAAGCCTGTCGGGAAGACGCGCCGCTTTTCAACGGGCGGCAGCTCATACGGCGTTTCGGTCCACTTGTCGGGGTTCTCCTCGCCGTGGAGCCATTTGCCAAACCACTCATAAACGGCTTGCCGGCTGTCCCGGTTGAAGTTATGCCCCGCGTCGATCTGGACATGATGGACGCGCTCTTCGGCGCCGTAGAGACGGTAGATATGCTGAACGGCGGGATATTCGATGTCGGGCGACGTTCTTGTCCAGTCGCCTGCGGCGGACACAATCAGCATCGGGCGGGGCGCCGCCATGGCGGCGATCTCGACATTGTTCGTGTCAAGGCGCAGATGCGGCGCGTTTTCACAGACGCACCCGCCCTGCATGCTCGCCGAAACCATGACGACCGGCGCCGACACGCTGACCCGGCGGTCGATGGCAGTCAGCAGGAAAGTTTGCGTCCCTCCGCCGGAAGCGCCGACGCATGCGAGCCGATCGCTGTCAACTTCGTCCAGCGACGCGAGATAATCCAAGGCGCGGACGCTGTTCCACAGCTGAAGCCCCAGCAGCGAGACGCTCCATAGATAAGCGCGGGCGGTGTTGTAATGGTGCGGGAGCTGCATGCTGTCGTTGATCCCGACCATATCGTATGAGAAGACGATGTTGCCATGCCGCGCCAGCGTCACGCAGCGGGCGACAACGGAGAATTTCTCGGTGTCTTCAAAGCGCCCTGTCGCCGCGTGTCCATGCGGGCAGGCGACGGCGGGGGCGGGCTGTTCAAGGCGGGTCGGCAGATACAGGTTGCCTGTAGAGTAGAAGCCTGGCGCCGTTTCCAGGCGCAGGTTCTGAATGCGGACGCCGTTGATCCGCGTTTCGCCTGTTACGGTCGGGTTGAGCGGCGTCTTGGGCGGTTCAGGATAGATTCCTGCGGCGGCGCGTATCTGCATTTCGAGACGCTCGCGCCGCCGCTCCCAGTCGGCAAGCGTCGGGTATTCAGGGATGGGCGGATGAAAAAGCGTGTTCGTTCCGCGGCGTTCAGGTTCAGGGTTGTTCATGGTAAAAAGGATCCGATCTTTTCCGCGTCTTCTTCTAAACGGCGTTTGAGCCGCCTGATGTTTTCTTGCAGTGTGCGCATCGTTGACAGGTCAACGCCGCTCGGCTTTGGAATCAGAACGCTCAAGATTTGTTCAGGCGTAAAGGTTTCTCTTCCGACCAGATCGGTCGGAATGAGCTGTCTAGGGAATTCCCTGCGCAGCGCTTGTATCAGATATTCAGGCGGGACCATGTCGCTTCGGATCGACGCGACGATTTGGGACGCGCAGATGTAGTCGCGGTCGGCGACCGCAAACAGCCCGTTTCCGTTGTTGATGTGCAGCGTCGCTATGATCAAGTCGCCTTCTTTGGCGATGACCTTCTTTCCTTTAAGATTTCTCCCCTGCCTTAGATTTCCCCTTACCCGCGCTTGATTATACTCGCTGCTCAGTCCGGGTTCTGCATACCACTGATCAGGATCAAGGGCTGTTTTATCGCTCTTGACGGTCAGCAGCTCCTTTAATCTCCAGACATGTTCGTCGGCTCCGAACAGCTGTTGAAAATCGAGAAAACTGCCGCCGCTGTCATACCGAATTTCAACGGCTCCCGGCGTCTCTTCCATACGGTTTTCAGAGACGCATTCCAGCAAAGCGCGCATATCGTTGTCAGGGACCGGCTCTCTTTTTTTGTCTTGAGACATGCCGTCCGATTTCAGATGGATATAGATGAGCCGATCCGTTTTCTGCTCATGGGCATGGTCAACGACAAGGACGGCTGTCTGCGCCGCCGTGTAGGAAATGAAGGTTTTAACCGGCAGACGAATGCACGCCCTGACGCGCGTTTTTCGGGCGATGTAATCCCGCAGCGCTCTGTATTTGGGCGCATGGCAGACCGTAAGCGGCAACACCATCGCGGCGGACCCTCCCGACCGAAGCGATTCTATGCATTTCACGACGCAGACATAGTTCCAGTCCGACAATGCGATTCCGCTTGCCCTTTCAAACGGCTGCACATTCTGGACGGGCCCCTCCAGGTTAAAGGGGATATTGGTGATGACCTTGTCGAATTCGTTCGTTTCTAAAGAGTCGAAGCTGTCGGAGCGCTGAATGTTGCTATGTCCGTCGCCCAGAATGATCATGTTCATTTTGGCGAGGCTGGAAGCGCCGGCGCTGTTGTCGTTGCCGTAAAGCGATCTGCGCTTCAACTGGTTCATTTTGACGCTGTTGAGCGCGCGGTCTTCGCGGGTCAACCCGTTCCAGATATGCGCGTACATGGAGATGAGCATCCCGCCGGAGCCGCAGAAAGGGTCCAGTATTTTATCGTTCGGCTGCGGGTCTAAGAGCGCCGCCATCATGGAGGTGATATGGCGCGGCGTGAAATACTGACCGAGTTCGCTTTTGCCGCCGGCGTTGTATTCGGAGAGAAAGTACTCAAACGCTTCGCCTTTGACATCCATCGCGGAGGCGGTGAAATTGATCGAATCAAGGGCGGACACGATCTGCTTTAAAATTTCAGGCTTCTCGATTTGCGACGCGGAAAAAATGCCGGGATATGCGTCCTGATATTCCTGGTGGATCGTTTGATACGTTTCGATCAGGTCAGCTTCTGAAGCCATGAGAAGCCGCCCCCATCTTTCGCGCGCGTCTGCGTTGCCCCTTTCGCTCATGATCTTAATGAAAAGCAGGGCGCAAAACTCGCTTAGCCGCGCGATGCCGGCGTCGATGCCGTCCGAATGCATCAAGCCCGACGCCTTCTTAAAAAGCTGTATCAAGCTTTTCACGTTTTGCGCCGCTTTCCCTGGACCCGCAGCCGGGTTGTAAACCAAGTTGCGCATCAGGGAGGGGGACGGAATGAAGTCGACCGGATAGCCGTTTAATGTCAGATCTATCCCGTCGGCATGCCGTGACCAAACCTGGATGCCGTCCGACGCGAGAACGATCATATTGGGCTTGTCCATGCCGCTGGCGATCTTTGCGTATTCCGCCGCTTGATCAAGCGCGTCGTCAAGGCGGCTGGGGTACTTCTTCGCCTCTAAAAACGCCATCGGCGTTGTTGAATTCGGCGCATAGAAATGGTAGTCGGGCTTTTTGCCGGCAAGCCGCGTTCGCATGTCGGCGTCCCGCAGATCGCCTTCGTAACCGACCGAAGCGCCGTCCGCGCCGTCGTTGACCGTCTTGAACCCGGCGGCTTCGATCATCGAATTGATTCGAACTCTTGCGGCTTGTTCGCTCTGTCCGTTCATGCGTCTGTCCAATCGAACGCCGCGCCTCCGAGCGCCGCTTTCTTTACGGCTTTTACCGCCGTAATTTGTTTTTCACATGCCCCCATGCCTGCGCCGCCTTGTTTGCGGGCAGGTTGGGGATGTTCGCGCCTTCAATCTTAAAATCGTCGAACGAGACTCTGGCGTCGCCGACCACAAGGGTGGGTCCTCCTGGACCGATCTTTTCCCACTCGACCGATACGGGATCATGGTCGTCAATCCAAACCGTGACGATTTCGGCGTCCGCCAAGGTTTCAACCTTCACGGTCATGGTGTACCAAACTTTCCGCTTCACCTGAAACGGAAACTCTTTTGTGTCCCTGTCGTCCATGTTGGCGCGCCAGTAAAACCGAAGCTTCGATTCTTGAAAGTGCAGAAGGCACATATGGTATCTCAACCCGTCGTCCAGCCCGTCATGAACCATGAGGCCAAAGAGGGTTGTGTCGCTCTCTCGAGGTTCCGATTCCAGGCGCATGCGCGCGCGGACCGTGTAGTTTTCCCAGCCGCTCGGATCCTCCCCCTTCGGCTTCAGCTGCAAGCCGCTGAGATAGGTAGCGTCCGTCTCATCCCAAAAGATCTGACCGACCGCAGCGCCGCCCTTTTCTTCCCATGACTCGATTTCAGGGTTCTCGGCAAAAATATGCCAGTCGTCCAGCCCGCCGCTGTTGAAATTGTCATACCATTTGCCGGCATGAGCAGGCAGGGCTGCCAAAAGAGCGGCAAAAACCGCCCATCGAAAAGAACCTGTCCATCTCGCCGCATTCGTTGCCGAATCGAATTTGCCGCGCTGTGAGTTCATGATGTTGACGCTCCTCTTGCTCTGACCATTTTACTCTTTGCGTTCCATCTGCGCTACCGTCAGTTGCGCCGCATTACGCCGCCATCGCCTTAAACAGCGCGAGATACAGCGCCAAAACCTTTTCCGGATCGGGACCGCGGTAGGCGCACTCGTTGGAGATGTAGCCGTCAAACCCGGCGCCCTTCAGCCACTGAAACATCTGGCGGTACAGATCAAACGTCTCCGGCGCTTCGGCGCGGTGGGTGTGAACCGCCGTGATATGCGGCGCGACGCGCGAGAACAGCGGCTCAATGTCCCCGTCCCCGCAGCCGACAAACTGGCTGTTGAAAACGAAGCCGACATTCGGCAGATCGACCGCCTCGATGACCGCCATCGCCGCGTCCGGGTCGGTGAAGGAGCCGTGCATCTCGATGCTGACAGTCGTGTTCGACGGCGCGGCGAATTCGCCCAGCTCTCTCAGGGCGTCCGCGGCCCAGCCGATCACATCCGCGCGGTTTTCATCGTTGAACCGGTCGCCGAGAACGCGCACATGCGCGCATCCCATGTAGTTCGCCATTTCGATGACGCGCTTGACCCGTTCGACGCTCTGGGCGCGCTCGGACGCTTCGGCGCTGTGAAAAACTTGGCAGCTGGTGAGGCTTGAGACGGCGATTCCACTGCGCCGTATCGTCATGTTCAGCGGTTTCCACTGCTCGCGCGGCGTATTCCACTCGACGCCGTGGGGCTGGTTGAAGTCCATCAGCAGCTCCACCGCCTCATAGCCTGTCTTTTGACACATCTCAAGCGTTTCGCGCAGCGTCCAGTCCTGCGCGGTCTGGTAAGTATTCAGCGCAAATTTCATTCGCATTCCTTTCATCTTCCGCGTTTCCATTCAGCCGTTACGCCGACGCTCATTTTCTGACCTCATGCGTAAAGTTGGGACATTTGAGCGAATGATCGCTCTATTCATGGGAAAAAAGCGTCGGCAACCGGATCGTCATTCCCGCGCAAGCGGGAATCCAGAGGCGCCGCGGAAACCGTCCGCGTTCGCCCGCCGACATGTCCCAACTATAGACGTAAAGCCAGTCATTTTACCTTGACGCGCCGGATGGGGCATGTCTGTTCGGCGCCGATAACGGCGGAGGGCAGGATATGGTATGATATAGTTATGCAAAACAACGCGCGGCATCAACGAAGGGAGTGCGCGATGCGGTGGACGCGAATCTTTTGGATCGGCGCAGGGGCTTTCGGCTTGGCGCTGGCAGCCTCTTCAGCCGGCGCCTTGGATACGGACGCGCTCGTCGGCGCATGGCTCATGGACGACGGCAACGGAGATAAGGTTTCCGACTCAAGCGAAAACGGGCTTGACGGAATGATTGTAAAGGGAGAACCCGAATGGGTTGGCGGAAAATACGGCGGCGCGCTTGAGTTCGGCGGCTCCGACATGGTCACCGTTCAAGACGACCCGAAACTGGACCTGGAAACCTTCACGCTCGCCGCCTGGGTGAACATACCAGCCATTACCGGCGTATGGCAGATCATCGCCTCTAAAGAGAGCCGCGGACCGACCGCGCGCAACTACGGCTTATTCGGCCATAGCAACTCCGGCGTCGTCCATTACTCCTTCACGACAAATTTTGCATGGAACTCGTTCAACGCCCAAACGGCCGTCACAGACGGCAAGTGGCATCATGTGGCGGGAACCTACGACGGAACGACCTTCACGCTTTATCTAAACGGCGCCGTTGACGGCTCCATCGCGCCCGGAACGAAGCCGGACAGCCATGACCAAGCCCTTTTCATCGGCGGCTGCGACATCGGCAACTACTGGATGACCGGCGCCATCGACGAGCTGGCGCTGTTTGACCGCGCATTGAGCGAGGCGGAGGTGAGCGAACTGAAAGACGGACTCGAAGGCGTCCTGTCGGTTGATCCGCGCGGAAAAGCGGCTGCCGCATGGGCAAGCCTCAAACGCGCAAACTGACCCGGCGGCGCCCGAAACGCTTTAGGAGAAACGCTTGGAAGCGACAACGGTACGAGCATTGACGTTCATCGAAGAGTCGGCGCAGCTGGAGATGCCGATCTACCAGCGCGCCTACTCGTGGGAGAAGGAGCTGTGCGAACAGCTGTTGGAGGATATCGCCGCTGTCGCCGAGGAGCCGGCGGGCGCGGTGGAGCCGACGCATTTTATCGGCTCTCTCATCTACATTCAGAAGCCGAACGGGCAGGCGCGGTTCGTTATTGACGGACAGCAGCGGCTCGCGACGATCGCGCTCATGGTGGAGGCGCTGGCGCGGCGCGCGGATGCGATCGCGGAGCAGGCGCCCGTTTCGGCGGAGGAGCTGCGCCGCCGGCATCTTTTCGGCGCGGACGAGAACGGCGGCGCGGGGCGCAAACTGCTCTTGAGCGAAATGGACAAGGAAACGTTCATCGCGCTTGCAACGCAGGAAACGCCGCCTGAAGACTACTCGATGCGCATCATGGACAACTTCTCCTTTTTTGAAAAGGCGTTTAGAAAAGCGGGCGCAAAAGAGATGGAGGCGGTCTGGAAAGGGCTGAACAGGCTGACGATGGTCGCCATCGCCCTGGACCCGCTGCAAGACAGACCGCAGCGCATCTTTGAGAGCATGAACGACCGAGGGATTGAGCTGAGCAATGCGGACCTGATACGCAACTATGTTCTGATGAATCTCAAGGCGCAGGAGCAAGCGCAGCTTTACAACGCCAGCTGGCAGCCCATCGAGAACAGGTTCGGACAGACCGAGACAGGGTTTGATCAGGAGGCGTACACAAAACATTTTGACGATTTCATCCGCTATTATCTTGGGATGAAAAACCGCTCGCTTCCGACCAGAGCGCGGATGTACGACGAATTCAAAACCTATGCGAACAAGCAAGAAAACGTCAAAAGCCTCGTGGAGAACATACAGTCGTTCGCGGGCCACTACGCCGCCGTCCGGCTGGGTCAAGAGCAAGAGCCGGCGCTCAAAGCGGCATTCGACGACCTGCAGCGGTTGAAAACGAACACGCCGATGCCGTTTTTGCTGGAGCTGTATGAGCGTTATGTCAAACGCGGCGTGTTCGCCGGCATGCTGACGCCCGCTCAATTTGAAGCGGCGAACGCCGAGATGGGCTTTCTCACGATGGAGCAGTTCGAACAGGTGGTGCGAGTCGTTGAAAGCTACATCGTCCGCCGCACCGTCTGCGGATTGTACACGCCGCTAGGCTCCTATTTTGCGTCCATTTGCCGGTCGATTGACAACGATCGGTTTGTTGAAAATGTGCGCGGTCTCTTCAGGTCGCTTACAGGAACGACCCGACGATGCCCCGGCGACGCGGAATTTCAACGGGAGCTGAAAGCGCGCAACCTTTACAGCGCCGCCGTCTGCCCCTACATCCTGCGCCGAATGGAGAACCATGGACGAAAAGATCCGCTGAATCTGGATGAGCATGATGTGGAGCCGATTCTACCGGCGGCGTCGCCCCTGCCGGAAGAATGGCAGGAGGAGCTGGGTCTCAACTGGCGGCAAACGCATGAGGAGCTGGCGGGGACGCTCGGCAACCTGACGCTGACAAAAGGCGCGCGCCATGTCGCCGACAGCCCCTTCGGGCATAAGAGAGACCTGGAGACGGGCTATCGGCGCAGCCCTCTATGGCTCAACAACCTGCCGGGCAAAGCGCAGCGGTGGGACGCGCCGGCGATACGAGAACGCGCCGAGGCGATGGCGGAGCGGGCGCTCGAAGTCTGGCCAATGCCGTAAAATAAAACGGAAAAAAGGAGAACATGATGGATGCAACCGCACAAAACCTGCTCGACTTCATAAAGAACGGCGAGCCGTTTGAGATACCGATCTATCAGCGCGCCTACTCATGGGAAATAAAGCAATGCCAGAAGCTGTGGGACGATATCTTGAGCGTCGGGCGAAGCGAGGACAAGAACCTGTCCCACTTTATCGGCGCGGTCATCTATACGCCGGACGAGGACGAGCGGGGGCGGCCGAAACGGTTTCTGATCGACGGGCAGCAGCGGTTCGCGACATCCATGCTGCTCATAGAGGCGCTGGCGCGGTCAATGAACGCGGGCGAGACGGTCGAAGGGCTGACGGCAACCGAACTCCGCCGGCAGTACCTTTACAAACCCGACGAACACGGCGGACGCGCCTACAAGCTGGTTCTCAACAAACAGGACAAGGAAGCGCTGAAAGCGGTTTTGAGCGGCGGCAATAGTCAAGACGGAGCCTCCCTGCGCATCCAAGAAAACTTTGAACATTACTGCTCCCTGATTGATGAGTTGGCGCCGATGGATTCGGCGTTGAAGCGCGTTGTCTTCAACGGGCTGAGCAGGCTGAAGATCGCCGCGGTGGAGCTGAACATCGAACATGAAAATCCGCAGCTGATCTTCGAAAACATGAACACCAAAAAGCTGATTCTGAGCAAATCAGACCTGATCCGAAACTATGTTCTGTTGGACATGGAGCCGGACGATCAGAACGAGCTGTACAGAACGCACTGGCGGCCCATGGAGGAAGGGTTCCGTCAAAGGACATACGCGAAAGATTTTGACGATTTCATCCGCTACTACCTCGCCTTCAAAAACCGCAAGATGCCGGTCATCAAACGGCTCTACGATGAGTTTCAGGATTTCATGCCGGATCGAATCGGCGAGTTCAGCCCGAAGAAAAGGGCGGCGGCAATGAAAAAGATACTGGCGGACATTCAAAAATTTGCGGGGTACTACTGCGCCATGAAGCTGGGCAAAGAGCGCGACCCGCGCCTCAACGCTGTTTTCAGCGATATTCAGGAGCTGAAAGCGAACACGCTTTTTCCGCTCCTGCTGGGGATGTATGAAGATTACGCCTCAAACGGAATCCTCACCGCGGCGCAATTTGAGGAAGCCGCCCGAATCCTTGAAAGCTATGTCCTGCGCCGCTCCGTCTGCGGCATCTCCGGCGGGTTGAACCTTTCCGTCCCGCTGCTTCATTCGATGATCAAGCCGGAGCGTTACCTTGACAGCGTCCGCCATATTTTCCGAACGCGGTCCACATCGCGCAGATTTCCAAACGATATAGAATTTAAGAGAATGCTTTGGTATGGGGACATGCTCACGTTGGCGCCGTCTCTGTATATGCTGCGCAGGTTGGAAAATCATGGGTCGGCGGATCCGATGGCTCTGGACAGCTACGGCGTGGAATGCGTCATGCCGCAGGCGCCCCGAAACGGCGACTTGCCGGACGAATGGAAACGGGAGATCGGACCCAAATGGGAGGACGATCACGCAAACTTCGTCCACAACCTTGGCAACCTGACGCTCATCAACGAGACAGGACCCTCCCCGCATGACCCGTTCCATGTCAAGAGAGAGGCGTATCGGACAAGCCCGCTCTGGCTGAACGAGATCCCCGGCAAGACGGAGCGGTGGGGCGCCAAGGCGATTCGGGAACGCGCCCGCGTCTTGTCGGAACGGGCGATGGAAGTTTGGCCGATGCCATGAAACCGGCGCGCCCCTGCTTGACGCGGAAATCTTAATCCTTTAACAGCTCTATCCAAAGCAATTTCTTTCCAAACAGAATGAGCGCTTCTATGTTCTTGAAAGGTTCCCGATTTGCGCCTTTATGAACGGGATTCTTAGCCAACGATTTGTGGGGTTGTTCGCTAATGAGCGCATAATCAACATCCACCTTCAAACGGTCGGAATCAACCAGCCGCTGTACTTCACAGACCGACCGCAAATAGTCCAAGAGCGGTCGCGTCCATCGCAGCTGATCCATACCTCGGTTCTTATTTTCAATGCGAAGCGTCTTTTTCAACTCGATCAAGAGCGCGCGGTCGTTTCCGTTCTCCTGAAATGCCAGCAGATAGTCGCATGATTTTTTCCAGCCGCCGTCCTTATTAAGTCCGCTCATCTGTCCGATCTTGCCGATCTTGATTAAATCCACAGCGACAAGATCAGGAGGCGCGCCGGTCAGATGAGCGCGTTGCCCGCTCTCTTTTTCTTCAAGAATAAGAACGCCGTCCCCGTCTGGAGACGTCAACGTATCGATTTCCAGTATCTCCCGCAAACAGTCCGCAAAGCTCGCCAATTATTTGTCCTGATCGTCCCAGATATGAACCGAGAGCTTCCGCGCCCGATGGTTGATGTCGTGGATCGTCTCGTCAAAAACCGGATATTCAATCCCGTATTCGTCCATCTCGCATCGGGTCAAGCCGTTCTTCTCGGCGACGTAAGCGCGCACCTGATCCTCTTCTAAATAATCGTCGTCGCTGTATTTCAGCTCCTTGACGACCGCCTCTTTGTTTTTGAACGACCGGCTCAGCATGATCAGGTTGTTGATCTCCTTGACGATGTAATCGCTGTGCGTCGTGATGAGAACCTTGACGCCCGACCGCGCCAGACGCGCCAGCAACCGCGCCATCTCCACCTGATTCGCCGTGTCGAGATGCGTTTCAGGCTCGTCGATGATCAGAAGATGATTCTTTCGCGCCGCATGGCGCAGGTAAAAATACATGTCCGACAGCCCGCGCGCCGACGAGGACGCCTGATGCAGCGGTATATCGAACCGCCCGTCTTTCCGCGCTGTTGAGACGAGGCGGACTCCCCCGTTCACAACCTTGTAGTAGCCCTGCATCATCCGTTTGATGTCGTCATGCGGCTTGCGTTCATACAGCGCGCTCCGCTTTTTCGTCATGTCGGGAATGCCGCGCGTGGAATGGACGTTGTTCCAGATGGGGCTGGCGTAGCGGCTGGACTTTGCCTTAACCAGAATAGATGGATGGCGCTTTTTGCGATTTTTCTGGTTTCTTGTCTCCAGCTTCCACATCCGCGCTTTCTGCATTAAATCGATCTCTCGGTGAAAAAGCGCAATGCCGAACCGCTCGCTTGACAGGGCAATTGGGTTCAGGGAAAACTCTGGAAACAAAAAAGAGAGGCAGGTGGTCATCAGATTCATAGCTCCGCCTTCGTTTCGAGGGACTGTATCTTTTAAGGAAATGACCAGCGCGCCGTCTTCATGTTTGAACGACAATTCGGTATCTTTATAATTCTCAACCTTAATGCCGGCTAGGTTAGGAGGGTACCCCAGCTGAACGGAGAGAGCGGCGTCTTCAAGCGTTTCTGCCTCCGCCTTCAACGCGTTGCGCAAGATGTAATTAGAATGGTCGCGTGTAATCTGGTCAATCAGCGCCTTACGGAGCCGCTGCAGCTTTTCTAGATCGGTCGGCAGATGGAGCGCTCTCGACCTGCCGCCTACTACGAACAGTTTGGCCATAATGGTATTCTCTTCAGCCAGACTACTGAGAAAGACCCCAGTCGGCCATTGATCCAGAAAGCCGTAAAGCGCGTAGGCGATATAGGTCTTGCCGGTGTTGTTTCGTCCCGCGATGATCGTCAGATCGCCCAGCTCCAGCTCGGCGTCTTTGACGGGACCGAGGTTTTGAAATCGAAAAATCGGACGCGTATTGTTGCTCATTTGTCCGCCGCCTCCGTTGTTTAAACTGCGCCGTCTCATGCTGTCTGTATAGTATAACGCAAACTTCCCCTTAAGCAACAATCGGACGCGGCGCCAAAACCTTGACCTCCCCGCCCGACCGCGTTATCCTATAGACATGCCGCCCAATCCGGCCGTTGAAATCATCGGCGATCTGCTGCGCCGCGCGATTGATCTTTACACGATCGCGATTATTATCACCGTCCTTTTTTCGTGGTTCACGATTGGAGGCGAAGGGCATCCGAGCGTCCGCCGCTTTTATGAGCTGCTTTCTAAAGTGACCGAACCGCTGCTCGGACCGATACGGGAGGTTTTGTCGCCCGTCTCCATGCGCATTGGGCTAGACTTTTCGCCCATCATCGCCATTTTCATTCTGCAGTTCATCTCGCGTCTGCTCGGTTAAAACGCTCTTTGCCGCCGACCGCCGACGCTTGCGCCGCCGCCGAAGACGCTTCAGCAGCGACCAGACCGCCATCAACACAACCGCCGCCGCAAGCCCCGTCCAGCCCCACTTCTTGATTACGTCGCTGAACCGCCGCCCGAGCTGGTACGCCAAAATGCCGAACGCGGACATCTGCAGGACGCTGCCCGCCGTCGTCCATGCCAAGAAACGCCCGTACTTGAAACCCGTATGCCCCGCGCCAAACGGCACATACAGACCCGCAAACGCGACGAAACGCCCAAACATCAACCACAAAAACGAACCGTCCTGCAGCCATTTATTCACATGCTGCGCCGATTGCTGAATATACCGCGTCAAACGGCTGCGCGCCTTCCCCTCCGTTCGGCGCACATATCTGCCGAGCCAGTACACCGCGTTTTCATACAGCAGAACGGACAAAAATCCCGCCGCAAACAGCGCATACGGGTTCAAACCTTCCGACGGCGCAAACGCCATCGCAATCACATAAGCGTTGGGAGTCCCTGCATGGTCAAACAGGGTAACGCCGAAAACAATCAACAGCGCAACGGTTTGATTCAAGAGCCGCTCTCGTCTCTACCGCGGTTCTTCTAAAGCGCGCATGTCGGCGTCCACCATCATTCTGACAAGGTCGGCAAACGTGTAATTCGGCGTCCAGCCCAGCGCGGCGCGCGCCTTGGAAGCGTCCCCGCACAGCACATCCACCTCGGCGGGGCGCATGAAGCGCGGGTCCGTTGCCGCAAAATCGCGGTAGTCCAGATCAAGATGTCCAAAAGCCACCTCCAGAAAGTCGCGCACCGAATGCATCTCGCCTGTCGCGATCACATAATCGTCCGGCTCCTCCTGCTGAAGCATGAGACGCATCGCATGGACATAATCGCCCGCGAACCCCCAGTCCCGCTTCGCGTCCAGGTTTCCGAGCCGCAGCTCTTTTTGCAGCCCTTTTTTGATGCGCGCCGCCGCCATGCTGATCTTGCGCGTCACAAAGCGCGGGTCGCGCCTCGGACTTTCATGGTTGAAAAGAATGCCGGAGCTGACATGCATCCCGTACGCCTCCCTGTAATTGACGGCGATCCAGTGCGCGTACAGCTTCGCCGCTCCGTAGGGGCTTTTCGGTCTAAACGGGGTCTGTTCGGTCTGCGGCGTCTCGGCCACTTTTCCGAACATCTCGGAGCTGCTTGCCTGATAAAACCGCGCGGGGCTGCCGACCGTCCGCATCGCCTCTAGAAGACGCGCCGCGCCGATGCCGGTGACGCACCCTGTGTATTCGGGCTGGCTAAAACTGACATGCACATGGCTCTGCGCCGCGAGGTTGTAGATCTCATCCGGTTCGGACGCTTCGATGGCGGCAATCAGGCTCGTCGTATCGGTGATGTCGCCGTAGATGAGACGCGAACGCTCCTCGGTGTTATGAAAAAGGTGGTCAATGCGCGAGGTGTTGAACGCGCTCGCCCGGCGGACGACGCCGTACACCTCATACCCTTCCTCCGTCAAAAGGTCTGCCAAGTAGGAGCCGTCCTGCCCCGTGATGCCCGTAATCAGCGCTTTTTTTGCCATGTCCGCTCAATCGTTCTGTTGTTCATAAAACAGGCGCGCCAGCTCCCGCACCTCTTGCGAACGGTCCAGGGGGCAAACCATGACCGCCTCGTCCGTTTCAATAACCGCCAGCCCTTCCACGCCCAACGTTACAATAGGCTTATTTTTGGCAAGAATCAAGCAGTTGCGCGCGTCCAGGCTGGTGTGATCTCCCAGAACGGCGTTTCCGTCCGCGTCCTGCGGAAGCGCCGACCAGACAGACGACCAGCTGCCGATGTCGTCCCAACCGAATTCCGCCGGTATCACAAGCGCGCCGTCCATTTTTTCCATGAGACCCTTGTCGATGGAGACGGACGGCAGCGACCGGTAAAGCGCGTCCAGCCGTTCAGGATGCGCCAGCGACTCCTCCACCGCCTCCGCAATTTCAGGCGCATGTCTATAAAGCTCTTTAAAAAAAGCGTCCGCCTTCCACACAAAGATGCCGCAGTTCCATAGATATTCGCCGGACGAAAGAAACGCTTCAGCCGTATTGCGGTCCGGTTTTTCGGTGAATTGCGACACCTCCCGCGCTTCAACGCCGTTCGCTTCCACCGCGCGACCGCCGAAACGGATATACCCGTACCCCGTTTCCGGGCGCGTCGGCGCGCAGCCAATCAGAACCGCCCGATCGGTATGAAACGCGATCTCCGCCGCCGCTTTTAAAACATGTCGAAACGTCGGCTCATCCGCCATCTGATGATCAGACGGGAGAGCCGCCGCGACCGCCGTCGGCTCCGCTTGACGCGCCGCGCCGAACGCCAGCGCAATGCACGGAAGCGTATTGCGCCCCGTCGGTTCAACGATAAAACGTTCGCCGTCCAGTTCTGGCAGTTGACGCGCCGCTTCCGCCGCCAACGGCGCGCTTGTCGACACCCAGAGGCGGTCCATGCCGGTCAACGGAACGAGGCGGTCGGCGGTCGTCTGTAAAAAGGAACGTTCGCTCAACAGGCGCAAAAACTGCTTCGGGCGGTCTGGAACGCTCAACGGCCAGAAGCGCATGCCTTGTCCGCCCGCCAGAATGACCGCGTGAAGCGGAACGCTCATGGCGCCTCTCCGATGCGCCGTTCCAGCAGGTCGCACAGGATATGTCCGACGGCGATATGCGCCTCCTGGATGCGCGCAACGTCCGTTGATGGTACCGGTATGCAGATGTCGGCGAGCGGGTCCAGTTCGCCTCCGCCTTGACCCGTCAGCGCGACGACCGTCATGCCGATGCGCCGCGCCGTTTTTGCCGCTAACAGCGCGTTCGGGCTGCGTCCGCTGGTGGAGATGACGATCAGCAGATCGCGCTCCCGCCCCAGCGCTTCGACTTGACGCGAAAAGACCCGCTCATATCCGTAATCGTTGCCTAACGCGGTGAGAACGGAGCTGTCGGTTGTGAGCGCAGCGGCGGGTATGGCGGCGCGCTCTTTTTTAAAACGTCCGACCAGCTCCGCGGCGAGATGCTGCGCGTCCGCGGCGCTGCCGCCGTTGCCGCACAAGAGAATCTTGCCGCCGCCTTGAACGCATCGGATCAGCTTCTTGGCAGCCGCTTCGATCCGCCCAGAAAGCTCCGCCGCCACGCGCAGTTTCAGCTCGGCGCCCTCGCGCAGTTGTCGTTCAATTTCGTCTTGCATTGCCCGCCCCGCCTCGATTCACCCTACTATTATAGCGCAGCGTTAGGAACGGTCGATTGCCGCCAACTTCAGCAGCTCCATCTGCGTCTGCATCGACTGTATGAGTTGGCGCATCATTTCGCGTTCTTCGCGCGCGTGGCGCAGCTCTTGCTCCATCTGGTCAAGGCGGCGCAGCGCCTCCTCCAGCCGAACATCCTCCGTATGAGGCGTGCGGATTGGGGGGCTTTGCGTTTCGGGCGCGGGCGGTCCGCTGGTCAAGGGGGCGGCGGTCGGTTCGCCGCGCTGCGTTTTCGCTTCCAGCCGCTCCATCAGGCGCGTCATTTCGTTTTGCGGAATCATGAGCCTGTAACGCCCCGAATTCGGGTCGCCCATCGGTTCCTGCTCCGCCTGTATCGAGTTGCGTTTGATGCGCATGCGCAGCGCCGCTTCGGTCATGTTGAGCAGCTGCGCCGCGTCGCGCAGGCTGTACATTTTTTCTTCATGCTGGGTCAAGGCGCCGCCTCGTTCGCTCATGGGTCGTCTCCTTTGTCTGGTACGCGCGTTTCGTTTACGTATACGGTAACGTTCGCCTATCGTTCAGGTTACGTCAAGTACCGTCCGCGTTCGCCCGCCGGCATGTCCCAACTACAGACGTAAGGTCAGTGGGCGCAGATGACGAAATACCCTCCAAGCGCTACAATGAACAAGACGCCGAACGGGTCAAAGGAGGCGCATGCATGAGCAGTCCTGTCGAAACGAAAACGATACCCATCGCCGGAATGAACTGCGCAAACTGCGCGCGCTCCATCGAACAGAGCCTGTCGCGCCATCCAGGCGTCGCGTCCGCCTCCGTCAGCTACGCCAACGAAACGGCGGTCGTCGCATACGACCCTGGCGCTGTCAGCTTTGACCGCATCATTGACGCGGTGCGGCAGCTAGGCTTTCGCGCCGCCCGCGCCGACACACCCGACGCCCTCGCCCAAGAAGAAGCCGCCCATGTGCGCGCCGACCGGCGCCGATTCGTTGTCGGCATGCTTTTCACCGCCCCGCTCTTTGCGCTCAGCATGTCGCGCGACTTCGGGCTGATCGGAGAATGGGCGCATGCAGACTGGGTCAACATGCTCATGTGGGCTTTGGCGACGCCCGTTCAGTTTTACACCGGCAGCTCCTATTACGTCGGCGGATACCGCTCGCTCCGCGCCGGCTCGGCGAATATGGACGTTCTCGTCGCTCTCGGCTCCACGGTCGCATACGCATACAGCGCCGCCGTTGCGCTTCTTCTCGCGTCGGGCAGCTCCGCTGCCGGCCATCATGTTTATTTTGAAACCTCCGCCGTCATCATCGTTCTGATTCGTTTGGGCAAGCTGCTTGAATCGCGTTCAAAGGCGCGGGCTGGATCTGCCGTCCGTTCGCTTCTGTCGATGCAGGCAAAAACGGCGCGCATCCTCTTAGACAACGGCGAAGAACGCGACATGCCGATTGAGCGGGTCTCCCCAGGCGACATCGTCCTTGTGCGCCCCGGCGAACGCATTCCCGTTGATGGGCTTATCTTGGAGGGGTTGACCGCCATCGACGAATCGATGATGACGGGCGAAAGCATGCCTGTCGACAAGGCGGAGGGAGACCCTGTTTTAGGCGGAACCGTCAACGGACATGGCGCGCTCAAAATGACCGCCGAGCGCGTTGGAAGCGACACCGCGCTTGCCCAGATCGCGCGCCTCACCAAACAGGCGCTCGCAAGCAAGCCTCCCGTTCAGCGTCTGGCGGACCGCGTCTCCGCCGTCTTTGTGCCTGCCGTTGTGCTGATCGCGCTCGCGTCGTTTTTCGCGTGGCATTTTGCGGCGGGGGAGGGGTTTGCCGTCTCGGTTCCGCGTCTGGCGGCGGTATTGGTGGTCGCTTGTCCATGCGCGCTCGGTCTGGCGGCGCCGATGGCGGTCATGGTCGGCGCGGGAAGAGGCGCCGAAAACGGCATTCTGTTCCGAACCGGCGCCGCCGCGCAGCGCCTCAGCCGGGTGAACGCCGTTCTGCTTGACAAAACGGGAACGCTCACGCGCGGACGCCCGGAGGTCTCCGACATACTCTACGCGGACGAACAGACGGCGCCTGAAGAGGTCCTGCGCCTCGCCGCCGCCGTTGAACGCATGAGCGAACATCCGCTGGCGGAAGCCATCGTGCGCAGGGCGAAAGAGGGCGGCGTTGAAATTCCCGAAGCGTCCAACGTTCAGGCGGAAACGGGCTGCGGCGTCCGCGGCGAACTGAACGGAGAAACGGTAAGAGTCGGCAGCGGGCTATGGATGCGCCAGGAAGGGATCAACATCTCGCCGCTGGATGAACAGGCGCTTGCGCTGTACAGGTCGGCGAAGACGGTTGTCTGGATCGCGCGCGGAAAATCGGTCGTCGGCGCCGCCGCGCTTTCCGATACGCTCAAGCCGGGGGCGCGTTCCGCCGTTCAGCAGTTCAAGGATCTCGGTCTTCAAACCGCCATGCTCACGGGCGATCATCAGGACGCGGCGCGCGCCGTCGCGAAGCAGGTCGGCATTGAAACGGTCATCGCCGGCGCGCGTCCGGCAGGGAAGGCGGAAGCGGCGCGCCGATTGCGCGAAGAGGGCAGCCGAGTCGTCATGATCGGAGACGGCATCAACGACGCGCCCGCGCTGGCGGAAGCGGATGTCGGCATCGCCGTCGGAACAGGCGCGGACGCGGCGCTGGAGACGGCAGACATCGCGCTCATAGGGGACGATCTCGCCGCGGCGGCGCGCGCCGTGCGCCTCTCCCGACAAATGATGCGCGCCATCAAGCAGAACCTGTTCTGGGCGTTCGCTTACAACGCGGCGCTCATACCGCTTGCCGCCGGCGCGTTTGCGCTTGCCGGTTTCTCTTGGCAGCTGCATCCGATCATGGCGGCGGCGGCGATGGCGTTCTCCTCGCTCACCGTCGCGGCAAACAGCCTCCGCCTGCGTTATGCGCGGATAGACGCATGAGCCGCGCGGCGCTCCTTGCGGTTTTGGCGCTGGCGTTCGCCGCGCGCGCGGCGACAGCCTCCGCCGCGTTTCTGGACTCCTTCGCCGAAGCGCGCCTGATGGGCATGGGCGGCGTCGGCGCGGCGCTTCCGAACGGCGCGGCAAGCCTCTGGACAAACCCCGCCGGTCTCGCCCTGTTAAAAGACGCCGAACATCCGCGCGCCGCCAGCGCCGCCTACGCCCCCCTCGCCATCAACCTGGACGACGGAAACGATCTGGCGCAGAGCATGCTCGCCTATGCGCAGTCGCCCGGCATCGGACTCGCTTGGAAACGGCTGCAGGCGGGAGGGCTGTACTCTGAAAACAACCTCGCCGCCGGCTACGGATGGAAGGCGCTGTCGGGAGAGGAGGGAAAAGGGCGGCTGCTCGCGGGCGTCAAGATCGAGATCGTCTCATGGGACGCCGCGCCGACCGCCCCTTCCGGCGGTTCCGTCATCGAAAATCTGAACGGGCCGGCGCGCGCGAGCGTCTCCATCGGGCTGATCTACACGCTCGCTTCGCGCGGCGGTTCGCATGTCCCTGTCGGGTTTGCCGTCCGCCATCTGAACCGTCCGGATGTCAGCTCATCCGCCTCAAAAAGCCCTGAACAGCTCCCCGTTCAATACCTGTTCGGCATCGGCGCCGTCAACGAAAAGGCGCTCTGGGGCTTGGACATCGAAATGAGCGGGCGGGATGTCGATGTGCGCACAGGCGTCGAATGGAAAGCCGTCTCAAACGCGCTGCGCCTCCGCGGCGGCTTTCGCCTTGAGGGTCTCGCCTACGGAACGAACCTGACCTTCGGCGCCGGGCTGCGCGTGTCGCCCTCCGTGTCGCTCGATTACGCCTTCTGGCTGTCGGTCAGCGGGGCGGGCGCGCGCCCGCAGCGAATCAGCCTGGAATACCGCTTTTGAAAGGAAAGCTCGCATGAAACAAAACTTTCCCGACAATGCGCTTTACGAAATGGACAACCTCGACGTCCTCCGCGGTATGAACAGCGAAACGGTTGACCTGATTGCGACCGATCCGCCGTTCAACACCAAGCGGAACCGCGCCGGCACCGCGGGCTTCTACGTGGACAACTGGAAATGGGGCGACACAGGCATCCTCCCCGACCAGTGGAAATGGAACGAAGTCCACCCGAAATGGATGGACGAGATCGAAGAATCGCATCCCGCGCTCCATGCGGCGATCGAGGCGTCCAAATTGACGCAGGGCGGCGATACCGCCGCGTTTCTATGCTTCCTGTCGGTCAGGCTGATTGAGATGCGCCGCGTCCTGAAGCCGACAGGCTCCATCTACCTGCACTGCGACGCAACAGCAAGCCACTACATTAAAACGTGCATGGACGCCGTCTGGGGCAAGCAGAACTTTCGGAATGAAATCATCTGGCACTACAAAAACGCATCGCGCGGCAAAAAACAGTGGGCTAAATCGCATGAGCATCTGTTTTGGTACAGCAATAGCGACGCGTTCGCGTTTAACAGGGAGGATGTTTTGGCGCCGTATGAAAGCGGCATGACTGCTTGGCGTTACGAAAAGCAAGGGAAGGTACCCCCGAAAGGTAAAACTCCAGACGATGTGATTATCCTTCCCGCCTTGAATACCATGTCCAATGAACGGACAGGATCTCCCGACCAGAAGCCGCTAGAACTCTATGAGCGCATTATCAAAGCCTCCAGCAACGAAGGAGACCTTGTCCTGGACCCGTTCTGCGGCTGCGCGACGACGATCATCGCCGCCAACAATCTCGGCAGGCGCTGGGTTGGAATCGACAGGCGCGTGGACGCCCGTTTTCATATCGTGACGCGGCTCATGGGCGTCGATAAGAAAGAGCGGGAGCGGCTCAAGAAGGTTGCCGACCCCGCATGGCTGGCGCAGCAGGAAGCGACATACGAGTCGCATTTCAGAACCGAGGCTCCGACGCGGATGGATGAACAGAAAGAGGTTGCCGCCAAGCTCGGTCAGGTGTATGAAACGCCGACCTCCAACCCGCATTCTAAGGCAGAAATGAAGGCGCTGTTTCTTGAGAAGTTCGGCTGTAAATGCTGGGGCTGCGGATATGAACCGCCCGACGCCCGCTTTCTGCAGGTCGACCATGCCCTCCCAAAAAGCGGATACGGCAACAACTACATCAATAACCGCTCCCTGCTTTGCCAGCCCTGCAATTCTAAGAAAGGCAATCGGCTGACCTTGATTGAGCTGCGCCGTCAAAACAAGAGAGAAGGGCTGGAACTCGGCGCGCAGATCAACCTCGCCGAAGCGCAGGCTTGGTTGACCGCCGAGATGGTACGGAAGATACAGGAAGGCAATTGAGCTGGTGAGGCTGAAAAACGCAGCGCTTGTACGCGTCTGCCGCGTTCTGTTTTGGTTGATGTCGGGATGCGCGGCGGCGCAGTTGACCGACCCGCTCGGCAACCCGCTCTTCTTCGGGCGCGGGACGCCGATCTACGACCTGAACGCCTCCTACGAACTGCTCGGCGGCGGCTCCTCCATTCACCGAAACGAGC
This sequence comes from Candidatus Poribacteria bacterium, assembly GCA_963665845.2. Classification (GTDB taxonomy): domain Bacteria; phylum Poribacteria; class WGA-4E; genus JAPPNK01. The sequence goes on from OY762492.1 coordinate 1,507,190, forward strand.
TCTTTGGAGAAAAAACAGGCGGACTGAACTACTTCACTTTCAACAGCGACCGCCCAAGCGTCCGCCATCAAATTACGGTCGGCAACTTTTTAACCAAATTCTCCTCCTTCACGTTGAACCGCGAGCTGTTCGACGCTGCAAGATGGACGGTGACGGTTCCAAAAGCGCAAGGCTCCAGTTCCGTCTTTCTGGGGCGGCTCACCAACAACACCTTCACCCCCAGCGGCAGCCCGATTGAGGATCGAACGATCTCCAGTACAGGCGACTGGTTCATGACGGGCTTGCGCGTTGAAGCGAACCTCGGCTCATGGACATTCAACCTAGGGCGGTTCGGCGAAGCGACCGCGCCGCTGCCGCAGATTGGGGTCAGCTTCGCAAAGCGATTCTTCACCAACTATGATCTGTCGGACGCGGCGAACCCGTTTCAGGGCGTCGTTCAAGGTCCGCCGCCCGACCGCATTATTCTTCGCTTCAAGGACGACTCGCCTGAAGACGGCGGCGGCGCGCTCATCTACAGGACGCGCGTCTGGATCGACGGACAATTGCGTTACGACATCGCCGGCGGAAACGAGCCGCCGGGCATACTCATTGACGAACAGAACGCGAGCCGCGCCGTCGTTGACTCCGCCTCCCGCCGCGCCGCCAGAGCCGCGGACGGAGCGGCGGTCTTCTCCTATGTCTTTCCGCTGTTCAACCCGCAGAGCGTTCAGTCGGTTGAAATCGCGGTCGAAGCGGCGAACGACTACCGCATCGAAGCGTTGACGCCGCCGGAGTATCCGAGCGCGGAGCCGCTGTTTGAACGCAGGGCGCAGGCGCGCGGCAACGTCAAGGACGGCTCCAACCGTACGACGGAGCGGTTCTTCTTCGGCAGCTTGACCGACGAATCGACGCTTGGAATCGACCTGCAGACCTCGCTTCTCGGCTTCGCCATCGAGGCGGAGCGGGCGTGGCACAGCCGCATTTACCAATACCCGATCTACAACGCAAAGCGGAGCGGCGTCGTCCGCGGCGCATGGTTTATCGATATGAACAGGCGTTTCGGTCCGGTTTTTTGGAGAGGCGAATACACGCATATCGACCCGTTCTATACCGCCGTCAACTTTGTGGACGACAACGACAACGACGATCCGTACCGCGACGCGCGCGAGTCGACCGTCCCGTTCGCCGGGAGCGACAAGGACGACCGCGACCGCGACGGCGTCAAGGACTGGAACGACGACTTTCTGATGTTTTTCGCCGACCCGCCCAGCTTCGTTCTTGGGCTAAGCCGAGAGTCGATCGACTTCAACAACAACGGCGCGCCCGACAACTTAGAGGATGACCGCCTCCCGAATTATCGGCTCGATTACGACGAGGGGACGAACGGGTTCCACACCTACGCTGTCATGAACGCGCCGGCGCTGGAGGAGATGCGCGTCATACCGGGCTATTATGAAAAAAACGCGCTTCTGAACGGAAAGAACGCGCGCGGCTTCTACAACATCCTCAGCTACGAACCGAAGCGAATACGGGATTTCGGAACCGTCAGGGCGAGGCACACGCTGCGCCGCTCCAAAGACCAGATACCGGACAATTTCATACAGGACGGGCGCGAAGTTATTGACGATCTGCGGTTGAGCGACTACCTAGGGCATATCCTCACGCTCATCGTCAACTACGACCAGATACAGAATTTGACAATCGCCGCCAAGTTCAAATATGAACACAACACATTATACAACCTGCGCGAGAACGCCATCGACACGCTGCTGGCGTATCAGCTTCGGTATGTGTACGAGGCGCCGAACGGGATGACCTTGTCGCCCGCGTTCAGGAGCGACCGTTCCATCGGGTATCGGGAGCCGTATCAGCGCGCCGCCGAGATCGACTCGCTTCGGAACCTGTTTCTACTCACCTTTGCGCATCAGGTTGCGGACGAGCTGCTGTTGAGCGCGGGGCTTCAATACCTGACGTGGCGCGATTATACGGAGGCGCGGAACGATTACAATCGGCGGGTCGGTTTTTTGGAGCTGGCGCTAAAAGGCTCCGCTTTCGGTCAGCAGGTCGGGCTGATGGGCGCCATCGATTACTCGACGCAAACTTATCTGCGCCCTGTCGGCGGCGATTCCCGCCAGACGCAGATCTCTATCAGCCTGTTTTTGCTATAGCATACGACCACTTTTCGACCCCATGCATAAAGTCAGGACTACTGAGCGAAAAAAGGCGCCGCCAACCAATTCGTCATTCTCGCGCAAGCGGGAATCCAGAGGAGCGGTAGAGGCCGTCCGCGTTCCGCCTGTCATGACAAAGCCCCAGACCGCCATTTCCGCCGTTGTCTTCTGAACTAGGATTGCCAAGAAAATTCCCGAAAACGCTCTCTTGAAAATCTTACCAATTCTTCAATCCTAGTTCAAACCAAGCGCAGCCCGCGCGCTCAAACCCCCTAGCCCCCTTTTCAAGGGGGAATCGGACGCCCCCAAGCTCATGACAGATAACGCGCCAATAGCGCCGCCGTCACCGTCGCCCATACCGTCAATCCAGCGAGACACATGATCCATCGCATCTTTTTTCCTTTCCGGACAGGAGCCTTCAACTCAAGCGGCCGCCAGCGGCGAACCCATCCATGCGCGTATTTTTTGAAACGCGCTGGTCTTGATTTGGTGGACGCGCTGCCGCGTGACGCCCATCTCGCGGGCGATCTCGGCGCAGTTGTATTCTTCCAGCAGTTTCTTTGTGACATACTGTTCATTGGGAGCCAATCGTGTGATGAGGTTGTGAAGTTCGCGGGCGTCCATTTCGCGCCAGATATGCTCATCCCGCGCAACGCGCCCTGTCGAGTAGCAGGAGGCGTTTTGTGAAACGGAGGCATGCCCCTGAATGTCCAGTTCGCATTCGCCAGGGTCGGCGCCTTCGACGGAGAAGTTCAGGGCGTAGAGCGCGGCGGAGAGATCCTCGCCGCGGCCGCCCCGGCGGTCGCGCCACATGCGTTCGGGGATGGAAAACGCGCCCGAATTGCGCCGGCAGTAATGAAGAGCCGCCCATCGAGCCCGCGGTATCAGGTAGGCGATAAAAGAGGAGCCAGACGACGGGTCGTACTTGGACGCCGCCTTCACGCACTCCACCCAAGCCTCTTGGACCGCGTCCTCAATCAGTTCCGACCGCCCAGCCCGAAGGCAAACATTGCGCACGACCTGCTCAATGTCGCGCTGGAGGGTTGCGTCGGTCAAGCGTTCGTTCCGTTCCGTGATGGACATGTTCATCTAACATTCGCCTTTCGCTGCGCTCATATGCGCGGTGTTCGCTAACGTTCAGGTTCACAAGTTCGCTAACATATACCCTAACGAACGCTCTTTCGTTAGGTTACAGCCGTTTCGGTTTTTTTGAGTTGATGGCGGAAAAAATGCGCGCGCGTATCGTTCCCCTTGAAAAGGGACGCGCCTCGTTCCCCCCTTGAAAAGGGACGCGCCTCGTTCCCCCCTTGAAAAGGGACGCGCCTCGTTCCCCCCTTGAAAAGGGACGCGCCTCGTTCCCCCCTTGAAAAGGGACGCGCCTCGTTCCCCCCTTGAAAAGGGACGCGCCTCGTTCCCCCCTTGAAAAGGGGGGTTAGGGGGGTTTAAAGCGCGGGAGCCGCCGTTGTCGTCTGAACTAGGATTGCCAAGATTGAAAAGATTGCCAGGAGAATTGCCGAAAGTAGATGCGCCCCTGACCTCGCGCAGAAAGTTGGGACACTTGAACGAACAAAGCCTTTATTCATGGGAAAAAGGCTTCGCCAACCAAATCGTTCCCCGCTTCCGCGAGGACATGCATTCCCGCGTAAGCGGGAATCTAGAGGCGCCGCAGAAGACGTCCGCGTTCGCCCGCCGCCATGTCCCAACTATAGACGTAAGGTCAGAGGCGGAAGGGTGGACATAACGCCCAGAATGTTTTACAATGGCAACGCTTACCGAAACGCGCAGACCGGCAAGGCGGCGAAAGGCGGCGCCATATGACGAACCCGATCGACCTGAACCTAGACTATCTGCCGAAGATGCCGAACGATAAGACGCCGCGCATCGGCTGCGTCGGCGCGGGCTTTATCATGGCGGACTGCCACCTGCCGGCTTACCGCGCGGCGGGCTTCAACCCTGTCGCCGTCGCCTCGCGCAACCCCGCCAACGCCCATGCCGCCGCCCAGACCCATGATCTGCCGCTGGTCTACGACCGTTATGAAGACCTGCTGGACGACGACTCGATTCCTGTGATCGACATCGCTGTTCCGCCGGACATACAGATCGAAGTTGTGCGCGAGGCGGCGCGCCGTTCGCATATCCAAGCGATATTGGCGCAAAAACCGCTCGGCGTCGACTACCGCCAAGCGAAAGAGATTGTTCAGATCTGCGCGGACGCGGGCATTCTTCTCGCCGTCAACCAGAACATGCGTTACGACCAGTCGGCGCGGGCATGCAAAGACCTGCTGCGGCGCGGCGATCTCGGCGAGCCGGTCCTGGCGACCATCGAAATGCGCGCGATCCCGCACTGGATGCCGTGGCAGGAGCGGCAGGGCTGGGTCACGCTGCGCATCATGAGCATTCATCATCTAGACATCTTCCGTTTCTGGCTCGGCGATCCGACGCGCGTTTATGCGAGCGTCCGCCCCGACCCGCGCACCAGCCAAAAGTTTTCGCACAACGACGGAATATGCCTGTATATTTTAGAGTATGAGAACGGGGCGCGCGCCTCCGCGTGGGACGATGTATGGACGGGTCCGGACGAGGCGGAGAGCGACATCTATATCCGCTGGCGCGTGGAGGGGCTTGAGGGCTTGGCGCGCGGGACGATCGGCTGGCCAAAATACCCCGCGCCGGAGCCGAGCCGTCTCGACTTCACAACGAGCCGCCGCCCTGGATACTGGTTTCAACCGCGCTGGGAGGAGGTCTGGTTTCCAGACGCTTTTGCCGGTCCGATGGCGCAGCTTTTGTGCGCGTTGGAGAGCGGCGAAGAGCCTGAAATCAGCGGCGAAGACAATCTCAAAACGATGGCGCTGGTGGACGCCTGCTATCTTTCCGCCGAAGAGAAAAGAGCGGTTGAGATCAGCGAAGTTATGACGTAAGAAAAACGGAGAAAACGAAACGGCAGTACGCTCATACAGAGATATTCGCGGCGATGGCGTTTGATCGGATGATGTATCTTTTAAGATTCCCGCTTACGCGGGAATGACGGCAACAAATTTTGGGAGGCGTAGATGGCAATTGAAATCGCAAAGGTAACGGGGCGCGAAATACTGGACTCGCGCGGAAACCCGACCGTCGAAGCGGACGTTCTCTTAACGGACGGTTCCATGGGGCGGGCGGCGGTCCCTTCAGGCGCGTCCACCGGCGAATTTGAAGCGGTGGAGCGGCGAGACGGCGACGCGTCCCGTTATCTCGGCAAGGGCGTACTGAAGGCGGCGAATGCCGTCAACGGACCGATACAGGACGCGCTGATTGGTTTCGACCCGTTTCAGCAAATACAGCTGGATCGAACGCTCATTGATCTGGACGGAACGCCGAACAAGGGCAACCTCGGCGCGAACGCGATCCTGGGCGTTTCACTCGCCGTGGCGAAAGCGGCGGCGGCGTCGCTCAAAACGCCCCTTTACAGGTATCTAGGCGGAACGATGGCGCGCGAACTTCCGTTGCCTATGATGAACATCCTGAACGGCGGAGCGCATGCAAACAACAACGTCGACATCCAAGAGTTCATGATGATGCCGGTCGGAGCCGACACGTTCCGAGAGGCGCTCCAGATGGGCGCCGAGATTTTTCACCAGCTGAAACATGATCTGGACGAAGCGGGGCATCATACTGCAGTCGGCGACGAGGGCGGGTTTGCCCCGAACCTGGAATCGAACGCGCAGGCGGTTGAGTTCATTTTAAAGGCGGCTGAAAACGCCGGTTATGAACCCGACAGCGACATCCTCATCGCGCTGGACATCGCCAGCAGCGAGTTTTTTGAAAACGGAATCTACACGCTGGAAGCGGAAGCGAAGCCCGAAAAGACGCGCGAAGAGATGGTTCAGTTCTTGATCGACCTGGCGGACCAGTACCCGATCGTCTCCATCGAGGACGGCATGGCGGAGGACGACTGGGAGGGCTGGGCGATGTTGACCGAAGCGCTCGGCGGGCGCGTTCAGCTGGTCGGCGACGATCTGTTTGTGACGAACACGGAGCGGCTCCAGCGCGGCATCGACGAGAAGGTCGCCAACTCGATACTCATCAAGGTGAATCAGATCGGAACGCTCACCGAGACGCTGGAGGCGATGGAGACGGCGTCGCGCGCGGGCTACACCTCCGTTGTGTCGCACCGTTCCGGCGAAACGGAGGACGCGACCATCGCCGACATCGCGGTCGCGGCGAACGCTGGGCAGATCAAAACAGGTTCGCTGTGCCGTTCCGACCGGACAGCAAAATACAACCAGCTGCTGCGCATAGAGGAGGAGCTGGGCGAGCGGGCTGTCTTTAGAAAAGAGGAGGCGTTTTTCAACCTGAAAGGACGATGATAGCAGATGCGGAAAAAGAGACGAAACCTATGGAGCTTCATCGCGTCGGTTGCGATTGCGGGCGTGCTGGCGCTGTGCCTGTCGCGGCTGTCGGGCGATTGGAATAAATACCAGACCGCCATCGACATCAAGGAGGAGAAGCTGACCGATCTGCGCGCCCTAGAGGAGAAGCGCGATCAGCTCATTCAGCGGGCGGACGATTTGGAAAGCGATTCTCTGGAAAAGCAGCGCCTTCTGCGGTCGCACGGTTACGGACGCCCCGGCGAGCAGCGGTATTTGCTAAGAACGCAAAACGAGTCTGAGAACAACGGCGCCAATCCGTGAAGCTGCGCTCATGCCTAAAGTTGGGACAGCTGAACGCACAAAGCCTTTATTCATGGGAAAAAAGCGTCGCTAACCAGACCGTCATTCCCGCGCAAGCGGGAATCCAGAGTCGAACCAGAAACCGTCCGCGTTCGTCCGACGGAATGTCCCAACTAAAGCGCTAAGGTCAGGTGAAGCTGTTGAAATGTCTATCTTAAGACGCGCCGCTGTTTTCTGCTGCGTCTGGGCGGTTGCGTTCTGCGTCTGGGCGGAGGAGCCGCAGACAGGCGTTCTTGTTCCGTACTCGTCCGCCGCGTCGGCGGAGGGACCGCTCGCTTCCGTATGGAACCCCGCCGCGCTCGCTCTGCGCCGCAACGGAAGCGCCGCTTATCTGCGCGGGCTGCAGGGAGTCGGCTCAAGAGACGACGCTTTCTATCTATCAGGGCGCGGTTTCGGCGCCGCGCTGGAGCTGTACTCCGCGCGCGGCGCGGACGGGCAGCCGGTCAATGTGCGCAAAACGACCGCCGCCTCCGGCGGACGCATCGTCGGCGATTTTTACTGGGGAGCCGCGCGAAGCGGTTACTCCTCGAAAGACCCCGACTACGACGCGCTCTCGGTTTGGGACGGGGCTTTGCTTCTGCGCCGCCGCTGGACCGCCTTCTCCGTGTCGGCGAATGCGCTCAACCAGCCCGTTTTCCGCGGCATCGAAACCCCGCGCCGATGGGTCTTCAGCGCCGCTGTCCGCCCCTTCACCGACCGCGCGACATTCTCTTTTGAAATGCATAAACGCTCCGACGAATCTTTTAAAACGGCATGGGAACGCAACCGATACGCCGGCGGCATCGAGATGGAGCCGATCGACGGATTTCGGCTGGCGGCGCATGCATACGGAGACGGCGAATTTGACGCCCGCGCCCTGTTCTCGCTCGGCTATGCGGGCGTCGGATACCACCAGCGGCTTCTGGACGGCGAAGCGGACGGCGGCGTCGGAATGCTCGTCATCGACCGAACCCGTTTTGGCGGCATGTTTCAAAAAAAGCGGCGCGTTGTTACGGCGTCGCCCGCGCAATGGAAGCAGGCGTACTGGCGCATACGGCTGGACGAACAGGTTGAGGGCGTACTTGTCAAGCTGAACGGGGAAAGGATGTCCGCCGCCGGTTGGCAGGAGATGCGCGCCCAGCTGGACGAAATACAGCGGCAGGGCAAGACGGTCGCCGCCTACATTCAAGAGACGGGGACAGGGGGATACTGGGCGGTTTCCGGCGCGGATCTGATTCTGATCGATCCGCTGGGCGAGCTTCGGCTGACGGGCCTTCTCGCGCAGTCGCGTTATTACAAGGCGGCGCTGGATAAGCTGAAGATCGACGCGCAGTTCGTCCATGCGGGCGCGTATAAATCTGGGCATGAGCCGTATTCTCGAACGGAACCGTCCAAGAACGCGGCGGAGAATCTGGATGCGACGCTGGACGATCTTTATGAACAGATGACGGCGGACATCGGCGCGGCGAGAGGATGGACGCCTGAAAAGACGGCGGCGGCCATCGACAACGCGCCGTATTTCGGCGAAGAGGCGGCGTCTGCCGGGCTGGCGCATGGGGCGGTGTCGCCGCGCGAAGCGGAAGCGCGCCTCCAAAAGCGGTTTCCCGGCGCCGTATGGATGGACGCTTCCGCGTATCTGAACGAGCCGCAAACAAGGCGCGCATGGGTTGAGACAAGAGACAAGATCGCTGTCGTGCGCCTGCGCGGAACGATGGTGGACGGGGAGAGCATGTCGAACCCGTTCACGAACGCGCGCTTTTCCGGCTCCGCGACGATCAACAGGGCGATTCGCGCCGCCGCCTCCGACCCTGACGTGAAAGCGATTGTTGTCGACATCGACAGCGGGGGCGGGCTTGTTACAGCGTCCGAGTCGGTCTGGCGCGCGTTGAACGAAGCGCGCCGCCATAAGCCCGTTGTGGCGCGCATCGGCGGAATCGGCGCGTCCGGCGCTTACCATGCGGCGTCCGCGGCGGACGCGGTTGTCGCGCTGCCGGCGTCCATCACAGGCTCTATCGGCGTCTATTCGGGGCGCGTCTCGACGCGCGCGTTTTTGGAACGCCTCGGCGTCAACGTCCACATAGAAAAGCGGGGCGGCAACGCGGATCTGTTCAGTCTCATGGCGGAGCCTTCAGAGCGGTGGAGCGCAGCGGCGCAGCGGCAGGTTGACCTGATGTACGACCATTTCCTCCGGCGCGTGTCGGAGGGCAGGGGCATGTCGGTTGAGGAGGCGGCAGCGGCGGCGGACGGGCGCGTCTGGACGGGGCGGCAGGCGAAAGAGGCAGGGCTGGTGGATGAACTCGGCGGCATGCGGGAAGCGGTTGAAAAAGCGAAGGCGCTGGCGGGCATTCCAAACGGGCGGCGCGTCAAAATCGAAACGCTGCCGAAACCGACCTGGCTGCAGCGGCTCATGAACGCGGCGCTGGAAAAAACGGGCGGCTTCCCCGACGCGCAGACGCTCATGCGGCAGCGCGCTCTCGCATGGGAACCGCTTGAGATACGGTTTTAGGGGTAAACGATGCGGCGGCGCGAACGAGAACGCATGGTCGCCGAGCAGATCGAAGCGCGCGGCGCGCGGGATGAGCGCGTCCTGGAAGCGATGCGCGCCGTCCCGCGCGAACGTTTTGTCCCGAAGCCGTACACGCGCCTAGCGTATGCGGACAGCCCGCTTCCGATCGGGAAGGGGCAGACGATTTCGCAGCCGTACATCGTCGCGTATATGACGAGCCTGCTGGAGCTGTCGGGCGGGGAACGGGTCTTGGAGATCGGAACGGGAAGCGGGTATCAGACCGCTATTCTGGCGGAGCTGGCGCGGGAAGTGTACACGGTGGAAATCCTGGAGAGCTTGTCGGTCAAGGCGCAGGGGCTTTTGGCGGAGTATGAAAACATCCGCTTTCGCGTCGGGGACGGCGCGGAGGGCTGGTCTGAACATGCGCCGTTCGACCGCATCCTCGTTACGGCGGCGCCGCCGACTCTCCCTGAACCGCTGCCGGCGCAGCTGCGCGTCGGGGGATGGCTGGTCGCGCCGGTCGGCGGGAAGCGGCAGGAGCTGGTGAAAGTGTCGCGCCTGGAGGAGGGGTTCCGCCGCGAGACGAAGGGGCGGGTGCGCTTCGTCCCGCTCGTCGGCAAGGGCGGATAAAAGCGAACATTCCGCCCCCACCTCGTCATTCCCGCCCCACCTCGTCATTTCCGCCACCCCCACCTCGTCATTTCCGCCACCCCCACCTCGTCATTCCCGCCCCCCACCTCGTCATTCCCGCGTAAGCGGGAATCTTAGGCGCCGCAGAAACCATCGGCGTTCGCCAGGCAGAATGTCCCAACTAAAGCGCTAAGGTCAAAATCAAGATTGCGCTGTAAAAATAAATGCGGTATTCTTTGCGTACGGTTCTGTTGATCTAGAAAGCCGAACGGCAAAGACCCATGACGAAAGAACGGGGCATGCAGATATTGGCGGCGCAAAAAGACCGATACGATTTTGAGTACGGCGGCGAAGTCGTCGCCGAAGCGCCCGCCATGCGGCAGTTCCTCAAACGAATGGAACGCGCCGCCAAAACAGACGCGCCGATTCTTCTACGGGGAGAAACAGGCGCGGGGAAAAGCATGCTAGCAAAGTGGATTCATGCGCGGTCGCAGCGCAGCGGCGGTCCGTTTATCGGCATGAACTGCGGCGCAATAACGGAGACGCTCATTGAAAGCGAGCTGTTCGGCCATGAACGCGGCGCGTTCACCGGAGCGGAGAAGAGGCGCATCGGACGGTTTGAGGCGGCGCAGGACGGAACGCTTTTACTGGATGAGATCGGGGATGCGCCGCTGTCGGTTCAAGTAAAGCTGCTGCGCGCCCTGCAAGAACGGGCGATTGAGCGGGTCGGAAGCGACGGACAGGCGATCCCCGTCAACGCGCGAATCATCGCAGCGACGAATCAAGACCTCCGCGCAGGCATTGAAAAAGGCTCTTTTCGAAAGGACCTGTACTACAGGCTGTGCGCCGTTCCGATAGAGATTCCTCCATTGAGGGAACGGCGCGAAGACATCCCGCCGCTGATCAGCATGTTTGTAAAAAAGCATGCTCAAGGCGGCGCGCCTGTTCAGTTTTCGCAGAACGCAACGGATATACTCCTTAAGTACAGCTACCCCGGAAATGTTCGGGAGCTGGAGCATGCGATTGAAAACGCATCGATCTTCGCAGAGGACGGCGTCGCTCATGTGAAGGACCTGCCGGAAGATATGACGCGGAGCGGCGGCGCAACCGCCCATCCCCAACAGACAGAACCGAACGAAAACGGCGCCGCGCAGATGAGCATGCCCGAAGAGGTTGCGCAGTTGGAGAGGACGAGAATTGAGCAGGCGCTGCGCGCGGCAAAGGGCGTTCAGTCGCGCGCGGCTGTATATCTTGGCATTTCTGAACGAATACTGCGGCATAAACTTAAGAAATACAGGATCGACAAATCCCGCTTCAAGCGGTGACGCGCCGGATTCGACAAAAAAGTCGACAATTATGTCGACATTTTCGTCGTTTTCAAGATTGGATTTTGGAAGAACCCGCATGGTTGCTAGGTTTTCAAAGTTGGCGCCATACTTGCTAAAAGTAAAATGCGTCGCGATGGCGCGGCGGAAAAACGAAACGGAGAAACGGATGCGGCGAACGCTGAACTCCCTGACGACGAAACTTGCTGGGCGAGTGAAACTCTTCCTGAATATCCTGACCGCTCTCATGGAGTCGGCCGCGATGTATGTGATCAGGTTGGTCGCGTCGGCTCTCTTGACGGTTTTAGCCATGTTCGTCCGCTGGCGTCCGGTTGCGGAAGCGCCGACGCCGAAACCGACGACAGCCGCGACAGACAACCGCGCGCGAACAGACGCGCAACACAAAAACGCAAACCGCGTCGGGCAACCAAACGGCGCGGCGAAGCAAAACACCGAAAGGAACCGACGAATGAAACGAACCCTGAACGCCCTGACGACGAAACTTGCCGGACGAGTCCAGCCCTTCCTGAACATCCCGACCGCGCTCATGATGGCTCTCGCTGTCGGGGGCTTCGCCCTCTCGCTTTGGATGGTTGAGGACTCAATGGAAACGGTTAGCAATGCCCATCCTATCCACTCACCCGAAACTCCAGCAGGTTATGCAGAAGTTGCAGTCCCTTATGCAATTACATATGCGTACGCTGGCACGTACAATTGGCAAGATGATCTTGGGAGAGCGGTAGTTTACGCATCTCCGCATGGTAAAAAAGCAAGTTTCCATCCTCTTGATAACTCATGGTTCGGAACAGGCTATGCAGAAGTTTGGGTCAAGATGGCCCCGTCAAGACCTGTCAATATAAAGTGGTGGAGAGCGGGTAATGACGAAGGAGAATTTGGAATCGTCGTGGCTGAGAGAATGCGCACCGACACAAAGACACTTCCTTATAAGAAGTGGACCGAAATAAAGTCCGGCGGGGTGTCGGGGAAACTCAGCCTCTTTAATAAAGTTGAATTAGCGGCAGACACTAGCGTGTCATTTTCAGAAACGAGAACTGGTGCTCAAGTTTCAGTCACTCTTTCTTGGAAGGAAAGATATTGGAAGCATGAAATCCTCTGGGTCAGTGCTTTGGTCACAAGGAACTGGTACTACATCGATTCATTTTGCAGAGTAGCCACGGCTGGCGGATTACATGTGGATCCTGGTCAAGGAAGTGCGCATGAGCACTATGGATCGGAGCATTACCATGCAAAATAAGATGCGCTTTTGGATCGTCGCTCTACTAGGCATACTAGTGGTTGTGCTTGCTCTGTTCTATGTTGGACATCTTATAACCGATACAGATGCTCCTTCCAAGCTAGATGCGGTTGATTCGAAGGATTCCGAAGAGGATGTATCTTCATCAACAGCGGACGAATATTTGAAGGGCGACAAATCAACCGGCGATCCTGAAAAGCCCGATTGGTTGAAAGAGCTGGATGAATTGGAAGCAGCATACGAAGAAGATTATCGGAATGGCCCGCAGGACGCAGAAACGACAGAAATCCTCCGCCGCATGAAAATTCTTCTCAATAATTTTCGAGAGAGAGGAGCGGCTATGGACGATAAAACGTACGAGTGGGACGAGATCATTGACAACTGGCGCGAACCGGGCCCCGCCCTCTACGTCAACATGTCCAAAGTCAAAACATACCATGGCAAAGGAGTGGTTGCGTTCAACAGCGACACAATACGAGACAGGAACGGGGATGTTTTGCTGTCGCCCGACGCGCTTTACAAAATATTCTTCCGAGGCGAATCTCCAAACGGCGAGACGCTCATTTACCTGGAAGAAGACGGATACCGAATCCCCAAGAAAGAAGACAGGCCTACGGTTAGCTGGGCTGAGATCGGAATGGATTACACAAGTGAAGAGGTATCTACAGAAATAGAATCAATCGCAGATTTTGTGGATACGCTTGAATCTTTGTCGCGCACGTCAGAAGATCGTATAGACCGCGGGGAAGACCCGCATGCGACGATGAGACGCGCTCAAATGATGATGGCGGAAGACGCGCTTCGAGACTACGGCGAGCTGATAGACAAGTGCCGAGACTCGTATTCCAAAGAAAAAATGGACGCCCTTCAACAAAGGATAGAGGTGGCGGAAGAAACGCTCCGAAAAATACGCGAAAAAGCCGAATTGCAGACTCCTGCGCATGGCGTCCGGACAATTCCAAAGATGCCCATTAGGTAGATCAACATTTCTTATTGTGTCTTTCAGAAATACGCTTCGAATGACTCGTGAAGCAGTTGTTTTTTTTCGCGCCGTAGCGTTGGTTTTGCTGATGCTAACAGCGTTTCTTACATCCCTGAGTATCTTCTCTGAAATACCCGTGGAGTGGGCCGCTGAGACGTCCCAGCCCAGCGAATGAACACGAAGCGCGGTATTGCGTTGCTCGTTACGGCGATGGTTGTTTCCTTCGTGTTTAGTCTTTGGCATCGTACCCGCGTTAACTACGAGGCGTTGGACGGACGCTTCATAAGCAACGACGCCTACCTGTATTACCGGCAATCGAAACGCATCCTTGAAGAGGGGAGGTTGCCGAAGCGCGATATGGAGCGTTGGCTTCCGCTGGGACGCGACCAGACGCTTCTTCATAACCTGTACTCGTATGTCGTCGCTTACTCTTATCGGGCTGCCCGCATTTTCTTCCCGAATCTGACGCTTCATGCGTTCAGCTGCTACGCGCCTCCTGTTCTTTTTGCGATGACAGCCGCGCTGTTCACGGCGGCTCTGCTCTCCTTATACGGTTGGGAAGCGGCAGGTTTGGGCAGCCTGTTTTTTGTGTTATCTCCGCCTGTTGCGGCGCGTACCTGTCTCGGCTTTGCAGACAGAGACGCCTTTTGCCTTTTTCTCGCGGCCCTGACGGGCGCGCTGTATCTTTGGCGGATCAACGCATCGGCGCGCCGTAATCGGATTGCGCTGGCGGCGGCATGCGGGTTCACAGCATGCGTCGGCTGCCTCGCGTGGGAGGGTTTTGGCGTTTTCGCGCTTTGCGTTCTACTGCCGAAAACGATCATCGCGTGGAGTCAAAAGGAGCGCGCCTTAGAATTATACGCCTTCTGCGCTTGCCTCGCCCTGCCGCTCTTGGTCTTTTCTTCATCGCACCGCTTTTGGGTCGTTCCAACGGAGCCTGCGCATCCTGTCGGCTTAATAGCGGTATTTCCTGCGCTGCTTGCCGCGTCGCTTGTCTTCATTCGGCAGGCGTTGCGGGGGCGTCGGCATATCGGTCTGAGACTGGCGTCGTTTCTGCCCGCCTCGCTTCTGGTCGGCTTTCTGATTCAACGCGCGCTGTTATCTGGAGAGGCGGCTGCCGCGTTCGCCGTTCCGTTCAGCGACAGCCGCCTCATGCATTCTATCTCGGAGCTGCGCGATATGGACGCGGAGGGATGGAAAGTACATTTTAGCGGTCTCCCGATCATCGCGGCGCTGGGCATTGTCGGCTCGTGGCTTCGCCTGTTGTATCTTTATGCGCGGCGGCTTGACATCAGCGCGACCATGGAGACCTCCCTGTTCGCGGCAGGGTGGGTCGGCGTCTGGGGGTATCTGACAACAGGCTCGGTACGATACGCTGTCATGCTGGCGCCCGGCATTGCGGCAGTGAGCGCTGTCTTTCTCGTTTGGATAGGACATGCGATTCAACAGAAGGCTCCTTCCCGCCCGATAGAGAGCGGAGATGAAACGAAGCCGAACGGCAAGGAACCCAAGAAATACCGATTTGCTGCGAGAGAGGTTTTGCGGTATCTGTATGTGACGCTCATACCGATGGCGATATTATACTGGGGACCGGCGGGAAGAATCGCGCCGCAAGCTGCCGAGGCCGCCGCTTTGCGGTTTCCAAGGCCGACGCAACAAATCTTAGAGGCGTACCGCTGGATAGGCGGACATGCGTCGGGCGGCAACGGGGAGCGTCCTATTGTGGCGGCGCGCTGGGGCGTCGGCAGCCAGCTGAATGTCCATGCAGACGCGCGGACGATGGACGATCAGGACCTATGGAAGCATTACTGGATCTATCTTTCGGCGCGTCATCTGTATTGCGCAGAAAACGAGACGGAAGCGCTGCAGTTTCTGAAAACGCGCAGCGCGGACTATTGGATACTCCGGTTTCGCGACTTGCTTGACGGTACCGCGCAAAATATTGAATGGCTGGGTTCGGGCGAGGAGATTGACCGCAGCATCGGTTTCTCTCGCTACATGTGGGAACAGGGCGGCTCCGAGGCGTTTGAGCTGGTCTTTGAGAACGCGGAGGCAAAGATATTCCGCATCCATTATCCGCCGGATTTGACCGTGCCGCCGGAACTTTATGAAGCATGGACAGCGCCTGACTTCCCCGACCCAGAGCTGCGTCGCGTCTGGATGGGAGGGGGATGAGCGTATGAAAGCGCGCTTTTCCTCTTGGATGGAGCGTCATGGGCGCGCGGTTGCGAATGCGCTGACATTGTTTCGCATCGCGGCGATTCCGTTCGCTGTTTGGCTGATAGAGGCGGATCGGCGCGTCGCCGCCGCGGCGTTGATCGCGCTCATGTTTCTATCGGACGCGCTGGACGGGAGAGCCGCCCGTTGTTCAGGCGAGCCTTCTTCATATGGAGCGCGCCTAGATATTTTCGCCGACCGCGCCGTTGAGTGGACGTTTTGGATCTATTTCGGCGTTCGCGGCTCTCTTCCGCTTTGGGTCGCCGCCGTTGTCATGATCCGCACATTGGCAACCGGTCTCTTTCGCAAACACACTCATTTAAAATGGCGCCGCGCGCTGTGCGATCCTGTCTGGAGCCGGGGCGGTTACGGCGTCGTGAAGACAGCGGCGGTCTCTTTTTTGGCGCTGGAGATGGTCTCGGCGGGTCGGGCGTTCGCGTATGCCGCCGTAGCGGTTTGCTTGATGCGCGCCGCGCCGACGGTTGCCGGGCTTGCCGTCCGCCTTGAAAAGTGAGCCGCTTGCGCCGTCCATAAAGGCGGCTCCGATGATGCGCATATCGAAGCCGCCTGGCAAGCGTACGCCGACGAATAACCGCGCCCTCTTCGTCATTCCCGCGCAAGCGGGAATCCAGAGGCGCCGCCGAAGCCGTCTGCGTTCGCCAGACCGTTAAGGTCGGCGAAGACCGATGCTTTAAAAAAACCTACTCCGCAAACTGCGCGTCAAAGGCGATGGCGGACGGTTCAAAGTCGAGCCGCTTCAAAAAGGCTGCCGCTTCCGCCGCGCCATGTTCCCTGTCCATTCCGCTGTCTTCCCACTCCACCGAGAGCGGTCCGTCATGTCCGATCTCGTTGAGCGCGCGGATGATCTCCTCAAAATCGATGCTGCCGCGCCCGATGGAGCGGAAGTCCCAGAACCGCCGGCTGTCGCCGAAGTCGATATGCCCGCCGAACACGCCCGCCTCCGTCGGCGTCGGCGACCACCACACATCTTTCATATGCGCATGGTAGATGCGGTCGGCGAAGCGGCGGATGAACAGCACATAGTCGACGCCCTGATACCCCAGATGGCTCGGATCGTAGTTGAAGCCGAACGCCTCGCGCCGCCCGACCGCCTCCAGCGCTTTTTCAGCGCTGACGATGTCGAAGGCGATCTCGGTTGGGTGAACCTCCAGCCCAAACTTGACGCCCGCTTCGTCGAAGACGTCGAAGATCGGGTTCCATCGGTCGGCGAAGTCCTGGTAGCCCGCTTCGATCTGGTCGGGCAGGTTGGGAGGGAAGGAGTACGCCATCGGCCAGATGCGGCTGCCGGTGAACCCGTTCACGACATCGACGCCCAGTTTGGCGGCGGCGCGGGCAGTGTTTTTCATCTCTTCGGCGGCGCGTTCTTGGACGCCGTCCGGGTCGCCGTCCCCCCAGACGCGCGGGGGCAAAATCTGCTCATGCCGCGCGTCGATGCGGTCGCACACCGCCTGTCCCGCTAGATGGTTGCTAACCGCAAAACATTTCAGCCCATGCTTGTCAAGGATGTCCCAGCGCGTTTGGCAGTATCCGTCCTCTTCCAGCGCCAGCTCCACATCGAAATGGTCGCCCCAGCAGGCGAGTTCCAGCCCGTCGTATCCGAACTGCTTCGCCTTTTCCGCCATCGTTTCCAGCGGAAGGTCCGCCCATTGCCCCGTAAACAAGGTGATCGGCCGCGCCATGTTGCGCTCCTTTCTTTTTCTAAACATCGATCAACGAGACGCTGGACGCACTATACAGCGGCGCCCCTGAAATGTCAACCGCGCGGTCAGAACGGGACGGCGCCAATCAAACGGTCATTCCCGCGTAAGCGGGAATCTTAGGCAAAACGGTCATTCCCGCGTAAGCGGGAATCTTAGGCGTCGCAGACGCCCCCGCCCTTGGCGAACGGCTTGACGCCCGCCCCGCATGGCGCTAAGATATGCCTTGTCAAAACTGGAGACGCGCCTTGAAATCTGAAACGATCGCGTTGCTGAACTTTATGAAAGAATCGAAGCAGCTGGAGATACCGATCTACCAGCGGACATACTCTTGGGAAAAAGAGAATTGCGAGCAGCTGTGGGAAGACATCGTCCAGATCGGAAAAGCGGAGGCGGACGAGTTTGAACCTGAGCATTTTGTCGGGACGGTCATCTATATCGAGAAGCGGAACGGACAAGCGCGGTATGTGATTGACGGACAGCAGAGGCTGACGACGGCGGCGCTCATCATAGAGGCGCTGGCGCAGTTTAATGAAGCGAACAGGGAGGAGATCGGCGCGTCGGCGGAGGAGCTGCGCCGCCGGTTTTTATTCGACCCGACCAAGATGGGCGATGCTGCGCACAAGCTGCTGTTGAGCCAAACCGACAAGGAAACGCTCATGGCTCTCGTCGCGCAGGAGGAAGTGCCTGAAAACTACTCCATCCGCATCCATGACAACTTCAGCCTTTTCAAAAGGAAGATACGGAGAGCGCTGAAGAGGGAGCGCGCCGCCATCTGGAGAGGGTTGAACAGGCTTACAATGATCTCGATCGCGCTTGATCAGTCGCAAGATCAGGAAGTCCCGCAGCGCGTTTTTGAAAGCATGAACGACCGCGGCGTTGAGTTGGACAATGCGGATCTGATACTCCACTATCTCCTGATGGGCTTAAGCCCCATAGAGCAAAGACAGCTTTACGACGCGCATTGGCTCCCCATTGAAAACATGTTCGGGCAGACGGAGGCGGGGTTTGATCAGGAGGCGTACTCAAAACATTTTGACGATTTCATTCGCTACTATCTTGGGAAGGAAAATCGCTCGCTTCCGACCAGAGCGAAGATGTACGACGCGTTCAAAACATACGCGAACAAACAAGAAGACATCCAAACTCTCATGGAGATCATCCAAACATTTGCGGGTTACTACTCCACTATGAAATTGGGTCGGGAAGAGAAGCCGCTGTTGAAGGCGGCTTTCGACGACTTGCAGCGCCTCAATGCGAACACGCCGATGCCGTTCTTGTTGGAGCTGTATGAGCGTTACGCCGATTACAGCACTTACTCTGTCATGCTTCCGCGCAGTCAATTTCAAGCGATGAAAGCCCGCATGGGCCTGTTAACATTGGAGCAATTTGAAGAAATTGTCCGATTGATAGAGAGCTACCTTGTCCGCCGAGACGTATGCGGCCTGTCTAGATCTTCCTCATTCTTTGCCTCAATTTGTCGCAGCATCGGGAATGAGCGGCTTGTTGAAAACTTATCCGACCTGTTCAGATCACAAACAGTCACAACCAAACGATTTCCTAAGAACGATGAATTTCAAATGGAACTGCAAACGCGCAAATTGTATGGGACGTCTATTTGCGCCTACATCCTGCGTCGCATGGAGAACTACGGCCGCGAGGAACCGCTGAATCTAGACGATTACGACGTTGAGCCGATCCTGCCGACAGAGCTTCCGTTGTCGAGAGAGTGGCAGGAGGAGCTGGGCATAAACTGGAGAGAAGCGCATGAAGAGTTTGCGGGAACGCTTGGAAATATGACGCTGACAAAAGGAGCGCGCTACCTCGCCGACAGACCG
This sequence comes from Candidatus Poribacteria bacterium, assembly GCA_963665845.2. Lineage (GTDB taxonomy): Bacteria > Poribacteria > WGA-4E > JAPPNK01. The sequence continues at coordinate 1,526,499 of OY762492.1, forward strand.
TTTGCGCATAAGAGAGACTTAGAGACCGGCTATCGAAACAGCCGTCTCTGGCTAAACGAACTGCCGGGTAAAGCCCAGCGGTGGGACGCAGCAGCCATTCGGGAGCGGACTGAAGTTCTGACAGAGCGCGCCTTAGAAGTGTGGCAGACTGCATAAACCGAAACGCAAAGGAGAAACGTATGAAAGCGCGCACGCAAAGCCTTCTCGACTTCATCCAGGACGGATCGCCGTTTGAGATACCCGTTTATCAGCGCATGTACTCATGGAAGGTTGAGAACTGCAAAAAGCTGTGGGAGGACGCCATGCGCGTCGGGCGGGATCGAAACCCGTACCGTACACATTTCATCGGATCAATCATCTACATTGAGAATGTGAACGCGCGGGGGCGCGCTAAGCGGTTCATCATCGACGGACAGCAGCGGATTGCGACAGCTATCCTGCTCATAGAGGCCTTGGCGCGGTCGCTCGGTGAAGGGGTGACGGTCGCCGGATTAACGGCGAAAGAGTTGCGCCGCCGATATTTGATGTACCCAGACGCAAGCGGCAACGGCGCCTATAAACTGCTCATGAGTCGAAACGATAGAGAAAGCTTGAAGGCGGTTCTGAAAGGCGGCGAGCTGCCGAACGGTCTCTCCCTGCGCATCCGAGAGAATTTTGAATGGTTCATGTCCAAGTTCGATGATGCCGGGACAACAGGCTCAATCTACAACGGGCTGCGCAAGCTCAATATCGTCGCGGCGGAGCTGAACCGAAAGCGCGACAACCCGCAGAACATCTTTGAGAACATGAACACGAAGAAGCTGCCGCTGACCATGTCGGATTTAATCCGCAATTTTGTTCTGCTGGGCATGGATCCCGACGATCAAACGGAACTTTACAAAAAACATTGGCGGCCGATGGAGGAAGGCTTCGATCAAAAGACGTACGCGAAAGATTTTGACGATTTCATCCGCTACTACCTTGCGTTCAAAAACGGCAAAATGCCGGTCATCAGGCGGTTGTACGATGAATTTCAAAATTTTGCGGAGAAGCGAATCCGAGAGAACCGAGGCAACCGGCGCAGCGCAGTCATGAAAGAGATTGTCGCGGATCTCCAGAAATTCGCGGGCTATTTCTGCAAAATGAAATTGGAAAAAGAAGAGAATCTCGGTCTCAAACAGGTCTTTAAAACGCTCCAAGAGCTGAAGGCGAACTCGTTGTTTCCGCTGTTGCTGGGGATGTATGACGACTACGCCGCAAACGGCGTCCTTTCCACAGAGCAGTTTGAAAAGGCGGGATGGATCCTGGAAAGTTATACCGTTCGCCGCCTCGTCTGCGGAATTGGAGCCCAAGGCTTGAACAGGGCTGTTCCAACATATTACCGCTTCATTGGCAAAGATAGATATATCGAGAGCCTTGGCGACGTTCTTCAAAGTCGTCCAACAAGTGAACGATTCCCCAGAGATGCGGAATTTGAAAAGGAGCTGCTGTATGGAGATGTCTCGCTTGCAACGGGCGCGTATCTTCTGAGGCCGCTGGAAAACCACGAAGAGGATAAGCCGCTTGATCTGGACGGCTATGAGGTGGAGTGTATCCTGCCGCAGCTGTCGGATGGCAGTCTGCCGGACGAATGGAAGCGCGCCCTCGGCACCGACTGGCAGGAACTGCACCCGCTGATTGTCAACAACCTTGGGAATCTGACGCTCATAAAAAAAGATGCGGACGTCTCCGCGCAGGATCCGTTCAGCGTCAAACGGAAGGCGTATCAAAACAGCGGCCTTTGGCTCAACAATGGATCGAAAGGACCGGCGCGGGTTGACCAATGGAACGCCGAGGCGATTCAGGAGCGCGCCAAAAACCTGGCGGAGATCGCCCTAGATATATGGCCGATGCCCTAAAACCATGCCCCGTCCCCTCCTCCTCATCGCGGCATTGCTAACCGCGCTCAACGCCTCCGCGAACGAGGATTGCGGCTTTTGCGCTCTGCATATCCCTGCTGCGCAGGGTTTTCCGCCGTTGATACAGACTGCTCCGCCCGCCGATGTCGGCGACCGGCAGCGGTTTTACACGCACATACCGGACGGCGAAATCGAGGCGGAGCTGGCGCTTCTCGGCGAGCATGCCGCCTTCTGGGTTGAAACGCGCTATGCGAACATTCCGCCGCCCGCCCGTCTGCGCGCCCTCGCCAACGAGTTCGACCGCGTCATCTATCCGCGCGTCCGCAGCTGGTTCGGCAGCGAGTGGCTCCCCGGCGTCGACGGCGATTCGCGCGTCCATATCCTGCTCCATGACGTCGAAGGCAACGAGTCTGCCGCCGGCTTCGGCGGATATGTGTCGCCGGTCAACTTCTACCCGCAGCTCCCGAACAGCAACGCGCGCGAGATGATCGCGCTGGATGTGTTCGCCCTGCGCGACTACGGCGCTGTCCGCCTGAACGCGCTCGTCGCGCATGAGTTCAACCATCTCACCAACTGGCGTCAGCGCGGCGGTCGCATCGATGAGCGCTGGCTCGAAGAGGGGCGCGCCACCTTCGCCGAATGGGCGGTCTACGGGCGGTTTCACACGAACTACTTCGGCAACTATCTCGGCAATCCGACCCGTTCGCTCACCTCCGACAACTCGTTTGAGACGGTGTACGGCGCCAGTTTTCTGCTGCTGATGTATCTGCATGACAACTTCGGCGGGCGCGCGTTTGACGAGGCGCTGGCGCGGACGCCGCAGCGCGGGTTCGCCGCCGTTGAGCGCGCCCTTGAAGAGACGGGCGAAACGCGCCGTTTTGAGGAGATTTTTCAGCTCTGGGCGTTCGCCAACCTTGTCAACGACCCGAACGCCCACCCGCTCGCCGCTTACAAGAACCTTGACCGCCGACGCCGCATTGAGCGGTCCAAGATCGACCGCCGCGCCTCGCATCCGTCCGCCGGTTTTCTTCATGGCGGACAGACGCTGCGGGAATGGTCGCCCGCATATGTGGAGTTGGCGTCGCTGCCTGCGGGTCCGTTCACGGCGCGCGTTGTCGGCTCCGTTTCTCCGCGTTTTCATGCCTCATTTTGGCGCCCTTCGTCGCGCGAATACGGCGCCGTTCCGCGAAATGCGCAGGGCGATGCGGTCTTTACCATCCCGAACGCGGCGGCGGGCGAGAGCGTCTTTCTCATTTTAAGTACGTCGGTTGAGCAGCGGTTGAGTATATCGTCAACGCTTGAAAACGCGGACGAAGATCTTGTCCCGCCGACATTCGCCCCCCGCGTTTCTCCTGATGAGAGCGCTCCGTTTGCGCGCGGCTGGTTGAGTTCTCGGTCGGCGCAGTCGCCATCGCTCAAGGCGGTCGGGTCGCTGCCTCTTGGCGGAGAGGCGCGCGCCGCCGCTTTCAACCAACACGATCTCTGGATCGGCTACGGATGGGGCATGGCGCGCCATCGACGCGGCGGCTCAAACGCGCCGCCGTTGACCGCCGTCTACCCGACCGACGGCGCCGTCTATGACATTCTCGCGGATGAGTCGCTGGTTGTTGCGGCGGTCGGCTCGGCGGGCGTCGCGCTGTTGGACGCGGAAAGCGGAGAACGCCTCGGCAGGGCGCACAACGGCGGAACCGCCATTCGCCTCGCCCGTTACGGCGACTGGCTCTGGGCAATGAACGCGCGGCAAGGAACGCGCCTTTACGACATCTCCGACCCTGGCGCGCCGCGCCGCGTCCGAAACCTGCTCACCGGCCCAGGGCTAGACCTGCATATACAGGGCGACCGCCTATATCTATGCGACCGAAAAGACGGCATGGCGATCTACAACATCGAAAATGCGCCGATGATGGAGCTGATTGGGGCGGCGCCTTTGGCGTTCCGCGGCCCTGTTCCGATCGGGAGCCGCGTCTGGGGCGGGTCGGGCGCCTTTGTGGGCATTAACACAAGAGACCCGAACAACATGGAGGTGGACGCGTCGCTGATGACAACAGGCTTCGTTTTGGACGCCGTCTCGGCGGGCGGAAACATCATCGCGCTGGCGGAGCGGGAAGCGGGCGCGCGGCTCGTGGATGTGTCGATTCCGTCGCGGCCGCGGTCGCTGTCGCGCGTTCAGACGCGGGGCGAAGCGCTGCGCGCCGAGGTGGACGGACAGCAGCTGCTCATCGCGGACGGAAGCGGCGGCGTCAGCTTAATCAACATCTCGGACCCCGCCGCCCCGACCTTGACGGCGCGGATCGACTCGTCAGGCAGAGGCGAAGCGGTGAGCGCGGGCTACGGCATCCTCTACGCCGCCGCGGGACCGCGCGGCGCGCTCATCTTTGACACAAACGGCGCGGACGGGCTGATCGGAACCGTCCAAACGCGCGCCCCCGCTTCCGCCGCCGAGGCGCATGAGGATACGCTTTACATCGCCACCGGCGCAGGGCTGGAATACGCCGACATCCGCGACCCGCGCCGCCCGCGTTATCTCGACCTTCAGCCGCTGTCGGAGCCTGCCGCCGATCTGCTTGTTTCGCCTGACGGCGCGGCTGTCTACGCCGCCGCGGGCGATCTGTACGCATACGCCGCCTCGCCTGACGGACCGATGCCGACGCGCCGCGTTTCCATCAACGGGCGAGCCGCCGCGCTCGCGTTCAGCAGGGGGTATCTTTACGCGGGCGCGCTGAACGGGGGCGTGTCGGTCATCGACGAATCGATGCGCGTCGTTCGGCGGCTCGCCGAGGCGTCGCCGGCGCAGGCGGTCGATGTCTCCCAAGAGAGGCTGTATGTCGGCGTCGGGGATGAGATCGCGGTATATGACATCGCCGACCCGCCCAATCCGCGTCTGCTGAATCGATGGACGGCAGGTTTCAGCGTCCGCGCGCTGGACGCTAGAGGCGGGCGCATCTTCGCCGGCGGAGAGCAAACCGCCGCCGGCTGGGACGCAGCCGACCCGCTCAACCCGGTACAGATCGCGCTGGAGCGCGGCTTTGCATGGGTCGGCGGCGTCGCGCTGACGCAGGACAAGCTGATCGTGTCTGACCAAGACAGGCTTTATGTTTATCTCCGCTCGGACGGGGGGGCTTTGTCTGTTCAAGAGCCTATGGAGCCTCCTAACCCGCCGAGCGGACCCGTTCTTGAAACCGCCGCGGGCGCCAATTTTCCGAACCCGTTCAACCCTGAAACATGGCTGCCGTTCACCTTGGCGGAGCGGGGGGAAGTTCAGGTTGACATTTACGACGCGAAAGGGCGTCTCGTTCGGACGCTGTCCGCCGGCCCGCTGCCGGCTGGCAGGTATGAAACGCGCGAACGCGCCATATACTGGGACGGCAAAAATGAGCGGGGGACGCCTGTCGCAGGCGGACTGTATTTTTACAAGTTCTCGGCGCCAGGATACCAGACCGTACGGCGAATGACCGCCCGCCCTTAACTCAATAGAAGATAGCGATGCCGCCTCCGATTCCCCCCTTAAAAGGGGGCTAGGGGGTTTAAAAGATGGGCGCGGCGGCTGCGATGCCTTAAGATTCCCGCTTACGCGGGAGTATCTGTGTTCAAAGTCAATCATTTTGCGCTTTCCGTAGCGCCGAAAGTCGCCGCGGCGGACATTTTTCGGCAAGAGCCGAAGGAGCCGCCGCAGCGAGATTTCGGAAAGGTGTTTTCATCAGCCTCGCATCCTGTCGCTTGACTGCGGATCGGAAGACGCCGCCGCCGGCGCTTCTCCAGGCGCCGGCAGCGCCTCCCCGTCAGCCTCGCCCAAAGACGCCGCCGCCTCCGCCGTTCTGGTCGGAGCCGCGCCCGACGCATCGGAAGAACCCGACTCTTCCAACTGCGGCGCCTCATCCGCTGTCCCGTCCGACGCATCGGAAGAACCCGACTCTTCCAAAGACGCCAAAACAGAACCCGAATACTCCGCAATCCAAGGCGTTCCGCGCTTCGCAACCACGCACGCCAGAACAACCAACTTCCGAGCCGCTCCCACAAGAGCGACCTTCGGAGGCTTTCCGCGACCGATCAAACGATCGTAAAACGCCTTCAAATCCGGATTGTAACGCGCCGCCGACAGAGCCGCCATATACAAGGTTCCCCCGAATATAACTGCGGCCGCCGCGTATCGAACGCTTCCCAAACGACCTGCCGCTCTCCCAAGCCGCCGGAGCCAGACCAAACAGCGATACAAGCTCCTTCGGACGCAAATCGGCAAACTCAGACAAGCAGACCGTCAACAAGATCGCGTTGATCTTGCCGACCCCCTTGATGCTCTTCATCAGATTGAACATCCGCTGCAAGCCCTCGCGCTGCCCAACCAGCTCCAACATCTGCGCTTCCAGCATCTTGATCTGCGCGTCTAAATGCTGGATATTCTCCTCCATCATGGTCTTCAGCTGCTTGTCCCGTTCGCGCAGCCGTCGATTCTTTTCGCGCGTGCGTTCTCTCACCAGCTGGGAGCGCCGCTTCATCCTGGCTTTGATCGACGCCAGAAGCGGGTCGGGCGGCGGGGTCGGTTCGGGCGACCGCTCCAGCCCGTATTCAGCGAGCAGCTTCGCGTCCAGCCTGTCGGTCTTGGCCATGTAGTTCCTTTGGAGCGGGCGTAATTGCGGAACTGGGTCGGATGGCAGCGGTAGAATGGTCTTTGCGCGGCGTGAAGTAGGTCCATCAGTTCCAGTTCGTATCCGCCGGTTGGTTCCAAGACGACCAGTTCGGCTTTGGCTTCTTTGAGCAGCTTGATGAGTTTGGCGATGCCCGCCGCGCTGTTTTCGATGATGAACGGTTTCTCTCCGTTGATCGAGACGTCGATTTTGTCTTTGGCGACATCGGCTCCGGCAACGATTTCGTAGTTGCGTTTCGCTCTGTTTTTCTTTATGCTCATGTCATCCTCCTTTCGTGAGGAGTAGGGCAAGGGGGCTGGATCTCCCCACTTATATACTGTGCAGAGCAAAGCATCTGTTCGGAGCATCCAGCCCATTTTGCCGTTTGCGCGAGCTTCCCTACTCCCGCTCGGCGCCGCTGCGAAGCAACGCGCCCAAGACGGTCTGGAGTCTCACCGCGCTACCCCTTAAGTATGCGCTTACTCTAGGGGCAAGATCATCATACAAATGACGGTCTGGTTGGCGGCGCCTTTTTCCCATGAATAGAGCGATCGTCAGTTCGAATGTCCCAACTTAAGACGCGAGGTCAGTTCATGCAGGTTGACACATTGGCGGCTCATACAGTATTATGGGGCAGCAGTCTTTGGAGAGACATTATGCAGCGACGAACACGAATCGGCATGGCCGCATGCATGGCGGCTGCCGCGGTCTGTTGGGTTGGATGCGCCGCGATTGACCAAACGATAAACAGCGAGAGGATGACGAGGCCGCTGCTGGATTTTGCGACGGTCAACGCCGGCGCGACGATCAAATCGGCTGGTTCCAGCGGCGAGCGCACAGCCGAATCGCTCATCAACGGAGTCAAAGACTCCGCCAAATGGAGCGAGGGAGAAGGCTGGGAATACACATGGACGCTGGGCGGAGAACAGCAGCGCAACAGACGAAACGAGGAGCGCGGCATCGCCGGCATCATGGCTAGAGGCGGTCCATGGGTCGTCATCACATTTGACGAGCCAAAGCGCATCAACCAGATTGTCATTCATGAGGCAAACGCGCACGACGCGCCCGCGGTCGGCATCGAAAACGCCTTCCTGCAGGTGCGCGACCTCAGAAGCGAACGCCATCCCTGGAAAACCGTTGCGACGGTTCAAAGCGGATGGGCGCTGATACCCGGTCGGCAGCAGTTCAAAATGAAACCAGTCTCAAAGTTTCTTTTCAACACGGTGAAAACCGACCAGGTGCGCATCATCATCAACACCATGCTGGAGAAGAAGCGGACGACTATCGAGAGGCAGCAAGCCAATCGTCAACCGGACGACCGGCGACCCGATCGTCGGGCAGATACGCGGCGGGTGGATAAAGCGGCGACCATGACGCTGCGGCTGATGGAAATCGAAGTGAAAGGCTCTGAAGCGGACCTGTCGAACGGCGCGTCCAACGTTGGAACCGCCAGCGGCGGCAGCGAGAAGAAAAGCGCCATGAAGGAGCCGATGTAGTCCGAGTTGAAACGCCGGCAGGAATTGCGGAAAGGCCGCCTCTCCGTTTTCGTATGAAACGGGAAGCGGCCTTGCTGCGTTTTTATGTTGCGTAACCACACGCGATGATTCCTGTTGGCTGGCTAGCTTGCCTTCAAAAAACTAGCCAGCCGTTTTTTATTTAAGGCGTCCGCTTCATCAGCGCTTTGAAGATCGACTCAAAGCGGGCGCGCACCTTTTCAGCCTCCCGCTGATGTTCCGAAAGCAGCTCCTCCGCGCTCTCATAATACAACCGACGCGCCAGCTGGGACAACGCCGCAGGGTTGCTCGGCAGCGCTTCCATCGACCGATTGTCCACAATCTGAAGCCGATTTTCAACCTTGCGCAGATACAGATACGCCCGCCTCAATTCGCTGCGAACCTTCGCATCCACAAGCCCCTCGCGGGTCAAGGCGTCCAGCGCCTCCAGCGTGTTCGGCGAGCGCGCGGCGCGGTTCGCCGATCCCCAGCGCAGCTGCAGAGCCTGGACGAGAAACTCTATGTCGACCAGCCCGCCGTATCCTGATTTGATGTTGTGCATGCGTCCGGTCTGTTTGGCGGCTTGGTTCTCTTTTCGCGCGCGGACGCTGTAGATCTGCTCCGCCTCTTCGGGCGTCAACGGCGCGGCGTAAGCGAATTCATCCGCAAGGCGGCGCCATGCGTTTCCGAGCGTTTCGTCGCCGGCGACAGGGCGCGCTTTGACCGCCGCTTGCCGTTCCCACAGCTCCGCATGCGTCTCATAATACTCGCGGTATCGGTCTAGGGTGAGCGCGGCGGGACCGCCTCGTCCGTACGGGCGCAGGCGCAGGTCCAGCTCATAAAAGCGGCTTCCGAGCATGGGGCGTTTCCATTGCGAAGCCAATGACGCCGCCATTCGGCTAAAGAAGGCGCCGTTCGGCTCGCCTTTTGCGGTTTTGCCAGATCCAGAATAGACGAACTGCGCGTCCAGATCCGAGCTGTAATTCAGCTCGCGCCCCGCCAGCTTGCCCATGCCGATGACCGCGTAGGTTGCGGGCGATCCGTCCTCATGCATCGGGGTTCCGCGCCGTTCCGCCAGCTCGTTGAACATGCGCTCCGTTTCATAACGCAGGATCGCTTCGGCAAGCAGGCTCAGCTCTAGGGTTGTTGTCAGGACATCGCTTTCGCCGAGCAGGTCGCGCGCGCCGATGCGTACCATTTCGGTTTGGCGGAAGCGGCGCGCCGCAAGCGTCGGGTCTTCTTTGGCGCGGGCGGCTTGCGCCTTCAGCTTTTCATAGAGAGGATCGGGAGATTCGACCCGTTCGCCCATCTGCGCGCCGCCGACAAGCGTTTCAAACACGACAGGGTTCTGCGCCAGGATGTCGCCGATAAAACGGCTCTCGCCCAGCAGCTTGACAAGCAGCTGTCGAATCGGCCCGACCTCTTTTAAAAGGTCGAAGTAGGAGGCGCGCGCTTTTGAGGCGGACAAGAAACGCTCCAGCTGCGTCAGCGCGAGAGACGGATCGGGCGTTTCCTTGAGTTCGTTCAGAAGCGGCTCGGCAAAATCGCGGAAGGCGCGGCGAACGCGCGGCGAATAACGGACGCGGGACGACCCCTTCGCCAGAGCGTTCAACGCCTGGCTCGCGCCCTTCGCGTCGTCCAAACCGTACGACTGCAAAAACTCTTCCGTCTCTGGGCTAGGGGAATCCTCATCCAGCAGGCGGTTCATCATCCGCCGAAACGGGCTTTCATCCGCCCGAAACAGCCGATCAAAGACGCCGCGAATGAAGGTCTGATTCTCCTCAAAATCGCGGCGAAACGTCTCGGAGGGCGACTCGGCGTACCCTAGGCGGCGCGCGTGGCGCTCCCATTCCGCCTCGTCAGACGGAAGCGAATACCGCTGCTGGTCAGACACCAGCTGGATGCAGTTTTCGACGCGCCGCATGAAACGGTACGCGTCCTTGAGCCGCTCCGCCTCTTCGTTCGGGAGATGCCCCGCCGCGGCGAGAGCGTTCAGCGCGTCAATGGAGCCGCGCGCCCGCAGCGAACGGTCGACGCCGCCGCGCGTCAGCTGCATCGCCTGGGCGATGAATTCAATGTCGCGTATGCCGCCGGGTCCCAGTTTCACATGCAGGCGCGGGTCCTCTTTTTGGGCGATACGCGCTTCGATCTGCAGTTTTGTGCGGTAGATTTCCTCTAAAATATCCTCAATATCGTCGGCGTCCTGGAGCGCGCGGTAGGCAAACGCCTCCGTCATAGACAGAAAGGCGCGCGCCAGGCGTTCGTCGCCCGCCGCATACCGCGCCTTGATCAGCGCCTGTCGATCAAACAGCTCGCCCCATGTTTCGTAGTAGCCTTCATAGCTGGCAAGCGAACGCGCGAGCGGCGACGAACCGCCCTGCGGACGCAGCCGAAGGTCGACCCGAAACACATACCCGTCCTGCGTCGGCGCGCTCATGATCTCGATCAGTTTTTCGGTGAGCCGTTGAAAATAGGTCTGGTTGGCGCCCCCCTTGTCCGTGTTTCCGTCTTCGCTGTAGACGCACAGGATGTCGACGTCGGAGGAGAAGTTCAGCTCGCCGCCGCCCAGTTTGCCCATTCCGATGACGCAGTAGCCCGCTTCGGAGCCGTCCGCGTTCAGCGGCATTCCGAGCGAGGGGCGCGTTTCCGCCTGGGCGAGCAGATAGGAGCCTTGGAAGGCGGCGTCCGCGACAAATGCCAGCTCCGCGGTCGTTTCCTCCACGGAGGCGGTTTGGAGAAGGTCGCGCATGCCGATGCGCAGCGTTTCGCGCCGTTTAAAACGTCTCAACGCGCCGCGTTTCGATTCGCCGGAGCGGTCGCTGCGCATTTCGTTTAGCAGCTGATCGGCGCGTTTTTTAAGCGGCGCGCGGCTCGATTCATCCATCGTCTGCAGGAGCCACGGCAGATAGCCTGGATGGCGTATGAGGATGGCGGACAGGTACTCGCTTCCGCCGAACGCCGTCATGAGATCGTCGATGAGTTGCGGAATTTCCAAAGCGTAGCTGAAGAAGTTGTGCGGGGAGGCGATCGCCTTGGCGTAATGGAGCGCGCGTTTCAGCGCCATGTCTGGATTTGCCGAAACGGCGGCGGATTTGACAAATTGCGCCGCATGTCCAGAAAAGGAGGGACCCCATCCAAACAGCTCCGCCATAGCGCGCAGCGTTTGAACGGCGCCGCGCGGGTCTTCTATTCTATACGGCGCGAGCAGGCTGGCGGCTTCCGTAGGCGTAGGCGCGTTTTCTGGATGAAGCAGAATCTCGGCGTCGTGTCGATTTATGTTTCCAGCCCCTATAAAGCAATTGTCCGCGGGCATGATACTGCCAACTGGGGCTGTACGCAACCTGCGGCTTCATAGGGCGGCGGGGGATATTCGCCTTCGGCTTGGGCTGAACGGGTCGGCGGGGAAACTTCGGCTTGGGCTGAACGGGTCGGCGGGGGGACTTTGCTTTTGGCTTGAACTGGACGGATCGGCGGGGGGACTTTGCTTTTGGCTTGGGTTGAACGGGTTGACGGCGCGCCGATTTCGCCTTCGATTTTGGTTTGAACTGGACAGATCGCGGCTCCAACTTTGCCGTCATGACCTTGACCGCTTGGCGGGTGGACAGACGCTCATAACGGCAGTAACGCGCCTGCAGATTCGACAACAGCAGCGCCGACGCGAATGCGGCAGCCCAAACCGCGGTATGCGCCCCGCCGGAATATTCGCCCGCCATCTTGCCGAACTCGATGAAGATGGCGGCGGAAAAGAACATCGAGACGCCGAAGGCGCGGTCGCGCAGGCGCGTCCGGCGGCGTCGGCGGGAGAACAGCTGGAGAATCAGTTCCGCTAAAACAGCGGCGGCAAACGCGCCCAGAACGACCAGCGGCGCCGTATCGACATACCGCGCGGCGGGGTACGGGTCAAATACCCATTCCATGTAGACGGCGCGGAGAATCAAACCGACCCCCGCGCCTAAGAGAGTCTCCAGTCGCATCGTACATCCCCGCGGCGTATTGAGCAGCATAATTTAAACACCCGCGCGGGCGTTTAAGTTACATGGGATACACCGCCGCCTTGCCCATGGAGCGCGTTGTCGGCGGTTGAAGAAATCAATCTTACGTCTTTAGTTGGGCATGTCGGCATAAGAACGCGGACGGCGTATGTGGGCGCCGCCAGTGGCAGTCTCTATAGGCGATGATCTTGATTTTAGAGAGTCGTTTTGGAATGCGGAGGCTGTCTGGGAAAACTCTGGATTCCCGCTTGCGCGGGAATGACGAATAGCCCAATAACAGCGGTTGGGGCGCGGTTTCTGGACTCCCCCCTTGAAAAGGGGGGCTGGGGGGGTTTTAGTTCCGTGCGCGGAATCACGATTAGCGCAACTCAAACGGGATTTTCGTCGTCATCGCCTGTAGAGACTGCGCCGCCAGTTTTCCGATTGCGTCCATCGGTCGAACTGTGTAAACTTTACACCGCTTACTGCATACCTTATACTATAGGCATGTTATACGCATATCCGAGCGCAATCGGGAGAATCGGATGAGACGGATGAAACGAACGGCTTGGCGTCTGGCGCTGGCAAGCGTCATCGCCCTCTGCGGCACAATGAACGCAACCGCCACGCAAACGGTCAAGGTGGAAGAGCTGCGCCTGCAGCCCGCCGAACTGACGCTACAGCATGCGGAGGACGAGCGGCGCATTCTGGTTTCCGGTAAAACAAAAGACGGATGGATTGATCTCACTGCCGGCGCGGTCTATGAAACGCCGTCGAGCCTCTTTGTCAGCGAAGACGGTTATTTTCGCCCCGCCGCTGTGGACAGCGCGCCTCAAGAAGGGGCCGTTGTCGTTTCAGCCGGCGGCAAAACGGCGCAATTGCCGGTTAAAATAGCCGGCGTCGAAACGAAGCCTGTTAGCTTCGTCCGCGACGTCGTCCCGGTCGTCAACCGCGTCGGATGCAGCGCGGGAACCTGCCATGGCGCCGCGAAAGGCAAAAACGGGTTCCGCCTCTCCCTGCGCGGATACGATCACGAGTACGATTACGAATCGCTGGTTCAAGACATTTCAGGGCGCCGATTCAGCCGCGCCTTCCCTGAACAAAGCCTGCTGCTGCTGAAACCGACCGCCGAAGTCCCCCACAAAGGCGGACAGGTACTAAAACCCGACTCTCGGTACTACAAAATTCTTCTGCGGTGGATCGCGGAAGGCGTCCAGTCCGATGTCGGAAAAATCAAGCCTGTTGAACGGTTGGAGGTTTTCCCGGCGTCCATGGATTTGTCCAACGCTGGAGACGTTCAGCAGATGCTCGTCATCGCGCATTATGAGGACGGCTCGACGCGCGACGTCACGCGGGAGGCGGTCTATTTAAGCAGCGCGACCGCGGTCGCCGAGGTGTCGGAAAGCGGACTTGTGACGGCTCTCCGCCGAGGCGAATCGGCGATCATGACCCGATACGAAGGCGCCTACGGAACGAACGAGCTGATTGTCATGGGCGACCGCGAAGGCTTTGCATGGAAAGAGACGCCCGAATTCAACTATGTGGACGCGCACATCCATAACAAGCTGAAGCGGATGAAGATACAGCCGTCCGAGCTGTGTTCTGACGAGGAGTTCATCCGCCGCGTTTCTATCGACCTGACGGGTTTGCCGCCGCAGCCTGACCAGGTTCGCGCCTTTTTAAAGGACGAGACGCCGACGCAGGAAAAACGCGCCGCCCTCGCCGAACGGCTCCTGAACAGCGACGGGTATGTCCAGCGGTGGACGCATAAATGGGCGGATCTGCTGCAATGCAACAGCAAATTTCTCGGTCAAAAAGGGGTCTGGCTCTTCCGCTCATGGATAGAGCAGTCGATTGCGGAGAACAAGCCGTACAATCAGTTTGTGCGCGAGCTGTTGACGGCGGAAGGCAGCGTCTATCAGAACCCCGCCGCCAGCTACTACCGCATTTCGCGCGACAGCGCCACCGCCGTGGAGAACACGACGCAGCTGTTCCTCGGCGTGCGGTTCTCATGCAACAAGTGCCATGACCATCCGTTTGAGCGTTGGACGCAGAATCAGTATTACGAATTGGCGGCGTATTTCTCCGATGTGGCGCGCAAAAACGGGCGGCTTGCCGGCGACGAAATCGTCTATACATCGCTCAACCCCGCGCCGATGACCCATCCAAAAACGATGCAGCCCATCGACCCGTCGGTGCCGTTTGGAGAGGAAAAGGGCGCGAGCCGCAACCTGCGCGAGGCGCTGGCAAACTGGATGACCTCCGCCGACAACCCGCTCTTCGCCCGCTCCGCCGTCAACCGCGTATGGAGCTACTTCATGGGGCGCGGCATCATTGAGCCGGTGGACGATCTGCGCGGCAGCAACCCGCCCAGCAATGCGCCGCTTCTGGCCGCGCTTGTCGAAGAGTTTGTCTCCAACGGGTTCGACATGCGGCAGGTCATGCGTACGATTGTGAACTCGCGGACTTATCAATTGAGCGTCAAAACGAACCGCTGGAACATTGACGACAAGCGCAACTTCTCCCGCGCGATGCCGAAGCGTCTCACCGCCGAACAGCTGCTGGACGCCATCAGCGCGGCGGCGGGAAGCCGTCCAAAATTCCCTGGACTGCCAAGCGACTTCCGCGCCGTTCAGCTGCCGGACAGCAAGATCGAAACGGACGGGTTCCTGAAGCTGTTTGGGCGCCCTGAACGCGAATCGGTCTGCGAATGCGAACGCGCCGACGAAGTGAGCCTCGCCCACGCCATGAACCTGATCAACGGCGCGACCATCGGCAACGCGCTCATCGATCCGAACGGGCGCATCGCGTCGCTCATGAAGGAGGGCGCGGAGGACAAGGCGGTGGTGGAGGAGCTGTATCTCGCGGCGCTGTGCCGTTATCCGCGCCAAGAGGAGATCGACACGGCGGTGGCGCATATGGCGGGCGCGGCGTCCAAAACAGAAGGCGCGCAGGACCTGCTCTGGGCGTTGCTGAACAGCCCCGCTTTCATATTCAACCGGTAAACGATTTGGAGATTCCATGAACGCAACGGAGAAGACGGTCGAAAGGAGCGTACGATGCTGACATTCACAGGCAAACAGGGGCGGCTCTGCGACAGCGTGTCGCGCAGGGAGTTTCTGCGCGTCGGCGGCGCGGCGATGCTGGGGCTAAGCGTCCCAAAACTGCTCGCCCTGAAAGAGGCGCAGGCAAGCGCCGCGCTAGACTCGTCGCAGCCGCAAAACGGCTTTGGCAAAGCGAAATCGGTCATCCTGCTCTTCCTGCAGGGCGGCCCGAGCCATATCGACATCTGGGACCCGAAACCGGAGGCGCCGTCCAATATCCGCGGCGAATTCAAACCCATCAAAACGAACGTTCCCGGCATCTGGCTCTCCGAGACGATGCCGCTCTTGGCGAAGCAGATGGACAAAGCGGCGCTGATCCGCTCCGTCAGCTACACGCCCGCCGGACTTTTCAACCACACCGCGGCGATGTACCAGATGGTCACAGGCTCCACGCCGGACGAGGTGGCGCCGTCTGGACAGCTGGACCCGCCGGCGCCGCACGATCATCCGAACGTGGCGGCGCATGTGTCCAACTTCCGCCCGTCCGATGAACCGATGCTCTCGGCGGTGCAGCTGCCGAGGCCGATGCAGGAAAGCAACATCGTCGGGAAGGGCGGAAACGCCGGCTTCCTCGGCAGGGCGTACGACCCGTATTTCCTGTTCCAAGACCCGAACCAGGACATCAAGCTGGACGACTTGAGCCTGCGCCCCGAAGTGCCGGCGGCGCGGCTTGAAAAACGCGCCTCGCTGCTGGAAACGGTCAACGCCAGCATGCCTGAAATCGAGCGCGTCGCCGATGAATTCGCCCTCGGCAGCTACTACGAAAAAGCGTATGAGCTGATCCTGTCCCAACGGGCGCGCAACGCCTTCGACCTGACGAAAGAGCCGGACGCGGTCCGCGAACGGTACGGGCGGCACACATGGGGGCAAAGCGTCCTGATGGCGCGGCGTCTCATTGAGGCGGGAACCCGCTTTGTGCAGGTGAACTGGCCCTCCGTGGCGAACGGCGACCCGCGCACCACCGCCTGGGACACGCATGCGGCAAACTTCGGACCGCTGCGCGACCTGCATTGCCCGAAGCTGGACAGCGCCTTGTCGGCTCTGCTGGAAGACCTTGACCAGCGCGGAATGCTGGAAGAGACGCTGGTTCTCGCCATCGGCGAATTCGGACGCTCGCCGAAGATGGGCGTCAGCACCTCCGGCAACTCCAACGCGCCGGACGGACGCGACCATTGGCCCTACTGCTACACGGGTCTCATCGCGGGCGGCGGCGTCCAGGGCGGACAGGTGTACGGCAAGTCGGACGAGACAGGCTCCTCGCCGCTGGAAAACCCTGTCCATCCGCGCGACATCCTAGCGACGGTCTACCACACGCTGGGAATCGATCCGCATACGGAGGTGCTGAACCACCTTGACCAGCCGCGCGAACTGGTTTTGGGCGATCCGATACTGGGGCTGTTCTAAATGGAACCTCGGCGGCTGGGCATGACAGCAATCTCATCCCAGCCGCCGTCCCCGCGTAAGCGGAGGCATGCATGAACCGCGCTTATTTAACCCAACGTCATTCCCGCATGTCTTACCGCATGGGCGGGAATCCAGAGTTTTAACAACCGACGTTCGCGTTCATTTAACCCAACGTCATTCCCGCGCAAGCGGGAATCTAGAGTTTTTACAAACAACGTTCACATTCAAATTAAGGCTAAGTCGGCAGACCAAGTTTAAACCCCGCCGTACGCAAAGGCGGAAAAGACCGATGAAACAAACGAGGATGAACATGAAGCGCATACGGGATAAAGTCGCCAAAAGCGGCGTCTTGTTAATATGTCTCATATGGACGGGCGAGGCGTACGGGCAGGCGCAGCCCGTCCTTGAGGCGGTCTCCCCGCAGGGCGCCCAGCGCGGACAGACCGTCACGCTCACCTTGCGCGGTCGGCATATCGGTCGCGCGGACGCTCTCCTCTTCAACGTCGAAGGCGTCGCGTCCGAGATACAGGCGCTCATGAGCGAGGCGGACGCAGTCATCGCCGGGGACGGCATCGAAGCGCGCGTCGACACTCCCCAGACGCTCACCGCGACCATCGTCATTTCGCCCAACGCGCCCATCGGCGTCCACACGGCGCGCCTGCGAACGCCCGACGGCGTCTCTACAGGGCGCAACTTCATCATCGGCAACATGCCCGAACTGGCGGAAACGGAGCCGAACAATTCGCTTGACAAGCCGCAGGAAATAACGCTGCCGGCGACAATCAGCGGCGTCGTCTCGTCCGCCAACGACATGGACGCTTTCCGTTTCAACGCGGCAAAGGGAACGCGCCTCATTGCGGACGTTCTGGCGCAGCGCATGGGTTCTCCGCTCGACTCCTACATCGCCCTGTTCGGACCGGACGGCAAGGAGCTGGCGCGCAACGACATCTTCAACGGCTTAGATTCGCAGATCGATGTCGCCGCGCCGGCGGCCGGCGCCTACACGCTATTAGTGCGCGATTCGCAATACCGCGGCGGCGGCAATTATGCGTATCGATTGAGCGTCGGGGCGTTGCCGCGTCTGGACGGCATCTTCCCGTTAGGCGGAAAGCGCGGCGCCGAGAGCGTCATCGCCCTGACCGGCAGAAACCTCGGCGGCGTCAACTCCATGCGCGTCGTCATCGCGCCGGACGCGCCGCTCGGTTTGCGCGAGACGCGCCTTTTCACGCCGACAGGTTATGCGACAAACGCGCTGCTTTTCCAGGTGGAAGACTTAGCCGAAGCGACCGAAAAAGAGCCGAACGACGCGCTGGATAAAGCGAACGCCGTTCCGCTCCCTTCTGTCGTCAACGGACGAATCGACAAACCGGGCGACCGCGACCGATTTAAGTTTCAAGCGAAGGCGGGTCAGCAGATTATTTTTGAGACGTTTGCCAGCCGCCTCGGCTCGAAGCTAGACGCGCTCTTGACCTTATACGGTCCGCCGCCTCCCGCTCCCGCCGCCGCCGAGGGAGAGGCGCAGCCCCCCGCGCCGCCTCCTCCGCAGTTGGCGGTGAACGACGACGGCGTCGGTCCGGAGGCGCGCTTCGCCTTCAACTTCCCCGCCGACGGCGAATACTCCATCGAGATACGCGACTTGAGCGCCAACGGCGGGCCGGGCTTTGCATACCGTCTGCGCGCCGCGCCGACCCGACCCGATTTCAATGTGAACGCCGCGCCGACCAACCCTGCCAAAATCGGAAATGCTACGGACAACGGCATCGCCCGCGTCGCCCAAGGCGGAACTACAGCGTTCAACGTCAACATCGGACGCATCGACGGTTTCAATGCACCGCTGCGCATCGAAAGCCGCGGACTCCCGCCCAATTATGCGGTCAGCTCCGCCGAATTAGCCGCCGGAAAATCGAACGCGCTGGTAACGGTGACGGCGCCTGAAGACGCGCGGCTGGAGACATTGACGCTCCGCTTCGCCGCGGTCGGCTCCATCGGCGGTCGGCGCGTCGAACGGCTCTCCGCGCCGATTCTGCTGACAGCGCTGCCGCGTCCGCCGTTCCGTCTTGAGATGGCGGAACCGTCGCTTGCTGCGCTTCAAGACCAAAACGCGGCGGCAAACATCATCGCGTCCCGCGCCGACGGGTTCGCGGCTCCGATCGCCCTGACCATCGTCGGCTTGCCGGCGCTGTCGACGCAGGTCGCCCCCGCTATCGGGCAGGGCGCCGATCGCTCCACCGTGACGATACGCGCTTGGAACATCAACGGGCGGACAGACGACCGCACCGTCCCCGCGGCGGGCGAGCAGTATATCACCGTGCGCGGAACGGCGGCCGTCAACGGCGTCGTCTACACGCAAACGACGCCGGCGGTGCGGCTGCAGGTTCTGGAGGCGCCGTTTGTGGTGCGCGTTCAGCCGGTGCGTCAAAGCTTTGTCCTTACAAAACCTGAAACGCCTCCTGAAGAAGAAACCGCGGACGTGCCAACAGCAGAAGGCGCCGAAGAAGCCGAAACCGCTGAAGAAACCGAAGCGAACGGCGCAGAAGAGGCGGAAGAAGAGGCGAACGGCGACCCTGAAACGCCCCAGCTCCCTGAAACGGTCGACGCGGAATTGACGCTAACGCTGGTGCGCCGAGGCGGTTTCACCGGCGCGGTCGACATCGCCGCCGTCAATCTGCCGGAAGGCTTGACCGCCGACCCTGTGCGCGTCGTCGACGGAGCGGCTGAAGTCAAGGTGAAGGTGAAAGCGGCGCGGACGATGAAGGCGGGCGACTACCGCTTCCATTTTATCGGCAAAGCGACCATCAACGGCCGCCCGTTTCAACAGATCACCTCCACAGTGACGGCGAAGATCATTCAATAACAAAGCGCCTCTGGATTCCCCTTGAAATGGGACGCCTCTGGATACCCATTTTCAAGGGGAGCCTCTGGATTCCCCCCTTGAAAAGGGGGGTTAGGGGGGTTTTAAAGAGGGGACGCGAAGCCTTAAGATTCCCGCTTGCGCGGGAATGACGAGATGGGGGCGCGCCTCTGGATTCCCCTTGAAATGGGAACGCCTCTGGCTTCCCCCTTTTCAAGGGGAGCTTCTGGATTCCCCCCTTGAAAAGGGGGGTTAGGGGGGTTTAAAGCGCGGACGCGCCGGCTGCGATGCCTTAAGATTCCCGCCTGCGCGGGAATGACCCCGTTTTCACGGGGGCAGGCTATGAGGGCGCGGGAATGCATGTCCCCGCGGGCATGTCCTCGTGAAAACGGGGAAGCGGGGAACGGTTTGGTTGGCAAAGCCTTTGTTCCATGAATAGAGCGATCGTCGGTCAAATGTCCCAACTTTAAGCATGAGGTCAGGATTCCTCTTGAAGGAGGTTCAAAGCGCGGACGCGAGCGCGATCTTGACGACCATCTCATCCCCAAGCCTATAGCTGCCGTCCAGCGCCTTGAACCCGTCTAGGACGCGCTCCAGCGGCAGCTGATGGCTCACCATGTCGGCGAAGGGAAACTCGTTTTTCTCGATGATCGGAAGCGCGCGCGGGAAATCGTCCAGCCGATACCCCCAGATGCCCTCAATGCGCAGGTTGCGCCGCATGAGCATCTGGTTCGGGTTGAACTCGATGGAACCCATGTCGACAAAGTGTCCAACCTCAATGAAGGCGCCGCTATGTCGTACATAAGACAAGCCTTCGGGCGTCGCCGGAAGAAAGCCTGCGCATTCAAAGACGACATCCGCGCCCGCTCTTTTCGGCGTGTGGGACATGACCAGTTCGCGCCGCTCCTCCGCCGTTTTCACCTCTTCAATGTCGATGACGATGTCGGCGCCGAGCCGCTTTGCCAGCTCCAGCCGCCCCTTCGGTCCGCCGACCATGATCAGCTTGCCGGCGCCGCGCATTTTGGCGGCGATGAGCGTCACCAGCCCGATGGCGCCGGAGCCTTGTACGACGACCGTATCGCCGATCTCAATGCCGGAGCGGCTGGCGGCGTGGATGCCGACGGTGAACGGTTCAATGAGAACAGCCGCTTCGGGCGGCGCGCTCGTTTTGATAAAGCAGGTGCCGGGCAGGCACAGATGGATGTAGTCGGCAAACCCGCCTCGGAAGCGCGGCTCATCGTCAGGGTTGTTTTGAAAGCCGTAGGCGCCGCCTCTGGCGCCGGGCGCGAGGATGACGCGGTCCCCCTCTTGAACAGGCGCGCCGACATAATCGGTCTTCACATCGGCGCCCAGTTTTTCGATGACGCCGACATTTTCATGTCCAAGCAGCATCTCGCCTTTAATGCCGTTCTGCCAGTTATGAATGTCGGTGCCGCAGATGCCCGCCAGTTCTTGACGCAGCACGAGCGCGTCCGGCGCCGGGTCGGGGACGGGGTACTCTCGTATTTCAAAGCGGCGTCCGGTTGCGACGACCGCGCGTCCTGTCGCTGCCATGCGCGTTCCTTTGCTTCGTTCGGGTTCGGTTTGGGACATCCTACCGCAGGCGGCGGACCGACGCAAACGCCTCAAGCCCGCTTTTCAATCCACCGCCCGACGCCGAACGCCGCCAGCCCTCCCAAAAAGAACAGCAGCTCAATGCCCATCGCTTTCTCCGCCGACATCGGACCGAGCGGCGACATGAAACCGAGATGGTTTCCCATGCCGACATACAGCCCGACGACCAGCGAGACGAGACCGATTAGCTCCAGAACCTTGCCGATATAGAACAGCGCCATGCCGTTTCCTTAGCCGATCTCAATGAGGCCGCGGCGGCGCGACAGAACGGCGTCGTAAAGGCGCATCGTTTTGACGCAGTCCTGTATGCTGCATTGCGGTTCGCGTCCCTCGCGGACAGCGCGGACAAACTCGGTCAGGCTGACGCTGTCGCCTGTCAGTTCGCTGTTGCGTTCGTCCGAGTAGTTTTCGGTGAATGTGTTGCCGCCTGCGGTGTAGTGCGAGATTGTCCACAAGCCGTCCAGGACGATATACGATTCATGCCCCGTCATTTCGATGCGGTCGTAGTTGCGCCTCCAGAGCCGCTGGCTGTTCAGTTGCATCAATCCGACGGCGCCGTTTTCAAACTCCATCGAGACGGCGAAGGAGCCTTGCCCGTGTCGTTCGTTGCCGAAGGAGGCGATCGTCGTCGGTTCGCCCGCCAACCGCCGAATCAGGTCGAAATGGTGGATGGCAAAGTCGAGCAGATAGTGATGAACGGAGCCGTATTTGCCGCTGCAGAATGAGCAGTAGATTTGGGACAATCCGCCGAATTCGGGCGTATCGGAGATCGCTTTCGCCTGCCGCGCGCCGACGCTGAAACGGCGCTGAAAGTTGACCATCATGGTCTTGCCGGCCGCTTCCGCCGCCTCCGCCAGCTCAATCGTGTCGGCGAGCGACGGGGCGGGCGGTTTTGGGGTGAAGACGTGGTAGCCGGCGGCGAGAGCGTCTTTCACCAGCCCCTGCCGCGCGTCTGGACCCATGCAGATGATGAGCGCTTCGATGTCTTCTTCGCCGCACATTTCGCGCCAGTCGGCGTAGGAGCGCCCTGTTCCGAATTTGCCCGCCGCGCTCAACCGCCGCCCTTCGTCCGCGTCGCACACCGCCTGCAAATCTACAGGCGCGAGATGCAGCGCCGGGTATAACGTGTGGCGCGCGAAGCCTCCCGCGCCGATGAAACCGATTTTCAAGTTGTCCATTCCGTATCTCCTGTTATGGATTGCTGTCGGGAAGGCTGATTTATCTTGCCTCGCATAAACGGTTCATAAGCCGCCTCAATCTTCGCCGCCCGCTTTAGTATAGCGCTCCGCTTCAGACGAGGCAGCTGTATCGTTGACAGTAACATACAGGCGATGACATTCATTTTGCGCGACGGCCGATCTATGCTGTCATTCCCGCGCAAGCGGGAATCTTAAGGCATCGCAGCCGCCGCGCGCGGCTAAAACCCCCCCAGCCCCCCTTTTCAAGGGGGGAGTTGTCGCGCAGCCGCAGAACGGATCCAAGACCAGATCGCCTTCGTTGGAGGACGCCTTGAGGATCCGTTCATAAAGGGCGAGCGGTTTTTGATCGGGCGAGCCTGTCCGCTGACCGCCCATGCTAGAATCAACCAAATAAAACCTGAAAACTTGACATCGCAAAAGCCGCATGGCAGACTCTAGAGGAAAATCAAAAACCAGAAAGAAACGAAACATGCTCGATTATGGGGATAGCCTCAAACACAACAGCCTCTACTACGGCGACTGCCTCGATTGGATGCGCCGATGGCGCGATGAAAGTGTCGATTTGATTTATCTCGACCCGCCATTTAATTCCAACACAACTTACAGCATCCTCTTTGGAGCGCGAAGCGTAAACCAAGCGCAATACAGGGCATTCAAAGACACATGGTACTGGGATACGGCTGCAGTCAACAGATATAGCGCATTTAAAGCCGCTATTGGACGGCCGGCGCATAAAGCCATTGTCGGGCTTCAAAATATTCTCGGCGACTGCGGAATGCTGGCGTACCTAACCTACATGGCAGAGCGGCTTGAAGAAATGCGCCGCATCCTAAAATCTACGGGATCAATCTACCTTCACTGCGACCCGACAGCGAGCCACTACCTCAAAATCATCATGGACGCTATATTCGGGAAAACAAGCTTTCGGAATGAAATTGTCTGGGGATACGAAAAGCCCCGCAGCAGCAAATTGCAATTTCGCAAGAACCACGACATCATCCTGTTTTACAGCGGATCTCGAAAGTGGACATTTAATCCCCAGCGCGTTCCACTAATGGACGGGACCTTTGAACTCCTCAAGCCTTTCAAGCGTCCGGACGGCACAATCTGGAGACCAAAAGAACCCGGCAAACAAGCCTCAGACTGGTGGTACGATATACCATCGTTTGCCACCCGCATGACGGCCAAAGAACGCTTAGGCTATCCGACACAAAAGCCGCTTGCGTTGTTGGAGCGCATCATCAAAGCGTCCTCCAACGAAGGCGATGTCGTTCTAGATCCTTTCTGCGGTTGCGGCACCACAATCGAAGCAGCAGACCGACTGAAAAGAAAATGGGCTGGCATTGACATAAGCTCGATCGCAATCGACCTGATTCGAGAACGACGCATGAAAGATCAGACAATACCTGTTTCAGGAATCCCAACCGATATTGCGTCGGCAAAAAAACTGGCAAAAGAATCGCCTTTCCAGTTTGAATCCTGGGCGGTTACCCGACTTGCAGGATTTATCCCGAATACAAAACAGGTTGCTGACAGCGGCGTTGACGGGCGTGGAACCCTATATGATCAACCAGACGAATGGGATTCAACACTGGCGCTAGCCCAAGTTAAAGGCGGGAAATTTACGTTAAGCGCACTACGCGACTTTATAAGCGTCGTCAGTCGCGCCAACGCAGCAATCGGATACTTCATCACCCTAGAAAAAGTCACTTCAACAAACGCGCGCGTACTCGCCGCTGAAATGGGCAACATCGCCATAGGCAACAGCACATACCCACGCTTGAATCTTTGGTCAATCGAGGACTACTACAACAACCGCCCATGCCTCCTGCCGCCAATGGCGGACCCATACACAGGACAACTCTTCAAACCATCGCTATTCTAAAACGACTTGGAGGCTCCAATGAACAATGCCGATGAAAAAATCGAACAAATACTAGAAATTCTCAAAAAAGAAAAACAAGAAGAATTTATCGACGACATTAATCAAAGAATTTTTGCGATTGTTGAAATTAATAAAGCGGACATTGAAGAAGTTCAAATGCAACTTTCAGAAGATGTTCACAATTTAAAACAAGCGATCGAAGAAAACGAAAAAGCCATCGCTAACCTAAACGGTAAAATGACAGTTTTGCTCATAATGCTAGCCCCGCTCGTCCTGGCCATTGTCGGCGCTGTCGTAAAATACATCTTCGGATTTTAATAAACCAAACCTGTCGGCTTCAGTACGCGATGCATTTCCAGCAGCCGGACGCTCAAAAAGCAGAGGAAGGCTGCCGTGTCCTCGCCTTGACAATGCTTCGCCGCGTCGATGGCGTGGTACAGCTCCGTATGCCCGTCCTTGATCTCCTCCAGCCACTTGGGGTGGACTTCGTTCCATTTCCACTGGTCGGGCAGGATTCCTGTGTCGCCGAATTTCCACTTGTCGACATAGAAGCCCGCGGATCCGCTGCGGTTGCGCTTCGTGTTGAAGGGCGGGTCGGTCGCGATGAGATCGACCGTTTCGCTGTTCATGCCGCGCAGGACGTCTAGGTTGTCCATTTCGTAGAGCGCGTTGTCGGGAAAGTTTTGCGCCATGGGATCGAATCCTAACTTCGCTTCATGCCTGCGCCGCTTGCTCTCTTAAGTGTAGGCGATTTTGAGAGCGTTTTGTAGCGCCAAAATCTGACCTTATGTCCTTAGTTGGGGACATTCCGCCTGGCGAACGCGGACGTCGTCTGCGGCGCCTCTGGATTCCCGCGCGTTTTACCGCAGGGGCGGGAATGCATGCCCTCGCGGGCATGTCCTCGTGAAAACGGGGAAGCGGGGGACGAGGAAGGAAGCGGGAACGACCGCCGGAATGCGGAATTAAGGGATCGGGTCGATCAATATCTTTGAAATTCCCAGCCCCGCGCGCTACTTTTAAATTGCGCTCGAACCGACACGACTTAACTTAGGCAGGAAGATTCATGGCATCCAAACTTGAAACATGGGTGGACGAATGCGCCCGTTTAACGAAGCCGGACTCGATCTACTGGTGCGACGGCTCCGAAGAAGAGATTGAACGGCTCAACGGCGAAATGATCGACGCCGGCATTTTTCAGCGGCTCAACGACAACGTCTACCGCAACTGCCATCTTCACCGCAGCGACCCGCGCGACGTCGCCCGAACCGAGCATTCCACCTTCATCTGCTCCGACAAGGAGGAGGACGCCGGACCGACCAACAACTGGAAGCATCCCGACGAAGCGAGAGCGATGCTGAAACCGATGTACGACGGCGTCATGAAGGGGCGCACCATGTATGTCGTGCCTTACGCGCTCGGTCCGCTTGACTCGCCGCTCTCCCGCGTCGGCGTCCAGCTGACCGACAGCCCCTATGTGGTCGCCAACCTGCGCATCATGACGCGCATGGGTCAGGCGGCGCTCGACAAACTGGACGGATCGGACGACTTTGAGCCAGGGCTGCATTCGACCGCCGACCTGAACCCTGAAGACCGGTATATCTGCCATTTCACCTCCGAAGGCGTCGTTTGGAGCGTCAACTCCGGCTACGGCGGGAACGCGCTGCTCAGCAAAAAATGTTTCGCGCTGCGTATCGCCAGCGCCCGCGCCAAGCGCGACGGATGGATGGCGGAGCATATGCTCATCCTTGAACTTGAAATGCCGGACGGCAGGCTCAAGTATGTCGCCGGCGCGTTTCCGAGCGCGTGCGGAAAAACGAACCTCGCCATGCTCATCAGCCCGCTGGAAAACCTAGGGTACAAGGTGCGCACCGTCGGCGACGACATCGCATGGCTCCGCCCCGGCGCGGACGGACGGCTCTGGGCAATCAACCCGGAGACCGGCTTCTTCGGCGTCGCCCCCGGCACGAACGAGCAGACCAACCCGAACGCGATGCGGACGCTGGAAGAGAACTCCATCTTCACCAATGTTGCCGTCACGCCCGACGGCGTCCCATGGTGGGAAGACAAGACCGACTCCCCGCCGGACAACTTGACCGACTGGCTCGGCAACTCGTGGAACGGCGAAAACCCAGCCGCCCATCCAAACGCCCGTTACACAACGCCCGCGTCTCAATGCCCCAGCATCTCGCCGCGGTGGGAAGACCCGCAGGGCGTTCCCATTGATGTGATCCTGTTCGGCGGACGGCGCGCCTCGCTTGCGCCGTTGGTGTACGAGTCGTTCGACTGGGATCATGGCGTCTATATGGCGTCCACGATCGGCTCCGAGACGACGGCGGCGCAGCAGTCCGGGGCGGTCGGCGTCATTCGGCGCGACCCGATGGCGATGCTTCCGTTTTGCGGCTACCACATGGGCGACTACTTCACGCACTGGCTTGAAATGAAAGATCAGTTGACCCAGCCGCCGAAAATCTTCTGCGTCAACTGGTTCCGAAAAGACGCCGGCGGAAACTGGCTCTGGCCTGGGTTCGGGGAAAACCTGCGCGTCCTGCTCTGGGCGGTCGAACGCTCGGAAGGCAGAGGCGGCGCGGATGAAACGCCCATCGGCTTTCTTCCGTCTGAAAACGCAATCAATCTGGACGGGTTGAACATCGAAAAAGCGGCGATGCGCGAGCTGCTGAATGTGAACCGAGACGACTGGCAGGCGGAAGCGGAGCAGGTCGGCGAGTTTTACACCCGTTTTGGCGGCAGGCTTCCAGAACGCATGGCGGAACAGCTAGCCGCGCTCAATAAACGGCTCGGCTAACGTTTAGGCGGACGCGGACGGCTGCCTGTTTTTTTAAAGCATGGCGCTGTCCGCTCCCCGCTCTCCCTCATGCGATCGCCTTTGCTTCGAAACACAGGGATACTCGCCGCGCTCACCAGCCTAAGCCGCGTTTTAGGCTTAGTGCGGGAGGCGGTTCTGTTTGCGCTTTTCGGCGCGGGCGGGTCGATCCTCACAGACGCCTATCAAGCCGCTTTTCGCATCCCGAACATGCTGCGCGACCTGTTCGCCGAGGGGGCGTTGAGCGCCGCGTTTGTGACCACCTTCGCGCAGACCGCCGAGACGGACGGCGACGAAGCCGCATGGCGCCTCGGACGGGAGCTGATCACGGCGCTGGCGGGCGTCGTCGCCGCGATCGCGATTCTGGGCGTCTTGACGGCGCCGCTCTTGGTGGACCTCATGGCGGGCGGTTTTGAAAAAATCCCCGGCAAACGCAGCCTTGCCGTACAACTGACGCGGATTCTCTGGCCCTTTCTGCTGATGATGTCGCTCGCGTCGGTCTGGATGGGCATGCTGAACGCGCGGAACCGTTTTGCCGCCCCGGCGTACGGTCCGGTCATGTTCAACCTCGCCTCCATACTGATTGGCGCGCCGGCGGCGTATCTGTTAGACCCAAGCCTTGGGGCGCGCGCGGTGTCGGTTTTCGCCTGCGGGACGCTCCTCGGCGGGGCGTTGCAGTGGCTCATACAGGTTCCGACGCTGCGGCGCGAGGGGTTCCGCTTCCGCTTCGCTTTGCCGTGGCGCGACGGAGTCTTGAACCCCGCCTTCAAGCGCGTGCTTCGGTTGATGGCGCCCGCCGTGGTCGGACTCGCCGGCGTTCAGATCAACATTTTTGTGAACACGCATTTCGCGTCTCATATGGGGGACGGTCCCATTTCATGGCTCGCCGCGGCGTTTCGTTTTGTGCATCTCCCGATCGCGCTGTTCGGGGCGGCCGTCTCTACCGCGGCGATACCGGAACTCTCCCGCGCCGCCGCCCGTAAAGACGACGCCGAATTCCGCGCGCTGCTCAAACGCGCCCTCAGCTTCGTCGCCATCTTATGCATACCGAGCGCGTGCGGACTGGCGATCATCGGCGAACCGCTCACCCGTCTTCTGTTTGAACGGGGGCAATTTCTCCCTGAAGACACGATTCAAACCGCCGCGGCGCTGCGGTTTTACGCGATCGGCTTAGCGGCGTATGCGGCAATCAAAGTGATCGCGCCGGCGCTGTACGCCCTCGGCGACGCGCGGCGTCCGGCTCTCGTCAGCCTGTTCTCCGTCGGCGTCAATTTCCTCATGAGCTGGCTTCTCGGCGTCCATCTCGGTTTAGGACACCGCGGCCTCGCCCTTTCCGTCTCCACGGTCGCCGTTGTCAATCTGACGCTGCTGCTCTGGGCGGCGCGTCAGCATATCCCGCGCCTGCTGGGAGCCGCGTTTGCGCGGATGCTGGCGAAGGTTGTCCTGGCGTCCGCGGCGATGAGCGGCGCGGCATGGGGCGCCTTGCGCTGGCTTGGCTCCTTTTCAAGCATCTCCGCGCTGATAGAGATCGCCGTTCTGGCGGGCGTTCTGGCGGTGGCGTTGGCGGTCTACGCCGCTTTCTGCCATGCGCTTCGGCTGGAAGAATGGAACGAAGTTCTTCAAACGCTGTTGCGGCGGTTTGCCCGAAAGAATGCCCGCTGATCTACCGATGCGGCGCCTCCGCCTCTTTTATCGCTCCCCACTGGGTATGCTTCTTGTCCGCAGGGTTGACAGAGAGGAAGCGGCTCTTGCCCGCCAAGACCCATGTCGCGGAGCCGCCGGCGGCGATGCGCACAATCTCTCGCCTCTCTATATGAATGCGGTATAGTTCGCTCGGCGAGTTGT
Source organism: Candidatus Poribacteria bacterium (assembly GCA_963665845.2). Classification (GTDB taxonomy): domain Bacteria; phylum Poribacteria; class WGA-4E; genus JAPPNK01. Next base: position 1,555,185 of record OY762492.1, read on the forward strand.
CGTCAAGTTCCATATTGAACAGAATCCATTTGCTGTCCGCCGACCAATCGTTGACCCTTGCCCGCAACCCGTCTTCGCGGGATGTGAGACGTTCAATATGAGAGCCGTCCGGATCCATCACAAAGATGTCGCTGCCGGCGGCCTCTCCTGCCTGCTCTGGACGGCCAGACGCCATGAACGCGATTTTCTTGCCGTCCGGCGACCACTCGGGATAACTCTCGCTTGCGGCGCTCATCGTCAGATTCACAACGCCGGTTCCATTTGCGTTCATCGTATAAATATGGATAGGGAGAGGGCCCAAGAGTTCAAGCAACACAAGATCCTCTTCTCTGAGAGGATCGGATGCGAAGGCAATCTTGCCGTCTGCAGAAACGGAAGCCCAAAATTCATCCTCAATCGGCGTTTCGGTGAGCTGCTCCAGCGTCGTCTCGCCGCGAAAATCCAACGCATAGAGGTCTGAAAACCGTGAGAGCGGGCTGTTTCTATCGTTCCCCTTGCATGCAAGGCGCCTGCTGTTCGGAAACCACCATGCGCCAGAGATATGGATATGTTCGAATCCCTTGTTGTTAAGGCGCTCTGTCATGTTGATCATACGCCCCGTTTCCAGTTCCAGTATGTAGTGCGTGTATAAACCGAATTCGGGCGTATTGGCAATGAAGGAGGCGTATCGACCGTCCGGGCTCCATTCAGCGGGACCGTTGAAATCTCCGGTCATCCAGAGCCGACTGTTTTGTCCGTCCCAGTCGATGAGGTACAGTCCGTCGCTGCGCTCTAAACAGATGGTCGGCTTTTCCAGTTTCGTCGCATCTTCCAGCGGCGCATAATCTTCCGCCGGCGCCGGCGCGCACAACAGAAGCGAGAGAGCAACCGCGTAAACAAAGAACAAACCCGCGTTTTGGCGCATCATTAACTCCTTTATGAAACCGCCTGCGCAACAACATTTTAGCGCAAACGAACCTCCGCCGCATTGCTATCATAGTCTAAGCGGGCTTTTCGAGCAACGTCTGTTCTCGGCAGTCCCTATAGGCGGTGATTTCGATTTTAGAGCGCCGTTTTGGAATGCGAAGGCTCTATGGGAAAACTCTGGATTCCCGCTTTCGCGGGAATGACCCCCGTTTTCACGGGGTAGGCTATGAGGGAGCGCGGGCTATCTGGACTCCCCCCTTGAAAGGGGGGTTTTAGTTCCGTGCGCGGAATCACGATTAGCAAAACTCAAACGGGATTTTCGTCATCATCGCCTGTAGAGACTACCGTACGACGTCTGCCGTTGCAATTCTCGGCGCGGGCGGTTACCATCATGAACCCAAAGGAATTGAGGATAGCCGCCGATGGCTTATGTGATTGCCGAGCCGTGCGTTGATGTGAAAGACCTTGCCTGCGTCGCGGTCTGCCCTGTGGACTGCATCTATGAATTTGAGGGTGAAAATCAGCTGTTCATTCACCCCGAAGAGTGCATCGACTGCGACGCCTGCCGACCTGAATGCCCCGTGGAGGCGATCTTTCCGTTGGAGGATGTCCCGTCCCAGTGGCAGCAGTATATCGAATTGAACAGCGTTATTTTTGAAACGCGCAGCCTTGACGAACGGGTCGGCGGCGGAGCGTTGGAGCCTATGGAGGACGCGCAGCCCGCGGCGGCCGTTGCGGTTTCCGCCGGCGAGATGGGCGAATTGAGCGCGCTGCTTGCCGCGATTGCGTCCAAAGAAAGCTCCGCCGAGGAGGCGCTGGAGGATGTTCTCGCGGCGCTGGAAAAACTCGGCGTTGAGATCGAAGCCTAAACCGAAGCCGCCCTGGAAAGAAACCCGATGAGAGCGGCAGTATTCGCTGAACATGGGGGTCCGGAGGTTCTGTGCGTCGAAGAGACGCCGCAGCCTGTTCTGAAACCGGATGAAGCGCTCATAAAGGTGGAGGCGGCGGCGTTGAACCGTCTCGACCTCGCGGCGCGCGCTGGACGTCCTGAAGTGGAGCCGATGCCGCATATCGGGGGGCTGGACGTTGTCGGAACGGTCGCCGAGACCGGCGCGGATGTCCAAAACGTCCAGCCCGGCGACCGAGTCGCCGTCTACCCGATTCTTTCCTGCCGAAATTGCGGTTTGTGCGCGTCGGGCGATTCGGCGTTATGCCCGCGGCAGCGCGTGTACGGCTTTCAGACGCAGGGCGGTTTTGCCGAGTATTGCGCCGCGCCCGCCGTCAACCTTGAGCGGGTCTCCCCCCTTGCGGACGCCGCGGAAACGGCCGCGCTTCCGACCGCTTATCTGACCGCTTGGCGCATGCTTGTCCGCAACGCGCGCCTGAAACGCGGCGAACGGGTTCTCATCCATTCCATCGGCGGCGGGGTCGGCATGGCGGCGCTGGACATCGCGCGTTATCTCGGCGCGCGCGTCATCGGCACCGCCGGCGCCGACGCGAAGATCGAGACGGCGCTCAACGCGGGCGCCGAAGCGGTCGTCAACTACCGAAAAGAGAGCGCCGCCGAGCGGGTCATGCAGTTCACCGAGGGGGAGGGCTGCGACGTGGTCGTCGATGTGATCGGAGAGGCGACCTGGGAAATAAGCCTCCAGTGCGCCGCGGTGAACGGGCGGATCGTAACGGCGGGAGTGACCAGCGGGTCTGTCGCGCCGACGAATATCCGCCATTTTTATCAACGTCAATTGACGGCGATGGGGTCGGTCGTCGGGGGTCAGGCGGAGTTTCGAACGCTGCTGGCGCTGGCGTCCAGCGGGTTCTTGCGCCCTGTGGTCGCCCGCCGTTTTGCGTTGGACGAAATTCGCGCCGCCCATGAAGCGCTGGAATCCCGCGCCTGCGTCGGCAAGGTTGTCATCGAACCTTGAACGTTTTACGCGCCGCGCGAACGGAATTCAGAAGCCGCGGTAACCTCTAGCCGCCGCATTCAGTTACATCCACTAAAGAGAGAGCCGGCGAATTGCTGACGGCGCCTGCGGCGCTAAGATTCCCGCTTACGCGGGAATGCATGTCCTCGCGGAAGCGGGGGACGGCCTGGTCGGCGAATTACGGTTGACCGCCGCATCGATTCGGGCTATCCTTTTTTCAGTTGCCTCTTAGCGCGGACCCGTAGAGAGGGCGCACGTTGCCAATCAAAATCATGCTCATGAAAGCGTATCGCAAGATGCAGAGCGATATTGAGGAGGCGCGCGCCAAGTTCAAAACGCTTTCATCCGAGAACAAAAAATTGAGCGGCGAACTCAACACGTTTGACGACCGCGTCGAAGAGCGGGTGGATGAGCGCATCGCCGGGATGAACATCTCCCGCCAGCGGTTCGAAGACACGGCGGCGGACCGCGGCGACCTGATCGATCTGTACACGGAGCGCATCTTCGCCCAGGCGTGCTGTTTTGCGAAAAAAAATATACAGGAGCAGCTGCGCCGCGGGCTGTTTATCCTGCTGATTGATCAGCGGAATATGGACCCGCAAAACTTTTCCGACTTCCATGACTCGCAGCAAGAATATCTGGAAAACGAGCGGTTTCAAAGCATTGAGGGCGTCCCGCACATCTTTTCGCCAAGCGCCGCGGAGGCGCTGGAATGGATGGGCGAGAAGGAGATTCGCCTGGACGAAAACGGCGAGATCATCGCCTATGAGGAACGGGACGGCGCCGTTCTAGTGGACCTGCGCGGCGTCATGACAAGAACGCGCCAGATGATCGAAGGCGTCAGGACGCATAAGGCGGATTCATCCATTGACCATCTGCTGCGCGGCGGAGCGCGGCACAACGCCGCCGTGTACGCCTCCTCGCTCAAGGAGGTTCTCACCTCCGTTGTGGTGAGCGAGGAGACGAATTGCGCGACGCAGTTTCATAACGGGCGCATCGTCCAGATGTATAACCCGTACAAAGACCGCTTCTACACGCGCGACGAGTATTACAGCGGCGAAGCCTTATGCAAGCAGACCGCCGAGGCTCAGGAGCTGGCGTAAAGCGCGTCGATCTTCTCCTGAAGCGGAGCCAGCGCTTCTTTCCGCTTCACCTTCAATGTCGGCGTCAGCTCGTCCGCTTCGATGTCGAATTCCCGCTCCATGAGCAGAAACACCCGTATGCGTTCAAAGTCCGCCAGCTCGCCTGTATGCTTGTCGATCTCCTCTCGGTAGAGGCGGCGCGTCTTCGGATGGTTCACCAGCTCCTCGATCGGCTCGGTCGGGATCTCTTCGCGCTGGGCGAACTCTTCCAGCGCTGGGAAGGAGGGAACGATGACCGCGCCGGCAACCTTCTGCGCGTCCCCGATGACGACCGCCTCGGCGATATACTGGCTCGCCTTCAGCATGTTCTCGATCGGCTCTGGGGCGACATATTTGCCGTTCGATAGCTTCAGCAGGTTTTTCTTGCGCCCGGTGATTTTCAGGAACCCGTCCCCGTCGAACTCGCCGAGGTCGCCCGTGTGGAACCAGCCGTCATCGTCGATGACGCTCGCGGTCTCTTCGGGCAGTTTGAAGTAGCCCTGCATGACATGCTCTCCGCGCGTCAGTATTTCGCCGTCCTCGGCGATGCGCGCTTCGATGCCGGGGATGACCGGTCCGACGGTTCCAAACCGGTAGCCGTTCTCATGGTTGACGGAGATGACGGGGGAGGTTTCGGTCAACCCGTACCCTTCCAAGATGAGTATGCCGGCGGCGTGGAAAAATTCAGCGGTGGAAAGCGCCAGCGGCGCGCCCCCGCTGATGAAGAAGCGAAGCCGACCCCCGACCCGCTCATGCAGCTTTTGAAACACCAGCTTGTGCGCCAGTCCGCTCGCGGCGTTCAGCCCAAAACCGATCGGCTCTCCGCTGCGGATGCGCGCGCTCTTTTTCCGCCCCTGCTCCATCGACCAGCCGAAGATCGCTTTTTTGAGTCCAGAGGAGGATTCAACGCTTTTCAAAATGCGCTCTTGCAGGCTTTCATAGAAGCGGGGGACGCATGCCATGACGGTCGGCGCGACGGTCCCCAGCTCATTGGCAAGATAGCGCAATCCGCGCGAATAGGCGACGGCGCACCCTGTCGTGAACGGCAAAAAATGACCCGCCATGCGCTCAAAGACATGCGACAGCGGCAGGAACGAAAGAAACAGATCGTTCTCGTCCACGTTCAGAACCTGCAGGCAGCTGCGCCTGTTGGCGAGAAAGTTGCCGTGCGTCAGGATAACGCCTTTCGGGCTTCCCGTTGTGCCGGAGGTGTAGATCAGCGTGACCACATCCTCGTTGGCGAGCTCGTTTCGGCGGCTTTCCGCCTCTTCAGCCTCGTTTGCCTCCGATTCCTGCGTTTCCAGCGTTTCAAACGGGACGGCGCCGTCGATCTCGCCGTCCGCGGCGATGATGAATTTCAGGTCTGGGCATTCCTCATGGACGGCGGCGATCTTTTCCAGCTGCTCTTTTCCGCGCGCGAATACGGCGCGGGCGCCCGAATCGCGCAGAATATAGGCGGCTTGAGAAGCGGGCAGCGTCGGATAGATCGGAACCGTGACGCACCCGGCGCTGATCGCCGCAAAGTCGGTCAACGTCCATTCCAAACAGTTCTCGCTCAAAAGAGCGATGCGGTCGCCTTTCAACAGGCCGAGGCGCACCAGCCCGGCTGCAAGCCTGTCGATGCGCTCCGACATCTCTCCGTAGGTTACGGAGACGGTTGTCTTGCCGTCGTTGTATCGGGCGGCTTCCTTGTCAGAAAAACGGGCGGCGGTCTCTTTGAACCGCGCAATCAAGGTGTCGGACATGTCGGCTCCTTTCAGGTTATCGAAACAATCGGTCTCCCGCCTCCAGATGCTGCGAGGAGCGGGCGTTGACGATCTCATCCACCCCGTTCACCTGCTGCCCCTGCGTGTCGAGCCTCTTTTCGACGGCGGCGGGATGGGCGCCGTTGTTGCCTTGGATAAAGTTGTCGTCGAGGCGCCCGCCGTCCTTGACCGCATAGCCGCCGTTGCGGGCGATGTTGTTGCTGCGTATCTGCGGGGAGGAGGCGCCGCGGCACAACACGCCTGTTTCGCGGTTGTTGCCGATGAAGTTGCGGTCGATGATCGCGTCGGAGCCGTTGTCGCAGATGACGCCCCAGACGTTTCCAGCGATCGTGTTGTTCAGTATTTCGGGGGACGCTTGCCGGTCGCACTGAATGGCGGCGTCGTTGCCGATAAAACGGCAATCCTCAATGAGCGGCGCGGACGCCTCAACGGCGAGCGCGGCATGGACGCTGGCGTTCTCAAACTGGCAAAATTGCGCCTGAACGGAGGAGGAGCGGAGATGCGCCTTTGCGTAGGTGAAACGCGCATGGAGAAAACGGCCGGTACTGCCAGGCTCCATGAGCGCGCCGTGCCATTTTCTAGAGCGCGGCGCGGCGATGAACGAAACGGGCGCGTCCGCGTCTCCTTGTACATACATCTCGCCGCGCACAATCAGTTTGGAGGCGGGGGAGTTTTCGGCGTCAAAATGGATGCGCGTTCCGCGTTCTATCGAGAGCGTCGCGCCTTCGGGCAGCTCCGCTTCGCCGCGGATGACGATATGTCCGCGCCAGGTTTCGTTTCCGTTCAGCGTTCCTGTTTTGACGGTCAGTTCGCCGTCGGCGTCCGCGTCCGCCGCGCCGTTGACGGGAAAGGCTTCCTGTATGCTGCCGCCGCATGCCGCCGCGCATGCAAACGCCGCGGCGAGAAGAAAACGAATCGATAGGCGCATTGAGGCTGTTTTCATACATTTATGGTACCACAGGCTGCCGTTTGCGTCATGCCCGCGCCCTGACCTCACGTCTTAAGTTGGGACATGTCAGGCATGCGAACGCGGACGTCTTCTGCGGCGCCTCTAGATTCCCGCTTACGCGGGAATGACGGTCTGGTTGGCGGCGCCTTTTCCCATGAATAGAACGATCGTCAGTTCAAATGTCCCAACTTCATGCATGAGGTCAGCGCGCCCCTCCGCGTTCCCCGCTTCCGCGAGGACATGCATTTCCGCCCAAGCGGGAGACGCGCAGGCTACTCAATCCACCCCCCGCCCAAGACAGCCCCCTCCTTGTCATAAAACACGGCGGCTTGCCCTGGCGTCACCGCCCGCCTTGGCTCATCGAACCGCGCATGCGCTTTGCCGCCGCCGACCGCTTCAACGTCCGCCCATGCGCCTCTGTCCCTGTAGCGTATCTTGACGCGGGCGCGTATCGGTTTGTCGGGGCGCGGTATGCTGAGCCAGTTGACGCCGCTCAACGCGCATTCGGAGCGCATCAGGTCTGCCGCCTTCCCGACGACGACGCGGTTCTGCGGCGCGTCGATCTCCATGACATAGTTCGGCGTTCCGGACGCGATGCCGAGTCCGCGCCGCTGCCCAATGGTGAAGAACGGCGCGCCGGCGTGGTCGCCCAGCTCGCGCCCCTCCGCGTCGACGATCTTGCCGGGGCTTATCTGTCCCGGCAGCCGCTCCTGCAGAAAGCGCTTGTAGTTGTCGTCTGGGATGAAGCAGATCTCCTGGCTTTCGGGCTTGTCGGCGTTGGCGAGTCCCTTGCCGCGCGCGATGCCCCGTACCTGCTCTTTGGTCAGTTCGCCAATCGGAAACAGCGACCGCCTCAGCTGCCGCTGCGTCAACGCAAACAGCGAATACGATTGATCCTTCTCCGCGTCCGCGCCGCGCAGGAGCCGCATGCGTCCGCCGCGCGTATCAACCCGCGCATAATGCCCCGTGGCGACATAATCGGCGCCGAGTTCATCCGCCAGCTTCGTCAGCTCGCCGAACTTCAGATCCTGGTTGCATTTGACGCACGGGTTCGGCGTCCGCCCGTTTAGGTATTCATCGGCGAAGTAGTCGACCACCTTTTCGCCGAACAGCCGCTCATAATTGACCGGATAGTACGGGATGCCGAGGGCGTCTGCCGCTTGGCGCGCGTCGCGTATGCCGTCAACGCCGCAGCAGGTCGGCTTGTTCGGGTTCGGTTCGACCGTGTCATGGCTGCCGATGCGCATCGTGACGCCGACAACATCAACTCCCTCTTCCGCCAGCAGCGCCGCCGCCGCCGACGAATCGACTCCCCCGCTCATCGCAACAAGGACGCGCATACCCCGCCTTTCACTCAAGCGGCCGGTCGATTTCGGTCGGCGCCGCATAGTCGACGCCTGCCACATCGAACCCGAAGAGGCGGCGAAACGAAAGGCGGAAGCCTGCGAAGTCGGCAAAGTCGACCAGGTTGTCGGAACGCACCGACGCCCACCGCGCGGCGATTTCCCGCTGTATGTCCAGCGCCAGCTCCTTGTCGTCCAGGCGGATGCGCCCTTCGCTGTCCGTTTCGGGGTCGCCGTCCAGCATGAGCTTCTCCCGCAGAAGCCTGTTCATCTGCGCGATGGGCGTTTCGTGGACGCGCGCCTTGCGCATGACAGGGTAAAGCATGCTAATATAGAGCGGAACGACAGGGATCGCCGCGGACGCCTGCGACACAATCGCCTTGTTGACCGACACATACGCCGAGCCGCCGACCGCCTCCTTCAGCCTCTCGCTGAGGTAGGGGGTCGTCTGTTCAAGGTGCAGTTTCGCCATGCCGATCGTTCCGTCGCGGTAGACGGCATGGGTGATTTCCGGCCCGATGTAGGAGAAGGCGACAGCGCGCGCGCCCTCGGCGAACAGGTCCGCTTCCAGCAGCGCGTCCACCCAGAGCGCAAAGTCTTCCCCGCCCATGACCTGTATCGTGTCGGCGATTTCCAGTCCGTTCGCTTGCGGAATATGCGCCGTTTCCACTTTGCCGGTGTTCAGATCAATCGTCTTGCTTTTGAAGTCGCCCCCGATCGGTTTCAGGACGGACTGGTGCGTGACGCCCGTTTTGGGGTGAATCCGTCGAGGCGCGGCAAGCGAATGGATGAGCAGGTCGATCTTGCCGTAGTCGCCGCGCAGCAGTTCAACGACCTGTTTTTTGACCGCGTCTGAAAAGCCGTCTCCGTTGACGGCGCCCGCTTTCAGCCCCGCTTCTTGAGCCGCTTCATGAAAGGCGACCGAGTTGTAGTAGCCGGCAGACGCGGTTCGGCGTCCGGAGGCGGGCCGGTCATAAAAGACGCCGACCGTGTCGGCTCCGTATCCGAAGGCGGCGGCAATGCGCGACGCCAGCCCGTAACCCGTAGAAGCGCCGATGATGAGCGCGTTCATTTTCCGCTTGTCAACTCCGAGCGTCTGCGTCAAATCGATCTGCGCGCGGACATTCGCGCGGCAACCCACCGGATGCGCGTTGGTGGAGATAAAGCCGCGAATGCGCGGCTGAACAACTTCTTCTGGCATGAGGTCCTTTCTACCGTTCGTCTGTCGTCCGCGGCGAATCCGGCGAGTCGGCTTCCTGCGCAATCGGCGGACGCGGCTCCTCTTTCAACAGCTCCTGAATGGAATTGTCTTTGATGACGCGCAGCGCCTTCTGCAGCTGCGGATCGTTCGGAAGATCGATCAGCCGCTTAATGCCGACATTGCGGTCGAACACATTTCTTGCCTCGATCCGAATGATTTCCTCGCTCAGGTCCATTCCTTCCGCGTCCAGCAGCGCTTTGATTTCTGGGATTTTCGGCTCAAGGAGCGTGAAATCTTTGGGCGTTTCGCCGTTCCGCCCCTTTTCGTAGTCGGCGATGAACTTCTGAACGTAATCGCTCAAGATATGCGAATCGCGCGCCCGCTGTCGGTGGAACGCCTCCTCATCGGTCAAAACGGCGTCCTCAATCTCAATATGGGGGCGGATTCCCTCGCCGTCGATGGAGACGCCGTTCGGCGTAAAATACTTGGAGATGGTGAGCGACACCGCCCCGCCGTTTTCCAGCTTGAAACGTCTCTGGACAAGCCCTTTCCCGTATGTTTTTTCGCCAATCAGAACGGCGCGTTGGTGGTCTTTCAAGGCGCCCGCCACAATCTCGGAGCCGCTGGCGCTCCTGTCGTTCACCAGCACTGCCGTTTGAACATTCTTCGGCACGATGGTTCGAGACGTGGCTCTCCGCACATCGTCGAACTGACCGCTCTTGCCTTTGGTCGAAACGATGACCACATCCTCCAGGAAAGCGTCCGCAATTCCACAGGCGGTATCCAGCAGCCCGCCCGTGTTGTTGCGAAGGTCGAAGATGAGCGCCTGGATCTCCGTTTCTTCGCCCGCTTTGCGGAGCGCCTCCTCAAACTCATCCGCCGACTGGCGTTTGAACGTTTCCAATTTGACATAGACAATGCCTGGTTCGATCACCTGCGAGTAGACGCTCTTCGGGGCGATCTCATCGCGCACCAGCGTTTTTTTGATCGGATTGGGGCTGTTGCGGCGATGGATGGTGATCGTAACCGGTTCCCCGACCTTGCCGCGCAGCTTCTCCAATATGTCGTCCATGCTCAAGCCGTTCGGTCCGCCGAGGATAGCCGATTCGCCCTCGATCTCGGCGATGATGTCGCCCGCTTGAAGCCCGGCGCGGTTGGCGGGCTTGTCGGGAAGGACGGAGCTGATGGTGACGACCGAATGCTCCCCCTTGTTCTCCGGCCAGATACGGATGCCGAGTCCGCCGAATTTGCCTTGGAACAGGTCCTCTGCTTCGCGCTGTTTTTGAACGGGGCTTTGGTAGAAGGAGTACGGATCGTCAAGGGAAGCGACCGCGCCTCGGATGGCGCCTTCAAGCATCTTGTCCGTTTCCACATCTTTGTAGTAATGCTCCCGCGTCAGAAGCAGCGCCTCCTCCAGCTGCGCGATTCTCTGAAAGAAACTGGACCGGTCGCCGCCCTCAATAGCGGTCGTAGGCGAGTTGATTCCGCTCAACAGATTCACCACTTTATGCGCATACATGCGGGCATGGACGCTTTGTCTCAGGAGAACCATCCCTCCCAAAATCAGTATCGTTCCGATCAGTACGATCAACGGAATGCGGCTGCGTTTTTTCATGTTCTCCATCCTGAAAGCGCGCTCGTTCGCGCCGGTTGCCTCTTCATGCAATCTGTACCCTGCCTAACTGACGGGCTTCTTTCTCTACCGGCGAAGCGGCCAACTCGGCGCACCGCCGCGCAAACTCTCCGCTTCTCCCGCAGACAGCTTTCTCCGACTCAAAATCGTCGATCCGAAAAGGCGACTCAAACCAACTATAGCAACGCTTCGGAGCCGTGTCGGCTGACAGGCGCAGCGGCTCCGCAAGGCGATGCGTTTGAAGATGAAACACCGCCAGAGGCTCCCGCGGCTTCCAACGAAAACGCGCCTCCGCAAACTGCAGCGTCCAGATGCCGTACTCCAAGATCGACTCGATGGATGAATGCGCCCAGAACTCAAACACACCCAGCGTCTCCGCCCAGCCCTCCAGCGCGATCGTCTCCGGCGTATGGACGCCGACGCCCGAACGCTCCGCCTCGTCAGCCGACCGAAGCCGTTGACGCCCGGCGCGCAGGCGGCTGTACCACGGCTCTTTCAACAGACGCTTCCCTTCGTCCAGCTGCTCATACTGATGCTCGTAGGTCGGAAACAGCCAAAAGCGGGATGCGTCGCGCAAAAATCGATTCGCCGGCTCATGGATGCCCCCTTTGCGCATCAAAAACGGCAGCCGCCCCATTAGGAGAGCGTCCACAGCCGACTTCCACTCTTTGAGAGCGAGCCGTTCAGGGTCGTCGTTGTAAGCGGAATGTTCCATATGCGCCTCGCCGCTGTTTATTTTTAAAGTCTACACAATTTGACAGCATCCTGCAAACGAGATTCGCAGCGACGCTTCAAGAGCCGCATGCGCCCCGCGAAACTGCGCGCTCATACGCGCAGGCTCGTCCGTATCCGCATGGCGGTTATTCTGAATATAACACGCGACGCGCGTCATGCCTTCGCCTCGGTCTTTCCAAAACGAATCCAGCAAGCGGAGCCGTTCCTCGTCCGCATGCGGTATCGGCTCCCGGCGCGGATGAAGCCCGACCCGCTCCCAAGCGTCCGCCAAACGAGACGCCCAATCCAGAGCCGCCGCCTCGTCCGCTGGGCGCGGGAAAAGCTGAACCGCCTCGCCGCATTCCCACTGGCGCATCTCCAGCAGATGCGTATAACGGTACCGCGCCGTCAATTCGTCCAGCGCCTTTGAATAGGTCGATCTCCTGGAAACTGCCGGCTCAACGTACAGGTCATCCTCTATCTGCTCATAGACGATGCCGACCCGCTGCGGGCTGCGTTCTGACGCTCTCCATTCTGGGCAGCGTCCAAACAGATCCCCGTTTTCGTCGATTCCCCATGCCCATTTTCGAAACGCGCCGTTGTCGTAGGCGGAGCCGTCCCAGCAGCTTTCGGGGCTTCGCTGACGCCCCTGCGGGTTCATGTCCGGCAAAAGAGTGATCAGGCTTCGGCTTAAGACCATATCTTTCGGAATCAGCGAGATCGACTGATCAAGATGACGGCGCGTCAACAGCTGCGAGGCGGCGTCCACCATCGCGGCGGTCGGCGCCGGCGCATGCGCAAACGGAGCGGCAATCAGCAAACGAAACGGACACTCTTCAGGGTCGGGCGCGGAAGTGAGCGTCAAACCGAGCGCCTCTCTCCCGCCAAACTGCTCCCATCGATGCAGCTCCGCCGTCTCTGGATACGACTCCGCCCATTTGAGAAACATCGGCTGCCATTCATCCGGCCGGCTCGTCCAACATAACGGGGTGAACATAAGTATCTCTCCGAACGGGTTAGGCGGGCGGTTCGGGACGGCGGATCGGCTTCGCTTCGCCGCTGTGAACGGAAGGACGCCGCAGGCGCAAAATCATTTCATACAGCTTGATCCGCTCCATGATGCGCCCTTCTTCCCGCTCCTGTTCATACAGGTAAAAACCGGCGCCCGCAAAACTCACCAGAAAAAGCGCGAACCAAAGAACCCCCGTCAAAATGGAGCCGAGAGGAGGCCATGCGCCCCGCAGCGCATACGGAACGCACGACACGGCGGCGTTCACAAAAAACGAAAAGAAACCCAGCGCGACCGCAAACAACGCGATGAACATCGTCTGCATTAGGGCGCCCCCTTCAGCCAGTACCCGTAAATCAGCAGATTTTTAATGTCCCCCGACACCCCCGACACATGCGGCTTGGAGGCGCGGTTTGGGCTAGGTTTCATATTCAGAACGCGCACCGCGTCCCCTTCCATGCCGATGTTCAGCGTGAACGGCTTATTGAACCGCCCGTTGAGCTCTTTCACCATCTCCCACTTGCTTTCCGGCGTCCGCACCCATACCTGAAATCTGCGCAGCGGTTCCCGCGGCACAATCTCCACCTTCCGTATATCCGCCGCTTGGGGCAGCGTCACGGTCGTACGCGGGTACGCCGCGCTTCCAGGCGACAGCCCCGACTCCATCGCGCCGTCAGGGTCCAGACGCGGAAGGCTTGCCGAGCAGCCCAAAAATGCCGCCAACGCCATAACGAAAACTGCTCTCATTCTACAACCCCGCTGTCTGACCTCCTGCGTAAAGTTGGGACATCTGAACGGACAAAGCCTTTATTCATGGGAAAAAAGCGTCGCCATCCAGACCGTCATTCCCGCGTAAGCGGGAATCCAGAGGCGTCACAGACGACGTCCGCATCCATCCGCCGGCATGTCCCAACTAAAGACGTAAGATCAGCGCTGCCTGCGCCGCCTTAGCTTTTTAAAGAATAACACATTTGGCGGAGTTGCGCAAAACTTGCCCATCCTCTATACTGCGCCTGCGCCTTTAAGTTGGGACATCGCTGCCCGTAATATATAACGTATAAGGAGCGTTCGCATGCCCCCCGTCACGATTCAAGATGTGCGCGTCATTGCGGCGCAGCCCGCCGGCTCCCGCCTTCTCATTGTCAAGGTACTCACCTCGGAGGATGGCCTCTACGGCGTTGGATGCGCCACCTTCACGCAGCGGTTTCACGCTGTCATCGCGGCGGTCGAGAAACATCTCAAGCCGTTTCTGATTGGGCGCGACGTCTCCCGCATCGAAGAGATTTGGCAGATGTCCATGGTACACGGCTATTGGCGAAACGGGCCGGTTTTGAGCAACGCGGTCTCCGGCGTTGACCAAGCGCTCTGGGACATCAAGGGCAAACGGGCAGGCATGCCGGTCTATGAACTCCTCGGCGGAAAATGCAGAGAAGCGGCTGCAGTGTATGTCCATGCCGGCGGAAACTCCCCTGAAGCCGTCTCCGACAGCGTCCAGCGGTTCATGGAGGAGGGATATCGATACATCCGCTGTCAGATGGGCGGATACGGCGGCGGCGCGCCGCGCATTCCAAAACCGGAAGGCGCCCCCGACGGCGCCTATTACGACCGCCGAGAATACGCCCGCGGCGTCCTGCGCATGCTTGAGCGCGTCCGAAACGATGTCGGAGAGGAAGTGGAACTGCTCCATGACATCCATGAACGGCTGCACCCCATCGAAGCGGTTCAACTGGCAAAAGACGTCGAACGGTTCAAGCTGTTCTTTTTAGAAGACCCGCTCGCGCCGGAGGATCTGGACTGGTTCCGAAACATCCGCCAGCAGTGCGCAACGCCCATCGCCATGGGCGAACTGTTTAACAACCCGCGCGAATGGCAGCCGCTCATCGCCGACCGGCTCATCGATTTCATACGCATGCATGTGAGTCAAATGGGCGGGCTGACGCCGGCGCGGCATGTGGCGGCGTTTGCGAACATGTTCGGCGTCCGCACGGCGTGGCACGGTCCGGGGGACACCTCTCCCGTCGGACATGCCGCAAATCTGCATCTTGACCTGTGGGCGCCGAACTTCGGCATCCAAGAATGGTGCAGTTTCAACGATCTCGTGTACGAGGTTTTCCCGGGTACGCCCGAAGTTCGCAACGGGTATATGTATCCGAACAGCGCGCCAGGGCTCGGCATTGATGTCAACGAAGAGCTGGCGGCGAAATACCCATGCAAGGACGCCGTTGAGCAGTGGACGCAGACGCGCCTGCCGGACGGAAGCCCCGCCCGCCCTTGACGCTGTCATTCAAATCAAGGCTTCTCGCTGTCATTCCCGCCCCTGCGGTAAAACGCGCGGGAATCTAGAGTTTCCCAGACAGCCTTTGCGTTCCAAAACGGCTCTAAAATGAAAATTATCGTCTATAGAGACCGCCAAAAAACGATTTAATTTGACAACCCCCGCGGCTGCAAGTATGCTTTATGTAGGTCGTATCTGAGAGATGGACGATGATGTTTGCAAACCGCGTCAAAACGCTTCGACTTATTGACTGCCCCATTTTGCGGGGCGAAATAGGCGGCGGGCGGGCAAACAACGGCTAAGTTCTCTCAGGAATTTCAAAGCATGGTTGAAGCCCATCGCCGCTCACAGCGGGATGGGCTTTTTTGTTAAATTAGGCAAGGAGAGCGCCCATGGCTCCGCGCTTCAAAGAGATCGCCCCAGGCTTGAATCGTCCGCAGCGAGAAGAAGCGGTCATCCAATTCTGGCGCGGCAACCGCATTTTTCAAAAATCGGTCGACAACAGGCGCGCCGATAAACCGTTTGTCTTCCTAGAAGGACCGCCGACCGCAAACGGAAAACCAGGCGTCCATCATATCCTCTCCCGCGCCATGAAAGACCTGGTCTGCCGATACAAAACCATGACGGGACACCTTGTCGAACGCAAAGGCGGATGGGACACGCACGGTCTGCCTGTCGAAATCGAAGTGGAGAAGGCTCTCGGACTGGACGGGAAAAAAGAAATTGAGCAGTACGGCGTCCGGGAGTTCGTTGAAAAATGCCGCGAAAGCGTCTTCGCCTATGAACAAGACTGGAAAAAAATCACCGAACGCATCGGCTTCTGGATCGACATGGAGAACCCGTACATCACCTGCCGCAACGAGTACATTGAATCGGTCTGGTGGATTCTCAAGCAGATGTGGACCGAGGGGCTGCTCTACGAAGGGCATAAGGTTGTGCCGTACTGCCCCCGCTGCGGAACGGCGCTCTCAAGCCATGAGGTCGCCCAAGGCTACGGCGAAGCGGAAGACCTGTCCGTCTATGTGAAATTTCGCGCCGAAGAGGACCCGAACCATTTCTATCTTGTTTGGACGACCACCCCGTGGACGCTGCCGTCCAACGCCGCCTTAGCGGTGAAGCCGGACGCCGACTACGCCCGCGTCCAATGCGGCGCCGAAACATGGACGCTCGCCGCCGAACTCGCCCCGAAGGTTCTGGACGGCATGGACGCGCAGATTGTCAAAACCGAAAAGGGAAGCGAACTGATCGGACGGCGTTATGAGCCGTTGTTCCCGTTCGCCGGCGACTTTGAAAACGCTTATCAGGTGATCGGAGCCGAGTTTGTGACGATGGAGGACGGAACCGGCATCGTCCATATCGCCCCCGCCTTCGGACAGGACGACTACGAGACGGGGCAGGCGCATGGGCTGCCGGTCATCCAGCTGGTGGACGAGGCGGGGCGGTTCATCAAAGAGGCGGAGCCGTGGGCGGGCGTTTTTGTGAAGGACGCCGACCCAGAGATCGCCGCCGACCTGAAAAAACGGGGACAGCTGCTCAAATCGGAGCGGTACACGCATGAGTACCCGTTCTGCTGGCGGTGCGATTCCCCCCTGCTGTACTACGCCCGCGCCTCATGGTTCATCAAAACGACCGCGTACAAAGACCGCATGGCGGAGCTGAACGACCAGGTGAACTGGCGCCCCGATCATATCCGCCGCGGACGGTTCGGCGAATGGCTTCGCAACAATGTGGACTGGGCGGTCTCGCGCGAACGTTACTGGGGAACGCCGCTCCCGATCTGGAGATGCGGAGAATGCGGCGGCGCGGAATGCTTCGGCAGCGTGGACGAGCTGAAGGAGCGGGCGGCAAACTTCCCAGACGAGCTGGATCTGCACCGCCCGTATATCGACGAAATAGAGGTTGAATGCGCCGACTGCGGCGGCGGCATGCGGCGCATCCCAGAAGTGGCGGACGCATGGTTCGATTCAGGCAGCGCGCATACCGCCCAGTGGCATGCCCCGTTTGAAAACGAACAGAAACAGCGCGCCAATTACCCCGCCGACTTCATCTCCGAAGCCATCGACCAGACCCGCGGCTGGTTCTACAACCTGCTTGCGACAGCGACGTTTCTCTACGATGAGACGCCGTTTCGCAACTGCCTCTGCCTTGAGCTGGTTCTGGGCGAAGACGGACAGAAGATGAGCAAGAGCCGAGGCAACGCGGTCGACCCATGGACGGTTCTCAACAAGCATGGCGCGGACGCGGTGCGCTGGAACTTCTACACCGCCGCGCCGCCATGGCAGCCGCGCATCTACAGCGAAGCGGGCGTCGCCGAATCGCTCAACAAGTATCTCGGAACGCTCCAAAACATGTGCGCCTTCTTTGCGATGTATGCGAACGCGGAGAATGTGGACCCGACGAAGAACGCGCCGCCCGTTGAGCAGCGTCCAGCGATGGACAGATGGGCGGTCTCCCGCTTTCATTCGACGGCGCGGGAGGTTTTTAAAGAGATGGAAGATTATCAGATCACGCGCGCCGCGCGCGCTTTGGATCGTTTCGTGGACGATCTTAGCAACTGGTATGTGCGCCGCTCGCGCAGCCGTTTCTGGGGGTCGGCGGACGAGGCGGACGCGCTCGCGGCGTTTGCGACGCTGCATGAAACCTTAACGGGGGCGGCGCTGTTGACGGCTCCCTTCACCCCGTTTGCGGCGGAAGAAATCCATCAAAACCTGGTACGCGCCGTCAACCCTGACGCGCCGGAAAGCGTCCATCTCTGCGCATTCCCCGCGGCTGACGAACGACTCATCGATGCCGATCTGGAGAGCGCGATGGAAACGGCGAGGCGCGTCACGCTCATGGGCAGGGCGGCGCGCAGCGACAGCAAAATCCGCACCCGGCAACCGCTCTCCCGCATCATCCTCGGCGGATTCAGCGAAGCGGAAAGGGAGTCGATGAACGAACTGACATCCATCGCCCTGGAGGAGCTGAACGTCAAGGCGGTCGAATGGGGCGGCAATCTGAACGACTTTGCGGCGTATGAAGCGAAGCCGAATTTCAAAACGCTCGGACCGAAGCATGGCAAAGCGGTTCAGCTGATCGCGCGCGCCGTCCAAACCGCGGACGCGGCGCAGCTGAAACGGGACGCGGACAAACATGGACAGGCGCGCCTCCAAACCGAAGCGGGCGAGTTCGTCCTGGAGCCGGACGATTTCAGCGTCTCCATGCGCAGCCGAGAGGGTTACGCGGTCGTCTCAAACGGCGCCGCGTTTGCCGCGCTCGATTTGACGATGACGCCTGAACTGATACTGGAAGGGCGGGCGCGCGAACTGGTCAACCGCATTCAAGCGATGCGCAAAGAGGAGGGCTTCCATGTAGCAGACCGAATCGCGCTCACCTTTGAGGGCGACGGCGACGCGAAACGCGCCTTTGAAAACCTGCAGGGCAACATCATGCGCGAAACGCTGGCTGTTCAGATTGACGACCAGCCGAAAGAAGGGGCGTATGTCAAAGAAGCGGAGATCGACGGCGACAAGGCGAAGCTCTCGGTGCGGAGGGTGGACGCATGAAAAAACGACCGGTTGAAGTGCGAATAGAGCCGATAGAAATGAAGCATGCGCCGTTCATACAGCGGTATGCGGCGGAAGCCGACATCGCCGCCACAATGCACCACATACCGGATCCTCTTCCAGAAAACTGGGGGGAGGAGTTCGTTCGCGATGTGATGCGCCGTCGGGCAGAAGACTCCGCTTTTGTTTACGCCGTGTACAACAATGAAACATTTGTCGGCGCGTGCGGCATTGGAGCGTCCGAAGAGCGCGCCTATCTGGCTTATTGGATCGGAAAGCCGTTTTGGGGTCAAGGCTACGGATCTGCGGCGGCGTTTGCCGTCTTGAGTCGCGTCTTTTCAGAACAGGGTTACCCGCTCGTCGCCGCAGGCAGCTATATCCACAACCCCGCCTCGATACGCATTCTCGAAAAATGCGGCTTTCAATATGAAAGAACCGAGGAGAGAGAACGAGGCGCAATTAACTGGTACCTTTTGAAACGGGACGATTTCAACCGCATCGTTCAAACAAGGGAGAAAAGCGGCGATGAAACATAAAACGCCCGATGTGCGAATCGAGCCGCTGGAAATGAAACATGCGCCGCTCTTGCAGCGGTATGCGTCCGACGCCGCCATCGCCGCCACAACGCTTGTGCCGCATCCATTGCCGGAAAACTGGGGAGAAAGATGGGCGCGCGGCGCGATGCGCTATCGGAATGAAGGCTCCTATTTTTGTTATGCCGTGTACAACGGGGAAACATTTGTCGGCTTGTGCGCCGTTGGGCAGTACCGAGGGAAGCCCGAAATTCATTACTGGATCGGGAAGCCGTTCTGGGGTCAAGGTTACGGAACCGCGGCGGCGTTTGCCGTCTTGAAGCGGGTCTTTTCAGAACAGGGTTATCCTGCCATCGCCGCCTCCAGCTACACCCACAACCCGGCGTCCATGCGCATTCTTGAAAAATGCGGATTCCAACCCAACGGAACCGAAGAGGAAGAGCGCGGAACATTGGCGCATTACATTTTGAAACGGGACGACTTCAACCGCATTGAGCAAGCGAGGGCGGAAGAAAATGGTTAAAAAGAAAGCGGCGTCGGTGCAGATCGAACCGCTGGAGATGCGCCATGCGCCGTTCTTGCAGCGGTATGCGTCCGACGCCGCCATCGCCGCCACGACACCCATCCCGCACCCTTTGCCGGAAAACTGGGGAGAGAACGCGGCGCGCCGCGCGATGTTTGCGCGGGATGAAGGCTCCTATTTTTGTTATGCCGTGTACAACGGGGAAACATTTGTCGGTCTATGCTCCGTTGGGCTGCTTCAAGAGCGTCCCGAACTTTATTACTTTATCGGCAAGCCGTTCTGGGGGCGCGGATACGGATATGCGGCGGCGCTCGCTGTCTTGAAGCGCGTCTTTTCAGAACAGGGGTACCCGATCATCGTCGCGCGCTGCCTGACTCACAACCCAGCCTCGATGCGCATTCTTGAAAAATGCGGATTCCAACCCAATGGAACCGAAGAGGAAGAGCGCGGAACATTGGCGCATTACATTTTGAAACGGGACGACTTCAACCGCATTGAGCAAGCGAGGGCGGGCAAAGATGGTTAAAAAGAAAGCGGCGCCGGTGCGGATCGAACCGCTAGAGATGCGCCATGCGCCGTTCTTGCAGCGGTATGCGTCCGACCCTGACATTGCCGCCATGACAACCGTCCCGCACCCGTACCCTGAAAACGGCGGAGAGGAGTTTGCGCGCATGGAGATGCGCAAACGCGCGGAAGGCGACCCGTTCACCTACGCCGTCTATGCCGGCGAAAACTTTGTCGGGACATGCGGCGTCGGGTTGGACAAATGCAACGACCAAGGGCTGCCCGAACTGGGATACTGGATCGCCAAGCCGTTCTGGGGGCGCGGATACGGATACGCGGCGGCGCTCGCCGTGTTGACGCGCGTCTTTTCAGAACGCGGCTATCCGATCATCCTCGCGCGGTGCCATGAACACAATCCCGCCTCGATACGCATCCTTGAAAAATGCGGCTTTCAACCCGACGGATCCGAAACGGACGAACGAGGCATATGGTTCTGTTATCTTTTGAAACAGAACGATTTCAACCGCATCGTTCCAACGAAGGAGTGAAGCGATGAGTAAAAAGAAAACGCCCAACGTTCGAATAGAGCCGCTGGAAATGAAACATGCGCCGTTCATACAGCGGTATGCGTCCGACGCCGACGTCGCCGCCATGGCAAATCTTCCGCGCCCGTACCCCGAAAACGGGGGCGAGGAGTTTGTCCGATACGATCAGGATAGACGCGAAAAAGGCGTCTCGTTCACCTACGCCGCGATGGACGAAGCCTCTTTCGTCGGCGTCTGCGGAGTCGCGACGAACAAGCCCGGCAGAGAAGGTCAGCCGGAGATTGGCTACTGGATCGGCAAGCCGTTTTGGGGTCAAGGTTACGGAACCGCGGCGGCGCGCGCTGTCTTGTCGCGCGTCTTTTCAGAACAGGATTGGCCGTTCGTCGCCGCGCGCAGCCTGACTCACAACCCGGCGTCGATACGCATTCTCGAAAAATGCGGCTTCCAGTATCAAAAAACGGAAGAAAACGCAGTCGGCGAATTCGCATGCTATCTCCTCAAAAAGGACGATTTTATGCAAAACTCTCAAAAGGCAGAGTAAAATGAGCATAAAGAAAACGCCTGATGTGCAGTTGGAGCCGCTGGAAATGAAACATGCGCCGTTCATACAGCGGTATGCGTCCGACGCCGATGTCGCCGCCATGGCAAATCTTCCGCGCCCGTACCCCGAAAACGGCGGCGAAGAGTTTATCCGATACGATCAGGACAGACGGGAAAAAGGCGTCTCGTTCACCTACGCTGTGATGGACGGGGACTCTCTCGTCGGCGTCTGCGGAGTCGCGACGAACAAGCCCGGCAGAGAAGGTCAGCCGGAGATTGGCTACTGGATCGGCAAGCCGTTTTGGGGTCAAGGTTACGGAACCGCGGCGGCGCGCGCTGTCTTGTCGCGCGTCTTTTCAGAACAGGATTGGCCGTTCGTCGCCGCGCGCAGCCTGACTCACAACCCGGCGTCGATGCGCATTCTCGAAAAATGCGGATTTCAACCAAACGGAACCGAACAGGATGAGCGCGGAACGCTGGCGCTCTACATTTTGAAACAGGACGATTTCAACCCCGCCCCTCAAACGAAGGAGTGAATCCATGACGAAAAAGAAAACGCCCCATGTTCAAATCGAGCCGCTGGAAATGAAGCATGCCCCGTTCATACAGCGGTATGCGTCGGACGCCGCGGTCGCCGCGACGACAACGCTGCCGCACCCGTACCCCGAAAACGGGGGCGTCGAGTTTGTCAAGTACTGTCAGAGCCGTTGGGAAAAAGGCGTCTCGTTCACCTACGCCGTGATGGACGGGGACGATTTCGTCGGCGCCTGCGGAGTCGAGATCGACAAACGCGGCAGAGAAGGACAGCCGGAGATCGGGTACTGGATCGGCAAGCCGTTCTGGGGGCGCGGATACGGTTACGCGGCGGCGCGCGCTGTCCTGACGCGCGTCTTTTCAGAACAGGATTGGCAGTACGTCATCGCGCGCAGCCTGACTCACAACCCGGCATCGATACGCATTCTCGAAAAATGCGGCTTCCAGTCGACCGGAGAAGAAGAGGAGGACTCGCGGGGAACCACTGCCTTTTTCATTGTGAAAAAAGAGGATTACGAACGAATCGATCAAGCAGAGGAGAAAACCGATGGCGGAGAATAAAACCCCGGACCCCAACAAAACGCACATCTTCGACACGACGCTGCGCGACGGCGAGCAGGTTCCCGGCGCCAAGCTGAACCTCCATGAGAAGCTGGAGATCGCGCGCCGTCTGGAGCGGTTGAATGTGGATGTGATTGAGGCTGGTTTTCCGCGCTCTTCGCCGGGCGATTTTGAATCGGTCGCGCGCATCGCCGAAGAGATACGCGGTCCGGAAATCTGCGGGCTGGCGCGCGCCGTCCCTGAAGACATCGAAGTATGCGCCGAGGCGATCAAGGGCGCCGCGAAGCCGCGCCTGCATACCTTCATCGGAACCTCCGATGTGAATATCCAATCGCAGCTGCGCAAGACGCGCGATGAAGCGCTCAACATCGCGGTCGACGCGGTCTCTCTGGCGCGCTCCCTCTGCGAAACGGTCGAGTTCTCTCCGATGGACGCGACGCGGACCGAACCCGCCTATCTGCGCGACGTCGTGACGGCGACCATCGAAGCGGGCGCCAGCATTATCAACATACCCGACACGGTCGGATACGCCGTCCCGCGGCAGTTCGGCGAACTGATACGTTACCTGTTTGACAACGTCCCGAACATCGGCGAAGCGCGGTTGAGCGTCCACTGCCATGACGACCTCGGCATGGCGACCATCAACTCGCTCACGGCGGTTCAATGCGGCGCCCGGCAGATCGAATGCACCATCAACGGCGTCGGAGAACGCGCCGGCAACGCCTCGCTCGAAGAATGCGTCATGGCGATACGGACGCGGCAGGACTACTTCGGCGAGATTTACACCGACATCAACACGAAGGAGATCATGCCGATCAGCCGCGTTGTGCGCAGGTTGATGAACATGCCGGTGCCGCCGAACAAGCCGATTGTCGGCGACAACGCCTTCGCGCACAGCTCTGGGATTCATCAGGACGGGTATCTGAAAAATCCGGAGACGTTTGAGATCATGAACCCGGCGGATGTCGGCATCAGCGAAAGCAAGCTGATCTTGACAGCGCGCTCCGGACGCCGCGCGCTGCGCCACCGCCTCGAAGAGCTGGGGTATGAGCTGTCGAAGGAGCAGTTCGCCCGCGTCCATGAGCGTTTTGTGCGCGTCGCCGATCAGAAAAAAGAGGTGACCGACGCCGACCTGGAAGCGATCGTGAAGGATGAGACGCATTCGGCGCCGCCGACATTCCTCTTCAACTACATGCAGGCGTTGAGCGGAACGAACATTGTCCCGACGACAACGATCAGCGTCAAGCGGGGGGACGAGACGCTGGAAGCCTCCGAAACAGGCAACGGTCCGGTGGACGCGCTCTACAAAGCGATTGAGCGGGTCACGGGCATCAAGGTGAATCTGGAGAGCTATGCAATCAGCTCCGTCACGGGCGGAAAAGACGCGATGGGCGAAGTGACGGTGCGCGTTCGGCGAAACGGCGGCAGCTATGTCGGCGTCGGCGCCAGCCCCGATGTGTTGGAAGCGAGCGCGAAGGCGATGCTGGACGCCGTCAACAAAGCGGCGCATGACGAAGCGGGCTGAATGCGACCCGTCGCCGACATACAGAAAGAGATACGCGCCTGCAGCCTCTGCTTTCCAGAAGGCGGCAACCGTCCGACCGCGGCAGGCTCCGCCTCCGCCCGCGTCATGATCATCGGACAGGCGCCCAGCCGCGCCGATGAACGCACAGGCAGGATGTTTAGCGGACCCGGCGGAAAACGGCTCCGCTCATGGCTTGAACGCGCCGGCATTGCGGAAGAGGAGATATACTTCTCCGCGCTGACGAGGTGCTACCCCGGCCCCAGCGCGTCCGGCAAAGGCGACCGCGTCCCAACGCGGCAGGAGATACGCAACTGCCGCCCGCATCTTCATGCGGAGCTGTCGGCGGTTCAGCCGCGCCTCGTTCTCTTATTGGGCGGAATGGCGGTGAAGGAGTTTTTAGGCGCCGGTCCGTTGACGCA
Organism: Candidatus Poribacteria bacterium; assembly: GCA_963665845.2. Taxonomy (GTDB): domain Bacteria; phylum Poribacteria; class WGA-4E; genus JAPPNK01. The sequence continues at coordinate 1,579,253 of OY762492.1, forward strand.
GTTTGTCGGCAAGATTCTATCGGCGGAGTCGGCGCTGCCCTTTTCACAGCTGCTGCATGACCCGAAAAGCGCCGTTCTCGCGCCGCTGCCCCACTGCTCCGGCGCGAGTCTCTGGCTCAACAAACGAGAAAACGCGGCGCTGCTGGATCAAGCGCTCCGCGCCGTCGCCGATGTCCCGCGCTGAACGGTACGCCGCCGCGGGCATCGTTTTGATTGGCGCCGCCCTTCGCTTCATTCATCTGGGCGAGTGGAGCTTCTGGGCGGACGAAATCTACACGCTGCGGGACGCGGCTCAGTTTCCAGAAACGCTTCGGATGAACCCGCTGCCGTATGCCGCCGTGTCGCTTTGCCTCAAGCTGTTTGGAACTTCTGAATGGTCGGCGCGGCTCGCCCCCGCGCTGATTGGCGCCGCGTCGGTTCCGTTGACCTTGGCGCTGGGGCGGCGCCTTCTCGGCGTTCGCGTCGGGCTGATCGCTTCGGCGCTGGTCGCCGTCTCGCCTTGGCATCTTTACTGGTCGCAAAACGCGCGCCATTACGCCTTCGCGTTTTTCTTCGCGCTGCTGGCGGCGTGGGCGTTTTACGCCGCATTTGAAAAGGGCGGAATATGGAGAACGCTTGCCGCCCTCGGCGCGCTGGTATGCCTCGCTCTGTCGCATACGCCGGCGTCGGTACTGTGGCTCGGTTTTGCGGGTTATGCGTTGATCCGCCGGCGGCTGCGCGCGCGATTTCCGTTTCCGCAGAAGGCTCCCCGTTTCTGCTTGTTGTATTTCGGACCCATCGCGCTGGCGGGGCTTGCGGCGCTGACGATACCATCCCTGCGCGGCGGCATCGTGTCAGGCTGGGGGCGCAATATGTGGGCGCGCGGCGCGCTCTATGTGCTGATCACCTTCGCGCATGGGTTGACCTTGCCGACCGCCGCGGCGCTCTTTTTCAGTCTGCGCGGCGGTTTTTCGTCGGCGCCGAGGTTGTTTTGCTGGTGTACGCTCGTGTTTCCGTTTTTGTTTTTTTTAATGGCGTCGTTCTTTCAGAATATCGCCGGCTACTACCTTTTCTTTTTGACGCCGTTTGCGCTGCTGTTGGCGGCGTACGCGGCGCGCCGTTCGCGGGTCGCTGTGGCGGCGCTGTTGGCGGCGGCGCTGTTTCAAACTGTTCTCTACTACGGAGCGGAAAACGGCGGACGACCCGACTGGAGAACCGCCCTGACGCAAACGGCGGAGCAGGCGGAGCCGAACAGCGCGATCTATTTTCACGCCCCAGAACTGGGCGGCTACTATGCAAGCAAACCGAACATCCGCTGGGTAAAAATCGGTCTCAACCGCGTTCAAAATCCAGAGACGGCAGACTGGGCGGAACGCGCCTATGTCGTCTGGGACGCAAAATGGGCGTCCTCCGTAGACCCGACAGGCGCGTTTCATCGCTGGCTGGACGCAAACGGACGGCGCATCGCCCGCGTCCCAGGCTACGCCCGCGCCTCCGACCGAACGATAGAGGCGTTCTGTTTAAACAGAGCGCCGAAGGCGCGCGCGGAATGACAGCAAAAAGCGTAACGCCGCGCCGCGCCCCTGCGTTTGTTAAAAATGCATGCATGTCGTCAAAGGGGGATGTATGGGCAACTTAGAGCAGCTTCCGGAGGCGCTGGACGCTTTCCTCCGTTATCTGAAAGAGGCGCGCAACTACTCCGACCATTCCATACGCGCCTATCGAACCGACCTGAACGACTTTGCAAAATGCGCGATGGAGAACGGCAAACCGCGCATTGAGCAGGTGAACAAGCTGCTCATACGGCGGTATATCGTCAACCTGCAGCGCGAAGGCAAAGCCGCCTCCACCGTTCAACGTCGCGTCTCGGCGATACGCTCGCTTTACGCCTGGCTCGTGCGAAACGACGCCGCGGCGTCCAACCCCGCCGAACATGTGCGGACGCCCGCCCCGCGCGCCAAGCTGCCCGAATTCTTAGACGCGGACGAAATCATCGCCCTCCTGAACGCCCCAGACAGCGATACCCCTGCCGGCCTGCGCGACCGCGCCATACTGGAAACGCTGTACTCAACAGGCATGCGCGTCGGCGAGCTGTGCGCGCTCAACATGGACAGCCTCAAACCGAATAGGACCGTCGCGGCGCGCGGGAAACGCAAAAAAGAACGGATCGCCCCGCTTGGAAAACCTGCCGTAAAAGCGATTCAAGCGTATCTCCGCCGGCGAAAGGAAATCTGTAAAACGATCAAGGAGCCGGAGGCGCTGTTCATCAGCCGAGTCGGTCGGCGCATGACCGACCGCGCCGTCCGATACCGCATCAGCGCCTGCCTCAAGAAAGCCGGCATCGATAAAAAGGTCGGACCGCACACGCTGCGCCACAGCGTCGCAACGCATATGTTGAACGCCGGGGCGGACCTGCGGGTCGTCCAAGAACTGCTGGGGCATTCCTCCCTTGCGACGACGCAGATATACACGCAGGTATCGACCGAGAGGCTGCGCGGCGCCTACATGGACGCCCACCCGCGAAGCCAAGCCCCGCAAAACGAAAACGGCGCTGTAGCCGACTCATGAAAAACAGGCTGAAACGATGGGTTCGACAGCCTGAAAACGCGCTCTTTGCAGGGCTGATTCTCCTGCATCTCATACCGATCTGGGCGTTCACCTATTTTCCGTCGCAGGACGGACCCGCCCATCTCAACAACGCCAACGTTCTGCGCGAATACAACCATCCCGACCGCTCCGTCTTCCGCGAATATTATGTCATCAACTCAAACCCGGAGCCGAATTGGACGGGGCATCTGGCGCTGGCGGGGTTGATGTTTCTCGTCCCGCTGCTGACGGCGGAGAAGCTGCTTTTGAGCGTCTATGTTGTCCTGCTGCCGTTGTCGGCGCGGTATGCGGTCCGCGCGGTGAACCCTGAAAACGCGGGGCTGGCATCTCTCTCTTTTCCGTTCATCTTCAACTACCTGCTCCACATGGGCTTTTACAATTTTTCGTACAGCCTCCCGTTCTTCTTTTTTGCGGTCGGTTACTGGGCGAAGAAACAGGAGCGGTTCGGATGGCGCGAGGGGTTGATCATGGGGCTGTTGTGGCTCGCGCTGTACTTCTCTCACATCTTCACGGTCGTAACGGCATGCGCCGCGCTCGGATTGACGGTCTTGATCTTCACCGCGCTGGACATCATAAAACGGCTGCGCGGGAAGCCGCTTCATCGGGTCGGCGCGGACGGGTCGCCTGAAGAGACATCGTTCTGGCGGCTTTTCGTCTCGCGGGCGGTCGTTCCGCTGATTGCGTTCATTCCGACGCTGCTGTTTGCGTTGAATTTTCTCAACCAGAAAGGCACGAACCGAAGCGCTCGGCTTCCGTTCGAGTCGCAGTGGCGCCGCCTGCGCACTTTAGAGTCGCTTGTATCGTTCGACGCGCTGGAGGTTTGGCTTGCGATTTCGGTTGCCGCGCTGTTTGCGGCGCTGACCGCCTTTTTGCTTTTGGTTAAAATCGTCCGCCGGGAATGGAACCGATGGGACGCGCTGCTGGTCGTGTCGGCGGCGTATGTGTACATCTATTTCATCGCGCCGGACGGCATGTCGGGCGGCGGATTCATCAGCCACCGCATGATCCTGTTTCCATACATCGCGCTGCTGCTGTGGGCGGCGGGGCAGCGCTGGCCGGTATGGTCAAAGCGGGTTGCGCAGGGGGCCGCGGCGGCGCTCGCCATCGCGTTCGTCTGCCTGCATATGCGCAGCTACGCGCAGCTGAACGAGTATCTGGAAGAGTACATCTCGGCGGGCGACCATGTGGAGACGAACACAACGCTTTTGCCGCTCTGCTTTAGCCACCAAGGGCGCGACGACGAGGATCGGATCATGGCGCGGCGCATCGGACCTTTTCTGCATGCGTCCGGCATCATCGCGGCAAAAAGGCGGATTGTCGAGATGGACAATTACGAAGGCAACACCACCTATTTTCCCGTTCTGTTTAGACCCGAAAAAAATCCGTTCCGTCATATCGGCTCCATTGAAGCGCAGCCGCCGCAGGTCGACTTTCTTTCTTTTAATGAAAAAACGGGCGGAACGGTCGACTATGTCTTGCTGTGGCAGCTTCGAGACCTGTATCATGAACACGCGCAGAACATCTTGCAGCAGCTGGACGAGGGCGGCTATGAACGCATCTTCGTCTCCGAGCCGAGAGGCGCCGCCCAACTTTACCGCCGACCCGGCATGAAAACAGGCGAATGAACAAGCCGCCGACCGCCCCCATACCTGCAGGCTGGTTCTGGATGGGTTCCAACGACGGACCGGAGAACGAACGTCCAATGCGCCGCGTTTGGATCAATGCGTTTGAGATGGGCGTTTTCGCTGTCTCGAACCGAGAATACGCGGTTTTTCTGGAGGCGTCGGGGCATGAGCCGCCCCCCTTTTTCCATAATCCGAAACTGAACGCGCCGAATCAGCCGGTCGTCGGACCGAGCTGGCATGACGCGAACGCCTACATTAAGTGGCTGTCCGAGGCGGTCGGGGAGGCGTACCGGTTGCCGACCGAGGCGGAGCGGGAGAAAGCGGCGCGCGGCAAGCTGTATCAGCGGGCGTATCCATGGGGGGACGCGCTCCCGGCGAACGCTGAAGGCGGACGCCGAACCCCGCTCGAACCGGCGGACGCCTACGCGCCGAACGGGTACGGTTTATACGGCATGGCGAGCGGGGTTCATGAGTGGTGCGCGGACTGGTACGATCCTGGCTATTATGCGTCGGCGCCAGAACGCAACCCGCGCGGTCCGTCGGCAGGGGAGCGGAAAGCGGCGCGCGGCGGATCATGGCGGCACAGCGTCCGTTTCACGCGCTGCGCCGCGAGAAGCGCCCTCGCCCCTGATAAACAGTTCAGCGACTTCGGATTTCGGCTCGCGAGAGACGCTGACGACGAGGGTTCCTAGACTCCTCCTTGAGAAGGGGGCTGGGGGGTTTTAAAGGACGGGCGCGGCGGCTGCGATTCCTTAAGATTTCCGCTTACGCGGGAATGACGCGAAAAGGGCCCGGGAATGACGCGAAAAGGGCCCGGGAATGATCCCGTTTTCGAGGGGCAGGTTATGTGGGCGCGGGGTTTCTAGACTCCTCCTGTTTGTCCAACAAGTTTCAACTTTACGCATGACGCCAGCCTTCAACCCAGAACCGCGTCCACCTCCGCCTCCCAGGTACCTTCCACCATGCGTCCGTATTCGTTCATGCCGCCGCTGGCTTGCGGTCCGCCGACGATGGGGCGCATTGCCGCGTTCGTTTCCCAGGACGGATGCTGCGTGAAGTCGGTATGCAGAAAGTGAAGCGCGACGCCCGCTCGGTCATGGTCGGTTCGGTTCTCTTTTGTGCAGTGGGCGGTGCCGTAGCAGAAGAAGGCGACGCCGCCCGCTTTCAGCTCAATGGCGCGTTCCCGCTCCTTTTCGTTCGGCGGATCGCATCGGATATGATGGTCGCTGAGCGGGTCGCGGTAATGCTCGTACTGCTCCTTGTAGCTGCCGGGGATGACATGGATCGTTCCGTTTTCGATGGTCGCGTCATGTATGGCGATCCACATGGCGGTTCCGCGCAGCGGGTCCGATATTTTGAAGTAGGCGTTGTCTTGGTGCCACTGGGTGCCGATGCCCTGCCGCGCCGGCTTCCAGAAGCTCTGGTCTAGATGCAGGCGGAAGCTGCCGCCGATGAGCGCGCCGACCGCTGCGGACACCTTCGGATGAAACGGCAAAGCTCTGTAAAGGGGGCTCTTGTCGTTGAGCGGTATGAGCTGGAGGTTTTGAAGGTCGCCGTCGTCTTTCCGCTTCGTTCCGTCCGCCTGAATGGCGACGTTGAGCGAAACCCCCGCCTGCCGCCTCGCTTCGTACATGCGTTCCAGTTCGGCGCGCAGCGCGTCGATTTCGCGCGGCGTGAAGAACGGGTCGATGGCGAGATACCCCTGCTCATTCCACTGCTTCAGCTGCGCTTCGGTCAATTTCATCGGAAAGCTCTCCTTGTTGTTGTTGGCGCGGGCGTATTGTAGCAGAAAGGCGGCGGCGTGTAAAATGCGCTGGAACGCCGCCCCCCGTAACATACATCATGCTTGCTGAAGAGGAGAGAGGCGGAAATGACATATTGAGCGGGAGGCTACTCTGCTTCCATGGGCAGTTCAGGCGGCTCCCCGTCAAGTATGTCTTCTAGGGCGCCGCGCATCGTTTCGTAGGTGTGGAACGGGTCTAGCATCTTCACCAGCTGCCCTGTTTCTAGGTAGATCGTGTCCCAGTCGACCGCGCTCATGATCGGGCGCTCCGAGAGCATGCGCATGATGAGCGCGCGTCCGTAGGCGCGGGTGTCGCGCGGGGGGTCGTACATCGCGTCCTCCACCTCGCGGTCGCTCACCAGCTCCCGCATCAAACCCTCCTCCACCAGATCGGCGTAAAGGCTCCGGTCAGGGTCAATCTTATGGTATTCCAGGTCAACGCTTTGAAGCCATGGGTCGTCCCAAGAGAGACGCTCCTCCTCCACAAATGTCTCCAGAAGCCACTTCTTCGCCGCCCAGTCGATCCGATCTTTCAGCAGTTCAGGGTCCTGCGACAGCCCCTCCAGCGCGCTGCGCCATTCTCGAAGGATTGCATCCATCTCGACCGACTCCCCCAGAAGGTAACGCTCCGCTATATCCAGATAGGTTTCTTGAATCTCCATCGCGCTGGTGTATCCGCCGTGCGCGAGCGCAATCGGCCAAGGTCCTTTCACCGCGCGCGATACAATGCGCAGCGACCGTATCGGATTCGCAATCTCGATCTCCGGAAAAGGAACGCCCGCTTCAATCAGCTGCAGAACCGCCGCCGTCGATCCGATTTTCAGCATATGCGCGTATTCCGACATGTTCGTGTCGCCCAGCAGCAGATGCAGACGCCGAAAGCGGTTCGAATCTGCCAGCGGTTCGTCGCGCGTGTTGATGATGGCGCGGCTGAACTGAACCCACTGGTACTGCTCCGTTACGATATGGTCGCTGCGCTGCGAGATCTGATACGGCGAGTCGGGGTCGATGCGCGTCGCGCGCCGATGCCGCCGCGGCGAGTCGGCTTCCCACATATCCTCTTCATGGTACCCGATGCGTCCGGCGCCGGCGTAAATCTGCCGTGTGATCAGAAACGGTATCAGCGCTGGAATGACGCGCTGATAAAAATCGACATCTCGGCTCATGAGGTAGTTTTCATGGTATCCGAAGGTGGCGCCGGTTACATGGTCGATGTTGTTGCGCACAAAGGATGCTTGATCCCGCAGACCCAGCCCGTCCAGCGCGTCCACAATCAGATTGTCCATCGCCCGCTCATACACGATCAGGTCGCGCACCGAGCGGCACTCCGGCGTGGCATACTCGATATGCCCCATGTCGATATAGAGCCGTCCGCCGTTGAACATGAAGCCGCCGTTGCCGGGCGGTTCGCCCCAGTCGCGGTAATGCTCGTCCAGCATTCCGACATCCATTTCGCGGAACATGTAATCTTTCACGCGGAGCGCGAGGGCTTCAGGCGTGATCTCCATCGCCAGATCGTCGTCCTCAATGAGGCAGCCGTATTCGATCTCTGTGCCGAAGAGACGCGGGTTCATCTGTCTTTCCCGCTCTCTTTTGGACGCAGCTCGTCCGCCGCTTCGACAACGACGCGCAGCTCCTCTTTCGTCAGCCGGCGGTATTTCGCCTTGCCGCTCAAGGTATGGTCTAGGACGGCCGCTTCGGGCAGAAGCCGTTCCGCCGCTTTTTCGAGAGCCGCGCCGACCGCTTCATCCGACGGCGGGGGCGGCTCCTCGTCGAGATCGTCGTCCGCCCCATGGAGAGCCGCGCTGAAAGAGGCTCCCCATGCGTAGACGGCGCAGCGCAGCGACTCTTCAAGAGACGGCGAGTCGGACAGACCCGTCTCCATCGCATGCAGGGCGGTTGTTTCCGCGTCATGCGTTCCGGCGGCGGCTCCGAACCGGTCATGCGCGCTGAAGTTGCCGTCAAAGCTGACCGTGAAAAACTGCGTCTGCTCCGCTTTCGGCGCCAGCTCCGCCATCAAGCATTTGGCGATGAACGGGGAGCGGTAGATTTCATCGAACGCCTGTTTGATCTGGGGCGCGATGGTGAAATGGAGCAGCCGCTGGAGCGTTACATCGTCCGCCGACCGGGCAAACCCCTCCACATGCGCCAAGTTAACGGCGATCATGCGCAGCCGCTCCACATCGGCGGGATGCCCCAGTCCGCCCATCGCCAGCCGGTCGTACACCTCATAGATTTTCTGCTGCCCGCGCGGACACATTGTGAAAAGCAAAGCGCCGTTGTTGTACGGCAAGCCGACGACGGGGCTGCCGCTGCGCAGCCGCTTTTCAACATACTGAACGCGGTTTTCTAGAGCCTGAATCCATCGGCGCGGTTCGTCATACATTGGACGCCCCGATCTCTGTCAAGGTATCTTCCGAGAGCGTTTCGACGCCGTCTTCGGTCAAACATTTGACGGTGGGCGTTCCGCCGCCGGTCGCGGAGTCGAAGTGCGCCGCGGCTTGAAGCATGCGCAGCGTCAGCTGTATTGCCGCCTGCCTGTCCAGGTCGGCGATTCGCTGCCGCCATCGGTTTTCATAATACAAGGCGCCGCGTATCCATACCGACCCGGAGCCTGCCGCGGCGAAGTCGGTCATTTCAAACTGCGCGCCGAGCGCGTCGTAAAAGTAGAGCCGCGTTTCGCCGGCGAGGTCGTCGTACGCCGCAAAAATGGGCAGTACCCCGCCGATGCCCTGCAGCGCCATCCCCAGATTTTCTTTCATCAATTGCGACAGGGCGCGCAGTTTTCCTTCTAGGCTCATCTCTTGCAGCTGACTGCGCCTGTAGTATCTAAAGGAGTATTCTAGAACGCGCGCCATCTCATAGGCGGCGGCGGGGGAGCCTGAAATCGCCATCACCGAACGTTCGTCGATTTCAAGCACTTTGTCGGCGCGGTCGTACATAATGGCGGAGCCGGCGACGGCGCGCCGGTCGCCGGCGATGAGCGCGCCGCCGTTGTAACGCAGCGCCAGCACGGTGGTGCCTTCGGTATGTTGAAGCGCGTCGTCGGCGCCGGCGGCGTTGAGCGCGGGCATCGGCGAGATTCCCTGCGCGCGCAGTAGCGACAGAAAATCGCCGCGGAAGCCCGCGCCGTAGAGCGCCTGTCGGCTGGAGGTGTCGTCCACTCTTGCGGCTCCTATTCGCCGGTCCGCTGTCGATACCGGCGCGCCTGGTCTTTGTCGACCTGGCGCATTCGGCGCAGCAGCCGTTTTCGGCTTGGTTCTTCTATGTCGGGGCGCGTCGGGCCGGCGTCGTCTCCGCCGCCTTCTTTGCGCCAGGGTTCTTTTGTTCGCTGGGGGCGTTCTTTGCGCGTCGCGTCTTCCATTTTCATTGCGGTCCGCCTTTCTTTGTCGTTTGGAATGAGATTACCAAACATGGAGCCGTTTGTCAAACGCATCTTTGACCGGCAGTACGCTCATGCGGCGATCGCGGTTGGGAGTACCGCCCAGCCCTAGCGCAACCTTCACCCGCCGCTGGATCGGCTCGCCAGATAGCCGCGCAGGATGAGCGCCGCCGCCGCGCTGTCTAGGGCGCCTTTTTCCCGCTGCCGGCGACGCTTTTTCGGCGAGACGCCCTGAAACGCGCGCGACGCCTCCGCCGTCGTCAACCGCTCATCCCAGGTCTCCACGCGGCAGGGGACCCGCTTCTCCAATGCCCGCGCAAACGCCAGAACCTTCCGCGCTTGCTGTCCGATCTCGTTCCGCAGCGTTTTCGGCAAGCCGACCACGACCGCTTCCGCCCCGCGCGCCTCCGCCAACGCGCAGACCGCCGACAAATCCGCCTCCAAACTGGTTCGCGCAATTGCGTCCAGCGGCAGCGCGGCGATCCCAAGCGGGTCTGAACAGGCGACCCCGATCCGCTTCTCTCCGACATCCAGCGCGAGCGTCACGCTCATTGCATTCTCCTTGCATTCTCCCTGCATTTTCCTATGATTGTTGAATTGCGCCGTCTAGCATATCGTTAAGGAAACGGCGCAACATGAAAGCGAGCGATGATGATCGTTGAAACGCAAGCGTATGCGCGGGTCGGTCTCATGGGCAACCCGTCCGACATTTTTTTTGGAAAAACCATCGCGGCGGCGATCCAAAATTTTCAGGCGAATGTGCGCCTCTGGGAAAGCCCCGGCATTGAACTCCGCCGCCATCCGATACACGACTCCACCCAGTTTGAAAGCATCGCGCAGCTCGAAGAGCGGGCGCGCATCGAAGGCTACTACGGGGGCATGCGCCTCGTCTTCGCCACATGCAAAAAGTTCCGCGAATTCTGCGACAAGCGCGGCGTCTCTCTTCATGCCCGTAACTTTACCATCGAATACGACACAAACATTCCGCGCCAGGTCGGCCTCGGCGGCTCCAGCGCCATCATCACCGCCGTCATCCGCGCGCTCATGCAGTTTTACGAAATACGCGCCGGCGACCATTTCCCCAAACCGGAACTCCCAAACCTAACCTTGAGCGTCGAAACGGAGGAGCTGGACATCACCGCGGGGCTGCAAGACCGCGTCGTTCAGGCATACGGCGGAACCGTCTTTATGGACTTTGACGAAAAGCTGATGCTGGAGTACGGCTACGGCGACTATTCGCGCCTTGACGGACGGACGCTCCCGCCGTTGTTTTTGGCATACCGCAGCGCGAGCGGCGAATCGGGCAAGGTGCATAACAACGTGCGCTTTCGATACGAGGCGGGCGACCAGGAGGTGATCGACGCAATGAAGCGTTTTGCGCAGTTTGCGGTGGAGGCGCGCCATGCGCTCGCGGAGGGGGATATGGACGCCCTCGGCGCGCTGATGAACCAAAACTTCGACCTGCGGCGGAAGATTTTTGGCGACAAGGCGATGGACCCGCGCGACATTGAGATGGTCGAACTGGCGCGCGCGCTCGGCTGCCCCGCCAAGTTCAGCGGCTCCAGAGCGGCGGTCGTCGGCTTTTGCCAAGACGAACTGATCATGCGGCGGCTCGCGCGGGCGTATGAAGAAAAAGGGTTCTCCTTCGAACCGATACGGGTTGAAATGCGGAATGCGGGCGAGTAAGGCGCGGCTTGCCGTCTGGGGGTGCGCGTCGGCGGCGCTGTGCGTTCTGCTCGCGCGGTTGACACAGGCGCGCGGCGCCGAGCTGGTTCTCGCGCTTGGCGTCGGCGCATGCATACTTTTTTTTGCGGGAGCGGCGCCGGAGCTGTCGCTGTATGTTCTGCTGGCGGCGCTGCCGTACTCGTTTCGGTTCATCTTCGCGCGGCAGACGGAGCTGCAGGTCCCGTCGGAACCGATCGCCGCGGCGCTCCTCGGCGCGTATCTGTTCGACAGACTCGTTCTGCATGCGCAGGGGGGGAAGGCGGAGCCGCACCCGCTCCGATGGCCGCTCATCGCGTATGCGTTGACGCTGGCGCTGGCGGCGTCGCAGTCGGACCGGCTGCTGGTGTCGGCAAAGAACGCGGCGCGGTCGACCGCGTATATCGGTCTCGCGTTTTCGTTTTACGCGCTGCTGCGCCGCCCCGCCGTTTTTCGGGGAGCCGTTGCCGCCTTGACCGCAGGAGGCGCCGTTGCCGCGGGCGTCATGACCGTACTTCTCGCGTCCAGATTCGAGTCGCTGGCGTATTCGTCCGCTTATCGAGGCGCGCTCTTCACCGACTACACAGGCTACGGCGCCTATCTAACCATCTTTCTGCTGCCGTTGATTTCGTTCGCCCTGTTTGACGCGGACTCTGGAAGCCGCCGCCCTTGGAGGTGGGGGCTGCTGGGGCTGTTCAGCTTTTCGATGCTGTTTTGCTGGTCGAGGGGGGCGTGGACGTCGCTTTTGGCGGGCGTTCTTTTGTTGATGTTTCAAAAAAGCGGCATGTCAAATCGGCGCAAATGGCTCATCGCATGCGTCGGGTTGAGCCTCGCCGCTGCCGCCGCGCTGATTCCCGCCGCGCGAGAGGCGGTCCTCGGGCGCGTCTTGTCGATCTTCGACCCATCGTACGCTTCGAACCGCGCGCGCCTGCTTCGGTGGGGCTACGCGCTGGAGATGTTCTGGAGCCAGCCTGTTTTGGGCTACGGTCCAGGCTCCTTCGCTCAAAGTTATGTGAACGAAGCGTTTTTGGGTTACGCCGGGCAGTTCAACCTCGGCGCGCACAACATCTATCTGCAGACGCTGGCGGAGACGGGGCTTGTTGGATTTGCGGCGCTGGCGTGGCTTGGCGCGTCGTTTTACCGGTACGCGTTTCGTTTGGCGAATCGACTGGAGGACGCTTACTGGCGGGCATGGGTACTCGGTTTGACCGCGGTACAGACTTCCTTCTGGGTTAGTTTCTTGGTCGGCGCGCCGTTGAGCCGGGACATTGTGAGCGTTCCGTTTTGGGGAATCTTTGGCGCTCTCCCCGCCATCGAAGCGCTGGCGAACGGCGCCGAAAGCCCGCCCTCTCCATAGAGACGGCCCCTCTAGATTCCCCTTGAAAAGGGGGGTTTAAAGCGCCGACGCGCCGACTGCGAAACCTTAAGATTCCCCCTTGAAAAGGGGGGCTAGGGGGGGTTTAAAGCGCCGACGCGCCGACTGCGAAACCTTAAGATTCCCCCTTGAAAAGGGGGGCTAGGGGGGTTTAAAGCGCCGACGCGCCGACTGCGAAACCTTAAGATTCCCGCTTGCGCGGGAATGACGGAATGGCCGCGCGGGAATGACGGAATGGCCGCACGGGAATGACCCCCGTTTTCACGGGGGCAGGCTATGAGAAACGCGGAATGAGAGCAACTTGGAATGAGCCGCGGTCTCGGCTATCATATAGGCGTTCAGCGACGCGAACCGAAAGGGGTCTGAATGTCTAAAAGCGCCGACGCCGACCATCCGATCCATGCGCTCATTCGCCGGCGCTGGAGTCCGCGCTCCTTCTCCAGCCGAGAGATGACGCATGCGCAGCTGTTGAGCCTGCTGGAAGCGGCGCGGTGGGCGCCCTCCTCCTTCAACGCGCAGCCCTGGTCGTTCTTTGCGGCTCTGCGCGGGGATGAACCGCTCTTTTCGCGCCTGTTTGAATGCCTCATGCCCGGCAACCAGCTCTGGGCAGGCAAGGCGGGCGCGCTGCTGCTCTCGGTCGCCGCAACCGTGAACGAAGAACGCGGCGCGAACCGGTATGCGTTCCATGACACAGGTCTCGCCTCCGCCAACCTGATTCTCCAAGCCGCATCAATGGACCTCTATGTCCATATGATGGGCGGATTCAACCGAGAAAAAGCGCGCGAGACGTTTCAAATACCGGAAGGGCGCGAACCATGCGCCATGATCGCGGTCGGATACCTCGGCGAGGCGGACGCCCTGCCGGACGACCTGAAAGAGCGCGAGACGCAAACGCGCGAACGCATACCTGTAGATGAGTTTCTCTTCGGCGACAAATGGAGCGATCCGCCCAGCTTCTTAAAGAAGGGAAAATAATGCCCATGAAGCAGCGCGCCGTTTGGATTGCTGTCTGCGCCGCTTTTGCGTTGTCGGCGCCCGCGTGGAACGGGCATGCGCATGTGCGCGGCGAACATGGCATGGCGCCCGATCTCCCGCCCGGCATACCTGGTCTGGACCGCCCCTTCCCTAAAGACAATCAGAAATTCACCTTCGCTGTCATCGGCGATAAAACAGGCGGCGGGCTGGAAAACTGGCATATATTCGACCGCGCCATGCTGGAGGTGAACGAACTCCGTCCCGACTTTGCGATCATGGTCGGCGACCTCATCCAGGGCGGCACGGTCAGCGTCCCCCAACTCGACAAAGAATGGAAAGAATTTTTAGAGCATGCCAGTCTCATTGAGGCGCCGTTCTTCTTTCTGCCCGGCAACCATGACATCAGCAACCAGATCATGTTCGACTACTGGGAAAAGAATGTCGGGCGCGCCTACTACTCCTTCAATTACAAGGGCTGCCATTTCATGGCGCTCAACACGGAGGAGGGTTGGCGTACCGGCGCGGTCATGTTCGGCGAGCCGCAGCTGAAATGGGCGGAGGAGAACATTGACAAAAACCGAAACGCGAAGCATATCTTTGTGTTCATGCACCGCCCCGCGTGGCGCCATTCAGGCGAAGCGCTGGCGCAGTGGGAGCGGATCGAAAAGCGGCTGAAGGGAACGCGCTACACCGTCTTTGTCGGACATTACCACCGCCTAAGCTATGAGCCGCGCCAAGAGCGCCCCTACTTTATTTTGGGTCCGACAGGCGCCGCCCTCCTGCCGAGCGAGGCGGAAGAATACGGCGCGATCCATCACTACGCGCTGGTCACGGTGGACGGGAACGAGACGCGCGTCGCCGTCATCCGCCCGGGCAGCATTTTTCCGCATGACATCGCCACGCCAGAATTCCGCGCCTTGGCGGACAACGCGGTGCGCCTTGAACCGAGCAAGGAGATGAACGCGCTGAAGGTGTCGGTCAAAAACCCGTTTAAAAAAACGCTGCAGGCGCGCGTCTCCATCGGCGCGGGAGAAGAAAAAGACGCCGAAGTCTCCTTCACGTTGGAACCGGACGAGAGCGGCGCCGGCGTCCTGCAATACCCGCGCCCGTCCAACCTGACGCTGTCCGTGCCGGTCACGGTGGAGGTTTTCTACGACGGGGATCTGCTCTACCAGCGCGTCGGCGAGATTCGATAGGCTTAAAACGGAGCAATGCGCATGGATGTCGGTACGCTTCCCCTCCTGAAAGCGAGCGGCGACCAGCTGGAGGCGATCAGCCGAGAGGGGGGCTTGTCGCTCAACCTGAACGAAATGCGCGCTGTCCAGGCGCATTTTCAAAAAATCGGACGCGATCCGACCGATGTCGAGATCGAAACGATCGCGCAAACCTGGTCGGAGCATTGCGTTCATAAAACCTTTCGCGGACGAATCGACTATGAAGAAAACGGACGGCGCGAGCAGATCAACAGCCTGCTCAAAACCTACATCTTCGGCGCGACGGAGAAGATTGGGCGGGACGACTGCGTCTCCGTTTTTAAAGACAACGCGGGCGTCATCCGCCTAGACGATCAGTACGGCATCGCGTTCAAGGTGGAGACGCACAACCACCCTTCCGCTGTTGAACCGTACGGCGGCGCGGGGACCGGCATCGGCGGCGTCATACGGGACATACTCGGCACAGGGCTGGGCGCCAAACCGATTCTGAACACCGATGTGTTCTGCTTCGGTCCGCATGACATGCCGATGGAGCGGCTGCCGAAAGGCGTTCTTCATCCGAAGCGCGTTTTCAAGGGCGTCGTCGCCGGCGTCCGCGACTACGGCAACCGCATGGGCATTCCGACCGCGAACGGCGCGATCTTTTTTGACGAACGTTACACCGCGAATCCGATTGTGTACTGCGGCTGCGCCGGGTTGATACCGCTTGACCGCGTCGATAAAAATGTCCTGCCGGGCGATGTCATCATGGCGGTCGGCGGACGGACAGGGCGGGACGGCATCCACGGCGCCACCTTCTCCTCGGCGGAGCTGGACGAAACCTCCGAGTCGCTCGGCAGCGTCGTTCAGATTGGCAACCCGATTGTTGAAAAAAAGATGACAGACGCGCTCCTCCAAGCGCGCGACGAGGGGCTGTTTCGATGCATAACCGACTGCGGCGCGGGCGGTTTCTCGTCGGCTGTCGGCGAGATGGGCAGCGAGATCGGCGCGGAGGCGCATCTGGAACGCGCCCCGCTCAAATACGACGGACTCGCCCCGTGGGAAATCTGGCTCTCGGAGGCGCAGGAGCGCATGGTTCTCGCCGTTCCGCCTGAAAACGAGGCGCGGCTGAAGGCGCTGCTTGCGGCGGAGGATGTGGAAGCCGCCTCGCTTGGACATTTCACCGACACGGGCAGGCTGATTGTTAAGTACAAAGGAGAGACGGTCGGCGACCTGGACATGGAGTTTTTGCACAACGGACTGCCGGACATCGCCAAGCGCGCCGTCTGGAACGCCCCTGACCGGCGCGATCCCGTCTTTGACGAACCGAGCGACCTAACCGAGACGCTGACCGCGCTGCTCGCCATGCCGAACATCGCCAGCAAAGAGTGGGTCATTCGACAATACGACCATGAGGTGCAGGGCGGCGTTGTCGTCAAGCCGCTGCAGGGGGCGGCGCATGACGGGCCGGGAAACGCCTGCGTTATTCAGCCGATGCTGGACAGGCAGACAGGCGTCGTCTTTGCGAACGGCATGAACCCGAAATACGGCGACATCGACCCGTACTGGATGGCGGCTCTCGCCGTGGATGAGGCGCTGCGGAATGTCGCGGCGACGGGCGGAAGCCGCCAACGAACGGCGCTGCTGGACAACTTCAGCTGGGGCAATCCTGACAAGCCTGATCGGCTCGGCGCGCTCGTCCGCGCGGCGAAAGGGTGTTATGACGCCGCCGTCGGCTTCGGGACGCCGTTCATCTCCGGGAAGGACAGCCTCTACAACGAATACCGTGACGGCGATACGGGCGAAAGCGCCGCCATCCCAGGAACGCTGCTCATCTCCGCCGTCTGTCCAATCGACGATGTGTCCAAGACGCTCACGATGGACGCGAAGGCGGCGGGGGATGTTGTGTATCTTGTCGGACAGACGCGCAAGGAGCTGGGCGGTTCCCATTATTACGCCCTTCGCGGCGAAATCGGCGCCTCCGTTCCGCACGTGCGTTTCGATGAGGCGCGCCGATCCATCGACGCCGTCTCGCAAGCCGCGGCGGAGGGTCGGCTCCGTTCGGCGCATGACTGCTCCGAAGGCGGCTTAGCGGCCGCGCTGGCGGAAACGGCGTTCGCAGGCGGCTTCGGCATGGACATACGCCTACCCAAAGAAGCGGCGAAAGATATGCGCTTTGACGAATTCCTGTTTTCAGAGTCGCCCAGCCGCTTTGTCGTTACATGTTCGCCGAGTCAAGAGGCGGATTTGGTCAAAACATGGAAGGCGCATGGCGCGGAAGCGCATCGGCTGGGCGTTACGGCGGAGCGCCCGCTTCTGGCCGTTCAAGACGCGGACGGGCAAACGCGCCTCTCCGCCGACATCTTCGCGCTAAAAGAAGCATGGCAAGGGACATTCAACTGGTGAGGAGTTCCATGCAGGTTAAAGCGGTCATTTTGAGAGCCGGCGGCATCAACTGCGACGTCGAAACGGAGCGCGCCTTCACAGCGGCGGGCGCCGACGCCGAGCGCGTCCATATCCGCCGCTTTTTAGACGGCGAACGGCGGCTGGACGAGTTTCATATCCTGGCGATACCGGGCGGCTTCAGCTACGGAGACGACATCGCCGCCGGCAAAGCGCTGGCAAACGAGCTGGTACATCGGATGCATGAGCCGCTGCGCCGTTTCGTCCAGGCGCGGAAACCTGTCCTGGGCGTCTGCAACGGGTTTCAGGTACTGGTACGCGCGGGGCTTTTGCCCGATGGAGATCTCGGAACGCAGACAGCAAGCCTGGCATGGAACGACTCCGGCAAGTTTGAATGCCGATGGACGCGCCTAAAGCCGGCGCCGAGCCGCTCCATCTTTACTAAGGGGATCGAAACGGAAATAGAGCTTCCGGTCGCCCATGCGGAAGGGAAATTTTTAACGGGCGGGGACGATCTCTTGGACGCGCTGGAAGCGAACGGGCAGGTGGCGCTGCGTTATGCGGGAGAGGGTTACCCCGCCATCCCGAACGGCTCGGCGCGCGCCATCGCCGCGGTGTGCGATCCGTCCGGCGTCGTCATGGGCATGATGCCGCACCCTGAACGGTTCATCAGCCGTTATCAACATCCCCGCTGGACGCGCGAGCCGCTGCCTGAAGAGGGAGCCGGGCTGGCGATCTTCCGCAACGCTGTCGAGTATGCGCAGGCGCTGATATAAAGAAGAACGATGCTCAGCAAACAGTTTGAACCGAACGCGCTTTATTTCGGCGATTGTCTTGAGGTCATGCAAGAATGGCCGGATGAATGCGTCGATCTGATATGCCTTGATCCGCCGTTCAACTCGAACGCCCAATACAACAACATTTTCAAAGGGCGCGGACTGTTCGGAAAATCGATCAACCCGCAAATCAAGGCGTATGAGGACATCTGGACATGGAACGATGAATCTGTAGAGCGGCTGAACCGCGTTAAAAATGCGCATGCAAATCCCGCAAGCGCTGTCATCAAAGGCTTTGAGGCGTTTATTCCGAAAAGCCGGACGCTCTCGTACACATCTTACATGGCGGAGCGTTTGTATCAGACGCATCGCATTTTAAAGCCGACGGGAACCCTTTATCTCCACTGCGACCCGACCGCCTCCCATTATCTGAAACTGATCATGGACGCGGTCTTTGGAAAGCGGAATTTTAGAAATGAAATCATCTGGCATTACTCCAATCTTTCGGCGACAAGAAGGCATTTTCCCAGAAAGCATGACACGATCTTTCGATATACGAAATCGAACGATTGGACGTTCAACCACGAAGAAATTCGAGTGCCGTATTCGGAGTCGTCTCATAACCGAGTCCAGTATAAAGGCTCCGGTTTTGCGGAAAAAAGCGATGGCAGCTGGTTGAATGAAAAGGGCAAAATACCGGACACGGTATGGGACATACCGCTGCTAAAAGGCAAGGAGCGTATCGGATACCCGACGCAAAAGCCGATTGCCGTATATGACCGCATCGTGAAAGCGTCTTCGAAACCGGGCGATGTTGTGCTGGACCCGTTCTGCGGATGCGGAACGACCGTTGTCGCGGCGCTGCTGAACGGCCGCCATGCTGTCGGCATCGACATTTATGCGCCGGCGCTGAATTTAATAAACGAAAAGAGGATTGCCCCGATGGGCGCGCATCAGCTGCCTGTGAAAGGTACGCCGAACAATGTTACGGAAGCGCGCATGTTGCATCGACATGACCCGTATAAGTTCCAGGACTGGGCGATTGGATTGATACCTGGGCTGGCGCCGAACCCGAACAAGTCGCGCGACGGCGGCGTGGACGGAGCGGGCGTCATCGCCATGAAACCTGAAAACAGCGACTTGAGAGGCGTCGTTGTCCAGGTTACGGGTTCCCCCGGCTCTCAAATTCAAAAATATAAAGAGCTGCAGGCAACCATGCTGAACAACGACGCCGCCATGGGCATTTTCAAAACGCTAGAGGAGCAGCGCATGCGGCATCAGTGGAAATTGGATTGGGCGTCTAGACTGGATCAAGTCCATGTGGACGGCGAGTCGTACGACCCGATTCAGTGTTTTTCTATTGAAGAGTATTTTAACAAAGATCGGAAATGGGACGCCGTTCTGGATTTGCCGTTGCTGACCGATCCGTACACCGGCAAGAAACTGGAACGAACGCTGTTCAATCAAACGCCTTAAAACAGACTGCGGAGCGAAGCGATGCACATCAAGCGCGAGATACAGCCGATTCAACTTGAGCGCAGAGCCGACCGAAACAGGTTTATTGACGTTCCCTATCGTCTTCATGCGGACGAGCCGCACTGGAGAGCGCCGCTTCGTTTGAGCCAAGCGAGCATTCTGAACGCGGCGAAGAACCCGTTTTTTCAGCAGGCGCGCGTCGCCGCATGGCTCGCGCTGCAGGACGGGCAGCCGGCGGGAAGAATCGCCGCGATGGTGAATACGGCGCACAACGATTTTCATGAGGACAAGGTCGGATTCTTCGGCTTTTTTGAATGCGTCAACGACCGCGAACTCGCCGAGGCGCTGTTCAATAAGGCGGCGGAATGGCTGCGTCAAAACGGAATGGAGACGATGCGCGGACCGGCGAACCCGTCCACAAACGGGGAATGCGGCATGCTCATCGACCCGTTCGACAAGCCGCCGATGCTCATGACGCCGTATAACCCGCCGTATTATCCGCAGCTGATGGACGCGCTTGGTTTTGAAAAGGCGCAGGATCTCTACATGCTGCTCATTTCGCACGAGGGCGGCGGGATGGATGAGCGCATCTTCCGCATCGCCGACCGGCTAGAAAAGCGAATGAGCATGAAGATACGCCCCATCAACCTCAAAAATGTGCGTTCCGAACTGGCGGCTTTTAAGGAACTGTACCAGAGATCATGGGAGCGCAACTGGGGCTTCGTTCCGTTGAGCGGCGCGGAGCTGGACTACATCGCCGGGGATCTGAAGACGGTCGTTCATCCATCCTCCTCGTTGTTTGCGGAAGCGGACGGGCGTCTGGTCGGGGCGAGCGTCTGCCTTTACGATATGAACGAGATACTGGCGGACAACCGCAGCGGTCGGCTTTTTCCGCGCGGCTTGTGGCGCGTCCTGACCGCCAAGAAGCGCGTCAAAGGCCTCCGCATTTTTCTGCTGGGCGTCGCCCCTGAATACCGCAACCGCGGGCTGGACGCTGTCCTCTACGCCCAAATCTTTCGAAACGCGGGCGTTCAAGACGGAATGACGCATGGGGAGATGGGATGGATTTTGGAAAGCAACGAGAACATGGTACAGGCGGGGCTGAAAATGGGCGGCAAGATCTATAAGACCTACCGCATTTACGACCGCCCCCTCTAACCGCCTGTTTCCGCTCTGCCGCCCCGCCGCTCGTTGTCGTTCCTGCGCAAGCGGGAATCCAGAGTTCAAGCCCAAAACTGTCCGCGTTCGCGCGCCGACATGTCTCAACTAAGACGTAAGTCAGGCTAAGAGCCGCCCCCCTCATCCAGAAGCTGCGCATACACATAATAGGCGCCGAGCGACTCGCCTTCGTCGTCCGTGAGCCAGGTTTGCAGGTCGGTCGGTCCGGCGGGCAGATCGAACTCAAACGCGGCGCCTTTGTCGGTCGGCGCCACTTCGGCGCTCTGCTCCTGTTCGCCGACGCGGATGCGCGCCGACTGAATCGGCAGCGCCTTCCCGCCCGTGTACCATGTGATCTGCCCTGGGATGCCCTCCGCGGCGGCGCGGTCCTCCTCCATCGGCCAACGGCGCAGCTCAAACCTGTAACGCCCCGCCTTGGACGCCTCTATGCGCCAGTACCCGTTGCAGCGAACGCCGTTTCGGATCATGCCCTGATTCCACGCGCAGGCGCTGTTCTCGTTGTGCCAGTCATGCGTCGTCAGATCGGCAAGCGGCTCATTCTCCGTCCCGATGACGACGGCGGGGTCGTCGTCAAACCGCTCCGAGACGGTCTCCCACCACGCCTCATATTCGCCGCGCAGCCGCTCCGTCTCGTCGGGATGCTCATCGGCGATGTCGTTCCGCTGCTCAGGGTCTTTCTGAATGTCATACAGCTCCTTGCCGTTGATGAGACGCCATCTGTCAGTCATGACAGCGCTCTTGCGCCACTTGATGGGCGTCTCGACCCGCTGCGAGTCGGTCACCAGGACGCGGTCTTGCCAACCGCTTTCGTCGCCGTACAGCAGCGGCTTGATCGATGTCCCATGAAGATGATCGGGGATGTTCACGCCGCACAGGTCGGCGAGCGTCGGCAGCGCGTCAATGTTCGCCGTCAGCCTGTTGACGCTGCGCCCGCCGCTCAAGCCGCCGCCCGGCCAGCGCAGGAAGAACGGGACGCGGTGTCCGCCCTCGTATTCGGAACCTTTTTGCCCGCGCATGCCGGCGTTGAACCCGTCCACGACATATCCGCCCGGACCGAGGCGGACGCCCGCGGCGGTGCCGTTGTCGGTCATGAAGATGAGTATCGTGTCGTTTTCAAGTTCCATTCGGCGCAGTTCGCTCCGCAGCCGTCCGAAGTTTTCGTCGATATTTGTGATCATGCCGTAAAAGTTGGCGCGCGTTTGGGAGACATGTTCGCGGTAAGGTCGGCTGTACGAGTCGGGGACGCGGAAGGGTCCGTGCGGCGCGTTCGTGGCGAGGTAGCAAAGAAACGGGTTCTCCCTGTTTTTTTCGATGAACTGAAGCGCGAGATCGAACCAGACGTCTGTGCAGTAGCCGTCCGTTTTTTTCGGATCGCCGCGGTCGAAGTAGGTGTCGTCGAAGTAATCGTTTCCCCAGTAGTCGGGCGTTTGTCCGACGCCGCCGCCGCCATGGTAAACGGTCTCTTGGAAGCCTCGGTCGTGCGGTCGGAACGGGTAATTGTCGCCGAGGTGCCATTTGCCGAACATGCCGGTTCTGTAGCCGGCGGCTTGGAAACAGTCGGCGATGGTCGTTTCGTCGCTGCGCAGCAGGGAGCGTCCGGCGATGGTGTGCCAGACGCCGGCGCTGTTGCAGTAACGCCCCGTCATGAGGCCGGCGCGGGTCGGGGCGCAGGTCGGTCCGACATGGAAGTTGTCGAGTCGGACGCTGTCGCTGCGCATCTGGTCAAGGTTCGGCGTTTGGATAACGGGGTTGCCGTGGCAGGCGAGATCTCCGTAGCCTTGGTCGTCGGTGATGACAAGTATAACGTTGGGCTGCTGTTGCGCCATCGCGTTCCCTTCTGGATTGAAGCGGCGGTCTATACGTTAGGATACCGCTTTTTTGGAACGGCGCAAGCGGCAGTCTTTTAAACCCCCCTAACCCCCCTTTCAAGGGGGGAATCTGACCTCATCCTTAGAGTTGGAACAATTCTGGTTGGGAACGCGGACGGTTTCGGGGTAGACTCTGGATTCCCGCTTGCGCGGGAATGACGGTTTGGTTGGCAGCGCCTTTTTCCCATGAATAAAGGCTTTGGTCGTCCAGATGTCCCAACTTTCACCATGAGGTCAGGGGAATCGGATGCGCCGCGCCCGTCCCTTAAAACCCCCCTAACCCCCCTTTTCAAGGGGGGAATCGGATGCGGCGGCGCCAATCGCTCCGTTGAGCGTACAGCCCTTAGCCGCGGTGAACGGCGCGCAGATCGAACCGCGCGTCGATGTCGTTCGAGACGGCGTCCGCCCATTCCGCCTCCGCCTCGGAACGCAGGCTCATGAGCGCCGTGTCCACCAGCGGATTCGACAACGCATAGTTCAACAGGAACCTGTCTATGTCGATGTCCGCCGTCTCTTTTGGAAAGGCGCGCCGCATGAGGCGCGGAAAGGCGCCGCTGGTCGTGGAACGCATGAGCGCGACCCCCATGCCGTGCGCCTCCGCCATCGGTATAACGCCGTTGCCGCTGAAATGGTCATGCGTGGACTGGTACATCAGGTTGTAATTCGTCTGGATCATGTCGAACTCGCCCGACTGGATGAGCCGTTCGACGCCCGCCGAGGGTCCGTCCGCCGAGAAGCCGAAGAAGCGCGCCTTGCCCTGATCGCGCAGCGTATGGTACGCCTCGATGCATCCGCCGTTCAGGATCGTTTCCGCTTCGTCGCCGAGGAACCATCCGCCGTGGAATTGGAGTACATCGATGACGTCGGTTTGGAGTCGGCGCAGGCTCTCTTCTGCTTCGGCGATGATCGTTTCGGGTCGGCGCGTTTCGGTTTTGGTGGCAAGTATGACCTTCTCCCGCCGCCCTTTCAGCGCGCGTCCGATCAGCTCTTCGCTGTATCCGCCGGCGTAATTCGGCGCGGTGTCGATGAAGTTGACGCCGAGATCGACCGCTTTGTGGATCGTTCGTACGAGGGCGTTTTCATCGTCTTGCCGGCGTATGCGCCCTCCGCCGTATCCGATTTCAGAGACCTGCAGCTGCGTACGTCCAAATGCGCGGCTTCGCATCCTGTTTTCCCCTGGCTTGACCTGCCGACAGCATACCATTAACAGCACGGAAGATGAAGCGCCGCGCGCTCTATATCGTCATTGGTCATATTTAAATGACCAGCCCAACGCGCACGTTCCTTCAAAAGTCCTCGAATGCAGCCCTTTGGAGTCGACGCGGTACGACCATGTTCGATTCGAATCTTTGGCGCGCGCCGTTCCAGATTCCCATGCCGTACGCTCGCAATGCATCTGCGGATACTTATTGGACAGGTTGACGGAGATGAGATAGCGCTCCTTCATGCCTCCGTTTTCGTCCGCATCGGACAGCGCCCCGCGGCGCGGTTCGGCTTTATTCGACGTCAGCGACGCCTGAACGAAGCCGCCGTTGCCGTCCGCGGCAAACAGATCGGGGACATGCGCCGCTTCCGCCTCAAGATAGATGAATGTCTTGAATTCAGGCAGTTCGGGCGTCTTATTCAGATACCGCAGCCGGCGGTCCCAACTGACGATGCGGTATGTGTCGAGACCCTTCGCCTTCACATACAGCGCCCATCGGTTTTCTTCTCCGTCCGGTTGAATCGACCAGATCCCCTCCGCGTCATGTACATAAAGGAGCCGCGAATCATGCGACCATTGGAGGCGGGAGTGGGGCTGTATTTTCGGCTGCCCATTCGCGCTTCCGCCGACGCAGCGCGGTTTGCCGTCTTGGACGTCCGCCATGAACGCGCCGCCGCCGTTCAGAAAGGCGAACCGTTTTCCGTCGGGGCTGAAACGGGCGTTTCGACCCTCTCCGATAAGCTGCGGCTTCTGCTTTCCCTTTATGTTGACAAGCTCAATTCGCCGCGTTTTCCCGTCTCGTTCCAGGAGGGCGCGCGAGCCGCCGGCGGAGATATGAAACGCGCGAACATCGGCCGCCGGCGCTGTCAGACGCCACTCCGGCAAGCCGACAGCCCTGCCAATTTCAGCGCCCCAGACGCCGGCGCCGTCATGGACATAAAGCGTCTTGGAATCGGGCGACCATGCGGGCTGCGTCCCCGGGTGAATTTCAGGCTGCGCCGCCGTTATGAAGGCGGGAAGGCTGTCGGGCGGCTTCGGCGGGAGCCATTTGAGAGACTTGACCGAAACCCCGTTGAGACCTCTGTCTTCAATGCTGGCGTACCCGTATTGAGCCTTACCCAGCGAAATGGAGCGGTTCGATTCTGCGGTCAAGCGGTCTGTTGACGCGGCTCCCGTTTCTACATCCCGCTCAACATAGCGCAGAAAACGCCCGTCGTTAGAGAACTGCAGATCGCTTTTGACAGGCTTGAGATTTACCGCATACCGCGTAAAGCCGAGAAGCGGATGGGACGACCCTGGGTAGCTGCGGGAGCCGCGTTTTGGAAGGGCGCCCGATCTGTCGAACATATAGACGCTGTATGCGTCGTATGTCCCTGACACCTCTTTTGCGATAAAGGCGATGACGGACGGGTTGGGGCTTTGCACAACCTCTATGATCTCAAACGTGAGCGGGAACGCCAGGTTGCCGCCGCCTTTTGGGAATTCGAGAAACGCCCTTAGCCCCGCTTGGTATTCGGTTCCGTTTCTTCTTTCGAGAACAAAGGCAAGCATTCCACGGTCGGGCGACACCGCTATAGCGCGGGCGGCGGGACCTTGCATTTTTTGCGTTGTATCATGCGCCGGCTGCTGCGCGTTTGCCTCAAGCGCTGTACACGCCAACGCCAGCAGGATCGCGCCCGGCAAGAGCAGGCATTTCCAAATGAGGCGGTTGTTCATCGGCGTTTTCCTTTCGCGTTGACGGGCGGCGGCTTTGCAGCCCTGCGCTTCAGTTTAATCGCAATAGGCGGCGCTGTCAAATAGGGCGGCTGGGCGTCAGTACGCTCATGCGATAAACTTCATTTTGACCCTAAAGCGTCCGCCGCCTGTCGCTGTCATTCCCGCGTAAGCGGGAATCTTAAGGCATCGCAGCCGCCGCGCCTGCCTTTTAAACCCCCCTAACCCCCCTTTTCAAGGGGTACTACACGTTTGATTTGCCAGAGGCATATACCCCGCCATTGTTTTCAGCGTTGCATTTTTTACGTTTTTTCTTGTCGTAATTCGTTGCTTACGACTCATCTTGGGCGGGCGGCGTTCCGTTGCACGCAACACGGCCAGCCCATTTCATGCAATCTCCTACAACTGCCGATTTTATTTCTGCTCTCGCGCCTGTTTGGCGCATTCGGCACAATCTACCGCTGCAACCATACGGACGATACCTGTATGTATCCTGCCTCACAGGTTTTGGAACTGCAACCGCCTTATTTGACCAGATCCGCGTAAGGAAGGCGTTTACCGACCATGCGCGGAACAATCTTGGCAAGCGTTTCGATGCGGTTGTCGTTTCCAACATTGAACCGGTAGACGAATTCTTTGACGTATAGACCCAGGTGTTTAAACGACATGAAATGGTAAACGCCGCGGTACCCGCGTTTCAGGACGGCCCAGAACGACTCGATGCTGTTGGTGTGAACTTCGCCGCGAACATACTCGCCTTTCTGATGCGAGACAGCGGCATGCGCGTATTCCTCCATGCTCCTGTAGGTCGGGAGAGCGTCGGTATAAACGGTGGACCCAGGCGCCACATTCGCCCTTACAGCGCCAAGCGCCGTTTCTATCCTCATATTGTCCAGCAGAAACGCGCGGATTTCGCCGTTCCTTTGACGCATGCCGATCACGGTCTGCTTGCCGCGGGTTCCGCTTCCGACGCCCAGCTTTTTTCTGCGATGTTTTTTTGTCTCTATGCCGCCGATGTAGGTCTCGTCTATCTCCACGGTTCCGCTCAGCATTTCGTCGTCGCTTACCATCGCGGCTCGGATGCGGCGGCCTAGGGACCATGCGGAGCCTGGTTCCTTATGCCCAGTATTTTTCCATCGTAACGCTCGATACGCCTTTTTTAAACGTCAGGAGCAAGTAGAGCGCCAGAAGCCATATATGCAGGGGAATTTTGCTTTTCTCTATGACGGTTCCCGTGCGGACGCTGAAATACTTGCGGCATGTTCGGCATCTGAGCGGCATCGGTTTGGCGTTTTTCACTCGGGCGATGTTTTTGGAATCGCATCGGGGGCAGCAGATGTGGTTCGGCCATCGGCTTTCTTCAAAGAATCGGGCGGCGCTTTTTTCATCGGGATATTTTTCAAAAATCTCGTAGATACTGGTAGACCGCATTGGAATTTCCTTTCTCAATCTTCCTTTAGAGTAGCGCAATCCGCTTATATAGTCAAACGTGTAGTACCCTTTTCAAGGGGGGAATCGGACGCGGCCCTCTTTCAAGGGAATCGGACGCGGCCCTCTTTCAAGGGGAATCGAACGCGGCGGCGCGAATATCCCTGAAATCCGGGCGTCAATCGTTTTTGAAAGCATAAAAACGGACGGCTTTATACGTCCCGGCGATGAGCGTCGTTCCGTCCGGCGAAAAGGCGAGATCAAATGCCCCGCCCCTATCGCCGACCTTTTTGATCAGCTCGCCCGTATCGGCATTCCAGAGATGAATGCGCGAGTTGAGACCAGAGCTGGCAAGCGTCTTGCCGTCGGGGGATAGAACCATCTCATGGGAGTCGTCAGGGCTTGGCAGCGTCTTCATGAGTTTCCCCGTTTCCGCATTCCACAGCTCAATCGGCTCTTCATGACGGAGAACGGCAAGCGTCTTGCTGTCGGGCGAAAAAGCCATCTTCAAGAACGTCTTTTCCATTTCTATCTTGGCGGTCAAATCGCCTGTTGCAATATCCCGCAGATGGACGCCGTCATCGCTGCCGGTCGCGAGCGTCTTGCCGTCCGGCGAGAAGGCGAAGACGCTTCCCTTATGCGCGCGGATTCGCTTTCCTGTTTGGACATCCCACAGAAAAACCTGATCGCCCGAGGCGGCGCCGGCGGCGAGGCGGCCGTCGGGCGAAAAACCGACATCGTAGAAATCGGCGTCGTAGTGCGGCAGCGTCCGGAGACGCGCTCCGGTTTCAACGCTCCAGATAAAAATCTCATCGAACGATCCGACGCTGAGAAGCGTCTTGCCGTCAGGGGAAAAAGAGACGTCGTAAATAGAATGGCCATGCCCCTTCAACGTGCGAAGATGCGCGCGTTCGGCGGCGTCCCAAAGACGGATGGTACCGTCGTAGCTGGCGCTGATAATCTGCTTGCTGTCGGGAGAATAGGCGACCGACGTAACGATATCGGTATGCTGTTCACACCCCGCAAGCAGCGTCAACGCAGCGAGAGCGGCGAGAACGGCGCGCGTCTGTTTCATAGCGTTTCTCCCATGACCTGAAGATAGCGCCGCTGGGCGTCCAGCGCAACGGGGGCGTTGAGCGGGTAGTACGCTCAAGCGATGAACTTCATTTTGACCTTAAAGCGTTGACGACGCTTGTCGTCATTCCCGCGTAAGCGGGAATCTTAAGACATCGCAGCCGCCGCGCGCGGCCTTTAAACCCCCCTAGCCCCCCTTTTCAAGGGGGGAATCGGACCCGGCGCTGCAAATGGACGTTATCCGCGCTTCAGGTCTGCCCATAGGAGGCTGAGCGGCGGGGCGGCTTCCACGTTCAGCCTCTCATACGGAACGCTCATGGAGGCGCCCGCCATCTTCCATGCGCCGTCCAGCCGCAGCAGCAGGAGCGACAAGCGGCGCAGGTCAACATCCTGAAACGCGACGGCGCGCTGTTCGTTCGGCGACAAAAACAGGCTGATGCGCTTCTCCGCCACCTCGTCCGGCAGGATCGTTTGCGCCGCCGCCAGCAACGCCAGCGGTCCCTCAAACCGGTTGCCGTCCTCATCAATGAACTCATACAACGGAGCGAGCAGCGGTCGAAGATCGTCCAGATTGCCGTCTTCAATCGCGTCCGACGCCGCCGACACCAGCTCCGCCGGCGCCTCCAGCGCTTTCGATGCGGTTCGGCTGTCAAAACCGGCGGGCGGGTTCTTTGCCGTCTCGCCGTACAGATCCAGATCTGCGATGCGCCAGACATGCTCCGCGCTGTGGGTCAAACGCGCGATGAGCGTACCCTCGCGCGGGCCCCATGTCCATGAGAAGATCAGCCATGCCTCGTTAACGCCTGACCAGACGCGCGGGGCGTGTCGCTCAAACGGAAAATTGGCGCGGTCGCGCAGCAGCATTTGAAGCGCGTTTTCCACTTCGGCGCGTCCGTCCGCCGTTTCGTTTTCGTTAAAAAAACGTATCCGCCCGTCCGCAAAGAGACGCATGAGCGCGGGAACATCCTTGCGCTGCAGCCCGTTTGAAAGTTCGGATGCCAGATCCGCGGCGCTCTCCGCCCGTTCAAATGTCCAGTCCCCCCATGCCGAGAGAGCCGTCCAAAAAAGCGCAGCGAAGACGGCAAAGCGCATCGTCAATCTCCGGGGTAGCGCCATTGCCGCAGCGAGTCGGTCGCGCACAGCGCCGCGTTTTGACCCATCGCAAAGGCGGCGGTGATCAGGTTGCGCTCCCCCGCGACCACATCGCCCGCCGCGTACAGCCCCGGCATCGGCTCGCCCGATTCGTCCAGAACCTGATTGTCCTCGTCCACCGCAAGCAAGCCGTCCTCGTCCGTTTGACAGCCCCAGCCTTCCAGAAAGGCGGTGTTCGGCTCAAGCCCTTCGTCCACAAAAAAGCCGTGGAAAAACAGCTGATCGCCGTCCTCCATCTCAACGCCAATCAGATTCGTTCCCTCGCCGATGTGCCGCCGTATCGGCCGCTCGTCGATCTGAACGCCGCGCCGCCGTATCTGCTCAAGGACGGGCGGGGACATTCCGTGCGGACGCCCGTTCGTCAGGATTGTCAGCTTGTCGGTGAAATCTTGCGCGCCGACCACCATCTCGTAGATGTAGTCGCCGACTCCGTAAAACGCCATCGGCTCGTTCACATGGAGATGTCCGTCGCATCGTATGCATACGTGCCATCCGCGTCGGTTGCCGGCGTAACGGAACACCGTTTTATACTTGTCAAAAATCCGTTCGGCGGACGAATCGGTCTCTATTTCGGGCCACAGGTCTTCAAAGCCGCTGGCGACAATGACCCGCCGGGCGCGGAACGTTTCCCGCGCCGTTGAGCCGTCTTTTCCGATGCGCGAGACGGAGCAGTCAAGCGCGAAGGCGTCGTCCGCCTCGCGGCGCAGTTTCAGCAGCACCGCGTTGCGTATGTCGATTCCGTAGAGCCGCCGTTCGGAGGCGATGACCGCCTCTTTGACGGGGCGCGCTTCCATCCATTCGCGCAGGGCGCGCTTGAACTTGGGACCGGTGATGCCGTCAAAGACCGGGACATCCTCAAACTCGACCGACTTTGACCAGTAGGCGCGCCCTTCCCGCCGGCTGATTTTGCCGGCGTCCAGAACAAGCGCATGGCGCATTTGATGCGCGACCGATATGGCAGCCTGCGCGCCTGCAGGACCGGCGCCGACCACGGCGACATCGTACATCGTGTCAAGAGAAGAGGGAGAAGCGCTAAGACTCAATATGCACCTCCACCGTGTGATAACCTGTGGCGCCTTCGGGTCCGGCATGCTCCACCTTGTCGGTCTGCGTTTTGCCGTCGCGCGTCACGGCGCGGGCAAGAACGACCGCCTTCGACCGCTCGCTCTCCGCCTCCCATTCATACTCCCAGAGCGACCATGTCAGCGGCGAAGCGGACGACCAGATCGCCGCGTCGTTCCATGTGGCGCCGTTGTCGACGCTCACCTCCACCTTGTCGATGCCGCCCTGGTTGCCGCCGTCGAATGCGGAACCGCTGATCTTGTATTTCCCGGCGGGAAGCCGATCCAAGCGGCTCGGCAAGCCGACGCGCGTCGCCGTACGCACCGCGGCGACATCCGACCAGCCCTTCCTTTCATAATAGCCGAGACGCTCGGTATTGATCAGCTGAATGCTGACGATCCATTTCGGGCATTTCTGCCCGTACTTGCCGGGGTTCAGCAGGCGGACAGGGTAGCCATGGTCGCGCGGCAGCGGAACGCCGTTCATCTCATACGCGAGCAGCATGTTTTTGTCTAAGGCGTTCTTGAGCGGAAACGAGGTGGTGTACCCGTCCGCGCAGGTGAAGAAGACCCGCTTCGCTTCGGGGCGCGGCTTCGCTTCTTTTAAAAGGTCGCGCAGCCGTACAGCGGTCCATTCGGCGTTTCCGATCTGATCCCCGCCGACCGGATCGCCGATGCATGAAAGCGTCCGATACTCCTTCACCGGCTTCATCGCTTTCAGCTCGTTCAGATGGTAGCGGCGCGGCTTTTCAACCAGTCCAGCCAGCGCGACGAGCGCCTTCTCTTCCTTGATGACAGGCGTTTTGTCGATGCTCTGTATGTAAAAGGTCTCGTTTGGGGTGATCCAGGTCTCTGGGCGCGCGCCGTCCTGTTTCAGCTGCTTCGGCTTCAGCGGCTCGGTCGATTCGGTCGGGTTTTCCGCCGATTCTTTGCCTTTGAGCGGATCAATCTGAAACAGCAAGCCGGCGGCGCTGACCGCCGAGACGCGCAAAAATGAGCGGCGGTCCATGCTCATGGGCGGCTCCTTTCCTTTATGTTGCCTCTATGTCGCCGATAAGTAAAACGTCCAGTTCCGCGCCCGCGTTGACGCCCTCTTTGTCGACAACCGCGAGGCCGTCGGCGCCGATGAGCGAGCGGAGTATGCCCGACCCCTGCGCGCCTGTCAACTCGGCGCGGAGGCTGCCGTTCGTTTCGGTTAAAGCGACGCGCATGTAGTTGACGCGCCCGGAAGCGTCCGGGCGTACCGCTTGGGACATTGCCGCGCGAACCGTCCGCCGAAACAGGCGGCGCCGTCCGCCCATTTTGAGCAGCGCCGGACGCGCAAACAGCTCAAACACAACCATGGACGAAACAGGGTTGCCCGGCAGCGCAAAGACGGGCTTGCCGAGAACGCGCCCGAACGCCTGCGGTTTGCCAGGCTTCATGGCGACGCGCCAGAAATTCAAATCGCCTAGACGCAGCAGCGCCTCCTTGACGATGTCATGGTCGCCGACGCTGACGCCGCCGCTTGTGATGAGCAGATCGGCTTGTTCCATGCCGGCGCGTATCTTTTTTTCAACCTCTTCTGCGTCGTCGCCGGCGATGCCGAGGTCGATGGGGGTTCCGCCCGCCTCTTCGATCTGCGCCCATAGCCCGTATCGGTTGCTGTCGCGTATTTTGCCGGGCTTTAGCGGTTCGCCGAGGTCCGTCAGTTCGTCGCCTGTTGAGAGAACGGCGGCGCGCGGTTTTCGATAAACTTCCGCATGCGCAATGTTGAGCGCGGCGAGCATGGCGCATTCGGCGGCGCCGATGCGCGCTCCCGTTTCAAGGACGCGGTCGCCGGCGCGGACGCTTTCGCCTTTGCGGCGTATGTGGCGCCCCCGCTCCGAGGTCTGCATGACGCGGACGTTTTCGCCGTCCGTTTCGGTCGCTTCGATCATGACGACCGCGTCGGCGCCCGGCGGCATCATCGCGCCGGTCATGATGCGGGCGGCGCATCCCCGTTGTATCTGGAGGGTCGGCGCTTTGCCCGCCGGTATGTTGTCGATGACGCGCAGCGAAACGGGGCTGTCGGGCGAGGCATGGACGATGTCCGCCGCGAGAACGGCGTATCCGTCCATGGCGGAGTTGTCGAAGGGGGGGTTGTCCTCTACGGCGTCGGCTCCGCGCGCGAGGACGCGCCCGCGCGCCTGTTGTACAGCGACGCGCTCGGACGGAAGCGGCGCAAATTCAGCGAGCGCGCGTTCCCGCGCCTCCGCGACAGACAGCATATCGGTTCCTTACGGCTTGACCTAAACACGCCCTTTAACAACATCATAGCGGAGAACCGCCCTGAACGCAACCTTTCCGCCCCACTCGTCGTCATTCCCGCGCAAGCGGGAATCCAGAGTCCAACAGACAACGTCCGCGTTCACCCCAAGCGTCCATCCTACACGCCGTCATTCCCGCGCAAGCGGGAATCTTAGGCGCTGTTGTCGTCTGAACTAGGATTGCCAAGATTGAAAAGATTGCCAAGAAAATTCCGCGCTCCGCTCTCTTGGCAATCTTACTAATCCTTTAATCCTAGTTCAAAACTAAGCGCAACCCGCCCGCTCAAAACCCCCCTGCCCCCCTTTTCAAGGGGAATCGGACGCGGAGGGCGTACCAAATGGTACGTTTTGAGGCGGGGGCGTACCATATGGTACGTTGGATGTACCATATGGTACGTTTTGGTCGCGCGGTTCCGTTTTGGTTTTCGGCGGCAGCCGGCGGCGGTAGGACGCTCCGCGCCTGTATTGAAGCGGGTTGACGCGCATTCGGCGGTCGGTTACAATGCATATTCCGCTGCCGGACGCATCTTGGCACGATTGTTGCTAATACAGCGTTGCGTCAGCGGACGCATTGGATACCGTATTGAGATTCTTCCAAAGGAGCTCGGAAGTGAAAAAAAGTAACACAAGCCTTGGATTCACGCTTTCCGTCATCTTTCACGGACTGCTGGCGGTCGCGTTGGTCCTGGTGATTCTGGTGGACGCCGGGATCATCGATAATCCGCTTGAGGGCGAAATCGTCCTTCAAAAGCAAACGAAACCGCCTGTCCGTCCGCCGGTCGTCAGAGTGCAGCCGCGGCCGATGGTTCTAACCGAAGAGCCGGTGATCTCGCAGCCGCAGCAGGCGCAGCGGTTCACAACGTCGGTGAACGTCAAAACATCAAACGTGCAGGACAGCTCGCCGCTCGTCCAGGCTCCCCGCAGGGTGCAGGTGAACGCCCCGGTGAACGCGCCGCAGGTGCGCCTTCAGAACCCGAACGTTGAGGTGCCGCAGGTGGTGACCGACGCGAACCTTCCCGTCTCGGACAGCCCGAGCGCGCTCTCGGCGTCCGCTCCTGTAGCCGGTTCCGGCATCGGAGCCGGACCGAAAATCGGACGCGGAGTCGGCGGCGGAGTCGGCGTCGGGCGGCAGATGAAGGTCGCCGGCATCTCGCTCGTCGACCATATCGGCGGCGAAGTGGACGGACTCGGAAACATGGCGGGCGCCATCACCATCGGCGCCGCGGATGTGCTGCCCCTGCCGAAAGGCGAACCCGGCGGACGCATCGTCGGAAGAGGCAAGGACATCAAGGGCGTCTTCCGCCTCGTCCGCGTGAAACATTCGCTGTCGGACTGGTGGGCGGACACGCGCGCCTTGACCGCTCTCGCAAAATGGCTCAACGAAAAGACGCAGATCAAAACCGACCTGAACGTCGAAGGCGGAGCCGTCGCCCTGACCGACGCGAACCTGACAAAATCGCCGATGCTCTGGATGACAGGGCATGACCCCGCGCTTGTGCGCTCTCATAACCTGATGCGGGCGGGCGAACGCAGGGACAACAAACTGACCGACCTGGAATCGGCGAACCTGCGCCGGTACCTATACGACAAGCAGGGAATGCTGGTCTTTGACGACTGCGGGGTGAACGCGCCCGCGCAGGCGATGATCAAAATCTTCCAAGCGCAGATGCGCCTTGTCATGCCGGAATACGGAATCGAACGCATTCCGAACGACCATGAGGTGTACCGCTCCTTCTACGAGCTGTCAGGACCGCCGACCGGCTTTGACATCTTCTGGTGGGGAACGAAGCCGCCGAAGCGAAACTACCTCGAAGGCATCTCGGTCGGCGATAAACTGGTCGCGATGATGATCCGACGCGACTACATGTGCGCGATGGAGCCGGTGAGCCTGCCGACACGTTCCGTCCATTACTCGCCGGGCGTCTACCGCTGGGCGACGAACGTGGTCGTGTACTCGCTCACAACGGGCAACATCTCCGACTACAAAAACTACATTCCTGAAGACACGTTGGCGCAGGAAGACGCGCCGACGACGGCTCCGCAGGCGACGCGCATCTCCGCGACGCCGCTTGAGCTGGAGGAATAAACCTATCCGCCCTGATTTCATGCCTGCGGCGGTCCTCGCTGCGGGCATGAAATTTGGCTCCGCCTCCATGCGATGAACTTCATTTTGACCATAAAGCGTCGGCGCCGGACGTCATTCCCGCGCCCTCTTCTCGTCATTCCCGCGCCCTTTTCTCGTCATTCCCGCGCTCTCTTCTCGTCATTCCCGCGCAAGCGGGAATCCAGAGGCGAACCCGAAACCGTCTGCTGTCAGAACTAAGATTTGCATGATTGAAAAGATTGCCAGAAGAATAGCCGAAAACCGACCCATGAGGACATGCATTCCGCGCCCTTTTCTCGTCATTCCCGCGCTCTCTTCTCGTCATTCCCGCGCTCTCTTCTCGTCATTCCCGCGCAAGCGGGAATCTTAGTCGCCGCAGGAGCCGTTCCGCTTTACACAACAGCCGTCCGTCCAGACCGTCATTCCCGCGCAAGCGGGAATCTAGAGGCGCCACAGAAACTGTCCGATTGAGCTTAAAGTTGATGCGAAAGATGGATGGAAGAAGCGGATGAAGAAACGAATTGCGTTGTGGGCGGCATTTGCCCTCATCATTCTCGCTCCGTTTATCTGGCTATTGATAAACAGAAGCGGGGATGTTGCTGTTGATCTTGGCGGAGCGAACAGCGGCGAAACGCTCCCTTCCCCGCGCGTCGCGCCGACAGAGAAGGCTGCGCCTGAAACGTTCCCCGCCCCGCCCATCATGCCGACGGCGGAAGACGGTGGCGCGGCGGCAGGCGTCTATAACTTTGCCGGCTGGGAGGACGCGTACGACGAGTTTGCGCGGCGCGTCGGGCTTGAATTTGACAGACAGACAGCGGCGGGGGAGCTGCATGCGACGATTCGCGTCTATGAAATTGTGACCGATGAGATGATAAACGATGCGGCTTTTTCAAAGGCGATGTACCCGTACATACCTTTTCCGAATCCTGCAGATTCGCCTGAGTCTGACCTGCGCATCCCGAATTATCTCTGGAATCCGATGTCCGTTTTACTGCGCTCCGGCAGAACGCTCCCCGACCGTTATTACCGCCGTACCACGCTGCCGAACGGCGAGATTTACAGGCGTCTGCCGCATCAGGAGCTGCGAATCACTTGGACGGAGCGGCGCGCGGCGACAGCGGAGTCGGAAGGGGGGCGTCAAAAGGTTCAGGAAGTGGAAGAGCTGATTGAGCGGCATTTAAAGCGGCTGGAGGCGGCGGAGAGCGAGGCGCAGCGGACAGAGGAAGAGGAGAACTTGAGAATTCTTCGATTTGTCCTCGGCAAATGGACAGAGACAAAGTATCTTGACCGTGAGAAAACGGTCGGCCCTGGCGAGTCGGTCCCTGATTACCAGAAGGAAATTATTGAGATCGACCTGGGCGTGATTGAGTAGTTTGCCGGCGGCGCGTCGGGGCTTGTTTGGATACGCGCGGTATGATCGGCTATACTCTCTTTAAAGCGGCAGACGGAGGGCGAAAGCGCATGGACATAAAGCGGCGTCCGATTCTCTTGGGCATTGTGATCGCAGTCTTGCTGATTGCGGCGGTGAACGGCGTCAAGAAAGCGATGGAGCCGGAAATCGTGCGCGGCGGCGTCTCGCGCGCGCATGTCGCGGCGCCCATCGTCAAGGGAGGGCAGCCTGGCGAACTCATGCTGGCAACCGTCTCTGAATACTGGCGCAACGATGAACGGCAGCAGACGTTGACCGTTTTCCGTATGGATTTTCCGTTTGTTATGGCTGTGTTCAGTCTGACGGAGGATTACATGGAAGCGGTCGAAGGGCCGGATCCGTCCGTCCTTGCCTACATCTCACGGGACAATCAAAACTGGTACCAAGCGTACGTTTTGGATTCGAAAAAAAGGGATGTAGAAGTAACGGATGTCGACACAGGGGAACAAAAGCGCGCCGCGTCTATCTTGCCGATACGCGCATTTGAGACCGGCAAAATTAAAAAAGATCTGCGGTTTTCAGCGGACGGACAGTTTTTGTCCTACGCGGTAAAACACAAGGAAAACCCTTTCGTCTCCCGCCGCGAATATGCGGAAGTGAAGACCGGCAACTTTGGCGGAGTCGACACTTGGATGGAAACCCGCGGCATTGATGTCGAGAAGCTCGAATGGCTGCCGGCAAAGAAGCCCCAAAAGCTGCCCGACTTCATGACCGAGAAAACGCCGCGCATCCATGAAGAGACGGTTCCGGTCTGGTCTCCCGACGCGGAATATCTGTACGTCCATGACGAAGAAGGCATTTGGAAGGTGAACATATACCCGGAGCGGCAGCATCTATGGGCGCTGTATTTGCCGATGAAGGATGTCCACGCGTTTCAGATGTCGGCGGACGGGCGCTATTTTCTCGTTGAGTTCGGAAGCGAAGAGGAGAAGAAGCGCAAGCCTGAAGCGTTTGATGCGCGCGGCGAGCCTGTTTGGCAATACGGCGTCAACCGAAAGATCGCGTTGATCGATCTGCAAAGCAAAGACAAGCGTCCGCAGCCTGTCGGCGAAGGGTGGGGCGCCGTATGGAGCAACCAGAGCGGTCAGTTTGCGTATTGGAGCTTGGACGGGCTGCATATCGGCCGTCCCGGCGGGAAGACGCGCAACATTGACGACGGAAAGGACCGGCGGCTTCGCATCAGCTACAACCCGATGCTTGCATGGTCGCCGGACGACTCCATGATCTACGCGCGCGGCGACGGCGGAGTCTGGCGGCTCAACGTGAAAACGCCGGGCGCGGCGTGGGAGAACCCATGCCCTTCGCTAAGAGCGGGATTCGTATGGGCGTTCAATCTTTCCCCTGACGGCCGCTATCTCTTGATCGAATCCGACAAAGCCAACCGATTCGATGGAACAACCTTTACAACGGTTGCAAAAGTTGCGAGCTCTTGGGAGGAGGCGTTTAAGTCA
This sequence comes from Candidatus Poribacteria bacterium, assembly GCA_963665845.2. Lineage (GTDB taxonomy): Bacteria > Poribacteria > WGA-4E > JAPPNK01. Next base: position 1,616,479 of record OY762492.1, read on the forward strand.
GACTCTGCGCCTCTTGCGAATGATGATATGCGTCTTCTTCAACCGGTCATTCTTGTGGATCTGGAGGGCGGAGAAGGCGCCGCAAAACATGTCGGCGACGGATGGGGCGCCGCATTCGATTCGACCGGTAAGCATTTCTTCTTCGCAAACTTTGACGGCAAGTACATGGGCAAAGTCGATAGCGGAGAAGCCCTTTATTTCAGCTCCACGTGGATTGACGGGTATTGAAACGCCGGCAATTCGGCGGACGAAGCCGTACGTCGCCGGGATCAGGGGCGGCAATCCTCGAAAGGGAACTGATATGCTGAAGATTCGATTCGCCGCCTGTTTGACAGCCGCCTCGCTGTTGCTCTGCGCAAGTATGCCGTCGGCGCATGCCGTCCTGCCCCTGCCGAAGCCGAAAGAGGATGTGACGAAGCTGGACAAGCCGACCATCGCCTATGCAACGCCTGAAGGGTTTGAGATTCGCCTCATGGATTGGGACGGAGGAAACGACCGACTCTGGATGGGCGACGGAAAGGCGAGGTTTTCAGGCAGCGCTTACTGGTCGCCGGACGGAAAGCGCGCCGCCGTGGTCGTGTTCGACGAAGAGGAATGGAACTACATCCCCTACCTGCTGGATCTGAGGACCGGCGACGTCCAGAACCTACTGGAATGGCTTCCTAAAGGAGAAGAAGGATTTTTCACACACCCCTCCTGGTCGCCCGACGGGAAATGGGTTACGATTATCAACACATGGTATAACCAGAACGCCGTCCCTAGAAAGAATCTTTACAAGGTGAATGTTCACACTAAGAAACATGTTCAACTGACCGATTTTCCGGAACGGCTGCCTGGATCAGGTTTCATGTCATGGTCGCCGGACGGTCAAAAAATCGCGTTCGACGCTTTGGAAGAGCCGTGGCTGAGGCTTGAAGCAAACGTCAAATACGATATTTATGTCATGAACAGCGACGGGTCGAATATCGTCAATCTCACCGATCATCCAAGGGCGGATGCTTACCCGTCTTGGTCGCCGGACGGGCGAACGATCATGTTTGGAAGCTTGCGCGACGGTCCAGTCAACTTGGTTTTGTACATGATGAACTCAGACGGGTCCGGCGCGGAGCGTTTTATGGAGGACGGGAGCTATATAGCCCATGTAAGATGGTCGCCCGATTCGAACTGGATCGTCTACTTCGGTGGGTCCGTTGATCCGAAGAATCCAAAGCCGCTTGGGGTTTACCTCGCGCATGTCGCGACGCGAAAGAAGAAGCTGATCAAGCGCGACGCAGCTTTTCCGACATGGGTTTTGGCGGGCAAGAGCCGTTTTCTCTCCATCGATCTTTCGGGCAAGATGCATGAGCAGTGGGGAGACATCAAAGAGGCGGAGACGCAGAAAGAGAACGCCTCTGATTAGGGAAGGAGCGGAGCATGGAAAAAGCGAAGCAGGTTTTTCTTTCAATTCTGATGGCGGCGGTTGTCGTCGCTTTGACGACGCTGACCGTCAAAGCAATGCGCAATCTGCTGGGCGGGGTTGCGGCGATCGGCATTTCGCGCGCCATTGTCCCCTCGCCCAACAACGAATGGCTCGCCGTGCGAATGGAACACTGGAAGAAGGACGAGCGCGTCCGGACGCTGAGCGTCAAGAACCTGCACAACGGGATCTTCTACAGCTTGACGCCGGAATATCTGGAGATCGTCCAGGGTCCCGATCCGTCCGTCATCGCGTACATTTCAAGGGACAGCTCCAACAACTGGTACACTGTCGGCGTGTATGCGCCGGATAAGACGATTGTAGAAGAGGAGCCAATTCCGCACCCCTACCCGGTCGCTAGGTCGAACACGGGTATTCTCAAGAAAGATTTGGCGTTTTCATCCGACGGCCAGCATCTAAGATTCGCCATCAGACTCAATTTTGAGTCTCTTGGCCGCATCAGCTATGACTATAGAACGCTAGACGGCAGAGCCTACTTGACCGACGAACCGCTCAAAGGCGTTGAATGGCTTCCTCCTCAAAAGCCCGCTAAACTGCCTGATTTCATGACGGAGAGGACGCCCCAGATCCATGAAGAGACGATTCCGGTATGGTCTCCCGACTCGGACGCGCTCTATGTCCATGACGAGGAGGGCATTTGGCGGGTCAATCTGCTGATGCCGCGCATGCAGGTATGGGAGCTTTTTTTGCCGATGCAGGGCGTTCGCGCATTTCGCCTTTCCGCCGACGGCCAGCATCTTTTAGCGAATCTCGACGGCGGAGACAGCGATCCGAGCGTTGTCTTGGTCGATCTGAAAAGCGAAGAGCGCGTCCCAAAGCGGCTCGGACAGGGGTGGGGAGCCGCGTTTAGCCCAGACGGGAAACGCTTTGCGTATGCGCATTCCGGCGGCTTGTATGTCGGAAGCGTTGAAAAAGGCGCCGCGCGGCGAATCGAAGCGTCTGAACAGCGCAACTTCGGACGAAACGCCGCGCCGATATGGACCTCCGACGGCGCCGCTGTCTATATTCAATCCGACGAGGGCGTTTGGCGCGTTGACGCCGAGTCAGCCGAGAACGCAGAATGGAAACTGGCGCTGCCGATGGAGGAGATCGGCTTCTTTGATCTCTCCGCGGACGGCCGTTGGCTTCTTGCCGAAAGCGGGGACGGCGTCAACATCGACCGTGTATTCAAGAATTCATTGCGGAAAGGTATACAGCACTATATTGATCGGCTTGGCAAGGAATCCCAAAAATACGAACGAAATCTCATACTGATCGATTTGCATGCCGCCGAGCCGGCGCCGAAGCATGTTGGATACGGTTGGATGCCTGTGATTGTCGGCGACAGGTACTTCTTTGGAACCTACCTCGATATGTATATGGATTCGTTAACGGACGATTGGAACGTTCCGCGAATCCTATCTGGAGCTGGAGCCTCTTGGATGGAATACGGCTTTGATCCATAGTTTCACCGGCGGCGCTGCTCAAACGCTTTGAAGGCGCGGGCAATGCGGAGCTGCGCATCATCCGCTTCAATCGCCGCTCTCCAGCGCCTGATGGAGAGCGTTGACCGCCGCTTCAAGCCGTTCGCGGTCCTGAACCTTCGCGCCTGTTTCGTCCGCCACATAAAAGACGCCGACGGAGCGGTACGCCGCGGTGGAGATCTTTGCGAGCGAGATGTCGAGATCGGCGTCGGAGAGCGTTTTTGCGATGGTGTATAAAAGCCCGACCCGTTTCGCCGACCTCACATCGATGATCGTATAATCGGCGGAGTCGTCGTTGTTGAAGCGCGCCTCCGGCGGAGTATGGGCGGTGCGGTGTTTTTGGGAACCTCTTTGGCGCAGGTCTTCAATATGCTCCTCGATGTCCAGCTCGCCTCGTTGCGCCTGTTCGAACGCTGCCGCGATCTGCTCTTTGAGTCCGACCGTTTCGCCGCCTGAAAAATGCAGCGTGTCGACGGCGGTTCCGTCCGATCGGGAGTTCAAGTCCGCCGACAGAACCTCCACCCCTGTCGCTGTCAGCGCCGCCGCCAGGTCGGCGAACATGCCGATGCGGTCTTTCGCCGCAAAGACGGCGGTTGAGTACGCTTCCGATTCAGAAAAGATACGGAGAGCGCAGGACGCGCCTGCGGCGAATTCATCCACCGCCAGCGTCTGCTCCGCAATCTCCCGTATCGAATAGAACGGCATGCGCCCGCCGCCCATCCGTCGAAAATGCTCATGGACGCGCTCTTTCCACTCCTCGCCGAGCCGCTCAACGGACGCATCAGCCAGCGCATCCAGCTGCCCCGGCAACACCAGCGCTTCTCCGCGCAGGCAGCGTTCGGTCTGCGCGTACAGCTTATGCAGCAGCGCCGCCGACCAGTCGGTCCACAGCTCCGGGTCAACGGCGCGGATGTCGCCGTAGGTGAGCAGGTACAGCATTCGCGCCCGTTTCAAGGAGCCGATCTCTTCGGTGTACCTCTCAATGACCGCCGGGTCGTCCAGGTTGCGCCTCTGCGCCGTGTTCGACTTCAGGTGATGCTTTTCAACAAGGAACATGACATCGCTGCGCTGGACGTCTCGAAGCGGGCGCAGGCGTTCCAGGGCGCGGTTTGCCAGCGGCATTCCGCGTTCCACATGCCCCATATCGCCGGGCGCGCCTTTGCCGATGTCATGCAGGAGCATTCCGAGCCGCAGCGACACGCGGTCGTCGGGGTTCAGCGCGGAGAGAACAGGCAGCAGCTCGCCGTCTTTCTGCGCCGTCTCGACGACGCGGTCGTCTAGATTCGAGACGGCGGCGAGGGTGTGTACATCGGTCGTGAATTTATGGTAATGGTCGTACCGGACTAGGGAGCGCAGCCCTTCAAACTCCGGCGCTATCGCCGTCAAGACGCCGAGGTTGTGCATGTCAAGCAGGGCGTCCCCGACGCCGTTTGGAAGCGCCAGCAGCTCTAGAAAACGGTTCTGCGTTCGCAGGCATGCGCCGAACTTGGGACCGACGCGGTGCAGCGTTTCCACAATCTGCTTGCGCGAGGCGACGCTGATGGGCGTGTCCAGCTCGGCGCGCTGGTAAAACATTTCCATGACCAGCAGGGCGGCGTCGCCCGTTTTGAGCGCCTCCTCCAGCGCGCCTTGTTCAAACCGTATGCGTTCGCGCAGGACGATGAGACCCGACGATATCTGTTTGGCGTTGATCTTGTCCATTTTGCGGCTGACCCAGGTCGGCTGCCGCCGGCTTTGCAAAATCACCATCCGGGCGCATTCGTGTATCCATCGGGCATGAAGAAAATAGTCCTGCATGAGCCGCTCTTCGGCGAGCTTCCGCCTAGAGTCCTCGTATCCGAGGGCTTTGGCGACGCGCTCCTGAAACTGAAACGACAGCACATCGCTGCGCCGTTTGGCAATGTAATGCAGCTCGTTCCGCACGCGCCACAGAAAATCGAGCGCCGAGGTGTAATCGTCCACCGCGCTTCTGGGCAGAATGCCGCTGTGCGCGAGCGCCGGTATCTCCCATAGACCGAAACGGACGCGGGAGATCCATTTGCTGATATGCGCCTCGCGCAAGCCGCCGACCCCCTCCTTGATATGCGGCTCTTGGACGTACAGCGTCCGGTCAGGGTTGCCTAAATCCTCTTCCCAGTCCTCAATCCTGTTCAGAATGTACCGGTTGGCGCCCCTGCGCATCGCGCGCGTTTTGATCTCCCGTTCAAACTGCTTATACAGCTCCTGATCGCCCATGATGTAGCGCGCTTCCAGCATCGCCGTCCGCGACTCGCCGTCCTCCGCCGCCGCCTGCCGGCACTCTGGAATCGTCCGCGCCACATTTCCGACATCGAATCCGACATCCCACAGATCGGTGACGATGCGCTTGGCGGTCGCCTCAATGGCGGTTCTAGGGCAGTCGTATAAAATCAGCACGTCGATGTCGGAGTGCGGGTTCAGTTCCTCGCGCCCGTACCCGCCGAGAGCCACCATGGTCAGCGCCGTGTCTTTCGCAAGGATGTTGTCTTCGACGCATGAGCGCACAAGTTGACGGATGACCGTGTCGGCGAGGCGGGTATGCTCCTGCATGATCTCTCGACCGGAGACGTATCCTCCGCCGGACTGGTGCCGGTGCCGAGAGGCGATGCGTTCCCATTCCGATTCAATATATTTCTTGATGGTTTCTACGCGCGTCATGGGTCGGCTCCCAGTTCTCGTTCCGCTTTTCGGATTTTTTCGTCCAGCTCAAGCGCTTTCTTGTGGTCTCCCAGGGCGATGGCGACCCGCTTCATCAGCTTTGCCGCTTCGATCAGACGGTCTTGGTCTAACCGAAGGGACGCGAGAGCCAACAGCGTTTCAGGATGCTCCGGGTCGGTCGACAGGGCGCGTTGAAACGCCGCCTCCGCCTCCTCTATTTTGTTTAAGTACAGGTTGGCGGTTCCCTGCAGGTAGACCAGGTTCTTGTTTTCAGGCTCCGCCTTCAGCCCTTTTGAAACGCGGTCTTGGGCATGATCAATCAGGCGCGAGCGGCGCTCGGACAGTTTCTCCCGCTTTTCCGATTCCTCTTCAGGCAGCTGCTCAATTTCAAGCTGGGCGTTCTCCGCTTCTCTCAAGTATATTCTGGAGACCGCCTCGGCCGCCTCCGCCTTCGTCGGCAGATAGGCGCCTCGAAACAGAATCAGCGCCAGCAACAGCAGCGGAGCCGCCGCCGTCACCGCCTTCGACACCCAGAGCGTCTTCGCGTAAGACGCCGCGGACGGATCGTTTTCAGCCGCCCGAATCGCAAACTCGATACGTTCCGTAATGGGCGGATGCGTCCGAAGAAAACGCGGCAGGCGCCAAAAGCGTCCGCCTGAAGAGAGGCTCGCGTTATGCAGCTTCGCCAAAGCGCGCGGGTACGCGGACGGGTCGGACGCATTCACCGCGGCGAACTGATCCGCCTGCCGTTCAAACTGGCGCGACACGAAGCCGAGCAGCAGCGCAAAGTATGAAAAAAAGACCGCCGCGCCCGTTATCGTGATGCCGAGGCGCGTGTCCTTTAAAAAGTCCGGCATATACGGAGACATCCCCGCAAAGAACAGCAGCGCGACGGCGACGTAACACAACGAAAAGAGCAGATACAACCGCAGATGCCCGCGCTGGATATGCCCGATCTCATGCGCGGCGACCGCCTCCGCCTCATCCGCGTCCAGCATGTTGAGCAGCCCTTCCGACATAAAGATTTCCTGCCGGCGCGGAAGCAGTCCAGCGGCGGCGGCGTTGCAAAAGCGCGGTCCCGCATGCCAGACCGTGACGCCTCGAAAAGAGAGGTTGTGCCGGTCGGCGACGGCGCGGATTCTCTCCGCCAACTCCCCCTCTTCCAGGGGAGAGGAGCGCCACATGCGGCGCAGCAGCGACGGCGCCAACGCATATGAGAAGCACAAAAACGCCAGCAAGACCGCGCCATAAAGCCATGGGCGTTCAAAGAATGCCGCTTTGATCTGAAACGGGGCAAACGCAAACAGATCGGTCAAAACAAGATAGCCCAGGATTGGAACGACCGGCAAGACCTGAAATTTGAGCCGTCTCGTCCATTCTTGAAAGCGGAACGGTCCGGCGGCCGCATCGATGAGCAGCATGCCGAGAGCGAGCGGCAGGAACGCCGCCGTCAAGCGGACGGCCGGCAGCGGGAGCCATCCCATCGCCGCGTCGGTCAGCGCCGGGAGATGCCCTAAAAGCGTGTGGATCAGAAAAAAGATGTAGGCGAGCAGCTTGGCGCCCGCAGCGGTTTCGCGTACGTACTTAAAGGAGAACGCGCGCGCCGCTAGAGGCATCCCCGCCGGCGCCCACAAGCAGCACAGTATGCTGAACGCTTCCATTCGAATGTTCGCGGGAAGCGGCGCGACCCGCTCAACCGAAAGCAGCGCGATCAATCCAAAAATCAACGGCGCGCTCATAAAATACATACGCGCTCACCCAAGCCTGACATGCCGATACAAGTTTAGTATGGCATATTATAGGCGTATGGGCAAGCGCTGCGCCGATGGGCGTTCCTTGTAAAACGCGGTTTGGGAAGGTCAAGACGATGAAAACAATGCAACGCTCATCACGCCGCAGGGCGCGCCTCGCGCTGCTTGCCGGCGCTGTGTTGATCGCGGCGCTGGCAGTTGCTGCGGCGCTCTTCTTCCGCGCGGGCGATCCGGCGCCTGCAGAGAAGAACGGCGCGCATGAAGCTCCTGTCAGCGCGGAGAGCGGCGCCAAGATCGAACAAACAACCGCCGCCCCCGACCAGGAAGATCAGGAAGCTCCCGTCGGCGCGGAGAGCGGCGCCAAGATCGAACAAACAACCGCCGCCCCCGACACAACAGAGGAACCCGCCCAGGAGGATCCGACCGATCTGAATCCTCGCCTTGAGCGGATTCTGAGCGGAATATACGCCGCTCTAGGAAACGAAACAAATCCTGAGGGCCGCGAATGGCTTGAGCAGATCGGGTCCAATATGATTGCTGAAGGACTGGGCGACGACGAAATAAGCCGCCGCCTCTCCACTAGGCTCCTTTCCATGAGAGGGATCTCCCCGAAGAAACAATACTCAGAAAAGAAGATCCGCATCCGCCAGTACTTGAGCGATCGCTACGGAACTCGTAACCTTCACGGCAAGACGACGCCGCGCGCTGTGATAGAGATCTTGGTGGAAGGGATGGACGACCTGACCGCCGCCAAGTATCTGTACGACGCAGGCAGGGGAGAAGTTTATCCAGAAGCGGCGGGCGAACGATGGATTCGAAGGGAAAGAGAGTACGCCGGCGAATACGCCGACCGCGCTCTAGCGAAGGACCCAACCTTGCGCGATGCGCTGCTGTTAAAAGCCTCTGCAAATATAGACGCGGTCGAATCGGCGCGGCTTCTGATTGAACACCATCCGGATGACGAAAGAGCGGTCGTCGCTGCTGCGGACGATCTGTTTCTCAATTATCCTGAGGAGACGGTTGCCGCAATCACACGCATTCTGCCGGAGGATGGTCTGCATCCCAATTCGAGTTTCCATACGCTTCTCGGCAACGCCTATGAGCGGCTGGACATGCTGTATGAAGCGGCTGATCAGTTTCAAAAAGCTTATGCTGCCGGCGATACTAAGTTCGGCCGCTGGCGATATGACTTGTTGGAGGAAGGAGGTCGCGGATTTCCGTCCATCTGGGAAGAGCGGGCGGCTGGCGTTGAGGCTTCTTTTCCTGCGCTGTATGAAGAAGGCGCTCAAAAGATCAAGTCCCCGAAGCAATCGCTAGATCCGCCGGACGCCCCGCGCGGCGTAGAACCATCCCCTCCGGAGGCTCCGCGCGGCGTGGAGCCTCCGCCCCCGCCGCCGAACACGGAGATGGACATGGCCGCGGCATACGCCGATTTTGCGAAGGCGTACCAGGATGTGTTTGAGATGGAGTACGGTCTCTCCGAGGCGACGCCCGAAGGCTACATGAACGCGCTGCTCGGCATGGCGCGCGCCTTCGCCAAAGCGGGCGACGCCCAGCATGCCCAGGACGCCTACAACGCCGTCCGCAAACGCCATTCGCGCGAGGAGGTTGAGCGGGTCTTCCGCCGCTTCGATGAGCAGGAGCGTCTGAAACGGCAGCCGCCGAGCGGCGGGGACGAGGACGACAGCGAGGACGATTGACCCGTTTTTCGGCTGAATCGTCAAAAAAGGGGTTGCGTTCCGAAACGCGCTGTTGTATGCTGTTCAACAGAAACGCAATGAAGCGGAAAGGAGACGCGCCTATGATTGTGATTCCGCTCCGAGTCGGCGCCCACCAGCGCGGCGCCGTCCATACGCGCGATCCATGTCCGCCGTTCCGAATCAACGCGCCGCTTTGGGAATGCGCAAGCCTTCCCTGCTGCTAAAACACAGCGCCCGATCAGAGATACGCTTCTGAGGGCGCGCGTCTAAGACAAACGGCAGCGCCAGCGGCGGCGGAACGCGGCGGCGCCTCGCAAATCGCCGGCTCGGAGCTGTTTGGCTGCGGAAAATCGCGCATCATTGTGATCAAAGGAGCCGTCCGGCGCGACCGGGCGGCTCCTTTGCGTTAAAGCGGCTGCGCGTTGATCCGCCAGTCATGCGGCTTGTAACGCATCTTCTAGACTCCCCCCCTTTGTAACGCATCTATTAGACTCCCCCCTTTGTAAGGGGGGCAGGGGGGGTTTCGACTCGCGCGTTGATCCGCCAGTCATGCGGCTTGTAACGCATCTTTTAGACTCCCCCCTTTGTAAGGGGGGGCAGGGGGGTTTCGGCTCGCGCGTTGATCCGCCAGTCATGCGGCTTGTAACGCAGGCGAATGTCAAACAGCCGCTCTCTCAAAAAGCGCTGGTCGGCGCCGTCCTCAAGGCGCGGAATGATGAACCGCACCATGTCCACGCGCGAGACAGCAAAGGCGCGGAACCGCCGCCGCATGAGCCGCGGAACGGTCAGAACCGCCGCCTCGGCGTCCAAATGCGTTTCGCGCTGTAAAAAGGCGCGCGCCGACGCTTCCAGCTGCGCGTCCAGCCCTTCAGACAAATAGACGCGCGCTGTCGGACCTGACCTGGACCCGTCCGACAGGGCGAAATAAAGGCGCGGCTCCTTCCGCCCCGTTTTTTTAACGCCGCGAAACAGCCGCCGCGCGCGCTTCCGGACGCCTTTCGGCGACAGATCCGCCCCCGTTTTCAACGCCCCAAGCAGCGCCGCCAAGTTGCGCATGTTGATCCAGTCGGCGCGGTCATGGTCATCGTCATTGTCGGGGTCGGGCGGACGGCGCCGCGCCTCCTCCAGCGCCGATTCGATGGCGCGCCGCCCGCCCGCTTGACGTATCGACTCGTAGTCGACTCCGCTGTCGGCGATCCATCCCGCCTCAATAAAACGTCTTAGCGGTTCGATCAAGTAGGCGCGTTCCATGTGAACAGGATACGGGCAAACGGCGCCGCGCGCTAGATTCCGATCCAGCAGCCGACGCAATCGGCGCCTGAACAGGAGGGGCGCGGCATCGCCGCCGTTAGCGAAACGCGCGGCATGACCCACGGGTAGCCGTTCGGATGCTGCAGCACTTCAAACGGTATGTCGTACACCTCTGTCAGCGACGCTTCGGTCAGCGCGTATTCGGGCGGGCCGACATCCACAACGCGGCCCTCTTTCATCACAACGAGCATGTCGGCGAACATGGCGGCAAGGTTCAGGTCATGGATCGCCGCGACGATCGTCTTCCCCTGCATGGCGAGCTTTTTGCAGAGGCTTAGGATGAGCGTTTGATGGCGCAGATCGAGATGGTTGGCAGGTTCGTCCAGCAGGAACAGCTCCGGCGTTTGCGCCAAGACGCGGGCGATGTCGACGCGGCTCGCTTCGCCGCCGGAAAGGGTTGTATAGAGCCGCTGCGCAAAAGGTTCCGCTTCCACCTGCCGCAGCGCGTCGTTGGCGGTTTCAATATCCGCCGCGGTCTCTTTGGCTCCGTTCAGATGGGGGGCGCGTCCAAAAAGCGCGATTTCAAGGCTGGTGAACGGAAAGCTGATGTCGCGCTTCTGCTGTAGATAGGCGCGGAGCCTTGCCAGCTCTTTGGGCGGATAGGCATGAACAGGTTTGCCGCCCAGCTGCGCTTCTCCTTCGGTCGGGGCGAGTTCGCCGGACATCAATCTTAGCAGCGTTGTTTTGCCGGCGCCGTTGGGACCGACCAAAGCCCAGAACGCGCCTGGGTTGATGTTGAGATTTACGCCGCGCGCGAGCCAGTTCTTGCCGACGCGGTAGCCGATATTGTCAAGAGTTATCATACGGGGTTCCTGCGATGAGCGTTCGTTTGTAGCGAATCAACAGCCATAGAAAGAAGGGGCCGCCGAAAAGGGAGGTTACAACCCCGACCGGCAATTCGGCGGGAAGTACAACCGTGCGCGAAGCAAGGTCGGCAAGCACAAGCAGCGAGGCGCCTCCAAGGGCGGAGCCGGGCAGAACATACCGGTGATCGGCTCCGCCGAGCAGCCGCAGCAGATGAGGAACCACGAGGCCGACGAACCCGATTCCGCCCGCTATCGAGACCGCCGCCCCGACCGACAGCGCCGCTCCCACCATGGCGCGCCGCTTCAAGGACTCCACGTGAACGCCGAGATGGTAGGCGTCCGATTCGCCGAGGGCGAAGGCGTTCAGTTGAGGCGCGAGCCGAAGCAGCATGAAAAGTCCGACCGCGGCAGCCGGCAGGGCGACCAGCGCCGCTGTCCATGTGGCGCCGCCGAATCCGCCGAGCAGCCAGAACGTGAGGCTGCGCAGCTGTTCGTCGTCCGCGAGAAAGGTCATCAGTCCGATGCCGGCGCCGGCGACGCTGTTGAGCGCGATGCCGGCGAGCAGCAAGGTCATGATGTGGGATTGCCCTTCCGTTTCAGCCGCTTTCCAAACGGCGGCGACAACCGCCATTCCGCACACGAAGGCGGCGGCGGGCGTCCCCCAAATTTCCAGAGCGCCGCTTCCAATGAGAACGATCCAGAGCGCCGCGCCAAACCCCGCCCCGGCGGTGACGCCGATCAGTCCAGGATCGGCGAGCGGGTTGCGGAAGACGCCCTGCATCGCCGTTCCTGAAACCGCCAGCAAAGCGCCCACAACGGCGGCTAAAACGACGCGCGGGAAACGCACATAGACGAGAGCGGCGTACCCGTCCCCTTGATACAGCAGCGCCTGCAGCATTTTCCAGGGCGGAATCGGGTATCCGCCGACGCCTGCTGCCGTAATCAGAGACGCCGGCAGCAGACAGGCAAGCAGCGTCAGGATTTTGGCGCGTCGGCTGATGATTCTGTCTCTTTCTCTTTCAGGGTCTTCACCTTTCGGCGTTTGACGACCGTATGCCCTTTCGTTCCATGGACGGCGCGAAACAGGTCCAGCGCCGCTTCTCCCGACCGCGGACCGAAGCCGGTGAAATAGAGTCCGTCAATGGATACGACCCGCTTGTTTTTCCCGGCGGGCGTGTGCGCCAGAGCCGGCAATTTCAGCAGCCCCTCCACGCCGCCAATCGATTGGAGACCGGCGATGAAGAGTAGATAAACGTCAGGGCGCGCGGCCAGAACCGCCTCGGCGGTCATCGGTTTGACGCCCTTGAGAGCCTCCGCGGCGTTCACGGCGCCGACCGCGCGTATCATCGCGTCCGCCGCTGTCTTTTTGCCCATCACAAAAGCGGTCTGCGGTCCGCGCAGGTACATAAACAGAACGCGCGGTTTCGGTTTCTCCTTCCGCGTCTCGATTTCCGCCTTCAACTTCTTGAGATCGCCGTCCATCTTCTTGACGAGTTCGGCGGCGGTCTTGTCCGCGCCGACCGCCTTGCCGATTTTCAACAACCGCCGCTTCGCGTCTTTGAAGTTCAACGGCTCTTTCAGCAGCAGGACGGTAACGCCCGCCATGCGCAGCTGTTCAATCACCTGCGGCGGTTTCACATTCTCCTTTCCAACGGCGAGAGTCGGTTTCAACGAAAGAATGCCCTCCGCGTTCAGCTGATACTGATACCCGACGCTTGGAAGCGTCTTGAGTACATGTACAGGGTAGGTGGAGGAGGAGTCGCAGCCGACGACCCGATCTCCCGCGCCCAGCGCGAAGAGGATCTCGGTGACGCTTCCGTTCAGGCTGACGATGCGCTCTGAGGAAGCGACCGTCACCTGTTTTTTGTCCGCGTCTTCGACGACAGGAGCCTTCGCCGCGGAGGGCATGGCTGCGGCCAAGAAGGCTGCAGCCAACGCCCAACTCCAGCGGAGCGTCCGCTTAGAAATTGAGGCTGCCGTCCGGCTGATGGACGTACTTAAAGGAGACATGTCCGCTGTCCGTTTTGTTTTCATTGTCTTTGTAGTACCCGGTGAATTGGATTTTGGCGTAGGTCCCGTCCGCCGCTTTGACGACGAAGACGCGGTCTTCGATCGGCAAGATCCAGTGGGTCGGCGGACCTGTATAGGTGTACCAGCCCTGCCCGCTGGAGGCGATGATGGCGAGGGCGTCGTCTGAATCGACCGCGTAGCCGCTGCCAGGCGCCGTTTTTACGGCGTCAAAGGCGGTTCCGTCCAGAAGAACGGCGGCTCCTTTGCCAGGTCCGCTGACCCCGCCGTTCAGTTTCACTTTCGTTTTCTGAAAGCCGAGGTCCCATTCGGTTGAGTTTTCCGCGTCCGCCGGCTCCACGGCGCCGTTGACGAGGGAGAAGTACGCCCATGCTTCCGCGTCAGTCGCGTTGATCGTCGCGGTCTTCACGGTCAGCGCCGCGGGCGGATCGGTCGGGCCGGGGTCCGGTTCCAGGGGCGTTTCCGTATCGTCTCCGCACCCTGCGACCAGCGCCGCGCTCAAAAGCAGCGCCGCCCATGTCGATCGGTATCGAGATTGCGTCATCGGTTTTCCTTTCGGAGTTTTGGAGTTTAATGCGTGTAGGACAGCCCTAACTGAAAGCGCCGTCCGTAGAACGTGTAGTACTGCGGAATTTCGAAATCGAAAAGGTTGTGGAATCCGGCGGAAACTTTGAACGCCTCCAAGAAGGTCTTGCTGGCGCGCAGGTTCCAGATCCAGTATCCAGGGGCGTACTCTTCCGGCTCAAGAACGCGGTCGCCGTCGTCGTAAAGCCCCCATTTGCCGGCGTACCTCCCAAACAGATGGACGCGCAGACCGCTCCCGCCGTGTCGATACGCCGCCGACAGATTTCCCGTATGCGCGGAGCGGTTCAAAAGCGGCATCTCGGTCAGCTTGTTTTCGGCGCGCAGGTAGGCGTACCCAACGCGGAACGAGAACCCCGCATATTCCGCCGTTTCGATTTCCGCCTCAACGCCCTCGGTGAACGCCTCGCTGATGTTCTGGTACTGGTATTTGGAGCCGCCGCCCGCCGTTTTCCCGATTCGATCCGCCTCAATCAGATTTTGGAGGTCGTTGCGGTAGTAACGCAGCTCCAGATCGACTCGGCGCGGGACCGCGTATTCCACCGCTAGATTCCAGTTCCGAGACGATTCTGGAACCAGATCAACGTTCCCAAGTACTTGATACCCGGAGGATATGTTGGTGAAATCGAGATACAGATCCTTGAAGTCGGGCGCGCGGAAACCTCCGCCGCTTGAAGCGCGCAGGCGCATCCGGTCGGTCGCCTGAAACAGCGCGCTCAACTTCGGGCTAAAATGGGAACCGTAGACGGAATGGATGTCCATCCTCGCGCCTGCGGTCAGCGTAAATCGCGGCATGGGGCGGTATTCGGCTTGCGCGAAGAGCGCCTGCGTTGACGCATCCCGTTCGCCGCCGTCGATGCGCTGCGATTCTAGCTGCTCGTAGGCGGTCTCGGCGCCGGCGACAAGCGTTGCGCGGCGGTGTACAAGCGCGTTCAGCTGCAGATGGCCTTTCAGCAGGTCATGAATGTTCAGGTTGCGGTCGGCGAGATCGCCGCTGCCGCGTATCTGGATGATGGATTCATCGTCGTAACGGGTCGCATACAGCTTGGCGAACAGTTGCGCGGATGGATGAAGCTGCCGCTCCAGCGCCGCGCTTGCGTTGAAGCTGCGTATGGAGCCGAGTCGTTCAAACAGGACGCCGTCGTTTTCGCTAAGCCCGTCCTGCTCTTGGGCGAGGCTTTGCGCGAACAGCTCAAGCCGCGTTTTATCGTTCAGACGGCCCGCCGCCCTTCCGGAAAAGGTCAGATTCGCGTACCCGTCCAGGTCAGTGGAAGCGTTGGACGGAACCAGATCGATAGCGCTGCGTGAGTTTCGAGCGAACGAGAGGAGCGCGTTGAACCGCCCCTCGCTCCATTCGAGGCTGCCGCGGCTGTCGAGTCCTTGATGCGGTTCGAGCGACTGGGACAGCTGCGCCGCGAACGGCTTGCCGGCTTTGCGCGTGATGATGTTCACGACGCCGGCGAGCGCGTCGCTGCCGAACAGCGCGGAGGAGGCACCTTTCACGATTTCGATCCGCTCAATGTTTTCAATCGGAATACGAGCGAGGTCGATCTTGCCGGCGATGCGTCCGACCATCGGCTCTCCATCGATGAGGATGAGAACATACTCGGAGCCGAGACCTTGCAGTTGGACGCCGTCCCCGTGTCCGTCGCGGTCAATGATGACGCCTGTATGGTTTTCCAACGCTTCGCCGACATTTTCGGCTCCCGCCGCTTCGATCTCATCGCGCGTTATGATCTGCGTGGATGCGGCGGCGCTGTTTTGAAGCTGCTCCATTCTGGAGGCGGTGACGACAATCGGCTCCAGCGGCTCCTGCGCGGATGCGGACGCCGCATAAAGCAGCAAAGCGATCCACAGAGCGGGTTTCTTAAGAGGCGTCATGGCTTTCTCCATGCGCGTTGGCGTCGGGCTTTTCGGTCGGCGTTGAGGAGTCGAAGAGCAGTTCATGGAGCTCCAATTTGTTGGGTTTGGTGAAGGCTTCTTTGGGGAGCGTTCTGGATCGGGCGTGACCTTTTTTGAAAGCGTCGGAGTCGACCCAGTTTTCAAAGTCGCTGCGCGATTTCCAGACCGTGAAGACGATGTAGGGATCCTCTTCTTGTACGGGTCTCATGATGTAGTTGAGAACGAAGCCGGGCATTTCGTCGACCAGCCGAGCGCGGTTTTTGAATCGGTCCTCAAAGGCGCCTCGGTACTTTGGATCGACATAGATTCGGTTGGCGACAGTGAACATGGTTTGTTTCCTTTCATTGCGTGTTTCGGTCGGGATGGACGCTGGGTTTTTGCCGCGGCGGTTTATGAAAATGAGACTTATTCTCTTTATTCGGGCAGCGTTCGGTTGGCAAACGCAGCCGCTCCGGCAGCAGATCGCCCATGCGCGACTGCAAACGCTTCCGCGCCTTATGGAGCAGCCACCGCGCCGTTCCCACCTTCTTTCCCATCGTTTCCGCAATCTGATCATGCGACATTTTTTCGAAGACGCGAAGTCGAATCACGAGGCGCTCGCTTGGAGGCAGTCGGCGGAATTCATCGCAGAAACGGTTCCAAAGCTCCTCGTATTCAACCATCTCAAGCGGGGACGGGCTGCCGTCCGGCTGCGATTCAAGCCGCTCATCGCCGACCTCTTGACGCGCTTTGCGCCGTCTCAAGAAGTCGAACGCCCCATTTCGCGCAATGACAGCGATCCAGCCATGAAACGATGTCCCGACCTGGTACGACTCGAGCCGGGCGTACGCCTTCATAAAAGTATCTTGGGAGAGGTCGCGGGCGTCTTCTATGTTGCGGACGATGCCGTAAATCTGCTGTATTGTGCGGCGCTGGTAGCGGCGCATCAACGTTTCAAAGGCGGCATGGTCGCCGCCCCGCGCCCTCTCCACAAGAATGTCGTCATGTTCGATCAAGGACATAGAGCATCCTCTCTGTATATGTATAAACGCAGGCGCGGCGTTTCCGTTGGCAGATTTTCATAAAAGATATTGAGACTTATTCTCTTTATTCGCGTATAGAAAACGCTGGGAGGGCGCCCTCCCAGCGCATTTCAATGCAGCCGCTCACTCGCCGGCGCGGGACGCGTCCAAAAACACCTCATGGATCTCCAGCTTGTTCGGACCCGAAAAGGCTTCTTTCGGCAGCGTCCCCGACTTCGCATGCCCCTTGCGGAAGGCGTCCGAATTCACCCAGTTTTCAAACGCCTCCATCGACTCCCACAAGGTGAAGACGATATACGGATCGCCCTCCTCGGTCGGGCGCAGGACGTAATTCGTGATGAAGCCCGGCATCCCGTCCACCATGCGGGCGCGGTTTTTGAACCGCTCCTCAAACGCCTCCCGGTATTCGGCGCTGACAGAGATGCGGTTGGCGACAGAAATCATATGTTCTCCCTCATGTGAAGTTGCCTCGCCGTCCGGCGCCTCAACTGGACGACCCGTCGGCGTCTTTCTCTTTATTGCCGCCTTCTGCGGAGTCCTCATCATCGGCGTCGTCGGCAGATTCTTCCTCGTCCACGACAACATAGTCGGCGTCGATCACCTCCTCGCCGTCGTCGTCGACAGGCTCCTCCTCCTCAGGCGAAGACTCGGCGCCGCCGCTTTGCTGATACATATCGCTGGACGCCTTGTACCATGCCTGCTGAAGCGTCTCGGAGCGCGCCTTGATCGTGTCGATGTCGCCCGCTTCCAGCGCCGCTTTCAGGTCCTGGACGCATGCCTCCAGCTCCTCCTTCACGGCGGGCTGCAGCTTCTCCTCAAACTCCTGGATCTGCTTCTCGGTTTGGTAGACCATCTGCTCGGCGCTGTTTTTCGCGTCGATATCCTCCCGTTTTTGCTTGTCCTCTTCGGCAAACTGCTCGGCGTCCTTGATCATCTGATCAATTTCAGCGTCGCTCAAGCCGGAGGAAGCGGTGATTTTGATCGTCTGCTCCTTGCCGGTCGCGGTGTCCTTCGCCGACACATTCAGAATGCCGTTCGCGTCGATGTCGAACGAGACCTCCACCTGCGGAACGCCGCGCGGCGCCGGCGGAATGCCCTCAAGGCGAAAACGCCCGATCGTCTTGTTGTAATTCGCCAGTTCCCGTTCGCCCTGCAGGACATGGATGTCGACGGAGGTTTGCCCGTCCTCGGCGGTCGTATAGATCTTGCGCTTGTGCGACGGAATGGTCGTGTTGCGTTCGATCAGCCTGTCCACAACGCCGCCGAGCGTTTCGATGCCGAGCGAGAGCGGGGTTACATCCAGCAGGAGAATGTCCTTGACGCCCTCGTCGCCCGCCAGGACGGCGCCCTGTATCGCGGCGCCGACAGCGACCACCTCGTCCGGATTGACGCCTTTATGCGGGTCTTTGCCGAAAAACTTGGCGACCGCCTCCTGAATGCGCGGCATGCGCGTCTGCCCGCCGACCAGCGCGATCTCGTCGATCTGCCCCGCGTCGATGCCGGCGTCCGCCAGCGCTTTCTTGCACGGCTCAAGCGTCCGCTGCACCAGCTCCTCGGTCAGCTGCTCCAGTTTTGCCCGCGTGAGCGTCATGTTGAGATGCTTCGGGCCGGACTGGTCGGCGGTGATGAACGGCTGGTTGATCTCGGTCTGCTGCGAGCTGGACAGCTCAATCTTCGCTTTTTCGCCGGCGTCTTTGAGACGCTGCAGCGCCATCGGGTCTTTGCGCAGGTCGATGCCATGCTCGCTCTGGAACTCGTCGGCGATCCAGTTGATGACCGCTTTGTCGAAGTCGTCGCCGCCGAGGCGCGTGTCGCCGTTCGTCGCTTTCACCTCGAACACGCCGTCGCCGATCTCCAGAATGGAGATGTCGAAGGTGCCGCCGCCCAGATCGTAGACGGCGATCGTCTCATCCTTCTTTTTGTCCAGCCCGTAGGCGAGCGCCGCGGCGGTCGGCTCGTTGATGATGCGCAGAACCTCCAGCCCGGCGATGGCGCCGGCGTCTTTCGTCGCCTGCCGCTGCGAGTCGTTAAAATAAGCGGGAACGGTGATGACCGCCTGCTTGACCTCGCTGCCGAGATAATCTTCCGCCGTCTGCTTCATTTTCTGAAGCGTCATCGCGGAGATTTCAGGCGGCGAATACTGCTTGCTCATCATGGAAACGGCGATGCCGCCGCCCGCCGCCCGCTCCACTTTATAGGGGGAGCGCTCCAGCTCATCCCGCACATCTTCATAATTGCGACCCATGAACCGCTTGATCGAAAAGATCGTGTTTTCAGGGTTCGTCACGGCTTGGTTCTTTGCCGGGCTGCCGACGAGACGCTCCCCGTCCTGCTTATAGGCGACGACGGACGGCGTGGTGCGGTTCCCCTCGGCGTTCGATATGACGACCGGGTCGCCGCCCTCCATGACAGCGACGCATGAGTTGGTCGTGCCAAGGTCGATGCCGATGATCTTGCTCATATTCAATTCCTTTCAAAAGTCTCGTTTTTTTCGGACGATGCGCCTCTTCCACCGCAGAATGAAACGCCGGCGCTGAACCGGCGAACGATGCGCCTTCGTCAGCCATTTCTTTAGGCAGTTCAGATCGACAGGCTTTTTGAAATAAGCGGACGCCCCCGCCCTGCAAGCTTCGTAAATCGCGTCTTCGGACGGATTGCCGGTGATGAGCGACATCGGAACCCCAGGACGCATCCGCTGGAGAGACGCCATCAGCTGCGCCCCGTTGATGTCCGGCAGATCGTAGTCGATAAGGCATGCGTCGATACGGTACTTCCGATACGCCGCCGCCGCTTCGGAGGCGTTTTGCGCGCACATGGGAGCGTATCCCGCTTGACGCAAGGCGCGTTCAAGGGCGGCTCTGACCGAATCGTTGTCATCTACAATCAATACCGTTCTCACAGCGGTTCAATCCGCGTTTGGGTTGACAATGCGGCGCCGTCGTCAGCCTATAAGCAATTTGAGCGCCAAGCCGCGCGCCGCATGGTTCTTTTATTTTAGCAGATAATCTTCTCATAGCATAGGCCATTATGGCGCCGTTGTGTCAGGACGGCACACCCCGACCCACCCTGGATACGGCAGCCAGCGATGCACAGCCCGCGCCTTCTCCAGCCGCCAGCCCGCCTCTAGAAACGCCGCGCGCCACTCCTCCATCGCGCGGTAGGTCATCGGCTCCGTCTGGCGTATTCCGTAATACTGAACGGCGCTTTTGAGACGCTCCTCCGCCTGCGTGAACCGCAGTTTCCACCGCGGCGAGGCGGCGGAGTCTTTCACCAACAGAACGGCGTCGGAACGGGCATGTCGGCGCGCCGCTTTCAGAATATCGATCTGGCTCTCCGGCGAAAAGTACAGCAGCGCGTCCGCAAAAATATAACCGCTCCAAGGCGCGTCGGTTGAGCGCAGCGCGTCCCGTATGTCGGCATGTTGAAAGCGGGCGTTCGGCGGCGCCGCGCTCCGCATCGCCGTTTCGATCCGTTTTTGAGACAGGTCCGCGCCGACAGCGGTTCTATCGGGGCAGCGCGCCATCCAATGCGTCAACCCGCCGTGTCCGCAGCCGGCGTCCAGCGCGTTTCCGTCCGCCGGCAAAAACTCCTCCGCCAAACGCAGCAGCGGGCGCAGCGCTGTCAACCGCGCCCAGATGAGCGCCCGCGTCCAGACCGACGCCCGCGGATACTGCATGCATACCCAGCGGAAGCTCGGATTCTTACGGGGCATGGAAAACCGCAGACACGCTTATTCCGGTAGTACGCTCATATGGGGATATTCGCGGCGCCGCGTCCGATTCCCCCCTTGAAAAGGGGGGCTAGGGGGGTTTAAAGGACGGGCGCGGCGGCTGCGAAGCCTTAAGATTCCCGCTTGCGCGGGAATGACGGCGGGTTGCGCGAACGCTTTAAGGTCAAAAAGGGAATATCCCCGAGTGGGCGTACAGCCTTTCATTCCGCGCCTTTCTCCTCTGAAGGCGATTCCTTCGCGCGCGGGCTGAATTTCAACGCTACAGAGTTGATGCAGTAGCGCGTTCCAAGCGGCTCCGGTCCGTCGGGAAACACATGCCCTAAATGAGAATCGCAGCGGGCGCATTTCACTTCAAACGTTCCCGGCCATGGCGCCATCGGGTCGACCGCCTTGACGAGGCTCTTGTCGGCGACCGGCTTTGTGTAGCTTGGCCAGCCGGTTCCCGACCTGTATTTGTCGGTCGAATCGAACAGCGGCGCCTCGCACGCCCCGCACAGATATTTCCCGTCCTCTTTATGGTTCCAGTACTCGCCTGAAAAGGCGCGTTCGGTGGCGCTTTTGCGAAGCACCTGATACGCCGTCGGAGAGAGCTGGGCGCGCCATTCGGCGTCCGTTTTGACCACCTTCTCCGCTTTAGCCGCCGTTTTGATCTTCGCCGCCGTCTCCGCTTCGGCTCCCCGCTTCGTTATCGCCATTTCGCTCTGTTCAGCGCCGCCGCACGCGAGCGCGCCGATTAGCGCCAGCGCCGCAAGTGTGTGTTTCATCCTGTACCGCTCCGTTCAATGTGGCATACTAATAACGTACGAACGCATTTCAACGCTCTCTGGTGGACATGAATTGAAACCGAAAAAGATCGTTTTTGCAACCTTCGGCACGATGGGCGACGTCCGCCCCTATCTTGCAGTCGCCGCGGAGCTTCAAAAGCGGGGGCATGAAACCATCCTCGGCGGCATGGCTCCTCATCGAGAGATGATCGAATCGGCGGGCGTTTCATACAGGCTCATTCCGCCCGATCTGGAACATGTCAAGGACGATCCAGAGGCGGTGCGCAGCCTGATGAATCCTCGAACTGGCAGCTTCGTTTTGATGCGAAAGTATGTGATCCCGGCGACGCGCGAGGCGTATGCGAGCCTGTCGGAGTTCGCGTCGGACGCCGATCTGATTGTCGCGCATCCGATTTCGTTTGCGGCGGCAATGTTTGCCGAAAAACATAGCATTCCGTGGGTATCGACCTCGCTGGCGCCGTTGTCTTTCTTTTCGGTGTACGATCCGCCTGTCATTCCAACGGCGCCGGAGCTGGCGCGCCTGCGCTCTTTAGGTCCTGGGTTCAATGCGCTTCTGGCGCGTTTCATGCGGCTTTTTACAAGAAGCTGGTCAGCGGAGCTGCGGAGAATACGGCGAGAGTTCGACCTGCCCGACAAGCGCGGCGACCTGTTTTTCAACGGCCGTTACTCTCCGCTCATGACGCTCGCCATGTTCTCGCCGCTGCTGGGAAAACCGCAGCCAGACTGGCCGCCCAACACGGTCATAACGGGTCTGCCGATGGTAGACCTGGAAAAGGAGCCGCCGATGGAGCCGCGCGTACAGGCGTTCATGGAGGAGGGAGAGCCGCCGATTCTGTTCACGCTCGGATCGGCGGCTTCGCAAGGCGCGGGCGACTATTATCAGGTGAGCGCGGAAGCGGCGCATCGCGTCGGGCGGCGCGCTCTGCTGGCGGGAACGGCGGGAGAGGGTCCGTACCCTGGCGAGGTCTGCCTAGCGGGGTATATCCCGTACGCCGAGGCGTTTGAAAAAGCGGCGGCGGTCGTCCACCATGGCGGCGTCGGGACGACGCAGCTGGGGCTGCGCTCTGGAAAGCCGACGCTCATCGTGCCGTTTTCGCATGACCAGCCGGACAACGCGGCGCGCGCGAAGCGCCTGGGCGTCTCGTTAACGCTGCCGCGTAAGCGCTATAAGGCAGGTTCCGTTGCGAAGGCGTTGTCCCGCTTATTGACAGAGCCGAGCTTCGCTCAACGCGCCGCCGAGGCGGGCGAACAGATACGGCAAGAAAACGGCGCCGCAACAGCCGCAGACGCGCTGGAGACGCTGCTGACAGAGAAACGACCTTGACAGCGGCGCCGACTACTCTCCCCCCTTGAAAAGGGGGCAGGGGGGTTTTGAGCGGGCGGGTTGCGCTTGGTTTTGAACTAGGATTAAAGGATTAGTAAGATTGCCAAGAGAACGGCGCGCGGAATTTTCTTGGCAATCTTTTCAATCTTGGCAATCCTAGTTCAGACGACAACAGCGGCGCCGACTACTCTCCCCCTTGAAAAGGGGGCAGGGGGGTTTTGAGCGGGCGGGTTGGGCTTGGTTTTGAACTAGGATTAAAGGATTAGTAAGATTGCCAAGAGAGCGGAGAGCGGAATTTTCTTGGCAATCTTTTCAATCTTGGCAATCCTAGTTCAGACGACAACAGCGGCTAAGATTCCCGCTTGCGCGGGAATGACGGCGGGTAGGATGGACGATTGGGTGAACGCGGGCGGTTTTGGCGGCGCCTCTGGATTCCCGCTTGCGCGGGAATGACGGCGGGTAGGATGGACGATTGGGGTGAACGCGGACGTTGTCTGTTGGACTCTGGATTCCCGCTTGCGCGGGAATGCATGTCCTCGCGGAAGCGGGGAACGGTCTGGTCGGCGGCGCCTTTTTCCCATGAATAATCGTCATCCCTCGGCTCTGCAGATTGGCGCCGTCGCTGGGATCATGGCGGGCAGCAGGTTATGCAGCGCATGCGAAAGCGCCGTCACCCAGAACGCTGTCCAGAACGATTCGGGCAGCCAGAAGGCGTAGCTGAAGGCGAAGTAGTACCCGCCCGGTATGCCTGCCACGATGCCGTTCATGGTCGAGTTTCCGAAATGCGCCGCCGCAAACAGAAACGCCGACACAACTGCCTGCGTCCCGAAGCTGGCGTCCATCCAGCTCAATATCCCGATCGGTACCGCCTGAAAAAACAGCGTTTCTAATATCGGCGCGCGGATGAGGTCGTCCGCTCTCGTGGTTTTGTCTTTGGCTTTGTCTCGCATCCAGTCGGCTTTCAACGCCCGCTCAGCGACGACCACAGCAATGAAGAGCGCAAAGCACACAAGCAAGCGCTCCAGCGTGATGCGCCAGCAGAATGCCCACGGGTCATGCGCTTGATACCGCTGGAGCCATTCAAACGCCCATGCAAACGAGTCGGAGCCTTCTAAGACCCCGACCGCCGCGATGCCCGCCGCCGCGATCATCCATGCCCATCTCTTGACCATGTATTTTGGGACGCGCAGAATCGGTTTTACCAGATGAACGCCGATGGGAATCAGCGCCTGCGAGCCGATCGTCACCGCGGCGGCGAGCCAAAAAGAGGTCTGGAACCAGAACGCAAACGCGAACCCGAAATAGAGACCGGAGACAAAACGGGAGGGCGCGTACCGCCATTCATCTTTTTTGATCGATATAAAGACGCTCCAGTAGGCGGAGACGACCGCCTGCGTTCCCAATCCCGCTCCAAGCGAGCTGAACAGAACGACAGGCGCCGCCCGAAACAGAACCGCCCGGACGGTCGATCTGACAAGCGTTTTTTCTAAGCTGCCGATGCCGCTCGATCTTTTATTCGATTCCTTTTTGACGGAGCGGAACGCAAAAAACGCCGCGCCCGTGAGAACCGCTGCGATGAGCGACGCCGCGGCGGCTTCCAGTCCGAGGCGCCAGCAGAACGCCCACGGGTCATGTTTTTCAAACCGCTGAAGCCAGCCGACCGCCCATTCGTGTTCGTTGGCGACACGCGCGAGCCATGCAATCGATGCGGTCCCGACCGCAAGCGCCGCAAGCGCCAGCAGAAGCCTGCGAACCCACCTGCGTATCGCTTCCATCTCTTCTTCGGAGAAAGATTCCGTCTCTTCTTGTTCGCTCATCTGCCGTTTTCTGCTGTTGTTTGAGTCGGCTGCTCATTATTCCGGGCGAGGTACCAAAACCCCCCCTTTTCAAGGGGGAGTCTAGAAACCCGCGCCCTACCCGCCGTCACCAGTCAGCGACGGAGCCGTCCTCCTCCAGATACGCCCGCGGATTTTTCCAGTCATGATCAATCTTGTCCGCCAGCGCCTCTTCGTCCAGTTCAACGCCCAGCCCCGGCGCGGTCGGCAGCTCCACATACCCGTCCTTGAAAACGAACGGCGTTTTCAGGTATCCTTCGCCCAGCGTCGTATGCTCCTGCATGACAAAGTTCGGTATGCTCGCGTCCAGCTGAATGCATGCCGCCAGCGAAATCGGCCCGAGCGGGTTGTGCGGCGCGACGCCGGCATAATACGCCTCGCCCATTCCCGCAATGAGCCGCGTTTCTAAAATGCCCCCCGCGTGGCACAGGTCGGGCTGAAGAATCGATGCGGCGCCCTTCTCCAGGATCTCCCGAAAACCCCACTTTGTGAAGATGCGCTCGCCCGTCGCAATCGGCAGATGCGTCCCCCGCGCAATCTCCGCCATCGCGTCCACATTCTGGCACTGAACAGGCTCCTCAATAAACATCGGCTGATACGGCTCCAGCGCCTTGATGAGCAGCTTCGCCGTCTGCGGACTGATCGCGCCATGGAAGTCGATGGCAAGGTCAATGTCGGGACCCGCCGCTTCGCGCAGGGCGGCGAAGTTGTCGGCGGCGGTGTCGATAAAACGCTTATTCTCAACGATGCGCGCGTTCCGTCCGCCCTGAACGCCCACCTTGAACGCGGTGAACCCTTTGGCGATCCAGTCCTGTATCGTGTCGGGGCTGGCGCCGCCCTTGTATAGACGTATGCGGTCGCGCGTCGGGCCGCCGAGAAGCTGATAGACGGGGACGCCGAGCGCCTTGCCGGCAATGTCCCACATCGCCTGCTCAACGCCGCTGAGCGCGCTGGTCAAAATGGGACCGCCGCGGTAAAAGGCATGCCGATAAACCGCCTGCCAGTGGTGCGCGACGCGGCGCGGGTCTTGCCCGATGAGGTAATCTTCCATTTCGGCGACCGCCTGGGCGCACGTCTTGGCGCGCCCTTCCAGTATCGGTTCGCCGAGTCCGACCAGCCCCTCGTCCGTGTGCATCTTCAGAAAAAGCCAGCGCGGTTTGACAAGGATCGTCTCCAGCTTGGTGATTTTCATCAGTCGATCTCCCAATCCTCCAGCCCTGAAGGCAAAGCCGCCGGCTGCGGACAGGTCGACTCCAGAACGACATGCCGCCCCTCGCTGGACGATGTATGCAGCGCGTGGATGATCTCAACGACATGCCGCCCCATTTCGCCGCTGGCGCGGTGCGGACGCCCTGCGCGTATCGCGGAACACATGTCGGCGGCGCCGACGCCTCGGCTGTTGCCGTTGTAGCCGAAGGTCGAGTCGATGTCGGTCGTTTCGCCGTTCGCTTTTTTGAGGCGAAGCCTGCCGCCAAAGTTGTTCGGGTCGATGCAGCGGAGGGAGCCGTCGCTGCCGTAGATCTCCACATGCGGAAGCCCGAGTCCGATCACATCGGAGGTGATATGGAACGAAGCGGCGGCGCCGTTCGCAAAGTCGATGACGCCGGTAAAATGCGTCGGCGTGTTGCATTCAAACTTGCGCCCGCCGCGGTCGCGTTCGGGCCATGGATTCGTCGCGGAGGCGGCGACGCGCTTGGCGGGTCCCATCAGGTGGATGACAGCGTTCAGATAGTAGGGTCCGCGGTCGAACGACCATGTGACGCCGTACTCAAAAAAGTCGGTGGTGTAGAAGTTTTCGTAATGGTCGGGCGCTTCGGCGCCGGGTTCATCTCCCTTTCTCCAGGGTCCGCCCATGCGCGCTTGGAGGCAGATGAACGCCCCGATCGGCTCTCCGACAGCGCCGTCGTCGATGAGCGAGCGCGCCGTTTGCCAGGCGCCGCCGAAGAAGGTGTCCGGCGCGGCGCCCGCCCGCAGCCCCTTTTCAGCCGCCAGCTCTACCATGCGGTTCGCGTCGGTCAGCTCCACCGCAAACGGCTTCTCAATATACACGTTCTTGCCCGCCTCCAGAACCGAAATGCCGACCTCGCCATGCCACTTGTGCGGCGTCAACACGATGACCGTCTCGATGTCAGGATCCGCCAGCAGCTGGTCGGGCAGACACGCTTTCGGTATGTTGAACTCCTTGGCGCGCGCCTCCGCCGCTTCAAGGCGCAGATCGGCGACGGCGGTCACGTCAAACGCTTTGAACCGCTGCGCATGGTTCAGGTAGGCTCCGCTGATGCGTCCGCATCCGATGATTCCGACATTCGCTGTATCAGGCATAGATCGCTCCAGTCGCTGTTTTGTTTAAAACCGCTCCGTCCACGCCGCCTAGTGTATCATGGATTGAACGGAAACGATTCGGACAGCGCCAACCTACAGTACGCTCATACAGAGATATTCGCGGCGCCGCGTCCGATTCCCCCCTTGAAAAGGGGGGCTAGGGGGGTTTTCTAGGCGTGGGCGGCGCGTCCGATTCCCCCCTTGAAAAGGGAGGCTAGGGGGGTTTTCTAGGCGTGGGCGGCGCGTCCGATTCCCCCCTTGAAAAGGAGGCTAGGGGGGTTTAAGGCGTGGGCGGCGCCTCTGGATTCCCGCTTGCGCGGGAATGACGGCGGGTTGCGCGAACGCTTAGGGTCATAGCGGCTTCCCGCGCGTCATTTTCCCGCATCATTCCCCGTATCAAGGGACAAGCGGGAACGATCCGTCAGGCGAGACGAGCAGCCGCGCGTCATAGGCGGCTTCGGCGTATCTTGCGGCTCTCTTTCCGCGCGTCCGATCCGCTTCTTTAGATCCAGAGCGGCCGCGGTAGATTCCCTTTCCTGCCTCGGTCGCTTCTACCGCCGCTTCAAACGCCGCCCATTCCGCCGGCGCCGCCTGTTTCAGCGCGTCAATCGTCTCTTTATACCTTCGCCGCGCCTTCTCCGCCGCGTCCACTAGGTCCGGCGCCTGCGCCTGAACCATCAGCGCCTTTGCCAACTTGATGTACCGCTCCCTCCCCTCATGGTACCATTCCGCCGCTCTGCCGATCGCCGCGTCCAGCGCCGCCTGCTCCGCCCGTTTCGCGTCCCCGACCAGCTTTTTCACTTCGGCGTCGTATTTTGCCTTGTGCTTTATATAGTTCTCCCATGTATGGCGGTACATCGTCCACCCGTCTATATAACCAAGATAGGTCGCTCTCCATATCACCGTATTCTGCGCCAGTTCATACGAGAACCATTCCGCCGGCGCCGCCTCTTCAAGCGACCTCTGCGCCGTCTTGTATGTTCTCCAATACCCGCCAACGCAGCCCGACAGCAGAACCGCCGCGGCTGTCAAGAGCGCCGCCATGACGCCGTATGTTGTCCGCCGTTTTGGTCGATTCATGCGCTTCTCCTCGTTTCGCAGTTCGCAATACGCCCGCGCTATGATCATAACATCGACATGACAGCGTTAGCGAATCAGCCGCCGCGCCCTTCCTTTAAACCCCCCTAGCCCCCCTTTTCAAGCGGGGAATCGGACGCGCCGCGGACGACGCGCGCCGCGCCCCAGCGTTGGAGCGGTTCGTCGCCGTTTGCGTCATGGTAGGTCGGTATCCAGACCCACCGGTCCTGTTTGACCGCGTTCGGATGGCTTGCGTGAAGCGTCAGATCATGAAAAAAGACGGCGCCGCCCGCCTCGATTTCAGCCGTGACCGCGTCCGTTTCGTCAACGCTTTTCGGGTCAAGCCGATGCCCAAAACCGTGTCCGTCGCTCGCGTCGCCGTCATGCGTCAGATGCAGCTTGTGGGAGCCTGGGAGCAGTTTGAGGCAGCCGTTCTCGATGGTCGCGTCGTCTAGGGCGACCCAGATGGAGATTTTGTGGTCATTCCCCCAGTAGCTCCAGTCTTGGTGCCATGGGCTGTCGAAGGTCGTATCTTCGTTTTTGAAACAGACCTTGTCGCTCAAAAAACGTATATCGGCGCCGAGCAGCGTTTCCAGCGCGTCCAGCAGTCTCGGATCGGCGACCGCTTGATGAAACAGCTTGCTGCGCTGCACAAGTCCGACGCAGACGCCGGCGGGGAAAAGCGTTTTCGGGTCGCGCCCCTGCGCCTCCGCCTCGGCGGCGACCTGCTGGACAATGCGCTTGCATTCGGTTTTGAGCCTGTCCGTTTCGTCTCGGTTGAAAAGATGCGGGATGACAGCGAATCCGTCCCGCTGAAAGTTGTCGGCAAATGCGCGGAGGTTCATGGTTTTGTCCTAAAGCCTGTGCGGGCATTGTATGCGCTTTTTCGTTTTAAGGCAAACGCCTGCATCCGAGGCGGTCTCTCTATAGGCGGCGACGCATGCATTCTGGGCGCGGCTAAAACCCCCCTAGCCCCCCTTTTCAAGGGGGAATCGGACGCGGCGCCGCAGACGACGTTCGCGTTCGCCAAGCGGCATGTCCCAACTAAAGACACAAGGTCAGTACTGCCGCTTGCCCCGCCCCGCGGTATGCGGTAACGTGTCCGCGCTGCATGTTTAGCCGCAGATTCAGATGGGAGAACGGCATGAAGGTACTTGCGTTATTCGGCGTCGATCAAGGTTTTCAGCACACATCGGACAGCATCAAGGAGCTGCTGTCGAACGCGGACGGGTTGAATGTTGAAGCGGCGGAGGGGCTTGATTCGCTCAACTCGCCGCTCGCGGATGTGGACCTGGTTGTCTTCAGCATCGGCTTCGCCCGCATTGAACAGACAGACAGCGGACGCCGCTGGGTTCCGTCGCTGACGGCTAAACAGGAGGAGCGGCTCTTTGCGTATGTGCGCGGCGGCGGAGGGCTTGCCGCCATACACGGCGCGGCATGGAACATCGCTGGGCGGTATATGGACCTTCTCGGAGGCGCCGCCAACTGGCATCCCCCTGGCTTGACCTTCACCGTCAACATTGCCGACTCTGACCATCCGGCGCTGGACGGCGTCAACGACTTTGAGGTGGACGATGAAATTTACATGACCGCATGCGACCCCGCCGTAGAAACGCTTGCGACAGCGCGCTGGGAAAACCGAAACCATCCGGTCGCCTGGGCAAAAACATACGGCGATGGGCGCGTCTTTTACACGGCTCTCGGACATGGTCCCTCCACCTTTGAAAAGCCCGACATGCAGAAAATGCTGACGCAGGGCTTGCGCTGGGCGGGCGGAGCCTAAACGATGCCTGATTTGCCGCGCGTCAACATCGGCGGGCTGTCGGTCAGCAAACTGATCATCGGCGACAACCCGATGTACGGATATTCCCATTTCAACCAGCTGCTCTCCAGCCATTATGTGGAGTGGCACACGCCCGACCGCGTCATAGAAGCGCTGCGCCGGGCGGAGCAGGTCGGGATCAACGCCTGGCAAAACTCGCTTACGAACCGCTCCGTATCGGACGCGCAGCGGTATTTAAAAGAGGGCGGTTCCGTCCACTGGTTCGCGTTGAGCTGGTCGGGCGAATGGTACGACGACCCGTCCAAAACAGCGCGGGACGCCCAGCACGGACCCGCCGCGATGGCGCCCCACGGCGGCGGAGTCGGCGACCGCTGTTTTCGAGAAGGCAAGCTGGACCTGCTGAAGGACATTCTGAAACGGGTACGGGACGCGGGAACGCTGGTCGGCTTGTCGGCGCATGACCCGCGCCTCGTCGAGACGGCGGAGGAAGAGGGCTGGGATGTGGACTACTACATGACGGCTCTTTACCATCTCAGCGCCGCCCGAAGAGAGTTCGTTCAGAAGTTTGGGCATGAGCCGATGGGCGAAATCTACCTGCGCGGGCATCGAGACCGCATGCTAGATGTTGTCAAAAGCGTTTCCAAGCCGTGCATCGTGTATAAGGTTTTGGCGGCGGGTCGGGCGATTCAATCCAAAGAACGCATACGCAGCGAATTCGCCTATGCGCTGGAACGCATGAAGACGAACGACGCGCTGCTGGTCGGGATGTACCAAAAATACGGCGATCAGATTGGGGAGAACGCCGCGCTGGTCGCCGAGCTGTGCGCCGAATAGATGCCGAGCGGAACATCGTATGGTATGCTGAACGCGCTTCGATAAATTGCAAGCCAGGAGTATGCAGATGGAGAAGTCAGACTATCGGGTTGGTTTTGTGGGCGTCGGGCGCATGGGCGGAAACATGGCGATGCGCCTCAACGATGTCGGGTATGCCGTGACGGCCGTCTACGACGCGGACGAGGCGCGTACCAAATCGGTCGCGTCGAAGGTCGAATGCGAGGCGGCTTCGTCGCCGGCGGCGGTCGCGGAGCTGTCCAACACGGTCGTCACCGTTGTGACGGACGACGCGGCGATGCGCGCCGTCTACGCCGAAGAGTCGCCCGCCAGCCTGCTTCAGCATGCGGACGGGCGCGTGTTCATCAACTGCGCCACCCTGTCGCCGCAGATCCATCTGGACGTTGAGCGCCTCGTGGAGGCGCGCGGCGGCATGAGCGTCGAAGGATGCATGGCGAGCAGCATCACCCAAGCGCGCGAAGGGACGTTGTATTTAATGTGCGGCGGAAAGACGGAGGCGTTTGAGCGCGTCAAGCCGCTGCTGAACGACTTGAGCGTCAACCTGCGGCATGTCGGCGAAACGGGGCGCGCCGCCCAGGTCAAAGCGCTGGTCAACATGGTCATGAACATCAACACGGCGGGGCTGGCGGAAGGTCTCGGCCTCGGCGACGCGCTCGGCTTGGATTTGACGATGCTTCAGGAGATCTTTTCGCAGACAGGCGCCAATTCGCGCGTTCTGGAGACGGACGGGGAGGATATGCAGCATCGAGATCATGAATGTTATTTTTCTGCAGCGCATGCCGCCAAAGATTCCGGCATTGCGCTGACGCTGGCGGACGAAGAAGGGCTGAACCTTCCGCTGGCGCGCGCGACCTACGATCAGTTTAAGAAGATGACCGACATCGGAAAAGGCGAACTGGACAAGTCGGGCGTCGCGGAATTGACCTTCAAAGGTCGAAACAAATAGCGGCGTCAAGTTTGAAGGAGTGAGCGGTCTCTACAGACGATGGTTTTGATTTTAGGATGCCGTTATCGAATGCGTAAGCTGTCTGGGAGAACTCTGGATTCCCGCTTACGCGGGAATGACGGCGTCCGATATAAACAAGATTTTCACATATTCTCGTTGTGAAGAATACCGAGGAGTGAGCGCGTGAACGAAGAACCGATCCAGGAAATGAACGAAGAAGAGGCGGCGGGTCCGTCCATACCGCTGAAGACAGCGGAGATGCCGGAGCGTACGAAGTCGTTTTGGAAGCTGGCGGGTCCGGGGGCGGTGCTGGTCGGCTTGTCCATCGGCAGCGGGGAGCTGGTGCTTTGGCCGACCATCGCGGCGGAATACGGCAGCTCCATGATGTGGGCGGCGGGCTTGGGTCTGTTTGCGCAGCTCTGGGTCAATTTTGAGGTGGCGCGCTGGTCGGTCGCGACGGGAGAGAGCTCGTTTTCAGGCTTCGCGCGGGTCTGGCGCGGTTTCGGCTGGGTGTTCATCATCCTCACCGTCATGGCATGGATCGCCCCTGGCTGGGCGCAGTCGTCCGGTCTAGCGCTCAAGGCGCTCCTCGTTGGACCGGAGGGGTTCGGCTCCAACACCTTCTGGACGGCGGTAACGTTCCTGCTCGCCGCGGCGCTGCTGTTTGGACCCAAGCTGGTGTACACCGGCGTTGAACGTTCCATTGAGCTGCTGATCATCATCGTTGTGACAGGTTTGATTGCGGTCGCTTTTGCGGTCGGGACGGCGGAGCATTGGGGTCAATTAGGCAGGGGACTGGTGAACTTCGGCCATGTCGAAGAGGGTATGAAAGTCATAGATCTGTTCAGCGCCGCGGTCTTCGCCGGCGCCGGCGGCACCGCAAACCTGTTTTACGCCTTCTATCTGCGCGACAAGAAGATCGGAATGAGCGCCCGTCTGCCGAGCCTTGAGAACCCATTTCGAGGACGCCGAGAAACGGTCCCGGCGGCAGGTTTCATCTACGACGATTCAAACCCTGAAAACGGACGCCGTTTCCGCGACTGGTTTTCCTATATCCGCAAAGATCAGACGCTGTTCTTCTTCGGCTTGAACGCTCTGACGATGTGCCTCTTTATCTTTGGCTCTCTGGCAACGCTTCATCCGCGGGGAATTGTCCCTGAATCGGGCATGCTGGTCTATCGGGAAGCGGAGATGCTTGTCCCTATCTGGGGCGAGCTGGGGCGCAAACTCTTCTTGCTTGTCGGCGTGGCGACGCTCTTTTCAACGCAGCTCGCGCTCATTGACGGCTGCGCGCGTTCCGTGTCAGACATCCTGTACTTCAATGTGCCGGCGACGCGCAAACGCAGCCTCTCATGGTGGTATATGCTCATTGCGATCGGATGGATGATCGCCGGGACGCTCATCGTCTGGATCATGGAGCAGTTAGGAACCAGCACCTTGAGCGTCTTTTTCAAGGCGGCGTTCATGGGCGGAATCGCCATGGCGGTTTATGTGCCGCTGCTGCTGTATATGAACCTCAAAAAACTGCCGAAATCGGCGCGCCCTGGACCCGTCCATACCGCCTTTACAGCGCTCGTCGGGTTGGCGTATGTCGTGTTTGCCGTCTGGTCAATTGTTGAGTGGATCATGGGCCTTGGCGGATGACGCAGGAGAGTTCTTCTCCGCCGAAAAGCGCGAACCCGCGGCGGCATGATTTAGACGCCCTGCGCGCCTTTGCGATGCTGATCGGCGTCGGGCTGCATGCGGCGCTGGCGTTTATACCGGGCGCATGGATCGTCCAGGATACTCAAACAAACGAATGGTTCGGCATCTTTTTAGCGGCGACGCATGGGTTCCGCATGCCGGTCTTCTTTGTGATGAGCGGCTTTTTTACAGCGATGCTTTGGCGCCGGCGCGGCTTGATCCCGCTTCTACAGCACCGGTTCAAGCGCATTTTCATACCGTTTCTGCTCGGCTGCATTACCATCGTTCCGCTTTTGTACCTCCTCTACGGAGTCGCCATTGAGCAGTCGATGGAGGACGCAGGCAAAGTCGACACTCTATGGACGGCCGCCGGCGAAGGAGATGTGGACGCCATTAGGATCTATGCCGAGGCGGGCGCCGACCTGAACGCGCATGAGCCAATCGGCGGGTCGACAGCGTTGACGATCGCCGCCGTCAGCGGGAAGCCGAACGCGGTGGAGGCGCTGTTGAAAGCGGGCGCCGACCCGAACGCGCGCAACCGCGACACCGGAACGGCGCTCATAGCGGCATCCTTTTTCGGACGCGCCGAATCGATGAAACTGCTCTTAGAGGCGGGCGGCGACCCCGACCTTCCCAAAAACGACGGATCCACCGCGCGAACGGCGCTGAAAACGGACCGAAAGACGACCGAGTTCGTCGCCGCCATAATACAGATGAAGATCAACTGGGAGGAAACGGTCGACGGGCGGAAGCGAATCGCGCGCATGCTGGGCGATACCGCGGCGGAGGAAGAGGCAGCGACGAGCGGAGAAAGCGGCATCGCCCGCGCCGCGTCTTCTATTTATGAAGCGGTAACAAGCATATCGTTTCATCATCTTTGGTTTCTCTGGTTCCTATGCATTCTGGCGGCGCTCTTTGCCGTTTACGCGCTTCTGTCGGACAAGTACGGCTGGCGCCCCGCCGCCGGCGCATGGATACTTTCGCCGATGCGGTATCTCTGGCTCCTGCCGCTCACGATGATTCCGCAATGGTGGATGTACGAGTACTCCTACGGGCCGGACACCTCGGACGGCGTGATTCCAATGCCGCATCTGGTTCTGTATTACGCGGTCTTTTTCGGTTTCGGCGCCGTCTATTACGATTGCGGAGACGAGGAGGGGCGGGTCGGGAGATGGTGGTTCTTGACCGTTCCGTTCTCGCTGCTGGTTCTGTTTCCGCTCGGCATCGGCGCAACCTATGAGTATAAGGAGATGGGGCTGCCTGAAGAATGGGGCAGACCGTTGGCGGACCTGCTCCAGGTCTCTTACACGTGGCTCATGACGTTCGGGTTGATGGGTCTGTTTCGGCGGCTGCTTCAGCGGGAAAACAGGGCGGTGCGCTATGTGTCCGATTCCACCTACTGGCTCTATCTGGCGCATCTGCCGCTGACCGTCTGGGCGCAGATCTGGATGAAGCATTGGAACTGGAACCCGTTTGTCAAGTTCGCGTTCGTCTGCGTTCTCGTGACGGGCGTTGTGCTGGTCTCGTATGAGGCCTTTATCCGTTATACATGGGTCGGCGCCATGCTGAACGGGCGGAAGACGCGCCCCCAGCATCCAGAAGCCGCGCCTCTTTGAGTTGAAAACGTCTGACCTTACGTCATTAAGTTGGACATGCCGGCGGGTGGACGCGAACGTCCTCTGCGCCGCCTCTGGATTCCCGCTTACGCGGGAATGACGGTCTGGTTGGCGGCGCCTTTTTCCCATGAATAGAGCGATCGTCGGTTCAAATGTCCCAACTTTCAGCATGAGGTCAGAAGAACTTCTCTGCACAAAACGGCAAAATATGGTATCATAAGATTGCCTAAACGAATACCGCCGCATTTGGGAGAATCGCCGCGATGATGACCGCCAACGAAACGCGCGACAGCTTTCTACAATTCTTTAACGAGCGCGGGCATGAGATCGTCCCAAGCGCGCCGCTGATACCGCGCAGCGATCCAACGCTGCTGTTCACCAACGCCGGCATGAACCAGTTCAAAGATGTGTTCTTAGGGTCAGGCTCCCGTCCATATGCGCGGGCGGCGGACACCCAAAAATGCATCCGCGTCCACGGCAAACACAACGACCTGGACGAGGTCGGCTATTCGCCCAGCCACCATACCCTGTTTGAAATGCTTGGAAACTGGTCGTTCGGCGACTATTTCAAAAAAGAAGCGATCCTATGGGCATGGGAGCTGCTGACGGAGGTATGGGGGCTGCCGAAGGAGAGGCTTTATGCGACCGTCTTTGCAGGCGACGAGCAGGACGGCGTCCCCCCCGACAACGAAGCGGCTGACCTATGGACCGCCGTCACCGACATCAGCGAAAACCGCATCGTCCATTTAGGCAAAAAAGACAACTTCTGGGAAATGGGCGACACCGGCCCCTGCGGCCCGTGTTCAGAGATACTGATCGATCTGAACCCTGAACCTGTCGACCCGAAGCAGTTTGACCCGGACGGAGACGGGATCGTCGAGATCTGGAATCTCGTCTTTATTCAGTTCAACCGGAAGGCGGACGGATCGCTGGAGCCGCTTCCCGCGCAGCATGTGGACACCGGCATGGGCTTTGAGCGTCTCTGCGCCATCTTGCAGAAGAAACCGTCCAACTATGAAACCGACCTGTTCGCCCCGTTGATTGAACGGGTCGGCGAGCTGTCTGGACATGCCTACGATCCCGGCGGGGACGGCGCGCCGATGCGCGTCATCGCCGACCATGCGCGCATGCTCACCTTTGCTATCGCGGACGGCGCCCTTCCAAGCGCCGACGGGCGCGGATATGTGCTGCGCCGAGTGCTGCGGCGCGCCGCGCGTTACGGGCGCTCGCTTGGCATGGAGGAGCCGTTTATCTGCCGCTTGACGCCTGTCTTGGCGGAAACGATGGGCGGCAAGTTTCCAGAGATCGCCGAGCGGCAAACCCACATTGAACGGGTGATTCGAGCGGAGGAGGAGTCGTTCGGACGAACGCTTGACAGGGGCATTGAGCGGTTTGAAGAAGCGGCGCTGAAAAGCGAAGCGGACGGCGCCAAAACGCTCTCCGGCGACGACGCTTTTAAACTGTACGACACCTACGGATTTCCGCTGGACCTGACGCAGCTGATGGCGGCGGAGCGCGGCATGTCGGTCGATACGGACGCCTTCAACGAGCGCATGTCTGAACAGCGGGCGAGGGCTAGGGCGTCTCAAAAATTCACGGTCGATCCGAACGCGGCGGCGGTCTGGCAGACCGTCTCGGAGGGGGAGGACTCTCTCTTTGTCGGGTATGAGTCGCTGGAGGCGGAGGCGCGCATTCGCCGCATTCGCCTCATGGAAAGCGCCGAGAGCGCGTCCGAGGAGGGCGGTCAAATCGTTCAGCTGACGCTGGATAAGACGCCGTTTTACGCCGAAGCGGGGGGGCAGGTCGGCGACCGCGGCGTTCTGAATGTGGACGGAGAGGCGGTCAAGGTTCTCGACACGCAGCGCGGCGAGGACGGCTCCATCGCGCATACGGTTGACCGGCTGCCGGCGAATCCCGACGGCGCCGTTCTGGCGCATGTGGACGTCGACTGGCGCCGCTCCGTTTCAAGGGCGCATTCGGCGACGCATCTGCTGCATGCGGGTTTGAGGAAGGTTTTGGGGGATCATGTGTCGCAGGCGGGGTCGCTTGTCGCGCCGGACCGCGTTCGTTTTGACGTCGCGCATTATGAGGCGGTCAGCGCGGACGCGCTGCGCGAAGTGGAGGCGTTTGTCAATGAGCATGCGCTTCAAAACTACCCTGTTGAGACCGTACTCATGAACTTGGACGCGGCGCGGGAGGCGGGCGCGCTGGCGCTCTTCGGCGAAAAATATGACGAAATAGCGCGGACGGTGCGCATGGGAGAGGTCAGCTTTGAGCTGTGCGGCGGCTGCCACGTCGCGGCGGCGGCGGAGATCGGCCTCTTTAAAATACAGCGCGAACAGAGCGTCGCGGCGGGCGTCCGGCGAGTCGAAGCCTCCACCGGCGAAACGGCGTACCGCCAGGCAGTCGAAGCGGAGGCGCTGCTGAACGCGGCGGCTGACGCTGTCGGCGCGCGGCAGCGTTCGGAAATCGCCCCGCGCATCGAAAAAGCGGTCGAGAAGGCGGAACGGCTGGAGCGGGAGCTGGCGGAAATGCGCCGTCAATCCGCCCTCGGCAACGTGGATGAGATCGCGTCGGCGGCGCAGGATGTCGGCGGCGTGAAGGTCGCGTCGGGAGTCGCCCCTGTGGAGGATCGGGACGCCTTGCGGCAGCTGATGGAAGCGGCGCTGAAGCGCCTGGGCGGCAGAAGCGTCGTCGTCCTCGGCGCCGAGGCGGACGGGAAACCGATCTTCGTTGCGGGCGCGTCCAAAGCGGCTGTGGAGCAGGACGGCATACACGCGGGAATGCTCATCAAAGAGGTGGCGGCGATCGCAAGCGGAGGCGGCGGCGGACGGCCCGACATGGCGCAAGCGGGCGGACGCGATCTTTCAAAACTGAAAGAGGCGGTCGAACACGCGCGCGAAGCGGCGGCGCGGCAGCTTTCCAAATGAACGCCGACGGAGCGCAACGGACATCAGAACGGGCATCATAACGGACGTCATAACGCACAGGGAGCGGGCGAATGCGTTTTAACATACCTCGCTTGGTGATTGAGGTGTTTCAGTACTCATGGTACAGGGGGCTGCGCGGCGTCGTCATTGAAGACATACCGGACACGCGCGCCATCGGATTCAACGACAACATCTCCTCCGTCCGAATCTACAAAGGCCCTGGCTACGCCCCCGGCGCCAGCCAGAAAGCGCTCTTTTTTGAAGACCGCGATTTCAAGGGGCGCCGACTCGCCTTAGGTCCGGGCTACTACCAGTCGCTGCATCAGTTCTCGTACAACTTCGGAAATGTGATCTCCTCCATCGCGGTGCGCTCCGAAAGCCGCTCAGACGGACCCGTATGGGGCGGCGCGCCGGCGGTGATTGAGCTGTATTCGGAGCTGAACTTTACCGGGCGAAAGACGGTCGTCGTGCGCGATGAACCGCAGATGACGGCGCGGTTCGCCAACGAAGTTCGCTCCATGCGCATCCTGAAAGGTCCGGACTGCCCCGCCGTCGGCTGCCGCATCCAGCTGTTTCCCGCCGTCGATTTTGAGGGCGAACCGGTCTCGGTGGCGTTGACGCAGCGCGATTCGGTCTATGAGATACCGGACATGCGCGCCCTTCCGCAAAGCGCCGTACCATCGGTCGGCTCCATGAAAATCGAGGGCTGGACAAGCTCGACAGAGTTCACAAGCGTCGTGTTTCAGGACGAATTTGACGGAACGCGCCTGCATGAAAACTGGGAATGGGTTGACCCGCGCGAAGACGGCGAATGGAAAGAACGGCAAGGATTTCTCATCCTGGGCGCGAAGGCGGGTCAAGACCTGCGGCGCGGCGAAAACTTTGACGCCCCGCGGCTGATTCAGCCCGTCGCCGGCGACTTTTCAATTGAAACGCGCATTCAGGTCACCCGCGACAGCCGACCGCATGGGGGGTTGCTTGTCTGGTACGACGAAGGCAACTTTCTAACGCTTGAGCGGACGGCGGACGACCATGACTTCAAAGGCGATGTGCGTTTTGAGCAGCATTCGTTTCGCGGCGCCGGACTCATCGGGCGCAGCCAGGGGCTTCGCGGCGCCAGCCATCTGTATCTGCGCTTGGAGCGCTCCGGCAACGAGTTCACCGCGTCCGCCAGCTCCAACGGGGTCGACTGGATCAGCTGCGGCTCTCGGTTCATGAGCATGCCTGAAACGGTCTTTGTCGGCTTGCATGCGCTGTGTCCGGGCAACACGGCTCCCACCATCACGCGCTTCGATTTTTTCAAGATACTGGCGCGCCCTGAAGACCGAACCATCGAAAATCCGCGCATACCAACCTCGCGCGATTCGCGGCGAATGCGCCGGCGGTTCACCGCTCTGCGCCGCCTTTCATAACCTAACGGTATAAACCCCGCCGGCGGATATAGTCCGCTACCATCGGCGTCAGCTCCGCCATCGCCTCGCGCCCGCCCGCATTCAGCCTCGCGGATGTGGAGGACATATCGGCGTAGTTCTGCGGCAGAAGCATCGTCTGTACGCCGCCGCGAAAGCGCCGGTTCTCCGGGCGGTTGAGCAGCGTTTCCACCGCCTCCACTCCATCGCCCTGCCGGTTCGCGCATAGAAACGACGCCGCGCTAAAAAGAGCGTCCAGCTCGGCGTCTCGCTTCTCGTAATATTTCTCGTCAAACACGCGGATAAAAGTGTCGTATCCGACGATGAAGACGATTTCCGAGGCGGGGTAGAGGTCGCGTATGGCGGCGGTTTTGTCGATGAAACGCCCATGCGAGCCGACGCCTATAGACATCCATTCCCGCCCCTGCGCGATCAGGTCCAGCATCATGAGACGTTCGTGAAGAGGCGCATGCTCCGTTTTTTTGTCGACGTTCGCCTTTGCCAGCTCCATGAGGATCTCGCCGCACCCGCCCTGCGTATGCGCAATTTCAGCCATTTTCAAATGCGCCCTGGTGGGCGGGTTGAACGACGCCGCCAAGGCTCCAATCCGCTTCGGCGGCTCCTTACGGACGCGGCGCGCTAACGCGATGCGCGGCGGCCCCGTCAAATCGACCGCGTGGACGATGTCCGCGAACTCCGCTCTCCGCTTCTGTTCAGATAATCGGAAGATCGTCATCGATGCGCGACTGCTTCATTTGGCGGATGCGCCGCGTCAGCAGTATCCGCCGCAGCCTGTTCGCCACGATCTGCTCTTCGCCGATGCGCAGCGTCTGCGGGTTCACATAGACGCCGTTGCCCGGTCCCGCCGCGAGCATGATCGGCGGCGACTCCCCGCGCAGCTCCGCCAAGACCTCCCGATTCGAAAGACCCAGCGACGCCTGATCAATGCGGATGAGCGCGCGCGGCATCGGCTGACCCGCCTCGGACGGAAAATCGCGCGACGCCTCCACGCCCTCCACATCCTGAAACGCCTCCACGATCTGCTTCACCATATCCTCGTAATGCCGCTCAAGCAGATCGTGATCGGTCAAGATATACTCGCGCACCGCCGCCCAGATGCCCGCCAGCTCCTCTTTGCCGACCTTCAGCGTCCGACCGATGCGCGGGTTGGGGTTTGAGTGAAAAGCGCACGCCTGCATGAGTTCAGGTTTGCCGAGAAGAACGCCGGTCGATTGCGGTCCGCGCAGCCCTTTTCCGCCGCTGAAGATGGCGGCGTCCGCGCCGTAATCGACGGTGAACCGCCACAGGTTCGCGTACGGCGGAAGCTGCGCCGCGGCGTCCACAATGACCCGTACGCCCGCTTCGTTCGCCGCTTCAATCGCTTCCTTTGCCGACACCGCGCCAGGCGGTCCCTCTCCTTTCGGCGCGAGGAACAGAGCCGACGTCTTCCGCGTGAAAGCGTTTTGAAGGTCGCGCAGCTCCGCCTTTTCGGGCGTTCCAACATAGACGATGCTTCCGCCGGCGCGCCGCAATAGATGATCATGCTCCGTGATCGCCGGTCTTTGAACGATGAACTCGTTTTTCATGCCGGACGAATCCGGCAGCCGAGACGCTTTTTCTGGATCGTCGCCCGCCATGCATGCGGCGGCGGCGAGATAGATGCCCGCGGCGGCGCCGGTCGTCACAAAGGCGGCTTCGTTGCCGGTCATCTTCGCAATCTGCTC
Source organism: Candidatus Poribacteria bacterium (assembly GCA_963665845.2). GTDB lineage: Bacteria > Poribacteria > WGA-4E > JAPPNK01. Next base: position 1,657,213 of record OY762492.1, read on the forward strand.
CCCGACGCGCGTCTGCATCTCCTGCAGATCCACATAGGAGCGCGCCGCCTCCATCATCGCGCGGATTACGGACATCGGCATGAGCGAGCCGCCGAGCGTTGTGAGCGTCGCGTCTCCGTTGATGATCGTTTTCAGTTTAAGGTCGTCGTAAATGCCCATCTATTTTCCGCTCTGAAAGCCGTAGATTTCGATTTCCGCGGCGATCGGTTTGCCGGGTATAAACTTTCCTGCGCTGAGCCGATCGTCGGCGGTGTTGCTGATACGGAGCCGTATGCGGTCGGCGCTGGACGATTTGAATGTCCACTCGATGACGCCGCTGCGGTTCTCATCGACCCTGCCGACCATTTTCCAGTCGCCCTCCCCGCGTCCGCCGATATACAGAACGGCGTCTTTGTAGTTGGAGCCGAGAACGCGCACTTTATGAATGAAGCGCGGCGAGGGGAGCCGTATCTGTATTTCGCGGGAGGTTTCGCCTTCCGTTTTCAGGTCGCCGTCGATCAGCGCCGGCGCGGGTTGAACCATCTCTTTCCAATGCCATTCGGCGGCGGTTCCCTTTTCAAGCGCGTAGTTCGCGCTCAACGGCGAGGGCGCCAACAGGGCGCACCCGTTCAGCAGGCAGGCAAGAACGATGGTCAACACAAGAGCGCGCATGGCTTCTCGTCCGCGCTGAAAAGACGCAAGCGGAGGGCGTTGTGTAAGGCGGAAAGATGGATGCCCCCGGTTGGATTCGAACCAACACGCTCAAAGAGCACAGGCCCTCAACCTGCCGCGTATGCCAATTCCGCCACGGGGGCAGCCGTTACAAGCGGTAATTATCATACGGCATGGCGGCGGGGGAGTCAAGAAAAGATGTTTGCCGGCAGTACCTACAGGCGACGGCATTCATTTTGCGCGACGGCCGATCCATGCCGTCATTCCCGCGTAAGCGGGAATCTTAAGGCATCGCAGCCGCCGCGCCCGCCCTTTAAACCCCCCTAACCGCCTTTTCAAGGGGGAATCTGACCTAACGCCTAAAGTTGGGACATTTGAACCGACGATCGCTTTATTCATGGGGAAAAAGGCGCCGCCAACCAGACCGTCATTCCCGCGTAAGCGGGAATCTAGAGGCGTCGCAGAAGACGTCCGCGTTCGCATGCCGACATGTCCCAACTTAAGACGTAAGGTCAGGGGAATCGAATGCGGCGGCGCGCGTTCTTAAGGTTTCAATTCTGCCGCGTTCAAATACACCTCGGATGGATCGACTTTGCAATGCTGGAGCAGCGATGCAGCGTGAGATATTTTATGGATGGACTCCCCATGCATTGAAACATAAATTCCGTCCGCAATCTGCACTGGATGCGCCATCGGTTTTCCGCCATGCGCAATCGGCTCTGAATTAGCAACGTAGGTTTTTCTAGACTTTGCCATCGCCGGCATCTGATCGCGCGTCAACCTGCCCTTTGAATGGAGCCACTTGGCGCTTTCTACATGAATATCGTACCAGTTTTTAATTGGAGCCTCGCTTCCGTCAGGAAATCTGATCGTCGAAGGCATGTTTTTCCTTCCTCCCGGCGCGCGGTACTTCGACAGCGGAACCCATTTGCCGTTGAGAGGCGGTTCGGGTTCTTCCGGCGGGCTGGTCTCCTCCTCGTCAACGATGATCGGCGTCTGCGCCTTCTTCACTTTGCCGGACGCCAAATTCAGCCGCCAAAGCGCCAGCAGCTCCAACGCGCATTCATACGGCGGGTCGTCAACGATGGAGATGTAGATGCGGCGGCGCTCTTTGAGCGGCGCCTGTTCAAAGACGCTGTAAAGTTCCCATCGGTTTCCGTCTGTCAGCCCGGCATACCCAACGCCTTCGCGGTTGGCGTAGTTGAGCGTCTGTATCTGGTGGTCGTCCAGCGATTCGCCCAGCTTCTTCGCTTCAAGGACGGCGGCGGGCTTGCCGTCCGGTTTCATCAACGCATAATCGGCGCGCTGCTTTCCGACATTGTACTCTAGCTTCACGAGCGCCGGATCCGAGACGTCCCAGCCCAGCGCATGAAGCAGCGGGTTGATGAGGGCGGCGCGCGTCCGCGTTTCGTTTTCGCTCAATTCCTGTCTATGACGCTCAATGCGCTTTTTCAGCGTCTCGATCGTTTCGGCGAGGGCGTCTAAGTTCATGCGTCATTTCCCCTTGTCAACGTCTGCCGTTTTCAAAAACACCTCGGACGGTTTGACCTTACAATGCTCCAGCAAGGTCTTTGCGTTTCTGAATATATGGGCGGTTATTAAGTCTTTTTCGAAATAATATCTGCCGTTGTTGATGGTCCCTGGTCGTGCCATTTCCCGCCCAGTTCCATGAACGTTTGATGCGCTGACGATATATTTCATACTGCGCGGGCTAACACATACGGGTAATTTGTCGGCAGTCAGAATGTTTTCTTCGCAAAGCCATTCAGCTGTCGTCATGAGTATAGCGATCCAGCTTGTAATGCTGCGTTCGCTTCCATCGGGTAAACGTATCGCGGATGGTGATGGAGCTCCTGTTTTCGGGAGATATTCCGACAGCCGAACCCAGTTGCCGTCAGAGGGCGGCTCTGGAGTTGGCGTCGGGATCGGGTGGGGTTTCGGCTCTGGCGCTATCGGTCCGGACTTGAAAACCGTATCTGCCGCCTTCACTGGTTGATCCGACGCCAAATTCGGCCGCCACAGCGTCAACAGCTTCAGCGCGCACTCATGCGTCGGCATTTTGGCAATTTCCACGTTCAATCTACATTTCTCTTCGAACGACCCTCGTTCAAAGACGCTGTACAGCTCCCACTTGTTGCCGTCAGACAAGCAAGCGTATCCGATGTCGGCTCGAATCGCGTAGTTCAACATCTGCGCCAGATGTTTATCGTCAAACGGCGCGCCGAGTTTTTTGGCTTCGATGACAGCGGACGATTTGCCGTCGGGTTTCATCAACGCATAGTCGGCGCGCTCATTTCCAATGCTGTACTCTAGACGAACGATCGTTGGGTCTTCGACCTCCCATCCGAGCGCGCGCAAAAGCGGGTTGATGAGAGAGGAGCGCGTCCGCGTTTCGTTTTCGCTCAGTTCCTGTCGATGCCGCTCAATGCGCTTTTTCAGCGTCTCGATCGTTTCGGCGAGGGCGTCTAAGTTCATGCGTCATCCTCCTCATCAACGGTGGCAAATTTCAAATAAACCTGGGACGGATCCTGGACGCAATGCTTCAGCAATGTCCTTGTGCTTTCGCACAAATCGATGGGTCCTAGGTTTTTATCAACATAATATCTGCCGTTGTTGATGGTCCCTGGTCGTCGCATTTCCCTCCCATTTCCATGAGCGTTTGATTCGCTGACGATATATTTCATACTGCGCGGGCTAACGCGTACGGGTAATTTGTCGGTTGTCAAATGGTTTTTTTCGCAAAGCCACTCGGCTGTCTTAATGAGTACAGCGGTCCAGCTTGCAATAATGTGTTCGTTTTCACCGGGCAAACATATCGCGGCGGGTTGCGGCGCTTTTTTCTTCTGCGGATGACACTCCGACAGCCGAATCCAGTTGCCGCCAGGGGGCGGTTCTGGACTTGGCGTCGGGGACGGATTAGGTTCCGGTTCTGGCGTTATCGGTTCGGGATTTTCCGGCGAGTTGGTATCCTTCTCCTCCATTTCCTCCTCATGGACGACGATGACCGGCTTCTTGGCATTCTTCACTTTGCCGGACGCCAAATTCAACCGCCAGAGCGATAGTAGCTCCAGCGCGCACTCATGCGGCTCATCCTTCAGAATCGAAGCGGCGGCGATGCGTTTCTCATGGATTGGTTTGGGGATATGCACTTCGTAAAGCTGCCACAGGTCGCCGTTGACGATGCCGGCATATTCGATCCCATGCTTTATTGCATAGCCGATCATCTGATCGAGATGGCCGTCCAGCGGTTCGTCCAGCTTTTTCGCTTCGATGACAGCGGTGGGCTTCTCCTCGGCATTGGCGCCATGGAGCGCATAGTCGGCGCGCAGATTGCCGACATTGTATTCCAGCGTGACGAGCGCAGGGTCGGCGGGATCCCAGCCGAGCGCTTTGAGGATCGGATTGATGAGCGCCCCGCGCGTTCGCGTTTCGTTTTCGCTCAATGTTTGCCGATGTTGCTCGATTCGTTTCTTGACCGTTTCAATCGCTTCGATGAGAGGGTCTAGCATTGGCATCGCTTTCTTTGAAAATGCATGGCGATTTTGTATGATAGCGCTGTTTTTTGGCGAATGCAAACGCCGTCGAATCCAGCTTGACACATGGGCGCGGCTAAAACCCCCTAGCCCCCTTTTCAAGGGGGAATCGGACGCGGCGGCGCGCGTTTCGTTTTCGCTCAATTCTTGTCGATGGCGCTCAATGCGCTTTTTCAGCGTCTCAATCGTCTCGGCGAGGGCGTCTAAGATCATCCGTCGCTCTCCTCATCAACGGTGGCAAATTTCAAATAAACCTCGGACGGATCCTGACCGCAATGCTCCAGCAATTTCCTTGCGTTGTTGCAGATCTGGACGCATCTCAAATCTTTATCGACATAATATCTTCCGTTGTTGATGGCGCCCCAGCTTTTCATTCCTTTCCCATTTTTATCAAAGTTTGAAGTGTTGACGATATATTTAACGGGACCTGCTGGTACAGGCACATTGCCGTCAGTCAGAAGGTCTTTTTCGCAAAGCCACTCGGCTGTATCCATGAGTACATTGATCCAGTACTTAATACTGTGTTCGCTTTTATCGGGCAAACGTATCTCGGAGGGGGGCGGGTCTCCTATCTTCGGGCGGCACTCCGACAGCGGAACCCAGTTGACGTCAGGGGGCGGTGGCGGTACCCGCTGACCGGATCCGCCTGACGGATTGCCGGACGCCAAATTCGGTCGCCACAGCGCTAGCAGCTCCAGCGCGCACTCATGCGGCGGGTCCTCAACGATGGATATTTCAACTCTGGAAATGTAGATGCGGCGGCGCCCCTTAATCGGACCCTGCTCAAAGAGCGGACCCTGTTCAAAGAAGGTGTAAAGTTCCCATCGATTTCCGTTCGTCAGCCCTGCATATCCGACGTTTGCGAGGTCGGCGTAGTTGAGCGCTTGCATACGGTGTTTCTCCAGCGGTTCATCTAGCTTTTTCGCTTCGATGACGGCGAAAAGCTTCCCTTTGTCACCGGGGCCGCAGAGCGCGTAGTCAACGCCCTGAGCGCCGAATTTGAACTCCGACTTGACGAGCTCTGGATTGGCGAGATCCCAGCCGAGCGCTTTGAGGATCGGATTGATGAGCGCGTCGCACGTCTGCTTTTCGTTTTTTTCCAAATCCGGCCGATATCGATCGATTTGTTTCTTGACCGTTTCAATCGCTTCGATGAGGGGGTCTAGCATTGGCATCGCTTTCTTTGAAAATGCATGGCGATTTTGTATGATAGCGCTGTTTTTTGGCGATTGCAAACGCCGTCGAATCGAGCTTGACACACGGGCGCGGCGTCTATATAAAGAGTCAGGCATGAACTTAGGCTTTTGGATGGAGCGCGCCTTTATGTCGGCGATTGAGTGGACAGACGCGACCTGGAACCCCGTGACCGGATGCAGTCGCGTGTCGCCTGGCTGCGACAACTGCTATATGTTCGCCATGTATCCGCGCCTGCGCGCGATGAACGTGCGCGGTTATGAAACCCAGCCGGACGATGTCCAGATGATGCGGGAGCGGCTGAACGCGCCGTTGAGATGGGTGAAGCCGGGCCTTGTGTTTGTCAACAGCATGTCGGACCTGTTTCATCCGAAGGTGGATTTTGAGTTCATTGCCGAGATTTTTCATGTGATGCGGGAGGCGTCGGAGCGTCGGGGGCATCTGTTTCAGGTGTTGACGAAGCGGCCGGGCCGCGCTGTGGCATGGTGGAAGCGGCATAGCGGCGAGTTTGACGGCGTGTGGCCGCCGAATGTGTGGATGGGAACCTCGGTTGAGAATCAGAAGTATGCGCCGCGTTTGACGGTGTTGTCGCGCTTGCCGGCGCAAGTGCGGTTTGTGTCGGCGGAACCGCTGCTGGGTCCGCTGGACTTGACGGAATGGCTGGAGGCGGGGGAGCTTCATTGGGTGATCGCCGGCGGAGAAAGCGGAGCGGGCGCGCGACCGATGAAATTGGAATGGGCGGCGCAGCTGCGGGATCAGTGTTTAGCGTCGGGCGTTCCGTTCTTTTTGAAGCAGCTGGGGGGCAGGTGGAATCGGCGTCGGGGCGGCGCGGCTGTATTGGACGGACGGCGCTGGACGGAGACGCCTACTCGTCAAAGCGCTCCCTACATCCATTCATATAACGCTTCAGAACGCTCCAACGGCATCTTATTTTAATTCAGCAACGTCTGCAGGCGCCGTTGCCTGATCTTACGTCTTTAGTTGGGACATTCCGTCTGGCGAATGCGGACGGTTTCTGCCATGACTCTGGATTCCCGCTTACGCGGGAATGACGTTTTGTGCCGACAGACGCTTGAGGTGAACGCGGACGTCGTCTGCGGCGCCTAAGATTCCCGCGCGTTTTACCGCAAGGGCGGGAATGACGGGTCTGGTTGGCGGCGCTTTTTTCCTAATTATCTCAGCCTGCGCTCTCTCTCTTCGCGGTTTCGTTGGCGCATTTCGATGGCGAGTTGTCGTTTGGCGCGTTCTCGTTCGCGTATTCGGCGCCGTTCCTGCGACCTTTTTTCGATGGCGGACAGCGGTCGGTTTCGGTTTCGGCGCCACTGAAAACGGACCGGCACGCGCGGCTTCGGCATCGGTATCTTTTGCAGCAGTTCGCGCAGTTTGACGATCCATCCGGGTATGGAGCGCGCCTTGCGCCCGTGTCCGCACAGCTGGATCGGCAGCCCGCGCGCGCGTTCTTTTTCGCCGAGGTTGAACTCGCATGAGGCGCAGTCGCCGCTGTCGCGCAGGAAGCCCGACAGCATTGGGCATGCGACGCAGACGCTCGGTCCGACCTGTTTACGGCGTATTTTGCGCGGGCGCGCCTCAAAAAGCTTCTCGATCAAACGCATTGGAGTGTTCATTTCAAATTGCCGATCTGCATGCGCGCTGCGCCATGCCGCGCCCTCAAACGCTTAACCTTCGCCGCCGATTTTCACTCGTTGATTCAAAATTGCCAGCAGACGCTGCAGCGGTATTCCGTGAATGACCCGCCCGTTTCTGCCTTTCATCGTTTTGCCTGCCGCGACCGCGTTCACGATCGCTTCTTCGGTCGCTTCCACCGCCGCTCGAAACAGGGAGGTCAAATGGGAGTCCGCAAACACAGGGCGCGTATAGGTCGGCTCGTCTGGAAAATGCGGTATCTCCGCCGCTGTTGAAAACGCGGCGACAAAATCTCCGCTGCCATGCGATCCGACCGCCCCGGTACGCGCCAATCCAAAAGCGGCGCGTTTGCAAACCCGTTTCAACTGACGGGATGTCAATGGAGCGTCGGTCGCAAGAACGATCACAAACGACCCTTCCGACGGACCCCATTCAGGCATGAGGTCAGTGATCATTCGACCCACTGGAACGCCGTCCACGCGAAACTCATGGCGGCGTCCGCCGTTCGCCAAGACCAGCGCGCCCAAAGTGTAGCCGTCGTCGGTCATGCGCGAGGCGGTTCCGATCCCCGCCTTGAACGAATACGCCCTCATACCCGTCCCCGCGCCGACGGAGCCTTCCGCCACATGCCCGCCCGCCGCCGATTCAATCGCCTGTATCGTGTGCGCTTCGGTAACATAGCGCGCTTGCGCGTCGGTCATTCCAGCGTCGTTGCATTCCATGACAAACGGCAAAACGACATCGTCCCATCGCCCCATATCGGGATAATGTTTCGCCGTCCAGCTGACAACGCCGTTGGCGACGCGGGGGACGTTCAAGGTTCCTGTCAACAGAATCGGCGTTTCAAGCCATCCCGATTCGTTCACCCAGTGGGCGCCGGTCATGGCTCCGTTGCCGTTGATGTTGAAGGTCGCGGCGGCGACTTTTCGGTTCCAGACATCGTCGCGCGGGACGACGGCGGTTACGCCGGTGCGCGCCGCGTTTTCTCCTTCGCCGAAGTTGACCGTCACATGCCCGACCTTCACGCCCGCCACGTCTGTGATGGCGTTCAAGGGACCTGTCGGCATCATGCCGAGCTCTATGCCAAAATCGCGCAGGCGCGGCGCCGCGCCCTCTTCAGTCGGCTCAGTCGGCTTTGAAAGCGGAAGGTCAGGCTTGCCCGCCCGTTCCCATGCGGTCAGCCAGAACCGCGCGGACGTTTCCGCCGCTTTGCGTATCTGCGACTCCAGCGTCTCTCCGCTCATTTTCCATAGCCGGTTGAAATACTCGTCGTTCTTTTCTAGGTTTCCGGTTAAGCCGCTCCGCGCCCTGCGGTCATGGTTCAACAGCAAAAAATGGAGCGCGTATGAATCCATGACCGCCTCAAAGACGGCGTCATACGGCTTTTCAACCGTCTGCCCCGCTTCAATCTTGGGGGCGGGCGCCGCTTTCAGTTGCACCTCATACCGCTGCACTAGGTTCCATTCCCACAGCGCGTCGGCGTGGGGCTGCCCCGTTTTTCTGCCGTTGAAGTTCATGACGCAGTGGTAGGGCTGATACGGCTTGGCGGCGTAAAACGCATGCGCTCCGAGCGCGGCGGCGATCTTCTCCGAATCGCCCGACTTGAACGCCTGCGTCAGAACATCCAGATAGGAGACAATGCGCCACGGCAAACGTCCATACTTGTCAAACGTCTCCTCGCCAAACTTCTCGACCGCCGCTTCGTATTCGCGCGGCAGCTCATTGAACGGGTAGGGTCCGAATCCTACATAGTCGATGTCGAAATAGTGGTTGGCGTGTTCGTTTTGATGTTCAAGGTCTTCGCTTTCGCGCCACAGGTACGGGTCGATGGCATGCTGAACGATCTTGTCCTGGTTTTCGACAAAGAAGGCGCGGACCGGCTCCGGCATCGCCTCGCACGCTTTTTGGGCGATGAGTCGGTGCGCCTCATGCCCCCACCCATGAGCGACGCCCGCCGCCAACAAGAACGCCCCAAACGCCGCCCAACACCGAACTTTCCATCGAATCATACGCGCCCTCTCTCAAACAGCAAACGCCTATCCGCTTCCTGTTTAGTTTATCCAAAAACGGCGGCGGGCGCAAACCTTGCGGCGCCGTTTCGTCTGTAACCCGTTCCCGCTGGACTCGTTTATGTAAGCGCGGCTGTTTTATGGATTGCAAGGAGAAATGCGCATGGCGAGCGTTTATCTGTATTTCAACGGCAAGTGCCGAGAAGCGTTTGAGTTTTATCAGTCTGTTTTTGGCGGCGAGTTTTCAGCCTTCTCCGTCTTCCGCGACGCCCCCATTGAGATGCCCGGCGTTCCCGAAGCGGATATGGACAACATCATGCATGTCTGCTTGCCGGTCGGCGGGGGCGAGCTGATGGGCAGCGATCTTCCGGAGTCGTTCGATCTGCGCCCCGGCAACAACTTCGCCGTCAACGTCATTCTTGACACGCGGGAGGAGACGGAGGCGGTCTTTGCGGCGCTGTCGGAGGGCGGCATCGTTTATCAGCCGATGGAAGACGCCTTCTGGGGCGGCGTCTTCGGCGCCTGCGCGGATCAGTTCGGCGTCATGTGGCATATCAACTGGGGCGGCGGGTCGTGAGGACGGGCGCGCGGCTTTGACATTGGGTTTTTAGCGGCGGCGCGCGCAGATGGATGATGCGCTATGCCGCGTTTTTTCAAGAAAGGGGCCACCGCTGTACGGCGTCGCAATTCGTCGCCGCGGCGAGCGTCTTGCCGTCCGGCGAAAACGCCACATCCAGGATCGTCAGCATCAACCCGTCCATCTCGCGGAGCAGCTCCCGAAGCTCCACATCCCACAGCCGCGCGGCGTTGCTGTCGCTGCCGGTCGCAAGCGTTTTGCCGTCCGGCGAAAACGCGAGCGAAATCACCGCGTCTTTGTTGACGCCCCAAGCGACCGTCTTTGGCGACGGATCGGAGCCTGGAAAAGCCGCCAGCCGCTCTCCCGTCTTGACATCCCACAACAGCGCGGCGTTGTCGTTCCCGCCGGACGCCAGCAGCGACCCGTCCGGCGAAAACGCAAGCGAGAGGACATCGTCCGTATGCCCCTCCAATGCTGCTGTCAGCGTTTCCGTTTCAACGTCCCACAACAGGACGGAGCGGTCATATCCGCCGGCGGCGAGCGTCTTGCCGTCCGGCGACAAGGCGGCGGCGCCGTTTCCTTCAAAGGTTTTCAACATCTCGGCGGTTTCAACATCCCACAGCCGAACAAGGTTGTCGGCGGCGCCTGTGACCAAACTCTTGCCGTCCGGCGAAAACGCGAGCATACCGACCGCATCCTCATGCGGCAGGCTCTTCATCAGCGTCGGCGTCTCAACGCTCTGTTGTCGAGCGCTTTTTCCGTCCGGCTTTTCGGTCGTCCAAACGATGACAACAGGCTCATAGAATTCGGAGTCGACGCTCCATAGATGGACGGCATTATTGACCCCGCCGCCGGCGGCGAGCGTTTTGCCGTCGGGAGAAAAGGCGACCGCCCGCACAGGCGCATCATGCGTCAGCGATCGGAGATGCGCGCCAGTGTCAGCGTCCCAAAGGCGAACCGACCGATCCCATCCGCCTGTCGCTAAGAGCGTTCCGTCCGGCGAATACGCGACTGAACAGATATAGCTCGTATGTCCATGAACGGCAACCCCCTCAATATAATGGGGTATATGGTATTTACTCCGCTCAACCTGTCGATGCCGCATCTTTTCAAATATGATCGGATTCACTGATCTACCATTCATTGAGAAATGGGGTCAAAGTATAGAGCCGTCTTATATTTAAAATAGAACAAAGGCAAGGGATGGAGTCGTCCTAGGAGGGGCGGGAAAGCGTCCGCAGCTCCCGCCCTTCCGCCGCCTATCAGGAAAGGTCCCAGAGCTGGACGGTGTCGTAGAAGGTCGCCGCGGCGAGCGTCTTGCCGTCCGGCGAAAACGCGACATCGTAGACCGTCAGCGTCATCCCGTCCAGCTCTCGAAGCAGCTCCCGGCGCTCCGCATCCCAAAGCCGTATCGTGTCGCCGGCGCCGGTCGCGAGCGTCTTGCTGTCCAGCGAAAACGCAAGCGAGGCGACATAGCCTTTGTAAGATCCCCATGCGGTTGTTAGCGCCGACGGGTCAGTACCTTCAAAAGACGCCAGCCGTTTGCCCGTCTTGACCTCCCACAACAGCGCGGCGTTGTCGTTCCCGCCTGACGCCAGCAGCGTTCCGTCCGGCGAAAAGGCGACCGACAGGACATCGTCCGTATGCCCTTCCAAGGTTGCTGTCAATGCTTCCGTTTCAACGTCCCACAACAGGACGGAGCGGTCATGTCCGCCGGCTGCGATCGTCTTGCCGTCCGGCGACAAGGCGGCCGCCGCGGTTCCCTCAAAGGTTTTCAACAGCTCGGCGGTTTCAACATTCCACAGCCGAACAAGATTGTCGGCGGCGCCCGTGACCAGTGTCTTGCCGTCAGAAGAAAAAACGGACGATCTGACCATGCCCCCATGCGGCAGCATTTCATGACGCTTGATTTCCTCGAAGCTCTTCCGTTCGACGCGCCGTCCATCCGGCTCGGTCGACCATGTAGTGGTGATGGAGCGTTCAACGGGTTCGTAGTCGACGCTCCATAGCATGACTTCGTTTTCTTCGGAGCCGGCGGCGAGCGTCTTGCTGTCGGGCGAAAAGGCGAGCGTCCAGACGGAACCTTTCAGCGATGTTGAGCGAATCTGCGCGCCTGTGTCGGCGTCCCACAGCCGAATCGTCTTGTCCCATCCGCCGGTCGCCAACAGCTTCCCGTCCGGCGAAAAAGCGGCTGAAAAGATGTGGCTGTCATGCCCCAAAATAGCGATGCCGTCTTCATAATGCGGAATCTGGAAGTTGCCCGATTCCAGCTGCCGCGTTCGCATTTCTTGAAAAGCCATTTCGTTGTCCTCCGTTCATCTGAAAGCGGTCTCATCGCATGATTGTCTGTAGAGAATAACATGAGCGCCGAGCTGAGTCAAGCGGCGCTAAAACCCCCCTAGCCCCCCTTTTCAAGGGGGGAATCGGAGAGCGGCCCTTTTCAAGGGGGAATCGGAGGGGCGCCCTTGAAAAGGGGAATCGGACGCGGCGGCTTCCCGCCCGGATGTTGACAGATATGCCGAACGGCGCCATAGTGTTTTGAATCCGCGCAGAGACGCGGCATCAACCTTGCAAGGAGCCTCGCCGATGTGGACAGACCTCTCCAACCTTTACCTTGACCGAGACGCCGAATCGCGTTCGTTGACCGCCGAAAACCCGACCGGAGCCGTCGGAAAAGGCGCCATGGACGACCCAAACGGACACGGACCCGCCCGCGAACTGGGCGTCGGATGGAAAGTGACCCCCTGCATTCAACTAGGAGCGGGCGAAACCGCGACCATCATGAACAACGAAGGGCCGGGCGTCGTCCGCCATATCTGGCTCACCTTCCCCGAATCGCACTACAGGCGTCTCATCCTGCGCGTCTACTGGGACGGCGACGACCAGCCCTCCATCGAAGCGCCCCTCGGCGACTTCATGTGCAACGCATGGAACACGCGCCAAAACATCCTCTCCATCCCCATGAACGTCAACCCGTCCGGCGGCATGAACTGCTACTTCCCGATGCCGTTTCAAAAGCATGCGAAGATCGCGATTGAAAACGACTCGACGGAAGACCTCAGCCACCTCTTTTATACGATCAACTACACTCTGGAATCGGTTCCCGACGACGCGCTCTATTTCCACGCGCAGTGGCGGCGAACCAACCCGCTCCCCTACGGCGAGGAATATCTCATGGCGGACGGCATCCAAGGGCGCGGGCAGTATGTCGGAACCTTCATGGCGTGGCAACAGAACAACGCCGGCTGGTGGGGCGAAGGCGAGATCAAAATGTATCTGGACGGCGACGACCCGCACCCGACCATCTGCGGCACCGGGACGGAAGATTACTTCGGCGGCGCATGGTGCTTCGGCGCCAACTTCAGCGCCCCGTATCTCGGCTTTGACCAAGTCCATGGCAGGTCGGGCGAGGTCGGCGCGCGGATGACGCTCTACAGGTTCCACGCCCTGGACCCCGTCTATTTCAAGAAAAGCCTGCGCGTGACGATGCAGGCGCTCGGCTGGCGCTCGGAGGGGCGGTTCCTGCCGCTTCAGGACGACATCTCATCCGTCGTCTACTGGTACCAGACGCTGCCGCATGCGCCGCTCCCGCCGCTGCCGAGCCGCAACGACCGAGAGATCATCTAACAAAGGAGAATGCCCATGCCGATTCAGGTTGTCATCAACGGAGCCGCCGGGAAAATGGGGCGCATGATCGCCGCCGGCGTCCATCGCCAGGACGATATGCGGGTTGCCGCCGGCGTAGAGGCGCCCGGCTCCCCGTTTGTTGGACAGGACGCGGGCGAACTGGCGGGCGTCGGGTCTCTGGACGCGCCCATCGTCGAGTCGCTGGAAACGGTCATCGACAAGGCGGACGTTCTGATCGAGTTCACGCGCCCCGAACCGACGCTCCAGCATCTGCGCATCGCCGCGCGTACCGAAACGCCGTTTGTGATTGCGACCACCGGCTTTGAAGAGAAGGAGCTGGCGGAAATCAACGCGCTGGCGAAGCAGACGCCGACCGTCATGGCGGCGAATTACAGCGTCGGCGTCAACACGCTCATCAAGGCGGTCGCCCTCGTCGCCGAGACGCTCGGAGACGCCTACGACATTGAAATCGTAGAGGCGCACCACAACGAGAAGGTGGACGCGCCCAGCGGAACTGCCGTCGTTCTGGCGGACGCCGCCGCGGAGGCGGTCGGACGCGCGATGCGCGACTTCGGCGTCTACGGGCGGCATGGGATCGTCGGCGCGCGGACGCCCAAGGAGATCGGAGTCCATGCCGTGCGCGGCGGAGACATCGTCGGCGATCACACCGTCATGTTCGCGGGGAAAGGCGAACGGATCGAACTGACACACCGCGCGCAAAGCCGAGAAGCGTTTGCCAGCGGCGCCATCCGAGCGGCGCGCTGGATCGTCTCGGCGCCGAAGGGGCTGCACAGCTTCAACGACGTTCTCTTCGGGCAAGATTAACGCTATACTGCGGACGCTGCAAGTTGAACGCATGAGAAAGACGGAGCATGCCTGATTTTTTCAAAGAGCCGATACTGAACTCGCCCTATGAGGAGCCGACGCGCCACTGGGAGCTGGACGAAAAAGGGCAGCCAACGACGGTTATCCAGAAAGGACGTCGAAGAGCGGACTTCATCACGCCGATACCGAAGGCGAGGCGAGAGCAGGCGAGGTTCGCCATTGATGAAGGGTACGGGCTGACAACCGACGATCAGCATTACCATGCGTCCATCATCAACCGGATACGGGAGAGAGTGGACGAGTGGCGGGCTTTGCCTGACGAGAAGAGCTGGCGCGTCTCTCCTCATACGGCGGCGCTATTGAAGCATTGGAGGGCGGGACGGTTTATCAGCTTCAGACCCTTCTTCTGTCAAATGGAGGCGGTTGAAACGATCATCTGGCTGACGGAGGTTGCGCCAAAGTTTAACAATCGCGCCGTCAAGGAAATACTAGACAATATCAAAAAGGCGAACGAGGAGGCGAATCCGAACCTCAACCGCCTCGCGCTCAAAATGGCGACCGGCGCCGGCAAAACGGCCGTCATGGCGATGCTGATCGCATGGCAGACGGTGAACGCTGTTCGGATGTCTCGAAGCCCCCGGTTCACGAAGGGGTTTTTGGCGGTCGCGCCCGGCATCACCATCAAAGACAGGCTGCGCGTTCTTCTCCCGAACGATCCCGACAACTACTATATTCAGCGTCAGCTCGTCCCAGACAGCATGAGAGGCGACATCAAAAAGGCTAAAGTTGTCATCACAAACTACCATGCGTTCAAAAAGAAGGAACGGCTCGAAATACAAACAGGGGCGCGCAAGCTGCTGGACCGCGGGGCGCGCGTCAACAGGGATGAAACGGACGGGCAGATGCTGCGGCGCATCATGCCTGAACTCATGAACATGAAAAACATTTTCATCATGAACGACGAGGCGCACCACTGTTACCGAGAAAAGCCTGAAGCGGAAGCGGAACAGAAAGCGCTCAAAGGGGATGAAAAGCAGGAAGCGAAGAACAACCGAGAAGCGGCGCGCCTCTGGATCAACGGCCTCGAAGCGGTCGGACGAACGCTCGGTCCGAACCCCGCGCGCGTCATCGACCTGTCGGCAACGCCGTTTTTTCTGCGCGGTTCAGGATACGCCGAAGGGACGCTGTTTCCATGGACGATGAGCGACTTCTCGCTCATGGACGCCATCGAATGCGGCATTGTGAAGCTGCCGCGCGTTCCCGTTGACGACAACCTGTCTGACGAGATGCCGACGCTGCGAAACCTCTGGGAGCATATCGCCAAGGATATGCCGAAAAAAGGGCGCAGCAGTTCCCAAACTCTTGACCCTCAACGTCTTCCGAACGAACTGCAAACAGCGTTGGAAGCGGTGTACGGGCATTACAGCAGGACCTTTGATCAGCATAAAGACGCAGAATTCGAGGTTCTGCCATGCTTCATCGTCGTCTGCAGTAACACCGCCTCCTCCAAGCTGGTGTACGACTACATCGCGGGGTACTGGCGGGAAGATCAGAACGGCAAGCCTCATTTTACACAGGGCAAGTTCGAACTGCTGCGCAACTACAACGACGAAGGCAGCCCATTTCCGACGCCGAATACGCTGCTCATCGACAGCCGCCAGCTGGAGTCGGGCGACGCGCTGACGTCTGAATTCCGCAAAGCAGCCGACGAAGAAATTGAGCGGTTCCGGCGTGAAATCACGCGCAGAACAGGGCAGCCCGTCTCCAAAAAGAACATCACCGACGCGCAGATACTGCGCGAAGTGATGAACACCGTCGGCAAAAAGGGGCAGCTCGGCGCCGATATTCGATGCGTCGTCTCCGTCTCCATGCTGACGGAGGGATGGGACGCGAACAACGTCACGCATATTCTGGGCGTCCGCGCCTTCGGAACGCAGCTGCTCTGCGAGCAGGTGGTCGGGCGCGCCTTGCGAAGGCAGTCGTATGATCTGAACGACAAGGGGCTATTCAACGTTGAATACGCAGACATACTGGGCGTGCCGTTCGACTTCACCGCAAAGCCTGTCCCCGCGCCGCTGACTCCCCCGATCAAAACGACGATGATTCAGGCGCAAAGCCCCGAACGAGACGCGCTTGAGATACGCTTTCCGCAGGTCATGGGCTACCGCGTCGACAAGCCGAACGACCGGCTAGCGTTTGAGTTCACCGACGAATCGAAGCTGACGCTGACGCCTGACATGGTCGGGCCGACCGTCACGCTCAACGAAGGCATTGTCGGCGAGGGAACCGAACTGACCTTGAATCATCTGAAAACGCGCCGCGCGCAGGAGGTGGAATATAGCTTGACGCACTACATCTTGATGAAGCGATGGCGCGAACAGGGCGAGGACCCTAGAATGCATCTATTCGGGCAGCTGAAGCGGATTGTGCAAGCATGGATAAACGAATGCTTTGAATGCAAAGGCGGCACGATGCCGGCGCAGTTGATGTGGCGCAGCGTCGCCGACATGGCATACGAGCGCATTGAGGCGGCCGTCACGCGCGCCAGCGGCGGAGAGAATCAAATCAAGGCGATACTGAACCCTTACAACGCATTCGGCTCCACCGCGGATGTTCAATTCAAGACCGCCAAAACGGACCTTTACCGGACCGATCCGCGAAAGTGCCATCTGAATTACGCAGTTCTGGATTCGGGTTGGGAGGCGGAGTTTTGCCGCGCCGCCGAGGCGCATCCGCGCGTCAAAGCGTATGTGAAAAACGCGGGTCTCGGATTTGAAATTCCTTACAGGTCGGGCGGACAGCGGCGCGTCTATCTGCCCGATTATATCGTCCAGATCGACGACGGGCGGGGAGAAGAGGATCCGCTGAACCTTGTCGTTGAAATCAAAGGGCTGAAACGCGAATCGGACAGAGAGAAGATCGACGCGGCGAAAACCTACTGGGTTCCGGGCGTCAACAACCGAGGCGGATGCGGACGCTGGGACTTCATTGAGCTGGACGACCTGTTCGAGATAGAAGCGGAGCTGAAGCGGTTGATTCAAGAAAAAAGCAGTTGACAACGCCCAGCGCCGCGTCTCATAATCTAACAGCGCAATAGGGCGGCGATTGGAGGCGGACATGAGCGAACGAAGCGGAACGAAACGAAAACAGCATCGAGACCCCTGGCACGAACTGCGCGCCGCGCTGATCCAGGCGCAGGCGCAGCTGGACGCCGAGCATGAATGGCGGGAAGGATGGGCGGATCTACTCAACGGCGCGTTGGAGGCGGTTGACAGGTTCGAGGCGCGGCAAAAAGACATACGCCGCCTCAACCCCATCGCGGAGCGGCTGGCGGTGGAGGAATGCCGCGATGTCCGGCTAGAGCTCGCATACGCCTTGAACGAGGCGCTGGATCGATTGAGAGCCTTGACCAAATTTCGGAGCGAAATGCGCCGTCATGCGCTCGCTTTAGAATCGTCGGGCAAAGAAAAAAACGGGTTTGCGGCGGCGCTTCTCCGCGTCAGCCGCTCGCTGGAAGCGGCGACGATTGAAGATGCCTACAAGGTTGTTGATGATATTCAGAGGGAGAATTCGCTCCAAGCCGCCCGCTATCTGGGGACCCAAATCAAAACGGGCGGGCGGACTTTCACACGGGATGAAATGAATGAGCGTTGACCATTTTTTGGACTCGAACATCGTCATCTACTACTATGACGATCAAAGTCCCAGAAAGAAAGCAAAAGCGAGGCGCATGGTGAACAGCGCGCTCGATAATGAAAACGGCTGCGTCAGCTTCCAGGTCGTTCAAGAAACAATGTACGTCATCAGGAAAAAGCTACGGGTGGACGATAAGGACGCCGAATTCATGCTGAACAACATACTGCTGCAGCTTTGGGAAGCGAATCCCGTGTGGGAAACCGACCCGACGCCGGAAATGTACCAACGCGCCTTCGATCTCCATAAACGGCGCGGAATCGCCAACTTCTACGACTGCGTCATCGCCGTAAACGCTCTGGACGCCGGATGCGCCACGATCTACACAGAAGACGCAGGTCTGCTACACGCCCAGCGGGTTGAGGATGTGGACATCGTCAACCCGTTCAATTAAAATAGAGACTGAACTCAAAAAACGGAGAGCGGGGCATGGCTGAACGAAGCGGAACGGAACGAAAACAGCATCGAGACCCCTGGAACGAACTGCGCGCCGCGCTGATCCAGGCGCAGGCGCAGCTGGACGCCGAGCATGAATGGCGGGAAGGATGGGCGGAGCTACTCAACGGCGCGTTGGAGGCGGTCGACAGGCTCGAGGCGCGGCAAAAAGACATACGCCGCCTCAACCCCATCGCGGAGCGGCTGGCGGTGGAGGAATGCCGCGATGTCCGGCTAGAGCTTGGATACGCCCTGAACGAGGCGCTGGATCGATTGAGAGCCTTGACCAAATTTCGGAGCGAAATGCGCCGTCATGCCATAGCTCTAGAATCGTCGGGCGGAGAAAAAAACGGGTTTGCGGCGGCGCTGCTGCGCGTCAGTCGGTCGCTGGAAGCGGCGAAGATGGAAGACGCCTACAAGGTTGTTAGCGAAATTCGGAAGGAGAATTCGCTCCAGAGCCTTCGGTATCTGGAGACCCGAATCAAAACGGGCGGACGCACTTTCACACGGGATGAAATGAATGAGCGTTGACCATTTTTTGGACTCCAACCCTTTCAATTCCGCCGTCATTCCCGCTTCTCCTCGTCATTCCCGCTTCTCCTCGTCATTCCCGCGTAAGCGGGAATCTTAAAGCAACGCAGCCGCCGCGCGCGGCGGAAACCCCCCTGCCCCCCTTTTCAAGGGGGGAGTCTGAAGGATGTTGACATCGTCAACCCGTTCAACTAAGATAGACCCTGAACTCAAAACGAAGACGGAGAACGAGCATGGCAAAAAAAGCCCGAACGCCCAAAACGGTCGAACACACCAAGCACGAGGACGCCAAACGCAAAAACAACCCCACCGCCGAATTCCAAAACCTGGTCTCTGACGAGATCAAGCGGCCCGTGCCTGTCCATATCAAACGCCCCAACCCCGACCTGGACCCGCAGCTGGTCTGGCACGGAAAAGACGCAAGCAGTCTAGACGAAATGGTCGTCAACGCGCCATCGCTTTACATCCAAGAAAAAATACAGCCCAAAGCGATCATCGACGGCCTGATGCGCCTCGCCGAGACGAACGCCCCCGACGAAGACCAAGGCGCCCTCTTCGCCGACTTCAACGGCGTCCCCGAAAACGCCCAAACCGAGTTCTATCAGCACGACGCAAAATGGTCAAACCGAATGATACTCGGCGACAGCCTGCATGTCATGGCGTCGCTCGCCGAACGGGAAAACCTGCGCGGACAGGTCCAGTGCGTCTATATCGACCCGCCCTACGGCATCAAGTTCAACTCCAACTTCCAATGGTCAACGCAAACGCGCGACGTCAAAGACGGCAACGCGGCGCATATCACCCGCGAACCCGAACAGGTGAAAGCGTTCCGCGACACATGGGAAAACGGCGTCCACTCTTACCTCGGATACCTGCGCGACAGAATCACCGCCGCCAGAGAGCTTCTGAACGAAACAGGCTCATGCTTCGTTCAGATCGGAGACGAAAACGTTCACCGCGTCCGCGCCATCATGGATGAGGTGTTCGGACCTGAAAATTATATTTCATTGATTACATTTACAAAAACATCACCACTTGGCACCAAGCTTATAGCGAATCGCTGCGATTACATTGTTTGGTATGCGCGCGATAAAGAAATCGTAAAATATCGTCCTCTTTTTGTTTCAAAAAATGTAGGACGGGGTACCGCATATTCCCACATTGAATTTCCTGATGGAAGTAAGCGTAGACTATCTTCCAATGACTCGAATCTGCCTAAAAATATAGATTATTTTGTATTAGGAAATTTATTGTCTACAGGATTTACTAAAACATGCTACTATGACTTTGACTTCGAAGGGCGGACTGTGCCTCAAGGTAGGTATAGCTGGAAAACCACTAAGAACGGCATGGAGCGGCTAATTCGCATGGGCAGAGTATATGGTCAAGGATTAAGGCCTGGATACGTACAAAAATTTTCAGACTTTCCTGTCCAAACACTAGATCATTTATGGAACGACACAGGAGGAGCTCAAAATCGAAGATATGTTGTTGAAACAACCTCCAAGGTAATTCAGCGCTGCATCCTCATGACGACGGACCCAGGCGACCTTGTCCTGGACCCGACCTGCGGCTCTGGGACGACGGCGTACGTCGCTGAGCAGTGGGGCAGGCGCTGGATCGTTATCGACACGTCGCGCGTCGCGCTGGCTCTGGCGCGTATGCGTCTCATGGGGGCGCGTTATCCGTATTATCTGCTGTCCGACACGCCTGAAGGTCAACAGAAGGAGGCGGATCTGGAGCGGCGCGCCGTCTCGGAGGCGCCGACCTACGGCATGATACGGCAGGGGTTCGTCTATGAGCGCGTCCCGCACATCACGCTGAAGGCGATTGCGAACAACCGCGAGATCGACGAGATATGGGAGCGTCATGAGGAGCGTTTGCGTCCGCTTCGAGAGGAGCTGTCGTCCGCCGCCGGTTTGGCGGAGCCGCTGGAGGAGTGGGAGGTTCCGCGCGAACTCCCTGACGGTTGGCATTCGGCGTCGGAGCCGCTGCTGTCCCGCTTTTGGAGGGATCGCGCCGCGCGTCAGAAGGAGATCGACGCGTCCATCGCCGCGGCGGCGGAATACGAGCAGCTGTTCGACAAGCCGTTTGAGGACAAGAGGAAGGTTCGGGTCGCGGGTCCGTTCACGGTGGACAGCTTGTCGCCGGTGCGCTCCGTGCCGGTCGATTCGAACGGCGATCCGCGTTTGAAGGAGCAGGAAGCGGCGGAAACGAAAGACTTTGCCGAGACGATTTTGGAGGCGCTGCGGGCGTCCGGCGTTCAGCAGACCGACAAGGCGGACCGCATCAAGTTTGAGTCGCTGGAGCCGTTCGGCGGCAAGTTTATCGCGGCGGAGGGCGTTTATACGGAGGGCGATGAGAAGAAGACGGCGGGGGTGTATATCGGGCCGGAGTATAACGCAGTGTCGGACATCGAATTGACGATGGCGGCAAAGGAGGCGGCCGCCGCCATGCATGACGTCCTGATTGCATGCGGTTTCAGCTTCGATCCTCAAGCCGCCAAGCGCCTGAATAGAGGGAGGATGCGGATACTTCATGCGCGCATGAACGCCGATCTGCATATGGGCGCGGATTTGAAGAATACGGGCATCGGAAACCTGTTCATCATCTTCGGCGAGCCGGACATTACAGTGGGCAGTGAAAAGTGGATCGTGGACAGCGAAGGGAAATGGATCGCGCCTTATGACATCTTTGCGCTCGTATCGGGACTTGATCGTATGGAAGAAGTCAATGGACTTCGCCGTGAAGATTTACACGCTTACGCGCGGCTTTCCCGCCGACGAGAGATTTGGGATGATCTCGCAGATGCGGCGGGCGTCGTCGTCGATACCGGCGAACATCGCGGAGGGTCAGGCGCGTCGCACAACGGGGGAATTTCTACATTCGCTTGGCATTGCGCGGGGGTCTTTAGCGGAGGTCGAGACCTTTCTGATATTGTCGGCGCGATTGGAGATGATCGGCTCCGAGAGTTTAAAGCGCTTGTTGACCGACTGCGAGGAGATCAGCAAAATGCTTCACGGGCTGATGAAGTCTCTGGCATCCCGCCGATAGACTCTGTCCACTATCCACTGACGACTGCCCACTTCCACCAGGTAAGGATAAACGGCGTGGACATCTTTGATCCAAGAAAAGGCGAGCCGAAGAGCCATGACATAGACGGCATCGCCTGCTGGTTCATCGACACCGATTACAACGGCGAAAGCTTTTTTGTGCGCCATGCCTATTTCATCGGCGCGGACGACCCGTATAAGCAGTTGAAGACGACCTTGAAAGCGGAGATCAACCAAGAGGCATGGGAGTCCCTGCGCGGCAACCTCTCGCGCCCGTTTCCGCGCCCGTCTTCGGGGATGATCGCCGTCAAGGTCATCAACCGCTTCGGCGATGAGGCGATGCGCGAATTCCAGATTGAATAGCCTCCTCCCGCAGGCGCTGTCCGCGTCCATCGGTTTGACAACCCCGCCATCGTGTATCATTCTTTAACAGCGCGTCATAAGGGCGTCGTCGGCAGCGATGGGAGGCGGACATGACCGAACGAAGCGGAACGGAACGAAAACAGCATCGAGACCCTTGGAACGAACTGCGCGCCGCTCTCATCCAGGCGCAGGCGCAGCTGGCGCAGTTGGACGTCGAGCCTGAACGGCGGGAGAACTGGACTCCTCTTCTCGACGGCGCATTGGAGGCGGTCAACAGGTTCAAGGCGCGTCAAAAAGAGATACCCGGTCTCCGCCGCGCCGCGGAGCGTCTGGCGGTGGAGGAATGCCGCGACGCTCGGAGGGCGTTCGGACGCGCCCTGAGCGAGTCGCTGGATCAGTTGAGAACCCTGACCAAGTTTCGAGGCGAGATGCGCCGTCATGCCCTCGCTCTAGAATCGTCGGGCGGAGAAAAAAACGGGTTTGCGGCGGCGCTTCTCCGCGTCAGTCGGTCGCTGGAAGCGGCGGCGCTTGAGGATGACTACGATACTCTTCTGAAAGTTCGGGGGGAGAATTCGGTTCAAATCGGCCGCTATCTGCAGACCCGAATCAAAACGGGCGGACGTACCTTCACACGGGATGAAATGAATGAGCGTTGATCATTTTTTGGACTCCAACATCGTCATTTACTACTATGACGATCGAAGTCCGGAAAAGAAAGCAAAAGCGACGCTTCTGGTTGACAGCGCGCTTAAAAATCAAAACGGCTGCATCAGCTACCAGGTCGTTCAAGAGACAATGTATGTCGTCAGGAAAAAGCTGCGGGTGGACGATAATGACGCCGAAACCATGCTGAATGACAGACTATTGCCGCTTTGGGAAGCGAATCCCGCGCGGGAGATCGACCCGACGCCGGAAATGTACCTACGCGCTTTTGATCTCCAGAAACGGCGCGGAATCGCCAATTTCTATGATTGCGTCATCGCCGTGAACGCTCTCGACGCTGGATGCTCAACGCTCTATACAGAAGACGCGGGTCTGCTCCATGCCCAGCGGGTTGAGGATGTGGACATCGTCAACCCGTTCATCTAAAATAGGGCTGGACTTAAAAAACGGAGAGCGGCGCAATTTGACAACGCGTCAAAGGGCGTTGGCGGTTGAACGGAGAGTAAAATGGCGGCTGTTGCATCCAAGAACGCGGAATTTTATCTCAAACGCGGTCGGCTCTATGCCGACAAGGGCAAACTAGAGCGCGCCGCTGCGGAATACGCCAAGGCGGTAGAGCTGCAGCCCGACGACCCGACAGCGTATCGTTTCCGCGCAGAAGCGTACCGCGCAGCGGGCGATCTTTGCCGCGCCCTTGCCGACATCAACAAGGCGGTTGATCTGGACCTTTACGACGCGCAGGCGTTCATGCTCCGCGGGCTGATCTATAAAGACAGGGGCGAGATGGCCGATTACGAAGAGGAGTTTCGCGTCGCCGTCCTGCTTGACGGCGAGCTGGTGAACCATGAAACGCATGGGGCGGAATTTGCGCGTATCCTGAAAGCTGACGAGGAAGAGGAGGCGGAGTGGGACGAACTCGCCAGCCGGCCGGAAGCGAAGGCGCTGTTTGAGGAATGGGAAGCGGAAGCGATGGAGGAGTATCGAGCGGGGAAAACGAAGCCTTTGGATCCTGAGGATCTATAATGCGCTCGCGCACATCTTCGCGGTTTCGAAGGCAATTCAGGCGTCTTCCAAAAGAAGTCCGGCAAAAGGCAAAAGCGGCATACCGCCTATTTGAAACGAACCCCCGCCATCCCGCCTTACAATTTAAAAAATTACGCGGCAGCGACCGCAGATATTCGGTTCGTTTCTATAAAAAATACCGCGCTCTCGCAAGAAGAACAGATGAGGGCGACCTCGAATGGTATTCTATTGGATCGCATGCGACATACGACCAGGATATAAATAATAAGAAGTTGGGATAAATCCGCATGGTTCTCGCGCCCAAAACCGCTATAATGCGCTCAAACCCATCATGAAAGGCGCCCATGCGCAAACCCGTCATCGACAACCAGGACAAGAGCGATACGCTTCTCGACCGCCTCAAGCCCCGTCTCAAGGGCGCGGACGCCTTGCGCGTCGTCTCCGCCTATTTCTCCATCTACGGCTTCGGCGCGCTCGCCGACCAGCTCCGCCCCCTCAAAGAGACCCGCTTCCTCTACGGCGACCCAGGCTCCATCGACGACATCGACCCCGGCGAAAAAACCGACCGCGCCTTCTACCTGCACGATGAACGGCTCGCGCCGACCGAAGCGCTGCGCCAAAAAGCGCTCGCCGAACAGTGCGAGAAATGGGTGCGGCAGCGCCGTACCAAAATACGCGCCATCGCCCGCTCCAATTTCCTCCACGGCAAAATGTGGCATATCGACAAAAAAGACGCGCCGTTCGCCGTCGTCGGAAGCTCCAACTTCACCCAGCGCGGACTCGGCGCCGGCGCGGCGCCGAACATTGAGATCAACCTCGCCGCGGACGACCCGCAAACATGCAAAGAACTGCGCGACTGGTTCGACGACCTATGGAACGACGAGACGAAGGTCATAGATGTCAAACTGGAGGTTCTGAAAGCGCTGCGCCGCATCGGGCGCGAATGGGGCGCCGAAAGCGTCTATTTCAAAACGCTCTATGCGCTGTTCAAAGACGACTGGCAGGCGATCCAAGACAGCGACGCGGAACTCAAAAGCCTCAAACTGACCGACGCGCAGATATGGAACGCGCTGTACCAGTTTCAAAAAGACGGCGTCCACAGCATTCTCAAAAGCCTAAATAGCCACAACGGATGCCTGCTCGCCGACAGCGTCGGCCTCGGAAAAACGTACGCCGCCCTCGCCGTCATCAAGTATCACGAACTGCGCAATGAGCGCGTCCTCGTGCTCTGTCCGCGCAAACTGCGGGAGCAGTGGGCGTTGTATCTCAGCGCGGCGGGGCAAGAAGGCAACCCGTTTCTAAAAGACAGGTTCAACTACTCGCTGCTCTCCCATACCGACCTCTCCCGCGACAAAGGAATCGTCGGAAACATCGATCTCGCCAACTTCAACTGGAGCTCCTTCGATCTGGTCGTCATCGACGAATCGCACAACTTCCGCAACCCGGACGGGAAGCGTTACCAAAAACTGATCAAAGAGATCATCAAGGAAAGCGTCAACACAAAAGTGCTGATGCTCTCCGCGACCCCCGTCAACACCTCCCTCATCGACCTGCGCAACCAGATCTATCTCATGACCGAAGGGCGCGACGACGCCTTCGCGCCAAGCCTCAACATACACAGCCTCAAACGGACCCTCCGAAACGCCCAAGAGCAGTTCAACGCATGGAGTCCTGAAGACGGCAAACAGGGGCTTCTGGAGACGCTCGGCGCCGACTTCCAAAGCATTCTCGCCGCCGTCACCGTCTCCCGATCTAGAAAGCAGATCGAGACCTTTTACAGAGCCGACATGGAACGAGTCGGCGCCTTCCCAACACGCGACGACCCTGTCAACCTCTACCCCCCCACCGACACAGAAAAACAGCTCTCCTATGAGAAGCTGGCGGAGCAGATTGAGCAGTTCCAGCTCTCCATCTACACCCCCACCAACTATCTCATCAGCCTAGCGAGGCGGGCGGAACTGGACGCGGAAAAGAAACGGCGCAACTTCAACCAGCAAGACCGAGAACGGTTCCTGATCGGAATGATACGGGTCAACTTCCTCAAACGGCTCGAAAGCGCCCCCCACTCGCTCAAGTTGACGCTGCAGCGGACGGTCAAAAAAATCAGCGATCTCATCGACAAGATCGACCGTTACAGCGGGCGGCCGTCCAGCGACGCGGAGCTGAACGAAGAGACGGCGCCTTACGAAACCGATGTGGAGGAAGACGACGATCTCATCGTCAACAAAGGCAAAAATCCGTTCAAGCTAAGCGAACTGGATGTCCAAACATGGCGCGAAGACCTTGTCAAAGACAGGGACATCCTGAACGAAGCGCTGCGTCAGGTGGCGGCGGTCGCGCCCGAACGAGACGGCAAACTGGATGAGATCAAGCGGCTGATACGCCGGCGCGCCGAGTACCCGTCCCTCGACCAAAACGGCAAGGAATGCCGCAAGCTGATTGTCTACACCACCTTCAAAGACACGGCGCTGTATCTCTATCGCCAGCTGGAGCCGCTGACGAAGGAGCTGGGGTTGAAGATGGCGATGGTCGCGGGATCGGAAACGCATACGGAGCATGGCGACAACAATTTCCACGCCATACTCAACAACTTCGCCCCCTTCGGACGCAAGGGCGAAGGCGCCGCCGCCGACCCCGACATCGACCTGCTCATCGCCACCGACTGCGTCTCGGAAGGCATGAACCTCCAAGACTGCGACCGCATCGTCAACTACGACATCCACTGGAACCCGGTGCGCATCATTCAGCGGTTCGGGCGCATCGACCGCATCGGCAGCAAAAGCCGCTCCATAAAGATGACGAACTTTTGGCCGACCGAGGACATGGAGGTATACCTGAAACTGGAAAGCCGCGTCCGGTCGCGCATGGCGCTGGCGGACATCGCCGCCACAGGCGAAGACGACCCGCTCGACATCCAAGAGGAGCTGCAACTCGCCGAAAAAGAGCTGACCCTCCGATACAAGCAGCTGCGCAAAATGAAAGAGGAAGGCGCCTACATAGAGGAGCTGGACGACGCGCCCGCCATGAGCGACTTCTCCTTCGCGCGCTTCGTCGGGCAACTGAACGAATACCTGCGCCAACGGCAATACGAGCTGGAGAACATGCCGGACGGCGCCTACGCGGTCGTCAAGCGGGACGAGGGCGCGGAGCCGGGCATCCTCTTCTTCCTGCGCCAAACAAACGCCGACCCTGAAAACCCAGACAAATCCGCAAGCCCCGTCGCCCCGCATTACGCCGTCTATGTCCAAGACGACGGAACGATACGCCACGGATGCGCCAACGCCCAGCAGATACTCGACATCTTTGAAGCCGCCGCCGTCGGCAAAACGGAACCGATACAGGACATGTGCGACCTGTTCAACATGGAAACGGAAAACGGACAGAAAATGGCGCGGTACGACGATCTGATCCAAGCCGCGGCAGACGACATCAAAACGGCGTACGCCGCCGCCATTGAAAAAAATATAGCGGGCGGCGACCGCAACTTCATGCTGCCCGTCTACGAGAACGCGCCGCGAGACCTGAACGACTTTACACTGGTCACATGGCTTGTTATACTGGACGCCGATCATGAACGTTATGAAACGGGGTACGGCGTATGATGCGAGCCAGAATCGAGGCGGGACTGGAAAAGGCGGCGGAGGCGGACAACTTCCACGACGGAGCCAACCAGCTGCTCAAGACGCTCGGATATGAAAGCGGGCGGCGTGGGCTGACAACCTTCAAACCCAAAAAGTTTGTCGAAGAATTTCCAAATCCGCGCGGCGCCGGAACGCAAACCGAATTGAGATTTCTGAAGGAGGTACAATCGACCCGCATCCTGTTTCAAATGACCGACGACGAGGTGAACCAAGCCGCCCAGAGACGAACAGGCGAGATGACGCTATTTGAAAGCGGCGGGTCAGAGATGGACGAGTCGGTCGATAGAAGCTTCTTTTTTGCGTCGGTGGAGCTGAACGGCGAGTCGTATTCGCGCGGAAAATACGCCGAATTCACCCGCGAACTGAATAAACGGCTCCCCATCGCCACCGTCGCCCTCTTTAGAACGCAAAGCCGCCGCATCTCCATCGCGCTAGCGGATCGCCGGGAACATAAAGCCGAGAAAGGAAGAGCCGTACTCGGGCGCGTCTCCCTCCTGCGCGAAATCGACCCCGGCAACATGCGCTCCGACGCCAACATACTGGAAGACCTGACCCTAAACAATCGAATCGAATGGATGCAAGACCTGGCGAAAAACGCCGAAAAGCGCAACTTCGACGGGCTGCGCAAAGCATGGCTCGACACGCTCGACACCGAATCGCTCAACAAGCGGTTCTATAAAGAACTGAAAGCATGGTTCGACCGCGTCGTTGAGGAGGCGACGTTCCCGACGACGAAAACGCAAACGCAGCAGGATCATGCTATCCGCCTCATCACCCGCATGCTGTTCATCTGGTTCATGAAAGAAAAGGGGCTGGTGAACAAGAACCTGTTTAATCCAAAGCAGGTCGCGCCGCTGCTGCGGAATTGGAACATCGTCAGCGGGGATTCCTACTACCGAGCCGTCCTCCAAAATCTGTTCTTTGCGACGCTCAACACGCCCATTGATCTGCGCGACTTCAGCAGGTTAGACAATTCGACGCGTCACATCCCGAATCCGTACAGGTATGCAGATCTGATGACCGACCCCGTCGAGCTAAGGGATCTCTTTAAGAAAACGCCCTTTATTAACGGCGGCCTCTTCGAGTGTCTTGACGATCTTGAAGGCGTCAATCCAGGCGGAAAACAGGTCGACTGCTTCACCGACGATACGGATCAACGCAAAGAGATGTCCGTTCCCGACGATACGGATCAACGCAAAGAGATGTCCGTACCCAACAGCCTCTTCTTCGACAAAAAGAACGGGCTGTTCAATCTGTTTAAAGGGTATAAGTTCACCGTCGAAGAGAACACGCCGATAGAGCAGGAGGTGGCGCTGGACCCCGAACTGTTGGGAAACGTGTTTGAAAACCTGCTGGCGGAGATGAACCCTGAAACGCGCGACACCGCCCGTAAAATGACCGGCTCCTACTACACCCCGCGCGACGTCGTGAACTACATGACGAAAGAAGCGCTGGCGGCGGCGCTCGCCCAAAAGGTTCAGTCCGACCCCAAAAACGCCGATGACTGGGATGAAAACCTGAACGTACTTCTAGACGACGAGAAGGCATGGGACGAAGCGGGAGATCTGTTTTCAGACGGGGAAAAGCGGCGGCTGACGGAAGGCATCGCCGACCTGAAAATACTGGATCCTGCTGTCGGGTCCGGCGCCTTTCCGATGGCGGCGCTCCTGAAATTGACGATGGCGCTGCGACGCATAGATCCAAAGAACGAATTATGGGAGGATGTTCTGCTGAAACGCGCACGCGATCAAGCGGAGAAGGTCATCGGCCAGGAGCAAGATAACGAGCGGTACCATAAACAGATGGGGGAGATCAAGAAGACCTTTGACAGATTACGAGATTCAGATTACGGGCGGAAGCTGTTTCTCATTCAAAACAACATCTTCGGCGTCGACATTCAGCGCATCGCATGCCAGATCGCCAAGCTGCGCTTCTTCATCACCCTCGCCATCGAACAGGAATCGAACAAGGACGAGGATAATTATGGCATCAAACCGCTGCCAAACTTGGAGACCCGCTTTGTCGCCGCCGACGCGCTCCTGTCGCTCCATCCGAAATCCGATAAACCTCAGAAACTGAGATCCGAACTGACCGATCAACTTAAACAGGAAATACATGAGAACCGCCGGCGGTATTTTCTAGCCAACGAGCACGACGAAAAAAATATCCTCAAAGGCGAAAATGAGATTCTGCGGGGAAAGCTGTCGAAACAGCTGAAAACGATGAAATGGACGGACATAGCGGCGGAGCGAATCGCCAACTGGGATTCGTTCAGCCAAACAGACGACCCCGCCGACTGGTTCGACCCAGAGTATATGTTCGGCGTCCGATACGGGTTCGACGTCGTCATCGGCAACCCGCCCTATGTCCAGCTGCAGAAAAACGGCGGAGAGCTGGGGGAAAAATACCAAAACACAGGCAAAGACCGAAAAACACGTTTTGAGACCTTCGCCCGCACAGGCGACATCTACTGCCTCTTTTATGAGCAGGCGCTGAACCTGGCGGCGGAGGGCGGATGCGCCTGCCTCATCACCTCCAATAAATGGATGCGCTCCGACTACGGCAAAAAGCTGCGCGACCTGTTCGTTGAAAAGATAAGCCCCGCCCTGCTGATCGATATGGGTCCGGGCGTTTTTGAGGCGTCGGTCGATACGAACATTCTGCTATTGAGGAAAGCCGCCCCCCTTCCCAACGCTGTCATAAACAGCGTTGAGATGAAGCCCGACTTCAGCCGGCAGCAGGGCGGCGTCGGCGAGTATGTCCGGAAGAACGGCGTTGAGATGCCGGTTCCGGACGCTGGATATCCATGGACGATCGCCTCCGCCGTTGAGCTGAACATTCTGAAGAAGATGCGCGATGTCGGGACGCCGCTAAAGGAATGGGATGTAAACATCAATCGCGGCGTGACCATCGGATGCAATGACGCTTTCATCATTGACGCCGACACGCGCAGTCGTTTAGCGTTTGAAGATCCTAGATCAGACGAGATACTGAAGCAGATTCTGCGCGGACGCGACATACAAAGATGGGTTCCAGAATGGGCAGGGCTGTGGTTGATAGATTCTCATAATGGCTTTGGCGATACGCCGCCCATCGATATGGACGACTACCCAGCTGTCAAAGCATGGCTAGACCATTTCTACCCTAGACTTGAGAAACGTCAAGATAAAGGGAAGACTCCTTACAACCTCCGCAGCTGCGCTTACCATGAGGCTTTTTCCGAAGAGAAGCTGATGTGGAAAGATATTGCCACAAGCGGATATTTTACCTACGTCAACGTACCCATGTTTTGCAACAATACCAGTTATATTATGACCGGAACTTCGCTTAAATACCTATGCGCCGTCTTGAATTCTCGATTGGTAACGTGGTTTATGAGAAAAGCCGCTGCTGGGCTGGGACAGAAAGCGATTCGCTGGATCGCAACGTATGTTAATCGCCTGCCCATCCCGCGTCCGCCGACGCCGGAAGTGGAGTCCGCGCTGGTTCTTTTAGTGGACGCAATCTTGTCGAAGAAGGCGTCCGATCCAGGGGCGGATGTGTCGCGGTTGGAGGAGAAGATTGACGGCATGGTGTATGATCTTTACGGCTTGACGGAGGAGGAGCGCGCTGCCGTTTCCGGCGGCTAGCGCCCTCCCGCGCCCGATTCCCCCCCCTTGAAAAGGGTACTACACGTTTGACTAGATAAGCGGATTGCGCTACACTAAAGGGAGATTGAGAAAGGAAATTCCAATGCAGTCTACCAGTATCTACGAGATTTTTGAAAAATATCCCGATGAAAAAAGCGCCGCCCGATTCTTTGAAGAAAGCCGATGGACGAATGGCATCTGCTGCCCCCGATGCGATTCCAAAAACATCGCCCGAGTGAAAAACGCCAAACCGATGCCGCTCAGATGCCGAACATGCCGCAAGTATTTCAGCGTCCGCACGGGAACAATCATGGAGAAAAGCAAAATCCCCCTCCATATGTGGCTTCTGGCGCTCTATTTGTTCCTGACGTTTAAGAAGGGCGTATCGAGCGTTACGATGGGTAAGCTACTGGGCATAAGGCAGGACTCCGCATGGTCCCTAGGCCACCGCATCCGAGCCTCGATGGTAAGCGACGACGAAATGCTGAGCGGAACCGTGGAGATAGACGAGGTCTACGTCGGCGGCAAAGAGGGTAGTAAGCATCGCAGAAAAAAGCTGGGCGTCGGAAGCGGAACCCGCGGCAAGCAGACCGTGATCGGCATGCGTCAAAGAAACGGCGAAATCCGCGCGTTTCTGCTGGACAATATGAAGATAAAAACGGTTCATGGCGCTGTAAGGGCGAATGTGGCGCCTGGGTCAACCGTTTATACCGACGCTCTCCCGACCTACAAGGGCATGGAGGAATACGCGCATGCCGCTGTCTCGCATCAGAAAGGCGAGTATGTTCGCGGCGATGTTCACACCAACAGCATCGAGTCGTTCTGGGCCGTCCTGAAACGCGGGTACCGCGGCGTTTACCATTACATGTCGTTTAAACACCTGGGTTTATACGTCAAAGAATTCGTCTACCGGTTCAATGTTGGAAACGACAACCGCATCGAAACGCTTGCCAAGATTGTTCCGCGCATGGTCGGTAAACGCCTTACTTACGCGGATCTGGTGAAATAAAGCGGTTGCAGTTCTAAAACCTGTGAGGCAGGATACATGCAGGCATCGTGCGTATGGTTGCAGCGGTAGATTGTGCCGAATGCGCCAAAACAAGCGCGAAAGCGGAAATAACATCGGCAGTTCTAGGAGATGAAATGAAATGGGCTGGCAGTGTTGCGTCCAACGCAACGCCGCCAGCCCGAGATGAGTCGTAAGCAACGAATTACGGCAAGAAAAAACGTAAAAAAAAACGCAACGCTGAAAACAATGGCGGGGTATATGCCTCTGGCAAATCAAACGTGTAGTTCCCCTTGAAAAGGGGGGCTAGGGGGGTTTAGCGCGTCTACAACCCTTACGGCTTGACGCCCGACGAAATCGCCGCCATCTCCGGCGGATAAGGCTGTCGCGCCCCATTCCGTCATTCCCGCGTAAGCGGGAATCCAGAGACGCTGCAGAAGCCGTCAGCACTCCCATGCCGACATGTCGCAACTAAACCCTTAAGGTCATCGCTTTGGAGTTGACACTTTGCCCGATCATACGTTATACTACTGTAGGAGACGATTCCAGAGGATGAATGAAGGAGGTCGAGGATGAAACGGGCACGGTTCGATATTCGTAGACTCGAAAACAAAAGGAGATGGCGTCGTCGCCCGGCTGTCAGTGACGTACGACATCTAAATAACAGACAGCGAAGAGGAAGGAAAAGGAGCATGAGCCGCAATAACAGCAGACAAACCTTGACAATTGAGCGCATTGAGCGCATTGGACGCGTTGAACGCATTGAGCGCATCGAAATCCCCCTTGGTTTCAACCCCTTTGATGAGATAACCATCAAGGCGCGCGAGGAGCCGATCATACCGTTTAAAAAACGCGAAGAGTGTTCCAAAGGTTCATTCAAAGCATGCAAGCGGTGCGAAGTCATAACTCAGATTCTCAAACTCTTGCGCTGGCTATTGATATTCTTGGGTTTCCCTTCTTGCTGAACAAGATCGAAGAAAGCGTCCGATCCGTCGGCGAACGTCTCGGCGTTGGAGGCGCAGATCGACGAGCGCGTCTACGCCCTTTACGGCTTGACGGACGCGGAGCGCGCCGTCGTTTCCGTCGGCTAACGCCCTCCCGCTTGACAATGCAGTACGCATCGTCTACACTTTCTGAAAGATTCGCTGGCAGGGTTGAATGGAGCGAGTAAATGGCGGTTGTGGGCGTTGAGACGCTTAGCGGATGGGATAACCCCGTGGACCTGCGTTCCCTGGTCGATCCCGATCATCTGAGAAGTAAAATGTCGGGCGCCCAAACGGATAGCGCGGCAATCGCTCTCATTCGCGGCATCGACAGCTTCGAAAAAGGCGATCTTGACGACGCGCTGGAGAAGGTGAACGCCGCCATAAAGCAGTTGCGCGATTATGCGCCGGCTTACGTTGTTCGTGGCTGGATCTACTTGTCAAAGGGCGATCTTAAGCGCGCATTGGCGGATTGCGTATCGGCGATAAAGCTGGACCCGAACGATGCGCATCCTTATTTCACCCGCGCTTGGATTCACTCGCGACAAGGCCGTTTCGACCTTTCCCTGGCAGACCTCTCAAAGGCGATAGAGAAGCAGCCTGATTTTGCAAAGGCGTATTCTATTCGCGCCGCTCTTCATAGACGCAACGGCGACCATAACGACGCGATCGCCGACCTCGACAAGGCGATAGAGCTGCAGCCTAATTATCCGATGGCATATATCTTCCGCGCCATGGTGTGTCGGGAAATGGGCGATCTTGACAGTGGGATCGCCGACCTCAATAGGTCGATAGAGCTGAAGTCCGATGATCCGACGGCGTATATGAACAGAGCCGCCCTGTACCGCGCAAAGGGCGACCTTGCTACAGCCCTTGCCGACATGAACAAGGCGGCGGAGCTCAACATGGACATCCCGCAGATCTTATTGCGGCGAGGGGGTCTTTACGCTGAAATGGGCGATCTCGACAGCTCCATCGCGGACTACACCAAGGCGGTTGAGCTGCAGCCCGATTTTGCGGAGGCGTATATCCATCGCGCCGAGATCTATCGGGCAATGGGAAACCCAGGGCGCGCCAACGAAGACATGGCAAAAGTCGCGCTGCTGAATCCGCCCAACTACGCCCCATCGATCCCGCTGCCCGATCCGTACGGCAAAAAGAAGAAAATGACCATGTCCGCCGCAGGAAGCTGGAAAGGTCTCATTGACGGCGAGAAGTTAATACGCGAAATCTATGAAGCGCGGAAAAACAGCCTTCGCGCGTATAAACCGTAGCCCATGCAGTATCTGATCGATACGGATTGGGCGATCCACTATTTAAGGGGCGCGCCGGCTGTGATTGAGCGTGTGAACGAGCTTCTGGACGACGGCATCGGAATCAGCGTCATCGCGCTTGTTGAACTTTACAGGGGCGTTCCTGCCGCACGCGATCCCCAGAGCGCTAAGCAGCATATTGAGCAGTTTGTTGCGCGCCTTGAGGTCGTCCCGCTAGACAAGCCCGCTTGCGAGATATTTGCGAGTGAGTCCGTGAGGTTAAAATCCGCCAACAATCTCATAGACGATTATGACCTGTTGATCGGCGCGACCGCATTGAGCCGCGGCTTGACGCTGTTGACAAACAACCGCCGACACTTTAAGCGGATAGAGGGCTTGAGTATCGTTTCGGTCGATAAGCCTACCTCCTCTTGAACGGCGCCGCCCCTCCCGCTTCTTGACAACGCATAGCCGCGTCCGGCACACTTTAGGCAGCGTCGGCAAGGTTGAATGGAGGGAGTACCATGGCGGTGTCAGCATCCAAGGACGCAGAATTCTATCTGAAACGCGGTCGGCTCTACGCCGACAAGGGCAAACTGGCGCGCGCCGCCGCAGAATACGCCAAGGCGATAAAGCTGCTACCCGACGACCCGAAGGCGTATCGTCTCCGCGCAGAGGCGTATCGGGAAAAGGGCGACCTTGACCGCGCCCTTGACGACATGAACAAGGCGGCGGAGCTCAACATCTACGATGCGCAGACATTTTTACGAAGAGGACTGCTTCACAAGGAAATGGGAAGGACAGCGGACTATGAGGAAGATTTTCGAATCGCCGTTTTGCTCAACCGCGAACTGGTCAACCATGAAACGCATGGGGCGGAGTTTGCGCGTATCCTGAAAGCTGACGAGGAAGAGGAGGCGAAATGGGAAGAGACGTTCAAGCTGCCCGAATCGCAAGCCTTCTTGAAAGAGATGGCGGAAGAGGCGTTGGAGGCGCACCGTCAGGGCAAAACGAAGCCGCTTGAGTTAGAGGATTTTGACAACGCCTAGGCGCGTCTGGCATACTTTCGGCAGCGTCGGCAAGGTTGAATGGAGAGAGTACCATGGCGGTGTCGGCATCCAAGGACGCAGAATTCTATCTGAAACGCGGTCGGCTCTACGCCGACAAGGGCAAACTGGAGCGCGCCCTCGCCGATTTTGACAAGGCGATAGAGCTGCAGCCTAATTATCCGATGGCATATATCTTCCGCGCCATGGTGTATCGGGAAATGGGCGACCTTGACAGCGGGATCGCCGACCTCGACAGGTCGATAGAGCTGCAGTCCGATGATCCGACGGCGTATATGAACAGAGCCGCCCTGTACCGCGCAAAGGGCGACCTTGCTACAGCCCTTGCCGACATGAACAAGGCGGCGGAGCTCAACATGGACATCCCGCAGATCTTATTGCGGCGGGGAGGGCTTTACGCTGAAATGGGCGATCTCGACAGCTCCATCGCGGACTACACCAAGGCGGTTGAGCTGCAGCCCGATTTTGCGGAGGCGTATATCCATCGCGCCGAGATCTATCGGGCAATGGGAAACCCTGAGCGCGCCAACGAAGACATGGCAAAAGTCGCGCTGCTGAATCCGCCCAACTACGCCCCGTCGATCCCGCTGCCCGATCCGTACGGCAAAAAGAAGAAAATGACCATGTCCGCCGCAGGAAGCTGGAAAGGTCTCATTGACGGCGAGAAGTTGATACGCGAAATCTACGAAGCGCGGAAAAACAGCCTTCGCGCGTATAAACCGTAGCCCATGCGCTATCTGATCGATACGGAATATAGACAAGGCAAAACGAAGCCGCTTAAGTTAGAAGACCTGTAAAGCGGAACCCGTCAAGGCGCATCGGCGAGAATCGTTTCAAACGGGTTTTCTTTGTTTTCAAGCGGAAGCGGCGCGATGCGGCGTATGCGCGACGACTCATACGCCGCCATGAGTATCTCCAGCGCCGCCCGCGCGTTCTCGCCGTTCAACGGATGCGCCTCGCCGCTTTCTAGGCACTCCAGCAGATGTATCTGCGGAGAAACGCCGCCCCGCCAGCCGCGCTCTATCGGGACAACCTCTCTCTCGGCGCCGCGCGCGATCTGCAGCTGGGGCTGACCCTCCAGCGGCGCGTCCCCGTAAATGTCCATGCGCCCCGTCTCGCCATGGAGCGCGATGTGATGGTAATTGCCGACCAGAGCCGACCCAAGCGGGCATTTCTCCGACGCAAAGCCGCCGCCCGATGTCAAACGCGCCTGAACGCCCGTCTCAAAACCGACGCGGTAGAGCGCCGCATCCTCCACCGCATGCCCCCACGCATGCCGCCCCGTGTGCGTGTCGATCTGTCCAAAAACCCACAGCGCCGCAGGGTCGCCCGCAAAATAACGAACCAGATCGATGGTGTGCGTCCCGTCCGCCAGGAGGTGCGAGCGCGGATGTCCAGACGCCGCGATCTCGCGCAGCTCCCCGATCTCCCCCGCCAGAAGCCGATCCCGCGCCGCCGCATACAGCTCCTGATACCGCCGCTGATGACCGATGATGAGCCGAAGCCCGCGTTCTCGGCAAGCGTCCAGCATCGCGTCCGCCTCGCGCAGACACATCGCCATCGGCTTTTCACAGACGACGGCGCGCGACACATGGGACGCCGCCAAAATCGTCATCTCGGCATGCAGCGTCTCGTTTGTACAGACGACCGCGATGTCCAAACCTTCTCGCTGAAGCATCGTCTCAAAGTCGGCGTACTGCGCGTCGGGCGGAATGCCGAACGCGGCGCCGAAACCGCTCAACGCCTCCGGGACGATGTCGCAGCAGGCGGCGAGGCGGACGCGCGCGTCTCGGGCGAATTCGCGGGCGTGGTAATACGCAATGCGCATTCCGCCCACGCCCACAAATCCGACGCGCAAGGGGGCGGACATCTTCAACCCCCTCGGTTCAGTCTTCTTCAGGCGGCAGCGGATGCGGAATGACCAGCTCACCGCCTTTTTCATGCGACTCGATGGCGGCGAAGGTGTACTCCAGCGCGGCGAGCGCGTCCCGCCCCGACCCGCGCAGCTGACTCTTCGGAACGCCGTTCGTCACATCTTCCAAAAAGGCATGGATGCGGTTTGGAAAAGTGCTGCCGAAGTCGGTCGTGCCGGAATGCGACACAACGGGCGCGCCGTTCTCTCCTTCAGCGATCTCCGCCGGACGCCCCGGTCCGCGCGGGTTATGCGCCTTCCAGTAGCTCACCTTTTCGACGCAGTTTTCCACAAAGAAGGAGCCTTTCGTCCCGCCGACTTCGATGCTCCACCAGCCGCCGGGGCCGTGCGAGGCGTCCCCGCGCTGGCTCAACAGGTAGCCGACCCCCTTGTTCGCAAAACGAACGTGGATGCTGACCGTTGAGAGGACAGGGTCGTTCACCTCTTCTCTGAAGGTCGGGCGGTCAAGATACGCCTGAACATGCGTGATGTCGCCGCAGAAGTGCCGCATGACGCTGAACGGATGCGTCATAAACGCCTTCATATGAAAATACGGGAAGCCGCCTGTGTTGCCGCCTGCCGCGGGCGTGTATTTGCTTTCGCCGCCCTGGAAGCCCATCTTTGCGACGCAGAAGACCAGCTCGCCGACCTCGCCGTCGTCGATATACTGCTTGGCGCGTTCGCAGGGCTGAGTGAAGAAATGGTTGACGTTGCATGCGAGATAGACGCCTTTTTCGGTCGCTTTGGCGACCATCAAGCGCCCTTCTTCGATCTCGTTGGAGAGCGGTTTTTCGACAAGGACATGCTTGCCCGCTTCGAGCGCTTCCATTGCAGGTTCAAAGTGCCAGCCGCCGTTTTCGGGTCCGCCTGTGCAGACATCGACGATGTCCAGGTCCGGTTCGCCGTCCAGCATGTCCTGAACGGAGTAGTACGCCTTGACGCCGTGCCGTTCGGCGGCGGCGTCGGCGCGGTCTTTGACGATGTCGCAGACGGCTTGGAGGTTCGCCAGTTCGTTGTTGCTGTGCGCGTTGGCGTGGGAGCCTCCGATGCCCCGCATCCCGACAACGCCTACATTCAATGCCATTCGAATCCTTTCGCGTTGTGATTATTGAGCATATCGTATCGATTTGGGAGCGGCGCGTCAAGTAACCCAATGACGGCGGGTAGGGCGCGAGGTTTCTGGACTCCCCCCTTGAAAAGGGGGGCTGGGGGGGTTTTGGCTCCGCGCCTGGAATGACGAGGCGCCGATTCAAACAGGATTTTCGTACATCATCGCCTATAGAGACTGTCCGCCGGCGCAACCCCTTGACTTTGCGCCCCATTGTCGATACACTTATGCAACGACATCACACGCGAGAATAATCCATGAATGCAGCCCGCAATGACGCATGAGGACGCCTGCAAAGTCTTAGGCATACCTGTTGACGCCAATCTCAACACGGCGAGAGCGGCGTATCGGAAACTTGCAAGACAGCATCATCCCGACGCCAATCCGCTCACTGGCGGCAATCCTCATCTATTTCGGCTGGCTGTTGACGCATGGGAATGCGTTCAAAAAACCATTATCGAACGTCAATCCCAAGAAGAACAGCGGAAACGACAAGAAGAGGAGCGGCAGGCGCAAGAAGAAGAGCGGCGGAAACGGGAGGAAGAGGAGCGACAGGCGCAAGAAGAACGGCGGAAACGGGAGGAAGAGGAAAAGCAGCGAAAAGAGGAAGAGGAACGAAGAAAACGGCAGGAAGAAGAGGAGCGGCAGCGACGGGAGCGGGAGCAGGCGGAAGAGGAAATCAGGAAACGAGCGCAAGAAAAACAGCGGCAAGAAGCAGAAGAAGAGGAGTGCAGGCGCAAGGAAGAGAAAAAGATAAAGGACGCCTTCAGTCTTTTGGAAATCACGCCCGAAACATCGTGGGAAGACGCCAACAAACGCTACACGTTTCTAGCATCGGAATTTAAGGACAGGCATACCCACGCTCAAATCCTTGAGGACGCATGGAGGCTCATCAGCGAAACGCCGAAATACAAACGAGCCAGAGAAGAAGAGCAACAACCGAAAGCGTCGGGCGAAGGCAAACGCGCCGCAAAAGAGTATGACAAGCCTCGAAAAACGCTGACAGCGCATGTGGATGGAGTTGACTGTGTTGCTTTTTCGCTTGATGGTCGGATGCTTGCCAGCGTTTCTCCCAAGACTATGATACTTTGGGACGCGCAGACCGGAGCTCGCCGTCTAGAGGAGGAGATACGCGCTAAATCCGTTGCTTTTTCGCCTGATGGTCGGACGCTTGCTGTCCTTGGTCGTTTGGAGATACAACTTTGGAATGTGCACATCGGATCACATCTCCGAACGCTCACTCGAAATTTGGAATACATCGACTCCATGGCGTATTCTCCGGATGGTCAGACTATTGTCAGTGGACACGCCGACAAGAGCATTTGTATCTGGGATGCGCAGACAAGGAAGCTTGTTCGAACGCTCACAGGACATAGGGAAAGGGTCAACGCAGTGGCATATTCTCCGAACGGTCGAACGCTCGCCAGTGGAGGCTGGGACAAGAATATTTGTATCTGGGACGCTCAAACCGGCGCGTATCTCCGAACGCTCATGGGACACGAGGAGAGTGTCTCTTCCGTGGCATATTCTCCGAACGGTCGAACGCTCGCCAGCGGAGGCTGGGACAAGAATATTTGTATCTGGGATGCGCAGACCGGCGAGCTTCTTCGAAAGCTCACAGGACATAGGCAAACGGTCAAATCCGTGGCATATTCGCCGGACGATCGAACGCTCGCCAGCGGCAGCTATGACAGAACGGTTCGGATCTGGGATGCGCAGACCGGCGAGCTTCTTCGAAAGCTCACAGGACATAGGCACGTAGTCAAGTCCGTGGCATATTCGCCGGGCGGTCGAACGCTCGCCAGCGGGGGCCTGGACGGCCCCATCATGCTATGGGACGTCTCTGATCTGTAAAGCGCCGACATAGAGCGCCGCCCGTCCGCGTCCGGCGCCTCGTCCCCCGCTTCCGCGAGGACATGCATTTCCGCGCAAGCGGCGGCGGTTGTCAAATGTACCGCCTTAGGTTATGATTATAGGAGCGATGAGATACAGGGCGGATGGAGACGGACGATGCTGAACAGCTTGAAGATTCAAAATTTCAGAGGCTTCCGTTGTTTAGAAATAAACGACCTGGGAGCGGTGAACATCATCGGCGGAAGAAACAACGCTGGGAAAACGAGCCTGCTGGAAGCGATCGCTCTGTTGTCAAGCGGCGGAAATGCCGCCAAGGCGCTCAATCCCCAGGTGCTTCGTCTTCCCTCCTATGTCTCTAAAGATATTCTGTATTATACGCCTCGCCCTTACCCGACAGTGTCACGGAATCCTCGAAATGTTGCTCAAGCACTAGAAGCTTTTTTTGAGCCGCTATTTCATGATCATAATTTGCAGAATGCTATCGAGATTGGAAGCGTCTTTGCGCGTAGCGAAAAAAGTCAAAAGAGAGCAACTTTAAAACTTTCCATAGATCGGCAGCCAGTCGAGACTTTGTTTGTAGACACGGACGAAGCCATATCTGAAAGCATATTTTACAACCGGTCAATCAAACTTGAGTTCGACAGTTCGAGAAACTATGTGCCATACACGAATTATTTATGGCTTGAGGATAACAGGATCATAACAAGACCAAGAGACAGCGCCAAACAATTGTTTGCTTCAACGCTTCTCAAAAGCGGGGACAGCGGAGACGGACCAGAATATGCGCAGCAGCTGGCAGAGTTGAGAAGACGTAAGGAGGATCAGGTCGTCTTGGATGCGCTCAAGATCATTGAACCGAGGCTGGAAAGCGTCTCGGACATCTCGCTTACCGGCAATTCTTTGATCGTCGGGGACATTGGGTTAGACAAATTGATTCCGTTGGCGGCGATGGGAGACGGCATGAATCAGATTGCCCGCATCATTCTCAAAATGGTTTCGGCGCAGGACGGCGTCGCGCTCATTGATGAGGTGGAGAACGGATTTCACTACTCCATTCAGGAGAATGTGTGGAGGGCGATTGATGAGACGGCGCGCCGGTCCAACATCCAGGTCTTCGCCGCGACGCACAGCCGAGAGTGCGTCTTATCGGCTCACGAGGCGATCAAGCCGGAGCGGCTTCGCTATCATCGGTTGGAGCAGATTGACAGCGAGATTCGTTGCCGAACCTACAGCCCGGATATTCTTGAGTCTGCATTTGAGTTCAATTTTGAGGTGCGCTAGGTATGGCGGATGAATCCAACAGAAGCATTGAGGTTACTGCGCCGACGCAGATTCTTGTGGAGGGTAAGTACGACAAAATATTTTTTAAAGCGTTTATCAGGCATGCTTTGGGCAAAGAGAAATGCAGCAACATTCAGGTTCACAGCTACGATGGTACGCGAAAATTCAAAAAATTTCTGAAATCTTTCCAGGCTGTGTCAAAATTTGTCGGGATTCAAAGCGTCGGCATCGTTCGAGACGCGGATGAGAGCGAAGCAAGCGCGTTTCAGAGCCTTCGAGACTCCTTGAAATCGATGGATTTTAATTGGGAGATTCCAGACGAAATGAACGTCCCCGCTCAAGGAACGCCTTCAGTAACGGCGCTCATACTACCTGGCGACGGGCGGCCCGGGGCTCTTGAAACGCTGCTGTGCGACACCTTGACAGACGAACTGACGGTGTGCGTTGACGAGTATTTTAAATGCGCGGAACGCTGTATTAAGGAGACCGGCAGCCATAACACAGCAAAGCGGGCCAAGGCGCGCGCCAGGGTTTATCTTGCGGCGCATAAACCTCCAGACACAGATTTCAGAGATTCATTTTATAAAAAGTATGATTATTGGAATCTGGAACATCCTGCGCTCGGAATCGTCCGCGAGTTTTTAGAGGTCGTTAGCGGCGCCTCTGGATTCCCGCTTGCGCGGGAATGACCCCCGTTTTCACGGGGGCAGGCTATGAGGGGGCATGGCGGAAATCAAGCCTCCCGCGTCGGCGCGCCGTCGGCGTTTTTGTTGACCCATACCAGCCCATAGGGGCGCATCCGCCGCACGATCGTCTCCACGGCGGAGGGGTTGTTGTCGACCAGTATCGAAGACCGCCCATGCAGCGCCGCCGCCTCGCCGAAGGTTCCGCTGCCGGCAAAAAAATCGAGCAGCGTGTCGCCTGGGGACGAATGCGCCTTGACGATCCTGTTCAGGACGCCGAGCGGTTTTTGCGTCGGGTAGCCTGTCCTCTCCCGCCCGTTCGTCGCGACGATCGTATGCCACCACACATCGGTGGGCGTTTTGCCGCGCGCCGCTTTCTCTTGGCTCACCAGACCCGGCGCCATATACGGTATGCGGTCCAGCTCCTCATAATTAAAGGTGTATCGCTTCGGATTTTTGGCGTACCAGAAAATGTTGTCATGCTTGGCGGGCCAGCGCGACTTGGAGCGCCCGCCGTAATCGTACGCCCAGATGATCTCGTTCATGAACGACGCGCGCCCAAACAGCTCATCCAGCATGACCTTGCAATAGTGCGATTCTCGATAGTCGATATGCAGAAAAAAGCTGCCCTCTGGATGCAGAACGCGGCGCGCCTCCTCAAAACGCGGGCGCAAAAAACGCAGATACGCCTCCGAGCTTTCAAAGGCGTCCTCATACTGCGCCGCGCCGCCCGCTTGCGTCCGATACCGCCGACCCTGAAAACCGACGCGCCCGCCCTCCGGGTCCTGCGCGACCTGCAGTTGAACATGGCGCCGCCGCTTCCCCGTGTTGAAGGGCGGGTCGATGTAGATGAGATGGACGCTCTCGTCCGGCAGATGCGTTCGCAGAATGTCGAGATTGTCGCCGAAGTAAAGTTGATGTTTGGGCATTAGCCTCTCTCCGCCTGCATCGTATAGACGGGCGGGCGGAAAGTCAAGCGGGGGACATCTGACCTCACGTCTTAAGTTGGGACATGTCGGCATGCGAACGCGGAATGACGACCCGGCGGGCGGAGCCTTTTCCCAAAAAGAAGCCGTTGTTCATCCAAATATCCCAATTTTATGCGCAAGATCGGGCATTTTCATTTGACATCCCCGCCCGCCCCATGTTATAGTCTTTAGCGGTGATCCGGCGTAGCTCAATTGGCAGAGCGGGTGGCTGTTAACCACTAGGTCGTAGGTTCGAGTCCTACCGCCGGAACCACCCCTTCTTTACGCCGCCCTTCACAGCAAGATCCCGCTGACATCGCCGCATTCGCTTCTGAATAGGGAGTTTTCATTGAAAACGCTGGTTCTCTATCGACAAGACGCCCTTGAAAAAACCTATCGAAACGACGC
The DNA here is from genome assembly GCA_963665845.2 of Candidatus Poribacteria bacterium. GTDB lineage: Bacteria > Poribacteria > WGA-4E > JAPPNK01. Next base: position 1,700,827 of record OY762492.1, read on the forward strand.
GCCGCGCCTGCTGGAAGCCATCGAGTCGTTTGCGCGCCGCCGATCCGCAAAAACGCTGGAGGTCGGCTCCATTTGCCGAAAACTGCAGGACGCACCCGACAACGCATGCGCAAAGCAGCTCAAAAAAGCGGCGCAGGCGGAAACGAACGCGCCGCTGGACGCGCTCGTTCTGATTGGCGACGAAAACATTCTTCCGATGTGGACGGTCAATGTCAGCGGCATGGCTGTTCACACCGACGCTTTCTATAGCGCGCCCGACACGCCCGTGTCGCGCGTCATGGGAAACGCGGACGCGGTTGTCCGCCAGCTGAACGGCGATACGGCGCAGGGGCTGGAGGCGGCAATCTTATGCTCGGAGGACACGCGCATCCACCTTGAAACGCAGCGGTTTCTGGAGGCGCTCTCGCAGAACGGACACCGCGCCGACGTCATCGGGCGGATGAAGGAGGCGGGCGGGCAGGAGCGTTTAGACCAGTACGACCTGATCATCCATTTTGGGCATGGGTCGGCGCGTTCCATATCGAACCGCTGGGGCGAGGATTTTGCGACATCCAAAGGGCTGCCGGCGCTGCCCCGCCGTCCGATTGCGATTGTGGACGGATGCGCGACGACGCCTCCAGGATCGCCGCTGCTGCGCGCGTTTTTGAACAACGGATGCCGCGCCTATATCGGAAGCGGCGCGACCGTGTTCGGCATGACGCCGGCGCGCTACACGAACCAGCTGGTCATGCATTTTCTGGACGCTTACGAGAAAAACCCCGATTGGACGGTTGCGCGGCTGCTGACGGCGTCGCGGGCGCAGTACGCGCGCGTGAACCGCCTCGAGGAGCCGCTGGCGGAGCTGGAGAAGAGAGGCAAGATCCGCGCGGACGGCGAGATGAACCCCCATCTGGCGACATTCTTAGGATGGGGGGCGTACGGGTCGCCGTTCGCGCGCTTGGGCAGGGGGGAGGCGCGCCCCGTATTTAAAAAGCGGCCGCTTGTGAAGGAACCGCGCGTTCTAAAAGCGCCGGGCGGGCATGTGGAGACCGCGTTTCAACAAGAATCGCCGGCTCAACAGCCGATACTCTTTTTGCGGGCGGACTGGCGGAGGGAGGCGTCATCGGGGCTTGTCGTCCGCGTGTCGCAGAACGGAAAGGTTCTGCATGAGCTGCATGGCGGCGCGGAGATCGTGTATCAGCATCTGGAGGACATCTGCGTCGGCGGATACGAGGACGGGGACGCCTACCGCGCTTACTGGCTTCTGCCGTTGGAAAGCGCCGCCGAAATCCAGCGGCTGCGCGTGGAGCTGGCTTTCTCCGAGGGAGAGGCGGCGGTATTGACCGAGTCGGCGGTGGAGCTGTGGCCGGAATGGGAGGTCGTTGAGCCGCCTGCGGATTAGCGTTGGTCGGTACGCTGACCTCATGTCGCCCGTTGGGACAGCTGAACGAACAAACCCTTTATCCATGAATAAAGGGTTCGCCAACCATACCGTCATTCCCGCGTAAGCGGGAATCCAGAGGCGTCGCAGAAGACGTCCGCGTTCGTCCGCCGCCGTGTCCAACTATAGACATAAGGTCAGAGACGAGATCATTAGACAGCGAAGGGCGCGTCAGGGCGGGACTTGCCGCCGCGGACGGAAGGCTCCGCAGCCCACTTCGTCGACAACTCCCGCGCGGCGGCATAAACCGACTCATCCAAACCAAGCAGCTCGCACAGGACAGCGCGGTCCAGATCGGCGCGCGCTTGGTCAAGGTCGGCGATATACGCCGGCTTGAAATCGCGCTCTCGGAAGCGGTTGAAGATCGCCTCGGCGAGCGACAGCTGATCGTCCGACAAGGCGCGCAGGTCTAGCGTCGGCAACGTTTTGGCGGTTGAGACTGTTATGATGCTTCGCCCCGGCTGTTGACGACTTCCACGCCACCAGTGCATGAGCAAACCTAGAGAGCTGTTGCCCCAGAGCGCAAAGGCATAGTCAAAACGCTCATCGCCAAAAATGACGTTCGGCCATGCGCGCCCGCCAATCGTTTTATTCTCGGTGAAGGCGACAGCAAGCGGTTGGGATCCCAACGTAAAATCTAAATTCTGATGACATCGGCTGGCTGTTGCCCAGATTTTAGCAGCCTGTATTTCCATGCCTTGCCTCACTTGCAATTCTGAATCGGGTTGACAAACGATTCGCGTTTCTTTTAAGGCGTCATGGCTCCAAAGCGATGGATAGGTCGCTGTCGGGCTATACGGAAGCTTATCGAACGGACCTAGGGGCGGTTTGCCCGTATCTCGTCCAGGAGAAGGGCCTGTGATTGCGCGATGAACATAGCCTACTTTTCCGATATGGCTTACCGTTGTTGTTTTCAGCGTGAACGACTCAAGTAAACCTGGCAGCCATAACGTAGAATTCGTCAGCGCAAAGGCGGCTTGCGCAACCGAATAATCCACAATACGCGAGAGCCCCCAGGCGTCGCCGTCTACGCTGATAGGTCCAAGAAGCGCATCGCCCGCTCGTTCACCGCCAATAGACACAGGCGCGCCGCCGTAAGGGCCGTCCTCCAAACGCCTCGCGTTGTCCGCATTTTCCAGATGCTTTGCGATCTCCGCCGCATGCGCAAAACTCGCTGGCCGTCGGCGTAAAGAAATGAAACGCGCCTCCTGGAACGCATTTTGGACGTGCCGGGCGTTATTTTTGCGGGCGATAATTAAGCATTCCGCCATGCCTGTATCTGCAGAAAAAGAAACCTGGTCTGTCCTTTCAGCAGCGATGCTGAGAACGTCTATATCGCTGTACTTCTCGGCGAACATCTGTCTCATCTTTTGCCATGACGTTCCAGAAACAGCGGTCAGCGGCAACACGAGAGCCATGACGCCGCCCGGCTTCAGCTTTTGATCGCCCAGCGCCGCGAACGCCGATCCCATCCCCGCGCTTCCATGGTAGCAGGTCGCTTTACACATCTCTTTCATTTTGTCCCGCATGTCGTTCATGTCCTCTGCAGTGGCGTTGAACGCCGCAAAAGCGGGATTGATTACATTCGCATGAGCGCCCGCATGATTCGTTGATGTCGTGAACGGCGGATTCATGATGACAAGGTCGAACGACTCATCCTTCATCTCAACGTTGATGCGCGCCGCCGTCTCTTCGCCGTGTCTGCCAGCGCTTTTGCCGGGGTCGGTCGTGTTGAAGAGTGTGTCGACGCTGCTGTTCGTCAACAGCTCCAGCGAGCCGAGTTTGACCGTGTTGTCGGCCTGTCTGCCGTAGGGCATTGTGTAGACGCGCGAGTCGCCGTAGTCGATGTCGGGTCTGGCGCCGGACAGCGTCGCGCTTGTAATATGAACGGCGGACGGCATGACATCGGCGCCGTGCAGTACCTTCTCCATCATGACAGGGTGGAGGTTGTCGAGCGTTCCGCCGGCGCGTTCATGGAGCGCGGCGATTCGGTCGTAGACGGCGGAGAGCAGCGCGCCCGTTCCGCATGCGAAGTCGGCGATCTTGAGCCGTTCTATCGATTCGCGGAATTTCCATTCGACGCCGCGCAGTTTGCCGACAGCGAGCCTTGCAAGCAGGGCGGCGGAATAGGGGCGCGTGTAGAAGGTGGCGAGGTATTTGCGGTCGGAGATAAGCCGCTGAAAGACGCGCCCTGTCAGCTCATGCGCGTTCGTCATATGGGCGCCTTGAGCGGCGCGCCGCAGCGCGAACAGGAGGTTTTTGGCAAGGTCGGACGGCAGCCGCGTCAAGATGTCTTTTGCGATGGCGAAGATCGGGTAGTAGTTGATGTCGAGTATCTGTTTCCACATCTCCAGCATGGCGCTTTGCGGGTTGAGCGCGCCGCAAACCAGCTCAAGGGGGCGGATGCCGTCCTGCATGCTGGCGATGCGTTCATGAAACGTGAGCGCGTTGGCGAGGATGGCGCATGCCATGCGGCGCGTTTGCGGCACGTTCGACATGCTGAGCAGGCGCGCCGTTTCTTTGGAGATTTCGGGGCGTGTTTGGGCGTCTTCGTCCATGACGACAGCGGCGGTTTCGATGCCGCTTTCCAACGCTTCGGCGGCTCTGTCCACCTCTTTTTGCGGTACGGAGATCATGCGAACCATGTCGGACAGATCCTCCGCCGTTCCTTCCAGCCATCCGGTTTCGGGAAAGCGTATCGACAAGCGCGCGTCTTCTTGAAAGAAGCAATACTTCAGCGCGGCTTGACGCAGCTCCGCCTTGACGCTGTCGGCCGTTTTCAGCGTTTCTGGATAGATCAGCGCGACGACCGCCTCGACAGGGCGATTCTGTCCTTCCGGTCGGGCGCCGAGGCGCTGCATGGCGTCCTCTTCGACGGTCCGCGCGGGTTCATATTCCGCCTCGATGATGACGGGGGATCGTCCGCTTGCCGCGATCAGTATGTCGGGTCTCCGCGCTTTGTCGCGCAGTACATCGGTGTTTTCCGCTTTCATGACGCTCTTCGGCGCCATCTCCTGTAGGATGTCGGCGAGGGCGCTGTTCAGGTTCGTTTCGGCGTGGCGCGCCATGCGTTTCTCCGCGTTGTCTGCGTTTGCCTGCGGTAAAATATGCGTCTTTTGCGCCGTTTCGTCAAGGGCGAACGTTCTGGACTCTGACCTAACGTCTTAAGTTGGGACATGTCGGCATGCGAACGCGGACGTCTTCTGCGGCGCCTCTGGATTCCCGCTTACGCGGGAATGACGGTTTGGTTGGCGACGCCTTTTTCCCATGAATAAAGGCTCTGCGCGTCTAACTGTCCCAACTTTATGCATGAGGTCAGGGCTGGGGGGATTTCTGGACTCCCCCTTGAAAAGGGGACTACTTACTTAACTAACCTCGCGTTTTGCGCTAGTATACATGCTAGTCATGGCACAAGGAGCGATCCGATGCAGTTTAGCAGCCTTTACGATTTATTCGAGCAGATTCCAAACGAGAAAGCAGCCGCGCGGTTCTTTGAGCAGCATCGCTGGCCGGACGGCAGATGCTGTCCCAAATGCGACTCCAAAAACACGATGCGCGTCCAAAATGCGAAACCGATGCCGTTCCGATGCCGAACCTGCCGCAAGCATTTTAGCGTCCGGACCGAAACCTTGATGGCGAGCAGCAGGCTCGCGCTGCGCAAGTGGGTCCTAGCGATTTACCTGATGCATACCTCGCGCATGGGCATCTCCAGCGTTGAGATGGCAAAGCAGATCGGAACGACGCAGAAGACGGCATGGTCCCTAGGCCACCGCATTCGAGCCGCAATGGTGAGCGACGACGAAATGCTGAGCGGCATCGTGGAGGCGGACGAGACCTACATCGGCGGCATCGAGACAAAAAAGCATCGCAGGAAAAAGCTGGGCGTCGGAAGCGGAACCAGCGGGAAGCAGCCTGTGATGGGCATGCGTCAAAGAAACGGCGAGATCCGCGCATTTCTGCTGGACAATGAGCTCAAGAAAACGCTGCAGGATGCTGTAAGGGCGAACGTGGCGTCCGGTTCGTCCCTTTATACCGACGCTCTTTCGTCTTACCAGGGCATGCTGGAATACAGGCATGCCTATGTCTCGCATCAGAAAGGCGAGTATGTTCGCGGCGATGTTCACACCAACAGCATCGAGTCGTTCTGGGCCGTGCTGAAACGCGGGTATCGCGGCGTTTACCATTTCATGTCGTTTAAACATCTGGGTCGCTACGTCAGCGAATTTGTGTATCGTTTCAATGTTGGCGTCGACAACAGCTTGGACACGATCGGCAAGCTGATTCCGCGCATGGTTGGCAAATGCCTTACTTACGCGGAGCTGAAAGGAGAAGGCGGCGTAAACGACAGCAAATGGCTATCTAGGGATATAGGCCCCCACGCAAGCGGGAATCTTAAGGCATCGCAGCCGCCGCGCCCGTCCTTTAAACCCCCTGGTTCCCCCTTTTCAAGGGGAATACTGCTTAGTCGCTTTTCAAGACTCCCCATCGGACAGCGAGCTTGCCCCTGGATTCAACCGACAAGAAGGCGCGCGCGTCGTCTTCCATCTCGGCGCGCGTCAAGGATGCGTTGTAGATGCGCAGCTCTTCGATGACGCCTCCAAAATGGTCGGTGAGGCTGCCGGCTCCGCCGTTGTCATGAAAGACGACGTTTTGAACGACAGCTCCGATGCCGTTGTCGTCCCCATGGGCATGGAGCTGTCCGCCCGAACGCTTTTCGACAAGCGAGCCGTCCAGCCACATCTCAAACTTTCCGTTTTCAACCTCCCCCTTGGCGTCTCGAATGAGAAGCGCGACATGGTGCCATCGGTTCGACTGTACCGCCGCGCTGATCCATTCGCCCTGCCAATTATACTCCGCGCGGTTCCATGCGCCGACATAGACCTCGCCGCCGAAGACGTAGATGACGGCTCCGCGTGTTCGTCCGCCCTCTTCAAAGATCACCTGCTTGCGGCTTGAAATGCTGGCGTCGTCCACTTTAAAGATGGCGACGATGGTGCGTCTCGGAAACGGACCGGTCGTATTGATGAGCGGCGAGTCGGGCGCTCTGAGATAGCCGCTTTTGCCGTCCAGCAGAGCGCCTCCGTCGACAGGCGTCGCTGTCCAGTCGACGCCGTGGACTGTCGCGTGGACTTTGTCCTTTTGGGAGTCGTTTCCGAGGTCGCCTTTGTCGTTGAACAGCCACTCAATGTCCGGCGTCGCCGCCGGGAGAACAGTCGCGGCGGCAAACCACAGAGCCGCCGCGCAGAACATCGCCCTCCGCATGCGTTTTCTCCTTTCTATGCTGCGAAGGGTCGGGGCGCCGTTGGCGGTACCCCGACCTTTCAGACTGCGCCTTATCGATTCGATTTGAGCGAACCCCATTGAAGGGCGAGTTTACCGGCAGGATCCACAGAGGTGGCGCGCTGCATGAGCGCCTCTGGGAGCAGGGCGACGTTCCAGACGCTGATTTCGTCGATTTCGCCGGCGAAATAGTCGCGGTTGGTGCCGCTTCCGTCGTCGTCATGGAACACGGTATTCTGGTTCGTGTGTCCGACGCCGGTGTCGTCGCCATGGGCGAAGAGCTGCCCGCCGGGGAGCGAGGCGACCAGTTCGCCGTCCGCCCACATTTCAAATCGGTTCTCTTCAACGGCGTTGATCGCGTCTCGGATCACAAACGCGGCGGCGTGCCACTGGTTGTTCCGGACGGGAGCCATCGGGAATTCGCCCGCCCATTGATACTCGGCGCGGTTCCATGCCGCGACATACACGTGTCCATCGAACACATAGATGACGGCTCCGCGCGTTCGTCCGCCTTCATCGAAGATGACCTGTTTGGTGTCGCTGTTGTTGGCGTCGGTCGGTTTGAAGATCGCCACAACGGTGCGGTTCAGAAACGGGCCGGTGGTGTTGATGAGCGGGGAGTCGGGAAATTTGACGCCGGCAGAAACGCCGTCGAAGATCATGGTTCCGTTGCCCCAGGCGTAGTCGCCGGACGCTGTGCCATGGACTTCGCCGATAGAGTCGCTGACGACATCGCCTTCGCCTTCGTCAAAGAGCCACGAGACATCGGGGTCGGGGATTCCGACGCCGGCAGCCGCCGTCCCCGCCCAGAGCAGAGCCGCCGCAACAGCAGCCAGCGGCAACCATTGAGACCTGTAAAACATAAACGCCTCCTTCAAAAGTTGAGATTGACGCGCCCAGTATAGCGCATTTTTCAAAAATAACATACAGGCATAAAACATTATGCCATCGATTCCCGATCAGCGCAACCGGCGCGTCCATTTGGAAGTCTCTACAAGCGATGACGTTCATTTTTGCGCGGCAGCCCGCCGATCCAAACCGTCATTCCCGCGCAAGCGGGAATCCAGAGTTTTTCCAGACAGCCTCCGCATTCTAAAACGACGCTCTAAAAATCGAAATCATCGTCTATAGAGACTGCCGTCCATTTGGGACATTTGTAGAATTTTATTTGACGGGTATTTGATTGAGGACGCGCCGAAACAGGTGGATACGCCCCAAAAGCCGCTCATAGCCTAGCTTCCTTTTATTTGACGGGTATTTGATCGAAGACCCGCCAAAACGGACGGACACGCCTCAAAAGCCGCTAACGGCGCAGGTTCATGCCTATTGACGGGCTATTGATCGAAGACCCTCCAAAACGGACGGACACGCCTCAAAAGCCGCTAACGGCGCAGGTTCATGCCTATTGACAGGTATTTGATCGAAGACGCCAAAACGGACGAATCAACCTCTTCTGCGCCCGTAAACAACCCGCTCAACCCCAGCCGTATCCAGCGCCGTCTCCGCCGATTCAAACAGCGTGGACGCCTCAAACAGCGCGAGCGCCTGCTCCGCCTGACCCTTCCCCACCTCAAACGCCGCAAATCCGCCCGGCTTTAAAAACGCCCCGACGCCTGAAATGAACGGACGCAGCGCCGCGAACCCGTCCGCCCCGCCGTCCAGCGCCTCGCGCGGCTCATACAAACGCGACTCCGGCGGAAGACGCTCCAGATCTGCCGTCCGAACATACGGCGGATTCGACACGATCGCATCGAACCGCTCACCCGCATGAAAAACGGAGAGGCCGTCCCCCAAACGAAACTCCATGCATCCGCCGACGCCCGCCGATTCAGCGTTGCGTCTTGCCGTCTCCAGCGCCGCCTCGTAGATGTCGGTTGAGACGACCGCCGCGCCGTCCTTTTGAAGCGCATGCGCCAGCGCGATCCCTATTGCCCCGCTCCCGCAGCCGATGTCCGCCAGCATGACGCGCTCCTCGGTTCCGTTCTCGGCAACCTTGAGGCTTTTTCGCTCCTCCGAGCGCAGCCGCTCCAGCGCCAGTTCGACCAGCGTCTCCGTCTCTGGGCGCGGAATGAGCGTCCCGCGGTTCACCTCAAAGGAGAGCGACATGAACTCGCGCCGACCCGTCAAATAGGCGACCGGCTCCCGCGCATGGCGGCGCTGCACCAGCTCCCGATAGGCGTCCAAAGCCCGCCCCGACACCGCATATTCATAGTTGAGATAGAGCCACATGCGGTTCTGGTTCAGCGCATGCGCGAGAAGCAGCTCGGCGTCCAAACGGGGGGAGGGGATGCCGGCGCGTTCAAAGTAACCCGCCGTCCATTCGATCAGCTCTAGCGCCTTCCATGTTTTTTGAGCGCTCATTCGGTTACGCCTACGATGACGTTGAGTCTAAGATTCCCTGACCTCATGTCTTTAGTTGGGACATGCCGGCGGGCGGACGCGGACGTCGTCTGCGGCGCCTCTGGATTCCCGCTTGCGCGGGAATGACGGCGGGACATGCGGGAATGACGGTGGGGCATGCGGGAATGACGGCGGGGCATGCGGGAATGACGTTTGGAAAGGCGCCATGTTTTTTGAAAGCTCATTCGGTCAATGTGGACTGCAGCTTCGCCGTTTGATCCGCCTCAATCAACGGGTCGATGAGCGCGTCCAAGCCCCCGTCTAAGATCGTCTCCAGCTGATACAACGTCAAGCCGATGCGGTGGTCGGTGACCCGCCGTTCCAAGAAATTATAGGTGCGTATCTTTTCGCTGCGGTCTCCGGAGCCGACCATCAACTTGCGGGCGTCGGTGCGTTCGGCGTTCTGCTCGCGCATTTTATGGTCGTAAAGCCGCGCGAGGAGCGCCTTTTCTGCCTTCGCCCGATTTTTATGCTGCGAACGCTCATCCCGGCAAACGACGACGATGCCGGTCGGAACATGCGTCAAGCGCACCGCCGAGTCGGTCATATTCGCGTGTTGACCGCCCGGTCCGCCGGAACGAAAACGCTCCATCTTCACATCGTTCGGGTCCAGGTCCACATCGACCGCCTCCGCCTCCGGCAGCGCCGCAACCGTGACCGCGGAGGTGTGGATGCGTCCGCTCGACTCGGTTTCAGGGACGCGCTGAACGCGGTGAATGCCGCTCTCAAACTTCAGACGGCTATAGACGCGCTCGCCCGATACGGACACAATCGCCTCCCGAAAACCGCCCAGCTCCGTTTCGTTGGAGCTGACCGTCTCGACCGCCCATCCGATCCGCTCGGCGTAACGGGCGTACATTCGAAGCAGGTCCGCCGCGAAGAGCGCCGCTTCCAGCCCGCCCGTGCCAGACCGAATTTCCAGCATGATGTTCTTGTCGTCGTTCGCGTCTTTTGGCAAAAAAAGCGTCTTCAGCCGAAGCTCCAGCGTTTCCACCGCCGCCGCCATCTCCGCCGCCTCCGCCTGCGCAAGCGCCTGCCACTCCTCGCTGTCGTCCAGTTCGAGAGCCTCGCGCGCCTGTTGAAGCCCCTCCAGCGCCTTTTCATACTCGGCGCCGGTTTCCACAATCGGCTCCAGCTCCGCCCGCAGTTTGCCGAGCCGTTCCGCTTCGCCCTGCTGCGCATACACCTTCGGGTCGGACAGCTGCGCCTCAACCTCCTGAAAACGCGCCGCCGCGTCGGACAATTTTTCTTTAAGAAACGACACGCGGCTCGCTCCAGATCAGATAGCTCAATCCGACCGCCGCAGCGCCTAGCACGACATAGATCGTGTTCCATCCCAGCGCCGCCATGGCGATGAATGAAAGCGCAAACACCGCCAGCGCGCGCCAGTCCGAAAGCAGATAGTCCTCCTTGCCGCTCATCATGCGCATTCCGACCAGCAGGAGAACCGCGCCCACGGCGACCGCGCACAGCGGCAGCAAGTGACTCCACAGGTTTTGCCCCTTAGGAAACGTGACGCCCGTATAGCCCAAAAACGCTTCCAGCAGGATCGCCAGCACCGCCGGCTTGATGCCTTTCACTGCGGACTTCAGCCCTGTCACGAGCTTGCCGACAAAGCCTTCGCCGCCGCCCTGATACATCAGCGCCGCCGCTAGCGCTGTCATTCCCGCGGCGGACGGCAACAGGTACGCCGTCACCGCCACCGCCGCGCCCAGAACGCCCGCCACCTCATAGCCTGTATAAACGACCACCTTCGGCGCGATGGGACCGGGCAGCGCGTTCCCGACCGCCCATCCGTCCTGAAACTGCTCCGGCGACAGCCATTCCTGCTTATCCACAATCTCTTTCTGCATGGCTTGCGCGAGCGCATGCCCAGAGCCGAAGATAAAGGTACCCATCTTCAAAAATGTAAGAAAAAGAGATAGCACAACAGCCGCCTTTCTTTCCGTTCCTGTTTTCTGACAGGCAGGCTACGAGGATTCCTGCGCTTGACGTTCGCGGAAGCGGCGGTATTTCTGTTCAAACTTCTCCACGCGCCCCTCTGTGTCAACGACGCGCCGCTGCCCCGTGAAAAACGGATGGCAACTGGCGCAGATCTCCACGCGCGTGTTGCCCGCCGTCGAGATGGTCTTGTACGAGGCGCCGCATACGCACTGGATTTCCGCCTCGTTCACCTCTGGATGGATTCCTTTTTTCATTGATCAGCCTTTCCGCATGGATTCTAAAAACTCTTCGTTCGTTTCCGTTTTGCGCATCTGCTCCTGAAACAGCTCAATGCATTCCGCCGGCGGCAGTTTATTCAGGTACTGCCGCAGGACCCAAATCTTATTCAACGCCGCCGGGTCAAGCAACAGCTCCTCGCGCCGCGTCTTCGACTGCTTCACATTCAACGGCGGGAAACGGCGCATTTCAAACAGCTCGCGATCGAGATGAATCTCCGAATTCGCCGTCCCTTTAAACTCTTCGTACACATACTCGTCCATTCGGCTGCCGGTCTCAACCAGCACCGTCGCGAGTATCGTCAAGCTTCCGCCCTCTTCAAGATTGCGGGCGGCGCCCAAGAAGCGGCGCGGTCCCATCATGGCGCCGGCGTCGATTCCGCCGGAGAGCGTCTTGCCGGTGTGCGGCGCAATCAGGTTGTAGGCGCGGGCGAGGCGGGTCAGGCTGTCCAGCAGGACGACCACATCGCCGCCAAATTCCACTTCGCGCTTCGCCCGTTCGATGACAATCTCGGAAACCGCCACGTGCCGATCCGGCGGTTCGTCAAAGGTGGAGCTGACGACTTCGCCATGGACGGTGCGCTCCATTTCGGTCACTTCTTCAGGCCGTTCGCCGATGAGCAGGACAATCAGTTTCGCCGACGGATGATTTTTTTCGATGCCGTGGGCGATGTCGCGCAGCAGGTGCGTCTTGCCGCCGAACGGCGGGGCGACAATCAAGGAGCGCTGCCCCGCGCCGACGGGAGCCATCAGGTCGACGATGCGCGTTGAGAGCGTCGTTCTGGAGGAGGCGAGCGCGAACTGCTGCGTCGGATGAATCGGGGTGAGGTTGTCGTAAAGCGGCGTTTCTTTCACCGCTTCAGGCTCCCGCCCGTTCACCGATTCGATCTTCAGGAGGGCGAAAAACCGCTCCCCTTTGTCATGATCGCCGCGCCGCTTCGGGGGGCGTATCGGTCCGCGCACCACATGCCCTGGACGCAAGCCGTACCGCCGAATTTGCGTCGCGGCGACATAGATGTCCTCTTGGCTCTGGAGGTAGTTGTAGTTGACGGAGCGCAGGAAGCCGTACTGGTCGGGTAGGATTTCCAGAACGCCTTCGCCTTCCAGCAGTTCGCCGCCTTCGCTTTGCGCCTCCATGATGCGCGCGATGAGGCGCTGCTTCGGCAGTCCGCTGTATCCGGGGATTTTCAGGTTGCGCGCGATGGCGTAAAGTTCCTGAACCGTCTTTTCATGCAACTGCGTCACATCCAGCCGCGGCGCGTCCTTTTCATACGTCTCCGGCGACGAAGAACGCCCTCTTTGGTATTTTCTCATTTCATGTGCCTTGCCTGACGATTGACCTATGTTGAGCGGAAACCGCGCGCCGCCGACTGCGGACGCAACACGGAACGGGAATATCCAAAATATGCAGCGAAGCCAAGAAGGGGGCTTCGAGAACGCTCCTGAAGCCTGCCTGAACATTCAAAACTGAAGCCGATGCGCCAAGTAAAAACGAACGCGCCCTGTCGACCAAGAATAATCATATACCCGCTTTTCGCTGGGGTCAAGCAAAATGTTCCCTGACCTCATGGCTTTCGTTGGGCATGTCGGCATGACCTCTTACTGCAAGGGCGCGGATTTCTTTCTAGACTCCCCCCTTGAAAAGGGGGGCTGGGGGGGTTTTTGCAATGCCTTAAGATTCCCGCTTGCGCGGGAATGACGATCCGCCATGCAAATCTTAGTTCAGACAGCGGACGGTTTCGAGGCGGACTCTCTGACCTCACGTCTTAAGTTGGGACATGCCGGCGGGCGAACGCGGACGTCTTCTGAGGCGCCTCTAGATTCCCGCTTACGCGGGAATGACGGTTTGGTTGGCGGCGCCTTTTTCCCATGAATAGAGCGGTCGTCAGTTCAAATGTCCCAACTTTATGCATGAGGTCAGGGACTCTGGATTCCCGCTTGCGCGGGAATGACGATCTGATTGGCGAAGCCTTTTCCCGTCAATATGGACGCGGACAGCGGCTGCAATGCCTTAAGATTCCCGCTTGCGCGGGAATGACAGCATGGACCAATGGGCCGCCGCGCAAAATGAAATACATCGCATGGGCGTACAACCGCCTAAGATTTCCCTTCAACAAAACCGCCGTTTGCGTTATACTGCCGACACATCTTAAAACGATGGGAGTCGCATGGTCGCCGTTATACGCAGCAGCGCTGTCATGGGCGTGGACGCCTTTATTGTGCAGATCGAGACGGACCTCGCCAACGGGCTGCCGGGCATCACGTTCGCGGGCTTGCCGGACGCGTCGGTGCGCGAAAGCCGCGAGCGCGTCACGGTCGCCATCCGCAATTCAGGCTTCGCCCTGCCGCCCAAACGGATCACGGTCAACCTGGCTCCCGCCGACATACGCAAAGAAGGCTCCGCGTTCGACCTCGGCATCGCGCTCTCCATTCTCGGCGCCTCGGAACAGATACGGATGTCCGCCAGCCATGAGACGCTCGCGCTGGGCGAACTCTCGCTCGAAGGCGCCTTGAGACCGATACGCGGGGCGGTCGCCATCGCCGCGGACGCCGCAAAACATGGCGTCAAAGCGATCATACTCCCAAAAGAGAACGCCGAAGAAGCCGCTGTCATTGAGGGCATCGACGTGTTCGGCGCCGAAACGCTGGTGGAAGCGGCGCGGCAATTCAACGACCGCAGCGGTTTTGAACCGACGCATGTCGACCTGGAAAACAAGTTTGACAACTCGGACCGCGCCTTGCCCGATATGGCGGATGTGCGCGGACAGGAGCTTGCCAAGAGAGCGTTGGAGGTGGCGGCCGCCGGCGGACACAATATTCTGCTCATCGGTCCGCCGGGTTCCGGCAAGACAATGCTGGCGAAGCGGCTGCCGTCGATCCTGCCGCGCCTCACCTTTGACGAATCGTTTGAAACGACGAAGATCCATTCCATCGCCGGCGTTTTGGAGCCAGGGTCGCCGCTGGTGACGACGCGCCCGTTCCGCAGCCCGCACCATTCCACCTCGATGGCGGGTCTCATCGGCGGGGGAAGGATACCGACGCCCGGCGAGATCAGCCTCGCGCACAACGGCGTGCTGTTCATGGACGAGCTGCCTGAATTCTCTCGAAACGCTCTGGAGGCGCTGCGTCAGCCGTTGGAGAACGGCACCTCTACGATTGCCCGCGCTTGGGGGTCGCTCACTTTTCCTTCCCGCGCGATGGTCGTCGCCGCGATGAACCCCTGCCCATGCGGATACTTCGGAGACGCGAAGCGGGTTTGCTCCTGCTCGCAGTCGTCGCTGACGCGGTATCAGGCGCGCATCAGCGGTCCGCTGCTAGACCGCATCGACCTTCATGTATCCGCGCCCGCCGTTCCGTTTGAAAAAATGAAAGACCCTGTTGACGGCGAGCCGTCCTCCGAGGCGCGCCAAAGGGTTCAAAAGGCGCGCGACGCCCAGCGGGAACGTTTCAAAAATACGAACATCTACTGCAACGCGATGATGCGCTCAAAGGAGACTCGTCAGACGTGCATTCTGACAGAAGAGGCGGAGGAGGTGTTTGGGGATATTCTCCGCCGTTTGGGTTTAAGCGGGAGAGGTTATACGCAGATATTAAAGGTGTCTCGAACCATCGCCGACATGCGCCGCTCGGATAAGATTGAGAAGGAGCATATCGCCGAGGCGGTGCAGTTCCGCTGCCTTGATCGGCAGTATCTCGGCTAGCCCCGCGCCTTCTTTCATATCGTCATTCACGCGCAAGCCATGTCCTTGTGAAAACGGGGAACAGGGAGGAAATCTTAAAAGCAAGCGTCCAAAGCCTTTTCAGAAAAAACTGCTAAAAAACGACGCCCTCGTACATCATAGGTGTAGAAAGGCAGACGCATGAACATGAAAACGACCGACCCGTTCAACTTTGACGCCGCCGCCCTCTCGCAGATGGAGAATATCCGACGCATCGGTTTGCGCCGCCTGCGCAACCGAAACGAGATTGACGACTTCGTACAAGAGACGCTGCTGCGCGCTTACGCCAAACGCGAACAACTGCGCGACGAGGAGAAGTTTGACCGGTGGGTCGCCGTCATCGCGCGGAATCTAGCCGCTGAATGGAACCGTAGAAGGCGCGAGGACTCTATCGACGAAATTCCCGAAACGCCCGACTTTAGAACGCCCCATGACGCTCTAGAGGAAGCGGAGGAACGGGCGCGGCTCCACAAAGCGATGGGGCGTCTCAACGAGGACGACAGGGAAATGCTGCGCGCCCGTTATTTTGACGAGGCGTCGTATGAGGAACTTCAAGAGCGGCATGGGTTGTCCTATTCAGCGGTCGGCTTTCGTCTTCATCGGGCGAAGGCGCGTCTGCGCAAACTGCTCGCATCAACCGCCGCCGCGTTTCTTGCCGCCTTCGCTGGGCTTGGACGCGCGGCATGGGGAGGAACACTGCTCATGACCAAAACAACGAAAATCGCCGTCGGAGCCGCCGCCGTCGCCGCGGGCGTCTTGATTGGCGGATACATCTGGATCAACAGCGCCGATGAAAAAACTGACGCGCCGAACGACAACCCCTTGACGATTGAAGAGCAAAGCCCGCGCATCGCTCCGCTTTCCGGTCAAAAATCGACCGACAGCCAGAGCGGGACCGAACGCGCGAATCGTCCGTCTGAAGCGGTTGAATCCCGCGGCGACTCCGACGCGCCGGCGCCGAGCTCCGATGTCGAATCTCAAACGGCTGACTCCATCGGCGAAACCGAGACTTCCGATGCGCCGGCGCCGGACAGCGAAGCGATCAACGCCGAGACGAAGAGCGGCGCGGAAGTTTATGAACCTCCCATGCGCTATCGATACGACGGTATGGATATTGTCGCTGACGTCGAAGTGCCGTATGAACTTGCCCTAAACGGCGGCAAAGTGCATTACAAACATCCCGACGGCAGCATGTCATGGACGGTCGAATTCCCTGCCGGGTCGCTTTTAAAGCATCCCAAACAATTTCTCACGGAGGAGGGGTTAGGTCTCACCGACGGGGACAAAACAGGCGATTTCATCGTCGGCATTACGGTCGGCGGCAAATAAGTTCTCTGATCTCATACCTAAAGTGGAGACGTTTAAATAGACGATGGCTCTATTCATGGGAAAAAGGCGCCGCAAACCAGGCCGTCATTCCCGCGCAAGCGGGAATCCAGAGTCTACCCCGAAGCCGTTCGCGTTCACAACCAGAATTGTCCCGACTCTAAGGGCGAGGTCAGGGACTCCCGCTGCCTTTTTCTGCAAAAGCGCTAAAATACGGAGCGCCCATTCGTCATATAGTGTAGAAAGGCAGGCGTATGAAAGCGAAGCGACCGTTCAACTTTGACGAAGCCGCCCTCTCGCAGATGGAGAACATCCGCCGCATCGGTCTGCGCCGCCTGCGCAACCGAAACGAGATTGACGACTTCGTCCAAGAGACGCTGCTGCGCGCTTACGCCAAACGCGACCAGCTGCGCGACGAAACGAAGTTTGACCGCTGGATCGCCGCCATTGCGAACAACTTGGCGCGCGACTGGAACAGCGCATTTTACCGCAAGGGTCAAGAAGAGCCGATCGATGAGCTGCCCGATATACCTGACGAGAGAACGCCGCATGACATCCTAGAGCAAGAGGAAGAGCGGCGGGAACTCCATCAAGCGATGGGCAGGCTCAACGAGGACGATCGGGAAATGCTGCGCGCCCGTTATTTTGAGGACGCTTCATATGGGGAGCTTCAGCAGAAATATGGGTTGTCCTATTCGGCGGTCGGCTTTCGTCTGCATCGCGCGAAGGCGCGCCTGAAAAAGATATTGACATCAACCGCCGCCGCGTTCATTGCCGTCTTCGGGGGCATGCAACGCTCGGCATGGGGAGGCATATTGATCATGACGAAAACAACGAAAATCATCGTCGGCGCTGCCGTTGCCGCCGCAGGAATTCTGATTGGCGGGTATCTCTGGCTCAACGCCGGCGCGGAGCCTGAATCTGCCGAGAGCGCGTTGACAATCGAAGAGCAAAGCCCGCGCTTGAAACCGCTCTCTGCGGTGAAATCGACCGGCGGCGAGAGCGCGTCCGACGGCGCAAGCGATCAATCCGAGGCTGTCCAAATCGACAGCGAAGCGTCCGCGGCGCCGCAGGTCTCCAACGCCGACCTGGAAACGACAGAGGCGGCGTCCGTTGAAACGGAAACGGAAGAAGACGCCGAGGAGGCGGATAAGCAAGCGGCGATCGCTGCCTTCATAGCGTTTGAGGATGCGATGATGGCGTTAGATATAGAAAAAGCGCTGAGCATGGCGCGCGGCCAAGCGCATGCTGTCCTAGACACGCTTGCGCAAACGCTTGCTACTAGGGGCGATGCAAATATCACGACCCCGCCGCCGGAGCAGCGGCTGGGCCATAAGTTTGTCTATGCGGACGGCGAGCTGCGCGCCACATCCAACGGCGACAACGTAGATGTCCCTGTCATCCTGCGCAAAACGGACGGCAAATGGTATGTGGAATCGATACCTGCATTCGTTTCCGTATCCAAAACGATCAGGGATGAGCAAGGGAACGTTCTGGAACATGTCGACACAGGGGAACTTCCCTTGACCCCTGAAAACATTGAGTTGACCGAGAAAATCTCGGAACGTTGAATGAAAACGCAGCGACCGTTCAACTTTGACGAAGCCGCCCTCTCGCAGATGGAGAACATCCGCCGCATCGGTATGCGCCGCCTGCATAACCGAAGCGAGATCGACGACTTCGTCCAAGAAACGCTGCTGCGCGCTTACGCCAAACGCGACCAGCTGCGCGACGAGACGAAGTTTGACCGCTGGATCGCCGCCATCGCAAACAACCTGGCGCGCGATTGGAACAGCGCATTTTACCGCAAAGGGCGGGAAGAGCCGATCGATGAGCTGCCCGACATACCGGACGAGAGAACGCCGCATGACATCCTAGAGCGAGAAGAGGAGCGGCGGGAACTCCATCAGGCGATGGGCAGGCTCAACGAAGACGACAGGGAGATGCTGCGCGCCCGTTATTTTGAAGACGCCTCGTATCAGGAGCTTCAAGAGCGGCATGGGCTGTCCTATTCGGCGGTCGGCTTTCGTCTGCATCGCGCAAAGGCGCGCCTGAAAAAGATATTGACATCAACCGCCGCCGCGTTCATTGCCGCCTTCGCAGGTATGAAACGCGCGGCATGGGGAGGCGTACTGCTCATGACAAAAACAACAACGATTGCCGTTGGAACCGCCATTGTCGTTGCAGGCATCCTGACAGGCGGATACATCTGGATCAACAGCGCCGGCGAAGAGACCAACGCGCCGAACGACAGCCCCTTGACGATCGAAGAGCAAAGCCCCCGCATCACGCCGCTTTCCAATCAGAAGTCAACCAGCGGCATACCTTCCACCGAAACGGCGCCCAACGCCGACGCCTCCAACCCATCTGAACATACGCAAACGGACAGCGGCGAAGGCGCAAACGCCGATATGGAGCCATCGACAGAGGCGCTGTCTGAAACGATCCCTTCCGAGGTCGTTGACGATGTCCAGAATCCCAAAGAAACGACCGTTCAAAACGCGGAGGAGTCTAACATGACACAACAAGACCTGCTGGACACATACGCATTCTGGGAGTCCACGGACACTATCAAATATCTTGGAATTTGGCGAGGAGACAGGGTGTCAAATAACTTTGAAACCGTTCTGGATGACGGAACCATCCTCAAATACTGGCGTGACGAGAAAGGCGATATCATTCGTGAAACGACACATCCAGACGGCGCAGTAGAAACGACGATTGTCGTACTTCAGTAAGCGAAATGCGCGGTGGGATGAACGATGCGCCGTCCGCCCCGCAGCGCTATCATAAACAAACATCATGAAGCGCAGCGCCGGCGGCTAACGGAAAGAGAGAGACAGCGATGGCAAATTGGAAACAGCGGTTCACACGCGGCAAGAAAAAAACGGGAACCAACTGGACAAGCAGCGAACATTCTTCAGAAAAGGCTTTCGAAAGCTCCAAATCCGGCGGCATCTTCAAAGCCTCCACAACCTTTGAATTCAAAAAACCTGACGGGATCGAAAAGATCGACATGCGCGCTCCGTATCTTTCGGAGTTCGGCGGTCCCATCCGCGGCTCTGTTCGCATTGAGCGTCATGGCGGCGGCGAAGTCCGCATCTCCATGAAAGGAGCCTTGGAGTGCGGCAACGAGAACGAGGAGGGAGAAAAGTTCTTTGAACAGATCATCCCAAACGTTGAGGCTGACGGCAATACGGCGGAGCTTCAACATGCGTTCGCCGAGTTGACAGAGCTTCCAGAGCATATCCGATCGGTCAGCATCGATTTTGAAGTCCGCGCGCCTGAAAACGTGGAGATCGCGCTTTCTGAAAAGGCGCCCGACTAAATCGGCAAAACGCGCCGCGTCCAATTCCCCTTGAAAAGGGGGTTAGGGGGGTTTAAAGGGCGGGATGACGGTTTTGCTGGGACTCTGGATTCCCGCTTGCGCGGGAATGACGACCAGTGGCGCGAACGCTCTAGGGTCAAATGAAATCCCCGCATGGGCGTACCGCCGGGCGCGATGAATGATGCGCTGTCCGCCCCGTAGCGCCATTATAAACAAACATCATGAAGCGCAGCGTCGACGGCTAACGGAAAGCGAGCCGTTGAAAAAAATCGCCTCAAACTGCAATGTTTATGCGGCTCAATCGTATAACGTTATGAATGCGGACGAGACGCTTGTATTCGGCAAGAGAGGTTGCGGCAAAGATCGTGAATGAACGCAGGAAAACGAACGGGACGCAGAAACGGAATCGCAAGGCTTTTGCCAAAGATGCGGGATTGGTCGGTCGCGTCGGCTCTCCTGCAGATTTTTGCCATGTTCGACCGATGGCGTCCGGTTGCGGAAGTGCTGACGCTGAAACCGACGACAATCACGACAGACAATCATGCGCGAACAGACGCGCAACATACAAACGCAAACCGCGTTGGGCGACCAAAGGCGCGGCGAAGCAAAACACTGAGAGGAACCGACGAATGAAACGAATCCTGAACGCCCTGACGACGAAACTTGCCGGACGAGTCAACCCTTTCCTGAACATCCCGAGTCGTAAACATTTCAACATCCGCAGTCTTCTCATTTTGGTCTCTGCTGTTTTTGTGATTGGGCTGGCCACCCCGCATTCTGCCCGTTCATCTGGCTTTTACTTCCCCCGTTACGCCTCAGCATCCGTATCCCAAAGCAAGACATGGCTCGGTAAGCCGATTCCGTGCGAATTGACAGCAAAAGCTCGGGCGGGAGGCAACCACGGTTGGCATCAGGCGATATGGAAATTGATCATACCCGTAGTTAATCACACCCATGAGGGAAGCTATTTTGCAATGGCAAGCGTCGCAGGTAACGTTAGCATGACAAAACATTCTTGGGGGGTTTGGCCGTGGAGAAAAACTGTGTATGGTCCAAGGACATATAAATTTTCTGTGGGGCCAAACCCTCCTCCAGCTCCTTGGATTCTCAACTTCCGTACGTCTGTCCGCGAATCGGGAGATGCCTGTATCGGAGGTAGCGCAATTGCAACAACTTCTGACAACATTGAAACTCCGAGTACGCTAGCAGATTCTGATAGCGGAAACGACCCCGACTGTTGCGACCCTTCCCCTCCACCAGGCAGCTCTAGTTCTTCTTCATCTTCGGGTCATGGGGAGACCGGCTCTGTTTACTGGGCAGATCGATGGGCGTCTGCTGTCCCATTTGCCCCAACTACTTACTGATGAAAGGTCGGCAGATGTCCAAGAGCCGAGGATACTACATCGCCATTCCGTTTTTCCTGATCAGTCTGGCGATACTCCTTTATGTTCTGGTTTTAGACAGGGCGCCTAAAGTTCCCGCTAACGCAAGCAGCGGCGTGTCGCAGCAGACGGTTGCTGAACCAAACGCTTCGTCCCGTTCCCTCGCAAGCGGACGCAGCGGAGCGGCGTTAGAATCCAGTCTAGAGTCGCCTGTCCAGAGCGCGTCGGGCAGCTCCGATCATACGCACGACGCGTCAGGCAGACATGAGCATGGCGCGTCTGACGGCCTTCCGAGTTATGCGTACCGTCCCAAAACGCCGACCGACATGTCGCGCGAGGAGCGCGTCCAACGATACAAGGAGCTCTTGGAGAGCCAGTATGATCATCCAAATGCGGTCGGAGCGATCGCCTTAGGAGGTCGCACTTTCGAGATGATCCCGAACACGGCGTATCGTCTGTTAGAGTACGGGTTCAATGAGAAGGGATATATTTACTACACGGAAGAAATTTTTGGAACCTACGTTCCGCTTGAAGACGGACGCATTAGCCCAGGAACCCGCGTGATAGATTTGGACGAAAATCTTGAGGTTGTTAGGGAATTCACTTCGACCGGAGACGAGATGACTGAGGAGGAGGTCTGGTCGTTTCTGCAATTCTTAGCCGATGAGGAGCATATTCCCGAACTAGCCGCGCCGCGCGGCGTTCATGCAAACGACCCGCCGCACCTAGAATCGTCGCGTTCTATTCCAGCGCCGCAGGATCCACATCAAAGCGGCGAGACAAACCCTTTGCCCGTCAAGGCGGATCGCCCCGACAGCCCTGTTGATGTATCAACGCGGGAACAAGAGCAGATGTTGCGCGCTGTCATGGAGCTTGTGTTCGTCGCGCAAGGCGGCGACATGGAAGCGGGCATTCTGGAGCTTCGCCGCTCTGATCCGGAAACGATGGAGCTGCTGGAGCGGCATTTGGGATCGCTTGAGGCGGTCATGGAGCGTGTTCACTCTGCGCGGCAGATCAGAAAAGCAGAGAAAGAGGAAGATCTGCTGCGTCAACATAACTCGGAGACTCAATGATGCGCAGCGTTTTTTCACGAGGTCCTCTGATCATAATTGCGGCAGGCGTTGCAGTTCTTGCGATTGCGGCGGCGATTCTTTTTAAAAAGGGCGGCGAACAGGCTGCAGATATAGACGGGCAAGAACGCAGCATTTCGCAGCCAACCCGCCCGCCTGTCATGGACGAAGAAGGCGTTTCTGAAGAAACATCCCAGCAGCCAACCGCTCCATCATCGGAAGCGGCGAAAGAGGCGCAGCAGGAGGAAAACGACATCGCCGCGACCGACCCAATCGCGATGGAGCTGCGGGAGAATGTCGCGGCGACAAAAGAATGGCTGGAGGCGTTCAAGGCTGAATTTCCTGACGTCCCATGGGTGGAAGAATACGCTGAGATATACTTGAAGAATGTGGTTGCCGTGCAGACACACTATGCATCGCTGTTGCGTGAAGACATCCCAGAAGAGGAACTCTTTAAGCGCATCGTTGATTTTATCTTTGATCTCCGCGCTAAGACGGAGCCTGACTTGCAACGCAATTCGAAACGCCAAGATGAGTTTGAGCGAGAGCATACGGAGCGCGCCTTGGATGTTCACGACTACACCCATACCTACCCGCCGCCGGATCCGCCGCCGCTCTTTACTGAAAAAACGGAACCCTACTACCGCGAGAAGATGGGTCTGGGGCAGTAAGCGCAAAATAAACGCCCCGCCCGCAGCCGACTTAGAATCCAAAAAATCGCAAAATGCGCTAAAATGATCCTCCCCTACGCAACAAATAACGTAGAGGAGATGAACTATGAACGCATCCGACAAGTTCGATTTTGACGAAGCCGTCCTCGCCCAGATGGAGAATATCCGGCGGGTCGCCCGCCGTTTTCTGCGCAACCGCGAGGAAGTGGACGACCTCGTCCAGGAAACCATTCTGAAAGCGTATGCGGGCAGGCATCGCCTCCGCGACGAGACGAAATTCGACCGCTGGATCGCCGGCATCGCCCGCAACACAGCGCGCGAATGGAACCGCCGCGCCTTTTACCGAAATGAGCGCGAAGAGCCGATGGACGAGCTGCCCGACATACCCGATGAGCGAACGCCGCATGACGCCCTAGAAGAAAAGGAGGAGCGGGAGCAGCTCCACAGGGCGATGGGGCGGCTCAACGAGGATGACCGGGAAATGCTGCGCGCCCGTTATTTTGATGAAGCCTCCTATGGGGAGCTTCAAGAGAAGCATGGGCTGTCCTATTCGGCGGTCGGCTTTCGCCTGCATCGGGCGAAGGCGCGTCTTCGCAAGCTGCTCACATCAACCGCCGCCGCGTTCGCTGCCGCCTTTGCCGGCTTTGGACGCGCGGCATGGGGAGGAATACTGCTGATGTCTCAAACTACGAAAATCGCTGTCGGCGCTGCTGTCGCCGCGGCGGGAATTCTGATTGGCGGGTATCTCTGGCTCAACGCCGGCGCCGAGCCTGAATCTGCCGAGAGCGCCTTGACCATCGAAGAGCAAAGCCCGCGTTTGAAACCGCTCTCCGCCGTGAAATCGACCGGCGGCGAGAGCGCGTCCGGCAGCGCAAACACTCAACCTGAAGCTGTCCAAGTCGACAGCGAAGCGTCCGCCGCGGCGCTGATCTCCAACGCCGATCAGGAAACGGCGGCGATGGCGTCCGTTGAAACGGAAACGGAAGAAGACGCCGCCGAGGAGGCGGACAAGCAAGCGGCAATCGACACTTTCAATGCGTTTCAGGACGCAATGTCAACGTTCGATTTAGAAACTGCGCTCAGCATGGCGCGCGGCGAGGCGTATGAGTCCCTAAGTCTGTTTGCGCAGCTAATTGATCAGGCAGACAATCTCAAGGTCCAACCGCCGGAGGAACCGCCGGTCAACAAGTTTATCTATGCGGACGGCGAGCTGCGCGTCGTCAGCGGCGGCGACGGCGGCAACGGTCTCGGCCTCACTCCCACCATCCTGCGCAAAACGGGCGACAAATGGTATGTGGAATCGATGCCTGTCGGCATTTCCACCTCCAAAACGGTCAAGGACGAACATGGGAACGTTCTGGACCATGTCGAAACTGGGACCCTTCCCTTGACTGCTGAAAGCCTTGATGTGATCACGGAAGTCTCGGAAATCCCGGGGGTGGACTCGAC
Organism: Candidatus Poribacteria bacterium; assembly: GCA_963665845.2. Lineage (GTDB taxonomy): Bacteria > Poribacteria > WGA-4E > JAPPNK01. The sequence continues at coordinate 1,725,091 of OY762492.1, forward strand.
CTCGGAATAAGGCGCATCGCGGCGCGGGCGGGGCTGCGTAAACCTACTCCGCCTGCGCTCCTGCGCAAGATGGGGCAGTCTTAACTCTTGGGGATTATACGCTGCGCGATCCTTATTACAGAGCAGAATGAAAATGCCAAATCGCTCCCCTGTCCGCGTATATACGCTATACTCTTACGGACACAGCAACTGGAGCAGTAATATGCAACGCATCCGACCACCTCTCCCCGCCACCTCTCCCCGCCACCTCCCGTCTCGCCCATAAGGCTAGTCTGAAACGCCGGGCGTTTCAAGTTTTTTCAGCCTCCGCTTGCGCCCTTGCGCGCTCCGAAGACGCCCGTTATTGGGTACTGCCAATCTTCGCTTTTTCAAAATCTAAAATTGAAAATGCGCTAAAACATCTCTCCTTTACGCAACAAACAACGTAGGGGAGATGAACAATGAGCTTATCCGACAAGTTCGACTTTGACGCAGCCGTCCTATCGCAGATGGAGAATATCCGGCAGGTCGCGCGCCGCTGTCTACACAACCAAAATGAGATCGACGACCTGGTCCAAGAAACTGTTCTGAAAGCGTACGCCGGCAGGGACAGCCTCCGCGACGAGAAAAAATTCAACCGCTGGATCGCCGGCATCGCCTACAAGACGGCGCTGGACTGGAACCGCAACGCGCTTTACCAAAATGAGCGCGAAGCGCCGATGGACGAGCTGATCGAACTGCCCGACTTTAGAACGCTCCGCTTTACATCGCTCCACGACGCCCTAGAAGAAGCGGAGGAGCGGGAACAGCTCCACACGGCGATGGGGCGGCTCAACAGCGAAGATCGGGAGATGCTGCGCGCCCGTTATTTTGACGAGGCGTCCTATGGCGAGCTTCAACAGAAATACGGGCTCTCCTATTCGGCGGTCGGCTTTCGTCTGCATCGGGCGAAGGCGCGCCTGAAAAAGATACTCACATCAACCGCCGCAATGTTGATTGTCCTCTTCGCGGGCATGAAACGCGCGGCATGGGGAGGAACACTGCTCATGGCTAAAACAACGAAAATCGCCGCCGCCGCGTCTGCAGCCGCCGCGGCGGGAATCTTGATTGGCGGATACATCTGGCTCAACAACGCCGGCGCCGAATCTGAATCTGCTGTCCGCGCGTGGACGGTCGAAGAGCAAAGCCCGCGCGTGAGGCCGCTTTCCGCGGTGAAATCGACCGGCGCCAAGAGCGCGCCCGACAGCCTGACCGTTCAACCTGAAACCGTCCAGATCGACAACGAAGCGCCCGCGGCTCCGATCTCCAACGCCGACCATGAAACGACGGCAATGGCGTCCGTTGAAGCGGAAACGCAAGAAGACGCCGAGGAGGCGGAGAAACAAGCGGCCATCGATTCCTTCAATACGTTTCAGGACGCCATGACGGCGTTCGATTTTGAAGCAGCGCTCAGCATGGCGCGCGGCGAAGCGCATGAAACCCTAAGCCTGTTTGCGCAACTGCTTGACCAAGCGGACAATTTCACGGTCATACCGCCGGAGAAACCGCCGGTCAACCAGTTTATTTATGCGGACGGCGAGCTGCGCGTCGTCAGCGACGGCGGTCTCGGTCTCCCGACCATCCTGCGCAAAACGGACGGACAATGGTATGTGGAATCGATGCCCGCCGGCATTTCCACCTCCAAAACGATCAAGGACGAATATGGGAACGTTCTGGACCATTTCGACACCGGGACGCTTCCTTTGAGCGCTGAAAGCCTTGACCTGATCGAGGAAATCGCGGTTGAAAACGCTGACCCTGTCTCAAAATAAGGCGCAACCGCGGCGCGACATCCGATTCCCCCTTGAAAAGGGGGGCTAGGGGGGTTTAAGGGCGCAAGCGGCGGCTAAGATTCCCGCTTACGCGGGAATGACAGAAAGGAGAGGCGCGGAAATGACAGAGCGGAGGGGCGCGGGAATGACGAGGAGGGGCGCGGGAATGACGAGGAGGGGCGCGGGCAACGGCTGCATAAGCCGACTCGTCCGCGCTTCATTCTGTCGCATTATCCCGCCTCATTCTACCGCAAGCCGCGCCCATTTGATCGTATTCGCGCGCGGGCTGCCTTGATGCGAGCTGTAGACAACATGCAGCGATTCGTCCGCCGCCTGAATGATGGACGGGTAGGAGCTGCGCGCCCCTTCGTCCTGTTCAAGATGCAGCGTTTGCGTCCATGACGCCCCCTCATCCTCCGAAAACGAAACGGCAAGGCTGTGCCGCTCCCGCTCTGTGTCGTTATACGCCAACGCCCACCGCCCGTCCGACAGCGTGACGACATCCGCGCCCGACCCTGGATTCGGCAGCTCCGAGTCGATCACGCCGCTCCATGTCATGCCGTTGTCGGTCGATTCGGCGTAGTGCAGCCGTTTCGGGGGAGGTCCGTTGTCGCGCATATAGGCGGCGAGCGTTCCGTCCGCTTTGACGGCAATGCTTGGCTGAATGCTTCCCGCGCCGACCAGCGGCTCGCTGAACTGCCATGTTTCGCCGCTGTCGTCCGAGATCGCCATGAGCGAAAAGCTGAACCCGTCCGAATAGAGCGGCAGGATGAGACGCCCGCCGTTCACCTCGCCGTTCACCCCGCCGTTCACAATGACCGCCTTATTTTTTGTTTGCCAGCCCATGCGCCGAAAATACGGGTAGCCGATGTAGGTCGGCGTTTCGGTACCGTCCTTGTTTTTTAAAATGCCGCGGCGCGTCATCGGTTCGCCGGCGGCGTTGGCGATCATCCGCGCGCTCCATTCTTTCCATCGGGTCTGCAGTTCAGGGTCGCCCCCCAGCCGCTTTCCGTACGATTCCGCTTGCCGCTTCACCGACATTAAAAAGCGGTCGTTTGGCTGAACGCCTTTCTGCGCCGGGCTGCCGGGCTTCACAAAAATGGTCTTCTGCCAGTCCCATTTCGGCGCGCCTTCCCCCTCAAACCGCCCGCTGATGCGCGCCTGCAGCAGCGACGTGTCCCACTGATGCGCGATCACCGTATACCAAACAAGCCAGAGCCGACCGCGCGGATCCCAAAACAGGATCGGGTTCACATCGGGGAAGCCTGGCACGTCCGCCATCAAAAACGGGGCGCTCCATTCGTCCGCCCCGCGCTTCAACCGCGCGCCCATGATGCGCACATCGTCCGCGTTGCGTTCGCCCGACCCTTGAAACCATGCCGCCAAAAAATCGCCGCTCGGCGTCTCGACGATGGTGGAGCCGTGGGTATGTTCGCTGACGCGCGGGAAAATCTCCCGTTTCGTTGTCAAGTTCATTGGAACCTCATCGCAAGCCGTTTGTAGATCTGAACCGCCGCCTCTACCTGCGCGCAATCGACCCATTCGACCGCCGCGTGCGCTTGGTTGATGCTTCCAGGTCCCATCACAATCGCCGAGATGCCTGCCGCGGCGTATTTGCCGGCGTCGGTACCGAAGGGTACGCCCGCGGTCTCGGCGCGTCCGAGCGTCTCTTCCCGCGCCGTCTGCGCCGCTTGAACAATCGGCGCCTCCTCCGCCGTTTCAAACGGCTCCATCTTCAGGTACGGCGGGCTTAGTTCGGCGCGCAGGTCGGGGTCATGGCGCATGGCGTCTTCTATCAGCGCGCGCAGGGGCGCCTCCGCCTCCTCGGCGTTTTCACCGGGTATGAGCCGCCGGTCGATCTCAATCGCGCACTCATGCGGGACGATGTTCACCTGCGTTCCGCCGCGGATGACGCCGATATTGAGCGCGGCGCCGCCTGTCAGCGGATGCGTTTTGGAGAACACGGACAGCGCTGTCTCCGCCTCGATGCGCTGAATCAGCCCCGCCGTTTTCACAATCGCGTTCACCCCAAGCTGCGGCTTGGAGCTGTGCGCCGAGACGCCCTCCACGCGCAGCGTCCAACGGAGCGCCCCGTTGTGCGCCCGAACGACGCGCAGGTCGGTCGGCTCCGAGACGACTGCCGCGTTGGCGCGCGTCGTTTCCGCGAGGCGAACGGCGCCCGCAAGCCCGTTCTCCTCGTCCGCAACGCCGGCAAACTGAACGTCGCATGGCGGAACGGCGCCTTCTTCTTTCAGTTCGCGCAGCGCCTGCATCATCGCGGCGCCGCCCGCTTTTGTGTCGCATGCGCCGCGTCCGTACAGCTTGCCGTCCCGGACATGCGGCTCAAACGGAGGAATCGTCATCATCTCGACCGACGCCGTGTCCATGTGCGATTCAAACAGCAAAGCTCGGCTGCGGTCGCGCCCTGGGAGCGCCGCCACAATGTTGCATCGCCCCGGCAGTACCTCGTCCGTCTCCGTTTCGATTCCGCATTCGGAGAAGAACCGCTGAATGAAAGCGACCATCCCTTCCTCGCCGCGCGACCCGCCCGGCAAGCCTGGGTTGACGCTTTCAATCGAGACCGCCTCCTGCAGCAGCGCGATGACAGGGCGCGAATCGAGCGTCCATGCGTCGTTCAATGTGGTCCCGTTCTGTTAAGAGCTGAGCGGTTTCTTTTTGGCCGCTTCCATCAGGCGCGTCACTTCGTCATCCACCGCTGTGCTTCCGGCGGCGCCGTATTTCGCCTCCAGCGACTTCTGGGACTGCTCCGCCTCGTCGACCGACAGCTCTTCCCACGCCTCCGCTTCCGTTTCAACCGTGTTCACCTCTTTTTCGAGGTTGTCCAAAGCGGCAAGCGGGCTGTCGCCGCCTGCGAAGGAGGAGGACGCCTTCGCCAGCTCTTGACGCACCTTCGCGCCTTCCAGCCGCGCGTTCAGGCGCACCAGGTTGCTTTCCGCCCCGGCGACTTTCGCCCTTGCCCTGTTCACCTGCGACCGCAGCTGCGCGACCAGATTGTTGTTGCGTTCAATTTCGGCAATGAGCGTCGAACGGCGCTCGTCCGCCATCGCGCGCTGCGACAACGCCTCGCGCACATCCTCTTCAGAACCGGACGCTGCGGCGCGCTCGGCGTAACTTTGAAACTTCTCCGAGTCCGCTTCCGCCTGCGCATGCTCCCGCTGAAGCTGCTTGTTCGAAGCGATCAGCTGCGCAATCTTGGAGGTGAACTCCGCAATCTGCTTCTTGCTGTCCTCAATCGCAAAACGGCTGTCGCGCACCGGGTCGGACATCGCTTTTGCCGCCTCTTCATCTTTGGCGCGAAACCAGTTCTTCAACGCCCCAAACACTTTCGCCATCGGTTCGCTCCTTTCCTTGCTTTACTCGTTCGCATCCATGCCTGTATGCAGCACATCCCAACTCGCCGCCAGCGCCGCCCAGAGGCTGTCCATCGATGAGATCAGCTCCGCCGGGGACAGATCGCCCAGCGGAAGGCTGTCGGTCAACACAACGGGCCACTCGTCAGGGTCGTCCAGCTCTGGATTGTCCGACGCGGTGATGACCGCAAACGCATACGGGCGAACCCGCGTGTTCGCGTCCAGACAGGCGACCGTGAACTCCAGCTCCCGATCGTCCAGCACATCGCCCAGAACCGCCAGTTGGCATGTGATGGACAGCTCCTGCCGCTCCTTGTTGATCGTCAGCGTCGCCGCAAACGGCGCTTCCTGTCCGCCGACGCCGACCGACACCGCCCCCTCCGACGCGACAGGCTCATACCCGTTCTCTTCCAAAACCTCCGCAACCTGCTCAAGCGTTTCAATATCGGACATGAACGATCCTCCCGGCGAAATAGCCTTGACCTCTAATAGTATGCCCAGCGCGGGTCGTCATAATAGTGTATCAGAATTGGGTTCATTAAGGTATTCGGATTTGCGTCTATTTCGGAAACATCCTTGCCGAACGCAAACATCGCCGCCAGCGATTCGTCCGTCAAATACAGCGTCGGAACCGAAAGCCGTATCTCGTCGGGCGAAACGGGCAGCGTTGAGCCGAGGTTGAAGCCCCAGTCGCCCATCGACGGCACCTCCAGATGGTATGCCAGCGTTGAGGCGTAACCGGCGGCTTCCATTGAGCGGTGAATGCACCAGAACGCGGCGCGCGAGAAAAACGGCGACGCGCTCTGCGCCGCTATCGTCCCGCCGTCAGACAAACGGGCGCGCAAAATACGGTAAAACTGAACGCTGTACAGCTTCGCCAGCGACTCATGGTTCGGGTCAGGCAGGTCGATGATCGCGGCGTCAAACAGCTCCGCCGTGTTTTCAACAAACTTGTACGCGTCCTCATAAACAATGCGCAGCTTCGGGTGATCTAACGAGCCTTCATTCAGCGCGGCGATTTCTGGATTCTGACGGCACATCTCGACAATGGCCGGGTCAAGATCGACCAGCGTGATCAGTTCAACGTCCGGGTATTTTAAAACCTCGCGCGCGGCGAGACCGTCCCCGCCGCCGAGGATCAGGACGCGCGCGCGCCGTTTTGCTAGACTCATCGCCGGGTGAACAAGCGCCTCATGGTAACGGTATTCATCAACGGAGCTGAACTGAATTTGTCCGTCAATAAAGAGGCGGAGGTCGTCGCCGCGTTTCGCCGTGGCGAGATAAGGCGTCGGTTTGTTTTTTTCTGGGTGAAGGCGAGGTCCCGCCGCCCGCGTGACAACCGCCCGCTGATACGGCGACCGAACAGTCGCGGCGATGCGGGAAGCGTACAGCTGCCGTTCAAGCGACGCATAGACCGCGTCCGCTTTTAATGTCAAAAAACCGAGTACGCCGCCGGCGGCGATCAAGCATACGGCTAAAAAAAGCCGTTTCTCCGCCAGCCGCCAGCCGCGCGCCAGGACGATCCCGCCGATGAGCGCGTTCAACAACCCGACGACGAACGCCGATTGAATCAAGCCAAACGACTTCAACAACAGATACGGAAACGCGACCGCGCCCGCCAACGCGCCGATATAATCGAACGCGAGCGCCTTTGCCAAGGCGTCCTGAAGCGAGGCGCGCTCCCGCATCAAGCGCGTCAAAAGCGGAATCTCAAGACCGACCAGCGCGCCGATGACGAGTATCAGCGCATACATCGCCGCCGCATACGCCGTCTCTGACTCTAAATAAACATAGGCGGCAAACAGCAGCGACGACGAAATCCCCCCGATGAAACCGAGCGACGCCTCCACCAGTATGAACCGATCCAGGATGCGGCGCTCAATATACTTCGACAGAAACGAACCGACTCCCATCGAGAACATGAAGAGGCCGATCGTGATCGAGAACTGATGAACCGTGTTGCCGAGAAGATAGGACGATACGGCGGCGATGATCAGCTCATACACGATGGCGCACGCCGCCGCCGCCATGACCGCAAACAGCAGCAGACGCCCCCTGTCGGCGCGCGGCTCCGTTTTCATGGCGCGTCCACTATAATAAGCGTCCGCGATTTCACATAAGCCCGCTCTTTCGGGTAGGAATGGTAGGCGCGCATTTCAAACAGGGACGGCTCCACGCGCGCCGTTTCAATGCGGGTGACCGCCTGCGCGTCGCATTCTTGACCGGCGGGGTACGCATACTCCAGCAGCGGCTCCGCGGACGGTTCCAGCCGCAGCGGCGAACGTTCCGCGGCGATCTCGATACGGTAACGCAGGGCGCCGATTCGCTTTTCAACCGAAACGCAGGAAAGGTCCGACGCCTCGGCGACCGGACCCGCCTCCGCGCCTAGAACAGGAGAGCAGGTCAAGGTTTCGGTCAAGGCGGCGCTGTCCGTCCAAAAACGGCACACATGGCTGCTCCCGACGATCCACATCTCCGCCGAATAACGTTCCGACTCCGCCTTGTATTCGGCAAAGACGCGGAACATGCGCCTCGGCAGGGCGGACCGATACAGCGCAAAACGCAGATCGCCCATGCGCTGATCAACGTACGAAGCGGCGTCTTCACAAAGCGGAGACATACGGCATTCCTAAACCTGAAAGCGCCGCCTCCGCCGCCTCAATCCCAGAGCGCGCCGCCTGCTCAAAAACGGGCGCGCCGCCGATGTCCGCGCCCGCAAAATAAATCGACCCGAAGGGGCGGCGCATCGCCTCGCGGTCGGAACCCCATACGGAACCGGGCGTTGCCGCCGCCATCGCATGCCCCCATTTGCGTATGTCGATACGCTCAATTTGTTGGCGGATATTCGGATGCATGCGCTCCATCTCTTCCAGAACGACGCGCGCCCAGAACTCCCACCCCTCCTTCAACAGCAGGCTCCGCTGCTCATGGATGTCCGGCGTCAAGGCGGCGTAAAAAGTCAGCGTCCGCGCCGCGCCGGGCGGGCGGCTCGCGTCCAGATGCCCGTTGTCGATGTAACCCAGACCCCAGCCCTCAAACGCGAGCGTCTCCCAGCTGGGCGGAACCGTCTTGTCGATCTCGCCGCTGGACAGATGCACCGCCGCCGTCAGCCATGGGACATACTCCAGCCGTTCAAACTCGGTACGCCCCGCCGTTTTCAGTTCAGGGATTACATGCGGCGCCGTGTGCTTTGGCGCGGCGAAGACGGTCTGCCGCGCCTTCACATGAGAAAAGGCGCCGCGCTTCACATCCAGCAGAGTCGCCGAGACGCCCTCCGCCGTCCGATCCAGCCGTACGGCGATGGTTCCAAGCGACAGCTGGTCGGGCTTCAAACGGCGCGCCATTCCGTTCACCAAAAAGCTGTTTCCCTCCTGCCATGAAAGCGTCTGCGGAGAGCGCTCCAGAGGCGGTTCAAAATCGATGAGCGACGAGTTCGATTGCGCCCAAAACTGAACGCCCGCCCAAGCGGAGACCTGATCAAGCGTCAACCCGTATTCGTCCATCATGCGGTTGTTGACAAGCCATTGGACAAGTTTTGACTGCACGCCGATGCGGTCAAGATACTCCAGCATCGTCATTTCGTCCAGCCGGCGAGGCTCCTCCTCCGCGCTCAGCGCCTCCAGCGGGCGTCCAAACGCGGGGCGGTTTTCTCCGTCGCGCCATTTTGACCAGCGGTACAGGTCTTGTCGAAAACGCTCATAATCAGAGACATCCGCCGGCGACGCCAGCGCATACGGAAACAACCCCTCCGCCCATTCGCCGCCCGCCAACAGCTTCGCTTCCAGCGGCGGCGCCACATACTCCGGATCAATGATCGGCCAGCCGTCGTCTAGACCCGTTACGACGCCGAGGTCTTTGTAAATGTCGATAAGGTAACGGGCGTCCGGCGGCGGAGCCTCCACATAATGCGCGCCCCATGCGAAGGGTCCGTTCGGTCCATGCCCCGCCATGGAGGTTCCGCCCAGCTCCGCCTCTTTTTCGATGAGCAGCATGCGCTGGACGCCCGCCCGTTCAAGCCGCCATGCCGCCGCGGCCCCCGCCGCCCCTCCGCCGACGATGAGAACGTCCAGCAAAGGAATTTCGGCGGGAGGTTTCGGAAGCGTCAAGGCGCCGTCGCGCAGCGAATGGCACCAGGCCGGATCTTCGCCCGCCAGCTCGCCGTCAAACGGCAGGGCGCCGCCATCGCTCCTGCAGCCGTACAGCAGCGGAAAGGCGGCGCCGACCGCGGTCGCTTTTGTCAACCAGGCAAGGAATTCTCGCCGCGTGGACCTCACCTCACGCGATAGCCGCCGCCACAATCAGCCCAAGACCGATCATAATGCCGGCGACCGCGATGCCGACGGCCGGGTTGTCGTCTTCAGCAATCTCTTTGTTGAGATCGAACGGCGTGACCAGGTCGAACACCTTGAAGCTGATCATCAGAATGATCAGCCCCAGAAGGCTGTAGATGACCGAATAAATCAGCCCTGCCAACAGGTCCATATTGAAAATGGAACCGACCGAACTGGCAGAGTCGGACATGTCCATCTCCCCAGTACCCGCGGCAAACGCCGCCGCGGCGGCGATGATGAAAACAGAAAGCGCCATTGCGCGTTGAACGAATTTCTTTGCCATCTCACAAACCTTTCCCCGTCCATTTCAGACGGAATCCTCTTCCTCTCCCGCGCCCGGACGCAGTACCTCAACCTGCCGAGTCGAGACATACTCGCCCGCAAATGCGTTGTAAGCGCGCGATTCCCATAAAATGATCCCTAAAACCTTGCCCGAATCGCTGCTGAAATCCCAGTAGTACAAAGTTCTGCCCGACGAATTCTCCGTCTCATGAAAGGTTGCCTCGCTCGCCTCCGACAAGCGGTAGACTTCCCCTTCATACTCCGTCTCGCCGACCCCCTCGTCCGCAAACTGCTCCAAGAGATGCGGGGTCGTTCCCGTGTCGTTGAAATCGATCTCGATTGTCAGCGACACCTCCTCGTCTTCGTCCGACTCCCATGTCATCCAGCGCACCTCGTTTTGGTCGCCGAGAAGTTTTCCCTCAAACCATTCCGCGTTTCCGGACACATAGCGGCAGATCTGGTCGACCATATAGTCAACCCCCTGTATCGTCAAAATGCCGCCCTCGTCCAGATCGGAAAGCCCCCATTCTCGAAACGCGCGCGCCTCTTCGCGCTTCGTCTCTTTCTTCCGCGCCGATGAGAAATACAACGTCAAAATGACGATGAGCGCAATCGCCGCAAGAATGATAAATTTCATCATTTGCCGAAACTAAAGCCTCCTCCCCGATAACTGCTCCCGCTGGAACGGAAGGTGGAACTGGAGCGCGACGAGCTGGAGCGCGTCGGCGTACGGTAGGTGGAAGAGCGGGTCGATGTGGACGGGCGAGTCGTCGTCGTGCGCGATGTGGAAGAGCGGGTCGATGTGGACGGGCGAGTCGTCGTTGTCCGCGTGGAACTGGTCCCGCCGACCCTTGACGCCGAGCTGGACTGCCGGCGCACAAAGCTGGGCGGCGCCGTCCGTCTCGACGCGGCGCTGCTGGTCGCCGCCTTGCCGGTGGAGGTGCGCATCGCCGATGAGGAGCGGTTCGCCGAACGGTACTTCGTCACATTCCGCGTCACATTCCGCCGCACCACAACGCGCCGGTCCAAGCCCCTGTAATAGCCGCCGTACCATCCGCCGTACCAACCTGGACCGTACCAGCCGTAGCGCGGACCGAACAGCACATCGCTGAACAGCCGATACGCGAAATAGGTCTGCATCCAGTTGTGTCCGCTGGAAGCGTAGGTCTGGCGGTAGTGGGTCGGCGCGGCCGTTCCGGAGCTGGCGTAAAGATACTGATTCGGCGCCGCGTCCACCGTGATCGACTTTGCTTGCTCGTTGAATGTCGCGGACAAGGCGCACAGCTCCACGCCCTCTTCGGCGATCGTCGCCCAGTCGGTCGTTTGACCGGCAGGGTCAGGGTCTTTCGGATGCTTGTCAGGGTCGGGAACCCGTATCGAATAGACCGCCGCGACGCCATCCACCGTTTCAGGAATCACCAGAACAGGGTCCAGATTGCCATCCTCGTTCAGGTCAACCTGATACCCAACATCCGGGTCGTTCATAATGCGCTGGCTCAGCGTCTGGACGACCAGCTGCTGAAACGCTGTCGTCTCCGGCTTTTCGGTCGGCGCAATCTCCTCCAGTATGGAGCGCAGCAGGTCCGGCAGGATGGCGGGGTTCAGCTTGTCGGTCAGGTCCATGGAGGCGGTCACGTTGGAGCGCCCGACGCCGACGACGCCCTGGTAATTGGAGCGGGAAGGAGTAGAGGTCGGGCGGGAGACCGAATCGCGCCGAGCCGCGTCGCGCCGCTTTTTCGCGCTGTTTTCAAGCGCGCCGAAGATCCATAGAACCACAACAAAGCCGACGCCGAGCGCTATAATCCACTTCCAACGAATGTTCATCGCCCGCCCTTCCTGTTCCGTTTAAAACCGACCGTCCCTGCCTTCATACCTGCCCCCGTGAAAACGGGGGTTCCCCGCTTCCGCGAGGACATGCATTCCCGCGCCCTCGCTCTCGTCTCGTCATTCCCGCGCTCTCTCTCGTCTCGTCATTCCCGCGCGCTCTCTCGTCTCGTCATTCCCGCGCTCTCTCTCGTCTCGTCATTCCCGCGTAAGCGGGAATCTTAGGCGACGCAGTCGCCGTCCGCCCGTTCAAACCCCCCCTACCCCCCTTTTCAAGGGGGAAGAAGGAAGACGCCGTCCGCCCGTTCAAACCCCCCCTACCCCCCTTTTCAAGGGGGGAGTCGGAGGAAAGCCCCTTTAAAAAGGGGAGTCGAATCCTAACGCCGTTTCAACGAACCCCAAGCGGTCGCTTGCTTGCCGGCAGGATCAACAGACAGATTGTCCGCGTCCAGGTTGAATTCAATGTTGTTTGCGTCAATGCCGACAAAGAGACTCCATCCGCCTCCCGCCTCGCTGCATTTGACAAGCATCGGGTTGGAGCCGCGGTTCAGCTCCACAGTGAATGTGTCCTGAAAATCTTGGGCGCCGCGGTTTATGGCGTGGCGGTGAACCACCTCGCCGTTGATCCAGATCTTGATGGAGTCGTCGCTTCCGACCCTGCCGGTTCCTTTTTGCTTTTGGCGCGATTCGACATTGATCCAGCCGTAGATGGTGTGGTTGTTGATGTCGGGGACATTCGACAAACCGATCTCGTTGATCATCAGGTTCACGTTGTTTCCGCCTGTCGCGGCGATCTCGCCTTCCGTCCATCTATATTGGCCGACCTTGTCCCCTTCCTGTGGAGGGCTTTTCAAAATCTTCTCTTCGGTCACCCTTCCATTCGACGCTTCATCCAGCGAGTCCACGTCGGTGGCTGCAGCGCCGCCCGGCGCGGCCGGAGCAATTATCCAGATCCAAGGTCCGGTGATCTTCTTCTGCGCATACGCGACCTGGCTTGTCAGGAGCGCCGCGCACGCCATTACGACAATCTTTCTCATCATGCATCCTCCTATTTGATCAGAGACTGCCGCGTTTCAGCGCGCCCCAAGCGGTCGCCTGCTTGCCTGCAGGGTCAACCGACAGGTACTGGTTCGTATTGTATTTCACATCATGCGTCACCGCAATGCCGAAGAAGAGCGACCAGCCGCCGCCGCGCTCGCTGCACTTGACCAGAACAGGGTTCGGGCCGTTGCGAAGCTGAATCGGAAAGTCGCGCATATAGTTGCCTGCGCCCTGATTGCCGGCGAACCGCTCCACTTCCTCGCCGTTCACCCACACCTTCGACGAATCGTCCGTGCCGATATAACCGCGCGCTTTCTGGGCGACGGGCGAAACGACGTTGATATAGCCGTAGATCGTGTGGTCGTTGATGTCGGCAACATTCGACAAGCCGATCTCGTTGATCATCAGATTCACATTGTTTCCGCCTGTCGGCGCAATCTCGCCTTCCGTCCATTCGTAATCGCCGACCTCTTGCCCTTCGCGCGGACCCCACATGGCGATCTCTTTCTCGGTCGTCCGTCCGTTGGACGCTTCATCCAGCGAGTCGATGTCGGTGGAGTTCGCTCCGCCTTGGTTGATCTCGGTCGGCGCGATGACCCAGAGGTACGGTCCCTCCAGTTTCGGCGGCGGTTCAAATTCAGCGGCTTCATACTGGACGCCGCCCGCCTTGAATTCCGCGTTGATGCCAGCCGACAGCGTCCATCCGCCGCCGCGCTCGCTGCATTTCACCAGCAGAGGATTCTCCCCCGCCTTCAAGTTCACCTTGAAATCGTCCTGGTAATTTTCTCCGCCCCCTCGGTTGACAGCGTTTTTATGCACCTCGTCGCCGTTGAGCCAGACCTTGATCGAATCGTCGCTTCCGACGCGCATCGTCACATTGTTCTGCGCCTTCGGGGAATCGATCATAATGAATCCGTATGCCGTGTGATCGTCCACATCGCCGCCGGTCAAGCCGATCTGCGTCAGCATCGCATTGACCTGCCCGTTCGCCAGCGTCCCTTCCGTCCATTTCACGCCGCCGACAACGTCCCCCGCCTTCGCGCCGTCTTTGGCAACATCCAGCTCCGTCACATCGCCGTTGGTCGCCTTGTCAAAGGAGTCGACATCGGTGGACGCTTGTCCGCCTTGACCCGCCTCCGTCGGATAGACGACCCAGAGCCAGGGACCGACGATTTTATCTTGCGCCTGCGCGCCCATCGCCGTCAAAAAACCGCACAGGGCAGCGCCCAGCGCCATTCGCCATCGCATTCTTTATCCCTCCAAATCTTTAAAGAAGAGGGAAACGGAGAGAGAATCCCCCCGTTTCCCGGTACGTTGTTTCAGAAAACGCGCGCGGCTTACCGCTGCGCTTTCAGCGATCCCCAGCTGACAGCCGCTTTGCCTCGCGGGTCGACGCTCGTCGATGTCTGAAACTCGACGGTTTCGTCCATCGCGGCGAAGAAGCTCCAGCCGCCTCCGCCTTCCGTCACCTTCATCAAAACGCGGTTGAATCCCGCCTGAAGCGTGACAGGGAACCCTTCCTGGACGTCGCCGGCTCCTCGCGCCGCCGGGTTTGTCCAGACGACTTCGCCGTTCATCCAGACCTTCACCGAGTCGTCGCTGCCGACATGCATGACCGTTTCCATGCGCTGTCCGACGCTGAAGACGATGTAGCCGTAGATGCCGACGTTGTTGAGCGCCGCGTTATCGGTCAACCCGAGCTCAACCGCCAGATCGTTCGCGTTGTTGCCGCCTGTGGGCGCGATTTCGCCCTTCGTCCATTGTAGGTCGCCCACCTTGGCGCCTTCGCGCGCGCCGCGCGTGGCGATCTGTTCTTCCGTCACGGAGCCGCCGCTCGCTTCAGACAGCAGATCAACATCAATGGCGCCGGGCCCGTCCAGTCCGCCTGACATGGCGATCATCCAGAGCCATGGGCCGGTGATGTTTTCGCCTGGAACGGAATCGGCGACAGGGTCTTTCTCATACTGGACGCCGCCGGCAGTGAATTCGGCGTTGATGCCGAAGTGCATGCCCCAGCCGCCGCCAGCCTCGCTCACCTTCACCAACACGCGGTTGGTTCCAGCTTTCAGGTTGGCGCGGACCTTGTCCTGATAGCGTCCGCGGCCTCGGTTGACGGCGTTTGTGTGAATAACCTCGCCGTTGAGCCAGATCTTGATCGAGTCGTCGCTTCCAGAGGCGACGAGGACGTTTTCCTGCGCGCGCGGCGACTCAATATCGATCAGGGCGTAGGAGCTGATGTGGTCCAGGGAGCCGTTTTCCGTTACGCCGGCGTTGACGAGCATCGCATTGATGTCGCCGTTGTCGGGCAGCTCAATGGATGTCCATTCGTAATCGCCGACCTTGTCGCCCGCCTTGGCGCCGTTTTTGGCGACGCCTTCTTCGGTGACGGCGCCGTCGGTCGCGGCGGAGAGCTGGTCAAGATCGGTTGACGCTGCGCCGCCCTGCCCAGCTTCCGTCGGGGCGATGACCCAGAGGTACGGACCCGACAGCTGCGTCTGGGCATGCGCGAGCGTCCCCGCCAGCGCCAGTCCGAGCGCCAGCGCAAAAAATCGCTTGAATGCTTTCATGACATTGTTCCTTCGCTTGAAGAGATTAACCAAAAGCAAACCAGCGCGCGCGGCGCCGATTTGCCGATCGCTCAAACCATATCACAACGATTCGAACGATACAACCGCCATTATCGCCCTTTCAGGCAAAAATGCAACCTTATGATACACAAAATCCGCAAACAAATCATGTCTTTTCACTAAAAATTGCGCGAAAGCGGCCGTCCGCCCCGCCATTTCCCTTTGAAAGAGGGTAGGGGTTTAAACTGACCTCGCGCCTAAAGTTGGGACATTTGAATCGACGATCGCTCTATTCATGGGAAAAAGGCTCCGCCAACCAGACCGTCATACCCTCCCTTGCGGTGAAACGTGCGGGAATCAGAGTCTACCCGAAACCGCCCGCATCGCCCATTCGCGTCGTCTCCACACGCCGTCATTCCCGCGTAAGCGGGAATCCAGAGTCTACCCGAAACCGCCCGCATCACCCATTCGCGTCGTCTCCACACCCCGTCATTCCCGCGTAAGCGGGAATCCAGAGTCTACCCGAAACCGCCCGCATCACCCGTTCGCGTCGTCTCCACACCCCGTCATTCCCGCGTAAGCGGGAATCCAGAGTCTACCCGAAACCGCCCGCATCACCCGTTCGCGTCGTCTCCACACCCCGTCATTCCCGCGTAAGCGGGAATCCAGAGTCTACCCCGAAACCGTTCGCGTTCGCCCGCCGGCATGTCCCAACTAAGGACGTAAGGTCAGTTTAAAAGGCGGTCGGAGGATCCGTCTTGAACTAGGATTTTCAAGATTGAAAAGATTACAGGATAGCGGCGCCGCAACCGATACGCCGCGCCCGCCGTTCTTGGCAATCTTTCAAATCCTTCCATCCTAGTTCAAACGCCGACGCGAAACCGTCCGCGTCAGCCCTTCCCGAGCGCAGCCTTAAAGTTGAGACAACGCGGGATGTGAACGCGGACATCCTCTCCGTCGTCTCTAGATTCCCGCACGTTTCACCGCTTGCGCGGGAATGACGGCATGGATCGGCTGTCGCGTAAATGAATCTCATCGCCTGATCGCCTGTATATACTGTCGAGCGGACAGCAGGCTTGACGATGACCTGATCTTTTGATAGGCTAAACATGGGCGCATCGGCAAGGAGCGGAGCTGCGGCATATGAGACACATTGATCGACGCATCTTTGGGGCTGCGTTTGTTGGGCTGATGGGGGCCGCTCTCTCGGCGGCGGCATTAACCCAAGAAGAAACGGCGTATTTTGAAACGCATATACGTCCTGTACTGGCGGAGCGGTGCCTCAGCTGCCATTCTGCCGAGGCTGGCTCTCTCGGCGGCGTCTCGCTCGACACGCGCGATGGAACCGCCGCGGTTCTCATACCCGGCAAACCAGACGAAAGCCGTCTCATACGCGCCCTGCGGCATGAAGGCGAGATACACATGCCGCCCGGCGGGAAACTGCCGGACGCTCTCATCAACCGCTTTGAAGAGTGGGTCCAAATGGGCGCGCCCGACCCGCGCATAGCGGACGCGCCCGACCCGACGCGCCCGTTCAACCTCCAAGAGCGCGCCCTGTTCTGGTGCTTTCAACCAAGACAAGACCCCGAACCGCCTATGACGCGCCGTCAAGACTGGGCAGACAACGTCATTGACCAGTTCATACTGGCAAAGCTGGAAGAGAACGGGTTAGAGCCGGCGCCTGAAGCGGACAGGCGGACTCTCATACGCCGCCTCTCCTATGCGCTCACAGGTCTCCCGCCGACGCCTGAAGAGACCGCTGCTTTTTTAAACGACGCATCGCCCCGCGCCTACGAAACGCTGGTCGATAGGCTCTTGGCGTCGCCCCATTTCGGCGAGCGGTGGGCGCGCCACTGGATGGACCTGACGCGCTACGGCGAGTCGCGCGGACACGAGGCGGACGGCAGCATCCTGAACGCATGGATGTACCGCGACTATCTGATCCGCGCCTTCAACGCCGACCTGCCTTACGACCGCTTGACGATGGAGCATCTGGCGGGCGACCTGCTGCCCGACGCGCGCCTTCATCCGACAGACGGGTATAACGAATCGCCCATCGGAACCGCGTTTTACCATCTCGGCGACACAACGCACAGCCCGGTCGACATACGTCAAAACGAGGCGGAGCGGCTTGACAACATGATCGATGTCGCGACGAAAACCTTTATGAGTTTGACGGTCGCATGCGCCCGCTGCCATGACCATAAATTCGACGCCGTTTCGACGAAGGATTATTACGCGCTTCACACGATACTTGCCAGCTCCCGTTTTGCGAATCATGACCTGTATCCTGTTAAAGAGACGCGCGCTTGGGTTGAACATCTGGACGCGCTGCGTCCGCGACTGCGGAACAGTTTTTTGATGGCGCGGCAGGCGGAGGCGGAAACGTTTGAGACGTATCTGTCCGCGGCGGCGGAGGCGGTTTTGGCGGACGAGGCGGCGCGCGCGGCGAAGGGAGCGTCTGTTGAACAGCCGATTCTGGTCGCCGACTTTGAAAACGCAAAATGGCATAGCTGGACGGCGGCGGGGGAAGCGTTCGGCGCCGGACCCGCGGAAGGCAACCTCGAAGGGCAGGAAGGCAAAGACGGCGTCCGCGGCGTTCAAGGCAAGCGGTATGCGAACAGTTTTCACGGCGGCGCCGCGGCGACAGGCTCTCTCGCGTCGCCCCCGTTTCTCCTTCAGCATGACTTCATCAACCTGCGCATCGCCGGCGGAACGTATGAAGAGGAGACGGGCGCGCTGCTGGTCGTCAACGGGCGGGCTGTTCGGTCGGCGGTCGGCGCGGGAAACGGCGCCATGCGCGTCGTTTCATGGGATATTTCAGGGCTGCGCGGCGAGACCGCCTATGTGGAGCTGGTTGACTGGCGCGGCGGCGCGGACGGGTATGTTCTGGTTGACCATATCGAGTTGAGCGCGCGTCCATCGGCGGCTTATGAACTGGACAGCCGCTTTGCCATTGAGGCGGCGGACAAGCGCGGTCTAGATGTCGAAAAAGCCGCGCATCTGGCAAACCGCTTTGCGCGCCTTTACCGCTTTAAAAACGATGAAAAGCCGCCGAAACGCTCGCCGCAAGATCAAGCGCTTTTCCCGCTGTTTGAGCGGGCGGTTGCCGAGCTGAAAGGCGGAGAGCCGTTACCCTCTTCAGCCGAAAAAAGCGTCGAAGAAAACGACGGCGCAAACCCGATCATGTTGGCAGATTTCAGAAACGGCGGCTGGGAAGGCTGGCATCGGTCCGGCGTCGGTTTTGGGGAACGCCCCTCAACCGAAGGGAGCCTTGCGATCCGTTCAGACGGGGCGGTTGACCGATTCGCCGGGGCGGGATTGATGAGCGTTCGTTCTCCCCGTTTGCCGGGGGCGGTTCGGTCGCCGACATTCCGCATTGAGCGCGATTTTATCAGCGTAGAGGCGATGGGGCGCGGGGCGCAGCTGCGCGTCATTCTGAACAATTTTCAGCTGATACGCAACCCGCTTTACGGGCAGCTGGATTTGAGAAATCTAAGCGCCGACCGCCCGGCATGGAGCCGTTTCGACATGAGCAGGTGGCATGGGCAGCGCGCCTATGTGGAGATTCTGCATAACGCCGGGGACGCCAATTTTGCGAACGTCGGGCGGGTCGTCGCGCATGACGGCGCATGGAGTCCGCCGGCGCCTCGTTTTGACGGAACCGCGGCGGAGGCGCTGTCCGCATGGGCGAAGGGCAAGGCGGACGCGGCGCAGCTGGCGGTTTTGAACGCGCTTTTGGAGTACGGTTTTTTAGGAAAAGACGCCGGCGAAGCGCGCGAAGCGTACGGCGCGCTTGTGAGCCGGATACCGCTGGCGCCCGGCGCCGCCTCCTCCTACGGCTTGCGAAGCCGCCTCCAGGCGCCCGCCATGACCGACGGAAACGCCATTGACGGACAGGTGCATGTGCGCGGGCGGTACGACCTGCTCGGCGAACCGGTGGAACGGCGCTTTTTGGAGGCGCTGTCTTATCTGGAAACGGATCTGAAAACGGAAACATCCAACGGCGCCGCCAGCATGAGCGGGCGCCTCGAATGGGCAAGAGCCGTCGCCCACCCCGACAACCCGCTCACCGCCCGTTCCTTGACAAACCGCGTCTGGAGCCGTCTGTTCGGGAGAGGCATCGTTGCGACGGTCGACAACTTCGGCTTGCTGGGCGAACGCCCGACGCATCCCGAACTGCTGGATTATCTCGCCTCCCGTTTTGTGGAGGATGGCTGGTCGGTCAAAAAACTGATACGGCGGATCGTTCTGTCGCGCGCCTACCGCATGTCGAGCGTCCGTTCCGAAAAGGCGGCGGAGATCGATCCTGAAAATCGGCTGCTGCAGAGCATGCGCGCGCGGCGTCTGGAGGCGGAGGCGGTGCGGGACGGCATCTTGACAGCGTCAGGGCGGCTGGACAGGACGCTTTACGGCAACAGCGTTCCCGTTCATCTGACGCCGTTTATGAGAGGCATGGGCAGGCCGAGCGGCAGCGGTCCGCTGGACGGCAACGGACGCCGAAGCCTGTATATCGCGGTGCGGCGCAACTTTTTGCCCTCCATGCTGGTCGCGTTCGATTTCCCTGTTCCGTTTTCCACTTTCGGGCGGCGCAACGTTACAAATGTGCCGGCGCAGTCGTTGACTCTCATGAACGACCCGTTTGTGCTGGGTCAAGCCGCTCACTGGGGCGGGGAGGCAGTGAAACAGGAGATGCCGACCGAGGAGCGCGTCGTCTGGATGTATGAACGGGCGTTTGCGCGTCCGCCAAGCGAGGCGGAGCTGCAGGCGGCGCTGGCATTTTTGCGGCGTCAGGCTACGGCGCGCGAAGCGTCGACAGAAGACGCGCGCGTCTGGGCGGATTTGGCGCATGCGCTGTTCAACTCAAAAGAATTCATCTACCTCTTTTAAAGGAGCAACCGACAGGAGAGCTCATGAAGAAAACGGGAACGAAGCAAACGATGACGCGGCGCGAAATGTTGACCCGATGCTCAACAGGCTTCGGCGCGCTGGCGCTGTTAGGGTTGACAGGCTCGCTGCGCGCGGAGAACGTTTTAAAAACAGCTGCGCCTCATTTTGAACCGAAGGCAAAGAGCGTCATATTTCTGTATATGGACGGCGGACCGTCGCAGGTGGACACCTTCGACCCAAAGCCGCGCCTGCGCGACGAAAACGGCAAACCGTTCGGCTTATCGGTCGAGCCGACGCAGTTCAACAGCATCGGCGGATCGCTTGGCAGCCCATGGGAGTTCAAACAGTACGGCGACAGCGGCATCCCCGTGAGCGAGCTGTTTCCGCATGTCGGCTCCTGCGCGGACGACATCGCCGTCATCCGCTCCATGTATTCGGAGTTTTCGGAGCATACGAACGGCATCTACTTTCTTCATTCTGGACATGGGCTGCAGGGGCGCCCCAGCATGGGCGCCTGGGTCTCCTACGGCCTCGGCAGCGAGAACGAGAACCTGCCGGGCTTCGTCGTCTTGGACGGCGGGCTGATACCGCCCGGCGGCTTGGACACCTTCACCAGCGGCTTTCTGCCCGCCTCTTACCAAGGCTCTATTTTCCATACAGGCGACAAGCCGATTGCGAATGTGATCCCCCCCGATGAAAACGCCGAAGCGCAAGCGAACACGCGCGACTTCGTCAACCGAATGGACGAAGGGCTGCTGACGCGCCTTGGACATGCGGAGGAGGTGGAATCGGCGATCGCCAATTTTGAGCTGGCGTATCGAATGCAGTCGGCGGTGCCGGAGCTGGCGGATTTGAGCGGCGAAACGGACGCGACGAAGCGGCTGTACGGATTTGAGGCGGAGTATGAACATACGCGCAGTTACGCGGCGCAGTGTCTCTTGGCGCGGCGGCTGGTTGAGCGCGGGACGCGGTTCGTTGAGCTGACATGTCCAAAAACGCAGGCGAATCGGTGGGATCAGCATGGCGGGCTGACAAAGGGGCATGCGCAGAACGCGCTGGCGATTGACCAGCCGATCGCGGGGCTGCTGAAAGATATGAAGTCGCGCGGGCTGCTGGATGAAACGCTCGTCATCTGGGCGGGCGAATTTGGACGCACGCCGTTTTCCCAAGGAAGCGACGGACGCGACCATAACCCATGGGGCTTCTCCATCTGGATGGCGGGCGCGGGAATCAAAGGCGGAACGATCTACGGCGCGACCGACGAATACGGCTATAAGGCGGTCGAAAACCGCGTCTCCATTCATGACCTTCACGCGACGATACTGCATCTGCTCGGAATCGACCATGAGCGGTTGACCTATCGGTTCAGCGGGCGCGACATCCGCCTAACCGATGTGTACGGAAACATCATTGAAGGAGTGTTGGCATGACGCCGAAAGTTCCCCCTGTGATCTACCATTTCACGCTGGCGAGCTATTTTGACATGACCGATCCGTCCGAGGATTATTTCCCTGTGTATTATGAGGAGGAGGGGTTTATTCACAGCACAGCGGAGCCTGAATGGGTGGAGCGCATGGCGAACAAGATACTGGGCGAATGCAGGGACAAGGCGTATCTGCTGGAGCTCGATACGGCGAAGATCAAGCCGAAGACGATCATGGAGCAGGCGAAGAACGGGCATTGGTTTCCGCACATCTTCGGCGGGTTGAACAGAGACTCGATACTGCGCAAGACGACGCTGGAACGCGGCGCGGACGGGTTGTATATATTTCCGTCCGAGTGGCTTGAAACATCTGAAGAGGAGAGCGGTTGATGGACGCCGAGATCGGTTACGCGGAGTCGGTCTTCGATTTCACGGCGGCGTTTGAGAGCGCGTATGTGGAGAACTCGCCGTCGGCGGAGGCGTCCATGGCGGAAACGAGCGGCGGCGAGACGAAGCCCGGCATTTTCCTGCATCCGCCGCGGGAGGGGGACGCGCGCGCCGAGTTTCAGGCGGAGTTCCCGGCGCTGTCGAGCGGGGAGAGGCTGTATCTTGTCTTCGCTCTCGGCTTGCGGGACGGCGTCAAATTCGACGACCCGGATATTCATGTGGACGGCGTTTTATGCGGCGTTGAGCTGAACGGCGTTCGCTTTTTTGAGGCGGTTGTCGACTCGAACGGCTGGCGCACCTTTATAATGGATGTCGGAGCCTTCGCGGGCGAGACGGTCTCCGCCGCCTTCACAACGAACGCGCTGGACAATTCCAGCTACGACTGGCTGATCTGGGGCAACCCGCGGCTCTACCGGGTATGGGGCGCCGGCGGCAAGTCGCAGCCGCAGCGTTTCACAGGCGGGCTGGCGATTGCGCGCACGGTTGATCAGCGTCTTTGCGCCCGTCGGTTCCGTTTTGAGACGTCGGTCGAGGCGGAGGAGGCGGTTCAGGGCGCGCAGGAAGGTTTTCAAGAGATGCCGGCGGAGCGGATTGGCGTCTACGCTTTCACGCCGAAGGTGTCGATACGCAGTTTGGCGTCCAGTTCGGACCTTCTTTTTTCAGGAAAAAATTACGACATGCGCTGCGTCATTGAAAACGCAGGCGAGGCGGCGGTCGAAGATTTTCACCAAATACAGATCGGAATCAGCGGCGCCGCCATCCGCCGAGGGCGCGCCGACCAGAAGACGGCGGGGCTTCAGGCGGGAGAAACCTCCATCGTCTCCTGGCAGATGCGCCCCATCGACCGACGCAACTCGGTCGATGTCGCCGCCGCGGTCAAATGTCCGTCGAAGCGGTTCATCGGCGAAGAGAGCGAAGCGTCCGCCGATGTGCGTTTCCTTCGGGCGATGCCGTCCATGCCGGGGCGCATATCGTCCGAAACGCGCAGCATTGTTCATCGCGACTATGCGCTGATGGAGAGCGGCAGTTTTCGCCTCGCGTTCATTCGGGAGCGCGGCGCGTTTGAGTATCTCGCCCTATTTGCTGAAAAAGGGGGCAGTTTGAAAATGACCGCCGCCAGCCGTCCGTTGGCGCGCGCCGTCTATCTCGGCGCCGACGGGCAGGAGCGGTCGATTCGGTTTGCGCCGGCGGATGTGTCGATGGGCGGCTCCAGTTTAGGCGAGGCGTCGCTGCATTTTACAGACGCGCAGACAGACGAGGAGGAGGTTGAGTGGCGCTTGGAGGCGTCGTTCACCATGGAGCCGACGACGAACAGGGCGCAGGCAGAGTATACGCTTTCGTCAAGCGAGCCGCGCAGTTTGGTTCACTTTGCCGGTCCGACGCTCCGCGCCGGCGACGGCGCCCCAAGCGGCAGCAAAGAGTTCGCCCTGTTCCCTGGGCTTGAAATGCTGGAAGGTTCCGAGAAGAGTTCCAGCCCCAGAGACGCCGCCCCGCCCATCAGCGAACGCCTAGCGCCGCACCCGTATAAGATCACCGCGCCGTTGATGGCGGTTCAACGCGGCGGCGTGACGACAGGCGTCATGTGGAACCCGTTGGAGGAGTGGAACGCGGAGGGCGAGAGCGGTTTGAGCGCCTGCTTCTCGTCGCCGAACCAGCTGGACGGGCAGGACAACCATCTGATGGGTCTCTTTTTGCCGACGATACCTGACTATACGGCGGAGAATCGGCTGAAGGCGGAGACGCCGTTTATGATCGATGAGCGGGGGATTCGTCTTCGGGCGCAGCTGTTTACGTTGACGCATGGGACGATCTTCGACGCGCCGGCTCTCTGGACGGAGGCGTACGGTTTTCCAGAGCCGTTGTATCCCGACCGGACCGACGAGGAATCGCTTCTTCTATCGCGCTACGGTTTTATGGAGACGACATGGGATGAGGCGACCGGCAAATCGCGCCACTGCGTCGATTGGGAGCCGCGCAACGCCCCTGGTTTTGCGACGCTGCTCTGGTACGATTATCTGGCGACGAACGACGCGGCGGTGCGCCAGCGCATTGACCAAATCGCCCGCAGCTCCATAGAGGAGGCGGGGCCGGAGGGGCTGTCGTCCCCGGCGAATTGCCACATCATGCGCTGGGAGTTTCCGTTTTACTACGGGCATGTGGAGGCGGGAATCGAGGGCGCGCGGCGGCAGGCGGAAGCGGTCATGCGCTCTCAAAACAAAGACGGCGGATGGAGCTTTCAGCCGTCGGATCAACGGCAGTTGACGCTCGGAAAGGCGGGCGAGACGGTTCTTGGGACATGCGCGCGCAACGCGCTGCTTCTGTTGAGATTCGCGCGCGTGACGGGGGACGACGAGACCGCGTCGGCGGGCATGCGCGCGCTTCGGTTGATGGAGCAGTTTGCAGCGCCGCGCGGCGCGCAGGGCTGGGAATGCCCGCTCCATGCGCCGGACATTCTGGCGGCGGCGCATGCGGTCGGCGCCTATCTGGAGGCGCATCAGCTGACCGGCGACCGCGCCCATCTGGAACGCGCCGAATACTGGGCAAAAACAGGCTTGCCGTTTCTGTACTTCTGGAATCTGCCGGACCGCCCTGGCATGCGTTACGCTTCCATACCGATCTTCGGCGCGACGTTCCATACGCATTCCTGGTTCGGCGTTCCTGTTCAATGGAACGGGCTGGTCTACGCTTACTATGTTCAGCGGCTGTCCGGTTTGAGCGAGTTTCCTTGGAAAAAGATTGCGGAGGGAATCACGGCGAGCGCGCTGCATCAGCAATGGGACGAGGGGGAGCTGAAAGGGTCGTACCCCGACGGATTTTACGATTACTGTTTGGACAGGCGCGGACCCCACTTAAACCCAGAAAACATCATGGCGAACCTGTTTGCGCTTCGCGGACATGATCCGGACATCTCGACAGGGATTGCGCGCGTTGCCGGGGAGCGCCTTCATATCAGCTCCGGCGCCCAGGTGGGCGGCTTGAAGACGTCCGAGGAGGCGTTTCAGTTCACACTGACAGGTTTCACGGGGCATGACACGTATATACATATCGGCAATGCGCCTCCGTTGGAATCGGTGGAGCTGGACGGGAAGCCGCTGCGCCGTCTGGATGAGCTGTCCGAATACGGCTGGGTCTATTCCAGCGAAAAGGCAAGCGCGGCGATTCGCATTCCGCAGCGGGAGGAGACGGAGCATGTTTCGGCGCGGCTGTCGCCAGGTTTTCGAAAAGGCAAGAAGGATCGGGAGGATCAGGATGAATAGAGCCGTAATCGGCGCGGCATGGGCGGCCGCGTTTCTCTTGGCGCCGTTTTACGCGGCGGCGCAGGACAACTTGACAACAACCGACCAGCGCGCCTACGACATATCGGTCGATATGGAGCAGCAGCGCATCGGTCCCATCAACGTGTTTAACCTGCCCAACTTGCCTAAAGGATTTCCCGTGCGGCTGAACCTCGCCATTTCCAACAAGGTCAGCCTCGATGTGTGCGGGACAACATTTGAAGGAGAGGGAAAGGGCGGAACCTTCGCCGCCTCAAGCGGCGCTGTCGCTGCGAAGGCGGGAGAGGTATGCCCCGTCGTGGAGCGTTATACGATCTACGTCAATCTCACATCGCCGTTTATAGAAATCTTGAACATGACGCTCTCCTTTCAGCATGAAGAGACATGGAACTGGACGCCCAAACACACGGGAACCTACCAGTTTTCACTCAATGGGCAGCTGCGCAGCGGAAAGTTTGAGTTGACGGGGGACGCCGCCGGTTCCATATCGCAGGCGGTCGTTGGAACGGACGCCGTGCTGGATTTACAGACGACCCGCGATATTCCGCTGAACGATTTTGCGGTCATCGACGGCAAGTTTACGGCGACGTTGAGCCGAACGGCGGAGATGACGCTGTTGACGCCGGCGACGCCGCCTGAAGACCTGAACGCGGACGGGCGGGTTGACACGTCGGACCTCGTAATCATCGCGCGCGACTTCGGCAAGACAGGCGCCAACCTGACAGGCGACCTGACAGGCGACAGCGCGGTCGACATCGCCGATCTGGTGTATGCGGCGGTACGTTTTTCAAAGACGGGCGGAACGGCGGCTCCGGCGCTGCGCGTTGGGGCGGCGCGCCTATGGCTTGTTGAGCGCCGTTTGCCGTCCGGTATGCTGCGCGTCGACATTGAGGCGCGGTCGCCCGCCGCGGTCGCCGCGTTCGACATCGAGTTGGATTACGACGCGGCGTCATGGGAGCTGGTCTCGGCGCGGAGCGGCGGAAGGCTGCCGTCCGCCGCGGCGATCCCGATACGGTCAAAAAATGGGCGCGCGCGGCTGGCGGGCGTTTCGATCCCGCTCGGCGTTCCGGAACGTTTAGACCGTCCGCTGGCGTCGTTCTGGTTTCGCCCGTTGACGCAGGGCGCCTCTGTCGACGGCGTCCGCTGGCGGGGCGGTCAATTGAGCGGGCTGGACGCGCGGCGCATTCCTGTCGGTTCAATCGGCTCCGTTCCGCATACGCATCGAGACCGTCCGTTCATTGGGCGCAGCTATCCGAATCCGTTCAACCCGGAGACATGGATACCGTTTCAGTTGTCGGAGCCGTCGCCGGTGCGTGTGTCCATTTATGCGTCGGACGGACGTTTGGCGCGCGTGTTGGATTTGGGGCGTCTGCCGGCGGGTCTGTATCTACAGCCGGGCAGGGCGGCGCATTGGGACGGCAGAAACGGGCTTGGCGAACCGATGGGCAGCGGGCTGTACTTTTACCGCCTAGAAGCAGGGGGGATGTCGCGCGTCGGGCGGATGCTGATGGTGAAGTGAGCGGGAGCCTTTGAAAATGAGCTTCGCAGGAAACTTTTTTCATTTTTCCGTCATTTTCGCTTCCCTTGTCGCCATGCTTGGTCTATCATAAACAGCGTTGGATGAAAGAAAGGCGGAGGCGATGCGAAACGGCTCGGCAGGCAAGCGGCAACGCGAAAGGGTTTTGCCATGAAAAAAATTGCGATCGGAGGAGCGCTGGTCGGTCTCGCGTTCATCATCGCGGGAGCGTTCTGGCTGGCATACCGCAACAGCGCCGAGAACGACATTCCCGCCGATGAGACGTTCGTCCAGTCGCCCGTCGTCCAGTCCGGCCAGGAGGCGCCGACCGCCAAGCAAGGCGCGCAGGACTTCCCGACCGAAACGGCAGAAGGCGAAGCGGCGGGGAATGGAGATGCGAAGCCGCTCATAACGAAGCCGCGCGTCGCCTACACGAACGAGAAAGGCGAGATGATCGGAATCACGCGGCAGGGGAACGAGTACATCATCAACCCGCATCAGTATGGTCCTGTGCCGTCGATACACGATCCGACCGCGTGGGCTGCTGCCGCCGAAGAGCCGACAGGACCTCCGCTGTCTCTTCCCTGGTGGAAAGCGGAAAAATCGGATCCGATCAAAAAGTTTGTGCCAGGAGCTGATTTCACAGACCCAAGAGCGTGGGAATCTTACCGTAACTTCTTCGGCTTTGACCCGCCTTTTAACCCCAACGGTTCCAGCCGCTATAGAGCCATGATTGACAACTGGGGGAAGCCGATACAATGGCATGACAATACCGCAATCGTGATTGACTATGGCAGACGGACTGGTTTTCGACCCTCCCCTGAGCAGTTAGAGCGGTATATGAACCTTGAAGATGAATGGCGTCGGGCGCGTTTCGTTGGCGATTCCGACGCGGCAGAGGCATTGCGTCAAAAGATGCGCAATCTCAGGGATTCCGCCCAGGGCATGCTCCCCAATACCGAGACTGTTGCCATCATCTATCAAGGAACTGGCAATGTGGAACGAACCCGTGAAAGCAGAAGAAGAACCAGTGACGCTGCGATCAGGGACCTTTACAAGCGGATGGACATTGAACATCTGTATGAATTTTACGAAAAACCGAATTTGAGACTGAACAGAAACCGCGCAGGCGGCCGATAAAGCCGGGCGCAACAGAAAGGAACCTCAACATGCGTCAGAAAAATCAGATCCTCGTTTTCGCGCTTCTTCTCGTCCTCTTTCAAACGCTGGCATTTCACGCGCCTGATGCGCATGCGGAGAAAGCGCACTGCAACCGCGTTTTCTTCGCTGAAGGGGAAAGCCGATCGTTTACATCCAATCCCCGTGTCGGCGATCTATACATTGGGCAATTGCATTTCATTGATGAAGATGGCTCCTCGCTTGCGCTGTTCGACAAAGAGCCTCCCCTCCACAGTGAATATCTTGAGCAAGCAAATGCAAAACCGTATCCCCTTGCTTTTCAGGTGTGGTTTCTCCATGAAAATGGAGACAGAGACACTCCCCTTGTTGACGAACATGACTTGGGCTATTTCAAGCCCCCGTACCTCACCTCTTACTTTGTTGAGACGAAAGTACACGGATTCGGCGTGGTCCATTTGAGCATCGACGACACGGGTTCCACCAGCGCTCCCGACAATATCATCATCCGGAGCGTAGAAATGGATTTTGATGTTGGAGACTTCCGGAATCCAGATGTGTTTCCTGATCGTGAGAAGCTGTGCGTGCCATCGACGCAATCCAAAACGTTTAATCTTGAACTTCGTGAAAAGCATACGACAATTCACAGGTACGACTGGCCAGATTACGATCCAAAAACCAGTGACGGATGCGTTCCGATTGCGAACAAAGGAACCACAGCCGAGGTATTGCCCGGTACTGAATCCTTGAAGGCACAAGGTCATGTGTCGCGCTCAATTGTCAAGATATTAAAGGGTGTGAGTGTAACCAACTCCTCAGATGCGCAAATCACCTTAGGGCTACAATCCAGCGCGTCCGTGGGTTGGGGACAATCTGAAGGCGCCTCATGGGTCTGGGGGGTTGAACTGGATGCGTTAAAGGAAGAGAGCGACCAAAAATTCAATGAGATGCTTGTCATTGACGGATCTTTTGAGGTAGAGCTCTCGCACCATGTCCCGCACTCACCGGAAGCTGGCGATCCTGAAAGCGACCGCAACTGCATTCCTTGCTCAAATTGCGGCGCCCCTGTAGCGCATGATGATGAATACAAACACGCCGCAAAAGATGAAAATGGCAACCCAATGATGTGTCCAGACGCAGAGAGCGGAGGATGCGGCGAACCGATTTGGGCATGCGATCCGGTTGTGGAAGAACGCGAGCGTGAAAAACACAGGAAGCGCACATGCAACCGGCCAATTTATAATAACCCGGATGGCAGCGGTCTTTACGATACGAGATGCAATGCGATATTCCGAGAATGCACTGGCACAAAATGCGCGTATGAAAATGACCAGCCGCATACAGACAATTGGTCTCCGAAAACTGCGGGCTTGTCGCCTTCGGACAGCTCCTACACCGCGAAGCCAGGCGACACAGTTGAGGCGAATCTTGTCGCCGACGGTCCGTATTCGCAGGTGTACTGGTATGTGAGGGGCCCCGGCGAGACAGGCTACGGGACAGAGGTAGAGATCGACACCGGGGACGGTTCCACCGCCGAGGCGTCGTTGAGCTACACGCTCCCATCCGACGCTGCCGGCGAGTACACGATCACAGCGTACATCTACCGTTCGGATCAGTCGGTTTACGAGGAGAGCTACACCGTGACGGTCAGCAATGCGGGCTTGTCCTCCTCGGACGGATCCTATACCGCCAAGGCGGGCGACGCGCATCGGGCAAATCTTGTCGCCGACGGCCCCATCTACGATGTGTCTTGGTATGTCCGGGAGCCTGGCGCGGACTCGGACGCCTATGCAGGGTATTCTTACATCGGCGATGGCGTCACCGACACCGCATCCTTGAGCTACACCTTCCCTGCAGGGAAGACCGGCGACTACATCATCAAGGCATGCATTTACCGGTGGTCGGACATGTCGTATTACGAGGAGAGTTACACCGTGACGGTCGAGTCTGTGATCGGACATAACGGTCACTGACGAAGCCGGCCGCGCTGGATGGCTTTACTCTATAAAAAACGCGGCGGGTCTGGCTGTCCGTCTCCGCCGCATTTTTATTCGAAGCGCAAGATGTGCTGCCTTTAGGCGCAAGGTCAGAAGATAATTGTCTTGCAACGGCGCGGCGGTTCGGCTTTCCGCTGGCCATCGCGGCTTGATCGTTCGGTATTTTAAACCTCGCACCCCGGCGCCGCTCTAGACGCCAGCGCCTCGGCGAAGCCGCCCAGCTTCTGCGTGTTGCGAACCTGTATCAGCTGACCCGTTATGCTGACGGCGATCTCTGGAACCGTCTTGGAGGCAATGTCGATCCCGATGGGCGCATGGACCCGCTCCATGCGGTCAGGATTGACGCCCATCTCGATCAGGTCGTCGAAGATCAGCTTGATTTTGCGCCGGCTGCCGATCATGCCGATATAGCCCGCGTCCGAGTTGACGACCGCATGCAGGCATTCTTCGTCATGATGATGCCCGCGCGTGACGATGACGACGAAGGTCATCGGGTCGATGTTTCGTTCCCGCAGCGCCTCCGCCAGATCTTGAACGACGATCTCGTCCGCGTCGGGAATGTTCTGCGCGTTGGCGAATTCGGGGCGGTCGTCGATGACGCACACATGGAAGCCGCAAAACTTGGCGAGCCGCGCCAGCGCCGACCCGACATGCCCCGCGCCCGCGATGACCAGCCGAATCTTCGGCAGCGCCGCCTCCACATAAACCGCTTCCGTCTTGTCGTCCGACTGGAGCAGCTGCGGCTGATGCGTCTCCAGCGCCTTGACGGCGAACGGCAGCAGCGGCGCCTCCTCCAGCGAACCGACGCGCGTTCCGTCCAGCCCCATCAGCAGCTTTTGCCCAAGCTTTTCAGGGTCGGCTGACTCAACGACGGTCGCGGCGACAGCGGGGATGTCGGCGTCCAACAGCGCGTTCATTTTTTCAAACAGCTCCGCGTCTTCAGGGCGGTCCGTCAGGTCGATAAAGATGTTCATGCGTCCGCCGCAGATGAGTCCGTCGTCCCATCCGTAGTCGTTGTCGAGCTGGAACTGGAGCAGTTTGCGCTGTCCCGTTTGCATGAGCTGCGCCGCCTGTTTTCGCGCTTCCGCTTCGACGCAGCCGCCGCCGAGGGTGCCGACGCTTTGGAAGGTCGGCAGGATGAGCAGTTTGGCGCCCGCTTTTTGGGGCGTGGAGCCGACCGTTTTCACAACGGAGCAGTAGGCGGCGCGTTGCCCTGAACGGATGATCTGCGGCAGCTGGCGTAAGATTCGGCTCATTTATTTAGTCTCCTTTTTCTTTTTAAGTTTAACCGATATAAACGGCGATCAGACCGAAAACGGCGCTTATTTTGAGCGTCCTTTGCGTCCGCCGCGCCGACCCTCCGCGCCAAAAACGCCAAAGCGTCCAGCATATCGGCAGGTTGACCCCCGCCGCGATAACGACAAGATACGGCATGCCGAAACCTCGCCATTCAAGCAAATACGGAAAGGGACTCCATAGAACGCCTGTCAGCGCAAAGGCGGAGGCGGCGGTTTGGGCGGCCGTTTTCCCCCAGACAATCGGCGCCGTTCTCGCGCCGTGGAGCGCGTCCCCCTCCATGTCTTCGATGTCTTTAACCAACTCTCTCGCCGCCGTGAAGAGAAAGATAAAGACGATCGGCGCGTATGTATGCCGCGCGCCATCTACCGCGACGCCGCCCGCATAAAACGCCGCGGAGGTCAGCAGCGCGACCGTCAAATTGCCCGCCAGCGGCGTACGTTTCAAAAAAGCCGCATACGCCGCCAAACAGACCGCCGCGCCGACCGCAATCAGAAACGCTTCTAAGCTGACGAGCGCGGCAAAGATGAGTCCCGCCAAGACGCATGCCGCCGCAAAACGCCTCGCCTGTTGAACGGTCGCGCGCCCGGACGGGATCGGTCGGTTTGGTCGGTTGACGCGGTCGATTTCGGCGTCCGCGGCGTCGTTCAAAGCGTTGCCGGCGGAGAGGGTGAGCGCGGTCGCCAGCGCCGCCGCCAGCGTACTCCAAGCGCGCCCGTATGTCCATTCCAAGCCGGCGCCCTGCAGCCCAAACTGCGCCCCGACAAAAACGCCGAGAGCCGCAATGAAGCCGTTGACGGGGCGGGCAAGCTGGAGATACGGAAATCGTCTCACGCGGTCAACTTTCAGGAACGTCGATCCAGATCGGATTGGTCATCGCCAGACCGCGCTCCGTCTCGCATTCGACGCGCAGGTAGGAGTCGGCGTCAATGGCGAGGCGCGCGTTGAACGTCCGCTCGTATCCGACATATTCGCCTAAAACGATAGACCGCTCCTCTTCCGCGCCGATGCGCCCGACCATGAGCGACGTTCGGCGTACCGCCCCAAACTCCTCGGTTGAGACGGCATGTATCTGCGCGGCGGCGCTGCGTCCGACGGCTGTTTCTCCCATTTCGACCCGTTTCGTTCCGTCCGTTTCAATTTCAAAATGGACGAAGGGGCCGTTCGTCATGACCGTTTTGCCGGTTTTGAGCGCGTTGAACAGTTCGGCGCGCGTTCCGCCTGGGGCGTAGAGCGCCGTTCTCGGCCGCCCGAACCCTTGATGGAAATCTTCCTTGACGCTGATGAACGGAACCTTGATGCTGCGCGAGCGGTTGAAGTCGCCATGCGCGTCGCTGCCGGCAATGCCGGGCTTGCGGTAACCGTTCAGCAGCATTTGAATCCAGCGCGCCCTGGACGCTTCCATCCGTTCAGGGATGTTGCGGTTCCACACTTCGATGCCGTCCAGCGCTTGCGCTAGATCGGTTTCGCCCCATGAGGAGCGGTTCAGCGCGATCCGTTCGCCCAGCGAGAGATGATGCATCGGATGCGCCGCAAAGGCGAGCGCGCCGTTTTGACGCGCCTTTTCCAGCGCCTCCTCCAAGGCGATGTCAGGGTTGTTGCGCCACAGCTTCCACTGCTTGCCGGCGTCGCCCGACCCCGGTATCAGCTCCGGCGATCCGTACACCAGCAGATGCAGGTTTTTTTGATCAGCCGATCCGCATGAGACCTCTTCGCCGCGGATGAGTCGCGCGCCGGCGTTCGATTCATTCACCGCCTCGATTTCGCGCTCCAGCTGTTTCCACCGCCCTCCGTCCGGGTCGATGCCGACCCACCGCCCGACAGGCGTTACAAGATCGAACGAGTGGTCGGTCACGAATACCCAGTCCAAGCCGACAGCGGCGCCGAATCGAGACAGCAGCGCCGGCGGCGCGCCGAACTCCACCTGATCAGACGTGTGCCAAGAATGCGTGTGCGTTTCGGCGTATGTCCACCCTGGCAGACGGGGCAGATCGTTCTGCGCCGCATAAACGCGCATCGGCTCCTTTGAAAAAGCGGGATGGCTTGAAACGCCGACCGTCCGCTCTTTGGAACCAATCTGAACGCGCATTTTGGGCGAGACGTGAACGGATCCGACGACTTCCTCTGGAAAATCGACCTCCATGAGCGCATAGAAAATCGGCGCGTCCGCCTTCACCGGAAACTTCAGCGTCGAGCGTATGTTGAGCCTGTAGGTTTTCCCGCCGCATGCCGCCTCGATGATCGGTTCATGGAGAACGGCGGGAAACTGGCGCGCGTCTTTTACAATGACCGCCATCGGAAGCGGCTGTCCGCGCGTGAAACGCCATGGGCAGTCAAAGTAAATTTCCGGCTCGCGCCGATACAGGCGGCTTGCCCACGGCGCGATATTGAAATGCGTTTCGGCGTATGAAGGCGCGCCGATGAGAGCCGCCGCGCCGAGAAGCAGCAGAAGCGCCGTTATTTCCGTCGTTGGTATGTTTGCCCTTTCCACACTACTTTTTTGGAGAAGATGGTCGCCAGCCCAATCAGCCCGCCGTAAAGCGTGTAATAGACCGCAAACGGGATATAAGGTCTTAAGATGTCGCGCCGGTTGAATTGACGGGCGGCTTGCAAGACGAGATAAAAGTCTGCCGCCAGTTTGGACGCGACCGCCGCCGCCGTTACGATGAGCAAATCTGGAACGAGAAGCACGGCGATGGGCGAAAACACCAGATACCAGTAATAGATCATCATGACGCGCATGAAATGTACCGGGAGCGAGCGCATCTCAAAACCGCCGAGGAACCAGCGCAGACGCTGGCGGTAAAACTCGCGCCATGTAAGCGCCGGCTCGGTGATCATGATCGATTCCGGCTCTAGGGCGGCGGCGATTTTCCAGTCCGTTTCTCGATGGATCATTCTCACGAGTTCGCCGTCTTCAGTGAGAGCCTGCCGCATCGCTTCGTATCCGCCGACTTCGTCAAACGCGGCTTTTCTGTAGGCGAAGTTGTTGCCGATGCAGCTGATGGGGAGATTCCATCCCGCGGCTCCCGCCGCCATAGTGAGAAGCGCCGCCAGGTCAAGCGTCTGAATGCGCGCCACCAGCGGCGCCTTGCTTCCTTTTGTATGGGTCAATGTGACTCCGATGACCAGCCCCGCGTCTTCTGAAAAGCGGCTGACTACGGCGCGCGCCCATCCCCTAGGCGCTACGCAGTCCGCGTCCGTATTCAGCACGAACTCGCCGCCGCACAGCTTCACGCCATGGCGCAGGGCGTTCTGCTTCCCTGTTATTCCGACAGGGTCTTTGTCGATGCGCAGCGTTGTTAAGTTCGGGTATTTCTCCGCATATTTCTGTATCAGTTCAGGCGTTCGGTCGGTTGAGCGGTCGTCCACAATGACGACCTTATACCTGTCGGACGGGTAATCCTGTCCCATGAGCGATTCTAGGCATGCCTCAATGTTTTGCTCTTCGTCTTTAGCCGCCACAAGAACCGAGACGGACGGGAGAGGCTTGTCAGAATCCCGTTTTTTTCTACGGACGATGCGCTTCGCCCCGACAGCCGTCCAGAACACGTTGAAGGCATGGAACGCAGCCAGCGCTCCGATCAGGACGATAAAGACGGTCAGCATGATAGCGGCGCTCCAATGCCAAAGTACACGCAACCACGGACCCTTGCCTTAAGCATAACGGAAATGCGCTCTTAATTCAACGGCGAATGCCCGACCTCATGCATAAAGTAGGGACATTGGAACCGACAATCGCTTTATTCATGGGAAAAAGGCGCCGCCAAACAGTTCGTCATTCCCGCGTAAGCGGGAATCTAGAGGCTCCGCAGAAACCGTCCGCGTTCGCCCGCCGCCATGTCTCAACTATAGACGTAAGGTCAGCGAATGCCTGAGGGCAGCCTCTACAGACGACGATGTACGAAAATTCTGTTTGGATCGGCGCATCGTCATTCTGGGCGCGGCTAAAACCCCCCAGCCCCCCTTTTCAAGGGGGAGTCCAGAAACCCGCGCCCTATCTGCCGCAGAAGATGCCTGCGTTCAATTTAGGCGTCCGCTTTTCGCCGAAGGATGAGACACGCCAAGCCCGCGCCGACGATTCCAACCGCCGTCCATAGCCCAAAATGAAACCATGCCCCGCGCATCTGAACGGCGTAGTCGGCGTAAGGAAGGCTGCCGTAAAAAAGCGGGTTCCAAAAAATGCCCCGTTGATTCTGCGCGACCATGACCCCGATCATCGGGTTCATGTTCACCGCCGCGTTCAGGAGCGGCATGCTCGGAGGGAACGCGGCGGGCAGCCAGATAAACGCTGTCCAAACAGGCGTCCATGTCAAGACGCCCAGAAAAACCGACATGCGAATGGAGCTTGTCCATAAACTCCAAAGCGCGCCGACCCCCATCGACCCAAGAAACATCCCCGCAAGAACCCCATGCGCCGCGGCAACATCCATGATCGGCTTGCCGACAACGGCCGCCCATGTCAAAAAAACGAGGAGCCAGAACCCCGCGGCGATACGCATCCCAACGGCGCCTGCGTCCTGCGTTTGCATCAGCGCGCGGAGCGGAAGGCGGCGCGATCTCCAAGCAAGCGCTTCCATCGGCAAGCGCGCGCCGAGGTACAAACCTCCCAGCGCGGACGGAACGACCGCGCCGACCAGAGCCGTATCCAGCGCCGAGCCGAAGCCGAGACCCCAGCCCCAGTAGACGGCAAGCGCCGAGAAGAATCCGTAAACAAGAGCGGAACGCGCGGCGAACCGAAGCCAGCGGGGCGCGTCAGGGAGCATTTGCGGGGCGGATGATCAGCTCAACGGGAAAGCCGTTGGGCGGAACGATTCTCAAATTGGCCCGGTAGACGGTGTCGTCGGCGCCGGCGGGGAGAGGGTGATTCAGGATCGCGTCCGGGTCCCGGAACGAGGCGATCAGGCTCTGCGTCGCGTCCGCCATGAACAGCTTCCCTTTCACATAGCTTCCGGTAAAGACCCAGGGCGTTTCGCTCATCGCGCGGTTTTCAATGCCGTTCCAGATCAGCTCTTCGGCGCGGCGCCGCTCCGTTTTGCCGTCCCGCTCCCATTCGACGAAGATGTCGACAGGGTCGCCTTTTGGAACGCGCGGATCTCCTTGATTGCGCAGGTTGTTCACCGGCTTTAGTCCCAGCGCCAGAAGCGCCACCTGCAGATGCACAGGCTCAATATCGAGCGTCAGTACCGTCTCATGCACCTTTCCAAGCGGCGTCGTCGCAAGGTATTCCACAAGGCGCGTTGAGGCGACCGATTTTCCTTTGATTCGAATCTCCATTTGGTTGCGGTCCAACTTCACCGCTCTGTCAACCGGACCGAACTCGAACACCTTCGGCGCGATTTCGCGCATTGGCTGGTCGCGGTCCTGGGCGGCGGAACCTTCCGCGGCCGCTTTCACTCGAAGAGACACGGCGTTGTTGGATCGGTCTAAGTCTTCAAATACGCCGTCAGGGTCCACCTTCAGATAGATGTCGTATTCGCCTTCGCGCGGAACCTTCCAAGCGATATTGCCGGTCATATCGGCTCTATTTTTTGGAAACAGCAGCTCTTGCTCGGCAAGCCGCTGCCCGCCCTGATCCGGATGCCCGTCGTAGACCGCAACCAGCGCGATCAGCGAATCGAGAGGTTTGCCGGCGTTCACGACGGTCGCTCTCACCGTCGCTTCTTCGCCCGCCGCCGGCGCGCTCGGCGTCAAACGCAGCGAACTCGGCGCAATCGACAGGTCGGGCGCGGTCGCTTTCGGCGTGTACCGCGTCAAAAAAAGAATGCCGAAACAGGTGGCGCCAAACATCTCCCCGTCCGCATCCTGCCAGCTTCCGTCCGATTTTTGCGTCGCAACAAACACATTCGCCATCTCTTCAAACCAGTCCCTGCCGGCGAGCGACGCCTGCGTCGGCGGCGCGTCCATAGCGCGCTGAACGGCGAGAAGATAGTAGTAATGAAAACTGAAGGAGCCGGGGTTGCTGGCGGCGGAATAATGGCGGTCGATCCAGTCGACGCCGCGCTGAAACGCTTCATCGGACGGCGGCGCGCCCAGCATTTTGAGCGCCATCAATCCCGTCGCGGTCATGCTGCCGTAGGGTCCTTCCGCCCATGGGCTGGGGACATTGAGGCTGTAGTTCCATCCGCCGCCGGCATGTTGAGCGGCGCGCACCCAGTGTTCAGCCCGTTTCAAGACATCGCGGTCGATCTTCGCCCCCCATAGCCGCGCGGCGTAAAGCGCATAGACAACATAATGCATATGCGCCCCGTCCGCGGCGCCGATGCGCCCGTACCCCCATCCGCCGACGCTTTCATACGGCGTGTCGCCCCCCTCCTTGATCTGCAAAGCCCCAAGACGGTTCACGGCAAACTGCACCCGTTCCATATACTTTTCGGGCTGTTGCGTCGCCGTGAACGCGAGCGTGATGAGAGCGTAATCGTAGACCGAGAACAGGTTCCAGTCAGCCTCCAGCAGATACTGCAGCGCCGAATCGACCGCCTCGTCCGACGGGTCTAGACCGGCAGCCAGCAGCGTCAAGACGGCGAGCGCGGTGTCGGCGGCGGAACCGCCGATCGGATTCCAAGCGGGCGACGGCTTTTTAAGCACCGAGATGCCGTTCAAACTCAACTGGCAGATAACGCACTGTTTCTCTATTTTCGGGTTGAGCATTCCGTCTTGGGGGCATTTGACCGACAATTCGCCCTGTTCATTCAGGAGCCATTTGACGGCGCGTTCAACCGCTTTCTCCCGCTGCGCCTGCGTCGATGACGGAAAAATGCGCGGACCGGCGACCAGCTCGCGCGACGCTTCGTTGTTGTTGAGATTCGTCTCCTGATACTTGACGCTGTTCGGCTCTGGGTTGACAACCGCATGCACATTCCACCGACCGGCGCGCGGACGGAAACGGGCGACAATCTCTTTAGGTTTGCCCGGCGCCAGCCCGGCAAGTTCATTCATAACCTTCAGCTGCAGCCCGCCGGCGTCCGGGTCGTCCTCATAAATCCACGCGGAGATGTCATGCTGGGAGGTGAGCGGCTCATCTCCGATATTCTCAATGACCGCGACGATCGTCACAGGGTCGCCTTCAATCGGCTGCTCATTTGAAAAACGCAGCTCGCTCACAATCAGATCAACCGCGCCCCATGCGCTCATAGACGCGCCGAGGCCGGCGCATGCCCATACCGCCGCCAGAAGCGCCGTTTTCTGTCCAAACCGTTTCATAGTTCCGCCGCCAATCCGCTGCCGTTGATCGGGTCCTTTTCAATGCGCACCGCCGTGTCGACGGCGTTGTCGAAGGTGTCGTCATGGCTGATGATGAACAGCTGCCGCCATGGAACGCCCGACCGCTGGCGCAGCGTGGAGAGGGCGTCCGCCAGCCGTTCGCGCCGCATGTCGTCCAGATTGGCGGTCGGTTCATCGAAGACGGCGATCCCGATCTCCGACAGCAGCGCCAGCAGCGCCAGCCTCACCGACAGCGCCGCGCTCATCTGCTCGCCGCCGGAGAGCTGCTTGAAGGAACGGTCGGAGGCGCCGCCGATCAGGTTCAGCTCGTAATCCTCGCTCCATTCCAGCTGCGCCTGCGGATCGCCGGAGAGCTGACGGTAAAGATCGGAACCTCGCGCGTTGACCTCTTGCCTGTAGAGATAGCTGATGCGCTCGCCGACGACGTTCAGCATTCGGCTGCGCACAAACGCCGCCAGTTTTTCAGCGCGTCCGTTGCGGTCAATCTCTTTGTCGATCTTCTCTATTTTGCGCAGCGCCTCTTCCATATTCGCCAGATTCGCTCGTTCGTTTTTCAGATTCTCATCGCCCGCGCTGATCTCGGCGCTAATCTCCGTAATGGCGGCGTTCAGCGTTTCAATCCGCCCGCGCAGCGCCGTCAACTTTTCAGGGTCAAAATCTTTTTGGAGATTGGCAAGCGCCGTTTCTGCGTCGGCAAGCTCCTTCTCCGCCTCCTCTTGAGAACGGCGCGCTTGGGCAAGTTTGTTTCGTACCTCGCCGATCCCTTTCGCCGCCGTCTCATTCTGGAGATAAAGCTGATAGCCGCCGTTCGTTTCGTCGCGAGTTTTCCGCGCGTCCTGCATCTGCGCGTCCACGCCCTCATACTTCTCCAGCTTCGTTTTCAGACCTTCAACCGCCGCCTTCATTTGAGACAAACGCTCGGAGTCTGCCGACAGCTGAAGGCGGGTTTGCTTGATCTTCAGCAATTCCGTTTCAATGCCGCTCTTCTCTTTTTCTAAGTTTGCATGCTGGTCGCTGTAACGCTGCAATTCCATTTTGCCTTGATTCTGCGCATTCTCCGCTTGTTGAACATGCCGCTCAACCGTTTCGTTGACAGCCGAAAGCGATTTTTCAACCTTGCCGAGCGCCTCTTCAAACTGCGCCGTCCACGTCTCCAGGCTGTCGGTGGGCGCCTTTTCAGCCGATTCCACATGACGAACGAAACGAAGCAGCCCCTCGGCGGCTTCAGGAGCCGACTCCCGCAGCTCCATTTCCAAGCTCAACGCCGCGTTTTTCCAACCTTCCCAATCGATCTCTCCGCTTGACGCCTCAACCTCCCGCCGCCGCTCCAGCATCCCGCTATTAAGAGTCGCGACGCTGTCTTGAATCCGCTCTAAGCGATTCAACTCGTCTTTGGCGGCGGACGCTTTTTGAAGCTCCTGTTCAACCGCCTCCAGTTCCGCCTGCGGCTTTTGCGTCAGCGCTTCAATCTGAACCAGATCGGACGCGATGCGCAGGCTCAAGTCGCCCCCGTCAACATTTTGACATGGCTCGCGCAAAATGGGGCAGAGGCCGTCTGTCGCCTCCTCTTGACGCCGCTTCGCTTCCTCCGCCTGCGCGTTCAGTCTATTCACCTGACTGCGCAGCTCGTCCCGCCTCTTTTCAACGGCGCCAAATGTCTCGGACAGCGCTTTCACTTCCTCATATTTGCCCAGCTCTTCCAGCTGCGATTCCCGTTCCTCAACCGCCTTATGAACCGCCGCGGCGGCGTTTTTTCCGGTATTCAGCAAACTGCGCAGATCGGTTAGCGGCTCCGTCAGCGCGTCCGACTTTTTGAAAGCGTCCTCCCAATAGCGGCGCCGCTCGCTCGCGTCCGCCACGGCCGAATCCGCCGCCTGCATTTCAGGCGCGTTCGCCTCTATTTGCTTTTGAACGTTCTCCAGTTTCTCTTTTTGCTCGCCTTCGTTTTGGTCGGCGCTCTCTTTCATCGTCTGGATGCGCGCCTCTAACTCCGCCTGCTCTCTCTCATTTTTGTTAAGGTCGCGCTGGACGGCGTCGCGCTCTTTTTGCTCTTGGGCGAGGGAGTTCAACTGCCGCTGCGCAGATAGATGCGCATGATGCGCCGCCGCGTTTTCAGCGCAGACGCGCTCCGCTTCCGCCGCCTTTTCTAAATCGCTCGCTAGGCGCGCCGCCTCCGCCTTCTTTACATCCAGCGCGCCGCTTGCCCGCGTCTGTTTCTGTTCCGCGGCGTTGATCTCCCGCCGCCTTTCTTCCATGCGCTGTTGGTCTGCTTGCGCTTCTTGACGCGCCGCTTTCTCTTTTTCTTCTCTCTTTTTCAGTTCAGCCTGCGCCGTTTCCAGCTCTTGAATCCGCGTCTTCGCTTCGTCATACCCCTCTGCTTGACGCTCAAAGATCTCGCGCCGCTCCGTCAATTCGACCTGCTTGTTTTTAAAATGCGATTCGACGCCGCTCGTTTTTCCAAACGCCTTTTTATATCCGTCCACCTGAAGAATGCCGTCGAACGCTTGTTTGCGCTTGGCGGGCGTTTCAAGGAACGGGGCGCAGATCATCCCCTGCGGGACGCCGATCATCGTATGAAACAGATCGTCCAATTTCCCGCCGCGGATCGGCATCGCCCCCTCTTGAAAAAACTGCAGGATCTCCTCTTGAGTGTTCATGTCGAGCGCGTCGCCCTGTTCCGCGTCGTAAATGCGCCAATGCCCCCCGCCTCTTTCGAAGAGGACCCGCTCGGAGATATAACGGTTGTTGTCGGCGCCTTTGAAGGTCACGCGCACTTTTCCTCTTGCCGCGCCATGTTTGATGAACCCTTTGATCGGCTTCGCCGGCGCGGCGTCAAAAAGCGCGTATCCGATCGCCTCCACGATGGTCGTTTTGCCCGCGCCGTTGACGCCGCAGATGAAGTTCACCCCCTCTTGAAACTGAACGCGCGCCTCCCTGTAGCTTTTGATATTCTCCAGCTGAACCTGCTCAATGAAGATCATTTTGAAAGCCGATCCTGGACGAATTGCTGAAACGCTTGCCCGAATTCAGCGTCTGCGATGGACAGCTCAAAAAACGCCTTGAAGTAACTCTCATAGTTGCCGATGTCCAACCGGCGCGCTCCGCGTCCAATGGAGACGCCCCAGACCGGCAGCCCCGCCTTCAGCATGAGACGCATGGTGTCGGTGATCTGAATCTCGCCGCCGCGCCCTGGTTCCGTTTTTCGGATGAAGTCGAACACTTCAGGACTGAACACATACCGCGCTGCGATGGCAAGATTGCTCGGCGCCTGCTCAACGGTCGGCTTCTCGATCAGATCGGCAACCGCAAAAATATCCCCGACGGGAGTCCGCATCGGCTGCGCGATGCCGTACCGCACCACCTCCTCCATCGGCACCGTTTCAAACAGAATGGTCGCCGCGGCGCTCTCCCGTTCATGGACATCCATGAGACGTTTAAGTACATCGACTCCTCCGTTCGACTGGATGATCGAATCGCCGAGGCAGACGACAAACGGATCTCCCCCGACAAACTGCTCCGATTTGGCGATGGCGTCCGCAAGCCCCTTCGGGTCGCTTTGCCGGACATAAAACATGCGGCAATTCTCGTCCAGATAATCGAGCGCTCGGTCAGGGTCGCCTTTTTCGGCAAGCCGCTGCTCAAGGTGCGGGTCCGGGTCAAAGTGGTCTTCGATGGCGCGCTTCTGCTGGCTCGTCACAATCAGTATGTCCAGAATTCCCGCCGTCACAATCTCTTCGACAACATACTGGATGAC
This sequence comes from Candidatus Poribacteria bacterium, assembly GCA_963665845.2. Lineage (GTDB taxonomy): Bacteria > Poribacteria > WGA-4E > JAPPNK01. Next base: position 1,767,256 of record OY762492.1, read on the forward strand.
GGGCTTGCGTCCGACCGGCAGCATCTCTTTGGGCTGCGATTTGGTGGCGGGAAGCAGGCGCGTCCCGACGCCGGCGGCTGGTATGACCGCTTTCTGAACGGACGCTTTGCGGTCGCCTGTCATGGATGCGGCTCCTTCGGTTTGCGTTTGAATCGGGTGAAAACGACGCCGACGGTGCGCAGAATGTAGTACAGGTCTTTTCGCATCGTGCGCGTTTCTAGGTAGGCGATGTCCATGCGCAGTTTTAGCGGTATCAGGCGCTGGATGTAGTACTGTTCAGGGTCGGGCTGGCGGGCGAGCAGCTCCTCCTCGTCGCGCAGATGCAGCTGCGCAGGGCCGGTGACGCCTGGGCGGGCGTTCAGAACGCGCCTGTCCTGCTCCGAGTAAAGCGCGGCGTAGTTCGGCGTCTCCGGCCGCGGTCCGACAATCGACATGGAGCCTGTCAATACGTTCAGCAGGTTCGGCAGTTCGTCTATTTTGGTTTTGCGGAGGAATCGCCCGATGCGCGTCACGCGCTGATCGTCGGCGGTGGTGATGGCGGCGCCGTTCTGCGCGCCGTTCACCATCGTGCGAAATTTGACGAGGCGAAACGGCTTGCCATGCCGCCCGATCCGCTCCCCCAAGAAGAAGGCGCCGCCGGGCGATTGAAACTTCGCCAGCGCCGCCGCAATCAAAAAGACGGGCGAGAGAGCCGCGAGAACGATCAAGGCGAATAAAATGTCAAAGGCGCGTTTTGCAAAGGCGTACCCTAGTCTGCGGGAGACAGGTTCCGCCGCCGCCTTCAAGCGTTTGGAATGAATTTGCTGCGCCGCTTGATTCATAACGATTATGATACAGCATTCCGCCGCGTTTGCAACTCTTGAAAACATCGTTCCCGCCCTTGCGGTAAAACGCGCGGGAATCCAGAGGCGCCATCGAAACCGTCCGCGTTCGCCTGCCGCCATGTCCCAACTAAAAAGATGTAAGTCAGAGAGGCAGTACGCCCATGCGATGGTATTGATCGGAGACGCGATATGGACGGCGTCTGCGACGCCTAAGATTCTCGTTTTCACGGGAATGCATGTCCTCGCGGAAGCGGGGGACGACGCGCGGCGCGGACGCTTTAGGATTAAAAAATGGAATGTCATCGCATGAGCGTACCGCCTTTTGACGCGCGGCGCAGCCCATCAACGCAGATGAAGCCAAACGCGCATCGGCGCCTCAACGCGGTTTGCCCATGCGTAGTACGGGATGGCGCGGAGCGTCGATTTTTCCTCCGACATGTCGGCGCGCCGCCTGTAAAGGCTGTTTTCCCAGCCTTCCGTTTCGCCAGCGACCCCCTCAAAATGAATCGCGCCGACGCCGTCCAGCAGCGCCTCGTCGAACGCATGCGTCATCTGTCCGTCCGCGACGACGCCCGCCGCCGGCGACCGTTCATCCTCCATACAATACACAAGCGGACCGCGCTTCAACGCCGTTTTTCCGGCGGTTGCCTCCACATACGGATGCGCCGCGATCTGCTCAATCGGCATCGGCAGCGCCAGACGGACGACATCGCCGCTTTTCCAATCGCGCTCAATGGACGCATACGCGCCTGGGGCGGACGCTTCCGCCGCCTCGCCGTTCACTTCGATTTTGGCTGATCGGAGCCACCCAGGCATGCGCAGGTTGAGCGCAAAACGGGCGGGCTTGTCCAGCGACAGCTCCATCTCTACCGCGCCGTCCCACGGATAATCGGTCCGCTGCTGAATGGAAACCTCGGCGCCGGCAACGTCCATCTTGGCGGAGCTGGCGGCGTAAAGATGCGTCCAGAGCGCGTTGTCGGAGGCGGAGTAGATCATCCCCGGAACCTGCCCGATGAGACGAATGATGTTGGTCGGACAGCAGGCGCAACCGAACCAGCGCTGCCGTCGGTGGCGTCCTCGGCTGGAGAGCGGGTTCACATAAAAATAATGCCGCCCGTCCAGAGAGATGCCGGACAAGGCGCCGTTGTAGGTTGCCAGCTCGGCGACGTCGGCGTAGCGCGCTTCGCCGGTCGCGAGCAGCATGCGCCAGTTCCAGAGCGCGTTCGCAATGGCGCCGCACGTTTCGGAGTAGGCGATCTCGTTCGGCAGTTCGTAATCGCCGCCGAACGCTTCGCCCGCCCGGCGCGCCCCAACGCCGCCCGTGACATACATGCGCCGCTCGGTCATGTTCGTCCAGATGCGCGTCATCGCCTCCATGAGCGCCTCTTCGCCGGTCTCCATATACAGGTCAACGGCGCCCGCGTTCAGATACAACGCCCGCACCGCATGCCCGACGACCGAGTCCAGTTCGCGCGCCGGCTTATGATCCTGATGGTATTCGCCGCCTCCGATCAGGTTGTGTCCGCGCTTGTCCAGGAAAAACTGCGCCAGTTTCAGATAGCGCGCCTCGCCTGTTTCGCGGTACAGCTCAACCAAGCCCATCTCGATCTGCTCATGTCCGGGGACGCCCTCTTTTTTTCCGTCGCCGAACAGGTTGTCGATGCAGTCGGCGAAGCGGAGCGCGACATCCAAGAGCGAATGCTTGCCTGTGGCGCGATGGTGCGCAGCCGCGGCGGAGAAGAGATGCCCGGCGCAGTACAGCTCATGCATGTCGCGCAGATTTGTCCACCGCTGATCCTCGCGGTCGAACATATAATATGTGTTCAGGTAGCCGTCCTCGCATTGCGCCTGCGCAATCTCGGCGATGACCTCATCGGAGAGCCGTTCGACCTCTCCGCCGCCTTGGTACGCAAGCGAGTATGCGCACCCTTCGAGCCACTTGTAGACGTCCGAGTCGTTGAAGTACAGCCCCTGAAAATCTTTCTCGATCTTGCCGGCGGCGCGTCTGAAATTGTCGATGCGCCCCGTTTCTTCAAGGATGCGATGCTGCGTCGGGAGCGTTGTTTCGCGCAGCTGTTGAATCTTCGAAGCCCAGAAGCGGTCCTCCAATTGAACCGCCTCGATGGGTACCGGTTTGAGCCGCGCGTTCGGGCTGTTGGAGGTGTCAACGGGCGGGGTGTTTCCATACGGCATCGGATCATTGCCTTTCAAAATGAGCGAAGTCGATCAAGAAGACGGCGCCGAGAAGCAGCGCCTTTGTTTCGGGGGGCGCCTCCCGCGGGAACCTTACGCCGAACGCGTCGGCGTCCGTGAACGCCTCTCGCGCAATGCCGCCCCAGCGTTTTGTTATGACGCCTGTTTCGTTTCCGTTTTGCATGATGAAGAACGTCCATGGTTTGGTGAGCGGACCGTGGAGTTCGCAGATTTCCTGACCTTCGCGGTTGCGTATGTGGTAGTTTCGCTGGACGGGGTTCAGCGTCTTTTCGATGGAGCCGAGCGGGGAGCGTCCGCCGTCCAGTATATCGACGGTCTGTACGAAGAAGCGGAACGGGCGCTGAACGTAGAGAGCGGGCGAACCTTTCTCTAAAACGACGAGGCTGAAGGGGCGCTTCGGTCCCAGAAATTGCCGGGCGAGGAGAGAGCCGCGCTGCTCGCCTGCGTCAAACAGTTTCACTCCGTTCGTGTCCATCACCTCATACCGGTTCGTCATCTCCCAGCCGGTCAGTATTTCGCCCCACTCTTTCAGCTGCCGAACGGCGAGGGCGTTGATCGATTCTAGCTGCCGCATTGCGTTCCTCCGATAGCGCGTCTCGTTCCATGGGCATGATACCGCTTTTTTCTTTTAAACGCATCCGTCGCTCCGCGCGCCGTTATCTGCGTTCACCTTCAGAATGGTCCCGACCCTAAGGGTTATCTCAGAAATTGTCTTAACTCAATGGACGAAATCGATGATGTACTGTATTCTAAAAACGACGGCGCGTTTCCTCATGAAAGGAGCATGACATGACCTTCTCCCCTGTCTCAAGGCGCTGGGCGTTTCTGGCGTCAGCCGCGCTCTCTTTTGTTCTGTTTTGGATCGAATCCCTGTCGGCGTTTGCGGCCGTTCCATTGCCGAAACCGCTTGAGGATGTGACGAAGCTGGAAAAGCCGACCCTCTCATTTATGAAGGTAGATCCTGTTCAGTATCGCATGTTTCAGATTTGGCTTGTTGACGCGGACGGCGAAAACGAACGGCTTTGGATGGACACCGGCGGAAAGGCGAGATTCTTATCCGTGGAATGGTCGCCGGACGGCAAACGAGCGGCGATTTTCATGCTTGATTCAACCGACTGGAGCGACGACACCCCCTACATCCTTGATCTAGAGACGGGGCGGGCGACAAACCTCGCGGCATGGACTCCTCTGCCTGTAGGCTTGACCTTTAGTAGGCCTTGCTGGTCGCCGGACGGCAAATGGCTTGCGATGGACGCAGACGGCGAGCGCGTTGACGATATTTACAAGCTGAATGTGAACACGCGCAAATTGGTACGGCTAACCAACATGCCGTCCGGCCGCAATATGTCTCCAAGATGGTCGCCGGACGGTCAAACGATCGTTTTTCTCGGGGCGTCGGATACGAAGAAGTACGTTAGCGATGTCTATACGATGGACGCCAAAGACGGCAAAAACCGCGTGAACCTAACGCAATCCAACTTCAGCAGCGAGAACGCGGTCTGGTCTACCGACGGCAGATGGATCGCTTTTTCCGCCAACCGCGTTCCAAACCTTGATCAGCCATACAGATTGCAGGTCTATGCGATGCGCCCAGACGGTTCTAACGTTGAAGCGCTCACCTTCAACGACGACGGCGCCGATAGTCCAGATGACTGGTCGCCGGACGGCAAATGGCTCCTTTACTCATCGGCTGCGCTGGGGAAGGGCGGAAATGCTTCAACCGTCTCCATCAAGATGATGCATATCGACACTAAAGAGGTTCGGCATGTTTTGGACGTGCGCATGAAACCCCGCCCATACAATTTGTCGCCAAGATGGGTCATGGCGGGCAAGAGCCGCTTCCTCTCGGTCGCCCCTGCGGATAAGAAACATGGGCAGTCGGAAGAGGCGGATGAGGCAGACGCAGAACCGCAGGAAAACGACAGCGGCGCCGAATAAAGCGGCAAAAGGCTGCCGCGGATACAGAACGCTCTATCCGCTAGGCGCCCGCCCAGGCGGCGTTGTCAACCGCCAAATACTGACCTTATGCATAAAGTTGGGACATTTGAACCGACGATCGCTCTATTCATGGGAAAAAGGCGCCGCCAAACAGTTCGTCATTCCCGCGTAAGCGGGAATCTAGAGGCGCCGCAGAAGACGTCCGCGTTCGCATGCCGAGATGTCCCAACTTAAGACGTGAGGTCAGCCAAATAGACATCTTAAGATTCCCGTTTTCACGGGAATGACGGGCGGGGCGGACACTTTACGGGAATGGCGGCGGCGGGCGGAGCGGACGCCTTAGTTCTGCTGGGCTTGCGCCTTCTCATACGCGCGCCATTCCGCCGGCGCCGCTTTTTCCAACGACTCTTGCGCCGCTTCATACGTTCGCTTTACCTCATACGCTTTCTGCATCGCCTGTTCAAACGCCTTCTGCGCTGTCTTCCATGCGTTCCATTCTGCAGGCGCCGCTGTTTTCTGCGCTTTCTCCCATGGCGCCTGCGCCGCTTCCATCGTCTTCTGCGCCTCCTCCCGCGCCTTCCTCCACATCTCCTGTTCCGCTCTCAACTCTTCCGTATTTTTCATCTGCGCCTCCTGCGCCTCGTACGCCGCTTCCTGCGCTGCCTTCCGCGCCCTCTCATACGCTTTCCATTCTGCAGGCGCCGCCGTTCTAAACGACCTTCCGCCCCCCTCCGCCTTCCGCGCCGCTTTAAACATCGCCTTTTCCGCCTCCCTCTGCGCCGCCGCCGCTTCATCATACACGCGCCATTCCGGTACCATCGTTCTCAACGCCTCCGCATGCGCGTCCAAAACTCCCTGCCAAGCCATATACGCCTCATGATAGGCGCGCCATTCCTGTATCCGCTCTTTCCATGCCTTTTCTGCCGCCATGCGCGCATGGAACACTGCCTCCTGCGCCTTTTCAACTGCGTTCCATTCTGCAGGCGCCGCCGCCCTCAACTCCTCAGCCATCCACCATGACTGCTCCCATTCCCGCCGTGACTCCTCCCATTGCATTCTCTTTCCCATCCTTGCCGCTGCCCTCGTCTCGATGCTATGCGTCTTTTCATATGCGTTCCATTCTGCAGGCGCCGCCGCTGTCAGCGCCTGCTCTGCCGCCTTCAATGCGCTCCATTCCGCCGGCGCGGCCGCCGCCGAGCGCGCCTGCTCCGCCGCATCTAACGCCCTCCATACCGCCGTCAACGCCTTCAGCTCCGCCTTCAGCGCCTGTTCTGCCGCCTTGAACGCTTTCCATTCTTCAGGCGCCGCCGCTGTTATATCCTGCTCAGGGGTTTGGGAGATGCATCCCGCCAACAGCCCCGCCGTTAGCAACGCCGCGGCAACCGCGTTCAACCTATTTCGCATCGTCTTGACCCTTTCTATTTTCGTTTCTTTTTTATGGAATGGCTGCGCTAGGCGCCTCCTGTCGCAATATGGCAGGCGGCGGCGCGCCCTTCGCCGATGTTGACAAGCGTCTGCGGCGTGTTCGCGCAGGACGGTTCCGCCATCGGACAGCGCGGATGAAAAGCGCACCCGGACGGCGGATTGGCGGGGCTGGGCGCGTCCCCAGACAGACGCAGCGCCGACCGCTCCGCCGACGGATCCAGCGACGGAACGGCGCTCAACAGCGCTTTTGTGTAGGGATGAACAGGATTCTCATACAGCTCCGCCTTCGGTCCCGTCTCCACGATTTTTCCAAGATACATGACGGCGACCCGGTCCGCGATGTGGCGCACAACGCTTAGATCATGCGAGATGAACAGATAACTCAACCCGAGCCGCTCCTGCAGATCTTGCATGAGGTTGACAACCTGCGCCTGCGCCGAGACGTCCAGCGCCGAGACAGGTTCATCCGCCGCTATCAGGTCCGGTTCCAGCGCCAACGCGCGCGCGATGCCGATGCGCTGCCGCTGCCCGCCGCTGAACTCATGCGGATAAAGCGCGGCGTGTCGGGCGTCTAATCCGACCGATTCTAGAAGCTCCGCCGCCCGTTCCCATTTGCCGCTCGGTCGGCAGAGGCGGTGAATGCGCAGCCCTTCGGTCACAATGTCGGCGACATTCATGCGCGGGTTGAGCGATCCGAACGGGTCTTGGAACGCCATCTGCGCTTTCCGCCTCCATCTGCGCAGACTCTCTTTGTCAAGGTCGAAGATGGAGACAGGCTCTCCGTCTAGGTCGAAAACGGCGGAGCCGGCGGTCGGCTCTTCTAGGCGCAGAATGGAGCGCGCCGCGGTCGTTTTTCCGCATCCGCTTTCGCCGACCAGGGCGAGCGTCTCGCCTCGTTCCAGTTCAAATGAGACGCCGTCCACGGCGCGTATGACCGTTTTTTGTCGGCGAAACGGCGAGCCGACATAAAAATGCGTCTTGAGATCGTGTACTTTCAACAGCGGCATGCAAATAGAGTGCGCAAAAACGGCGCGTCGCGCAACTGGACGGCAGCCTTGGCGGTACGCTTATACGGAGGTTTCATTTTAACCATAAAGCGTTCGCGCCGCTGGGCGTCATTCCCGCCCTTGCGGTAAAATGTGCGGGAATCTTAAGGCATCACAGCCGCCGCTCCCATCCGCTGACAGGATCCACTTCCATTCCGCTGGCAGGAGGCCCGATGATTCCGCAGGAAGTGATCGATATATTGGTGGAGGAAATGGACGACCTGACCGCCGCGAAGCATCTGCTCAATATCGGCGGTTTATTTCCGCTTTCCCCCGACTGGACCTGGCGCCCAGAGCGAGAGTATGCTGTGGAATACGCCGACCGCGTCCTGGCAAAAGACCCGACCTCGCGCGACGCCCTGCTCGTAAAGCTCTATGCGGGGACAGGATCGCATCTTGAGATTAGCCGAAGACTCATGGAACTGTACCCTGACGATCCAGACACAATGGCCATTGCAACTAGGGGCTTGGTGCGAGATCAACCTGAAGAGGTCATCGCCGCGCTGGAGCGTTTATTGCCGGAAGAAGGGCCGTATTCAAATGAGGAACTGCATGAAAGTCCCGCCATCTCCTACGAGCGGCTGGATATGCTGGACATAGCGGCGATGCATTATCTTCTCGGCGCCGGGTTTGACGAGAGCCATTTTGGGAAGATGGCGTTTGCGCCGCCGGATGAACTTAGAGACCCGCATGGGTATGGTCCGCGCGGTCGGTGTGCTTTCATGTATATGAATTTGATGTTCAGGGGAGGGCGGAACTACTCGTCCATCTGGGAGGAACGGGGACCGGACGCGGCGGCAAAACAGACGCCAACCGCGCCGAGCGCGCCGTCTCATGGACATCCCCATGGGGCGTCCCCGGACGATCCGCATGGCGCGCCTCCGCCGCCTGACCATCCAGACGCCCCGCGCCTTGAAGGCGCGCCGCCCCTTCCGCCGCCCGGCGCGGAGATGGACATGTCCGCGGCATACGCCGACTTTGCGAAGGCGTACCAAGATGCGTTTGAGATGGAGTACGGTCTCTCTGAAGCGACGCCTGAAGGTTATATGAACGCGCTGTTGGGCATGGCGCGCGCCTTCGCCAAAGCGGGCGACGCCCAGCATGCCCAGGACGCTTACAACGCCGTCCGCAAGCGCCATTCGCGCGAGGAGGTTGAGCGGGTCTTCCGCCGCTTCGACGAACAGGAGCGTCTGAAACGGCAGCCACCGAACGGCGAGGAGGAAGACGACAGCGGCGGGGAGGAGTGAGCGGCTTGCGGCGCTAGCGCCAAGGCGTTATGCTGTTCCTAGATGGCTTAGCAACTTGGAGCGGTCAAGACGATGAAAACAACGCAGCGCTCATCACACCGCAGGGCGCGCCTCGCGCTGCTGGCAGGCGCCGTCTTACTGGCGGCGCTGGCTGTCGCCGCCGCTCTCTTCCTCCGCGCGGGCGATCCGGCGCTTGCAGAGGAGAGCCGCGCGGAAGAAGCTCCTGTCAGCGCGGAGAGCGGCGCCAAGATCGAACCAACAACCGCCGCCCCCGACATAAAAGAGGTACCCGCAGATCCGAATCTTCGTCTTGAGCGGATTCTAAGCGGAATATACGCCGCTCTAGGAAACGAAACAAATCCTGAGGGCCGCGAATGGCTTGAGCAGATCGGGTCCAATATGATTGCTGAAGGACTGGGCGACGACGAAATAAGCCGCCGCCTCTCCGCTAGGCTCCTTTCCATGAGAGGGATCTCCCCGAAGAAACAACTCTCGGAAAAGCAGATACGCATCCGCCAGTACTTGCGCGAGCAGCGCGGATCTGTTTTACTTCACGGCAAGAAGACGCCGCGCGCCGTGATCGAGATCTTGGTGGAAGGGATGGACGACCTGACCGCCGCCAAGTACCTGTACAACGCGGGCAGGGGTGAATCTTATCCAGAAGCGGGGGGCGAGCGATGGATTCGAAGGGAAAAAGAGTACGCCATCGAATACGCCGACCGCGCTCTAGCGAAGGATCCGACCTCGCGCGACGCCCTGCTGTTGAAAGCCTACGCGAATGTAGACGCGGTCGAATCGGCGCGGCTGCTGGTTGAACATCATCCGTATGACGAACGAGCGGTCGCCGCTGCCGCAAGCGATCTGTTTCTCCATTATCCAGAGGAGGCGATTGTCGCCATTGGGCGCATTCTTCGGGAAGATTATCTGCATTCCAATTCGCGGTTCCATATGCTTCTCGGCAACGCCTATGAGCGGCTGGATATGCTGTATGAGGCGGCTGATCAGTTTCAAAAAGCGATGGTCGTCGGCGGCGCGAGGGCAGGCCGCTGGCGGTTGTCAGGGCTGCAGGAAGGGAATCCCGCTTATCAACCCATCTGGGAAGAGCGGTTGGCGGGCGTTGAAAATTTCGCCCCTGCGCAGCAGTATCAGCCGCCTTACATCTTCAAGTTTCCGAAGCGGTCGTTGGATCCGCCGACGCCGCCGGACGCTCCTCGCCCTAAAAGTCCGCCGCCCAGCGAAGAGATCGACATGGCGGCGGCGTACGCCGACTTTGCCAAGGCGTACCAAGATGCGTTTGAGATGGAGTACGCCCTCTCCGAGGCGACGCCCGAAGGCTACATGAACGCCTTGCTTGGCATGGCGCGCGCCTTCGCCAAAGCAGGCGACGCCCAGCGCGCCCAGGACGCCTACAACGCCGTCCGCAAACGCCATTCGCGCGAGGAGATTCAGCAGGTTTTCCGCCTCCTTGACGCGCAGGAGCGGCAAAAACAGCAGCCGCCGAACGACGAAGAGCCGTAAGATGAATGCTTGATCGCATATGAAGGCGGGCGGTTTCTGCAGCTTCCGCGGGAACCGCCCGTATCGCGTTACGGCGCTCCGATTACCTGAAACCGCAAAAGGCGCTATACTGCGCATGAAAAGGAGACGCCTATGGTCGCTGAAAAGCAGATACGCTTTTTTGAAGAGAACGGATACCTTAAGTACGGCAAGGCGCTGGAGCCTAGCGAGGTGGAGGCGATGCGCAGCGGACTTGACCGCATCATTCAGCTGGAGCTGCGCGAAAGCGACGCTTCTTCACCCGAATTCGGCTACGGACATGACCGCGACGGCGAGTCGCCCGAAGGACGGCCCGCCCGCGCGATTCATCAGTATGTCAACATGTGGAAGCGCGACCCCGCCTATGAAGCGGCGATTCACCACCCCGTCATCGCGGGGGCGGCGCGCGGTCTGCTGCGGACGCCCGAAACGCGCCTCTGGCATGACCAGGTCATCTCCAAGCCGCCGAAAGACAACGGGCATTTTCGTTTTCACCAAGACTTTTACTTCTGGCCGCTCTGGCCGTCCAAGATCGTCAGCTGCTGGCTCGCTCTGGACGACGCGACCGTTGAAAACGGGTGCATGCATGTGATCCCGAAAAGCCATGTGGACCCGCGTTTCACGCCGGACGCGCGGGCGGCGGAGGCGGCGGGCAAGCCGGTTCCGGACAGCAACGGAACGACGAACCTGCCCTCCTCGCGCGACGAGGTCGCCCGGCTGGACGCCTCGCATGGAACGCCGGTGGAGCTGAAGGCGGGCGAATGCATGTTTCACCATTGCCTGAATTTTCATGCGACGCCGGCGAATATCACCGACCGGCAGCGGCGCGCCTTTGTGATGATCTTCATGGCAAAGGGGGTTCAATTCAACCGAAAACAGTCGCCGGGGCATGTGCTGGTACCGACGATTGAGGTGGAAGACGGCGAGCCGCTTGTCGGCAGCGGTTTTCCGGTCGCCTAAAACGCTCTTTTAAAACAGGACGCAAGCCGCCCATGAAAACAACGCCACCGAACCTGCTGTTCTTTTTCCCCGACCAGATGCGCCCCGACTGGGACGGCGCCCGCTCCGACATCCCTGTGCGGACGCCGAATTTGGACGCGCTGCGCGAACGCGGAACCGCCTTTGAAAACGCGCTCTGCCCTTCGCCCGTGTGCGCGCCAAGCCGCGCCTGCCTCGCTGTCGGAAACGAATACGACCGATGCCTTGTGCCGTCGAACGGGCAAGACCTCCCGACCGACGCGCCAAACCTGTACCAGCGTCTCCAGTCGGCGGGATACCATGTAACCGGCTGCGGCAAATTCGACCTGAACAAGGGCAGCTGCATCGGCAAAAAAGGCGCATGGGGGCGGGACGGACAGCGGCGTCTGGACGCCTGGGGCTTCAGCGCCGGCGTCAACAACGAAGGGAAGCTGGACGGGGTCAACAACGCGGGGCGCGAGACGCAGGGACCGTATTTGACCTACCTTGAGCGGATCGGCTGGCGGGAGGCGCATGTTCAGGATTTTCGGCGGCGCAACCGCTTTGCCGCCTTTCCGACGCCGCTGCCCGAAGCGGCTTACTGCGACAACTGGATCGCGCAAAACGGGCTTGACCTGATCAACGAGGCGCCGTCGGGGAAGCCATGGTTCTTGCAGATCAACTTTACGGGACCGCACAACCCGTGGGACATCACGGAGGCGATGGCGGAGCTTTACAAGGGGGTTGAATTTCCCGACCCGGCGGTCTGGGACGGGGAAAACGCGGAGAAGCATCAGGCGGTGCGCCGAAACTATGCCGCGATGATCGAGAACATCGACCGGTGGCTCGGCGTCTACACGGAGGCGCTGCGCGAGCGGGGCGAGCTGGAGAACACGCTCATCGTTTTCAGCAGCGACCATGGGGAGATGCTGGGCGACCGCGGCGCGTGGGGCAAAGGAAAGCCGTATCAGGCGTCGGCGGGGGTTCCGCTGGTTGCGGCGGGTCCAGGAGTTGCGGCGGGGCGTCGGCTTTCGTCTCCTGCGGCGACGCTCGATCTGACGGCAACCTTTTTGGACTATGCCGGCGCCGACCCGCTGGACGGGATGGACAGCCGCTCGCTGCGGGAGGTTCTGTCGGGGGCGTCGGACGGAAACCGCGGGGTTGTGTTTTCAGGTTTGGGCGAATGGCGGCTCGCGTTTGACGGGCGTTTCAAGCTGGTTCGGCGGAAGGGAGAGCCGAAGGAGCTGTACGATCTACAAGAAGACCCGTTTGAGGAGACAAACCGCGTTGACGACGGCGCATGCGCCGAGGCGAAGGCGCGGCTCATGGGCGCGTTTGAGGCGGAGTACGGGCGCGTTCAAGCGTAAGCCTCCCGCGCCTCATAGCCTGCCCCGCGAAAATGGGGGTCATTCCCGCCCCTCATAGCCTGCCCCGTGAAAACAGCGGTCATTCCCGCGTAAGCGGGAATCTTATTCGCCCGATTCGCGCTCTCCCCGCTCCTGGCAATGCTCGCGGATGATCTGCAAGAAGGCGTCTCCGTATTGTTCAAGCTTCGCCGGTCCGACGCCTGAAATCTCAAGAAACTCCGCCTCCGTCTGCGGAAATCGAGACGCCATCTCTATCAAGCTGCTGTCATGGAACACGGTAAAAGCGGGCTTATTCTCTTCGTCAGCAATCTCTTTCCGTTTGACGCGCAGCTTTTCAAAAAGCTCTTCGTTATATTCAGCCGCGCCTGCGTTGGACGCGGCGCTTCGGGTTGACGCAGTTCTTCGGCTTGACGATCTGACGGGCGATATAGCCGCGCCCATGAACGGCTCTCTATTCTTAAGAAAATCGCGCCCTTCCGATGTCAATTTCAAGCTGCCGTGCCGCAAATCGCGTCTAATCAGCCCGCGCTTCAGCAGCTGAAACGACAAGGCCTGCCACCCCGCCTTGATGAACTCGGTACCGATTCCATAAACGGTCAGATCATGATGTCCGTTTTCTTGAATCCGGCGATTTCTGGAACCCTTCAACACATCAATGATGTACGCTTCGCCAAACAGCTGCCTTGTCCGCGCGATACAGGACATGAATTTCTGGGCGGATATCGTCAAATCCTGCGGCTCTTCGGCGACAGCGCAGTTGTCGCACATGCCGCATCGTTCCTGTTCCCGCTCTTCTCCAAAGTACGCCAAGAGCGTTTTGCGCCGGCATTCTGAAGAATACGCCCAATTCAGCAGCCAGTTCAGCCGTTCCAGCCGCCCTTCTCTTTCTGACGCCGCGCCTTTTTGTATAAAATAATGGATCGTGTCCACGTCGCTGTAACTGAACAGCAATTTACAGTCGGCGCGTTCGCCGTCTCTGCCCGCCCTCCCGATCTCCTGATAATACAATTCAGGCGAATCCGGGAGTTGGGCATGCAGCACAAAACACACATTCTCCTTGTCGATGCCCATCCCAAACGCGATGGTCGCGACCATAATGGGCGCCCTGCCGTCCAGAAACGCCTCCAGATTCGCCTGTCTCTCCTCACTTTCCATGCCCGCATGGTAGGGTCGCGCTGAAAACCCGCGCTCCGCCAGCTCTTCACACAGCGAATCGACCGTATCCCTTTTTCTGCAGTAGACGATGCCCGACTGCCCATTGCGCTCCCTCAGAAACGCGGCGATCTGATCATCCATTTTGATTCGCGGCTCCACCGACAGATGCAGGTTCTCTCGGTCAAAGCTGCCGACAAAGGCGTCTTCAGGGGCAATGCCGAGCGTCTGCGCGATGTCCTCTTGAACGCGCGGCGTGGCGGTCGCTGTTAACGCGACGCAAACCGCGTCTGGAAACCAACGTCGAATCGCCCCAAGCTTGCGGTATTCGGGGCGGAAATCATGCCCCCATTGCGAAATGCAATGCGCCTCGTCAATGGCAATGCAGGAGAGGTCCGCCTCATCCAGCAGCGACAAGATACGGTCCTGGAGGAGTCCTTCAGGCGCGATGTAAAGCAGCTTGATATTTCCCGCGCGGACGCCTCTAACGACATCCGTCCTTTCGGCGCCGCTGAGGGTACTGTTGTAAAAGGCGGCGGCGACTCCGCGCTCCTTCAGCGCTTCCACCTGGTCTTGCATGAGCGATATGAGCGGCGACACAACGACCGTCAGCCCGTCAAAAATGAGCGCGGGGAGCTGGTAGCAGAGCGACTTGCCGCTGCCGGTGGAGAGAACAACAAGCGCGCTTCGCCGGGCGAGAATGCGGTCAATGATCTCGCGCTGCATGGGGCGAAATTGCGCGTGTCCAAATACGTCTTGAAGCAGACGCTGCGGGTCTGGCGTTCGCCAAGTTTCATTCATGGGCTATATTGTACGCGGGAGAGGGGCTTAGCGCAAGCGCCGCCCCTGACCTTACGTCTTTATTTAGGACATGTCGGCGTGGGAACGCGGACGGTTTCTGCCTGATCTCTGGATTCCCGCTTACGCGGGAATGACGGAAAAGGGCGCGGGAATGACGGAAAAAGGCCGCGGGAATGACGGAAAAGGGCGCTGACAGCGTCTTTGGCGCCTTCTAACGTTTCACCGCAGCCGTATCGTTTCAAAGCGGCGCGGCGCCGACTCCAGCGCCGTAAACGTATGTCCGTCCGCCGTCCAGCTGCGCAGCGGTTTCCATTCGCGCCCCGTCCAGCGTTCGCATCGGCTGCGTTCGGCGGCGCGTTCAACGAGCAGCTCCAGCGGGCGAGGCTCCTCATGCGCGAAGGTGAAATACTCATCATCGCCGCCCGACATGAGACGGCTCCAGACCGCGGCGGGGGCGTACCCGTCGGATCGGCGGTAGACGCCCGCCTGCGGTTCCGCGCCCGACTTAACAAGCCATGCCTGAAGCCGCTTCTCAAAGCTGGGCGAGTCCAGTTCAAGCCGCCGCCTGCGCATTTTGGAGAGCCAGCGTTCAAGGCGGGGCGACGGCGCGCCGTCCAGCAGATGCGGAATCGGCTCCAGGAGCGCGAGCTGTTTTTTAGAGAATCGCGTCTCCAGCGCGTCAAGCGTCCGCGTCCGCAGCGACCGCCACGGACCGACCATCAGCAGACGGACGCGCTGCGGCGGCATGTCGATCAGCTCCGCCTCCTCCACAACAGCGCATTCCACGCCCAGCCGTCGAACCGCCTGCGCCGCCTGCGCGAAAAGCCTGTCGCGCCGATTCGTCTCGGCGTTCTGCCCAGAAGCCCACTTGTCTTCGGTCGATTGTAAAACTGCCGCGCCGCCTTCTTCCAACGGAGCGGCGTCGAACGGCGCGCCGTAGCCCGCGCCCGCGCCGATCGGATTGACGCCGACGCTCCACAAAAGGCGCGCCCACTCTTCTGACGGAGCAAGCGCGGCGGGGTTTCTTGTTCGGCGCAGCTCGTCAAGGCGAAGTGAGGCGCGCGACCGCAGAAACTCCCGCGGCTCCACCGGCGGAATATCCAGCGCCGGGACGACGCCGTCCGCCTCCAGCTGCGCCGGCGTTATCCGCCAAGCGCGCCGCCGGCTATACGGCAAAACGACGCCGAGCCGCGCCTCCTTGCCGAAACGCTGCGCGGTTCGGCGCAGGTTCTCGCGCGCCGCCTGCCGCAGCGCGTCCGCATACGCCCCGCGAACGCGAAGTGACGGCGCGCCCGCGTCAAAAAGCCAGGCGGCCGTCTCTGTAAACGCCTCGGCGCGTCCAAACGCCTCTTCAACCGCCCGCGACCATGGCAGCGCAGCGGAAGGCAGCCAGTCATGCGCTAAAAGCAAGCCGTCCGCGCCGGACGCTTCCAGCTCCGCCTCCGCCGCCTGCGGCAGATTTTCCGCCCACCAGTTTGGACGCGCCGGCTCCTCGTCCACCCGCGCGACGCGCCGCTTCGTCAGCTTGTGCGCGACCGCGGACGGGCTGCGCATCGGCTCCGAGATGTCGTAATAAAAACTTTGGCGGAATTCATCCCCGCGCAGAAAATAACCGCGCAGGCGCGCGTCCGCCCTCGGCGCCGTAAGCCGCTCCAGCGCGTCGTTGATGTTGTTGGAATCCGGCAGGTCGACAATGCGCGCCGTCAAGACGCGGGATCGACAGCCCCGCATCGAACGCGCCGACGCGACCGCCCATCGGCGCCCATGCGCGTCCGTTGTTAGGACGCTTCCGCCGCCGCTTTTTCGAGCGCGCTGCGCAGTTCGCCGATGCATTCCCCGACCGCCTTCGCGTCGATGGAGTCCGCCAACTCGGCATAGCCCGCCGCTTTTGTCATGGCGGCGATGTTGTCGCGTATCATGACGAGCGCGAAGGCGACCGTGTCGGGCGACACGGCGCGGTCGATGCGGTGAAAGGCGTCCATGCCGGTCGGGTCGTAATGGTAGTGCGGGTCGTTGTCGAAGCAGTCGAACCGCAGGATCTGCTTCGGGTTTCCGTCCACATCGCCGAAGACGCGGATGGAGGGTCCGCGGTCGCCGCCGAAATTTCGATATTCCGGGTAAAAGGTGAGTCCGCCCGCTTGAATCGCTTGATTGTCCATATCTCGCTCCTTTCTTTTCATGTCATGCTGTTCCTTTCCGCGCGATTTGTCAACCGCTCTTTCGCTGAGGCGGTACGCCCATGCGATGAACTTCATTTTTGACCTTAAAGCGTCGGCGCCGCCTGGCGTCATTCCCGCGTAAGCGGGAATCTTAGCCGCCGCGCCCGTCCTTTAAACCTCCCCCCAGCCCCTTTCAAGGGGGAATCGGAGGCGGCGCCGCTTACTCGTCCGCGTCGAACAGAATCAGCTGAACGAGCAGCTGTCCCGCTTGGTTGTTATGGTTCGGGTTTTCGTTCATCGCTAGGAAGACGACCCCGTCCTCGTCCAGGTAGTTGTCGTATCGGTGTCCGAAGGCGCGCGGTTTTCCGTTGCCGATGCGTCCGACGAGGCACCCAACATTCGCCCCCGGAAGCCGAAAGCCGTCCCCGGCGATCAGGTTTGGAACGCCGTCCCCGCCGCACCAGCCCTGGCGGTTGCGCAGGTCGGGCGACCAAGCGCCCTCGGCGTCCACAACGAGCCGCTGACCCGCCTTCACCCGAACATAACTTTCCTGCCACTCCGGCGTCGGACGAACCAATCGAACCACGGTAAGAGACATGTAACGCCCTTTCTATTTAAGGCTGCAATGCTTGAAACAAGGCGCGGTAGTAGCGCAGCAAACGATCCGGCTCGGCGCTTTCAGGGATCTCCGCGAGGCAGAAACCTGTATAGCCCGACCCTTTCAAAAAGCGGAACAGATCCTTGTAAGGATATTTTTCGTTGTAAAGCTCGGTGATATGGACAAGCCCGATACGCTCCCCAAGCAGCTTCCATGCCTCGTCAATGGACCCGTCGATCAGATCGGAAGCGTTTGAGTTCCAGCACACATAGGCGTTCGGGTGATCCGCATGCTCCATGATGGACGCCATATGATGCGGGAGCGACGTCCCCCCGCCGTGTACTTCGACCCGAATCTCGACGCCGTAGTTGACCGCAAACTCGGCGCATTCGCGGACGGCAAGCCCAATCTGCTCCAGCGTCTTCTCAACCGGAACCTCTTTAGGCAGCCCGTTCGGGCGCACCTTGACGCCCGGCGCGTCCACATCATGCGCCAAGATTACGTACTCTTTCGTCCCTTCGATGTTGCGGCGGAGCGCCTCAGGGTCGGGGGAATGGTAATCGAACGCGCTGCCTAGCCCGGCGATCTCAACGGGGCTGTCGTCAAACTTGGCGGCGATCTCGGCGCGTTCAAGACCGCTCAAGCTGACTTCGACGCCATGCGCATGCGTCGTCCGCAGCTCTACGCCCTCAAACTGCGCCGCGGACAGCTTGGAGATGATCGTGTCGACATCCCATTTGTTTCCGATCTGGTAGGTCACGATTCCGAGTCGCATGGGGTTCCTTTCGTTTATGCGCTGCCGCGCGCCTCTTTGACAGCGTTCAGCCGCCCGCCCATCAACACAATGCGCGTCTCCTCCTCGGTCAAGCCATGCCGAACGGTGAACTTCCGCTCTTTCGTGTCGTTATGCACAACGACCGTTTCGCCCGCGCTCATCTGCCCCGGCAGATCGTCAATGCGCAGACGGTCGCCTTCGTCGATGGCGTCGTAGTCGGCGTCGTCTGTGAACAGCAGCGGCGCGATGCCCGCGTTCACAAGGTTTGCCAGATGGATGCGCTCAATCGACTTGACAATCTTCGCTTTGACGCCGAGATACATCGGGCAAAGCGCGGCGTGTTCGCGCGAGGAGCCTTGCCCGTAGCTTTCCCCGCCGACGATGATCCCGTGTCCGCCCTCGTCGCGCCAGTCCTCGGCGCGCTCGGCGAAGGCGGGACCCGGCCCCGCGTTGAAGATCGTAAAGACGAACTCGGAGTATTTCGGAATGTTGGAGCGGTGCTTCAAGAACGGGCCGGCAGGCATGATATGATCGGTCGTGATCTTGTCGGCTACCTTGATGAGAACCTTGCCGTCGATCCGCTCTGGCATGGGAGTATTCATCGGCGGCTCGCCGATGGTCGCCCCGCGCACAATCTCCACCTCGTCGGGGTTCTCCGCCGGCGGAATGATCATCGAGTCGTCGATACGGAACTTCGCCGGCCATTCGAAGTCAGGGTACTCGATGCCGAACAGCTCCGGCAGACGGCGCGGGTCGGTGATCTTGCCTGTCAAGGCGCATGCCACCGCCGTTTCCGGACTGGCGAGATAGACAAGGTCGTTGCGCGTTCCGCTTCTGCCGTCGAAGTTGCGGTTGAAGGTTCGCACGCTGACCCGATCGTCGCCGGGCGACATCCCCTGCCCGATGCACGGACCGCATGCGGATTCTAGAATGCGGCAACCGGAGGCGATGAAGGTCTGCAAGCCGCCCGCGGACGCGATCATTTCAAACACCTGGCGCGAACCCGGCGAAATGCCCATCTGTACCTGCGGATGAATCGTCCTGCCTTCCAAGACGCTGGCGACAATCATCAGATCGCGGAAGGAGCTGTTTGTGCATGAGCCGACCAGAACCTGATGTACCTCGATGCCTTCCGAGTCGCGCACCGTCTGGATGTTGTCGGGGCTGGACGGCGCGGCTGCCAGCGGCTCCAGAGCGCTCAGATCGATCTCTAACAGGCGGTCGTATTCGGCGTCCGGGTCGGCGGCTTGCGGCGTCCATGCTTCCTCGCGCCCCTGCGCTTTCAGATAGGCGCGCGTCCGTTCGTCGGACGGGAAGATGGAGGTCGTGACGCCGACTTCGGCGCCCATATTCGTGATCGTCGACCGTTCAGGGACGCTCAAGCTCTCGATGCCGGGACCGAAATACTCCAAGATGCAGCCGACATTGCCCTTCGTCGTCAGCGTTTCCAGCACTTTAAAGATGACGTCTTTAGCGGCGACCCATGGCTTCAGCCGACCCGTGAGACGAACGCCGATCACTTTTGGGCAGTCCATCACAAACGGCTCGCCGCCCATCGCCAACGCCACATCCAGCCCGCCGACGCCGATGGCGAGCATGCCGAGTCCGCCGTCGGTCGTGGTGTGCGAATCGGAGCCGAGAAGCGTTCCGCCGGGTTTGCCGAACCGCTCCAGATGCACCTGATGGCAGATGCCGTTGCCGGAGCGCGAGAAGTAGGCGCCTGTTTTGGCGGCTATCGACTGCAGGTAAAGATGGTCGTTATGGTTTTCAGGTCCGAGCTGCCCCATATTATGGTCAATATACGAGACGGAGCATTCGGTCTGAATGCGGGACAAGCCCATCGCTTCAAATTGGAGAAACGCCATGGTGCCGGTGGCGTCCTGTGTGAGCGTCTGATCAATGCGGATGCCGATCTTGTTTCCTGGGGCGAGTTTGCCGCTGACAAGATGCGCTTTCAGTATTTTCTGTGTGAGGTTCATCGCGTTTCTCCTGCTGCGTTTGCTTCCAATGCGCTCCTATTATAAAGCGCGGCGGCTCAAAATGCAACCGTCAGCTTCTGACCTCATGCTGAAAGTTGGGACATCTGAACAACCAAAGCCTTTATTCATGGGAAAAAGGCGCCGCCAACCAAGCCGTCATTCCCGCGCAAGCGGGAATCCAGAGGCATCACAGACGACGTCCGCGTTCATCCGCCGCCATGTCCCAACTAAAGACGTAAGGTCAAGATTCGCAGGCTTGCAGTTTCAAATGCGCCGGCGTACCATAACGTCTCTGCCTTTACAAATGCTTAGCGCAAGGAACAAACATGGGCATACAAAATCCGTTGAAGGTTGCCGTCGTCGGATGCGGCAGCATTTCAAACCCGTACGGCGCCAGCCTCTCAACGCGCCCGGACAAGATCGAAATCGTCGGCTGCTGCGACATCGACCTGCTGCGCGCCGACGCCTGGGCGGACCAATACGGCGGAAAAGCGTACGGATCGCTGGACGCGCTGCTGGCGGAACCAGCCGTTGAAGCGGTCGTCAACCTGACGATTCACCATGCGCATGCGGAGGTGAACCAAGCCGCCCTGCGCGCCGGCAAGCATGTCCATTGCGAAAAACCGCTCGCGACCAACTTAGAAGATGGCGCCGCGACGGTCGCGCTCGCCGAAGCGCGCGGCTTGCGGCTCAGCGCCTCGCCCTTCACCTTCCTCGGCGAAGCGCAGCAAACCTTCTTCAAGGCGCTGCGCGAGGGGCAGATCGGACAGCCGCGCGTCGTCTATTCCGCCATGAACTGGGGGCGAATCGAGAGCTGGCACCCGAACGCGGCGCCGTTCTATTCGCGCGGCGTCGGTCCGATGCTGGATGTCGGAGTTTATGCGTTGACCGTGTTGACAACCGCGTTCGGGCGGGTCAAGCGCGTCTACGGATTCGGCGGCGTCTGTCAACCGAAACGGGTTCAACGGGGCGGACCCAACGCAGGGAGCGAATTCTATGTCGAAACGCCCGACCTGATTGCCGCGGGGCTAGAGTTTGAAAGCGGCGTTCTGGGACGCGTCACCGCTTCGTTTCTGGTTGGAAATGCCAAAGACGGCTCAGGAACCGAAGTACACGGCGACGACGGCGCGCTCTGGATCGGCTCCAACCATGACTTCAACTGCCCCATCGAAATACAGCGGGGCGGACGCTGGGAGCCGCTTGAGTATGTCGCCGAGCCGTTCGGCGGCGTCGAATGGGGGCGCGCCATGTTCGACCTGTCCGATTCGCTCCATCAAGGGACGCCGCAGCGCGCGACGGGGCGGCAGGCGCTGCATGTCCTGGACATCTGCCTCTCCTCTATCGAGTCGGCGCGGCTTGGACATGCGCTCAACACAACGACAACCTTTGAGCCGCCCGCGCCGTATTACGATTGACCGCTTCGTTTGCGCTGCCGGACATACTCATAAAAAAGAATGCCGGCGGCGACCGAAGCGTTCAGCGACTCCACCTGCCCCAGCATCGGTATGTACACGAGCGTATCGCACCGTTCGGCGGTCAGGCGCGCCAGTCCGCTGCCCTCATGTCCGATGACGAACGCCGTTTTGGGCGGATACTCAAATTCGTCGTACGGCTCGGCGCGGTCCTCGTTCGGTCCGGCGGCTCCGACGACCCATAAGCCCGCTTTTTGAAGCCGCCGTATGGCGTCGGCGATGTTAACCGCGAAGGCGACAGGTACGCTCTCCGTTGCGCCCGCGGAGGCTTTGACGACGGTCGGCGTCATCCCCGCCGCTCGGCGCGTCGGGACGACCGCTCCGCAGACGCCGGCGCCGTCCGCCGACCGCAGCACGGCTCCCAGGTTGCGCGGGTCTTGGAGATGGTCCAACACGGCGACAAGAGCCGAATCGGAACGCGCCGCCGTTTCAAGCAGGGCTGAAAAATCGTCTGAACGCAGCTTTTCGGCAAGCGCCGCCGCCCCTTGATGATTCTCGCCCCCGGCGAGGCGGTCCAGCTCTCCCGTCTCAACAAACCGCGTTGGAACGCCCCGCCGCTTTGCAAGTTCCAGTATCTGCCGCGCGGCGGACGGCTCCATGCCTCTCCGCAGCAGAACGGCATGGATGCGCCGCCGGTTTGCTTTCAGCGCCTCCATGACGGGTCGGCGTCCGATCACCGCCGCTTGACGTTCGCCGCTCATTCAGGCGCCTCAACGGTTCGAAACGATCCCATCCCGAAAATGCCCGGCGCCGCAAACGGAAGCCAGCCGACCTCTTCAAGATAACGCTCCGCCAGCTCCGTCATACTCACATTTTCAACCGTTTCAAACCCCTGCCGCGCCATCAGCGCGTCCATTTTTTCAAAGGAATAGTCGCTCACCATCGGCTCCCCCATGCCCGCGGTCAGCGCCTTCAGCTTCTCGCGCATCGGGAGATGTTCAGCCTTCGAGCCGCTTCGGTCAAGCATGTAATCCAGCAGCAGATACGATCCCGCCCCCATGCGCTCCGCAATCGACCGCGCCGTGTTCGCCAGATCCTCCTCGGCGATGTAGTAGGAAACGCCCAGAAGCGTCAAAAAAGCGGGCTGCGAAGGGTCAAACGCCGAGTCGTTCACCGCTTCCATAACGGTCGTCTGGGACAGGTCCGCCGGCAAAAAATGCAGCCGCTCCGGCGCGTCCAGTTTCGCCTGTTGAATGCGCCGCAGTTTCACCTCCTGCGTCTTTGGATGGTCAATCTCAAAAACATCGATTCGTTTCATCATCTCTTTGTTTCTAAAGGCGAACGAATCCATGCCCGCGCCGATGATCGCATACTGCCGAACGCCGTTCTGGACCGCCTCTTCCAGCGCCTGCTCCGCATACCGCGCCCGCATCAAAACGCACATGGAAACAGGCTGTATCGGTTTCATGACGACGTCGTCCATCAACCATCCAAGCGGCTTCCATTTCAATGCGCGCTGCCAGAGCGGACCGCACAGCTCCTTCGCAATCGGGTCGTCTATGAGGCGCGCCTCATGCCGCTGGTGCCGCGCGCGGACGGCGGCGGTCGTGTCGGCGGTCGACGTGTCGCTGTTTCGAAGGATGCGTCGAATCAGTTTCAGCAGCATTCGCCGCTCCAATGCGGAGAGATCCGGTACTCTGCCCTCTTCCTAACGAACGCGCTAAACATAGCAAAAAACAGAGCGGCCGGCAACTACAAAAACCTGACGGCAGTACGCTGACGCCGTCATTTACGCCTTTGATAAAACGGGCGGGAATCTTTGCCGCTGTCTGAACGTGGAAATGACGATAGACACGCGGCGGCGGGCGCGGTATGATGCGTCGTGAATAGGAAGGGAGCGTCCGATGTCTTTAAACGCTGATCAGTTGGAGTTTTATCAAAAGAACGGGTATCTGGCGGTGGAGAACGCAGTCTCGGAGAGCCGTGTTCAGGCGATGCGCGACCGCATTGAGCAGCTGTGCGCCGACTGGCAGAGCGATCAGGCGCGGCGCGTTGGGGCGCAGCAGGAGGCGGCCATCGCCGGCGCCTTGACGCAGGACCGAAACGCCGTCTCGGTGCGCAAGTTTTCAGACCTGGCGCCGTATGAGCCGATTTTTGCGGAGCATGCCGCCGATTCAAGCCTGCTGGACATGGTCGAGTCTCTCATCGGCGCGCCGATTTTGCTGTATGCTGATCAGGCGCTGCTGAAGCCGCCGCGCGTCGGCTCGGAGAAGATGCCGCATCAGGACAACGCCTATTTTAAGGTGGACCCGGCGGACGCAGTCGTAACCTGCTGGTGCGCGCTGGACGACGCCTATCTCGAAAACGGCTGCATGCATTATCTGGCAGGCTCCCATCTGTCGGGGCTGGTTGACCATACAGCTGTGAAGGGAACGCCGCACCTCGTTCCAGACCAGTTTGATCCAGAGAAGGCGGCGGCGGTTCCCATCCAAGCGGGCGGCGTCATTTTTCATCACAGCCAGACGCTGCACTACTCGCCTGTCAACAAGACGGACGACTGGCGGCGGGCGTTTGTGTGCCACTTTGTGCAGGCGGACGCCGAGACGCCGCATGTGAACGCGGAGAAGCTAACGCGCCTGCGCTGACGCGCGGAAACCCCCCCTAGCCCCCCTTTTCAAGGGGGAATCGGAGGCGCGCCCTTTCCAAGGGGGGAATCGGAGGCGCCGATGGCTGTCATTCCCGCGTAAGCGGGAATCTTAAGGCATCGCAACCGGCGCGCCCGCCTCTAAACCCCCCTAGCCCCCCTTTTCAAGGGGGGAATCAGAGGCGCGCCCCTTTTCAAGGGGGGAATCGGAGGCGCCGCCTGTCGCTGTCATTCCCGCCCTTGCGGTAAAACGTGCGGGAATCTTAAGGCGTCGCAACCGCCGCGCGCGTTCTTTAAACCCCCCTAACCCCCTTTTCAAGGGGGGAATCGGAGGCGCCCCTTTTCAAGGCGGGAATCGGAGGCGCGCCCCTTTTCAAGGGGGAATCGAATTTAGCCGACAAGCAGCCTATACGCCTCCTGATACCGTTGGCTCGTTCCGTCGATGACGCGGGCGGGCAGTTCCGGCGCGGGGGGCGTCTTGTCCCAGTCGAGCGTGTCGAGGTAGTCGCGCAGAGGCTGCTTGTCGAAACTGCGCTGCGTCCGCCCCGGCTCAAATTCATCCATCGGCCAAAAGCGGGAGGAATCGGGCGTCAGAACCTCGTCGATGAGAATGATTTCGCCGTCAACGGTTCCAAACTCAAACTTCGTGTCGGCGATGATGATCCCGCGCTCCGAGGCGTATTCCGCCGCGCTTTCGTACAGCTGAACGCTGATCTGTTCAAGCTGATCGGCAAGCTTTTGACTTGTCAGCTTCACCATCTCCGCTTTGGAGATGTTGATGTCATGCCCCTCATCCTCTTTGGTGGCGGGGGTGAAGATCGGCGTCTCCAGCCGCTGCGATTCCAGCAAGCCCTTCGGCATCTCCTCGCCGCAGACGGTTCCGCTTTGGCGGTATTCGCGCCACGCCGAACCGCTGATGTAGCCGCGCACGACGCACTCAATGTCGATCCGCTCCGCCTTTTGAACGCGCATGACGCGCCCTTCCAGCTGATCGCTGTACGCCTGAACGGCGGGCGGCATCTCCTCTATGTCGGCGGTGAGAAGATGATTCGGGACGATCCCGCCCGTATGCTCAAACCAGAAGAGCGAGATGGCGGTGAGCGTCTGTCCCTTGCGCGGCACCGGGTTCGGCATGACGACGTCGTAGGCGGAAATGCGGTCGGTCGCCGCCATGAGCAGCGAGTCGCCCAGGTCGTACATATCGCGCACCTTGCCGCGCCGCCACAGGTTCAGGTCGGGGCAGTTTGTTTCTAGCAGGTCAGGCATGGCTCACTCCTTTGCATCGTATGTGCGGGTCGGTCTCTTGTCTTAACGATAGCGCGGCGCCCGGCGTTCCGTCTTGACAAATCCGGCCGTTTCGGCGATAACGTCTCTGCGCCGTTCAATTTAGCAGGGGGCGGTACGCTCAACAGGGATATTCGCGGCGATGGCGTTTGATCGGGAGATGCGCCTATTAAGATTCCCGCTTACGCGGGAATGACGACCCCGAAAGCGGACGCATTCGGTTTAAAAAATAAAATCTCCGTATCAGCGTACCGCCTAGCAGGGAGGTCGGCATGGATTCAACCATTGTCTCGGTGAAACGGATCGTCTTGCAGGGTAAACGTCCGCGCGTCATCGGACGCAACGCGCGGCTGGATGTTCATGGTCAATACGCGCGCGATCCGATCGTCATGCTGGAAACCGATTCCGGTTTAAAAGGCTGGGGCTGGTCGCGCGCGTCTCAACAGGACGCGGAGCGCCTAATCGGAAAACGGGTCGGCGATCTGTTCAACCCAGAAAAAGGAACCGCGGACGAATATCTCATGTTCGACTTCCCGCTTTGGGATCTGGCGGGGCAGGCGCTCAACAAGCCTGTTTATGAGATGCTGGGCGGCGGCGGGGAGAATCCGGTCCCGGTGTACGACGGCTCCATCTACATCGACGAGATCGATCCTGAAACGGGCGCGGACGCGGGACTTCAGCCGATGCTGGACGCCGTTCAAGCCGGCTGGGACGCCGATCACCGCGCCTTCAAATTGAAGATCGGGCGCGGCAATAAATGGATGGAGAAACGGGCAGGCTTGAAACGCGACATCGACGTCATACGCGCCGTGCGTGAACAGATCGGACCCGACGCGCGCCTCATGGTGGACGCGAACAACGGGTATGAGCCGTCCGAAGCGCGGGAGGTCATGGTTCAGGCGGGCGACTGCGCCATCTACTGGTTTGAGGAGCCGTTCCCGGAGGATATTGAGAAAACGGCGGCGCTGCGGCGGTTCATACAGGAAGGCGGATGGGACACGCTCGTGGCGGACGGCGAAGGTTCAGAGCGGCGGGACGCGGAGTTCACCGAGATTGTGCGCGCGAGGGGCGTCGATATTGTCCAGTTCGACCTGCGCGCCTACACCTTGACGAAATGGCTGCGTTTTTGGCATGTCTTGGAGGAGGCGGACGCGCTTTACGCCCCTCACAACTGGGGTTCGCATCTGTCCGGTTTTTACATTCCGCAGATGGCGCGCGGTTTGCCCCGCTTTGC
Source organism: Candidatus Poribacteria bacterium (assembly GCA_963665845.2). GTDB lineage: Bacteria > Poribacteria > WGA-4E > JAPPNK01. The sequence continues at coordinate 1,793,848 of OY762492.1, forward strand.
GATGGGAGAAACGGACATCATGACGATGGAGGGGGTTTGCGCAGAAGGCTACTCCTTGACGGAGGGTTATCGGAACGTTCCGGACGCTCCTGGCTTCGGTCTGACGCTGGATCCTGAGGTTGCCGAACGCGCGCTTCAGGCGGAGGATTCGTGGGTTGCGGAATGACGCCGGACGCCTCTTGGAAAGTCTGCGCGCCGGCGGAACGGATGAAAGCGGCGTCGCTCCCAACGCCGACCATCAAAAAGCCCTGCTCAATGCGGCGGCGGGCGTCTTCGGCGTTTTGGGTCAAGATGCCCATCGGCATGTCCGCTTCGTTCGCTTTGGCGAGCGCCTCCGCAATCGCTTCGTCAACAAGCGGATCGCCTGGACGGACGCCCATCGACCATGAAAGGTCGTTCGGACCGATGAAACCCGCCGTAACGCCAGGCGCTTTCAGTATTTTTGAGGCGCGTTGAACCGCATGGGCATGTTCAATCTGAACGATGACGGCGATTTCCTCATTCGCTTTCTCGACATAATCGGCTCCGTACACGGTCGCGCGGACGCCTGCCGCGATGGAGCGTTTGCCTTGCGGCGCGTATCGACAGGCGGCTGCCGCCGCTTCCGCCTCATGCTCGTCCATGACCATCGGGACGACGACGCCGAGCGCGCCCGTGTCCAGCGCCTGCTTGATGAGGCTGGGATTGTTCTCGCGGACGCGCGCCATCGGCGTGACGGGAGAGGCGGTCATCGCTTGAAAGCAGGAGAGAACCGTCTCAATGCTGACCGGCGTATGCTCCGTGTCAACGACGAGCCAATCCCACCCCTGCAGCGACATATACTCGGCGATGAGCGGCGAGCCGAGGCTGAGCCAGCTGCCGACGGCGGGCGTTTTCTGTTTCAGTTTACGGAGCGTTCCGTTGAGCCTCATCGGTTGCGCCTTTCCTGTTGTTGGGAATGATACATGAAGAAACGCCTCGATGTACTGCTTGTTGAACGCGGTTTGTCGCCGTCCAGGGAGCGGGCGCGCCGGCGCATCTTGGCGGGCGAGGCGCGCGTGAACGGACAGACCGCCTCCAAGGCAGGCTTTTTGACGCCGGTCGATGCGCAAATAGAGCTGGTCGGGCGCGGCTTGCCGTACGTGAGCCGCGGAGGACTCAAGCTGGAACGCGCGCTGGATGTCTTCTCGGCCGACCCGAAAGGCAAGACGGTTCTGGACGCGGGCGCCTCAACAGGCGGCTTCACCGACTGCCTGCTGCAGCGCGGCGCGGCGTATGTGTACGCGCTGGATGTTGGATACGGACAGCTCGCGTGGAAACTGCGGAACGACCCGCGCGTTTGTCCGATGGAGCGGGTGAATGTGCGATATGCGCCGCGCGAAATGTTTGAACGCCCGCTGCAGATGGCGACAGCGGATCTGGCGTTCATCGGGTTGACGGCGGTGCTGCCTGTTTTTGCGGAGCTGCTGCCGGTCGGGGCGGATCTGATCGCGCTGGTGAAGCCGCAGTTTGAGGCGGGCAGGCGCGAGGTGGAGAAGGGGGGCGTCGTTCGGCGGAAGGAGACGCATCTGTCGGCGCTTCAACGCGCGGCGGCGCGCGGCGCGGACTGCGCCTTGGAGCCGGTCGCGTCGATCCATTCTCCCATCAAAGGTCCGGCGGGCAACATCGAATTCTTCATCCATTTTATTCGCCGAGAACGCCCCGCCGAATCTGCCCTGCCGCTTGCCGAGACGGTGGAGGAAGCGCACCGCGACCTAAACGCGCGGAAATGAAGATGAAGGCGCGGATCGTTCCCCCTTGAAAAGGGGCTGGGGGTTTCCGCGGGCGCGGCGGCTGCGATGCCTTAAGATTCCCGCTTGCGCGGGAATGACGGCGGGTAGGGCGCGGATTCTAGACTCCCCCCTTGAAAAGGGGGGGTTTTCCGCGGGCGCGGCGGCTGCAATGCTTTAAGATTCCCGCTTGCGCGGGAATGACGGCGGGTAGGGCGCGGGTTCTAGACTCCCCCCTTAAAAGGGGCTGGGGGGTTTTCCGCGGGCGCGGACGCTTTAGGGTTAAAATGAGAATTCCGTTTAAGCATACTGCCTCGATCCGCCAACGATTGCGCGGAGCGGCGCGTTCGTATAAGATGAACCCCAAATGAGCTTCTATGAGGAATCCGCCATGAACGCGACCTATCGCGAGCTGCGCGTCTCCAACGACGCCCTGAACGACCCGCCCGAACTTCGGCGGCGCATGGACGCCGAGGGGTATCTTTTCTTCAAACGGCTCCATAACGTCGACCAGCTGCGCGAGCTGCGCCTGCAGATGATGACGCGCATTCAAAACGGGGGCTGGCTCCTGCCCGACACCGACCCCATGGACGGGATCGCCGATCCATCGAAGGCATGCACCGAAGGCGACATGAATTATACGGACGTCTACCATGAGGTGTATCAGCTGGAGGCGTTTCACCGCGCGGCGCACTGGCCGGAGATCATGGATGTGATCGAGAAGATCATCGGCGGGCAAGCGCTGCCGCATCCGCAGAAGGTGGCGCGGCTTTGGTTTCCGCAATTCACCCAGCACACGACCCCCGCCCACCAAGATTTTGTCCATTTTCAGGGCAATTTTGAAACGTACACCGCATGGTCGCCGGTCGGCGACTGCCCGATTGAGCTGGGCGGACTTGCCGTTCTGCCGGGGTCGCATAAGGCGGGGCGCGTTTTGAATCACCGCTTCTCGCTTGGCGCGGGACAGCTGAAATTGACCGGCGACGATGAAACAGGCGACTGGACGACGACCGATTATGAGATCGGCGACGCGCTCATCTTTCCCGCGCTCACGGTGCATCGCGCGCTGCCGAATTTAACGGAAGACCAGCTGCGGCTCTCGCTGGACAATCGATACCAAGCGAAAGAAGCGACCATCTCCGAGCATGTCTTGACGCCGCATCTGGACAGCTACAATCCTCTCACATGGGAGGAGGTGTATGCGGAGTGGGAATCGGACGAGCTGAAATATTACTGGGAAGGCGCCGGCGCGACCGTGATTCCTAAAGACAACCAGTACGCTCAAAAAGGGTTTGAAGACGCTGTTGAACTGGCGAAACAGGGGGACGAGGGCGCCCAGCTGCATCTGCGGCGCGCCGTTTTGAAAGACCCGAACTCGGCGGACGGCAAAGCGGCGCGCGCCATCTTGGAGCAGATCGGGGTCGAGATTTGAAAAACGGAGCGGAAAAGCCGAATATCCTGATCGTCACGACCGATCAGCAGCGGGTCGATTCGCTCAGCTGCTACGGAACCCCTTTCACCTCCACGCCGCACATCGACAGACTCGCGTCGGAAGGCGTCCGCTTCGACCGCGCTTACTGCCCAAACCCTGTCTGTACTCCCTCCCGCGTTTCGCTGTTCACCGGCAAGGCTGTGTCGCGGCATGGCGCATGGAATGTGGGCGTCCACGCGCGGGACGACGAACGCATGCTGTCGCATCTGCTCGCGGCGGAAGGTTATCAGACGCATTACATCGGCAAGGCGCATTTTCAGTCGTTCGGCTCTGCCGACCCGCTTTCTCAAGAACGGACGGGGCGGTGGGCGAACGGGTATGAAGGGTGGAACGGTCCCTACTACGGATTTGAGACGGTGGAGCTTGCTCTTGGGCATGCGACGTACGGAATCAGCGGGCATTACGGAGAATGGGTCAGGCGGCATGCGAAGCCCGATGATCTAGACCGATGGCGGCGGGCGACGAATCTGCACGAGATCGGATTCGGCGGAAACGCTTTTGATTGGGAAATGCCGCTGGAATTTCATAACAGCGTCTGGACGGCGAACCGCGCCGAAGCGTTTCTCAAAGAGCGCGATTCGAACCGCCCTTTCTTTCTCGCTGTCGGCTTTCAAGATCCGCATCATCCGCATGCGGTCCCTGTTGAGCAGATCAACCGAGTCGACCCCGCGGACGTCCCGCTTCCCGACTACGACGAAGGCGAGCTGGAGGACAAGCCGCCCCATTTTTTGGCGGCGCATGAAGGGCGTCTTGGCGCGTCAGACGCGCGGGGGCGATTTCATGTGGCGGGTCAAGGCGCCGGATGCGACTATCGGCGCGTGACCGAAAAAGACGCGCGGCTTGGACGCGCCTACTACTATTCGATGGTCAAGCTGATCGACGCGCAGTTTGGGCGCATTCTCGATACGCTGGATGACCTGAACCTGGCGAACGACACGCTCATCGTCTTCACAACCGATCATGGCGAACTGTTAGGCGACCATGGGCTTTGGATGAAGGGTCCGTTCCATTATGAACCGCTGGCGCGGATACCTTTTATTGTGCGTTGGCCCGCCCGCGTCCCAGGCGGGCGAGCTTGCGGCGATCTTGTCAATTTGATCGATGCCGCGCCGACATGCCTGTCCGCCATGGGTACGGCGCCGCCGTCTGACATGGACGGAATCGACCTGCTGCCGACTCTCTTGGGCGAAGACGAAAATCAACGCGCCGCCGCGATCATAGAGATGACCGACGACCCGAACGCGCTGCGCCTCAAAACGCTCGTAACCCAAAACCGAAAACTGACGCGGTACGCCGGGCAAACATACGGCGAACTGTACGACTTAGAAAACGACCCGCGCGAAAAAATCAACCGATGGAACGACCCGACATACGCCGGCGAAAAGGCGGCTCTCCTGAACCAGCTGCTGGACGCCTATGAGCCGCTTGAACGGCGCGAAACTCGACACTGCTACGCATAAAAAGGAGAACGATGCCTCTCAACGTTTTATGGATCTACGGCGAAGACCTGTCCCCCGACATCGCATGCTACGGAACCCCCGCCGTTCAAACGCCGAACATCGACCGTCTTGCCGCGGAGGGCGCGCTTTATACGAACGCTTTTGTTACATGCCCCGTCTGCTCTCCGAGCCGATCCGCTCTCATCACGGGTACTTATCAAACCTCCTTTGGGGCGCATCAGCACCGCAGCAAGCGCAACTCGCCGCTTCCTGAGCATATGGAGCTGATAACAGATCGGTTCCGCGCGGCGGGTTATTTCACCTCAAACAGCCCCGGCCCGCCCTTCAACCGCCGCGGGAAAACCGACTTCAACTTCAACGCGCCGAACCCGTTCGACGGGATCGACTGGAGCGAACGCGCCGCCGACCAGCCGTTTTACGCGCAATGCAACATTCCGGACACGCACCGCGTTTTCACGCGCGATCCAGAGCGGCCTGTCGATCCAGAGGCGGTTGAGCTTCCGCCCTATTATCCCGACCATCCGCTGACGCGGGCGGATTGGGCGCGGTATCTTGAAAGCGTTCAGGTTGTCGACCGAAAGCTGGGGCAGATTTTGGCGCGTCTTGACGAAGAAGGGTTGGCGGACAATACCGCCGTCTTCTTTTTAAGCGACCATGGACGGGCGCATCCGCGCTGCAAGCAGTTTCTGTACGACGGCGGCATACGCATTCCTCTCATCGCCCGCATCCCCGGCGGAGAAAGAGGCGTCGTGAAGGACGATCTTGTCAGCGGAGTCGATCTGGCGCCGACATCCCTCTCCCTCGTCGGCCTTCCGATTCCAGGTTATATGGAGGGCGCGCCGTTCCTCGGCGCGGACGCCCAGACGCGCGACTACATCGTCGCGGCGCGCGACCGATGCGACGGAACGGACGACCGCATTCGCTGCATACGAACGAAAACGCATAAATATATCCGCAACTTCCATCCCGAACGCCCGTATCTGCAGTTCAACGCTTACAAAAAACTGCAGTATCCCGTTCTGGCGCTGATGGAGGTTTTTCGGGACGTCGGCGGGCTGAACGAGGCGCAGCTGCCGTTCATGGCAAACGAACGGCCTGAGGAGGAGCTGTACGACCTTCAGAACGACCCGCATGAGACGGCGAACCTTGCCGACGGCGCTGAAAGTCAAGAGACGCTGCGCTCCCTTCGGCAAACGCTTGATGAATGGATCCGCGATACGGCCGATCAAGGCGAGACGCCTGAAGACCCTACTGTCGCCGCGGAAGAGGATGAGAAGATGCGGGCGTCTTATGAAGGCGGGATGGAGCGGCGCAGCCTCCCAACCGACATTTCGCCTGAAGCGTATCTCAACTGGTGGCTGGAGCAGTTTGGGTGGGGTTGACGCGACAGCTTGGGAGAAGTTTTTTGGCGTCGCAAAAAGCTGTTGTACCGAGAGAACGACCATGCTAGAATGGACGCAGACGGCATGAACGGTCTGGAAACGAAGTTTCTGAAACGCCGAAAGAAACGATCCTGCAATGCAACGACTGAAAAAACTCATGTCCGCGCTTCTCGGACGAACCGACCGTCATGATGTGTCCGCTGTACCCCTTCCCCGCGTCAGATTGAGCCGGATGGAATGATGGTCCTCTACGAGCCGGCCACAATGGTTGATCTAAAAAAGGGCTTCGTTTACTACGGCTACGCCGAATCAAAATTGGCGCCTGGCAAGTGGAAGGCTTGGGGCAAGGCGAAACGGTCCGACGAAGATCAAACAGAAGAGCGGGCGTTCCCGGATGAGTGGGACGAAGGCATCAACTATCCCACATCCGGGCCCAAGATTATTAGAGACATTGACATCCTTAAATGAAGCAGGGCGTCAACAGAAAGGAGATTCGACCATGCGAAAAGCGCGTCTCTTTCCGCGTTTTCTGATTCTTGCCGCCGCCTGTTTGTTTGCTGTGCCGCTTTCCGCTCGGGAGCCGAAAGTTCCGAAGCCGCTGGAGGACGCGACGAAGATCGAACGGCCGACCGTTTGCTATTCTGCCGGAAGAGCGGGCGGCCTTTGGTTCATCGATTGGGACGGAAAGAACAACAGGCTTTGGCTGGGCGAAGACCTGTGGTTTATGGGTCCGGCGCGCTTTGGACCCAAGGGCAAGCGCGCCGCCTTCGTCGTATACTCAAGCGACTCAAGAGTCGGATACTCCATCTTCGTTCTGAATTTGGAGACCAATCGGGTAGAGAATCTGACCGATCGTCTTTTGGACCGCCGGCTAACGCTCACGGCGCCGCGCTGGTCCCCCAACGGGCAGTGGCTTGTGTGCCGCGGCTCCTCCGGCGACGGCAGGGTCAAGCCGCTGGACATTTACAAGTTGAATGTTTCGTCTGCCAAAGTTGTCAACTTGACAAGATCGCCGAATGATACCGACGATTGGCCCTCATTTTCGCCGGACGGCAAGAAGATTCTGTTCTCCTCCGCTCGCGGCGATCAGGACAACAGAGTTTGGGACATCTACATCATGGACGCCGACGGACGAAACGAAGTGAACCTGACGAACCATCCTGCCGTCGACTCCACACCGGAATGGTCTCCGGACGGCAAGAGAATCGCGTTCCAATCCACACCGGATGATCGGTCGAACGGGAAGCGGGGACATGACATCTATCTCATGAACGCGGATGGGTCGGAGGTGGAGCGGCTCACAACCGACGCGCGCTGGAAGACCGTGCGGAGCTGGTCTCCGGACAGCAAGTGGATTTTGACCGGCATTCAGCTTCCTTGGGACGACAATCGGTATCAGATTCACCGCGTCCATGTGGAGACGAAACAGATTGTCAAGATCACGCGCGCGCCGATGAGTTCGTCTTCAGCGAGTTGGGTTTTGGCGGGCAAAAGCCGCTTCCTCTCCGTAGACCCAGCCGGTAAAAAAAAAGCGCAATGGGGAGCAGTGAAAAAAACGGACAGCAGCCCGAATAGTCCAGCTTCGCAAGACGGCGAATGACGCGCCGGCGGGGATTTTGCGGCTGAAGGGCGCAGGGCAGTACGCTCATACGGGGATATTCGCGGACGCGGCGCCTCTCCCAGAAAGGAGCTCGGCATGACAACCGCTCAATTTTCAAAACGCTGCGCCGTTTTCATAGCGGCGGGTCTGTTCGCCCTGCTCTCCGCCGCCGCTGTCGGAAACGATCTTGAACCGCTCGAAGATGTGACGAAGCTAGAAAAACCGACCATTTCTTATAGAGCCGAAGGAGGTGTGTACCTGATCGACTTCGACGGTCAAAACAACCGGCTCTGGCTGAAGGGAGAATACGGACTTCCGATGTGGAGCATGGACGGCAGGCTCGTCTCTGTCGCCGGCGGCGTCCCGGACAAGTTCTACGGAAAATATGTTCTGAATCTCAGAACAGGGGAAGAGGCGAACATTACAAAGCGGATCATCCAGAAAATGGGCATCGAATTCTGGCGCGAATTTCACATCATTAGCAGCGAGTGGATGCCCGGGGGCAGGCAGATGGTTTGTAGAATCGGGGGGGACTTTCCGCCGCCTCATGGCCCCCCTGCCGAGCTTTATATGCTGACCATCAGCACGGGCAAGATGGTCAACATCACGAACACGGCGGGCAAATCGGAAGGACCGTTGACCGTGTCTCCTGATGGAAAAATCGCGTTTTCTGCGAACGTGAAGGAGCCGTTCCATCACACTCACAAACACGACATTTTTATCATGAACGCGGACGGGACGGATGTGAGAAACATCACCAACACTCCCGATGTGTACGAAGACTCCCCTGCTTGGTCTCCGGACGGCAAAAAGATCGCGTTTCTCGGTTTGGGAGGCGTTTATACCATGAACCCTGACGGCTCCAATATGGAGAAAATCGCGCCTGTCAAGGGCTGGGTAGAACTCACGACATGGTCTCCGGACAGCAAATGGATCTTATACGGAATGAATCCGGACAACATAAAATTCGGCTTTCGCATTTTGCGGGCGAATGTGGATACGAAGGAGATCGTTCGCGTTACGCCTGAAGGCGTCAACGCCGTGTTCGGGTCCTGGGTTTTGGCGGGCAAAAGCCGCTTCCTCTCCGTTGACCCAGCGGGTAAAAAAAAAGCGCAGTGGGGAGCGTTGAAAAAAGCGGACAGCAGCCCGAATAGTCCAGCTTCGCAAGACAGCGAATGACGCGCCGGCGGGATTTTGCGGCTGAAGGGCGCAGGGCAGTACGCTCATACGGGGATATTCGCGTCCGCGGCGCCTCTCCCAGAAAGGAGCTCGGCATGACAACCGTTCAATTTTCAAAACGCTACGCCGTTCTCATAGCGGCGGGTCTGTGCGCTCTGCTTTCCGCCGCCGCAAACCAAGACCTCAAGCCGTTGGAAGACCCGACGAAACTGGAAAAGCCGACCATCTGCTATGACGGCAGAGAAGGACTGTACCTGATCGACTGGGACGGCCAAAACAGGCGGCTCTGGATGAAAGGAATCTTCAACGGACCTGCCAGATGGAGCCGGGACGGGCGGTACGCCTCCTTCATGTACAGCCTGGATTACACGCATTACATCCTGGATCTGAAAACCGGACGCCTGATCAACATGACGGAGCGTCTAAACCTCAGGGGCCGTAAGGACATCTACATGACCGGCGCATGGTGGTTTCCGGACGGAAGGCGGCTTGCGTGCCGGACAAACAGCTTTAACAATCCAATCGTAGCTCATTCCGACATCTACGTGTTGGATATTCGCACGACGGAGTTGGAACAGCTCACAGCGACGCCGTTCAAGGATGAGTATTGGGCTTCCGTCTCTGGAGACGGCAAGAAAATCGCTTATGTCGGCTACCCTGTCCGGAAAGATGAAATCAAGATTGACCATGGGGTCGAAAGCCCAGGCCATCCAAACCATCTCTATACGATGAGCTCGGACGGGTCGAACGTCGTCAATCTGACGAACAGCACCGCGTACGAGACCTACCCTGAATGGTCGCCGGACGGCAAGAAGATCGCGTTCGAAGCGGTTTTTCGCCCGGAGCAGGCGGGCGAAATTACCGGCGCTGACCTGTATATGATGGATCCGGACGGTTCCAACGTTGAGCGGCTCACGAACCGCGAAGTTTGCCGGCGGGCGACTCTGCATGATTGGTCGCCTGACAGCAAGTGGATTCTGTTTCATATGGCTGAAGACGACGATTCGCCGTCCCAGCTTCACCGCGTTCATGTGGATACGCGGGAGATTGTGCGCATCGGGTACGCCGGCTCCTCGACGTGGGTCTGGGCGGGCAAAAGCCGCTTCCTCTCCGTCGATCCAGCCGGTAAAAAAAAAGCGCAATGGGGAGCAGTGAAAAAAACGGACAGCAGCCCGAATAGCCCAACTTCGCAAGACAGCGAATGACGCGCCGGCGGAGTCTGCCTTCTCTTGACATTCGCGCCCGCATGCGTATCTTTGAGCATAGCATCGGCGGTCGGCATAGGCTGGATAGGGACGCATCATGGTTTGGCAGCATCCTGCGGCGTTGATAGCGCTGGCGCTGGCGCCTCTTTACTGGGCGGCGGATGCGTATCTGTCGCGTTACGCTCCGGCGGCGCGGCATGGGAACGCGGACGCCCTGCTGGACGCCTCCTCCGGCGGGGCGCCGGGGCTGTTTCGTCGGTTGGCGCGCTGCGCCGCGGTGGCGCTGATTGTCATGGCGCTCGCGCAGCCGAAATTGCCGGCAGACGGCCGGCTGAACGCCGGCGCAGGCGTCTCCATCTGCCTCGCCTTGGACCTGTCCCGCTCCATGCGCGCCGAAGATTTTAAACCGAACCGACTCGAAGCGGCGAAATCGACGCTCCGCCGTTTTGTGAAGGCGCGCCCGGACGACCGCATCGGCATGGTCGCGTTTTCAGGCGACGCTTTCTTGCAGTCGCCGCTCACGCTTGACCATGCGGCGCTGGACAGGCTCATCGAACAGACCGATTTCAACCTTGTGGACGCCAACGGAACCGCCATCGGCGACGCGCTCATCAAGGCGGCGGCGCGTTTGAAAGACGCCCCCGGCAAAAGCCGCGTCATCGTTCTGGTGACGGACGGTGAAAACAATGTCGGGCGCGTCGCCCCTGAAAGCGCGGCGGAAGCGGCCGCCGAGATGGGTATGCGCATCTTCGCTGTCGGCGTCGGAAGCGCGGAAGGCGCGCCGATTCCTCACCGCGGCGGTTTTGTGCGCCGGGCGGACGGCTCGCGCATCATCACCCGCGTAGACGAACTGTTGCTGCGGCAAATCGCCGACTCGACCGGCGGGCGGTATTTCAACGCCGCCGACCAGCGCGCCCTGGACGCGGCAATGCGGGAGATCGACCGCTTAGAAAAAGCGCCGACCGCTGCCGCGCGCTTGACAACCTATCAGAACACGGCGCACTGGTTCTATCTGGCGGCGTTTCTGCTCCTCGCCGTTGAAAGCGCGCTAGCCCGCACGTTCCTGCGCGTTCTTCCGGAGTGATCTCCACAGAACGACCGCCCCCGCCGCCATCAGAAGAAGCGACCAGAGCTGATACTCGGAAATGCCGTCCATCAGGAGCGTTCCGTCAAACGCCAGCCCGTCGTAGATGTTCTGCAGCGAGCGCGATTCCCAGCCCATCGGCGTCGCCTTGAACGAAAAGACGTCGGTCAAGCGCCAAAACTCGGTGATGAACCTTTCAACCGCCATGACCATCAGCGCCAGCCCTGTCATCGCGCCGGGCGCCGCATCGAGGCGTTTGCGCAGCGCCATTAAAACGGCGAATCCGATCAGCAGCAGGACGATGTCGTAGATCGGCGTTGGATGCACGAGCAGCTCAACGCCATCAACGACGCTGGGGACGACGCCGTTTGAAAAGTCCATCGCCCAGGGGGCGTCTGTAGGCGGTCCGTAGTCGCCGTCGCCGGAGAGTAAGCATCCGACGCGCCCGAACGCCTGCCCGAGGGGCAGCGCGAGAGCGATCGAATCGAGCGGCGGAGCTAGGCGCCTTTCAGGGTCGGTTTCTTGGAGCTGTTTGCTGCGTTTCAGAACCAAGACGACCGCGATGGCTCCGCCCGTTAAGCCTCCGTACCATGTGAAGCCGACGCCTGAAAACAGGGATCCCCAATCAAAACCCTGCGTGACGAAATGGTACAGCTTCGCCCCGACGATGCCGCCGACCAGCGCGCCGAAGACCGCATTGCCGGCTAGTTCGGGATGCATGCCTTTGCGGATGTAGTCGCGCCGTATGATGAAATGCGCGCCGAAGAACCCTGCCGCCATCATCAGCCCGAAGGTGTTGATGGCGAAGGGTCCTATTTCGAACAAGGTAGGTAAGATGTTTTACTCCTCCCGATTGCTTCGCCGTTTAGCCCGCCAGTTTCTCGCGCAGGCGTTTCCCTGACATCGCGGCGACGACCGGCATGACGACGTCGCTCAAAATGCACGGCAGAAACACCGCAATAAAGAGAGTCACCAAAACCGCCGGGGCCTGCGCCCATCCAAACCATGGGGTTTTCAAGACCCACAGCAGATACAGCAGCGATGCAACCGCCGACAGGGTCGTATGCAGGGAATGCGCGATGATGGAGACTGGCAATTTGCCGATACGCGCCATGCCGATGAACGCCCCTACGACAGCGAAAAAGAGCGTAAAGATGAGGTGGTTGAGATCAAGAAAATGATCGAGAACCGAATGGCCGCCATGACCGTCATGGGCGCCATGATCGTCATGACCGTCATGGGCTTCTCCTTCCGCGTGCGCTTCGGCTTCGTCATGGGCTTCCTCATCCGCATGCGCTTCGGCTTCGTCATGAGCTTCCCCATCCGCGTGGGCTTCGGCTTCGTCATGCGCCTCCTCTTCTGCGTGGGCGTCCGCTTCCGCATGGGAGTCTTGAAGGTTGAACAATTTTGCGCCGGCTTGCGGCAGCGCCGCGTCGCTGAATGTGCAGAACGCGATGGAAAAGACGATGCCGACCGACATGGCGATGGCGACATTGCGCAGCTGCCGAAAAGCGACAGCGGAAGAGACGATCGCGCTGATGAAGATATGCATCATATGCGCGCCTCTAAATTCTCTCTGCCATTCCGCTTCGCGGAAAAGAGAAATGACGCCGATCGCCAGAACGACAGCGACCGTCACACCGAGGGTGAACGGAAGATGCGCCTTCAGCTCCGCCCATAAAACGCCGCCCATTCCGCCCCCGCCGCCATGGTCGTGTCCGTGATGATGCCCATGGCCGTGGTGATGGTGGTCGTGGTCATGCTCGTCATGGTCATGTCCGTGGTCGTGGTCATGCCCTTCGTGTCCGTGGTCATGGTCATGCTCGCCATGGTCATGTCCGTGGTCGTGGTCATGCCCCTCCTCCCCATGATCATGGTCATGCTCGTCATGGTCATGTCCGTCATGCTCATGTTCAGGGGGCTGGTCTTGTTCGCTGCGGATGAATTCTTGTGTCGCGTCGCTCAAGTCTCGCATATTTCACTCCATAAAGGTGAGCATTATCATGCATCTTTTTTTCGAATCATGCAAGTCTGACCTTGCGTCTTTAGTTGGGACATGCCGCCGGGCGGGTTTCTGCGGCGCGGCGCATCCAATTCCCCCTTGAAAAGGGGGATGGGGAGGGTCTGCGCGGGCGGGTTGCGCTTGGTTTTGAACTAGGATTTTCAGGATTTATAAGATTTCCAGGATTTCAGGATGCGGCATGTCTCAGGCGGAGTGTCGGTTTTCGGCAAACCTTTTGGCAATCTTTCAGTCCTATCCTCTTAGTTCAGTCAGCAGACGGTTTCGGCGGCGCCTCTAGATTCCCGCTTACGCGGGAAATGACAGGATGAGAGGGGCGGAAATGCATGTCCTCGCGGAAGCGGGGAACGAAATGTCAGGGGCGGAAATGATGACGAGAGGAAACGCGCGGGAATGCATGTCCTCGCGGAAGCGGGGAACGACAAGCGGCTTGACGGAACCAAGCGTTTCGTGTAAAACTGCTTCCAATGAAACTCAGGCGATAGGAAAACGATGAGCATCAAACCGACCGGCCTTCACCATGTCTCCGTCGTCGTCACGGACCTTGAACGCGCCAGCGCCTTTTACCGCGACGTCCTCGCGCTGGAGGAGGTGCCGAAGCCGTCCACCTTTAATTTTACGGTCGCATGGTTCCATTTCGGCGACTGCCAGGTGCATCTGATACCGCGCGGCGAAGCGGACGACGACAGCCCCCGCCACTTTGCGCTCCATGTTGAAGACGCGAAGGCGGCGCGCGAACATATACGGGAGCGCGGCTGCGAAGTCTCCGAGACGACGCCGATCCCCGGCGCCGACCGGTTCTTTACGCGCGACCCGGACGGCAACCTCATTGAGCTGATCCAGTGGCTTGAGGAGTACGTGCCGGGCGCCTAATTATTCAGCGCCTCAACGCGCGTTTCTTAAGCGCCGACGAGCCGAAACGCGCCGTAATACCGCATTTTACGCTGAATCCTGTTGGCACATGGTTTGCGCTAGAAAGCGTCAAGCGTGAACTTCACCATGTGTCAGGAGGATTCAAATGCGTCCTTTAAGTTTGATAGCGGCAGTTCTGTTGACCGTTTCATTAGCGGGTCTCGCCGGCTACGCCCCTTCCGTTCTCGCGGATCATCACGAGAGCATGGAGGCAACCGCCGAGACCGAAGCGCCGGCAGACAGCGACGAACATTCGTTCAACGATTATCTCTGGATGATGATCGCCGGCTTTCTCGTTTTCTTCATGCAGGCGGGCTTTGCGATGGTTGAGGCGGGCTTCACCCGCGCCAAAAACGCCTGCAACATCATCATGAAAAACCTTGTGGACTTTTCCGCCGGCTCCATCATGTACTGGGCGGTCGGCTTCGCGTTCATGTACGGCGCCTCCAAAGGCGGCTTCATCGGAACCAGCAACTTTTTCCTGGGCGACGCCGTCCAGGGCGAGAGCATCAACAGCTGGATGTACGCCGAATGGTTTTTTCAAGCGGTCTTCGCCGCCGCCGCTGCGACGATCGTCTCCGGAGCCATGGCGGAACGCACCAACTTCCGCGGCTACCTGCTCTACACCGTCTTCATCACCGCGCTCATCTACCCGATACAGGGGCATTGGACATGGACAAGCGACGGTTTTTTGGCGGGTCTCGGTTTCCATGACTTCGCCGGCTCAACGGTCGTTCACAGCGTCGGCGGCTGGGCGGCTCTCATGGGCGCGATCATCCTCGGCCCGAGGCGCGGCAAATTCGACGCGGAAGGAAAGCCGCGCGTCATCCCAGGGCATAGCATCGTCCTTGCGTCGCTCGGCGTTTTCATTCTGTGGCTCGGCTGGTTCGGGTTCAACCCAGGCTCCACGCTCGGCGCGGATGTCAGCTTCGCGCGCATCGCCGTGACAACGAATCTTGCCGCCGCGGGCGGCGCTCTCGCCGCGATGTTCTTTGCGTGGGTCAAGGTCGGCAAACCGGACATCGGCTTGACGCTGAACGGCGCGCTCTCCGGACTGGTGGCAATCACCGCTCCGTGCGCCGTTGTGTCGCCGCTCTCCGCGGTCATCATCGGTCTCGTCGCGGGCGTTCTGTGCGTCCTGTTCGTTCAGATTGTGGAAAGCGTCTTCAAGGTGGACGACCCGGTCGGCGCCTTCACCGTTCATGGCGTCAACGGCGTCTGGGGAACGCTGGCGGTCGGCCTCTTCGCCCAGAACCCGTATGCGGACGGCACATGCGGCGAAGGTCTTTTCTTCGGCGGCGGAGGCGCGCAGCTGTGGGCGCAGGTCATCGGCGTCGCGGCGGTCGCGGCGTGGACGCTTATCACAAGCGGCATCCTGTTCGGCGTTCTGAAAGCGGCGGGCGTCCTGCGCGTCAGCGAAGAAGAGGAATACAACGGGCTGGACATGGGCGAACATGGCGCGTCCGCCTACCATTTAGACGAGCGCATGTGAACCAGCTTGGCGCCGGCGCCCATCCTCCCGCTGGCGCCAGCGCCCCTGTCGGCGTTCATTTGGGGCGCGTAACCGGCCGCCTTGATGCTTTTAATCAAGGCGGCCTTTATCTTTTAAGACGCCGCCGCCTCGTCCGCCCCGTCTCTGTCTGGATCGTAAAGTCTGAATGTTCCACGTTTGACACGCCAGTAGTACTTGTTCTTCACAGGATGAATTGCATGGGAAGGACTATTGGGGCATCCAGCGGCGATTTGGCCATGGAGTGTTCCGGTCTTGAAGTTCGGGTATTCATTTCGAATGAACTTTAAGAGTTCTGAAGGCGTGAACTCCTTCTCAGTATCTTCACCTGTAAGTTCACGAGCCGCTTCTAAGATGACATCTCTTGCAAGCTTATCGCCCGACCAGCGTTCGATTGGGGATGCGGACCGCTTTTGCGTTTTCGATGGCGCAGGCGGTTCGTTGCCAACCGTCGATTCGATGCTCACCAGCATTTCGCCCGCCTCCGTTTGAAAGGTGGAGACGCTTAGACAGCTGACATCCATGCCGTATGCGGTACGCAAAAAGCGGCAGACAGCGGCGACACTCGGCGGGATCTCTCCCGCGGCGATGAAGAGCCGCATGGCGCTGTTCAGCGGCGGAATCTCCTCGGCGTCGGGAATGTCAAACGCTTCTCTGAAGGCGTCTTGAAAGGGACGCTCAAGATACTCTTCAGCATGCGCATGGATCTGCTCTTCTGTCAGCTCGTTCGCCCATGCCGCGTATTCCAGCAGCTGCGCGACCGTCTCGCGCGGCGTCTTGTCCCGCTTCAGCTCCGCGACGATTAAATTGCCGTCCGCGTCAACGCCCAGAAGGTCGGGGAAGACGACATGTTCTTCTGTACGCGCGCTGGTTTGACGCGCGATCCATAAAACGATCTCGTCCGGTATCAACGCGCCTGGGCTGTTCTCTAGCCAGCTTTCTAGATGCTGTTCCAGTTGGAGATTGGTCTCTTGCGCGACAATCAGCTCTGCTTTGGAGAGATCGCCGTCCGTTTTTTCCAGTCTAAATATCGGCAATGTTCCGCCGCCTTTCCAATGATGCCGACGCATGCAAGATATGAGTCGTTAGAGTATGGGGCGGGCGGATGAATGCGTCAAGACAGATTCCTCGGCAGAGCCTATAGACGCCGCCGAGGAACCCGCAGCCCGCCCTCTATTCGAGAGGATGAACCGTGTAGTAAGTTGCAGGCTCATCGTACCCTTTCAGCTGCGCATTTCCCGCCTCCCGTATTTCAAACGGAAGCGAGTCGTCCAGCGTTGAACGGCGGTAGCCTTCCAGCCGCTCCTGGCACACCGGCCCAATCGCAATCTCTCCAGGCTTCGCCAGCTCCTGCAGGCGCGCCGCGTGACTTGCAGCGTCGCCCACCGCCGACAGCGACCCCGATGAGCCGGTGAAATTTCCGATTGTCATCTCTCCCACCTCAACGCCGATCGAGAGATCCAGCGCGACGCCGCCCAGGTCCAGCTCCGCGGCCGCCGCCGCGCTTGCCAGCGCAAACTGAACCGCCATATACGCATACCGCTCCGAATTCGGCGGCAGCTCTTTCATCAAGGCGTCCAGATCCGCGGCGGATGAAACGCCCTGCAGCGCGTCCATGCTGATCTCATACAGCGGCGGACCGAACATCGTTTCGACGCAGTCGCCCGCCTCCACCTCAAAATATCCGCCCCGCTGGACGGCAAGCGCGCGCTCCATGTCGATCCATTGCCGCGCGCCTTGAACGCCCGCCGCGTTGCCGCTCATGGCGATCTCGGCAAAGTTTTTGACGCCGCACTGGGCGACCGCCGCTTCCGTCTGCCGCGGCTGATCAAACGCCCAGCTGGAAGCATAGGCGCGGCGAATCAAATAGTCCGCCTGGTCGGCGCGAATCGACTGCGTCAAACCGCCTTTCACCGCATGGAAATGGGCGATCCGCGTTTCGATCTGCATCGCAACCGCGTCCACCAGGTCCGCGTCCGCGGGCTGCAGCGGCGGACATCCGACGATGAACATCTTGCCGATGACGCGGTTCGGCGTCCGCGTGCGGTCTTCCAGAACGATCGTCTGGCACGGCGGCGGTTCATCCCCGATGCTGCGGATGATGCCGAGCGCCTGCATTCCGATGTCGGAATCGAGCGGCTCTCCGCCGTAGGCGATCAGGTTGCCGCCGAGACCTTCGTTCAGCGCATAATCGCGCGCGGGCGGCGGAACCGCCTCTCCGCCGGCGGCATGCGCCGTTTCGACGCGCCGATCGCGCGGCTCATGGTCGTAGGCGTCATGGCCGCTCAAGTACAGCGCAACGATTCGATCCGCTTCCAGAAACGACTGCAGATGCGCCAGCGCGTCGCCGAAGCCGTCCAGCCCGTCGCGTTCTAAAATCGTCTTCACCTCGGAGCGCACCGCTTGACGTTCCGCCGTTAAATCGTCCGACGCCGCCGGTTCCTCCAAAACCGTTTCGGTCAGACTGTCTTTCTCTTCAAACATCGCAAACCCGCCTAATTGTTGGTTGAGTAGATTCAGTACCTTGTCGACGCCAGAGATGGGGCGGACGCTGACGGCGCCAATCAGCCAGCCCGAACCTTCCGCCCCGAACGGAGCGGACGCCGCATGCATATCCTGTTGAATGTCCGCGGAGACGCCGCTTTCTGAAGAAAAACGGCGCAGGTCGGCAGCTTCCAAAACCTCCAGCAGCTCCCCCTCGGCGTTCGAAGAGACATAACGACCCGCCCCGCCCGCGTCGATCCACAATGCGGCGCCGTCGATACAGTCCGCCGACATGTCCAGCGCCGCTTGAAGAATCTCCTGCGGATCGGCTCCGCTGCGCTCCTCAAGCAGTTCGCCAATCAGGTCTTTCAGACCGTCCAGGTCGTCCTGCGTCATTGCTGTCTGGTTCATTGCCGCCCCGGCTTCATACGCAATATCATACACCGGGACGGCTGCGCAATCAAGAATCAATGCCTGATCTTACGTCTTTAGTTGGGACATGTCGGCATGCGAATGCGATAGATTCCCCCCTTGAAAAGGGGGGCTAGGGGGGTTTAAGGCGCGGGCGGGACGGCTGCGCAATCAAGAGTCGATGCGCCATTCCGCCAACGTTTCAAACGATGAATCATGCGTCAGGTCGGAGCCGAGCGGCGTGACCGAAACGGCGTTGTCGGCAATGGCGCCAAAATCGGTCAGATGCCTATTCGCCGCCTCCAGACGCTTTCCGCCGATCCAGTAATACTCGCCGCCAAACTTATCGATCCGCTTCTCCACATGCGTGTCGTACGGCGCCGGGTCAAGCCGCGTCAGACGGACGCCGGTCACTTCCCGCAGCGGCGCATTCGGGATGTTCACATTCAGCAGCGCCTCCTTTGGAAGCCCCCGCTTCAGCGCCTCGCGTATGAAGATCGACACATAATGGAGCGCCGTTTCTCGATGCCACCCCTTCCCGCGCGGCATGGAGAAGGCGATCGACGGAACGCCGAGAAACCATGCCTTTCGCGCCGCGCCGACGGTTCCAGAAAAATGAACGTCATGCCCCAGATTCTGCCCCATATTGACGCCCGCGACGCACAACACAGGAGGGCGCGGCATCAATTCGCCGACCGCCAGATCGACGCAGTCCACAGGCGTGCCGCTGATAGCGTAAGCGTTCTCGCCGGACGGAACGGCGCGCAGCGGCTGGTCAAGCGTGATGCCCATGCCGATGTTGCTTCGTTCGCGGTCGGGCGCGGCGATGAACGTCTCTCCAAATGCTGCCGCCGCTTCCGCAAGCCATTGGATGCCTTGCGCCGCGATGCCGTCGTCGTTTGTTACCAGTATCATTCGGTCTCCCTATTCTCGCGCATGCGTTTCATGATACAGGATAAGCCCGCGCCGCGCTAAACATGCCGCCGCGGCGGAAGCAGACGGCGGTTGAACGCCCACCCGACCGCCCCGTAAAGCAGCCGATCCGCCAGCCCGTCGGCGCGCTTTGGGCGGTATTGAATCGGCTGGGGAGCGCGGCGCATGCGGTTTCCGCCGATGGAGTGCCGCCCGCCTTCCCAGTAGCGGAAAAACGAGTCTTCATACGGCAGATCAAGCCGCGCATACAGCTCGCGCATGACCGCCTGCGGATTGGAAGCGAGGTCGGCGTAGGAAAGCGGGAGATAGGAAAACGCCTTGCGCCCAAGCCGCTTCGTCCGCGCGTTTCGGCGTATCCAGCTCCCGTATGCCAGGAGCCGATTTGGATTTCGCCGTTGAAACGAGGCGCTGTATTCGCGCAGATCTTTTGTCAAATGAATCACATGGACGCGCGCGGCGGAGGAGCCGAGGCATCGGCGCAGATGGTCAGGGTTTTTGCTTGAATCGATCAGTATTCGCGCGCCGGTCAAGCGTTGACACGCCTTCAGCAACGCCTCCTCATGCCGCGTCAAACGGCGGGGGTCGCACTCAAAATGCGGGTTGAAATGCGGATGCAGCGCGCGCGCCCGCTCCATCGCTTTAGACCAGAACGCGCACCGCAGCAGCGATTCCGCTCCGCACGCGCAGGAGCGCTCTGGATGTTCAGGCGTCGGCGTCCATGGCTCCGTTTCGTCTAAAAAGAGGCGAAAGCGCGCCAACTCGCCCGCGCCGAACGCTTGAGAATGACTCGACAGCATCATCTCCAGAAGCGTTGAGCCGGAGTAGTTGCATCCGGCGATCATCACAAGATTGATCAACGATTCGCTCATTCTCCGCCAACCCGCTCCATAAACATTTTATATTAAAGAGAAGCGCGCGTCTCATCGGTCTGACCTTGAGTCTTTAGTTGGGACATTCTGCCCGGTGAACGCGGACGGCTTCTGGGGCGCCTCTAGATTCCCGCTTACGCGGGAATGCATGCCCTCGCGGAAGCGGGGGACGATTTGGTTGGCGGCGCTTTTCCCAATGAATAAAGCTTTGGTCGTTCAACTGTCCCAACTTTCAGCATGAGGTCAGATCGCTCTCTTGACGCGCCGCTCATCCGATTATACTCTATGATAACACGCGCAAACAGGAGCTGCGCATGAAACGCCGCCTACATTCACTCTGCGCATGCCTCTTCATCCTATGCGCGTTCCAAGCGTTTTCTTCAGATACGGTCTCGCGCCTCGGCCTCCCTGACGGCGCCAAGCTGCGCATCGGGAGAGGCAACGTCAAAGCGCTCGCTTATTCGCCGGACAGCTCGCGCCTCTTAGCCGCGGGCAGCCTCGGCGTCTGGATCTACGACGCGCGCTTCGGCAAGGAGATCGCTCTGCTTCAGGGGCATACGGGCAAGGTCGTTTCAGCCGCCTATTCTCCAGACGGGAAGCGCATCGTCACCGCAAGCGCGGACGCAACGGCGCGCGTCTGGGACGCGGAAACCGGCAAAACGCTCCACACGCTCAACGGACATACCAAGCGAGTCGCGTCCGCCGCCTACTCTTCCGACGGCAAACGGATCGTCACCGCCGGCTGGGACAAAACGGTACGCGTCTGGGACGCGGAGACCGGCAAGACGCTCCACACGCTCAACGGACATGAATATGGAGTCTATTCGGCGGCATTTTCGCCGGACGGCAGCCGCATCGTCAGCGGAGGCGACGATACGACGGTTCGCTTCTGGGACGCCGAGAGCGGCGCGCCGCTTGACACGTTGACCGAACATACCAAAACGGTCTTTTCAGTAGCGTATTCGCCGGACGGCAAGCGCGTTGCCAGCGGCGGACAGGACGGGACGCGGATTTGGGATGTTGATGAAGAAGGGGGTCGTCTTTCGGAACGCGCCTTGCTCAAACCTCCGACTGGACATTTCAGGTCCGTCCAGTCGCTGGCGTATTCCGCGAACGGAAGGATTCTTGCGGCATGCGACGGGTTCGACCTGTCGCTGTGGAACGCCGCGGGCGGAGCGCCGATGCCGCCGTTTGAGGGGATCGACGGAAACGCCTATGCGTTCGCTTTAACCCCAGACGGCCATTTCGTCGCTGTCGCGGAAAGCGGTCCCATTCGCGTTTGGAACGTCAAAATCGGCGCCGCGGTCCGTTCGTTTGAGGGGCATGCGAATCAAATGGAGTTTGCCGCCTTTTCGCCGGACGGAAAACGAATCGCCGTTAAGATGCGCGACCGCCTGCAGATATACGATGTTGAGACGGGGGAAACCCTGAAATCGCATCAGGTCGGTTACATCGAATCGGCGGCGTATTCTCCCGACGCAAAGAAGATCGTCGGCGCCAACGGCAAGACGATCCACCTATGGGACGCCGAAACGGGCAACACGCTCCATACGATGAAGGGGCATATGAAGGATGTCTTTTCCGCCTGCTTTTCCCCTGACGGATTGAGCGTTCTCTCCCACAGCTACGACAATACGATTCTCATCTGGGATGCGAATACGGGGGCGCAGCTGCTCGCGCTGATCGGCCACTCAAAGCCTGTGCGGACAGCGGCTTACTCATCCGACGGAAACCGAATCGTCAGCGCCAGCTGGGACCGGACGGTTCGCATCTGGAACGCCAAGACAGGCGCCCCAATCAAAACGCTGGAGGGTCATACATCTTCCGTTCACTCGGCGGCGTACTCGCCGGACGACGCGCGCATCGTCAGCTCCAGCGGCGACGGCATCGTCTGGATATGGGACGCGGAAACCGGCGGCTTGCTCAAAAAACTGGAGGGTCATCAACGGTATGTGTATTCGGCGGCGTATTCGCCGGACGGCAGGCGCATCGCCAGCGGAGGCACAGAGACTGGAACCGTTCGCGTCTGGGACGCGGAGACTGGAGCCGTTCTCAAAACGTTCGAAGGGCATATGGATGAGGTGAACTGGGTCAGGTATTCATCGGACGGCAAAACGCTGGGGAGCGCCAGCGGCGACGGTACCGTCATCCTATGGGACGTCTCCGACCTGTGATGCGCAGAATCAAAGTGAAAAGGGTATCAAGCATGAACAACTCCCGCGGCGTTAGACAAAGGCTGTATCCTCTCTGCGCATGCCTATTCACCCTATGCGCATTCAATGCGTTTTCTTCAGAGATGGTCTCGCGCCTCGGCCTTCCTGAAGGCGCCAAGCTGCGCATCGGCAGAGGCATGATTAACTCGATAGACTACTCGCCCGACAATACCCGAATTGCGGTCGGCGGGAGCCTCGGCGTCTGGATCTACGACGCGCGGTTCGGCGGGGAGATCGCGCTGCTTCGAGGACATACGGGGCCTGTTACTTCAGCCGCCTACTCTCCAAACGGAAAGCGCATCGTCAGCGCCAGCGCGGACAAGACCGTACGCATTTGGGACGCCGAAACCGGCGCGCTTCTCAACACTCTTGAAGAACATAAGTACAGCGTCCAATTGGCGGCGTACTCTCCAGACGGGAAGCGCATCGTCAGCGGCGACTGGACTGAAACAGTGCGCATTTGGGACGCCAAGACCGGCGCGCTTCTCAAAACGCTTGCGGGCGGCGCTCTATCGGCGGCGTACTCTCCAGACGGGAAGCGCATCGTCAGCGGCGGCTGGGATAAAACAATTCGAATTTGGGACGCCGAAACCGGCGAGGTTCTCAACGGGCTTGAAGGACATACTGACGGCGTCCGATCTGTAGCGTATTCTCCAGACGGAAAAACGATCGCCAGCTGCGACAATCACACGGTTCGGGTTTGGGACGCCGAAACCGGCGCGCTTCTCAATACTCATGACGTTGACGAGGATTGGATCCATTCGGTCGCGTTTTCGCCGGACGGAAGGATCCTCATCGGCGGAGGATCTATAAAACTGTATATGTGGAGCGTCGTATCCGGGGCGCCTCTCCCCCCGTTCGATAGCAGTCCTAGCGGCGGTTCGATCGCATTTTCGCCGGACGGGCATTTTATCGCCGGCGCAGAAATGAACGGCGTCATTCGCATCTGGAACATCGAGATCGGCGCTCTTGTCAGGACGTTTGAGGGGCATACGGGCCCCGTCAAGTACGGCTCGTTTTCGCCGGACGGAAAACGAATCGTCGTCGAATACCATCGCACAAGCCTCCTGCATATATGGGATGCTGACACTGGCAAGCTTCTCAACACGCTGCACAATCTTGACGCTCATGTGGGCATGGCGGCATATTCGCCGGACGGCATGCGCATTGTCGGCGTGCAGGGCGATACGAACCTCCATATAGTGGACGCCGAAACAGGGAAGCTTCTGACCGCGGTCAAGGGAGGAGCGGATAAGTTCGTTGCCGCGTCGTTTTCTCCAAACGGGCGTACCCTTGTCAGCGCTGGCTGGAACGGATTTGTTCAGATATGGGACGCCAAGACCGGCGCGCTTCTCAACACGCTCAAAGGCCATAGAAGGCGGGGTAAAAATGAGTATTCGCCGGTCTATTCAGCCGTCTATTCTCCTGACGGAAAAAAGATCGTCAGCGCGGGTTCGGAGGGTAGAATTCGGACATGGGACGCCGAGACCGGCGCGCCTCTCAACACATTCAAAGAAAAAGGATATATTTTATCGGCGGGATATTCTCCTGACGGAAAAAAGATCGTCAGCGCGAGCGGCGCGGGCGAGGACCTGACAGTTCGCATCTGGGACGCCGACACAGGCGACATTCTCAAAACGCTTGAAGGACATACGCACTTTGTAAGATGGGCGGTCTATTCGCCGGACGGCAAGAATATCGCCAGCGGCGGCAACGACACGACTGTTCGCATCTGGGACGCGGAAACAGGCGCGCTTCTCAAAACGCTTGAAGGACATACGGACGAAGTCGACTGGGTGGGATATTCGTCGGATGGGAAGACGCTGGGGAGCGCCAGCGACGACGGTACGGTTATCCTATGGGACCTCTCCGACATAAGCCCATGAAAACGCGCATGTCGACAGCCCCCATCGCCTCGGAGCGCCTGTCGCGGTGGAGCCGCATAGAGAGCGCGCAGTTTTTTCGGCGGATGCGTCCGCATGACATGCGCGAATGGCGGCGCCTCGCCCTGCGCGTCGAAACCGCCGCCAAACAGCCGCTTCAACCTCCCCCTCCCAAAAGCCGCCCTGTCGACTGGATCGGCGCCGTCGAAGAGGGGCGCATACGGCTTGACCTCTCCCCCGCGCCGACCGACTCCGACGCGCCCAGCAACGAAGAAGACCTGCGCATACAGGTGGCGGAAGCGGGAGACCTGCTAGGCTGTCTCGCCGCCCGTTCCGCCGATTCTTCTCCTGTTGAGGCGCTGCGCGACTCGGCTGTCTGGTTCGTTCCGCTGGACGCCTTCCGCCGATTCATTCAGTGGCGCGGGGGCTGGGGCATGCCGTTCCGCCCGGTCTTTTTAAAACAGATGCCGCTGCGCGCCTTATACGGCAAATCGCGGAACGCGCGCGCCGCCTCCGCCCTGTTAGAGCTGCTGAAACGCGGAACCGAAAGCCGGGCAACGCAGCGCATCTTAAAGGAGCGGTTCGGGGCGGGGCGTCTCGCGCGATGGATCGGGGCGGACGCCGAATGGACGCGCCGATGGCTTCAAAACGCCTGCGCCGAACGCATCCTGACGCGCCGCTGCCGCCGATGGACAATCGCGAACCTGTGGCGGCTCGTCCAATGGTCAGAGAAGGGCGCGCTGGAACGCAACTTTCAACTTCCGCCCGATCCTTACGAAGAGGCGGCGCCGATGGAAACCGCCTTTTCAACGCGCCGCTACGACCGCTCCGCCTGACTTTGCCGAAGGATCGTCAAGAAAAACGGCGCG
Organism: Candidatus Poribacteria bacterium; assembly: GCA_963665845.2. Lineage (GTDB taxonomy): Bacteria > Poribacteria > WGA-4E > JAPPNK01. The sequence goes on from OY762492.1 coordinate 1,819,102, forward strand.
CCTATCGCCGCTGTCAAGATGCCCACCGGCAGCTCCAGCGGCGCGGCGGCTGTCCGAGCGATCAGGTCGCATAAGGTCAAAAACGCGCCTCCAAACAGACAGGAGGCGGGAACCGCCCTGCCGTTGTCGGAACCGACAAGGCGGCGAACGATATGCGGCGCGATGATTCCGACAAAACCGATCATCCCCGCCGCCGCGACTGTACCCGCCGCTGTCAACGAACCGAGCAGCAGCATCCACCGTTTGAAACGCTCCACATTCAAGCCGAGAGACGCCGCCCGTTCCTCGCCGAGCATCATCAGATTGAGCGCGGGCGCCAGACGCCAGCAGACCGCCGCTGTCGGAATCGTCAAGCAGGCGAGCAGGGCGGCGCTGCGCCAAGACGCCGATCCCAAATTGCCCATCATCCAGTACAACAGCCCGCGAAACTGCTGTAAAACGCGAATCCACAGGTACGAGGTCAACGCGGCCGCCAGAGACCCGACCGCGATTCCCGCCAGCAGAATGTCGGATAGGTTCAAGAACCGCCCTCGGCTCGCCAGCAGATACGCCGCCGCGACCGCCGCCAAAGCGCCCGCAAAGGCGCTTGCCGCGCGTCCTGCCAACGCTCCCGTTTCGGCTGAATTTCCGGACGCCGCCGCGGTTGCCGCGATAAAAATGGTCGCGCCGAGAGCCGCCCCCGGCGACACTCCGATGATATACGGCTCCGCCAGCGGGTTGCGCAGCAGCGCCTGAAACAACGCCCCCACCGCCGCCAGCCCCATGCCCGCCGCGTATGCGGTCAACACGCGGGGCAGGCGGATGTTCCAGTACAGATGCGCCGCGCGGTCTTCCAGCGGCGCGCCGCCCTCAAAAAGCGTCTCCCGCCAGATCGAGAGCTGCTTCCCGACAGGTATCGACACGGCGCCCAGGGCGCATGACAACAGAACCGCCGTCGCCCCCAGAATCGCCAGCCCCGTCAACACCCAGACGAGAGGCGCCCGCCGAATCATGAGTCGGGATGCAGCAGCTGCGAGAGGCGGTCTAAGGCGGCGGGAAGGCGCGGGCCGGGGCGCGCCGCCTCGTCAGACGAAAACAGATAAATGCGCCCGGAACGAACCGCCTCTAGAGACGGAAAACGGCGGCGCGCCCATTCGGCGGCCGCCTCGTTATGAACCAGCAGAATGTCAGGGTTGCGCAGGATGAGCGTCTCCTCGCTGAACGGCGCATAGGCGGAGCCGAGGTCGGAGGCGATGTTCTCGCCGCCGGCTTTCTGAATCATATCATGGTGGAAGTTGCCGGGGCCGACCGTTGAAAGCGGTTGATTCCATTGTACCCAAAAAACGGTTGGACGTTCTTTCCCCGCCGCGCGCGCCGCCGCCCGTTCAATTGCGGCAAAGAGCGCCTGTTCAAGTTCGCGCGCCTTTTCTTCGGCTCCAAACACTTTCCCCAGCGCCGCGATGGAACGCGCGATGGCATGCATATCGGAGCTGTCCATCGCTATATATTGAACGCCGAGTTCGCGCAGCCGGTCAGCGGATGCGTCTGTAAAGCCGCGCGCCCCGACCGCCGCATCGATTTTCAGCGCGGCGATCTTCTCATAGTTTAAGGAAAAATCGCCGATCGATTCCTTCTCTTTCGCTTCAGGCGGATAGTCGCAATTGCTGGTTACGGCGGCGATGCGATCCTCTAAACCGAGCGCGTACAGCGTCTCCGTCGCGCTTGGAAGAATCGATGCGATGCGCAGCGTCTCAACGTTTTCAAAATGCAAACCCCCTTTAGAGGGCGGATCGTTCGGCGCCTGCTTGCAACCCCAAACGCCTGCGGCTGCCGCGCACACCCATAACAACACGATCCAGCGCCGACGCCTGCCGCCCATTTAATCACCCCGATGACAACCGTAAGAGAGCAGGCTTAGAATAACCGCCGAGCCGCCGTAACGCAACTGGCTATCCTGACAGCAGTACCTAGCAGATGATGGCATTTATTTTGCGCGGCGCCGATCCTTGCCGTCATTCCTGCGCAAGCGGGAATCTAGAGGAGGCGCAGACGACGTCCGCGGCTAAAACCCCCCTAGCCCCCCTTTTCAAGGGGGAAGCGGACGCAAGGTCAGTCGAATCGGCTTGACCTGGCAGCCGATTCTGTGACACAATTGAGAACCGACCTGAATCGATCGTATCGTCCGTACATTGGAGGAGAGGCATGAAACGAACATGGGTTGTGAAATTAGCGGTTGCGGCTCTGGCGGCGGGAACGGCGCTCGCTGTCGGATGCGCAAAAAAGGAGGACAAACGGCCGACCCGTCCTGAAGCCGTGCGGCAAGCCCCGACGCCCGGCGGACAGGCTCCAACGCAGCTGCTCGGAACCGCGACCGTTACAGGCGTCGTAAAATATATCGGCGCGCCGAAGCGCCGGGAGAGCCTGAACAACCAGATGGGCGGCGACGCCGTATGCGCGGCCGCCGCGGCCGCCGGCTCCGTTTTGGATGAAACCTTTGTCATCGACGGCGCCACCGGCGCGGTCAAAAACGTGTTTGTGTATGTGAAAGACGCGCCGAAGGGAAAGTACGCCGTCCCCGCCGACCAGAAGGTTCTAGACCAAAAAGGCTGCGTCTACATGCCGCACGCCCTCGCCCTTCAGACGAACCAGACGCTGAACATTCTCAACAGCGACGACACAACGCACAATGTCAATTCGCAGTCGGAAATCAACAAAGGCTTCAACGAGTCGATGACCTCTGGCAGCGCAAAAATCTCCAAAAAGTTTCCGAAGCAGGAGATCTTCAGAATCAAATGCGACGTGCATGGCTGGATGGGCGCTTACGTCGGCGTGTTTGAGCATCCGTTCTTTGCAGTGACGGCTGAAGACGGCTCCTTCTCCATCGGACAGCTCCCGGCGGGAACCTATACGCTGGCGGCGTATCATGAGAAACTAAAAGAGGCGGAAGCGACCGTCACCGTCGGCGAGGGCGGAGAGCAAACGGTCGAAATCTCCTTCGGCGGTTAAACGGACAGGACAACTTTGGAACGAGACAGCGTATGAACAGATCCTTGAAACGGCTCATCGGCTGCGCGGCGGCTCTCTTCGCCTTGCTTACAGGCGCGTCAACGGCGCAAGAACCGCTGCCGCTTCCTGAATACAGCGGATGGTGGCTTCCCGAAAACTTTTCTACCGACGGAGTCGTCATTGACCAGCTCTTCAACCTGATTCTGGTCGTGGTCGTCGTCGTGTTCGTCGCCGTCCAGGTTACGTTGATCGTGTTTTTGGTGAAGTACCGGGCGCGTCCCGGCGGCAAGGCAACCTACATCCACGGCAACAACCGCCTTGAGATACTCTGGACAGCGGTACCCGCTGTGTTTCTCGCCGTTCTTTCTTTTTTAAGTCAGCAAGGATGGGTGAAAATCAAGCCGGCCGAGGGGTTCCGATCGGGAGAAGTTGGACAGGCGGGGCGCGAAGCCGACCTTGTCATTGAAGTGGTCGCCGAGCAGTTCGCTTGGAATATACGTTACCCAGGCGCCGACAGCAAATTCGGACCGCGGCGCCCCGATCTGGTCTCCGTCGCCAACCCGATCGGCATTGATCGCGATCACCCGGACGGCGCCGACGACATCTTTCTCACTGGACAAATGCATGTGCCGATGGACAAGCGCATTCAGGTGAATCTCACCTCCAAAGATGTTCTCCACTCCTTCTTCCTGCCGCACAGCCGAGTCAAACAGGACGCCGTACCCGGCATGGTTATCCAGATGTTTTTTGACGTCACGCGCGCCGGCAGTTACGAAATCGCATGCGCCGAATTGTGCGGCAACAACCATTACAATATGAAGGGAACGCTCACCGCGCATCCGACCGTCGAAGCGTACCAGGCGGCAATTGACCGGTTTGCGCCCGCTCCAATCGCAGAGGACACGCAATGAACGAGACGCATCATGAAGAGCATTACCATGACCAGCGGGTCGGCTCGATCCGAAAATATCTCTTCTCCACCGACCATAAAGTAATCGGGCGGCAGTTTCTGCTGACAACGCTGTTTTTCCTGATTGTCGGCGGACTGCTCGCGCTCATTGTGCGGTGGCAGCTCGGCTTCCCCGGCGAAGCGGTCCCGCTCGGCAATCTCCTGCCCGAATCGATGGTCGCGGAGACGGAGGACGGCGGACACATACTCAAACCGGAAGGCTACAACGCCGCCTTCACCATGCACGCCTCCGTCATGATCTTCTTCGTCGTCATTCCGATGCTGGTCGGCGCGTTCGGCAACTTTGTCGTCCCGATACAGATTGGGGCGCGCGATATGGCGTTTCCAAAGCTGAACATGCTCTCCTACTGGCTCTTCTGGCCGTCGGCGGTCATTGCGCTTCTCGGCTTCTTTTTAGACCCGCTCATGGACGCCTTCGGAGCGATGGGCGGCGGATGGACGGCGTATCCGCCGTTGAGCGTCATCACCCCGGGTCTCGGCATCAACTGCTGGCTCATCGGCGTTCTGCTGGTCGGCTTCTCCTCGCTGGCGGGGGCGGTCAACTATGTAACGACGATACTGAACATGCGCGCGCCCGGCATGTCGCTCTTCAGAATGCCGCTGACAACCTGGGCGGTTTTCATCACCTCCATTTTGACGACGCTGGCGACGCCTGTTTTGACGGCCGCCGTCACGCTCGTTCTGTTCGACCGCGTTTTTGACACCAGCTTCTTTTTGCCGCAGGGGTTGGTCGTCTCCCAAGAGATGTTCAGAGACGGCATGACCGGCGGAGGGCAGCCGCTTCTGTTTCAGCATCTGTTCTGGTTCTATTCGCACCCCGCCGTCTATATCATGATTCTTCCCGCCATGGGCATCGTCTCCGACGTTCTCGCCACCTTTAGCCGTAAACCGATTTTCGGGTACCGCGCCATGGTGTTTGCCATCGCCGGCATCGCCGGACTCGGCTTCATCGTCTGGGGGCATCATATGTTTCAGAGCGGAATGAACCCGATGATGGGAACCACCTTCATGGTCTCTACGATGTTCATCGCGGTGCCGTCCGCCATCAAAACGTTCAACTGGCTCGGCACCATGTACAAGGGGCAGATACAGTACACCACCGCGATGTGCTTCGCCATCTCCTTTGTGTCGATGTTTGTCATCGGCGGGTTGAGCGGGATTTTCATGGCGTCCACCATCGTGGACATCTACATCCATGACACGTACTTTATCGTCGCGCATATCCATTATGTGCTGTTTGCGGGCAGCATCATGGGGGCGTTTGCGGGGATTTACTACTGGTATCCGAAAATGTTTGGGCGGATGATGAACGAGAAGGCGGGCAAGCTGCATTTCTGGCTGACCTTCATCACGCTGAACGGCGTTTTCTTCCCGATGCATATCGTCGGACTCGGCGGAATGATGCGGCGCATTTACGACCCGACGCAGTACGCGCATCTGCAGCATCTGCAGCCGCTCAATGTGTTCATGACGGTGTCGGCAATCGGGCTGGGTTTTGTTCAGATCATCTTCGCGGTCAACTTCTTCGGGTCGCTTGTCTGGGGGAAGCGCGCTTCCGGCAACCCGTGGCATGCGAATTCGCTGGAATGGCTCACCGCGTCTCCGCCGCCGATGTGGAACTTCGAGGAAACGCCGGTTGTTCACCATGGCCCGTATGAGTATTCCAGCCCGCTCACAGAGGACGATTATCTGCCTCAAACGACGCCGCTGCCGCCGCCCGCCGAAGAGCCTGTCCCCGTCCCAGAGCCGACAGCAACGTGACGCGCGGACGAACGGCGTTCGCTTTTTTGACAGCCGCCTCCGCATGGGTTCTCATCGGCGCGGGCGGGCTTGTGACCAGCTCCGGCGCCGGGCTGTCGATACCGGACTGGCCCCTCGCCTACAACAGAATCATCCCCCCATGGGTCGGCGGCATCCGCATCGAATTCACTCATCGGGTCATCGCGGCGGTCGTCGCTGTCATGACAGGCGTTCTCATGGCATGGACGCTCAAAGCGGACGACCGCCCATGGGTGAGGCGGCTTTCCGCCGCGGCGTTTGCGGCGGTGCTGTTTCAGGCGGCGCTGGGCGGCTTGACGGTGCTTTTTTTATTGCCGACCGCCGTTTCCATCGCGCATGCGGGCTTGGCGGAGCTGTTTTTAGGATGCCTCGTCGTTCTTGCCGCGGCGACGGCGGCGAACGGATCGGTTGAAAAAACGGCAGACTCGTTCCTTCTGCGATGCGCGGCCGCCGTTCCCGTTCTGATTTTTATTCAGATTATGTTTGGGGCATGGACGCGGCATATCGGCGCCGGGCTTGCCATTCCCGACTTTCCGCTCGCTTACGGACAGATCATCCCGCCCCTTTCATCTGACGCGCTGCCTGAAATCAACCGCCAGCTGTTCGACGAGCATTCGCTGGCGTTTTTGAGTTCGACCGCGCCCATCGCCGTTCATTTTACGCATCGATTGGGCGCGTTGGCGGTGTCCGCGGCGGTACTTATTTTTCTGATTGCCGCGCTGCGCCGTTCCCCGCGCGACCGAAAGCTGGTCGTTGTCTCTGCCGCGTTGACCCTCCTGCTCGCCGTTCAGATCTGCCTCGCCGCGTGGACGATATGGAGCCGCCTCTCCGTCTGGCCGACGACGGCGCATGTGAGCGTCGGCTCCGCCATGTTCGCCCTTTCGGTTTACGGGGCGGCGGATTGCTTCTTCCGCTATCGAAACGAGGCGTACGCATGAGCTTTGCCGCCGCCGCGCAACGCCTTCGCGTCTCCGCCTTTGTTGAGTTGACGAAGCCGCGCATCGCCTCTTTGGTGTCGATGACCGCCGCCGTGGGCTACCTCGCCGGCGCCTCAACGCCGATCCCATGGACGGGGCTGGCGCATCTGATCATCGGAACGGCGCTGGCCGCCGGCGGAGCCAGCGCGCTCAACCAAACCATCGAACGCAACATCGACGGCAAAATGCGCCGAACGATGCTGCGACCGATACCGTCGGGGCGCGTCTCGGCTATAGAAGCGGGCGCCTTCGGATGCGCGCTCAGCGCCGCGGGATGCGCATATCTATGGGCGGCGGTGAACGGATTGACGGCGCTGCTTGCCGCGTTGACGCTCGCCAGCTATCTGGGAGCCTACACGCCGCTCAAACGAATCACCTCGCTCAATACGGTGGTCGGGGCCGTCCCAGGAGCGTTGCCCCCCGTCGGCGGATGGGCGGCGGCGCGCGGCGGCGTCGGGCTTGAAGCGTGGGTTCTGTTCGCTATTCTGTTTTTATGGCAGCTGCCGCACTTTCTCGCCATCGCGTGGATCTACCGCGACGATTACGCCCGCGCCGATCTTGCCATGCTTCCCTGCCAGGACGACAGCGGCGCCATGACAGGACGCCAAGTCGCGCTCTATACGCTTGCGTTGACGCCGGTGAGCCTCGCCCCCAGCGTTTGTGGGATGGCGGGCGGCTTCTATTTTGCGGGCGCCTTGGCGCTCGGATGCGCATTTACCGCGTTCGCCGGACGAATGGCATGGAAGCGCAGCGCCGTTTCCGCCCGCCGGCTCTTGACCGCCTCGCTGCTGTATCTCCCGCTCCTTTTCAGCCTTCTGATCATAGACCGATACAGCGGAGGATTCTGATGCCGATGTCTGACGTCCCCCAATGGGTCAGGTCGCTGCCGCATCTGAACGCGAGTTTAAACGCTGTCAGCGCGGCGCTGCTGATTGCCGGATTTCGAGCCGTCCGCAAGGGAAACATAGAGCGGCACCGGAACGCAATGATCGCCGCGCTCTGCGTATCCGCTCTGTTTTTGGCGAGTTACCTAACATACCATTTTTATCCAGGCGTCGGCTCGATCCGTTTTGAAAATCCCGCTTGGTTCCGCCCCGTCTATTTGAGCGTCTTGATTCCGCATATTGTCTTGGCGGTTCCGGTCGCGCCGGCGGCTCTTGTTTTAGTGTTTTTAGCGGGAACGCGCCGAATCGACGCGCACCGCCGGCTTGCGAAGATCGCCTTGCCGGTCTGGCTGTTCGTGTCAGGAAGCGGCGTCGCCGTCTATCTCATCTTATACGCGGTTTTTCCGCAGGTTTAGGAGTTCATCATGAAACGCGCCATTCAACTATGCGCCGCCGCCATCGCGCTGCTTTTGTTGGGAGAGCTTTCAACGCTGCTCGCATGCCCATTGTGCAAAAATGCGGTTGATCAGTCGGTCGGGCAAGAAGCGGCGGCGATGCGCAACGGCCTCGGCAGCGGCTTCGCGTTCAGCATCTATATGATGCTCGCCGTTCCGTATCTGATCGTCGGCGGGTTTGCCTTTGCAATCTGGAGAAACATCCGCCGCAGCGACTCGTCTAAAGCGACAGGCGATAAGACGGGCAAAACGGCGGACGCCTAACGGAGCGGCGACTTGACGCAACATCCTCCCGCCATCGAAGTTGATCAGCTGTCGTTTCAGTACGGCGAACGGCATGCGCTGCGCGGCGTCTCTTTCTCGGCGGAGCAGGGCTGCATGTTCGGCGTCGTCGGACCGAACGGAAGCGGCAAATCAACCCTGCTGCGAATCCTTGCGACGCTCCTGCGCCCGTCCAGCGGAACGGCGCGCGTCTTCAGCATCGACGCGCAGAGCAGCCCGCGCGCCGTCCGTAAAACGATGGGCGTCGTCTTCCAAGGCACCTCTTTAGACGACAAGCTGACCGTGCGCGAAAATATGCAGTTTCGCGGAAAGCTATACGGCATGCGCAGATCGAAGCTCGCGTCCAAGATAAAGGTCAGCCTGGAAAGCGGCGGACTCATGGAGCGCGCCGACGACCGCGTCGAAACGCTGTCGGGCGGCATGCGCCGGCGCGTGGAGCTGGCGGCGGCGCTGCTGCATGAACCGCCCCTGCTGCTGCTGGACGAACCGACAACGGGGCTGGACCCGTCGGCGCGGCATGCGTTCTGGGAAGAAACGGCGCGTCAAAAAAAGGAGCGGGAATTGACCGTCATCCTCACAACGCATCTCATGGACGAAGCGGAGCGGTGCGGATCTCTCGCGCTGTTTCATTTAGGGGAGCTGATCGCGCTGGAATCGCCTGACGAAATGAAGCGGAAGATGGGCTGCGACGTCGTCTCCATGCGCGCGGCAGACGCCTCCGCGCTTGCCGAGGAGCTGTCGGCGCGGTTCGGAATGCGCTGTTTCTGCAGCGGAAACGAAGCGCGGTTCAACGCTCCCGACGGACGCGAATGGGTCGGAAAACTGCTGGAAATGTTTGGCGAACGCATCGACTCGGTCGCCGTCAGCAAGCCGTCCATTGAGGATGTTTTCCTGGCGCGGACCGACTACGCGGCGCCGCCGGAAGACGCAGACTGATGGGCGTTTGGCCGATCTGGCGCCGAGATTTCACCCGTTTTTACCGTCAGCCGAACCGCGTTGGCGGGGCGTTGGGCGCTCCGCTGCTGCTCTGGCTCTTTATCGGGTCGGGCTTTGGAGACGCCTTTTCGCCGCCTGCAGAGGTCGAGATGGGGTATCTGGAGTATTTTTTCCCAGGCTTCATCGCGCTGGTCGTTCTTTTCACCTCCATTTTTTCGGCGATGTCGATCATTGAGGACAGGCGCGAAGGTTTTTTACAGAGCGTCCTGGCGGCGCCTGTGTCGCGCGCCTCCATTGTTACCGGCAAGGCGTTGAGCGCGGCGAGTCAGGCGCTGGCGCAGAGCCTCATCGCGCTCATTCCCGCGTTTTTCTTTTTAGACGATTTCAGCGCGGCGAAAGCGGGCTTCATCTTGGCGGCGCTGGCGGCGCTCTCCTTCGGGTTGAGCGCCTTCGGGCTGGCGATGGCGTGGCGAATGGATTCGACGCAGGCGTACCACAGCGTGATGAACCTGATCCTCATGCCGATGTGGCTGCTGTCGGGAGCGATGTTTCCGTTGACGACGGCGCCTGGGTGGATGAGCTGGCTGATGCGTTTCAACCCGCTTTTTTATGCGGTCGCGGCGCTGCGGTCCAGTTTTTACGGCGCGACCGAAGCGGAAGCGTTAACTGGCGTCCCGACCGCATGGGCGGCGGGCGCCGCGGTCGCTTTTGGGCTTGTCGGTTTTGGGGCGGCGGTCTGGGCGGCGCAGCGGCCTGAAGCATGAATACGGCAGGCGCCGCCAACTAGACTGTCCCGCTTCCGCGAGGACATGCATTCCCGCCCTCGCGGTAAAAGCGCGGGAATCTTAAGGCGCCGCAAACCCCTAGCCCCCTTAAGGGGCAGGGAGTTTTGAGCGCGCGGGTTGAAGTCGGTTTGAACTAGGATTGAAGGATTTTTAAGATTGCCAAGATTAGCGGCTCACGGGAATTCTCTTGGCAATCTTTTCAATCTTGGCAATCCTAGTTCAGACAACGAGATCAAGCTTTTCACTTGACCCGCGTTTGATATTTCTCAAAGAAGGCGCGCGACTTCTCCGTCTCCGGATAGGAAACGTCCGCTGGATACGGATAGCTCGGCATCGCCTTAAACGGCAGCGGACCGATCGTCATCGGATGCGCCGTGTAAAGGTCCATATCCTTGCAATACCCATGCGCATCGAACGCAAAACTGCGGACGCAGCCCTCTGGCACGGGCGGGAAATCGTCCGCGCGGAACGCCAGCTCCAGCCCGTCCCCCCGCCCCATGATGACAAACTGATCGTCCACCTCCGTCAACAGCGGCAGGACGTCGCCGAAACGGGTGTGAACGCCGCGCATGTTTTTGAACGGAAACGACGGGTCTATGCTGTCGTAATCGTATAGGCGCGGCATGCGTCCGTCGGGCGAGTATTCGCGCGGATAGCCCGCCCTTCGCAAGACGGCGCGCGACGCTTCGACTCGATGAAGCGCGGCGGGGCGCGTGGACGCCGCCGCTATAAACAGCTCGTCGATGTAGATTTCCTGATTCATCCGCAGACGCAGTTCGCGCCATTCGTTCGGCTGAAGGTCGGGCAGCTCCAGCGTCATCATTTTCGGCATGCCGGCGGGATAGCCGGCGCTCGGCGCCGCAGCGCGCCATTCGCCGTCCGCGCCCCGCGCGTCAACGCTCATCCCCTCCAGCGCCAGCCCTTCCTGCGCCGCCGCGTAATTGATGTGCGAATACGGATACTCCACCCAGCCGTAAATGAACAGTACCAGCCGCTCGCCCGTTTTGATCTGAACCGCCTCCTCTGAAAACTGCAGATGAATGGACGCCTCTTGCTCTAAAAAGCCGAGGCGCCGCCTGTGCCGTTTCAAGGGCTGATAGACGCGGTCGCGCGCCGCGAGAGCCGGAAGAATGTCAAGTCCCTCATAGCCTGCCCCCGTGAAAACGGGGGTCATTTCCGCGCTGATCGGATAATGCCGCTTTGAGAACACATAAAACTGCTCCGTCGGCAGATTCCCGTCCGCCGCAAACCGCTCGTCTGGATACGCCTCCGTCCCGACGGGATGGTCAACCGCTGTCAGCCCGACCGCGTCCAGGTAGACCGCCTCCTCCATTGGCTCCATGATCTGAAACAGGTATTCGCCTCTTGCGCCTGCGCGATCAGAAATCTTCGGCGCCAGCTGCCCCGCCTCCAGTTGGACGCGCTCCGTCGGGTCGGGCTGCGCATAGACGCCCGGCGCTAAAAAGAAACCGAGTCCGCCGACGCCTAGAAAGTCGCTGATAAACTCATACCGCTCGCCGTTCCACGCAAACAGAATCGGACATGAGGACGCTTTCCGCTGAACCTCCTTCACCCGCCGAAACTGATTGGCGGGCAGCTCCAGCTCCGACTGCAGAACGCCGTTTGGCCAGAGGATGCGCAGATAGTCGGCTCCTTCCCGCCGCCCTAAGCCGAACTCAAGATGCGGGTTGGATGCGATGAAGGCGCCGCCGATCATATGCCGCTCCGTCTGACGGCGCATTCCGCCCGATCGGATTTCAACCTGCGCGCCGTAGCCGGAACGGTTGGCGCGTTCCCCCTCCAGCGCGATATGAAGCCATCGGTTCGCATTTCCGCCTTCGTTTTGGTAGATGATCAGTTGTCCAGCGTCGTCCAGCGTGAGCAGGTCGCTGTCGCCGTCCGCGTCCATGTCAGCCGCCGCGATCGGTCCGCGCAGGTTTGCGGCGATGTTTAAGCCGAATCGTTCGGAGGCGTCTTGGAACGCGCCGGCGCCGTCGTTTTCATAAAGGCGAACGCCGTTTTTTTCGGCGAAGGCGATGTCCAGATCGCCGTCGTTGTCCGCGTCAAACGGAACGGCGGAATGCGCCTGGGGCGGGTCTGGGAATTGCAGCCGTTCAAATCTGCCGTCTCGGTTGAGCGCCATCTCCGCGCCGCTTGGATATAGAAGCAGCAGGTCGACGTTGCCGTCCCCGTCAAAATCGCCTGCTATAGGCGCGATGCGCTCGCCGCCTGGTTTCATTTCCGCCAGACCCGTCTGCGCGGAGATGTCTGTCCATCGGTTCAATCGGTCGTTTCGATAGAGGCGGGGGGAGCTTCGCTTTGGCAAGGCGATCAGGTCGACGTCCATATCGCCGTCTGCGTCGCCGAGGGCGAAGGGCGCGCTGTTCTCTTCCTCTAATTTTTGCTCTATTTTTTGAAAGGCGCCGTTTCCGTTGTTGCGGTAGACGGCGAGCGTCTCGGCGCCGGCGGCGATCAGGTCAAGGTCGCCCTCATGGTCCACATCCGCCCATGCCGCTGTATGAATGCCGCCCGCCGCCGCAATGCCGCTTTCAGCCGTCGCGTCCACAAAACGCATACCGCCCTCGTTTCGCAAAAGTCGGCTCTCTTTCTCCCCAAAGGCGAACAGGTCGGCGTCGCCGTCATCGTCCATATCGCCGAAAACGCCGCTCATGTACCCTTTAACCGGCATCGGCGCCGTTTCTATCAAACCAGCCTCCGATGAAATGCAGACGACGCCGGCGTTCGGCAGGTAGATGTCGAGCCGTCCGTCCTGGTTCAGGTCGATCAGCGCAAACCCGTTCTCGCTTGTTTTTACGGGCAGCTCCAGCCGCTTGCGCTTGAACAGAACCTTGATTTTCGTTTGGACGCTTTCTTCTTCAGGAAGCGGATAGATTCGGACGACATCCGCATAGACGCCCATTTCGCCGTATGCCATCGCGCGCTTGACGCCGGCGTTTGCCGCGTCCATTTCTCTAAAGAGAGCCATCTCTTTCACCGCTTCGTCTCGCCGTTTGAGCCGCACGAGCGCTTGTCCGAGAGAGTAGCGCGCCGACAAGAGATACGGGTTGATTTCAACCGCCCGCCGCAGCGCCGCCTCCGCCTGTTCATACTCGCCGCGCGTCAGCAGGATGGCGCCGATGAAATAGAGGCTGTCGGCGCTGTTCGGGTCGCGCTTGAGCGTCTCGTTGAAATGACGGAACGCCGCGTCGTTGTCGCCGCGGTAGCGCGCTAAGACGGCGAGCGCGTATGGCGGATGGGGCATTTTGGGGTTGAGCGCGTCCGCTTTGAGAAAGGCGGCTTGGGCAAGGTCAAGCGCGTCCGCCGCTTCAGGGTCAGACGCCGCGTTCAGCTGGGCGACGCCGAGGTTCATCCACGCATACTCCCATTCGGGCGCGCGTTCAACCGTTTTTTGAAACGCTTGAACCGCGTCCGCAAACCGGTACTGCTCCATCAACCCGACGCCGCGGTTCATCCATTTGACCGCCTCGGCGTCCTGCGCTTGCGCGGCGCATGTCCATAAAGCGCATACGGCAAGCGCCGCCGCTGTCAAGATGCGTCTCATTATTTTGGCTCCAGCTGTTTCATTGTCAGCTCCGCCAACCGTTCGCCGTCAACAAGCCGATGACCGCCATAATGCCGATCCCTTCCGTTAAACAGGGCGAAACGCGAAGGAGGAGACGACGTCATACCATAAAACAAAACGCTCGCCGTTCACCTTCAGCGCGATGTTTCGGTTCAGCTCAACGTTGGTTCGACTTTCATGGCAGTAGTGCCGGCTCAACAGAACGCGCCCGTTCCGCGTCAGATACCCCTCCACCAGCAGATCGTCCAAAAAGGTACTCTTGTCGCCGACATCGTCCTCATAAACGCGCATGCATTCGAAGGTTCTGCCGCCGATGCGGACATCGAACGCGCCCGCGCCGAGCGCCTTGCCGCTGTTGCCGAGCTGTATCGGTCCGTTGGCGGGCAGCCCAGGCTCAATGCGCCGATTTACACTGCCCCAATCGAACTCAAAGTCGGGGTCCTTGTGAGTGTACCATCCGTAGCCCGCCGTATAGACCGCCAGATAGCGCGCTTGGTCGGATGTCAGTTGGGCGAAGACGCGCTCCGTTTCAGGCAGCCATCCGCGTCCCGCCGCCCACTCTCGCCGCTCAATTTCAACGCCGTTGAGCGGGTCGTTCGGTTTCAGTTTGAGCGCCCGGCGCAGCGATTCTTCTCTTGAGGCGCGGTCAAGGTCGCCGGGCTGCGCGCCGGCGCGCGATTCGATGACGCTGCGAAGCGAGCCGTCAACCGCTTCATACTCCGCATGGGACGCAAACTCGCCCTCTTTCGGCACAATTTGCCACCAGCGCAGTTCGGGGCAATCGACAGCGATGGAGCGCCGGTCGGTCGGGAGAATCTCGATCTCTGGGCGCGTCAACGGGAAGTTGTGGTTGGAATTCATGGCGCTCTCTTTCTGTAGATGCAGTTATCGTTTTCGAAAAAGGCGGCGGACGAGCCGATACAAAAACCGCCTGAATAGATACTCCGCCAATCTTTTCATGGGGCGCCCGCGCTTTCTTGGACAGCGCGCATGAGCGACTCCGTTTTTTCAGCGTCGCGTTTGCCTCGTCTTGCTTCGACGCCGCTGCATAGGTCAATGCCGTACGGCTGGACGAATCGGCAAGCTTCCGCCGCGTTTTCAGAGTTAATGCCGCCGGATAAAAAGGTCGGGACGGGAGCCTCCGCAATCAGCTCGCGGCATAGGTTCCAGTCGCTGCGCCGCCCCGTGCCGCCAAAGCGAAACTTCCCGCCGGCAAAGGCGGCTGTGTCAAACAGCAGCTTGTCGGCGCCCGCGTCGGCGTATCGGCGCATCTGCTCCTGAAGCGCCGAGGCGTCCGCCGCGCCGCTTTCGCCTTCAGCCGGCAAAAAAAGCGATTTCCACACCTCGCCCTTGATGCGCTTTTTGAGTTCGGCGGTTTGCTTCGGCGTCTCTTGACCCAGCAGCTGGACAGCTTCGGCGCCGAGCGTTTGAAAGATGTCAGCCGTCTCTTCAGGCGGCGTATTAAAAAACAGCGCCGCGCCGGGCGCAGAGGAGGCGGCGAAGATTGCGCGGGCAATTTCTGGGGCGCGGTTCCGCTCGGAGAACGGAACGCCGACGCACACGCCGACATAATCCGCCCCATGCGCTTCCGCTAAAAGCGCATCCGCAACGGAGCCGGTGCCGCATAATTTGACGCGCGTACGGGGAGACGCCATAGCGTTTGCCTTCATCGTAAGTAAGGGGGCTGTCCGTTCATGATAATCTCTTGCCGCCGCTTGATCCAACCCTTGTTGGTCAACAGCATGATGATCTCCTCGCGCGACATTTTGCCCTTATGCGAGTCGCAGTACGCGCAGAGAAGCTGCAGGTTGCTGATATGATCGTTCCCGCCCTTCGCCCGCGGGACGATACGATCCACATGAAAACGCCTCGGCTCAAAATGCGCCGCGCATCTGTTGCAGTAACCGCCTTGCTCTCCGTAAAGATAAAGGCGGTTCTCGGCGCCGTTGTATTTGGGGATTTTGCCTAGGTCGGTCCGTTTCGGTATGTCGGTCCGATAAGCGACCTGATGCGTTAGCCCAACCTCCTTCAGCAGCCGCGCTTGAACAAGTTCCGCCGCCTTTTCGGAAATGTCGATGCCGATCCATCGGCGGCCGAGCTGCTCGGCGGCAATGCATGTTGTCGCGCAGCCGCAGAACGGGTCCAGCGCCATATCGCCCTCATTCGAGGACGCCCTGATAACGCGGCGGAGAAGCGCCAACGGCTTCTGCGTCGGATAGCCTGTCCGCTCTTTAGAGCTTCGGACGGCGAGCGCAATGCCTGTCCACCAATCTTCCAATATCTTCCCCCGCCGCCTCATTTTTTCAATGTTTTCTGGTTTGAAGGCGGAGCCTGTATCGAAGGCTTTTCGAGGTTTTTGATTCGGGTCTTTGTAAGGAACGCGCATTTCCTCGCGGTTGAATGTCCATGTTGTTTTGCTGTTGGAGTACCAATAGATCACATCATGCTTGCGGTTAAACTGGCGGATTTTGGGCGACCCAGGACCTGTGTACGCCCAGACAATTTCGTTTCGGTAATTCTCTTTCCCGAAAACCGCGTCCATCAGCAGTTTCAGATAATGGCTCGCTGTCGGATCGCAATGGAGATAAATGGAGCCGTCCGGCTTCAGCAGCCTGCGCATCTCCATGACTCGGATCGCCATGTAGATCAGGTAGCTCATCATGGAGTCGCCATGAATTTCGCGCGTCGCGGTCAAGAGGGAGTAAAGTCCAGGGTATGCATGCTTGATTTCGCCGTGCCAGACCAGTTTGACATCGTCCATCCCCCAGGTGTCTTTGAAGGCGGCGCCCGCCGCTTTGCTGCCGATGGGCGCGGCGTAGTTCGCCTTGCTGTTGAAGGGCGGGTCTAGGTAGATCAGGTCAACGCTGTCGGAATTCATGCCGCGCATGATGTCCAGGTTGTCGCCTGTCCAGATTGTTTGCGAAGCGAAGTTGGCGGCGCGCGTTCCCTGTTTCATCTGCCCTCCTGCAGAAAGCGCAACGGACCTTTAATATAGCGCGGGAGGGCGGCGGAATCAAACGGGAGGGATGTTCCACACGACGCGCTCTAGAAACTCGCGGACGCAATCAAACGCCTCGTTCTCAAATTTCCAGACGCCTTTTTTTGCCGCAATTCCTACAGCTACATTGGGACTCTCCTGCGCTGCGATATAGATGCGGGCGCGCGCCTTGTCATTCGGATCCGCTACTCCGTTCCGCTTCTTGACGCATTCAAAAAATTCGTCCACGCATTGATTCAACGGATCATCTTTAAAGCTCTCGCACAGCAACGTTTCAAGATAGCCAGAGCGACCGCGACCAGGGAGTATGAGCGCTGTTATAGCGGGATGGTCGCCCTCTACAGCGGTTTGGCCGATCTGGTTGGGAAAGGGTATTCTGGCGTTTCTCAACGCCGATTGGACGCTTTCGAACGCGCTCTCTTCCGATTTATCAGCGTCGCGAACGATGCCCAGGCTTCGTACATTCATTTTAAACCCTGGCATCACTGCAAACGCAGGAAGAAAATCTTTCAAATTGTCCTTTCCTTTGAGATCGAGAATGCGGACATCAACCTCCCCCATTGATTTCGTCTGCCGCAAATATTCGATGAACGCCTCGAATAAGTGGCATTCGTCTCCGCCTTCCACGAGAATCTGGACACCTGACTCTATCGGTTTTTTGCGCGCCTCGGTAATGGTATCGATCACAACCCCCACGTTAACGAACCTCTAGGTTGAACTTTATTGCGCCTGCAACAGCGTCTCGGCTGTAAGGGACGCATCCGATTTCTCCGTCTTTCATTTTTTGAAGTCGGTAAAGACGCATCCGCTCGGGGCCAATGGCCTTATAAGCCGCCGAAACACATTCCCAACTGTGCGTCGCCGCGAACACCTGCGTGTTGGATTCCCGCGCCGCTTCATCGATCGCCGCCCAGACATCGGACTGAACCGAATAGTGGATTCCGTTCTCGACTTCATCAATGAGCGCAACTCCGCCCTGCGCAGCGACCAGTTTCAGAATGATGCGTACGACCTGACTCATACCTTCGCCCATAACCGAGAGCGGAACCAATTTGGGCTTCCCAATGTCGCCGACGATAACTGGATCGCCGGCGATGGAATTGTCGGTGACGCTTACCAGCCGCGGCTCAATAATTTTGAGCGCGCTTAAGACCGGTCCGTCTTCTTTTTTCCATATTAAATCCGCAAGCTGGCGCGCGTATTCAGGGTTGTCCCTGTTCAAATTAAACGACCAAGAAAACAGCGCTGGTACCCCTTCTGGAGGATCTCTTTGAAGCTGTCCGTCCTTAAACCACAGGTGAGACGATGCGACAGGCTCAATAAGATAATGACGATACAGCTCCGCTTTGATACAGTGTTTGTGAAAAATGCTCTTCGTTATAGGACCGTCCACGACCCAAGGAATATTCGGCTCCTGGCGCTCTTCCAACGATATTTTCAGCCGCGCGTTTTCTCGACCGACAAGATACGCTTCAATCTCAATAGGTTTCTCCATATTATGATCGTGAAACAACTGTTCAAAATACGGCTCAAGCGCCTGAATAGCCTGTTCCTGGATATTCGAGCGGGGAAGACGGAGGATCGTTGGGTTCACTGCGAAAACAGCGTCCCCGCCCCCAGCCAAGAGATAAACCGCTTCTAGCAGGCTCGTTTTCCCGCTGTTGTTCTTCCCGACGATGATATTCACCGCGCCGAGATCGTCCATCTCTAAGCAGCGGAAGCCCCTGTAATTTTGAATTTTCATGCTCTGCAACATCGTCATCGGCTCCATTCGTCTTGCGCCCTGTCTGTCGTTAATCGTAACATGGGGCGGCTTGTTTTGCAATGCGCCGTTTGCGCCCGGCTCTCTATGCCGACGCGCGCCAAAGTTGCGCTTGCCAAAGCTGCCGCTCTCGTGTATCGTTTAGGCTGTATTTTGCGCTGTTGTTGATCAATCAAGACGCTGGGAGCCGTCATCTTGCTTCGCTACCGCCCCGACAATGTCCCTGTCGAACGCAAGTCGTTTTCTGGTCTGTTTTTCCTGCTTGGAGTGGTGTCGCTCATTGTGGCGGGCTGGGTCTTTTTCAACGAGTTTGAAACCCGCCGCCCCTACAAAAAATATCAGCGCGATTTCTACGCGCTGGAAACGACGCGGCTCAGCGCCGAGGTGGACGACCTCGCCCGCCAAATGCGCAACCTAGGGCAGGACCCTGAAGACATTGAGCCGATCATCAGCCCGAAAACGAACCTGTCGACTGACGAGACGGACGCTCTCGCCCGGCAAATGCTGAACGAAACCTACGCGAACGTTGAGACCTTTAATAACGTATGGGCGGAGGTGCGCATCGAAACGGCGCACGGCAAACTTAGCCCCGTCGTCATTCCGCGGAACTTCACTGAGGATGAATTTCAGAACGCGCTGACGGTCGCCGATTTGGAACGCATGCGCGCCGAAGAGGATCGGAAACTGCGCGTCCAAAAATCGCTCCGAGACGCCGAATATTACCAGTACTCGCATGAGCGGCATGCGGACGACCCGAACCGCCAATACGAAGGCGCCGTTGAAATGCGCGAGGCGGTCGTTCAGCCGCGCGAAAATGTGATCGCAGCGATGACGGCGGTCGCGGACGCGATGCGCATCTGGCTTGCCGATTTTCAGAAGCGGAAAGGGGTTGAGGAGTCGCGCCGCATGGCGGAGCATCAAGCCAAGTACAGCGGCGAGGTTTCGGCGCTTGCCGTCGATTTGAGCTACGCGCGAGAGCAGCTTTCTTTGGTTGACCATAATCTGTTGGAGATGCTGAGCGACTTTGGGCGGGTCAAGCGGGTTGGAATTCAGCAGCAGCTGCTTGGCGATCATGGCTCGAAAATGAACGACGTCGACCGGTGCCAGTCATGCCACATCGCCGCGGCGAAAGAGGGGTATGAATGGTGGATCGAGATGACAGCGGTCGTGACGGAAAATCTAGAGATCGCGCTCGCCGCGCCGGATCCCGACGACCCTGAATTGTGGGTCGCGCGGCAAGGGCAGGAGATCGGAAACGCGCGGCAGATGATCTTGAACCGCCCCGTTCAACAGGGGGAGCTGTGGAACGATCCGCTGGTCTACATTGACGATGAGCCGTTTTATCCGCGCGACGGGTTCTCCATCGAGAAATGGACGATCGACTGGAGCGGCGAGTTTGCGGACGCTTACCTGACGCAGGGGCGCGTTGTGAAGGTTTATCAGGCGTATCCGACGTTGTACCAGAGCCATCCGAACAGAGAAGCGCTGTTTGCGGCGCATCCGCCGGAGAGGTTTGGGTGCGTTACCTGCCATGCGGGTCAGGGGCGCGCGTTGACCTGGGAAGACGCCGGGTGCGATTTCCGAGAAGACCCGCACAATCCGAATTCGCCGACGCATTGGTGGGAAGAGCCGATGCTGGCAAGCCTGCGCTCAAAAGACGAGCTGCGCGGCAAGGAGCGGTTCAAAGCGCATGAGAACGGCGAATGGAGCGTCAAGGAGCTTGCTGAAAAGCTGAATCTGCCCGCAAGCGATCTTGTTGAATACGACGCGGAATGGTTCACGGAAGCGCTGTACCGTAAAAAATCGCATTTTCATCCGAATGTGAATAATGAGCCGATCGGCGACTTTGCCGAAACGAACTGCGCGCATTGCCATTCCGAAACGCTGGAGCTGGACATGGCGCCGACCTTGTCTAAAGGGAAGCGGTTGTTTGAGCGGCTTGGATGCGCGGGCTGCCATCTTGTGAGCGATTATGAGCGGGTTGAGTACGACCCTGACGAAGACTACATGGAGCATCGGCGGATGCAGGTCGGCCCCTCGCTTTCTTACGACAAGCAGATGGCGCAGTTGACGCAAGCCGACAACGATCCTGACATGGGCGGTTTTGGGTGGAAGTTGAACGAGAATACCGGCAAAGAGTGGCTTTTCAACTGGCTCAAAAACCCGCGCGCCTACCTGCCTGAAACGCGCATGCCGAACTATCGCTTCTCGGACGATGAAGCGAAAGCGTTGACCGCCTTTATTTTGACGGGAACGGGATGGGCGGAGAACGGCTCTGTTGAAGAGCCGCCGCTGGACGCTGCGAAGGTTGCGCGGGGCGAGGCGCTAACGCGGAACATCGGATGCTTGGCGTGCCACACAGCGCCCGACGCCGACGGAGAACCGGTAGGGAACACATTCGGGCCGGATTTGAGCCGCGTCGGATCTAAGTTGAGCCGCAAATTCCTGATGAAATGGCTGGCGAATCCGCGCGCCTACGACCCGAAGACGATCATGCCGTCCATGTTTGACAATGTGCCGGAGCCGGAGAAGACGGCGCAGATTGAAGCGGTGGCGGAGTATCTGCTCTCGTTGAACGACCGCTCCTGGATGACATATGCCGGCGGCGATTTTGAGATCACGGAGGCGCTGGCGCAAGAGGGAGAGCGGCTGTTTGGACCGTCAGGCAAGGGCTGCGTCGGGTGCCATTTCATTGAGGCGGAACTGCCGGCGGAGGATGGAGGCGTCCGGCAGGTCGGCGGCAGAGAATGGGTCGGACAGCAGATTGGCGCGGAGCTGAGCGATCTGGCGGCGAAAACGCCTGAATTTTTAGACTACGGCTTTGCGAGCCACCGCGCCGTCGTGTATTACGGCGACCGAAACGATCTGCGCTACGGAGAGCTGGTTAAGAAAAGCAAGGACGGTTCCGTTCAGGTTCGCGTTCCCGTAGAGGACGGCGCCGAAGGAGCGGTTGATCCGCTTGACTGGAAGGGGCTGTTCTATAAGACGGACGATCAGGTGAAAACGATCACGCTTAACCCCGACGAGCCGAAGTCGATCACCAAGATTCATCACACATGGCATGACTGGGTCTTCAACAAGATCAAGGAGCCGAACATCTACGCGACGGAGGCGAATGCGGCGGCGCAGAACATGCCGAATTTCTACCTAAGCGACGATGAAGCGGCGGCTCTGCTCGTATTGCTGCGCAGCTTCGACACCTCCCATGCGCCGTCGGAGGAGTATCAGGACCGGTTGACGGAGCGGGAGAAACGCATTGAGCGCGGGCGCGCCTTGACAATACGTTATAATTGCGTCGGCTGCCATGCGATTGAGGAGTCGTTTGCGACGCGCGGAGGGCGCCTCTACAAAGGCTGGGCGTCCGGCAACCATACGCGCGATCATGAAGCGATGCCGAGATACGCCGGCCCCGACGGCGAATTCGACACCTTAGACGATATTCAAAAGAACGGATGGGCGGTTCCTGAACGCGGCTACGGCCTTTCTCTCACAATACAGCCCTCATACGACGGAACGCGCCCGAACGCCGGCGCGCGGGCGGAGCCGATTCAGCTGCAGGCCGAGGAGATTATCCAGAACGGGCTGTCCAACGGGCCGTTTTCCTTTGACACGGTTGGCAATCCATTTTCATATATGCGCGCCGGGTATCCTGCCGACGGGGCGCGCATACAGCACGGACCTGTGTTGACCTTCGCCGGTGAGCGGTTCCGTACCGGATGGATGTTTGAGTTCTTGAAACGGCCGTATCCGGTCCGCGAATACCTGTTCGACCTGAACCAAGGGCGCATGCCGTATTTTCAGTTGACGGACGAGGAAGCGTCCGACATTGTGGCCTACTTCGCCGCGCTGGCGAACGAGCCGTATCCGTATGAGGAGCTGGATGACGAGGCGGAGCCGTCTCTAGTAAGTCTAGGGCGGACGATGTACGCCGCCGAAGCGGGATGCTCAACAGGGGAATGCCATCCTGCGTCGGGCGATTCGTCGCCGAAATACGCGCCCGATCTGCGCCATTCCGCCCGCTTGAAGCCGAGATGGATCAAGTCCTGGGTTACCAATCCAGAGGACTTTTGGCAGGGCAGCGGCATGCCGAAATTCCCATGGACCAACGAGGCGGACGGGTCGCCGCTTTACCCGGAATACGGCGAGGTTGACCAGCTCATGTCGGCGCTCCGCGATTATGTCTTGACGCTGGGCGACTAAACCGCGCTTGATGCGCTCAAAAAATGGAACCGCAGCCGCGTTCGGAGTCGTTTATGAAACGGGCGCGGACGGCGCCCCAAGAACCTGCTGAATTATGAGGGCGGTATGTTTATTGAACGCGATGAAGACGCGGCGCGGATTGCGCCGGAACTGGAGTCGATGCCGATTCTATGCGTCGACACGGAGACGACGGGGCTAGACCCGTTCACCTCCGAGCTGTTGCTGATTCAGGTGGGCGATCTGAAACAGCAGTATGTGATTGACGCGCGAAAATGCTCCTTGGAACCGATTCGTCCTGTCCTGGAAAGCCAAAAGCCGAAGGTTCTGCACAACGCCAAATTCGACTACAAGATGCTCAAAAATCTTGCCGGCATCCGCATGGAAAATGTGGTCGATACGATGCTCATTGAGCAGACGATTCTGAACGGCAAAAAGGCGGAAGGCGGATACGGACTCGCCGCCGCCTATCAGCGGTATTTCGACAAAGAGATTTCCAAAGAGGCGCAAACCTCTTTCGTGAACCACACGGGCGACTTTTCGAAGGAGCAGATCGAATACGCCCGTCTCGACGTTCTCTATCCGCTGGAGATGCTGTATCAGCAGATGCCGAAGATTCGGCGCGAGCGGCTGGAGCATACGGTCAAGCTGGAGTGCCTTGCCGTTCCCGCCATCGCGGACATTGAGCTGAACGGCGTCGCCATCGACACGGAGCGGTGGCTGCGCATTTCTCAACAGGCGCAGGAAGAAGCGGAGCGCGTCCGCGGCGATCTCGACGAGCAGTTTGAAGAGTATCTCAGCCAGAACAGGCAGGGGCAGCTGTTCGCCGCGCCCGTTGAGACGATCAACTACGACAGCGACCAGCAGCTGAAAGAGGCGCTGGCGAGCCTCGGCATTGAGGTCGAGAACACCGACAAGTGGACGCTGACGCGGCTTGAGCATCCGGTTTCCAAAATGATTCTTGAGTACCGCCAGCATCAAAAGGTGGTCTCGACCTACGGCGAGACGTTCCTTGAGTATATTCATCCGAAGACGGGGCGAATCCATTGCGACTTTCGGCAGATGGGCGCCGAGAGCGGGCGGCTTTCATGCACCAAACCGAACCTGCAGAACATTCCGTCCGATTCGGAATTCCGCTCCTGTTTCATTGCCGGCGAGGCGCGCAAGATGATCACCGCCGACTACAGCGGATGCGAATTGCGGATTCTGGCGGAAATGAGCCAAGACCCGGAATTTTTGCGCGCTTTCAAAAACAACGAAGACCTGCACTCGCTCGTCGCAACGATGATGTTCGACAAGCCGGTCAGCAAGTACGAAAACCCTGAACTGCGTCAAAAAGCAAAGGCGGTCAACTTCGGGCTCGCCTACGGCATGTCCGCCAGAGGACTCGCCAATCAGATCGGATGCGGGGACGACGAAGCGGAAGAGCTTTTGAAAAAGTATTTCAACGCCTTCCCGTCGATCAAGTCGTTTTTAGAGAAGTCCGCGGCGATGGCGGTCTCGCGCGGTTACTCAACCACCATCGGCGGGCGCCGGCGCCATTTTGATGTCAGCAACATGGAGGACCGAAAGAAACGCGGGCAGGTCGAACGGCAGGGCAAAAACTCGCCCATTCAGGGCGCCAACGCCGATATGATCAAACTGGCGCTGTATGAGCTGCGGCGCGGGTTCCATGAACGGCGGATCGACGCGCAGCTGGTGAACACCGTCCATGACGAGATCGTTGTGGAGTGCGCGGAGGAGATCGCCGAAGAGACGCAGGAGATGGTGGAGCGCATCATGCGCGCCGCTGGAGGCTTTTATGTTAAATCGATACCGGTGGACGTGGAAAGCGCGGTCGCCGATTGCTGGTCAAAATAACTGAAAGCGGTCGGGGCTTGGCTCGCATTAGCCGCCTATATGGGCGCGTTGTTCTGGTTGAGCAGCCTGCCGCAAGCGTCGCTGCCGTATGATTTCACGATCTCGGACAAGCTGGCGCACGCGGCGGCGTATTTCGGCCTCTGCCTTGTGGCGCGGATGCCGGCGGGAACGCTGTTTCGGCGGCGCGGGTACGCCATTCTGTTCGCTTTCAGCGTGTCCAGCGCCTACGGAGCGGCGGACGAGTTGCATCAGTCCTTGACGCCGGGTCGAATGTCTGATATACATGATTGGGCGGCGGATGTGATTGGAGCCGCCGTCGGCGCCGCGCTTCTTTTTTATTTTGAAATCATGCGCGGGAAGAAAGGCTCGAAGGTCAAGGGAGGCAAGGAATGAACTGGAAACGCGCTCTGATTGGCGCATTGGCATGTCTCTTCGCGGCGACCGCCCAGGCGGATTCTCTTCGGACGATTGGAGCTGTCTTTTTCACAGCCGGCGCCGGGATGAGCTTTGGCGGAGCCGCTGTCGGAGCGGACGCCAGCGAAACCTACGATCAGTATCTCTTAACGGCGCGCCAAAGCGATCTTGCCGCGCTCCATGACGATTATTCAAACAAGCGGCAGATGAGCGACCGTCTCTCTAAAACGGGGGCTAGTTTGATGGCTGCCGGCGCGTTGCTGGCGATCTACTCGGCGCTGTCTGAAGACGCCCCGCTCCCCGCAGCGCCTGCAGAGGGAATGTCGGCGCTGATAGGAGGCGATGCGTCGTTTGCGCGGGCGGGGGTTGTATGGCGGATGCGGTTTTGACGCGGTTTAAAAGGAGAGAAAGACGATGAGATTTGTTGTTTTATATGCCGCCGCCGCCGCTCTTCTGATCAGTTGCGGCGACGCCGACCATTTCGCCAACCCATACGACGCGCGCAACCCGCTCACCGAAGGCGGCGTCGCCGGCGTGGAAATTGTCAACGGAGACCAAAGCGCCGTTGTGATCTGGCGCGGCCTCGGCATGGACGGCACATCCTCCTATCGAATCTATAGACGGTATATGGGCGATCCGAGTTCGACCTATACGCTCATCGGAGAGAAACAGGCGGAACTGGACCCGTCCACCGGCATCGAACTCAAAAACGCGCTCTACCGCTTTGAAGATCCCCAAGATTCTCTGGACCCGACCGCTCTTTTGAACGATTCCATTGACGCGGCGACCGGCAAGCGCGTTCCGTATCTTTACCGCGTCAGCGCCGTGGACGACGAAGGGGCGGAGTCTCCCGATCCATCGGCGCTGGACGAAGTCCCATGGCTCGGATATTCCGCGACGCCCAGCGCCGCCCCCGACGGGCCGATTCCTATACCCGCGGCGAGCGATCTGCGCGTTGAACTGAACTGGATCGAATACGCGCTGCCGGACGATGTGCAGGCATACCGCGTCTACAGATCAAACGACGGGATCGAATGGACGCTGGCGCAGGAGATCAACGCGCGGCAGATCGCCGGAAACGATACGGGTCAGATTGTGCGCGAAGACGATCTGAAGCAGTACATCGACATCCAGTTCACGCGGGACGGGCAGGTTCGGCATTATCGAACAGCGGCGGTGGACGACGCCGGCGTGGAGAGCGCGGCGGAACCCGCGAATCAGATTGAGGTGGAGACGCCCAATTTGCCGCCCGCCGCGGTTCCGTTCGTGTTTGAAACGCTTCCGCTTCCCGGCGGACTCCAGCGCGTTCATATCGTCTGGGATCCCGCGCCCGAAGCGGACGTCGCCGGATACAATGTGTACTCAATGGCCGCTGCGGATCCAGACGGCTGGACGCTGTCCGAGACATTGGAAGACCCGGCGGCAAGCGAGACATGGGTCACGCAGGACGAAGGAGCGTTGGTCGACTATTTTGTGACGGCGTACGACGACACCCCTCTCGACGACGGCGGTTTTGATCAAATTTATCCGCCCGGTTTCATGAACCCGTAAGGAGATAAGAATGCGGCGCGCAGTAGCATGGATGGTCTGTTTGAATGTGGTATTGGGAGCGTCAGCTTCTGAACTGGGAGCGTTTCCGCGGGCAGGACTGCAGGAAACGGCGCACACCCTTGGGGCGGGAGGTTTCAGCGCCTCTATCGGCTTGTCGGCGCTGGAAACGCGCCTGCCGAAACTGGGCGGCGCGTCCATGTTTCAAACGCTCAATGTCGGCGGCGTTGAAGCGGAGCGGGAAGTCCTTTACGAAGCCGAAGGCTCGCTCATACCGATCATGATCGGTTTCGGCGTCTCCGAATCGACCGACCTGTATCTGTCGGGAACGGTCTCCGTCGGAACGCGCCAGAAGACGGTCAAAAACTATTACGACTCGCCCAATCCCGACGGAGCGCTTGACAGGATATACGACCAGCCGCTTTTTGACGCCGGGATCGGAATCAAGCGGCTTTTGAAGCCTGACTACGGGGACGGACTCCCCGCGGTCGCCTTCGGGCTGCGCGCGCGCGCCGGGTACGCGTCGGACGACTTCGAAGAGTTCAAGGACGACACCCCTGAAGACGGCTATTTTTCGGCGGGCGGAGACGTCTATATCGCGTTGAGCGCGTCGTTTGGGGATCTGTTCAGGGCGCATGGAAGCGCGGGTCTGGATGTGTCTCAAAAGATGGGCGCGCGGTCCTTAGCCGGCGTCGGCATTGAGGCGGCGGCGATCCCAGGACAGCTGACCTTCGCCGCCTCCTACCTGATGCGTCGAAACCTTGCCGGCATCGAGAGCAGCTCCATCATGACGGTTGGGCTGCAATACCAGTTTTCGCCGACCTCCTCCGCCCAGGTCTACGCGACTGCCGAGCAGGAGATGTATTTTGAAGCGGCGCGGCTCGGCAGCAAGCGCGAAGGGCTGAAACCGACCGGCCCTGTGCAAGAGCTGTTTTAAGCGATGCGGGCTGTTGTTCAGCGGGTGTCTCAAGCCAGCGTCTCGGTTGAGGGGCGGATTGTCGGCAAGATTGAGCGCGGGCTGCTCATACTTCTCGGCGCGGCGCAGAACGACGGGCTGAAGGATGTCCAGTATATGCGCGACAAGACGGCGCATCTGCGCGTCTTTCCTGACCATGACGGCAAAATGAGCCTGTCGCTGATCGACATTGCCGGGTCGGCGCTGGTCGTGCCGCAGTTCACATTGCTGGGCGACGCGCGCAAGGGCAGGCGCCCCAATTTTATGGAGGCTGCCGCCCCCGACGACGCGCTGAACCTGTATCAACAATATGTCGAGGAACTGCGCGGCATGGAGATACATGTCGAAACGGGGCAATTCGGCGCCATGATGGAGGTGTCGCTCGTCAACGACGGACCGATCACGATCCTGCTCGATTCCGCAAAGCAGTTTTAAGATGAAGCGGACGAGCCGCTTTGCGGATGAAATCGAAGCGTACCTAAGCTATCTTGAAGCGGAGCGCGGACTCTCCCCGCACACGATCTCCAACTATCGGCGCGACCTGACGCAGACCGCCGCCGCCGCCGCTCAATACGGCAGAGGCTCCTTCGCCGAAACGACCTACATCGATCTGCGCCGCTATGTGCAGGAGCTGAGCGGACGGCTTAGCCCTAAAACGGTCAGCCGTCGTATCTATGCGCTGCGTTCCTTTTACCGTTACCTTGAAAGCGAAGAGGGGCTGAAAAACAACCCGGCGCGCAAGCTGGAACCCATCAAGACATGGACGGAGCTGCCGGAGGTTTTGACGCCGGAAGAGGTCGCGCGGATGATCGACGCTTGCGGAAACGACGCGGGCGACCTTTACAACTTTCGGGCGCGCGTCGTCATCGAAACGCTCTACGCGACAGGGCTGCGCGTCTCGGAGCTGGTCGGGTTGAAGATGGAGGACGCGCGTCTGGAAAGCGATTATCTGCGCTGCACGGGCAAGGGCGGAAAGCAGCGGCTCGCCCCGATCGGCGGATGCGCGGCGGAAGCGCTGCGCCGATGGATCAACGAAACGCGGCAGAAGCTGCTCAACGGGGCGGAAAGTCCATGGCTGCTCGTCACGCGCGGGGGCGGACAGATGCGGCGTCGGCAGATCTGGCTCATCGTCAAAAACGCGGCAAAAAAGGCGGGCATACAGCGCCCCGCCTCGCCCCATACGCTGCGCCACTCCTTCGCAACGCACCTGCTGGAAAACGGGATGGATCTGCGCGTCCTGCAGGAGATACTGGGGCATGACCGCATCACAACGACGCAGCTGTACACGCGCGTAGAAACGGAGCGGCTTCGACAGGCGCACCGCGATTTTCATTTGCGCGGCTGAACGCCCGCCCTCGTCTTACTCCTCTTCCTCGTTTCTTTCGTCGTCATTTCCGCGCTCATCGCTGGAATCTAGCGCATCGGTCTTCTCCTGGCTCTCTGATTTGCCGGACGCCTCTTCCTTCATGAACTCTTCCCTCACCCCAGCTTTCTTTACACCCAGCCTGACGATTAACAATACCGAAAACACACCAACAATCTCGATGGCGACGGGCGCTGAATTAATCAGCGCATGGATCAAGGATGTCATCCAAAAAGCCCTCCAGAAAGAGACGCGCCGCCAATGGACATAGACAAACGCAAAATAGAAGCCTGCTATTCCTGAAGAAATGCCGCGCCCAACAGAGAGGACAAAATGCGCAAGCGCAAACAGAATCATCGATACAATGACCTGCGTTCCAAAAGACGCGCCTGCTAAGCTCAGCAACGCGATTGGAATCGCCTGGTATATCAGCGTTTCCTCAATGGGGGCATGTACGACGATGCGTCCGAATCTACGAGAGATCACATTTAAAAATCTTTTCAACGCTTCGCCGGCAGGGGCGCCTACCACTTGCTTAAGATCTTCAGACAATCTGGATTTATGAGCAGTTCTTATCTGATGAACGTCATCTTTTATATTATCTTTTGTCCAACCAAGTTTAAAGATCTTGTCGAAGATAGCGATTGCGATGGATACCCCAATCTTGGCGAGAAAGAGTTCCAGCGCAACGCGCCAGCAAAATGTCCAAGGGTCGGGCAGCGTTTCATGCCGCCGAAGCCACCCAACCGTCCATTCAAACGAGTCGGCTCCTAGGAGCAGACCCAGCGCCGCCGCCCCGACAGCAATCAGCGCCCATTTCCAGCGCCTCAACCGTAATTTGTAGTTGTGCAGAGTTTGCTCTGTTATTACCGTAGGGATGATTGCGCATGATACTGCGAACGCATAAAACCCCGTCCACCCGACATATCTGCCGAGCAAGCCGAACGTCAACCCGCCCAGCAGCGCCGCCGCCCAGAGCAGAATCTGTCGGCGGGGATTGGGGCGTTCGTTCTGCGCGTCGTTGGTTTCTTTCTCGGTCGCGCCGTTTGCCTCTTCAGTCATCGCCATCCTCACTCTCATGCCGCTCTTTCTTCTTCTTTATCGAGTCGAATAACTTTTTCAGCATTGCCGGCGGGATGTTTCCAAGCGAGTGGGAAAGAGCCGTTATCCAGAACGCCTTTCTAAAGGAAAACTGCAGCCAGTAGGCGTAGGTATAACCGAAATACACGCCGCCGATATTTCCAGCGGCTAAGCCTGATCCGATGGAATTCGTATAATGGGCAAGCGCGAACAGCGCGGCGGAAGCGGCAACCTGCGTTCCAAACGACGCGCCGATCCAGCTCAGCAACCCGATCGGAATCGCTTGGAAAATCATCGTTTCTAGTGTCGGCGCGAGGAATACATAATCGGGGAGAGTGGGATGGATGTCGGGCTGTTTGTTCTTCATCCAACCGAGTTTGTATTTCATGTCGATGACGCTGAACAGAACGGCAGCCGCTATGGAAACAATCATATTCTCCAATGCGATGCGCCAGCAGAATGCCCAAGGCGGATGAACCTCATAGCGGCGCAGCCAGCCGACGAGCCACTCAAACGCATCAGGCCCTTCAAGAATGCCCAGCGCCGCTGTTGCAACGGCGATCAACCCCCATTTCCAGCGCTTCAGTAAGAAGAGCAGAGATTCCCCGCGCGCATTCACTATCCTTGCCGCATAATACAATGCGGCCGTCGCCCAGAAGGGCGTCCAGTTAACAATCCCAACGAACGCCGCCAACGCCGCAGCAGCCGCTATCGGCGCCGCGATCCATGAAAGCGTTCGGCGCCGTTTTTTGGCGCGTTCGTCCTGCGCCTCTTTCTTTTCTTCAACTTTGCCTTCGCTCATTTCCTCCAACTCTATGCATAGAACGCGATATGACAACTTTAAAATATCATAATTGACTTTTCGAATTAGTGCAACCTCGGATCGTTCCCCCCTTGAAAAGGGGGGCTAGGGGGGTTTAAGGGGGTGAATACACTGACCTCATGCATAAAGTAGGGACATTTAAACCGACAATCGCTTTATTCATGGGAAAAAGGCGCGGCCAACCAAACCGTCATTCCCGCGCAAGCGGGAATCCAGAGTCTACCCCGAAACCGTCCGCGTTCACAACCAGAATTGTCCCGACTCTAAGGGTGAGGTCAGAATACAGACTTGACGAATCCGTCTGAATCGCGCATACCATAACGCATGCAGGAGCCGAAGAGGCGGGGGAAGATGAGCGCGCGATGCTATTTCAAGCTGCGTCAAAACATCGTTCTGGAAGGCGACGTTGTATTAGCGAAGATGGAGCTTCAGGCGCTGACCGCCGCGCGCCTGACGCCCATCGAGTCGGCGGACGCCGTCTGCAGGCGTATCCCTTCCGCCGCGCATTTGAGGGGGCTGTCGCACCCCGCCTCCCATGTTCGTTCATCGGGCGTTTTAGGTTTTTGGGCGGATGTCGAAGCGGCGCGTTTGCCGGATCTGGTCAACAGCCTCAGCTTTGTTGAGCGGATCTATGCCGAGTTTGGCGACGCGCGCGCCGCCAAAAGCTGCTTCGATCTTCTTGAGCGGCGCTGCCCTCGGTTGTGCCGTTTGCGCTCGTCATCGGGAGACGGCTGTTTGATTGAGGCGGTTGCGCGATTCGCCTTCTTGGAGCTGTCCAGGACGGCGCTCAAGCGCGCCGAGTCGATCTCGGAGGTGAAAGAGAATCTAGGCGCGCTGCTGGACGGCCTCTTTCATATCGGCGACGAGGGCGGAAACCCGTTTGGCAGGCGCCTCGCCGTTGAAGCGCTGCGCGCCAAGAACACGTCCGCGTTTCTGTCGCATGACCTACATTATTACAAGGCAAAGTTTTTTCCGCGAATGGCGCGCTCGCTTCTCAACATCGGACGGGCGGCGGTCGGGCGCGCGCGTCCGTTTGCGTTCGACAACTTTGTCGGCAGCGGCACGACGCTTTTGGAAGCGGCGACGCTGGGGCTTGAAAGCGCCGGGGCGGACATCGACCCGCTCTCCGCGCTCATCTCCCGCGCCAAGATCGAAGCGCTGGAACATTCAAGCCGCCGTCTCAATGCGGCGGTCGGAGCGGTCGTTTCCGAGTTAGAAGCGAGGCGGCGGAAGCAGGGCGTCTTGGGCGGCGGCGCGTCCAGAAGCGCGGCGTCTGAAACGGAACTGTTTCCCCCATGGCTGTTGAAAAACCGCAAAATGACGGCTGAAGTTTCAAGCGCGCTGGCGAAAGAGATACGGCTGCTTCAAACGGCTCTTGTCGACCATCCCCCAGAAATGAAGCGGCTGACGCAGGCGCTCGCCTCGGACGCCATCGCGCGCAAGATCAAGATGCGCGTTTTAGGGACCGGCAGCGGGCGGTTCTCGCTCGCCTTCGGCAAAACGCCGCTCATCGACAGCTTTTCCCGTTCGCTCCGCTGGGCGTCCAAGACGGCTGCCGCCGCTGAATGGCTGCGCTCCGAGTTGAACATAACGCCGGCCCCGTCGTCCGCGCTTGTTGGGGACGCGCGTCAATTGCCGGTTCGGAGCGGCGCTGTCGACATTGTTGTTACCTCGCCGCCGTATCTGCCGGCGTCCAGCGGGCGCGAAAGCTACGCGAAGGCGCGAGCCGTCTCGCTTAGGGCGATCGGCGTTTGGAATGTTGACGGGCTGATACAAAACTCGGTCGGCAGCATGGAGAGCGGGCAAACTGATCATCATAAGTTGAGCGCGAAGGAGGCGGAGGCGGTCGATTTTCTAAAAAACGACGAACTGCGGCGCGTCAAAGCGCTCCCGACAGCGCGGTATTTCATGGACATGCGGGCGTCGTTCCGAGAGATGTTTCGCGTTATGAGGCAGGGCGGGTTTGCCGCTGTTGTGAGCGCGAAGCAGAACGCCTTTTACCGTTTTGCAACGCGCGAACTGTTATACGCGGTTCCGTCCGCCGAATTGCTGGCGGAATCTGCGCAGGAGGCGGGCTTTCAGCTGGAGCGGCTTCTGGATGTTCAGCTGAAAAAGTCGAATCGAAACGCGCGTCCGCGGTCTTTGGACGACTATTTTGAAACGGTCATTATGCTGCGGAAGCCTTGAGGCGATGGCGTTGCGCGAAGACAGAACGCTTTAAGATTCCCGCGCGTTACGTTTTACCGCAAGGGGCAAGGGCGAGAATGACGCCCTGCAAAAGTCAGGGCGAAGCGAAGGTTGAGCAGATTCATTCGGTCTCCTCTTGGTTGATGCCATCCTCGCCGACGGGGCGCGCCTTCAACGGAGCCCAGAAGGACGGAAGCCGACCCGACGGACTGACCGACAGCCAGCGGCCCCGACCCGCCAAAACCCAGGTCGCGCTGTTCCCGCCCGGCTGCCCATGCGTCATGCGCACCATCTCCTTCGTCTCCACATGGATGCGGTAGAGGTCCCAAGGGATGCCCGAATCATACAGCCCCGCTGTAAACGCAATCCATTTGCCGTCCGGAGACCATGTCGGCATATAGTCCCATTCGGCGCTGCGCGTCAAACGCTCCAGGTTGGAACCGTCCGCGTCCATCACAAACAGATCGTAATGCGGAAATTCGGTGTCCATGTCCGATATGAACGCGATACGCTTCCCGTCAGGAGACCAGTCAGGCTGCTGATCATGGAACTCAGGGCTGTTTGTCAGGTTGACGCGGTTCTTTCCGTTCGCGTCCATCACATAGATGTCGCTGATCGTGTCCGCCTTCGGCGCCGCGGCGAACACAATCCTGTCTTCCACAGGAGACCAAGAGGGCGATTCATTTCTCCTCTCTTTGGATCTTGTCAGGTTGACCAGCCGCCCCGTCGAGATATTCAGTTTATACACATCAATCCCGGCGACGGCTCCTGCCCACGTGAAGCCTTCAAGAACGAGCCATTTTCCATCCCTTGACCATTTTGGATGATGAAAGTTCATTTCAGGGCCGTGATCGGGCGTCACCTCAAGGGCGCGCCGCGCGTCAATATCATAGACAAAAGTTCGATACTCGTTTCTTGTGTAAGCGACAGCCGCAAAGCGTTTGCCGTCAAAGCTCGATTCCACTACGATGAAATGCATGGACGGGTCCCACATATAAGACCGGTCGTTCTTCCCGTCCCAATCAACCAAGCGGAGACCCATGGCGCCGTTCACTGGGTCTCCGCTATACAGTATGGTTGGTTTTTGAATCTCTCGGATGTCCTCCTCAGGTTGAGGGAAGAAACCAGGAGCAGCGTCAACGTTCGATTGAGAAGCGAACATCAGAACTGCAACGGTCAAAGCAATCCGAAGGTTGAGCAGGAATAGAGTCATTTCGATCTCCTTTCGGTTGAGGTTGTCCGCCCGCGCCGCCTAAGTTTGGCAGCGCGGACGACAGCTGCGTCAGTATTACTCGCCTTTGTTGGGCAGCGCATCCTTGGCATCGCCTTCCGGATAGTTGCTCGCCTCCCCGACTGTTCTCGGCGCGCCGTGACGCGGCCAAAGCGGCCCCGACCGACTCCGCGGATAGGTAACCGCCCCATTCCTTGTCCTGTTGTCAAACTGCCCTCCGGTGATGCTGGTGTATGCCTCAACGGCATAGAAAAAGCTTTTTTCCAACGTGCAATCCTGCGTCAATGAGAACGCTGTCGAGCCTGAAAACACTGGACAAAACCGCAAGTCTGGCTTTTCTTCTGTGTGGGCGTCCTGGACCAGAAGCCAATTATTTGGATCGTTTCCAGCTGCGAGGTCAAGGTTCGGGTCCCATTCCTTTCGCAACCATATCGCTTTGCCTTTCACTTCTCGGTACAGGTCTTTCCTGTTGTCGTTGTAGAAGCCGACCGTATGGCTTGTCGAAAGGCGAAATGCGCTCCCGCCGAGCGCCGTGACGCTGTTGACGCGCGCTGTTACGAACCGCCACATCAGCCCCAGATCCGCCCAGAACGTGATGATCTCTGTTTCGATGTCGGTATCGTCGAGAGGAAAAGCCGCCGCTGCCGCTTCAGACGAGTTCGGAGACAGGCTCAATGCGCTAGCCAACCCAATCGATTTTGAAAGCGTCGGCGCTGGTTGCCGCAGCCGCCATCGCGCCGAGAATGAGAGCGAATCGAGCCGTTCGTTTCATTTCGTCCCTCCGTTTTTGAGTGTGAAGCCTGTATAAGCAAGAACCGTGCCAACGCTAAAGGCGCCTTATGCGCCCAATTTGGAACATGCGGGCGCGGAACTGTCCAAAATTTGACCAGCGCTGTATCAAAAATGGACAATCTCGGCGGACAAGCCCGCCCGTCTAAATGAACGCAGGACAGATTTTACGTCTTTATAGGACATGCCGGCATATGCGAACGCGGACGGTTTATGGGGACTTTGGATTCCCGCGCGTTACGTTTTACCGCAAGGGGCAAGGGCGGGAATGACCGCCTGGGTCGGTTACCCGTCCAGCAGTTTCAGCAGCGCCGCTTCGTCTACGATGGGGATGTCCAGCGCTTCGGCGCGCGCCAGTTTGGAGCCTGGGTTGGCTCCGACGACCACATAGGCGGTTTTTTTGCTGACGGAGCTGGTCACGCGCCCGCCCGCTTCTTCGATGCGCGCCTTCGCTTGAGAGCGGGTCAGGGAGGGCAGCTCGCCGGTCATCACAAACGCCATGCCTTCGAGCGGCTGCGGTCCGCCGTTCTCTTCTTTTTTGCGCTCTAGGGTCAAGCCGTATTCTTTAAAGCGGTCAATGCGCTCGCGGTTGGCGGGATGCGCGAAGTATTGAACAACGCTTGCCGCCACCTTCTCGCCGATGCCGTGAACATCCTCCAGCGCCTCCATAGTCGCCGCGGCGACCGCCTGAAGCGAGCCAAACTCCTCTATCAACAGCTCCGCAATCGTCAGCCCGACAAACGGAATGCCGAGACCATGCAGCAGGCGGGACGGGTCCTGCGCCTTGCTTTGTTGAACGGCATGCAGGAGATTCCCGGCGGTTCCGTTACCCATGCGCTCCAGCTCGGTCAGCGGCTTCGGCTCTAAAATGTAGAGATCCGCGACATCCTTGACGAGGCCGGCGTCCACCAGCTGCGCGACACGCTTCGGTCCGAGGGTGTCGATGTTCATGGCGGGGCGTCCGGCAAAATGCTCCACGCTGCGTTTCAGCTGGGCGTCGCAGGACGGGTTGACGCAGCGCAGCGCCGCCTCGCCCGGCAGACGAACGGCGGCGCCTTCGCATATCGGGCAGCATGCCGGCGGCTCAAACGGCTTGGAATCGGCGGGGCGCAGGTTGACCAGAACGCCCATCACGCGCGGGATAACGCCGCCCGCCCGCTCAATTCTGACCGTGTCGCCGACGCGAACGCCCAGCCGCTCCACCTCATCCATGTTATGCAGCGTCGCATGGGAGACCGTGACGCCCGACACCTCCACCGGCTCCAGCGCGGCGCGCGGCGTCAATACGCCTGTCCGTCCAACCTGTATCTGTATCTCTTGAACCCGCGTTACCGCCTGTTCGGACGGGAATTTATAGGAGATCGCCCAGCGCGGCGCCTTCGCCGTCGCGCCCAGTTCCTCCTGCTGCGCGATGGAGTTCACCTTGACGACGACGCCGTCCGTCTCATACGGCAGCTCCGTATGCCGCTCTTTCCATTCGTGGCAGTATTCGACCGCCTCGTCAATGGAGCGGGTCAGCCGCGTGTGCGGGTTAAGGCGGAAGCCGAGCCGTTTCAGTTCGTCCAGCGCCTCCGCATGCGTCCGAAGGCGCGGACCGCTCCGTTCGCCGACGCCGTAGATGTAGATGTTGAGCGGGCGGGACGCCGTGACGCGCGCGCTCTGCAAACGCGCCGATCCCGCCGCGGCGTTGCGCGGATTGGCGAAGGGCGTTTCATCGTTCGCTTCGCGCTGCGCGTTCACCTCGTCCAGTTTTACGATGGGAATGTACACTTCGCCGCGGACCTCCAGCAGATCGGGCGCGTCCTCGATGCGAAGGGGAACGCTTTTGATGGTGCGCAGGCTGGCGGTGATGGTCTCGCCCGTCTGTCCGTCGCCGCGCGTCGCGCCGAGCGTCAACCGCCCGTTTTCATAGGTGAGAGAGACGGCAAACCCGTCGATCTTCAGCTCGCACACATATTCGATCTCTTCGTTTGAATCTTCCCTTCCGATGAGCCGTTTGATGCGCCCGTCAAAAGCGCGCAGCTCTTCCTCGTCAAACGAGTTGTCCAGCGACATGAGAGGGAGGCGGTGCGCGACGGTCTCTAGATGGCCCGCCGCAGCCCCGCCGACGCGCTGCGTGGGCGAATCGGGCGCGATGAGGTCGGGCTGTTCCGCCTCCATCGCTTCCAGACGGCGCATGAGTTGATCAAACTCGGCGTCCGAAATTTCAGGCGCGTTGTCGACAAAGTATAAACGCTCATGACGGCGTATTTCGCGGCGCAGCCGCTCTAGCTCCGAAACGAATTTATCCACCTCAGCCCCTTCCTCTTTTGGTGCTTAAACGTAGGCAGCGCGGCATACGTTCCACCTTCACGACAACGCGCGGCGCCGCGTCCGATTCCCCCTTGAAAAAGGGGCTAGGGGGTTTAAAAGACGGGCGCGGCGACTGCGATGCCTTAAGATTCCCGCTTACGCGGGAATGACGAGCTGCCGGCGGTTGACATGCCGCTCGTAACGCATTAGCATCTTTTCAATGAGCGCATCTATCTTACCGCCTTTATCGGACCTTGCCGCTGTGAGCGCCGTCTTTTTGACCGCGTCGCTGCTGCAGGGAACGACAGGATTCGGCTTCGGCATGCTTCCGATGGCGCTGCTGCCGTTTTTTATGTCGGTGAAGTACGCCAGCGTTCTGGTCGCCATGCTCGCGGTCTTCAACGCGGCGTATTTGGCATGGTCGCTTCGAAAGTCGATACCATGGGGCGTTTTATGCCGCCTGCTGATAGGCTCCGTTGTCGGGCTTCCGCTCGGCGTTTATTTGTTGAAAGCGGCGCCGGAGTCGTTTATCAAGCGCATCGTCGGCGTCATGGTGATCGTGTATTCGGTCTATCATGCGGTCAACCAGCGCAGGCAGGGTAAAACGGCAAAATTGCTGCCGCTGTGGTGGAGCTATCCGACGGGGGCGGTTGCCGGGTCGCTGGCAGGGGCGGCGAATGTCGCCGGTCCGCCGCTCATCTTTTATCTGTACAGCCAGCCGATCAAGCGGGATGTTTTCCGCGCCGCCTTGGCGAGTTACTTTCTCGCCGCCTCCTCCGCCAAAAGCGGATTGTCGATTGCGGTCGGTCTCGCCGAATGGAGCATGATCGCATACGCGGTCGTTTTGCCGTTCATCTGGATTGGGGCTAAAATCGGGTTGAAGCTGGGAACGCGCTTGAATAGAGATATGTTTGCGGGCGTAGTTCTGGTATCATTGGCCATACTCGGAATCATTCTGGTTGTGAAAGGTTAGAAAGGCTCACATGAAATCAGCCCTTCTCGGCTGCGGCGGACGCGCGCGCGGACACGCCAACGCTTATCAACATGTCACCAAAGGGGAGCTGGCGGCAATCTGCGACCTGGACGAGCAGCGGCTCCACGGACTGGGCGACCATTTCGGCATCGACACGCGCTACACGGACGTTCATAAAATGCTGGACGAGGTGAAGCCCGACCTGCTGCATATCGTCACGCAGCCGCATCTGCGCGTTCAGCTTCTGACGCTCGCGCATGAGCATAATGTTCCCGCCGTTCTGGTGGAGAAACCGATCGCGCTTCAAGGCGAGGATTACAATCAGCTGGTCAAGTTGGAAGCCGAATCGGACACGAAGTTTGCGGTCAACCACCAGCTCCATTTTCATAAAAAATCGCTGGAGCTGCAGGAAGCGGCGGAAAGCGGCGCCGTCGGCGAGCGGCGGTTCATCGACGCGAGCGCGCGGCTGAACCTGTCTGGGCAGGGGACGCACGTTTTGGAGCTGGTCTCCGCCTTCAACTCCAACTCGGCGCCGACATCCGTCTTCGGGCAGGTTGCGG
Organism: Candidatus Poribacteria bacterium; assembly: GCA_963665845.2. Lineage (GTDB taxonomy): Bacteria > Poribacteria > WGA-4E > JAPPNK01. The sequence goes on from OY762492.1 coordinate 1,857,770, forward strand.
GCGGCGGCAGCATCGGCGGCGGCGGACATTCCGCCCCAGAGCAATGCGTCGCCATCATCAACTACGAAAACGGAACGCAGGCGCAGCTGCTGTGCGGTACAAACGCGCGCCCCATCAACGAAAACGGCGCGCGCCACATGCACAAGCGCATCGCCGTCTACGGCACAAAAGGCGTCGTCCACTGGACAATGGCGTACTGGGAGCGGACGCTTCCGAACGGCGATCTGGAGCGCGGCGACCACAGCTACGGCGCGGAAGATGTGGTCGGACAGGCGGGGCTGACCGACGCCATGTTTGAATGGTCGGCAAACGACGACAAGCCTTGCCCGACGAACCTGTCCAACTCGCTGACGCAATTCAACATCATTCTCGGCATCTACATGAGCGCGCTGCAGCATCGCCCCGTCAATCTGCCGGTGGAGCCGGACGAGGATCTGTTGAGCCAACTCAAAGCGCGCCTGTAGGTCGAAAGGAGAGCGGAATGAGCGCAAACCCTGTCCGAGACGCCCTGCGCAGTCGGCGCACCGTCTTTCGGTTCAAGAAGGAGCCGGTCCCCAAAGAGGACCTGATCAAGATACTGGAGGCAGGCACCTGGGGACCGAACCATCATTTGACGCAGCCGTGGCGGTTCACCGTCGTCGGTCCGAAGACGGACGATATTCTCGCGGAACGTTACCGCGACATTCAGATGGCGAAGGTGAGGGGGAAAGTCCCCGCCGATATACTGGCGCTCGCCGGTCAAAAGGGGGTCGATAAGTGGAACTCGAAGCCGACCGTCGTGTTCGTGTCGTGCCGTCAGGAAGGGGACGAGCAGGAGCGGCGGGAAGATTACGCGGCGGCATGCTGCGCGATGCTGGGCATACAGCTCGCCGCGGCGGAGATCGGCGTCGGCCTCCAGTGGAGCACCGGCCCGATCACGATGGAGGACGCCTCCTACAAGCTGCTGGACATCGACCCCGAAAAAGAGTACATCATCGGGTTGCTTTACATGGGCTACCCTGAAGAGTTCAAAGACCCGACGCCGCGCATGGGCGTTGAGGAGGTAACACGCTGGACGGACTAAATCGACCGCAATGACCATTCTATGCTTGATGGCATGCTTCGCCCTGGCGGCGTCCGACGCCGAACCGCTCTCCGAGCCGGCGATTCAGCTGCTTCACGCGGACGAGTCGGGCGTTACGTTTCGGGTGGAGTTTCCTCCCGTTGAAGCGGCGCCGCTGGATGAATCGGGCAGCGTTCTGCTCTCATTTCCGGGGAGTTATCCGACCGGTCGGGTTGGGGAACCGCAGCTGCCGGCGGCGTCGGTCGCGCTCGGCGCGCCTCATGACGCGCAGATTTCCGTTCAGGCGTCTCCTGGGCATGTCGTAGAGACGGGCGGACGGCGCCCCGCGCCGGTTCCGTCCGCCGTCAATAAACGCCCTGTCTACCGCGAAAATGCGGAGGCGTACCGTTCGAACGCATTTCTCCCCGCTCGGTGGGCTGAAGTCGCTTCGGACGGGCTGATACGGGATCGGCGCGTCGTTCAGATAGAGATGCGCCCCATGCGTTTTCAGGCGTCCACGGGGCGGATGCGGCAATGCGCCTCGATGACGGTGCGCGTTGATTTTATGCGTCCGCCTTCCGCTTCCGTCTCTTTTTCAGGCTCCGCCGTTTCGATGGCGAGGGCTGAATCGCCGACGTTTCAACGTTACTTTGAACGGCATCTTCTGAACGAGGAGGCGTCTCGCGTTTGGCGCGCGCCGGCGGCGCCGAGCGGCGATGAGAGCGGCGGCTCTGAAACGCGGCGGTTCGCTGTCAAGATGCATGTCGCCGAGGAGGGCGTTTGCCGAGTGACAGGGGCGCAGCTGCAGGCGCTGGGCGTCGATCTGGGCATGGCGCAGCCGAGCCGCCTCCGCATTGAATGGAACGGCAAGGAGCTGCCGGCGTATGTGTCCGGCGCGCAGGACGGGCGTTTCGACCCTGAAGATTATGTCGATTTCATGTCGGCGGCGCCCCAATCGCATTACTCGCGTTACAATGTGTATTGGCTCATTGCGGGCGAGCGGCGCGGTCTGCGCCCCGCGGAGCTGGAAGGCGCCGTTCAAACCCTGCTGGCGGATACGACGACGGCGACGGCGTTTCGCTCCAAGATCAAGCTGGAAGAAAATCTGCTCCATACGCGGCTTCAAGAATCTCCGCCCAAAGCGGAACCGCCCGAAGACCCGCATCAATGGTACGACAACCGAAACCACTGGCTATGGTTCGGCGTCCAAAACGGCTCGATTTCGAACATTCCAAATACGGCGTCGCGCGAGTTTCCGATATACGACCCCGCCGTGTCGCTCGATTTCGTCCACATCAATGCGGCGCTGCAGGGCGGAACGCCTGTTGAGCATCAAGCGGTCGTTATGTTCAACGGACTCCTCGTCGGGCGCGCGCAGGGAAACTGGTATGATCAGGATCCGCTTCAGATGCGCAGGACGTTCCGCATGGAGCATCTGATCGATCCGGTGGACGGGTTGAACACGCTGGAAATCACGCGCGTGGACGACACCGGAGACAAAGACGAGGACGGCGACGACGCTGTGAGCAACATTGATCTATACCCGTACCATATCTATGTGGACAGCCTTGAGATCGAGTACACGAGGTTATACCGCGCCGTGTCCGACTCTCTCTTCGCGTCGTCGCCGCCCTCTAAGGCGCCGATTGCGGATCGGGCGCAGCGGTCGCTTCAGTATGACGTCTCCGATTTTTTGAACCCGAACATTGCGGTGTATGAACATGACGGGCTTGGGCTGACGGCGCGGCTTCGGAATGTTGAAACGCGTTCGGTTCGGCTAAATCAGGAGGCGCGGGAGCGTCTGCTGGCGATTCAAGCCGCGCAGGGAAAAACGGAGCCGCTGCCCGACCGAACCTACACCGCCCGTTTTCAGATGCGCGACAACCGAGACTGGAGCTTCATCGCCGTGTCGGACGACGGGGTCGTTCAGCCCGACCGGCTGGAGCTGGACATCCCCTCCAACCTGAAAGACCCGGCAAACGGCGCCGACTGGATCATTATCTACCATTCGCGGTATGAGGAGATTGCGCGCCGTCTGCGCGACTGGCGGGCAACCGCGAAGGGAGGCGGACACCGCGCCTTCATGGCGGACATCGACGAGATATACGATGAATTTTCGCATGGCGCCGTCTCGCCGTGGGCGGTCAAGGCGTTTTTGAGGCATGCGTATGCGCATTGGAGCGGCGCGCCTGTCACGCATGTTGTTATTCTGGGAGACGGCACCTACGATCTATTCGGCGTGGACGCGAAGCGTTACCCTGAAGCGCCGGAGTTTATGGGTTATATTCCGACGCATTATGTGTGGTCGTTCTACGGGGAGACGGGAATTGATCACTGGTATGCGGCGGTGAGCGGCATTGACGCGCTGCCGGATCTGTTTCTTGGGCGGATACCGGTGGAGAATGTGGACGAGGCGCGCGCCGCTGTTGAGAAGATCATCCGCTACGAGGAGCGTCCGCCGAACGGGACATGGCGGCGGCAGATCATCTCCGTCGCGGACGACCAGACGACGAATTCGGGCGATTTCATCTTCAAAAAAAGCCTGACCGAGATCAGTCAGAACCATACCCTGCTCGGTTATGTGACGAACAAGATTTTTCTGTCCGACCATTTGGAAGAACACAACGATATCAAACCCCTGGCGTCCAAGGCGGCGCGGCGGGAGATCATGGACGCGCTGAACCGAGGCGCTGTCATCGCGCAATACGCCGGACATGGCGGGCGGTTTGTCTGGGCGGATGAGATTATCTTTGACAACACCGGCATTCGCGGGCTTTCCGAGACGGACCGGCTCTCGCTCATGTTTGTTTTGAGCTGCAACAACGCCTACTTTGACGCGCCCTCCGAGCCGAGCATGGGCGAATTGCTGATGCGCATTGAAAACAGGGGCATCGCCGGCATGATCGCGGCGACGCGGTACACCTTCGGCAGCGGAAATGATTCGCTCGCCAAGATCATCTTCGATGACATCTTCAAGCGCAATGTGCGCGGCTTCGGCGAAATCGCCTTCAATCCGAAGACGCAGCTGATGTTGGAACGCGGCCTCGGACATCTGGACGTCATGCAGCAGTACCTGCTCTTCGGCGATCCAGCGACCCATCTGTATACGGCAAAATATGAGGCGCATCCGATACTGGAAGCGCGGTCGGTTGAACCGGGCGGAACGCTGCGCATTCAGCCCGGCAGCGTTCTGAAATCGACCTACGACCCGAAAATACGCGATAAAACCTACGCGCCTGTGCCGAGTTTCAACGGGCGGCTCTTTGCGACCGCGCAATTTGTCGACAAAGAAAGCGGAGCCGTCATTGAAAAAACAGCGGAAGCGGACGCCGTGAACGGGCGGTACCCCGCCGTGGAGCTTCCCGTCCCGATCAACGCGCAGAAAGGGCGCGCCCAGGTGGAGCTGTACATTCAATCCAGCTCCGATCTCGCTGTCGGCGGCAGCGGATTCGCGGTGTCAGAACCGGTCATTGAGGAGATCGACGTCGCCGAGACGGACGGAAATGTGGAGATCGCGCTGAAGGCGGCCGACGACGGGGCGGTCGAGAGCGTCGTGCTGGAATGGAAGCAACACTTAGAGGATGGCTCCGAGTGGCGCTCGGCGCCGATGGTTCCCGACGCGGAGAAAGGCGCGGGATGGTACCAGCAGAGCCAGACGATAACGGCGCCGCCCGCCGGCGATCTGTTTTATTACAGCGCGGTCGTAACGGACGCGGACGGAAACGAAACGGACACCGAGACGTTCTCCGTCGCATTCCATCCTGTTCCCGACTGGAGCGTCGCCGTCGACCCTCAAACAGGCGATCCGATGATCCGATACGGGTACGACAGCGAGCGCGGCTGGGGAATTCAGCTGCGCATTGAAAACAAGAAGGAGGCGCCGGCTGAAGCGCCGGTGAAGGTCGTTCTGTATCTTGGGAATCCGGATCTGGACGGGGACAAGGCGCCGGACGAGAGCGCCAAAACGATCGGAGAAGCGGTTGTGAAGCTGTCGGACTGGACGCGCCCCAACCCGCTTCTAGACAGCCCGGACGGCGAGAATCGGCTCCGCGACCCGGATACGCCTTTGAACCTGAACTGGAAGGCGGAGGCGTTTGTCCCGTATCGGCTGGAGAACGGCGCTTACTGGATCGCCGCATGGATCGATCCAGACCGCGAGACGGCGGAGACGGAGAGCCGAATCGTCGACAACCTGTCGCATCGGCTCATACTGGCGGACGAAACGCGCCCCGGCGCCTCTCCCGTTCAGCTTCAGACGCGGGACGGGGCGATGACCGCCTCTCTAAGCCGTCAGACGCTGGGCGGCGCTTACACCGCGCGTCTTTCTGTCGAGGAGAATTCTCTGCCCGCGCAGGCGGCGCTGACTCCGCTTCCGTGGCTGAACCCTGACGCGGCGGCGCTGACCATAGAGGCTGACGGATTCGCTTCTGACGGGTCATTGAATGAACCGGCGCCCATTCAGATACGCTTCGACCTGGACGCCGTCCGCAGCTCAATTGAAAAGGCGCAGCGCGAGGCGGCTTCTAAAAAAGACGACGAAGAGGATGACGAAGATGAGGAGGAGCCTGACATGGACGCGTCTTTGATCAACTTTTTGACGTCGGCGGGCGTCTATGAATGGCGTCCGCAATTGGAGCGGTGGCGGCGTTTGCGGGGCAGCGGCTTCGTCAAAAACGCGCAGCGGCAGCCGCAAACGTTTCCCGTATTGACGGAGCCGACCGCGCCGAAATTTCGAGCCGACGCCCGATGGGTATTCGATCCCGCCTCCGTGGAGCGCGGGCGGTATTTTGCTTTCATGACCGGCGCGAGAATCTACGACCTGTACCGCCGCGACCCGAACAGCCGAACGCTTGAGCGCGTTCTGGAAAGCCAGCCGACGCGCCCTGTCTTTGAGCCGATGCCTCCCGACGCGGACCTGCGCTACCCGTCTCTTCGAAACGGGCTGTCGGCGCTGCAGTTTGGAGAGGTTTGGGAAGCGAACCTGAACTTCGCTCAATCAGGCGGGACAGGAACTGCGGACGCCTATCTTGGAAACTCCGGCGGCGGCGTCGTCCGACCCTTTCTGACGGGGGAAGAGGTTGAGGAAGATGTGTGGACGGTCATGTTCATCAGCCGGCGCAACTTTGAAGTGCGCCGCCGTTCCCGCCCCAATGAACCGCCCCGCATCGGTTCCATTGCGGACGGATGGACTAGCGAAGACGGAACGCTGCGCATTGAAGCGCTGTCAGGAAAGAAACCGTTTGAGCCGGGCGACGCGATACGGTTTGAAACGCGCCATGTCGGCGCTCTGGACGCGATGGCGCCGCGGCTGGGAACCTTCGCTGTCTTTCACACCACTGACGAGAGCGCGCCCGAAATCAGCTTTGCGGTTGAGGGGCAGGATTTTGCGGACGGAGACGCTGTCTCGCCGACGCCGGCTATCGCGGTCGCCGTATCGGACGACAGCGGCGTCGACCCGCTGGATGTGTCGCTCTCCTTGACGCGCGACGGGCAGCCCGCCCCGCCGATCTACGCCTCCGATCTGCGCTTCCACGCCGCGCCCGGTTCCAACAAGCTGCTCATCAACTACGCGCCGGAGCTGGAGCCGGGAAATTACCGACTCAAAGCGTCCGCTGCCGACCTGGACGGAAACGAAGCGAGCGGAGAGATACGTTTCAACGTGTCGCAGTCGGTCGAACTGATCAGCGTCTTGAACTATCCGAACCCGTTTCGGACGGAGACCGACATCGCCGTTGAAGCGGCGGGCGAAATGGAGACGCTGGACATCGCCGTTTATTCGCTTCAGGGGCGGGTCGTTCGGCGGCTTCAGCATCCGCCGTCGGCAGGTTTCGTCAGCGTTCGCTGGGACGGGCGGGACGCGGACGGGCGCGAGGTGGCAAACGGGGTGTACTACGCTGTCGTCAAAATGACCGCGCGCGGAGAGACGCGCTCGCAAACCTTGAAGCTGTTGAAACTGAAATAAGGTGAAGATGCGCATCGCCCTTGCTGCCATGGCTCTTTTGATTTTGCCGCTGCGCCCCTGCGCCGCGGAGCCGTTTGCCGGCGAGTTTATGACCCTTGGGGCGGGCGCGCGCGCCATCGGGATGGGCGGGGCGTATGCCGCGCTCGCGGACGACGCATCCGCCGCCTACTGGAACCCCGCCGGCCTCGCCCAACTGGATCGAACGCAGGCGGCGTTCATGCACTCGACGCTTCATGGGCTGGACGCCTACGACTATTTCAACGCAGCGCATCCGATCGGGAACGGCGTATGGAGCCTCTCATGGCTGCGCGTCGGCATTGACGATATTAAACTCACCTCGACGCCGAATTCGCAGTCGGTCAGCTCGGTCAACCGCCCGACGGTTCGGGCGGAAGGGTCTGTGTCGAACAACGCCTTCACGCTTGCATGGGGTACGCGCGCTTTTGAAGCGGATCGGCTCGCCGCGTATGTCGGTCTTGCCGGGAAGTTTATTTTCATATCGGCTCCTGAAGGCAACAACGCGTTCGGCGTCGGCGCGGACGCGGCGGCTCTCGGCGTCTACCGCCTCTCTGACGGGGCGCAGCTGCGCGCCGCCGCGAATCTGCAGGACGCGGCAGAGACGAAAATTTACTGGAACACTCCGCCGAAAAGCGGCGAATCGTCTCACCGAGACGTTATCGATCAGAACCTGAAACTTGGACTGGCGCTGGCGCATTCCGTTCCGCCGGGGGAGAATTCGTCGTTCACCATCGCCGCGGAACTGAACTCAAAATACGATTATGAAAAAAACTTTGGCGCGGAATGGAACCTCGGAAACGCGCTGGCGCTGCGCCTCGGATTGATGGAGCGCAAATCTGCCGCCGAGACGCTGCGCGACATCTCCGCCGGCGCCGGCTTCAAGCTTGGATTCACAGGCGGTCAGTCGTTTATGGTCGATTACGCCTTCACCAGCGGCGAGATCGGCGGGAGCCATCGGCTATCGATTGCTGTCGGACTATAAACCTAAAACGCGCGATTTCAACAGGGCAAGAATACGCGCTTCGTCCGCTTCAAACGCGGCGCGCGCGTTCGGGGTATCGTCCGCCTCTTCGTAGGTTCTGCCTAAAAACTTTCCCTCCGCCGTCTCCACCCGCGCGGTGACGCGTTCCAACCGAAACATGCTTTTGTCGATCAGATAGGCGATGACGAGCGCGTCATGGACATGCATGCCGTTGACGCCGACCGCTTTTTGCGTGAACGCGAGCAGTAGCGCCGAGATGTCGCGCGTGAAACGCCCCAGAGAGCCGGGCGCCTCCGCCAGCGTTTGCGGAGGCAGCAGAACGGAGCTGGTCGCGTCCAGCGGAATGAAGGTCGGGCGCAAACCCGCCGAGAGAACCTCCTCAAGCGCATGCGGGTCGGCGTATACGTTGAACTCCGCATGCGGCGAAATGTTGCCCGCCGTCCGAAACGCGCCGCCCATGACAACCATCTCTTGATAACGGCGCATCCTGCGGGCGTCGGCGCGCGCGGCGAGCGCGATATTTGTCAACGGACCAAACGCGGCGAGCGCCGTCTCTTCGTCCGCCGCGTCTAAGATCAGGTCAACCGCATGGCGTTTGTCGAGCGGCGCGTCGGAGGGCGGGTAACGCATGCTTCCGTCTGGATTGCGCAGCTTGGTCGCCCCGCCGAGTCCGTCTCCGCCATGCACATGTTCCGCTCCGATGCGAGGGCGAAAGAGCGGCTGATCCGCCCCCATCGCTACAGGCGGACGGGGGGACGGGTTCAACACGTCCATGATGCGGAGCGCGTTTGCGGCGCCTTTTTCGACGGAGCAGTTGCCGTTCACAACGCTGACGCCGACGACCGACAACTCTGGGGAACGGAACGCCAGGGCGAGGGCTAAGGCGTCGTCTATGCCTGGGTCGGCGTCTATGAGGATGCGTTTCAAGCTTGACTTTCCCGCATCCAGTCGAGACAGTTGCTGTAGTAGAGCGTGTTGACGTTCATGAGGCGCGCATCATTTCCGTGAATCAATGCGTGTTTTGATTTTTTCTACGTTCTCTTTTGCCTCAGAACACGCCTTATCTGCAGTGTCATATATCTCGAATGCCGGAGGCGGATCCATCATTTGAAGCCTGGCAGTTGCTGCATATTTTTGTTCCTGCGCCATCCGCAATAAGCCCTCTGCCGCGGCCAACATTTCCGCAACTCTATTACATTGGGCAGGATTTTTCCATCCTCCGTTTATGTTTTCTTTGCGGATCTTTTCTAGCGTCTCTCTCGCTTGCTGCTTCATCTTCCTGACCGCAACGTACTTCGTCCATTCTTTGCCCCTGGTCTGTTCCAGTACTGCGATTGCTGCGCTTCTTACAGACTCCGCGATTTTCAGTTCTCGCTGCGCTAATTTCAGCTCCTGTTCATCCGTCATGGCCATGCGTATCTCCTTCCGTTTGTGAACGCCATCGGTCAACCTCGCTGCCAACACTCGTAGAATACACCATAGTAGTCGGACATGTCAACTTTTATGACGCGATTTTACTACATCCGACTAAGCCCTATTAAGTGGGATGTTCGCCGACCACTCGGAAACGATTTCGGCAGCTAAAATAGCGCGCCTTCAATGCGCTTGCCTGTGTAGGGATCCGCCATGGGCGGCAATACCAATGGGCGGTCATCGAAGTAGTCGGCAGGAGTTTGATCTGATGGCAAAGCCAATGACTCTTGGAAAACGGCGTGAAAATACACCACAGCGGAGTCGGAGGTTGAAGCGAAACACAAAGATTCATCCTGAAAGCAAGGGTATATTTGAAGGTAGGCGCGCCCCGCCGGGTCGCGTTAGAGGGGCGTACAGGCGTCCGCTTTTAAAGCCGTCCTTGAATTGACGGCTGTTTGCCTCGGACGGGCGGTGTGTTGAACCGCTTGCCTTCCAGCATTTCCGCGACAGTCAAGAGTTGCATTCTAGGATACTTGATTCCGCCGAAAACCGCCTCGCCGTGATTTTCCATGATATCTTCGATGTTCTTGCGGCGTCCCGGTGATATTTCCATGACGATCAGCCCCGCGAGGGCGGCGTCCCCACCGTGTAAAACGCCGGCGAGCCGCTGCGCGTCGGGACTGCCTACAGTCTTCCCACCCTTGACCTGCAGAATCATGTGCTTATACCCTTCACCGACCGCTTCCTCAAAGTAGAGCCGACCATCAATGCCGCCGTCTCTTCCACGTTTTGCCATAACAAAGCCGTCAACGAGTTCCACTGCCCAAGTTTGAAAACGGTACGGATCGCTTTCCCACAGCGCGCGCGCGCGCCATCAACGCTGTTCGGCACCCCGTCCACGACAAAATCCTTACCCTCCGTCAGTCCTAGGCGGGCTTCTAAGCGCGCGCGGGTTACCCGGTTGATTGCATGAATTGTAATGTCGATGCCAATCCATTGGCGGTTCAAAGTTGCAGCAGCCTCCAGTGTCGTACCGCATCCGCAAAATGGGTCAAGCACAACGTCGCCTTCATTCGATGAAACTTGAACAATGCGCTTTAGCAACGCAAGAGGCTTCTGCGTTTGGCAGTCTCTACAGGCGATGATTTCAAATCCATCGCTTTTTCAGAACCACAAGCGCAATGGAGGCTTTTAACGCCCAGAGCCGCTTTGTGTAGCCTTTGGTCTTCCGACGAAGGCGGTATAAACAGTCCCGCAAAACCGAATGTTTTGTTTCATTACGGTTCACCTCCGCGCCCTTGCCAGCCACATGCGGAAGAGGCGAAAGATAGCCGTAAACGGGATACTTGTCAGAGTAGTAACACCGTGCCGGAGGCAGACGAAACAGAAGCTTCAGAAACGTCTCTAAATCTCGATCTCCAACCTGAAAATCGAAGCTGAAAGAGCCATCATCCTGCTCTATGACAGCCGTCCAAATCCAACGAATCTTCCGACTCGGACCCCTGCAGGCAGTCTGGTACGTGCACATCTCATCGAACGAAATCGCCCTGACCATGCGCGATGAACGCGCTTTCCTCCGTCTTTCAAGCGCCCTCTTTGCCCAGAGAAGTTTTTTTGATCCAGGAATAGATCGTCCCGGTTTTCACATTCAAAATTCGACCGATGGCGGAAACGCTGATGCCTTCGGCATACATCAAAACCGCTTGTTGGCGCGTCTTTTCTGGGTAGAAATGACGCTCGGCTGACGGCGTGTGCCGGTGATTGCACTGCCGACAAATAAAGGTTTGCTTTCCACGGTCTTTGCCGTTCTTGACCATCCAGTCCGAGTTGCAATGGGGACACCGAATATTGTGGTCGACAATCCGCTTGACTTGCATATGCGACGACTCCTGTTGGACTCACGAATTCGGATAAATTATAGCGCATCATCGCCTGTAGAGACTGCCAAAAATTTCAAACAACGTTTGACCTCTGACCTTACGTCGTTAGTTGGGCATGACAGCGGGCGGGCGCGGACGGTTTCTGCGGCGCCTCTGGATTCCCGCGCGTTTTACCGCAAGGGCGGGAATGCATGCCCCCGCGGGCATGTCCTCGTGAAAACGGGGAAGCGGGGGACGATAATGAAGCGCGGGGTTTCTGGACTCCCCCCTTGAAAAGGGGGCTGGGGGGGTTTTAGCCGCGCCCAGCGGCGGCGCTTTAGGGTCAAAATGAAATTCATCGTATGAGCGTACTGCCTGAGATCAACGGCAAATGCCTTATCTCCATGCGTACGTTATCATGAAACACAATACGGAGAAAAACATGCGTTTGACAACATTCTGCGCCGCGTTTCTGTCGTCGGGTTTGTTTTTGCTCATGTCCTGCTCTTCGATACCGAATCCGCTTGAAGAAAGAGAGCCTTGGGAGCATGCGTTTGCGCAGGCGAAACGGGCGGCGCAACGGGAAGCGGAGTATACCGTTCGCGCGGAGAAGGCTCAGGGCGATCAGGACAAACGCAAACGGAGAATTGATGTGGGCGGAGCCGCCGGCATAGGGGGAAGTGAAGACTATTCCTCCTTTATTGCGAATGCGCTGCGCTGGAACAGGGAAAAGATGAGATGGCTGGCGGAAGCGCGCCAAAAAGGATTCACCGGCGGCGACGATGCGGCGGATCCCGAATGGTTTAAGAAATGGAAGCTTCAATACGAGGAGGATGAGAAGACCGCCGAATGAATCTTGACACAGCGCGGCGTCGTCCCTATACTCCAGCAGCGGACGGGAGAGCGGAGCGGTATGTCAACGCGCGATGGACTGGATCGGTTTTACACGGCGCCTGAAACTGCGCAGAAATGTTTGCGCGTTTTAAAACAATTCATCGCCGACGCCGGCGTCCAACAGCCTGGATACATTGAGCCGTCCGCCGGCGCGGGCGTTTTCTTGTCGGGCTTGCCCTCCTCAACCATCGCCATGGACATTGCGCCGCCTTCCGATTGCGGCTGGATGCCGAAGCGCGACTATCTCGCTTGGAAGTACACGGGTTCGCGGCGGCGAAGCCGCATGGTCGTCGTCGGCAATCCGCCGTTTGGACAGCGGGGGAAAACGGCAGTCGCGTTCATCAACCATGCCGCCTCTATGGCCGACACCATCGCGTTTATCCTGCCCTCCTGTTTTCGCAAATGGGGTTCCCAAAAGCAGGTCGCGTCCGACCTGACGCTTCAATCGTCAACGGACCTGCGCGGGGATCTGTATTTAAAACCGGACGGCAGAACGGTCGCGCTCAACACCGTTTTTCAGATTTGGAGCCGGCATACGCCGTACCCGAACTTGCGCAAGACGGAGCGCGAGCCGACCGCCCATCCCGACTTCAAGATGCGGCAGTATAACAACACGCGGGCAACGGAGCGGTATTTTGACATGCCGTTCGACTTTGCGGCGCCGTGTCAGGGCTGGCAAAATTACGCCGTCAAGCGGCGGCGCGCCGACGAGTGCGAGCGGCATAAGCAATGGATGCTTTTCCTCGCGACCGCGCCGCATGCGCTGGATATGCTTTACCGCATCGACTTTCAGGAGCTGGCGCACCGGAACGGCACTGCGGTTCCGGGTTACCGCAAGAACGATGTCGTATCAGAATATAAGCGGCTCGTTTCTCTCCATCGAACCGCCGCGTCCGATTCCCCCCTTGAAAAGGGGGGCTAGGGGGGGTTTAAAGAACGAGCGCGGCGGCTCCGAAACCTTAAGATCCCCGCTTACGCGGGAATGACGATCCGGTTGACGAGGCTTTTTTCCGATTCATTCGGCATGGGAACGCGGACGTCATCCCCGATGCCTCTGGATTCCCGCTTACGCGGGAATGCATGTCCTCGCGGAAGCGGGGAACGGTCTGGTTGGCGACGCCTTTTTCCCATGAATAGAGCGATCGTCGGTTCAAATGTCCCAACTCTGGTTGTGAACGCGGGCGGTTTCGGGGCGGACTCTGGATTCCCGCTTGCGCGGGAATGACGATCCGGTTTGCGGCGCCTTTTCCCAGAGGCCAGTCAGATATTTTGATTGACGCCTCGGATTTACGTATCATAATCATGGCGGAGCGCCCCCGCGTCAATTTTTCTTGCAATACGGGCGCATGAGGTTATAGACTATGGACGCTTGACCTGCGAGAGTAAAATGAACGAGCCGTTTGTTTGCCATCAATGCGCCGCCGAAATCGAGGCTGACCAGTTCGCCCGCTGTTTCAAAGTCTGCCCTAAATGCGGCATGCATTATCCGCTCAAGGCGGGCGAGCGGCTTGACCTCTTGACCGACGAAGGCTCTTTTGTGGAATACGACGCCGATCTCTATTCGGTCGACTTTCTAGAATTTCCGCGCTACCGAGAGCGTCTCAAAACCTACCGAGAGCGCACCGGCATGCCGTCCGAGATGATGTCGGGGCTGGCAACCATCGGTGGACATGAGGCGTCCATCGCCGTGACCGACATGCATTTCATCATGGGAAGCATGGGATCGGTCGTCGGAGAAAAGATCGCGCGCTGTTTTGAACGGGCGGTGGAGCGGCGTTTGCCTGTTGTGATCGTATCAGGCTCCGGCGCCGGCGCTCGAATGGACGAAGGCACCGTCGCGCTCATGCAGATGGCAAAAACAAGCGCCGCCGTTCAACAGCATTCCGACGAAGGTTTGCTGTATATTTCCGCGGTGACGAATCCGACCATGGGCGGCGCCGCGGCGAGCTTCGTTCTTCTTGGGCATGTCGTCATTGCGGAGCCGGGGGCGATGATCGGTTTCGCCGGCCCCCGCGCCAGAGCCGCCATCGGCGAAGAAATGCCGCCCGAACTGCAATCGGCTGAAGCGCTGCTCAAAAACGGCATGATCGATAAAGTTGTTCCGCGCCGCCAATTGCGCCAATCTTTGATTCAGCTGCTAGAATACACTACCTGAACCGAACCTGCCGCTAAAGGAGATAGAAACCGTCTATGCCAAAAACGCTGGTGATTGTGGAGTCCTCCGCGAAAGCCTCCACCATCGAAAAAACGCTGGGAAACGATTATGTCGTCCGCGCCTCCAACGGGCATGTCTGGGACCTGCCCCGTTCCAAAGAGTCGGTCGATACCGAGAACAATTTTGAGCCGTCCTACGAGATCATCCAGGGGAAAAAGAAGGTTCTGAATTCGCTCGTCGCCGCCGCAAAAAAGGTGGACGAGGTGATTCTCGCGCCCGACCCCGACCGCGAAGGCGAAGCGATCAGCTGGCACCTTGCGCAGTCGCTGGAGCCGGCAAAGAAACCGATACGGCGCATCACCTTCAACGAAATCACCCCCAACGCGATACGCGCCGCCATGCAAAAACCGCGCCAGATCGACGAAGACCTTGTCGAAGCGCAGCAGGCGCGCCGCGTCCTGGACAGGCTGGTCGGATACCGCATCAGCCCGCTGTTGTGGCGCGGCTTGCGTCCAGGCCTCTCCGCCGGGCGCGTTCAATCGGTCGCGGTGCGCATCATTTTAGAACGCGAAGAGGAAATCCGCGCGTTCAAACCTGAAGAGTACTGGACAATCTACGCGCATCTCAAAACGGATGGCGGGGACAAGTTCACTGCCCGTCTGTTCCGCATCGGCGACGAAAAGCCGACCTTTGGAACCTACGGGTTCGGCATCGACGAGGCGCGCGCCCAAGAGATCTGCGGGGACGCTAAAAAGCGGCAATTCATCGTCGACTCGGTCAAAATGCGGCAGCAGCGCCAGTCGCCGAGGGCGCCGTTCATCACCAGTTCGCTTCAACAGGACGCGAACAACAAGCTGCGTTTTCAGGCGCGGCGGACGATGCAGGTCGCCCAGTCGCTGTATGAAGGGGTTGACATCGGAACGGAGAAGATCGGTCTCATCACCTATCTGCGAACCGATTCGACGCGCGTCTCCAAGGAGGCGCAGGCGGAAGCGCGCGCGTTTATACATGAGCGGTACGGCAAGGAGTATGTCCCCGCCAAGCCTCCCGTCTACAAATCGAAGAAGCGGGCGCAGGACGCCCATGAGGCGATTCGCCCCACCTCCACGCTGCGGACGCCCGACTCGGTCAAGCAGCATCTGAACGCTGATCAGTTCAAGCTCTATGACCTAATCTGGCGGCGTTTTGTCGCGAGTCAGATGGAGCGCGCCGTTCTGGACATCACGACCATCGACATCAAGGCGGGCGATTATCTCTTCCGCACAACAGGCTCGATTCTGCGCTTTCCCGGCTTTCGGGCGGTATATATGGAGTCGGAGGAGAACGGGCAGAACGGCGATCGTCAACCGCTGCCGGATGTGAAAAAAGATGAGCGGCTGAATCTAGAAAAAATCGACCCGGAGCAGAGCTTCACCAAGCCGCCGCCCAGATACAGCGAGGCGACGCTGGTGAAGGAGCTGGAGGAGCGCGGCATCGGTCGACCCAGCACCTACGCCCAGATCATCTCCACCATTTTGAGCCGAAGCCGCAACTATGTTGTCAAGGAGAAGGGGCGGTTCAAACCGACCGATGTCGGCGAGCTGGTCACGCGCATGCTGATGAGCAGCTTTCCGAACATCCTCGACCCAGAGTTCACCGCGAAAATGGAGAACGAGCTGGATGAGGTCGAAGAAGGGAAGCGCAACTGGGTCGCCATGATGCGCAGTTTCTACGACCCGTTCACGGAAGCGCTGGAGGGCGCCGCCGACAAAATGTACGACGAGCGGAAGCGGCTTGAGGAGGTCACAGAGAACGAGTGCGCGGAATGCGCCAAACCGCTCATCATTAAATGGGGCAAGTACGGGAAATTTATGGGCTGCTCCGGCTATCCCGACTGTACCTACACCGAGCCGCTGAACGGCAAGGGGACCGGTCCGGAGCCTGTTGCGCCGTGTCCGGTGTGCGAGAAAAATCAGCTCGTGGAACGGCGCAGCCGGCGCGGGCGCA
Source organism: Candidatus Poribacteria bacterium (assembly GCA_963665845.2). GTDB lineage: Bacteria > Poribacteria > WGA-4E > JAPPNK01. Next base: position 1,874,081 of record OY762492.1, read on the forward strand.
TCTTCTACGGCTGCAACGGCTACCCAGAGTGTGAGTTCGCCGTATGGGACCCGCCCGTTCTGGATAAGCCATGCCCAGAGTGCAACGCCCCGTTCTTGACGCTCCGCAAGACGAAAACGCGCCAGTACTACCTGTGCTACCGCCGGGACGAATGCGGCTACCGGACCGACCCGACGCCTGTCGAGGCGCAAGACGACGAACAAAACGCGGAATACTGATATGCCGCTTCGAACCGCGCTTTTAGAGGTGAACCACTGGCACACGGGAATGTACGCCGAGGCGTTAAAAAACCTTGGCATCCCCGTCGCCGCCGTGAGCGACGCGGACATCCATCGAGCGCGGGAATGGGCGGATCAGATCGGATGCCGCGCCTACGACTGCGCGGAGGAGCTTCTCGACAAGGAGTCGGTCGATTTCGTCTTTGCGCTTGCCCCGCATCATCGTATGTTTCCGCTGGCGTCTATGTTGACGAAGCGCGCCCAGCCCTTTTCCATGGAAAAGCCGATGGCGTTGAAGGCGGAGCGGCTCGCCGAGCTGGTGGAGCCGATGGAGCGCAGCGGCATGTTTGCTTCAGTCGCCTTCGTCCGCCGGTTGAGCGGATACGGCAAGGCGCTGCTGGACAGGCGCCGGCAAATCGGCGCCGTCGGACATTTTCAGGGCAGATTCATCGGCGGACCGATGCAGCGGTATGTGGAGGACGGCTGCCCATGGATGCTGGACAAGCAAGAGGCGGGCGGCGGATGCATGATCAACTTCGGTACCCACTTCTTCGACCTTTTCATTGAAATGACCGGCGAAAGGGTGGACCGCGTCTTCTGTCAAACAAGCCGACGCCTGCATGGCGCCTCCGCGGAAGATTTTTCAAGCGTCCTTTTAAAAACAGAATCGGGCGCCCTAGCGACGCTAGAATCCGGCTATCTCCTCCCAGGCGAACCGAAAGAAAACATGATCTCCGTCAGCGGCGCCAACGCCTACGCCGGCAACGAAGGCGCCCGATGGGGAGAAAAACCGATCATCGCGTATCGAAACGGCAAAACGGAGCGCATAACCGACCCAGAGCCGAACTACGCGGACTACACCGCCGACGTCCTCCGCCGATTCCAAGCAGATGAAAAACCGCTCGCCGGCATACGCGCCATGGTCCGTGTTCTAGCATGCGTCAACGCGGCGTATGAATCGGACGAAACAGGGGAGCCGGCGCAGCCGCCATGCTGGATATAAGTAAACGCTTAAGCGAACGAATACGTTCAAACATAAACACGCGCAGATCAAGAGGTATTCCGTTGAAAAGCCGCATACGATTTATTTTCACGCCATTGCTCACCGCCGCTCTCCTGTGCTTCGGCGCCGTTCCAGAGGCGTTTGCCGGAGCCGGACGCCAAGCCGCGCTCTTTCTAGACTACCCGCATCGAAGCGTCCGCGCCGCCGGCCTCGCCGACACCTTTGTCACCGTCGACAACGACCCAGGATCGTCGTTGTGGAACCCCGCCGGGTTGAGCGCCATTCAGAAGACGACCGTTCTGATTGGTTACAACTCCCATAGCCAGGCGTTTGGAGAGGCGGGCGAGGGACTGTATTACGCGGTCGGCGCCCTCTCAACGCCTCTTGGAAACGGCGTTTTGAACGCGACGCTCCAGCTGAACGGGCAGGGAACCATCGACTACACAACCGACTCTCCCGACGTCCTGGATGTCGTGAACCTTGGCACCAACTGGGTTTTCAGCGCCTCCTACGCCGAGGCGTTGTCGGAGAACCTGCGCGCCGGCCTCACCGGCAAGATCATTCGGCAGGTTCTGGGCGCGGGGCTTGAAGGCGGGGGGCATTCCTCCACCTCTTACGCTTTGGACGCCGGCGTTCAGTGGGATGTTCTGGACAACAGGCTTACGACAGCGGCTTCCATCCTGAATTACGGCACGCGCGTTCAGTTTAAGGACGCGAATCAAAGCGACCCGCTGCCCCGAAAATTCCGCGCCGGCGCCTCCGTCCTGGCAATCAACATGCCGGGCGAGTTTGAAATGCGCGTCAGCGCTGAAATCGCCGCCGCCGTCGACGCCCTATCGCAGAACCGCGAAGCGGAAGATTTCGTCCTGACCGTCGATGAACGAATGGCGGAAGGCGCGGACGACGCGAACTCCAAATACGCCGACCGCTCAAGAGACGACGTTGAGGATGAGCTGATCCGTCAGCGCGGCATCGGCATCCACGCTTTTGGATGGGATCGGCTGGAGCGCTCCTTCGGAGCGGAGGCGGTCGTCGCGCGGATCCTGGCGGTGAGAGCGGGACTCAAGTGGCATGACGAAGGGGTTGAAATCGGCTCGCAGCTGGACATCATGGACAGGGCGGCGTTCGGGTTTGGGGTTGATCTAACCGCGGCGACGGGGCTTCCAATCGTTGTGGATTACGCAAACGGGCTTTGGGGCACAGGCGGCCCGACGCGCGAACGCATCCACAGCTTCTCTCTTTCGCTCGGCTTGTGAGCTTTTTACAACGTTAAAGGAATCGCATGATGGGGCGAATCGCCGCCGTTTTTCTAATCTGTATGCTGCTGGTTGCGCCGTCAGTCGTCCGCGCCGATGATGCGGCGACTCTGCCCGAATCGGACGCGGCGTATCTCGTACCAGGGACAAAATCTCCCAACCGCGCCTTTTTATATTCGGCGATCCTCCCCGGCGCCGGACAGCTTTACGCCGACGCCAACCGCGGCTTTCTTTACATAGCGGCGGAGGCGGCGCTCTTGACAGGCTACGCCGTAATCCGCCGTTCCGCCCAGCAGACGCGGGACGATTACTTCAACCTTGTCCGCGCCGGCGTCACCTTCGAAGGCCCAGGCTCCACCGACAACTGGAACGAAGAAGATTTTGAGCATGCCACCGATTTCAACACATGGGACAACATCTATGTCAACGACGGCGGAACGCCCATTGAGCGCGTCGGGGCGTATTCATGGCGCGACCTGTCCGAAGCCGCCCCCGATTCGCAGCTGCGCAAGGCGGCTTTAGAAAAACGGCTGGAAAGCAACGACCGCTTTAGAGACGCGCGGACGCTGCTGGGCGCGCTGCTTTTCAACCATCTCATCAGCGCGGTAGACGCGCGCTTCGCCGCCCGCAGCGGCCGTTCCGTTTCGGCGCGCCTGTTGCCGGACGGATCCTCGGCGCTGACGTTTCGCGCCTCGTTTTAAAGAACATTGCCGCGTCTCGCTTGTCTGAACTAAGATTTTCAGGATTGAAAAGATGGACAAGAAGAGTGTTAGCCGCGACTAGAAAACCCCCTAGCCCCCTTTTCAAGGGGGAAGAGAGGCGCGCTCTACCCGCCGTCATTCCCGCGCAAGCGGGAATCTTAAGGCGCTGCAGAAACCGTCCGCCCGCCGCGTACGGCGGAAACCCCCCCAGCCCCCCTTTTCAAGGGGAGAGTCCAGAAACCCGCGCCCTATGCGCTGTCCCCGTTATCCCGCGCCATAAACCCCCCCAGCCCCCCTTTTCAAGGGGGAGTCTAGAAACCCGCGCCCTCTCCGCTGCCCCCGTTACCCCGCGCCATAAACCCCCTAGCCCCCTTTTCAAGGGCGAAGAGTCGCGTCAGATTCGCCCTCTTGATTCATGGCGCAAAATAAAGCATCCTATGCGCGAAACGAAACTCAACGGGAGCCGCCCATGTTTAGACAAATCGAAGCCGCTTTAGTCGACTACAGCGGCTTAGGCGATCAGGCAATCGACCTTCTCAACGACCGCATGCAAGATTGCTTCCGCGCCTGCGGCATTGGACGCGCCGCTTTCATAGGAGCCTGGATTCTCTTCACAGTTCGGGGCGAGCTGAAACAGGGCGGCCGTAAGCCGCCCCGAGGCGTCGAACTGAAACAGACCGCCTTTGAAGTCCGGCTCGGCAAACTGCAGTACGAAGGCGCAGGGTATGATCTGCTGGACGAGATACTTGATCATTACGAGATGGAGGGGGATGGCGCCTATGTTTGGATCGTCCCGGACGGGTATATGGCGTCGCTGTCCGATGTTGAAAAAGTGTGGGAAGCGGAAGGCGGCGGCTATTTCTCGCATGAGTCGATGTGCGTCTTAAACACCTCCGACAAGCCGACCCGCTGCCGTCTGGAAGCGTTTTTTGAAGACACCAGCATCCCGCCTGTCTCGGTCGAGTTTGTCGTTGAAGCGAAGCAGTCGCTCCATTACCGCATCGATAAACTGAAACGGGAGGACGGAACCGATCTGATACCGAAGGACGCCCCCGTCAGCTACAAGATCACCAGCTTTGACAAACGAGTCGTCGTGCAGGGTTCCCGCATCCTGACATCAGGGCGCAGCTCTGAATTTGGAAGCTTTGGAACCGTCGTCGCATGGACGCCCGCCAACTAGGAGAACAGCATGGACGCCCCCATAGAGCAGCCCCGCGGATTTTCAATACCCCTCGTTGACCTCGACGCTCAAACGGAGCGGCAGGTCATCATCGACCGAGAGCCTGGACAGTATCTCGGCCATCCGACAACAGCCCTCCTCGGCGACGGCAGAACGATCATCGTCGTCTATCCAAAAGGGCATGGGCGCGGCGCGGTCGTCATGAAACGCAGCGAAGACGGCGGACTCACATGGAGCGAACGGCTTCCGACCCCCAAAAACTGGGAGACTTCCCAAGAGGTGCCGACGCTCTACCGCGTCCCAGACCCGTCCACAGGCGGAATGCGTCTCATCATGTTCTCCGGCATGAAACCGATCAAGATCGCCTCGTCCGACGACGACGGCGACACCTGGACGCCGCTGGAGCCGATCGGCGACTTCGGCGGCATCGTCGCCATGGGCGATGTTGTGCCGCTCAAAGACGGAACGCTCATGGCGATGTTTCATGACGACAGCCGCTTCTTCAAAGGAACAAGCGGCTTCACCGTCTATAAAACGCTCTCCAGCGACGGAGGGCGGACCTGGGGCGATCCGATCCCTGTGACGAAGCATCCGCAGGCGCATCTGTGCGAGCCGGGGGCGATTCGTTCGCCGGACGGGAATCAGATTGCGGTTCTGTTTCGGGAAAACAGCCGAACGCGCAACTCGTTCATCATCTTCACCGACGACGAGGGAGAGACATGGACGGAGCCTGCCGAACTGCCGGGCGCGTTGACAGGCGACCGCCACGTCTGCCGATACGCGCCGGACGGGCGCATCCTGATCCAGTTCCGCGACACAACCCATGAAAGCCCGACCAAAGGCGACTGGGCGGGCTGGGTCGGAACCTACGAGGATTTGCTCACTCAGCGGGAGGGGCAGTACCGCATCCGCTTGATGGACAACACGCGCGGAGCCGACTGCGCCTATCCCGCTGTGGAGCTGTTGCCGGACGGAACGTTTGTGTCGGTCACCTACGGCCACTGGACGGAGGGCGAAAGCCCGTATATCGCCTCCGTCCGCTTCAAGTTAGAGGAGCTGGACGCCTTAGCGAACCCGTAAGGTTTACAGGTCGTTGGCGGCGCGTATCTCATCGATCGTGAAGCCGTAGTCTTCCCATGTGACGATGCGCCACTCCTGTTCGTTCGTCTCAGGGTTGACGCGCTTTTCGAAGGTGAAGACGCTGTCGCCTTCGGCGTAAGCGCCCGTATGCCCTTCTTCAAGCGTGCCTTCTGTGACGGTGAGCTGAAGGCGGTAATGGTTCCGCGCTTCGTATTTTGTCTTGTCGTCGTTCAACGCCGCGATTTCGGGCGGCTCCGAGATTTCGATTTCGATGTCTTGGAACCTGTTGAAGACGCGGATGGCGGCTTCCCGCTCCTGGACGATGTCGTCAAAGATGACGTCGTCTTCAATCGCGTCGGTGCCGAGGTCGGCAGAGTACTGAAATCCGATGTCCCAGAACGCCGACATGTAAAGATCGACATCCTCGGTCATATATCCGCGCTGCCATTTTTCGCGCAGCACCTTGTTGATTTCGATCAGGACAGGATCCTGATCAATCGGCGGTTCCACATCCCCGCAGCCGGCGGACAAGAGAGTTCCGCAGAGCAGGAATGCCAAACCAGCCCGAACCTGTACGCTTTTCATTTCGTCAAACCTTTCCGTGTGCGTGGAGGACGCTGCCTCGCTTCCATGACGTTGTTTCCGTTTTGCTGTTGGCAGTTTCGTTTTGAAACCTGAGTCCGCTCATTAAGAAAACGATCGCATTCCTCCGCTTGTGGTTCATCCATGACTTCATGCGCCGCGTTGAAAAGAAACGGTTCGCGCCGGCGATTTCATCTAGTCCGCGTCTCCAGTCGGATCGCCGTAATCGTAATATTCTACAATGCGCCATTCCAGCTGGCTCGTTTCAGGATTCAGACGCTCCTCAAAAATAAACTGATTTTCGCCCGAACCATATACGCCGGTAGAACCGTCTTCGAAAACGCCGCCCTCTATATCTATAAAAAATTCATACCGGCTTCGCGCCTCATACCGCGTGTTCTCGTCGTTCAGGGAGAGAACCTCGGACGGCATTTCTATATCCAGATCGATACGAAATATATCGAAGAAGCGAATCATCGATTTTCGCTCCTGCGCAATGTCGTCAAAAACCACATCGTCGTCGGGATACGGCGTTCCGAGACTGGCGATATAGACAAAACCGTCCTCCCAGAAAGACGACATGTAAAGATCGATGTCCTCGGTCATGATGCCCTTCAGCCAGCGCTGCTGCAGAACGTCGTGGATCGCGTAAAGCGCAAGCGTATCCGGCGACAACGGAGTGACGGTTCGCTTCGTTTCGCAGCCGAGAGCGCAAAGGACGCTCCATGCCAGAACCGCAGCGGCGCCCTTGATATGCGCATTAAAATCGGAACTGGAATACGCCGCCAAGTTCTTCCCCAACCGAAAAGATCGTAAAATCGTTCATCTGTTCGCTCTCCTTCATGACGCGCTTTCCCAGAATTTCAGCGTTGCGAATGTTCGCGTCGATATAGGCGTCGATCAGCCCGTACGCCCAGACGCCGATGCCGGCAAACAGAAAAAACTGGCTGATCTTATACCGCTCATTCACGCGGTTATAGACCGCCTTCGCGGTGGGCGATGTGATCCCATGGTTCCGTATCGCCGGCAGATATTCGTTGTCGTACATATCCTTGAAGTTTGAGCGGGCGACCCACCATCCAGCGAACAGCCCGATCGTCGCGGCGCCAAAAAAGGAACCCTGCAGCGGCTCCCCGATGGCGAACTGCCCCCACCCCGGCAAAACGGCTGAACGCGCCATCGCGCTATACGGATGAACAAGCCGCAGGTCAGCCTCTCCCTCCTCGGCAAACGCAAACGTCGTCATAAAGCAGCACGCAAGCAAAACAGCGGCGGCGCGTCTCAACGGCTTATACTCCCGGCGTTTGATATTCATACCGCTCAGTTTAACGCCTCTTCTGCAGCCTGTCAACCTTTCTCCTTTGAAATCATTTCCCGACCGACCTCTCATTTCAACAGAACCATGCGCCGCGTCTCTGAAAAGCCGCCCGCCTCAATGCGGACGAAATAGACGCCGCTGGCGGCGGGCGCGCCGAGAGCGTCCTTGCCGTCCCAGTACGCCGCCTTCTCTTTAACGCGGTAGGAACCTACCGGCAGTTCGCCCAGCTCCAACCGCCTGACGGTTTGACCCGCCGAGTCGTAGATCGTTATCGTCACGGCGCTTTCTTGCGCCAGATCGAACGGGATCCAGGTTTCAGGGTTGAACGGGTTTGGGTAATTCGGGAGGAGCGCGTTCTTGAATAAATGAGGCGAATTCGGGCGCTTCACGTCTGACCAGAAAATCGGCAGGTCTTCAACGCGCCACAGTAAAACGCGCCCGTCTTTTCCGCCGCTGATGAGCGAACGGCTGTCGGGAGAAAACTCAACCGAATTCACATGCCCGAAATGCCCCTTCAGCGTTTTCTTCAGCGCAAACGTTTCGGCGCTCCAAATCCGTACCGTTCCATCCTCGCCCGCGCCGGCGATATGCTTGCCGTCAGGCGAGTACGCCATCGTCTGAACGACGCCTTCATGCCCAGCCGTCTTTCCCTTTAACGCGCCATTTTCGGCGCTCCAGACGCGCACAGTGGAGCGTTCTCCTCCAACCGCTATCGATCTCCCGTCCGGCGACAACGCCAACGCGCCATAGGACCCGAGCCCTTCCGCCGTTCGAAGAAGCTCCCTCGTCTCCACATCCCAAAGATGGACGATCCCCCCTCCCCCAGCGGCGGCTAAAACGGTTCCGTCTTGTGAAAACGACAAATGAGAAGCCCATCCGCTCGGAGACGCGAGCGCGTCCGTTGCCTCGCCCGTTGAGATGTCCAGAAAGCGCACGATCTCTTTTTTAACGAGCCTGTTGTTGAAGGCGAGCGTCTTCCCGTCAGGAGAGTAGGCAAACGAACTTGGAGAGTAGCCTTTCAATTCCACAATCTGCTCTCCCGTCTCCGCGTCCCATACGCCGATCGCATACTGCTCGCTGAAGCCGGCGACGGTCCGCCCGTCCGGCGAAAACGCGGACGGTCCAGGATAAGCTCTGATGCGCCTCTTCTCCTCCCCTGTCGAAACATCCCAAATGTGAATCCCGCTGCTCGTAGAGTACGCGTCAACGCCGGAAGTGGCGACCGAAAGCCCATCCGGCGAAAACGAAACCGACCGGATCGGGGAGCTGCCCGGTATCCTGTATTCAGCCTGCTTTTGCGCCTGAACATCCCAATAATGAAACGGAGCGGCGGCGGCTAGATAAGAAGAATAACCCGCCAACCGACCTTTCGACGCGAATAGAAGATTCGTTGTTTCTGGATTCTCAACAGCCGCCAACCGCTCGTTTTTCTTCGGATCCCAAACCTGAATCGTCATGGTACGATTTAAGACGTCTCTTTTAAAGGCGGCGATGGTTCGGCTGTCCGGCGAAAAGCCGGCAAAGCCGAAGCCGTCGGGCATCTCCATCAACGCTTCGCCCGTACTCAAATCCCAAATGCAGTTTTTCGCTCCGCTTCTTCCCGCGGCGGCGCTTCCGTCAGGCGCAAACGCCGCATAGGTCAAACCTTCCCCAATGACGCGCAGGCGCTCGCCCGTTGCCGCATCCCAAACATAAACCGACGCAACCCGCTCAAAAAATTCCCCCGTGTAGTTGACGCTCGCAAGCGATCGGTTGTCAGGCAAAAACATAATCCGATACCGGGATGGATAAATCAAGTTGCCCCGCACATCGACAGGCGTATTGAACCGAGTTTTTAACTGCGCCGTTTCCACATCCCAAACATAAACGGCTTCCTTTCCCGCGCCGGCGAGAAGCCGCCCGTCATGTGAAAACGCCAGCGACTGTATCGGTTCGCCGACCAGCTCAACCGCCGACAGCGTCTCTCCCGTTTCCACATCCCAAACATAAATCCGCTCCTCCCTTTTGCTTGCGGCAATCGTCCGATTGTCAGGCGAGAAAGCGATGGCTCCGTAATAGCCGAGTTCGTTTGAAACAGCCAGCATCTTGCCCGTTTCCACATCCCAAATGCGGGCGTTGTAATAACTAGAGGAAATGAGGTATCGGTCGTCCGCCCAAAACTTCAACCAGTCCACCTCATAATCGTACGCTCCAAGCGTTGAGACCGGCTCCCCCGTTTCAGCTCTCCATAGACCGACCAATCCGTTCGTGTCCCCTGTGGCAAGCAGCTCCCCATTGGAAGACAACGCCGCCCGCCAGATGGTTCCTGGGGGCCGCCCAACAAGCGTCTGCGCCTCCCCCTTTTCAACCGGCAAGCAAACTGCCGCCAACGCCGCCAAAATCCATGCCGCCGCGCTTTTTCTCATCTCATCCGCCTTTCATTTCAACAGAACCATGCGCCGCGTTTCTGAAAAGCTGCCCGCCTCAATGCGGACAAAATAGACGCCGCTGGCGGCAGGCGCGCCGAGGGCGTCCTTGCCGTCCCAGTACGCCGCCTTCTCTTTAGCGCGGTAGGAACCCGCCGCCAATTCGCCCAGCTCCATGCGCCTGACCGCTTGACCCGCCGAGTCGTAGATCGTTATCGCCGCGGCGCTTTCTTGCGCCAAATCGAACGGGATCCACGTTTCGGGGTTGAACGGGTTCGGGTAATTCGGCAGAAGAGTCGTCTGCAATAGCCGAGAATTCGGCTGCCGAAAGTCGGACCAAAGGACAGGCAAATTCTCAAGCAGCCATAGCAGGACGCGCCCATCCTTCCCGCCGCTGATGAGCGAACTGCTGTCGGGGGAAAACGCGACCGAATTCACCCGCCCTACATGCCCCGACAACGTTCGTTCCAGCTGAAACGTCTTCGCGTTCCAAAGCAGTATCAACCCGTCGTTTCCCGCGCTGGCGATCGTCTCTCCGTCTGGAGAATACGCGACGGAATATACATACTTCTTATGCCCTCTCAGATTTGTCCGAAGATAGCCGCGCTCCGCGCTCCAAATCCGCACAACCAAGTCCTTCCCGCTGGAAACAAGCGTTTTCCCGTCCGGCGAAAAGGCGATCTCATCCGCCTCCGCGATGCCCACGATGTTTATCGATTGTTTCAGCTCGTCTGTTTCCGTATCCCAAAGGCGAATCGACTCCTCGCCTGCCGCGGCGAATGCCGCCCCGTCCGGCGAATACGCGATCGCTTGAATGCTGCTGTCATGCTCGTAGGTCTTCTTTAAACGCGCGCTTTTTGCGGCGTCCCAAAAATACACCTTTTTCGTGGCATTACCGACCACATAAGCGAGCGTCTTTCCGTCTGGAGAATAGGCGACCTGCCCCATAAGAGCTTTAGCAATCTCTGCAATCGTCTCCCCTGTCGGAACTTTCACCGCTTCAAAGCTCACGCCATCGTTGGATGCTACGGTACGGCCGTCCGGCGACAGCGCCGCAGCGCCGGTGGAGGCGGGTGTCCACATGCGCAGTTCCCCTGTCGACGCGTTCCAAATGCGGGCTATATAGCTCCAATCCCCTCCGACGCTCAAAACGCTTCTGCCGTCTTGGGAAAACTGAACCGAGACGACCTCCGATCCATGCCCCTCCAACCCTTGATGCGTCTGAAGCGTCTCTGCATCGTAAATAGCGATGTCCAAGCCGGCAAGCCCGACGATCCGCGTTGAGTCCGGCGAAAATCTCATTTTATACACGTGGATTTCCCGCTCAACTTTCAACGCCCCTGTCTCAACATCCCATACCCCGAACGAATCTACATCCGTTCGCCCGGCGGCCAGCTTGCCGTCGGGGGAAAATCCCAGAAACGAGTACACCCCCTCCAGCTCCGATTTGACCGCCCCTGTTTTCACATCCCATAGCAATATCTTACGCCAAGCCGACGTTTCCTTTTCGCCGTAAGTCGCCAGCGTTGCGCTGTCCGGCGAAAGATAGGCGCGGTACAGACCGGCGTCATAAGACCGCTTCACCTCGCCCGTAAGCGCGTCCAAAAGATGAACGGCGACGACGTTATCGGCGCGAAAGCTAACAGCAGCGATCGTTCGGCTGTCCGGCAGAAAGACCAGATCGCTCAAGTCTTCCGGCGTTTCGATCAAGGCGGTCAGCTTCCCCGTTTTCAAATTCCAAACCTCAACCTGTCCCTCTTCCTCGCAGGCGGCGAGCCGTCCGTCAGGAGATAGATTCGCTCGAAAAACTATGCCGAAAGAGCTCTTCATTTCCGTTAAAATCCTGCCTGTTTCCGCATCCCGCAGGCGCAAAACTCCTTCACGACCGCTGGCGATAAACGCCTTGCTGTCCGGCGTAAAGGCGGGGTAGGAACAAAGATACTCATCCTGCGGCAACCGCTCTGGTTTTCCTGTCTCAACATGCCAATAAGCTTTTCCTGGATAGGCGGCGAGGTAACGTCCATTCGGAGAAAAATACAGCCCATATATCCAAGATTTCCCGTCAATGATTCGCAATAATTCGCTTGTCTCCGCGTCCCATATGCGAATCAAAGAGTTTTCCCCGACGCTGGCGATCCTCTTGCCGTCATGCGAGAATTCCGCCCATCTTGCCACCCCCTGGTGACGCCCAATTTGCCTCTGCGCCTCACCGCTCTCAACCCAGAAACAGAGCGCCGCCAAACCCGCCAAAACCGATGCCGCTGCCCGTGTCATCATCCAATCTCCTTTTTATTTCAACAGAACCATGCGCCGCGTTTCTGAAAAGCTGCCCGCCTCAATGCGGACGAAATAGACGCCGCTGGCGGCGGGCGCGCCGAGGGCGTCCTTGCCGTCCCAGTACGCCGCTTTCTCTTTAGCGCGGTAGGAACCTGCCGGCAGTTCGCCCAGCTCCAACCGCCTGACCGTTTGACCCGCCGAGTCGTAGATTGAGATCGTCACGGCTCTTTCTTGCGCCAAATCGAACGGGATCCACGTTTCGGGGTTGAACGGGTTCGGGTAATTCGGCAGAAGCGCGTTCTTGAAAAGAAGAGGCGAATTAGGGCGTTTAACGTCTGACCAGAAAACAGGTTGATCTTCAAACCTCCACAGCAGAACGCGCCCGTCTTTTCCGCCGCTCACAAGCGAACGGCTGTCGGGAGAAAACGCGACCGCGTTCACCCACCCGACATGCCCTCTAAACGTCTTCTTCAGCGCAAATGTTTTGGCGCTCCAAATCCGTACCGTCCCGTCCTTTCCTCCGCTGGCGATATGCTGTCCGTCAGGCGAATACGCCAAAGCATAAACGGCGCCCTCATGACCGATCATCTTTCCTCTCAACGCGCCGTTCTTCGCGCTCCAAACGCGCGCGATGGAGTCTTCTCCTCCAACCGCTATGGATCCTCCGCTCGGCGACAACGCCAGCGCATGAACAGACTTGACCCCTTCCACGGTGCGAAGAATCTCCCGCGTCTCCACATCCCAAAGATGGACGTTTACCTCGCTCCCAGAAGCGGCTAAAACGGTTCCGTCTTCTGAAAACGCCAGATTAGAAGCCCATCCGCTCGGAGACGTGAACGCCTCCTCCGTCCTTCCCGTTAAGACGTTCAAGAAACGTATGTCGCCGCGGCGATTGGCCGCATTGTTGTTGAAGGCGATCTTCTTTCCGTCGGGAGAATAGGCAAACGAACTGGGAGAGTAACCTCTCAATTCCATGATCGTCCTCCCCGTTTCCGCGTCCCATACGCCGATCATATTGTTGTAGCTGACGCTGGCGATGGTTTGCCCATCCGGCGAAAACGCGGACGGTCCAGAATAGGTTCTGATATGCCTCTTCTCCTCTCCGGTTGAAACATCCCAGATGCGAATGCCCTCATCGGCGCCCCATATATCGTTGCAGGAGCTGGCGACAGAAAGCCCATCCGGTGAAAACGACAGAGACGCAATCTCCGAACTTCCCGCAACGAAGAATTGAGCGTTCAGCCGCCCCTGGATGTCCAAACGAGCGAACTCGGCCTCCCGAAGCGGCATGAACATCCTCGCCAAAAGCAGGCTGTTTGAGGAGAGCAGGACATAGTTCCGATTGCCAGCCTCTACGACCGACGCCAGATCCGTTGCCTCTACATCCCAAATCTGAATCGTCCTCGTACCGCGTTCCCTGTTGTCTCTTGAAGCGGCCATGAATCGGCTGTCAGGCGAGAAAACCGGCGGGCTAAAACCTTCCTCAAACATGATCAGCTCCTCACCCGTTCTCGGGTCCCAAAGACCGGCCTTCCCGCCGTTGTACGCCGTCAGCGCGCTCCCGTCCGGCGCAAACCTAACGTTCGTGAGATTCCCGCCAAACTCAAGCAGATTCTGCCCAGTTTCCACATCCCAAACATGGACAGACGCAACAACCTTTTGGTCGTACTTTGTATAGCTGACGCTGGCGATGGAGCGGTTGTCTGGAAGGAACGCAATGCGGCCATCATACGGATACGGCTGCCACCATCCCCGCGAATCGACCGGGGTCTTGAAGCGCGTTTTCAGCTCCCCTGCGGCTGCGTCCCAAATATACGCTTCCTCATCCCCGGCGCCGGCGGCAAGCCGCCCGTCATGCGAAAAAACAAGCGATGCGATCTCCTCGCTGGAAGCCTCCAGCTCCCTCTTCAGCTCCCCTGTTTCCACATCCCAAAGCCGTATGGAGTTGTCCCGTTTCTTGACAGCGACGGTCCGCCCGTCAAAAGAATAAGCGAACGAACGGACGTTGTCTAATTCGCGCGAAACCGCCTTTAGCTCCCCCGACGCAACATCCCAAATGCGGAAGTCTGAAAAACTACGCCCAACAAGATAGCGGCCGCCGTCCTTGAACTCCAGCCAGTTCACCTCCTGACGAAACTCCGCCATCGAATGAATTATCCGCCCGGTTTGAGCGTCTAAAAGCCGCACAATCCCATTCGTGTCGCCCGCCGCAAGCAGTTCGCTGTCAGCGGACAATGCCGCCCGCATGACAGAGCCAGGGTGGCGCGCAAGAACCCTCTGCGCTTCCCCTTCGTCAACCAAGAGAAGCCAACACGCCAAACCGATCCATGCCAAGCATGCCCCGCGTTTCATCATCCAATTTCCTTTTATTTCAACAGAACCATGCGCCGCGTTTCTGAAAAGCCGCCCGCCTCAATGCGGACAAAATAGACGCCGCTAGCCGCCGGCGCGCCGAGGGCGTCCTTGCCGTCCCAGTACGCCGCCTTCTCTTTAGCGCGGTAGGAACCCGCCGGCAGTTCGCCCAGCTCCAACCGCCTGACCGCTTGACCCGCCGAGTCGTAGATTGAGATCGTCACGGCGCTTTCTTGCGCCAGATCGAACGGAATCCACGTTTCGGGGTTGAACGGGTTCGGGTAATTCGGGAGGAGCGCGTTCTTGAATAAAAGAGGCGAATTCGGGCGCTTGACGTCTGACCAGAAAATCGGCAGGTCTTCAACGCTCCACAGCAGAACGCGGCCATCCTTCCCGCCGCTGATAAGCGAAAGGCTGTCGGGGGAAAACGCAACGGAGCTCACATACCCGACATGCCCGGTCAACGTTCTTTTAAGTTCAAACGTCTCGGCGTCCCAGATGCGTATCGCCCCGTCATCGTCCCCGACAGCGATCAGCGCGCCGTCGGGCGAATAGGCGGCGGAGACAACGGCTCCTTCATGCCCTTCCAGCTCCGCCCGCAGCGCGCCGTATCGAACACCCCAGAGACGCGCAGCCGAATCCTCCCCGCCGGTCAAGAGCGTTTTGCCGTCCGGCGAGAAGGCAAGCGTTTTCACACGCTCTCCATCCGCAAACGTTCGAATCAAATTGCCCGATTCGGAATTCCACAAAAACGCCCCGTCATACCCCCCGACCGCCAGCGTTTGGCCGTCCGGCGAATACACAATCGAACTAGGCGCCCATTGATCTCCTTTCAGGTCTGAAAACACGTCGCCGGAATCGATCCGCCAGATATGGACGTCTTTGCCTTGATAGTTGTAATCGGTGAACGCGAGCGATTTGCCGTCCGGCGAAAATGCAAGCGACGACGGTCTGTAGTCCGCCAATTCCGCTGCAATCTCTCCCGTCTCGGCGTTCCTAATCTGTATGCCGTCATATTTCAAGGCTGCGATGTATTGACCGTCCTGCGAAAGAGCCGCAGGCCCCTTATAATATCCGTACTGCGCAGTCGCCTGTCCTGTTAAAAGATCCCAAATCCGAATCGAGCTGTCCCCAGTCCAAATGCGCCGAGGCGAGCTGAAGACGTATCGGCCGTCAGGCGAAAGAGAAACGGACGCAATCGGCGTGTTGTTCGCGGGCGCCTCGCCTTTTACCTCTCCCGTCTCGATGTCCCAGACGCGTGTTGTTCTGGACCGATAATAGTCTTCCCAAACGGGGGTTGAGGCGGCCGTACGCCCGTCCGGCGACAGCGCCGCCAGATATAAGATTCCCCGAAACGTCGAGACAATTTCCCCTGTCTCCGCATCCCATATTTGCGCCTGATTCGAATCGTATCCGACGACCAATTTGCTGCTGTCTTCTGAGAAGAACTGCCGATCGGACGCAACAAAAGAATCCCTTCGGTTTGTCCTTAGAATCCTCTCCGTTTCCAGTTCCCACAGGGTAACGACATCGTTGCCGTTCACGGTTAGCAGCCTTCGTCCGTCGGGAGAGAACTTGGCGATCTCAAAATCTCCGCCAAAGGAGGATGTCATCTTCCCTGTTTTCACATCCCATATCTCCGCCGTTCCGGTTCCGTCCCCGTATTCGTATCTGAAGCGAACGCGCGCCATCGACTGGTTGTCGGGAAGAAACGCAATGGGGGAACGAGACGCCCTACTCCGTCCAGGAATGCTGATCCGATGTTTTACCCGCAGCGTCTCAGCGTTCCAAATATAGAGACCGTCTTCCCAAGGAGCGGCAATTAGCAGCCCGTCATGCGAATAAACCATAGAACCTAGATGAACGCCGACATCCTCCAACTCCCCTTTCATCTTCCCCGACAGAAAATCCCAGACGCTCACAACGCTGTATTCGTTGCGGACGGCGATCGTTCGCCGGTCCGGCGACAGGGCGACATCGTAACAAATGCCCAATTTGTCCGAAATTGGGAGACGTTCGCCGGTCTTCAGGTCATGCGCCTGCAGCCTGGAAAAGCTGGAGTTGAGTAGATAGCGGCTCCCGGGCCAAAAGCGCATCCAGTCCACCTCCGATATATTGCCGTCCAGCGTCTGTATGAGCGTTCCTGTTGAGTAGTCCCAGAGCTGTATCGCCCCGCCTTCCCCGCCGCTCGCAAGCGTCTTGCCGTCAGGAGACAGCGCCAACGAAGCGTCGCTTCCTGGATGCGCCCCAACAACTCTCTGCGCAAAGCCGTCCGCCGCCGACAGCCAAAATGCCGCCAGCGCCGCCAAAATCGATGCCGCTGTCCGTCTCATCATCAAGCCTCCTGTTGCCTCTCAACGCTTGCTTAGCAAAATTGGCGCCAGACCAGAAACCGCCTATTTGCGAAAATACTCGCCGAAAAACGTACGTTATGGTACGCCTCCCGGACGAAAACGTACGCCCCGAGTTATTTCAACAGAACCATGCGCCGCGTTTCTGAAAAGCCGCCCGCTTCGATGCGGACGAAATAGACGCCGCTGGCGGCAGGCGCGCCGAGGGCGTCCTTGCCGTCCCAGTACGCCGCCTTCTCTTTAGCGCGGTAGGAACCCGCCGGCAATTGCCCCAGCTCCATGCGCCTGACCATTTGACCCGCCGAATCATAGATCGCGATCGTCACGGCGCTTTCTTGCGCCAGATCGAACGGAATCCACGTTTCAGGGTTGAACGGGTTTGGGTAATTCGGCAGAAGCGCGTTCTTCAAAAGAAGAGGCGAATTCGGACGCTTCACGTCTGACCAGAAAACAGGTAGCTCTTCAAACCTCCACAGCAGAACGCGCCCATCCTTTCCGCCGCTCACAAGCGATTTACTGTCGGGAGAAAACGCAACCGCGTTCACCCAACCTGCATGCCCCCTCAACGTCTTCTTCAGGTCATATGTCTTGGCGCTCCAAATCCGTACCGTCCCGTCCTTTCCTCCGGTGGCGATGTGCTGTCCGTCAGGCGAATACGCCAAAGCATGAACGGCGCCCTCATGACCAATCATCTTTCCTGTCAACGCGCCGTTCTTCGCGCTCCAAACGCGCGCGATGGAATCTTCTCCTGCAACCGCTATCGATTCCCCGCTCGGCGACAACGCCAGCGCATGAAAATACCCGACCGCTTCCACGGTTTGAAGAATCTCCCGCGTCTCCACATCCCAAAGATGGACGTTTTCCTCGCTCCCAGAAGCGGCTAAAACGCTTCCGTCTCCTGAAAAGGATAGATTGTAAATCCGCCCGCTCGGAGCCGTGAGCGCTTCCTCCGTTGTTCCCGTTGAGATGTCCAAAAAACGCACGACCCCTTGTTCCTTGGCAGCATTGCTGTTGAAGGCGAGCGTCTTTCCATCAGGGAAATAGGCAAACGAACCGGAAGAGTAGCCTTCCAATTCCACGATCTGCTCCCCTGTTTCCGCGTCCCATACGCCGATCATATCGCCGTATCTTCTGGCCGAGGCGACGGTCCGCCCGTCCGGCGAAAACGCGGATGGTCCAGAAAAGGCTTCGATATGCCTGTTCTCCTTCCCTGTTGAAACATCCCAGATGCGAATGCCGTAATCCGTGATCCATCCTTTTTCGCAGGAGCTGGCGACAGAGCGCCCGTCCGGCGAAAACGACAACGACGCAATCTCCGAACTTCCCGGAACTAAGAATTGAGCGGTCTCCCGCCCCTGAATGTCCCAACGAGTGAACTCTGCCCCCCAAAGCGTTATGACGATCGTCGCCGTCAACAGACCACTCGACGACAAGAAAGCATGGTACTTATCGCCGCTCTCTATGACCGACCTCAGATCCTTTGTCTCCACATCCCAAATTTGAATCGTTGTCGTATCGCTTTCCCTGTTGTATCTTGAAGCGGCCATGAGCCTGCTGTCAAGTGAAAACCTAGGCGCGCCAAACCCCTCCTCAAATGCGACCAGCTCCTCCCCTGTTCTGAGGTCCCAGAGACCGGCATTTCCGCCGTTGTACCCCGCCAGCGCGCTTCCGTCCGGCGCAAACCTGGCGCCCGTAAAATAGTCCCCAAAATCAAGCTGATTCTGCCCAGTTTCCGCATCCCATACATGGACAGCCGCAATATCCCTTTGGTCGCGCGTTGTATAGGTAACGCTGGCGATGGAGCGGCTGTCGGGAAGGAACGCAATGCGGTGATCATGCGGATACAAAACCCGCCTTGCCCGCGAATCAGACGGCGTCTTGAAGCGCGTTTTCAGTTGACCCGTTGCCGCGTCCCAAATATAAACATCCTCATCTCCGGCGCCGGCGGCAAGCCGCCCGTCAGGAGAAAAAGCAAGCGCGTCAATATCCTCGCTGACAGCCTCTATCTCCCTCTTCAGCTCCCCCGTTTCCACATCCCAAAGCTTTACGGGGCCGTCCCATTTCTTGGCAGCGACGGTCCGCCCGTCAGAAGAAAAAGCGAACGGACTGACGAGGTCCAATTCGCGCGAAACAGCCTTCAGCTCCCCCGACGCCGCATCCCAAATGCGAAGGTTCGAAAAACTGTACCCAACAAGATACCGATCGCCCCCCTTGAACCCCAGCCAGTCCACTTCCTGACAAAACTGCGCCATCGAATGAATGATCCGCCCGGTTCGAGCGTCCAAAAGCCGCACAAGTCCATTCGTGTCGCCCGTCGCAAGCATCTCCCCGTCAGCCGACAGCGCCGCCTCATAGACGGTTCCAGGATGCTGCCCAACAATCCTCTGCGCAAAACCGTTCGCAGCCGACAGCCAAAATACTGCCAATGCAGCCAAAATCGACACCGCAGCCCGTCTCATCGTCCATTCTCCTCTTTATTTCAACAGAACCATGCGCCGCGTTTCTGAAAAGCTGCCCGCCTCAATGCGGACGAAATAGACGCCGCTGGCGGCGGGCGCGCCGAGGGCGTCCCTGCCGTCCCAGTACGCCGCTTTCTCTTTAGCGCGGTAAGAACCTGCCGGCAATTTGCCCAGTTCCAACCGCCTTACGGTTTGACCCGCCGAGTCGTAGATCGTTATCGTCACGGCGCTTTCTTGCGCCAGATCGAACGGAATCCAGGTTTCGGGGTTGAACGGGTTTGGGTAATTCGGGAGGAGCGCGTTCTTGAAAAGAAGAGGCGAATTCGGGCGTTTAACGTCTGACCATAAAACAGGTTGATCTTCAAATCTCCACAGCAGAACGCGCCCATCCTTCCCGCCGCTCACAAGCGATATGCTGTCGGGGGAAAACGCAACGGAGCTCACATACCCGATATGCCCTGTCAACGTTCGTTTCAATTCAAACGTCTCGGCGCTCCATATGCGGACGGCGCTGTCGTCGCCGGCGCTGGCGATGTAACGTCCGTCCGGCGAATAAGCGACAGCGCGAATCTTGCCCTCATGCCCGCGCAGCCTCGTCTGCTGCGCGCCGTTCTTGACGCTCCACACTCGAATCATCGAATCCTCGCAACCGGCCGCGGCGAAACGGCCGTCCGCCGACAACGCCAACGAATCGATCAGCGATTTAGAGGTCAACGTACGGACAAGCGCGCGCGTTTCGACGTTCCAGATATGAATATCGGAGCCGTCGCCTTCAGCGGCGAGTGTCAACCCGTCGCTCGAAATTGCCAGTATGGACAGGGAATCGCTGGGTGAGTGGAACGCCTCGACCGCCTCGCCTGTCGCCGCGTTCACATAGCGTACGGTACCGCCTCCGTGGAAAGATTGAGTGAAGGCAAGCTGCTCTCCGTCCGATGTGAAGACGAACGATCTAGGCGTGTAGCCGTTTAATTCCATGACCGTCTCGCCCGTTTCCGCGTCCCAGACGGCGAGTCCTTTGTGAATGCCGACGCCTGCGATATAGCGTCCGTCCGGCGAGTACACGACCGAGCCTACTTCGGCTTTGAAGCGGAACTTTTCTTCCCCTGTTGAGATGTCCCAGACGCGAATGTTATCATCCGTGAGCCATCCAATGTTGCGCGAGCTGGCGGCGAAGCGTCCGTCCGGCGAGAACGAAACCGAGTGAATCCCGGTACTGCCGTGAACGGAGTAGCGATGCTTTTGCTGAGTCTCCATATCCCAATAATCGATGGAGCTGTCTGCGAGCGTTAGCCGTGTTGCCAGCAGCCAACCATTCGATGACAACAGAATGCCGCCCCAGTATGCGCTGCCATAGGCCGCAATCCGCTGCTTTGTTTTCACATCCCAAACATGAAGCGGGGTCGTTCTGTTCAGAATATCCCATCCGAGGGCTGCGATCATCCGCCCGTCTGTAGAGAAGGTTGAGTCTCGGAAATCGTCAGGCAATTCCATCCAGACGGCTCCTGTTTCCAGATCCCATAGACGAGTCGTTCCGCTGCCTTCCTCCTTGAGAAGGCTGCCGTCCGGTGAGAAAAGAGCATTGTAAAGATGAACGTCGAAGGCGCGCCGTTCTTGTCCCGTTTTCACATCCCACACATGAACCAAATCGGTTTGTGGATCGGAATGTTTTTTACGGCTCAAGCTCGCGATGGATCGGTCATCGGGCAGGAACGCAATGCGGTAATTGGAGGGGCGGGGAACCGTTTTGAAATCGTCCAGGGGCGTCTTGAAAGAGGCGGTCAACCGTTTCGTTTCCAGGTCCCAGATATAAATGTCCTCCGCGCCGGCGCCGGCAACGAGAAGCCCTTTATGAGAAAACACAAGCGCCGTCAGCTCCTCGCTGACAGCCTCCAGCTCCCCCTCCATCTCTCCAGTTTCTACATCCCAAATCTGTACGGGATTGTCCCTTTTCCAGGCGGCGATGGTTCTGTTGTCCGGCGAAAAAGCGGAGACGATGGCGCCTGCCAATTGATGCGAAACAGCCTTCATCTCTCCGGTCTTAACATCCCATATCCGCGGCTCACGAAAATCGGACGCGACAAGATAGCGGTTCGTTGCCCAAAATTGCGTCCAGTACACGTCCCATCGAAACGCTCCCAGCGCATGAATCATCCGCCCGGTTCGAGCGTCCAAAAGCCGCACAAGTCCATTCGCGTCGCCCGTTGCAAGCAGCTCTCCGTCCGACGACAACGCTGTCGCCATGACAAACCCAGGATGCCGCCCAACAACTCTCTGCGCAAAACCGTTCGCAGCCGACAGCCAAAATACTGCCAATGCAGCCAAAATCGACACCGCAGCCCGTTTCATCGTCCATTCTCCTCTTTATTTCAACAGAACCATGCGCCGCGTTTCTGAAAAGCTGCCCGCCTCAATGCGGACGAAATACATCCCGCTTGCCGCTGCCGCGCCGAGGGCGTCTCTGCCGTCCCAGTACGCCGCTTTCTCTTTAGCGCGGTAGGAACCTGCCGGCAATTTGCCCAGTTCCAACCGCCTTACGGTTTGACCCGCCGAGTCGTAGATCGTTATCGTCACGGCGCTTTCTTGCACCAAATCGAACGGAATCCACGTTTCAGGGTTGAACGGGTTCGGGTAATTCGGGAGAAGCGCATTCTTCAAAAGAAGAGGCGAATTCGGACGCTTCACGTCTGACCAGAAAACAGGTTGATCTTCAAATCTCCATAGCAGAACGCGCCCATCCTTCCCGCCGCTCACAAGCGAACGGCTGTCGGGAGAAAACGCAACCGAGTTCACCCACCCGACATGCCCCGTCAACGTGTTTTCCAGCTCATACGTCTCGCCGTTCCAGATGCGTATCGCGCCCCCTTCGTCCGCGGCAGCGATAAGCCCTCCGTCAGGCGAATAGGCGGCGGAGCGGATCAACCCGTCATGCCCTCTCATCTCCGCCTTCAGTTCGCCGCTGGATATATCCCAGAGACGCGCCGCCGAGTCGTCTCCTCCGGTCAAAAGCGCGCGGCCGTCCGGCGAGAAGGCGAGCGCCCTCACAACCTCTCCATCCGCAAACGTTCGAATCAGATCGCCCGATTCGGAATGCCATAAAAACGCCCCGTCGTTTCCGCCGACCGCCAGCATACTCCCGTCCGGCGAATACGCAAGCGAACGCGCGCTCCGCTGATCGCCTTTCAGCTCCGCAGACGCCCCGCCCGAATCGATCCGCCATATATAAACGCCTTTGCGTTGAGAGTTGGGATTAATGAACGCGATCGATTTGCCGTCCGGCGAAAACGTGAACGACCGCGATTCGTAGTCTGCCAACTCCGCTGCGATCTCCCCCGTCTCGGCATTTTTAATCTGTATGCCTCTGTCCGATACAAGGGAGGCAATCCATCGACCGTCATGCGAAAACTCCGCATGCCCCCCGTAAGTCCAGTACTTCGCCTTTTCCCGCCCCGTTAAAAGATCCCAAATCCGAATCGACCTGTCCCCGGACCAGATGCGCATAGGCGAGCTGAGGATGCAGCGGCCGTCAGGAGAAAAAGAAACGGACTCAATCGGCGTGTGGTTCGCGGGCGCCTCCCCTTTCACCTCTCCTGTCTCGATGTCCCAGACGCGCGTTCTGGACCGATCATAGCCATCCCAAACGACGGTTGAAGAGGCGGCTGTCCGTCCGTCCGGCGACAGCGTTGTACCGTATACGCTCCCGTTAAACGTCGAGACGAGGTTCCCCGTCTCCGCATCCCAAATTTGCCCCGTATTCGAATCGAAGCCGACGACCAACTTGCCGCTGTCTTCTGAGAAGAAAGGCTGCGCATACGTATTGGACGGCCTTCGATTTGTCTGTAAAATCATTCCCGTTTCCAGTTCCCACAGCGCAACGATCTGGCTGCCGCTCACGCTCAACAGCCTTCGTCCGTCGGGAGAGAACGCGGCTTGGCTCAAATCTCCGCCAAAAGACAATCTCATCGTACCTGTTTCCAAGTCCCATATCTCTGCCGTTCCGGTTGCGTCGCGGTCTTCTCTTTTGAAGCGAACGAGCGCCATTGACCGGTTGTCGGGAAGGAACGCAATGCGGTACCGATACTCCAAAACCTGTCCAGGAATGCTGATCTGATGTTTCATCTGCAGCGTTTCAGCGTTCCAAATAATAACGCCGCCTTTCCAGGAGCCGGCAATCAGCCGCCCGTCATGCGAATGAATCAGCGAATCAAGATGAACGCCGACATTTTCCAATTTTCCCATCATCTCCCCAGACATCAAATCCCAGACGCTCAAAGCGTTGGAATAGTCGTAGACAGCGATCGTTCGCCGGTCCGGCGACAGGGCGACATCCCAACAAATGCCCAGTTGATCGGAAATCGGGAGACGCTCGCCGGTCTTCACATCATGCGCCTGCAGCCTGTAAAAGCTGGAGCTGACAAGATAGCGGCTATCCGGCCAAAAGCGCATCCAGTCCACCTCCGCATGATGCCCTGCCAGCGTCCGTATGAGCGTTCCTGTTGAGTAGCGCCAGAGCTGTATTGTTCCGCTGTCCCCGCCGCTCGCAAGCGTTTTTCCGTCCGGCGACAACGCCAACGAAGCGATCGTTCCTGGATGCGTCCCAACAACCTTCTGCGCAAAACCGTTCTCAACCGGCAGCCAAAATGCCGCTAACGCCGCCAAAATCGACACCGCAGCCCGTCTCATCGTCCATTCTCCTCTTTATTTCAACAGAACCATGCGCCGCGTTTCTGAAAAACTGCCCGCCTCAATGCGGACGAAATAGACGCCGCTGGCGGCGGGCGCGCCGAGGGCGTCCCTGCCGTCCCAGTATGCCGCTTTCTCTTTAGCGCGGTAGGAACCCGCCGCTAATTGCCCCATCTCCATGCGCCTGACCATTTGACCCGCCGAGTTGTAGACCGAGATCGTCACGGCGCTTTCTTGCGCCAGATCGAACGGTATCCACGTTTCGGGGTTGAACGGGTTTGGGTAATTCGGGAGGAGCGCGTTCTTGAAAAGAAGAGGCGAATTCGGACGCTTCACGTCTGACCAGAAAACAGGTTGATCTTCAAATCTCCACAGCAGGACGCGGCCGTCTTTTCCGCCGCTCACAAGCGAACGGCTGTCGGGAGAAAACGCAACCGAATTCACATGCCCGAAATGCCCCCTCAATGTCTTCTCCAGCTGAAACGTCTTGGCGCTCCAAATCCGTACCGTTCCGTCTTTGCCTGCGCTGGCGATACGCTGTCCGTCAGGCGAATACGCTACAGCATGGACGGCGCCCTCATGTCCGGTCATCTTTCCTCTCAAGGCGCCGTTCTTTGCGCTCCAGACGCGCACAATCGAATCCTCGTCTCCAACCGCTATGGATCCCCCGCTCGGCGACAACGCCAGCGCATAATCCGCATAAATAGACCCAACCTCTTCCACGGTTCGAAGAATCTCCCTCGTCTTCACATCCCAAAGATGGACGCTTCCCCTGCCAACGGCAGCTAAAACGCTTCCGTCTTTTGAAAACTTCAGCTCCGAAGCCCGCCCGCTCGGAGCCGTGAGCGCCTCCTCCGCCTTCCCCGTTAAGATGTCCAGAAAGCGCACGATCCCTTGTTTATGAGCAGTGTCGTTAAAGGCGAGCGTCTTTCCGTCAGGAGAATAGGCAAACGAACTCGGAGAGCGGTCGCTCAATTCCAAGATCGGTTTTCCCGTCTCCGCGTCCCATACGCCGATCGCATAACGACCCGGTCTGACGCAGGCAACGGTCCGCCCGTCCGGCGAAAACGCGGAAGGTCCAGGATAGGCTTTGATATTCCTTTTCTCCTCCCCGGCGGAGACATCCCAAATGCGAATGGCATCGTCCAAGGACCAAAGCCCTCCTTCGGCGCACGAGCTGGCGACAAAGCGCCCGTCCGGCGAAAACGATAAAGACGCAATCTCCGAACTCCCCCATACTGAGAATTGAGCGGTTTGCCGCCCTTGAATGTCCCAGCGAGTGTACTCTGTGTCTTGAAACGGCGCGCTCCTCCTCGTTAACAGACCATTTGACGACAACAAAATTCGGTTCCGATGGCCGCTCTCTACGACCGACAACAGCTTTTTTGCCTCCATATCCCAAATTTGAATTGTCCTCGTACCGCTTTCCCTGTTGTCTCTTGAAGCGGCCATGAGCCTGCTGTCCGATGAAAAAATCGGTCGGCTAAAGCCCTCCTCAAACGCGATCAACTCCTCTCCCGTTCTCAAATCCCAAAGACGCGCCTTCCCGCCGCTGTACGCCGTTAGGGCGCTTCCGTCCGGCGCTAACATGGCATCCGTGAGACCTTCCCCAAACTCAAACCGATTCTGCCCAGTCTCCGCATCCCAAACATGGACAGCGGCATGATCCTTTTGATCGTACCTTGTATGGCTAAGGCTGGCGATCAATCGGTTGCCGGGGAGGAACGCAATGCGGTAATCATGCAGATACGGCCGCCATAACCGCGAATCAACCGGCGTTTTGAAGCGCGTTTTCAATTGACCCGCCGCCGCGTCCCAAATATAAACACTCTCATTCCCGGCGCCGGCGACGAGCCTTCCGTCATGCGAAAAAACAAGACCGTAAATACGATCGCTCACCGGCTCCATCTCTCTTTTCAGCTGCCCCGTTTCCACATCCCAAAGCTGTATTGCGTTGTCCGATTTCTCGGCGGCGATCGTCTGCCCGTCAGGAGAAAATGCGAATGCGCCGACGCTGTCCAATTCTTCCGATACCGACTTCAGCTTCCCATTCGCCGCATCCCAAATGCGGATTTCTAAAAAACTAAACACAGCAAGATACCGGCCGCCCCCCTTGAACCCCAACCACTCGCCTTCCCATCTAGGCGCCTCCATCGAATGAATCATGCGCCCTGTTTGAGCGTCCCAGATCCGCACAAGCCTATTTGTGTCCCCCGTTGCAAGCAGCTCCCCGTCAGACGACAACGCCGCCTGGTAAATAGTTCCAGGATGCCGCCCAACAACCCTCTGCGCTTCCCCCTCGTCAACCAAGAGAAGCCAACACGCCAAGCCCGCCAATGCCAAACATGCCCCGCGTTTCATCATCCAATCTCCTTTCATTTTAAAAGAACCATGCGCCGCGTTTCTGAAAAGCTGCCCGCCTCAATGCGGACGAAATAGACGCCGCTGGCGGCGGGCGCGCCGAGGGCGTCCCTGCCGTCCCAGTACGCCGCCTTCTCTTTAGCGCGGTAGGAACCTGCCGGCAATTTGCCCAGTTCCAACCGCCTTACGGTTTGACCCGCCGAGTCGTAGATCGTTATCGTCACGGCGCTTTCTTGCGCCAAATCGAACGGAATCCACGTTTCAGGGTTGAACGGGTTTGGGTAATTCGGCAGAAGCGCGTTCTTCAAAAGAAGAGGCGAATTCGGGCGTTTAACGTCTGACCATAAAACAGGTTGATCTTCAAACCTCCACAGCAGGACGCGGCCGTCTTTTCCGCCGCTCACAAGCGATTTGCTGTCGGGAGAAAACGCAACCGCGTTCACCCACCCGACATGACCCCTCAACGTCTTCTTCAGCGCAAACGTTTTGGCGCTCCAGATCCGTACCGTCCCGTCCTTTCCTCCGCTGGCGATACGCTGTCCGTCAGGCGAGTACGCCAAGGCATGAACGGCGCCCTCATGACCAATCATCTTTCCTGTCAACGCGCCGTTCTTCGCGCTCCAGACGCGCGCGACCGAGTCTTCTCCTGCAACCGCTATCGATTCCCCGCTCGGCGACAACGCCAGCGCATGAACATACCCGAACCCTTCCACCGTTCGAAGAATCTCCCGTGTCTCCATATCCCAAAGATAGACCTTCTCCTCGCTCCCAGAAGCGGCTAACAAGCTTCCGTCTCTTGAAAACGTCAGCTTAGAAATCCATCTGCTAGGAGACATGAGCGTCTCCTCCGCCTTCCCGGTTGAGATGTCTAAGAAACGCACGACCTCTTGTTTCTTGACCGCGTCATCGAAGGCGAGCGTCTTTCCGTCAGGAGAATAGGCAAACGAACTGGGAGAGTAGCCGTTCAATTCCACGATCTGCTCGCCTGTTTCGGCGTCCCATACGCCGATCGTGTCATCATGGCTGACGCCGGCGACGGTCCGCCCGTCCGGCGAAAATATGGACGGTTCAGAATAGGTACGGATATGCCTCTTTTCCTCCGCGGTTGAAACGTCCCAGATGCGAATGCCTTCATCTGTGAGCCATATATCGTTGCAGGAGCTGGCAACAAAAAGCCCGTCCGGCGAAAACGACAACGACTCAATTTCCGAAGTACCCGCAACTGAGAATTGAGCGGTCTCCCGTCCCTGTATGTCCATACGAGTGAACTCTGCCGCTCGAAGCACCATGATCATCCTCGTCAACAACAGACCATTTGACGACAGCAAAATATAGTACTGATCGCGGTTCTCTATGACCGACGCCAGATCCCTTGCCTTCACATCCCAAATTTGAATCGTCCTCGTATCGCTTTCCCTGTCGTATCTTGAAGCGGCCATGAACCTGCTGTCTGGTGAAAAACCTGATGGGCCAAACCCCTCCTCAAACTCGATCAGCTCCTCTCCAGTTCTGAGGTCCCAAAGACTGGCCTTTCCGTCGTTGCGCGCCGCGAGCGCGCTTCCGTCCGGCGCAAATCTGGCTCCCGTGAGATAGCCGCCAAACTCAAGCAGATTCTGTCCCGTTTCCGCATCCCAAACATGGACAACCGCAATATCCTGTCGGTCGTGTATGGTACGGGTAAGGCTGGCGATGGAGCGGTTGTCTGAAAGGAACGCAATGCGGTAATCCCGCGGATACAATATCCCCCTATCCAGCGAGTCGACCGGCGTCTTGAAGCGCGTTTTCAGCTCCCCTGTCGCCGCGTCCCAAATATAAACGCCCTCCTCCCCGGCGCCGGCAACAAGCCGCCCGTCATGCGAAAAAACAAGCGATTCCACCTCCTCGATGACAGCCTCCAGCTCCCTCTTCAGCGCCCCCGTTTCCACATCCCAAAGCCGTATGGGGGCGTCCCATTTATTGGCGGCGACGGTCCGCCCGTCAGGAGAGAAAGCGAACGGATAGACGCGGTCCAATTCGCGCGAAACAGCCTTCAGCTCCCCCGACGCCGCGTCCCAAATGCGAAGGTTTAAAAAACTGTACGCAACAAGATAGCGGCCGCCCTTGAACCACAGCCTGTCCACTTCCTGACGAAACTCTGCCATCGAATGAATTATCCGCCCGGTTCGAGCGTCTACAAGCCGCACAATCCCATTCGAGTCGCCCGCCGCAAGCAGCTCGCCGTCAGCGGACAATGCCGCTGCCATGACAGACCCAGGATGCCGCCCAACAACTCTCTGCGCTTCCCCCTCGTCAACCAAGAGAAGCCAACACGCCAAGCCCGCCAAAATACAGATCGCCGTTCGCCTCATCGTCCCAGCTCCTTCCACGCCTATTCAGGAGCGTTACGCAAAAAGGGCGCCAACAAAGCAGACCGATATTGTCCAAATTGAGAGCGAAAACGGGAGCCGCTGTCCAAATTATGAACAGCGCTGTATCAAAAATGGACAGGCGCGGGGATTTATTCGCCCAAGAGAGCGTTGATCGCGCGGGCGAGCGCGGCGTCTTTCTCCGTCACGGCGTCCGCGTCATGCGTCCATAACGAAAACACGGTGGTGCGGTACACATTCAGAATTTCAGGGTGGTGATCCATCCGCTCCGCCTCATAGCCGACCGCGTTGATCAAGAGCAGCGCCGACTTAAAATCGCGCGTCTTCACCTCCCGAACGAGCCGCCCGTCTTTCATCTCCCAGCCGGGAACGTTCCATTTTTCTGCCATTATCGGTATCCTTTCTATGTTTATGATACCATGGAGCCGCATACGACATGAACGATACAAGCCCCCGCCGCTTCCCTCTTTACGGCGTTCTTGGGCTGGCGCTCATTCTCGCCGCCCAAGCATGCGCCGCATACGATTATTTCAACGACGGCGCCAACGCCGCCGCCCATCGCGTCAGCCTCCATGCAACCGCAATCTGCTGGTGGGGGTATATCCTATTCATCGACGCATGGATACGGCGCATGAAAGGCGAGTCGCTCCTGACGACGCGCCGCGCCGAGTTTGCCGTCATGCTGCCGCTTTCCGTTATTTTTTGGGTTCTGTTTGAGTTTTACAACTTCCATCTCATCAACTGGCGGTACGAGGGGCTGTCGCATCTTCACTGGGAGCGGATCATCGGGTCGACAGCGGCGTTTGCGACCGTCCTGCCGGGCGTCCTGCTGACAAGCGAATGGCTGGACGCAAAGGGTGTTTTCCGCAACCTGAAAATCGAACCGCTGCGCGTCGACGGACGGCTCACCTTCGGGCTGATCCTGTTCGGGACGGTATGCGCGGTCGTTCCGCTCATGCTGCCGCAGGCGTGGGCGAAATACGCCTTCGCGCCGGTTTGGATCGCGTACGCGTTCATGCTGGATCCGATCAACCGCGCGAACGGGGCGCCCTCCTTGCTCGCCGACTTTGAACGCGGGCACCTGGGAAAGGCGGCGTCTCTCTTTGCGGCGGGACTGCTCTGCGGCTTCTGGTGGGAATCATGGAACTGGTTTGCGGCGGCGAAATGGAAATACCAGGCTCCGTTCACGCCCGGCATCTCCATCTTTGAGATGCCGATGGCGGGCTTTTTGGGCTTCGCGCCGTTTGCATGGGAGCTGTATGCGATGTACCATTTTGTATGGGCGGTTGGGCGGTCGCCGCGGAGGAAATGAGGCGATCTGCCGTCTGGAAACATCAGCGAATTCGATTCGCTCCAAGGCGTCTTTATGCTATACTCAAGACACGGCAGAGGAGAGATTTATGCAGCGAAACGGCAACGGGTTCGGGCTTGTCATGTCGGACATCATGGAGGCGATCGTTGATCCCGCTAGGTTTCGAGAGCGGTTCGAGCGCGTCACAGAAGAGTTGGAGCGCGCCCGAGAGAAATACGATGCTGAAGAAAATAAGATTTTAGAGAAGGTCGATACGGGCGAATTTGACCGCATCATTGAGGCGGAGACGGACAGCAATGCAGAGGTTAGAGCGGCGCGGACAGAAATAGAGAACGCAAAAGAAGCGTATAAGAGCGCAAGGCTGAACCCAGAAATTTCTCCAGCCGAAAAGCTGCGCCTGTGGGAAGCATTAAAAGACGCTGAAGACACCCATTACCAAGCGCGGCATCAGGCGCAAGAAGAAGCGCTAGAGCGAATGCGCGCCCCGATGACACGCGCTAAAGCCGAAGTCGACAAGCTCGGTACTGAGCTGAAGCAGATGCAGCCGGCGTACTATTTCCTGAAAATGGACGACCGGCTGAAGGCGGTGGAGAGCCGAACAGAGGGGATTGAAACGTACAAGAGCCGAACAGATCATCTCTGGGGATCCGATCTGGAACGGGTGATGTCGAAGAAAATCGTCGGATACCTCCCAAGATGGAATCTCGGCAGGCATCGCATGTTGCTGAGCGTATCTCGCGGCATGGATCCAGATTTCATGGACGATTTAATCAAGGCGCTGGACGAAAAGCGTGTGTCGAAAAAAGAGTATGAGCGCATCTGCAATACCGACATCATCCTAAAGGCGACCGCATTGAACGGCGCCAAGGAGGAGGTGTGGGTCGCGCTGGAGGTCTCCGCGACCGTCAACGACGACGATATTGAACGCGCCGCCAACTCTGCCGAGATTCTGCAGCGCATACAGGAACGACGGGCGCTCGCTCTGGTCGCAGGATACAGTATCGCGGAGCCGCAGGTCGAAAAAGCCGGACAAGCGGGCGTTGAAGTTCTCGCGGTGAAATGAAACGGCTTCGCGTCCGCGGATGGCGGGGCGGTCGCCGCGGAGGAGATGAGGCGATAAGACGCCTTACTCGGAAACATCCCTCCGTATGATTCCTGGTTTTATGCGTTTCCAGTTTCGTATGAATTTTCTGATTTCATCATGGTTTCCAACGCTGTACCATACAACATTTCCATCCTCAAATTCGCCCTTTAAAAGTCCGATGATTCTTAAGCCGTTTGCGCGTATTTGGACGAGGTCTTTATGAGATTTAAGTTTTTTATATTGTAAGGCGCCCTGAAATACGGCGGGATTTTCGTTGAATCGGGCGATCGCTTTGTCTACTGCGTCTTTTGATTTTTTATCCAGCTTGTTATACGCCCGTTGAAATCGGACATCGAATCGGGAGCGCATTATTTGTGTCCGGACGGAGATGTTGACGTCTTGCCTGCGAGGTCATTTGCGTTTGCCTCGTCTGCCCATGCTCGAAACGCTTCTTTTGTGTCGGGTTCACTGTATAATTCGTCCCACTTTTCTTGGGCTTTTCTTTCAGATTCCATGATCGGCTCAAACTTTTCTTCGTACAGGTCGGGGTTGAGCGAGATTGCCCAGTAGATGTCTTCGTGCGCGAGGTCGGTTTCGCCCCTTTCTTGGTGGAAGAGTCCTTTTATGAGATACGCTTCCGCGCAGAGCGGATTGAGTTCGATCGCTTTTTCAAGGCTCTGGATCGCGTTGTCCGGCGCGCCCAGTTGCCAATGCGTGTGTCCCAAGAGTATGTAGGTCGTTTCCATCGGGAGCAGCTCGCCAGATTTTTCAAAATCTGCCGCCGCTTGCTCTAACGGAAGATCGCGGTTTATTGCGTTCCACAGCAAGCCGACAACGCCTCGGAGTCCGTAAACGCTGCCCAAAGACTCTGGATCGTCCAAATTGCGCATCAGCGAAATTGCTTCGCTAAAATGCGCTCGCGCTTTTTCAAAATCGGCTTCCGACGCGGGCGCGTCATCGTCTATCAGATGCGTCAACGCTCGTATCAACGCGGATTTTCCTGCGTCCACGGCAGATTGCGTCGGAAAGAACTTGGGCGGCGGCGCCTTTTCCGCCATCGGCAGCGTTACCTCCACCGACGCCTCCGAATTTATCGAAAGCCGCACCGGAAAAGAGGACGGAAGAGACGGCGCCGCCGCCCTATTCGATCCCGTTCCAAGCCTCTGCGTTCTCAACATCTCAACAGCCTCCCGCTCAAAACCGCCCTATCAGTTTAGCGCCGGAACGGCCGCATAGCAAGCGGGCGCCGTAAGATTTCCATGCCGGCTGGATGCAAACGCGGCGGCGTTCGGATATACTTAACGGCATGAACAACGCGCATATCAACAGCCCCGAAATCGTCACGACGCCGACGTTCGACTGGCTCGCCGAAAAGACGATCCGCTGCCGCAGCAAGCTGCTCATCGGAAGCCCGTATGTCACGGACGCTTTACTGGAACTGTCGCGGCTCGCGCCGAAGGGAGTGTCCAAACGGCTCGTCACCCGAACCAAAATGGGCGATTTTAGAATGGGCATGTCCAGCCTAGACGCTTTATGCGCGTTTGCCGAGGAGGGCGCCCGCGTCTATTCGCTCAACAATCTCCATGCCAAAATCTATGTGTTTGACGAATCGACCGCGCTGGTCACATCCGCAAACGCGACGCAGGCGGGTCTGCGCAATAACTTAGAATGCGGGCTTGCAACCAGCGACGCATACATCGCGCGCCAGCTTTCCCTAGAGCTCATGAGCGGATTTGACAACGCGGATCCGCCCCGTAGAATGAAACTGAATGAGCTTCAGGGTATGCGGGATCCGCTGGAAACCGTGAGCGTTGAGATGCCGGAAACGGAAGACGAGCGCGAAGCGGAACCGGTCATATCGGCGCCCGACAGCGAAGCGTTTTTAAATTCATTTAAGGGATGGAATCGGATCGCGCTGCGCGGCGCGTTGTCGTTCAGCGGACGCGAATTTGAAACGTCTGAATTGTATCAGGCATGCAAGGCGGACGCGAAGCGCGAATATCCGAACAACAACAACCCGAATGCAAAAATCAGGCAACAGCTGCAGTTCCTGCGCGACATGGGGCTGATTGAATTTGTAAAAGACAAAACAGGCGTGTACCGGCTGCTCGTTAGCTAACCCCCGCGCTCCATATGCTGTCGGATTTCAGCCAGCTCCGCCTGCGCGTTGCGCCAAAACTCTGTCGGTCGGGCGATCTCCTCCGCCAGCTCTTGATACGGCGCCGTTCCCGGTTCCGCATTGCGCCAATAGACCTCGTTCATCATCGTCTGATCAATGGCATTCACGACGTCGACTCCCTTGAGGATGCGCTCTAGGGCGTCCATGACCAGCTCAACGTCCGGCTCCTCTTCATGCCATGTGACGTGGAACAGCGCCTCTTCAAATTTGGATTGGTCGGTTTCTAGATACAGATTGGCGAGAATCAGCGTTTCTATGTCGGGCGGAAATTCGCGGAACAGAGAGCAGCCGCGGTTGAAATACGCCGCGACGCTGGCGACGCATTTTGGGTTGTCGGGCGTCGGCT
Organism: Candidatus Poribacteria bacterium; assembly: GCA_963665845.2. Classification (GTDB taxonomy): domain Bacteria; phylum Poribacteria; class WGA-4E; genus JAPPNK01. The sequence goes on from OY762492.1 coordinate 1,907,591, forward strand.
GTTCTCTTGGGGTGAGGTCGGCGGTGTGGTCGTAGGCATCCTCGTTCTGCTTGATGAAGTCCAGCACGGTTTGGAGGCGGTCAAGGTTCATTCATTTTCCCTTTCCCATCAATGATGTTCACACGCTAGCATGAAGGCGCGTAAGCGTCAACCGCGCCGAATCAAACGAAAACGCCGGACCGAAACAACGCCAAAATCGTCAGGCTCAACGCCGTCGCTCAATTCAACCATCGCGATCGTGTTGTCCCCAAGCTCCTTAACCGCCAGAATTCGCCTCCCCAAATCTGAAAAGTCTTGGCGGACAAGCTTCGCCATATTGGAGATCTGCGCCCGTCCGATTCGGTCGTTTTCGGTTTGGCTTTTCGCTTCGATCGGCAGGACGAAAAGCTGCCCGTTTTCATCCACCCCTATGTACAGCGCGTCCAGTTCAACCTCCCCGACATCCTGCACGGCGCTCCGATAGTGATTCTGCAAATGAAAGCAGGTCAAGCTCGTAAAGATGTCGACGAGTCGGTTGCAAAGAATCCGCGTCAGAAGCGACTGCTCATCCCGCCGAAGAAAACCTTCAACGACTTCGGGAATGGCGTTGTAAATGTCGATAGGGGCGTAGTCGCCGAAAGCGATTTCAAAAAAGGGCGGATTTTTCAAAAGGCGAAAAGCGTATCGCCCCCTGCCGGCTCCCATGATCGCCCAATTTCCCTTATCCCGAACGCTTTGGGGCAGAGGTCGGCGCGAGCGGTACGTGTAGACAATGTCGGGTATGTTGCGCACTTGAAGACCGAGGTCGGCTAAGACCTCGTCGAATTCGTCTTTCTCAAATTCAAAGTAATGCGCGCCTTCTTCATAATGGCGTTCAAACACGGCGGCGATGGCTTGGTCATAAATTTGACGGGACATTCGTTGGTTCACAGCCTCAAGGCGCGCGGAGGATCAACACATTTTCGTCTAGGTTCGCTCTTGTGACGGTGGAGCGGCGCGTTCGCCAGAGCTCTATGCCCTCAACCTTGTAGCCTGCTTTGACGGCGACATCCGCCAGCAATTGAGCGGTATAAATGGGTATTCGGAAAAACGACGCTTGGTCGCCGACAACATATGCGCATCGCGCGCCTTTCCGCAAACGCCGCCGCAGCTCCGCCAAATGGCGAAACATGCCGCCAAAATAGAGCGAGACAACGCGGTGGTATTGACGCTCGAATCCGGACGTCTTGCCCAGCTCTATCCGCTTCTTTTCGATGGCGGCGGCGACGTTGACGACCGAGGGGATGTCGCGTATATGCCAGTTGTCGTCGTCGTTGACGTACGTGTTTCGCGTGTTGCTTCGCAGCAGATGCGATTTCAAAGCGCGCAGGTCCGCGTTGTTTTTGAGATACCCTAGCAGCACATTCTCAAGGCGCGTGCTGCGCGTATAATCTTTTTCGTTCGGATACGGCGGCGATGTGATCACAATTCTGATTTGAGACCGCGGCTCGATTCCGTCCAGCGTCCGCGCGTCCGCCATCGTCACTTGAGCGGTCGGATAATCGCCGGAGAATCTTGGCAATATCAAGGCGAGATCGGACATCATGCGGCTCGCTGTTTGGTAAAACGCGCCCAGTACATCGACATCCTCTTTTTCCTCTGTTCGGTATATTTCAGGTCCGAATCCGATATTGCCCGCGGTGGAAACGATCGTGTTTGCCAGCGCAAGACGGAAAAAATCGGCGATGTCCGGCTCCGATACGGCGCGTTCAACAGCGTTCCGCAGCGACAACACTCTCAACAGCGGCTTGTCGCTGATAAAGCCTTTCGGGATGATCTTGCTCGTTTCGGGGGCGATGTACTCTTCAGGAACGAAGGAGGCGTCTTGATGATCTGTATCGAAGGCTGTTTTCTCTCGCAGAGCAAACAGGCGCGGTTGGTCGTCAGCCGTATCTGGACCTGGATTGAGATCGAAGGTTTTAAGCGAGCCGGCGGCTAATTCAAGAACGTCTGCAAGCCGAGATTTCGTTTTTTCAAGATGAATCTGCCAGTTCAGTTTTGCTCTAGCGGCAAGCAGCGCAATGGGGTTCGCGTCAGAACTGATCGAGTGGTACCCCTGCATTCTCGCTTCGACAGGCGTTGTGGCGGTTCCGCAAAACGGATCGAATACGATGTCTTTGTCAGGGTTCGCATCCAGCCGCTCAAGATATTCCCGAACCAAATGGGGCGGATAACCCAGCACAAAACGGTACCATCCGTGGATCGGTTTATCTTCCGTTTTCAGCTTATTTTTGGTTGAATTCATGTCTAGTCTTTCGCGTCAACCCGAAAAAAGCGACAGCCCCCCTATCAGGCTCATCCGCCGTTCCGTCGTGAAGTGGGAGGGTCTGGTGAACCCTTCCCCCGTCCGCCCCGCCACCGACATCGCCAAGAACCCCGGCCCGCCGATGCCGCCGCACACAAACGACGGCGCGTTCGCCACCAGGATGCCGACCTGCATTGCCCGCGCGTAGTCGCCGACCCTGTCGGTCCGCGCCGTGTGGATCATGGCGGTATGTCCGCGCCCGCCCTCGATCTGAACGCAGACCTGAACCGCCTGCTCAAACGAACGGGCGCGCACAATCGGGACAATCGGCGTCAAAAACTCCTCCATCGCCAGGACATGATCAGCCGACGTCTCCGCCAGAACCGCCAGGTCGTCCGCCGACCCGCGGACGCCCGCCGCCTCCAGCAGAACAGACGCGTTCTGTCCGATCATCTCTGGGCAATGTTTGCCTTCGTCGGTCAAAACGGCGTTCATGAGCCTCGGCAGTTCGCTGGGTCTGAGCAGCCTTCCGCCTTGGCGCGTCATCTGGCGCAGCAGTTCGTCCGCCGCCGAGTCGACGACGACGCATGCTTTTTCGCCGATGCAGAGCAGGTTGTTGTCGAATGAGGCGCCTTCGATGACGGCGCGCGCCGCATTTTCTAGGTTGGCCGTTTCGTCCACGAGCGCGGGCGGGTTGCCGGGTCCTGCCGCCCATGTTTTTTTGCCCGATTCCAAGGCGGCGCGCACGACGCCTCCTCCGCCTGTCGCGCAGACGGCGTCCACCTCCGCATGCTTCATGAGCGCGGACGCATGGCGCAGGGACGGCTCGGCGACCGCCGTCAACAGGTTCGGCGGTCCGCCCGCCGACACGATCGCCTCGTTCAGATACGCCATCGTTTGAAGGCAGCAGTTTGCCGCTCTCGGATGCGGGCTGAAGACGACCGCGTTTCCGCCCGCGAGCATGATGATCGCGTTGTTGATGATGGTGGAGGTCGGGTTCGTCGTCGGGGTGATCGCGTTGATGACGCCGATGGGGGCGCGTTCCACAATCAGGACGCCGTGTTCGTTCGTTTCCGCCTGCGCCTGTATCTCTTCGACGCCTGGGCTGAGGTTGGCGGCGCCTTCATTTTTGACCAGCTTATGTTCAGGGCGCCCCATTTTCGTTTCGGCTGCCGCCATGTCTGCCAGCTCTTGGGCGCGCTCCCGACTGACCCGCCGCATCGCGTCGATGATGTCGGCGCGCATCTCCATGCCGCTTTGGGCGTATGTTTTTTGCGCGTCGCGCGCCGCGGCGACCGCCTCGTCAGGCGTCTCAAAAATGCCCGCGCCCGACGGACGCGCGACTGACAGCGCGGTTGGCTTCTCCTGCGTCAGTTCGCGCACCACTCGTTCGGCGATTTGCCGTATCTTCGCTTCATCCATGCCGCCTGCGCCTCTCCTCACCTCGTTTTATATAATGACGCCCTGAATTGCCATGCCGACATCAACCGCCGCATCCGATTCCCCCCTTGAAAAGGGGGGCTAGGGGGGTTTAAAGGACGCGGACGGTTTCTGCGATGCCCCTAGATTCCCGCTTACGCGGGAATGACTGTTGCGGTTCGCCCCTGCGGTTCGCTTATTCGCCTGAAGATTCTGCCGCGGCGCGCGCGATCGGGAGTACCGCCTCCGTTTCGGCATGCGGCCGCGGGATCACATGCACCGAGACGAGTTCCCCGACGGAGCGCGCCGATTCCGCCCCCGCTTCGGTCGCCGCTTTGACGGCTCCGACATCGCCGCGCACCAGCACGGTCACCAGTCCGCCGCCCACCTTTTCCATGCCGACGATGTTCACATTCGCCGCTTTCACCATGGCGTCCGCCGCTTCGACGGCTCCCACCAGTCCGCGCGTTTCAACCAGTCCCAACGCTTCGCCTGCCATATTCGCCGCTCCTTTTTCGGTTTCGTTTCGAAAACTTGTTCATAGCCGCGCCTACGATAAGGACGCAGCCCGCTCCTCTAACACTTCCGCCGCCACTCTCGCAATCAAAGCGGTCAACCGCTCCTCATTTATATCTTCCGACATCTCTTCCGCCGCTTCTTTCGTTTTTCCGCTGGAGGCGCCCTGATGCGCCTCTTGAATGCGCGGGTTCACATCGCACAGCGGAACGCGCGACCCCAGCCCCAGCCGCTCGCGCAGCTCCAGCAGCTCCTGCGCCTCTTGGGTCGTCAGCTCCTTGACGCCGCCCAGCGTTTTCGCCACCCATGTGATATGCGCCGTATGCTCCAGCGTTTCCATTTTATAGTACGCGTCCATCGGGCTGGCGCCGACCGTCACCGCGCCATGATTCGCCAAGAGTATCGCGTCGCAGCTTTCGATGAGATGGTCAATCGACTGGGGCAGTTTCTCGCCGCCGGGCGTCGCATACGGCGCGAGCGGAATGCATCCGAACGAGACGATCGTCTCCGGCAGCGTCAACTCATCCAGCGCCAGCCCCGCCAACGCAAACCCGGTCGCTTTAGGCGGATGCGCATGCGCCACCGCGTGGACGTCCGGGCGCCGCCGGTAGCAATGCAGATGAAGCCTTATCTCCGACGACGGGGACAGATACCCCTCCAGCTGCTCTCCCTGCGCGTTCAGCTTGCTGATCATGTCAGGGGTAATGGAGCCTTTGCTGACGCCGGTCGGCGTCGCCAGAATATTCCCGTCTTTCAGCCGCGCGGTGATATTTCCGTCGTTCGACGCGACCATGTTGCGGGCGTATAGACGCCGCCCCGCCTCGCAGATTTCTTCGCGCAACCGCTTCTCGTCAGACATCAACCGCCCCCTGAACCGCGTTTAAATGAACGCCTATAATGTAGCGCCGATAGCCGCGCGATTCAATACAAGGTTTTCTGACAGCGGTACGCTCATACGGCGATATTCGCGGCGCCGCGGCAACGACTCCCCCTTGAAAAGGGGAGAGTTCTGGAAGCCCCCTTGAAAAGGGGAGAGTTCTGGAAGCCCCCCTTGAAAAGGGGGGTTGGGGGGTTTTCGGCGCCATCGAAACCGTTCGCGTTCACCCCAAGCGTCCATACTACCCGCCGTCATTCCCGCGCAAGCGGGAATCTAGAGGCAGACCCGAAGCCGTCCGCATCCCCGGCCGTCATTCCCGCGTAAGCGGGAATCCAGAGGCAAACCCGAAATCGTCCGCGTTCACCCCAGGCGTCTGGCGGTCCAAAAAGTCATTCCTGCGCAAGCGGGAATCCAGAGGCAGACCCGAAGCCGTCCGCATACCCGGCCGTCATTCCCGCGTAAGCGGGAATCCAGAGGCAAACCCGAAATCGTCCGCGTTCACCCCAGGCGTCTGGCGGTCCAAAAAGTCATTCCCGCGCAAGCGGGAATCTAGAGGCAGACCCGAAGCCGTCCGCATCCCCGGCCGTCATTCCCGCGTAAGCGGGAATCCAGAGGCAAACCCGAAATCGTCCGCGTTCACCCCAGGCGTCTGGCGGTCCAAAAGTCATTCCCGCGCAAGCGGGAATCCAGAGGCAGACCCGAAGCCGTCCGCATCCCCGGCCGTCATTCCCGCGTAAGCGGGAATCTTAGCCGCTGTTGTCGTCTGAACTAGGATTGCCAAGATGGAAAAGATTGCCAAGAAAATTCCCGCGCGCCGCTAATCTTGGCAATCTTAATCATCCTTCCATCCTAGTTCAAAACCAATCCCCAACCCGCGCCTAAGATTCCCGTTTTCACGGGAATGACGGAAAGGGCGCCGCTTGCGCTCATGCGCGGAAGGCGCTATAAACGTGTCCATGCCGAAACTGAACCTGAAAACGACGCATAAGGCGGTCAAGGATTACTACGCCGCCATGAAAACCCTAGACGCCCAAGGCGCTCGGCACGAAGGCGCTGTCAGCCCGCCGTTCTATGCGCTCCTTGAGCATTGCGCAAAAAAGATGAACGCCGCATGCCAACGCGAATATCGAATGCAGGGCAGCCGCGGCAACATCTTCATCGACGGAGCCGTCCTGCATGAGCTGGGCTTGCCGTTCGCTTACTGGGAAGCGAAAGACATCCATGACAACCTCGCCAAAGCCGTTCAGCAGAAACGGGAGGCGGGCTACCCGTTCGACAACATCCTGTTCCAGACGCCCAAACAAGCGATCCTGTTTCAAAATGAGCAGGAAACGCTGAACGCCGACATCTCCGTACCGAAAAACCTGGTCAAAACGCTGGAGCTGCTGTTTGAATATGAGCGTCCGGAATTCGGCAACTGGGACGCCGCCGCTTCAGAATTCCGAGAGCATGTCCCCGCCATCGCCAAAACGCTCAAAGCAAAAGTCCAAACGCAGCGCGACACCGACAGCGGCTTCGCCCAAGCCTTCGACCGATTTTATGAAACATGCCGCGCCTCCATCAACCCCGACCTGTCGACAGAAGCGGTCGAAGAGATGCTGATACAGCATATCCTGACGGAGCGCATCTTCCGAACCGTCTTCCACAACTCCAACTTCACCAGGCGAAACATCATCGCGCGGGAGATCGAAGATGTCGTGGACATCCTCATGAGAGAGGCGATCAGCCGAGAGGTTTATCTCCAACAGCTCGACCGGTATTACAACGCCGTTGAGCAGGCGGCGAAGTCCTGCCAAGAGTTTTCGCAAAAACAGCGGCTCCTGAACGCGTTCTATGAAACCTTTTTTCAAAGCTACTCCAAAGACGCCGCCGACACGCATGGGATCGTCTACACGCCGCAGCCGATCGTCGAGTTCATGGTCAACAGCGTTCAACATCTCCTGAAAACCGAGTTCAACCGAAGCCTCTCCAGCGAAGGCGTCCATATCATCGATCCGTTTGTCGGCACCGGCAATTTCATCGTCCGGCTCATGCGCGAAATCAAACGGACGGCGCTGGAGCGTAAATACGCCCATGAGCTGCACTGCGCAGAGGTCATGCTGCTGCCGTACTACATCGCCAGCCTGAACATCGAGCAGGAGTATTTTGAGCGGACAAAGGCGTATCGCCAGTATGAAAAGATCGTCCTCGCCGACACCTTTGAACTGATGGAGACGCCGCAGGGTCAGCTGTTCACCGAAGAGAACGACAAGCGCGCCAAAGAGCAGAGAGACGCGGATATGTTCGTCGTCATCGGCAATCCGCCGTATAACGCGGGGCAGGTGAACGAGAACGACAACAACAAGAACCGCAAGTACGAGATCATGGATGGGCGCGTCCGCGACACTTACGCCGCTGATTCAAAGGCTAGAAATAAAAATGCGCTTTACGATCCATACGTAAAGGCTATCCGCTGGGCGTCAGATCGGATCAAGGATGAAGGCGTCGTTGCATTTGTGACGAACAACGGCTTTCTGGACGGCATGGCCTTTGACGGCATGCGCAAACATCTCGAGGAAGATTTTGACGCGGTCTATGTTTTGGATTTAGGCGGCAACGCGCGAAAAGGACTGAAGGTCGCCGACGCCAACGTGTTCGGAATCCGCGTCGGCGTCAGTATCAATCTGTTCATCAAGACGAAGCAGAGTCCGTCTAAGAAAGCGCGCATCTTTTACCATCGCGCCGACGACATGTGGAACAAGGAGCAGAAATTCGCTTTCATGAGCGAGCGGAAACATGTAGGCGGCGTTGAATGGCAAGAGGTACATCCCGACGCGAATCATACATGGTTGACGGAAGGGCTGCATCCCGAATTCCACATGTTTATCCCGATAGGCAGCAAAAAGGCAAAGGCTTTAAAAGGCTCCGCGTCGGATGTTATTTTCAAGATCTACAGCGCTGGCGTTAAAACGAACCGCGACGCTTGGGCTATCAATTTCAACCGAAACGCCCTTGATGCCAACGTTCAGCGGATGATCGAAAACTACAACATCGAAGTGGACAGGTGGAAACGGCGCGGAGACGATGACGCAAATGCGAGTGATTTTGTAACTTATGACGATACAAAAATCAGCTGGAGCAGTGGACTTAGAAACAAATTGGAGAGGGGAGTGATCGCTGAATTCGATGAAGAAAAGTTGCGCACTTTGCTCTACCGCCCATTTACTAAATCAAACATTTATTTTGACAGAATGTTGGCGGAGCGCGTGTATGTCTTCCCTTCCATATTTCCAACGCCAGAGACCGAAACGGAAAATTATGTGATTTGCGTAAATCAAACGCAGGAGAAGCCATTTACATGCGTATTGACCGGCTGTCTCCCCGATCTCGTTTCTACTGGAGGATTCGGTTCGCCAACGCAGTGCTTCCCGTTTTACACCTATGACGAGGACGGCTCCAACCGTCAGGAAAACATCACGGATTGGGCGTTGTCCGCCTTCCGTTCGCATTACGGCGATTCGTCCATTTCCAAATGGGACATTTTCCATTACGTCTACGGGCTGCTGCATCATCCGGACTACCGAGAGCGTTATGAGAAGAATCTGAAGCGGGACCTGCCGCATATTCCGTTTGCGCCTGAATTCCGCGCGTTTGCGTCGGCGGGGCGGGAGTTGGCGGATCTGCATGTGAATTACGAATCGGCGGAGCCGTATGCGCTGAAAACGGAAGAGGCGGATGAAGCGCCGCTCGATTTTTGGCGGGCGGAGAAGATGCGCTTCTCCAAAGACAAGACGGCGATTGCGTATAACGATTATTTGACGCTGTCGGGCATACCGCCTGCGGCTCTGGAGTATCGTTTGGGGAATCGGTCGGCGCTGGAGTGGGTCGTGAATCAGTATCAGGTAAAGACAGACAAGCGCAGCGGCATCGTGAACGACCCGAACCGCCCCGACGATCCCCAGTATATCGTGAACTTGCTTCGGCGCGTCGTTTCCGTCAGCCTCAAGACGGTTGAGATCGTCAACGCCCTCCCCCCGCTAGCGCCGCCCTCATAGCCTGCCCCCGTGAAAACGGGGGTCATTCCCGCGTAAGCGGGAATCCAGAGTCAACCTCCGAAACCGCCCGCGTCCGCCTCAAGCGTCCGGCAGCTCAAATCGTCATTCCCGCGTAAGCGGGAATCCAGAGGCAGACCCGAAACCGCCCGCATCCCCGGCCGTCATTCCCGCGTAAGCGGGAATCTTAGCCGCTGTTGTCGTCTGAACTAGGATTGCCAAGATTGAAAAGATTGCCAAGAAAATCCCCGCGCGCCGCTAATCTTGGCAATCTTACTAATCCTTTAATCCTAGTTCAAAACCAAGCGCAACCCGCGCCTAAGATTCCCGTTTTCACGGGAATGACAGGAAAGGGCGCCGCGGAAACCCCCCTGCCCCCTTTTCAAGGGGGGAGTCCAGAGAGCCGCCGCTGTTGTCGTCTGAACTAGGATTGGCAAGATTGAAAAGATTGCCAAGAGAATTCCCGCGCGCCGCTAATCTTGGCAATCTTACTAATCCTTTAATCCTAGTTCAAAACCAAGCGCAACCCGCGCCTAAGATTCCCGTTTTCACGGGAATGACAGGAAAGGGCGCCGCGGAAACCCCCCTGCCCCCTTTTCAAGGGGGGAGTCCAGAGAGCCGCCGCTGTTGTCGTCTGAACTAGGATTGGCAAGATTGAAAAGATTGCCAAGAGAATTCCCGCGCGCCGCTAATCTTGGCAATCTTACTAATCCTTCAATCCTAGTTCAAAACCAAGCGCAACCCGCGCCCTTTAAGATTCCCGCTTGCGCGGGAATGACGCTCCGGGGATACGGCGCGGATGTGGAATGCGGGCGGTTTCGGGTCTGCCTCTGGATTCCCGCTTGCGCGGGAATGACGAATTGGGCCGCTGGACGCTTGAGATGAACGCGGACGGTTTCGGCGGCGCCTCTGGATTCCCGCTTGCGCGGGAATGACGGGAAGAGGCGCGGGAATGACGGCATGGACAGGCGGTCAATCAGCCTCCATGCGGATGGCGGCTCGGTCGAACGCGGCGATGTTCAGGTCGAATTTTTGCCAGTAGTATTGCAGCGCGGTCGACTCCCAGTTTTCATAGACCCAGTCCCAGCTGAAGCGGTTGAAATGCGGCAGCAGGGAGCCTTCCGTCACAGGTTTGGACGCCGCTTGGTACCGGTAATCGACCGAGAGGCGCATGCGTTCGCCTGTTTGGTTCGCCAAGCTTTTATGAACCGTATGGCTATGGAAAAAGATCGCGTCGCCCGTTTCGAAGCCGCCGGCGCGCCATTCGCCGTCGACCGCCTCCTCGTTGACGCCGACGCCGCCGGCGCCGCGCATTGGCTTGACGGGGTAGATTCCGCCCTTGTGCGATCCCGCTAAGACGGCAAGTCCGCCCAGCTCCGTCGGGCAGCCGCCGAGAGGGATCCATGCCGTCCACACATCCGGCGTTCCCTGTATATGTATAAAATCTTGATGCGGCGGCGTCGCGGGGGAGGTCGGAAACATGATGCGCCCAATGTTGCGCGGATGAACCAGCGGCTCCTCCCCAAACAGCGTTTCCAGCATGTCCAGTATCGGCGGGCTGTGCGCCAGCCCGTGAAACGCCTCCAGCCGCTGAAACTCGTCAAAGACGGGCCAGTATTCCGGCATGCCTTCGATGCGCGCCTCCTGCGTCGAGAGCAGGTTCTCCGCGTCTGCCCCTTCGTTGAGCCAGCCGTGTCTGTCTAAGATGTCCGCAAACGCGCCGCGCAGCTGTATCGCTTCGGCGCGCGGGACAAGTCCGCGAAAAAACAGGTACCCGTCCCGTTCCGCCCGCGCCTGCAGCGCCTCTCCCGAATTCAGCAGCGGCGTTGAGTCTTCAAACGGTTTCATCGCAGCCCCCAATGCCGGTTGATCGGTCTCTGGTACACTTCGATTTTGCCTGAAACGACATCTTCAAACTGGACGGCTTCGCCGACGGCGCCCGATTCGTAGATCGCCTCGCAGATCGCCTTGGCGCGCAAGCCCATCTCGGCGGGAATCTCCGGCGGGCGGTTGTTTTCGATGGCGTCAACGAAGTCGTAACATTCCAGCGTCACGCCGTCCTCTATGCCGTGCGGAAAGAGGCGCGCCGTCTCTTCGTCGGACAGGCTCGCCTTATACTCCTGAACAATCTGATCCATCGGTATTTCGGTTCCGTCCTTCAAGACCACCTTAGCGTTCGGAAACGGGCCATGGAAGATGTCGCCGCCGTCCACCAGCGCGCCTTCCGACCCGTAATAGACCACATTTTTAAAGGAGTGTCCGGGCGCAGAGTAGGTGTTCGCCCAGTGTCCGATGACGCCGCTTTTGAAGTTGATCGTCGCCGTCCATGTGTCCTCATGGGCGCTTTGAAGCCGCTTGCCGTCCTTGTTGACCTTCCGATCCTCGATCTGCTCCACGCGCGCATAGACCGTTTCAGGATCGCCGAACAGATAACGTATCGTGTCCGCGTAATGCGCCCCAGAGTCCATAACCATGCCTCCGCCGCCGAGGTTCAGGTCGTACCGCCAGCGCCATGGGTCGTCGGGGCTGTGCGCCTGCCAGCTGGCTTGCTGCGAGAAGAAGATGCGCGGCTCGCCGATCATCCCTTTGTCGATGAGCCATTTAGAGGCGCGTCGGCTCGGCTCTCGGCGAACCTGCTCCGCGGTCGCGGCGATCTTTTTGTTGCGCGCCGCCGCTTCGATGATCGCATGCGTCGCCTTCACCGTGACCCCAATCGGCTTCTCCACCATCACATTGACGCCGGCGTTCAGCGCCTTTACGGCGTTCACATGGTGGTAACCATGCGGCGAACAGATGTCGATGCCGTCCAGGTCTTCCTTCTCCAGCATTTCGTCAATGTGTTCATAGACGTTCGGTTCCTTGCCGGCCGTTTCTTTTGCCGTTTGCGCGAACCGTTCGGCGCCTCCCCGCACAGGGTCGCACATGGCGGCAAGTTCTACCTTGCCGGGCGCGATGCTGTGTATCCGCAAATAGGCGTTCAGATGCCCAGTCGCCATCCCTCCGCAGCCCGCAATCGCAATCCGAATAGCCATTCCGTTTCTCCAACCTGCTTCGTTCCATGCGCATCGATTATGAATGAAAAGGGGGGCGCCGTCAAGCTCTCCTCCTCTGATCTCATGCATAAAGAGGATGGCGGCGGCGATGCCTTAAGATTCCCGCTTACGCGGAGTCATCATATAAAAGACGCCGCGCGGAAACGGGGAACGGCCGTCGGAACGATTTGCTTGACGCCGCCGCCAAATGGCGTATGATAAGAACGAAATAAACGGAGGCGACCAATGAGCGCGTTGCAGATATGGCATCGACAGCCCGCCCATTCCGAAGCGGGCGAAAATGAAGACAACTTACCGCAGGCGCGCAGCCGACAGGCATGGGTCAGGGCGTTCCCGATCGGAAACGGCAGGCTCGGCGGCATGGTTTTCGGCGGCGTCCGGCATGAACGCATCCAGCTAAACGAAATCTCGCTCTGGTCAGGAAAACGGCAGGACGCCGACAACCCCGACGCGCTCAACAGTCTCCCAGAGATACGCGCGCTGCTGTTTCAACGCCGCTACGCCGAAGCGCAGGCGCTCACTTATGAACGGCTTGTCTGCAAGGGGCATGGCTCCGGGCGCGGCGGAGGCGGAAACGTCGAATACGGATGCTACCAGACGCTCGGCGACCTATGGCTCGACTTCGACCTTCCCGACGGCGCCGAGCCGACCGACTACAGACACGCGCTCGATCTTGAAACGGCGCTGGATACGGTTGAGTACAGTATCGGCGGAGTGAAGATGCGGCGCGAGGCGTTTGTCTCGGCGCCTGATCAGGTTCTCGCTGTCCGCATCGAGAGCGGTACAGCCGGCGCGCTTGGATTCGCGGCGCGGATGGACAGGATAGAACGCGCCGAGTCGGCCGCCGAAGCGCCCGGAACGCTCGCGCTGCGGGGACAGATGAACGCCGGCGAAAACGACCCGCATGGGATGCGGTTCTACGCCGAGGCGCGCGTCTTAACTGAAGGCGGCGAAACGCGCGTTGAGGGCGATTCGGTCGTCGTTGAGGGCGCGGACGCGGCGGTCATCCTGCTTTCCGCCTCAACCGACTACCGCGCCGCCGCCGATTTAAACAGAACGGCGCGCCGCTTAAACGCCGCCTCTCAAAAAACATACGCCCAACTGCGCGATGCGCATATCCAAGACCACGGCGCGCTGTTCAACCGCGTTCAGCTCTCCCTGCCGGAAACGGGCTTCGGCGCCGACCTGCCGACCGACGAACGCATCGCCGCCCTGAAAGAAGGAGAAGCGGATCCAAGCCTCGCCGCGCTCTATTTTCAGTTTGGAAGGTATCTGCTCATCGGCAGCTCGCGCCCCGGCAACCTGCCCGCCAACCTCCAAGGCGTCTGGGCGGACGGCGTCCAAACGCCCTGGAACGCGGACTACCATACGAACATCAACGTCCAGATGAATTACTGGCTCGCCGAGACGGCGAACCTGCCGGAGCTGCACACGCCGCTGTTTGACCTGATCGAGAGCCTGCGGGAGCCGGGGCGCAAGACGGCGCGGACTCACTACGGCGCGCGCGGCTGGGTCGTTCATACGATCACAAACGTTTGGGGTTACACCTCGCCGGGCGAGCATCCGTCATGGGGGCAATTTCCGGCGGCGGGCGGATGGCTTTGCCAGCATCTGTGGGAGCATTACGCTTTTAGCAAGGATGAAGCGTTTCTGGCGCGCGCTTATCCCGTCATGAAGGAATCGGCGCAGTTTTACATCGATTTTCTGACCGAAGATCCAGAAACGGGCTATCTTGTCACGGCGCCGTCCAACTCGCCTGAAAACAGCTTTCAGACCGCCGACGGACAACGCGCCAGCGTCTGCTTCGGACCGGCGATGGACACGCAGATTATCTGGGAACTGCTGCGCCGTTGCGTCGAAGCGAGCGAGATACTGGGCGTGGACGAAGCTTTCCGCCGCAAGGCGCGCGCTGTCATAGACAAACTCCCGCCGCATGCGATCGGCAAGCATGGACAGCTGCAGGAGTGGATAGAAGATTTTGACGAGCCGGAGCCTGGCCATCGGCATGTCTCCCATCTGTTCGCGCTGCATCCAGGGTCGCAGATTTCGGTACGGGAGACGCCCGATTTGGCGGAGGCATGCCGCGCGTCGCTGAACCGCCGCATGGCGCATGGCGGCGGGCATACGGGCTGGAGCCGCGCGTGGATGATCAACTTCTGGGCGCGCCTAGAGGACGGCGAGGAAGCGCATCGGCATATTATGGAGCTGCTGCGCAAAAGTACGCTGCCGAACATGTTCGACACGCACCCGCCGTTTCAGATCGACGGCAACTTCGGCGGGACGGCTGGGATCGCCGAGGCGCTGCTTCATAGCCATGCGAATGAGATCGCGCTGCTGCCGGCGCTTCCGGCGGCTTGGGATCAAGGGTCGGTGAACGGTTTGCGGGCTAGAGGCGGCGCCGAAATCGATATTGAGTGGGAAAACGGCATGGCGGTCCGCGCCGAGCTGCGCGCCCGCTGCGCGCATACGCACCGCGTCCGTCCGCCGAAAGGTCAGCGCATCGCGTCGGCGCGCGTCCTGGAAGGCGCCGCCGAAATCGGCCTCCAGGACGGAAGCGCTGTCGTGGACGCTTCCGCCGGCGCGGTCGTCCAGTTTCGTTTTTCATAATCCCGCCCTCAGACGGGTCGTACGCCCATACGGGATATTCGCGGCGCCGCGTCCGATTCCCCCTTGAAAAGAGGCCGTCCGATTCCCCCTTGAAAAGAGGCCGTCCGATTCCCCCTTGAAAAGAGGCCGTCCGATTCCCCCCTTGAAAAGGGGGGTTAGGGGGGTTTTAAAGGACAGGCGCGGCGGATGCAAAGTTAAGATTCCCGCGCGTTTTACCGCAAGGGCGGAAATGAGAATCTGGTTAGCGGGGCAGAAGCGTTTTTTGAACCCAATCGGGGCGCGACAGGTACCACTCCGCCGTTTTGCGCAGCCCCGTTTCAAACGGGATGTCGGGCGTCCAGCCGAGGTCCGCCGCGATCTTTGAGGCGTCCATCGCATAGCGCGCGTCATGTCCAGGGCGGTCTTTTACAAAACAAATCTGCTTTGCCGTCTCGCCCTCATTACGCCCGCGGAGTTCGTCAATGACCGCGCACAGCTTCCGCGCTAGGTCGATGTTGCGCCATTCGGCTCCGCCGCCGACGCAGTACGCCGATCCCGACTCGGCGCGCCGAAAAACGGCGTCGATGGCGCGGCAGTGATCCTCCACATAAAGCCATTCGCGCCGCTGCGTTCCGTCTCCGTATATGGTCAACGGGTTGCCGGCGTCCGCGGCGCAGATCATCTTCGGCAAAAACTTGTCCGGGTACTGCCGCGGTCCGTAGTTGTTGGAGCAGTGGGTGATCGAGACGTTTAGCCCGTATGTTTTTCCGTAGGCGCGCGTCAGGTGATCGGCGCCCGCCTTGGAGGCTGAATACGGGTTGTTCGGGCGGTAAGGCGACGTTTCCGAAAAGGCGGTTTGATCCTCAAGCGAGCCGAACACCTCGTCTGTGCTGACAAGATGAAACTTTTGAACCGCCCCGTAACGCCGAGACTCTTCCAACAAAACCGCCGCGGCGGTGAAGTTGTCATGCGCCGTCTGTAACGGGTCGCGTATCGACTCGTCCACATGGCTCTGGGCGGCGGCGTGAATGATCCCGTCGATGCGCCGTTCGCGCAGCAGGCGCGCCGTCAACGCCGAGTCGGCTACGTCCCCCCGTTCAAAATGCAGGCGCGGATGTTTCAACAAGCGGCGGATGTTCGCTTGTCCGTACGTCAGCTTGTCGAGAACGGCGACATGGTCTTCCGGATGCGCGTTGAGCCAGTACTCCACAAGGTTGGAGCCGATGAAGCCCGCCCCGCCCGTAATCAGTATGTTCATCCTGTGTAACGGACATTCCGCCACGGCGAGACGAGCGGCTGTCCGTCCTCTGGGCTATGGAGATCGCCGTCCTTCGTCCATCCGCACTCCCGCGCCTCCAGCTCCTGAATGAGGCGCCCGCGCCAAAGTGCCGTCTCCTCGGCGAATTCAGGCATCTCTGACAGGTCGAACTCCTCCGCTGGGTCCGTTTCCAGGTCGAAAAACTGCTCCGTGTCGATGAGAGGAAGCCAGATAAATTTGCGCTTGCCGTCCGTCACATAATGCATCTCCTGCTCGCGCGAGTAGCAGGCGCTATGCTCCCCGTGGATGTAGGGGCGCCAGTCGACCTGCTCGCCGCGCATCAACGGGAGCAGGCTGCGCCCGTCCAGATAGCTCGGCGCCTGCGCATCGGCGGCGTCCAGTATGGTCGGCATGATGTCGCGCAGCTCAACGGGCTTGTCCGAGACCGGCAGACATCGGCGCAGGCGCGGCGGCGGAGAGACGATCATCGGAATGCGCGCGCTGCCCTCGTAGGCGTACGTTTTGCGCCATAGATGGTGGTCGCCGATCATGTCGCCGTGGTCGGAGGTGAAGAGTATCCAGACGTTGCGCGCCGTTTCGGGCTGATGGCGATGCAGCCAGTTTCGCAGCCGCCCGATCTGCGAGTCGATGAAGGAGATTTCGCCGTAGTAGCCGGCGCGGGCGCGTTGGATTCGGAACGCGCTCTGTTTTCCGCGCCAGGCGTTGATGTTCGCCGCTTCGTTCGGCTTGTCATGCATCCGCGCCCAGCGGCCGACATGCGGCTCCGGCATTTCCTGCCGATCGTACATTTCAAAAAAGGAGCGCGGCGGAACATACGGCGAATGCGGACGCGCAAAACTGATATTCAAAAAAAACGGACGGGTGAAATCGCGGTTCGCCAAAAAATGAAGCGAGCGCGTCATCGTCCACGCGGTCGGATGCAGATGCTCCTCCGTATGCCACGGGCGGCCGATCCAGGAGTTCCAGTCGACGCCATGGTCGTCTGGAGAGATGTCCCGCTTTTTTTCGCGGTCGAACCATTGGCGGTATTCGTCGCGCTGTCCATTTTGGCGCAGCCTGCCCGATTCGTCCAGCTCGCGCGATTGAAAGCCCATGGAGGCGCGCTGCGGGTTGAAATGCCCCTTGCCGACAAGATGCGTTTGGTAGCCGTTGTCGGCGAGATCGCCCGCCAGCGTATGCGGAAAGTCGTTTGGAAATCCGCCCTGTCCCCGACCCATGCCGAGAACGCCCGTATGCCACTGCGACAGCCCCGTCATGAGCGTCGACCGCGCGGGAATGCATGACGGAACCGCGGTATAGGCGCAGCGAAAGCGCGTTCCGTTCGCGGCGAGATGGTCTAAATGCGGCGTGTCGACGACAGGGTGTCCGTCCGCGCTGAGGCAGTCGCCGCGCATCTGGTCGGCTGTGATGAGTATGACGTTCGGTTTGTCTTCAGGCATCGTTCCGCTTTCTTTTTGTTTAAAAAGAGTCCGCCTCTTCCTGTTCAAGCGCTGTCCGCAGGTTTCCGTCCGCCGCCTGAAGCAGCCGCGCCGCCGCTTCAGCGTTGACGCCCCGCTTCAACATAACGACCGCCGCCTTGACGGATCCGCCCTCGTTTAAAGCGGTCTGCGCCGTCGGTTCCTCCGCCTCTCCGAGCGTCATGACGAGCCGCAGAGCGCGCCGCCGCAGCTTTCGGTTTGAGGGTTGAACATTCACCATCCAGTTGTCGTACACCTTGCCGGTTTGAATCATGGCGATGGTGGAGATTTGGTTCAAGATCAGTTTCGTCGCCGTTCCCGCCTTGAGCCGCGTGGAGCCTGCGATGATCTCCGGTCCGACGACTGCGCAGATCTGCCTGTCCACAAAGCTGTCGATCTGGCGGTTCGGCGGCGCGCAGCATAACAGCGCCGTCTTTGCGCCGCGGCGCTTCGCCTCTTTCAAGGCGCCGAGAACATACGGCGCCGTTCCGCTCGCCGAGATGCCGATGATCGTGTCCAGCGCGCCGATTCCGATCTCTCGGACCGCCTGCGCGCCGCACTCCGGCGAATCCTCCGCGCCTTCAACCGCATGGCGCAGCGCCGCGTCGCCCCCTGCAATCAAGCCGACGACCGTCTCCGGCGGAACGCCGAAAGTCGGGGGACACTCCGCGGCGTCCAACGCGCCGAGGCGCCCGCTCGTTCCCGCCCCGGCATACACCAGACGCCCGCCCGCCCGAAACGAAGCCGCCGCCCATTCCACCGCGGCGGACACATCTTCCGCCGCCTCCGCGGCCGCCTCCGCCGCCAACCGATCCTCCGCATGAAAAACGCGCAGCGCCTGCTCAACCGAAAGGCGGTCGATGCCGACCGAGCGCGGGTTGCGACGCTCCGTCTGCTTCAAGCGGCAAAGACGGTCTGCGCAACCGTCTTCACAAAGTTGGCGCCGAGGCGCTTGTACCCCTCCGCGTTCGGATGCAGCTGGTCGGGCAAAAATTCGTTCAGCTCTGGACCGAAGATGTCGAGACCGCTGAAATAATGCACATTGTCGTCGCCGCATGACTTGAGCGCGTCGACCGCCGCCTCCACTTCGGCGCGCATGCCTTGAAGCGAGAAGCCGACATTGTTTCGGTTCTCTTCGCGCGGCGGGGAGTAGATCGGCGAGATGAACGCGAGCGGTATGTCGGGGTGTTTTTCGCGTATCGTCTGCGCCGTGCCGATGATTGCAGGGCGGAACGCGCGCGGGCTGAGGCTGTTGGCGCCCTGAATGTTGATGCCGCAGCAGATGGAGATGTAGTCCGCCTCCATATCCCTGATGAGGCGCGCGATCATCGGGTCTAAGTGGCACTGCCCGCCGTAGCCGAGGCAGGTCAGGTTGAAGTCGCATGCCCGCGCGACGACGCCGGGCCAAGTGAAACAGGGCGAGGAGGCGGAGCCGCACTGCGTGATGGAGCTGCCGTAGGTGATCCAGCGCGGGCGGCGGTCGTCGAACGCTTCAACCCGCGCGCCGTCCGAGAGTTCAAGCGACTTCAGCCGAAATTGCCCGCCCTGCGGAAGCCAAAGCTCCACCCGTTTTTGATGCGCGGGCAGCCCTTCAAACCGAAAGCTCTCCTGCCCCGCCAGCGGCGCCGTCTCAATATACTCGCCGTCGATGCACAGGTCGATGGGGGCGGAGCCGCCCTGCGGGACAACATGGCCGCCGACGGAGCCGGCGTCTGTGATGAAGGAGATGCGGACGCCTGCGGGCGCGGACGCCGCCCCCTCAATGCCGCCAGGGAACAGGGCGCGCCGCTCATACGGGATGCGCCAGGGCATCGTCCATTCGTCGGCAATATGCAGCTCCACGGCGCCTTGCCATGTGAGCCTTGAATCGGTCGGTTGTAACGAGTAAGCCATGCGCGTTCTCTCCGAGCAGTTATGATAGATGAGTTGTTTGCTAGTATCGCAGATTGCGCCGCGCTTGTCATGCAGCCGCCGCGTCCGTCCTTTAAAACCCCCCTAACCCCCCTTTTCAAGGGGGAATCGGATCCGCGCGCCCATAGCCTGCCCCCGTGAAAACGGAGGTCATTCCCGCGCAAGCGGGAATCTTAAGGCATCGCCGCCCCCGTCCTTTAAAACCCCCTAGCCCCCTTTTCAAGGGGGAATCGGACGCGCCGCGCTTGTCGGCTGTTCATGAAGGTTCGTCAGGAGCGGGTTAAAACAGGTTCCAGCCGCCGTCCAAGACCTCAATCCGCCCCGTTTTGTAATGCGCGCGCGGATGCGTCAAGCACAGCGCCTCAAACGCGACCGCGTCCGCCGACGCAAACTTGGCGACCGGCAACTCGCCTTTGCGCAGCGCCTCCTCCTTGCGCCCGATGGTCGCCATGCCCATGCCCGCATAGACCACCCCGACGGCGATGACGTTTGCGTTGATGTTGTCGGGGCGCAGCTCCCGCGCCAGCGCGATCATCCCGCGCTCCATGCGCCGCTTCGATTCCGCGTAATGCCGAAGATACTCCGAACTCAACTCTTCCCACTCGGTTACATACGATGAGATTCCGACGATGGAGCCGCGCGTCGGCGCTTCGTCAGACGCATGGGCGTTTTGGCGGAGGTACGGCGCCGCTTCACGCGCCAACAGCAGCGGCGCGTCCGCGTTGATCGCCCGCTGCTCGGCGACCCGCTCCGGCGTCAGGTTGTCGCGGTAACAGACGCCCGCGTTGTTGATGATTATGTCGATGCGTCCGAAGGCGTCCGCCGTGTCGCGCAGAACGCGCGCTCTGTCTTCAGGGTTGACAACATCGGCGCGCGACATGCGCAGCTGTTCTGGGGGGTGAAGGCTGCGAATCTCTTGTTCCGCCGCGCGCGCCTGGTCGGAATGTCCGCGGTGGAAGGCGTACACACGCGCGCCCGCGCCGATAAACGCCTCGGTTAAGACGCGGCCGATGCCGCGCAATCCGCCGGATATGATGACGGCGCGTCCCTTATGGGACAAGCTTGTGTCCGCTGCGCTCAATCTAATGCCTCCTTCATGATCGATTCAGAAACCTCGAAAGGCTCAACTCCGCGTCGCTTGCATTCTCTCTTGATGTCGTCAGGAATCGACGGCGCCGCAAGGATGCCCCGGACATCTTCACATGAAAACCCGAATTCAACCGCAGCAAGATGCTTATACTTTACGGCTTGCCACATCCCATGACGAAGTGAGGTAAAATACACTTCTACTTCCACGGTCACAAGATTTCCAGAACTATCCTCCATTAAAATATCCACCTGGTTGCCTGACGCAAATTTATACTCAATGTATGCCTTTTCTAACCCAGGGCCAAGTAGAGTGGGGTTGTTTGCCAGATACTCCTTTAATTTCCGATGGCGATCGCTTTCTCCGCTGCCACCGCCGCCACCGCCGCTACCCGGATGTGAATGCGATTGGCCGCTGCTATGTCCTGTCCCGCCGCCACCGGGTCTGTCAACATGAGGCGGACGCGGCTGAATGGGGTCTGATATTGGCGTGGGGTCTAGATTTCGCACAGGCTCTGGTTTTTGCGTGGGATGTGGCTTTTGCACAGGTTCTTGCTCGGGGTCCTGTTTTGGCATGGGGGCTGGCGACAACAAACACTGATCAGGCTTAAAGCCGCGCGGTTCCCATCTTTGCCGGACATCATCGTACGAACCTCCCGATGTCAGCAGGTCTTTGACGAATTCGCGGAGTTCGCCGACACCGAAGAAATCTTGCAAGGCGTCGCCGATAAGGTCGGGATACGCTCGCTCATTCGCGCCGCCTAACCAGAGCCTCTCATTTTCTTTATCTAGGAAACTTTGACGCGGATTTGGGTCGTCAACGGAAACTTCGTTCAGTCCGTTCAGTTCATATTTCGCCGTTATCTTTTCGGCGCGGAAGACCGAGAGCCGCTTTAGAAATTCAGCAGAATTTTTGCATTCTTTGCCCAACCGTTCCGAATTGAGGAAGTCATGGATGTATGGGTATAGGCGGCGCGCCTCCTCAGACCATATCTCGACTTCAGGTTGCGGTCCGACCTTGTCAAATTTGGCAGCCGACGCCTGACGGCAGCCCTTTATGCGCAGAAGTTTTGCGAGTACCAACAAATCGTCGTTAAACGCCCAAAACGGAACTTTGCCCGCAAAAAGTTCCGAGCGGTGCTTATCGTCTTCCCAGACCAATTCTTTCAAAGAGAAAAAGCCCCAAGCGTCGCCTTTCTTGCCAAGCCAGCATTTGCCATCGCGCGTTTTTTCCCATTCATCTTCAAGCGATCCGCCGCCTTCTTGTAGGTGCAGCATTATACGGCGGTAAAGAGTCTTAACGCGACTGCGAACCTCTTCGTCCTCCGCTCGTTCCTTAGACGGAATCTCTCGAATGACTCGCGCGTAGTCCGAGAATGCGGCGTTCTCCGAAACTCCCACCTCTGTGAAAAACTGCTTCAGCGCGGGATCATAATTGTTCTTTTCAAGATAGCCGCATAGATCGCCGAAGACGGCGCTTTGATCTTCCCAAAACGCCTCATCAGATCGGCACCAGCGCGGCTCAGGGTTGGAAGTGAAGATGAGCCGATTTCTCTTGAACTCATAGCTTAGGGATTCGCCCTGCTCGGCAAGGAAGCGATAGATCGGCTCAACCTTCTCCACGCTTGATTCCGCCGCTTCTTTCTTACTCAAGGATTCAAGGTAGCCCAGGACGCTGTCTGTGTCGGCATCCAAATGCGCTCCTAGTTTTTCAGCCAGCCCGTTGTCTTTGCTAACGTCAAAATCCGGATGTAGATACGCGACGCTGTCCCCCAACAAGTCGCGATTCTCAGAATTCGGCGCAAAGAGCTCGGACGGACGATGAAAATTGCCCTGCTCGTCAGGAAGCCATGCTGTCTCTTTCAGCCGCCGATAGAATCTCGCTTCAAAAGAAGCACTTTTATCCGTACGATAGTACCAATGGTAAGTCCCGTCAAAGAATTTTTGCTTTGACCAACGATCGCGATACACATGAAGTCGTCTTACTAAAAGGCGCCATGAGGCGCGCGCAAGATTTATGTCCTTGTTCGCCTTGATATGGGACAAAATGGTTTGTAGACCGTGGATATCGCGGTCCTCAATATAGGTCTTATCTAGGTTTGTGGTTTTCTCCCATTCACAGCTCCTCTTCGCAAGCTCTTTGTAAAAAACCGTCATGTCAACGCTTGTGTACTCGATCCGATCATCTATAACGCGAGGCGCGTCATCGGCGCCCATCTTTTTCAAAAACGGGAGCCAAGATTTTCGCTTGGAAGCGTCCTCCATATACGAGCCATCTACAAACCAGACATCGCCATCGTACGCCGAAAAGTAAGTTTCCAAATCAGCGTCGCCCGTGTATGCCTCCGGCAAGTAGGCGACGCTGGGCTTTACAAAATCAAAGGCTTCCGGCCGGACGCCCCTATAAGCCCGCAAGATCGGAGTTTCGCTGGCCTTTTCCCTCAATGGTCTATGTTCATATCCGGAAAGTTCATCCCAGAACTCGCATAGATACAGGATATGCAGGCGGTTTCGCTCTATGGAAGGCTTTCCTTGTCTGTCTTGCGAATACAGGGGAAGAATACATTTGCTGATCACATCTTCGGGATTCATCTCCCGGACCCCTAGATTCTTCAGGAAGAGCTTGACCCTCCCATGCTGGTCGCCGTCCAGCAGAGACGCTTGTAAAATGGGCAGTTCGTTCAGGAACGGCTTAAGTCCTTCGCGCTCTTCTTCGGCGTCCGGCAGAAAAAACGCAAGTTTCTTGTCAGCGCATACATGCTTCCCGTTTTTAAGCCGAATCAGCGGGAGCGTTTTAATGCGCTCAATTTTGGATTCGTTTTTTTCCAAATAGGCGTATAAGCGGCGGATCCAGTCATCTGGTCTCTTTTCAAACCATTCAGCGTCCTGCTTCTCCAGCCAACTCAACGCATCGTCGATTCCGACTGTTTTGACGCCGGCCGTCTGCATCGTTTCGAAGCTTCGTTCGTTACGCCGTATGTCAGGATGAAGCCAACCGCATTCTGGAGACAGCCAGCCGGCTTCGCCTAAAAGCTCCCGCAGCGCCTGGCTGTCGGGATAAAACACATTCTCCGCTTTCATATGCCCCTCAAGCGTCGGGATAAGCGCCCTCTCTTTCATCGCCTTTTCCAGCGTCCCGACGATACGCCCAAACTCCTCAGGCACGTTGTCCCCTTTATCCCTTTCATCCCCCTTCAGAGGCAGCGCATTAAAGAATGCCGGCTCAAGCAACCCGCCCGTCTTTAGCATTTCTAGCGTATCGGGCAGAAGATCGGCGGTTTCTTGAACCAGCCATTCGTTCCATCGGCTGTCCTTCGGTGTTGCGATATTGTCGCGGGAGGGGGTCGTCTGGTACCGCGCCTGAATCAAGAATCTTAGGCGCGTGACCATCTGGGTAGGAAGATACGCGAAGAGCGCGCTTTCGTCGCCCATCGCGACGATTTTGCTGTCCTCCAATTTGAACGCGACCTCAATCGTCTGCTGCTCCTCCTTAGACCTTTGTACACGTTGTCGGTCATCATCATCCTCTGCTTGTTCCAAAGCCCAGTCCATTACGTCATATGGAGGGCGAGCTTTCTTGGAAAAAACGAGGAACTCCTCCGAGGACTGATCGCCGCCGTTGAGCGAAGCGGTCAACTTGACGCGCTCAACCAACACATTCTCTGGAACATCCTGGATGTTGCCATACGGACAGCGGCGACAAGAATAAACGCCTTTTTGCCCATTGCGCTTGTCCATCCATGCCACCTTTTCAAGATGGCGAAGGAAAAGCAGAGTCCGCTCTTTTGATAAACTGCAGAGCCGATTATTCAAGCCGTCAACATCGCCAGTTTTAAGACTATCTTTGAAAGGCAGCCTAAAAACGGTCTTGCCGGTCTCAATCAACCGCACTACTTCGGGCGGCGTCACTTGAGTTCCCTCAGGTTCGACGAAATCGCGGATACGAAAACGCTCGTCTCCAGAGTAGATTTCAGGGCTGTCTGTGTAGTTATAAACAGCCTTGAAGCCGATGCCGAATGTGCCGATATGCGTCAGATCCTTATCACTTGAACCAAGCGAGCAAATCCCGCGTACATCCGTTTCATCGAACGGTCGGCCATTGTTCCAAACCGTTAGCGCGTCTGAATCCAGATGCAGCACAAGTTCGCAACTGCGGCTGTCGTCGGCATTCTGAATGAGCTCATCGACAAAATGCGTTTTGTCATTGTAAAGACTCTTATAGGTTCGCTCGACTTGAGGCATTATCCATGCCGGATCCTTATGATCTTTACGAATCTTCTCGTAGTCGGACGCCATGGGCACTCCTATGTGGTTCAGCTTGTCGGCTTACTCTGGCCGCTATTCAGGTTTGACCGCCTCTTTCACCGCCGCCGCCATCGCCTTTGCCGAGATGCCTTCATAATCCAGCAGCTCGTCGGGCTGTCCGCTTTGCGGCATTTTGCGCACCGCGAGCGAGATGACGCGATAGGAGTCCGCCCCCAGCTCTTCGCCGAGGGCGCTGCGCACCGCTTCGCCGATGCCGCCCTCCGCAAAATGATCCTCCGCGACGATGACCGCGCCGGTCTCCCGCGCCGCCTTGACGAGCGTTTCCCGATCCAGCGGCTTGACGCTGTAAAGGTCGATGACGCGCACGGAGACGCCCTCTTCGGCGAGCGCGTCCGCCGCCTTCAGCGCCTCATGGAGCGTCACCCCCGCCCCGACAAGCGTTGCCGCGTCGTTCTCCGACGACCGCAGCGTCTTGCTTCCGCCGATGCGGAACGTCTCGCTCGGATCGTACAGAACAGGCGTCGACATCCGCGTCGTCCGCATATACACGTTGCCCTCATGCCGCGCCGCCAGCTCCACCAACTGATCGGTCTGAACCGGATCGGACGGATACAGCACGACCGAGTCAAGCAGCGTCCGAAACATCGCAATGTCTTCCAGACCCATCTGCGACGCTCCATCCTCGCCGATGGAGACGCCCGCATGCGAGCCGACATACTTGATGTTGCAGCCGGAGTATTGGCTCATGCGTATCTGGTCAAACGCGCGGGAGAAGAAGGCGGCGAAGGTGGACACAAACGGCGTCTTTCCGCGCCGCGAGAGTCCAATCGCCGCGCCGACCATGTTCTGCTCGGCGATGTACATCTCAAAAAACCGGTCGGGATACGCTTTCTGGAAGGTCTGCGCGTAGGTCGAATTGCTCGTCTCGGCGTCCAGCGAAACGATGCTTGGGTGGTCGGGATGGATGCGGGCGAGCGCGTTTCCGTATGCCTGCCGCGTCGCCGCCTTGTCGCCGAGCTGGTACTGGATCGTTTCTACAGGCGCAGGCGCGTTCGCCGACGCGTCCAGGTCTGCGGGGAGATGCACAGTACCGCGGGCAGAGTCGTCAATCTCCCCCAGCTCCTGAACCGCCTGATCGCACTGCTCCTGCGGCAGCGGCTTGCCATGCCAGTCATCCTCATCTTCAACCATCGACGCGCCCTTGCCCTTGAACGTTTTGGCGATGAGCATGGACGGCGCGCCCTCCACCTGTAAAGCGGCGCGATAGGCGGCGTCGATCTCCTCATGGCAATGCCCGTCCAGCAAAAACGTCCTCCAACCGAACGCCTCGGCGCGCTGCCGATAAGTTTCCAGGTCATGTTCAAGCATCGTCGTACCGCGCTGCCCAAACCTGTTCACATCGAGAACGGCGGTGAGATTGTCCAGATGGTAATGGGAGGCGAGAGCCATCGCTTCCCAGACGGAGCCTTCCGCCGTTTCGCTGTCGCCCATCAATACAAACGTGCGGTACGGCAGCTGGTCGATGGTCGCGTTCAGCGCGATGCCGAAACCGATGGAGAGACCCTGCCCCAGCGACCCGGTGGGCGCTTCGGTGTAGGGGAAGGCGAGCGTCGGATGCCCTTCCAGCGGGCTGCCGAACTCGCGCAGGCTCATCAGCTCCTCTTCGGTCAGTTTGCCGGCGGCATGGTAAAGGGCGTACAGCAGCGGCGCGGCATGCCCCTTTGAAAAGACGAGCCGGTCGTTGTTGGGATGAGCGGGATTGTCCAGGTCCGCTTTGAAATGCCCCCCGAACATGAGATTCACCATCAGGTCGGTCGCTGAAAGAGCCGTTGTGGGATGTCCAGAGCCGGCTTTTGTGGTGGAAACAAGGCAGCTGCGCCGAACGAGCCGCGATAAGTTTTCAAGAGCGCGCATGTTCATTTCCAGTTCGTTTCTAATTCAGACCGCGGGAAACGGAGAGCCGGACGCGCCTTTTTCGGCGGCGCCGGTTGATCGTTTGCCGTCCCTTAGATGTTCTCATACGCCGGCGGAACCCGTGCTTGTTTCGCCGCTTCCGATTGTGCGGTTGGTAGGTGCGTTTCATGTCGCGTCTCCTGCTTCGTTGCATACGCAGCGTTGTTAACTCATAGGCGATGGTAGTTTGAATCGGCGCATAAGTCAAGCCGCATCTCGAAGCTTGCCCTTAAAGTTGGGACAACTCTGATAATGACGAGGAGCTGGGCGGAGGCGTCAAGCGAATCGTTAGGCGCGGAACAGGTCGCCCATGCGTTTGCCGAGTATCTTTGCCGCGACGAGCAGGCTCGCCGCCAGCAGCCCCATCGCAAAGACGCCCATCGCGCTCGCCACATACGGGCCGTCGCCCAGCCGCGTCGAGAGGCGGTAGATCACCTTCGTGATCGGATCGAAGCCGGAGCGCAGACCGGCGATGATCAAGCTGTCGGACACCTCCAGCATGGCGAATGAGAACGCGAGTATGGCGCCCGCAATCAGGTTCGCTGTCACCAGCGGCATCGTGATTTTCCAGAGCGTCCGCATCGGGCTGGCGCCGAGGTTCTGCGACGCCTCCTCCAATGTAACGCTGGTCTGCTCAAAGCCCGCATACGCCGAACGCATCATATACGGCAGGCGGCGCACCGCGTAGGCGATGATGAGCAGCCAAGACGGGTTCACGCGCGGGTTCATGAACCCAAAAATCGCCTCCTCTCGGAACGGACCGACGCCGAAACTGCCGACATAACCGAACGCGATGACGATGCCCGGCAGCGCGAGCGGAAGCATGGCGGTCGCGTCCAGCAGGTTGCGGAACGGGATGCTGCGCCGCGTCAACAGCCACGCCAACGCGACGCCGAGAATCAGGTCGACAGCGGTGCTGGCGACCGAGTATTTGAAGCTGTTTTGAACGCTCAAAAACCCTTCCGACTGTCCGCCCTCATCCGTTGCGAAGGCGGCTTTGTAATGATCGCCGGTGAAGTTGCGCGGAAGAATGCTGCCTTTCCACTCGATCTCCTCATAAAGCGAACCTGACCAGGTGCCGGCTTCGGCGGCGGAGGTGAGACCGACGCTGATATGCGGAAGCGTCGCAATGAAGGTGATGCCGAGTATGGCGCTGTAGATGAGCGGAATCTGCCAGCCGCGCGCCGGGCGTTCGCGTGAGCCGGTGTGTCCGCGCGGAAGCCCCGCTCTCGATTTGGAGCCTGTCAGCTTTTTTGCCAGATAAAAGAACGCGACGGTCAGGACGATCACAATCACCACCAGGGCGTAGGCGCTCTGCGAGGTCGCCATCTCCTTGCTCGCGTCAAAGATTCGAACGGCGACGACGTCTCTGTAATCGAACATGAGCGGCGTTCCGAGATCGGTGAACGACCAGATGAAGACGAGGATGGCGCCGGCAAAATATCCAGGCATCATGAGCGGCAGCGTGATCGTGCGAAAGAGGGTGAATTTGTCCGCGCCGAGGTTGCGCCCCGCGTCTTCCAGCGTCGGATCGACGTTCGACATGGAGGCGGCTACGTTTAAGTACATGATCGGGTATAGATGAAGCGTGCCGAGAAAGACGACGCCCCAGAATTTGCTGGTCTCGCTTCCGCCGAACCAGTCGATGGCGGTTGACCAGTCCATCAGCCCCATTTTGATGAGGATCATGTTGACGGAGCCGAACTCCGAGAACAGCTGCTGCACGCCGACCGCGCCGACAAACGGCGGCATGATCAGCGGCACCAGCAGGACGCCCTGGGCGATGCTTTTGCCGGGGAACGACCAGCGCGTCATGAGGCGCGCGAGCGGAAGGCTGATGAGCGTCGTCGCCGCGGTGGTCGCGAGGGCGAGCAGAACGCTGTTGACAATCTCCCGCGTTTCCTGCTGGTCAAGCAGAAAGAAGCCGACGTTCAGGCTTCCGCCCAAGAAAAACGCCTCGCGCAGAATATACCCGATCGGATAAACCAGAAAAAGCAGGAAGAAAAGAACGACGCTGACCAGAAGCGCCAGCGTCGGCGTTGTCAAGCCGCGCTGGCGCAGCCATCGTTCCCATCGGCGTTGTTGAAGCGGCTCTTTCACCGCGGCTCCCGATTCGCGTTCATCATGGCGTCCTTCTGTTGAGCCGCTTTGCCGCGTTGTATTTGTCGCCGGCGAATTCGCGCCATTCCGAGACGGTACGCTTGCGCGTCAAGGCGTAGTCGGGGTCGTTCCATGACGTGGCAAGCTCCGCCGCTTCCTCTTCGGTGATGGGCATTTCGCCCAGTTTGAGCCGCGCCGTCTGCGCCCCTTTGCCGACCGCCTTCCAGCTTGAGGTCAGGTCTTTGTGCGCGTCGATGATGAGAGCGCCGAACAGATCGTTCACCAGCGTCCAGCGCGCGCCGCCGACATCCGGGTCGTATTCGATGGCGTTCTGAATTTCAAACGGGTTGCCCTTCACGACGGCTCGGCCGTCCGCCTCGTCGTACAGCTTCGGCAGAACGCTCAATCGGGCAAGCGTTTCCTTGCGCGGACCTTCAGGGTCGCCCTTCGGCAGTATCAGCAGCTTTTGCCCTTCCGGCGAGAGGCAATGCTCCACAAACAGCTTTGCCAGCTCCATATTCGGCGCGCCTTTCAGGATCGCGATCGGGTCGGGGTTGATGACGGAGAGTCCGTCCGGCATGACATAGGTCAGCTTGTCTTCCCCTGCTTTGGCGATCTGGGCGTAGGCGTAAAAGTCGATGACCGGACCGTAAAAGACGCTGCCGCGGGCGACTTCGCCTGGCACATCGCTGGCGCCTTCGGTGAATTGTTTCACATTGCCGCCGATTTCATGAAGTATCTGCCAGCCGCGTTTCCATCCGTACGCCTGCAAGATGATTTCGTACACCATATGGGCGCTTCCGCTGTTGCGCGGGTCGGCGGCGGCGATGCGCCCTATCAGGCGCGGGTCGGTCATATCCTCCCATGTGGCGATGGTCGGCAGCTTGAACCGCTTCACCATCAGATTGTTATACATCATGCCGAAGCCGGAGAGAGCGACGCCGTACCACCGCCCTTTTTCGTCATAAACAGGGACGCCGGCGATCTTTTCTCCGATCCGCTCCAACTGCTCTTTAGGAAGAACATGCGGCTCAAAAAGCCCCTTTTCAGCAAATTCGATGTAGGAGTCGACGCCGCCGCCGAAGAACAGGTCGACGTTGATGCTGTCCGGCGACCGCTGAAATTCGGACTGAATGAAACGCTTGATGTTGGAGGTGCCGCCCTGGTCAAGCCATTCGATCTTGACGGAGCGGTTATGCGTCTCGCTCATCCATGCGGCGAAGCTGCTGGTGAACTCGTCCAGCATCGCTTCTGGGTGGGGCGAAACGCCCCGCAAGGTTTCTTGGGCGTTTGCGGAGAGCAGGGCGCCGGCAAAGAGCGCCAGCAGAACGGCGGAGCGAAAAGGTCTATGCATGGAAGCGTCTTTCCTCATTGAACGGCGGGGCGTATTCGAAAGATGAGAGACGGGTTGAGAATCAGGTACAGCAGCGCCGCGGCGATGACAAGGTACACGATGGCGCGTATGGTCGCTCTTTTGGCGGCTCGCTGCCGTTCTTCAGGCGTTTTTTGATGTTGCAGCATGCGCTTGCCTCTTGCGTTTGCGGCGGCGTTGCGGCGGCGTTGCGGTGAAACGCGCGCCTGCGTTTATTGTAGCCGTTTTTTGAACGGGGGGCAAACGGACGCTCCGACCTCATGCTGAAAGTTGGGACAGGCTGAACGACCAAAGCCTTTATCGATGGAAAAACGCGCCGCCAACCGGATCGTCATTCCCGCGTAAGCGGGAATCCAGAGGCGCCGCAGAAAACGTCCGCACTCACCCAATTGTCCGGCGGCACAAATCGTTCCCCGCTTCCGCGAGGACATGCATTCCCGCCCTTGCGGTTAAACGTGCGGGAATCTTAGCCGCCGTTGTCGTCTGAACTAGGATTGCCAAGATTGAAAAGATTGCCAGGAGAATTCCTGCAGACCGCTGTCTTGGCAATCTTAGCAATCCTTCAATCCTAGTTCAAAACCGACGCCAACCCGCGCGCTAAAACCCCCCTAGCCCCCCTTTTCAAGGGGGAATCGGACGCGCCGCGCCGCGAATATCCCTGTATGGGAGTACTACCCTCCGACCTCATGCTGAAAGTTGGGACAGGCTGAACGACCAAAGCCTTTATCGATGGAAAAACGCGCCGCCAACCGGATCGCCCCCCGCTTCCGCATGCCGACATGTCTCAACTTAAGACGTGAGATCAGTCCGCTCCCTTGAACGCTGCGGGCGGTTAGCGTATCATAGGCTTAGCCCGCACATCTCATCAGGCGGAAAGGCCGTTCGGATATGAAACTGTTGAGCTACCATGAACCGGGGCTAGGCGCCCGCATCGGCGTCCTGACGCGCGACAACGCTGTCATCGACATCTCGACCGACGAAGCGCCCGGCCTCCTAGAGCTGCTGCAGATCTGCGCAGAGGAGCGCGTCAGCCTAAACGTTCTTGCCGCCGAGATGCAAGAGCGCGCCGCGAACGCCAGAGCGCGCCCCGCGCCATGGGAATCGGAGGAGGCGACGCTGTACGACGCGCTCAACAACCCGCCGCATCCCGACAGCCGGCATCTGCTGCCGCCGATTCAAGCGCCCGAAGTGTGGGGCTGCGGCGTTACCTACAAGCGCAGCTCCGATATGCGCGACGACGACGCCGAAACGGACATCTATTCGCGCGTCTACCATGCCGACCGCCCCGAGATATTTTTCAAGGCGACGGCGCGGAGCGTTGCGGGGCATCTGGGGAAGATCGGAATACGGCGCGATTCCAAACTCACCGCCGCGGAACCTGAACTGGCGCTGGTTCTCGGCGCCGACGGAAACATCGCCGGGTACACGCTCTGCAACGACGTCTCGGCGTGGGACATTGAACGGGACAATCCGCTCTATTTGCCCCAGTCTAAAACGTATAACGGGTGCTGCGCGCTGGGGCCGGTTTTCGTTACGCCCGGCGAAATCGACGACCCGTACGACCTTGAGATTGTCTGCTCGGCGCGAAGAGGGGATGAGGAGCTGTGGAGCGGAAACGTCAACACCAGCCAGATCAACTGGAAATTTGAACGGCTGATCGAATATCTGTTGAGAGACAACGACTGCCCCGTCGGAACCGTGGTCGCCACCGGAACCGGCATCATCGCCCCGAACGACATACCGCTCCAGCATGGCGATATTGTCGACATCCATTGCGAACCGATCGGGACGCTCTCCAACCCCGCCGAGCAATTCAGCGATGAAACGGACTCGCATGCCTAAACGCTTTTTCACCTATAAAACGCTTGAAAGCCTGCAAGAAGAGATCGATCGGCTCAACGCGCCTGTCCGTCTTGAAACCGACCTGGAGGCATGTTTTGAGCCGCTTCCGATACGGCATCGTACCGCCGGAAGCCGCCTCGCCGTTCACCCGATGGAGGGCTGCGACGGAACCGCGGACGGCAAACCGGGCGAATTGACCATACGGCGCTGGGAGCGTTTCGGAGCGGGCGGAGCCAAACTGATCTGGGGAGAAGCGACCGCCGTATCGGAGGAGTCCAGGGCGAACAAGCGGCAGCTGCTCATCAACGACGCGAACCTGTCGGCGCTGGAAGCGATGCTCGTCAAAACGCGGAAGGCGCACCGAGATGTTTTTGGCGCGGACGGCGACCTGCTCGTTGGGCTTCAGTTGACTCACTCAGGGCGGTACTCCTTTAAAAAGCCGCTCATCGCGCAGCGCGATCCAGACGTGGACGCCGTGACGAGAGGCGTCGCCGACTCTGAAACCTATCCGATACTGACCGACGAGGAGCTTAAAACGGCGGCTGATCAGATCGTCCATGCGGCGATGATGGCGGCAAAGATCGGCTTCGATTTTGTGGACATCAAGCAGTGCCATCGGTATCTGTTGTCAGAGCTGCTGGCGGCGCGCCTGCGTCCAGGACCCTACGGCGGATCGTACGAAAACCGAACGCGCCTCGCCCGCGAGATCATTCAGCGCGTCAAGGAGAAGATTGGAAAGGATACGCTGATAGGAACGCGCCTGAATGTGTACGACGGCATTCCTTACGGAGAAAATCTGGACACGAAGGAGGGAGAGCCGAGGCGCGTCTCATCCCCGTATCTCGGCGGATGGGGCGTGGACGCGGAGAACCCGATTCAGCCCGACTATTCCGAGCCGATCCGCTACGCTAAAGACCTTGCCGAATGGGGCGTTGACCTCATCAACGCGACGATGGGAAGCCCCTACTACAACCCGCATGTCGGCCGCCCGTTTGAGCGTCCGCCCATCGACGGCTACACGACGCCTGAACATCCGCTGTTCGGCGTCGTTCGGCACTTTGAGGCGGCGGAAGCGATTCAGCGCGCCGCGCCGAATGTCCCTGTCATAGGGACCGGCTACAGCTGGCTTCAGCGGTTCTTTATCTATGCGGCGGAGGCGAATATCCGAGACGGGCGCGTCTCGGCGGTCGGCGTCGGGCGGGGCGGGCTGGCGTATCCCGACTTCGCCGTAGACGCGCGGCGGGACGGCGAGTTGAGCCGTCAAAAGTCATGCGTCGCCGTCAGCTACTGCACGGCTCTCATGCGCGGCAAGCACAACGAGCTGGGGCAATTCCCGGCGGGCTGCGTCCCGCGCGACAAGATCTACGCCGAAATCTACAAAACGATGCTGGCGACCGATCCGTCCAAGGCGGACGGCTAATCGCCTGGGCCGGCGACAGCGTATGCATAGACCGCGGCGACCGTCCCGACGATCATGAGCGTGAACCATGCGACGAGCGGCATGCCCGGTCCCCAGACCGTCACATACGCCATCGCAGAAAAGATGAGCGCGAAGAAAAAGACGCCGTAGATGATCAGTACCGTTTTGACTTTAGTCGTCATGGAAACTCCGTAATTCAGCGATCCGCTTTGCTTGTATGATGCGCCTATTCCGCCGCTGTGTCAACATAAACTGCTGACCTCGCGCCGAAAGTTGGGACATTTGAACCGACGATCGCTCTATTCATGGGAAAAAGGCGCCGCTAACCAAGCCGTCATTCCCGCTTAAGCGGGAATCTAGAGGCGGCACAGAAACCGTCCGCGTTCGCCCGCCGACATGTCCCAACTAAAGACTCAAGGTCAGCTGAACTGGTTGACATTTTGGATTTGTTCGTTTATGTTTAAGTCGGCGGGGCTGTAGCTCAGCGGTCAGAGCCTCCGGCTCATAACCGGCAGGTCCCAGGTTCGAATCCTGGCGGCCCCACCAGCGGAACGGGGCGCTAGCTCAGGGGTAGAGCGCTATCTTCACACGGTAGATGCCGCTGGTTCAAATCCAGCGCGCCCCACCATTTCCCGCTGTAGAACTTGAACGGAATCGTCATGTATCTGGAATCATTGACGCGGCGGGAGCTGGAGGCGGTCTCGCGCGAATGTGTGGCTATACTGCCCCTCGGAAGCTGCGAACAGCACGGCGCCCATCTCGCCTTCGGCATCGACAATCTCATTCTGCGGCGGCTCATTGAGCAAGTGGAAACGCGCCTCTCCGAGCGCGCGCTCTGGCTGCCGATACTCCCGTACGCCCATTCAGGACAGCATCGCGCCTACCCCGGTACCGTCAGCCTTCCGCCCGCGCTCTACACCGAAGCGGCCGCCGCCGTTCTCGACAGCATGGCGGAGGCGGGCTTCACAAAAGCGCTCCTGTTGAACGGTCAACGCGGAAACGAAGCGCCGATGGAAATCGTCCTGCGCATCCTGCGGGATCGGCGCGCCGGGTTTGCCGCGGCGGGCGTCTCCTACTGGAACCTGCTCGACAAAGCGGCTGACGACGGCTTCGTCAACCATGCGGGCGGGCTTGAAACCTCCCTCGCGCTTTTCTTGGCGCCTGAACATGCGCGGATGGAGCATGCCGCCGCCGACGGGGTGCGGCGCGCCTCCGCCTACTCCGCCAAAACCATCAATTACGCGCGGGTTGATCAGCAGTCGCGCGGCGGCGGACTCGGCGACCCAGAAAACGCCTCCGCCGAACTGGGCAAGAAGGCGTTTCATGAAGCCGCCGAACGGCTCGCGGAGCTGATCAACGACCTGCATGACGGACTGATCGCGTTGTAGACCGCGTTGTAGAAGGAGAGCCGCATGCCGCTCTTGAGCGCGCCGACGCCCCAGCTGACGGAAGCGCAGCTGTGCCAAACTTGGCTGCGCCCGGGTCTTCTGCGTTCGCCGCTGCGCTCTATCGACGGGCGAATCATTGAGCGGATCGACCCAGGGCGTTGGAACTTGGGCGACGGACCCGATTTTTTAGGCGCGTCGCTCAAGATCGACGGCGCGCTGAAACGGGGCGATGTGGAGTTTCATCTCAACAGCGGCGACTGGACAATTCATCGCCACCATCTGGACGCGCGGTATGAGCGGGTCGCGCTGCATGCGGCGCTGAATCATACGGGCGGCGGGCTGTATGTGCGCGACTCAAGCCTGCGGCCGGTGCCGATTGTGGAGCTGCGCTCGCAGTTGACCTTTCCGCTAGGGGAGCTGCCGCGCATGCTGGAGATCTCCCCAGAAACGCGCGAATGCCCCCTGCCGGACGGCGACCCGCCGACCGAGGCGCGCCTTGACCATATCGAAACGATGGCGGACATACGGCTGCTGCGGCGCGTGGAGAAGATGGAGGAGCTGGCGAACGCCTACTCTCTGGAGGAGGCGTTTTATCAGGCGCTGGGGGACGCGCTCGGATATTCGGAGAACCGCGCGGGGTTTGCGAAGTTGACCCACCGCGTTCCGCTGCGTTCGCTGATAGGGCTGCCGCCGCTGGAGATCGAAGCGCGTCTGCTTGGGACGGCGGGGCTGATTCCGCCGCCTGAAACGGACGAGCGGGCGGCGCTGCTGCGTCGGCTCTGGGCGGCGTACCGCAAGACTCGACCGAACCCGCGCATGGGCGCGATGTCGCGTCAGGAATGGCGGTTCGCCCCTGTCCGCAGAGGCAACGCCCCGACCCGGCGGGTTGCGGCTTTGGCGGCGTTGACGGCGCGGCATGCCGACCGTCCGGGAAGCATGCTGGACGGCATGATCAAAGAAGCGGCGCAGGGCGTTCCAAGCCGCGGATGGCGCCGGCGCTGGGAGTACTTTTCGGCGAGATGCGGCGGTCAAGGAGACGACTACTGGGCGGAACATGACGAGATCGGCAAGCCGTCCAAGCGCCGTTCGCTCCGTCTGGTGGGCGAATCGCGCGCGCGGGACATCTGGATCAACGCGGCGCTGCCGGCTCTCGTCTTGACGGCGGAACGGCGCGGAGACGAACCGCTTCGGGAACGCGCCTTTCAGCTTTACCGCGGACATCCGCCGCTGCAATCAAATTACAAAACGCGCTGGATCGCCGAAAACGCGCTGCGCCTGCCTGCAGGTTCCGACAAGCGCATGACAGCGCGCCAGCAGCAGGGCGCCATCGACCTGTATTCGTTGTTTTGCCGCCCTCGGCGGTGCGCGGAATGTCCGCTACTCGGCGCGAGAAGCCCTGCGGCGGTCCATGTAGAGAATCAGGCGCAGTATGTGATTGAGCGTCAGATGTAGATCCTCCACGACGCCGTAGTCGGAGCTGTCGGCAACGAAAGCGATGTCGCTGATACGGGCAAGTTCGCCGCCGCCGAAGCCTGTTACGCCGACGACTCGGCATCCCATCGCTTTCGCCAGACGGGCGGCGCGAAGCACATTCTCCGACATGCCGCTCGCGCTGATTCCGACAGCCACATCCCCTTCCCGCGCCAGGCTGCGCAGCTGCTCGGCGAAGATGTCCTCATAGCTGAAGTCGTTTGCCCAGGCGGTGATGAGCGCGTTGTTGTCGGTCAGGCTGACGACGCGGAGAGGCGGTCCGGCGCCGTCATCCTCTTCAACAAGCGTTCCTTTGGCGAGATCGCATGCCCAGTGGGAGGCGGTGGAGGCGCTGCCGCCGTTGCCGAACACGAAGACGCATGCGCCTCGTTCGCGCGCGTCTATGAGCGTTTCGGCGATCTCTTGAACCGTTTCTTTTGAGACGGCATTCAGCGCGTTTTGCAGGTCGTTCAGATAGGAATTGATCAGTTCAATCACGTATTTTTGCCGCCCTTTTTGCTAAATCTTTGGCGTCTTGGATGCCTTGCGCAGCTTTGCCGCTGTCGTATCGCAGGGAGAAGACAACCGCTTTTCCGCTGAATCGATAGGCGGCTCCGATGCGCAGCCCTTCCTCATACTGCCGCTCCAGTCCGATCAGAAACTCGCCGCCGTCCCATTCGGCGAGGGCGCGCAGGTCGCTGTTGAAGGCGAACCATTTTTTTTCAAACGATCCGAACGGGCGCGTTCTATCCTCCCCCTCCTCCTCCGAAAGCCGATGGCGGACGCCGGCGCTGCATCGGAAAAAGCCGGCGGAGGGCAGGTTCAGCTCTTTTGTCAGTACCGCATGCGCCTCTGCCGGCGCATGTTCCGCCCCGATGAAAGCGGCGCCGACCGCAACCGCGGGAACGGCGCCGCTTTCTTGAATCAACTGAAGGCGCGCGTTCCAGTGAAGTTTCTCCCGCTCATCCCAGACCGCTCCGATCAGCATCCATGGGAACGCGCCCGCTTCAAAGGCGGCTCCCGCCTCATTTCGTTCAAAAGGGGAAACGACGCTGTAACTGCCGATAACGCCAAACGCGCACACCCCCTGCCGCATCGTTTCGGCGGTTGGCGTGGAGACGGCTCCCGCGCCCTGAAAGTAGCTCTGGGCGGACGCCGCGAAGGCGGAGAGCGCCAGAAGCAGACAAAGCGCCGCTCTCATTCGCCTCCCCCAAGATAGGCGTTCTGAATGCTCGGATCGTTCAGCAGCTCCTTGGCGCCCCCCTCCATTGCGAGCCGCCCCGTTTCCATGACATAGGCGCGCTGGGCGGTTTCCAGCGCCATCTTGGCGTTCTGTTCAACAAGCAGAATGGTGGATCCGCTTTGTTGAAGCCGCTCAATGATCTCGAAGATCTGTTTCACAAGAAGCGGAGCCAGTCCCAGCGAAGGCTCGTCTAAAAGCAGGAGGCGCGGTTTCGCCATGAGCGCCCTGCCGATGGCGCACATCTGCTGCTCGCCGCCGGAGAGGCTCCCGGCGGGCTGCTTCCTCCGCTCTTTGAGGCGCGGAAACAGCTCAAACACATACTCCATGTCGTCGCGCGTCTCCTGCCCTTTTTTGCGGAGATAGGCGCCCATCTCCAGATTCTCGGCGACGGTCAGCTCCGAGAACAGCTTGCGCCCTTCAGGAACCTGCGACAGCCCAAGCCGCACCACATCTTTTGTCGGGCGGTTCGCAATCTCCTGCCCGTCCAGAAGGATGGAGCCGCCTGTGACGCGCACGATGCCGCAAATAGCGTTCAGCGTCGTCGTTTTTCCGGCTCCGTTGGCGCCGATGATCGTTACGATCTCTCCCTGTTCAACGCTGATGTTGATACCATGCAGCGCCTCCAGGCGTCCGTAGGCGGCGCGCGCGTCTTTCAGTTCAAGAAGGGGCATCTGTCAGCTCCTGTTCTGCATTGCCGCCGGCGAGGATGGAAAGACAATGCGGGCATTTGACCGCTTTAGAATGAATGCGCCGTTTGCAGTATGCGCATGGACTCCCCGACAAGAGCAAGATAAGCAAGCCGACCGGACCAAGCAAAAGCCCCGCAAGGAAACCTCCAACCTTCGTATCTCCTCTCTTGTCCGCGATGTAGATTCCGATCAGCGCGAACATTGCGACAAAAAAGAAGAAGCAGAGAAACGCGGCGGCGTCGGAGTCGATATGGATTGGGATGACCGGCAAGGTTACGCTCCCAGATAAGCGGCGATGACGTCAGGGTTGGAGCGCACCTCCTGCGGCT
Organism: Candidatus Poribacteria bacterium; assembly: GCA_963665845.2. Classification (GTDB taxonomy): domain Bacteria; phylum Poribacteria; class WGA-4E; genus JAPPNK01. Next base: position 1,946,141 of record OY762492.1, read on the forward strand.
CTCCTTCGCCGATCTTGCGCCCGTAATCCAGCACGACGATTCGGTCGGAGATCTCCATGACCAGTTTCATATCATGCTCAATGAGAAAGACGGTGACTCCCGCTTCAGCGATTTTTCCGATCAGTTCGATCAGATCGTTCGTTTCGGTGGCGTTCATGCCGGCGGCGGGTTCGTCCAGGAGGAGCAGTTTCGGGTTCGCGGCGAGGGCGCGGGCGATTTCAAGGCGGCGCTGTTCCCCGTAGGCGAGTTCGTCCGCGTCTTCCCATGCGCGGTCTTTTAATCCGACAAATTCAAGATACTGCATGGCGGCGGCGGCGACGCTGCGCTCTTCACGGTTGTGGCGCGGGGAACGGAGAACGCTGTCCAGCGCGCCGCTTTTGACGCGCGCATGCAAGCCGACCTTCACATTGTCGAGCGCGGACAGGTCGGTGAAAAGCCGTATGTTCTGAAAGGTGCGCGCGACGCCGAGACGCGCGACCGAGTCGGGATGGCGCGGGCGGTAGTACAGCCGCCTTGAAAGCGGCGGAACGGCAAGGGCGAGCGCGCCGAGACCCAGCGTCGCCGCGCACAAGACCGTCGTATAGAAGGAATCGAACACCGGCTTGGCAAGGTCGATGGAAGAATCGCCGTCATGAAAAAGGATGCGCCCTTTCGTCGGCTCATAAAGCCCTGTGATGAGGTTGAAGACGGTCGTTTTGCCGGCTCCGTTCGGACCGATGAGGCTTGTGATAATGCCGGCATGCGCCTCAAACGAGACATCGTCAACGGCGCGCACTCCGCCGAAATGCTTCGACAGGTTTTCTAAGGTGAGGATGGGGGTTCCGTTGGCGCCGCTCATGATCCGCCGCCGATTTCATACAGTGAATTTTTGCCGCTGTCGGGCGGTATCTCGGTCGGCTTGGCGCGGGAGCGGGTGATCAACCCCTGCGGGCGGAAAAGCATGACGACGACCAGCAGCGCGCCGAAGAACAGAAGCCGCGAGTCGTCCGGTATATCCAGCGTCTTCAGCCCCCATCGCAGCGCTTCGCTCAGCCCTGTTACGATGAAGGTTCCGCCGAGGACGCCGGCGATGGAACCCATCCCCCCCAGCACAACGCAGCAGAGAATGATGACCGAAAACCATGTATCGAAGAAGCTGGTGGAGATCACATTGTTTCGAAAACCGAGGAGCGCGCCCCCGACGCCGGCGATGAAGGCGGAGATGGCAAATGCGGTCATTTTGTATCGGGCAAGGTTGACCCCGCTCGACATGGCGGAGGTTTCGTCCGCTTTGATGGCGAGCCATGCCCTGCCCGTTCTAGAGCGCTCCAGCCGCCAGATTCCCAGAATGGTGAGCGCCAGAATCCCAAGGCACAGATAATAGAATTCGGTCGTGTTGCCGAACCAGAGACCGTCGTATCCCCATACCTCGTCGTATCTCCATACCCCGTCTGAACGGAGCAGCCCCTCGTATTCGCCGCCTGTCAGTTTGGCTCCCCACAGGTTGACGGCGGGGTACCCTTTTAAGCCTTGCCCTCCGCCGGTGAGCCAGGATTCGTTGCGCTGAACGATGCGCACAATTTCGGCAAACGCCAAGGTGACGATGGCGTAATAGTCGCCCGACAGGCGCAGAGTCGGCGCGCCGCGTATCAACCCCCATACCGCCGCATGCAGCCCGCCCGCTATTAGCACAATGACAAACGAGTACGGAAACTGCATCCATTCCCGGTCGTATAAGATAGCGGCGGTGTAGGCACCGATCGATGCGAAGACGACGACGCCGATGTCCAGCAGCCCCGTCAACCCCGTGACCACATTCAGCCCCAGCGCGACGATGGAGAAGATGACGCACAGCTGCACAACATTGATATAATCGCGTCCAGGCTCCCCGGGAAGCCGGGTGATGAGCGGCGAAAGCGCGACGATGACCGCGATCAGTATGAAAACGGCGCGGAGCGGACTGCGCAGGCTTTCGGCGATCCATTGAGGCGCTTTCGACAGATATTTCTCCATGTCTCTACGCTCTTTCCGCGGCGGAGGAGCCGAGTATGCCGGTTGGACGAATGAGAATAACAAGAATCAGAATCGCAAAGGCGAAAGCGAGCGAGTATCGGCTGCTGATCTCAAGCCAGTCGGCGATATACGCTCTGGATATGGTCTCGACGATGCCGAAGATGAATCCGCCTAAAATGGCTCCGCGTATATTGCCGATGCCGCCCAGCACCGCCGCGGAGAAGGCTAAAAATCCAGGTTGATACCCCATGCGGAAATTGATGCCGCTGCCGAGATACAGCCCAAACAGGATGCCGGCGGCGGCCGCCATTGCCGACCCGATCGCAAAGGTGAGCGCGATGATTCGGTTGACATCGATGCCCATCAGCGCCGCGGTTTCTTGGTCTAAGGAGCATGCGCGCATCGCGATTCCGACGCGCGTCCGCTTCACGAGCGCCTCAAGGGCGACCGTAAAGACAGCGGTCGTCGCCCAGATTAACAGTACCTTCCAAGATATGTCGACCGGACCCTTTCCGATCTGGATCGATACGGCGGGCTTGTCGAGAAAATGGCGCAGGCTTTGTCCGATGGACGGATTTTCCAGTCCAAGGTCAGGGTTCTCGGCTCTCATTTCGTTCAATAAGGCGTTCGCTTCGCGGCTGATCGCCCTTCTCGTTTCGGTTTCGCCGGTCGCAAGGGGAAATTCGACGATGAGCCGATCTTCTTCACGTATCATCTTTTTGACTTTCGCCGGCGCGTCCTGCTTCGGCATCGAGAGCCGTTCTTCTAGAGCGTCTAAAAAGGCGGGCCCGTTCTCTTCTGCCTTCTCTCCCTGCGCTTGAACGGCGCGCGCCGGGTAAAGGTCAGGAAATGTCCGATGGTTTGCCGACCAGATCAGCATCGCTAGGTTCTGTAAAAACAGCGACATGCCGATGGCGGTGATCAGCGCCGCCAGACGGGGGGAACGGCGCAGCGGTTTATACGCCGCCCAGTCGAGCATGATGCCCAGAACGGCGCACATAACCATCGAAGCGGGAAGGGCGAGATAAAGCGGAACGCCGACCCCAATCAGCAATATGCCGGCGAAGGCTCCCATCATATAAATTTCGCCGTGCGCAAAGTTGATCAGTTTGATGATGCCGTACACCATCGTGTATCCGACGGCGATGAGCGCATAGATTCCGCCCATCGTGAGAGCGTTCACCGTTTGATTGGTGAGCAGGTTCAAATCCATGTCGCCGCTCGGGCTGTTGCGGCAGGTCTCATTTTTCTTCCCTGTTGATATAAATCCGCTGAACGCGCTCGCCGAGGCATGCCAGCAGCTCGTATGGATGCGTCCCGAACTGCGCGGCTGCGTCTTCGGCGCCGATCCGCTTTCCCCCGTCTTCGCCGAGAAGGGTCGCCTCGGTTCCCGTCTGCGCTTCGGGTATGCCGCCAACATCCAGCATGAAAGCGTCCATCATCACGCCGCCTAGTATACGCGCAAATTTGCCGCATATCAATACGTTAACGCCCTCCGCCGTTAAAGGTTTCATGCGCGCCGGTCGAAACCCGTCCACATATCCGACCGGAAGGACCGCGGCGCGCATGGGGCGCTCCGCCCTAAAGGAGCGGTTGTACGAAAGCGTATCGCCGGGCTTTAAATGGACAATCGAGACGATTCTTGTTTTCCATGAAAGAACAGGCTTCAACGCGACGGAACGCGCCGCTTTCGGATGCGGATAGACGCCGTAAAGGCCGACGCCGATTCGCGCCGCTCCGAGCGCCGATTCAGGAAAGTTGAGCGCGGCGGCGGTGTTGGCGGCATGGAGAAGCGGTTTATGAAAGCGGGCGGACAAACGCAGCGGTCGAACAGCGTCCAGAAAGGCGTTCAGCTGTTGTCGGGTGAAGGCGCTGTCGGACAGGCTCGCCTCGGTGAAATGAGTCGACACGCCGGCTAGGCGCAGGGCGGGGCTGTCTTGAACCTTTTGGACAAGGGCGGGCAGTTCGCTTGGATCGGCTCCATACCTGTTCATGCCGGTGTTGAGCGCGATATGGACGGAGGCGGCCATGTTGAGTCGGCGCGCGGTCCGATCGGCGCGTTCCATTTCGTCAGCGCCGGCGGCGGTGATCTCCGCGCCCGCCAGGAGCGCCGCCTCCAGCTCATCCTCAAAAAGCGGGTAAAGCAGCAGTATCGGTTTCTGGACGCCCGCCTCTCGAAGCTGCGCCGCCTCGCTTGGGGAGGCGACCGCGAACCTGTCCACAATAGAATGAAGCGCCTTTGCGATTTCGGGCGCGCCGTGTCCGTAGGCGTTCGCTTTGACGACCGCAATCAGTTCGGCGTTTCCGAGGCGTTTTTTGAATTGACGCGCGTTCTCGCGCAGCGCTGCGCAGTCGATCTCCGCCCATGAGCGCGCCCCGCGTCCGTTCAAAAGTCGCGGTCAATGCGGAACAGGGCGCGCCATTCGGACGCTTTCACCAGGTCGTGCCCCCGCGCCAGGTCCCAGCGCAGCTGATGTCCAAGGATGCGCGCCCGCGCTCCGAACCCGAACTGCCATTTGAGATCCTCCAGCCGCGTCTGTCCGTTGACGACGCGGGCGGCTCTCGGCTTCCCGCCCTTCTGCCATGCGGCGCCCGCGTCCATGAACAGAACGCCCCGTATGGAGCGCAGGCGAATGCGCGCCGGCCATGAGAGCGACAACTCGCGCACAAACGGAACGCGCAGCTCAAGCGAACTGAACGCGGCGCGGGAGCCTGAAAACGCTTCAAAACGAGAGCCGCGCAGAGACGTATGCCCCCCAAGATAGGTCAGCTCCGGGGCGGTTCCGCCGCTGTGAAAGGCGGCAACGCGACCGGCAAAGACGGCGCTTTGACCCAAAGGCGCGTAAAGGCGCGCGTCGGCAGAGAAGGTGAGCGCGTTGACGCCGTCCCCTCCGCGAACGCCGTACCCCTCAATTCTAAAGCGGGTACCCGCCACGGGACCGACAGAGGAGAACACGCTCGCGTTGTCATGCACAAAGGAAACGCCCAGAAACGCTGTATGGGCGGGCTTCAAGATGTCCGCGTCGATTCCGCGCGCGTCATGGCGGTAACGAAGCGGAGCGCGGACGCCGCCGAGAGACGCTTCAATGCGTTTGACTCGGCTGAGCGGATACTCGGCGGAGAGAGCGGCGGACGACTCGGTCTGCCGTTTCAACGCGCCTGTTTCGTCTCGATGCAGCCGTTCGGAGCGGTCGACCGCGAGGCGGTATTTGACGGGCCGTTTCAACCATTCCATTTGAACAGCGGCGGAGGGGGCTGTTTTTGCTGAAGGCGCGGCGAGCGCGCGCAGCCGAAAATCGCCTGTCCAAGAGGCGGCGAGCGCTTCCAGCGCGGCGCGCGCGGCTCCGTCGTTCGGCGTGTAAAGGCGGAAGGAGAGTCCATCCAGCGTGAAGCCGAACGGAAGCGGCTGCGCAGGCGGAGTCTCCCGCGCGTCCGCCGTTTCGATGGGTTCCTCCTGTTCAGACGGCTCAGTCGGCGCCGGCAGATCGGACGGCTCCCGTTCCGCTTGATTCATCGGGAGCGAAAAAAGCGTTTCAAGCCCGCGGTGAAGCGACGAGAAGGCGATCTGCGAACCGTCCGGCGACACGGCGGGCGTGGAGGCTCCCGCCAAAAAGTTGGTGATGCGCTGCGGGCTGCCCTTCCCCTCCGCGCCGGGCTGATACAGGTAGATGTCCCGCGCGCCCGACCATTCCGCCGTAAAATAAAACGCCCCTGTCTCCTTCGCCCAGAACGGGTCGTACACTCCCCCCGCTCCGTCCAGCAGCTCCGTCTGTTCCCCCGTCTCAAGGTTTAGGGAGATCAGCCTTGACCTTCCCGCGCGTTCGGAGGCGTAAAGAGCCGTTGTGCCGGTCGGGTCGATGACGGGGGAGGAGTCGTAATGCGCGTCATTCGTGAGACGGCGGGGCGCTGACGCCTCTTCCGCCCCGTTGAGCGCGATCTCAAACAGATCGGTCTGTCCGTCCACGGAGGCGGCGAGAAGAACCCGCTTGCCGTCCGGATAAACGGCGGGGGAATGAGCCTCTTTAAAAGGAAGATCGATGCATCGGCGCAGCTCGCCGATGACGACGTCGGAGACGATGAGGCGCAGCCGACCCCCCTTGCGCCCGATATAGAGAACCGCGTCGCCGTCCGGCGTCCAAGCGAGGGCGCGTCCCTTGACCGGCATCGAATCGAATTGACGGCGCGCCGATTTGGAGATGTTTTGAATCATGGAGCCGTCCCGCGCCGACAGAAGCCACACCTCGTCGCGCCGGTAGCTCCGCACAACGGCGGCGAGAGCCTCTCCTTTGGGCGACCATGCGGGGCTGAATGTGTGGGCGGGGACGTTCACCGGCAGAGCGCGCGCCGCGTAATCGATCGGCTCCTTCGCGCGGATGAGGGGCCAGTATTTTTTCTTTGCGTCCCGCTGCCACCGCTTATTAAACGTCTCGAAGTCGATGCCGAGCGTTTTTTGGAGCGGTTTGTCCATGTCGCCTGTGCGCTCTTGCGCGGCGGCGGTCAACAGCTGACCGAGCGCGCGGTCGCCGTACTGTTCAGCGATATACGCGGCGGCGGAGTATCCCTGCGCGGCTGCCAGATCCAGATCGCCTCCGCGCTTCGCCAGCGCGTTGAAATCGTTCAGACTGTCCAGCGAGTCGAGCTGGTTGTTGAGGCTTGCGCCGCGCAGGACCGCCTCTTCGCGCAGCCGACCCGGCCCCGCCAAGTAAAGCGCCGTCCCTTCCAAGAACCAGTCGGGCGGATGAAACAGCGGACCGAGTCCGACCGCCTCCCAGCCGCCGTTCGGGTACAGTATTTGCTGTTGAAGTTCGCGCGCGGCGAAATATCGAACCGACCGCCGAAAATCGGACTCCAGCCCGTCAAACACGATCATCTTCCGCCGGCGCAGAAGCGGCGACCATGCCCGCAGACGAGTGTCCGCGCCGCCGGCGGGTATGTTGGACGCGGCGGCGGCGTAACGCGACGGAAAGACGAACCACGCGCCCGCCTTTTCAAGACGCAGACCGAGCCGCTTCTCCATTTCGTCCGCCGCTTCTTCCGCTGTTGTCAACGCGCGGCGCGCCAGCTCCTCCGCCCCCTTCGGATAAGCGATGCGAAAACGTTCCGACGCGATCGAGTTCCATTCAAGAGGGGGGGACGGGGGGCGGTTTTGACCGTATGCGCCGGTCGAAATCGCCTCGGCGGACGGCGCCGTCAACGCGGCGGCGCATGCAATCAGCAGCGCGGGAAGCAGTCTCATCGAGCCAGCGTCCTTTCTTCAATCTCGTAATGCGGCGCAATGGCGCGGATAAATTTGAGAACCGCGCGCCTGCCCAGCTGCGACGCCGTCTCGGTGGAGCTGAACGCCTCGCTCGCAATGGCGGTGAGAGCGTTGTGCGGCTCGCGGTAACGCTCCGTCAACGACTGCCGAAAGATCGGTTCGCCGCTCTCCGAATCGATGACCGCGATGTCCAGCTTGAAATAGTGGGAGCGGACGATGCGCGTTTCCACCTCCGTAATGATGCGCTGCTGCGCGTACGAGTAACGATCCACCGGCTGATGCTGAACGTCCAAGATCGTGTCGTAGGAGGCTTGGGCGGCGATGAGCGCGTCCACCTCAAAAAGATCCGCCCAGTCGCGCGCCTTGTCAGGGTCCGCCCAGTCGCCGGCGTTCAGCTCTTCGCCCGCCATCAGGGAGCGCGTGACCGCGCCGCTGACGACCGACGCGTCCGCCGAACGCCCGATGCGCTCGCGCGTCATTTCGGTTATCTCTTCCAGGACAGCGTCCGGCAGCCTGCCGCTTTCATCGACAAACGGAAGCGCCGCAAAGGAGCGGTGTTTCTGCAGGTCAATGGCGGAGGCAACCTTGACCCTTATGGGAGCCTTGACGGTCGACTGGCATCCGACAGCGGCTGCGAGCAGCAAGACGGCTAAGGTTCGCATGATTCGGTCGTCTCCGTCTCGTTGGGCGGGGCGGCGGCGCGCCCTGCGCGTTGTTTGTTCATTTCCGCCATGCGCAGATTTTGAATGTAATGTTTGTTGTTTGGGTCGAGGCTCAACGCCCGCTCATACGCTTCGAGGGCGTCGTCGTACTGCTCCGCCGCTTCGTAGGCGGCGCCGAGGTTGTTCCACACCTTTGCGTTTCCGCCGAGGGCGGCGGCTTGCTCCCATCGAAACGCCGCCTCTTTCCAGAGTCCATGTTCGGCTAAACGGACGCCGTAACGGTTGTAGGCGTCGATTCGGTCGGCGGAACCGGCGCAGCCGCACAGGCATGCGGCGCATACGGCGGCGGCTGTCCATATCCAACGGGCGCGCGGCATTCGTCTCTCTCCGTCTTGCGGGCGGCTCCTTCGATACGTTTATAGTATAACGCATGGCGCCATGTTCGCCATCATGTTTTCATTGCGGCATGCGAGTCAAGAAGGAACGGGAGTCCAGAGTCCCGACAGAAACCGTCCGCGTCATCGCTCGGATAGTTGAAGCGGAGAGGCGGCGCCCGGGAGGGAAGGCGGAGAAGGAGGCTCCTCTCCGCCCGCCCGTCATTCTTTGGCGGGGGCTTTCTCCTCCGTCGGCGTTTCTTCAGCGTCCGCCTTTTTTATCTTGCCCCATGGCGCTTTTTTTTTACCCACTGGGTCGACGGAGAGGAAGCGGCCCTTGCCCGCCAAAACCCAAGTTGGCGAATCCACACCCCGCTTGATGAGCGTCGTCTTTCCCGTAGCGACATGCATGCGGTAAATGCCTTCCGGCGCTGGATGGTTCGGGTCACTTGAAGAGCCAAAGTAAACAATCCATTTAGAATCGGGAGACCAATCGACGCCGATTTCAAAGTGTGTATTGTACGAGAGTCGCTCCACATTTGAGCCGTCCGGGTTCATCAAGTAAAGTTCCCACGCCTTCGGGGAAGGAAATTTACGGTAGGACACAAATACGATCTTTCGCCCGTCCGGCGACCATACGGGATAGGCGTCTGCTTTTGGATGGTTGCTGATGTTGACCATATTCGATCCGTCGGCGTCCATGACATAGACCTCGTTGTTTCGCACAGCCTCCTCCACTAAATGAGGCTCTTCCAAGGCTCCGAACGCGATCTTCTTGCCGTCCGGCGACCATGACGGAATTCCGTATGCAGGATTTCGCCGGGGAAAATCGGTCAGCTGAACAGATGCGCCGCTGCGGATATTGACCTTGAAGATGTTCGCCGCAAGGATGAGATTGGTGATGCGCCATGTGTCGACAATCGCCACCCAGTTTCCGTCCGGCGACCAAGAGGGGTAAACATAATCGCCTACCCCCTCTGGGAGCCATTCCAGCAGATTTTGGACGGCGCCGGTTTCCAGATTCAACACATAAGGCGTGTAGCTCCTGTCGGCTCCATCGTACACGACGACTGCGGCGCGCTTCCCGTCCGGCGACCAGTATGCGCTGCCGGAGAACCGCGCTTTTCCGTCGCCTATCCAGAGACGATCGTTCTTGCCGTCCCAGTCCATGAGGCGAATCTCATACCCGTCTCCTGTAGCATAGCAGACGGTCGGTTTGGTCAGCTTCGTCACATCCTCTCGATGCTTTGGCAGCGGCAGGACAGCAAACGCCGGTTGAGAATGTATCAGCAAAGCGACGAGAGCGAAACAGGCGAAAATTCGAATCTGTCGCATTGAATCGTACCTTCCAAAATGTAACCGCTCAAACTTGAATCCGCAGTTCCAAAGATAGAGGCGCAGGGGGCGGGTTTGAAGCCGCGCCCCTGTTCCTCAGCAGCGTCAATCTGCAAGCAGTTTGGCTTTTCGCTTACTGCTCCAGATCGTGCCGCCGCCTGTCTGAGGCAAACCGCTTTTAGTCGATGCGCCGCCGAGAGGCATTACGGCAAAGGGCGCCGTCAAGGCGGATCATGGGCGCCATTCCAGCTCCGCGGCGACAGGGAAATGGTCGCTTGGGTACTGTCCGTCCATCTCAAACAGGTGGGTCTCATACGCGACCGCTTTTAGCCCGCCTCGCAGAAGTATCCAGTCGATGCGCGCGCCCTCCCGCGGACCGCGCCAACCGTGGAAGGTGGCGATGTTTGGTATGTCGACTCCAGATTCCAGCGCGGCGTCCCGAAAACCCGCCTCCTCGGTCAAAATCTCATACGGGCGGCTGCGTTCGGCGGCGGCGTTGAAATCGCCCAACAGAACGATCGGGAGATCAGGGTTCAGCTCGGCGCAGCGCGCGGCGACCAGCTGCGCCGAACGGACGCGCGCCTCCTCCACCACATGATCAAAATGCGTGTTGACGACGTAAAGCTCTCGATCCGCCGCCTTGTCCAAGAACCTGACCCATGTCGCCATCCGCACCACCGTATTTCCCCAACTGGAGGAGCCGACAACGTTCGGCGTGTCGGAGAGCCAGTAATGGTCAAATTCCAGCGGCTCAAACCTGTCCCGCTTGAAAAAGACCGCCATGAACTCGCCTCGGCTTCCGCCGCTGCGCCCCGTCCCGATCCACTCGTATTCAGGCATGTCCGCCGCCATATCGCGCAGCTGACGGTACACCCCCTCCTGCGTTCCGACGATGTCGGGGTCATGCTGTCGGCGCCACTCGCGGACAACGGGGCGGCGTTCCTGCCATGAGTTCGGCGGCTCATACTGCGCAAATTTCAGGTTGAAGGAGACGGCGCGGATTCGAGAAGCGGCGGTATTGTTCATAGGATCAGTTTCTTCGGTTGAAGCGGAAACAGTAACGAAAGCCAACAAGCATACTGCCGCCGGCAACAGCGTTCGCCCGCCGGCATGTTTAAACTCAAAAACCATTAATAAGGCGCTTTCGGTTCATATCGGCTATCATGATGTCCATAGCCATTTTACCATAGAAAGAGGCAGCGTGTTTAAAACTCCATCGATCGTCTTCTTGATCCAATGCCCCGACCAGAAGGGACTTGTCGCCGCGGTGAGCAATTTCTTTTTTGAGCGCGGGTTCAACATCCTGGGCAATCAGCAGTACACCGATTCGGCGCGCAACATCTACTACATGCGGATCGAGCTGGATCTGCGCCACCTGGCTGTGTCGCGCCAGCATCTTGAGGAGGAGTTTGACGAGTTGGCCAGGGCGCTCAGCATGAAATGGACGGTACACTACTCCGACCTTCGCCCGCGCGCCGCCATCCTCGCGACGAGAGCTCCGCACTGTCTTTACGACCTGTTGCTGCGCCAAAAAGAGGGGGAACTGGAGTGCGACATTCCGCTCATTATCAGCAACCATGCGTATCTGGAGGAGGCCGCCAATCTGTTCCGCATTCCGTTCCACTGCCTGCCTGTCGGCGACGACCGAGACGCCCAGGAGCGCCGCGTCCTGGAGCTGCTCAAAGCGCATCATATCGATCTTGTCATTCTGGCGCGGTATATGCAGATTCTTTCCAAGCGCGCTATTGACGCCTATCCGAACTGCATTATCAACATTCACCATGCGTTTTTGCCGGCGTTTCAGGGCGCATACCCGTATCGGCAGGCGTATGAGCGCGGCGTCAAAATGATCGGAGCGACGGCGCATTACGCCACTGAAGACCTTGACCAGGGGCCGATCCTTGAGCAGGACGCGGTGCGCGTGACGCATGAGCAGTCCCCGCGCGATCTTGAACAGATCGGGCGCGATATTGAGCGGGTCGTGCTGGCGAAAGCTGTCAAGGCGCACCTTGAGCGGCGCGTCATGGTCTCTGAAAACCGCGCCATCGTCTTCTAAACGGACGTTTAGCCCGCCTCGTCAACGCCGTCCCAGGTGTAGCCTTCGATCTCGCCTTTTCGGACGAGCAGCGACGACTGAATCATGGCGCGCAGGCTGCCTCTGGGCTGAAAACCGATCAGGCTTTTCGCCTTGTTGATGCAGTGGTCGTATACCCATCGGACCGGCAGGCGCGCCTCCACAGGCTCCTGACCCGTCCATTCGCGCATGATCTCCGCCGCTTCGACAAAGGAGAACGGGGCGGGCGCGCCGAGGTTGAACGACTCATGGACAGCCGCTTCGGAGCGTATCGCGCATATCATCGCAAGGGCGACGTCGCGCGCGTCGTTCGGCTGATACATCCATGGGCGCCCGTCCAGGTCTGTCGCGGCGCATGGCTGGGACATGCTCTCCGCCTTCTCTTCCAGTTCGCGCCATGGCTCCGTGCCGGCGGGGGTGTGGATTTCGCTGAGCGGATGCCGCTGCCCGTTTTTCAAGAGTCCGACCGCCCTGCCGACGCTCAAATTGCTCAATACCGAGTCGCCGGAAAGCGCATGGCTTGGACGGACGATCGTCCATCGCAAGCCCGTACTTCGCCCCGCGTCTTCAGCCATGAATTCGCCAATCAGCTTGGAGAGGTTATACTCGCCGGGCGCGCGCTTCGGGTGGAGTTCATCGACAGGGTGGTAGGCGCAGGCGAGGTTGTGGCTGTCGTTCGGAAAGACGCCCGACGAGCTGACGTACACATAACGCTCCAGCCGGTCGGCATTCTGGGCGCAAACGCGCGTGACGACGCGGTTCGTTTGAATGTTGTTGTCGAAATGGGGACCGACAAGGTTGGCGGTGTGCGCGACCGCGTCCACGCCGTCGACCGCTTTTTGAACAAATTCGTCGTCCTGCAGGTCGCCCGCCAGCAGTTCAACATCGATTCCGTCTAGGCGTTCGATGGCGGGGTCGTCTGGGAGAACGGTTCCGCGCGCCTCCCAGTTTTGGTCAAGTATCTGTCGGACAAGCCTGCATCCGACCTGCCCCGCGGCGCCCGTTACAAGTACTTTCATATCGGAAAACTCCCTGTCGGCATTCGGTTCACGCTGCGCATTATGCATGGGAACGGGCGGCGCGTCAAGCGGAACCTAACAGACCTCATGTTAAAAGTTGAGACATTTGAACCGACGATCGCTTTATTCATGGGAAAAAGGCTCCGCCAACCAGGCCGTCATTCCCGCGCAAGCGGGAATCCAGAGGCGCCGCCGAAACCGTCTGCTGTCTGAACTAGGATTGCCAAGATTGAAAAGATTGCCAAGAGGATTCCCGTAAGCCGCGCTCTTGGCAATCTTAATCGTCCTTCCATCCCAGTTCAAACAAGCGCAACCCGCGCGCCAAACCCCCTAGCCCCTTACGCCTAAAGTTGGGACATTTGAACCAACGATCGCTCTATTCATAGGAAAAGGCTCCGCCAACCAGACCGTCATTCCCGCGTAAGCGGGAATCCAGAGGCGCCGCAGAAGACGTCTGCGTTCGCCCGCCGGCATGTCCTAACTAAAGACGTAAGGTCTATTGAAGCGGTTGATGGGCGACAAGGAGCCGCTGTTTAGGCATATCGCCAAACGGCAAGGCGGTGAACTGCCCATGCGCCCCGTTTCGTTGTTTCCGTAGGCCGTCCGCCGTTAATCCTCAATGAGTCCCAAATCCAGCTCAATGATTTTGAAATCGGGATGATCTTTTTCTCCCCATCGAATCGCTAAGGCTTTGTTTTGACGCGCGTTTCTACCCCTTCAAGCTCGTCAATCTCGGCGCGAACATCTTGATATTCAGCCTCCAACGATTCGCCCGTTGCCATCCGCTCCAGTATGTCCAGCTCCTTGCTTCGAAGATTTTCCAATGTAAGGCGGCCCGATTCTGACAATCGCCGCTTCATTTGGTATCGGACAACCACTTCAGTATGCGGTTTTTCTATCGTGTATATCTCGCCATTTGGCAGCTCAAACACATTGCCTTGCGCTGTTGGAGGCAGGCGGCCCGCCCGAACCAACATGGATGTCGGGTTGAAATTGGCGATTGTGCGCTGATCTTGGAAAAAAATCATTGCGGTCGTCAATTCGGGGCGTACGTTGTCGACAATGCGTTCTTGGATATTCAAGAACGCCTGCAATCTCGCATTGATCTCCTTGACGCCCTCGCTCATCAAGCGATCGTATTCGATAAGCATGAGCCGCGCATATTCATCCAAGGTTGCGTCCAACGTCTGATATTTCAGCTCGCTGATGTCGGATGCCAAAAAAGGCGTCGTTTCATGCGGTTGGGCGGCAACCTCTGTTTCCGGCGTCTGTTGCGTCTGCGTTTCCACAGACCTTGGCGAATCGCGATCTTTTTCGGATTCTTCCGACCGGTCAACAGATTCTGAAGGCTTCGCCGTAATCTCCTGTCTTGCGGGCAACGGACTTTGCCCTGCGGAGCCGGGGTCATGATCCTCTTGACTGTTTAACATCCACCAAATCAAGGCGGCCGACGCAATGCACCCCGCCGCTAGAATGATCGCCCATCGATGTTTTGTCTTCATGAGGGAATCTCCTGCGTTAGCCCAGTTAAACCGCTTTTAGCCCAGATAAACCGCCTATGAAATTATAATACGGACTTTCTAACAGCGCAACCTTGCAACTCTGACCTCACGTCTTAAGTTGGGACATGTCGGCATGCGAACGCGGACGTCTTCTGCGGCGTCTCTAGATTCCCGCTTACGCGGAAATGACGGAGAGGGAAAGCGGAAATGACGGAGAGGGAAAGCGGAAATGACGGAGAGGGAAAGCGGAAATGACGGAGAGGGAAAGCGGAAATGACGGAGAGGGAAAGCGGAAATGACGGAGAGGGAAAGCGGAAATGACGGAGAGGGAAAGCGGAAATGACGGAGAGGGAAAGCGGAAATGACGGAGAGGGAAAGCGGAAATGACGGAGAGGGAAAGCGGAAATGACGGAGAGGGAGGGGCGCGGCAGGCTAAGGGCGGACGGCGTCCGCCGCTTTATGGAGGCGGGAAGCGGACGCGGCGCCCCGCCATAAAATGCGGCTCTCCGCCGCGGTCTAGATGATGCCAGCGCGGAGAGTAGCCGTAAATGAGCCAGCCCTCCCGTCCGTTCGGCTCGTCCATGATGAGGGTCGGGTGCCATGCCAGCTCCTGATACGGAACGGCGACGGAGAATGCGCGCACAACCCGAACAGGCTTTGACCAGTCGATTCCGTTCTCCGACGTTGCGACGTAGATGCCGCTGCGCAGCGGTTTCATTGGCGGGTCGGCGCCGGCGTATTCGCGCCATGCGTTCATATTAAAAAACATGACATACCGCTCCAGCGCCGGAACCCATACAACATGCGGGAAGGTGGCGTCCGCGCCGATATTCAGCCCCGACATGACAGGGTCGTCCAGACCTCCCATGCCCGGTTCGCTGAAGGCGCCGCCGCGCCATTTATGCCAGGCTTCAGGGGCGGGCGGCTTGCCGTTTTGAATGTCGGCGCGGGCAACGCAGATCTGAACGCCGCGCCCCTCCGCCCGCGAATGATCCACATAATACAGCAGCAGAAAGCCGCCGCCGCGTCCAAGCGTCAAACACGCCTCCCCGGCGCCTTGGTCCGGCATGCCGCCTGGCTCCTTCGCTTGACGGCTGCGCAAAGCGACTCCCGTCTTAACAAACGACCGCCCTTCGTCCATCGAGACGGCGGACCCGATCAGCGCGTAGTAGCCCGGCACCCCTGGACCGACATCCGCCATGCCTTCATGGTCTTCGGCGTGGTAGACGGCGTAAAGCGTTCCGTCTGGGAAGCGGTGTACTCCGCAGACGCCGGCGTATCCGTTGTCAAACTCGCCGGGGCGCCCCGGCGCGAGAACCTGCGCGCCCGCCCGCAGCGAGCGCATGTCCTCCCCCTCAAAGAGATAGACCGCCGTCCCCGCCGTGACGAGAAGACGCAGCGGACGCCGACTCAACAGCGCGCATGCCGTGTCGGGGAAGTAGCTCAACCCGCTTTGAGCGCGCGTCAACAGCGTCTCCTGGGCGGACAGTTCCATCGGAACGCCGCCCGTCTCGACCCTCAACGGCTCCGACCCCCAAGCCGAGCATGCGAGCCATATCAAAAACGCCGCCGCGCGTTCAGTCCCGCCGCTCTTGGTACGCCGCATCGCGGACGCGCGCCTGTTGACGGCTCAGCTCCTGCTTCAGCTGCGTGACAATCAGCGCGTAGTCGGGGTGCCGGTAGACGTTGTTCATCTCGCGCGGATCCTCATGCAGATCGAACAGCTCCCATTCCGGCGGCGTCGCTTCGCCGCGCGTGCCGGGGTTGTCGAGCGGATCGCCGTAGTAGTAGATCAGCTTGTAGCGGTGCGTTCGCAAGCCGTAGTGCGCCGCCACATTGTGATGCGCCCCATGCATCCAGTACCTGTAGTACATGGAGGTCTGCCAGTCCTCCGGGACGGCGCCTTCCAGTATCGGGCGGAAGCTGCTGCCTTGCCACGGGATCGGAATGTCGATCTCGGCGTAATCCAGGAAGGTCGGCGCGAAGTCGACATTCAGGATCATCTCGTCTGTCACGACGCCCGGCTCAATCCCGGCGGGGTAGCGGACGATGAACGGCATGCGCAGCGACTCTTCATACATGAACCGCTTGTCGTACCAGCCGTGGTCGCCGAGGAAGAAGCCCTGATCGGAGGTGTAGACGACGATCGTCTCTTCGGCGATGTCCTCCTCTTCGAGGTAGTCCAGCAGCCGTCCGACATTGTCATCGATGGAGGCGACGCAGCGCAGGTAGTCCTTGATGTACTTCTGGTATTTCCAGCGCGTCTCATCCTCTTCGCTGAGTCCCTCTGGTACCGGCTCCCCTTTCAGGTCGCGTTCGTTCAGGTCGCGGCTGACGCGCATTTCCGCGTTCTTTGCCGCGGCGGCGCGGTTGGAGTAGTCGTCGAACAGGTTGTCCGGTTCAGGGATGTCCTCGTCGGCGTACATGTCCGCATGTTTTTCATCAGGGTCCCACGGGCGGTGCGGCGCCTTGTGGTGGCACATCAGCAGAAACGGCTTCTCCGGGTCGCGGTTGCGCATCCATTCCAGCGACAGGTCGGCGATGATGTCGGTCGTGTAACCTTCGTAGTTTTTCCGCTCGCCCATGTCGATCATGACAGGGTCATGGTAGGCGCCTTGCCCCGGCAGGACGTTCCAGTAGTCGAACCCTGTCGGGTCGTTGGCGCCGCCGTGTCCGAGATGCCACTTGCCGATCATGGCGGTCTGGTAGCCGTGGCGCTGGAGCAGCTGCGGGAAGGTGAGCTGCCGTCCGTCCAGCGGCGTCGCCAGGGTGGTGACTCGGTTCACATGGTTGTAGGTGCCGGTCAGGATCGTCGCGCGGCTGGGCGAACAGATCGAGTTGGTGCAGAAGCAGTTGTTGAACAGTATGCCTTCCTGGGCGATACGGTCCAGGTTCGGGGTGGCGTTGATGCGGCTCCCGTAGCAGCTCATGGCATGGGAGGCGTGGTCGTCCGACATGATGAACAAGATGTTTGGTCGGGTGTCAGCCAAATGGGTCTCCTTACGTGTTGCTTAGCGAATGCCCGCTTGCCGCTTGAGCTTTTCGTTGCCCAGGCGCGTCACGGGCGGGGTGTGCGATTCGGGCTTGCCGAGCTCCGCCTCGGCGCGTTCAGGCGTCCATAGGTCGCCCGCGCGCGCTGCGGCGCATGCTTTCAGCCGTAACCTTCCGATCTCTTCAATTCCATGAGTATCCACAAAAACGGTCTCTTCTTCAACCAATTCAAACACGCTCACATCGGCGGCGCCGCCGACGCGCAGCGTTCCAATCTCCTTTTCCAGTCCGACCGCCGCCGCGGGAGCGCGCGTGACGGCATGAATCACGTCGGTTAGGCGCATGCCGAGGTTCAAAAACTTGGACGCGGTCGTCGGCAGATCGAACGCCGGACCATGAACGCTCAAACTATGCAGGTCGCTGCTGATCACATCCGGCAAAAAGCCCTGCTCAATGGCGCGCCGCCCCGTCGGATAATGAAAACTGCCGGAACCATGCCCTACATCGAACAGGACGCCGCGCTTCCGCGCCTCCAGAACATGCGGCAGCAGCGAGTCGTCCGTTTGCAGGATCGTGTCGCCGCGCCCTTGGAAGCAATGCGTCACAATGTCCCCAGGACGCAGCAGGTTCAGGACATCCGGCAGCGGAACGCCCGCGGCGATATGCGCCATGACGCGCGTCTGCGCCATTTCCGCAGCGGCGACGGCGAGGCGCAGCGGCTCCACGCCGTTTTGACCGACCTGCGCCGCCCCTTGCCGCACCTTGATTCCGACGACCGTTTCAGGGTATTCCAGCGCCGTCTGCGCTGTCAGCTCCGCATCGGCGAAGCGCAGATCCTCCATCTCGCCGACGAGCGGATAGGTCAAGCCGATGCCGGAGATATGAACGAAGGCGTAGATTCGCGCGGCGGAGGGCTGGGCGATGAACGCCTCGAAGCCGGGAAAATTCGCCCAGCCCGCCGAGCCGGCGTCCACCGCCGCCGTGACGCCCGACGCGAGACAGAGCGGATCGGGCAGAACGCCCCAGGTGGTCGCGCCCCAGTAAGCGTGCGTGTGCAGGTCAACCCAGCCGGGGGTGACGATCTTGCCGCGGCAATCGAAGACGCGGTCGTTCTCTTGCGCGTCAATGCTCTTTTCGATGGCGTCAATGCGCCCGTTGCGGAGAGCGACATCGGCGGCGGCGTCGATACCGGCGCCAGGGTCGATAACGCGCCCGCCTTTCAGGAGCAGTCGGGGAGATTGTTCAGGTTGAGTTTTTCGCAAAGGCTTTGACCGCCCTTTCATAGCATACAGCGACGCCGCCTAGTTTAGCATAGATTGGAGCAGAATGCGTTTCTATGTTCATGGCGCGGGCGGAAGGGCGGGAAGGCGGGGTTTGCCCGCCCGTTATTCTTCGGCGGGGGCGTTCTCCTTCGTCGGCGCGCCTGCCCCAACTAAAGCCGCAAGGTCAAACGCGAAGGACTCGCGCTCTGTCCAAAAGAGATATACAATAACAAAAAAAACGGCACTGGAGCGAAAGCGATGGAGCGCATCTTTCACCCATATGCGTTTGGCGAACGGGAAAAGCGGAGGATGGATCATGACGGGCATTATCTGCTGCCAGGCGTCATGACGCAGACGGCGCAGGAAAAAATGACGGAAGCGCTGCGCAGCGTCCAACAGCTGAGCGCGCAAACAGGACCCGACGAACCGCGCCATCCGCAGCGATATTCCGCCGAATGGAACGAGTATCTTGCGAGCCTGATTGCCCATCCGCAACTGCTTGAACTGGCGCGGCGCATCCTCGGCGAAAACATCCGCTACGATCATTGCGTCGCGCTGAACCGACCGGGCGGCAACGGCGGCATCGGCTGGCATAGCCACGCTTACAGCGACGACGACCCGTCCCTCGGCTTTGCGCGCATCTTCTTTTATGTGAACGGCTTTGAACCTGGGGACGGCGGCTTGAAGGTGTCGGCGGGGAGCCATCTGTATCGGGACGCGCGCATTCATGGGGGAACCGACGACGACCTGCGCAGCGGCTGGCTGTCGGGGAAAACGCATCTGAAGACAGGCGAACCGCTGTCGATACAGGAGCTGTCGGCGCCGGCGGGAACGGTCGCGCTCATGTGGACGCACGCCGCCCATGCGGTGAGTCCGCGCCGGCAAGGCAGCCCGACCCGCTGGACGGTTGTCTACGCATACCGCAACCCAGGGCGCCCGTCCGGCGCGCGCTGGATCGGCGAAGCGTTTGAAAAGAACCCGCCGCCCGGCGCCGAAGGCCTCATGAGTTTGATGTAGGCAGGCGGCGGAAGCGATGTAGGTTGACTTTAAGCCGCATGGCGCGCTACATAATTATTTGGAGGAAATGATATGAAAGAAGCGTTTGAAGGGTTCGCCTACCGCAACGGTGAACTGTATTGCGACGACGCGCCGGTCGCCGAGATCTGCGAGCGGTACGGCACCCCGCTTTACATCTATAGCTACGGGGCGTTGACCGGTCGGTTTCGACGGCTGCGGGAGGCGTTTTCAAGTGTGGACGCGACGATCTGTTACTCGGTCAAATCGAACTCGAACATCGCGGTCATACGGGCGTTGGCCCGGGAGGGCGCGGGGGCGGACATCGTTTCTGTCGGCGAACTGCGCCGCGCCTTGACCGCCGGCGTTGACCCGCAAAAGATCGTCTTTGCGGGCGTCGGCAAAACGGAGGCGGAGATCGCGGAGGCGCTGGAGGCCGACATCTTGGCGTTCGCGGTCGAGTCGGCGCCGGAAGCGTATGCGGTCGGTAGAGTCGCCGAGAAAGCGGGCAAGCGCGCTCCCATCACGCTGCGCATCAACCCCGATGTTGACGCGAAGACGCATAAGCACACGACAACAGGCAAAAAAGGCGTCAAATTCGGCGTGGACATCGACGCCGCGCCGCGTCTCTTCAAGGAGCTGGAAAACCATGCGCATCTGGACATATGCGGGGCGCATATTCATCTCGGCTCGCCTGTCACGACGATTGAGGCGTATGAAGCGGCGATGGAGAAGGCGGTCGCGCTGGTTGCGGAGCTGCGGGAAAACGGGTCGCGCTCGCTCCGCCTGCTGAATATGGGCGGCGGGCTGCCGATTGTCTATAAAGACGAAAAGGAGCTGGACCTGAACGCATACGCGCGGGTCATGATGGACGGCGCGGAGAAGACAGGCTGCCGCCTGGCGCTGGAGCCGGGGCGGTATATCAGCGGCAATTCCGGCATACTGTGCGCCCGCGTACTTTACCGAAAAGAGACCGATCATAAAACATTCATCATCGTCGACGGCGCGATGAACGACCTGATACGCCCCTCGTTTTACGGCAGCTGGCATGAGATGCGCCCAGTGAAGCGGCGCGGACGGGAGATCGAAACGGTGGACGTCGTCGGTCCGATCTGCGAATCGGGCGATTTTTTGGCGAAAGACCGCTCCCTGCCGCGCATGGAGGAGGGGGAAACGCTTGCCGTTTTCAGCGCAGGCGCATACGGATTCGCCATGTCCTCCAACTACAATTCCAGACCGAGAGCGGCTGAAGCGATGACCATCGGCGGCGAGGCGCTGCTCATACGCGAGCGCGAAACGCTGGAAGATTTGACAAGAGGCGAACGAATCCCTGAAATCTTACTAGACAAGAAAGAGAGCTGATATGTCCATTTCATTCACAAAGATGAGCGGCGCCGGCAACGATTTTGTCGTCATCGACAACCGCGCCGGTCAAATCGAAGCGTCCGCCGAATTTGTGGCGAAGGTATGTTCCCGCCGGGTGTCAGTCGGCGCGGACGGCCTCCTGCTCGTTGAATCGCCGGAGGATCCGTCGGAAGCCGATTTTCGAATGCGCTACTTCAACGCGGATGGCGGCGAAGCGGAAACCTGCGGCAACGGCGCCCGATGCATCGCCCGCTTCGCTTTTTTGAACGGCGTTGCCGACAAAACGATGCATTTTGAAACGCTTGCAGGGGTCTATTCGGCGGAGATTGCCGGCGGCAATGTGCTTCTTGGACTCGGCGATCCGCGCGACATACGGCTCGATTTTCCGTTGGAACTGGAGGAGGGCGAAGCGGTCGCCTCGTTTGCAAACACAGGCGTTCCGCATGCGGTGCGCTTCATGGACGAGATCGATTCCATCGATGTGCCGGCGGCGGGGCGCGAAATGCGTTACCATGAAGCGTTCGGACAGGCGGGCGCCAACGCCAACTTTGTCCGCGTCGAAGACGAACAGACGCTGCGAACCCGAACCTATGAGCGCGGCGTCGAAGATGAAACCTTAGCATGCGGAACGGGAGCTGTCGCCTCGGCGGTGACAGCCGCTCTGCAGGACAAGGTACGCCCGCCCGTCACGGTGCGCGTCAAAGGCGGATTCGATCTGATCGTCCATTTTGAACTGAACGGCGGCGCGGCAAGCAATATCCGCTTGGAAGGCGACGCCCGCGTCGTTTTCACCGGCGAACTAAGCAAGGAAGCCTGGAGCTACTGATGCGCTCATCGAACATGTCCGCAGCCCGCCAAGCGATGTCCCCCGTCTTGACAACGTCGATGGAGGATTACATCAAAACGATCTACAAGGCGCAGCGGCGGCATGGCAGGGCGACAACGGTTCTGATTGCGGATCGAATGCAGGTCTCCGCGGCGTCCGTAACCAAAATGCTCAAACGGTTGGCGCGGTTCGATCTGGCGCTTTATGAGCCGTATCAGGGGGCGGAGCTGACCGAGACGGGGCGATGCATCGCGCTGGAAATCATCCGCCATCATCGGCTTCTGGAGCTATACCTGGCGGAGCGGATGGGGTATTCGTGGGACGAGGTGGACGCCGAAGCGGAGGCGCTGGAGCATGTGATCTCGGAGGCGTTTGAGGCGCGGATCGACGCCCTGCTCGGCTATCCCGACACCGACCCGCATGGGCATCCAATACCGTCCCGCGAGGGGCATATACGCGACGACGCGCTTTACACGCCGTTAGACCAGATCGAAGCGGGCGAACAGGCGGTCGTCCGCCGCGTCTCCGACCGCGATTCATGCCGTCTGCGCCGTTTTGGCGATCTGGGGCTGTTTCCCGGCAGGAGCGTTCATGTGCTGGCGTTTGAAGCGGGGCGGCTGCAGATGCGCGTCGCCGGCAGCGCGCAAGAGATGGAGAGCGCCCTGGCGGAAGGCGTCTATGTGGAGCGCGCGGCGCCGAAACCTGTATGAACGGAAACGGATGAGCGGATCGAACGTCCATATTGAGAACGAGGATTGCCGCGTCGGGATGAAGCGTCTTGCCGACAATTCCGTCTCGCTCATTTTGACCGACCCGCCCTATTTCCTAGACGGCATGGGCGCGGACTGGGACGCGGCAAAGTTGAAGCGGCGCGTCAAAAAAGGGGTCGTCGGCTCCTTGCCGGCGGGTATGAAGTTTTCGGCGCGGCAGGGGCTTGACCTGCAGCGTTTCTTGACGCCGGTCGCCCGCGAGTGGATGCGCGTCATTCGCCCGGGCGGCTTCTGCCTCGTGTTTAGCCAGAACCGCTTGGCGCATCGGGCGGCGGTGGCGCTGGAGGAGGCTGGTTTTGAAATACGCGACATGCTGCTCTGGCGGTATGAGGGGCAGGCGAAGGCGTTTTCACAGGAGCATTGGGTGCGGAAGCGGAAACTGCCGGACGCCGAAAAGAAGCGGCTGATACGCAAACTGGGCGGACGCAAAACGGCGCAGCTGAAACCGCAGGGAGAGATGATCGTTCTAGGGCAGGCGCCGGTTGAGGGGACGCTGGTCGACAACTGGGACCGCTGGGAGACGGGCTTGATCGATGTCAGCTCGCCGCTCATCCATCCCGATCAGTTTCCAGGAACGGTCATACAGGTCGACAAGCCGAAGGAGCGGCATGGGCATATGACGCCGAAGCCTGTCGCGCTGCTTCAACATCTCATACGCATCTTTTCGGCGCCGGGGTCGCTGGTACTGGACGCATTCGCTGGGTCGGGTTCTACGGGTGTGGCGGCGAAGCGGGAAGGGCGCGCGTTTATTGGTTATGAGATCGAGGCGGAAACGGCCGCGGGCGCGCAGGCGCGAATCAGGAGTACATTAAATGCATGAGTTTCATTCCGACCTGTATGAACAGCTGCGCACAAAGCGCAACGAATTGGCAAGGGAGAAGAGAGTCCGTCCATATTTTATCCTTGCAAACAGGTCTTTGGAGGAAATGGCAACCGATTTGCCGCAAACTCAAGAAGAATTTGCAAATATCTGGGGGATTGGTCCCATTACAATCCAATATGCCGGTGTTTTTTTACCGATCATCCGTCAATACTGCAAAGAGCATGCGCTGCGCGCTGATGCTCCGATTGAGTTTCAGTACGCGCTTTTTGAGCTGCTTCGACTGAGGCGCATAGAAGTCGCCAGACGAGACAATACAAACGATCTGCAAGTCTTTCGGGACAGAACGCTGGAAGATTTAGCGACTCATCTGCCGAAGACCAGAGAAGAATTTAGGCAAATTTGGGGCGTTGATGAAGGGCGGACAGCGCGGTACGCCGACGACTTCCTTCCGATCATCCGTCAATACTGCGGGGAAACGAACGAGCCGCCTCTTCAGCAGGTCGCCGAATCGTCCGTCGCATTCGATCAAAATCCTACGGCTATTATCTCTGTCGAGGAGGAACAGTACGCAGACCCAAACGAATACGCCCCTAGGCTGTACGAACTGCTAAGGGATGAACGCGATCGGATTCCCGAGAGGGTCAATGCGTTTCAGGACAGAACATTGAAGCAGATGGCAGCTTATCTCCCGCAAACAGAAAGCGAATTTTTAAATATCGATAGGATCGGATCCTTGTTAACGGAAAGGTACGCAGACAGGTTTTTGCCGATCATACGCGATTTTTGCAGAGAAAACGGCATTTCATACGACCGCATCGAACCCCGCCAGCGAGAATTGCTAGACTGGCTCCGGAGATAAACGCATGCCCCGCCGCAGGCGCGCAGGCGCGAATAGAGGGCGCGACGCTGGCAGATAGTACGCTCATGCGATGTGATTCATTTTGCGTGACGGCCCGCCGATCCAGACCGTCATTCCCGCGTAAGCGGGAATCTAGAGGCGCCGCAGAAACCGTCCGCGCCCGCCCGCTGTCATGCCCAACTAACGACGTAAGGTCAGAGGTCAAACGTTGTTTGAAATTTTTGACGGTCTATACTATAGTTGTTTTAACTAAAAAAATGGGCATACATGCAACGGAGAGCAACATGCGCAAAATCGTCTACAGCGTCTGCGCCGCGCTCATGCTCGCGGCAACATGCGCCGAGCAAAAAGCGCAGGCGAACGCTGGACAGATGGCTGTCTTTTACGACAATGTGGGATGGATCGCCGCCGGCAAAGCGAAAGAGGTCGGAGACGCGATCATCGCAGGCGTCAAATCGTTCCAAAACCCGAAAGCGTACGACCTGGACGGCGTCGCCGAATGGGTTGAACAAAACACAGGGGACGGCGACGTCGATTGCCTCGTGATGTTCGGGTACACGCCCCAGACCATCTACACGCCTGGGAATGCCGATCCGGACGGATCCCTGGTCGAAGAGTTTATCGACGACGGCAACTTCGTCATGAACACCGCCGACTACATCTTCTATGTTACGCAAGGCGGAGGGGCGAACGCGGTGCAAGGACTTCAGAACATCACCGACTCCACCTTCGACATGTGGACGGACGGCAACGCCATCAAGCCGACCGCCGACGGAGAAAAATACACCCCCAGCCTCGGCAACTTCACCTCCAACAGGTCCTTCAAACCAGGTCAAATCGAGGCGGACGACAATTGGGAAATCGAGGTTGCTTTCGGGTCGGGACCGCTGGGGATTGACCCCGCTATCATCCGCCACACAGAAACCGGCGGGCGCGTCGGCATCTGGATGCAGGTCGTCAACGACGGCTTGAACCGCGCCGACGTCGCGCTTGACATCTTCAACAACTGGGTTCCCGAAACGATAGAGCCGCAGTCGGTCGATCCGATCGGCAAATCGGCTGCGTTGTGGGGCAACCTGAAGCGCCAGCGCGCCGCAAGATAAAACGCGCGCAACAACTAAGGAGAAAGCGCCAATGCGCAATGCAATGAACGCTGTCATCGCAGCAATGATTCTCGTGTGCGGAACGGCCGCCGCCCAGTCGCTTGGGCAGATCGCCGTCTTCCACGAAAAGGTGGGCTGGATCGGCCAAGCCGCCGCTGACGACGCCGCCAATGAAATCCTCAGCAACACAACCTCGACCGACATCATGGCGGTCAATCTGGACGAATCCGCCAGCTTCCTTGCCGACAGCACCGGCGACGGAGATGTCGATGTCTTCTTCACCTTCGGCTACCTGCCCGAAACCGTCTATGCGCCCGGCAACGCCGAGCCGGACGACTCCATCATCGAAAAGTACATCGAGGACGGAAACCTGTACCTCAACACCGCCGACTACATCTTCTATGTGACCCTCGGCGGAGGAGCGAACGCGGTGGGCGGTCTCCAGAGCGTCACCGACTCCACCTTCGATATGTGGACGGACGGCAACGCTGTCTCTCCGACCGCCGACGGCAGCAAATATCTGCCCAGCTTGGAAGGTTTCCAGTCGAACCGCTCCTTCAAAAAGGCGCAGGTTGAAGGGGACGAGAACTGGGATTACGCTGTCGTCTTTGCGGAGGGACCGCTCGGCGAAGATCCGGCGATCATCCAGCATGCGGACTACAAGGGCTTGGTCGGCATCGTCATGCAGGTCTCCAACGACAACCTGCCGCGCGGGGCGGTCGTCACGGAGCTGTTCAACAACTGGCTCCCGGACGCTTTCCCGACCACGTCGGTCGATCCGATCGGCAAAGCCGCTTCTCTTTGGGGCGGTTTGAAATCGGCGGAGTGATTCGTTGAACGCTGGAACAGGCCGCGCGGGGGATGCTCAACAGCACCCTTTGCGCGGTCTGATTCTTGCGATGACGCGGTAGGCCGCTTCGGCGAGCGGCGCCAAGACGGGCAGCTGAAGCAGCTGTCCAAGCCATCGCCGCCTCGGCAGCCGAGATAAGATGCGCCCCGCCGCCGCCGCGCCGCGGTATGTTTTTCCAAACTCCACCGCATGAATCGCGCGTCGCGCCTCTTCAGCCGACAGGGAGAGCCGCGCCAACGCCGCCTCGTCCTGAAGCGGTATGAAATGGACGGCGCCGTCTATATCCAAAGCTGACCAGCGCGCCGCCGCGCGTCGACACCATCCGCATTCGGCGTCGTACACTGCGACTAGGCGGCTCGCCGTTTTTGCTTTTTCAGCCTGTCTTTCCATATGTCTTTCTGGCGAACGCGGACGGTTTCTGCCGGGACTCTGGATTCCCGCTTGCGCGGGAATGACGAAGAGCGGCGCGCCGCCGCGCGTCGGCGCCATCCGCATTCGGCGTCGTACACTGCGACTAGGCGGTTTGCCGTTTTTGCTTTTTCAGCCTGTCTTTCCATATGTCTTTCTGGCGAACGCGGAAGGTTTCTGCCGGGACTCTGGATTCCCGCTTGCGCGGGAATGACGAAGAGGGGCGCGCCGCCGCGCGTCGACACCATCCGCATTCGGCGTCGTACACTGCGACTAGGCGGCTTGCCATTTTTGTTTTTCAGTCTGTCTTTCCATACGCCGCGCTGTCAATACCTAAAGTCTGACCTTCTGTCTTTAGTTGGGACATTCCGCCTAGTGAACGCGGACGGTTTCTGCGACGCCTCTGGATTCCCGCTTGCGCGGGAATGACGAAGAGCGGCGCGCCGCCGCGCGTCGGCGCCATCCGCATTCGGCGTCGTACACCGCGGCTAAGCGGCGTGGCGCTTGTGTTTCGCCTGCCTGTCTTTCCATAATGCCGCGTAGGTCAGGATGTTCTCCACCAGCGGAACGCTCCACTCAAAATCTGCGGGGCGGCTCGGTCCGAAGCCGAACACGACATACAGCCCGCGTCCATATGGGAGGGTCAACGCGACCGCCGCCTTCTCGCCCTCATAGGGTCCCTCCGTGTCGACGGATGCAATCTGCGTGAATCGGTCGCTCCATACCGACCAGCCGACCTTCGCCGGCGTCTCTTCCAGCTCCAGTTCGTTCGGCTCCAGGAAGATGCGCGACACCTTTGCCGCGGCGATGGCGGAGATCGTCTCAAACTTGATGAGGCTCCCCCCTGGCTCATGAATCCGCGGACCGCGCGTCAGTTCGACGTTGGACGCGATGCGGTCTTCCGTTTCCACCAGCGGATCGGGTATCCATCCGAGTCGACCGCCCCGCCGCACTTTTGTGTTCGGCGGAAATGCGATGATGATTCCGCCCTGGGCGGCGAATCGGCGGATGCGCTCCTCGCTTTGCCGGTTGAATCCGCGCAGGTTTTGCAGATTGGCGCCCATGCCGAGATACAGGATGTCCATCTTATCCAGACACGGCAGCGCCGGGTTCGGTTCTCGGCGGAAAAGCATGCGGTGACCCGCCGCCGAGTGGATCGCGTTCAGGGCGCTGATCTCCTCGTCATGCCGCGCTTGCGTCAAAACGCCGATGCGCATCGGCAGTTTGTGCGGGGGCGCGGTGATTTTCAAATCGCGCCGCCGCCGCGCAATCGGGAACTGCAAAGCCCAGCTTTCGGGCGACGCGAGCTGCTTCTCGCTCGAAATCAGCTGCATCAGCGCCACCTGCGCCGCCGCCTTCTTCGCCCTGCCGGTCAACGCGCCGAGGCGGCCCGAAAACGACCAGCGCAGAGGGCGCGACTTCCGCTCAAACCGATCAAACGAACGCTCGTTGTCCCACCGCTTCGAGTAATGTCCGCGCACCTCCGGAATGTTGACAAGGTCTTTGCTGAGGTTCGTCACATATCCGCTGTTGAGATGCAGCCCGCGGATGCGGTTGCCTTTCTCGTCGGTGATCTCAAGGCGCGAGGAGGTGCGCCACAGCGCCTCCGCCAGAGAGTCGAGCTGAACATCCTGCGCGTCCACCTTCTCGGCGCGGTATTTGATCGCGTTGTTTTGGTATTTGACGACGCAATCCGCCATGCGGCTGGTGTGGAACCGCAGCTTCACATGTCCGTAATCGTTCAGGCCGAGGTCGAAGCCGGGACCGATGATTTCCTTGAATGTGCTTTGCGCCACCTTGCGCCGTTCGTGATGCATCTTTTTCCACTTGATTTTGCCGTACGGCTCAATCCGTATGTTGATCTTCTCGTGGTTGTGCTTATGATCCTTGTTGTAAGATTTATTTCCGACATGCTGGTTGGCGATCTTGCGGCCGCCATGCATTTCTAAGAGTGTGAGCTGAAGCGGGAACTGCGCGCGGCTCTCGATCTCGATCTCGTTGTCATGGCGCGTCGCGCGCACAAGTCGGTCGTATCCGCCGCCGCCGACCCACTTGCCCTGCTGTTTTCCCCACTCAATGTTCAGCTCAAAACTTTCATCCAGCTTCACATCCAGCAGCTGGTAGTAGCCGCCCAAGGTGTAGTCGGCAAGGATGCATTCTCGGTTGCCGCCCAAGACATTCGCCAACACTTTCGTTCCGAGAAGCCGGTCGATGAGCATACGGTAGGAGGTGCCGCCTTCAGTGTCGTCCAGCTTGTATCCTCCCTCTCGGGTGATGCCGGTAACATCTTCGACCTGCCTTTCAGCCATCTCTTGAATCTGCGCCCCGCCTATATATTTTTCAGTGTGCCCCCGCAATCGAGTGAGATGGGTTCCGATCGCTTGGTCCCATATCACCTTCACTTGATCGCCCAGCAGCCGGAAGAACGACAGGAGCTGTTTTCGAAAACGGTTGAAGATGGTCGGGTGGATGGAGCGTTGAATATACCCTTTCCGCTCATCCATGTCCGCCTGCGTCATTTCGTCATGGTAACGGACGAGCGCCTGGAACTTGTCGTGAAATTCTTTATGGCTGAAGAGCCGTCCGCTGTCTTTGCCCTGAACGTCGGTCTTCTCCGAGGCGATCTCCACATCTTTCAGAATCATTTTAAAGATGCCCGATTCCCGCCCGTCTTTATGCCTCAACTGCAGATACTTGCCGAGGTGCCGTTTCAAAATCTTGTCTCGGCGCACCGCCGAATGAATCGTCTTGATGACGGTGATGACGATGCTGACAATGACCGTCGCCCAGAGCGGATTTTTTGCGCCGACTTCAAAAATTTTGAAAAAGCCGGAATCGGTCGCCGCGGGCGCGCTGTCCTGCGCAAACGCCGCGAACGCCAGCGAGCCAAACAACGCGAACGCCGAAATCCAATAAACCCGTTTCATCACCACTCCTCGTCAAACTCTCCGCCGCATTTTCGGCATGCAAGGTAAAACTGCACATCGTCCCGAAGCGCGTACTGCTTCATCAGCTCCACCGCCTGATGCGGCAGATCCGCCATGCACTTCGCGCACCGGTAAAGCGAGCCTTCCATCGCCGGCGCCTCGTTCATGTTGCCGAGCGTCTCTTTCCATCGGCGGTACTCCCAAGGGACCTCATGCCCCACCTCCTGCGAGATCTTCTCCGCCCAATTGATATACCGCTGGCATTCCTGCAGCTCTTTCTCTTCATACGGCGGCTCCTCAAACGACTGGATATGCTTCTCCAGCGCCGCCTCCTCAACCGACACATCCATAAAGCAGTCCTGAAGCCCCCGCTTCCACAGGTCCAGCAACAGCGACATGACCCGCAGCGTTCCGTCCGGGTTATGCCGCGCGACCAGTACCGAGCCGCAGCCGCTTTCAGGGATGTAGCGGAAGTAGCACTTGTGGAGCGGGTAGGTCTTGCCGGGCAGGGAGCGGTTGCGCGTCAACATCGGCGCAAAATACGGGCAGCGCGCGTCGCAGCCTTCTACGACGCCGCGGCTCTCCCGGCAGGTGGTCGCCGAGATGAGACCCTCGTAGGCGGGGCAGTTGCGCTTGGCGTCCGCCATCCCGGTGACCTTGTCCCGCCCGCGAAAGCCTTTGCGTATCCGCTTTGACCGTTCCGACAACGGCCTCGGCCACTTGTCATACATCGTCTTAGCCCTGATAGTCGCGCCAGGCGCGTTCAATTCCGCTTTGCCAGCTCAAATTCTGAACGGGGCGCAGGATGTCCAAAACCCCGTTCAGTATCTCTTCGTCTATCGGCGCGTTCAGCGCCTCTATGTTCGATTCCAGATGCCGCCGCCGCGCCGTGCCTGTCATCGTGGTGTCGGCGGCTGGACACTGGAACGCGAATTGCATTGCTAGAAACGCGAGATTGGCTCCCCGTTCGGCGCACCATTCCGCCGCTTCGTTCGCCTTCGCTTTCAACGCATCCGGAGCCGGGTGCCACTCCTGCGGTCCGCCATGCGTCAACAGACCCATCGAGAGCGGGCTGGCGTTGATGACGCCGAGTCCGTCCGCGCGCCACCGCTCCGCATACGGTATCATCGCCGTGTCGTTCAAGCAGTAGCGGCAGTAGGACAAGATCGCGTCCAGATGCGGAAACTGCTCATGCGCCGTCTGCAGAACATGCAGCGGCAAGCCCGACGCGCCGATAAAGCGGGTTTTGCCCTCCTCTTTGAGCGCTTGAAGCGTCGGCAGCCCCTCGTTTAAGACGACCGCCGGGTCGGCAAACTCGATGTCATGCGCGATGAGCAGGTCGACATGGTCGGTCTGCAGTCGGCGCAGGCTGTTGTCGACCTCGGCGCGCAGCCGTTTCTCGGTGAAATCGAACGCGTCAAAGTCGAACCTTCCCGTTTTGGTGGAGAGGAACACCTTGCGGCGTTTGCCGTTGAGCGCTTTTCCCAGCGCTTCTTCGGAGCGCGTTCGTCCGTAGTAGGGGGAGGTGTCGAAGTAGTTGACGCCCAGTTCGATGGCGCGGTCGACCGTTTCGTTCACCTCGCGCTGTGTACGTTCGCCGTATTCTCCGCCCATGGCGGCGGCTCCGGCGCTCATCGCCGAGACCTGAAAGCCGGTGCGTCCGAGGGGGCGCGTTTCCATCAGTAGTATTTCGGCGCGGCGTCGTTGTTTTTCGCCTGGGCGCGCAGCAGTTGGCGCTGTCGGCGCATCAGTTTTCGGCGCCGTTTTTCGCTCGGTTTTTCGTACGCCATGCGGCGTTTCATTTCGCGGCGGAGTCCTTCCCGCTCGCACAGTTTTTTAAATCGGTTCAGCACGCGATCGATGGAGTCGTCGCTGCTCACATTCACTTTCGGCAAAACATACCTCCGTTGTTTTGTTGACGGGCGCCCTTTTCATACAATGCGCCCATGTACAGAGTATAACGCAAAGGCGCGGACGATGCAACTCAAGCAGGAATCTGGCAGTACGCCCATGCGATGAATTTCATTTGACCCTAAAGCGTCGGAACCGCCTGACGTCATTCCCGCGTAAGCGGGAATCTTAAGGCATCGCAGTCGCTGCGCCTGTTTTAAACCCCCCTAGCCCCCCTTTTCAAGGGGGGAATCGGACGCTCCACGCCGCGAATATCCCTTATGGGAGTACTACCAGAAATCTTAACCGTTACCCGACGATGCGCCCGTCGCGCATCTCAATGACGCGGTCGGCAGACTGCTCAAGCGCCGTCTGGTGCGTCGCGATGACGACAGCGGCTCCAAACTGCTCGCGCAGCTCCGCAACCAGCGCCAGCAGGTTGGCGGATTGGCGGCTGTCGAGATTGGCGGTCGGCTCGTCCGCGAAGATCACCTTCGGGTTGTTCGCCAACGCGCGCGCGAAAGAGACGCGCTGCTTTTCACCCCCAGAAAGCTGCCCAGGGCGGTGCGTCAACCGATGCTCCAAGCCGACCTGACGCAGCAGTTCTTCCGCTCTGTTTTCCGCCTCGGCGCCTTTTTTGCCGGCGACATCCAGCGCCAGCAGCACATTTTCAAGCGCCGACAGATACGGCGCCAGGTTGAACATCTGAAACACAAAGCCGATTTTCTCTCGGCGCAGGCGGGGCAGAACGCGCTCATCGCTGTAGTCCACCTCAGCGCCCTCCAGCAGCGTCGTCCCTTCGCTCGGTCTCAAGATGCATCCAAGCATGCTCATGAGAGTCGTCTTGCCGCAGCCGCTGTCGCCTTTTAACATCGCCAGCTCGCCGCTCTGGACGGCGATGTCAACGCCGTTGACAGCGGTCACCTGGGCGTCTCCCTCCCCGAACCGCTTCACTAAGCCGACGCCTTCGATGACAGCGCTCATTTTACGCTCCTTTTTCGTTACACTTCGCCGCGGAAGGCGATCATCGGATCAACGCGGGCGGCGCGCCTTGCGGCGATCCATCCCCCCAAAAGGCAGACCGCCAAACTGACCGCCGAAACGATGCACGCTATTATCGGACTGATTAGCACAAAGAACGGAAAGACCTGAGCGACGGCGGTAGCATACGCCAGCGCGACCGCCAGCAAGACGCCCAGAACCGACATCAATCCGATCTGGTTTAAAATGAGCCGCATCACATAGCCGTTGTCGGCGCCGACCGCCTTCATAATGCCGATTTCGCGCGTCTTTTCGAAGGTTGTCACATACGCGGTCATCCCGACAATGAGCGCCGAGGCGATACATAAAAGTGTTTGCAAAAACCTAACGCCCTTCATCGGTTCATCCACATAGTTTTTACGAATGTTGTCGATCGTCTCTTCGGTGGTGTGAACATCGACGCCGATGAGGCCTGTCTGAGGATCAGACAGGACGTCTTTGAGATCGTCGGCGCCATCCTCCTCAGCCGCCTTCACAATAAAGGTGTTCACATAGATCACATCCTGCAGCGCGACGCGCCGCGCGACATTGATGTCGGTAAAAATGAACGGCGTATCGAAGAGGAACATCATGTCTTCAACAACGCCGACCACTTTCAGCTCATGCCCGCCGACCTCTATCGATTCGCCAACTTCCAAGCCGAGCGATTTGTCATCGGACACGACGCACTCCATCGGGATGTCTTGTCCAGGGGCGTACTCTTTAGTGGATTGAAACATTCTGCCGCGCGCGATGTCGGAGCGTTTCGGTCCGCCTAGTTTTCCAGCGCGGTATCCGACCACCACCGCTTTCACCTCCTGCTCCATATTTTTTTTGCGAATCGTCGGGCGGGAGGGAGCGAATATGAACGGGTAAACGCCCTTGTCGTTCCTGTTTTCTTCGTCAAGTATCCGGATCAGATTGCGTTCCTCGCCGGAGGGGGAGCGGACGACGCCAACGCCGGAAACGGCGGGGACAACCGTCTCGGAGTTCAGCAGCGTGAACCCGACAAAGACGCCCCCGCTGCGTTCGCGCGATACCCATACATCCGCGCCGGTCGACTCGACAAAACGACTCGCCTGCCAATACATCCCTGTTATGATTCCTTCGAAAAGCAAGATCATTAGGCTAAGAGACGCGACGCCCGCGACGGTCAGGGCGGCGCGCCCGCGCCGATAACGCAGGTCTTTCCACAAAAAACGCACTTAGGTTCCCATCATGTCGAGTAGAACCGCCTTCTGCAGATGGAGGCGGTTTTCTGCCTGGTCAAAAATGATCGACCGGTCGGAGTCAGCCACCTCGTCCGTTACCTCATGCCCGCGGTGCGCAGGCAGGCAGTGCATGAACAGCGCGCCGTCGGGCGCCTTGCGCATCAGATCGGCGTTCACCTGATACGGCTCATACGCTTTCTGACGCTCCGGCGTCGGTTTTTCATGCATGGAGAACCAGACGTCCGTATATATAATGTCGGCGTTCTGGACGGCGGCGGACGGATCATGCGTCAGCAAGATTTGCGCATCGGTTTGACGGGCGGCTTGTTGGGCGAACTGAAACGCGCTCGGGTCGGGCGATTCGCCTTTCGGAGAACAGACGGTCAAATGCGCGCCGAACTGCGGAAAGGCATGCAGCATGGAGTGAACGAGGTTGTTGTTGGCGGGACCGAGGAAGGCGGTACGGACGCCTTCAAGCCGCCCCGTATGTTCATGGATCGTCATCAGGTCGGACAGGATCTGGCAGGGGTGGTTGAAGTTCGTCAGCCCGTTGATGACCGGGATGGAGGCGTTGTCCGCCATCTCCAGCAGCATGTCGTGTTCATAGAGGCGGACGGCGAGCGCGTCCACATATCTGGAGAGCGTTCGGACCGTGTCGGGGATCGTTTCGCCGCGGCTCATCTGCGTCGTGTCGGGGTTCAGGTAGATGGAGCCGCCGCCGAGCTGGATCATGGCGGCTTCAAAGGAGACGCGCGTGCGCGTGGAGCTTTTGAGAAAGAGCAAGGCGAGAGTCTTGCCGCGCAACGCGCCGCTTTCCGCGCCGCGGTTCTGTTTCAACGCAAGGGCGCGGTCGATATACTGCCGCAGCTCGCGGACGGTGAAATCGTTGAGAGCCAGAAAACGCTTCATTTCTCATCCCCTATAAAAGATTTATTTTAGCAGGGGAGTTCGGAAAAGTCAAAAAACGCGCTTCCGTTTCAGATCATGCCTTTCAGAAAGAGGCTGACGAGCGCGATCAAAATTCCTGTTTGGAACGCAAAAAGCAATTTCATTTGGTTTTGAAGGGAAATCAACCGCTTCTCCATTCCCTCTACCCGGCTCGTCAGCGCCGCAAGCGCAATTCGCGTTTCTGTGTGTTCGCTTTTGAGTTCGGACTTCGCCTCCGCGATTTCGCTTCGGACAGCCGCGATGTCATCTTTGAATTCTGACCGAAGATTCGCGGTTTCATCTTTGAAATCGTACCGAAGATTCGCGATGTCCAGCTTTGTCGCGTAAGCGTTTGGATCCAGCGGAAGACCCTCGTTCTGGGGTTCCTGCGTTGTGTTCATAGCGCGTCTCCTTCATGGGAATCTGTCAACGCCTCAACATGATACGCCGACGCGGCGCATGACGCAAACCCGTCTTTGCCCGACCGCGTCATCCCCGCCTCTTCATTGCACGGACGTTTGTCTCAACTTTCAAGAGTGAGTGCTTTTGTCAGCGCATCGAATGCTTTGGCGCATTCGCGCAGCGCAGCGATTAGTTGGTGAATGTCATCCGCATTTTTGATTTCATCGAATGCTATATTTACATCGAGAATTTCGCTTTTTAACGAAATTTGCAGGTTGAACTTTGTTTCCGACTGGATTTGATCAACATGTTGCGTCACAAATTTTGACGCTTTCGCTTCAATGATAGTGTCTCGTTCGAGTGCAGTGATTGTATTGAAGATTTTTTGATGTAGGAGATGTTTAGAAATCTTGGTACTGGGTAGAACTTTTTCTGGATTCCAAACAACCTCCCCAAATTTAGAGGAGATTTCGTTTGCGAATTCTTTGGGTAGAAAATCACGAATCTTTGTCATTGCCTTGTTGTAGGAGGTTTTTAGACTCGCTAGTTCTTCATCCACTTGAGATTCGAGCCGTCTTTTTTCTCCCAACTTCCTGAGCAGGTTTTGCTGATGCTCTTTTTTAGACATTCTGTGTCCCTCCGTTGTTGTGGCTGGCGTAATTACCAATCTGCCAAAAATTTTGCCGCGTGGTTTTCGGGAAGTCAAATTTTTCTGGGTTTATTTAGCGGCTATCCGTTCGGCGGCCCCTGGTTGCTGCGAGCGATGATCTCTTGCCGACGCTTGATCCAGCCCTTGTCGGTCAACAGCTTGATCAGCTCCTCATGCGACTTCGTACCTTTATGCGCGTTGCATGATCCGCAAAGCAGCTGCAGATTGCTGATATGGTCGTTGCCGCCATTCGCGCGCGGGATGATATGATCCACCTGAAAATGCCGCGGCTCAAAATGCGTCCCGCAAGCGGTGCAGTAACCGCCCTGCTGTCCATAAAGATAACGGCGGTTCTCGGCACAATTGTATTTTGGGATTTTGCCCAAGTCGGTTCGTTTGGGAATGTCGGTTCGATGCGCGCCTTGATACGCCAACCCAAGCTCTTCTCGCAGGCGCGACTGAACAAGATCCGCCGCCTTCTCCGAGATGTCGATACCGACCCAATTCCGCTGGAGCTGTTCAGCCGCAATGCATGTCGTCGCGCAGCCGCAGAACGGATCCAAAACCATATCGCCCTCATTTGAGGACCCCTTGATGATGCGGTGAAGAAGCGCCAGCGGCTTTTGCGTCGGATAGCCGGTGCGCTCGGCGGTACCGGAAGACAGCGGCGCGACATCGTCCCAGATGTCATTCACCGGGACGCCTTTTTTGTCCGCCAGATAATTCTTATAGCGGTGACTTTTTGCGTTCGGGCGTCTTACCAGGCGTCCGTCAGCTTCCAGCTCAGCTATCCGCTCTGGCGTCGCTGCTGCCAGCTCCGACAGCGTGTAGGGTCCGCGTCCATCGCCGTCATCGTGTTTGTAGTTTCGGCGGACGTATTCAGGATCGTAGGGTCGGTACTGCATGACAAAGCTTGAGGGATCCCCGTATGCTAGCACCGTATCGTGATCAGTCGGATACCGCCTGGACCTGGCTTTACTACTCGCCGTGCTGGTGACCCGCTTCCATACGATCTCGTTCTGAAACGCTTTCGCCCCGAACACCGCATCCATCAGCAGCCGTAGGTATGAGTTCGCTGTCGGGTCGCAATGGAGATAGATGGAGCCTTTCGGTTTCAGCAGCCTGCGCATTTCCATGACGCGGATCGACATGTAAATCAGGTAACTCATCATGGAGGCGCCGTGTATCTCGCGCGTTGTCGTCAGGAGAGCGTAGAGACCAGGATAAGCATGCTTGATCTCGCCATGCCAGACCAGTTTGACATCGTCCAGCCCCCAGGTGTCTTTGAAGGCGGCGCCTGCCGCTTTGCTTCCGATGGGCGCGGCGTAATTCGCCTTGCTGTTGAACGGCGGGTCAAGGTAAATCAGGTCGACACTGTCGGAGTTCATGCCGCGCATGATGTCCAGGTTGTCGCCTGTCCAGATTGTTTGCGAGTTGAAGTTGGCGCTCGTTATTTTTCGTTCCTTTCTTTTGAAAATAGGGCGGATTGTACCGCCCATTCTCTTTTTGGACGGTGTGAGTCAGAGACGGCTGGCTGCTTTACACGCTGCCCGACATCTCTTTTTTCACCCAACCCTTGCACGTCGTAGTTCCTTCCCTAGAAAAAAGCTTTGACGGCATTACAAACTGGACGATCCCATAGGAGTCGTCGCACGTTTTTACTCCTTTGAACATGAACACGCACTCGTCATCTGCGTCCAGAATCGTCCTCGGCCTTTGTGTGTTCATACCGGCCGTCATTATGTCTTCGTGAACCTCATTCCCTGGCTCGTATTCGACCGTGAACAAGAGTGTCCTCTTCATGGATCCTTCGTCACGGATCGGCTCATCCTGACCGAATTCAGGATACTCTGTTACAACCCAGGAGTTGCGACGCCAGAGCGCGCCAGGAAGGATCCTCGTCACTTCCAACAGCTCAGCCGCTGTTGGTTTGACGAGGTCGCTGTCGGCATTGCCCCGCTTCTTTGCGAGGAAAAGCGTTTTCCCCCGTTTCATTTCCGCTTTCGGTATTCTTCGTTTCATATACCGAACCCCTTCCAATGTTGTGGGGGCGGAGCCAATCTCCCCCTGTGTGTGCCGTTACCGGCGACCTGTTTTGATCACTCCCAAGACGCTACACCGAAACCTGCGGCGAGGCGGTGAAACAAATCAACGTTCATGACTGCAATGGGACGATGCGGCTGGATCGTCAAGGTAAAATTGATCAGCCCGCATTTCTTACACATCTGCATCCCCCGTGCAGTAAGTAAAACAGACCCTGATATTTACAGGTTACATGAATTTTCGGAATTGTGCAAGCGGAGTCGTCTGCAAAAATATGTCCGACTCGATATGCCGAAGAGGGCCCTCTAACGCCTCCGCTGTGGAAACGAAAGCCACCATTCCGCCGCCGTCTCCCACCAACTTTCCGGCAGCCCGTCCGGCGGCGCGAGGCGCACATACAGCCCCGGCGCGATCTCTTCCGAGCCTTCCAGTATCGCCGCGATGGAACGAAAGCGGGTCGCCTCCTCCACCTCCAGCAGTCCGACAGGCTCCAAACGC
Source organism: Candidatus Poribacteria bacterium (assembly GCA_963665845.2). GTDB lineage: Bacteria > Poribacteria > WGA-4E > JAPPNK01. The sequence goes on from OY762492.1 coordinate 1,984,194, forward strand.
ACGCGCGACAGCCGCCCCGTCGCGGGGTGCGTCTCCTCCTCGGCGACGCGGAACGCCATGAGGCGCGTTCCCTTCTCCGCCTTTTCGTCGGTACCGAGGTCGATCAGCGCATACCCCTCGGCGATCTCCAGCGTTTTGCCCGTGATGTAGTAGGGGCTTTCCATCGCGCGGCGCGACGCGCATCCCGCCAGCGCTAGACAGATCAACGCCGCCGTCAGCGAAACGCGCATTATTCGCGGTTCGCCCCGACCAGCGCAAACCGAATATGCGCCGACAACGCCGAGTTGACGGCGCGCAGATCGGCGCCCTCCGCGTCGGGATACATGACATGCGCCGCGACCGCCTTTTTGACCCACGATTCCAAACGCTGATCATACTGCACAAACTTTTCGGGATCCGCTGTGCAGGCGGGGCATTCTTCAGGCAGATCCTCCGCCGTCTCCACATCCTCAAACAGATAGCCGCACGCCGAGCATACAAACATCGCGTTCTCCTTTTAATAGCCGTTCACGGGCGCATTTTACACGGCGCGGCTTCAACATGCAACCCGCCCCCTTTGACCCTGCCAGCTCTGACGGCTCCTGCGGCGCCTAAGATTCCCGTTTTCACGGGAATGACGAGGAGAGGGCGCGGGAATGACGACCTGGAGGTCGGGCTATACAATCGACAGCATGCGGTTCAGCGCCGTCAACGCCCACTCCGCGATCTCCGGCTCCACCGTGATCTGGTTGACGACCCGCTCCTCCAGCAGATTGTCCAGCGCCCAGGACAGATGCGGCGGATCGATGCGGTTCATCGTCGTGCAGAGACACATGTTCGGGTCGACCGACACGATTGTTTTGTCGGGATGCTCCTTCGCCAGTCGGTTCACGAGGTGCAGCTCGGTTCCGACCGCCCATTTGGATCCAGGCTCCGCCTCCTCTATCGTTTTGACGATGTAGGCGGTGGAGCCGTAGAGGTCCGCCTCGCGCAGAACCTCATGGCGCACTTCGGGGTGGACGAGGATATGGATGCCGTCAAACATCTCGCGCATGCGCTGAACCTGCTTCGCGGTGAACAGCTGATGGACGGGGCAGTTGCCTTTCCAGAGGACGATGCGGGAGCGTTCGATCTGCTCTGGCGCGTTGCCGCCGAGGGGCAGGCGCGGGTCCCAGACGATCATTTCGTCTAGGGGGATGCCCATCGCCCATCCGGTGTTGCGTCCGAGGTGTTCGTCGGGGAAGAAGAGCGCGCGCTCCGCCTTGTCAAACGCCCACTCGAGGACGGCGGCGGCGTTGGAGGAGGTGCAGACGGCTCCGTCGTTCTCGCCGACGAACGCTTTCAGGTTGGCGGCGGAGTTCATGTAGGTGATCGGGATCGTGCCGCCGGGGGCGATCTCCTCCAGCTCGTCCCAGCACTCTTCGACGGCGTCGATGTCCGCCATGTCCGCCATGTGGCAGCCGGCTTTCAGGTCGGGCAGCAGCACTTTTTGGTACGGCTGGCTCAGGATGTCGGCGCTTTCCGCCATGAAATGAACGCCGCAGAAGACGATGTATTCGGCGTCCGCGCGTTCCGCCGCCAGCTGCGACAGCTTGAAGGAGTCGCCGCGGAAGTCGGCGAATTGGATGATTTCATCCCGCTGGTAATGGTGTCCGAGGATGACAAGGCGTTCGCCCAGCTCGTTTTTGGCGGCGCGTATCCGCTCTTCCAGTTCTTCGCCGGTCAGCTGGTAATATTTTTCGGGTATCGGCAAAAAGTACATGATCGACCCTTCCTGTAAGTCGAAGTCGCCTTGAGGCTGAATTCCCGCTCAATCTGCGCTTTGTTGCGCGTTGTCTTGCTGTTCGTCGTTGAAGACGACGTAGATGTCTCCGTCCTGCACTTCGACCGGGTATGTTTTGATGTCGATGCCGGGCGGCCAGACTCCCGCTCCGTCGCACAGCCGAAATTCCCAGCCGTGCCATGGGCAGACCACCGTGCCTTCGTCGGTGATCCAGCCGGTCGCGAGCGAGCCGCCCATATGCGGGCATGTGTCGTTGATGGCGACGGGCTGCCCGTCCCGCAGCACGACGGCGATGTAGTCGGCGCCGCGCTGGATGACTCGATTTTGCCCTTCTTTCAGTTCAGACAGCGGGCAGACTTTCATGCGTTCCACAAAACTCTCCGTTAGGTCGGAATTGCATATTTTGACTATGGTAGCGGAAACAGGGCGGCAAGCGCAACTTTTTTATTTCGCCGTCAACCATTCCGTTCCCGCTTCCGCAAGGACATGCATTCCCGCGCAAGCGGGAATCCAGAGTCCCGGCAGAAACCGTCCGCGCCCGGAAATCGTCATTCCCGCGCAAGCGGGAATCTTAAGGCGTCGCGCGCGGCCGCCGCGCCCGCGCGGAAACCCCTAGCCCCCTTTTCAAGGGAGAATCGGACGCGGAGCTTGCAACGCTCCCGCGCATACGTCATGATAAAAATAAGCGCAGAACCGTTCACGCAAATTGCTAACCGAAGGCGGCGAAAACATGGAAACCGTTCAGGGCATGCCAGTTCTCGGCTTGATAAAGCATGTCATCCTGCCGCTCGGCGAGATTCCGAAGACGGGTTTGATAGCGGGTCGGGTACGGAGCGTTAAAACGGTCCAATGGGCGTTGCAAAACAACAACGGCAAAGCGCTGCTTCTGGCGCAAAAAAATGACGCCGTCCGCCCAGGCGGCGACGACTTTTACGATGTCGGCGTCGCCGCCGAGCTGACCGAGCCGATGGAGGTGAACGAGGAGATTCAGTTCATCCCGATCGCCAAGTCGCGCGCGGTCGTCGCGCGTCTGGACGACAGCGGCGGCATGCTCACCGCCGAGGCGCGCCTCGTCCAAGACGAGCCGATGCCGTCGTCCGAAAAAGGAGAAGCGGTACAGCTCTCCCTAAAACTGCTTGAAGCGTTTGAACAGTACTGCGGCAAAACAAGCAAAGAACTTAGCCCCGACGATCAGACCAGCCTCGCCAACGAGACGGAACCGGGGCGCCTCGCCGACCGCATCGCGTTTTACTGCTACAAGCCCAAGCCGAAAGAGTCGCGCCATCGCTATCTGACCTATCAGCAGCTGCAGCGCGTCCTGGAAACGCTGGATCCGCTCGAACGGCTCCAGACCGTGTATGATATGACGACAGAGCTGCTGGAGCGCCGCTCTATGGAGGAAAATCTTAGGACTATGCTCGTTCAAGTTTCCATACTTCAGGAGACGTTGTCCCAACTTCAGAAGACGCTGCAGGATTCTCTTGAGACCTTAAAGCCTTAAATGAAACCGCCCGCCCGCTCAAACGTCTTTAAATTGAGGGGCGGATACGATGGCGGTACTTGCAATGCAGCCGCGCATGCGCCATAATAAGAAGTGAGATACACAACCGATCACGCAAATTGCTAACCGAAGGCGGCGAAAAACATGGCAGCTGATCAAAGCGCCTCGACCCACTACCGATATATGGAAACCGTTCAGGGCATACCGGTTCTCGGCTTGAAGGAGTACGTCGTCCTGCCGCTGGGCGCGTTTCCCAATTCGGGCTTGAGAGCGGGTCGAAAACGAAGCGTCAACGCTGTCCGATGGGCTTTACAAAACAACAACGGCAAGGCGCTGCTTCTGGCGCAAAAAAACGCCTCCGCCCATCCCACCCCAGACGACTTTTACGATGTCGGCGTCGTCGCCGAGCTGACCGATCCGATGGAGGTGAACGAGGAGATTCAGTTCCGACCCATCGCCAAGTCGCGCGCGGTTGTCACGCGCCTGGACGACAGCGGCGACATACTCACCGCCGATGTGCGCGTCGTCCAAGACGCGCCGATACCCGCCTCCGAAAAAAGAGAGGTGGAGCAGCTCTCCCAAAAACTGCTCAAAGCGTTCGAATACTACTACCAAAAAACGAACCGAGGACTCAGCTACGACGATCAGACCAGCCTCGCCAACGAGACCGAACCGGGGCGCTTCGCCGACCGCATCGCGTTTTACTGCTACAAGCCGAAAGATTCGCGCAACCTCCACCTGACCTACCAGCAGCTGCAGCGCGTTCTGGACACGCTGGACCCGCGCGAACGGCTCCAGAAAGTGTATGAGATGACGATGGAGCTGCTAGACCTCGCCTCCATCGAGGAGAAGCTCTCGGCGCAGGTGAAGGAGCAAGTGGAAAAAACGCAGCGCGAATACTACCTCAGCGAAAAACTGAAGGCGATCCAAAAGGAGCTCGGACGCGACGGCAGCGACACCGAAGAACTGCGCGAACGCGTCGAAAAGGCGAACATGACCGAAGAGGCGGAAGAGAAAGCGCTCAAAGAGATCGACAGGCTTGACATGCTGCCGCCGATGTCGTCCGAGGCGGGCGTCGCGCGCAGTTATGTGGACTGGCTTCTGTCGCTTCCGTGGGACACGAAAAGCGACGCTTCGGTCGATATCGGCGTCGCCGCCGATATGCTGGACGAAGACCATTACGGGTTGAAGAAGGTGAAGGAGCGCATCCTCGAGTACCTCGCCGTCATGAAACTGGCGGGCGAATCGCGCGGTCCGATTCTCTGCTTCGCCGGTCCGCCCGGCGTCGGCAAGACCTCTCTGGGCAGGTCCATCGCGCGGGCGACAGGGCGCGAGTTTGTGCGCATGTCTCTCGGCGGCGTGCGCGACGAGGCGGAAATTCGCGGACACCGCCGAACCTACATCGGCTCCATACCGGGGCGCATCATGCATGGCATCCGCGACGCGAAGACGAAAAATCCGTTCTTCCTGCTGGATGAGGTGGACAAGATGGGGCGCGACTTTAGAGGCGACCCCGCCGCGGCGCTCCTGGAGGTGCTGGACCCTGAGCAGAACAACACTTTCCGCGATCATTATCTGGATGTGGCGTTCGACCTGTCCGACGTCATGTTTTTGACGACGGCAAACGTCCTGCCGGCGATACCGCCGCCGCTGCAAGACCGCATGGAGATCATTGAGCTGCCTGGATATACGGAGTTTGAAAAAGGCAAGATTGCGCGCCATTTTCTGATCCCGAAACAGATCAAGCAGCACGGGTTGCAGAAAGCGAAGATACGCATCACGGACGGGGCGGTCAGCGCGGTCATTCAGTCCTACACGCGCGAGGCGGGCGTACGCGGGCTTGAGCGCGAAATGACGAAGATATGCCGAAAGATCGCCCGGCAAATCGTGGACGACTCGCCGAAAAAGAAAACCAAAGCGCGCAAGGACGAAGCGGATAAAGAGAACGGCAGCGAGAAAAAAGGCGTCTCCGTCACGGCGCGCAACATCGCCCAGTATCTCGGACCGCCCCAATACGCCGCGACAAAAGCGGAGAAGACCGACCAGATCGGCGTCGCGCAGGGGCTTGTCTATACGCAGGTCGGCGGCGATGTGATCTCCATTGAAACGACCATGGCGTCCGCGGACAAGGCGAAGTTGACCCTGACCGGACGGCTCGGCGAAGTGATGAGCGAGAGCGCCCAGACCGCCCTCAGCTGCATCCGCTCCAAGACGAAAGAGTACGACCTGGAGCCGTTCGACTTCAACCGCTTGGACATGCATATCCATGTGCCGGAGGGCGCCGTGCCGAAGGAGGGACCCTCCGCCGGCATCACGCTCGCCGCGGCGATGCTCTCCTCGTTGACAGGGCGTCCGGTGCGCAAGGATGTGGCGATGACGGGCGAAATCACCCTGCGCGGCAATGTGCTGCCCATCGGCGGACTGAAAGAAAAACTGCTCGCGGCGCACCGCGTCGGCATCAAGGAGGCGCTGATACCGAAAGGCAATGTCAAAGACCTGGACGACATACCGGCGGACATCCGCCAGGATATGAAGATTCAACCGGTTGATCATATCGACCAGGTCATTGAGCGCGCGCTGCTGCCGAAGGCGACTGAAGAAAGCGGCGTGGAGGCGCCGGCGGCATTCCCGGCGGCGCCGCCGAACCCGACGCCCCCTCCGCCGAATTGATCGGCGGCGCCGCACTCAATGCTGACTCATGCAGAAAGTTGGGACATTTGAACTGATGATCGCTCTATTTATGGGGAAAAAGCGTCGCCAATCAGACCGTCATTCCCGCGTAAGCGGGAATCTTAGGCGCCGACCAGACCGTCATTCCCGCGTAAGCGGGAATCTTAGGCGCCACAGGCGCTGTCCGCGTTCGCAACCAGAATTGTCCCAACTCTAAAGGTAAGTTCAGTCTCGATGGACTTGCGCAAGCAGATCATCGCCGCGCTGGGGTTGGCGGCCGTCCTGGCGGTTCTCGCGGCTGTTTATCTGTTTCTGAACGGAAACGGCGGCGGCAGCGGCGGCGGACAGACGCCGCTCGGCGATGAATACGGAATCGCGCCCGCCGACATACAGAAGGCGCAGTTTCGATACGCCGACTCGTCCCTGCCGGATATAACGCTGGAGCGGGTTGACGGCGAATGGCGCCTCGCGGAGCCGATACAGGTTCCCGCCGTCCAAGAGCGCGCCGAAGCGCTGCTCCGCTTTTTGAAATTGCCCGTCCGCAAGCGCGTTCAGGGCGACATGTCCGAATTCGGGCTGACGGAACCGACCGTCTCCGTAACGCTTCATACATCGTCCAAAACGCTCGCCTTTCTGTTCGGGCGAAAAAGCGTCAGCTACGGAATGTATGTGAAAGAAAAAAGCGAGAGCGGCGCCTTCATCATGGAGGCGTATCTCATCGACGAGCTGCTCGTGTCGCCGTCCGATCTGCGCGACCGCAGGATCGTTCCGCTGCCGTCCGACAAGGCGGCGCGCGTTCAGATTGAGCGCGGCGGCAAGCCTGTCGTCTCCATAGAGCGGGTTGATCCAGACGCGGACTGGCGGCTTGTTTCGCCGGTCAAGGCGGCGGCTGATCAAGCGGCGGTTCAGCGTTTTCTGGACGCGCTGTTGAGCCTCAACGCCGAGCAGTTTCTTCCGCCGATGGAGACGACCCCGTCCGAGTGGAGCGCGGCGGTCGAGACGTTTGACGGCGCGCGGCGCGTTCTTTATATGGAGCGAAGCGGCGTCGAAGGGCGGCTGCTGGCGGCGGACGAGAACGGGTATGCGTATGCGGCGTCCGACTCGTTTCTGGCGCATCTGCCGACAGAGCCGTTTGCGTGGCGGGAGAAGCGCATCGCCGACTTTCAGCGCACCGAGACAACGCGCGTCGATGTGGAGAACCGATACGGCGCGTTTGCGCTGGAGCGTCCGTCAACGGCAAGCAGCGAATGGCGCCTCGTTGAACCTGCGGAGCGTCCGGCGGACGGCGGTCTGATGAGCGATCTGCTGTTTCATCTCGATTCGGCGCAGGCGCTGCGCATCTTGAGCGAAGACGGAAAGGACGCGGCGGCATACGGGTTCAACCGCCCGCGCGTACGTATACGTTTTAATGGCGGCAGCGGCGCGGAGATTGAAATTGGCGCGGAGGCGGAGGGCGGCGCGGCGGTGCGCTCCTCCATGTCGCCTCTGATTGGCGCGTATCGGATGGAAGACCTGCGCGGATGGATGGAAGGTCCGGCGGCGTTCCGAAGCAAGCGGCTGTTTGATCACAAAACAAGCGAGGCAAAGCGCATTGAGATCGACAACGGACGCGAATCGTTCGTCTTGGCGCGGGGGGGCTTTGTGCAGTGGCGCATCGAAAAGCCGTACCCTGAAGCGGCGAACACCGAAGCGGTAGAACAGATGAACATCGGGCTGCGCGACCTGCGCGCCGCGCGGTTTTATTCCGAACCGCCGCCCGTTTCAAAAACAGGCTTAGACCGCCCGCGTCTGACCGCCGCCTTGACGCTTGAGGATGGGCGTCGAATCCAGCTGCTTTTTGGGAAGGATGGGACCGACGGCGTCTACGCGCAAATGGAGGGGGACGCGGACGTTTTTGCCGCGCCGACGGAAGCGTTTGAGCTGCTGAACGCGAGCCTGGACGAGCTGCGCGCGAAGCGGTGAAGCCGAACGGAATCGTCGCGCTGTTGACCGATTTTGGAGTCGCCGATCCGTTTGTCGGCGTTATGAAGGGCGTTGTTTTGAGCGTTGCGCCTGGGGCGTCCGTTGTGGACATCGCGCATGGCGTCCCGCCTCAAAATCTGGAGGCGGGGTCTCTTTTCTTGGCGTATTCTGCGCCGTATTTTCCGATCGGGACGATCATCGCCGCGGTCGTGGATCCAGGCGTCGGGACAAGTCGGCGCGCTGTCGCCGTGGAGACGGACCGCGGCTGGCGCGTCGCCCCTGACAACGGGCTGCTGACGCGGCTGCTGCGTACGGAGAGGCTGCGCGCCGCCGTGGAGCTGACGAACGCGGCAATGCTGCTGCCGAAGGTGAGCGGGACGTTTCACGGGCGGGACATCTTCGCGCCGGCGGCGGCTCAACTGGCGGCGGGCGTTCCGCTTGAACAGATGGGCGAGCCTGTCGACGATCTGATTCAGCTGTCGATGGAGCCGCCGAAGAGGCGCGGGCGGGTCGTCTATGCGCGCGTTCTGTTTGCGGATCGGTTCGGCAATTTGACGACGAATCTATCGGCGGAGGAGGCGCCGGGCGGCGTTGAACAAGCGTCGCTGGGCGAGATAAATTTTGGGGCGCCGCGCCGTTCATACGGATATGCGGAGCAGGGCGCGCCCGTATGCGTCTGGAACAGCTTCGGGCTGCTGGAGCTGGCGCTGAACGGAGGCGATCTAGCGGCGCATATCGGCTGGCGCAGGGAGGAGCGGCTGACAGCGGCGGCGGTCTTGGCAGCGCCGTCTCCCTAGACACTTCCCAACCAGACCATTCCCCGCTTCCGTAAAACCCCCCAGCCCCCCTTTTCAAGGGGGGAGTCCAGAAACCGCGCCCCAACCGCTGTTATTGGGCTATTCGTCATTCCCGCGCAAGCGGGAATCCAGAGGCGCCGTAGAAGAGGTTCGCGTTCGCATGCCGAGATGTCCCAACTTAAGACGTGAGGTCAGGCGGCGCCTTTGACGTAACGCCCGTCTTGCGCTATGATTCCATCGGCATCCGATCAGTTAAGGAGCGAAGATGGACGGCGGACGCGCCCTGACCATAGAGCAGCAGCGAAAAATACTGGAACGCGGCGTTGAAGAGATACTGCCCGCGGGAGAGCTGGAGCCGCTCTTGCGCCTCGCCGAGAAAGAACGGCGACCCCTGCGCGTCAAGCTCGGCATTGACCCGACCGCCTCGGACATCCATCTCGGCTTCGCTGTCGTCTTGAGAAAGCTGCGCCAGTTTCAAAACCTCGGACACACCGCCTGCCTTGTGATCGGCGACTTCACCGCTTCCATCGGCGATCCGACCGGACGCTCCAAGACGCGCCCGATCCTCTCCCGCGCCGACATTGAACGCAACATCCAAAGCTACGAACAGCAGCTGTACCGAATCTTAGACCCCGACCGAACCGAAATTTTTTACAACGGCGACTGGCTCGCCGAGATGCGCTTCGCGGACGTCGTCCAGCTCGCTTCCCAGTACACCGCCGCGCGAATCCTGGAGCGGGACGACTTTGCAAAACGCGTTGAGGATCAGCAGCCGGTCTATATCCACGAGATGCTGTACCCGCTCTGTCAAGGGCAGGATTCTGTGCAGATACGGTCGGACATTGAGCTGGGCGGATCCGATCAAAAATTCAACAACCTGGTCGGGCGCGACCTGCAGCGCAACGCAGGGCAGCGCCCCCAGCTTGTCATGCTGATGCCGCTTCTGGTCGGAACGGACGGCGTCGAAAAGATGAGCAAGTCTCTCGGCAACTACATCGCTATCGACGAATCGCCTGAAGAGCAATTCGGCAAAACGATGTCGATACCGGATGAGCAGATTGTTCCGTATATGGAGCTGGCGGCGGGCGCGTCTCCCGAAGAGGCGGAGGCGGCGCGCGCCGAGAACAATCCGATGGCGGCAAAAACGGCGCTGGCGAAGCGCATCGCCGCGTTGTATCATGGACTGGAAGCCGCGGAACGGGCGGCGGAGCATTTTGCCGCGACGGTGCGCCGCCGAGAAACCCCCGACGAGATGCCGACGCTGAACGCCGCGCCGCTTATCGAAAACAGCGGAGAAAAAGGCGGAGAGAAGGAGGGCGTCTGGATTGTCAAGCTGATCGCCGAGGCGGGCTTCGCCGACAGCAACAGCGCCGCCCGCCGCCTCATCCAGCAAGGCGCCGTCTCTATTGACGGTGAGCGCATTACGGACGCCAACGCGCAGGTCTTCCCCGACGACGGGGCGGTCTTGAAGGCGGGAAAACGCCGCTTTGTCCGCCTCGTCATGAAATAAGGGCGCGTCGATGAGCGACTTTTGCGTCGTCATGCCCGCCTACAACGAAGCGGCGGCGGTCGGAGAGGCGGCGGCGCTGGCGCGTTCTTACGCCCCGCTCGTTCTGGTCGTGGACGACGGCTCCACCGACGCGACGGCGTCAGAAGCGGAAGCGGCAGGGGCTGAAGTGGCGCGCCTCCCCCAAAACAGCGGCAAGGGCAAGGCGCTCCAAACAGGCTTTGAAATCGCGCGCCGCCGCGGCTTTGAAATGGTCGTCGCGCTGGACGCGGACGGGCAGCATGACCCGCGCGACATACCGCGTTTTTTAGAGGCGCGCCGACGTTCCAACGCGGACGCGGTGGTCGGGACGCGCATGGCAAACGCGGCGCAGATGCCGATTCACCGCCGGCTCAACAACCGGTGGATCGCCATGGTCGGCTCATGGCTCGGCGGACAGCATGCGCCCGATTTTCAGTGCGGCTTCCGCCTCTACAGGCTGGAACCGCTGCGGTCGCTTCGGCTGGAAACGAGCGGCTTTGAGTTTGAATCGGAGCTGCTGATACAGATGCTGCGCGCCGGCTGGAAAGTGGAATGGACGCCTGTCAAAGCGGCATACGGGAATGAAACAAGCCATGTGCGCGCGGGTCGGGAGATGGCGCGCTTCACGCGGCTTTTTTTCAGACAGCTGACGCCGTATAAAAGGGATTGCGCTGACGATGCAGCGCGGAAGGATGACGGCAGATGAACAACAAAACGGCATGCCTCGTCGGATCGCTGGACACAAAGGGCGAGGAGTTTCTGTTTTTAAAGGAGCGCATTGAGGCGCAGGGCGTTCAAACGCTCGTCATTGACGGCGGCGTCATGGGCGAGCCTCCGTTCGCGCCGGACATATCGGCGTCCGAGACGGCGACGGCGGCGCAAACCGACCTTGAAACGCTGCGCAGTAGAGGCGACCGAGGCGAGGCGGTCGCCGCGATGGCGGACGGCGCGGCGCGGCTGGCGGCAGACCTGTTTGCGGAAGGCAAGATCGATGGCGTCGTCTCTCTCGGCGGCTCGGCAGGGACGACCATCGGAACGGCGGCGATGCGCGCGCTTCCGTTCGGCGCCCCGAAGGTGATGGTATCCACGCTCGCCTCCGGCAACGTCCAGCCGTATGTTCAAACAAAAGACATCGCCATGATCTACCCGATCGTCGATGTGGCGGGTTTAAACAGCGTCCTGCGCCGTTCCATTGCGAACGCCGCCGCCTGCATCTGCGGCATGCTGAACGCGCCGCCTCTGGAGTCGTCCGCGGATCGACCTGTCGTCGCGGCGACCATGTTCGGCGTGACGACGCCATGCGTCACGGCGGCGCGCGCCGTCTTGGAGGCGGCGGGGTATGAAACGCTTGTGTTTCACGCGACCGGCGTCGGCGGGCAGGCGATGGAGAGCCTCATACGCGACGGCGCCGTTCAAGGCGTCTTAGACATCACCACGACCGAACTGGCGGATGAGCTGGTCGGCGGCATTTTGAGCGCCGGTCCGGAACGGCTGAACGCCGCGGCGGAAACGGCGATACCGCAGATCGCCGCGCCAGGGGCGCTGGATATGGTGAACTTCGGACCGCCCGGCGAGGTTCCCGACAAGTTTGCCGACCGCCTCTTTTATCAGCATAATCCGAACGTCACGCTCATGCGAACGACGCCTGACGAATGCCGTCAGCTCGGCGAGATCATCGCGCGCAAGTTGACCGCTTCAAAGGCGCCGGCGGCGTTCCTTTTCCCTCAAAAAGGGTTCTCCGCTATCGACGCGGAGGGGCAGCCGTTTGAAGACGCCGAGGCGCGCGCCGCGTTTCTGGACGGGTTCCAATCCAAGGCGGGCGGAAATATAGAGCTGATCGAACTGGACGCGCATATCAACGACGAGGCGTTTGCCGAAGCGGCCGCGAAGGCGCTGTTGAAACGGATCGACTCGGCGTAAAAGCGAAACGAAAGGGCAGTTGCAGTATGGGAAGATTGAAAAAGCTGGCGCGGGAGGCGCAGCGCAAAGGTTTTCACATATCGGGCTTGATCATCCCCGTTCTTTACTACGCGGGACTCAAGCTGGACATCCCTGGAACCGACCGGACATGGTTGACGCGGGAGCTGGCGGCATGGATCGCCGGCGGCGTCGCGGGTTTGTCCCTGGCGGTCGACGCCGCGCGGCTGTCGGACGCGAACGCGAATCGCTGGTTCATCCGCTTTTTTGGACATATCCTGCGCAAGTCGGAGCGGCGGAAAATCACCGGCACCACCTATTATTTGATTGGATCGTTCCTGTCGATTTTGCTGTTTAAGCCGGCAATTGCGATCGCGGCGCTGCTGTTTTTGGTGTTCGGCGACTTTGCGGCGGCGCTCGTCGGCGTCGCGGTCGGGCGCATACGTCTTCTCGGCGGCAAGACGCTGGAGGGCGCGCTCGCCTGCTTTGCGGTCTGCGCGGCGGTCGGGCTGCTCATTTTTTGGAAAGTCATGCCGCACTGGAGCTACGGCGTTCTGGCGCTGTCCGGCGCCGTCGCGGCGACGGCGGCCGAACTGCTGCCCGGCCCGCTGAACGACAACCTGACGATACCGCTCATATCGGGCTTAGCCGTCATTGCAGTCGCCTTTTTAGCGGGCATAGACGTTCCATTGCCATAAGCAAAAAGCGAAACTGACCTCATGCTAAAAGTTGGGACATTTGAACGGAAAAAGGCGTTGCCAACCAGGCCGTCATTCCCGCGCAAGCGGGAATCTAGAGGCGTCGCAGAAGACGCTCGCGTTTGCCAAGCGGAATGCCTCAACTAAAGCGCTACGGTCAGGCGAAACTGAACGTTATCACGAAACGGACGGAACATGAAACTACTTTTGGCGGTCAGCGCGGCGATCCTTTTGACAGCGGGATGCGGCATCTCATCAGACGACCCTGAAGAAAATTATCCGCCGGCGGCGCCCAGAGGCGTCCGATCCATCAGCGGAAGCGGACAAGTGACGGTCATCTGGTACCCGAACACAGAACCAGATCTGGCGGGCTATCAGATCTGGCGGAGCCTGCAGCCTGGGGACGGGTACCGGAAAATCGCGACCGTCGGACCGAACGCGGCGCAGTATCTGGACATCAACCTTGAAAACGGAACCACCTACTATTACGCGGTGCTGGCGTTTGACCAGGACGGCAACGAGAGCGAATTCAACCCTGAAATCGTTGAAGACACGCCGCGGCCCGAAGGAAGCAACGTGACGCTGCGCAACTACCGGGACGACCCGTCCAGAGCCGGCTTCGCGTTCAGAAACGGCGCCTTCGGTCCCGTCCGCTGGGACGCGGACGGCGACGACCGGCTCGACCGAGACGTCGACATCTTCTTCGGGCGAAACGACGAATTCCGCATCAATTACATCTACTCCGATCATGACGACCTGCTCATGCAAGACCTCGGCTACCGCGACACGCTGGACGAGGTGGATGTGGCGCCGCTTCACGGTTACACGATCATCTCGGTCGAAGCGCTGGCGGGGCATGTGTATGCGTTCTTCACGCCGGACGGCAACTACGCGAAGATACGGGTGACGCGCGTCTCGTCCAATGAGATCACGTTCGACTGGGCGTATCAGCTCCAGGAGGAGAACGCCGACCTCGCGCCGCCGCAAACAGGAGGCGAATGAGTATGGCGGACGCCGCGCGCCGAGTCTTTGCCGTCATAGCCGCTCTTGTATGGGCGGCGTCGGCGGTCTGCGCGGAAACGCCGCTCCATGAAGCGCCTGTCCTAAACCCGCTTCCGATCAAGGTCGGCGAACGGCTTGAGTACAAGGTGAAACTGGGCATCATCGGCGCGGGGACGCAGACGATGGAGATCGCCGCCAAAGAGACGATGAACGGCGCGCCCGTCTTCAAGCTGCTGTCGAAATCGGAGCCGTCCTCCGCCTTGAAACGCATCTATTCGTTCCGCGACGCGAAGACCAGTTATATTCATCTGAACACGCTGCTGCCGATTCGGTATGAAAAAGACATTCAAGACCGCTCCTACAAGGCGAAGTTTCTCGTCCGTTTTGACCGCTCCGCCGACGAAGCGAAGGTGTGGAAAGACGGCGCGTTTGAATCGACCGTCGCTCTCAAGCCGTTCACGCAGGACGAGCTGAGCATGATCTACTACATGCGCAGCCGAGACCTCCGCCCCGGCGAGACCTACACCTACGATTTTTTCACGGGGCGGAAAATTCACAGCGTCAAAATACATGTGAAAAGCCGCGTCTTTGTGGACGCTCCGAAACCGATCGGAAAGCGCCCCGCGCTGCGCATTGAAGCGTCGGACGGGTTCCGCATGTGGCTGACGGCAGACGCCGACCGCCTGCCGGTCAAGATCGAAGCGCCGGTCAAGTTTTTTGGGACGCTGAAGGCGGAGCTGTCCGAATATAAAGCGGGGCGTTAAGCGTCCCCGCCTGAACGTCCCCCGCTTCCGCGAGGGCATGCATTCCCGCGCCTTCTCCCCGTCATTCCCGCGCCTTCTCCCCGTCATTCCCGCGTAAGCGGGAATCCAGAGGCGCCGCAGAAGACATCCGCGTTCACCTCAAACGTTCATCCTACCCGCCGTCATTCCCGCGCCTTCTCCCCGTCATTCCCGCGTAAGCGGGAATCCAGAGGCGCCGCAGTCGACATCCGCGTTCACCTCAAACGTTCATCCTACCCGCCGTCATTCCCGCGTAAGCGGGAATCCAGAGTCTTCTTGCGGCGCTGAAAACCCTCCTAGCCCCCCTTTTCAAGGGGGAACGGCCAGCGACGCGCAAGCGGGAATCCAGGGTCTTCTTACGGCGCTGAAAACCCCCCTAGCCCCCTTTTCAAGGGGGAACGGCCAGCGACGCGCAAGCGGGAATCCAGAGGCGCCGCAGAAGACGTCCGCGTTCGCATGTCGAAATGTCCCAACTTAAGACGTGAGGTCAGCGCTTGCCCTTGACAAAACGGCGCAAACGACGCATATTCTACTGTAGACAACGCGGAGAAACGCATGGCGCATCACGCCGAAACGAACCTGAACTATGTCCTCGCCGACATCCTGCAGGAGATGGCGCCGAAGAGCCGCATGAAGGCAGAAAACACCAGGGTCCTCCGCGAAGGCAGAAGCTATCAGCCCGACATACTCATTGCGTCAAGCGGGCGCTCCCCTGTCATCATCGAGGCGGAATATGAACCCGCGCGGGATGTCGAAGAGGAAGCGAAACAGCGGCTCGGCGCCAAACCTGAGGGGCAGACGCGCCCGGTGGAAGCGGTCGTCGCGCTGATCTATCCAGAAGAGCTGGAAACGGCGGGCGATCTCAAGGCGGAGATGAATCAGGCAATTCTCAAGTACTGCTTCTTTCAAGAAGACGCGGACGAAGCGGCGGAGGAACCAATCCGCTTTCCCGAAACCGGATGGCTGGAAGGGACGGCGGAAGACCTGTCCGATATGGTTCGCATGATTTCGGTTCCGCAAAAAGAGGTGGACAGAGCCGCCGAAGCTCTAGAAAACAGCATCGAACAAGCCGCAAAAGTCCTAGACGAAGACGCCCAAACGCGCCCCGAAATCTCCAAAGAAACGGCGCGGCTGCTCGGCATGTCGAACGTCCCGCAAACGCGCCGAATGGCATGCGCCATCCTCGCCAATGCGCTCACGTTTCATGAACGCATCGCGGGCATGCATGGCGGCATCCGCCCCCTTGAGCTGGTTTGCGGCGCGCTCAACCCGCAGAGCGCCATGCTGGAGGTGTGGAAACAGATACTCAAGATCAACTACTATCCGATCTTCGCCATCGCAAAAGACATCCTGACTCAGCTGCCGTCCGACCTTGCAAGCGCCGTCCTGTCGCAGCTGCGCCCCGCCGCGCAGGGCGTCCACATCACGAACGCGCATGAGCTGACGGGGCGCGTTTTTCAGCGTCTCATCTCCGACCGCAAATATCTCGCCACCTTCTACACGCGCCCCAATTCCGCCGCCCTGCTCGCAAGGCTTGCTGTCAGCAAATTGCGCGGCGTCGAATGGAAATCCCGCGAGTCGATTGCGCAGCTGCGCATTGCCGACTTCGCATGCGGAACGGGCGCGCTCCTCTCCGCCGTCTATGACGTGATCGCAAGCAAACATGAACGAGAAGGCGGAAACACAGACGACCTGCACCCTGTCATGATGGAGAAGGTTCTGCGCGGATGCGACGTCATGCCCTCCGCAGCGCATATTGCGAGCGCGACCCTCTCCGGCGCCAGACCCGACATCGACTACGGCGACTCCAAAATCTACACCGTCCCATACGGGCGACAGAAGGACAACACGGTCAAACTCGGCTCGCTGGAACTGCTGACGCGCAGCGGCGTCATCGCGCTCTTTAACACCACCGACCCAGGACGAGCCACAGGCAGACACGGCGAAGAAACGGCGACCCGCATCTATGTTGAGATGAAGAATGAGTCGTTCGACCTTGTCATCATGAACCCGCCGTTCACTCGAAACACAGCAAAAGAAGGCGTCTATATTGGGACCTTTGCGGGCGCATTTGCCGCGTTTGAATCGACAATCGAAGATCAACAAGATATGGCGAAACGGATGAAGTCGATTCAATCGAACACATGCTACCACGGGCATGCAGGCATGGCTTCAGCGTTCGCTTCGTTGGGCGACCGCAAACTCAAGCCGGGCGGCGTCTTGGCGTTGGTTCTTCCCTTGACCGCAGTATCTGGGAAATCTTGGCAGAAGTTTCGGCAGATGCTTTCTCAAAAATACAGCGGTATAGAGATTGTCAACATTGCAAGCAGCGGAAAAGATGTGTCCTTTTCTTCAGATACCAGCATAGCGGAATGCTTGATGATCGCGCGCAAATCGGGTCCATCAGGGCGCCGCGCTGTTCATAAGCCGCTCTATCCAGAAGCGCGTTTTATATCGCTGCAGAGTTCTCCCAAAAGCATCGCGGAATCTGCCGCCGTTGCAGATCAAGCGATTAAATCGAAAGAAACGCGCCGGCTGGATGAAGGACCCCATGGAGGCGCGCCGATGCGCATAGGAGACGAGTTCTGCGGATCGTCTATTTCCGCTCAAGTGATGCATGACGGCTCGAAGTGGGGATTGTCGCGCATCGCAGATTATTCGGTCGCGCAAACCGCTTATGCGCTTTCCCAATCTAAATTATGGCCGCCAGGCTTCTTTGAAGGGCGCGATTTAAAAATTAATCCGCTAGGCAATTTCGCTGATCGAGGTTATCACCATTTAGACATCGTCGGCAAACCGCCTCAGGGGCCGTTTGATAAACTTCCGCCTAGCTCCACAGCGACGTACCCGTCTCTTTGGAATCACAATGCAAAAAATGAAACGCGGCTGGTCTGTGAGCCGGATTCACAACTACAAATGAGACCAGGCATGAAAGAGAAGGCGGCTAAAGTTTGGGCAACCGCCAGCCGATGCCATCAAAGCTTAGATTTCGGGCTGGGATCGCAGCCCCTATCGGTTGCCTTCACAGACAATAAAACAGCGGGCGGACGCGCGTGGCCAAACGTCATTTTTACTGATCAGCGGTTCGATTATCCGTTTACGTTATGGAGCAACAGCGCTCTCGGATTGCTTCTACATTGGTGGCATGGCAGTCGACAGCAGCCTGGAAGAAGCATCATAACCGTATCCGCCATTAAAACGTTGCCGACGCTAGACCTCCGCGCGCTCACGGACGATCAGCTGTCTCTCGCTGAGGAGATCTTCGAGCGTTTTCGGGATCGAGAATTCAAGCCGGCGTATATCGCCGACCTTGACCAGGCGCGCGCCGATCTGGACCGCGCCGTGCTGTGCGAGCTGCTTGGCTTCGACGAGTCTGTTCATGTCGCTGTGCGCAAGCTGTCGGCGAAGTGGGCGGCGGAGCCGTCCGTCCGCGGCGGCAAGAATCGTCCCGACAGCGCGCTTGCTGTCTAAACCCCCAGCCCCTTCCTTGTGTTTTTAGGCGTTAGCGGAGCGTGTCCCCCGGCTCCCAGTCCACAAACTGAACCTCAAGACCGAGGCGCGCCGCTTCCTGTTTCCACGCTTCGGGCGTCCCCGTCAACACGTCGAAGGTTCCGTAATGGGCGGGCGCGGCCGCCTTTACATTCAGCAGGCGCAGCGCATGCGCCGCCTCCAACGGTCCCATCGTGAAGTTGTCGCCGATGGGAAGGATCGCCAGATCCGGCTGATAGATTTCGCCGATGAGGCGCATATCGCCAAACAGCGCCGTATCGCCCGCGTTATACACCTTATACCCGTTCGGAAATTCAAAGATGAAGCCCGCCGCCTCGCCGCCTGGGACAAGCGTTCCGTCCGCCTCCTGTATGGAGGAGCTGTGTACCGCATGCGTCATGGTCGCCTTGAGTCCGTCCGCCTCGACGGTTCCGCCCTTGTTCATGGCGAGGATGTTGTCGAAACCTTTGCCGGTCAGGTATTGCGCAATCTCGACGATGGCGGCGACGGTCGGTTGATGCGTCTCGATAATATCGAGAGCGTCGGCAAAATGATCGCCATGCCCATGCGTGATGAACAGCGAGTCGATCTTTTCAAACGTTTTGCATTCGTCCGGGCAGGCGGGGTTGCTTTGAACCCAGGCGTCCGCCAGCGCGGTATGCCCGTCAAAATCGAACCGCACGGTCGATTGCCCTAGCCATGTGATCTCAAGTCCGTTGTTGAGGCGCATTCGTTTCTCCTGTTGAGGCTGTCCGTTCATTTTGCCGTTCCGTTTTATGTTAGCGTATAAACGGGAACAGGTTGAGTAACTCTTTCAAGCGGGGGCGGGCGCCGTATTCGGACAGCTCAAACGCTTCGGCATGCCGCGCGGCGCCGCCTTTCTCCTCGCCGTAAAGCTGAATCAAAAGCCCGCGCCAAGCGTCCGCGTTCGGGCGTCCGCGCCGTTTTGCGAGCCAAGCGCGCCGTTCCTTCTCTCCCTCTGGAACCTCCGACAGATAGCCGCCGTTGTAAGGCAGCCACTCGTAAAACTGCGACTCATGCTGATGCAGCATATCGATCTTCGTTTCATACGCCTCGTCGATGCAGACGGCGAGGGTCGGCTGAAACGGCAGCGGCTTTTGGAACCCGTCGCTCATATACATGATGACAGGGTTTTTGGACATATGCGGCGCGTCGGGGCAGATGTTCGGAACCGTCACCATGTAGGCGGAATCCTGCGTCAAAATGGAGGTGTAGCGGTGGTCGGGATGGTAATCGTTCGGGCGGTGCGTGATGAGCAGGTCGGGGTTGAAGCGGCGGATGAGGCGTATCAGCTGCTTGCGCGCTTCCAGGGTCGGCATGAGTTCGCCGTCATGGTTGTCCAGCGCGATGTACTGGATGCCGGCGATTTCGCCGGCGCGGCGCGCTTCTTCCGCCCTTCGCTGCGCGAGCGGTCCGCCGCCCATCTCATGATGCCCGGCGTCGCCGTTCGTGACCGACACAAACTGGACGCAATGCCCCATTCTCGCCCACAAGACCGCGCAGCCGCCGACCTTGATGTCGCAGTCGTCAGGGTGCGCGCCCAGCGCCAATACGCGTACCGTTTTTTCCATGATTTATCCGCGCCTACGATACGAACTTCGGCGCTATTTTACCGCGCCCGCCCCTCCATCTCAACTGCGGTGTCTGACGGGAAGTCTCTACAGACGATGACGTTCATTTTTGCGCGACGGCCCGCCGATCCAAACCGTCATTCCCGCGTAAGCGGGAATCTTAAGGTTCCGCAGCCGCCTCGCCCGCCCTTAAACCCCCCCAGCCCCCCTTTTCAAGGGGGGAGTCCAGAAACCCCCCAGCCCCTCTTTTCAAGGGGGAGTCCAGAAACCCGCGCCCTACGTCATTGGGCTGCTCATCATTCCCGCTGGATAGAGCGGCTTGACGCAAGCCCCTTTTCTTCATTGATATCCAGCGTCTGATTCGCCGCAATGTTTGCAAGCCGAACCGCCTTGCCGGACGGGAATGTAACGACCAGCTCCAGCGCTTCCGCCGCGTCTCCTAAGCCGAATGTGAGCGTCTTTTCGCTCTGCGAGCAGTAGCTTCCTCCCCCTTTGAGCGTCTGCGTTTGACGCCCGTCTGCCGTTTTCAAGACCGCTTTGGCGCCGACAGCGTCTCGGTTGGAGCGGGAGCCTGTGAGGCGGAGGCGCAGTATCCCGGCGGTTGACGGCGAGTCGTTTCGATAGACGCGCGCCTCTCCGCCGTTCGCTGTCAGGACGATGTCCAGGTCGCCGTCGCCGTCCAGGTCGCCGTATGCCGCGCCCCTGCCGACCATCGGCTCCGTCAAGCCGACGTCCGCCGCCGCGTCCGCGTACCGCTTTCCGCCGCGGTTGAGAAACAGATGCGGACGCTGCGCGTATTGCACATTTTGCCGCACCGTTTCGATTTCGTTTTCAATATGCCCGTTTGCGACGAGCAGGTCGACCCATCCGTCCGCGTCCGCGTCCAAAAAACAGAGGCCGAAGGCGAGCGTCAAAAACGAGGGCGCGCCGATCTTCGCCTCCGCCGCCGCGTCGATGAACAGCCCGTTGCCCTCGTTGCGGTGAAGGCTGATCATCTCATTGGAGAAATTGCCGACCGCGACCGTCGCGCGCCCTGAACGGTTTTCATCCGCCGCGTCCACGCCCATTCCCGCCCGCGCGACGCCCGCCTCGTCAAACGCGACGCCCGCCAGCATTCCGATCTCCTCAAACCGCCCCCCGCCAATGTTTTCATAAAGCTTATCCGGCTCCGTGTCGTTTGAAACGAACAGGTCTATTCGTCCGTCGCCGTTGTGATCGAACGCGACGACGCCGAGGCTCTTGCTGGTTGGGTCATGTACGCCGGCGGCTTCCGAAACGTCGGTGAAGGTTCCGTCGCCGTTGTTTTTGTAAAGCCGGTCGGCGGCGCCGTCATACGATTCGGGCGAGCAGTACGATTTGCGCGTTCCGTCCAATGTGCAGAAGATGTCTTTTTCGATAGACCATTCCACATAGTTGCATATATAAAGGTCTAGATGTCCGTCGTTGTCCCCGTCGAACCATGCGGCGCTTGCTCCAAACCGTTCATTATGGACGCCCGCCTCTTTTGAGACCTCGTCAAACCGCCCTGTTCCGTCGTTTCGGTACAGTTTGCCGGCGCCGAGGGCGGAGATGAAGATGTCCGCGTCGCCGTCGTTGTCATAGTCGGCTGCCGCCGCTCCCATGCCGTAGATCGGCTCGTTGAAGCCCGCCTCCGCCGTTTTGTCGATGAAGCGCGGGGAGGAGCCGGGGGGAGCCTGTTCAAAATAGGCGGGCGTTTGCGGTTCGCCGGTCGGATTGCCCTGCCAGTCCATGCCGTTCACAAAGAGGATGTCGAGCCGTCCGTCGCTGTTTGCGTCCAGGATCGCGACGCCGCTTCCCATCGTTTCGGGCAGGTATTTTTTGCCGAAGGCGCCGTTGTTGTGTTTGAAATAGACGCCCCATTCGGCGCTTATTTCTGTGAAACGCGGTCCCGCCTCGCCGTATGCCGGCGCCGACATCAACAGAAACGCGCAGAAAGCCGCCCTCAACCGCCCCATTTAGACGCCCCGTTTCCGTTCATACGCCGCCCACTCCGCCGCCAAGAATGCAGCCGCCAAGAGCGCGAGCCATGGCCAAAACTCCCGCTTTTGAACATCGGACGCCGCCTCCGCCGCGGGCGCCGCCGCATGCGCCTCTCCGTTTTTTATCGGCTCCATTTCGGAGCGCGGAACGTTGACGGCGGTCAACCCCTGCGGCTGACCGTCCGCGTAGACGCGGTAGATCCCCGCCACATTGATTCTTGCCGGACGCGCCAGCGGCGCGCGCCGATCCGTTCCGACCCGCTCAATCTCTAGGCTTGACGCGCTCAACTTCGGCAGCGGGATCGGCTCCCCCGCTTCCGCCGACAGCGGAACCGACCGCGCCCCCTCCCGCGCCCATTCCGCCAGATTCGACGCGAACACCACCGCGGCGGGCGTCATCGCAAAATCGGTCTCGTTCAGGTTAAAGGCGTCAAACGCCGCGAGAACGATGCGCCGCCGCGGCGATTCAAACAGCGCGATCAGCGGCGCCTCTTCCGTCCACACAAGCCGACGCGCCTGCGGATTCAGCCGATACGCGCCCGCGGACCGCGCCGTCAGCCCGCTCCAGTCGGCAAAGCGGGTTAGCCGTTCGGACGGGTCATGCCGCGCGTCCGATACATTATATAAGTCGCCAATCCGTTCGGCGAAGGGCAGATCTCCCGCTGGGTTCACGGCGAGCGCGCTTCCGTCCGGCCATTCTTCGGGCGCTGCGCCGTCAAACACAACGAGCGCGTAGTCGCCGCTTGGCAGATACTCCTCAGGAGAGACGCGCTCCACGACCGCGTCCCCGCTCAACGCGAAGGCGGCGTCTCGAAACGGGTTTTCATCCCCGACCGTCAAGATGCGCAGCGCCGTTTTTTTGGGCAAGACGGCGTATGCCGCGTCGTCGCGGTCGAGATCGCCCCCGTTGTCGAGGCGGACGCTCAAGGCGGTTTCGCTGTCGTCCGACGCGCCGCCTGTGAAGGAAATTTGGACGCTCCGCATCGGCTTTATTTCGACAGCCCGCGCGTCCACAGGCGCGCCGTCCTGCGTCAAGTGAACCGCCGCGCGCGCCGTCTCGTCCGACAGGTTCAACGCCTCGGCGTCCACACGATACCTTCCCCCTCCGATCCATCGGGCGCGGACATCAACCAATGCGATGTTTTGAAAATCCGCCTCCTGTTCGTTTCCCCGCGCGTTGTTCTGATCGGTGAACAGCTCTATATGCGCGTCGGTCTGTTGAGACAGGCTCTCGGCGAAACGCAGCGCCGCGTCCAGATCCGCATGCGCGTCGGTCGGCTGAAGGCGTTTCAGCGCTTCTTCAATCGCGTTCGGATCTTGGGTGAACCCTTGCGCCAAAACAGGCGTCGGTCCCGCGGCGACGAGAGCCGCTAAAGCGTTCATCGGGGCGCTCTCCAGCCGTTTCAACGCGCGGCGCTTCGCCTCTTCGAGTCGGTTTGGTTGAATGTCGCGCGCCGCCATGCTCGCGGAGACGTCCACGATCAGAACGACGCGCCGCGCCGCGAGCCGATCCGTCTCCATATAGGGTCGGGCGATGGCGGCGACGGCGGCCGTCATTGCCGCCAGTTGAAGAAGAAGGCGCAGGTTGATCTTTAACCGTCCCGCCGAGGCGGCGCGCGGCAGGCTGTCCGATTCCTCCCCCCAAAGAAGCAGACTCGGAACGATATAGACGGGCGGCTTCGGCTGAAGCAGGCTCAACAGCGCCGCAACCGGCAGCAAAACCGCCAGCAGCCATGCCCACGGCGCCAAAAAACCCACCGCCGACTCATCCCGCCTGTATCTGAATGTCGTCCGGCAGGTCCATGCCGGTCGCGTCCAGCCCGTCCACCAGCTCCTTGACGATGTCGACCGCGCTGACGCTGTCGAACCGCGACTGGTAATTCAGGATGACGCGGTGGTTGAGCGCATGCGGCGCGACCGCTTTCACATCTTCAAAACCGACCGACGGGCGCCCCGATATGAGCGCCGAGGCGCGCGCCGCTTCCGCAATCGCAATGGCGGCGCGCGGCGACGCGGGGTAGTTGACGTAGGTTTTGACCGACTCGGTCGCTTCGGCGCTGTCCGGACGGGTCGCGTCCGTCAAGCGGGCGATATACTTCGCCACCGGCGGCGGAAGATAGATGCGCTCCATGATCTGAAACATCTCCTGTATCTCTTCCGCCGAAACAGTCCAGGTCGGTTCGGGCGGCTCGCCCCGGCGCCGCGTCGAGATGATCGCCTCCAGCGTGTTCAGGTCGGCGCTCGGAACATTCAGCTTAAACAAAAACCTGTCCAGCTGCGCCTCCGGCAACGGATAGGTGCCTTCCAGCTCAATCGGGTTCTGCGTCGCCAGGACGAAGAACGGCTTCGGCAGCGGACGCGTCGTTCCCATGAGCGTGACGGAGCCTTCCTGCATCGCTTCCAGCAGCGCCGACTGCGTTTTGGGCGAGGCGCGGTTGATCTCATCCGCCAGCAGAATGTTCGTGAAGATCGGACCCGCTTGAAAGACCATCTCGCGCCGCCCCTCCTCGGTCTGCTGCAGGATATGCGTTCCGGTGATGTCGCTCGGCATCAGGTCTGGGGTGAACTGGAGCCTGTCGGTTCCTAGGTTGAGCAGCTTTCCGAGCGACTTCACCAGCTGCGTTTTCCCGACGCCCGGGACGCCTTCTAGAAGTATATGCCCCTGGCTCAAGATTCCGATGAGTACCATTCGGTGCAGTTCGGGCCGCCCCATCAGTATTCGGTCGATCTCTTCTAAGGTTTTGGAGGAGCGTTCGGCGGCGGGCTTCAGCTGGTCGGGCTGAATCAATTCGTTGTTCAAGGCGTTTCTCCAATCGTGTGTGCGGTGCGGTTACAAACGGGGGTCGACAGGTTCGCTTTCCAGAGCCAGTATTGCAAAGACGCATTCATGCGCTCGGCTGATTGGCTCTCGTCGGGCGCGCCGCTCCAGCGCTTCCGCGCCAAGGGCAAACTCGCGCAGCGCCAGCATTCGTTTGGCGTTGAGGCTGCGCTGTTTTAAGCGTTGGAGCCGATCCGGCAACAAATACTCCGGCCCGTAAATGATGCGCAGATACTCGCGCCCTCTGCATTTGAGGGCGGGCTGAATCAGCCTATTTCTTGGGTTATGGGCGATGAAATCGAGCGGCTTTACGACGGCGCCTTCGCCGCCTTCGCCGGTCAACCGCTCCCACCACTCGATGGCTTCTTGACGCTGCGCTTCGTCAGAAAGGCGGACGGTTTTATGCTCGGCGGGAATGAGCCATCCAGGGTCGGCGTCGGCGAGACGGCGGAGCGCGTTCAAATGCCAGAGATGGTTTTTGTCTAGAAAAGAGCGCCCCTCCGCCGCCAGCAGATGAAACGGCGCAATGCGAAGATCGTCGATGGAGCCGACCTCCCAGCAATACCGCCGATACGCTTCCCGATACCGCTGGACGCCTTCAGCCCGCTGTTCAGCCCGCTCCCGCAGGTATGAAATATCGATGCCGCGCGCCTCGGCTCGGCGCAGCGCCTCCCCCGCCAGACTCAACGACGCCTCCCCCGCCGCGCCCGCCGAAGCGTATTGACCCTTGACCAGCTCCTGCGCCTTCGCCGACCAGGGCATGATCTCCGCGTCGATGCATGCCCAGTCCGTCTCATGCGCGTTCCAAAAATCGGCGGCGTCGAACGCGGCGCGCAGCCGCCGTATGACCGCCTCTTCCTCCGCTTCGTCTGAAAAGAAAGGACGCCCCGTGCGCGTGTAACACGCTCCCCCCGCCGGCGACTCCACGCCGAACCGCCGCTCCGCCGCCTGCTCGTTTTGACAGATCACCGCGACGGCGCGGGAACCCATATATTTCTCTTCGCACACAACCTGCTCAACGCCTTCTTTTTCAAAATACGCAAACGCCTCTTCAGGACGCTCCAGCATGTCGGGCTGGGCGGAAACTTCACATGGGGACATGGTCGGCGGGAGATAAACGAGCCACTCAGGCGCCGCGGTGAACCGCGTCATCACCTCCAGAGCCGCCGCGGCGTTCTCCTCATTCACAATCACATTGCCCATCAGCCGCGTGTGTATCAGCATCTTGCGCTGATAGTCGGCGATGTTCAGCAGGAGAGCCGCGCCGCCGCCGTCGTCCGCCTCTAAAGGCTTGGCGGGAACGCTGTACTGCTTTTCGGCGGGGATGGAGACGAGCGTTTTTTCAGGGTAGCGCAGCGCCGTCAACGCGCCGCCGAACACGCAGCCCGTGTCGATGTTGATCGTCCCGTTCACCCATTCGGCGCGCGTCACAGCGGTATGTCCATAGACGACCGCCGCGCGCCCCTTGTAGTCGACCGCCCAGTCAAGCCGTTCGGGGAGTCCGTAGGAGTCGGTTTCGCCGGTCGTTTCGCCGTAGAGCGCGAAGTCTCGCGCGGGGGAGGAGGCGCGCCCCTGCATATGTTCAGGCATTCCAGCATGCGCCGCGACCAGTTTTCCGCCGTCCAGCAGATAATGGCTCACCATTCCGTCGATGAACGCCGCCGTTTTTTCTTCAAACGCCGCGCGCTCCGCCTCCGGCAGCGCCTCCAGCTCGGCGAGCGTTTTTTCCAGCCCATGCGTAATTTGAACATTCCGCCCCTGCAGTTTGCGCAGCAGTTTGACGTCATGGTTGCCGGGGACGCACAGCGCGTTTCCCTCCTCATGCATGCCCATAGCGATGCGCAGGACGTCTAGGTTTCGGGGGCCGCGGTCGGTCAGGTCGCCTAAGAAGATTGCCCGCCGCCCTTCAGGGTGGGCGTAAACGCCGCGCTCATTCCGCGCGTATCCAAGCGTCTCCAGCAGCGCCTCCAGCTCGCCGCAGCATCCGTGTATGTCGCCGATGATGTCGAACGGGCCGGCGTCGCCGCGTCGGTCAGTCCATAGCGGCTGGCGGTTGATCTGAACGTTGTTCACTTCCTCTTCGCCGCGCAGGCGGTACACATACCTGAAGCCGTCCCCCTTGACGCTTCCCGTGAACCGCCGGTGGATCCGCCGTATATGCTGATTAATGACGCCGCGGGGCAGTTGACGGTCGGTACGGTTTCGGTTCCGCTCTTGGCATACTTTTTCCGGCATGTCCAAAATGACAGCGACCGGAAACAGATGATACTCTCGCGCCAGCTGCGTCAACGGCTTCCGATCTTCCGATTTCAGATTGGTCGCGTCGATGACGGTCAAGCGGCGGGCGGCGAGCCGTTTTGCCGCCACATAATGGAGCGCGTCGAAGGCGTCCTGCGTCGCGTCCATGTTGTTCTCGTCGTCCCCGATCATCGCGCGGAAAGCGTCTGACGAAAGCGTCTCGGTCGCCTTAAAATGCTGGCGCGCGAAGGAGCTTTTGCCTGAACAAGAGGCGCCGATGAGGACGACAAGGGAAGGGTCGGGTATCTGCAGGACGCGCGGCTCCTTCATTGCGCCGCGCCTTTCCGGTCAAAAATTGCCATCTGCGTCGGCGGACCGAGTTCGGCGTCCGGTTCCCCGACAGGGCGCGTCTGGACGCTGTATCCGTACTGTTCAGCGGCGTTGTTGATCCATGCCTGAAACTCCGCCCGCGTCCACTCGAATCGGTGATCGGTATGGCGCAGCTTGCCGGGCGGGAGCGTTTCAAAAAGGACGTTGTATTCGCGGTTCGGCGTTGTGATGACAAGACGCCTCGGCTGCGCCTTTTGAAACAGCGCCATCTCCAGCGCCTTCAGCCTTGGCGGGTCGATATGCTCAATCACTTCGATGAGGGCGGCGGCGTCGAAACCGTTTAAGCGGCGGTCTTCGTAGGTGAGCGCGGTGTGAATCAGCTGAATCCGTTCGCGGCTTTGCGACTGGCGGTCTAAACGGAGCCTGCGATGGGCGCGTCCAAGGGCGACTGTGGAGATGTCCGCGCCGACGATCTTCACAAACTGCTTCTCTTTACGAAGCCGCGCCAGCAGCTTTCCGTCGCCGCAGCCCAGGTCGAGTACGGTTGCCGCGCCGTTCTCTTTTAAAGCTTCCGCCGCGGCGTTCAAGCGTATTTCGTTCAGGCGAACCTTCCTCTCCAGGGTGCCTTCCCGCGCGGCGCCATGCTCCTCCGTTTCCACCGCTTCGGAGGCGTCTTCGCGCATTCGCGCCAGGGCGGCGCGCACCAGCGGGCGATGCCGCCGCAAATACCTCTCCGCAATCATCTGCCGCTCTGGATGGTTTTCAAGCCAGTCGCCGCCACGTTTCAGCAGCTTGACCACCTCGTCGTCGCCGACATAATAATGTTTCTCATCGTCCAGAACCGGTATCAGCACATAGAGATGCGTCAGCAGATCATGAAGCGGGCGCGTCGTTTTAAAAAGGGCGGTGAAATACTTTGAATCGCCCCAGTCGGCGAATTGGGGATCAAGCGGAAGCCGCTCCGTTTCCAGCTCATACCCTAGCGGTTCAAAAAGTCGGCGCAGTACCGTTTCCCCGCCTCTGCAGGGAAGGGCGGAGAGGCGCGCCTCTAGACGCATCGGCGCGTCAACGCGGTCGGGGCGCGCGTCGCACCGGGCGGACATTGCCGTCCCAAAGACGCGCGCCAGCGCGACGCTCAAAAAGGAGGAGGCGGCATACGGGCGGTCGTTCACATAGTCAAACAGCGTCCAGCTGGCGCCGCGCCGCCGCCTCCTCGCCAGTTCCACCGCGTCGATCTCCAGCAGCAGCGCCGCCTCGCAGCGCGTATCGCTCCATGTCGGATAGAACACATGCGCATTTCCAAATTTGAGCGAAAACTCCTGCGCCCTGCCGGGATGCTTATGCAGCAGATAGCTCAAGTCTTCAGCATGCGGGCCGTCGGCGGCGATGGTCAGCAGCATCGGGCGGCTTAACGTTCGCCGCGTTCAAAATACCGCTTGACGGCGTTTTTATGCCTCGGCAGCAGCTGATGTTTATTCGAGGAGCCGCCGCCCGCTTTGGAGCCGCTCAACACATCAACGCTTTTCTCCGGCGCCTCGTCGTTCACCATCGGGGCGGAGGAGCTGACCTGGAGCGTTTCGCCGCTGTCCGGCGAGGCGATTTTGGAGAGCGGGAGCGTCTCCGCGTTGAACTTTGCGTTCTCTTCGGAGGCGGGGTCTTTCCATGTCAACGGGGCGGCGCCCGGACCTCGGTTGATTCCGTACTGCCCTGGTCCCTGATTCTGCATCCCCGCCATGAGCGATTGGATGGAGCCGCTGTTTCCGCTGCTTCGGCATTCGCTCAAAAACTTTGCCAGCCCTGCGCTGTTGCATTGTCCCAGCTGTTCGCATTTTTGGAGCGAATCCATCGGTATGAGACCCGCCTCATTCATCTTTGCCAACCGCTCGGACAGCTTGCCTTTCGCTTGGCGCAGCGCGTCGGCAAGCGAAGCCAGCTGCTCCGGCGACAGCGACTTGGCGCCGTCTTGCGAGAGCGCCTTGCGGAGAGCGTTTGCCAACGCTTCCTGCTGCTCCTTGCTAAGGCCGTTCTGCCCATTCTGTCCATTCTGCCCGTTCGATTGCGCGGCGTTTTGGTTCATGATGTTTTTCATGGCGCTCATGAGCGATGGGTTGTTCAGCGCGTTTTCCAGAGCCTTGTTTAAAGCGTTCGCCGTTTCTGGATTGCTGAGCGCGTTTTGCAGAGCCTTGCTTAAAGAGTTTGCCGTTTCTGGATTGTTGAGCGCGCCTTTCATTGCCTTGCTTAAAGCGTCCGCCAGCGCCGATTTGTCGCCGGCGCCTTCCATCGCCTTGCTTAAAGCGTCTGCGAGGGACGGATCGTTCAGCGCCTTTTCCAGCGCCTCGGTCAAGGCGTTCGAAAGGGCGGGATTGTTCAGCGCGTCTTCTAGATTCTTGCTCAAGGCGTCCGCCAGCTGCTCATTCTCCTGCGCCGCCTTGCCGACCATCTCGGACAGCGCCGACATCGCCTCCGCCAGCAGCGATTCGTCCATCATGCCGCTTTCATGAAGAAGCGATTCGGCAAGCGATTCGGCGTTGGCAAGGTCTTCGGTTTGCGTTAGCGCCTCTTCGGCGGCTTCTTCGGCGGTCTGTTTCAGCTCTTTTTCAACATGGTCAAGCGCTTCCCAGGTTTTGGCGGGGTCTTCGCCGGTCGCTTCCTCTTCGAGGCGGTCCAGCTCTTGCTCCAGCTCCTCCACCTTTTCGATCTCAATCTTCTCCTCTTTCAGCGCGTCGATGCCTTTGGAGAGCTGATCCGTCTCGGCGCTGATGTCAAGCGGTCGGGCGCGCGTCGCGTCCACATACCGCTGCGGGATCAGCAGGCTTGTCAAAACAAACAGCGCCGCGCCGAGCAGACGCAGAGACGATTTGCCGCTGCGCCACTGAAGCTTGGTCGGCTGCGCCTGCGGCATTTGGTACGCCCAGGCGCCCAGGTCAACGCTCTCTTCCGCCATGAGAAGCCCGCCCATTTTGCTGCGCCGGTCAATGGCGGCGCGGAAGGCGCTCTTGCTTGGAAGTTGGCGGCGCGCCCAGTATCCTGCGACAAGGGCGGCGGCGGCAAGTCCAGCGATCCCCCACCAGATGGACGGACGCGGCTGCCCAAACGCGGCGCGCAGCAGAATGACCGCCGTTCCCCATATCAAGCCCCACACGGCGGCGAGCAATGCCGCGCGTTTGAAAAAAAGCAGCAGGGCGGTTTTGCGTCTCAGTTTGTCGATGGAGGTTCGGCGTTTCATTGGGCTATCCTCTCGCGGCTTCTATGTATGGCATATCTTTAGTTTAACGTACAGAATCGAACGGCGCAAACCGAATTTCTGATCTTACGTCTTAGTTGGGACATGTCGGCGGGTGGACGCGGACGTCGTCTGCGGCGCCTAAGATTCCCGCTTGCGCGGGAATGACGGCATGGGAGGGCGCGGGAATGACGGCATGGGAGGGCGCGGGAATGACGGCATGGGAGGGCGCGGGAATGACGGCATGGGAGGGCGCGGGAATGACGGCATGGGAGGACGCGGATCGTTCCCCCCTTGAAAAGGGGGGCTAGGGGGGTTTAAGGCGTGGACAACGGCGACATAAGAGCGCGCCGCTCTTAACGTACACCGCCTTCCGGTGTAGACTATAGACAAATGAAATACAGCGAGATCTTTTACTCCATTCAAGGCGAAGGCGCGTTGGCGGGCGTCCCGAGCGTCTTTTTTAGAACCAGTTACTGCAACCTGCGCTGCGTCTGGTGCGACACGCCGTACACCAGCTGGGAACCCGAAAACAGGGACATCACTGTAGAAGAAGCGGCGGAAGCGATCCTGCGCTACAACTGCCCCCATGCCGTCATCACAGGCGGAGAGCCGACGATACAGGCGGACGAGTTGACGAAGCTGTGCGCCGCGCTGACCGCCGCCGGCATGCATATCACCATCGAAACGAACGGAACCGTCTATGTTCCCGTTCAGGCGGATCTGATCTCCATCAGCCCGAAGCTGTCGAATTCAAACCCGCCGCCTGAAAACCGCGCCTTTCGATTTCACGAAGCAAAGCGGGTCAACCTGACCGTCATCCGCCAATATCTGCAGAGCCATGCGTGCCAGGTGAAGTTTGTTGTGGACGCGCCGTCCGATCTGGCGGAGATTGAGCGCATTGTCAAAGAGGCGGAGATACCGCCCTCTCAAACGCTCCTGATGCCGCAGGGCGTTTCAACCGACGAAATAAAGCCCAAAATGCGCCAGCTTGCTGAAATCTGCCGGCAGAAAGGTTACCGCCTCTCGCCGCGCCTTCATGTGGACATCTGGGGCGATCGGAGGGGCGTATGAGCGCGGCAAAGCGCGCCGTCGTCCTGTTGAGCGGGGGGTTGGATTCCGCTGTCGCGCTTGCCGACGCGCTTCATAACGGGTATGAATGCGCCGCTCTTGCGGTTCGGTATGGACAGCGGCATGCGGCGGAATTGAAAGCGGCGCGCCGCGTCGCCCGTTCCCTCGGCGTTCCGTTCAAGGCGGTACGAATCGATCTGCGCGTCTTCGGCGGCTCCGCGCTCACCGACCGCATTGATGTGCCGAAGGGGCGCTCGCCGCGCGACATGGAACGCGGCATTCCGATCACCTACGTTCCCGCGCGCAACACGATCTTTCTCGCCCTTGCGCTGGGTTACGCCGAAACGATCGGCGCCGCCGACATCTTTATCGGCGTCAACGCGCTTGACTATTCAGGCTACCCCGATTGCCGGCCGGAGTATATCGCCGCGTTTGAAGCGGCGGCAAATCTGGCGGTCAAGGCGGCTGTCGAAGGGCGGGCGCGCTTCCGGATACACGCGCCGCTCATCAATATGACAAAGGCGGAGATTGTCCGGCGCGGTTTGGAGCTGAAGGTCGATTTAAGCCTCACCCATTCCTGCTACGACCCTGACGCAGACGGCTTTGCCTGCGGACGCTGCGACGCATGCCTCTTGCGCAAAAAAGGGTTCGCGGAAGCGGGCGCGCCCGACCCGACGCGGTACGCCGAGCGCGACTGAAAGAAAGGAACCGATATGGCGCATCCATGCGCGTTTGTGATCTTCGGAGCCGCCGGCGATCTGTCGCGGCGAAAGCTGCTGCCGGCGCTGTTTCGCCTCTGGCGCGGGGGGCATCTGAACGAGTGGACGGCGCTGGTCGGCTCCGCCCGGCGCGACTGGAACGACGACGCCTTCAGAAACGAGGTTGCCGACTCCCTGCGCGAATTCGTCGGCGCGGACGCGCTCCAAGACGGCGCATGGGAACGATTCGCCCAACGCCTCTTCTTCGTCGGGTTCGATATGAACGATCAAAGCGGATATGAACGTCTCAAACGGCGGCTTGAAAAGCTGGACGAGACGGACTATGTCGGGCGGCGGCGCGTGTATTACTTGGCGACGCCGCCGCAGGCATTCGCGCTGGCGAGCGAACAGCTGGACGCCGCCGGTTTGACGCAGCCGCTGGAAACGCCGCACGGGGACTGGCCGCGCATCGTCGTAGAGAAACCGTTCGGACGCGACCTCGCCTCCTCTAGAGAGCTGGACGCCGCGCTGCTCCGCGCCTTTGACGAGGAGCGCATCTACCGCATCGACCATTATCTCGGCAAGGAGATGGCGCAGAACCTGATGGTGTTCCGTTTTGGCAACACGATCTTTGAGTCGATCTGGAACCGCAACTGGATCGACCATGTGCAGATCTCCGTCGCCGAGTCGATCGGCGTAGAAAACCGCGGAAAAACCTACGAGCAGATGGGCGCCGCGCGCGACATCGTCCAGAACCATATCATGCAGCTGCTGGCGACCGTCGCAATGGAGCCGCCGAGCCGTTTTGACGCGCAGCGCGTCCGCGCCGAGAAGACGACCGTCATCGAAGCGATCCGCCCTGTTGACCCTGAAAGCGCGGAGACCGATTTTGTGCGCGCGCAGTATATCGCCGACGCGGCGGGCGGGCAGCCGGTGAAAGGGTATCGGCAGGAGAATCAGGTTGCGTCCGATTCGTTGACCGAAACTTACATGGCGGGAAAGTTTCAGATCGAGACATGGCGGTGGAGCGGCGTTCCGTTTTACATCCGCACGGGCAAGCGGCTCTCTAAGCGGGTGACGGAGGCGTCGATACATTTTAAAGAGCCGCCGATGACGCTTTTTCGAGACAGCGGCGGCGCGCCCAGCAATATCCTGACGATGCGCATACAGCCGGACGAGGGCATCTCGCTCTCTATCGACGCAAAGAAGCCGGGCGTCGCCATGGCGCTGGAGTCGGCGCTGATGGCGTTCCGTTATTCGGAGGCGTTTCCCGACCGCGTCATGCCGGACGCTTACGAGACGCTCATCATGGATGTGATCATGGGCGATTCGATGCTGTTTGCGCCGTCCGAAATGCATGCGGCGGCATGGGCAGTTTTAGACCCGCTCTTGACCGCGTGGGAAAGTCCCGAAATATGCCCGCTCGATTTTTATCCGGCGGGAGCCGCCGGACCGCAGTCCGCCAACGCGATCATGCAGCGGGACGGGCGGAGATGGAGCCATTTTTGACCGCGTGACTAAGGAGCAGACAACGATGAGCGCAACAAAATGGAAAAAACAGCTTGCGCTGCTTGCCGGCGCCATCTTGCTGGCGGCTCTGGCCATTGGCGCCGCGATTCTTTTTCAATCAAACGACATAGACCCCGCCGCGCAAACGAACGCGCCGGAAGCAGGCGGCAGCTCCGAGCCGAGAAAAGAAGCTGTAGCCCCCGACACACCAGGAGGCGTCGCGCAGGAGAAAGAGCCGTCAGAAATCAGCCCCAGATTGGCGGAGCTTCTGCAGATCCTGTACGACCATAGAGGCGATGAATCGAACCCAAAGATTCGCGCATGGCTTGAATGGTACGGAAATAAGATGATCGCCGACGGGAAAGAGGACGCAGATATCGTTGGAATGCTTGACAGCGATCTCTGGAGCATGAGGAAGATTTCCGATCCGAAAGAGCTGGAATGGCGCATTGAAGACGCCCGAAAGAACGCGCTGTACGAGGACGAGGAGGATGCTGACGAGGGCTGGCAGTACAGTGAAAACTTCTCTGAAAAAAAGAACCGCCTCAACAAATTCTTTTACGATCTGTATGGCGATCTTCGCTATCCCGAGCCGCACGAAAAAACGCCGCGCGAGGCGATCGATATACTGGTCGAAGGGATGGACGATCTGGACGCCGCCAAAAGCTTGATTGGAGGAGGATACGAATCACTTTTTCCCGAAGCTTCCGGCTTAGATTGGGGCAAAATAGAAGAAGAGTACGCCGCAGAATACGCGGACCGCGTCCTTGCAAAGGACCCGACCTCGCGCGATGCCTTGCTGGTGAAAGTCTTTGCAGGAGTTGATGTTGATGAATCGGCGCGGCTGATTATCGAACATCATTCAGACGACACCGACGCAATTTATCAAGTGTCCGGCAGACTCTGGGAAACATCCCCAGAGCTGGAGATTGCCGCGATCAACACACTGCTGCAGGAAGATAACTTGCCCGCTGAATCGTATTTCCATGACATGCTTGGCAGGTCGTATGAGCGGCTTGATATGCTGTCTGAAGCGGCTGATCAGTACCTGCTGGCGTATATGGCTGGCGGCTACATGACAGCTTACAATACTTTAGAACGGGGGGAGCGGAACTATTCGTCCATCTGGGAGGAACGGAGGCCGGACGCGGCGGCAAAGCAGACGCCAACCGCGCCGAGCGGGCCGGCTCATGATCATCCCCATGCGGCGGCTCCAGACGATCCGCATGGCGCTCCTCCTCCGCCTGCCCATCCAGACGCCCCGCGCCCTGAAGGCGCGCCGCCCCCTACTCCGCCAAACGCGGAGATGGACATGGCGGCCGCATACGCCGACTTCGCCAAGGCGTACCAGAGCGCGTTTGAGATGGAATACTCCCTCTCCGAGGCGACGCCCGAAGGCTATATGAACGCCTTGCTTGGAATGGCGCGCGCCTTCGCCAAGTCGGGCGACGCCCAGCGCGCCCAGGACGCCTACAACGCCGTCCGCAAACGCCATTCGCGCGAGGAGGTTGAGCAGGTCTTCCGCCGCTTCGATGAGCAGGAGCGTCTGAAACGGCAGCCGCCGAGCGGCGAGGACGAATAGGCTTGACCGCATGTTTCCATCAAGGCGATGGCAATGTCGACGGAACGGCTTGCCCCCGCGCCTGAGACCGTCTATGCTGTTACGCGCTCTCTTCTTGCGGAGGACAAGGCGATCCTACCATCTTGGGCAGACTCGTTTGCGGAACGGCTTGGGGAAACGATCCGCGCCGTTGAACAGATCGCGCGGCACCCCCTCGGAACGACGCGCGTATGGCGCGTAACGGCGGAAAGCGGGCGCGAATACGCCGTAAAACAGCATATCTACCGCGCCGCCCAAACGCGCGGCGGATATGACGCGCTGGAAACGGAAGCCGCCGTCCTGACGCTCCTTGAAGAGATGCGCGCCCCGACCCCCGCCGTGAAAGCGGTCGACATGGAGGCGGGCTGTCTCGCGTCCGAATGGATACACGGCGCGACTCTGGACGATCTCGCGCAGCGCGACCCCGGCGCCGCCCGCAAAGCCGCGCCAAAAGCGCTCGCCGCGCTTGAGCGGATTGAACGGGCTTTGGAGGCGCGCATTTCGGAGGCGGAGCCGTTTGCGTTTGATCAAGATTACGACGCCTATCTCGGAGCCGATTTTGCGCATATCCTGATGGAGGCGCGCGTCGGTTACAACGCGCTCTGCGAACAGATCGGAGCGGCGCCTCCCGCGGGAAACGCCGACTGGGAGGCGGTTTATGCGGCGATTCAAAACGCGCAGCCGACGATGGGTTCGCTTGACTACAACGCGCGAAACCTTCTCATAACGCCAAGCCGAGCCGTATATCTGGACTTTTCAGCGGTCGGATGGGACTGGACGGAGCGGCGCCTCGCGCATTACTTATACGCGCTTGGGGCGCGCGATCCGTCCGGGTCGTTTGTGTGCGCCTTGACGCCGGCGGCGTTGTCGAACGCTGTTTTTTTTGACCCTGCGGCGCTGGAGGCGCATCTGTTTCTGTTTCAATGTTTGACAGCTGAACGTCTTC
Source organism: Candidatus Poribacteria bacterium (assembly GCA_963665845.2). Classification (GTDB taxonomy): domain Bacteria; phylum Poribacteria; class WGA-4E; genus JAPPNK01. The sequence goes on from OY762492.1 coordinate 2,020,327, forward strand.
TTCGGGGCGGGCTGACGCCGCCTGCCGAGGCGGAGAATGCGCATGACCCGTACTGGCAAAATCGGAGGAACCGTTTTGAGCAGACGGCGCATGCGGTCGCATACGGCGCGGTTGCGGAGTGTGAAGGGACAGCGCGCCTGCGCTCTGCCGCCGCGGAGAAGGTCGGTGGAGAGCGTTGACGAAGGCGGCGTCATTCCCGCGCCAGCGGGAATCTTAAGGCATCGCAATCGCCGCGAATATCCCCGTATGAGCGTACTGCCGGCAATCGGATCGGCGCCGCTTAACCATCCTCGCTCTGTCCGATTTTGCCGCAGGCTTCCATGACCTTGTCCACAACGGTTTTGACATCCGCTTCGTCCACAAACGGCGACAGGATGAACGATTTCAGCGCGACGATCGGTTCGCCGTAGTCGGTTTGCCGGTAGCAGTCGGTGATAGAAATGACGACGCCCCGCCCTTCCATCGCCTCGGAATGGACATATTGAAACACTTCTCGGTTGTAGGCGTTATGGGCAATCAAACTGTCGCGGTAGGCGGGGTCTTCAAATTCCTGACGCATGATGCCGAACGTGTCGACCCCTTCCGGATAAACTCGAAAGACGGTGACGGCGCCGAAATTGTCGCTGTTTAGGGTGGTCGTACAAGAGCGCCCTCCCAGATGCTCCCGCAGCAGCTGCGTCATCTCGACGAGATGGCCGAGTATCGCTTGCAAACCCTGCTCCCCAAACAACCGAAGATTGGCGAGCGCCGCCAACGGACCGGTTCCCGCCCGCGAGGTTTCAAGAGTGAACATGCCAGGGCGATGCTCTCCAAACTGGTATAGATACGGCATCTGCTCCGGGCGCCGCTTCACCAAATCCAGATCGGTTTGATCTTTAACAAGAACAAGGCTGGAGATATACGGCGCAAAGCCTGTTTTATGAAAGTCAATGCCGACCGAATCGGCGAGAGAAAGATGCTGTATGCGCCGCCGCGCCCCTGCCAGCGCGCGAATCGTGCGCGGACGAAATCCTAGGGGGTTCTCTTCAAGGGAGTAATTGTTGAACGCCGACCATGCCCATCCGATAACGGCGTCGGCATGAATATGAGGCTGGTAGTCCAGCTCAAATTCTTCCGCAAGAGCGGCGCGCATCGCGGCAATCGCTTCTAAGTTGTCCAGTCCAAAGGCGTCGGTGGTTCCTAAGGTGGCGATGAACGCGGCAATCTTTTTCCCTTTTGCGAGAGCGTCTCGAGCGGCTTGTTCAAGCAGTTCGAGATCGATTTCGTTGTCATGCGTTGTCGGAATGATAACGAGATTGTCCGTTCCGATGCCGAGCCAGCCCGCGATATTGGCTGCGCAGTAATGTCCGGCGTCGGACACGAAGACGACCGCATCATCCGGAACGCCTTTTTGTATGGCGCCCGGACATGCTTTTTCCAGCCCCAGTTTCACGCCGTAGAGAGTCGTTCCGGTGCCTCCAAATGTGAACACGCCGCTGGATTGCGCCGAGTCGTATCCGATCATTTTTGAAGCGATGGCGGCAACTTCCACCTCCGCCAGCGCGACCAGTCGGCTGTATTCGTCCCAAGCGATATTCGGATTATGCAGGGAGGCGAGCAGTACCCCGACTAGGCTCGGTATCGTTGTCGGGCCGATAACGTTCTGTTGAGTGCGCGGATGTCCAAAAATCGGCATTCCGCGCAGGTAGCTGACGATGTCTGCAGTGACCTCCTCCACGGAGGACATCGCGTCCGGCAGCTCCGCCTGCCTCGCCTTTTCATAATCGCCGAAGACGATGTCTCCGAGCATGGGCAGTTCCGTTTTGAGCGCGTCCACCTGGTCTAGGGCGCGCATAATAGAATGGACGAAATAGGAGTCGTGAATCGGGTCGGACATCGGCTGCGGAAAGGCGAGCCGTATGCGTTCTAAAATATCGCGGTATACCATGTTTACGCTTTCGCCCGCATGCGCGCCTACGAATGAACCTACACAGATATGTTAGCGCATTTTAGAGCGGTATGCGAATCTTCCAGCCCTTGAGTCTTAAGTTGGGACATGGCGGCATGGGAACGCGGACGGTTTCAGCGGCGCCTCTGGATTCCCGCACGTTTTACCGCAAGGGCGGGGAATGCACGTCCCCGCGGGCATGTCCTCGTGAAAACGGGGAAGCGGGGGACGATCTGGTTGGCGACGCTTTTTTCCTATGAATAGGGCGGTCATTCGTTCAAATGTCCGAAAGACAGAGGCGAATAGCAAAAGACGCCGTCCTGCCGCAGTCATTTCTTCGCCGCTTATTCTTCAGAGGCGTTCTCTTGCGGCGCCTCCGCCTCCGCCTCTTTGATGTCGCCCCACTGCTCATGCTTCTTGCCCGAAAGATCGATGGAGAGAAAACGGCTCTTGCCCGCCAAAACCCATGTCGGAGAATCGCCGTCGGGCTTGATCAGCTTCTCCTTTCGCGCCGCGACATGCGCCAGGTAAACGCCAATCGGCTTTGGATTCTTCGGATCAATAGACCCTCCGAAGTAGACGATCCATTTCGAATCGGGCGACCATTCTACATGGTTGACATAGCTCCCGTCCTCCATAAAACGCTCCGCGCCGGACCCGTCCGAGTTCATCATGTACAATACTAGGTCGCCTGGACCGTCGCGCAAGCTTCCAAACATGATCGTTCGTCCGTCCCGGGACCAAGAAGGATAAATATCCGTTCTTGGATCATCGGTGAGGTTGACGATATTTGACCCGTCGCTGTTCATGGCATAGATATCGTATTTGACTTTTGCTTCGAGATCCAGCCTCGGTTCTTCCAAAGCGTCGAACGCGATTTTTTGACCGTCCGGCGACCATGACATGAAACCTGATCCAGGCAGCCGTTCCGGAAAATCGGTCAATTGAACATGTTTCTTAGTGTGAACATTCACCTTGTAAAGATTCTTTCTAGGGACAGCGTTCTGATTATACCATGTGTTGATAATCGTAACCCATTTCCCGTCGGGCGACCAAGAAGGGTGTGTGAAAAACCCTTCTTCTCCTTTAGGAAGCCATTCCAGCAGATTCTGGACGTCGCCGGTCCTCAAATCCAGCAGATAGGGTATGTAGTTCCATTCGTCTTCGTCGAACACGACCACGACAGCGCGCTTTCCGTCCGGCGACCAGTAGGCGCTGCCTGAAAATCTTGCCTTTCCGTCCCCCATCCAGAGTCGGTCGTTCCCGCCGTCCCAATCCATGAGGCGAATCTCAAACCCTTCAGGCGTAAGGTAGGCGATGGTCGGCTTGTCCAGCTTCGTAACATCCTCTTTCGGTTTCGGCAGGGGCAGGACAGCATGCGCCGACTGCAGACTTGCGCAGAGCAGCAGCGAGGCGGTTGTCAAACAGGCGGCGAATCGAATCTTCAGCATGTCCATTCCTTCCCAATGCATTGTAACTGGTCGCTGAATGCGCGTCAATATAGGCGCGAAGCGGACAGTCTCTATACGATGTTTTTGATTTTAGAGGGTTCCGTTTTGGAATGCGGACGCGGTCTGGGAAAACTCTGGATTCCCGCTTGCGCGGGAATGCATGTCCTCGCGGAAGCGGGGAACGAATAGCCCAATCACAGCGGTTGGGGCGCGGTTTCTGGACTCCCCCCTTGAAAAAGGGGGCTGGGGGGGTTTTAGTTCCGGGCGCGGAATCGCGATTAGCAAAACTCAAACGGATTTTCGTCGTCGTCGCCTATAGAGACTGCCCGCATAATAAAATTCTTGCGGCGCGCGGGCGGAACCGCTAACATACTGCATGTCTCAATAGACGCGGCATAGATATTTTATGAAAGATTACTATCGCATTTTACAGGCGCACCGAGAGGCGGATCAGGAAACGATCAAAGCCGCCTACCGGTCCTTGACGCGGCGGGTTCACCCTGACAAGAACCCGAACAACCGCGAATGGGCGGAAGAGCGCATGCGCGAAATCAACGAGGCGTACCATGTGTTGAGCGACGGCGCCAAACGCGCCGCCTTCGACAGAGAGTATCCCGCCTCATCCCCGAAGAGCGGCTCCGCGTCCAACGAAAAGCTGCTGTTGACGCTGGAACAGAACCGCGCCTTGCGCGATCGGGTTCAGAAGCTGACGGCGCATCTTGAACGTCAAAGCAAGGAGACGAGCGAACTTCAACAGCAGCTGAAAGAATCGGTACAACGCCGCGAGCGTCTCGAGAAGGAGCTGGCGGTGGAACGGGAGCGGAATAAGCTGCTTCGGCGCGGCTCTACATCTTCCGCCAAGAAGAAGAAAAACACGCGGATCGGGAAGACGAAGCAGACAGCGGAAGAGAGTATGGAGACGCGGGTCATGCAGCTGCCCGGCAGCTCCGCGACGATGGTTTTCGTCCGCATACCCGCTTCCATATTTGAAATGGGCAGCGCGGTCGGAAATCCAGACGAACGCCCTGTTCATCAAGCGGCGCTGGACCAGTTTTGGATCGGCGCCGAACCTGTAACCTGCAGTCAGTTTTCCGCCTTCGTCAAGACGAACCCGTCATGGAGCAAACGCTCCCTGACTCCCGATCGGCATCCGGACTATCTCAAGCCGTTCAACGGAGACAGCCCCCCGTTCGGAAAAGAGCGGCATCCTGTGACGCATGTTACATGGACGGCGGCGGCGGCGTTTGCGAAATGGGCTGGTTTTGAATTGCCGACGGAGGCGCAGTGGGAAGGCGCGGCGCGCGCCGGTCAAGACGGAGAATACGGCGGCGGCAGGTCGTTCATTTCCCCCAACGACGCCAATTTTGCGGGCAAACGGGGCGGAGTCGTCCCGACGCGCAGCTACCCGCCGAACGCATACGGCGTCTATGAAATGCTCGGCAATGTGTGGGAATGGTGCGCCGATGTCTACGACGCGGCGTTTTACCGCTCCCCAGAGGCGCTGGAGCCGAACCCGATGCGCGGCGGCGCGGGGGGCGAATCGACGCGCCGCGTTATTCGGGGCGGGTCTTGGCAGAGCCTCTCGTCCGACCTGCGGGCGTCGGCGCGGGGGCATATGAAAGCGGGAACGGCGTCCATGTTTTGCGGTTTTCGATGCGCGTTTCGCAGTAGCCCATCGTTGTGAAGGAGATGCGAGTTGAGTCGACCTAAGGTGTTCATAACGCGACCGCTGCCGCCCGTTGCGGACCCGCTCATTCATCGTCTGCGGGAGACATGCGAGGTTGAGATTTGGCATTCGATGGAGGAACCCGCGCCGACAGCGGAGAAGATACGCGCCCTGGACGGCTTGGCGACCTACGGGCATGAACCAATCACCGACGCGATGATGGCGGAAGCGCCCAACTTAAAGGTGATCTCCAATATCGGCGTCGGGCATGACCATATCGACTCGGAGGCGGCGCGGCGGAGGGGCGTCGCTGTCGGCAACACCCCGGGCGTTTTGAGCGGCGCGACCGCCGATATGACCTTCGCGCTGCTGCTGGCGGGGGCGCGTCTGCTGGGTCCGTCTAACCGATATGTCCGCGCGCGTCAGTGGCGCTCTTACGACCCGAACCTGTTTTGGGGCAGCGAGGTTCATCATTCAACGATCGGCATTGTCGGCATGGGGCGCATCGGTTATGAGGTGGCGAAGCGCGCCCGCGGCTTCGACATGAACATATTATATTACAAGCGGAATCGGCGCGCGGACTGGGAGCGGGAGCTGGGAATGTCTTACGCGCCGCTGAATGAGTTGCTGGAGGCGTCCGATTTTGTAACGCTGCATGCGCCGATGTCGCCTGAAACGAAAGAGATGATCGGAGCGGCGGAGCTGAAGCGGATGAAGCGGACGGCCGTTTTGGTGAACGCGGCGCGCGGCGGAATCGTCGACCATGCGGCGCTGTATGAAGCGTTGACATCGGGCGAGATTGCGGCGGCGGCGCTGGATGTGACGGAGCCAGAACCGCTTCCGCTCGATAGCCCGTTGATCGATCTGGACAATTGTTTCATCGCGCCGCATCTGGGCAGCGCGACGGTGGAAACGCGGTTGAAAATGATACAAATGGCGTTGGATAATTTAATGGCGGGGCTGAACGGAAAACCGCTGCCTTACTCGGTTTTGGAACCTACATGATGAGCTCATACGAGAAAATAAGCGTCGTCATCCCGGTCTATAACGAAAAAGCGACTCTGCTCGAAATCATCGAAAAGGTGCGCTCGGCGGATGTGGCGGGTCTTGAAAAAGAGATTGTGCTGGTGGACGACTATTCAACGGACGGCTCGCGCAATATGCTGCAGGAAATCGAAGCGTCCGAGCCGCCCGACCTGCGCTTCGGCTACCATGAGGCGAATCAAGGCAAGGGCGCCGCGCTGCGCACCGGCTTTGAGATCGCGTCCGGCGATCTGATCATCATTCAGGACGCCGATCTGGAGTACAACCCTGACGAGTATCCGAAGCTGCTGGAGCCGCTGCTGTCGGACGAGGCGGATGTGGTGTACGGGTCGCGTTTTCTGAAGGGCGCGCAGAGCGAGGCGTGGCACACCTTCGGCAACCGCTTTTTGACGGCGGTTTCAAACCTGTTCACCGGGCTGAAGTTGACCGACATGGAGACATGCTACAAGCTGATGCCGGCGGAGGTGGTGAAGAATATCCCGCTGCGCTCCGACCGGTTCGGCTTTGAGCCGGAGATCACGGCAAAGCTGGCGCGCCGGCGCATGCGAATCGTGGAGCGTCCGATCACATACAGCCGGCGCGGATACGACGAGGGAAAGAAGATCAACTGGAAAGACGGAGCCGCCGCGATCTACCACATCATACGGTACCGCATCGCCGACTAAGAGACGGTCGCTGACCTTATGCATAAAGTAGGGACATTTGAATTGACGATCGCTCTATTCATGGGAAAAAGGCTTCGCCAACCAGACCGTCCCCCGCTTACGCGAGGGCATGCATTCCCGCGTAAGCGGGAATCTAGAGGCGGCGAAGAAGACGTCCGCGTTCGCCCGCCAGCATGTCCCTACTTAAGACGTGAGGTCAGACAGTTTCTATGCGCGGCTAAAACCCCCCTAGCCCCCCTTTTCAAGGGGGGAATCGGACGAGGCGGGGGTTACGCTTCCACCTCCCATGTGTCGCCGGATTCAAACAGCTCTTGGAGCGTTTGACCGCCGCCTTTTTCCGTTTCAGCGTTCACCTGATCAGCCATCATGTCTTCGTAGCATGGGCGTTCGATGTTTCGGATGACGCCGACGGGGCGCGGGAAATCTTTGCGCTCTTGGAATGTGGCAAGGATGCCGGCAAGCAGTCCCGATTCGTCATGTTCGTCATGGACGAGCGCGTCGTCGGCGCCGTAGGCGCCCGCTTTCAGATCGATGACATGCGGCTGCAGTCCGTCCAGCCGTATCGCCTTGTCCCGTTCGCGCCCGAAGATCATCGGCTTTCCATGCTCAAGGTAAAGCATGGCGTCCATCTTCGAATTTTTGTCAACAAATTCTGCGAAGGCTCCCCCGTTGAACACGTGGCAGTCCTGGTAGATTTCAAAAAAGACGGCTCCATGATGCTCCGCCGCGCGTCGAATCATGGCTCCCATGTGTTTCAGATCGCGGTCGATGGAGCGGATGATCATGGGCGCGTTGGCGGCAAGCGCAATGCGCAGCGGGTTGAACGGCGTGTCGATGGAGCCGACCATCGATTTGTGTACCACTTTTTGTCCTGTCGGCGATGTGGGCGAGTACTGCCCTTTCGTCAAGCCGTACACCTGGTTGTTGAAAAGCAGCAGCGTGACATCCAGATTTCGCCTGAAGAGATGCAGGAGGTGGTTGCCGCCGATGCTGAGACTGTCGCCGTCCCCTGTGACGATCCAGATGTCCAGATCGGGCCGCGTCGCTTTCAGCCCGGTGGCGATGGCGGGCGCCCGTCCGTGTATCGTGTGAAAGCCGTAGGTACCCATGTAGTATGGAAAACGGCTTGAGCATCCGATGCCGGAGATGAAGGCAACCTCATGCGGCGGGCGCCCAAGAGCAGGGAGCGTCCGCTTGATGGAGGCGAGGATGGCGTAATCCCCGCATCCGGGGCACCACCGCACCGTCTGGTCAGATTCGAAATCTTCTGGCGTGAGCGTTTGTGCAGCTTTCATTGATCGCGGACGCTCCTCTCTTCTGTTCGTCAAGCATCGATTCTGCCTTGCAGACAATCTCGGATGCGAATATGGGCTGTCCTTGTACCTTGTTGAACCCTTCCGCATCAATCAGGTACTTGGCGCGGATATAGTGGCGCAGCTGCCCCAGATTCATTTCTGGGATGAGAATACGCTTGAACCGCTTGAGGATCTCCCCAAGGTCGTTTGGCAGCGGGTTGAGCCAGCGCAGATGAACGCGCGCGACGGAGCTTCCTTTAGCGAGCAGCTGATCGGTCGCCGCGCGGATGGAGCCGTAGGAGCTTCCCCATCCCAGGATGAGCAGGTCGCCTTCAGGGTCGCCGTCCACCTTGGTGGGCGGTATCTCGCGCGCGACGCGCTGCACCTTTTCAGCCCTGTACAGCGTCATTTTTTCATGGTTGTCGGAATCGTAGCTCACATTTCCCGACCCGTCCTCTTTTTCAAGCCCGCCGATGCGGTGTTCCAGACCCGGCGTCCCAGGGACTGCCCAGGGTCTTGCCAGCGTGGCGGGATCGCGCGAATACGGTTCAAAGCCTTCAGGGTCCGCCGCAAACTGCGGCTGAATGTCCGGCAGGCTGCTTAGGTCCGGAATGGGCCAAGGCTCCGTTCCGTTGCCGAGGTAGCCGTCCGACAGGAGCAGGACAGGCGTCATATACTTGACGGCGATGCGCGCCGCTTCATAGATGACGTCGAAGCAGTCTGACGGGCGCGATGTCGCCAGGACGGGCAGCGGGCTTTCGCCGTGCCGTCCGCCGATGGCTTGAAACAGGTCCGACTGCTCCGTCTTGGTCGGCAAGCCGGTGCTGGGTCCGCCGCGTTGAATGTTGCAGACGATCATCGGCAGCTCAACCGAGATGGCGAGGCTCAACGCCTCCTGTTTGAGCGCGATGCCGGGTCCGGAGGAGGCGGTCACGGCGAGCGAGCCGCCGTATGCCGCGCCGACGGCGGCGCACATCGCGGCGATTTCATCTTCCGCTTGGAAGGTACGCGCGCCGAATCGCTTGTAGCTCGCCAGCTCATGAAGGATCGCGCTTGCCGGCGTGATCGGATAGCCGGAGTAAAAGAGCGGCAGACCCGACTTTTGAGAGGCGGCAAGCAAGCCGAAAGCAAGCCCTGTGTTGCCGTTGATGTTGCGGTATTTGCCCGGCTGCAGTATAGCGGGCTTCACCTCATAGGACGCCGCAAACAGATCGGTCGCTTCGGCATAGATATGCCCCGCCTTGAGAGCGGCGATGTTCGGCTCAATGTACTTCCGGCGGTTCGGTCGATCAAAGTAGGTCTGGATCCACTTGACGGTGTGTTCCAGCGGTCTATTGAAGAGCCAGAAGACCATGCCGAGGGCGAACATGTTTTTGGCGCGGTCTATCTCTTTTTTGGAAAGGCGGTCTTTCTCTTCTTCAAGCTTGGCGAACTCTTCCAGCGCCTTGTTGGTCAGGTCGATCATATCGACCGTGATGACCTGGTATTTGTCCAGATCGCTGGTTTCGAGCGGGTTCTGGTCGTAGCCGGCGAGTCGGAGGTTTTTGGCGCTGTTGAAGGACGGCTCATTGGTGAGAATGATGCCGTTCGGCTTGACGAGATGCAGGCTCATTTTGAGCGCGGCGGGGTTCATGGCGATCAGCACATCAACCTGGTCGCCAGGCGTGTGGATGTCTTTGCTGCTGAATCGCACCTGGAAGCTGCTGATGCCGTGTAAAGTGCCGGCTGGGGCGCGTATTTCGGCTGGGAAGTCCGGCAGCGTGCTGAGGTCGTTGCCGAACAGGGCGGAGGTGTTGGCGAACTGGTCGCCGGACACCTGCATCCCGGTGCCTGAGTCGTCCGCAAATCGGATGACCGCTTCTTGAAGTTCTACAGCTGATTTCGCCATATCAAGCGCTTTCTACTGTTTGAGTTAGGCGCCCTCCGGGGAGCGCGTCGGCCTCCGTTCGATGGGCTGCGGCGGCAAATTCAGCACTTCCACTGGAAAATGATCCACCACAAACTCCATGATATTTCGGACGGAGACGACCGCCAAAGCCCGCTGCTCATCGTCCACAATCGGCAGATGGCGGTAATGTCCGTCATACATACGGCGGATTGCCGTACCTATTGTATCGTCACAATTCGCCGTTGTAGGATTTTTCACCATGATTTCGCTGACCAGCTTTTCGGCGGAGGCGTCAATCTCCGGCGCCGCTTTTAGCAAAAGATCGCGTTCGGTGATGATTCCCACGATCCGTTTCTCCTCGTCCACGACCGGCAAACAACCGACCCTGTTCGCAATCATCGCTTCAACGACCTGCGCGATCGTTGTATCCGGCTTGACCATGAGACCGACGTTGCGCATCTGAAGTTCGCTCACAGGCGTCTCAAACGCCACATCGGGCAATTCTGGATACACATGATCAATTTCTTCTTCAAAACGGTCCAGGTCTTCCTGTACGGGATCGTACATCTCATAACTCCTATAACGCTCATGGAGCGGTTTCAGTTTACTTCGATTCTCCCAGCTCATGCGCTTCAAGCCGCTGCGCCAGATAGTCGACCATCGAGCGCACCGACACAATGCAGCCCAACTTGTCCTCCTCGTCAAAGAGCGGAATGTACCGGTATCCGCCGACATGCATATGGTGCAGCGCAAACACGATGCTGTCGTCCATATGCAGCGTTGTCGGGCGCGCCGTCATCAGCTGAGAAATCGGCTGGTCAAGGCTCTCGTCGCCCTGCAGAAACAGCTTGTTGAGAACATCCCGCTCGGTGAAAATGCCGAGAAGAGCGCCGTCGTCGTCCACAATGAGAACGGCGCCTCCGTTGCGCACTTTCATCATTTCGATGGCGTCGCGCGCGGGAGTGTCCGGCGGAGCGACAAGCGGCTTGCACACGTACAACTCGGTGATCGGCTGCTGCAATTTTTCAGCGTCCATGTTTTTCTCCTCTCCTGTTTAGTCGCCTGACATCATCTCGGCGATGGTCGCCTCTCGACCTTCTTCCGAACTTTTGATGCCGGCGAAGACCATCGCCATGGATTTGATATTGTCCTGACTGGAGCATTCCGGCTCCCGCCCCTCCGAAATCGCCGAAACGAATTCAGCTAGCAGGGCGTCCTGCCCCTGAAGCGGCGGCTTGTCTAAAGGCTCGGCGCGCCTGCCCGGCTCCTTGGCTGGGCTAAAGGCGGTGCGGTAGATCGTATCCTCTTCCCATGTGAGCGACCCGTTCGGACCCTCAATGCGCCATTCGCCGTTCCACGGGGACGACTTGCCGACGCTGCTGCCGAGGGCGTGGTGCGTCGCTGTCAACCCGCCTTCAAACTGAAAAATGGCGGTGTGTCCAGCGTCTCCCGCGTGCCATCCCCATTCAGGGTTCCATGTCTGGGCGTAGACGGAGATCGGCTCGCGGTTCAACACATAACGCATCATGTCGAAATGGTGGATGCCCATGTCGGTGATGAGCGGGTACGGCATCGTCGTGTAATGGGAGCCGGGGCGGGACGCCCATGCCTTGTAAAAGCCGACGACCGCATGCTTCGGCGCGCCGATGACGCCTTCGTCTAGAAGTCTGCGCGTTGTGCGCGGGACGGCGCCGAAGCGGTAGTTCTGCGCGATCATGTGCGTCAAGCCGCTCTCTTTGGCGGCGGCGGTCATGCGCAGCGCCGCTTCAAACGTGTCGCTCATCGGCTTTTCGCCGATCACATGGAGTCCATGTTGAAACGCTTCCATGGCGACCGGCTCATGCGCGGCGGGCGGGGTGACGTCGCAGACGAAGTCGGCGTCCGCGTTTTGAACAGCCGCCTCTATCGACGCAAAGACGCGGTCGGGCGGAAGGTTCCAGTCGCGCGTTACGGCTTCTCTCCTGCCTTCGCTCAGCTCCACATAGCCGACCAGTTCGACATTCGGGTTGTTGTTGCAGACGTTGAGCCAGCTTCGGGCGCGTCCGCCGAGTCCGACCAGCAAACCTTTCATACGCTTTTCATCCGCTTTCGTTTGAGTTGTTGGCGTTCGTTCGCTCCCATTCTAACAGCCATGCTTTGCGGTGTATTTGTCCGCCGTATCCTCCGAGCGTTCCGTCTTTGGCGATGACGCGGTGGCACGGGATGAAGAGAGCGATCGGATTTCGGGCGTTGGCGCTGCCGACAAACCGCGCGCCGAGGCGCCCGTAGTTCAGCTGTCGGGCGATGTCGGAATAGGCGCGCGTTTCGCCGGGGGGTATCTGTTGAACGGCGCGCAGAGCGTTCATCGTCGGCTGCGGGAGTACGGGATCGACAGGCAAGCCGTTCAGCGCGTTCACATCGCCTTCAAAGTACGCCTCCAGCTTCTCGGCGGCATGGCGGGCGAATTTGCGGCGCGCGGGGGGCGCGTCGGGATGGGCGTTCCGCCAAGCTTGGCAGCGTTCATCGAACTTCTCGCAAGTTTCGAACGCGGCGGCAACGACAGCGTCCGCGGAGGTGGCGGCGCGGAAGGCTCCAAGCGGCGTTTCAATCTGCTGAACGATGAGCGGTTCCACGAATCTGCCTCGCGTTAAAAATAGACGGTAAAACCGATGCCGCCGACGACAGACGCCTGCGTTCGGGAGTCTTTGTCCACTTTGGTCGTGTCGGAGAGGATGTTTCTCTTCGCTTCAGTTTCGTATGAAATGATGCGTTCAGTGCGGGTGTACCGCTCTCTTGACACGCTTTGACCGAATTCGATATTCAGCCCGAACCGTTCTTGCGGCGCGACCCCGAACCATTTGTCCACATAAAACTCCACGCCGAGGAGAAGGTGTCCGATCGTTTCATACTCCTCATATTTGTCATCGCGGACGATGTAGTTTTTAAATACGGGCGGGCTGTCGGCAGGGTACGTGTATTCTGGATGTTCGTATAGGCTGTCGTACAGGTCGCCTCTCAATCCGACGCCTGGGTTCAGGTAGATTTTGTACCCCGCGGCGCGTCCGACCACGATGGGCGCTTGCAGTCCGATCAGGTAGTCGCTGTCGGACCCATCTTGCCAGTAATGCCCGACAAGCCGCAGATGGAGCGGGTCCAATCCGCGGTAGGAGGCGCAGAGTCCGCCGATGTAGGGGGCGATGCCTTGCATTCCAGCTCCCCATTTAAAGGTGTTGTCGGCGTTGGCTCCGCCCGCCGCCGCGAGAATTGCCGCGCATAGAAACAACCGCTTGAACATGACGCATCGCTCTCCGTCTTCAGAATTTGCGTTGCTTTGAGTTGATCATAGCGCATTGAGGCGCGCGATGCAAACGGCCGATCCATGCTGTCCCCCGCTTCCGCGAGGGCATGCATTTCCGCGCAAGCGGGAATCTTAAGGCGTCGCAGCCGTTGCGCCCGCCCTTTAAACCCCCCTAGCCCCCCTTTTCAAGGGGGGAATCGGAGGAGGCGCCCCTTTTCAAGGGGAAATCGGAGGCGGCGCCCCTTTTCAAGGGAGGAATCGGAGGAGGCGCCCCTTTTCAAGGGGAATCGGAGGAGGCGACGCCATTTTCAAGGGGAATCGGAGGAGGCGGGGCTGTTCCGGTCGGGGACGACCCATAAGAGGAGCGTTCCGTCGCCGCTTGTACTGGCGAGCGTCTTGCCGTCCGGCGAAAAGCCTACCCAGTTCACGTCGCCCGTATGCCCCTCAAAGGTGTAGAGAAGCGCGCCGTCCCTGCTCCATACCCGAACGGCGTTGTCCTTGCTTCCGCTGGCGATCATCGTACCGTCAGGGGAATACGCCGCCGACATGACCGCCTCTTTATGTTTAAGCGTCTGAAGCAGCTTGCCCGTCTCGGCGTCGTATATCCGAACCGCCCCGTCTTCAAATGCGGCGGCGAATGTCGCTGGTGTAGAACGCCTGTCCGGCGAATAGACCGCCGAATGAATGCCGCTCGCGTGTTTGAACGTTTTGAGCAGATCGCCGGCGTCGGCGCTCCATAGGCGTATCGTCTTGTCCCGCCCGGCGCTGAGGATCGTTTTTCCGTCCGGCGAATAGACCGCCGACACGACCGCGTCCGTATGTCCAGTAAGCGTTTTGAGAGGCGCGCCTGTTCCTGCGTCCCATGTCCGTATCGTACGGTCGGCGCCGGCGGATACGACCGCAATTGCGTTTGGGGAAAACGACAGATGCTCAATTGCCTCCGTATGCCCTTTGAGACTAAGTATCGACTCCCCTGTCGCTGCGTTTCCCAGCTCAATGGAATGGCTTGTTGTCGCCCAGACAGCCATCGTTCCGTCCGGCGAATACGCGAAACATTTTTCTGACGCGCGCGCAAAGTGACTGTCGAGACGATTTCCGGCGCGGAGGTCCCACATATACAGAAGCCCAAAATATGGGAGGATGATCTTTGTTCCGTCCGGCGAAAGCGCGGCGAACTCAAAGCCGCCGGTATGCCCCTCAATTTCATGAACAAGCGCGCGTATCTCGATGTTCCAAATGCAAATAGACCCCAAGAATTCCAAACCTGCAATGAAATGTCCGTCAGGAGAAAAAGCGAACTGGAGGAAACTGGCATCGAACGGCTGGAGAGGCGATCCATAGGCGGCGCTCCACATCCGCAGACGTTCTCCGGCGCCGGCAAGAATACGACCGTCCGGCGAAAACGCCACCGAATGGTTCCAACGCGCCCCTAGAATATTGAGAAGCGCGCCTCCCCCGCCGATAGACTCGGCGTTCCAGATACGCGCGGCATTGATGTCGCTGCTGGCGATCCTCTTTCCGTCCGGCGAATACGCGACCGATTCAACCGCTTCCCGATGCCCTTTAAATGTATCGAGAAGCGCGCCCGTCTCGGCGCTCCATATTTTGACGGTCTTGTCGCCGCTGCCGCTGGCGATCTTCGTCCCGTCCGGCGAGTAGGCGATGGCGTTGACCCTGCCCTGATGCCCCTCAAGCGTCTGGATCGGATCGCCCGTCTCGGCGTTCCATATTCGGATCGTCTTGTCGCCGCTGCCGCTGGCGATCATCGTTCCGTCCGGCGAATAGGCGACCGCATTGATTATGTCCTGATGCCCTTCAAGCGTCTGGATCGGATCGCCCGTTTCGGCATTCCATATTTTGACGGTCTTGTCGCCGCTTCCGCTGACAATTTTTGTCCCGTCCGGCGAATACGCTGCCGAATAGACAGGCTCCTTATGTCCTCGGAGCAGGGCAATCTCTTTTCCGTAGCGCGCGTCGTAGATCCATACGCCGATGCTTCCGCCGACCGCGATTCGGCGGCTGTCCGGCGAATAAGCGATGGAATGCGCGTAGCCTTTGCCGATGCGCATCTTGGCGCCATCGGGAAGACCGAGCGGAGAAACCTGCGGGAAGCTTCCCGGACGAAAGGTAACAGTAATCGACATCAGAGAGTCCTGATAAGCGGCGCGCCGGATGGAAGACGCCTCAACAGAGACGCAGGCGAAGACGCATGCGCAGAGCCAATAAAGGAGCCGTTTGGCGCCGCTAAGGTTGTTCATGTGTTCTCCTTGCCATGCCGCATTGTTATCGTAACACGGCGCCGGGCGGGGCGTCAAGACTGCAGAGCTGACCTTACGTCTTAAGTTGGGACATGTCGGCATTCGAACGCGGGCGTCGCTGTCGGCGCCTCTGGATTCCCGCTTGCGCGGGAATGACAAGAGGGGATGCGGGAATGACGGCTTGGTTGGCGGCGCCTTGCGTCAGCGGCGTCGGCGGGGTATCGTTACCGCAACGCGCGGAGGAAAGGCGCATGAAAATGAAAACGCTGGCAGGTTTGTCGATCAGTTTGCTGTTGTCGTTCGCCTGGGGCTGTTCAGGGGGAAAGGGGCAGATCGTCTTGAACGAGAGGTCGGGCGGAGCGGCGATGTCCGAGGAGGCCGCGCTGACGCTGCCGGCAGAGCTGCGTTCGTCCGCATCCTTGCTCACGGCGCTGTATGTGGACGGCAACCGCGTCGATTACGAGGGTCTTGCCGCGTCGGAAGAGTTTGCCGAATACCGCCGGCTCGCGCAGTCGCTGAACGATTTCGACCTCTCGCTGCTCACGACGCGCGGAGAGAAACTGGCGTTCTGGATCAACCTATACAACGCGGCGATCCTGCATGCAACGCTGGAGTCGGGCGTTGAGGAGAGCGTGCGGGAGCAGGCGGATTTTTTTGACCGCTACGCATACCGCGTCGGCGGGTTGACCTTCACGCCGAACCAGATTGAGCATGGCGTTCTGCGGGGAGTTCTGGAAGCGTCGGACCCGCGGGCGGCGCATGCGGTCTTGCCGATAGAGCCGCGCCTGCATTTTGCGTTGAACTGCGCCTCCAAGAGCTGCCCGCCCATCCATGTTTATACGGCGGAGCAGATCGAGTCGCAGCTGGATTTGGCGACCCGCTTCTTTTTAAATCAGGAGACCGAGGCGCGGGTGGACATAGCGAACAATGCGGTCTATTTGACGCGGCTCTTCGACTGGTATGCCGCAGATTTTGAGGAAGGCGTCATCCCGTTCCTGTTGAGGCATCTGGACGACAGCCCCCAGCGCGACTATCTTGAGAAGCGCGGCGGCGTCATCGACATACGGTACAACGATTACGATTGGAGTTTGAACCGCTAAACCTGACGTTGACGCTTGAGTTATCTGACCTTACGTCTTTAGCTGAGACATGCCGGCGGGCGAACGCGGACGGTTTCTGCGGCGCCTCTAGATTCCCGCTTACGCGGGAATGCATGTCCTCGCGGAAGCGGGGGACGGTCTGGTTGGCGGCGCCTTTCTCCCATGAATAGATCATTCGTCGGTTCAGATGAGGTTGGGCTAACCGCCCAAGCCCTTCAACCTGCGCCATGTGTGGATCTCTTCGAACCCGCCCAGCTCCAAGTCAGTGATGAACAGCTCCCCGTCCCATGTAAAATTCAGGTTGGAATCGACATCGTGTCCGTCGTTGTCGATGATCATGACCCCTTCGTCCACTTTGATGTCGGTGATGGTTCCAGACAGCGTGATGTCGATGTCCTGTATCGTCAACTTCTGGACGATTCGCCCCTTCGCCGAAATGGTCATGCTGCCTTCAATCGTCGGCGGTCTAAGCGTTATTTCGTCTCCGTCGGGAAACGTAACCTCCGCCTTGACGAATTCGTACTCGCCGACCAGTTCCGCCAACAGCTGCCCTGCGGGAGAGTCAGGATCGATGCTGGTTTCGCCGACGGAGGGTCCGCCGCCTCCCCCTCCTCCTCCGCCATTTCCGCTCGGTCTAGCGAACAGCTGATTCAGCTCCGTCAAGGAAGTGGAGCTTTTTTCAATGAGCGGGTCCGCCGTTTCCCGTAGATCAAGATCCGCCTGCGCCAGCTGATCGCCGCCGTTTTGAACCCACACTTCTGGGTACTGCTCTGCGATGTCGTTCAGCTTGTCCCAGGCGGCGTTGTAATCGATATAAGCCCGTTTGAGATTGGAGACGGCTCTTTGAAGCCCCTGCGCCGCCCCTTTAACGTCGCCGCGCGCTCCCAAATTCAGCGCCAGCAGCGCCTTGTTATGCTCCGACTGAACCAGCTCAATCGCCGCTTCAAGCGCGGCGCGCATTTTGACCGCCTCATCCCGCGCGTTTTCAAACGCTGTTTGCGCGTCCTCCGTCTCCTCCCCGCAGCCGACGATTCCCATCAACAGCAAGAGGGGCAAAGCCCAGGCAACAGCTTTCATGCGACTCTTCATGCGGTTCCTCATCTCATTCTCTTTCGGCTCACATCGTTCGATGCGTCAACCGCGCTTGGCGCCGGCTCCGTGCGCGATCGGGTTGTCGCCGACCCATCGGTGGTCGGCAGGCTCGGAGGCGAGCTGGTAGCGCGTGTCGGACGAAAGCCGTATGCGGTTGACCGGCGAGCGGTTGTCCATGGAGCAGTGCATCGTCCACATGCCGAAAACGAGCATATCGCCTGTGCGGAAGCCGCCTTCGCCCGCCGTGAGCCACCTTCCGCCGACCTTCTCCTGAACCTCCAGCGGGTTCTTGGTGAACCATCCGCCCCACGGGTTCGGCTTGCTGCGGTCGTCCACATCGCTGGCGCCGTAGGTGTTCACCAGCTCCTCGTCCTTGTGCGAGTTTTCAAGGATGCAGAGCGCGCCGTCGCTGTAAGGAACGTCCCCGATCGGTATCCAGCTGGTGTACAGCTTTTTGGTGCCGCGCCCCATATAGACCCAGTCGTAGTGGCAGCCGGTCGCCGCGCCGACGCGGACGGCGCGCAGCCAGATGAAGTCGAACGGGCGCACCTCGTCGCCAAAGAAGTTTTCGTAGAACTCGATCACCTTTCCGCCGTGGACGAGCGCGCGGATCTTTTCTCCGAGGCGCAGCTGCTGCGCGAAGTTTTGCGCAGAAACGCCGGCGCGGTTGGAGCGCCCTGAAAAAATCGCCTCCATGAGCGGATAATCGCGGTCGATCTCTTCGACCGAATCCAGCTTTTCAAGCAGTTCCCGCCGCGCGTCCAGGACAACCTGCTTGTCCAGTATGCCGCGCATGAAAAGGTAGCCGTCCTGCTTCATGCGCTCCTGAAGGGCGTCTCGGTCATGCGCGATCTCCTGCGATTCGCGCAGCCAGCCGAACTTGTCGGGGCTTCGGTCGAAGGCGACGCCGTGAGAGGTGAAGGTCTGCTCTTGGTCTGCGCTCATTGCTTTCTCCGTTGCTTGTTCGTTCGCGCCAGTTTTTGAAACGGGCGATGGGCTTAAAGCCGCATCGCCCGTATATTTCGGAATTTCACAGGTCCATGGTCGCCCTGCAGAAAATGCGGACCGGTCAGTCCGTTGTCGTTCCAGAGCCAGTTGGAGCCTGTCGGTCCGGTGAGCGGAACGCGGTCATGGATGAGAACGCCGTTCAGCCGAACGGTCAGCTCATGCCTGAACATGAGAATGTCGAGTGTCTGCCAGTTCCACGCGGGTTTGGTGACCTCAACGTCCGGCGCCTTGACGCGGTAGAGCGCGCCGTTCATGGCGGGATGGTCGTACGTTTTGCCGTAGCTGTCCAGCATCTGTATCTCGTACCGCCCCCGCAGGTAGATTCCGCTGTTGCTGTTGGCAGGCATCAGATACTCGAGTTTCAGGGCGCAGTCGCCGAAGGTTTCTTCGGTGATCAGATCAACGCCGCTTCCGGTGTTTTCGAGTATGCCGTTTCGCACAACCCATCGGCTGGGGCGGCTGCGCTTGCGTCGGCGCAGTTTCCATCCTGTCAGATCGATTCCGTTGAAGAGCGGTTTCCATGACATGAGCGTCGTTCCTGTTCTTTTCTTTAAAAGGTGCTGCGCTTGTTCGTGATCGGACACCAGCGCGACGCCATCAGAAAGTCGAGCGCGGCGGCGTTCGCTTTCGGCGTTCCGATCCCCGCGAGCGCATGCATGCTGTTCGCCCGCACATACCGGTTGCCGTCGTTCAACGCTTCCTGCAGCGCGTCTTCCGCCGGCCGCGCGTTCGGGCCGAGGCGCATGAGCGCATGGCTCGCGACTCGGCGCGCATTGGCGTCCGGGTCGGTCAGAAGGGTCGCAATCGGCTTCGCGGCGTCCAGCGTCTTCTGTCCGGCGATGCCGAGCGCTTCGACGGCGGCGCGGCGGACGCCTGCGTCCTCGTCTGCCGTCAGCTCCGACAGCATCGGGACAGCTTCCGCGGCCGGCAAGCCAATGTCGCCAAGCGATTCAAGGGCGAAACGGCGCGTCTGCGGATTTGGGTCTGTCAGCTCGCGGATGAGCGGCTGAACAGCCGGCTTGCCGACGGCGACGATGCCGTAGCTCGCGTTTCGCGCCACATATTCCGAGCCGTTTTTCATGGCGTCAAGGAGCGGCTGAATCGCGGCTTCGCCCGCTTCGCCCAAACCGTAGGCGGCGTCGAAGGCGGTCGTTTCATCTTCGTCCGACAGCTGTTCAATCCAGTCGGCGATCTGCTCGTCCGAGGCGGATTTCAGCGTCGGGCTGTTGCCGCAGTGCCAGTTCCAGACGCTTCGGTACATGCGGTTCCGCCCCTGGATCGGCAGGCCGTTCTCTTCTGGGAAGTCGCGCGAGTCGCAGTCCCAGTCGGGGCTTGTCGGCTCGTTCAGGCGCGTGAAGAGAAACTTCTGCATATACCGCACCATTTCGCCTTTGTTCGGCATGCCGCGGTGCCACAGGTCGTAATGTACAATGACGACCGTACCCGCCTCGCCGGTGAGCGCATGTTCGTCGCGCGGGGGGCGGTTGTTGTCGGCATGGGAGCCTGGGACGATGCCGGTCGGTCCCAGTTCAACGGGGGTGTCCTGCGGATAGTAGAACGCCATGCCCCATCGAACGCGGTGGCGGCGCAGGTTCCAGCTGTCCTTGTGAAGCCCCTGTCCGGGGCTGCCCGGCGGGTTCACATGGCAGTGTCGGTGCGGGTGCATGTAGTATCCGCCGCCGAGGACGCTCTGAAGCGCGCCGTCGATGGTCGGATGGTCGAAGATCTGTTTCAGTTCGGGGACGCTTGGGAGGACGTTGTTGCCGGGGTTGCCCCCGTCTTCAAAGACCTGCCGCGTCTTGTCGTAGATTCTCTGGTGGAACTCTTTCGGGAAGTCCGCCTTGAGAGAGATGAATCCGTTCGCGATGAACTCGCGCATCTGCGCGTCGTTGAGCAGTTTGGGCTGGGACATGCGATCGTCCTTTCCGTCTTCCGTGTGCTGTTCAATGCATTATATACGTTTTTGAACGCAAGCGCATCTTTAATCTGGCAGTCTCTATAGGCGATGATGTACGAAAATCCTGTTTGAGGGCGCAGCGAAACCCCCCCAGCCCCCCTTTTCAAGGGGGAATCTAGAAACCCGCGCCTTACCGTCGTCATCGGGCGGCTGTCATTCCCCCGTAAGCGGGAATCCAGAGTTTTTTCCAGACAGGCTCCGCATTCCAAAACGGACTTCTAAAGTCAAATCATCGCCTGTAGGTACTGCCTTTAATCTGCTGACCTTGCGTCTTAAGTTGGGACATGTCGGAGGGCGGACGCGGACGGCGTCTGCGACGCCTAAGATTCCCGCTTGCGCGGGAATGACGGCCTGGTTCGCGGCGCGCGGGAAATAAAAATTGGCAGTTGCGGGGCGTCTTGAGTTATACTTGAGAATCGCGGTACAAATGTAAGGAGAGCCGAGATGGGCAAGATGAAAACGCACAAAGGAACGGCAAAGCGGGTTCGTTCCACAGGCAAGGGCAAATTCAAGCGTTCCCGCGCCTGCAACAACCATTATTTTGAGCGGAAGACCTCCGCGCAGAAACGCCGGCTGGACCAGCCCGCGTATGTCCACAAAGCGGACCGGAAGCGCATTTCCAAACTTCTGCCTTACGGAACCCCGACTTAAACCTGTTTTTTGGAGAAGCTGAATGGCGCGCATCAAACGCGGCGTCGCCGCCCGTAAACGCAAAAAAAGTTTCCTGAAACATGCCAAAGGCTACCGAGGCCGCCGAAAAAATGCGTTCCGACTCGCAAAAGAAGCGGTGGAAAAGGGATGGAATCACGCCTACCGAGACCGCCGCGCCCGAAAACGCGAGTTCCGAAGGCTATGGATCGTCCGCATCAACGCCGGCGCGCGCCAGAACGGAATGCCGTACAATCGGCTCATGCATGGGCTGAAACAGGCGGGCGTTCAACTGGATCGAAAAGCGCTCGCCGACATCGCCGTGAACGACCCTGACGGATTCGCGGCGCTGGTCGAAACGGCGCGCCAAGCGCAAACGCCGGCGCAAGCCTCCCCTCAAGCGGCGCAGGAGGAAAACGCGGTTGAATAAGATCGGTATGCAGGAGCGGGTCGAAGCGCTGAAGGCGGAAGCGTCAACAGCCCTGAAAGAGGCGGAGACGACCCAGCAGCTGGAAGATGTCCGCGTCCGTTTTTTAGGCAAAAAAAGCGAGCTGGCGGAGCTTCGCAAAGGCATCGGCGCGCTGGACAAGGCGGAGAGGCCCGCCGTCGGAAAACTGCTGACCGAACTGCAGCGGCATCTCGCGGGCGGCATGGAAACGCGCCTTGAAGAGATCGGCGCGCAGGAACGCGCGCGGCAGCTTCAGAATGAAACGATCGACATCACCCTGCCGGGGCGCGCGCCCAGCTTCGGCTCTGAACATCCGATCTCGCAGACGATGCGCCGTATGATCGACATCTTCAGCGCTCTCGGCTTTGAGACCGTGGAAGGTCCCGAAGTCGAGACGGAGTATTACAACTTTGACGCGCTCAACACCCCCGCGCACCACCCCGCGCGCGACATGCATGACACCTTCTACATCGACTGCGGCGGGAAGCCGTATCTGCTGCGGACGCATACCTCCCCTGTGCAGGCGCGCTATATGGAACGGCATAGCCCGCCGCTGCGGATCGTCGTCCCAGGGCGCGCTTACCGCAGAGACGCCGACCCGACGCACAGCCCGATGTTCCATCAGCTGGAGGGGCTGGCGGTCGGCGAGAGCGTACGGTTCAGCGACCTGAAAGGCGTTCTGGCTATCTTCGCCCAGGAGATGTTCGGCGCCGAAACGCGCGTACGGTTCCGCCCCTCCTATTTTCCGTTCACCGAGCCGAGCGCCGAGGTGGATTTCTCATGCTCCTTCTGCGACAAGGACGAAAGCTGCCGCGTCTGCAAAGGAACGGGATGGCTCGAAATTCTGGGCGCCGGCATGGTTGACCCGGAAGTGTTCAAGGCGGTCGGATACGACTCTGAACGTTATACCGGCTTCGCCTTCGGAATGGGCATCGACCGCCTCGCCATGCTTAAATACGGCATCCCCGATCTCCGCATTCTTTCTCAAAACGACATGCGCTTTTTAACGCAGTTTTAGCGGGAATCTTATCTGTCATTCCCGCGTAAGCGGGAATCTTAGCCGCCTCAAACCCCATTGCCGCCAACAATTCGGTTTGAGCGCGCTACCTTTTTAGCCGTTCGTTGATGAGTCCCGCGCCCAGCCCTAAGAGCAGTCCAAGCGCGAAGCCAGCCGCGATGACGATGAACGGGCGGGGCTGCACAGGTCGAAATTCGGGGCGGGCAAGGTCGACGACGGCGACGCCCCCGACCCGGTAGCCCGCGCCGCCGCCCTGTTCAACGGCGATGCGCAGCGCCAGATCCAGCTGATTTTCCTGTATGATCAGCGCCTCGTATGTTTTCATGAGCAGTTGAGAGCGGCTTTCTAGCTCGGATAGGCGCGCCTGTTTTTCAGGCGTTTCTCGGCGCAGGCGGGCGACCCTCTCGGACGCGCGCGTCCTCTCCGCTTCTATTCGCCGCTTCTCCGCTTCAACGGCGTTCAGCTCCGCCTTGTTGTCCACGATGCGTTTCTGAAGTTCGTTCAGAAGCGGATTGCGTCCGTATGCGGCGTTCAGCGTTCGCGCCGGCTCCTTCTCAAGCAGGCTCTCTAAACTGCGTTTGGCGCCCTCGGCTCCCTGTAAAGCGGGGGACGATTCGGTCAACCCCTCCGCGCGCATGCGCGCCGTTTCCGCCTCCAGCTCGGTGATGCGCGCAATCAGCGCCGTTCGGGTCGGTCCGGGCGACTCGGATTTTGCTGTTAGGATCGTTTCATCCTGCTCGGACAAGGCGGCTTCGGCGGCGTTGATGACCGCGCGCGCTGCCGCCGCCCGGGCGGACAGCTGCCGCAGCTCCTTTAGCAAAGACTCTTCGCGCGCCAGCCAATGCGCAAACTCTGCCGCCCAGACGGAGGGGGCGCCCTCTCTTTGGGCGAATTTCAGCAGTTCAGCGCGCACTATGGACAACTTCTGCTCCAGCGCTTGACGCGATTCTCTCACAAGGTCGCGCTGGGAGCCTGTTTTGAGGCGGCGGTCTGCCGTTTGTTCCGCCGCCAAGGTGGACTGAAGCGCCTCGGCAAGCTGATTGGCAAACAGAGCCGCGTTGCGCGCCCCGCCCTCCGATTCGCGCAGCTCCACCCGTATGCGCACCAGACGCGAGCCGGCGTCCAAACTGGAAGCGATGCGCCCCGTCAAATGCGCAGGCGGCGGAAGAAGGCGCGCCCCGTCCGGCTCGGACGACTCAAACGCGATGAGCGCCTGCTCAACAAGGCTGCGCGTCCGAACGCGGTTCAGAACCGTCTGCATGAGAGCCGGGTCGGAACCGCCGCCGAGAGCGATCTGCGCAATGTTCGGCAGAAGGGAGCTGGAGCTGTCGTCGGTCGGCTCAATGTCCAGGGCGACCGAGGCGGAGTAAAGGCGCGGGGAACGCAAGCCGACCGCCGCCGCCGTCCCGCCGACGATGAGCGCGGTCATGAGGATCAGAAACCCCTGACGGCGAAAAAATTGCCCGTATTCTTCTAAACTTTCAGGACGCATCCATCCGCCGCCTTAGCCGTCTTAAAAGAGAAGACCGAGCTGCGCCGTCGTCTTTTGAACCGTTTCAAACCCGTCTCCATTCTCGCGTTTCCGAAAACGAAACTCGCGCGACGCCTCCAGATACAGCGACCCGCCCAGATGGTACACAATCTCCAGCAAGAAAAGCGACCGCTCATCCAGGCTCGCAAGGTCTTCCAAAAGCGACTCCTCCGCGGAGGCGCGTATTCCGCGTTTAATATAAAACGCGCGCGCGTCGATCACATCCACCAACTCCGTTTCCATGAGGCGCAAGCCGAAACGCGGGTCTGAATTCGGCCCCTCGCCGTTGTAATCCTCATAGACGGCGGCAAAATGTCCGGCGTCCAAAATAGAATATCCGATATGCCCGACCCATCCCTGCGTCGGGGCGGAGGGTCGCAGATCGGGAACGATGCCGTAGGTTTGCCCTGGTACCGCCTTGCCCGACGGGGGACCGGTGCGCGCCCGGTACTCGTAATCGGACCCGAAAAGCCCTGGCTCAAAGCCCCGTTCAAAGCTGCGGAACTCGCCCTTCATGAACAGCTGATCAGTCTCTATCGAGACGCCCGCCGCGTTGCCTCTCAACAGAAGCGGCTCGGCTGAACCGACAGCGCTCGGATAGGAAATGGCGCCGATCTCGTCGTACAGCTTGACGCGGTACGACTCGCGCTCCAGCAACGGAACGGCGGCGCTCAACGAAAAAGCGTTCAAAGGGTCTTCAGCATGACCGTACCCCGCGTCAAAGGTCGGTCCGAGGACAACAGGTATCGGATTCGCGTCAAAGATAAACGTCCCGCCCATCTCCAGCCGTTTGAAGACCGGCGCCTTTGCGTTGATGTAGCCGTGAAAGACAAACAGCTCTGCTTGGTCAATGTTGTTGACGAGAGCCGAGACGCCGCCTTCCTTTCGGTTGATGTTTGTCCAGACGCCGCGCCTGTCCAGGTTCGAGTAATGCTCCATCAGCAGCCCATGGGCGACGCGCGTTTGAAACAGCTCGCCGTAGCGGATATGGAACGGGTCATGCGGGTCTGCCCATTCCAGATAGCGGACGGCGCGCGCGGCGGCGTCGAACGAATCCCATTCTTCGCCGTCTTCGGTGAGCAGGCGCGTTGAGCCGACAGAGCTTTCGTCTAGGTTGGCGCCGCCCAGTAGCAGCGCCGCTTTCAATCCCACGCTGAACTTCCCCAGCCGTATCTGCGGGCGCAGCTCAAACCGCCAGTAAGGTTCCCCTTCCAGCGTCGTCATGCCGATAAACGCCGCCAGCGACATGGGGCGCAGCGCCTCCGCGCTCGGAGGGAGGCGGCGCAGGTCGTCCACATGGATCTGCGCGCCCGCCGAGAACGCGACACAGCAAGCCGCGAATACGGCGCTTAGAACGGCGCGCGCCCGCCTCATCGCATGAGGTTTGACTGACCTCATGTCTTTAGTGGGGACATGTCGGCATGGAAACGCGGACGGTTTCGGGGTGGACTCTGGATTCCCGCTTACGCGGGAATGACGACCAGGTTGATGACGCTTTTTTCCCATGAATAGAGAGGTCATTCGTTCAAATGTCCCAACTTTCGGCGTGAGGTCGGGTTTGAGGTTTTTTATATACGGCAGTTTCCATACGCATCCGCCGTTACCGCGACGCCTTCACCCCGCCGCCGGTCTGCGCGCGCGACGCCTCCGCCTCAACCGCCGCCTGATTCACCATCGTGATGTCCCCTGGCGTTTCCTGAACCAAAATGCCATGCGCCGCGCCCCAGTTCACCGCCGTTTGCAGGTCTTTGCCTTTCAACAAGCCCGCCAGAACGCCCGACGCAAACGAATCGCCGCCGCCCGTTCTGTCCCGTATCGGTATGCGCGGGCGCAGCGCCGCCGTATGCCACTCATCCTCCAGCGCGTCGTAGAGCGTCGCGCCCCAGCTCACATTGTCGGCGTTGTGCGCGCCGCGCCACTGCGCGCCGATGAGGCTCATGTTTGGAAAATCGGCGGCGACCCGCTTGATCGTTTCCTGATACGGCGGGAGCCACTCTTCAAACGGCGCGCCCTTCTCCACCTCCGTGTCGTATCCGAGAGCGTCGCTCAAGTCCGAATCGTTGCCGACCAGCATGCCCAGATACGGCGCGAGGCGTTGGTTGATGGCGCGCGCCCGCTCCTTGTTCGGTTCCACTTTAGAGCGGT
The DNA here is from genome assembly GCA_963665845.2 of Candidatus Poribacteria bacterium. Lineage (GTDB taxonomy): Bacteria > Poribacteria > WGA-4E > JAPPNK01. The sequence goes on from OY762492.1 coordinate 2,046,745, forward strand.
AGTTCAGATCCGCGCAGACGAAGACGCCATGCTCCGCCGCCTTTTGCGCCGCTTCGACAGCTAAATCCGCGGTGCGCGGTCCGATCAGCGTCAAGATTCCGCCCGTGTTGAAGACGCGGACGCCGCGCTCTCCAAACAGTTCGTCAAAATCGAAGTCGCCCGGCTTCATCTGCGCCGCCGCCGAGTGCGCCCTGTAGTAGGTTGTGTGAGACGGGAGCGCGCCCGCGCCGACATAGGTGAAATTGATGCCGTTGTGGAGACTTCCCTTCGCGTCGGTCGAGTAGGAGGAGCCATCGTTGCGCGTGTTCCACCAGAGAATGTTGGAGACATCGACGCCCGCTTCGCGCAGCTGGTTCCGTATGTTTTCGCCGACAGGGTCGTCCACCAGCGCCGTCAGGACAGCGGAGCGCAAGCCGAACGTATGCGCCAGTCCGCAGGCGATGTTCGTTTCGCCGCCGCCCTGGAAAGTGCGCAGGTTGTCGCGCGCCCTCGCCGTCGGGACGTCGCGCGGATCGATGCGCAGCATCACTTCGCCGAGAGACGCGCCGTCGTAGTCGCATCCGCTCGTTTTGATCTGTTTGTAGGTGATGACGTTTGCCATGCCTCTCCTTCCGCTAAGTTCTCCATGCGCTCAGGTCGCAGCCGAGAAGCGCTTCAAGACGGCGCGTTTCAGGCTCCATTTCGCTTATGAGCCACTCCCGCGTCGCGTCGTTCATCGGCGGTCGGGGCGTTTCCCGCGTGTTCATATGAAACAGGCGCGCCTGAACCGTTCTTCCAAAACGCTGAACAGGTTTTGGCAACCGCCGAAAAACGTCCGCCGCCCAGCGCGGAGGCGAAATCAAACGCCGCTGAAACGAGGCGCTGCGCGTCCGCGCGTTTGGATTTGCCCGTTCAAAAGAAGGCGCAAACTGCTCGTCCACGCCCAGAAAACGCAGCGCGCCGCGGTACACTTCAGCCGTCTTGACGCAAAAATCGTCAAACAGCGCCACATGCGTCCGCTCTCTGCCGAAGGCGTCAAAATACCGCTCCAGCTGCTCCGCATACCGCGCCACCTCCGTATAGTACAGGCACGCTTCTGGGTAAGGGAGCCAGTTCGGGAGACGCTTGCCGCGTTTGCGGTCCGCCTCGGCGTCCAGCGCCTCTTCAAAGCTTTCGATCTCTTCCAGCCCGTGCGTCAGCAGCTGGCTATGGTAGGAGTACAGCATCTCCGCCGGGCTGCGCAGCAGTACGAGTATGCGCGCTTCCGGCGAAAAGGCGCGCAGCTCCTGCGCCGCCCGCTTTGAGTAAAGATACATCACCCATGACGCGCCGACCATGCGTCCGCCCGCCTCTTTAAAATGATCGTTGTACGCCCCGCCGCTCAACGCCATGCCAGGGCGCTGATCCGTCAGGTCGGTGGCGAGATACGGCAGCTCCTTGCGCCGCGGCATATACAGCTGCGGATGCGCCTGAAGGTAGCGGTGAAGCGAGGTGGTGCCGCACTTCGGCGCGCCGACAATGAAAAAGTCCGGGGCGCGTACGCTCAACCGTTTCCGCCAAACGCATAGACGGGCGACTCTTGCCACGCTACATCCAACTTGGACAAACCCTCCTGGATGAGCCGCGTCTCCCGCTCCAACGACCCTTCGCCCGACACGATCGCGTCCAGATCCTCCCGCAGAAGACCCCAAGCGTCGTTCTCCGCCTCCACCGGTATGAACCGCATGCGTATCGGCGCCTCCTTGTTTCCCGACAGAGCTAGGTTCGCCTTCTCGCGCTCCGCGTTGTCTTTCGGCGAATCGCCGACCATCGTCAAGACGTCGTATTGCGCCGATCTGTTCTCCAAGAGCGGGCGTTTTAACTCAATCGCCGCTTCCAGCTCCTCCCGTTCAATGGGTCCGATCATCATCGTCGCCAGCGCGTGGCTTTTCCGCCCCGCCTGTTGACCCCAGAGCGCCTCTAGGCAGTCCGCGATGCCGTATCTCTCCGCCATCGTTTCGATGTGGCTCTGCGGCGTCCCGGACACGATGGCGTAATCGACGCCGCGGGCGTAACCTTCCTGTATCGCGGCGACAGCGTTCGGAAAGGCGCGCATATGGGCGGTCGCTTCGGGGACGAGCGCGTTCACCCGCCCCGACCATTCCAACACCGACGAAAGCTCCGCAAACGCCTCCTCCGCCGACTCCCCCTTTTCCAAAACAGGCGCGGCGTCGCCATTCTCGATAAACGACGACAGCGCCTCCGGCGAGAGAGCCGAGGTGAACGACGCCCAGCGGCGCAGATATTTGAAATCGGGCGCGCTCAAACCAAGCGACGAAGCGGCGCGCGTTGAGTTCACAATGTCCGCCCACTTGTAAAGCGTCACAAAACGGGAGACGCCCCTGTCCATCGAGAAAAAGTTGACGTACATCCACGCTTTCATGGCGACATTCTGTATCGGCTGAAGCCCGTAATGGCAGACCGACGCGGCGCCGAACGCAAGCAGATGCTTCTCCATGCCCATGTCGACGCACCCGTCCAGATCGACGCCGAAGCCGACGCGCCGCCCGTTCACGGTACGCCCGGACGGCTTGAAGTCTTGAAACTGCGTAACGTAGCTGTCCGCCGCCATTTATCCGCTCCGTTCTTCTGGTCGATCCGTTTCCTGCCAGCGCGTGTGGTAGCTGCCTTCTTTGTCGGTACGCTCATAGGTGTGCGCGCCGAAGTAGTCGCGCTGCCCCTGCGTCAGATTGGTCGGCAGGGAGTCGCTTGTCAGCTGCAGCAGGAAGTTTTTTGAGGCGTCAAACGCCGTGAGCGGAATGCGCAGGCGCGTCCCGGCGGCGCAGACCCGTTCAAGGCTGTCGAACCCGTCCTGAACCGCCTCCCGAAACAGCGGCGCCGAGATGAGCGTCGGCAGATCGGGGTCGGCGCGGTACGCTTCCGTGATGTCGTCTAAAAAACGGGCGCGGATGATGCATCCCGCTCTCCAGATGCGCGCGATCTCGGCGATGTCCAAGCCGCCGAAATCCTGTTCTTCTGACGCTCTCTGCATGAGTCCGATCCCCTGCGTGTAGGAGGAGATTTTGGAGATGTACAGCGCCTTTTCAAGATCGTCGATCATCGCGCCGCTGCCGCCGTCCCAGTTTCCGCGCGGTATCGGCAGCTCGCGCGCCGTCTGGACGCGCAGATCGCGCATGGAGGAGACGGCGCGCGTCTCGACCGCGGCGTAAATCGTCGGAACCGGATAGACGCCCGATTCAAACTCCAGCGAATTGGCGATCGTCCATGTCCCCGTGCCTTTCATGCGCGCCCTGTCCAGGATATGGTCGACCAGATGCCCCTCGCCGCTGGAGTCCGGCTGGCGCAGTATCTCCGCCGTGATCTCGATCAGGTACGACTGAAGAGCGCCTTCGTTCCAACGGGCGAACACATCCCCGATCTGCGGGGCGGACATGCCGAGTCCCTTGCGCATGAAGTCGTACGTTTCGGCAATCAGCTCCATGTCGCCGTATTCGATGCCGTTGTGAACCATTTTGACGAAGTGGCCGGCGCCGCGCTGTCCGATATAGGCGACGCAGGGGGAGCCGTCCGACGCCTTTGCCGCGACCGCTTCCAGCGCGTCTTTCAGGCGGGCGTCGTAGACCGCGCGGGAGGGTCCGCCGGGCATCATGGAGGGACCGTATCGGGCGCCTTCTTCTCCTCCGGAGACGCCCATGCCGAAGAAGTCGAGCCGCCCGTCATACTCCGCGCACATCTCTTCGGTGATTTTCCAGCTCTCGTTCGCGCAGTTGACGACGACGGCGCCGCGATCCAGCAGCGGCGTCAAATGCGACAGCGCCTCGCGCGTCGCGCCCGCCTGAACCATAACGAAATAGGCGCCGTCCGGTCCGACAAGATCCACGAGGCGGCCGACCTCGCCGATGACGGGATGAAGCCGTTTTTTGTGCGGCGCGCCGTCGGGGACGGCGTCGTACGCCGCTTGAGTGCGCGCGTCGGTGCGGTTAAAAAGGGCGATATCGAAGCCGTTGTCGGCAAAGTTCTGGGCAAAGTTGCTGCCCATGACAGCCATGCCGATCATTGCCATGCGGGGACGAGCCATAACGAAAACTCCCTTCGTCAAAACCTGCTGAACAGCATAACGCATGCGCCGCATGAGCGCAACCGTTCCACGCCCCCATCGCGTCATTCCCGCGTAAGCGGGAATCTTAAGGCGCCGCAGCCGCCGCGCCCGTCCTTTAAACCCCCCATCGCGTCATTCCCGCGCAAGCGGGAATCTTAAGGCGCCGCAGCCGCCGCGCCCGTCCTTGCGGTAAACGCGCGGGAATCTGAGAGGCTTGCGATCAGAAAGTTGCAGCGCGGTCAAAACCTATGGTACAATGGCGATACGGCTTGAGAGAAGTTTTTGGGCGCGTCGGCATGAAAGCTGACCTCATGCTGAAAGTCGGGACATTTGAACGAATGATCGCTCTATTCATGGGAAAAAAGCGTCATCAACCAGGTCGTCATTCCCGCGTAAGCGGGAATCTAGAGGCGCCGCAGAAGACGTCCGCGTTCGCATGCCGACATGTCCCAACTTTAGGAATGAGGTCAGATGAAAAGTGTTGACGCGTTTCGGACCGCCGGCTAACGCTGACGGCGCCGCGCTGGTCGCCCAACGGGCAGTGGCTTGTGTGCCGCGGCTCCTCCGGCGACGGCAGGGTCAAGCCGCTGGACATCTACAAGTTGAACGTTTCGTCTGCCAAAGTCGTCAACTTGACAAGATCGCCGAATGAAAACGACGATTGGCCCTCATTTTCGCCGGACGGCAAGAAGATTCTGTTCTCCTCCGCTCGCGGCGATCAGGACAACAGAGTTTCGGACATCTATATCATGGACGCCGACGGACGAAACGAAGTGAACCTGACAAACCATCCAGCCGGCGATTCCACACCGGAATGGTCTCCGGACGGCAAGAGAATCGCGTTCAAATCCTCTCCTAGGATTCGGTCCAACGAGGAGAAGGGGCATGACATCTATCTCATGAACGCGGACGGGTCGGAGGTGGAGCGGCTCACAACCGACGCGCGCTGGAAGACCGTGCGGAGCTGGTCTCCGGACAGCAAATGGATTTTGACCGGCATTCAGCTTCCTTGGGACGACAATCGGTATCAGATTCACCGCGTCCATGTGGAGACGAAACAGATTGTCAAGATCACGCGCGCCGATGAGTTCGTCTTCAGCGAGTTGGGTTTTGGCGGGCAAGGGCCGCTTCCTCTCCATTGATCCGGCGGGTAAAAAAAGCGGAATGGGGAGCGTTGAAAGCGGCGGACCGTAGCGATAATCAAACTCCGCAAGACGGCGACTAATGCGCAGAAAGGCATAGCGGGCGCTTGACATCTCCCCCCGTATGAGCGACGATACAGCGACTTTTCCAAAACGGAGTATGCCGCAAGGAGCATGGCATGGCCTTCTCCGCCTTCACAAAATCCTTGGCAGCGTTCGCGGCTGTCGTCTTCTCGCTTCTGCTGTGCGCGTCCGCGCCGGCAAGAGACTTTGTCCCAAAGGAAGATGTGACGAAACTGGAAAAGCCGACCATCTGCGTAAAGCGGGGAAACACGCTTCGACTCATCGACTGGGACGGCCAAAACGAGAGGGTCTGGATGACCGGGGAATTCAACCTTCCGGCAAGATTCAGCAGGGATGGCAAGCGCGCCTCTTTCATCGCCAGTACGGAGGATTTCGGTTGGTACACGCTGTTCATCCTGGAGCTGGAAACCGGGCGTCTGATCAACATGACGGAGCGCCTTAACAAAAAAGGATATGAGCATATCTACATCCCATTCGCTGTGTGGTTTCCAGACGGGAGGCGTCTTGCATGCAGCGTCAACGACAGAAACAACCCGATCCCTGAGTATTCCGACATCTATGCGTTGGATATCCGCGACGCGACGCTGGAGCAGCTCACCAACACGCCGCTTCAGGATGATATTTGGGCGTCCGTCTCTAGAGACGGCAAGAAGATCGTCTACAATTCCAATATCAGCGAAAAGGAGAGATCTGCGCTCGGTCTCATTGAAGATTACTGGCCTCACCATCTTTATACGATGAACGCCGACGGCTCCAAAGTCGTGAATCTGACGTACAGCCCCGCAACCGAGAGATTGCCTGAATGGTCGCCGGACGGCAAGAAGATCGCGTTCTTTGCGTTCGACCGCAAGGAGCAGGAAGGAGAGATACGCGCAACCGACCTTTTTATGATGGACCCAGACGGTTCCAATGTTGAGCGTCTCACATCCCGCAAAGACGGAAGGCGGGCAAGAGTCAGCGACTGGTCGGCGGACAGCAAGTGGATTCTGTTCAATATGACTCAAGACGACAACTCGCCGTACGAACTTTACCGCATTCATATAAATACGCGGGAGATCGTGCGCATTTCCATAGGCGGCTCCGCGAGGTGGGTTCATGCGGGCAAGAGCCGCTTCCTCTCCGTCAACCCTGCCGATAAAAAAAAAGCGGAATGGGGAGCGTTGAAAGCGGCGGACCGTAGCGAAAAACCAACTCCGCAAGACGGCGACTAATGCGCAGAAAGGCATAGCGGGCGCTTGACATCTCCTCCCGTATGAGCGACGATACAGCGACTTTTCCAAAACGGAGTATGCCGCAAGGAGCATGACATGACGTCTATTGCCTTCTCAAATCTTCGCGCAGTTCTTGCCGCGGCTGTCTTCGTCGCTCTCTTGAGCGCGCCGTACCTTCATGCCGACCTCAAACCGATGGAGGATGTGGCGAAACTGACAAAGCCGACCGTCTGTTATGCCGGCGAAGAAGGGCTGTACCTCGTCGACTGGGACGGACAAAACAACAGGCTCTGGATCGAAGGCGTCTTCGGTCTCGCCCCTGAATGGAGCCGAGACGGTCGGCGCGCCTCCATCATCGCCGGCCGCAGCTACTTCCATTATATCCTGGACATTCAAACAGGGCGCTTGACAAACATGACGAAGCGGCTGGACGAGAAAGGCGTCCGCGCCGATACGTATTACTACACGGGCGCATGGTGGTTTCCAGACGGAAAACGACTCGCGTGCCGAGGATACGATGTGCATGACGGCTCAAGCCTTGCCGATGTCTATATTCTAGACATCAATAAGCTGACGTTCGACAACGTGAAACAAACGCCGACAGCGCAGGAAGCATGGATTTCGGTGTCTCCCGACGGGGAGAAGATTGCGTTCCATGCAAGTTACAACGCCCAAGACGACAAGTTCGACACAGAATCTCAGCAGGATCTGTTTGTCATGGACGCGGACGGCTCCAATGTTGTGAACTTAACAAACAGCCCCGCATACGAGAGAAACCCTGAATGGTCGCCGGACGGAAAGAAGATCGCCTTTGAAGCGGCGAAACGCCCCGAGCAGCTCAAGACCGGAATCAGAGGAGTGGACGTCTATGTGATGGACGCGGACGGCTCCAACGTTGAGCGGCTGACGACCCATGAAATTGGGAAATGGAAATCGCCAGGGACCTGGTCGCCAGACAGCAAGTGGATTCTGTTCGACATGCAGGTAGACCGCGGGCCGTACGACATCTACCGCGTTCATGTGGATACGAAAGAGGTTGTTCAAATCACACATGGGGCTGGCGGCGGTTCTCCCACATGGGTTCATGCGGGCAAGAGCCGCTTCCTCTCTGTTGATCCAGCGGGTAAAAAAAAAGCGCAGTGGGGAGCGGTGAAAAAAGCGGACAGCAGCCCGAATAGTCCAACTTCGCAAGACGGCGAATGACGCGCTCAAATGAAAGGAGGCGCGCATGCGGCGCGTCCGACGTTTCATTTGTCTGGGAATAACGCTGGCGGCTTTGCTTTTGATCGGCTCGCCGCCGGCTCTTCCCGACGGTCCGCCTCTTCCGAAGATACTCGAAGACGTGACGAAACTTGAGAAGCCGACCATCTCATACGAAAGACGCGCGGCAGACGATCCGTACATAGAAGAGATTCGGCTGGTGGATCTGGACGGGCAAAACGACCGGCTCTGGATGCGCGGAACTAGAGAGGTCGGGTTGTCTGGCGCGCCGAAATGGTCGCTGGACGGAAAACGGACGGCGGTTGTCGCGATCGATTCCATTAAAGGAGTCTATGCGCCGTACATCCTTGATTTAGAAAAGGGGAAAGAAACGAGCCTCTATGACCTGCTTCCGCGCGATTTGGATTTTATCCATCTCAATTGGTCGCCGGACGGCAGATGGCTTGCGATGGCAGGCACGGCGCGCATTGGACGCGGCTCCGACATCTACAAACTGCGCGTTGACACCGGCAGGTTGGTCAATTTGACTCGTAAGCGGTCCGCTTCCAACTGGCGCCCCAACTGGTCGCCGGACGGTAAAAAGATCGCGTTTGACGCTACCACGGAGTTGTACCGGGACATCTACACGATCGACGCGGCGGACGGCAAAAACCGCGTCAAGCTGACGAATATGCCGCTTTCCTCAGAGCCGGCGGTTTGGTCGCCGGACGGGAAATGGATCGCGTTTCAGTCTTATCTGCCGGAGGCTCCCTTCAGCGAAACCCCTGATTCTGCGGAGATGTATGTGATGCGTCCTGACGGCTCCAACGTTCAGCGACTCACCTTCAACGACACTGGAGATTTTCCGAAGTGTTGGTCGCCGGACAGCAAATGGCTTGTTTACAGTCACTACTCTCGTCAAGCGGACGGCGGGCGTCTTGGCGGGCTGTACCGCATGCACATTGAGACGAAGGAGATTCGTCTCATCAAGCAAGGCGTTGCAGCAATCAATGCAACATGGGTCTTGGCGGGCAAGAGCCGCTTCCTCTCCGTTGACCCTGCCGGTAAAAAAAAGGCGGAATGGGGAGCGTTGAAAGCGGCGGAGGCGCCCGATGCGCCCGATGAATGACGCGCGGCGTCGGCGTCTTTCCCTTGCGTTTTCATGGGCGCGGCTCTACAATCGCTTCCAAAACGGCAGCGGAGAGGTTTGCGGATGGCGCATGTGGAGCTTCGCGGGATCGCCAAGCATTTCGGCAAGACGATCGCCGTCAAGCGTCTCGACATGGAGATTCATGAGGGGGAGTTTGTGTCGCTGCTCGGTCCCTCCGGGTGCGGCAAGACGACGACGCTGCGCATCGCCGCGGGACTCGAGACGCCGACCGCGGGAGAGGTGCTGTTTGACGGAAAGCGGGTGACGCATTTGTCGCCCGCCGAGCGGAACATTGCGATGGTGTTTCAGCTGCGCGCGCTGTATCCGCATATGACGGTGCGGGCGAATGTGGCGTTTCCGCTGCGCGCCGAACGTCTGCCGCGCGCCGAGATCGCCGCCCGCGTGGAGCGCGCCGCGAAGTGGATGCGCATAGAGCATGTCCTTGACATGACGCCGTCCGCCGTTCATCCAGCCGACGCCCAACGCGCCGCCATTGCGAAGGCGATGGCGCGCGATCCCGCCCTGTTTCTTTTTGATGAGCCGTTTTCGCGGCTGGACGCGCAGTTGCGCGCTCAAATGCGGATCGAAATCAAACGCGCCCACCGCGAAACGGGGCGCGCCGCCGCGTTCGTCACCCATGACCAAGCGGAAGCGCTCGCCATCTCCGACCGCGTCGCCGTCATGCGCGAGGGCGAACTTGTCCAAATCGGAACGCCCGCGCAGATCTTCGATGAGCCGTCTCACCGCTACACCGCCGAGTTTGTCGGCTCGCCGCCCATCAACATGCTGGAGGCGGAGCTGACGCAGGAGAACGGCGGTCTCCGCCTGCGCATCGCCGGGCAGACGATACAGGTCGAGGACGGCATGGGGTTGAACGGCTGGGACGGTCCGCGCCGTTTTTTGGTCGGGATGCGACCCCGGCGGATCGCGCTCATGCCGCCGGACGACGCCGAGGGAGATGCGCTGCGCGGCGTCATCGACCTGCTGGAGCCGATGGGGCGCGAGACGCTGGCGCACATACGCCTGTCGCCGGACGCCGAGGCGCGCTGCCTCTATCCGCGCCAGGAGCGGTGGGAGGAGCGCTGGAGGGAGGGGGACGCCGCCGCCCTGCGCATTGACGCGCCGCGCATGACCTTCTTTGACGCGGAGACAGGGGCGGCGTTGAAACGGCGGGCGACGCCATGAAAGCGGCATGGACATCCCCCGCGTTTCATCTCATGCTGGGCGTCATGGCGGTATGCCTCTTCTTTTTGCCGAGGGTGATGCCGACGCCCGGCGCAGAGCGCGAGTTGAGCATGAAGACGCGGCGGACAATGGAGCTGTCGGCGGTCGGAACGGCGCTGATTGGGCTGCTGTTCATGGCGCAGCCGTTCGCGCATGGGCTGTTTCGGGTCGGTTTTTTGGCGCTGTTGGGAGGCGGTCTCGCGTATATCTCGTCCACCTTTTGGCCGGCGCGCGGGTTGACGGCATGGGGCGCGGCGCGGCTGTTGTACTGGGTTCTTTATACGTTGGCGGCTGTTTTATGGGTGAGCGCGGCGGCGGCGCCAGCTCTCCTCCGCCTCTAAACAGCGGAGATCTAAAACGAAAGGATACGGCATGTCAGACATGGAAAAGCGGCTCATGCAGTTTCTCGACGAAAGCCCAAACGACGCGATGGCGCTGTTGTCGCTGGCGAACATACGCAAACGGCAAGGCAAAGCGGAGGAAGCGGAGCGGCTGCTGGCGCGGGCGGTCGCCGCGGAGCCTGAATACCGCTCGGCGCATGCGCTGCTGGGAGAGCTGTTGGAGACGCGCGGCGACATCGACCGCGCCCGCGAAAGCTACGAACGCGCCTACGAACTGGCGCGCATTGACGGCGACGAGACGATGCAGGCGGAGATGCGGGAGCGGCTTGCGGCGCTGGATGAGGATATTTAGCGCCGATACCGCCCGCGTCCGCATTCAGAAAGGCGCCGACTCAAGCGCCTAGATCCTGGGCGCCGGGCGCTAATCGTCCATGCCGGAGCCGCCTCCGTTGAACTCGTCCATCTCATCCTCGCCGCCGTAAAGGCCGGGAGGGCGCTCCTTTTCTTCATAGAAAGCGTAGTCCGACTCGGTCATAAGGCGGTGAACCTCGCTTGGATAGATCAGCTCTATTTTGTAGATCCACCCCTCCTCTTCAGGCGAGTCGTTTAGAATCGAATCGTCTTTTTCAAGGATCGGGTTCACCTCCACCACCTTTCCGCTCACGGGCGATCTGAACAGAAACTCGGAGCCTTCCCTCGTCTCAACAATGCCGACAGGCTCCATCATCCCGTACACAGCCCCCAGCTCCGGCAGGTCGATATAGACGACGTCGCCCGATTCAAGCAGCCGCCGCTCGGTGATTCCGACCGTTCCCGTATCGTTTTGAATGTCGATCCATTCGTGGTTCATCGTGTAACGCAGCAAGAGAATCTCCCGTCTAGCGTCTTTACATACGCCGCGCAATTTCAACAGACCACTGATAAGGCTTTTCAACAGCGGGCAGATTCGGCGCATAAACGGGGCTGACCGACCCGCTGATTTTCCACGCGCCAAGACGCGCCCATGCCCCCGCGGTCGCCCCGCTCTGTATCCAGAGCCGTTCGTCAACCGCAATGTCGCCGCCGTTGACCGGCAGATAATCCGCCTTCCAACGCTCGGCGCGGCGCATATATCCCGCGGCGGCGCCGATTCGGTTTTGGTACACAAGAACCGCCCCGCCTGAACCTTGAGCGGCATGCGGGGACGGAAACCGCGCGTCCGCAGAGAGCGTCAGCGCAAACTCTGAAGAGAGCCGCAATCGATGCTGAACCCCCGCCGCCGTTTCGCCCCGCACGCGGTAGGACGCGCCGAGACTGGACAGGTCGGAGCCGCTTAAATTCCGCGCATGGACGCCGAAACGCCACCGCTCATTCGGCTCATACGCCAGCTGAATGTCCCACGCGGACGCATGGTCGACGCGCTTCCGGTCACGCTTTGCGCGAATCCATTTTCCGCCGGCGGAGGCGGTTAGTTTGCGAAAACGCTTCTGAAACGAGACGCCCGTAAGCCAGTCCGAGTCGGCAAAGGCATGCAGCGATGAGCCGTCCGAGTCGATGCGCTCAAATCCGCCGGAGGAGCGAAACGCGGTTTCGAAACGCAAAGCCGCCGTCTTAGCAAGCGGAAACGGGACCTGAAATCGACGGACAGCATATCCTTCTCGTATGAGATTCCCCGTCGTTTCGCTTCCGCCGGACGGGAGCGCGCGCCGCAGTTCAACGCGCGTTTCCGGCGCTCTGAGGGTCATGAGGCTCCATTCCAGCTCCGATACCTGCGCCGCGAGGACGCCCCCGGATCCCTGATGAACAGGCCGATTCAGCTCGTATAGAAACGGCAGCTCCGCGGGCTTCCCCCAAAGAGAGAGCGCCGCGAACGTCATAAACGCGCTAACCCAAGAGAAGCGCCACATGGGCAACCGCCATCCCTTCCGTATGCGATAAACTCAACCGCGCCGCTTGTCCGTTCATTTTCTCAAAAAGAACCAGAGCGCGCCGATGAAATTGAATGCTCGGCTTGCCGCGGCGGTTTCGCGTCACCTCAATCTCTTTCCAGTCGACGCCGTTCCAGCCGGTTCCGAGAGCCTTCATCGCCGCCTCTTTTGCGGCAAAACGCGCGGCGTAGCTCTGGCTCGGCTTCGCCCTTGAATCGCAGTAACGCCGTTCCGATTCCGTATAGACCCGTTTTTTAAAACGTTCGCCCCAGCGCTCCAGCGCGCGTTCGACTCGTTCAATCTCGATCAGGTCGACCCCTGTTTCAATGTCTTCAATCGGCATCGTCAGCTCTTTTTTTACAGATATAATCGGCGACTCGAATCGTTTTGGCGATGAAGGCGACGTCATGCGTACGGACGGCGTCGGCTCCGCGGGAGACGGCTACTGCCGCCGCCGCCGCGTCCCCCTCTAAACGTTGATTCGGCGGCGCGCCGTCTAGTATATAACCTAAAAACGATTTGCGCGACGTTCCAATCATGAGCGGATACGGCAGCGCCTTTTTAAAACGGCGCAAGCGGCGCAGGATTTTCAAATTATGTCGAAGCGGCGCCTTTCCAAACCCGATGCCAGGATCGACCATGAGCGATTCAGGCGGGACGCCCCCGCGCAAAGCCCGCTCCGTCTGCCGTTTTAGAAAATCGATAATCTCCGAAACAACGCCGTTGTAGACAGGGCGGCGCTGCATCGTTTTCGGCGAGCCTTGCATGTGCATGACGATGACGCCCGCGCCGTACCGCGCCGCCGTTTTGATCATTTCAGGGTCGCGCAAACCTGTGATGTCGTTCACAATATGCGCGCCCGCTTCGAGACAGCGCCGGGCGGCGTTCGGCTTGTAGGTGTCGATGGAGAGGACAAGGTCTGGCTCGTCCGCCAGCGCTTCCACGACCGGCAGGACGCGGCGCAGTTCCTCTTTTTCACTGACCGGCGGCGCGCCTGGGCGCGTCGATTCGCCGCCGATGTCGATGATGTCGGCGCCTTCGCCGCGCATCTGAAGCGCGCGCTGTACCGCCTTGTCGGTCGAGTTCCAGAGTCCGCCGTCGGAGAACGAATCGGGGGTCAGGTTCAGAACGCCCATCGTCAACGTTTTACGGCTGTAGTTTAACTTGCGGTCTCGGCATTGGAAATACGGCATCGTCATGAAGCGAATCTGCCGCCCGCGCTCAAAACGCAGGCGCCCCGCCCTCTCTCAATGGTCGCCGCCGTCTGCGGAAACGACCGTATTGTCGTCGTCTTCACCTTCATCTGCCGGCGGCTCCGCCCTTTCTTCAAGCCGTATCGATTCGGGGCGCAGCGCCATGGACGGCTCCTGAACAGGCTTCGGTCCAAGCGTCTGCTCAATCTGCGCCGTGTCAAGCGTCTCTTTATCCAGCAGCTCCTCCGCCAGCCTGCGCAGATCGTCGATCTGTTTTTCGATGATGCCGCTGGCGGTCGCCCATGCCGTCTCGACCACGTTTCGTATCTCTTGATCAATCAGAATGGCGGTCTGCTCCGAGAAGCCCTTGTGGGAAGCGATGTCGCGCCCCAAAAAAACCTGCTCTTCGCGCTGGCGGTAGGCAAGCGGTCCCACCTTGTCGCTCATTCCGAATTCGCAGACCATGCGGCGCGCCATGTCGGTTGCCTGCATGAAGTCGTTTTGCGCGCCGGTGGTCTGTTCGCCGAAGACAACCTCCTCGGCGATGCGCCCGCCGAGCGCGCAGCAGATCCTGCCCATCAGCTGGTCTTTGGTGTGGGTGTGGCGATCCTCGTTCGGAAGATAAACGGTGACGCCCAGCCCGCGCCCTCTCGGTATGATCGACACCTTATAATTCGGGTCGGCGTGCGGATGATGATGCGCCACAAGCGCATGCCCCGCCTCATGTATCGCGGTCAATCGGCGCTCCCGGTCGCTGATGACAAGGCTTCGGCGCTCCGGTCCCATCATGACGCGGTCTTTCGCCTCCTCAAAGCTGGACATGTCAATGGCGTCCAGCCCCCGTTTTGCCGCCAGCAGCGCCGCGGTGTTCACCACGTTTTGAAGGTCAGAGCCGGCGAACGAGGGCGTTCCCTTCGCCAGCCGCGCAAGATCGACATTCTCCTCAATCGGTTTGCCTCTGGTGTGAACTTTCAGGATCTCTTCGCGCCCGCGCACATCCGGCAGGTCCACCACAACCTGCTGGTCAAAACGCCCGGCGCGCAGCAGGGCGGGGTCCAGCACATCGGGGCGGTTCGTCGCCGCGATCACAATCACTCCGCCGGAGGTGTCGAACCCGTCCATCGCGACGAGCAGCTGGTTCAGCGTCTGCTCCCGTTCGTCATGCCCGCCGCCGATGCCCGCCCCTCGGTGCCTGCCGACCGCGTCCAGTTCATCGATAAAGATGATGCATGGGGCGTTTTTTTTGCCCTGTTCAAACAGGTCGCGCACCCGCGAGGCGCCGACGCCGACAAACATTTCCACAAAATCGGAGCCGCTGATGGTAAAGAACGGCACGCCCGCTTCCCCCGCGACCGCCTTCGCCAGCAGCGTTTTGCCCGTCCCAGGCGGACCGACCAGCAGGATGCCTTTCGGTATTCGCCCGCCTAGCTTTTGAAACTTGGCAGGCTCTTTTAGAAATTCGATGATTTCGGCGAGCGCGTCTTTCGCCTCTTCGCAGCCGGCGACATCGTCAAACGTCACTTCGGGCTGGTCTTGGACATACGCCTTGGCGCGGCTTTTCCCGAACGACAAGGCGCGGTTGCCGGCGCCCTGCATCTGCCGCGACATGAAGACGATGAACCCGATAAAGAACAGCAGCGGAAACACCGCGCCGAACACGTTGAGCCACTGAAAGCGCGGCTTCAGCTTGATATCGAACGGAACGCCTTTATCGGTCAGCGTTTCTGTAAGGTCGCCGTCGCCCGGTATGTAACTGAGCTCGTGGTTCGCGCCGTCCATTTTTTCAACGATCACCTTGTCGCCGCTGATCACCACCTTTTTGATGCCCCGCGGGTCGTTCTTAATTTCGGTCATGAGATCGCTAAACATGTAGGTTTGGTTGTCGGGCAGCGATCCCATGCGGTTGCCCTTGTCCATCCAGTAGTAGATGGAGAAGGCGACCGCGATAGCCAGGAACGTCCAGACGATGAAACTTCGCGAGCTTTTCTTCAAAAGGCTGTCCTCAACTCCGCGCTCATACGATGCTCCGATGCATAGCCTATCTTAGTATAGCAAACGCCGGGCAAGATTGCAAACGAGATTCTACTGACCTGACGCCTAAAGTTGGGACATGTTGGCATGCGAACGCGGACGTCTTCTGCGGCGCCTCTAGATTCCCGCTTACGCGGGAATGACGACCTGGTTGATGACGCTTTTTTCCCATGAATAGCGCGGTCATCGTTCAAATGTCCCGACTTTCAGCATGAGGTCAGAGAAAACGCCTGTTGAATCCGCCGACGCTTCATGTTAGAGTGGGCATGGCAGTTGGGCAGGAATTCATTTCGCTGCTGGGCGAATGTCGCGGGCGGGGTTGATCGAATGGCGTTCGATTCGCGGGGCTTTGAAAAATACTATGTTGAAAAGGTGAAGCAGCGCGGCATGTTCCGCTGCCTCGCCGACAAGTACCGCATCAACGAGTTGGTGGGCGGCGGCTCCTTCTCGGTCGTGTACCGCGCCTCGGAGATACGCGGCAGCCGACGGGTCGCCGTCAAGGCGCTTCTGCGCGAGGTGTACGACGCGCCCAGCGCCCGCAAATACGCCGAAGCCGAACTGAACGCCATGGGGCAGCTGTGGGACCATCAGAACATCGTCTCCGCGCTGACCGTGGAACCCGGCAACGACGAATTTTTAGAGTTCATCGTCATGGAGTATGTGGACGGCGGAAGCCTGGACGCCCGTCTCGACAAGGGTCCCATGTCCATCCTGGAAGCGCTGGCGGTCGCGCATGACATCTGCAGCGGGCTGGCGCATGCGCATCGGCGCAACATCGTTCACCGCGACATCAAGCCGAGCAATATCCTCTTGACCTCCGAGGGCGAGGCGAAGGTGTCCGATTTCGGCGTCGCCGAGCTGCGCGAATCGCCCCATGCGTTTCCGTCCACGCTCGCCGGCACCCGACGCTATATGGCGCCTGAGCAGTATAACGACATGTACGACGAGCGGGTGGATGTGTTCGCGGTCGGCATTCTGCTGTGGGAGATGACGGTCGGCGTGTTTCCGTATCCCGGCAAAGCGCATGACCATATACAGCGGGCAAAGGAGAACGACCCGGAACCGCCCCCAGATCTGCCCAGCTCCGTGAAAGATATTCTTCATGGAAGTCTGCGCGCCGATCCGTTCGACCGTTTTCGGTCGATGGATGAGATGCTCGCGGCGGTCGAGGATGAGCTGATGAAGGCGTACCGTCGGGAGGCGCGGGAATGTTATACGTCTAGGGAGCCGCCGCAGGCGGCGCGGTCGCGTTTAGACCCGCTGCGGCGCGCGCTTCGCATCGACGGGCCGGCGGGCAGGCGGCTTGAGGAGCTGGCGGAGCTGGACGCGCTGCAGACGGCGGAGGATCGAAACGCGGCGCGCGCCCGCGAAGCGGCCTCCGACCTGTCTGATCAGCTGATGGAATGCGTCATGCGGCGCGACTTCAAAGAAGCTGAAAATCGGGCGAAGGAGCTGGCGGACACCGGAGCCGTTCCAAGATCGGCGCTGAACGCCATCGATGGACTGTTGCGTATGTTGAAGGGTCCCTCCTATAGCGTTCCGGCGCCGGTTGAACCGCCTCGTACGCCGCCCCGTATGACCTTGCAGTCGTTCTTTAACGCGGGGGCGGATCCGGCGGAGTTGCGGGCGGAGGGGCAGCGTCTAGAGTCGCAGCAGAGGTGGCGGCAGGCGCGCGGCGCCTACCAAAAAAGCGCGAAGCTGTACGCGAAGGAGGGGCAATCGAAGCGCAGCGCGGGCGACCTGTGGCATGCGGCTGAAATGTATGAACTGGCGGGCGATTCCTACCGCAGCGCGCAGAACAAGCGTCAAAAAGCCCTTCATTTTTGCATCGCCGCGGAATGCTGGATTGAGCATGCGAAGCGGATGGGCAGCCGTCGGGAGCGGGTCGCCGGGGCGGAGATCTACCGCAGCGCCGCGCGCGCCTATGAGCAGGCGGAGAATGAGGAGCGCGCGCGGGAGTGTTATCAGTCGGCGGCAAGCTTGTTGTATCAGGCGGCGCAGGAGCGCATCGGCAAGGGCGATCTTCAAAAGGCGAAAACATACGCCTTGAGCGCGCTGGACTTGTCCAAAAAAACGGGCGCCTGGACGCAGGCGGAGACGTCGCGCCGCCTCCTGTCGCTCATTCGTCAGCGCGAGGAGCGCAAGACAAGCGATTCGCCGACCGACGCCGCGCCTTAAACCCCCCTAGCCCCCCTTTTCAAGGGGGGAATCAGAGGCGCGCCCCTTTTCAAGGGGGAAATCAGAGGCGCGCCCCTTTTCAAGGGGGAATCTGACCTCACCCTTAGAGTCGGGACAATTCTGGTTGTGAACACGGAAGGTTTCGGGGTAGACTCTGGATTCCCGCTTGCGCGGGAATGACGGTTTGGTTGGCGAAGCCTTTTCCCATAAATGGAGCGATCATTTGTTCAGATGTCCCAACTTTAGCGGCTGTCCATATCCGTAATATCCCAAAGAAGCGCTGTTCCGTCTGCGCTGCCGCTGAGGAGCGTTTTCCCGTCCGGCGAATAGGCGACCGAACTGACGCCGCTTCGATGCCCTTCGAGCGTTTTGAGCTGCGCGCCCGTTTCGACATCCCATATGCGAATGGTCCTGTCCCCCAAGCCGCCGCCGCTAGCAATCGTCTTCCCGTCCGGCGAGTAGGCGACAGCGCGGACGTTGGAAATATGCCCTTTGAGCGTTTTGAGCGGCGCGCCCGTTTCGACATCCCAAATCTGAACCGCATCATTGAATCCGCCGCTGGCAATCGTCTTCCCGTCCGGAGAAAAAGCGGCGCAAATAATATAGTCTACATCTTTATGGATGGATTGGATAAGCGCGCCGGTGGCGGCGTCCCAAATATGGACGGCGCCCTTGTAGACGGGAAGCCCGCCCGCGCCCGCAATCGTTTTCCCGTCCGGAGAATAGGCGGCGAACGTATACTCGAACGCAAGATCGCTGGAAGCTATGTCTCCTTTGAGCCTCTTTAATAGCCCTGCGCCCCCGCCGAAGGAGTCCGCGTCCCAGACTCGAACCTCCTCGTCGGGTCCTGGGCTGACGAAGGTCTTGCCGCTTGGGGAATAGGCAACCGAGGCGATCCGCGCCTCGCTGCCTTCGAACGATTGCAGCGCGCTTCCATCGGCGGCGTCCCAGAGGCGTATCCCGCCGTAGGAGTCCCCGCTGACAATGCGCGACCCGTCGGGCGAAAACGCGGCAGACAGGACGTTGGGACCATGCCCTGTGAGCGTTTGAATTGCCTTGCCGGTTTCGGCGTCCCATATTCGAACGACATAGTCGCCGCCGCTGTTGCCATGCGCGCTGACGATCGTTTTTCCATCCGGCGAAAAAACGGCGGAATGGGGCATTGCCGTGAATCCGTCTATTCTTCGCACGATAGCGCCGAATTTAACGTTCCAAATGCGTATCGGATCCGCGCCCCCTGCGCCCGCCATAAAATGCCCGTCCGGCGAAAACGCGATCGTTTCTGTCGAACTGCGATGCTCTTCAAACGGCGGAAGAGGTGCGCCCGAAATAGAGTTCCATAAACGCAATTCGTTTAACCCTCCGCTTGCGAGGCGTCTGCCGTCCGGCGAATACGCGACCGATTCTATCCAGTCTTCGTTCTCTGCAAGCCTTTTGATAAGCGTTCCCGTCGCCGCGTCCCAGACGCGTACCGTTTTATCCGATCCAGAACTCCCGCTGGCGAGCGTTTTGCCGTCCGGCGAGTAGGCGATGGAATAGATCATACTCATATGATCTCTAAGAGTCCGTATCGGTTCGCCCGTTTCAACGTCGTAGAGATATACGGCGTTCTCGCCGTTGAAAGAAAAGTCTGCGCATGCGAGCGTTTTGCCGTCCGGCGAGTAGGCGATGGCAACTATTCGGCTCATTTCCCCTTCAAGCGTCCGTATCGGTTCGCCCGTTTCGACGTTCCAGACGCGTACCTTTCCGTTGTCGCATCCGCTGGCGAGCGTTTTGCCGTCCGGCGAGTAGGCAACCGAAAAAATGCGAATGCTGTGGCCTGTAAGCGTCTTAAGCAGCGCGCCTGTTTGCGCGTCCCAGACGCATACGGTTGTGTCGAGGCTGCCGCTGGCGAGCGTTTTGCCGTCGGGCGAGTAAGCGACTGACATAACAGGCGCGGTGTGGGCTTGAAGCAGAGCGGTTTCAGCGCCTGTCCCCGCGTCGTAAATCCAAATGCCGAGGCTGCCGCCGGCCGCTAGGCTTCGGCTGTCGGGCGAGTAGGCGATCTGCTGGATAGAGCCTTTACCGAGTCGCATTTTGGCGCCGTCGGGCAGGTTCATCTGCGAGCCTTGCGCTTGAGCGTACGCCGCAAAGACGCTCAACGCCAGAACGCATGCGGCTGCCCAATAAACCTCATGTTTCCATTTGCTCATGCCGCCCTCCGACGATTTAAACACGTCTCTGACGATAAGGCATGTTGCGCTGGGCGTCAAGCCCGCCGGTCTGACCCCGCCCCTTGAGTTCGGACATTTCTGAATGCGAATCCAGAGGCATCGCAGCCGCCGCGCGGCTAAAACCCCCCTAACCCCCTTTCAAGGAGGGAATCAGAGGCGCGCCTCTTTATCAAGGGGGAATGATGCGCGGTTGCGTTTCCGCTTCATTCGGCGTATGCTGTTTATGAAACGAAAGCCGGCGGCGCGCCGCGGGCAAATTGAACATCGCGATTTGGAGAGAATCAATGAAACGCGGAATGATGGTATGGGCGGCGCTGGCGGCGTTTGCGTTTGCGTTTGCGACAAGCGCGGCGGGGCAGGTGGTTCTGGACGGGCTTGTGGCTTACTGGCCGCTGGATCCCGCGAATTTTGACGGCAAAGATGCGCAGGATGTGATCGGAGAGAACCACGGCGTCGTGAACGGCGACGTCAAAGAGACCGCCGGCAGGGTCGGCGGAGCCGGCGAATTTGACGGCGAAAGCCCCATCGAGATCGAAGGTACCGACGCGCTCAACTTTGCCGGCAAAGACGCATTCAGCGTGTCCGCATGGGTGAACGCCGCGAGCGACAACCCTGTCGTCGGCGTGGTGGCGAACTGCTGCGGAACGATTGTCGCCCAAAGAGACGCTAGCGGTTGGGCTTTGCGTTACGACGGACGCAACGCCGGTCAGGAGTATGAGTTGATCATCAACGCCGGCGGATGGCAGGGCGACGGCGGCTTCGGCGTTGAACTGGAGGTGAGCGTCTGGCGCCATTTGACAGGGACGCTGGGCGACGGCGTCATGAAGCTGTATCTGGACGGCGAATTTCAAAAGGAGATGAATGTTGCCGCCCCCATCGGAAGCAACAGCCCTGAAACGGAGATCGGAAACGCCGCGGCGGACGGCGGCTTCGTCGGCAAAATCGATGAGGTGATGATCTACAACCGCGCGTTGGACGACGATGAGGTGAGGTTGAACTTCAACGCGGAAGGGTTGAGCGTCGACGCGGCGGGCAAGGCGGCGGCGCGCTGGGCGGAGCTGAAAACTGCCCTGCATTAAACATGTCAGGACGGGATGAAAGAAGATGCCGATTATCCGACCAAGGCTGGTGGTGGAGCTTTACGAAGGCTGGGCGTTCAGCGGGCGCAAGGCGGTCGTCGTTGAAAACGCGGTGAGCCGCGCCGACATGGGAATGCACGGCAGAATCTTTTCAGCGCGCGTCTTCGAGGGTCCAGGGTTTGAAACCTCTCCAAATCAAAAAGCGGTCTTCTACGACCGAGACCGATACCGCGGCAACCGCTTGGCGTTAGCCCCAGGCTTCTATCCGAACATCCAGGACCTGGCGCGCCGCTTCGGTTCCCCCGAATCGATACGTTTTGAGGCGGAAAGCGAATCGGCAGGTCCCCAATGGGGAAGCATACCGATTGTGATCGAGACCTATAACTGGCCCAACTTCGGCGGACGGCGCCAAACCGTTGTGCGCGACATACCCAACACGCGCGAAATCGGGCAGGAAAACACGATCTCCTCCATCAAGCTCTACAAGGGTCCCAATTTCCCGCGCAAAGGCTGCCGCGTCACCTTTTATTCAGAGCCGAACTTCGCCGGTCTGCGCATGCCGATTGAGATGCGTTCAACAGAACCTTACAAAGAGTTTCCGAGCCTAGACGATCTGCCGCATTCCATCGGCAACGACATCTCCTCCATCGACATCGCCTGCTGGTCGGACCGCTCCGAGTTCACCGTCGAGACGTTCAAGGACGAGTTTCAGAACGGACTTGGGCGGGGCTGGCGCTGGCGAGACCCCGAAGGCGGCGACTGGAACATGCGCCACGGCGTCCTCACCTTTTCAGCAAAAAAAGGGCAGGACCTGACCTATGAAGCGGAACACAACGCCCCGCGCGTCTATCAATACACCCGCGGCGACTTTGCCATCGAGACGATGCTGCCGCTGTCGGCGGGCGGGCTGGAGCATGGCGGGCTGTATATCCGCAAGGATGAAAACCGATGCGTACGCCTAGAAAAAACCTGCCGCCCCCATGACTTCCACGGCGATGTCATGTTTCAACGGCATGACTGGCGCTTCACCCGCCTTCTAGGGCGCTCCGCCATGCAGGACGCAAAGCAAACCTTTCTCCGCTTAGAGCGCAAGGGCGATGTCATAACCGCCCATGCCAGCCCCGACGGAGAATTATGGGAGCAGTGCGGCGAAACGGTCATGGGAATGTCGGACCCTGTCGAATACGGGATGATGGCGTCCGCGCCTGAAGAGACGCCGGACACGACGATTCAGTTCGCTTATTTAAAATCGGATCGACGCAAACGGGATGTTCGAGACTTTCAAAGATACATGGCGCGGAGGGACCGGCGGCGGAATTCGCCGAGGGTTCGCCGAACGGTGCGGACTCTGCGTTAAAACGGCGCTGCTCATCTGCGCTTTATGGACGGCGCCCGATGCGGCAGCCGACACCATCGCCTTCGCCTCCGACCGTTCAGGCGGATGGGCGTTATACGGCATCAACCTGAACGGCGGACCGGCGCGGCTCATCATCGACACGGACGGCTCCGACTTTCACCCGTCCTGGTCGCCGGACGGAACGCGGCTCGCCTTTTTTTCTTCTATAGGGGCGACAGCGAACCTTTACACAATCCGCGCGGACGGCTCCGATCTCCAACAGATCACCTTCGGAGAATGGATCGACAAGGCGCCTGCATGGTCGCCGGACGGAGAATGGATCGCCTTCAGCTCCGACCGCGCCGGCGGGTTCGACCTGTATCTCGTACGCCCGGACGGGACGGATACGCGCCGCCTGACGAATCATCCAGAAGACGACAAGCTGCCGGCATGGTCGCCGGACGGAACGCGGCTCGCCTTCGCAACCGTACGGGGCGGCAACACAGACATTCGCCTTTTCAATATAGAGACCCGCGCGGAAACCCGCTTGACCGACCATGCGCGGTACGACTGCTACCCGTCCTGGTCGCCGGACGGGGAGAGCCTCGCGTTCGCTTCAGACCGAGACGGCGATTTCGACATCTACCGCCTCAACCTAAAGACAAAAGAGACCGCCTTGTTAACAAAGAACGATCTGGACGACGCCTTTCCGTCCTGGTCGCCGGACGGCTCCAAGATCGTTTATCAGACCGAGACGGAGGAGGGAAACTGGGCGGTGGCGCGGATGAACGCCGACGGCTCGAATGTTGAGCGTTTGACCCGTTCAGACGGCTGGGACACGAAGCCTGTCTGGCGCCCGGGCGTTTTGTCAGCGGATTTACAGCGGCATAAGCCGTTTTACTGGGCGCTGTTGAAGCGCCGCGCCGATTAATATGATAACGTTAGGCGTTGCAAACATT
This sequence comes from Candidatus Poribacteria bacterium, assembly GCA_963665845.2. GTDB lineage: Bacteria > Poribacteria > WGA-4E > JAPPNK01. Next base: position 2,070,071 of record OY762492.1, read on the forward strand.
TCAACAATGCAGGAGTAAAGCAGAAAATGAAACGACTAATATGCGTTGCCGCTCTCGGCGCGGCTGCTGTCCTGGCGCAGGCGGCGGATGTGGCGCTCGAGGCGGAACTGGGCGATCTGGAGGAGCCGATGGTCATCGCCGTTCCAGCCGACGCGGCGGCAGAAGGCGGACACGAACCGGATGAACCGTCGCGCGGCAAATTCGTCTGGGTAGCCGGACCGCCGGCCTCCGGCGGAAACGACCATGTCGGCTGGGTCTCGTTTGATTTCAGCGTCGCGGCGGCGGGCGAATACGCTGTATGGGGGCGCATCGTCGCCTGGGACGGCAACAGCGACTCCTTCTGGGTGAAAATCGAAGGCGCCGACCCTGACGAGCAGCCCCAAGAATCGCAGAACACCCACTTCCGATGGAGTACCTCGAAAAACAACAACTGGCATTGGGACCGCGTCAACCAGTGGCTGGACGGCGGAACGTTCGCTCGAGTCTGGGAACTGGCGGCGGGCGATCACACGCTGATCATTTACTCGCGCGAATCGGCGGCGATGCTGGACACCGTCTTCATCACCGACAACCTGTCCGAAAACGAAGCGGATGTGCCGCTGCGAACGCCGACCGACGAAGATGTCGCAATTCAGACGGGTCAACCGACCAATGTGGAGCCGAAAGGCAAGCTCGCGGCGGTCTGGGCGGAACTAAAACGGTAAACTTGAGCGCGTTGAGAACCTCGCATGAAAGGAATAAAGATGAGAATGCTGCATTATGGAGCTTTGGCGGCGGCCGCGCTATGCCTCTGCCTCGCGGCGGCGCAAGCGGACGAGATCGCGCTAGAAGCGGAGCTGTCGCTTGAAATTGAAGAACCGATGGTCATCGCCGTCCCAGACGACATTGAGGAGCATGGCGGACCGAAACCGAATGAACCGTCCAACGGAAAGTTTATCTGGCGGCCAGGTCCGCCCGCGTCGGGCGGCGGCGACCATGAAGGTTCCGCGCGGTTCACATTTCCCATCAAAGATGCCGGAACCTATCGGATCTTCGGGCATGTGGTCGCTTGGGACGGCAACAGCGACTCGTTCTGGTTCGCCGTTTATCAGGACGGAAACGGCGAGGCAGACCAGGACATGGAGCCGAACGCGACGCAGGACACGAATTACCGTTGGAGCGTCTCGAAAGGCAACAACTGGCACTGGGACCGCGTCAACCACTGGCTGGACGGCGGCACCTTTGAGCGCATGTGGGAGCTGGAGGAAGGATTGGTCACCATCGCCGTATGGAACCGCGAATCGGCGACGATGCTGGACGCGCTCTACATCACAGACGATGAGCAAGCCGTCACAGGCGTTCTCCCGACCGACGCGGACAGGGAACGGCAGCGGAGCAACTTCAACCTGAGCGTCGATCCGAGCGGGAAGTTGACGTCCACATGGGCGACTCTCAAAACGCGCTGACGGGTCATAATTGGGAAGGATGAACCATGCGCATGTTGTCGATCGGCGCATTCGCGGCGGCTCTTTCGTTCGCCTTCTTGTCAGCCGACGGCGCCGAGTTGGCGCTGGAGGCGGAGCTGGCGCAGACGATCGTCCGTCCAATGCAGGCGGCGGTTCCGGAAAGCGCTGTCAACAGAGGCGGACCGAAGCCTAAGAACCCGTCGAACGGAAAATTTATCTGGGCGCCGGGCGCTCCAAATCAGAACGGCGGCAACTCCGGCTATGCGCGTTTCACCGTTCCGATTGAAAACAAAGGCTCCTATAGGCTGTTCGGCCATGTGATCGCCTGGGACAACCGCAGCGACACGTTCTGGGTGACCATATGGCAGGACGGCAACCGCAAAGCCGACCAGGACCGAAACCCGCAGCGATCCAGGAACCGAGAATACCAGTGGAGGCTGCGCCCCAGAAGCCCCTCGTGGGTTTGGGACCGCGTCGATCAACGGCTCGCCGCCGGCGGCAGGATGGACCGCGTCTGGGAGCTGAAAGAGGGGTTGGCGGTCATCACGGTCTGGACGAACGAAAACGCCGCGATGCTGGACGCGCTTTACCTGACCGACGATGCGACGGCGAGGACGGGCAGACTTCCAACCAAACAAGAACGCGATCTGCAGAGCCGAAACTTCGACCTCGGCGTCGACCCGAAAGGCAAACTGGCGTCCGCATGGGGGCAAATGAAGGCGCGTTAAACCCGCTTTCAGCAAGCCTGTGAATAGATTCGTTCGGTTCAAGTTCTGGGTGAAGCGGCGCCGATGGCTTTACGCGCTCGCGTCATGCCCATGCCCCGCGCCGTATTGGGACGCCGAACTGCGCCGGCGGACGCGCGAATGGGGTCAAGAGGCGCGGGTCTTAGACCTCGGCTCGGGCGAACGCAAGCGCGCCCCGCATTTCATCAACCTAGAAATCAAGCCCGTCCCGAACGTGGATGTTGTTGGGGACGGGCATTCTCTTCCGTTCGCCGACGGGTCGTTCGATGCGGTCATCGCCGAAGCGGTGCTGGAGCATGTGCTTGACCCTGTCCGCGTCGCGGACGAGATAGATCGGACGCTGGCGCCGGGGGGAGTCGTCTGCGCGGCGGTTCCGTTTTTACAGCCTTACCACCCCTCGCCGCTGGATCTGCAGCGGTGGACGCTGGAGGGGTTTGAGGCGCTCTTTTCGGAGTATGAGATACTCAAAAGCGGCTCATGCGTCGGACCGACGGCGGCGCTTCTTTGGGCGTTTCGAGAGTGGCTGGGGCTGCTGCTTTCGTTTGGAAACATCTGGGTTGCGAAGGCGGTCGGCTGGCTGTTCGGGTGGCTGCTCTCCCCGCTGCTGCTGCTCGATTACTGGCTCGTTCGCCGTCGGGACGCGCATCGTCTTGCGGGCGCCGTGTATGTGATCGCGCGGAAGAGATAGCCGTTCCTTGCTGTCATTCCCGCGCAAGCGGGAATCCAGAGGCGCGCCCAACGCTTCGCATTCTCCATCTGCGCCGTTTCCCCGGATCGTCATTCCCGCGTAAGCGGGAATCTAGAGGCGCCGCCAACCAAACCGTCATTCCCGCGTAAGCGGGAATCCAGAGTCTACCCCGAAACCGTCCGCGTTCACAACCAGAATTGTCCCAACTCTAAGGATGAGGTCAGCAGTCTGGTTTGACGAAGCCGCCGCTTCCGCCTATACTTAAAGCGGGATGCCTGTTCAGTGGAGAATCTATGTCGGTAAAGCAGTACCGCGTCGACCCCAAAACGTTCCGCCTTGAAAAAGCGGCGGCGCGCTATGCCGGCGGCGATCTGAAAGAGAGCGGCAGCGCGGAGTTGTTGGCAAAAAAAATCGAACGCATGGCGGCGCTGCAGGAGCGGTTGTTTGCGGAAAACCGCCGCTCCGTTCTCTTGACGCTGCAGGCGCGCAACGGCGCCGGCAAAGACAGCCTCATCAAGCATGTTTTTTCAGGCATGAACACGGCTTGGTGCCATGTCGTTTCCTACAAGGCGCCGAGTTCGAGGGAGCTGGACTACGGCTACCTCTGGCGCCATTTCCGCGACATTCCCGCGCGGGGTCAGATCGTCATCTTCAACCGCTCCTATTATGAGGAGGTGTCGACCACCCGCGTGCATACGAAATGGCTCGGCGCGCAGCCGCTTCCCAGCGACAAGATCGGCAAAAAATTCTGGAAACGGCGGTTTGATCAGATCAACGCCTTTGAAAAATATCTCGCGCAGAACGGCACCAGCGTCGTGAAAATCTTTCTGAATGTGTCCAAGGATGAGCAGAAAGCGCGTTTTCTGAACCGCATCTACAACCCAAAAAAGCAATGGAAATTCGCGCCTGAAGACATAGAAGAGCGGCGCCAATGGGACGAATACACCCCCGTTTTTCAGGAGATGTTGACGAAGACGAGCAAGAAATACGCGCCCTGGTATGCGGTTCCCGGCGACCAGAAATGGTATGCGCGGCTGGCGGCGGCGGACATATTGATTAAGGCGCTGAAAAAGATCGATCCGCAATTTCCTAAACTAAACGCCGAAAAGATGCGGCAGCTGGAGAAGGCGAAGGCGGAGCTGGAATCGGAGAAGCGACGCTGACAGACGGAGTTGTTCGAGGCGATGGCGTTTCTCTGAAGAGGTTTTTAAGATTCCCGCTTGCGCGGGAATGACGGTTTGGTTGGCGGCGCCTTTTTCCCATGAATAAAGCGATTGTCGGTTCAAATGTCCCAACTTTATGCATGAGGTCAGATTCCCCCTTGAAAAGGGGGTTAGGGGGGTTTAAAGGGCGGGCGCGGCGGCGATGCCTTAAGATTCCCGCTTACGCGGGAATGACGAGGAGGAGCGCGGGAAGGACAGGATACGGCGCAGGAAGGACAGGATACGGCGCGGGAATGACAGGAGGCGGCGCGTCCGATTCCCCCCTTGAAAAGGGGGGCTAGGGGGGTTTTAGCCGCGCGCAGCGGCTGCGGAGCCTTAAGATTCCCGCTTACGCGGGAATGACAGGATGCGGCGCCTGAACAACGAGGGCGGAAGCCGATCCGCCGCGCTTTCTGCCAAAAGAAACGCCAGCGCCAGCAGCCCCAGAAACGGCGCATAACCCCAAAACCGACTGGACGCCGACGCCGACTCGCCGCGCGTCAAGCGGTCTAGCAGGCGCGCGGCGCCGCCTGAACCGCGCAGATGGAACGATTCGCCCCCCGCTTTGTCGGCTAACGCGCGCACAAACTCTGGGTTCGCTTTCGTGATGACAGGGTTGCCCGCCCGGTCGTTTTGATACCCTTGAAGCGATCCGTCCGCGCCGTAGAGAGGTATCAAACCGCCTTCAACGGAGCCGATCGACGCGGCGGTCAATTGGACGCGGCTTTTTTTGAGTTCGCCCGCTAAGGCGGACGGGTCTCTTCCGTGGTCTTCTCCGTCTGTCAGGAGGAGCGCGATCCGTTCGCGGTTCGGCTCCCGTTCAAACGCTTCCGCCGCGATTCGAAAAGCGTCTTGCAGGGCGGTTCCAGGATACGGCAGAACGCCCGGCTCCACGCTTTCAATGAAGGTTTGCGCCGCCTCGTAATCGCGCGTGAAGGGGCATTGCGCGACCGCTTTTCCCGCATACAGCGCGATTCCGATTCGTTCGCCTTGAAGCCGCGCCGCAAGCCCGCGCGCTGTCTCCTTGGCGAGCGCCATGCGCGATTTGCCGACATCCTCCGCCGCCATGCTTTTCGAAGCGTCCAGTATGAGCAGGATGTCTCTCTCGATGGGAGAGCTGGAGAGCGGATCGCCTCCTCCCGGTCCGGACGCCGCCAGCGCCAGCGCCGCCAGAACGGTCAACGTCAACCCCGCTCGAAGCGCCGGGCGGGGCGTCCCCCAAACAGCGAACCGCTGAAGCGGCAGGCGCGCGAGACGTTCTAAATCGCGCCGCCGGCGCCGCGCCGCCCAGTAAAAAAACGCGGCGAATATCGGCAAGACGAGCAGAAACGCCGCCGCCCATGGACGCTCAAACGGCATACGCTTCATCCCGTATGAGACGCGCCGCCTCTTGCGCCGCTCTGGAGAGCGCGCCCGGCGAGCGGTCGGGAAGCCGTATCAGCTCCTGACGCGCGCGGTTTTTATACAGCCACTGGGAAACCACATTCGCCATGTCGGCGTCCCATGGCGTCGGCTTTGCGGCGGTTCCGTCTAGATACACCTCCTCAAAAAGAAGCCCCAGCTCGCCTCGGTCAGCGCGGCGCGAGACGGTCGCTTGCCGCTTCAGCCTGCCTTCCCTTAGAAAAAACAGCTCGGCGCATTCGTCCGCGCGGGACGAACAGACCACCGCCACATCGTTATGGTTGACGGCGTTCACCTGAAAGCGGCATCTGGAAGCGTACGCTTCGAGAGCGTCCAATCGGTTTTGAATGAGGCGGGCGCGTTCAAACTGAAGCGCGGCGCATGCGTCGGCGCGTTCCTGGCGCATCTTTTCGTAAATCGACTCATGGTCTCCAAGCAGGAAGGCGCGCGCCTCGTTGATAACAGCGGCGTATTCGTCTTCTGCCGCCTTGTCGGCGCAGGGGGCGAGACAACGCCCGATATGGTATTGAAAGCAGGGGCGGTAGTTCGGATTGGGGCGAATTTTCATGTCGCATGTGCGGACGGGAAAAAGCAGGCGCGCCAGCTCCAGCGTCGCGCGCGCCGCCTCGGCGGTCGGAAACGGTCCAAAATACTCCGCCCCGTCCATTTCAATCCGCCAGACCAGTTCGATTCTAGGGTACGTTTCCTGTTGAAAAATCTTCAGATACGGCTGATAACGCATTCGTTTTTGGGCGGAATTGAAACGCGGCTGCAGCTCTTTGATGAGGCGCGATTCGGCGATGAGAGCCTCCAGCTCCGAGCCGAGCGTCATGAACTCAACCGACTTTGTCATGCGCGTCATGCGCGGCGTTTTGCGCCGTTTGTCGCTTGCCGGCGCGGCGTATTGATTCATGCGGCGGCGGAGCGATTTCGCCTTGCCGATATACAGAAGCGCGCCGCGCGAATTTTTAAAAAAATAGACCCCTGGCGCGTCTGGAGCCGTCTCTGCGATTCGTTTCGGCAGCATCGCCATGATTCCTGTTCGCTATCAAACGCCCGCCCGTTAGAGCGGCAACAGTATTTTACCCTCAAGCCGCTGGACAAAGGAGTCGCCGTTCGGATCGCCCAGTATCAAAAAGGTTTCGATGCCGGCGGCGCCAGAACGGCGGAACGCCGCATACGGAACCCATGAGGAGTCGCCTGTTTGGTCGTTCCGCCTGAAAATGACTCGCCCGCCGATTCCGATCGTGTCGGAGAAGTCGTAGTTGAAGCCGAACAGATACTGCTGAAGCCGCTCGCGGTGGCGCAGAATGTACATATCGCCGTTGAAGGAGATCGGATCATGGCGGATAAATCCGCTGATGTGCGTGAAATGCCGGCGCAGCCCGTCCGCGCGCCCCCAGCCGTGGTAGGCTTGCGCGCCGCGCGTTCTCTCTATGTTGTCGATGCCGATACGGGTACCGTGGCTCCAGTCGACATCCAATTCGGCAGCATTGCTCTCTCGGAAATGCCCTGTTGAAAATTCTTGGTGAAGAAACATCTCATTTTGAAAGCGGGCGCCTGTCCAGAAGCCGGCGTTGTCTTGGAAAAAGTCGCCCTGTCCGCGCTCGCCCATCTGTGAAACGGCGCGTTCAAACAATCCGCCGAAGCCTGAAAAGCCGCTGCCCGTTTCATACCGCTCCTCATATCTTGCCCACATATCGATGCTGTAGTCTCTGATCAGCGCCTTCGGATTTTCATGCCATAGACCTAGATAGAGGTTTGTATAACGCCGCCCTTGGAAGTCGAAAAAGCCGTTGCTGGATTCAAACTCTGGACCAATAAAGCCTGTCGAGACGCCCGTATACCGCCCTGGCGCCCAGTAATTGATGTCGACGCCGGCAAGCTCGTCTTTTTGGAACGCTCCGCCGTTGCCGCTTCGCCATGCGCTCATGCCGTATTCGGCGCCGACGCTGAACGAGTCGGACAGCTGCGCGTCCGCCGAGTATCCGACGACCGAGTTTTGCTCCTGCGCCGAATCGCGCATGGAAAAGAGAACGGAGGCGGAACCCCAGTCTTGAAACCCCTGCTTCAACCCGGCGAGAAGGTCATGGCGGTAAAGCCGCCGCGCGTTTCCATGCTGGTCGTCAAAATCGAAGGTTCCCATCGCGCCGATGTTCGTCCGCTTGGCGACCTTGCCGTACAGCTTCGCGCCCGCGTCGATATGCTCAATGCGCCGGCTGTAAAAATAGCTGCCGGCGCCTGTCCATGACTGGAAGATGTCGGAGCCTTCTTGGAAGAACGGGCGCGCCTCGCCCACATACCGTTCCCCGCGCGTGAAATCGATGCCTTCCACCTCGCCTTCGATATTTTGAAAGTCGGGGTTGATCGTCATGACGGCGGTCAACTGCTGCGTCGGGCGGTAACGCAGGTCGACGCCGCCGCGGGCGGAGCCTTCATAGTCTCCCGCGCGTTCCACGCCGCCCGCCGCAATGAACGGCAGCGCCAACAGCTCCGGGGAAAACGATTGCGCCGGCAGCGTCAAGCCGGTCCAGTTTGCCGCCCACTCGTTCTGATACGTTTCGCCGATGTTGGAGAAGATCGTCTCGATCCGCTCTCGCGGATGTTTTCTTCTTACGTTGAAGCCGATGTCGGTCGGCTCCTGCGAGTCGGGATAAGCGAGGATAGACCATGGGACGGCGATCTCCACCGTCCAGCCGTTCTCCACCATCTTTGCCGCCGCTTTCCAGTCGCCTTTCCATTCCGTTTTGCCGCCTCTTCCGCCGCCCATTCTGGAGGCTTGCGTTCCTCTGGCGGAGACGGAGAAGGAGGAGAAATCGTCCCATTCATGCGTGTGGTACGGGTCGATTTCCAAAGCGATATGGTCGTCGTTGGAGAGATCGGAGTCCCGTTTCGTCTGCTGAACGATGACGCCCTGCGGGTCGCCGTCTTCGCAATGCGCCGCCAGATAGATTGCCGCGTCGTCGTATCCGATCCAGAAGCGGGTTTGGTTTTCGGCAGGTTCGCGCGTTCGCAGCTCGGTGAACTTGGAGCCGGCGGACGCTTCCTGCCATACAGGGTCGGAGATGTCGCCGTCAATGACCGGCGCTTCCGAAAAGCGGACAGACGGAATCTCCCTGCGTTTCGTCGCATCCTCGGCATGCGTCAAAGAAACAGCCGACAAGAAAACCGCTACTGCGCATACGCCGCGCCAGCTCGCCACCGCATGATCCCTTCCGTATGTTGACACAATATACCAGCGTTTTTAACGAAGACATTCTCCTGCAGGTTTCAAAACAGGGCAGAATTTGGACATCGTCTGTTAGGATTCTGGATTCCCGTTTTCACGGGGCAGGCTATGGGCGCAGGTCGTTCCCCCTTGAAAAGGGGCGCGCCTCCGATTCCCCTTGAAAAGGGGCGCGCCTCCGATTCCCCTTGAAAAGGGGCGCGCCTCCGATTCCCCCCTTGAAAAGGGGCGCGCCTCCGATTCCCCTTGAAAAGGGGCGCCTCCGATTCCCCCCTTGAAAAGGGGGGCTAGGGGGGTTTTAAAGGACGGGCGCGAAGCCTTAAGATTCCCGCTTGCGCGGGAATGACGACCTGGTTGGCGGCGCCTTTTTCCCATGAATAAAGCGATTGTCGGTTCAAATGTCCCAACTTTATGCCTGAGGTTAGCGATTCCGCCTTGAAAAGGGGCGCGCCTCCGATTCCCCCCTTGAAAAGGGGGCTAGGGGGGTTTTAAAGAGCAGGCGCGGCGCGCCCTTCTCATTCAGGCGCTGTGATCCGTCGAAGGCCTTCCGCATAGGACGGGTTCTCTGGGTCAAGGCGCAGGGCGGCGCGGATGGCGGTTTCCGCCTCCTCCTTCAACCCAAGCCGATAGCAGACGAGAGCAAGCGCGTTTTGACAGCGCGCGTCGTCCGGCGCCAACTCAACGGCGCGGCGCGCGTGCGTCAACGCTGTTTTGGGCCGCCCTGTCTGCGCGTAAAGCTGCGCAAGCATGCGGCGCGTCTTCGCGGAGGTCTTTGCGCTCTTGGACGCCGACGCCGCCCGCAGGTACGCCTCTTCAGCCGATGAAACGCGCCCCGCCCGACGATGCAGCTCGCCTATTAAAAACAGCGTCTCCGCAGGCGCGCCGCTCAACTCAACCGCCGTTTCATACGCCGCCAGCGCCGCCTCATCCCTGCCAAGATGCGCATACGCTATGCCGAGATTATGATGCGCGGGCGCATGGTCGGGTTGTATCTGAACCGCCGTTTCATACGCCTCCGCCGCCTCGGCGTGAGCGCCGGTCCGCAGATGTATTTCCCCGATCTTCATGCGCGGCTCCAGCCGTTTCGGATCGAGGCGCGCCGCCGTTTCATAATGCCGAGCCGCCGTCTCCAGCCGCCCCTCCGCCAGCGCGGCGAGACCCAAGCCCGCATGCGCTTCGGGCAGGTCAGGTTCCAGCGCCGCCGCCCGCGCATACGCCCGCCGCGCCTCGGTCAGCCGATTTTGCGCCGTCAGCGCCGCGCCGAGCGTCGTCCATGCCGCCGTCAGACGCGGGTTGAGCGCGCAGGCGCGTCGGCATTCCCATTCCGCCTTCTCCATCTCCCCGCGTTTCAGATAAAGAGCCGCCGCGTTCGTCAACAGCGCCGCTCGGCGCGCCGGGTCGGCCGTCTTATGAAGCGCGGTCGTCACGCGCGCCAGCTGGTCGGCAATCGTTTTTTCCTGTTGAAAACGGCGCATCAGTTCGCGCCCGCGCTCAAGGTCGCCGTTTTTGAGAACCGCCCGCGCCAGCCCGTACCGCGCGTCCATCAGCGTCGGGTCGATCTTGAGCGCCGCCTCAAAACGCGCCGCCGCCTCTTGCCACCGCTCCATGCGCGCATAGACGCGGCCGAGTTCGCGCTGCGCCTTCGCCAGACGCGGATTCAGCCGCAGCGCCTCCCGTTGACTGATCAGCGCCGCGTCCAGATTGCCCGCCGCCGTCTGCGCCGCGCCGAGGCGGCTCCAGATCCGCGCGTCCTCTCGATTCAACTGAACGGCGGCTTGGTACGCCTCAACCGCCCCGCCGTAATCGCGCAGCTCCATGCGCGCGTCGCCGAGGGCGGCATGCGTCGTCGGAGCGTCCTGAACAAGCCGAAGCGCGTTTTCATAGGCGCCGACCGCCTTCATGGGCTGACCCAGAGCGGCAAGCGCGAGACCCTTCGCCTCATGCGCCGATGCGCTGTCGGGCTGAAACGCAAGCGCGGCGCGGCACTCCTCCAACGCGCCCGAAGGGTCGCCAATCAGAAGAAGCAGCCGCGCCAGCTGAACGCGCGCGGACGAATCGCTTGGCGCGCGTTGAACCGTCTGCCGCGCCGTTTCCAGCTGTTGAAGCAGATCGCGCCCCTCCGCCGGCGGCGCGCACAGCATCAGACAGAGCGCGGACGCTAACGCCGTTTGAGCGATCCCCATTGCGAAGCCAGTTTGCCTTTCGGATCGACGCTCGTCGCGGCGCCGGGTATCGAGTCGCCCGACACCTTCACATCGTCAAAGCTGGCGACGGTTGTCCATGCCCAGAGACCGACCATGCCGGCGGCGTAGGTGTCGTCCGTATTCTCCGCCTGTTTTTCGCCGTTGATCCAGAGCGTCAGGGTGTCGCCCGCCGCTTCGACGCTCACATCCAGCCAGACGCCGCGCTCCACCGTAATGTTTTGCGCCGCGTTGTTGCTGTTGATCGCCTCGCGGGCGGTGAACCCGCCTGCGTTGTGCTGCCACAGCTCCGACTTGTTGTTCGGCACATTCAAGTAATAGACGTAGTATTGGAAATCGTCCTGGGCGCGGACGATGAGACCCGCCCAGTTGCCTTCGTCGATGCGCACCTTCGCTTCCAGCGTGTAGTCGGTCCAGTCGGCGGCGCCGATGAGCGTATGGGCGGCGGCTTCGTCGGCTTTCGTTTGCCGGTAGACGCCGTCCTCCGCCGTCCAGGTTCCGTTGGAGGGGGTCCAGTCGTCGGCTCCGTCGTCGAATGTCCATGTTTGTTCGCCCGCCAACGCCGTCCATGCGAGTATGCATGCGGCGGCGGCGCAGATTGTCATGCGAATTTTCATTCGCGTCTCCTTGTTTCTGTTTGATTCTGTTTAAGTCAGCTCCGCTGCGTTTTCATCGGTCAGCGCCGTTTCAGCGCCGCCCATTGAGACGCCAGTTTTCCGTTCGGCTGCACAGAAAGCGTGTCCTCAACATTGTCGCCTGTAATGGTGAGATCGTCGAAGCTCGCTTTGGACGTCCATGACCAGAGTCCGATGGCTCCCGCCGCGTAGGTCGGGTCGGAGATCTCCGCCTGCAGCTTGTCGTTGATGTAGAGGGCAAAGTCGCCGCCTTCCACTTCAGCTTTCACATGAATCCAATCGCCCCGCGTGACCTGAACGCCGTCCTTGACAGCGATGTTGGCATTGAGGCCGGTTCGCGCGTCAAAAGCGCCTGGGTTGTGCCGCCAGAGCTCGCTTTTGTTGTTCGGAACGTTCAGGTAGTAGACATAGTATTGAAACTCGTCCTGCGCCCGAAAGATCAGCCCCGCCCAGTTGCCCTCGTCGATGCGTATTTTCGTGTGAACGACATAGTCGTCCCAGTCCGTTTCGCCGACGATGGCATGCGCGGCGACCATGGCTCCGTCGGTCTGTTGAAGAACGCCGTTGTTTGTTTCCCATGTTCCGTTGGCGATCTGCCAATCGTCGGTTCCGCCGGAGAAGTCCCAGAGTTGCGTTCCTGCGGCTGCAGTTGCCGCTGCCGCGGTTGCGATGAATACGGCGAATGCGCGTCGGCAATGTTTCACTTCCGCCTCCTTTGGTTGCGCTGTTTTTGCATCATACCATAAACGCTGTTTGAATGTACTGCGCGGAGCCGTCATCTAAAAGCGGCGCCGAGCCGAAGATGAACGATCCCTTCCAGCAGCGGCGCGTCCGGCGAGACGCCGTACTGTATCTGCGCCAGCCCCGTCTTCGATTCAAGGTTCGCGCCGACGCCGTACCCGTATTGCGTTCGGTTTCTGTCCATTTGCCCGATGTCGATAAAAACGAACAGGCGGGATCTAGCCCCGGTCAAAAGGCGGTATTCGATGGAACCGAGGCGTCGAACGGCGCCTTCAAACGCGCGCTCGCGGTGTCCGCGGAGGGTGTCGGCGCCGCCCATGCGGAACCGCTCCGCCGGCGGAACCGCCGACCCGCCGACCGATCCGACCTGCGCCTTTAAAGCGACCGCATGGCGGCGCGCCACGCGCTGAATGCGCTGAACGGACGCCTGAACCCGCTGAAAACGCGCCCCCCCGACGACAGCGTCCGCGCCGACCGCAACATGCCAGCCCTCCGTCGGGTTGTCTTGAAAACCTTCGCGCGCGTCCCATTCCGCCTCCGCCAGCAGCCCGTTTCCCGCCAGCCCGTCCGCGCGGAGACGCTGACCCCCCGCGGACGCCCGAAGCCGCGGCGCCGGCGTCCATCCTACCCGCAGGCTTCCCGTTTCACGATACCCGCCCTGAACGCGCTCCGCGTCCCAGCGCGCCTCCAGATCGACTCTAGAGCCAAACAGAAACGGTTCTCGATACGCCGCTTGCGTTGATCGGTCGTCTCCCGCCTCCCATCGAAACCGCGCCTGCCGACCCGTTCCAAACAGATTCAGGTCGGACGCTTCCACGGCGCCGATTAGCTGCGGCGCGTCCTCGTCCGAAAGCGGCGGGGCGTATCCGAGCAGCCCGACGGCGCGAAAAGTCGGCGCCTCCTCAACGCGCGCGCGAAAGCGGATCAAGCCGTCCCGTCCGCCCCTCTCCATGAGAGCGGGATGGACGGAAGCGAACCAGCCGCAGTTGAGCAAAATTTGCCGCGCATTGTCGATCTGGCGCGGATCGTAAAGGTCGCCCGCGCGGACAGGCAGGAGCCGAAGGGCGGTTTGGAGACCCGTTTTCTTCAAGCCTTCAAACTGGACGCTTTCGATGCGCGCCTCGACGCCCTCCTCTATTTGGACGCGCAGATGCGCCTCTCCAGTCTTCGGGTTGGCGCGGACAATCTCGGTGAGCGCGGAGGCGTAGGGTCGTCCGTTTTCGGCGTAACGCCGCGCCAGCCTGTCCAGCGCGCTGCGCCAGTCGATGGCATGCATCGGCGCGCCTGTTCGGACGCCGAGCGTCTGCGCCGCTTCTTCTTCGGTCAAGGTTTTCAGCCCGACCCACTCGATGCTTTGGAGGCGCGCCGTCGGTCCCTCGCGCGCGCGGACGCGGAGAACGCGCGTTCCGTCCGGCAGCCGTTCCACGACCGCTTCCGCTTCCGCAAACAGCCGCCCCGCCGCTCGATACCGTTCCAAGACGGCGCGCGCCGCCTCCTGCGGGTCTGTATGCGCCGCGGCAGCCCGCCGCAGTTCGTCGGCGGAAACGGCGCCGTCCCCCTCAATCTCTATTTCAACGGCCGTATCGGACGGAGCGGCAAACGCGGCGGCGCAGCATATCAGCGCGATCCAACAGCAGACGGCGGCAGTCCGCAGAGCCGATCTCATTGCGGTTCAACGGGGCGTTCCGCTTCCGCTTCTTTCACCGCTCCCCACTGCTCATGCGCCTTGCCCGCAGGGTCAACGGAGAGAAAGCGGCTCTTGCCCGCATGAACCCAAGTCGCGGCGCCGAACCTGCCGATGCGCACCATCTCCCGCGTGTTTATATGAATGCGGTAAAGTCCGCTCAGCGGGTTTTGATTGTCGTCAAGAAACAGATGGAATAGAATCCATTTGCTGTCCGCCGACCAATCGTCTACGTATGCCCGCAGTCCGTCTTTGCGGGATGTGAGGCGCTCAACATTGGAACCGTCCGGATCCATCATAAAAAGGTCTGTTCCGCGTATCTCTCCTTCCTGCTCTTTCCGGTCGAACGCAGCGAACGCGATCTTCTTGCCGTCCGGCGACCATTCAGGCAATCTCTCGGTTGCGGGGCTGTATGTCAGATTCACGACGTTGGAGCCGTCCGCGTTCATCGTATAGAGATGGTGAGGCCAGTAATCTCCAATGAGACCGAGCGCAGCTCTCTCCTCTTCGCTGACAGTGGAACTGTAAACGATATTCTTGCCGTCTCCAGAGACGGACGCCCACCATTCATTCTGAAGCGGCGTCTTGGTGAGCCGCTCCAGCGTCGCGTCGCGGATATCCAACGCGTAGATGTCGGAAAACTCAGGGATCGGGTTGTTTCTGTCGTTGACGCTGCATGCAAGACGCCTCCCGTCTGGAAACCACACTGCAAATGGAATGTAGATGTGTTTGAATCCTTTTTTATTTAGGCGCTCGGTCATGTTGATGAGCCGCCCGGTTTCCAGCTCCAAGATGAACATTGTGTACCAACCGAAATCCTCCGTACTAGCGATGAAGGCGGCGCGTTTGCCGTCCCGGCTGAATCTTGCCGGAAGGTTGAATTCCCCGGTCATCCAGACCCTTTCGTTTTGACCGTCCCAGTCGATGAGTCTAAGCGTGTTTCCGCGCCTGACGCAGATGGTCGGCTTTTCCAGTTTCGTCACATCTTCCATCGGGACAAAATCTCTTGCCGGCGCGGAAGCGCACAGCAGAAGCGAGAAGACAGCGGACGCGAACGCCGCCACGGGTTTTGTGAAGGCGGAGAAGGTCATGCCATGCTCCTTGCGGCATACTCCGTTTTGGAAAAGTCGCTATAACGTCGCTCATACGGGGGGAGATGTCAAGCGCCGCTATGCCTTTCTGCGCATTAGTCGCCGTCTTGCGGAGTTTGATTATCGCTACGGTCCGCCGCTTTCAACGCTCCCCATTCCGCTTTTTTTTTACCCGCCAGGTCAACGGAGAGGAAGCGGCTCTTGCCCGCCAAAACCCAGCGCGGATCGCGCCCCCCATCGAACGTCAGCTGAACAACCTCCTTTGTCTCCACATGAACGCGGTACACATTCCATACGGCGCCGTCGACCCATTCCCTTGAACAATAGACAAGCCATTTCCCGCATGGCGACCACCTCGGAGCATAATCATAGTTCGGGCTGGTTGTCAGCGGCTCCTTGTTCGAACCGTCCGCGTTCATCACAAAGATGTTGTAATCGGGAAATTCGGAACCGCGGGTTGACGACAACGCGATTCGTTTGCCGTCGGGAGACCATCTCGGAGCCACGTCATTGCTCGGATCGATGAAGCGGACAGCGCCGCTGCCGTCCGCGTTCATCACATAGATGTCATGGTTGTCCTCGCCAGGAATCTGTGCGTCAAACACAATCTTATCCTCAACAGGCGACCATGAAGGTCCCTGATTGAAGTTATCGCGCGCGTTTGTCAGATTTGTCAGACGGCCCGACGAAATATCCAGCTTGTAAATATCTGACCATGCTTTCCAATTCCCTTCAGGCAACGGAAAGCCTGCAAGAAGCAGCGAACGGCTGTCTCTAGACCACGCAGGGGTGTTGAGAGAAAGCTTGCCTTCAAACGGTTTCGTCACAACGTCGACTTGGTTTGTGGACAGGTTGAGAACGTTGACCGCGTAATTCCCTCCTCCGTAAAATCCGACAATGGCCGCGCGCCTGCCGTCTGGCGACCATTCGACGCCCGCTAGAAAGCGCATTCGCTTGCGCGCGTCGGTCATCCACAACCGGTCGTTCTGCCCGTCCCAGTCGATGAGGCGCAGCTCGTATGCCTCGTTGGCTTTGTAAGCGATCGTCGGCCTCTCAAGCCGCAGCACATTCTCTTTGGGCTTTGGCAGCTGCGCCGCCGCGGAATAAGCCGACAGCAGCGCAACGGTCAGAAAAGATCCTATGAATCGCATCGTCAAAGCCTCCCTCAATCGCTGGGAAAGGGAATGCCGTCGGAGCGCGGTTCCGGGGATTGGGATCGTCCGGCTTTCGCTCTGGCTCTAGCGGTTCATGCATCTTGTAGCTGGGCTATGAACGAAGCGATCCGCATTGTCAAGTTCTGCCGGATGAATCCGACTTGGTCATACCCTAGCCTAGGTTCGTTTTCGAGTCAACGTCTTTTTTGCCGATGCGCCAAAAACTTCTCCCAAGCCGTATTGTCATTGTAGCATGAAGTTTCGCCGGCGCAACCATTTCGCGGCGTTTGACAGGGGCGGAGAGGCGGCTTATCCCCGCACAGCGCACGGCGCCATCACGGCGTCCACCATCCCATGCAGCTTTTTCTTGTTCGACGGGCAGACGGTCGCTTGGATGCCGCCCAGCCGCGCCTTCCCCTCAACCAAGAAATAGTACGGCGTCAGGCGCGCCCGCCCGTCCATCGTCCGTATCTCCTTCGCCTCAAAATCGTAATACGGAACCTGAAACCGCGACCCTTTATGGTACGGCTGCAAGATATGCGGCGTCGTCGGAAATTGCGACAGCGCATGCTCCAGCGCCGCCCGCCAATCCTCCGCCGACAGGTCATGTCCAACGACGACGCCGCGGCTCCCCCATGCATACGGCGAAAAGCCGGACGGCTTCACCACATACTCCCGCTGTTTCTGCGTCGCGCCGCCAAGCTCGCGGAAATCCTGAACGGGCAGCCCGTTGTGAACAAGCCCATGAACGACCGCATGCGGCGGAAGCGGCGACGGGTCCAGAACCCATGTCTTCGGCAGCAGGCTCTGCAGGTTCAGCAGCGCCTCGCCCGACAGCTCGCGCCTCCAGAACGGCTGTAGCGCCGGGTGATGAAACAGCGCAAACAGCAGCTTCTCCTCCAGATAAGCCTTCGGCGGCGGCGTCATCGGCGTTTCATTCTTGCGCGCCGCGTAAAGCATCAGATCCGCTTTCGGGATCGCCGCCAGATCAAACAGCTCAAAAAAGCGGTAGAGGATGTCGACGGGAGTCCGCCCGCCGCTTCCGTTCTCTAAACAGACGCCGATCTCATCCTCGTAGCGCAGCTCTCTTGGATGGACGGTTCGCGTCTGGACGCCCTGCTCGGTCAGCTTCGGCGCGAGCCATTCCATTTCGGGGCGGTAATCGCCCGCCTCGTCCGATACGGCGACGGCGGCGGTCGGGTTCTCTTTCTTGGCGGCGGAACGGAGCGCGTCCGCCATCGCCTCGACAACGCCGTTCTCTCCCCCGATCACGTTCGCATGCGCGCCGCTGTAAATCTCGTTCAAAAAAGCGGTGAACCCGATCCCGCCCGGCACCGAGTCCAGCTCCGCGATGGCGCAGCCGTTCGGCGTCGGCAGAACGTCGGGGCGTATAACAAGCGGCAGGCGGCTTTTGAACCGATTCATACGCCCGTATTTGACGACCGTTTCATCTTTGCCTTGGTCAAGCAGCTCCGCCGCCCATTCGGGCTGAAGTCCGCGCACAGAATGGGAATACAGCAGATTGCAGGCGGCGTAAAATTCCGCCAGATGCGTTCCAAGCCGCTCATACCATGCGAGCCGCTCCGCCGAGATCCAGAACGGGTCGGGCGAGACGCGCCATGAGGCGTTCGAGTCGGGATGCGTCGGGCGCTGTTCGCCCGTGTAGAGCGCGTGTTCCGCGAGCCGTTCGTTGACGGCGAGGGCGCGCCGCGCCGCGTCTTGTGTTGTAGAGATTTCCATCTACCGCGCTTTCTTGAAAGGCAGCCGCGCCGCGTTCGGCTGAACGGCGCGCGCCGCAATGTTGAGCTCCTGAAGCAGTTCCCGCAGGGGCGCCTGAAGCGACGCGCTGACGCTCGCCACCGTTTCAATCTGCGAATTGGCGCACGCTGGACAGTTCAGCCCGTACCGCTTGAAAACGGCGGCGCATGCCGGAAAACGTTGGATCGCCTCCGCGACGGTCGTATTCGGACCGATGAGGCCGTCCGCGGCGGGGCGCGTCGGACGCTTCGGCGGCTCCGCGCCGACAATCTGATAAAGTATGTCGTTCTCTCGGTCTGACGGCATCGTTTTCTTTCGTTAATACTGATCATACGGGCGCCACAGCTCTTCGCCGCTGTCTTCCCGTTTCGCTTCCCGCAGCTGCTCCACCTGCGTTTCAAGGTTGCGCACCCGCTCCAAGAGGCATCCAAGCGCGTTCACCACAGGGTCGGGCAGGTTGTCATGGTCCAGGTCGATGGCGTCGTCGGTCGGTTCGCCGTCTCGGTACGCGATTCGCCCCGGCACCCCGACGACGACCGAGTTGGGCGGCACATCCTTGACGACGACGGAGCCGGCGCCGATGCGCGCCCTGTCGCCGATCAGAACGGGACCGAGAATGGCGGCGCCCGCGCCGATAACCGCATTGTCGCCGACGGTCGGGTGCCGTTTCGTTTTTTCCATGCTCCGCCCGCCGAGCGTGACCCCATGGTAGATCGTCACATTGTCGCCGATTTCAGCCGTCTCCCCGATCACAACGCCCATCCCATGGTCAATGAACAGCCCATGCCCGATCTGCGCGGCGGGGTGTATTTCGATGCCGGTGAAGAACCGCGCGCATGCCGAGATGAACTTCGCGGGCAGCCTCAGCCGCATTTTCCATAGGCGGCTGGCGATGCGGTGGGACGCCAACGCCTTCCATCCAGGGTAGGTGACGAGGATGTCCCAAACGCCTCTTGCCGCCGGGTCTCGGCTCATGGCCGCCTGTATGTTTAAGCGGACGGCTCGAAACCATCCGACCTTCGTTCGCTTCGTTTCTTCGATGACCCTGCTCCTTTTAAAAAAACCGCCCAGAAGCCCCTTCGCCTTATGTTACCTTTAATTTGCCGCGCGCGTCTTTTTAATCATCCTAAACCGACGGCGATGCCTAAGATTCCCGCTTACGCGGGAATGACGCCGCGCGGGGCGGAGGCTTTTCCGCTGATCATCCTAAACCGACGGCGATGCCTAAGATTCCCGCTTACGCGGGAATGACGCCGCGCGGGGCGGAGGCTTTTCCGCTGATCATCCTAAACCGACGGCGATGCCTAAGATTCCCGCTTACGCGGGAATGACGCCGCGCTGGGATGACGCCGCGCGGGGCGGAGGCTTTTCCGTTGATTAGCCTAAACCGACGGCGATGCCTAAGATTCCCGCTTACGCGGGAATGACGCCGCGCGGGGCGGAGGCTTTTCCGCTGATCATCCTAAGCCGACGGCGATGCCGATAAAACAGACGCCGCCGGCTAAGAGCGTCCCCGCCGCGACCAGCGCGCCGATGCCGAGAGCGCTGGAAACGCAGCCGACCGCGCCCAGCACAACGCCCGCCTTCGCAAGCCGAGCCTGATACGGAAGCGCGATGCCGCGGCGCAGCTTGCGAAGGTCGTTGCGCGCCATCGCCCACGCCACGCCGGCAAACGGCAGCATGGCGAACATTCCGATGACGCCGAGCGAGACGATCATGATGCCGCGTCCGTTCTGAAAAATGCGCCGCCGCATGCCGTTCCTTTCTGATTGAATAACCTTCTAAAAGATAGAGAATAATTTCTCAAAAATCGCCTTGAAGACCGAGTCAAAAAAGAGGCTCTTGATCAACACGATAAGCGTGACGACTCCGCCGATGAGCGCCGCCGCCACTCCTAAGCCGTAGCCGAACTTGACAAGGATGACGCCGCTCTCGTCGGCTTCGTTTGCGCTTATTTTCCCCAGATCGTGTTTACCTACGACCCACGCGAGTATGCCCAACACAAGGGAGCCGAGCGGAAAGAAAAACAATATCGAAAGCGCGGCGCCGCCGATGAGCGCTCCTCGGATCGATTTCATCAACGGCTCCTTTCGTTTGACAGCGCAGGCGTTAGAAGGCGAGCAAGAACACCAATGTTAGCGCCAATCCGAGGATCGTCCCGGCGACAGCGGCGCTGTATCCGACAGCGGCAATGATCCTGTCGCTGCTGGAGCTGTCGCCATTCTGCGCCGCAGAAACCGCTTTGGCTCCCATGAACCATGCGATGCCGCCGACAACCATTCCGACAAGCGCAGAAAAGCCGACAGAATGCCAGATGGACGCGAGCGACAACAGAACTGACGCGGCGCCAAGACCGAGAACCAGCGCAGGTCGAGTCGGTTTCATGAGAGAGTCCTTCACCCAAAGAACGTTATGGTACCGACGCTGGCAAGCATAAAAAGCAGACCCAGACAAAGCAGCCCCGTATAAACGCCTCCAATAACGGCGCCGGCGGTTCCAACCCAGTATCCGATCTTCACATAATCCGGATTGAGTTCGTCAGGCTCCTCGCTGCGGTATCCGTCCGCCGCGTATCTGGCGAGCGTTCGCGTTCTCATTCCTAAAAAAAGACCGACCGGACCGAAAATAAACGCCAAGATGATACTGGCGATCCCGTATGCGAGGATGCGCTCATCCTGTTTTAGATCCAGATTCATGTTCCATGCCTTTCCTTGTAAGCCGACGCTCTCACTGCGGACAATCCGATTTCATGCGCCGCTCTTCACCCGATAAACGACAACAGGTAGCCGGTCAGAAAAAGCAGAGGCAGCGAAGCCATGAGAACGATTCCAATCACAATGCTGACGAATCCAAGCGACGACCCGATCTTCGCAATCTGCAGATCAAATTCGTCTTGCGGGGATCGTCCGTATCGAATCGCCGCGTCTGTATAGAGGAGGCGTGTCCTAACCCCCAACACAAGACCGACCGGACTCAAAACAAACGCCAAAATGAGACTGATGACGCCGTATGCGAGGATGCGCTGATCGGGTCCTATTTCCAGTTTCATGTTCCATGTCTTTCCTTGTAAGCCGACGTTCTCACTGCAGACAAGCCGCCGACCTGCGCGCGCGTCTCCTTTCCGTCCGCCGTCCGCCAACTTATCACATCCCGACGAAACTCAGGAGGACGCCAAACACTCCGAGAGCGAGGAAGATGCCAAAGATGACGATCCCTACAAAAACGGAGACCATGCCCATGATTTTGCCGGCGCTGATCATGCCTCGGTCGGCGGGGTCAATGGTTCCGTCCTCTATGCCGCGGAGGTCCTGATTTCCCATTGACCACGCGACGATGCCGACGATGAATCCAACAGGGCAGCATCCGGTGAGGCTAAAGATGACGGCGACAATGCCCAGCACAAGAATAAGCGTTCCGCGTCCTTGCTGCATGATGTTCCTTTCCAGGTTTAAATTCGCGTCCATGCCTTGATGAGCGTTCGTTTCGCGTTCGCAATGACAACCTCGGAGGATTGTCCAGGCTGCGGGCGCACCTCAAAGCTGACGACGCGCGAATTCTCTGACGGCTCAAGATAGTTGATGAACGTCAAGGTCTGTAAAAACTCTGCCAGCTCCTCAACGCCGTTCTCTCCGCCTTCGATGCCGAAATGCGGGTGCTGATCGCCGTAAGCGGGATGGTTCGGGTCGCTCAAAACGCAATTGCCGATGTGCGCGTGGATGAGATGCTTGCCCGCGGTTTTGATTGCCGGGTAGATCATTTCATGCTGAAGCGGCAGATGGGACAGGTCTAGCATTAGCCCAAAGTTGGCGCGGTTCACTTTTTCTGCAAGATCAGCCGCTTCGTCCGTCGGTCCGATCAGCGCCTTTTTGTCGATGGTACGGTCGAAGGTTTCCAGCGCGACGCCGAGTCCGCAGCCGTTCGCTTCATCGCATATCTCTTTGAGCGAACGGGCAAGCAATAGGGACGCTTCGGGTCGGCGGTCTTCGCCGGGGTCGGGACCGCTCACCAGCGCGATCGACTCGGCGCCGATTTCCGCCGCCTCTTCGATGCATTCTTTGATGCGGTCGACGGCTTGCCGCCGCTCCTCATCGTCGAAGGCGTTCAGGTTCAGCTGGTTGGAAAAGACGATCGGCTGCGCGGCGTATGCGACGCCCATGCCGCTCGTTTCCAGTATCGCTTTGACCTCTTGGCGCGCCTTCGGGTCTTTGATATGGGTGATTTCGATAAAGTTAAAGAACGGGTCCTCCGCCAGTTTTGTGATCGTCTCAACGACCGGACCCTCTCCCGACATGCATTCAGGGTACGCCATGAAATGCACGATGCCCACGCGCATATATTCGTAGAGCGAGACGTTTTCCATTCGTTTCTCCATCCGTTTGTGTCTATTGTATCATGGAAAGCGGCGCGCGTCATCTACGAGGAGACGGGGTAGTACGCTCATACGATGAATTTCATTTGACCTTAAAGCGTCGGCGCCGCCTGACGTCATTCCCGCGTAAGCGGGAATCTTAAGGCATCGCAGTCGCCGCGCCGTCTTTTAAACCCCCTAGCCCCCCTTTTCAAGGGGGGAATCGGACGCGCCGCCAATCGCTCCGTTTGGGAGTACCGCCGACGGGGGCTTTGACCGTTCTTGACGCCCGTTAGTTCTGTTTCCAGTTCAATAAAATCACAGCGGCGGCAGACGCGCCGACCCCCGACCAAACGCGCCCTGACGGACGCTCTCCAAGAGCCGCCGCGGACAGCGACGAGACGATCAACCCGCCCGCCGCCGCGGTCGGAAACGCGATGATGCCGGGGATCTCCTCCAAAGCGCGCAGCATGAAAACCACCTGCAGCATATTGCACGTCCCGACGCACAACCCCCAGAAAAACTCCTCCGCGCGCGGCTTTCGTTTATGAAACGCCAGCATGACAACCGAAAACAGACCCGACGACAGATACACCATCAACGTATAAAACAGCTTTTCGTCCGGCGCGTCCGCTTCATTGAACGCCTTCGCCGCGACGCGCGAGCCGCCCGACAGCATAAAAAAGAAGAGCATCTGTATCCACATGCCGCGCTTGATCTCGCCGAGAAGGTTGCGCCGCGAATCCAGCAGCGCGGCGGAGAACGCGGCGACAAGCGCGCCGACCCCCTGCTCAACAGACGGCTGCTCACCCCATACCAGCATCGACGCGAGAACGGGCAGCAGAACGGCAAGCCCCCCGACGGCGCGCGTCGCCGCGAGACCCTGATGCTGAATGCCTTTCACCAGAAAAAAATACGCCGCAAAATATCCGACGCCGTTCAGCGTTCCAAACACGGCGCTTGACCAGCCGACCGAGACAGCGCCCCCGCCGATGAAATGCCGCCCCGCGAGCCAGGCGCCGCAAAGAAGCGCCGCGGCGATGTAATTCAGCCCGCCGACATAGATCATGTCGCGTTTGCGAATCGACGCCGCCTTGACGCCGACGCTAAAACCCGCCCCGAACAGAATTTGAAGCGCGAGGCTCAGCACGTTCAACCCGCTTTCTAGACGGCGCCAGAGGTCTCCCGTCCGCCATGCGCGCGTCGGCGCGCCGCGGCGTCATTCATCGTCGTCTTCGTCGTCCTCCTCGTCGTCAGGCGCCGTCCCGCTCTGGCTGTTGGGCGGGGACGCGGGCGGCTTGGTCGGCAGCTCGTTGTCGTCCTCGTCCACGAAGCGCAGGCGGAATCCCTCTGGCGCGATGCCGTATCGGCTGATGTTGAACTTCTCCACAGGCGTCAGCTCACGGGCGTCCGCCCGCCCAACGGTGTTGATGGCAAGCGCGCCGCTCCCGCGCCCGTCGGGCATGAGCCGAACGTTCAGGGTCGACTCCCCCGTCTTGCGCGCATGGCTGAATTGCTCCTTCATGGGCGTCCAGATTCGAATCCACCTGTCCACCACCGCGTCTTGCAGCTCCTGCAACGTCGCGTCGGGGGGCAGCCCGCGAACCTTTCGCTTCCATGCGGCGATGGCAGGGTTCTCACGCCAGCGGTCGATGTTGTCCGCCTGCGCCTGTCCCAGCCTGACGGCGTCCCGTCGGTCGCGGATGACCGCCCCCCGCGCCAGCAGGTACCTGTAATGCGCCAGCAGCTTCGCCGCTTCGTCCGCCTGCTGGTAGCGCTCGTATCCAGAACTCATGATCGCGAAAATCGCTTCCGCCGTCTGCGGCCCGACGTAGCGGCGGTCGCGCTCGCCGTCCACCTCCAGCAACCACGGGTGCGGGTCGCCCCAGCGATAGCCGTCGGGAACCAGCTTGCCCTCGAAGGGCAGCGGCGGCTTGTCTTCCCCCTCGTCCGTCTTGGAAACAACGGCGTCGGACGGAGCGCGTCGGGCGCCGCTGTCCTCCCCCTCCCGCTGCGCTAGCCAGACGCCGAGCAGCGCCAGCGCTGAGACGCCCGCCGCTAGCGCAAGCCCGCGCAACGCCGTCCGCATTCGGAATCGATGCATGCTCTTCTCCTTCCCGCCCAGCATACACGACGCCGATTCTAAACACAACCGCTTTATTTAACTGGCAGTACGCTCATGCGATGATTTCGATTTTTAGAGCGCCGTTTTAGAATGCGGAGGCTGTCTGAAAAAACTCTGGATTCCCGCTTGCGCGGGAATGACGAGGAGGAAGCGCGGGAATGACGAGGAGGAAGCGCGGACGCTTTAGGGTCAAAATGAAAACCTCCGTATCAGCGTACCGCTCTATTCCCGATCGCGGTCCTGGGTGAAATCGAAACTGAGCTGGAGCAGTTTTTGCCCGGTCTGCTCCGTCGGATAGACGCCGTCAAAACAGGCGGCGCAGTAGGCGTCCGGCTCGGAGAGGCATGAAAGCATCCCTTCGATGCTCAAATACCCCAGCGAGTCAGCGCGGATGTAGTCGCGCACCTCCTCCACGGCGCGGTCGCTGGCGAGCAGCTCCTGCCGCGTCGGTATGTCCACCCCGTAAAAACAGGGAAACTGCGTCGGCGGCGCGGCAATGCGGACATGCACCTCCTGAGCGCCCGCCCCGCGTATTTTCTGAACGCTCTTGCGCAGCGTCGTTCCGCGCTGAAGCGAATCGTCAATGAGCGCGACCCGCCGCCCCTGCAAGACCGACTGGATCGGGTTGATCTTGATGTTGACCGAAAACTCCCGCTCCCGCTGCGACGGCTGAATGAAGGTCCGCCCGACATACTGGTTCCGCGCGACGCCGTAGTCGAACGGAATGCCCGTTTCGCGCGCGTATCCGAGAGCCGCCGCGTTCGCCGATTCCGGCATTCCGATCACAATGTCCGCCTCCGCCGGACATTCTTTGGCGAGCTGCCGTCCAAAATCTTTCCGCCGCTCCGCGACCGATTCGGAGAAGACGACGCTGTCAGGGCGCGACAGATACAGCAGCTCAAAAACGCAGTGCGCCAGCTGAACGGGGCTATGCAGCCGCGCGCTTCCGACGCCCGCTTCGGTGACGACGACGATCTCGCCCGGTTCCACCTCGCGGACAATCTCCGCCTCGACGGCGTCCAGCGCGCATGTCTCCGACGCAAAGAGAACGGCGCCGTCCAGCCTGCCCATCCAGAGCGGACGGAACCCATGCGGATCGCGCACTGCCGCCATGATGTCCTGCCCAAGGCACAGAAGCGAGTAGGCGCCGCTCAGCTCCTTGAGCGCGTCGATGATGCGGTTCTCCAGCATGTTCTCTCTGGAGCCGGCGATCATATGGGCGATGATTTCGGTGTCGGAGGTGGTGGTGAACAGCTGCCCATGCGTCTGCAGGTGAGCGCGTATATCGAACGCGTTCGTGAAATTGCCGTTGTGGGCGATGGCGAGCGGGCCGAGGGCGTATTGCATCTGAAACGGCTGCGCGTTCAGAAGGCTGCTCTGCCCTGCGGTGGAGTAACGGTTGTGCCCGAGGGCGTGGGCGCCGTGAAGCCGCTCCAGCTGTTCGGCGCTGAAGACCCGTTCGACCAGCCCCATGCCTTTGTGGGAGCGGAATGCGGCGCCGTCGGATGCGACGATGCCGGCGCTTTCTTGTCCGCGGTGTTGAAGCGCGTAGAGTCCGATATAGGCGAGCTGCGCCGCCTGCGGATGTCCAAACACTCCGAACACGCCGCATTCGTCGCGCGGTTTGTCGTCAGCTCTGTTGAGCGGCTGCGTCATTGGGCGTCTCCTCGTTGTTGGTTGGAGTCGCGTCCAGCATATTTTCAGGATGTCCAAAATAGCGCACCAGCAGGGCGCCGATCGGCATCGCCAGAACGATCGGGATTTCCGGCGGTATGTCGAGTCCATACACGATGAGTCGAAGCGGGGCGGTGATCACATACTGAAAGCCGGCGATGAACAGTTTCAGGGCGCGCCAGATAAATCCCTCGTTCAGCGCGGGCTGGGCGACGGCTCTCCAGTCCAGCTCCATCACCTGTAGAACGGCGATGACAGCGGTCGGTCCGAGAAAGCCGCCTTTCCATATCTGCCATCGGGCGCGCTTGCCCCATTTCGGCTTTTCCCGCCGCGCGAGGCGGTAGATCGGCTCCCCGCCGCCGACAGCGGCCGCCGCCGCCAAGAGCAGTATGGCGATCAGCGAAAACAGGCTGGGCGCCCATCCGCCGATGGCGAGCGCCGTCCATCTCAACACGGTGTTTCCGAAGAGAAAGACGGCTCCTCCGATCAGGACGGCTCCCGCCAGACCTGCGCCGTATTCTTTTAAAGCGATCAACCATCGAGCGTTCATAGCCTGGACCCCGCCCATTGATATGCATATGATACCGCTTCTCTCCGCGCGCGTCAAACCCCTCCCCTGACCTTACCCTTAGAGTTGGGACAATTCTGGTTGTGAACGCAGACGGTTTCGGGGTTGACTCTGGATTCCCGCTTACGCGGGAATGACAGGATGGGGGCGCGGGAATGCATGTCCTCGTGAAAACGGGGAACGGGGAAGCGGGGGACGGTCTGGTTGGCGGCGTCTTTTTGCCATGAATAAAGGCGCAGTTCGTTCAAATGTCCCAACTTTATGCATAAGGTCAAAATTGACCGCTTGATTATGCGCCGTTTCTGCGCTATTCTGATGTTCAGGCTAAAGGAGAAACCGGCAAATATGGCGATATCGATCATCTATCTGATACATCACAGCGAGACGCGCAACGGACACACCGAGCATCCCGACGACGCCGACCAGAGCGGTTTCCAGCGGCTGGACGACGCCCTAGACGCATGCGCCGACGACGAGCGGATGCGCTGGACATGCGACGCCGCCGATCCGTTGGCGCGGTGGCTCAACGCGTCGGAGCCTGACCGCGCCGACCTGTTCGCGCAGCTGGCGGCGGACAGACGCATCGAAGCATGCGCCCTGCCGTACCATTTAAACGGCTCAACCCCCCGTTCGGCGATGGCGGGGCGTCTGCGCCAGGCGGCTGAACTTCGACGGCGCGGCATCCCTGTCCGTTCGGCGATGGCGCTCGGAACGGGCGGCGTCGGGGCGGGATGGATCGACCTTCTCGCCGGGATCGGCGCCGGGCGGCTCATCGCCTGTCCGCTTCAGCCGCCCGCCGGGGGCGGCGTCAAGCGGCCCGACGCGTTCTGGTGGACGTCGCTTTCTGGGGAACGTTTGCTTGTCTGGAACGGGTTTGATCTGCAGGAAAGCCGGCGCCTCGGCATTGGACGCCGTCTCGATAAAGCGCGCAAAAGCGTCGGGGAGCGAATCGCGCAGCTGGAAGCGGACGGCTATTTCTACGACTTTCTCGCCGTTCAGGTTGCGGAAACGAACGGCGGCGTCCACCCAAAACTGCCCGATTTCGTCCAGAAATGGAACGAGGACAAGACGGACGAATCGCCCGAAATGGCGCTCGCGGTTCCCAGCGAGATGTTTGATCGGCTTGAAGAAAAATACAGCGCCAATCTGCCGGTTCGGCGCGGCGAATGGAACGACTGGCGGACGCTCGGCGCCGCTTCGAACGCGCGTCTCACAGGGGCAGCCCGCGCCGCGCGCGAAACGCTCAACGCGGCGCAAAATCTGCTCGCTTTCACGGACCAGGAACCTCCGCCCGCCGTAGAGCGCGCCGACCGAAGCCTGCTGCTGTTTGACGAACGAACCTACGGGCATCCCGACAGCGCGGACGCCCCCTACGATTTGGAGGTTCTGTCGCGCCGCGCCGCTCAAGATTCGTATGCGCTGGACGCCGCCCGTTTTTCCGCATCGGCGCTGGACGCCGCCCGTTCCCAGACGGCGCGGCGCGGCTCCGACGAGGCGGCGGCTCCGCCGGGCATCGTCGTTTTCAACCCGCACCCTTGGCGCGTGGATGTCCTTGCCGAAATGAAAGCGCGCGGACTCGACACCTCCGCTGGACTCATCGACTCGGTCAGCGGGGAGAATGCGCCGAAATGGATCACGGAAGAGGGGGTCGCCTTCGCCGCGGCGAATCTTCCCCCGCTCGGATACAAAACCTACCGATGGGGCGAGCGCGGCGTCTTTCCCGACTCCGAACTGACGACCGACGGAACCGTCCTGGAGAACCGCTTCTATCGGCTGGAGATGAACCCGAAAACGGGCGTCATCGAAAGCCTCAAAGACAAGCGGCTGAACCGCGAGCTGGTTGACGGGCGGGCTGCCTTCGCCTTCGGACAATTGCTGCATGAGCGCATCGATGAAAAAAAGCCGCGCGCCGCCTTCGCCAGAGCGGGCGGTTCGAACCGCAAAGGCGCCCGCTTTACGCGCCAAAGCTCGACCTACGCGCAGGCGCGCAGCGGGCATCAAACCCCGCTGGCGGCAAGCCTCATCGCCGACATTTCTCCGCAGGGCGGGATGCGCGGCGCGTCGCTGGAAGCGATCCTGTATGAGCATCATGACTGGGTCGACATCGTTCTTTCGGTCGACAAGCTGCCTTCCGCCGAGCCGGAAGCCGCTTACGCCGCCTTTCCGTTCTACGTTCCGAACTGCAAGACGCGCTGCGAGTCGTCCGGCGGTTTCATTCTGGTGGACGAAGGGTTTTTGGAAGGCGCCGTTCGAGACTGGACGCACACGGAGGGCTGCATCGATTTTTCAAACGACGAATTCGGCGTTACGATCGCCTCTCCCGACGCTCCGCTGGCGCAGCTGGGGCGCATCAACACGGGGCGCTGGCTTCAAGAGTTCACGCCCGCGAGCGCGCATTACTACTCCTGGCTGTATCATAATTACGGATCGGGCGAGTTCTCGCCGGCGCTGTCCGGCCCGCTGACATTCCGCTACCGGCTGCGCAGTTACGCCGGCGCGTTTGACGCCGGCGCCGCTTACCGCTTGAGCCGCGAAACAGCGCTGAAACCGCATGCCGCCCAAATCCGCAAGCGTTCAAGCGGGGGGCTGCCTGAAGGCGAAACCGCCTTCTTGAGCGTGGAGCCGAGCAATGTCGCCCTGTCGATACAGCGCGCCTCGGACGGGCTGGGCAAAATCGCGCGCCTGCAGGAGCTGAGCGGAAACGACTCGGTCGCGCGCCTGCGCATTGACGGCGCGTCGGAGGCGCTGCGCGTCACGCCGCTGGAGGAGGAGATCAACCGCTTTTATCCGATCATAGACGGGGCGGTCGTCTGCTGCGTCCCCGCTTTTGGAGAGATCGCCCTGCGCATTTTATGATGCGGCATTTATTTTTATGCGGGCGTCCGACAACCCAGGTTGTCATTCCCGCGCAAGCGGGAATCCAGAGGCGCCGCCGAAACCGTCCGCGTTCACCTCAAGCGTCCGGCGGCACAAATCGTCATTCCCGCGTAAGCGGGAATCCAGAGGCGAACCCGAAACCGTCCGCATTCACCTCAAGCGTCCGGCGGCCCAAATCGTCATTCCCGCGCAAGCGGGAATCCAGAGGCGCCGCCGAAACCGTCCGCGTTCACCTCAAGCGTCCGGCGGCCCAAATCGTCATTCCCGCGCAAGCGGGAATCCAGAGGCGAACCCGAAACCGTCCGCGTTCACCTCAAGCGTCCGGCGGCCCAAATCGTCATTCCCGCGTAAGCGGGAATCCAGAGGCGAACCCGAAACCGTCCGCGTTCACCTCAAGCGTCCGGCGGCACAAATCGTCATTCCCGCGCAAGCGGGAATCCAGAGGCGAACCCGAAACCGTCCGCGTTCACCTCAAGCGTCCGGCGGCACAAATCGTCATTCCCGCGCAAGCGGGAATCCAGAGGCGAACCCGAAACCGTCCGCGTTCACCTCAAGCGTCCGGCGGCACAAATCGTCATTCCCGCGCAAGCGGGAATCCAGAGGCGAACCCGAAACCGTCCGCGTTCACCTCAAGCGTCCGGCGGCCCAAATCGTCATTCCCGCGTAAGCGGGAATCCAGAGGCGAACCCGAAACCGTCCGCGTTCACCTCAAGCGTCCGGCGGCACAAATCGTCATTCCCGCGCAAGCGGGAATCCAGAGGCGCCGCGCGCGCCGCGCCCGTCTTTAAACCCCCCTGATTCCCCCTTTTCAAGGGGAAATCAGACGCGCCGCCTCACTCGTGGCTGGCATGTTCCAGCGCCTGCTCAAAGAGCGAGCGGACATGCTCGTCGTCCAGCGCATAATAGACGCTGCGCCCGTTGCGCCTGTTTTTGACGAGGCGGATGGAGCGCAGATACGCCAGCTGATGCGAGACGGCTGACGCGCTGGCGCCCGCTTCGCCGGCGATCTCGCTCACCGAAAGCTCGCCCGACAGAAGCGCGTACAGTATCTGCAGGCGCGTCGGGTCGCTCAACGCTTTGAACCATTCCGCCATCGTTTCAAAATGCTTGTTGGGGATATTCATGCCGCCGCAGCCTCTCCTTCCGCCTCGCGCATTTTGAGCATGCGCAGCCCGTTGGCGACCACCGCCATCGACACGCCCACATCGGCGACCACCGCCAGCGCTAACATCCCTTTGAAGGCGCTGAGCGCCGGAATGAAAGGTATGAGCGCCGCGAAAAGCACCACAACGGCTTTGGTGGAGATGGCGAACCAGACGTTCTGCTGAACGACGAACAACGCCCGTCGACTCAGCCGCACCGCGCCGGGCAAAGCCCGAAGCGTTCCGCTGGCAAGCGTGATGTCCGCCGCCTCCATCGCAATGTCGACGCCCGCGCCGCCCATCGCGATGCCGATTTTAGACGAAGCGAGCGCCGGGGCGTCGTTGATGCCGTCCCCGACCATCGCGGCGTTCATTCCCGCCGTATGATGCGCCTTGTCTTCAGGCAGCAGCTCGTAATGCACCTCGTCAACTTCCGCTTGTTCGCCGATGGATTCCGCGGCGTTGCGCCGGTCGCCTGTCAACATCACAATGGGGGAGATGCCGAGTTCGCGCAGCTCTTGGACGACTCCCCGCGTTTCGTCGCGTATCGTGTCTAGAAGCGCGATCTGTCCGGCGAGCTTGCCGTCCTGCGCCGCAAAGACTCCCCCTCTGATGTCCGGCAGGTCTTTCGTTTCAATGCCGAGCTGGTTCATCATGCGCGCGTTTCCGAGAACCATGCTGCTTCCGTCCGCGACGATTTCGCCGCCCTTGCCGGGGTAGGAGGTGTACACGCCCGATTCGGCATGCTCAATGCCGCGGTCTTCCGCCTCGTACAAAACCGCCTTTCCGACGGCGTGTTCAGAAAGCGCGCCCGCGGAGGCTCCGATGCGCAGCACATCCTCCTCGGTGTATCCAGGTTCGGGGTGAACGCTGGCAACGCGCAGTTCGCCAAGCGTCAAGGTCCCTGTTTTGTCGAAGGCGAAGGAGCGTATTCCCGCCAGCGCTTCCATTGCCGCGCCGCCTTTAAACAGCACCCCCATGCGAGAGGCGCGCGCCAGCGAGGAAGAGATCGCGACCGGCGCCGCCAAAGCGAGCGCGCACGGACAGCCCGCCACCAAGATCACGAGGCTTATATATAACCAACCCCGCTGCGGTTCTCCATCGACCATGGTGTCGAAGAACGGTTCCAGAAACACAAGCGGCGGAACCACAGCGATGATGATCGCGACCGCGACCACAACAGGCGTGTAGTACGCCGCAAACTTGTCCAGATAACGCTCGGCGGGGGAGCGGCGCGCCTGCGCCTCTTCCACCTGCTGAAGGGCGCGCGCCAGCGCCGTCTCGTCCGAAAGCTTCGTCGTTTCAAATTCTATCGTTCCGCTGTCGTTGATGGAGCCGGCAAACACTTCGGAGCCTGCCGTCTTTTCGATGAGCGCCGATTCGCCGGTGATGGGCGATTCGTTCATCTCCGTCTCCCCGGACAAGACGACCCCGTCCAGCGGGACGCGTTCGCCCGGCTTCACCAAAACGCGCTCGCCGACGACGACATCTTCAACGGCAACCATCTCCACAGCCCCGTTT
This sequence comes from Candidatus Poribacteria bacterium, assembly GCA_963665845.2. GTDB lineage: Bacteria > Poribacteria > WGA-4E > JAPPNK01. Next base: position 2,102,298 of record OY762492.1, read on the forward strand.
CGGAAAACAGCGGCTTGCGCCGGGCTGAGCGACAGCAGCGACGCGATCTCGCGCCGGGCGCGCGTCGCGCTGTAACCTTCCAGCGCGTTCGCAAACGCAAAGAGCGACACCACAGCGCACGCCTCAACCCACTCGTCGATAAATATTGCGCCGGCGACCGCGATCACCATCAGCACGTTGATGTCGATGCGCCGGTTCCAGAGCGAAATGCCGGCGTTTCGAACCGTGAAGATTCCTCCGACCGCGATGGAGGCGATGAAAAAGATCTGCGCGGTCGGGTCATCTTTGACCAGATACTTGCTGGCGAGGCCTGCCGCCAGTCCGCATAAAGCAAAGACGGCGCAGACCGACCGGAAGGAAAATCCGCTCTCGCGGGCGGTTCCGCTGTCGGGCGTTTCAAAACCCAGATTGCGTATTTTGGATTCGATGTCCGCGATGGTGACGGCAGCCTGATTGTAAGCGACCTGCATGCGCCCCTGGGCGAAGACGACGTTGACCGAATCAACGCCGGGCATCGCGCCGACGACGCTGGTGATCTTGCTGGCGCATGCCGGGCAGTCCATCCCTTCGATGCGCATCGATTCTCTTCTTGCGGCGCGCCGTTTTGCGGCGGCTTCGTTGTTCATGTATCCCACTCCTCCTCTGCGCATGAGCGGTTGTTCATATGTTCATTTGATCATTCGTTCACATATTACCATGCAGGTTTCCGCCGTGTCAACCGTTCACAAGGCGCAGAGGCTGTTTTTTTGCGCGGAAAGGCGATTTTTATGAACAGAAGCGCGGAAAGGCGAAAACAACCGCGGACAGAGTCAGCGCGCGGCGCGCCAAAAGCGTATCGTTCGGTCATGTCCAGCGACGGCAATCTGTCCGTCCGGCGAGAACGCGACAGCGCGCACAATGCCCTCATGCCCCTCCAATGCGCTGATCAGTTCGCCCGTTTCAGCGTTCCAAACCCGCGCCTTTTGATCGCCCCCGCCGGCGGCAACGAACCGCCCGCATGGAGATAGCGCCGCAACAGGCGCGTTGCTGACGCCGTTGAGACGCGTCGACATCGTTTGCAGCGGCTCCCCCGTTTGGACATCCCAGACGCGCGCCTTGTTGTCGCCGCCGCTGCTGACAAGCCGCCCGTTTTGCGCGAACAGAACCGAGCGCGTCATCGGTTCATGTCCCTCTAACTCTCCTGTCAACGCGCCTGTCTCGGCGTCCCATAACCTTATCGTTTGATCCCATCCGCCGCTGGCGATCGTCTTGCTGTCCGGCGAGAAAGCCGCCGTGTATACCCGGTCCGTATGTCCCGACAATGTCTGAACATGCGCCCCTGTCTCGGCGTCCCAAACGCGCGCGGTATTGTCGGAGCTGCCGGTGACAATCCAGCGGCCGTCCGGCGAGTAAGCGGCGGAACGAACCGAATATCTATGACCCGTCAGCGTATGAACGCAGCCGCCCGTTTGAACGTCCCAGACGCGCGCCGTTTTATCATGGCTTGCGGTGACGACGCGCCGTCCGTCCGGCGAGAACGCGGCGGAATACGCGAATCCATTATGCGACGCCCTCGTCAATAAGGAGTTCCCTGTATCCGTAAATTTTACGATGCGGTCTCCTGTTTCAACGTCCCACAGGCAGACATTCTTGTCATGGCTTGCAGTGGCGATTGTCTTGCCGTCCGGCGAAAAGGCTATGGAGGCGATGAAACTTGTATGGCTCGTCAGAATCTGCCTGTCGAATTCAAACGCGGAGGGCGGAGGCGGAGGAGACGGCCGCGGCGGACGCGGAGACGGCGGAGGCGGAGGCGGAGGCGGTTGAGGAGCGTAAGCGCTGACATCATGCCGGCGAATGCTCGTACCCTTGCCGGCGGCGATGAGCGTCGTTCCGTCCGGCGAGAAGGCGGCGGTTCGAACGGCGCTGCCGTTTCCGTTGAACGTATGGATCGGCTCTCCCGTCTCGCCGTTCCAAAGGCGAATATCGGCGTCCACGCCGGCGCTGGCGATGAGCCTGCCGCATGGTGAAAAAAGCGCCGTGTAGATCCACTGTGTATGACCTCTCAAAATTCGGATCGACTCGCCTGTATCGGCGTCCCAGAGGCGGACCGTTTGATCGCCGCCGGCGCTGATGAGAACGCGCCCGTCGGGAGAGAAACCGACCGACTCCACGTTTTGCCGATGCCCGTTCAGCGTTCGGACAAGCCCGCCTGTTTCCGCGTCCCAGATGCGTATCTGATTGTCCTTGCCGCCGCTGGCGATTCGCTTGCCGTCCGGCGAGTATGCGGCGGAGAGAACGCCGTCCAAACTTCCGCTCAATGTTCGTATGCGTTCGCCCGTTTCCGCGTCCCAGATGCGCACGGTCTTGTCCAAACTGCCGCTGACGATGCGCCGTCCGTCGGGCGAATAAGCGGCGGAACGAACCGAGGCGCCATGCCCAGAAAAACGGCGCAGCCTTAAGCCTGTGTCGACATTCCAGGTGTAGAGGTCCGCGTCTTCGCTTCCGCTGACGATGAATTTGCCGTCCGGCGAATACGCGACCGCGCGGACCGACCTCTGATGCCTGTTGAGCGTATGAATCCGCTTGCGCGTTTCAGCATGAAAAATGCGCGCCGTATAGTCGGAACCGCCGACCGCGAACGTCTTGCCGTCAGGGGCGTAAGCGGCGGCGTAGATCCAGACTTCAGCCGGCGGCTTAGGTTTCGGCTTAGGTTTCGGCTCCGGCGGCGGGTCTGGGCGTGGTGGATTCGTGTTCCCGATCTTTTTGTCGTATGCCGCCTTTTTATTAGGGTCGCTCAGCGTAGCATACGCTTCATTGATCTTTTTGAGTTTTGCTTCGGCTCTTGGATCGCCGGAGTTTTTGTCCGGATGATACTTTTTCGCCAGCCGTCTATACGCTTTTTTGATTTCGTCTTGAGTCGCATGCCGCGGAACTTCAAGAATATCGTAGTAATTCATCGCCTGTTCATGTCAGAGTTCGCGCCGCAGGAAAAGAGGCGGGTCTACTGGACATTACGTTTGCCGAAAACGGCGGCTCTGTCAAGAGCGAATCTGACCTCATGTCTTTAGTGGGGACATGTCGGCATGGAAACGCGGACGGTTTCGGGGTGGACTCTGGATTCCCGCTTACGCGGGAATGACGGTATGGTTGGCGGCGCCTTTTTCCCATGAATAAAGTCTTTGGTCGTTCAAATGTCTCAACTTTACGCGTGAGGTCAGAAAACCCCCCAGCCCCTCTTTTCAAGGGGGAGTCTAGAAACCCGCGCTCTATCCGCCGTCAGTTTTTCTTCGAAGCGCGCTGTCCGCATTCGCATTCAGAATTGTCCTAACTCAAGGAACGAGGCAGGTTCTTCATGTTATACTACTTAAAAGAACGGCATCAAATGAGGAGCTTTGTATGCGAGTCTTGTACGGAATATGCGCGGCGGTTCTATCGGCGGCGGCGCTGGGTGGATGCGCGGCGCTGATCGGGGGCGGGTATCAAGGCGAACTGGGCGAAAACTTGGCGCTCGCTTCCACAGGCGCCACAGCGAGCGACCCGGCATTCAACGACGGAAACATCTACACCCATGCCGAGACGAACACCCCCCAAATCTCCGCAGACGAGCGCAGACCGCGGGACATCATGTTCGACTCGGTCGCCGAAGTGCGTTTCAAGGAGCCGACAAAGGTGAATCAGATCGCTGTCGTCTCCAGAGACCTGGACAAGCCGCTGCAAGCGGGCATGTGGGTCGCGCTAGAGTATCTCAAAGACGGCGAATGGAAAACGGCGCGCAAATGGTCGACAGGCAACACGCCTCGCAACCCAAAGGCAAGCATGGAGGCTGTCGCCGACGGAGTCCGCGTACGCATCCGGCGTCCGCCCACCTACTTAACCGGCGGACGGGGGCAAACCTATAGCGGCGACAACGGCAACCGAACCGTCTACGAGGTGCAGGCGTTTCAGTATGTTTCTAAAGAGCCGTCCTCCGCTGAGGAGGAGTGAATTCGCCTGGGCGCTGTTCGATTGAAGCCGTCATTCCCGCCCTTGCGGTAAAACGCGCGGGAATCCAGAGTCCAACAGACAACGTCCGCGTTCACCGTAAGCGTCCATCCTACACGCCGTCATTCCGCCCGTGCGGTAAAACGCGCGGGAATCTTAGCCGTTGTCTGAACTAGGATTGCCAAGATTGAAAAGATTGCCAAGAAAATTCCCGCGCCCCGATCATCTTGGCAATCTTAATCATCCTTCAATCCTAGTTCAAAACAGACCTCGACCAGCGCTGAAAACCCCCCAGCCCCCTTTTCAAGGGGGGAGTCCAGAAACACGCGCCCTATCCGCCGTCATAGGGCGTCGCGCTATTCCCGCCCGTGCGGTAAAACGCGCGGGAATCTTAAGGCATCGCCGCCGCGCCCGTAAACCCCCCTAGCCCCCCTTTTCAAGGGGGGAATCGGACGCTGTGCCGAAACCGTCCGCGTCCGCATGCTGCTTATTTTGCCGAGATTCGCCGAAATATGCTGAAATTCGTCCAATTCCGCTTGCTATTCGCGGCGAGCGGCGTTATGATATATGGAGAAGCGGTTGCCGCGGAGGTCATGGCTCTGCGCTGCCGCGCGTTCTGCCCAGACGGGGGCGTAATTGGTTTCGACGCGATCGATCAGCGGAAAAGGTTGCATGTCGAGGGTCCGCCTGGCCTCGTTAAAAAGGCGGAAAAAATCAAAATGCCAACCATGAAATGGCGCTTGCCGCTTAAGTAAAGCGGCCGTCCGCTGCTTCTTTGCCTATGAGGGGCATGTCGGGCGTTGTTTAGTAGGCTAGGCGTCGGGAGCGCGCCGCAAGCGGCCTGACGCGACATCAAATGCGGCTAGCGAACGCATTCCCTGCCCGCGGGGACGGCGCAAGCGAACATAAAACGCGGGATAAGCACGTAGAGCCTTTTCAGCGGCGTTCGCGGACGCGAGTTCGACTCTCGCCGCCTCCACCAATTTAATCGCGCAAGCAAGCGTAAAAGAGCTTGCGCGTCGGGAACATCAAGATTATACTGAAGCGCAAATGCTTCAGGCTGAGCGTGTCGTAATCAGAAAGGTTGCTAAATGAAGCCAATTCGCTTCGCGTTTTCGTTGATCGCCATAATCGGGTTCGTTCTGTTGCCCCTTGGGGGCAAGATAGGAATCGAGAGAGCCGATGCCCATTCGCTTGGAGTTTCGGACATGGATGCCGACAATAACGATTTCGTCGCTGTTACTGCGCGAGGAAGTGTCGGGGCGCAGGATGACTTTTTACACACGTCGCCATCAATGCCGCCCATGACCACCGTCTATGCCAATTGTGAAGCTGGCGTTTCTTTGGTACGTCGAAAAGAGAAATCTAAAAACGCTTATTGGCTGGAAGTCTACGCAATCGCAAAAACAAGGTGGAAGACAGCGGAGGACAAACCTCATCCCAGGATGGGGTTGTCCTTGGAAAGTTACTACGTTCCGTCTACGCTGCCTGACGGAACCATCCTCATTTATTGGGTCTTTCCAGTTGTTCCTGCGCATGAAGCGAGCGTCACTCTTCATGACTTTGGATCATACCATTTCGCTGCAGCAAAAGCGAAAGCGATAACCAGCGGTCGGAGCACGTCGAATCCAACGGCTTCTCCGCCGGAACCCGGCGTTTTCGGCGGGAGTGGCGCCCAGAAAGAAGCGGAATACAGCCAAGACCATGTCAACGACTTCTACTACTATTGACGGGAGCGGGCGATGAAACGGGGATGGGTCGCCGCGGCGGTTCTCGTGTGCGCTTTGTTGTTGGGCGTTTGGGTTTTCTTGACAGCGCGCAACAGCAGCCTTCCGCCGGACGAGGCGGCGTCCGGACATGCGCCTCTGACACTTGATGAGCAGACGCCCGTTGTTCCTGAAGCGAATACGCCCAAAAAATCAGAAGCGTCTGAAGAAGACGCTGCCGAGTCCTATGCAGATTCCAATGAGCAATCGATCGAATCGGCGGCTACGGACCGGTACCAGTTTGAAACATGGCAGGACGGCTTGGACGTGATTGCGCATATGATGTCCATGAGATTTGACGAGCTGAAAGCGAAAGGGATTCCGCCGGGCATGGATATTCCAGAGGAGGATCAAGATAGGTGGTTTCGGAGCCGAGCGGAGTCGGAGATCAAGATGGAGGTGTTTTCTACAGACAAGCATCCCATGCTGAAAGAAGCCATGCGGCCCTTTCTCAATGAGATACCGCCCAAGGAATGGAGCCCCGACAGCCTCTTCGTGAGAGCGGGGCGGTTGCCGGCGTCTGTTTTGGATTATAACGTCACGCTGCCCAACGGCGAAATCTACACCCTGCAAGAGAATACGAAGCTGGTTATTGTCTACCGGCAAAACAATCTCACGGAAGCGGGAATTCAGAAGTTGGCTGAAATGCAGGCGAAGGAAACGGATCTGTTGAGGCGTCTCGCGTCTATCCCCTCGGAGAGCGAGGCGGATTCGTTGAACGCGGAGCTAGAGACGGTTCAGATATGGTTAAAACATCTTCAAGAACCGACAGGAACAGCGCAAAGGGGCTACACCTGGGGAGATCCGAAAGATCCTGACTTCAAGACGATCACGATCGACTTAGGAGTCATTGAGGAGGATTTGAGCGCCGCCAAAGAGGAATGACGGCGAGCTGCGCTCATTTCCACCCATGCTCCTCATACCAGCGCGCTGTCCTTTCAAATCCCGTCTCCGCGTCTATCTTTGGTTCAAAGCCGAGTTCGCGGCGCGCTTTGGAGGCGTCGCAGATCCACGCCTCCTGTTTCATCTCGTTCAGCTTCTGGCGGTTGAATGCCGGCGTCTTTCCGCCCGCCAGCAGCTCCGATGCGCGCGCCGCCAACCCCGCCAACGCCATTGGTATCGGCAGCTTCAACGGGCGGACGCCCAGAGCCGACGCGATCCCCTCCGACATGCTCTCCCATGTATGCGCCCCGCCGTCGTTCACAAAGTAGGTCTGCCGATGCGCCTCCGGACTCTCCGACGCGAGTATCAGCGCCTCCGCCAAGTCGTCCACGTATAGAATGTCGATCTGGCGTTCGCCGCCGCCGAGCCGTGGCGCGGCGCCTTTGCGTATCAACCGAAAAAAGATGCGGATGTCCGTATCGCGCGGACCGTAAACAGCCGGCGGACGGACAATCGCATAGGAAAACCGCTCGCCCGCCAGCTCGCGAACCGCCTCTTCGCCCGCCAGTTTCGTCTTTCCGTAGTCGCTGATGGGGCTGGGCGGATGCGTCTCGTTGATGCGGTGTCCGCGCTTCGTCGGTCCCGCGGCGGCGATGCTGCTGCAGTAGACGAACCGCCCGCTAGGATCGCCGTATTGCGTCCATGCCTGCATCGCGTGGACGGTTCCTTGCCGGTTGACAGCGTCAAACGCCTGCGGCGACGGCGCCTTCAGAACCGCCGCCAGATGAAAAACGCGCTCTTGACCCTCCATCGCCGCTTGGAGCGTTTCGGGCTGCGACAGCTCGCCCACAACGCGCCGAACCGGCAGATGTTCGATCCAGCGCAGATCGCTTGTCTTCCGCACAAGGCAGGTCGCCTCGGCTCCCCGTTCAACCAGCAGCTCCGTTAGTCGACTGCCGACAAACCCTGTCGCGCCGGCGATGAGCGTTTTCATTGGAGCGGGTCGTAGTCGGGATCGATTCGGCGAAGCTCGGCGGTCAAATCTTGCAGCAGGGCGTCGTTTTGGGCGAGCTGCGCCGCCTTCATCATGCGCGCGATGTTGAAGAGTCCCTCGCCCCAGCCGTCAAAGTTTTTCTTGCCCGCCATCTGCCGGGCGCGTTCCAGCAGCGTTTGCGCCCCTTTTTCCCGCTCTTCTTTGTTGTCTGAAAACAGGGCGGTCTTCGCTTTCAGCATCTTCAGACGCCGCTCCGCCTTCTCATCCTTTTCCTGCTCCGCCAGCCGTTCCCGCGCCTTCTCCAGTTGACCCGCGAGCAGCAGCGCTTCGATGGCGTACGCTTCGGCGAGATTTCGGTCATTCTCCCATTCGTCCGCCAGTTTCAAAACCTCATCGTACCGCTCAAAATGAAGCAGGCATTCCCAGTATCGGCGCGCCTCTCCGCCGCCCCTGTGTATCTCCAGGGCGCGCTGCAGGATTCGCCGCGCCTGCTTCTCCCTGCCGAGCCGCATGAGCGCCATTCCGTAAAGATGCAGGTTATGCATATGGTGCCACTCAATGCTCGGCGCCGCATTCTCCGTCCTGAAGTAGTTCATTTCGAGCCGATGCCCTCTGGCGAAGCGGCGGACCGCGTCCTCCCAGCGCCCGGCGCGCGGCAGAACATGTCCGACCATATGCTGCGCGTGCGGAGCCGCTTTTGCCCTGTTGCCGTATTTTTCGGCGCGGTTGACCGCCAGCTCATAGGCGCCCATGTTTTCGTAGCAATGCGTTAAATAATGGAGCGCGCCGATATGGGTCGGGTCTTGCGCCAGCGCCGCTTCATACCAAGCCGCCTGTTTGACGCCCCCGCCCTGTCCGATGGCGCGCGGTCCGGACTCCTCCGCCTGCCCCCGCGCGATCCACAGCTCTGCGTCCCACGGATAATCTTCGATCAGGCTTGTCAGCTCGGAACGGTACTGGTTCATCATATTTTCCCGTTCCTCCCCCTTTGCTTGATCGGCGCTCCATTGGGAGCGCCGCGCCTCAATGTAGCGCCGCTCTCGGTCGCTTGCCAGTTCGCTCATGTCTATCGCCCGCGCCATGCGCTCATTGGAGGCGTCCATGTCGCTGAGCTGCCTGTAGGCGAGCGCCATGCCGAAGTGGGCGAGCGCAAGGTTTTCATCATGTTCAAGCGCTTGACGGAAGGAGCGCGCCGCCTCGATCCAGAAGTAGCTGTGCGCCCATCCCAGTCCCTGGTTGTAAAACGCCTGCGCCTCCTCGCTGTCGGTTGTAACGGGATGGTTCGGGGCGCCGACATTGGCGTTCAGCTGCGTCGGGCGCGCGATGATCTCAGCGACGTCTTCAGACACGGCGGACGCCGACAGCGCCGACATCCACGCAAGAGCGCACAGTATGCAGAGGGCGTAAAACGGGGGGCGTTTCATAGGTTCATCCTTTCTCCGCGCGGAGAGGGCGCAGTTCGTAGGTCTGTATGACAGCGTTCATGAGCAGCCGTTCGATGAGCGAGCGCGCCCGCGTTTCGTTCAGCGGTCCGACGAGATACGCTTTGCGCCCCGTCTCCGCATGGCGAAGCGGGAGCGCGCCGAGGTCGCCCGCCGCCTTGACGACCGTCTCGGAAACGGGGTCGGCGACGCCCGGTATATACCGTATTTCGACGATCCAGCCGTTCGCCGCGTCTGGAAAGGCGAGCGCGTCCGCGTTGACGCTGTAAAGGTCTAGGACCGCGTCGGCGAGCAGAGATTCTGCCAGCGTTTGCGCCTCTTGCGGTCCGCCGCCGCCTTCCGTTTCGATCCAGTACATGCGGGAGACGCGCGCCGTTTTCAGCCCTGTTTCGCCGAGGTCGCGCGCTTCTGCTAACAGGCGCGCGGCTTCGCTGTCGTTTTCATGTTGTTTTGCGGCGACCTCCACCGCCCAGCGCGCCATATTCGCTCCTCTCACTGCTGCCGCTCACTATCAACAAGATACATTTTATGGTTAAACATTGTCCACTGAATGAGCAACTATTTTCGCGCATCGCCTGCCGTTCTTGCATAATTCTCTAAACCGATTTTCAAGAGGAATCTGCCGCGCCTCTTCGGTCTAGTCCAAAAAGAGCGACGCCGGGTAGATCTGCGCGTCGTACACTGTCGTTTCAAACTCGCCCTGATTCGGCGTGATGAGCGTCGCATCGATTTCGCCTGTCGGCCCGTCCGCTTCAGGGTCCAGCTCCGTCAGCGTTGAGGGAATGACGCCGATGAGCGAGCGGAAGGAGTTCACACGCGCCGCGTTCCACCGCAGGGAGCGCAGCCGCCCTGAAAACACCGTTTCGTTCCGCTGTCCGTCTTTGAGCGAATAAACCTGAATGCGCGTGTCCAGCTCCGACTCATGCAGAACGCCGCCCCCGCTGAAATTGTCCGACGTCCAGAGCAGATGCGCGCCGGACGAGGTCAGCAGGTTCAGCCGCAGATAGACGCCTTCCGCTCTAAATTCGGCATGCCCCGATATGCCGCCCAGATCGGAGATGCGCTTGCCCTCGCAGCCCGACAGCAGCATCGAAGCCGCGGCAGCAAGCGCCAAAAACGCTGTCCGCCTCATGCGTAAATGTTCTCCATCTGCCATGCGTCCAGCGATGTCATGACCGAATCGCTGCCCTGCGAGCGCAGAGAGACGCCAACGCTGTCCTCCCGCCCTGGATAGACGCGCTGCGCGACGCACTGCCGCTCGTTGATGAACACCTCAATGACGCTGCGGTCCACGAAGGCGCGCAAGCGTATCGGTTCGTCCCCGGCAATGCGCACCGGTCCCGTCTCCGGCGCCCTTGAGCGCGCGTCCGGCAAGATCGACGAACGGGAGGAGTCGATGGTCAGCACATCGCCGCCGCGGTAGTCGCGCCCTTTGAAGAACATGACGCGGGTTACCTCTTCGGCGTTCGGCGAGCGGAGCATGTTCAGCTCGATCATCTGCGCCCCTGTCGGCGCGATTTCCACCTCCACCTCCATCGCGTTGCCGTTCACATTTTCAAAGACGACCTCCTCGTTTGCCGGCAGCGTTGTCTGTCCGACATGCGTATGCTCGCGCCGCAGCGACTTCAACGCCTCAATCGGCGCGATGACCAGCTGGTTCCGTTCAGGGAGCGTCAATCGGCGCGGGAGCGTCATGATCTGATTCCAGCGATGCGTCGACTTCGCGGGGTTCATGTTGAAGAGGACGACGACGCCGCCTTCGCCGTCCGGACATGCGGAGGGCGCATGGACGCCGCCGGGGCCGACAGGACCGAAGTTGAACTTGCCATGCGCCGTGGCGACCAGTTTGTCGCGCCCTTTGTCGTAGTCCCCGATCAGGTACTGTCCGCCGCTCATATGGCTAAAGAACAGCAGGATGTGCTGATCGCCGATGGGCCAAAAGTAAGGGCATGCGCCGTCGTCGCCGTTCAACGTGAACCGGTCGTTCTCCACAAACGGATGGAGATACTGCCAGTTGGCGAGGTCTTTTGAACGGAGAAGGAAGTTGGCGCGGACGGGGCGCCCGTCCGGCCCGTGAGGGAGCGTCCCGCCGGAGAGCGAGTAGTACACGTCGTCCTTTTTCCAGATGCATGGGTCAAAGACGCGGTAGGGAAGCGGAAAGCCGCTTGGATGCGAGCCTGGGATGACCGCCTTGCCGGCGACTTTTTCCCAGTTGAGCAGCAGCGGGTCGCTGGAAACGGCGACCATGTTGCCGACGCGCGTGCCGTGGTACATGGCGATGACGCGATCCTCTTCGACCAGCGTGGAGCCTGAAAAGCAGCAGTGTTCGGGGTTCGGATAGATGGCGGGCGGCAGATCGCGCCAGTGGACAAGGTCGTCGCTGATGGCATGCCCCCAGTGCTGGCGCGTGTCTTCAGGCGGATACGCCTGATAAAACAGGTGCCACCTGTCTTGCCAGAAGCAGAGGCCGTTCGGGTCGTTCAGCATCGCTTCGGGGTTGACGTAATGGTAGATCGGGCGGTGCGGGTCGCCTTCATACGATTTGCGCGATTCGTTCATGCGTTTCAGGAGCGGATTTTCGGCGAGCTGCGCCTCCTGCTCCTCTAAGGTGTCCGCAAATTCGTATTGCGGGACGCGGGATGTGTAGTCGGGAGGGGACTGGTCAGCCATGTTTCTCTCCTTGTGTTGAACATACATCGGCTTCAGCCAGACGCATCATGCCAAAAAAGACGGGGCGCGTCAAGAGTTCGGAGGGAGCGACTCGTTCCCCCTTGAAAAGGAAGGCTAGGGGGTTTAAAGGACGGACACGGCGGCTGCGATGCCTTAAGATTCCCGCTTGCGCGGGAATGACTGCCTGGATCGGCGGGCCGTCGGACAAAATAAATATGACCGCATGAGCGTACTGCCTTTCGATCCGCGGTCTAGACGATCCGCCCGCCGTTTCTTATAATAGAAGCGTAAGAGAAAGGAACAGCGCATGAACAACCCTGGCGGCGCAACACGACTCCTTCATTGGCTCTGCGCGTGCGTCTTCGTCTGCGTCTCTGCCGAGGCGTTTCCCGACAGGCGCGCCGCTTATCAGGACTCTCTAACGAGCTCTACTCTTCCTCGGATTTTGGACACTCCTGACTTCATCTCAGGCGCGTCTCCGCTTGGTCTTCCCGACGGCGCCAAGCTGCGCATCGGCAAAGGGTGGGCGTACTCCATCGACTATTCGCCGGACAGCAGCCGTCTTGCGGTCGCCGGAAGCGTCGGCATCTGGATATACGACGCGCGCTACGGCAAAGAGACCGCGCTGCTTCGGGGGCATACAGAGCGGGTCCATGACGCGGCGTATTCGCCGGACGGCTCCAGGATCGCCAGCGGAAGCGGCGACAAGACGATACGAATATGGAGCGCCGAAACGGGCGGCGCGATCAGGACGCTTGAAGGACATCAGGATTCGGTCCATACGCTCGCCTATTCGCCGGACGGAAAGAAGATCGCCAGCGGAAGCGGCGACAAGACGATACGAATATGGAGCGCCGAAACGGGCGGCGCGATCAAGACGCTTGAAGGGCATCAGGATTCGGTCCATACGCTCGCCTATTCGCCGGACGGAAAGAAGATCGCCAGCGGAAGCGGCGACGGAACCGTCAAAATATGGGACGCCGAGACAGGGGAGCTTCTCGATACGTTTGAGGGGCATTGGAGGGCGGTTAAATCGCTCGCCTATTCGCCGGACGGAAAGAAGATCGCCAGCTGCGACAAGTATAACGCGCGTATCTGGGACGCCGACGCTGTCGGCGGCGGAGGCGCGCTTCTCAAAAACCAATGGGCGACTCAATTCAATTCGATGGCGTTCTCGCCGGACGGTCAAATCCTTGCCGGCGGCGGAGACCGTCTGCAGTTCTGGAACGGCGTCTATGGATCGATTCGCCGGCCCCTCTTTTCTTTCTTCAATGGACGCTTCGGGATGATCGCGTTTTCTCCGGACGGGCATTTCATTGCAGGCATGGGAAACTACGAGATCATTGAGGTCTGGAACATCAAGATTCGCGCGCACGTTTATGGATTAAAAGGACATACGGGCGGCTTCAAACGCGCCGCGTTTTCACCGGACGGAACGAAAATCGGCGTCGATACCTACGGATTCCCGTATACATGGGATGTCAACACTGGAGAGCGTCTCTACGGGCTAGGCTCTATGGGAAGAAGGGGGCTGGCATATTCCCCGGACAGAAAAACAATTGCCAAGGAGGGGCGTAACCATTCCATTCTGCTGATTGAGGCGGAAACGGATTCGACTCTTCATACGCTCAAGGGGCATACGAAGAAGATCGCGTCCGTATCGTTTTCTCCAAACTCCGAGAAGATCGCATCCGCCGGCGGCGACCATATGATACGGATATGGGACGCCGCGGCAGGCGCGCCTCTCAAAACGCTGATCGGACATACGGACGCGGTCGTATCGGCGGTCTTTTCGCCGGACGGAAAAACGATCCTCAGCGCCGGCAGAGACCAGACGATACGCCTATGGAGCGCCGACGCCGGCGGCTTGCTCAAAACGTTCAAGCATACGAGCGGCGTTCATTCGGCGGTCTATTCGCCGGACGGCGATCCCGCCGCAAGGACGTTTGCCGCCGCATTTGAAGACGGGGCGGTTCGAATATACGACGCCGAGACAGGCAAGCTGCTGAAGGCGCTGACACATAAGGAGGCGGTCATGTCGGCGGCGTATTCCCCTGACGGAACGAGAATAGCCAGCGCAAGCAAAGACAACGCCGTTCGGATATGGGACAAGAACGGCGCGCTTCTCCATACGCTTGAGGGGCATACGGACGATGTGAACTGGGTAGGCTATTCGCCGGACGGCAAGACGCTCGCCAGCGTCAGCGCCGACGGAACGCTGCTCTTATGGGTCGTCCCCGACCGGTAGCGGTCAAGACACCGCCCCTTCTCTTCTCGTCATTCCCGTGCAAGCGGGAATCCAGAGCCGCCGCAGCCGCCGTTCGCGTTCGCATGCCGGCATGTCTAAAAAAGACGTAAGGTCAGATACCTGCACTGACCTCATGCATAAAGTAGGGACATTTGAACCGACCATCGCTTTATTCATGGGAAAAAGGCGCCGCCAACCAAACCGTCATTCCCGCGCAAGCGGGAATCCAGAGTCTACCCCGAAACCGTCCGCGTTCACAACCAGAATTGTCCCGACTCTAAGGATGAGGTCAGCTGCAGCCTTGACCGACAGCCCCCCGCCCGTTAAACTAACTGCAGCCCGTCAAGCGTTCACTTCAACACGGACGGATACACGCATATGGATTTCAAAGTCGGCATCGCTCAAATCGCGCCGGCGCTGGGCGACGTCCATGAAAATATGAAGCGGATTGAGCGTTGCATCGAACGCGCCCTGGACGAGAAAACGGACCTTGTCGTCTTTCCAGAGCTGGCGCTCACGGGATACACCCTGAAAGACATGGTGCCTTCCGTCAGCCTGCGTCTCGATTCGCCCGAACTGAAGCGGCTTATGGACGCAAGCGCGCGGCTCTCCATCGCGGTCGGTTTTGTGGAAGAATCGCCTGACTACCGATTTTTCAACTCGGCGGCTTATCTTGAAAAGGGGCGGATTGTACATGTCCATCGAAAAGTGTATCTGCCCAACTACGGCATGTTTGAAGAAAACAGGGATTTCGCCGCCGGGAGTCGATTCCGCGCCTTCAACGCCGCCTTTGGACGATGCGGCATTCTCATCTGTGAAGACATGTGGCACCCCTCCGCCGCTTACGTCATCGCGCAGGACGGCTGCGAGCTGCTCATCGCGCTCTCATGCAGCCCCGCCCGCGGCGCCCAGTCGGACGGCGACCTTTACAGCGCAGACGCTTGGCAGACGCTGAACCGCGTCTACGCCCATCTCTTCTCGCAGTATGTTGTGTATGCGAACCGCGTCGGGTATGAGGACGGGGTCGGGTATTGGGGCGGGTCGGAGGCGATCGGGCCGGACGGTTCCGTCATCGCGCGCGCGAAGCAGTTTGAAGAGCAGTTTTTGACCGCCGAGCTGTCGTCCGACGCCGTCCGCCGCGCCAGAATCTCCTCCCCGCTTCTGCGCGACGAACGGCTCGACATCACCCTGCGCGAACTAAAACGCATCAACAGGGAGAGAGAACAATGAACGCGCATACGGAACCGACGCCGCGAGAGCAAGACGACCCGCTCTGGGTCAACCCTGAACTTGTGCTGCCGCTCTTGGAAGGTTTTATTCGGGACGAGATCACGAAGGTCGGCATTCCGAACGTCGTTGTGAACCTGTCCGGCGGGATCGACTCGGCGGTCTCATGCGTTTTGGCGGCGCGGGCGATGTCGCCTCAAAACGTGACGGCGCTGATGCTGCCTTACAAGACAAGCCATCCAGACAGCCTCGGCGACGCGCAGACGCTCGCTCGGCAGCTCGGCATTCAGACGATGACCATCTCGGTGACGGAGCAGGTGGACCCGTATTTTGAAAAGTTTCCGGACATGACCCCCCTGCGCAAAGCGAACAAGATGGCGCGCGAACGCATGACGATTCTCTACGACCAAGCGAGCGCGCTGAACGCGCTGCCCCTCGGCACGAGCAACAAGACGGAATTGCTCCTCGGATACGGAACGATCTACGGCGACATGGCGTCCGCGCTGAACCCGATCGGCGACCTGTATAAAACGCAGGTTTGGCAGATGGCGCGCCATATCGATGTTCCAGAGGAAATCGTTTCTAAAAAGCCGACCGCCGACCTGTGGCCTGGGCAGACCGACGAATCGGAGCTTGGCTTCACCTATGAAAAGGCGGACAGGCTTCTGTTTCATATGATCGACAGGAGGCGGTCGCCTGAGGCGCTGGAGCGGATGGGCTTTGAGCCGGCGTTTATTCAAGAAATCGAGCGGCGGGTTAAACAGACGCAGTTCAAGCGGCGGCTGCCTCTCATCGCAAAGGTGTCGATGCGCACCATCGAGTCGGATTTTCGCTATCCGCGCGATTGGGGCAGATGATTGGCGCAGGGGGCGACCGCGGGAAAGCTGTATGTAGTGGCGGGACCGATCGGGAATCTGGAGGACATCACATACCGCGCCGTTCGGACGCTTGCCGAGGCGGACATCATCGCCGCGGAGGACACCCGCCGCGCCTTGAAACTGCTCAACCGATACGGGATCAAAACGCGGCTTGTCAGCTGCCATGAACACAACGAACGGAAGCGGGCGGCTGAACTGACGCAGATGATGTTAGACGGCGCGACGGCGGCGCTCATTTCTGACGCCGGGACGCCCGCCGTCTCCGACCCTGGATACCGTCTCATTCGCGCCGCCGTGGAACGCGGCATACAGGTAACGCCGATACCGGGTCCGTGCGCGGCGGTCGCGGCGGCGTCCGCGTCCGGTTTGCCGGTCTCCAGTTTTTACTTTGCCGGCTTCTGTTCGCCGAAGCGGGGGAAACGGCAGCGGCGGATGCGCGAACTTGCAAACCTGAACGCCGTTCTCATTTTTTATGAATCGCCCCATCGCCTGATAAAGTTTCTGGACGACGCGCTTGAGGTATTTGGAAATCGAAACGCGGTTATCGCGCGGGAAATGACAAAAATGCATGAGGAGTTTCTTCGAGGAACGCTGGAGGAGCTGCGCGCCGCCTTTTTAAACCGAGCGCCGAAAGGCGAATTCACCATCCTGATTGAGGGAGATCATGAACGCAACGCAACGCCCGACTAAAAAAAAGCGGCGGCTCTGGAAACTGCTTGCCGCCGCGCTGATCCTGCTGTGCGCATGGGTCGGTTATGGACTTTTCCGCATGCCCGACGTCCCCGATCTGCGGGACATTCTGCCGGGCGATCCATACCTTGTAGTAGAGATAAGGGACGCGAAAACCTCCATGGAGGAGATCGAACGCGCCGCCGAACCTCTGCAGAGCGTTTGGCTGCCGCTCATTGAAAAACGCGCATCGCTGGCCCCCTACCGCGGCGAGAATGACGAGTACGGCGAGACGCGCTGGATTCTCGTCTCCAAGTCAAGCCCGATCGCTGTGGAGATTGAGGTCAAGGAAATCGCGGCGATGCTGGGGGAGGAATCGGCGCTGGCGCTCTACCGCGGCGAGAACGGGGAGATGCGCTGGCTTCTGATCGCCAAGCCGAGCCTGCTCGCCCGCGCGCAGATTGCATGGCACTTCATAAACCCGTGGTGGAAAAAAGAATGGGGCGCCGAAAAAGAGACGATCGGCTCCATCGACGCGATGCGCATCAACGGTCTGCCGATGCCGTTGACGGCGGCGTTTGACGGGCGCCTCGGCTTTGCCGCTTCCGACGCCGAGCTGTTAGAAGACGCCTATGAGCGGCGTTTGGAGGACGCCTTTTTGGTCCGCGACGGCGCGCCGCAGGAGAGATTGCGCGCCGCGCGGTCGCGTGAACAGTCGGACGACCGATCCGCCTCGTTCTACTGGGCGTATGCGGAAGGCGCGTATGCGTTCGGCGAAGCGGACATAAGCGGCGGCAAATGGATAGGCAGGGCGTGGGTCTCCAGCCCTGGAAGCCGAACAGAAGGAGCGGAACTCTCCGACACCTCCGATTTCAGGCGGCGCGCCAATCGGCTGATAAATGAGAACGCGGCGCTCGCCTTCTGGCATACGGGCGTCTACGACCGAGCCGTCATGGAGGCGGCGCGCGGCGCTGGGTTCACATGGGAAGGCGGACCGGACGCGCTCATTGAACGCCCCATCGGCCTCTATATCCCAAAAGCGGGCGGCGGCGGAATTTTGCCGTCGCTGGCATTTTTCGTTCATGTCGAGAACGCGGCGGAGGCGCTGGCGCAGTTTGAGGATGCGAACTTCACCTACAACGGCTCCCGCTTGACGCTGCGCAAAGGCGATCCGTTTCATCAAATACGGGTTCCGCTCAACGCTCTCTTTTCGGTCTCGCTGGAGTGCGCCGCCGCGGGGGACGCGCTCATTGTCGGTACGAACCGCGCCGCCGCGGAGGAGGCTCTTCAGGCGTTCCAGTCGACCGGTGGGGTAGGCGATTTAGCCGCCGACCTGTTCCGCGTTCATGCGCAGCCGACCGACATTGCCGCCTCGCTCGGCGCCGCCTCAGCCGCTATCAACATGTTTTCCGCCGTCAGCGGCGGATCGCTAGGGCGGACCCTCGGAACGGCGACGACCCTCATGAAAGAGATCGAGAACGTTCAGATCGACGGCGTCTCAACGCCGGACGGCTTTTCAGCCGACTTTCAATTGGAATGGAGCGCAGAATGATCGAAGCGCGGAGCCTCGGCAAAACGTTCGGCGACAAGGAAGCGGTGCGCAACCTGAACCTAACCGTCGGCGAAGGCGAAATGTTTGTCCTGCTCGGTCCGAACGGCGCCGGCAAAACGACCACGCTCAAACTGCTCACAACGCTTCTCAAGCCGACGTACGGGCATGCGTCGGTGGCGGGGTTTGACGTCTCCGAATCGCCCGACGAAGTGAAACGGCGCATCGGGTATGTCCCCGACACGCCCGCCCTTTATGAGCGTCTCACCGGGCGCGAGTTTCTACATTTCATCGCCGATATACGCGGAACGAAGGAGCGCGCCTCCATCGACCGCTCCTTGACGCTGTTTGAGATGGACGAAAATGCGGACAAGCTGATCGAAACTTATTCGCATGGTATGAAGAAGAAGATCGCGCTCGGCGCCGCCCTGCTTCATCAGCCGCAGGTTCTGTTTTTGGACGAGCCGACCGGCGGGCTGGACCCGTACAGCGCGCGGATCATGAAAGACCTGCTGGTTCGGCTGTGCGAACAGGGCGTCGCCGTCTTCATGACGACGCATATCATGGAGATAGCGGAGCAGCTGTGCGAGCGGGTCGGCATACTCTATGAGGCGGATCTGATGGCTTGCGGGACGCTGGAGGAGCTGCGCGCCGAGCATGGCGATCTGTCGCTGGAGGACATCTTTATGAAGGTCACGGGCGCGGACGCAAGCTTGATGGAGGTGGACCTGTGGGAGGAGGCGGAGTGAATCCAAGCGCATACGCGGTTTGGCGCGCGCTCGTCAAATCCGAGCTGCTCATGTTGAAAAACCATTTTTTTAAACTCCCGATCGCAGGGAAAATCGGCGTTGTCTTGTATCTCGCATTCATTGTGATATTGGCGGCGGGGATGGCGGGATCAACGATCGTTGCCCAGTTCACCTGGACGCTGAAGCCCGCCGATGTAGATGAAAAGATGGGACAGATCGTCTTGGGGTCTGCAGGCATCTTTCTATTGATCCTCTTCCTGTCTTTATTTACTGCAGGAATGGGGAGTTTAAAATTGACCGATATTTCAACGCTCGCGCCGCTGCCTGTTCACAGGGGGGCGCTCTATTTCCATCGGATCGCGCGTCTTTTCACGCCTTTTCTGTTGGCTTTCCTGATTTTCATTCCTGCAGTGCGTTTGGCGGCGGCGCGTTTTCCGGTCAACCTGTTTCAAGAGGCGGTCTATTATCTTGGATGGCTCGGCCTCTGCGCATTTTGCGCAGGGCTGACGATGGCCGCCGCCGCTCTCATGTCGCGCTTCTTCGGCGTTTCGAAAAGCAAAAAAGCCTACACAGCGATCAGTTGTCTCTTCGCGGCGGCGTACACGATTGCGATTTTCAATATGGATCAGCTCACAGACGCTGTCCAGAGCGGCTTCAACGCCAACCCTTACCTGTATTCCGCGCTGCCTTCCACCTGGGCGGCTCTTGCGCTCAAAGATCCGTTTCCGATATGGCAGCTCGCCGCGCTGACAGCGCTTGGCGCCGGCGGCATTCTGTTGGGATACGCCGTATTCGTCCGCGCCTTCGACATGGAAGAAGCGTTGAAGATGATCGAGATGAAGGGCAATACCGGTCAATACAAAAGCTCCGCCCGCATGAGCGGAGCCTTCGCCGCTCTTTTGCGCAAGGACATGAAACTCTTCCTCCGCAACCGTAAGTTTCTCGGCGGCGCGGTCTTCATGCTATGCCTCGGCGCAGCATGGGTCTCGATCTCATTTTTGGAAGATGTCGAGAGAACAGCTTCCATCCTGAACAGCTATGCAATCTTTGCTTCCTTCGCGATGTTGCTGTCGATGCCGATGTTGGAGGGGCGGGGCATTCTTTCTGCGCGTATGGCGATGCCGAACTTACGCGCCTTCGCGGCGGCGAAGTCGGTTGAATTCTCGACGTTCCTATTTCTTTATGCAATCGCCGCGCTGAGCGTCAAGACAAGGGCATTTCCGAACGGCGGCGACATCCTGAACGCGGCGTTGATTGGGATTGGATACGCAAACTACATCGTTGGCATGTGGTGCGCGTTTCCGCGTTTAGACGAAAAGAAACCGATCGGGCTGTCCGGTTTCGTCTTATTGCTGTTGATTTCCGCTCCGTCTGCGGTCGCATTTGGAATGACCGCCGCGGCGGCGCATGTCTCGATCGCCGCCGCTGTCTGCGCTTCAGGGCTTCTCATGCTGAACTACGGACGCAAGCGGCTTGAAAGCATGGACGCTTTATGGTGAACGAATCGACCCCGCCCGCTGTTGTGAACGCGAGCGCCTACGCGGTTTGGCGCGCGCTGTTTAAGTACGATCTCGTTGAGTGGAAAAACATTTTTCTCAAAATGCATACCGCGGTTCGCTGCGTCGTCGGATTCTTGGCGGGGCTCTGCGTTCTTGGCGCCGCGTTCGCGACGCTCATCCCCCTGTTTCTGCCGGACCTGATTCCCAATGAGCTGCCGGACGTTGAATCGGCTTCGGCGATTTCAGCCGCCGTTTTCTTCGGCATGTTCTTTTTCTTGTTCATGATGTTATCGAATCCGCAGCTCAGTCTATCCTTGGGCAAAGTTCAGATTCTGTCGCCTCTCCCTGTTCCGTTGTCGTCGCGCTATGCGCATCGCGTATCGGGGATCGTTTTCACATTTGCCGTTCTTTATTTCATCCTAGCGCTGCCCTTCTTCTCCTACATCTGCATGGCGTATCAAGCGAATTTGTTTCAGGCGGCGGCGTATGCGATCGGCTGGGCTTCCCTTTACCTGTCCGCCGTTGGAATCTGCGTCGGCGGCGCAACGCTTCTGTCCCGCTGGTTCGGCGCCAAACGCAGCGCCAAAGCGTTCAGCGGAATCCTCTTTCTGATCATGATTCCTTCCTTTGCCGTTATGATCAACTTGGAAGCGGCGACGCTGTTCTTTGAAAGCTCCAGTTTTGAAAACGCCCTAGAATACGCTAGAAGCCTGCTTCCCTACCTGCCGTCCTCATGGACGTTCGCTGTCTTGACCGATCCGTTTGCGTTTTGGCTTCTTCTTCCGCTGCTGGCGGTCGGCGCCGCGGGCTTGTGGATTGGATACGCCGCTTTCGCGCGAACATACGATATCGAAGCGGAGCTGACGCTCATCGATGAAAAGGCGGCGTCGGGCAAACGGGAAACGCGCGCCCGACAACGCGGAGCCTTCGCCGCGCTGCTCGCAAAGGATTTCAAGATCATTGTTCTAAACCGCAAGATCGTTACAGGTTGGGTCTTCACGCTGGCGCTCTTCGGAGTTTATTTAGCGTACTCCATGCTGCAATCGACCAGCCCCGATCAGGTTGGAAGAATCGCCAATTCCTATGCGATCGCCGCCTCGTTTTTTGTCGGGCTATCGCTGCCGATGTTGGAGGGCGTCGGTTTTCTTTCGGTGCGCATGGCGATGCCGCGTTTGGGCATGTTCGCCGCTTCGAAGCTGATGATGATGGTTCCGATTTTCTTTTTTTACGCGCTGATCGGCCTCGCCGCGAAGCAGAAGGCGCTGCCGTCCCTGCCGGACGCCGCGGTCGTTGCGCTGATTGCGGTAGGCCATGGCGGCTTCGGCGTCGGAATTGCATGCGCATTTGCCCGTTTTGACCCGAAAGCGCCGGTCGGATGCGCCGGCTTGTTTTACTTGTCGCTGTTTATTGCGGCAACCGGCGCTGTGTTCGGCTTCGCGCCTGTCGCTGCGCAGGGATGGATCGCCGCCGCGGTATGCGTTTCAGGCGCCGTTATGCTTCATTACGGACGCAGGCGGCTTGAAACGATGGACGCCTAAAATGACGCATCCGCGCCATATCGCCGCCGTCTCCGCGCTGATTTTGCGCCCTGACGGACGCATACTGCTCATCAAAAGCCCGCGCCGCGGCTGGGAATTTCCGGGCGGACAGGTCGAAGAGGGCGAAAACCTGATTTATACAACGAACCCGTACAGGATCCATTCCCAATGGCGCATCTGAAGCGGGCGAAGCGGCAGCCGGCGTTCTTATGGACGCTCATCAAGGCGCGGCTGCGCATCGCTTTCAATACCGCGTTCAAGAAGGGGGGAACCCGCGCCGTAGGGACGCTCATGAAGACGCTGGCGGCGGGGGCGTATCTGGCGCTTTTTGCGGCGCTATTGCGCAGTTTTTTTGTCAACTATTCGCATCCGCGCTTGGCGGCGGCAGCGGCGTTTGGGGCGGCGGCGCTGCTCATAACGGCGCGCGCCGTTCAATACGGCCTTGCGAATGCCCCAAGCAAAGGCGCCATGCGCGTCTTGGAACCGCTGCCGGTCTCCAGCCGAAAGAAGTGCGCGGCGCGCATTGCGGACAGCGTTTTCGATAACGGAACGTTTATTTTTCTAAGCGCCGGACCTGCCGCGCTCGGTTACGCGCTCGCCTTTCCGCCCAATCCGTTTCAGGCGCTCGTTTTTTTAATGGGCTGGACGGCGCTTTGGATCTCCTGCGCCAGCCTTGGAACCGCGGCGACTCTTCTGTTTGAACGTTTTGAAGCGGCGATCGGGGGCGGTCTCCGCAGCGCGTTGACCGGCGGCGTCTTGCTTGTCAGCTCCGCCGCGTTCTTTTATATTCTTCTTCTCCCCGCTGTCAGCGCGGATTCCGACTCGCCTGACATTCTCCTCCGCGCGGAACCGCTGCTCCGCTGGGCGCCGTCGGTATGGCTCGCCGACGCCCTCATCGATCCGATCCCAATACTGCAGGCGGCGGGCTGCGCTGCGTTGGCGTCCGCCTTGACCGCAAATACGTTTCTCGTACATGCGCTCATAGGCGATACGGAGGCGGCGCTTTCTGAAACGCAGACGCGCCCGATGCGGCGGCGAAGGCGGCTCCGCCCCCGAACCGCTCTCGCCGCGCTCATCATGAAAGACCTGAAATTGAGCGTACGCCATTCGGGGCTGTTGACCAGCTGGACGCTCTCGTTTCTGTTGTTGATTGCGGTCAAAGCGTTCCAAAACTGGTCGTCTCCTGAAACGGAGCCGTCAATGGGCAACTCCGTTGGTACCATGGCGATTTTAGGCTCCATCGTTGTCGGCTTGGTCATTGCCAGCATGGACGGGCGCGCCTATCTGACGCTCCGCGCCGTCATGCCGCGCTTTCGGCTTTATGCAGCCTCCAAGACTCTCATCGCGTCCGGCGCGATCTTCGCCGCCTCTCTCTGCTCCTTCGCGGTTGAGGCGCACACCGTACCGAGCCTCGGATGGATGTTGACCGCCGCGGGAATCGCCGTCGGAAGCGGCGGCTTCTCGGTCGGGATCGGATGCCTCATGCCGCGCTTTGAGGAGGAGAACCCGATGCGCGCCGCTCATATGCAGAGCATATTGATTGTCATAATTCACGCCGCCGCAACCATCGCCTGCTTAGAGTCGTTCCCGGCGGGGTGGACGGCGGCGGTTTCATGCGCGCTCGGCGCGGCCGTCGCCCAGATCGGAGCCGAACGGCTTGAACGCATGGACGCGACGCTGTAGCCCGCGCCGCTCAACCTTCGATCAATTCGCCCGCCTTGACGACAAATTCCACATGGCTTCGGCGTATTTCGACGCGCACCCCGTCGGCGATGTTCACTTTCAAGAGATCGTCTTTAGCGTCATCGACGCGCCCCTGCAGTCCGCCGCGCGTGACGACGATGTCGCCTTTTGTCAGCTCTTCCAGCATTCGCCGATGCTTCTTTTCGCGCGTCCGCTGCGGACGTATCATGAGGAAATAAAACGCCAGAACAAAAATGCCTAAAAAAATCAGCATTCCGTAGGGGGAGCCTTGCGCTTGTTCGCCCATACACTCTCCTTTCTGTGAAAGAACTCAACCCGTTATTAGACCCACGAATCGCAGGCGGTTAGAGGATCAGCATCGCGTCGCCGTAGCTGTAAAAACGGTAACGCTCCCGAACCGCCGCCTCATACGCCTTGCGCATTAAATCATACCCCGAAAATGCGGCGGTCAACATCAATAAGGACGATTTCGGCAGGTGAAAATTGGTTAAAATGCTGTCCGCCGCCTTAAACTGAAAACCAGGGGCAATGAAAAGGCTTGTCTCGCCGTCGAACGGATGGATCGTTCCGGACGCCGCCGCCGTTTCCAGCGTCCGAACGGTCGTCGTCCCGACCGCGCAGATACGTCCGCCTTTCTCTTTAAAACGGTTCAGCCGCTCCGCCGTCTCGACAGACACCGCCGCCCTCTCCGAATGAAGATGGACATTCTCTAGATTCTCCGTTTGAATCGGCTGAAAGGTGCCGGGACCGACATGCAGCGTGATCGTCTCTAGACCTACGCCGTTTTCTTGAAGTCGGCGCAGCGTTTCTTGGGTGAAATGAAGCCCCGCTGTCGGCGCCGCCGCGGAGCCGTCATGCCGGGCGTAAACGCACTGATACCGCTCTTTGTCGGACGCATCCGGCAGGCGGCGTATGTAAGGCGGGAGGGGGGTTTCGCCCGCTTCTTCAAGGGCGGCGTTGAAGTTTTCAACGTTGTTAAAACGGAATCGAAACGCGCCGCCCTCTGTTCGTCCGATCGTTTCGGCGCGCAAGGCTCCGCCTTTAAAAACGACCTGCGTTCCCTGTTTGAGCCGTTTGCCCGGTTTCGCCAGCGCTTCCCAGACGCCGCCGCCAAGCGGTTTGACAAGCAGCAGTTCGATCTTGGCGCCTGTCCGCTCCTTTTCTCCGCGCAGGCGGGCGGGGATGACGCGGGTGTCGTTCAACACAAGCGTCCAGCGTTCATCCAGCAGGCTTTCGATGTCGGCGAAACGGCGGTGTTCAACCGCGCCCGTCCCGCGCCAAACGACCATGAGCCGCGAGTCGCCCCGTTTTGGAGAGGGGGTTTGCGCGATCAATTCAGGCGGAAGATGATAGTCGAAGTCGGAAAGGCGCATCGTTAAAATATCGGGTTCGGTTCAAGCGATTCCGGAACAGGCTCCCCCAGATGAACATACGCCTGCGGAGTGAGAGACCGCCCGCGCTGCGTCTTGCTAAGGAAACCGATCTGTATCAAAAACGGCTCATACACATCCTCGATGGTGCGCGCGTCCTCGCTGACAGCGGAGGCGATCGTGTTGAGTCCGGCGTATCCTCCGCGCTCAATGATCGCATGCATGATGCGCCGATCCGTTTCGTCCAGTCCGATGGAGTCGACGCCGAGCCTGTCGAGAGCGCCGCGCGCCAAGTCGTAGGTGATGACGCCGTCGCCGAGAGCGTCCGCAAAGTCGCGGATGCGGCGGAGATAACGTTTGGCGATTCGGGGCGTTCCGCGGGCGCGCTTGGCGATTTCGGCGGCGCCGTCCGCTTCCACGCGAATCTGAAACAGATCGGCGTCCCGCTGAATAATCTCCGCCAGCTCCTCGGCGCTGTAAAAATCTAGGCGCAGACGAATGCCGAACCGGTCGCGCAAGGGACCGGTCAACAGCCCCTCCCGCGTCGTCGCGCCAATCAGCGTGAAGCTGCCGAGAGGAAGGCGCACCGGACGCGCTCCTGGGCCGCCCTGCCCGATGACGATGTTCAGAAAAAAATCCTCCATCGCCGGATATAAAAGCTCCTGCGTCCGCTGGTTGACGCGGTGGATCTCGTCGATAAACAGCACCGATCCGCTATGGCTCCCGTCTTGTCTCAAGCCTGACAGGATCGACGTCAGCTCCAGCCGCTCAATGTTCGATCCGATGGCGCGGGTGAAGCCGACGCCCATCTCGTTCGCGGCGATCTCCGCCAGCGTCGTCTTGCCGAGACCCTTCGGACCGACCAGCAGCACATGGTCAAGCGATTCCTCCCGCTGCTGCGCGGCGCGGATAAACACGCTTAGCTGATCCCGTATCTCCTCCTGCCCGATGAACTCGTCCAGAGAGCGCGGGCGGAAAGTGTGATGCGTCTGTTCATCTTCGGGCTGCTCCTCGGTTGAGGTCAGCGGCTCGCTTCTCTTTTTCATGACGCCTTCGATCTAGCTTGAAGCGCGGCGCGCAACAGCTCGTCCACGGAGGCGCCGTCGCCGAGACTGCGCCGCGCCTCCCGCACCGCTTTTTCCGCCTCCAGCTCCTCGGCGCCGAGAGCGACCATCGCTTTGACAGCGTCTCCGATCGGACCCTGAAGACGCATTGACCCCAGCTCCATCGGCTCAATGGCGCCCCATTTATTTTGCAGGTCAAGAATGACGCGCTGCGCCGTTTTCTTGCCGACGCCGCGCGCGCGCGCGATGGAAGCCGCGTCGCCCGACTGCACCGCGGCGACCAGCTCTTCGGGCGTCAAAACGGACAGCGCCGCCAGCGCCGACCGCGCCCCGATGCCGCTGACGCCGATCAAATCCTGAAAAATAGCCCGTTCCCTTCGGCGCAAAAAGCCGAACAAGGTCCGCTCATCCGCCCGAACATGATCATGCGTGTAGAGATGAATCTCGCCGCCGGGATCGGGCATGTTCATGAGCGCGCGCTGCGTCACAAACGCCTCATAACCGACGCCCTGAATGTTGACAACGACCGAATTTTCGGTCGCTTCCACAAACGCGCCGCGCAGGAAGACGATCATGGTAGGCTGAACGCGGGCGAAGAAGGGGAAAGCAGACGGCAGATTGCCAGCGCCAACCCGTCCGCCGCGTCGTCCGGTTTTGGGAGATCGGGCAAGCCCAGCAGCGTCTTCGTCATATACCGCACCTGGTCTTTAGTGGCGCGTCCGACGCCGGCGACTCCGATCTTCACCTGGCTCGGCTTGTAATGCGCGACCGGCAACCCGCTCTGCGCCGCCGCCAAGAGAGCCACCCCGCGCGCCTGCGCAACCGCGATCCCTGTCGTCACATTCTTTTTAAAAAACAGCTCCTCTACCGCCGCCTCGTCCGGCTGATGCTCCTCCATCACCTTGCGCAGACCGTCGTAAATGCGTTCCAGCCGCTTCTCGATCGCTTCGCCCGCCGGCGTCCGGATGACGTTGTGCGCGCGCCAGCGCAGCGACCCGCCCGCGCCATGCTCCGCCACCCCGTAACCGGTGATCGCCACCCCAGGATCGATGCCCAATACCTTCATGAATCACGCCGCGCTTTCCTGATACCGCTCCATCAATGCGTCGTCCATATCCATGTCTGCGTACACATTGGAAACATCGTCAAGCTCTTCCAGCGCGTCCATCAGTTTCAGCGCCTCCAGCGCCTGCTCCGCGTCCAGCTGAAGGGGCGCGGCGGGGGTCATGCGCAGGTCGGCGTTGGCGGTCGGTATCTCTTCCGCTTCCAGAGCCGCGCACACCGCATGGAACGCTTCGATGGTCGTTTCGATCTCGTAGCCGTTTTCGTCGTCGGTCACGTCGTCCGCGCCGGCGTCCAGGGCGGTCATGATCAGCGTCTCTTCGTCGGCGTCCTCTAGGTTGACAAGGATGCTTCCTTTTCGGTTGAACTTCCACGCGACCGAGTTGCGTTCGGCGAGTGCGCCGCCGTTTTTGTTGAGCGCGCGGCGCAGTTCGGCGCTGGTGCGGTGTCGGTTGTCGGTCGCCGCTTCGATATAGAGCGCGACGCCATGCGGTCCGTACGCTTCATACGCGCATTCTTCGTAGTCGGCGCCTTCCAGTTCGCCCGCGCCGCGCAGGATCGCTTTTTCGATGGTGTCGTTCGGTATATTTTCGGCGCGCGCGTTGGAGACGGCGGTGCGCAGGCGCGGGTTTGCTTCCGGATCCTTGCCGCCCACGCGCGACGCGACGGTCAGCTCGCGCAGCATCTTCGACATCATCTTGCTGCGGCGCGAATCGTTCACCGCCTTTTTTCGCTTGATTTTTGACCACTTAGAATGTCCAGCCATACCGCCTCGCTGTTAGGTCTCGTTCGTATGCCAATTTATCTTACACGATTTGAGCCTGAACAGCATCCTTGATCGAGCGGTCTTATAGAAATTGCCATAGACGATGATCTATTGCCGGCGGAGCGCGGTTAACCTCCGACGACGCCGAAATACTCCTCAAAAAAGGCGTCCGCGTCCACATCGACAGCGATGCGGTGCGGTTTCTCGCCGCCGCTGTTGAAGAGCGTCGTTCCTTCCAGGGCGGGGCTGACCGTTTCTACCGAGACGGAGCCGTCGGCGTATTTGCAGAGGTCTGGCTTGAAGATCGCCGCGGCGGCGAGCGGGTCATGGAAGGTGATGCCGCCGCGTCCGCGGAACCATATCTCCGCCATGTCAGCGACGACGCGGAGCGGTCCGCCCGCTTTATGGAAGCGGCGTCTGCACTCGTCGGCGGGGAGCTGGCATTTGGTCGTCACTTCAAGACCAATGGAGGTGAAGCGGGGCGGTCGGGCGCGGTAGACCATAGCGGTCGCTGTCGGGTCGCTTCGGGCGTTCCATTCGCGCGCCCCAGGTCCCGCTCCATTATTTGAGGTGAAGACGCCGCACATCAAAACAAGCTCTTTCAGCAGCGGCGGCAATTCAGGATCAACGGCGAAGAGCAGCGCGATGTTCGTCAGCGGTCCGACGGCTAGGAGCGTGATCTCGCCGGGGCGGGCGCGTATCGTTTCTTGGAGAAACGGCACGGCTGAATGCGGCGGGAAGTCGGTGCGATGGGGGCGGTCGCGGACCGCTTCGTATTGCGGGACATGGGGCTGCCCCGGCCCTGTGAGGAGCGGTCCAGGGGCGCCCGCATGGATGGGCGTTTCAGGGGCGTCGGAGGCGCCGCAGATGAGCGCGGCTAAGGCGGCGCGCTGCTGCGTGTCGCCGGTTGCGGTTGTGACGCCAAGCAGCTCGCAACGCTCCTGACGCAGCAAATAAGCGAGGCAGACCGCGTCGTCAATGTCGGAGCCGATGTCGGTGTCGAACAGGATGGGGGTTTTGGGGTTCATGGCAGGTTCTTCCCTTTTTGGCAGTACACTGATATGGAGATTTCATTTTTAACCCTAAAGCGTCCGCGCCGATCGTCGTCATTCCCGCGTAAGCGGGAATCCAGAGTTCTCCAAGACAGCCTCCTCATTCCAAAACGGCTCTCTAAAATCAGCGTTATCGTCTATAGAGACTTGCCTTTTCAGCGCCTACAGACTCAGATATGTTCCAACTCAAGCGGCTAGCTCCCTTACCTTCATAAGAGAACTTCTTTCTCCAAACGCAAACGCTTTTTCGCAGCGGCGCGCGTCCGTAGGCGCCCATTTGCTGGCTGCTGTTGCCTTTCTTGACGGGCGCGACCAGTATGCTTTCCACCTCAAAACCAAGCGAGCGGGCGATGTCGGACAGGATCAGATCGACGGAGACGCTGACGCCCGCATACCGCACATTGTCGTTCACCATGAAGAGCGGCGCGCCAGGCTTCAAGACGCGGGCGCATTCGCCGATGACGCATGCCGTCTCCAAAAAATAACCGCGCGCCATGCGCGGAATGCCGTTGTTGTTCAGCCTTTTAGCCTTTCTTTCGCGCTCAAGATAGGCGTTCACCGCGCCAAGCAGCTTTTGACGATTCGCCGCTTCGATAAACGGACTCCAGTTCGGACATATTTTCAGCAAATCTTTTTCGCGGTTCTCAACCGTACAGCTAAGCATATTTTGCCGCAGTTCAGACACTTCCGATTGGGTCAGTCCAAGCATCGTCAGCTCAAGCGCGTAAGTCCGCGTGTAATCGTAGCGGTTGCAGTACGGCGGAGAGGTGACGACAGCGCTATAAGCGTTCGCCTCCAGCGTCGGCAGGATATTCAGGCATGAACCTTTGAACAGGCGGATGTCTCCCTGTTCAGCTTGCTTCGTTGGAAAGAGCGCGGCGGGCATTTTTGCGCGGCGGATGTCCGTTACGATTTCGTTGATTTTATCGGCGGCCGCGTCATCGAAAGCGGCGATGGCGCCTTTATGAAACGGCTTTGTCCCTGGACGCCGCCTGCCGGAACGGGCGTCCCAGCGCAGATACTGTCCGTCTTTTCGGGTGTAGCTGACGCTTTCTAAAACGCACAGCAGCGCCATGCGCAGAATCGCCTGAACGCGCTTATTTTCTTGTTGAATGGCGGCTCGATACCGTTCAATTGCGTCGACGGTTTCGGGCGGGTATGCGTTTTCAGTGATGCGAATGACGCTAAAAGGCAGTCGGTTGGGGCAATCAACCCATGGCCGCTCACTTGTCCACTTTTCAAGTTTGGCGATGTCGCTGTCGGTCATTTTTCGTTCGGCGAGAAGGCGGGAATAGATAATCTCTTGTCCGACAGGCAGCAGCTCAATGCCGTCGGCAGAATTGCCTAAAGCGCCGGCGGCAAAGAGCGCGGTGCCGACGCCTGCAAACGGGTCTAGAATTCGACCGGCAACAGGCTCGCCGTATCGGTTGAGCAGATATTCGACAAGGTCGGCTGAAAACGCCTCTTTGTATTTATACCATCCATAAGCGGATTTGCCCTTGTTGCCCTGAAAGCTAACGATTTTTCGAGAGAGAAACGGTTCCGGCGCCATTCGTCCGTCAAATTCCGCCGCGAGCTCGGCGTCCAGCGCGGCGATCTTGTCCAGCAGACGGTCGCTATTTGGATGCGCATGCGCAGTTTCAGGATTCATCAAGGCTCATCCATCCCTAGATTAGAACGGCAGCGGCTCGCCCATCGAAGCCGTCCTCTCCGCATACAGCTCTTGAAGCCGCCGCGTCGTCTCCCCGATCCCGCCGCTTCCGATGACCCGCCCGTCCACCTTCAACACGGGGCTAAGCTCCCCCATCGTTCCGCTCGTGAACATCTCATCGGCGGCGTACACTTCCGCCATCGAAATGTTCCGCTCCTCGACAGGGATGCCCGCTTCCCGCGCAATCTGCATCACAAACCCGCGCGTGATGCCCGGCAGGCAGCTGTCTGCCCGCGGTGTCAACAGCCGCCCGCGCTTCACAATAAAAATGTTCGTCGCGTTCGTCTCGGACACATAACCGTACAAATCCAGCATGACCGCGTCGTCCGCGCCCGCAAGGTTCGCCTCAATCTTCGCCAGAATGTTGTTGGCAAGGTTGTTGTGATGAATCTTCGAGTCGAGCGTGGAGGGCGAATTGCGCCGCACCGACGATGTGATAAGCGAGACGCCCGCCGGGTTGTAGATCGGCTGCTTCCATTCCGGCAAAACGATCATCGTCAAGCCGTACTGGTTTCGCCGCGGGTCCATGCTGGAGGTGATCTTCAGCCCGCGGCTGATTGTCAGGCGCACATGGCAGCCGTCGCGCATTCCGTTCGCTTCAAGGGCGGCGAAAACGGCGCTCCGTATCGCGCCGCGGTCGGGGATGTCCTCAAACGCCATCGCTTTGGCCGAGTCGATCAGCCTGTCCAGATGCTCGTCGAAGGCGAAGATGCGTCCGTTGTAGACGCGCAGCCCTTCCCAGACGCCGTCCCCGCCTTGAACGAGGCTGTCGAAGACGGAGATTTTGGCGTCGTCCCGATGGTAAAGCCGCCCGTCGATCCAGACCTGGATGTCGGCGTTGCGCGGGTCTGGGAGCGGCGGTTCCGTCCGCGTTTTCATTGCCGTTTGAGCCTTCCCCATTGAAGCGGGAGTTTGCCGGCAGGTTCCACCGACAGCGTCGTATCCATCTGATCCTGTATTTCGTTCTGCGTTCGGACGACATCGGAGATGCGCACCTCGTCAATGGCGCCGTGGAAGTATCCTTGGCCGTCCCCCTTGAAGCCGATGTAAAGGACGGTCGCGGTGGGGTCGACCGCTTCGTTGACGGTTCCTTCGGTTTTCAGTTCGCCGTCCACATAGATTTTCGCGTCACGGCTGCCGCCGTCGAAGGTGAGAGCGGTATGGCGCCATTCGCCGACATGGTCAATGAAATGGTAATCGTTCGTCGACTCGAGGCGGGCGCCCCAGATGCCGAACCAGAGCGCGCCGCTGTTGGCGCCGTGAACGACCCACTGGTAGGCGTTGCCTTTGAAGACGATGGCGCCGGCGCCTGTCCACTTGTCGGGAGAGGAGTCGGCGCGTATCCATGCTTCGATGGTGATGTCGCCGGTGTCAGGGTGAAGGTTGTCGTTGTTTTGGACGACGACGCGGGCGTTGGAGCCGTTGAAGAGCAGGGCGGTTCCAGAAATGCCCGCCGTCCATTCGCCTTTTTCAATCTCGCCGGCGCTATCGAACTGGGAGGAGTCTTCGGCGTCGTCCCCCGCGCCTTCGTCGAATGCCCAGTAGGCGATCACGTTGTCGTCAACGACGCCTTCGGCATAGGCTGTAACGGCGGTCATCGCAGCGGTTATCACAGCGGTCATCGCGGCGAGCAGGGCGTACATCCATCGCGCGTATTTCATCGGTTTCTCCTGTTTTTGCCGATGCGGGTTTGCGCGATTCTACCATAACTGAACGGCAGCCGTTACTTTCAATAGGGCAGGCGGTAAAATGCGCGGGAATCCAGAGGCGAACCCGAAACAGGCCGCGCCACTCGCCGTCATTCCCGCGCAAGCGGGAATCCAGAGGCGAACCCGAAACCGGCCGCGTTCGGCAAAAAGCGTCATACCGCCGGACGTCATTCCCGCGTAAGCGGGAATGACGAATAGCCCAATGACAGCGGTTGGGGCGCGGTTTCTGGACTCCCCCCTTGAAAAGGGGGGCTGGGGGGGTTTCCGCCGCTTGCGGCGGCCGGACGCGGAAGGAGCGTTCAGGAGGCCGCCAAACTGCGCAGCCGCGCTAGATTCACGCGGTGGCTTTTCAGGTCGTCCGGCGTCTCGATATAACACGGGACGGAACGCAAACGGCTGTCCGCAAACAGCCGCCTGAACGGCTCCTCGCCGATATGCCCCTCGCCGATATGCTCATGCCGGTCGACGCATGATCCGAGTTCCCCTTTGGAGTCGTTCAGATGCAGCGCAAAGAGACGATCAAAGCCGACATGCTCCTCAAACTCCGCCCATACCGCGTCAAACCCGTCCCCGCGCAGATCATAACCCGCCGCAAACAGATGGCATGTGTCTATGCAGACGCCGAACCGCTCCGCCGGTTCTAGGCGTTGCAGCGCCGCCCCTATCTCCTCAAAGGTTCGTCCGATGCTGCTGCCCTGCCCCGCCGCGTTTTCCAACAAAACGCGCGTTGATGAGTCGACCTCCGCCGCCAGGCGGTTCAGCTCCTCCGCCAGGCGTTCCCCCGCCTCTTCGGGCTGGCTCGTTAGACGGGAACCCATATGCAGCACCACATGCGGAATCGACATCGCTTCGCACCTGATCAGCTCGTTGGCGAAGGCGTCCGCCGCCCGTTCGCGCACATCGTCTTTGGGCGACGCCAAATTCGCCAGATAAGACGCATGCGAAATCACAAGCGGCTTGCCCGCCCGTTCCCATGCCGCCATATACGGATCGATGCGGTCGGCGGTCAACGGCTTCGCCCGGTAACTGCGCGGGCTTGCCGTGAAAATCTGTATGACGTCGGCGCCCCATTCCTCGGCGTATTGAAACACCCCATGGAACCCTTTGTCCGCCCGTATATGCGCTCCGATGCGCGGCTCTACTGCCTCTGCGTTAAGACCTGCTGCGCCCACTCTTTCTCCAATGCGTCCAGACTGCCTAAGCGTATTGTTGGTATGAGCGACTGGTCAAAACGTTTCAAGCCGTCCCTGCCGAGGCGCTCTATTTCGTCTAAGCACCGCCGCGCCGCCGCCGCCAATTCCGCCGCGTTCACGCCGTAACGTTCGGGGTAAAACTTGTCGACCCGCTGAATGCCGCGGTTTAGCAGGTTGCGCGCGCCGACATAATTCAACCCCGAAAGATGGTAAAAGCCGACCGCGATCTGCAGTATCCCTTGAAAAAACTCCCGCTCGACAGGGCGCGGATCGTCCATCCAGATCGCCTCCAGCGTCTCATGGCACTCAAAGAAGAGGCGGCGGTTGAACTCGTCAATTGCCTGTTCAAAGCGGCGCTGGACGCTTCCGCCGTTTCCGCTCATTCGCCCGCCGAGGGAACCGCAATCGGGGTGGAGGGGTCGTTGCCCCATTCCGCCCAGGAGCGGAGATAGTTGCGCGCCTTCTGATAACCCGCCAGCCGCAGCGCCATGTACACCTGCGCCGAACGAATACCGATCTGGCAGTAGCAGGCGATCTCCTTCTCCGGCGTAATGCCCCTGTCGATCATCATGGCGCGAATCTCATCAAGGTCTCGAAAGCGGGTGATCTTGTTCTCATCCGTATAAACAAGCTCCGACCACTCAATACGCTCGGCGCCGGGGATATGCCCGTTTCGCTTCGCTTCTTTTTGACGACCCGTATATTCGCCCTCGGAGCGGCTGTCGATGAGAACAACGTTCTCGTTGTCCAGATTCGCCAATACCCACTCTTTTGTGGCGAGGTTGTCGTATGGAGCCTCTGCGCGTTTTTCGGGTCGGCTGGCGCCGTCTGTCGTTGGCGTCGGCTTGCCTTTTTCGATGGGCAGCCCTTTAGCCGCCCAGGCGCTGAATCCGCCGTTCAGAATGCTGACATGCCACTCGCGCCCGCCGCGTTCCAACGCCCACAGAACCGGTCCGGTTCCCAGCCCGCTTCCGTCGTCGTAAAGCATGAGATTATGCGCCCCGTAAAGACCGAGCGGCGCAAGCATATCGGCGATCTCAAGCGGGTCGGACGTCTGAATCTTCATGCCGTACAGGTTGACGGCGTTCGGCAGACGCGCCGCGCCGTACAGCTCTGGCTTTCGAGTGTCGACGAATGTCCATCTGCCGTCCCGGCTAAGGGCAAGGTCGGGTTCCGCCAGCCCGACCGGCTTGAAGTTCGCCATCTATTTCTTTCCCTTTGTCAACGGAACCGGCGCGCCGAACGGCTTTGCGAACTGATGAATCAGCTCCACGCGGTCGTAGGTGGAGTACTCAAAATCTTTCGTCATCGTCAAGCACTCGGTCGGGCATGCCTCAACGCACAAGCCGCAGAAACAGCAGAGCGACATGTCGATGTCGAATCGGCTCGCGTTGCGCCGTATGGGGACGTCTCCCGATGTCTTGGCGTAGATCATCCCCTTCGGCGCCTCTTCATAGTCGATGTAGATGCAATCGACGGGGCAGTCGTTGGCGCAGGCGAGGCAGACGACGCAATCCTCCATGACGTTGTGGAGCCTGTTGCGCGCCCCGTCGGGGATGTGCGGATGCCGTTCGGGGTATTCGTTCGTCACCGCCGGCTGGAAGAACTCCTTGATCGTGATGCGCATTCCTAGAGCCGCTGTCCAGACCGCTCCGTAAATGTTGCGTAGATACTGCCGCATCCATGACCCTTTCGGTTATGCGGGTTGCTCTGTTTTTTGTCGAAACTCGCGCGATTTCTCTTCCAAGCCGAGCTGGATCGCCTCCTGCGCCGCGACGCCTTTTTCGGCGGCGTAGTCGCGGATGTCCTGCGTGATGCGCATGCTGCAGAACTTCGGACCGCACATGCTGCAGAAATGCGCCACCTTCGCCGCGTCCGACGGAAGCGTCTCGTCATGATATTCGCGGGCGGTGTCCGGGTCAAGAGAGAGGTTGAACTGATCCTCCCATCGAAACTCAAACCGCGCCTTCGACAGCGCGTCGTCCCATTCGCGCGCGCCAGGATGCCCCTTCGCCAAGTCCGCCGCATGCGCCGCGATCTTGTAGGCGATGACGCCTTCTTTCACATCCTCTCGGTTCGGCAGCCCCAGATGCTCCTTCGGCGTCACATAGCAGAGCATCGCCGTGCCGTACCATCCGATCATCGCGGCGCCGATGGCGGAGGTGATGTGATCGTAGCCGGGCGCGACATCGGTCGTCAACGGTCCCAGCGTGTAAAACGGCGCCTCGTCGCACAGGTCCATCTGCTTGTCGACATTTTCCTTGATCATGTGCATCGGAACATGTCCCGGCCCCTCGTTCATGACCTGAACGTCGTACTCCCATGCGATCTTCGTCAGTTCGCCCTGCGTTTCCAGTTCGGCGAATTGCGGCTCGTCGTTCGCGTCCGCGATGCTTCCCGGACGCAAGCCGTCGCCCAGCGAGAAGGAGACGTCGTACTGGCTCATCAGTTCGCAGATCTCGCGGAAGCGGGTGTACAAAAAGTTTTCCTGATGATGCGCGAGGCACCATTTCGCCATGATCGACCCGCCGCGCGAGACGATGCCTGTGACGCGGTTTGCCGTCATCGGTATGTAGCGCAGAAGAACGCCCGCGTGAATCGTGAAGTAGTCAACGCCCTGCTGCGCCTGCTCAACAAGCGTGTCCATGAACAGGTCGAAGGTCAGCTCTTCAGGCACGCCGCCCACTTTTTCAAGCGCTTGGTAGATCGGAACGGAGCCGACCGGAACGGGCGAGTTGCGGACGATCCATTCGCGCGTTTCATGGATATTCGCGCCGGTGGAGAGATCCATGATCGTGTCGGCGCCCCATTGCGCCGCCCACTGCATCTTGGAGACCTCTTCGTCGATGGAGGAGGTGACGGCGGAGTTGCCGATGTTCGCGTTGATCTTGACCAAAAAATTGGTACCGATGATCATCGGCTCCTGTTCAGGATGATTGATATTGCACGGGATGATGGCGCGCCCGCGCGCCACCTCGGAGCGGACAAATTCAGGGTCGGTCTTCTCGCGCTCGGCGATGAACCGCATCTCTTCAGTGACGACGCCCTCGCGCGCGTAACGCATCTGCGTCACCGTTTCGGTTCCGCGCAGGACTTTCGGGCGGCGCAAGCCTTCAGGCATCAGTTCCGGTTTGGGGGTATGTTGAGGGGCGACGCGCTCCACGCCGCCGCGCGCTTCGATCCATGGGCGGCGCAGTTCGGGCAGCCCTTGGCGGACATCCACGCCCTGCGGTCCGCTGGTGTCGTACAGGTCGACGGCAGAGTCGCCGTTGGAGAGCGAGACGCGCCGAACAGGTATCTGCAAGCCGTCCCGTTCCACATAGGTTTTTTCGATTCGGGGCTTCGCTGCGATGTTTCCGTTGCCGGCGGGAGGCGTCATTGGAACACTCCTAATAAAACGTATCGGCGCGGTCTGGTCTATCGTCCGTATGCAGTATAACGCATGTTATGATAGCGCGCATCTGCGGCGGCGTCGCAATCGTTTTGCCGAAACGGAAAATTCCGCTGCGATGACCATGACATCTTCAAGCGTTAATTTTATCAAGATTCACCCAAGAACTTCCCAGGCGCGCGCATGGTCTCGCTTGATTCGGTTGATGATGCGCATGTTTTTGGACCCGTATTGCCGCGCCGCCTCCAGATCCGCTTTTGCTTTCGCCCACTCTTTCAGGCGCAGATAAGCTCCTCCGCGGCGATAGTAAGCGTCCGCATGGTCAGGCTTCAACTCAATCGCGCGGGTGTAATCCTCAACGGCGCGCTCAATATCGTTCAGCGCGGCAAAACACATCCCGCGCCGAACGTAAGCGTCCGCATGGTCAGGCGCATGACGCAGCGCCTCCGTGAAGGCGTCCGCCGCCTCCGCATGCTCGCGATTCTGCGCATGAAGAAGGGCGCGCTTGTAAAGGGCGTCGAACGGGCTGGCGAAATCGGACATCGCGGCTCTCTTCTCGATTGCGTATATGATACCACGCCTCTTCCCCTTATGAAAAGGGCGCGGCGGCTTTTCTGGACTCCCCCTTGAAAAGGGGCAGGGGGGGTTTGCGCAGGCGGCTCGCGATTGGTTTTGAACTAGGATGAAAGGATTATTAAGATTGCCAAGAGCGCCGCGCACGGGAATTCTCTTGGCAATCTTTTCAATCTTGGCAATCCTAGTTCAGACGGCAACAACGGCGGCGCCGACTACTCTCCCCCCTTGAAAAGGGGGGCAGGGGGGTTTCCGCGGCGCCTCTAGATTCCCGCGCGTTTTACCGCAGGGGCGGGAATGACGGCCGGGGATGCGGACGCTTGGGATGAACGCGGACGGTTTCGGGGCAGACTCTAGATTCCCGCTTGCGCGGGAATGCATGCCCTCGCGGAAGCGGGGGACGGTCTGGTTGGCGGAGCCTTTTTCCCATGAACAATGGCTTTGGCCGTTCACAGGGGGGCTTATCTCCCCCCTTCGCCTTCCGCATATTGAGCCGTCCCAGCGCGTATCTCCCACACATCTGAGGCGGCGCGGGCGCGTAGATCCTCCGCCGCTTCGGTCGCCGTTAAAAAAACCTGCGGCGACAACGACCCGAACGCTGAAAAAAGACGCCCCGCCCGCCCCCTGTCCAGCTCCGAGACCACATCGTCCAGCAGCGCGACCGGCGCGACCCCCGCCGCCGACTTCAACCACTCAAACTCCGACAACTTCAACGCCAGCGTCAAGGTGCGCTGCTGCCCCTGCGAACCGAAACGGCGCGCGCTCCGTCCGTTCAAACGCAGCTCCAGGTCGTCCCGATGCGGACCGACCGATGTGGTCCCGCGGCGTATGTCGTTCGGTTCCGCCGCCGACAGCCGTTCGGCAAACGCCTCCGCCAGCGGTTCGCCCGACACATTGGCGCGGTAGATCATCTCCGCCTCCTCGCCCTCTCCCGCCAGCCGTTCATGTTGAATCCGCAGCAGCGGGCGCAGCTCTCCGCACACCTCCAAGCGGCGCGCCGTGAGGCGAACGCCCGCCTCTACCAGCGGAGCCTCCCAGACGCGCAGTTCGGACCGCGCCATGCGGCGGTCGCGCGCCTGTTTCAGCGCCTCGTTGCGCTGCGACAACGCGCGCCGGTAATCGATCAGATCGGACAGGTAATCTTTGCGCGCCTGCGAAATGAGCGCGTCTAAAAAACGGCGGCGATCCTCGGGAGACCCGCGAACCGCCGCCGTCGACTCAGGAGCGAAAAAAACAATCTTCAAGAGGCCGACGATGTTTGAAAAACGGGTCTGCGCCTTTCCGTCCAACGTTACCCGTTTTCGTCCGCCGCGCTCATATGCGATCTCCAAACGGCGGCGCGAATAGCCGT
Source organism: Candidatus Poribacteria bacterium (assembly GCA_963665845.2). GTDB lineage: Bacteria > Poribacteria > WGA-4E > JAPPNK01. The sequence continues at coordinate 2,141,315 of OY762492.1, forward strand.
CGTTCAACAGCCCCCGTATGTAGTAGCTGGAGGCGCCGTGCCGCGCCATCTCCGCGTCCGACGCCGCGCGGTGCGAGCGGGTCGCCGCCAGCATATGAATCGCTTCCAGCAGGTTCGTCTTTCCCTGCGCGTTCTCCCCCAGAAAAAGATTGAACCTGCCGAAGCGAAGCGTCGTCTCCTCGTAGTTGCGAAAATTGACAACCGTCAGCTCCTCAAGGCGCACGGAAACGGCGTCATTTCATCAGCGGCATGACGACGCAGATGTAATCGTCCGTGTCCGACTCGCGCACCACGGCGGCGCTGTTGTGGTCTTTGAAGTCCAGAAACACCACCTCGGAACGGGCGGCTTCCAGCGCGTCCGCCAAGAACGTGTGCTTGAAGTCGATGTCGAGCGGCTCCGTCGAGGCGGCGTTGATCTCCTCCTCCGCCTGCCCCGCCGCCGATATAGACGACAGCGCCAGATGATCCTCCTTGACGCTCAAGGTGAGCCGCAGCGTCGACCGGTCGGAGAACTGGCTGATGCGCCGTATCGCGTTCATGAGGGCGCCGCGGTTCACCTCCATTCGAATCGAGTTCGCTTTCGGGATCAGTTCCCGGTATTCGACGTAGTTGCCGTCCTGGAGGCGGCTGATGAGCGTCTTGCCGCCGCTGTCGAACACGATCTGGGCGGCGGGGGAGTTTTCGCGCGTCACCGTTCCGACGCGCAGTTCGTCGTCCGCTTCAAAGGCGCGCAGAAGCTCGTCGGCGGCTTTTGTCGGCAGAAGGGCGCTCCATCTCGGACGCTCGCCGGCGGGCTGCTCTTCCTGTTCCTCCGCCTCTTCTTCCGCCTCCTCTTCCTCTTCGCCGCCGTTCTCTTCGCCATCCTCTTCGCCGGCGTTCTCTTCGGCTTCCTCGGCTTCTTCCGCCTCTTCGACGGGTCCGTTGCCGCTTTCTTCCGCCTCTTCCGGCTCGTTCTCTTCGCCGCTGTCTTCTGAATGGTCGCCGCTGTCCTCCGATACAGGATCGCCCCAGTCGCCGAGACCCTCCACATCGACATTTTTGACGGCGAGGCGCATGCTGTCGGTCGCCACGGAGCAGAGCCGGTCGTCAAACGCTTGGAAGAAAACGGCGTTCAGAACATACCGCGTCTCTTCCGAGGCGACGGCAAACTTGGTGCAGCGGATCAGCTCCTGCAGGTCGCCCGCCTTGATGCTGAAATCGAACCGGTCGGCGGTTTCAATGCGCGGAAATTCATCCGCGGCGATGCCGGGCAATTTGGCGGCAACCTTGCCGCACTGAACGGAGATCTGCCGCCCGTCCAGCTTTTCGATGCGCACATGCTCGTCCGGCAATTCGCGCACGAAGGCAGCCAGCTTGGCGGCGGGCAGCGTCGCGCTACCCTCCTCTTCCACATGGGCGTCCACCCGCAGGCGCACGCTCACCTGGAGATCGGTCGCCGTCAAAACGGCGATGTCATCTTCAACATCGATCAGGACATTGGCGAGAATGGGCAGCGAGCTTTTGGTCATCGCGACGCTCTGCAGCAGCTGCATCGCGCTGTTGAGTTCGGTTCGGTCAAATACAAGTTTCATTGCGGTTCCTTTCGCGTTTGATGCGGCGCGTCCGCGCCTTTATCTTTTTTAATTTAAAAATAGTAGCAGTAGTAGTAGGACCTGTGGAAAACGCGCGCAACCGCCATGAGTCCAGTGACCGCGCGCCATGGAGGCGTATGAAAACCGTTGGAAAACCGCCCCCGTAACTTTGTGAACAACTTTTGGAGAAACGGCATGCGCCGCTTTAGCCCAAAACCGCCGGCAAAACGGCAACAGCCTTTCCAACGCTTTCCCACAAAATTGTCCACATGCGCATTTGAGCGGCAAAATCGGAGCGCGCCGTCCAAAACGCCATGCGAATAACTTGTGGGAAAAAGATGTGGGAAATTGTGGATAACCCGTATAAACCCGCTTGTTATGCGGGTTTGCAGCGGTCGAGTTATCCACAAAAACGTTTCTGCTCCGCCGCGTTTTGTTCGGTAGTACGCGCATGCGGTGAACTTCATTTTTTGATTTTAAAGCGCCCGCGCTCTCATAGGCTGCCCCTGTGAAAACGGGGGTTCCCCGCTTCCGGGAGGACATGCATTTCCGCGCCTGCGGTAATACGCGCGGGATTCTTAGCCGCCGCAGACGCTGTCCGCTCCTGCGGAAACCCCCCCAGCCCCCCTTTTCAAGGGGGGAGTCCAGAAGCGCCGCGCCCTCATAGCCTGCCCCCGTGAAAACGGGGGTCATTCCCGCGCAAGCGGGAATCTTAGGCGGCGACGAAGAACGGGGTTGTTCTTCGGAGCGCGCCGTCCATACCGCGTCCCCGATCAACATCGTCGCATGGGCGTACCGCCTTTTGTTCATGAGGAGGAGCCTCCGCGTTTCAAACGCCCGCCTTGAATCAGCTGTTTCAGCTTCTCGATCGTCTCCGCCGTCTCCGGATTTTCCTGCGCCTCTTTCTCGATTTTCAGGCATGCCGAATGAACGGTGCTGTGGTCGCGCCCGCCGAATTCGCGCCCGATGTCCATGAGCGAATCGTCGGTCAGCTGGCGGCAAAGATACATCGCCATATGGCGCGCGTAGGCGACCCGCTTCGTGCGCCGTTTCGATTTCAGCTCCGCCGCGCTGACGCCGTAAAAATCGGCGGTCGTTTCCAGCGCCTGTTTTGACGAGACGAACTCCGCCGCGCCGCCGCTGTTCGCGTCCCCGCCGAGAGCCTCCCGCGCCACCTCCGCGGTGATCGGAACGCGCAGCAGCCGCGCATGTTGAAATGCGGTCATCAGGGAGCCTTCCAGCTCGCGGATGTTGGAGGTGATGCGCTCGGCGAGATACTCCGCCGCCTCGTCCTCCATATCCACCGCGCCGATGTCCGCCGCTTTGCGTTTTAAAATGGCGACGCGCGTCTCATATTCCGGCGGGTAGATGCGCGCCGTCACCCCCCACAGAAACCGCGTTTTGATCCGCTCCTCGATCTCCGACATGTCGTTCGGCGCGTCGTCGCTGGCGAGAACAATCAGCTTGTTCGCGTTGTAAAGGTCGTTGAAAGTATGCAGGAACTCGATCTGGGTCTGCTCCTTTTTCTGAAGAATCTGGACATCGTCCATGAGCAGAACGTCGTTCGTGCGGTATTTATCGCGGACGAGCTGCGTTTGCGAGTTTCCGATCGCGATGATCGTGTCGTTCAAAAACGTTTCGGCGGAGACGTAAAGCGTTTTGAGCTGCGCGCCCGATTCGACGATCGCGTTTCCGATGGCGTGGAGCAGGTGCGTCTTGCCGAGTCCGCTTCCGCCGGAGAGAAACAGCAGGTTGCATTGCCCGTTCACGGGGCGCTCCGCGACGCTCATGGCGGTGGCGGCGGCGAGTCGGTTGCTGGAGCCGATGATGAACCGCTCGAAGATGTATTGCGGGTTCAGTCCGCTGGGGCGGTCTTTTCCGATGGGGACGACGGCGGGCTGGCGCCGCCGAACCGGCAGGGGCGGCGCGATTTCGGTCGCGTCGTCTAGGGCGCGGGCGGGTCGGGGCGAGCCGCTTTCCGGCGCCGCGACATACTCCAGCTCAATCGGCTGGTTCGGATACAGCCGCTGGAGTATCGCTTTCATGGCGGGTGTGTGGCGCCGCTGTATGGCGTCGCGCGCCCAGGTGGAGGAGGTGATGATTCGGAGAAGGTTCTGTTCGGGTATGAATTCGCCGTCGGCCGGTTCCAGATACACGCACCGGCTGCCGTTCAGCGTTTCCTCGACAAAGTCGCGCCAAACAAAGCTGTTGGAGTCCGCCATTTTCGCTCAACCTTCCGATGTTTCAATGGATATACGATTCTGCATAGGGCATGGTTGCGATTATCGTTTGCGCAGACGCCCTTCGTGCAGGTTAACGAACCAACCGCCCGCTTCACAACGTAAAAATGCTTCGCGCCCGACTTTGCGGTCAAGCGCGCGGGAATCTTAGGCGGCGCAGATCCCGTTCGCATTCGCCGAAACCGTCATCCTGCCAGACGTCATTCCCGCGCAAGCGGGAATCCAGAGGCAGACCCGAAACCGTCCGCGTTCGAGATTTGGCGTCAATTTCCGTTTCCGTTTGAACTAAGATTTTCAAGATTGGAAAGATTTCCATGATCGGCGTCATGCTGAAAATGGGCGACCCGACCCGATACGCCGCGCTCCACGTTCAAACGGCTTACCGCGCCGCCCTGCGCAGTAGTACTTCCATACAGGGATATTCGCGGCGCGGCGCGCCCGATTCCCCCCTTGAAAAGGGGGGCTAGGGGGTTTAAAAGACGGGCGCGGCGACTGCGATGCCTTAAGATTCCCGCTTACGCGGGAATGACGTCAGGCGGCGCCGACGCTTTAGGGTCAAAATGAAATTCATCGTATGAGCGTACTGCCCCTGCGCAGTGGGGCTTGACATTTTAGCGTTTTGGACGCATACTATATTAAAGAAATGACGCGCCCCGCGCCGCCGCTTTTTAAACAAAAAACAGAAACGGAAAAACCGCCTGACATGATCACCGTCCGAGAACTGTTCGAAGCGTGCATCGAATACGAGCTGACGAACGCCCGCGTCTATGCCGCCTTCATGATACGCCTCGGCGTTGACGACGAACGCGCCGCGCAATTCTGGGAAGAGATGAGCTCCGAAGAATGGGAACATTACATCATACTGAACTTCGGACGAAGCCTGTGCGAACGCGCCGGCATGATGGGCGAACCCGCCCGAAACGTACAACCTGAAACGCTTGAAAAACTGAACGCGCTCGTCTCCCAAAGCGAAGAACGCGCCGCAGGAGGACGCTACACGCTCAAAGAGGCGTTTCAGATCGCCATCGCCCTAGAATCCAGCGAAGTGGACTACCTGTTCTTGAACCTGATTCGCGTCATCCGTCAAGCGATCAACCGCCTCGGCGAATACCATCTCGAAAAACGCATCCAGGAAGCGAGCGGCGACATGCGCCATCATCTCGACAGCCTCGTCGCCGCCATCCGCCGCCTGGGGAACGACCCTGAACTGGTGCGCGAAGCGCGCGACGCCTTCTCCGCCGCGCCCGCGCGGTAGACTTCAGCCGCCCTTTTCAAGGGCGGAAACCCCCCCTGCCCCCCTTTTCAAGGGGGGAGTTTATGGCGCTCGGTCTACGTTCCCCCCTTTTCAAGGGGGGTTAGGGGGGTTTTAGCCGCTCGGTCTACGTTCCCCCCTTTTCAAGGGGGTTAGGGGGGTTTTAGCCGCGCGGTAAAACGGCGGATAAGATTCCCGTTTTCACGGGAATGACGGATCTGGGTCAGCCCTGAACCTGCGCCTCTGCCTCGTCCGCCTCTTTAGGTATGCCCGCTGTCAGGTTCTCATGCCCGTCCGCCGTAATGTGAACATCGTCCTCGATGCGGACGCCGACGCCGCGGTACGCCTCTGGGACGCTCTCGTCGTCTTCCGACACATACAGCCCAGGCTCTATCGTGAAGACGGCGCCCTCGCCCAGCAGAAACGGCTCGCCGTCGATCTCCGCCGGGCCGGGGTCATGCACATCCAAGCCGAGATGATGCCCCGACCCGTGCATGTAGTATTGGCGGTAGGTTTTCTCTTCGATATGAGCGTCCACGCCGCGCCCGTCCAGCCAGCCCATCTCCACCATCGATTCGGTCAGCATTTTCACCGACATTTCATGGAGCTGTTTGAGCGGTATGCCGGGGCGCGCCGCTTCGATCATCGCCTTCTGGGCGCGCAGAACCGCCTCGTACATCTCGCGCTGGGCGGAGGAGAATTTGCCGTTGATCGGATAGGTCCGCGTCACATCGGAGGCGTAATGCCCGCGCATGGCGCCCGCGTCGATGAGCAGGACATCGCCGCCGCGCAGCGGGTCGTTGTTGTCGATGTAATGGAGGCAGGTGGAGTTGTTGCCGCCGCCGACGATGCTGGTATAGGCGGGTCCGTCGCCGCCTTTTTTTCTGAAGGCGCCGTCCAGCGCCGCTTCGATCTCGTATTCCCATCCGCCGGGGCGTATTTGCGGTACCGCTTCGGCGTACGCCTGTCGGGTGATTTCAGCCGCGCTGCGGATCATGTCGACCTCTTCGGGCGTTTTATGGACGCGCAGGTTGGCGAGAAACCAGTCCAGGTCGCAGAATTCCAGCGCGCCGCGCCCCGACCTTCCGCTGGAGGTTGCCGATTCTCGGCATAGGCGGTGGAGCGTCTGTCCGCGCCGCGAGCTCATATCGGCGCGGAGGTAGATGCGCCATGCCAGATCGACAAGCGGCTTCAGTTTTTCTTCCAGTTCGTCTATGGGATGGGCGCTGTCGGCGTTGTATTCGTTGAGCGCGCCTTCGACGCCGGCGCGTTTTCCGTCCCACCGCTCGCTGACAGGGTCTTTCGGCGGGACGAAGAGCGTATAGGAGCGTTCGCCGTTGTGTGAAAGCAGGACGGCGGCGGCGTTCGGTTCAGGAAAGCCTGTTAGGTAGAAAAAGCCGCTGTCTTGTCGAAACTTGACATGGTTTGGGGTTGTCGGTCCGGCGGAGACGATGAGGGCGGCGTTCTCGCCCATTTCGTCGAACGCTTTGCCGCGCCGCCCCGCAAAGAATTCAGATGTCAGTTTCGCGTTCATGGTGGATTCCTTAGCCCGTGTTGGATGCGCTTTTGCTCAAGGCGCGCTGGGGGCATTATGCGCCATTTCGCCGGCGCATACAACGGCTTTCCGTATTTTTGCGTCGTTTTCTGTCATTCCCGCGCCGTTTTCTGTCATTCCCGCGCCGTTTTCTGTCATTCCCGCGTAAGCGGGAATCTTAGCGTCCGCCGTTGTCGTCTGAACTAGGATTGTCAAGATTGAAAAGATTGCCAAGAGATTCCCGCGCGCGGCGCTCTTGGCCATCTTAATCATCCTTCCATCCTAGTTCAAAACCAAGCGCAACCCGCGCTCAAAACCCCCCCTGCCCCCCTTTTCAAGGGGGGAGAGGAACGGAATCCCGCTTTTCAAGGGGGAATCGGACGCGCGGCTCCGATTCCGCAAATGCCCGCCAAGCTCCCATGTTGCATGTTCGATCTGTATGATGTATCCTATACGTATGAAGGTCAGGGGATAGAGCGATGCGGTTGATGGCGGTGTGTTGCGCGGCGGTTTTCGCGTTGGCGGGATGCGTTTCGAACCCAAACAGGGGTCTGTCTCGGACGACGCTTGAGAACCGCGCCAAGATGAAAGAGAAGATGCCCTCCTACCAGATACTGGAGGGGAATCTCGGCGTCTCTGGGGAGGGGTTTGTTTTTGAAAACCAACGCTTCCGCTTTGAATTTAAAAAAGAGCTGACGGAGGTGGACGGTTACCGGACGGAAGAGGATCGGCGCGCCCGCGGGCTGACAGCGAGCAAGGAGTTGAACAGCAGCTACGATTTTGTGCGTCAACTTTTCGGCGTCGCCGCGCCGGACACGATCCGCGTCGTCATCCAAGAAAAATGGCCCAGCCCCTCCACCCCCGCGTACGTTTCATGGAGCTCCGTTGACGGCATCGTCATGTATTTCGGGGTCGACTCCTTTCAAGACCGCTCCATTCTGGCGCATGAGATGGCGCACGCGCTGATCAGCCGCTTTCAGATACCGACCTGGCTGAACGAAGGCATCGCGACGCTGGTTGAAGTTGACCATGCCAAAAGCAAGCGGGAAGACATGAAGCTGCCGTCGCCGCTGCTGCTGGATTCGAACGGGTATAACGCCGTTCAAACATGGCGGTCGCACGAGGCGGAGGAGAATCAGTATTCCGAGATTGCAATGTACCGCGCTTCTTATAGTATTATAAAGGACGCGCTGCGCCGTTTTGGGAACGATGTTTTTTTGAAGTTCTTTCAGCGGCTGGACGCGGAAAAGCGCGGGCTGGGCGAATTGACGCTGCAGGAGATCATAGAGCGCATCGACCGCGTGACCGGACGACAGGACGCGCAGGCATTTTTTGAAGAACTCAAGTTCAGGATCGAGTAACGAAAAGAGGAGGAACCATGAAACACACCATCGCATGGACTGCAGCCGCCGCCCTGCTCATCGGGGCTGTCGGATGCGCGCAACTGATCGGACCGCAGGCGCTGAGCGACAATTACGCGCTGATGGCGGGCGCCGAGTCGAACCGACCCGCTTTCATTGACGGAGACCGCAGCTCCGCCGCCGACACCGTCTTCCCGGCCGGCTCGTCGTCCCAGGGTGGACTTAGCCGGTCGCCGGCGAGCGAGGCGTATATCACTCTCCCGGTCGCCAAAACGATCAACCGCGTCAAGATCTATTCGGAGGAGCTGCTCGGAATCGATCTGTACGTGGAGGATCCGAAGCAAGGCTGGAAGCTGGAAGGCAGATACGACGGGCTGAAAGGTCCGGTTGTCGATCTCAAGCTGAAAGGCATTGTGCATACGAGCGGCGTCAAGGTGCGCGTCCGGCGCGCCGCGCATGACGCGCGCGCCTACCGCGAAAACACGGAATCGCGGGGCGGAACGGTCTACATTTCGGGGCGGACGCGCGCCGCCGCCAAAATTTATGAGATTGAGCTGTACGGGCCGGCAGGCTCCTCAGGGGGCGACGATGTGATCGAAGCGACGGCGAACGCCGACGTCGCGCTGAAGCTGGAAGGCATGGAGGACATGACGCCGGCGGAGCCGCAGCTTGCTCCAAAGCCCACAACGGAGCTCGGAGCCGCCCCGAACTTCACCCTGCCGAAACTGGACGGAACGAACCTGTCGCTGTCCGATTACAAAGGGCGCGTCGTCCTGGTCAACTTCTGGGCGACCTGGTGTCCGCCGTGCGTCGCTGAAATGCCCGATCTGCAGGCGGTGCGGGACGAGCTGAATCCGCGCGGCTTTGAGGTGATCGCCATCTCGCTTGACAGCGGGGCGGGCTTCAAAGAGAAGGTGAAAAATTTCGTGAGAGATCATGGCATCACCTTCCCTGTCGTGTTTACGGACGGTTCGGTCAGCGGACAATACGGCGGAGTGCCCAACATACCGACCACCTTCATCGTGGACGCGAACGGCAACATCGTCAGCAAGCTTGTCGGAGGGAGAAACTACGGGCAGTTCAAAAAAGCCGTAGAAGAGGCATACGGCCCGCTTGAGTGATCAACGGCTCAAACGGGAGGTCGGCGCCGGCGGCGCTGTACTTCTCGGTCTCGGTTCGATGGTCGGCGCCGGCGTTTTTGTAAGCGTCGGCGTCGCTATCGACATCGCCGGTCCCTCGGCATGCTTAGCGGTCGCGTTGGCGGCGCTGCTGGCGTTATGCAACGGGCTTAGTTCGGCGCAGCTGGCCGCGGCGCATCCTGTGAGCGGCGGTACCTACGAATACGGGTACCGCCAGCTGAACCCATGGTGGGGCTTTTCGGCGGGCTGGCTGTTTTTATGCGCAAAAAGCGCCTCCGCGGCGACCGCGGCGATCGGCTTTGCGCATTACGCTTTCCCCAGCTACCCGACGCTGATTCCCGCCGCGGCGACCGTCGCTGTTCTCACGGCGATTACCTTAACAGGGCTGCGCAGGTCCAACCGCGTGAACGCCGTTCTGGTCTCGCTGGTCATAGCGGGTTTGCTTGGATTTGCGGCGGTTGGGCTATACAGGTCGGGCGGCGGCGCGTTTTCGTTGACGCCGTTTTTTGCCTCGCCCGACGGCGATCCCGTTGCCATAAAAGGCTTTCTGGAAGCGGCGGCGCTCATGTTTGTCGCCTACACCGGCTATGGGCGCGTCGCCACGCTCGGCGAAGAGATACGCGACCCGCGCCGCTCGATTCCGCGCGCCATCATCGCGGTCATGGCGGTCACGATGGCGCTCTATACGCTCGTGACGATCGTCGCGGCGGGATACGGCGGCGGCTCGTCCGAGGCGGAAGGCGGGCTGCTGTCGGCAATCGCGCGCGGCTTCGGGTCGCCGGCGCTTGCTACGGCGTTGACAGGCGCGGCGGCGGTCGCGCTGCTCGGCGTTCTGTTGAACCTCATTCTCGGCTTGTCGCGCGTCATGCTCGCTATGGGCAGGCGCGGCGACATACCCTCCGTCTTTGCGCGCGTTGAAAAAAGCGGAACGACGCCTGCGCCCGCTGTCATTGCGTCCGGGCTGCTCATCGCGGCGCTGACGCTGATCGGCGATGTGAAGGCGGCATGGTCGTTCAGCGCGTTCACCGTGCTGGGTTACTATTCGGTGACGAACCTGTCGGCGCTGCGCCTGCCGGCTGAAAAGCGGCTCTACCCGCGTTTCATTTCATACGGCGGGCTGGCGGGCTGCGCGTTTTTGGCGTTCTGGGTGGAGCCGATCTACCTGCTGATCGGGTCGGGCGTTATCGGCGCGGGGTTCATCTGGAAAGCGGCAGCCAACCTGTTCAACAAACCTGCAGAGACGGACGATGGATAGCGCCGAACGCAAATCCTCCTGTTTAGGGCGTCTGTTTCTGGTCTGTTTAGGGGCGGCGCTCGCGCTCGGCGCCGTTTATTATGCGAATCGGCAGGGCTGGTTCGACAGGGTCGGCGCGCCGTTGGACGAGGCGGTCTCGCCGGCGGCGCGAAAGAAAGCGGTCTCGCTCGCTTCAAAACCGCTGCGCCGCTCTTACCATGCGGCGGCTCTCGGCGACGCGCAGGTGTACGACGGCGACACCTTGACCGACATTCTGATACGCATCGGCGACGCGCCGGCGGGGGCGGGCGAGTCGGAGCGGCTCTGGCTCTCCGCGCTGACCATCGACGGCGGGCTGTATATTCAGGCGAATGTGCGTATCAATGGAATCGACGCGGCGGAGATGCGCCCGTCGCTCAAAAACAGCGCGGGAGAGGCGCGTTCCGAAGCGGAGCGGGCGGCGGAAAAAGCGGCGGCGGTCCGCGCGCGGGACGCCCTCGCCGAGCTGCTGCGCCAGAACAATTACGAGCTGACGCTGAAGAACATTGAGGCGGACAAATACGGCGGGCGCATCGTCGCGGACGCGCTCATCGGCGGCATTGACGCGGCGCAGTATCTCATACAGAAGCGGTTGGCGGTCCCCTACGACGGCGGAACGAAACAGGAGGTGGACTGGGGGCGGTTTTAGCCGAAACGGCGCCGCGCCCCTCATAGCCTGCCCCCGTGAAAACGGGGGTCATTCCCGCGTAAGCGGGAATCTAGAGGCGCCGGCGAAACCGTCCGCGTTCACCTCAAGCGTCCGGCGGCCCAATTCGTCATTCCCGCGTAAGCGGGAATCCAGAGGCGCCGCCGAAACCGTCCGCGTTCACCTCAAGCGTCCGGCGGCCCAATTCGTCATTCCCGCGTAAGCGGGAATCTAGAGGCGAACCCGAAACCGTCCGCGTTCACCTCAAGCGTCCGGCGGCCCAATTCGTCATTCCCGCGTAAGCGGGAATCTAGAGGCGAACCCGAAACCGTCCGCGTTCACCTCAAGCGTCCGGCGGCCCAATTCGTCATTCCCGCGTAAGCGGGAATCTAGAGGCGAACCCGAAACCGTCCGCTGTCTGAACTAGGATTGCCAAGATTGAAAAGATTGCCAAGAAATTTTCATGGTCGGCTATCTTGTGAATCTTACTAATCCTTTCATCCTAGTTCAGATCTAAGCGCAACCCGCGCGCCCTCGGAAACCCCCCCTGCCCCCCTTTTCAAGGGGGGAGTTTAGCCGCCGCCGCGGAAACCCCCCCTGCCCCCCTTTTCAAGGGGGGAGTTTAGCCGCCGCCGCGGAAACCCCCCCTGCCCCCCTTTTCAAGGGGGGAGTTTAGCCGCCGCCGCGGAAACCCCCCCTGCCCCCTTTTCAAGGGGGGAGTTTAGCCGCCGCCGCGTTCAAACCCCCTTTTCAGTGGAGAGTTGGGATTCTCGCATGTATCGCCGCGTCTTGACGTTGCTAATCATGCGCGCGCGCGCTATCATCTTCAGAGCGGGTTGAATGAAACGGAGAAGATATGCTCAAGACGCTTTTTATTGGCGACATCTTTGCAAGACCAGGGCGGCGCGCTATTGAGGCGCTGGTTCCGCAGCTGCGCAATGAGTATAACTTGGACATTGTGATCGCCAACGCGGAAAACGCGGCTGCAGGGCGCGGCGTCACACAAAAAATCGCCCAGCAGATGACGAACGCCGGCGTCGACTTTATGACGACCGGCAACCATGTCTGGGACCAGCGCCAGTTTCTAGACGAAATCGAATGCGTCCCCAACATCGTCCGGCCCGCCAATGTCCCAAAAGGAACGCCAGGGCGCGGATGCGCCTTCGCGCAAGCGAGGGACGGAACGAAGGTCGCCGTCATGAACCTGTGCGGCAAGGTGTTCATGCCTTACGACTGCCCGTTTGTAGTCGCCAAACCGATGGCGGAACGGCTGCTCCAAGAAACGCCCGTCCTGATTGTCGACATCCACGCCGAGGCGACCTCCGAAAAAATCGCCATGGGGCTGCATCTGGACGGGCTTGCCTCGCTTGTCGTCGGGACGCACACGCATGTGCAGACCGCCGATGAAACGGTGCTGCCAGGCGGAACCGCCTACATCACCGATGTCGGCATGACGGGCGCGCATGACGGCGTGATCGGCCTTGATCCGTATTACGGCGTGGAGCGGTTTTTGACGCAGCTTCCCCCCAATTACGCCGCCGCAAAACATGACCCGCGCCTGTCCGCCGTCTATGTGGAGATCGACCCTGAAACGGGGAGCGCCTCCTGCATTGAGCGGCTCAACGTTCCGACGCCGAGCTGACGCATGGAGGAGCCGATCTATTCCGTTCGCCAGGTCACGCAGGCGCTTCAAGAGCTTCTCGAAGAGGCGGTTCCGCCGCTCTGGGTGGAGGGGGAGGTTTCCAACTTCCGCGCCTCGCGCGCCGGGCATTGGTATTTCACGCTGATAGACGCCCACGCGCAGCTGCCGGTCGTCATGTGGCGGCTCGCGGCGATGCGAAATCAGCATGTCCGCCCGGAAGACGGCGCGCTCATACGCGCGCGCGGCGCGCTGAATGTGTATCAACAGGGCGGCAACTATCAGCTGCAGGCGGAGCGGGTTCTGCCGGTCGGCAAAGGCGCTGTCGTCTCCGCGCTGGAACATCTGCGCGAGGCGCTGCGCAAGGAGGGGTTGTTCAGCGAGAAACGCAAGAAGCCGCTGCCCCCCTTTCCGTCCGTCGTCGGCGTCATCACCTCGCCCAGAGGCGCCGCCGTTCAGGACATCTTAGCGATCGTCGGCGAACGTTACCCGATCGCGCGGGTCGTTCTCTATCCGGTCGTCGTTCAGGGGGAGAACGCGCCGCGCGAAATCGTCCATGCGCTGCGGATGCTGAACCTTCTGGACGCCGCGGATGTGGTCGTCATCGGCCGGGGCGGCGGTTCGTCGGAGGATCTGTCCGCTTTTAACGACGAGGCGGTCGTACGCGCGGTCGCCGAGTCGAGACTGCCGGTCGTTTCGGCGGTCGGGCATGAGACCGACATCACGTTGACGGACCTTGCCGCGGACGCGCGCGCGGCGACGCCTTCCGCCGCGGCGGAGCGTGTCGTCCCCGACAAAGAGGCGCTTTTAAACGAACTGGATGTCTGCGCGGGGCGTATGGCAAAGGCGATGCGCAGGCGGATCGAATCGTCGCGTCAGAAACTGGCGGAGCTGAAGCGCGCCGTCTCGCCGAAGCGTCAGCGCGACGCCCTGCAGAACCGCATGCAGCGCGTGGACGAACTCGCGTGGCGGCTGGAATCGGCGGTGAAGGCGCAGGCGCTTCAAAAGCAAAACAGGCTGCAGACGCTGGCGGGAACCCTGAACGCGCTAAGCCCGCTTGCCGTCTTGGAGCGCGGGTACAGCGTCTGCTTCAACGAAAACGGAACGCCAATACGTACCGCCGAGACGGTGAAACCGGGCGACCCGCTGCGCATCAAACTGCGGCGGGGAGAGATTCTGGCGAACGCGTTAGCCGTACGAAAGGAAGAAGATGACGGAGAATGAGAACGGGTTTGAAGAGAAATTGAAGGAGCTGGAAGCGATCGTGAACCGGCTGGAGAGCGCCGATCAGCCGCTCGAAGAGTCGCTGCGCGATTTTGAACGCGGCATTGAGTTGGCGCGTGAATGCTCGCATGCGCTCAACAACATGCAGCTGCGCATTGAACAGCTGACCGTCAGCGCGGAGGGCGAGGTTCTGCGGACGCCGATGGAGCCGCAGGAGCTGAACGCGGACAGCGGAGACAGGGGCGAACCCGAATGATCCAGTACGACGACTTTATGCGCGCGCTCGCGGAGCGTAAAAAGATCGTGTACGAGTATCTGTACAGGGAGGAGTTTTCAAGCCGCTTTCATCCGCAGCATATTCGGGACGCCATCTACGCTTATATGGAAAACGGCGGAAAGTCGCTTCGCCCCGCGGCGTTGATGTTCGCATGCGGCGCCGTCGGCGGAGACGAACGCAAGGCGGTTCCAGCCGCGGCCGCCATCGAAATCTTTCACACATGGACGCTGGTGCATGACGACATCATCGACCGCGACTCAAAACGCCGCGGCGGTCCCACCGTCCATGAGGCGTTTCGTCAACGCGCCATACGCGAATTCGGATACAACGAAGAGGACGCCGCCCACTACGGACTCTCCATCGCCATTCTCGCCGGCGACATGCAGCAGGGATGGGCGGTCTCCATTTTAACAAAACTGGCGGAGCAGGAAGGCATCGACCCGCGCATACCGCTTTATCTCATCAAGGACGCGGAAATGCGCGTCTTGAGCCTGCTGATCGACGGCGAGATGCGCGACGTTCAATTTTCTAAAACAAACATTCATGATGTGTCCGAGGCGGATGTCCTGGATATGCTGTCTAAAAAAACAGGCGTTCTTTATGAATTTGCGGGCAAAGCGGGCGCCATGATCGGCCTCAACACGCCCGACCCCGACCATCCGCTCGCGGCGGCGGTGAGCGCCTTTGCGGCCGACTGCGGCGCCGCGTTTCAGCTTCAGGACGACATACTGGGCGTCGTCGGCGACGAGGAGACGCTCGGAAAGCCGGTCGGTTCCGACATACGCGAGGGCAAACGCACCACCATCGCGCTCCAAGCGTATCGAAACGGCAGCGAAGAGCAGCGCGAACTTCTCATGTCGGTCCTCGGAAATCCGAACGCGGATGCGGAGAGCCTGAAAAAAGCCGCCGAGCTGATGCGCGAGCTTGGCGGAATCGACTATACGGCAAACCTGGCAAAGCGGCATATTGAGCGGGCGTTGGAACGGCTAGAGCCGCTCCCGCCCTCCGAATACCGCGACCTGCTTCATTTTTGGGCGGACTATATGATTCAGCGCACGTTTTAATTTTAAAGCGTTCGCGCCCGTCCTTTAAACCCCCCTAGCCCCCCTTTTCAAGGGGGGAATCGGATGCGGCGCCTTCAAGGGGGAATCGGATGCGGCGCCTTCAAGGGGGAATCGGATGCGGCGCCTTCAAGGGGGAATCGAACGCGGCGCCGCGAATATCTCGTATGAGCGTACTGCCCGACCTCATGCAGAAAGTTGGGACATTTGAACGAACAAAGCCTTTATTCATGGGGAAAAGGCGTTGCCAACCAGTTCGTCATTCCCGCGCAAGCGGGAATCCAGAGGCGCCGCAGAAGACGTCCGCATTCTCCAGAAGGTCAGTACTGCCAACGCGACGCTGAAGAGCGATACGAAAGAAAGCGCGTATGATTGAAGTTTGGACCATCGTTGGACTAGTGGCGCTCGCGTTCATCCTTTTTGCGGTGATCGACGCCTTCTTTTCCGGCGGCTAACGATCCACCCCCGCTTCAAAATGCTGGATAAGCGGCTCCAGATCGTCCCAGAAGTCGTCTGGAACGGCAACCTGTCCAGCGATGCCGTTGGAGCGCGCCTCTTCTGGAGTCCGCGCGCCCGGTATCGCCGCGGCAAAGGGCGCGCGCCGAACGCACCACTGCAGCGACGCCGCCGCCAGCGGAATCTCATACCGTTCGCAGAGCCGCTGTATCGCTTTAACCTGCTCAATGCAGCGTTCAGAAAAACGGCGCGCCATATAATCTTCGCCCTCAACCGGACCTGTAGCGAGAATGCCGCGTTCCAGAGGCGTCGCGCAGATGAGACCGACGTTGTGTTTTTCGGCGGCGGGAAGAAGGCGCTCCTCGGCGTATTGGTTCAGCAGGCTCCACGCTTCCGGCACAACGGCGGCGTCAAATTCGCCGGTCGCAATATACTCCGCATTCGGATCGGGATCGTTCAGCGCGCAGCCGACATGCCGCACGATTCCCTCCTTCTGAAGCCGGCGCAGCGCGCCGAGGGCGTATCGCTCTCCCAAAACCTGCTCTTTTGGAACGCCCATCGCGTCATGAATAAAGACGATTTCGATCCGCTCCATGCCCAGCTTTTCTAGGCTCTCTTCGATGCTGCGGCGTATCGCGTCCGCTTCATAGTTGTATCCGCGCGGCTGCCGTCCGCATTTTGTTGTTACAACCGCGTTCCGCGCCAGGTCGGGGCGCTGCCGAAGCGCGGCGCCGATGATGCGTTCGCTGGCGCCGCCGCCGTACAGCTGCGCCGTGTCGATCAGCGTACATCCTTCTTCCAGCGCCGCGTGTACGGTCGCCGCGCCCAGCTCTTCGTCTAACGGTCCGCCGCCGCGCCGATGTCCAAGCCATGCGGCGCCGAGTCCGACGATGCCGACCTGAATGCCTGTGCGTCCGAGCGTCTGCGTTTTCATTGCTCCGCCAGCGCCAGTCCGCGCACTTCGCCGAATTCCCATGCCAGTTTCGCCCAGTTTTCGCCGCTGTCGACGCTTCGGAAGGCTTGTCCAAGTACGGTCGCCGCCGCCATCCATTCGCCGGCGGAGGCGAACTGCCAGACGGTGCTGTTCGCCGGCGCGTTGAGCGGGACCCGCTCCCATGAGCCGCCCTTGTCGCGCGTTCGGTACATGGCGCCGACGCTTCCAGGGGGGCCGTCGCCGTTGCCGACATAAAGCGCGTCCGAACCGTCCGGCGCGGCTCCCATCCCTCGACAGTAGGCGTTTTCAAAACGCTCTTTGATGTGGAGCGGCTCCCAGTTTTGCCCTTCGCCGCCGCTGCGGTACACCTCGTTGTTGGCTGAAGCGAACAGCGTCCCGCAGCTGAGCATCTTCATGTCATGAACGTCCACATCGGGCAGCCCGAGTCGGCGCCATGTTTTGCCTCGGTCGTCGGAGACGCGGGGTCCGTCCACCTCAATGCCGGCAAACAGGACGTTCGGTTTCGTCGGATGCGGCAGGATGGAGGTGACGCGCGTTTTCATGGCTCCGCCGAAGCAGTCCTGCGCGATCTCCTGCTTGCCTAAGAACCAGCTGGCGCCGCCATCCTCGGACACATACAGCGCCGCCGGGCAGGTTCCCGCAATGAGCAGGTTCGGGTCATGGGGCGACGCTCCGACGCTCCATATCTCTTTACCGGCGAGTTCGCCGCCGAGGCGCGTCCATTCATCCCCGCCGTTCTCCGTTTTAAACACGCCGTCCTCCGACCCGGCATACAGCGTCCGGCTGTCATGCGGGCTAAGCGTCAGCGCGCGGATGTCGCTTTCTGACCACATGCCCTTGGACGCCCTATGAAACGAGGCGCCGCCGTCCCTGCTGCGCCACACGCTTTGACCGACCGACCCGACGTAGATGGTTGGCATCGTTCATTCTCCTCATACAGATACCGTTTGACCGACGCGGGTTAGAATACGCAAAGCGGCGCGCCGTGTCAACCTGCGCCGCCGCGAGGTAGTCTCTACAGGCGATGATGACGAAAATACCGTTTGAGTTGTGCTAATCGTGATTCCGCGCACGGAACTAAAACCCCCCCAGCCCCCCTTTTCAAGGGGGGAGTCCAGAAACCGCGCCCCAACCGCTGTTATTGGGCTATTCGTCATTCCCGCGTAAGCGGGAATCCAGAGTTTTCCCAGACAGCCTCCGCATTCCAAAACGACTCTCTAAAATCAAGATCATCGTCTATAGAGACTGCCCGCGCTTGACAAGGCGCGAACGGCGTAGCATGATGTTGTATGCGCGGCGGTTCTTATCATCAACGGGCGGATGAATGCGGTACCAAAACCTGAGCGATTTTGCGGCGGACTTAGAAAAAAAAGGGCAGCTGATGCGGATAAAGGCGGAGGTTTCCCCCTATCTTGAAATCTCTGAAATCGCCGACAGGACGACGAAAGCGGGCGGACCGGCGCTTCTTTTTGAAAATGTGCGCGGCTCCGAGTTTCCGCTGATCATCAACACATACGGAACGATGGAGCGGCTCTGCATGGCGCTGGGCGTCGAGAACATTGAGGAGATTGCCGGCGAAATCGCCGAGATGATCCACATGGCGCCGCCCGAAGGGCTGATGGACAAGGTGAAAACGGCGGCAAGGCTCGCTAAAGTGGCCAAGTTTCCTCCCAAAACGATCCGCTCCGGTCCGTGTCAAGAGGCGGTCTCCACGGGGGAAGATGTCGATCTAAACGCGCTCCCGATCATCACCTGCTGGCCGCTGGACGCCGGCCCGTATATCACCTTCGGGCAGGTTTTCACAAAAAGCCTGCATACAGGGTCGCGCAATGTCGGCCTCTACCGCGTTCAGATTTTTTCCAAAAATGAAGCGGCGATGCACTGGCATATGCACCATGACGGCGCCGGGCATTACCGCGAATACGCCGCCGCGGGCAAACGCATGCCGCTCGCGGTCGCTGTCGGGGGCGATCCTGTTCTGCCGTATGCCGCGACGGCTCCGCTGCCGCATGCAATCGATGAGCTGCTGTTCGCCGGCTTTTTAAAGAAAGACCATGTTAAGCTTGTCAAGGCGAAGACGCTGACAACCGAACACGGCTACGACCATGACATTGAGGTTCCCGCCGAAGCCGACTTCGTCATTGAAGGGTATCTGGAGCCGGACGAGCTGGTCATGGAGGGTCCGTTTGGCGACCATACAGGCTTTTACTCGCTGGCGGATCTGTACCCGAAGTTTCATATTACGGCAATCACGCGGCGCAAAAACCCGATCTATCAGACGATCATCGTCGGAAAGCCGCCGCAGGAGGATCTTTCTCTCGGCAAGGCGACGGAGCGCATCTTTTTGCCGCTGCTGCGCACGCAGGTTCCGGAGATTGTCGACATGAACCTGCCCATCTTCGGCATCTTTCATAACTTCGTTTTTCTTGCCATCGACAAGCAATATCCGTGGCACGCCCGCAAGGTCATGAGCTCCGTCTGGGGCTTGGGTCAGATGATGTTCTCCAAGATCATCGTCGTCGTTGACAAGCATGTGAATGTTCAAAACGCGGACGAGGTCTGGTTCTATGTCGGCAGCAATGTGGACCCGAAGCGCGATATTATGTTTGTGGACGGACCGATCGACATTTTAGACCATGCCTCCGTCGGTCTCGGCTACGGTTCCAAGATGGGCATCGACGCGACGAAAAAATGGGAGTCGGAAGGGTTCCGCCGCGAATGGCCCGACGAGATCGAAATGACGGAGGAGATCAAGCGCCAGGTGGACGAGCGCTGGAAAGAGTACGGATTTTGACGCAGGAGCTGCCGACCGAGGAGGAGAAAAGCCGTTATATTCGGCGCATGTTTGCCGGCATCGCGCCGCGGTACGATCTTCTGAATCGGCTGTTGAGTTTGGGCATTGACCAGCGGTGGCGGAACTTCACGGCAAAGATGGCGGTGGACAATCCGCGCGGGCGTTATCTGGACGTCTGCTGCGGGACGGGCGATCTGGCTTTAGCGGTGCGCAAACGCGCCCCTGAAGCGTCCGTTATCGGCTCCGATTTTGTGATGGAGATGGTTGAGCGGGGGCGGGCGAAATCGGAGAAGCGGCGCGGGAACGGGTTCGCGCCTCTCCTGGCGGACGCGCTTCAGCTGCCGTTCGCGGACGATTCATTTGACGGGGTGACGGTCGGTTTCGGCATTCGCAATGTGGCGAATGTAGAGCGCGGGATCGCCGAGATGGCGCGCGTGACGAAGCCCGGCGGGCGCGTCGCCGTTTTAGAATTCACGCAGCCGAAGGGGGCTTTATTGCGGAAGATGTATCTGTTGTATTTCACGCAGGCGCTGCCGCGCATCGGCAACGCGGTCTCCAAAAGCGACATGAAAGCGTATTCGTATCTGCCGGCGTCTGTGGCGGCGTTTCCAGACGCGGAGGGGCTGGCGGAGATCATGCGCGCCGCGGGCCTCCCGGAGACGCGGTATTATCTGCGGACGTTCGGCATCGCCGCGGCGCATATCGGGGTGAAGGCATGAGCGAACCGAAGCGGATCATCGTCGGCGTCACCGGGGCGAGCGGAGCGGTCTACGCCGAGCGCGCCCTGCAGATTCTGGCGAAGTCGGAGATCGAGACGCATCTGGCGGTTTCGTCCGCCGCGCGGTTGACCTTTTTAAAGGAGCGCGGGCGGGCGATTGATCCTGAACGTCTCGACATTGAGCAGATGATCGGAACGCCCGCGCCGAACATCGTCGTTCATGACACGCGCAATATCGGCGCCTCGATTGCCAGCGGCAGCTTCAGGACGATGGGCATGGCCGTTTTGCCGTGCAGCATGGGTACGGTCGGCGCGCTGGCGGCGGGCTTGTCGTTGAACTTGATACACCGCGCCGCGTCGGTTTGTCTCAAGGAGCGGCGGAAGCTGGTCATTGTGCCGCGCGAGACGCCGTTGAGTACGATTCATCTGGAGAATATGACGCGGCTGTCGCGCATGGGCGCGACCGTTTTGCCGGCGATGCCCGGCTTTTACCATCAACCGAAAACGCTGGACGATCAGATCGACTTTGTTCTGGCAAGGCTGTTTGATCAGTTCGACCTGGATTTTGACCTGATGAGACGGTGGGAAGGTTAGCCGCCCCATAGCCCTCCCCCGCGTCCGCGAGGACATGCATTCCCGCCCTTGCGGTAAAACGTGCGGGAATCCAGAGGCGAACCCGAAACCATTTGCTGTCTGAACTAAGATTTGCATGATTGAAAAGATTGTCAGGAAAATTGCCGAAAACCGACACGCCGTCCACGAAATGCCCGCATCTCCAAATCTTGAAAATCCTATAAATCCTGAAAATCTTAGTTCAAAACCCAGCGCAACCAGCGCCGCTCCCTCTCCTCGTTCCCCGCTTCCGCGAGGACATGCATTCCCGCGCAAGCGGGAATCAGAAGTCTAGGCCGCTTCTGATTCCCGCCGCAAAAGCGGGATCTCCCGCTTAAAAAAGAAGTCGTCCGCCCGCCAAGAAGCGATGCCCCGTCCGCGATTCGTTCAGGTCGTCGCCGCTGCGCTCCCATGCGCTGAACTCGTACGCCAGATCCAAAAAGGCGGCGCGCCCCATCGGAAGGCCCGCCCCCATCGACAGCGCCAGCGGCGCCCTGTCATACGATTTCCAGTCGGACGACAACTTCGGCGACCCGAAGCGCAAGCCGCCCCGCAGCGCGATGTCGTTTTCAAACCAATGCTCCGCGCCCAGCTTCAGCTCCGTCTCGTTCTGATACAGCGTCTCGAACTGATCCGCGTCCACATCCTTAGCGGGGGCGGTGGAGTAGCGCGCGTCTGTCCAGCGCGCATGCCGTATCGCGCCCGAAATGCGCCAGCGGTACAGTTTCAGCGCCGATCCGATCTCGATCTCAA
Organism: Candidatus Poribacteria bacterium; assembly: GCA_963665845.2. Classification (GTDB taxonomy): domain Bacteria; phylum Poribacteria; class WGA-4E; genus JAPPNK01. The sequence goes on from OY762492.1 coordinate 2,162,820, forward strand.
GCGGGATATGGAAATCGTACTTGATAAGCCCGCTGTTTCCGGAGCCGGCGTTGTCCCTGTCTCTGGATCGGTCCACCTGCGACCAGTCTTCGCGTATGTCGACATCCGCCGGCAGATGCGCCGACGCGCCAAACAGGATGATCGGCGTCAAGCCGACTTCGGCGCCCAGTTTGAGCCGCGTCGCTGAAATATCGCGGCGTATGTCGTCCAGGTAGGTGTCGCCCGCTTCATAGCGGATATGCCGATCCCGCGCCCCGTCCCATTGGTTGAGCGCGATGCCGACCCGAACGCCCCTTGCCACCTCAAACCCGGCGCCGAGCGAGAGCGCATGCACATTGCCGTCCGTCTCGATCTCTTCCCGTATCGCCGACCCGGCGAGCTGCCCAAGCGTTTCGACGCCTTCAACAAGCGAACGCCCCGAAAGACCGCGCGAATGCTGATAAGACGCCGCGACGCCGAGCCACGGAAACTCATAAAACCGATGCGCGATTCCGATATGTCCAAAACGAACGTCCGACCAGGACGAGGACGCTGTCGGACTGGTTCCGAGCTGCGTTTCCAGACTGCCGCCGTTGTAAAAAAGGGAGCCTGAAACCTCCGAATAAGCGAGCGCCGCCAGTCCCGCGGGGTTGGTCGACAGCGCGTCCAGCCCCCTCGCCCGCGCGACGGTGGAGCCTGCGAGCGCGGCAGACCGCACATCGATGGTTCGCCCGTCCGCCGCTAGATTTTCCTCCAAAGGTACCGATTCCGCCGAAGCCCCGACCGCCAACGCCCATGCCGCCAGCGCCGCCGCGCACATCCTTGCCGCTTTATGCATATGCCGCCTCCCGCCATGTTGACCGCTTCCGTTCCGATTGCCATTATAACGTTTTACCGCGCAGAATTGTTTACAAACGCGCTTTCGGATATGATACTCATGAGCGGGCGGCGCGGAAATCCCTTGAAGCTGACCTTAAGGCTTTAGTTGGGACATTCCGCCTGGCGAACGCGGACCTTGTTTGCGGCGCCTCTAGATTCCCGCTTACGCGGGAATGACGTCTGGTTTGGCGGCGCCTTTTCCCAAGAGTAAAGCTTTGTTTGTTCAACTGTTCCAACTTTAGGCATGAGGTCGGTTGGAGGTTTTATGAAACGAGCCAGAGGCGAATGGCTCAAAAGCGGACGGCTGCAGCTGGAGGCGCCGCTGGGCGAAGGCGCCTTCGGCGAAGTGTGGAAAGCGGTCGAGTATATCGGCTTCGGGCAGCGGGGCGAACTGGTGCGCCTTCGGGAAGCCGCCGTCAAATGCCTTCCGCCGCTGCATGACGAACGGGACGGCCCGCGCGTCATACAGGAGGCGCAGGGGCTGGCGGAACTTCAACATGAATCGATCCTTCGGCTTTACGACGCCTTCGCCGACGCGGACGGAACCTATCTCGTTACCGAGCTGGCGACGGAGGGGCATCTCTGGCAGCACTTCGACGGCTCCGTTCCGACCGAGTCGGAGCTTCGGGAGCTGCTGTTTGCGGTCGGGCGCGGGCTGAATTATCTCCATGAGCAGGGGTATGTGCATGGCGATCTGAAGCCTGAAAACATTTTGGTCTCGGAGGGGCAGGATTACCAGCCGCGGTATCTGATTGCCGATTTTGGGCTGCGTTCGCTGATCGGAAGCCGGCATTTTCAAGGCACGGCGCCGTATATCGCCCCGGAGGCGTACTCCGCCAACGCGGGAGTCTTCACCGAACGCTCCGATGTGTACGCGCTCGGCGTCCTGCTGTATGAGGTTGCCAGCGGGTCGCGCCTCGCCGACGCGCTTTCCGACAGCGAATTCGACGCCCTGCGCCAACGCAAACCGAACATGGACATCTTCAACGCGGCGATGGAACGCATCCGCGGGACGGTTCAAAAGATGCAGTGGCGCTCGCTGCAGCTGCCCTCCTTCTTGGGAACGATCCTGCAGTTTTGCCTGGACCCCAACCCGGATCGGCGCCCGTCGGCATGGGGGCTGATGGAGCTGTGGGCGGCGTTCAGCAGGTCGCAAAGCGGCGTTCTGCAGATTGATCAAGAAGGCTCCGTTCAAAAGCCGGCGACCTACAAGGCTCCGTTCGCGCGCGTCGTCGACATCGAAGAAGACCTGACGAACCCGTATGGAACGGAGGCATGCGCCGCGCGGCTTGCCGCCGAAGACGGAGAATTCATGACCGTCTCCATCGACCGCGGCGTCAACCTGCCGATGTTTCAGGCGGTGGAACAGCTTAAAAACAGGGTGTCGGAACGCCCCGCTCTCGTATCGTTTTACAATCTGGAGCCGCTGGACATTGACCAGATGCGCTTCTCGGCGACGCGCAGCAGCTACGCCGTTGTGGAGCCGCTGCGCCTCATCGACGTGACCGAATTGAGCCAGAGCGCTTTTTGCCACCGCTCCTCGCTTCACCGCATTGCGGGGACGGGCGTTCAGTTGAGCGAGCCTCTCATGCGCGGTCAGGTTGCGCATGCGCTTTTTGCGGACATGCTGCTGAATGCGCGGGTCGATTTTGACGAGGCATGGGAGGCGCGCCGCCCTGGCTGGAGCCTCGACTTTGCCTATCTGTTTGAAGACGACGCGCAGCTGGAGCGGTTTAAAAAGGAGGCGCGCCGCCATTTTGACAACATCAAAAAGGCGCTGCATGAGGAGCCAGCCTGGTACAGCCCGCGCCGTCATGTGGAGTCGATGCGCTGGTCGGCGGAGTTGGGTTTGCTGGGTCGGGTGGACGCTTTTTTCTTGGCTGAAGGCGGACGCGCGGCGGTGTATGAGCTGAAGGCGGGGCGCGTCGACAGCGGGGATGTGTTTCAGCTGCAGGCGTACGCGGCGATGTTGAGCGAGGATATGCGCGCCGCCGGGCGCCGTCCAGGAGAAACGGCGTCTCTTCGCGCGCGTCTTCTGTCGAGCGCGGACGGGCGCATGCGCGGCGCCTCTCCCGCGCCGAGGGCGAAGCTTGCCGCCGCTCGAAATCAAGCCGCGCATCTGCGCGAGCAGCTGATGGAGCCGCGACGCGCGGACGATCCTCTCCCGCCCGACTACCCGTTTTTCGGATACCATCCCGCAAAATGCAGCCACTGCTCAACCCATTACCGGTTTCTTCATCAGGCATGCGAACGTTCAACGGCGCTGTTCGGCGAACGCGGCGACCTGGACAAGCCCGCCTTGACTCCCCTTGAACAGGACTATTTCTGGCATGGCATCCGTCTCGCTCTCATCGAAGAGGAGGCGGTGCGGCGTCAGTATCTGCAGCCGCTTTTGAGCGCCATGCAGGCGCCCGGCAGCTTGATGGAGGTAGAGATTCCGCGCGGAGAGCGGCGCATCGAAGGGGCGCGCCTGGCGAACCGCCAAGACTCGCGGCTTGAGTTTCAGTTTGAACCGGGCATGGCGGAATTCAAGGAGGGGGACGAGGCGATTGCGCACCGCGGCGACCTTCGCCGCTGGCATGAAACGATGCGCGGCACGGTCGCCGAGGCGTCCGGCGGGACGCTGGTCGTTGAAACGCATGAAGCGCGCGCCTTTCAAGACGCCGCCGACCTGCCGAAAGACGGCTGGGTCGTGGAACGGTTCCCGCGCTTCTACCGCTCCGATCTGCTCCGCCGGGCGCTTTATCGGTTCATATCGTCGCGCAACGAGGCGATGAAAACGCTCGTTCTGGAGGGGCTTATGCCGAAGCGTCAGGGGCTGCTTTTCTCGGCGGCAAAGCCGGACGCCCTGCGCCTTTCGATGAAAAACCGCCTGAACGCGCAGCAGAGCGCCGCCCTGTTGAGCGGACTGGACGAGAACGGCTTTTTGTCGATCACCGGACCGCCCGGAACCGGCAAAACGATGACGATACACGCCATCATCGAGACGCATGTTCGGCAGAACGCGCGCGTCCTCGCCGCCGCCGTGACAAACAACGCCATCGACAACATCGTGGAGCGGTGGATCGAAAGCGGGCATGGCGCCGCCGGTTTTGAGCCGTTTTTCCGCTTTGGGCTTCACTCCTCTATGACCGATCAATTCAAAGAAAGCTTGAAACGGCTCAACGTTGACGGACGGCGCATGTTTGCGAAGGAGGCGGGCGCCGCGTTTGACAGCCTCGCCGAACTGCGCGCGCATTTAGAGTCGACGCGGCTGCTTCTCGGCACGGCGCATTCGCTGCTGGAGTCGCCATGGGTCGCTCAAGAAAACCCGGACGGCTCCCCCCCGTTCGACCTTGTCATCGTGGACGAGGCGACGCAGATGCCCGAGCCGCTCGCGGCGGCGCTGTTGACGCTCGGCAAAAAGGCGATCCTGGTCGGCGACGAGGAGCAGCTCGGGCCGGTCTGCCTTTCGTCGTTTGACGCGCGGCATGCGGAGATGCCGGAGTCGCTGCGGGAAATCGGAATATCGGGGCTGGACAAGTCGCTGTTTGAGCGGTTGAACGCGCTTTTGAAGGAGCGCGGCGGCGAGGAGGGGCTGGTCTTTCTCTCGCGCCAGTATCGAATGCATCCCGCTATCAGCGAGTGGGCGTCCGAACAGTTTTACGGCGGACGCCTGGAGACCGCGGACGAAGCGCAAGCCCGCCTCCCAGAGCTGGAACGGGCGGCGGAGCAGCCGGGGTGGGAACTCCTGGCGCGCGTCTTGGACCCGTCCAGCCCGTTCGTGTTTTTAGACATACCGGGCGGAAGCGGGGACATCCCCAACATGAACAAAAAAGAGGCGGAGATTGCCGCCCTGCTGACGCTCGCCATGTCGCGCCTCGGCATGAACGATGTCGGATGCATCACGCCGTACCGGAACCAGCAGGCGGAACTGCGCCGTCAGCTGCGCCGTTTCAACCTGTCCGCGGAATGCGGCACGGTGGACGCTTTCCAGGGGCGTGAAAAGACGGTGGTTATTTTGTCAACAGCGCGGCGCGACAGGCTCACCTCTTTTCTGGGCGAAAGGCGGCGGCTGAATGTGAGCGTCACCCGCGCGCGCCGAAAATGCGTCATACTCGGAAGCCTCGCCGTCTTGAGAGACCACCCGCTGCTATGGCGGCTCGCCGAAAGGGAAGATTGCCGGCGCGAACGGGCGGAGCCGTCCGACCTGCGCCGAGAACTTGGACTGGAGCCGAACGCATGACGAAGTGGTGGATTCTGCTGGCGGCGGCCGCTGTCGCCGAGATCTCCTTCGGCGTCTATATCTGGTCGTACCGCCCCGCGCCGCCGACCGAAGCGGTTTATGCGTCCATGGAGGCGGCGCAGGAGTCGGACCTGGACGCGCTGGACGCCGTTCTCCGCGCGAGAGGCGCCGCGTCCAACCCGCGCGCCGTCTGGACATCCTATATCGGCGCGTTATACATGGAAGAATATGAGGCGGCGTACAGCATGTTGTCGCGGCGTTCGCGGGCGGCGTTTGAGGCGGCGGGCGGTGTTGACCTGTTTAAAAAAACGCGCCGCGCCGACCCGACCCGCTTCGATCTCGGCAAAACATTGACGCTGGCGCAGGAGGAGAAAACGGCGCTCATCGCCGCGCGTGAGTATGATTCCCATGCATGGATCAAGGCGCGCCTGCGGCAAGAAGGCGGACAATGGCGCATCGAAACGCGCCCCTCGCCCGACAAGAAGCGCGCCGTTTATCCTTACCGCTAAAACGCCCGCCGACTCACAGACTTAGACGCTCGCCGCATTTTAAGACGCGGTACGGCTGCCCGATGCGTTCGCATTCGTCCGCGAATTTGCTAGGCGAAACCGTATTGAACTCAAACATATCGTAATGGCATGGGACGGCGAGCGACGCGCCCGTCTCTCGGCTAAGGCGCGCCGCCTCGACGCCGGACAGGTTCCCGGCGACGCGCCGAGCAGGGTTCCTCCCGTTGATGGGGAGCAGCGCCGCGTCGATACGCCAACCGCTGAGCCAATCAAGCATGCCGTCGTATAGAACCGTGTCGCCGCTGTGGTAGACAACTTTGCCGCCCGCTTCGATCACATAGCCCAGATGCGTATATCTGCCGTCCGCGTCCGTTTCGAGCGTCTCATGGGCGGCGGGGACGGCGTGTATTCGGAAGCCCGCCGCGTCCGCTGTTTTGCCGGCGTCGATGCCTGTTAGCCGTTCGGGCGGGCATTGAAGCCGTTCGGCGGCGAAGGCGCGGTTCGCTTCAGGGACGATGACGCGCAGCCCCGCGTTGACGCGCATGAGCGGCAGAAGCGTCTCCGCGTCCAGATGGTCGGTGTGGTTATGGCTGGATGTTACGGCGTCGATGAAGTTGAGCCGCGCGGGGTTGATAGCCCGCTCGGTCATGCGGACATGCGGCTTGTCGGTCTGGGCGTATTTTTTGGTGAGCGAGTCGGACAGGTACGGGTCGATGAGCAGGCGCGATCCGCCCGCTTGGAGCAGATACCCGCTCTGCCCAAGCCACCACAGGTGGAGGTTGCCGCCGCCGCGGTTCGCGTCTCGTATGTCGTTTAAAAGGGCGTCGTCTTTCAGATGCGGCTTGATCATACAGCCTCCTGTTGACGGGCATGTTACAGGACGCCGCCCCTGTCCGCAACGAACAAAGTTTTTATTTATGGGAAAGGCTTCGCCAACCAGATCGTCATTCCCGCGCAAGCGGGAATCTTAAGGCATCGTCACAGCCGCCCCGCGCGGCTAAAACCCCCCCAGCCCCCCTTTTCAAGGGGGAGTTCAGAAATCCCGCGCAAGCGGGAATGCAGAGTTTTCCCAGACCGCGTCCGCATTCCAAAACGGAACCCTCTAAAATCAAAATCATCGTATAGAGAGACTGTCCGCTTCGCGCCTATATTGACGCGCATTCAGCGATCCTTTACAATGCGTTGGAGAGGACATGATATGCTAAAGATTCGATTCGCCGCTTTTATGACAGCCGCCTCGCTGCTGCTCTGCGCAAGTATGCTGTCGGCGCATGCTGTCCTGCCCCTGCCGAAACCGAAAGAGGATGTTACGAAGCTGGACAAGCCGACCATCGCCTACCTTACGCCTGAAGGGTTTGAGATTCGCCTCATGGATTGGGACGGCGGGAACGACCGACTCTGGATGGGCGACGGAAAGGCAAGGTTTTCAGGCAGCGCTTACTGGTCGCCCGACGGAAAGCGCGCCGCCGTGGTTGTGTACGACATCAATGACGGGACATACACCACCTATCTGCTGGATCTGAGGACCGGCGGCGTCCAGAACCTGCTGGAATGGCTTCCTGAAGGCGGAGTGGGGCATCATTTCACAGATCCCTTCTGGTCGCCCGACGGGAAATGGGTTGGAATTACCGAAGGATGGTACGTCACAGGCGTCGTCTTTGGGGCGAACATCTACAAGGTGAATGTCTACAACGAAAAACATGTACAATTGACCGATTTTCCGTTTCGGAATCCGGCGTTTGGTACCCCGTCATGGTCTTCGGACGGTCAAAAAATCGTTTTCGGAATGCTGGACAAGCCGAGGTTGAGAGACGACGCAAAAGTCATCAACGATATCTATGTCATGAACGCCGACGGATCGAATATCGTCAATCTCACGAACCATCCAAAGGCGGATGCTTACCCGTCTTGGTCGCCGGACGGACAGAAGATCGGATTTGAAACCTTACGCGACGATCCACGCGACGCGGTATTGTACATGATGAACTCGGACGGATCCGGCGCGGAGCGTTTCATAGAGAACGGGAGCTATATCGGCCATTTATATTGGTCGCCCGATTCGAAATGGATCGTCTACTTCGGTGGGTCTATTGATCCGAACGATCCAAAGCCGCTTGGCGTTTATCTGGCGCATGTCGCGGCGCGAAAGGAGAAGCTGATCAAGCCTGACGGCGATTCTCCGACATGGGTTTTGGCGGGCAAGAGCCGTTTTCTTTCCATCGATCTCTCCGGCAAGAAGCATGAGCAGTGGGGCGACATCAAGGAGACAGAGGCGGAGGCGCCGGAAGAGAACGCCTCTGAAGAATGAGCGGCGCACAATACGGCGGCTTGTCCGAAATGCGCGCGCGATTGTCGGCGGCGATCCATAGGGACGTTATTTCTTGCGCCGAGCCGCAAACGGCGCTATGCTTCCCAGAACGTTCAACGTTCAAGGAGCGGGCATATCGGGAATCTTCGCGCGCTGGCGCCTTATCTGCGGCGGTACAAAAAAGCGCTGATCGGAAGCGCCGCCTTTCTGATCTTCGGCGAACTCCTCGCGTTCTTCGCCACCATTCTTGTGCGCGACGCCATCGACAGCCTCAACCCTGACATAGAGACGCTTTTCAGCGTCAAAACATACGCCGCGCTCATCCTTGGCGCCGCCTGCCTCCAATCAGGCTCCCGCTTCGTCTCCCGCTATATGATGGGATGGAGCTCAAGCCGCATCGAATACGAGATGCGCAACCGGTTCTTTGAGCATCTTTTGACCTTAGACAACGCCTACTTCGCGCGTCAAAATGTAGGCGACCTGCTCGCCCGCGCGGTGAACGACCTGAACGCGGTGCGCAACATGCTCGGACGGACGCTCATGTTTGCCGCCTCCGCCGCGCTGCGTTTGCCGATCGGGCTGGCGTTTCTGTTCGTCATCGACTGGCGGCTCGCTCTTGCGTCGCTGGCGCCGTTTGCCGCGCTTCCGCCGGTGATGGCGCGCATGTCGACGCGCATCCATACCTTTTTTGAGCAGATACAGGAGCAGTTTGCGCAGATGAACTCCATGACGCGGGAGAGCTTCACAGGCGTTCGAATCGTGAAAGCGTATCTGCGCGAGGAGAGCGAATCGCGCCGTTTTTCCGAGATGAACGATGTGTATGTGAAACGCAACCAGCGGCTTATTCAATTCGAGTCGCTCATCTTTCCGATCATTCTGTTCATACCAGGTGTGAGCGCCGCGGTGTCGCTCTGGCTGGGCGGCTGGGGCGTCGCGTCGGACGCGATCACCTTCGGGCAGTTCACGCAGTTCAACTTCATTCTGATGATGCTCACCTTTCCGATGGCGATCTTCGGGTTCACATGGAGCGGGGCGCAGCGCGCCGCCGCCTCCATGGGACGGCTCAGCGAGATCTTGTCCGCAAGCCCGACAGTAACCGACGCCGAGCCGATGCCGCTGCCGGAACCGTCCATTCGGGGCGAGATCGCTTTCCGAAACCTCACCTTCCGATACGACGAGGAGGATGAACGACCGCCGGCGCTGCTAGATGTGAGCCTGCGCATACCGGCGGGGACGACGGCGGCGGTCGTCGGACCGACCGGCAGCGGCAAAAGCTCGCTTGTCAGCCTGATTCCGCGCCTGCGCCAGGCGGAGGAAGGCTCCGTTCTCATTGACGGGCGCGATGTGCGCTCCTATTCGCTTGAGCATCTGCGTTCGCATATCGGTTTTGTTCAACAGGAGGCGTTTCTGTTTTCAGACAGCGTCGCCGACAACCTGCGCTTCGGCGACCCTGAAGCGGACCGGGAAGCGATGATAAACGCGGCGGAAACGGCGCATCTGCTTCAAGAAATCGAAGGCTTTGCGGACGGGTTCGACACGGAGCTGGGCGAGCGCGGCGCGACCGTCTCCGGCGGACAGCGGCAGCGAACCTCCATCGCCCGCGCGTTGCTGCGCAAGCCGCGCATACTCATTCTGGACGACGCCTTCGCCTCGGTCGACACGCACACCGAAGAGGCGATCCTGCATAACCTGCGCGGCGGGCTTGCCGACACAACGGTGGTCATGATCTCGCACCGCGTCTCGACGGTCAAGGACGCCGACAAGATCTTCGTCCTGGACGAAGGGCGTTTGGTCGAAGAAGGAACGCATGAGGAGCTGATCGCGCAGGGCGGTTTCTACGCCAACCTGCATGAAAAGCAACGGCTGCAGGATGAGCTGGCGGAGCTGTAAAGCCGATCGGCGGCGCCTGTTATTCTTCAGCGGGGGCGTTCTCCTCCTTCGGCGGCTCCGCCTCTTTTATCTTGCCCCATTGCGAATGCTTTTTGCCCGCCGGATCAACGGAGAGGAAGCGGCTCTTGCCCGCCAACACCCAGGACGCGGATCCGACGTATGCGCCATGGGTGATGCGAACAATCTCCTTCGTATCCGCATGGACGCGGTAAAGATCAATGACGCCTTTATCCTCCATCCTAAACAGCAGCCATTTGCTGTCGGGAGACCATCTGTCTAAAGAGATCACCTGTTCATCCCGATCGAACACGAGCGGCTCCCAGTTCGTTCCGTCAGCGTTCATGACATGGATTTCTCTCTTATAAGTCTCCGTTCCGTCCGGCTGGGCGACTCGCATGTTCACCCTGAACGCGATCCTTTTGCCGTCCGGCGACCATTCAGGCTTTCTTTCATGCAGGCGGGTGTTCGTGAGGTTCACAATGCCGCTTCCGTCGGCGTTCATGGAGTAGATTTCGTCCGGCGTAAGCGGGTTGTATTTCCCGTCCGGCGTGTCCTCTTCAGCATAGAACGCGATCTTCTTGCCGTCTCCGGAGACCGACGCCCAACCCTCAAGTTTCTCAGGCGATTTGGTGATATTGACGAGCGTCAGCTTTTCTAGATGAAGAATGTAGATGTCGGAAAGAGTTGAAAGATCCGCAGTAGTGAAACCGCGGCATGCAAACTGCCTCCCGTTCGGGAACCACCAGGCGGCGGAATAGTAGATGCGGATGCCTTTCACCCTGAGCCGCTCCGTGATGTTCGTCATGCGCCCTGTTTCCAGATCCAGGATGTAATGCGTGTAGCCGTTTCCTACGAGCATGGAGGCGCGACGGCCGTCTCGACTCCATTGAGCAGGTAAATTGAAGTCGCCCTTGATCCAGAGCCGTTCGTTTTGTCCGTCCCAGTCGATCAGATACAGCCCTTCTGCGGCACGGTAACAGACGGTCGGTTTTGTCAGCTTCGTCACATCTTCGAGCGGCTCAAGATCGTTTCCGACAGCGGCGGCGGAGAGCAGAGCGAACAGGCTGATCGCCGCAAAAACAGCGCGCGGCTTTGAGAAATTAAAGAATGTCATGTCATGCTCCTTTCTGCAGAAGCGGGGCGTTCGCGCCGAACACGCATGTCTCGGCTAAGGCGCTTCATCCTCCGCCGCGCCGTCGTCCTGCGATCCGCCCGTTGACCCGCCCGTTGACCCGCTGAGGGCGCGGTAGTAGGCGCGTATGAGGCGGCGGAACCGGTCGGGCGTTTCGATCTCGCTCATCTCGCGCATGGCGCCTTCAAACGTCTCGGCGATCTTGTCCCAGTCGTCCCGCTCCGCGCCTTCTTGACCGCCGAAGACGCGCTCCGCGACAGACGCTTTTCGGTTCTCGCCCTCCTGCCGCTTCTCTAGCGACTTGGCGCTCTCCAGCATGCGCGTCTCGATGCGCCGCATTCGTTCCAACACCTCTTGATTCAGCTCGCCCGACTCGATGCGGCTCTGGACATCCTTCATCTCATCCCCGACGCCGCCGAGGCTCTCCGCCATTTGTCCGTACCGCTCCATCCGCTCCTCAAGCCGCTCAAACGCCTCCCGTATGAGAGACTGCTCAAACGCAAGCCGCTCCATCGTCTGCTGTCCGCTCGGCGTCTGCCCCTGTTCGCGCATCATCTGCTCAATCTGCTCCGCAAGGTCGTTCACGTCGCCCTGCCCCTCCGCCAGCTGCTGCAGCTGGTCAAGCATGCTCTGCGCGCCGGAGTTCTGCATCTGCGCGTTCAGCGCGTCCAGCGTTTTCAACATCGCCAGCGCCGCCGCGTTGACGCGCCCCATCGTTTCGCGCTGAATCGGGATCGCCATGTCCAGTTCGTTGTCGGCAAACGCGGCGGAGCTTCTTTCGGCGGCGTATTGGGCGTCCTGCAGTTTCCAGAACAGCTCCAGCGGTATCTGCGTCTCTTCGGAGCTGAGCGCCTGCAGCTCCTCGGCGACGGCGCCGACCCCGTCGGCAAGTATCTTTTCGTCCAGCGCCAGATCGTTGTAGTCGGCGGCGTAGGGACGAATGCGGCGCGCCTCCGCCGCCTGTTCAATCAGCGTTTCCTGATCGCTGGACAGGCTGATCGCCTGCCGAAGCGCGCCGCGCAGCGCTTTCAAGATCTCCTCGCCCCCCTCGCCGTCCATATACGCCAGCGCGTTGTCTAAGTCCTGCTCCATGCGGCGCAGTTCGCCCAGCGCCTCGGAGGCGGGGCTTTGCGCCTCCTGCGGCTTCGCCTCTTCAAGACGCTCCTGCGCTTCCGACAGATTCGCCGACAGACCCCGCTCCTCCGCTTCGCGCATGGAGCGGCGTATATCCTCGGCGATCTCCTCGGTCGATTCCTCCTCCGCTAAGCCGTCCGCCGCTTTTGTCATCTGCGTCAACAGCTCTTTAGAGTCGTCCCCAATCTGCTGTTCCTGTTTTGCGAGCCGATCTGTCGTTTGCCGTTCCGTCTCTTGGTCGCCTTCGTTTTGGCGCGCCGCCTCTTCGGTTTGTTCAACCACCGTCTCTTGACGCTCCACAAGGTCTTCAGCCATGCGGCGCGCCTTCTCCAGCTCCTGTCGGGTCTGCATCTTTTCCAAGGCGCGTATCATCTGTTCGATCCGCTCCTCAAACTTTTGCTGGTCAAAATTTGCCGCCATCATCTGCTGCTGACGCTCTTCAAACGGGCGTTTTTCCAGCGCCTGCTGCAGCTTCTGCATCGCCGCTTTCAGCTCTTCGGTCGCCACCTGCTCCATGAGACGCTGCATTTCCGCCACCTTTTCCAGAGCTTCCATGCTCAACAGCTCGTTCTTTTCCGCCTCTTGGATCGTTTCCTGCATCTCTTCAACGAGACGCGCCCTGTCCTCCTCCACCTGATTCTGAAGCTCCAGCGCTTGCTGCAGCTCTTTTTCGTCCTGAAGCGTCAACTTCTTTTCGGCGCGCGACCGCTCAATGACGCCGTCGACAAGGCTGTTCGCTTCCTCCTGCGCGTCCCGCATTGACTGCAGCAGATCCGCCTGCGTTTGACGGCTTTGCGAGACCGCGTTGAACATTTCCGCCATGGACGGCAAGCGAATCGTCCGCGTCGGTGAGACAGCGCGTTTCGGTCCGTTCACCGTGTCGTTGTCGAACGCCTCGATGTAGTACGAAACGACATCGCCGGGGAACAGATCCAACGCGGACAAATCCCACAGATGCGAAGCGCGGACGATCGGCTCCGCCTTATCATAACGCCCCAGCGAAACCGTTCCGCTTGTCTCTCCGCGCGTGTACTGTAGACGTATGAGCGAGACGCCGAAATCGTCCGACGCTTCCGCTTCCAGCTGAACCGTCATCGTTCTGTCCAGGTCCGCGTTTTTTCCAGGGCGAAGGTCCAGAACGGACGGGTATTCGTCCTTGACAGCGTAGACGATGAATTCAGGCGGGTTTGCGTTTTCCGTTTCCTGTTGGTCTTTTAAAAGAATGCGGTACCGGTCGCTCTCTTCCACGATGAATTGTCCGCTGAAGTTTTGTCCGTCGATCTTGAGCGGCAGCGGTTCTCCCTGTTGAAACTCAAGCGAGGCGGAGGAGAGATCGGCGGAGGCTTCGCCGCGCATCTCGACGCGCGAGCCGACCAGCGCCGCGATGTCGCCCTGATCAGTTTCCAACGTTTTGACGCCCAGCCCGCTGTAAGACGGAAAATGAATCGAGGCGGAGAGGCGGTCTACGGCGGGCGGGTTCAACAGCTCAATGGCGTAGGTCTCCGACGCTTCATCTCCGACGCGGGCGCGGTATTCCATCCGGTCGGCGACGCCGCGTATGACCGCCGCGTATTTTCCGGCGGGCGCCGCGTTCATCGGCTCTGTCGGGACGGTCAGCCATGCCCCCGCTTCGCCGTCTGCGCCTGCCGCGCGCGTCTCCACAACGGGGCTTTCAGGCGCGTTGCCGGTCAGCTGAACATAAACGTTCACATCCTCCCCGCGCGCCGCGGATGTGTTGCCAGGCTCAATCGATTCAAACTCCCAGCTGAACGCTTCGGCGGGCGAGAACATCCACTCTCCCGCGTCGGAGAGCGCCGCCAGACCGAGCGCCAACGCGAGAGCCGTCAAAACCGACGCGCCGCCCGCCCATGCCAGCCCGACCAAAGCGCGCCGCCGCTCCTTCGCCCAAACGACGCCGGAACGAACGCCTTCAAACGCCGCAAACCCTTTTTCAATGGAAAGGCGCGTCAAGCCCTCGTCGTAGCCGAGGCTGCGCATCTTCTCGCGTCGGTTATGCAGCTGCAGCGCGCCGAGAAAATGCGTCCGCGCGGACGGATACGCATCCTCCACATGCCCGGCGACATCCTCCTCGGACATGCGGCGTATGCTGGATCGGCGCCATTCGCGCCGGGCGTAAAAAACCTGCGCCGCCGTCCATAAAAGCAGCAGCGCGATGCGAAACTGCCATGGCGCATGGGACAGCGCATGCGCGTTTATCCAGACCGCCGCGAGACCGGACGCGAGCAAAAAAGCGCCGAAACGCAGCGCGAAACCGCCCAGCGTGTAAAGCGAGCGCGCCCGCTTCAATCGTTTCAAACGGGTCTGAATTCTTGCGTCGTTCTGCGGCGTATTCATAGCGGGAACCTTATCGTGTGAGGGCGTAGACAGCGATGTTGACCGCCATCTTGACGGCGTATTCTCGGATGTCGGGCGGGTCGTTATGGACATCGCCCGCCTCTAATCCGTCTCCGATGTCGGCGCTCCAGGCGTAAAAAACGGCGAGCCGTCCGTCCACAAAGACGCCGAATCCTTGGGCGGGGTCGCCGTCATGTTCGTGTACTTTTGGGAGTCCCGGCAAGCTGTAAAAGGCGCGGTAGATCGGATGGGAGGCAGGTATCGGTTGAAGAGGGCGGCGGGGAAAGACGCGCGCGATCTCCCGGCGGAAGCTGGCGTCCAAGCCGTAGTCGTCGTTCACAAACAGGAATCCGCCCGCCAAGATATGCAGGCGCAGCGCTTCCGCTTCGGCGTCCGTGAAACGTATGTTTCCGTGTCCGTTGATATACAGAAACGGGGTTTTGTACAGCTCTCGGTCGGCGAGGCGGACGGGGCGCGCCTCTTTTTCTACAGGAATGCGGACGCGCGCCCCGATCTCGCGCAGCCAGTTGGAGATGGAGGTTCGGCTGGAGTACCAGTCGCCTCCGCCGCCGTAATGCACCTGTCCGATCGCAAACGGCTGCTGCGCCGCCGCCGTCCAACAGAACCCTAAAACGGCAACCGTCAACCCAATCCGAATTCTCATGCCAGCCCCTTTCGTTTTCGCAAAGCCCATTCCGCCGACAGCAGCCCGACGATGAGCAGCAGCGCAAACGGGTTGTCCCATACTGATTCGCGGTAACGTATCTCGCGCGTTTCGCTTTTTTCTTTTAAAAGCGGAAGGATCGAGTCGATCTGTTGAATGTCCACATAGGCGCCGCCTGTAGAGTCGGCTAACGCCTGTAAAAACGGTTCGTCCCGATACGCCCGTTCAAACTCGATCTGGGGGGCGGCGGCGTTGAACGACGCCTCGTCCTCTCCGAGGGCGGTTCCGCCGGCGGAGGCGGACGCCGCGACCCGGTATTCGCCAGGGTCGGAGGCGCGGACAAAGGTTTCAAACACTCCAGGTTCGCTCTCGGAGGCGGAGACCGGCAGCGAGGAAGGGCGTCCGTTCGGGTCGATAACGGTCGCGTCCACGGCGGCGTTCGGGGCGGGTTGAAAGCCCGGCAGATAGGCGCGTATTTCGATGCGCGCCGTTTCGCCGGCTTCGTAGGCGCGCCGTTCAGGCGAGACGACCACCTGCCGCGCCGACGCAGGCGTCGCAAGCCAGCGGGCAGCCAACGCCCAGAACTGGTCAAACAGCCGCTCTTCGCCGCTTTCCGCCGGCGCCGCCATGCCCCATACCCATGTGGAATCGGAGCCGACGAACAGCGACTTCCCCGCGCCGACGCGCTGCGCCGCCAGAACAGGCGTCAAGGAGCGGGTCGACTCGACAAGCGTCTCGGCGCCCGGTTTTGCCGTTAAGCCGGTGTAAAGGCGCGTCCAGAGCGGCATGCGGCTCCATGCCCGGTCGTTTTCCGAGAGGACGGGAGCCAGCTGCGTCGCGGGATGGCGGCGCCCCGCCTCGGTCAGGCGCGGCATGAAGTCGGACGAATCGGGGCGTACCGGCAGCGCGCCTGTTGAAACGGGCAGCATCGGCTCCAGCGGACTCATCGGCAGGGACGGGTTCAGCCACGCCTCCTCGGCGAGCCATGCGACGCCCGCCCCGCGCTCCTCCACCGCCTCGATCAGCGCCGCATGAAAACCGGCGGGCAGCTGCGCCAGCGATACGCCGCCGATAATGAACAGATCGTAACGGGAGAGCGCGTCCGGTTCCAACGAGACCGACTCGGAGCCGAAAAGCGGGTACCTGCCGGTCTGCGCCGGCAGCGATTCAGGAGAAAGAGACGCGGGCGGCGCCAGCAAAACGGCGCTAAGGTCGATGTTCGGAACGCGGCTAAGCGCCCGGCGGACAGCGGCAAACTCATGGCGCGGTTTTCCGTCAATGAAAAGGGCGCGGATGCGTCCGCGCATGACGCTCACCGACGCCGCGCTTTCGTTGTTCACTTCGGTCAATTCGCCCTCCGCCGGCGACACGCGCGCCGCGTATCGAACATCGCCCTCCTTTGCCGGTACGTCTTTAAAAACAAGCTGAAACGTTTCCGACTCGGAGGCGGGAACGATCTTTTGCGATCCAATCAGCGCATTTCCGCGAAAAAGGCTGACAAGCGTTTCGCGCCCCGCATAGCCATGGATGGAGCCTTCCACCGTCAAAACCGCCTCTTCCTCGACAAACATGACCGGGGGCGCCTGCACAGAGGAGACGGCGATGTCGCGCGGGGGCGTTGGGCTGCCGACTCCGACCGTAAAGACGGAAACGCCCGATTCTTCAGCCAAGCGGCGCGCCGGTCCGGCGTTTTGTCCGCCGTCGCTGATGAGAACCGCGCCGGCAGACGGGTAACCCATCGCCGCGGCGCCCGCCTCTTCAACCGCCGTCAAAATGTCGGTGGAGCGTCCGTTTGGGCTGCCGAGGCGTTCGATGTCGACCCGATGGAGCCTGTCGGAGAACGCATAGACGCGCAGGTCGAACCGCTCCTCAAGGCGCGGGGCGATCCGTTGGGCGGCTTCCGCCGCGGCGCTCCATCGGGTTTGCCCCTGTTCATCCTGTATCGACATGCTTTGGGAGGCGTCGATGAGCAGCAGCGCGAGCGGGCGGATGCGCTCCAGCTGAACGGCGGCGCGCGTCGGGTTGAGCAGGCACAGGATGAGCAGCGCCGCCGCCGAAGCGCGCAGCCCGATCATCCACGCAAGGGCGCCTGGCGCGACGCGCCGGCGCGAGCGCAGATACGCCGCCGCCGACACCGCCGCCGCAACAGCCGCCGCCGCAAGATACGCCCAAGAGGTTCCGCCAAAATTCATAAAGCGCCCTGTGAAGTCGCCGCGCGATGCGCAGTATGCATAAGTATAACGAAGCGCGCCTGTTTTGGCAAAGCGCGCCTCTCACCTTACGTCTATAGTTGGGACACGGCGGCGGGCGAACGCGGACGTCTTCATCGCCGCCTCTAGATTCCCGCTTGCGCGGGAATGACACGGAGAGGGCGCGGGAATGATGCTCCGCTTGCGTTAAGCCTGAAACGCGGTATCATGCCCCTTGCGCAAACGGAACGGCGAAGATGAAAGGAGCGGCGCATGAAGGTACTGATCACCGGCGCGAGCGGGCGCCTAGGTCCGTATGTGATACGGGAATTGCGGGAGCGTTACGAACTTGTGTTGACATCGCGCCGCCCGCCGGACGAGGAGTTCTCCGACCTGCCATGGATAAAGGCGGACCTGAACTCGTACGAAGACTGCCAAAAAGCGGTCAAGGGCGTTCAGGCGATTCAGCATCTCGGCGCGCAGCCGAACCCTGTCGATCACCCGAACATACGCCCCCGCGCCGAAGACCAGGGCGTCCGGTTCGACGCCACCTTCCGCACCAACATGCTCGGAACCTACTATCTCATGCAGGCGGCGGTTGACGAGGGGGTCTCGCGCGTCGTTTTATGCGGAAGCAATTGCGCCCTAGGGCATGGATTCCGCATCAGCGACAGCCCATTTCCGATCGACTATCTGCCGATCGACGAGAACCATCCATGTTACCCTGAAGATTCGTACAGCTACTCCAAAAACGCCGGCGAGGATCTGATGGCGATGTACGCCCGCGCCTACGGCATCCGCACCAGCGTCACGCGCCCCGCCGGCATCTGCCCCCCTGAACGGCGCGCCCAGATGAACGCCAACGCGCGCCCGGCAGGCGGATGGACGCCATGGCTCTATTGCTGGGTCGGCAGCGAGGATGTTGCCTCCGCCCACCGGCTGCTCATGGAGGCGGCTGATGAACTGCCCCCTTACGGCGCCTACTTTGTGAACGCGGACGACACCTCCGCCCTAGAGCCGTCCGCCGAGCTGGTGGAACGGTTCAACCCAGAACTAGCGCCGCTCGCCCGGCATATGGAGGGGCATGAGTCGTTCATCAAATGCGATCTCATCAAGCGAATGACCGGATGGACGCATACGACCTCATGGCGCGGCGCGCAGGGAACGGCGGAATGAAACCGCTGCGCTTCGGAGTTGTCGGGACGGGAAGCGTCGCGCTGCGCGGCATTCTTCCGCATGTGACGCAGGCGGATGTTCAGGACAGGCTCCGTTTGACCGCCGTTTGCGACGTCGTTGAGGAGCGCGCCGAAGCCGCGGCGCTCAAATTCGGCGCGGAACGTTCCTTTGCCGATTTTGAAGCGATGCTGGACGCGGATGTTGTGGACGCGGTCTCCCTCGCCTCTCCCATCGGCGTCCATTTTGAGCAGGGGATGCTGGCGGTTCAGCGCGGCGTCCATGTCCATTTCAACAAGAGCATGACGACGACAACGGACGAGGCGGACGCTCTCATCGCCGAGGCGGAGAAGCGGGGCGTCAAGCTGGTCGCGTCGCCGGGCGAGATGCTGCGTCCAAAGAATCAGGCGGCGCGCCGTTTTATTTTAGACGGCGGACTCGGCCGCGTCGTCTGGGCGGCTACAGGCGCCGCGTTCGGGGCATACCACGAAAACGAAGCGGTGCGCCAAGGGAGCGATCCGCTCACCAACATCAACCCTGCCTGGTACTATAAGCGGCCGGGCGGCGGTCCGCTTTACGATATGACCGTTTACGGACTTCATACGTTGACCGGCATTTTGGGACCGGCGAAGCGGGTCACGGCGTTTTCAGGCATGCGCATTCCTGAACGCGAATTCCGCGGCGAACGCATCCAAACCGAAATGGACGACAACACCTTCATCACGGTCGATTTTGGGGAGGCGCTGTTTGCGTTTGTGTACGGCTCGGCGGCGGGCGGGTTGAATGTCGGACGCGCGCCTATCTTCGGAACGCGCGGGAAAGTCAGCGACGGGAAATTCAACGGAACCCCTATCGAATACCCAGGGCGCGAAGAGATCGAAAGCCGGGCGGGGCAGGGCGAACTGCCGCATGTAACGGGCGTTCACCGAGAGCTGCCGGAGGCGCATGTGTTTGAGGACATCATGCAGCTGGTCGACTGGATTCGAGAGGGAAAGCCGACCATCGTCACGGCGGAGCATGCGCGGCATGTGGTGGAGATTTTTGACGCGGGTTACCGTTCCGCGCGGGAAGGATGCGCCATCGATCTCCGCACCTCCTTTGAGCCTGTCTTTTAGGCTGACCTCATGCCTAAAGTTGTGACCATTGAACGACCAAAGCCTTTATTCATGGGAAAAAGGCGTCGCTAACCAGACCGTTCCCCGCTTCCGCGAGGACATGCATTCCCGCGTAAGCGGGAATCTAGAGGCGCCGCAGAAACCGTCCGCGTTCAACAGCCCGTCATTCCCGCGTAAGCGGGAATCTTAGGCGCCGCAGGCGCCGTCAAGTCCGCATGCAGAATTGTCCTAACGCAAGAGAGCAGTCCAAAAAATGCAAAATAGCGGTAAAATATCCCATCCCCGATCATCATATCAGGGAAAGGGAGGCATGTATGCCAAACGGACGCGACAGGTTCCAATTTGACGAGGCGGCGCTCGGTCAAATCGAGAACATACGCCGCATCGGGCTGCGCAGGCTGCGCAACAAGAACGAGATCGACGATTTTGTTCAAGAAACGCTGCTGCGGGCGTTCTCAAAGCGGAGCCAGCTGCGCGACGAGGCGAAGTTTGAGGCATGGATCGCCGCCATCGCCCGCAATCTCGCGCGTGAATGGAACCGCGCCTACTACCGCAGAAAACGCGCCGAGGCGGACAGCAGGACAGCAGAAGCGGTCGACTCCAGAAACCCGCTGGACGCCCTTGAAAAGGCGGAGGAGCGGGAGCTTCTGAAACAGGCGGTGGCGCGCCTGAACAAGAGCGACCGCGAGATTCTACGCGCCCGCTATGTGGACGACGCGTCTTACGCCGAGCTGCAGGAGCGTTACGGCTTATCCTATTCGGCGGTCGGGCTGCGCCTTCACCGCGCGAAAAAACGGCTGCGCAAGATCTACCTGTCGGTTGGCGCCGCGCTCTCCCTTTTCTTTGGAAGTTTCAAACATACGGCATGGGGAGGAGCGGTACTGCTCATGAATAAAACGAAAGTTGCGGTTGGAATCGCAGCGGTTTTCGGGGTCGCGGCAACAACAGGAGTTTATGTTGCGAAAAAACATACGCCCATCCCGCCGTCGGATTCACTGACAACCCATCAACAAGCGCCAACGCCTTCCGGCGCAACATCGGAGGCGGCAGTGGATGACAACAGGCATGAGGACGGGCATGAGGAAACGGGCGGCATTGTTCGCGTTCTTGACAGCGCGGAGGGCAAAATAACGGTAACGGTACTTCCTCTTCAGATTTACGTTCCTGACGCCGATGAGCCGCTTGTGTACCGCCTCTTTTGGCAGGAGGTCGGGGAGCAAATGACCGTGGAAGAGATGCAGAGCGACCCTGAAGGCGCCAAGAAAACGCTGCGCGCCATCGCCGAAAAGCATGGGGGCGGCAACCGCGACCTGGCAGAGGTTCTCTATCTTGACGCAGAATTTAAAATGGACTTGAAAGAATCCGGCGTCCGCGACCAAGACGAGAGCCTGGCGTTTTTTGAGCTGAAAGAAAAAACTTTGGGGTTAGACGACTGGGAGTCGGGCGAGCTGACTCATTTCCGCTACATGCGGAAGTACAACAATGAGGATGGCGACGAAGTCATGCGTCAAACGAAGTCGGTCAACGAGGCGTTTATATGGATGAAAACGCATGCTCCTGGCGAATACGAAAATGCCAAGGACGTTTACTATGATGCGCTGGGCAAGCTCCAGAACGACTATCCTCTCGACAATCCGCAGGCGCCGCCCCGTTACACGCATGAGAATTTCCCATCAATAGAGGATCGGGCGAGAACCAGATACATGGCTCTATTTGAAGCGCTTGGGCATTTGCCGGACGATTCGAAGGTGTTCACCGAATACTTTGCGTCGTCTTCCGCCCCTTTCAGCGATGTTCAAGCGCCGGCAATGGAAGAAGCCGACGCAAGACCAACTTTCATCGAAGCGCCGCCCGCTGAATTGCCCCGCCGTCAAAATGCGCCTCCTCCAGAGAAGCGTCCGACTGCTCCAGACGAAGCTGCCGCCGTTGAAGCCGCGTTTGAGCAGGCGGTACAAGATTCGATACGCCAATACGGTCCTGAAGAAGGGCTGCGGCGGTTGATCATGTCGGATCAGGAGTGGATCGAACGGATTGGACGCTTGCAAGAGCGTCGGCAAGGCGCCCCTCCTCCGCCTGACTGAAACTGCATAAGAAGCGCGCTATGATCGCTCATTTCAAGGCGGCGGTTTCGTTTTAGCCGCCGCCGACGGCTCCCTCTGCGTTTTTTGCGCCATACCCCGCCAACGTTCGCTATAATTACCCAAAACGAGAGTCTAACGCCACTAAAGAAAACGCAGATATGAATGTTCACGAATACCAAGCGAAAGAGATTCTGAGACGATACGGAGTTCCCGTTCAAAACGGCGAAGCCGTCTCGTCCGTTGAAGAGGCGGTCGAAGCGGCAAAGCGGCTCAACGGCGATACGTTTGTCGCCAAGGCGCAGATACACGCCGGCGGACGCGGCAAGGGCGGCGGCGTCCAACTGGCGCATTCCGTTCAAGAGGTGAAAGAAGCCGCCGCCGAAATGCTCGGAATGAACCTCATCACCCATCAAACAGGACCGGAAGGCAGGCGCGTCGACAAGATACTGATCACCGAAGCGGCGGAGATTGAGCGGGAGCTGTATCTCGGCTTGACGCTGGACCGCGCCGCCTCGCGCATCGGCGTCATCGCATGCGCGGAGGGCGGCGTTGAAATAGAAACGGTCGCGGCGGAGAACCCGAGCGCCATCATTGAGGAGCAGATCGATCCCGCTGTCGGGTTGATGCCGTTTCAAGCGAACCGCATCGCCTACGCGCTTGAACTTCCGCCGGCGCAGGCGCGTCAGTTTGTCGACATCGCCCAGAAGCTCGCCGCGGCGTTCGTTGACGCGGACGCTTCGCTGATCGAGATCAACCCGCTCGCGGTTCTGGACGACGGCAAACTGCTCGCTCTGGACGCAAAGATGAGCTTCGACGACAACGCCCTTTTTCGGCAAAAAGAGATTGGCGAGATGCGCGATCCTGCCGAAGAAGACCCGCGCGAACTGGAAGCGAAACGGCATGAGTTGAGCTATGTGAGCCTAGACGGAAACATCGGATGCATGGTGAACGGCGCGGGGCTGGCGATGGCGACGATGGACATCATACAGCACTACGGCGCCAAGCCCGCCAACTTTTTGGATGTCGGCGGAAGGGCGAACGCGGAACGAGTCGCCGCCGCGTTCAACCTAATTCTCTCGGATGAAAACGTGAAGGCGATTCTTGTCAATATCTTTGGCGGCATCGTCCACTGCGACCTGATCGCCGAGGGCATTTTGAGCGCGGCGGCGCAGACGAACCTGCGGCTGCCTCTCATCGTGCGGCTCGAAGGAACAAATGTGGAGGAAGGGCGCGCTCTCTTGCAGCGGTCGGGGCTGGACATCATCTCCGCAAACAGCCTGGACGAAGCGGCGCAAAAAGCGGTCGCCGCGTGCGCATAAACACAGGAAACAGGACTACTCAACATGAGCATTCTCGTTGATCGAAACACGCGCGTTCTTGTGCAGGGCGTCACGGGCGCGATGGGATCGCTTCACGCCGCGCAGATGCTGAAATACGGCACGCAGATTGTCGGGGGGACGCGCCCTGGGCTGGGCGGAACGACCATATCGCTCAACGGCTCCGATCTGCCGGTTTTCAACGCGGTATCGGACGCTGTCGAGGCTACAGGCGCGGACGCCTCCGTCATTTATGTACCCGCGCCCTTCGCCGCGGACGCCGCGATGGAGGCGGCGGACGCCGGCTTGCGCCTCATCGTTCTCATCACCGAAGGCATCCCGATTTTGGATATGGTGAAGGTGAAGCGGTATCTGGAGGGGCGTTCGTCTCGGCTTGTCGGTCCCAACTGCCCTGGAGTCATCGCGCCCGGGCAATGTAAAATCGGCATTATGCCGGGGTATATTCATTCGCCTGGGAAGGTCGGCGTCATCTCGCGCAGCGGCACGCTCACCTATGAAGCGGTCTACCAGACGACGCAGGCGGGACTCGGTCAGTCGACATGCGTCGGCATCGGCGGCGACCCTGTGAACGGCACCAGCTTTGTCGATCTGCTGGAGATGTTTCAGGAGGACGACGGAACGGAAGCGGTCGTTCTGATAGGGGAGATTGGCGGGTCGGCGGAAGAGGAGGCGGCGCAGTTTGTGAAGGAGCATATGACGAAGCCGGTCGTCGGGTTCATCGCGGGGGCGTCCGCGCCGAAGGGGAAGCGCATGGGGCATGCGGGCGCCGTCATCGCCGGCGGATCGGGAGCCGCCGCGGACAAGATTGCGGCGTTTAAAGAGGCGGGCATCGCCGTCTGTCCGACCGCGTCGACGATCGGCGCCGAGACGGTCAAGGCGCTCGGCGGATAACGGTATGCGCGATTACAACGAGATCGTCCAGCGGATTCAACATGTTTTACCGCAGAAAGAGCGCGCCGAGATCATCGGACGCGCGGACGGGTTTGACATCTATTCAGCGAAAATCGGGCATGCGGACGGGTTCCCGCGCCTGCTTGTCATCGGTGGAACGCACGGAGACGAGCCGGCGGGCGTCGAGGCGGCGCTGCGGATTCTGGAAGCGGAACCGCCCCTCTCAACCGACGCGCGCATACAGGTTCTGCCGTGCGTCAACCCGCATGGATACACGCGCAATGAGCGGCTCAACCGCGCGGGAGTCGACCTGAACTGGTCGTTCCACCGCCCGGAGCTGCCGGAGATTGCGGCAGTTCGGCGGGCTATCGACAGGCGGCGGTACGACGCCGTTCTGGATCTGCATGAGGATTGGGAAAGCCCAGGGTTTTACATGTACGAGGTGTCGCGGCGGGGTTATATCGGCGAGGCGGTCGCGCGCGCCGTCTCCAAAGTATGCCCGATCAACCAGAGCGGCGTCATCGAGGGAGACGCGGCAAGCGGCGGCATTCTGCGTCCAGACCCGCATGCGCCGAGGCGGGAAGCGCGCGGATACGGCATTCCGATCGCGCTGTATGACCGGCACACCGACCTTTACATCACAACCGAGACGCCGACCGGGGCGGCGATGGCGGTTCGCGTGGAGGCGCATCTGGTCGCGGCGCAGACGGTACTTCAGGAGCTTTCAAAAGAGCGGACGGAGCGCAAAACGGAGCGTAAAAAGCGCGGCGACAGCGGCAATCGCTAAAAACGTCCGCCGTTCGACGTAGAGCGCGCGGCGCAGGGACGGCTTCACCCGCGCGGCGTCCGGCGGCGGCTTCACAAAACGCGGAAACCAGCGCGGCGTTCGGGCGCAGTATTGTTCATACGCGCCGCCGAATGCGTCGCGCATGCGGGACTCCTCCCAGCGAACGACAGGGATATACTGCGCGAAAAACAGCGCCGCCGCGACCGCCAAAAGCCAGAGACGCCCGCTCATCCATGCCGCGCCGAGCGTCAAAAACAGGTTGCCGATATACAGCGGGTTGCGCATATGCGCGAACGGACCGGAGACGATGAGACGGGCGCCGGGCTGGTCGCCGCGCGTCCTTGAAATTCCGCCGATATGCGCGTTCGCCCAGATGCGCAGCGCCTCGCCGAGGCACATCAGGACAGCGCCGGTCAGCAGGGAAGCGGCGGTCGGACGCGCGAGCAGCAGAAAAAGCAGTATCGGCGGCCATGGCGTCCAGCTGCGTCGGCGGAAGAGAAAACCGCCGACCGTTTCGATGAAGGCGGGGGGCATGCGGACGGCTCCATTTTTCTAGGTAAAATAAATGTAGCGCGCCGAATGCTGAAGGCAAAGCGGGTTTGCGCTGCCATTCCCGCGCTTAAACCCCCCTTCCCCCCTTACAAAGGGGGGAGTCCAGAAAGCCCCCCTTGAAAAGGGGGGTTTGGGGGGTTTTCCGCGCCACCGAAACCGTCCGCGTTCACCATAAGCGTCCAGCAGCACAATTCGTCATTCCCGCGCAAGCGGGAATCTTAGGCGCCGCAGAAAACGTCCGCCCTTGCGGTAAGACGCCATGCCGGCATGCCCCAACTCAAGCGCCGACATCAGACTCGCCAGACGCTTTCTTTTAATCGCCTTCTTCATTTACAGAAAAATAGTCTCGGTTTATCTGCTTAATGTCGTAAGATTTTTGCGTCTGAACGCCAATGCCGTTCTCGATCATCAGCTTCACAAGTTGCTTGCCGTCAATAAGGACGATCCTTTTATCGCTTCGTTTCGCTTCTTCTCTACATTGTTTGGAGAAGTTTGCTGTTGTGATAAAAAAGCCCTTTTGCGCGCCCTGGACGCCCAAGGATCCCGCAAACTCTCGAACAAGTTTGGGGCTAACGGTCGCGTCTTGCCGCTTTGCTTGAACATAAATCATGTCGAGACCCAGTTTGTCCTCTTTGATGGTCCCGTCAATTCCGCCGTCGCCGCTGCGCCCTACGGCTTCAGCGTCCGCTCGAGAGCCGCCGTACCCAAGTTCCACCAGCACATCCAAAACCAGCTCTTCAAAAAATTCTGGGGGATTGTCCATAATGCGCTGTAAAAGTTCCGTTTCAAGCCGTTCTTGAATCGTTCGATAACTGCGCTCAATCGCAACTTCAGGCGCTTCAGCCGACTGCGATTCTTCAGGCGCTTCATCGGGCAACGATTCTTCAGAATCTGCCGATTCTAGAACGGGCGAATCGATTTTGGCGACCACTCCGGGCTTGATTTTCAGAAGACGCCCCGACTTAACCAACCGATAGGCAACGTCATAGACAACCATTTTCCAAACAAGGCTACCGCTTTTATATTTGGCATTTCGCTGCTCATCTGTCAGGCTGAATCGATCTGCAAATTGATCCGCAATGTCCTTGGTATGAATGCCGGCGGCAGGATAATTAAAATCGATCAAAGCTTGTTCCACGACAGAATTCGCCGGGAATTCCATCGGTTCTTCTTCATTCGTGTCTGGGTTGAAGATCCTTCGCGTCGTCGTATCCATATGCTCTTTCCCTGTCGCTTTACTCGCTTAATATGATTGGCAAATTCAGCGCGCTTGTCAAGTATGATGCTCTGACCTTAGCGCTTTAGTTGGGACATGCCGTCTGGGGAACGAGGACGGTTTCTGCGGCGCCTCTAGATTCCCGCTTACGCGGGAATGCATGCCCTCGCGTAAGCGGGGGACGACCTGGTTGATGACGCTTTTTTCCCATGAATAGCGCGGTTATTCGTTTAAATGTCCCGACTTTCAGCATGAGGTCAGGGCTGTTTTGGAATGCGGAGGTTGTCTAGGAAAACTCTGGATTCCCGCTTGCGCGGGAATGACGATTTGGTTGGCGAAGCCTTTTTCCCATGAATAGAGGCTTTGTTCGTTCAGATGTGCCTATTTTCTGCAGGAGGTCGGGTCCCGCGCTTGACGCGCCCGCCGCCGCATGCCAAAATAAAACCGCCGCAAAGAAAAAGCGGCAAACCGACTGAACCAAAACGGAGGCGAAGAAACATGCGGCGCGTTCTCATCGCGTTGTGGGCTGCGGCGGCGCTGATCGGGTGCAATCAACTTCAAGACATCCTTGACCCGTCGGACGGCTCCGACGCGGTCAAAATCGGCTTCCTCGTCTCTGGGGAGCGGGATGAGTATTTGAACGGGGCGCAGCTCGCCGCCGCTGAAATCAACCAAAACGGCGGGCTGCTCGGACGGCGGGTCGAACTGGACGCGCAGCTCCGCATCGATACGGCAGACGCCGCCGTCGAAGCCGCTTCGCGCATGATACAGGAGGGCGCCGTTGCGCTCATCGGTCCGAACCGTTCGACGCATGCGGTTCCGGTCGGCGAGCTGGCGCAAGCGCATCGAATCCCGATGATCGCGACGACAGCGACAAACCCGAACGTGACGAACGCGGGCGATTTTGTGTTTATGGCGGCCTTCACGGACGCTTTTCAGGGCGGCGCGATGGCGCAGTTTGCCAGAGAGACGCTGAATATCGGCTCCGCCGCGGTCATCGCGCGCAGCGGCGATCTTTACACGGAGGGGGTGTCCGAGTTTTTTGCCGACCATTTCCGCGCGCTCGGCGGAGAGATTGCGGCGCATGAATTCCATGAACCGGACGCGGACGACTTCTCGGCGCCGTTGAGCGTTATCGCCGCGGCGTCGCCGGACGCGCTTTTCATCGCCGGCTTTATCGGCGATGTCGCGCGCGTCACCCGTCAGGCGCGGGAGACGCCGATTCAAAACGCGCAGGGCGAACCGACCGTCTTTCTCGGCGCCGACTCATGGGACAATGAGCAGCTGTTCAACGACGAAAACGCCAAGCTCGAAGGCAGTTACTTCAGCGGACATTTTTCAGCGGATACGGATGAGCCGACCGCGCGCGCCTTCGTGGAGGCGTATGAGGCGGTCTACGGCGAAAAGCCGATCGGGGGCGTCGCCGTCAGTTATGACGCCGTCAAGCTGTTTGCCGAGGCGGCGGAGCGCGCCGGCAGTTTCGACCCTGTCAAGATCCGCGGTCAGATCGCCGCAACGGAGAATTACATGGGCGGAACGATCATCGCGCGGTACAACGAAAACCGCCATCCGACGAAGAGCGCCGTCGTCTTCACGATACGCGGCGGCGACAAAGAGTTTCTGCGGCAGATCAACCCTTGAGGAGCGCGCGGCGACTCGGTCAAGGGCGCGTTCATGACCCCCGTTTTCACAGGGGCAGGCTCATGGGGCGGCGGGATCGTCTAGCGGAGCGTGTAGCGCAAAAACAGGTCGTCTCCAGCGATGCGCACCGAGGCGAGCTTTAGCTGAACAAGCTTTTCAAGCGGCAGCCCCTGTCCGCCGACGGGCGTCGGCAGCTGTCCGCCGATGAGGCATGGCGACACGGTCAGCAGAACTTCATCCACGCAGCCCGCCTCCAAAAACGCGCCGTTCAGTTGCGCCCCGCCTTCCAGCAGGATGCGCCGCGCCCCGTATTCTTGACGCAGAATTTCTACGGCGCGGCGCGGGTTGACGGAACGCTCCCCCGTCCGACGAACCTGCGCGACCGCCTTCAAAGCGCGCTCCCGTTCGGGATCGATGATGTCTGCGCAGAAGACGACGGCGGGCGATTCATGTCCAAAAAAAAGGCGCGCGTCGGGCGGAACATTCCCTCTCCCGCTGACGACCGCCCGGAGCGGCGTCGCCCATCGACCGGCGCGCCGCCGTTTTTCTTTTATGCTTTTGGGCAGCCAGAACGCCGGGTTGTCGTCCGCCGCGGTTCCGGCGCCGATGAGTACCGCGTCCGCGTCGGCGCGCATTTGGCGCAGAAGCGCCTTGTCGTTGTCGGAGGCGAAGCGCGGGCCGGCGTTGTCGGCGGTTGTGATCTTGCCGTCAACGCTTGCAACGGCAATCAGAACAACCCGCGCGGGCGCGGCGGCGGAGCCGGTTCGTTCCATACGCATCTCAGCTGGTCGTTTTGCGCGATCATGGCGCGCATGCGGGCGCGCGGCTTGTCGGCGCCGTTCCAATACACAAGGATGTCTTCGCCGGCGGGTTCCAGGAGCTGCCGTTTGGCGAGCGTCTCCAGTTCGTCCAGCGAGGCGATGCGGCGCCGGGGCGCGTTCCGCCGTTCGCTGTCGATCCAGATGTAGCGCAGCCCGCCCTGCGCGTCGGGGCGTATTTCAAGGCGCATCCAGAGCCGCCCGTCGATCTCCCAGCGCATGTCAACCCGCCCCGCCGCCTCGTCTCCGAGCCATGCGCGGAAGCGGCTGTCCATTTCGATCAGTCCGTCTGTCGGGGGGCGCGTTGAGAGCATCGTTCGTTTCCGTGTTTGGGGCGCGTTGATATTCATGATAATGCAGTTTGGGCTGCGTGTCGAGTTTTCAACTTGCGGATTGGACGCATTCGGCGTATGATACGGATGTCAGGGCAGCGGATGATCGATACATTTCATACCATGAAGGGCGCGCTTGTGCAAAAAGTTGCCGCAGGATGGAGCGTTTTACTGTTGATCGGCTGGGCGGCGTTTGCTGTCAGCCAGGAGAGCGGAGACGAGAGCGGAGACAAGAACGGCGAGGTTCCCGTCTACCGCTCGCATGCGATCGCGATGCATGGATCGCCCAAATACCCCGCCGGCTTCGCCTACTTTGATTATGTGAGTCCGAGCGCGCCGGTCGGCGGCAGCATCACATTGAGCGCATACGGCGCTTACAACAGCTTCAACCCGTATATCTTGAAAGGCAGACCGCCCGCCGCGGGCATCGGGCGTCTGTTTGAATCGCTCACCGTCTCATCCAGCGACGAGCCGTTCACCGAATACGGACTGCTGGCGGAGACGATTGAATGGCCTGAAGACCGCTCCTGGGTCGCCTACACGCTCCGCCCCGAAGCGCGCTGGCATGACGGCAAGCCTGTCACGGTGGAGGATGTGATCTGGACGCTGGAGATCTTTAAAACAAAGGCGCATCCGTTCTACCGAACCTATTTTGGCGCGATCGCTTCAGCCGAAAAAACGGGCGACCGCAAGGTTCTCTTCAAGTTCCAAGGTCCGCCGAACCCCGAACTCCCGCTCATCGCAGGGCAGATGTCCATACTGCCGAAGCATTACTGGGAGACGCGCGACTTTGAAGAGCCGCTGAAGGAGCCGCCCCTCGGAAGCGGACCGTATAAGATCAAGCAGTTCGACTTCGGCGCCTCCGTCACCTATGAGCGCGTGGACGATTACTGGGGATGGAACGTTCCCGCGCAGGTCGGGCAGCACAACTTCCAAGAGATACAGTATGTGTATTTTCGAGAAGAAAATGTGATGCGGGAAAGCCTAAGAGCCGGCAACATCGACTTCTTTTTAGAAAACACCTCGAAAGAGTGGTCGACAGGGTACGACATCCCCGCCGTGAAAGAAGGCAGGCTTGTCAAGCGTTTCATTCCGAACGATCTGCCGCAGGGGATGCAGTCGTATGCGTTCAATACGCGCCGAGAGATCTTCGCAGACGCAAAGACGCGGGAAGCGCTCGCTTACGCCTTCGATTTTGAGTGGACGAACGCGAACCTGTTTTACGACGCCTACACCCGCTCGCGCAGCTATTTCTCCAACACGGAGCTGGCGAGCGATGGCTTGCCGACCGGCGAGGAGCTGAAGATCTTGGAGGGCATGAGGGACAAGATACCGCCGCGCGTCTTCACGGAGACCTACGCGCCGCCTGTTACGGACGGGTCGGGCAACCTGCGCGGCAATCTGCGGACGGCGCTGCGCCTGCTGCGCGAGGCGGGCTGGCAGATCGTGGACGGCGTCTTGACGCATCCAGAAAAAGGGCTGGAGATGGAGTTTGAAATCTTGCTGGTGAGCGAGGGGTTTGAGCGCATCTCCCTTCCGTTTGCGGCAAATCTGGAAAAGCTGGGCGTCAAGGCGACCGTGCGGACCGTCGACACGGCGCAGTACCAGAACCGCATGGACGAGTTCGACTACGACATGGCGGTCGGCTCTTGGGGGCAGTCGTTGTCGCCGGGGAATGAGCAGCGGTCGATGTGGCATTCGTCGCAGGCGGATGTGCCGGGGTCGCGCAATCTGGTCGGCATACGCAATCCGGCGGTGGATGAGCTGGTGGAGCTGGTCATCACGGCGCCGAATCGGGAGAGCCTGGTGGCGCGGACGCGCGCCCTAGACCGCGTTCTGTTATGGAACCATTATGTGATTCCGCAGTGGCATATCACGGCGTTTCGAGTCCTGTATTGGGACAAGTTCGGCATGCCGGAGATGCGCCCAAAATACGCCCTCGGCTTCGATGCTTGGTGGATCGACGCGGCGCGGGAGACCGCCCTGAACGGCGGAAAAACGGCGCCGACAGAGCCATAAGAAGCCGCCATGGGAAACCTTTGGCAGCAGCTGAAAGACCTTAAGTTTCAGATACCGCTGGGCGGCGATAACAGCGTCGGCGTGTTGAACCTGCTCGGCGCGGCGCTCATTCTGTTCCTGGCGTATCTGTTGTCGCGTCTGGCGCGTCGGGCGATTCGGCGCGGGCTGGCGCGCGTGGAGGAACACCGCCGCTTTCTGATACAGCGCGCGGCGCACTGGGCGATACTGGCGCTGAGCGCGCTGGTCGCGTTCAACATTCTCGGTTTGAACCTGACGAGCCTGATGGTGGTACTCGGCGGGTTGAGCCTCGGCATCGGACTCGGTTTGCAGAACGCCGCGTCGAACCTGATCGGAGGCGTCATCTTGATTCTGGAGCGCCCGTTCAAGATCGGCGACCTGATCGAGGCGGAGCTGCCGAACGGGAGCGTCTTCGGGCGCGTTGCGCATATCGGGCTGCGGTCGACGGTGATTGCGGCGCTGGACGCCAAGGAGCTGATCATTCCAAACTCGAAGCTGCTGTCGGAGACGATTCACAACTTGACGCATGCGGATCGATATTTTCGCGTTCAGATACTGGTCGGGGCGGCGTACGGCTCCGACGTTCAGCTGGTGAAACAGACGCTGCTGGAAGCGGCGGCTGAGAATCCAGACGTCGTTCAAGAGATGCCCGCGGATGTGGAAAACAATCAGATCGCGCCGCCGCTGGTGCGGTTCGCGGCGTTTGGGGAGTCGTCGCTTCAGTTTGAGCTGCTGGTCTGGATCGCCGATTCGTTCAAGCGTTTTGACATTGCGAGCGACCTGCATTTTTCGATACTGGAGCGGTTTCGGGAGCGGGGGATTGAGATACCGTTTCCGCAGCGGGTTGTGCATCTGCCTTCAACATACGAATCCGAATGACGTTTTAGCGGCGTTTCTATACTCTCCCCCTTGAAAAAGGGGCGGGGTTTGGCGCGCGGGTTGGAGCTGGTTTGAACTAGGATTTTCAGGATGGATAAGATGAAAGGATTTTGGGCAGTCTCTATAGGCGATGATTTCGATTTTTAGAGCGGCGTTTAGAATGCGGAGGCTGTCTGGAAGAACTCTGGATTCCCGTTTTCACGGGGGCAGGCTATGGGGGAGCGGGGGCTTTCTGAACTCCCCCCTTGAAAAGGGGGGCTGGGGGGGTTTCGCCGACGCGAACAGCGTCGGCGGCGCCCCTGGATTCCCGCGCGTTTTATCGCAGGGGCGGGAATGACGATCTGACAGGCGGAGCCTTAGACATTCGCTGACATCATGCAGAAAGTTGGGACATTTGAACCGACGATCTCTCTATTCATGGGAAAAAGGCGCCGCCAACCAGACCGTCATTCCCGCGTAAGCGGGAATCTAGAGTCTACCCCGAAACCGTTCGCGTTCACAACCAGAATTGTCCCGACTCTAAGGGTGAGGTCAGGGTTTTCAGCGCTGGTTGAGGTCTGTTTTGAACTAGGATTGAAGGATGATTAAGATTGCCAAGATGAGCGGGGCGCAGGAATTTTCTTGGCAATCTTTTCAATCTTGGCAATCCTAGTTCAGACAACAACAGCGGTTAAGATTCCTGCGCGTTTCACCGCACGGGCGGGAATGACGGTTTGGTTGGCGGCGCGGACGCTTCAGGGTTAAAACATGGCGCTTGACACGCCGCGCGTTGATGTTATATTACGTGCAGTAACAGGCAATAAACGGGAAGCTCTATGGAGGAATCCTACCGACAGCATCTTGTGAACGGGGAGCGGGCGGGCGCGCGGTATGTGTTGAACGCGCCGCGCATCGTCCCGTTGGGCGCCGCCGGCGACCAGCTCGCCAAACGGGCGGGCAGCTCCTTGGAGTTCATCGACCGGCGCGAATATCAGCCCGGCGACGATCTGCGCGCCATCGACTGGAGCGGATTCGCCCGAAGCGACAAGCTGATTGTGAAACTGTACCGGGACGAGGTCTCCCCCCACGCGGACATCATTCTAGACGGCTCCCGCTCCATGAACTTAGAAGGGACGCGCAAGGCGGAAGCGGCGCTCGGCTTGTCCGCGGCGTTTGCGGCGGCGGCTTTCAACGCCGGCTACTCCGCCTCGGCATGGGTCGCCGCGAACGGGTACCGCCCTGTTGAAAACGGCTCTTCCCGCCCGTCCATCTGGGACGGCATCGACTTCGACTATGACGGCAGCCCCGCCGATTCGTTTCGGCGCGCCGCCCCCAGATGGCGACCCTACGGCATTCGCATACTGATCAGCGACCTGCTCTGGCTCGGCGACCCGATGGAGACCTTGAGCCGCATCGCCGAGCGGGCGTCCGCGGTGGTCGTCGTTCAAACGCTGGCGGAGAGCGACATCGCCACGCCGGAGCGCGGCAATGTGCGCTTTGTCGACTCCGAAACGGGAGAGATGCAGGAAATTTTTCTAGACGCGGGCGCGTTGGCGCGCTACCGTAACGCCCTTGCGCGTCATCAGGAGCGGTGGCATACTGCTTGCCGTCAGGCGGGCGCTGTCATGACGACTGCAACCGCCGAAGAGACCGCTTCCGAATGGAAACTGGACGCTCTCGTCAAAGCGGAGGTTCTCCAAGTTGCATAACGCATTCAACCATTCAAGGCGCTTTTGAAGTCCATCAAGAAAGGACGCTACATGATACGACACATCGCCACGATTTTTGTTGCCGCGTCGTTTACGGCGGCCGCCTGGGCAGGTCCCGCTATCGGCTCGTCGGGCATTTCGCCCGGCGCGGTCTCTTCCAGCGGGCTTCTGTTCAGCGTACTCGCCGGCGCCAACGGCGTAACGGTACTGAACGGTCTTCCGCTCTCCGCCTATATCATCGCGGCGGGTCATCTGCCGTGCGAACAACCGTCTGAAGGACACGCCGACGAAGCGGAAGAGGCGGAAGAGGCGCATGCCGAAGAAGAGGCGAAGTCAGGCTCTTCCGACATTGAACTGGAAAAGGTGTCGGTGACCGCCTCCCGCCGACCCGAAAAGGTGATTGAGGCGCCCGCTTCCATCGCTGTCATTGAGGGCAGTCAGCTGCGCGCGCAGGTTGCCGTCAACCCGGCGGAAAGGTTCCGCCATCTGCCCGCCGTCGATGTCGCATCCTCCGGCATCGTTCAAGCGAACGCCGTTGTGCGCGGTTTCAACAACGTCTTCTCAGGAACGCTTTTGACGCTTGTCGACAACCGTTACGCCCGCGTTCCGTCCCTGCGTCTGAACGCCTACTCCTTCATCCCTACGACGGACGATGACATTGAGCGGATTGAGGTGGTGCTGGGTCCAGGCTCCGCGCTTTACGGACCGAACAGCGCCAACGGCGTTCTGCATATGCTGACCCGCTCGCCGTTCGCCTCGCAAGGGACCGACATTTCGGTCGGCGGAGGGGAACGCGGCATTCTCACAAGTTCGCTGCGCCACGCGGGAGTCGTCAACGAGCAGCTCGGCTACAAGCTGTCTGCGCAGTACTACCAGGGCGACGACTGGGAACTCGACTTCGAAGAAGGCGAGGTTTCACAGCAGGTACTCAATGAGCAGATGGCGCGTCAGAAGCTGGTTGACGAAGGCAACAGCCCGTACAAAGTGAGCAAATTGAGCGCCGACGCGCGAGTCGACTACCGCCTCAGCGACGAAGCGACTGCCATTCTCTCCGGCGGGTTCACCCAAGCAAGTCAGATTGAGCTGACCGGCGTCGGCGCTTCTGTCGCGGACGGCTGGACGTACAGCTATGTACAGGGCAGGCTCTCGGCGGGCGACCTGTTCGCGCAGGCGTTCATCAATATGAGCGACGCGGGCGACAGCTTCCTGTTGAGCGACGGAGAACCGGTCGTCGATAAATCGCAGGTGATGGTCGCGCAGATTCAGCATGGAACTTCCCTCGGCGAGCGCGAGCGGTTGACCTACGGGGTTGACGCGCTGTTGACCCGCCCCGACACGGAAGGCACCATCAACGGCATCAACGAAGAGGACGACACGATCAACGAAATCGGCCTCTATCTGCAGTCGGAAACCGATTTGACCGAGCAGCTGAAGCTGGTCGCGGCGGCGCGCGTGGACGACCACAGCCGGCTGGCGGATCTGATCTTCTCGCCGCGCGCCGGGCTGGTCTTTAGTCCAACCGCCACCGACAATCTGCGCCTCACCTACAACAGGGCGTACAGCACCCCCAGCACGAACAACCTGTTTTTAGACATCCGCGTCGCGCCGGACGCCTTCGGCATCGGGGGGGCGTTTCAAGACGCGCTCGGCTTCGCGCCGGCGATTGACATCCGCGGTTCCGGCGTTCCGGAATCGGGCTTCACTTTCACGCGCAGCGAAAATGGACGCCCGATGTTCAGGTCGCCGTTTGCGCCTCTTGCGCAGGGGGCAGGGTTGACGCCGGAATCGCACATACCGCTGGACGATCCTCTGTTCACCAATGTGATGTGGGGAGCCGGGCGGGCGGCGGTCATGGCGTCGGTCGTGCCGCTTTTCCAGAACGTCGTGAAACAGACGCTTTCCGCGCAGGGGCTGCCGGACGATATCGTGGACGCGCAGGTGGGCGTGTTGACGCAGGCGTTCGACTCCGTGATTCCGTCCCAGGTTGCCGGGGTGAAGAACAACCTGATGGCGCTGGACCCTGTGACGCAGGAGTTCAACCCTGTCGCCGATGTGTATGACGTCGACCCGCTGGAGCCGACCATCACCCAGACCGCCGAGCTGGGTTACAAGGGCGCGCTCTTCAATATGCTGGTGGTCGCCGCCGATTTCTACCATACCAACATCACGAACTTTGTCGGTCCGATCACCGTTGAAACGCCGAATGTGTTTCTGGACGGCGAAACGCTGGCGGCGTCCGTCGGACAGCAGATCGGGGAAGCGTTGAGCGATCCGGCGATGGCGCAGTTGAATCAGGCGCTGCTCGCGCTGGACGACCCGGCGACCGGCTTCGGCGGAAACGGCAACGGCTCCGCCGTCGACGAGCTGACGAACCTGTTTGTGCGGGGTACCGACAGCAACGGCCCCGCCTTCATTCCGTTCGGAACGGTGACGCCTAACGAAGCGTCCGACCCGGCCGCTGTCATGACAACCTACCGCAACTACGGCGACATCTCGCTGATAGGGGCGGACCTGAACCTGAACCTTTTCCTGAACGAGAACTGGATCGTCGGCGGGACCTACTCGTTCGTCAGCGAAAACCTGTTTGAGCTGGAGGAAGACCCGCATGATGTGTCGCTGAACGCGCCGAAGCATAAGTTTGGGGCGCGCCTTCAGTATATGAACGCCGATCTAGGCGACCTGGCGGCGGAGCTGCGCCTGCGTTATGTGGACGAGTTCCCTGTCAATTCGGGCGTCTATCAGGGCGTTGTGGAGCAGTACCAGACGCTCGACTTGAGCGCGGGGTACAGCGTTCTAGACACGACGCGCCTGTCGGTGTCTGTTCAGAACATTCTGGACGACAAGCATATCGAGTTTGTCGGCGCGCCTGAACTGGGGCGGCTGGCGATTGTTCGATTGGCGCAGTCGTTCTAAATCAGCATGAGAACGGGCGCGGGCGGGCTTTTAAAAAAACCTGCCCGCGCCTTTCCAGCGGAGAACGCAACATGCCGATGCGAAAAATACTTGAGATCGCGACGCAGATCATCGGCGTCTATCTGATGTTGACAGCCATACCCGGTCTGATCGGATCGCTCATCATCGGATGCATCGCGGCGGGCGAGATGGAGTCGTTGAACATGAGGGTATTTATGTCGGGCATTGCGGCGCCGTTCCTTCAATTATGCATAGGGCTTTGGGCGGCTTTTGCGGCGGAAGCGATTTCGCGCACTTTCCGCTCGGACGACGACTAATTGGGAAAAACGCGCCGCTGAACGACCAAAGCATTTATTCATGGGAAAAAGGCATCGCGAACCAAATCGTCATTCCCGCGTAAGCGGGAATCTAGAGGCGCCGTTGAAGACGTCCGCGTTTGCCAAGCGGCATGTCCCAACTAAAGATGTAAGATCAGGAAAAGCTGACCTCATGCATAAAGTTGGGACATTTGAACTGACGATCGCTCTATTCATGGGAAAAAGGCTCCGCCAACCAAATCGTCATTCCCGCGTAAGCGGGAATCTAGAGGCGACGCAGAAAACGCCCGCATTCGCCAGGCGGAATGCCCCAACTAGAGCGCGAAGGTCAGAGACCAAAGCGGTTGACAAAGGCGCGCTCATGGTTGGACAATGTTATGTAAAGCTGTACGCCCGCTTTTTTAGGATGATTCATCTCCATGCCTATCTTTGCCCTGCCCGCCGCATTTTTTGCGCTTGCCGCGATACCGGGTCTTGCCGCCATCTACTGGCTGCGGACGCGCTCGCGCCGCGTCACGGTGTCCAGCCTAGCGCTCTGGGTTGACCAACGGCGCGCCCGGCAGGGCGGAACGCGCATCGAACGGTTTCAGATGCCGCTTCTGCTGATCCTTGAAATATTGGCGATTCTGGCGTTGACGCTGGCGGCGGCGTCTCCGCTTTTTTTGATGGACGCGGACGCGCCGACGCTTTACGTTGTCCTGGACGACTCCTTCTCCATGCGCGCGGACGGCGGCAACAGCCCCCGCGAACGCGCCGCCGACGCCGTCCGCTCCGAACTCGGCATCGACACGCGCAACCCGTTCGCCAAGCCGCGGTATGAAGCGCGCTACATTGTCGCCGGACAGAAGCCGCGCCTCGCCGAAACGGACGGCGGCATTCCCGACGAAAACGAATGGAGCTGCCGGTCGCCGGTCGCCGACATCGCCGGCGCGGTCGCTCTCGCCGAGGAGTTGAGTCAAGAGGCGGCGCTGATCTTGGTCGTTTCCGACGAGCCGCCCGTTGCCGAAATTCAAAACGACCGGCTCAAATGGCGCGCCTTCGGACGCGCGAAGCCGAACGCCGCCATCGTGAACGCGACTCGGTCTCCCGCCGAAACGGGCGAACGGTGCCTCCTGGAGATCGCCAACCTATCGAAAGAACCGTATCGCGCAACGCTGGTCATCGAAGAGCTGCCTGAACCGGACGCGGGAGAGGAAGCCGCCGCGCCCGCCGTCCTGCGCGAGGAGGAGTTGACGCTGGACCCTGAAGAGACGCGCCGCCTCATTTTCAGCCTGCCTGAAGGAACGCCGGGCGTCCTGGCGCGCATCGGCGCGGACGCGCTCAACATCGACAACGAGGCGTATCTGCTGCCTGAGGAGAAGAAACCGGCGCGCGTTCAGCTGGACATTCAAAACGACTCGCTCCGCCGGCGCGTTCGTTCGGGCTTGGAGTCGACAGGCGCGGTACTTTTTACCAATCTGCGCCCCGAATTGCTGTTGACAGACGCGGCGTTCGAAGGTTTGCCCGCTTCGCCGCAGATATGGCGCGTGTTGTTTGACGCGCCTGACGAGGCCGCGGCGTATGTCGGTCCCTTTGTGGTTGACCAGACGCATCCGCTGGCGGAGGGCGCGGGTTTGGACGGCGTCGTCTGGGCGGCGGGCGAGGCGGAAGAGTATGCCGGCATGCCTGTAGTGACGGCGGGAAATGTGCCGCTCATCGTGGATACGGAGCGCTCCGACGGCGGACGCGACCTGAAATGGAGCCTGCGCATCGACCTTTCCAACCTGCAGGACTCGACTGCGTGGCCCATTTTCATGTGGAACTTGGCGCAGTGGCGCGTCTCCGAGACGCCGGGGCTGCGCCGTTTCAACTACCGCCTCGGCGAGGATGTGAGCCTGACGGTCAACCCTCCGCCGCCCGAAGACGTTGAAGAGACGGAAACGGCGAGAATCGTCTCGCCCGATGGAGTCGTCCGCGACCTGCCGCCGCCGCAGGAGGGGGTGTATGCGCTGGCTGAAGAAACGGGCGTCTACCGCATCGAAGCGGGCGGCGGCGAATATCGGTTCGCCGTCAGCGCTTTTTCAAAAAACGAATCGAGCCTGCTCAACAAGGCGCGCGGAGAATGGGGCGGCTGGGCGGGAGCCGAACTGCTGGAAAGAGGCTATAGAGACATGGGCTGGGCGTTTATACTGCTTGCCGTTCTGATCTTGACGGCGCATCTGATTCTTGCCGCCTCCGAGCGCGGAACGGCGCGCCCATCGGGAGCCGCCGCATGACGTTTCTGTATCCGATCTGGCTGCTGCTGCTGATACCGCTCATCGCGTCCATGCGTTTCTGGCGCCTTCCGTCGCGCCTGCTCATCGCGCTTCGTTTCATCTCCGTTCTGTTGATTGTTCTGGCGCTGGCGGGCTTGTCGTTAAAAATACCGAGCCGAGCGGGCGTCGCGGCGGTCGTTGCGGACCGGAGCCTCTCGATGCCGGGCGGCAGCGAGGCGCTGCAGCTGGAAGCGGTCGCGCTCATTCAGGAGGCGCAGAAGCAGGACTCGCGCCTAGCCGTCGTCGCGTTTGGACAAAAAAGCGCCATCGAACAGGGTCCGAGTACGGACAAGTTCGGCGGCTTTATGAATGAGGTGAAAGGCGACGCTTCCAACATGCATGACGCGCTTGAAACGGCGCTCTCGCTCATACCGGCAAACTCGCCAGGGCGAATCATCCTGCTCTCCGACGGCAGATGGACAGGCAAAGACCCGACCGAAGCGGCCGTTCAAGCCGCGGCGCGCGGCATCCCCATCGATTACAGGGCGATACGCCGCTCCACCGCAAACGACGCCGCCATTGAACGGATCAACGCGCCGCAGTCGGTTCGCCCCGGCGAGTCGTTCATGATCGCCGGCTGGGTTCGCGCGCCCGTTTCAACCGAGATCACATACCGGCTCACGCGCGGCGGAGAGACCTTGTCCAGCGGGACGCGCTCCGTTCCGTCGGGTCTCTCGCGTCTGCTTTTCCGCGACACGGCGTACCAACCCGGCGTCCAGAGCTACACGCTGGAGATCAACGGCGGCGGGGGCGACCCTGTGCCGGAAAACAACAAGGCGAAACTGCTTGTCGGCGTGGAAGGCGAACGCCCGATACTGCATCTCGCCAACGACGCCGAGTCGGGTCTTGGAGATTTTCTGCGCCGCGGGCAGCTGAATGTGCAGACGCGGACGCCGCGGCAGATACGCTGGTCGCTGGACGAGCTGGGCGGCTATTCGGCGCTTCTGATCGAGAACGCGCCGGCGAACCATATCGGAACGCGCGGCATGGAAAACATCGCCAACTGGGTGAAGGAGACGGGCGCGGGCATTATGATGACCGGCGGCAGATCCTCCTACGGACCCGGCGGCTATTTCAAATCCCCCCTAGAGCCGATCATGCCGGTCTCCATGGAGCTGCGGCAGGAACACCGCAAGATGGCGGTCGCCATTGCGATTGCGATGGACAGGTCGGGAAGCATGGGCATGCCGGTCGCGGACGGGCGAATGAAGATGGATCTGGCAAATTTAGCGGCGGCGGGGGTGTGGGACATGCTCAACCCGGCGGATCAATTTGGCGCCATCGCCGTCGACAGCCAAGCGCATATCATCGCCGAACTAGCGCATGTTGATCATGACAATTCCGAAGCGCGCCATCGGGTCATGCAGATCAGCCCTGGGGGAGGGGGGATTTTTGTTTTCAACGCCCTGGAAGCGGCTGTGCGGATGCTCGAAGGCGCGGCGGCGCAGACGCGCCATGTGATCCTGCTGGCGGACGCCGCCGACTCTGAGCAGCCCTATAGAGAATCGACCGTCCCTGGGCAGCCGCATACCTATGAGCAGCTGATACAGGTTTCGCGCGAGGCGGGCATCACCTTCAGCGTCGTCGGCCTCGGCAGCGACATGGACCAGGACGCCGAGTTTTTGAAAGACATTGCCCGGCGCGGCGAGGGGCGCATCTTTTTCACCAACGACGCCGAAGACCTGCCGACGCTCTTCGCCCAGGACACGATCAACGTCGCGCGCAGCTCCTTCATCAATGAGCCTGTCAACGTCAACACAACGGGCGAACTGCTCACCCTTGTCGGCAAAAAACATGAGATACCTTACGCAATCGGCGGGTATAACCTGTGCTATGCGCGCCCTGAAGCGAATTTGGCGACCGTTTCGGTGGACGAATACGAGGCTCCGATCATCGCCGCATGGCAGGCGGGGCTGGGGCGCGCGCTCGCTTACACGGCTGAAGCGAGCGGAAAACATACCGGGCAGATCGCCAACTGGGACGAATACGGCGACCTGGTCGCAGGGATGGCAAGATGGACGGCGGGCGACCGCCAGAACCTGCCGGACGGAATGGTCTTGACGCAGGATGTCCAGAGCGGCGTTCAGCGCATCGACCTTCACCTGGACCCTGAACGGGAGGGCGCGGGCGTCTTTGACCCGCCGACCGTTTCCGTTTTAAGGGGCGTCCCTGGACGCCCGCCCGCCGCCGAAAAGATCGCTATGGAGTGGACATCCGCGGACACGATCACGGCGCATGTGCCGCTTCGGGGCAGCGAGACGGTCATTTCAACGGTTGATTTGGGGGAAGACGGCTCCGCGTCGTTTCCGCCGGTCAGTTTGCCGTACTCGCCGGAATATCTGCCGGAGCGGGAAGGCGCCGGCTTGCAGGCGCTTCAGCAGGCGTCGCTCATCACGGGCGGAAAGGCGCGGGTGAACCTCGCCGAAGTGTGGCGCGACCTTGAGCGGTTTCCGCGGTATGTGCCGCTGGCGGTATGGCTGCTGTGCGGGGCGGCGGCGCTGCTGCTGTTGGAGGTGTTGGAGCGGCGGACGGGACTCATCGCCGCGCGTCCGCCGAGGCGTAAGAAAGAGAAGGCGGAGCGGCGCATGCGCATACCGAGAAGAAGACGGCGCCAAGCTCCCAAAGAAGACGAAACGCCGATAGATGAGCCGATAGAGGAACCTGTTCCCCCGCCCGTTGAGGAGCCGACCGGACAGCCGGCGTACAGCGCCCTCCGCCAGGCGCGCCGACGCGCCCGCAACCGCATCGGCGATTAGCGGACGCGCTCTTTCCCTGTCATTTCCGCGCCCTTTTCCCTGTCATTTCCGCGCCCTTTTCCCTGTCATTTCCGCGCCCTTTTCCCTGTCATTCCCGCGTAAGCGGGAATCTTAAGCGCCGTCGCCGCAGTCCGCGCCCGCGGAAACCCCCCTATCCCCCCTTTTCAAGGGGGAATCCGAGGCGCCGTCGCCGCAGTCCGCGCCCTCGGAAACCCCCCTATCCCCCCTTTTCAAGGGGGAATCTGAGGCGTCGTCGCCGCAGTCCGCGCCCTCGGAAACCCCCCTATCCCCCCTTTTCAAGGGGGGAATCCGAGGCGCAGTGTTGACACAGCGAAACAACGTCGGCATAATAGCGGAACGGATTGGCGGAGATTTCTTGTGAACGCGGTACCGGAGCGCATTTCCGCGCAGCTCAAAGGGCTTGAAGAACGGGCGGACCGAATGCAGGCGGTCATTGCGTCGCTGCGCAGAACGGCGGCAAAGGCGCTGTCGGAACGCGCCGCGCTCGCCCAGCAGAACGAAGAAATGCTCGCCCGCGT
This sequence comes from Candidatus Poribacteria bacterium, assembly GCA_963665845.2. Taxonomy (GTDB): domain Bacteria; phylum Poribacteria; class WGA-4E; genus JAPPNK01. Next base: position 2,205,450 of record OY762492.1, read on the forward strand.
CAAACAGCTGGAAGAGGAGAACGAAAGCCTGCGCAGCGAACTGCAATCCTCCCGCCATCTCCCGCCCGAGAAAAAAGAGGAGGTTCAACGGCTTCTCGCGGCGCTCGCCGCCGCTTTAGAGGATGCTTAAACGGCGGCGCTGGCAGGAGCTGTCCCCAAAGAAAAAGATTGCCTCAGTAATGCCTATTTTCTGGGCGATCGTTTTCATGTTGCTGTTCGGCTTTCTATTTTATTACGGCGGTCAGTTTTTTCGAGATCGGGCGGCGGACCGGCTCGCGCGGGCGCAGTTGCCCGACGGCGCCAAAATGCGCATCGGCATGGGAACGGTCAACTCCATCGCCTACTCCCCTGACGGCAAGCGGATCGCGGCGGCGGGAAGCGTCGGCGTCTGGATCTACAAAGGACACAAAGGACGAAAGACAAGGCTGATTCGCGGACATACAAAGCCTGTCCACTCGGCGGCGTATTCTCCTGACGGCAAGCGTATCGCCAGCGCATCCCAAGACCGAACGGTTCGCGTCTGGGACGCCGAGACGGGCGCGCCGCTCAAAACGCTGGAGGGGCATGCCGATTCGGTCAAGTCGGCGGTCTATTCGCCGGACGGGAAGCGCATCGCCAGCGCGGGTCTGGACAGGACGGTTTGCGTTTGGGACTCTGAAACGGGCGCGCTTCTCAAAACGCTGTCGGGGCATACGGAGCCTGTCAACTCGGCGGCGTTTTCTCCCGACGGCAAGCGTATTGCCAGCGCGTCTCAAGACCGAACGGTTCGCGTCTGGGACTCTCAAACCGGCGCGCTTCTCAAAACGCTGGAAGGGCATCTCTTCGTCGTCAACTCGGCGGTCTATTCGCCGAACGGAAAGCGCATCGCCAGCGCGGGCGGCGATCAAACGGTTCGCCTATGGGACTCTGAAACGGGCGCGCTTCTTCACACACTTTCAGGACCGGCGGCGCCCATCAAAACGGCGGCGTATTCTCCGGACGGCAAACTGATCGCGGGCGCGTCCAGCGCGGAAGCGGCGCTGTGGAACGCCGAGACGAACGCGCCTGTTCGGCCGATTTACGCATCCAGCGACGTTTTGGACGCAGCGTTTTCGCCGGACGGGCATAGCATAGCGATCCTTGGAAAAGGGGGTCTCAGCATCAGCATTTGGAACATCCGTATTCGCGCCGCGGTTCATGCAGTTGGCTGGTCTACAGGCAGATTGAAGTTTGCCGCGTTGTCGCCGGACGGAACGATGATCGCCGTTGTCCGTCAGGGAGGCGGATTTGGGGCTTATGACGCGAAGAGCGGCTGGTTTCTTTATGGAACCCCTGACGCGCATACGATCGCGTTGTCGCCGGACGGAAAGACGATCGCCGTTGTCAAAGAAGATTTTACGATAGCGATGGTAGACGCCAGAGCGCGAGAGAGGCGCAGCAAGCTCGCTGGACATCGGACAAGGATCCACTCAGCGGCGTTTTCGCCGGACGGCAAGACGCTCGCCAGCGCCTCCATGACGATCCGCGTCTGGGACGCCGAGACGGGGCGTCTTCTTAAAAATTTCAAAGCGGCTGCGGAACCGATCCATCGCGTATTCATCGGACGGCAAGCGTATTGTCAGCATGGGCTGGGGCAAGACGGTTCGTGTCTGGGATGTCAAGGCGGGGTCGCTTCTCCATACATTGTCGGGGCATACGGAGCCTGTCCTCTCGGCGGCTCTTTCTCCCGACGGAAAGCGGATCGCAAGCGCGTCTCAAGACAAGACGATTCGCGTTTGGGACGCCGAGACCGGCGCGTTTCTCCATACGTTGTCGGGGCATACGGAGCAGGTCCATTCGGCGGCGTTTTCTCCCGACGGAACGAACATCGCCAGCTGCGGCAAGGATCGAACCGTGCGCGTTTGGGACGCCGAGACGGGGGCGCTTCTCCATACATTTGAAACGCCGGACGAGCAGAATTGGACAGGATATGCGCCGGACGGCAAGACGTTCGCCGGCGCCGGCTGGAACGGCGCGATACGCATATGGGGCGGCGCGCTGCTCAAAACGTTTGAAGGGCATACCGGCGGCATGAATTCAGCGGGCTATGCGCCGGACGGCAAGACGTTCTGGAGCGCCGGCAACGACGGAACCGTCCTTTTTTGGGACATCTCCGACATTTAGGCGGAGGCGGCGTTTAAGGTCAGCTGAAATGTTTGCGCCCGCCTCCCCGCTTTGCTATACTGGGCGCATAAACCTACGACACACACGGAGAAATGTAGATGGCGCGGCTGGATATAGATTTAAAGAAAATATCAGGTAAAATTGAAGAGAAGCTGGCGGATATTTTTTCTGAAGAGCTGGTTTCAGGATTAGCGGCGCGCGAGGATTCCCGCGCTTTTGGCGCGATGGTGGAAGAAAAGATTGCAAATAACTGGCAACAAGTATGTTCGGATCTTGGATATACGCCGCTAGAACGTCCAGGGAAACGCAGTATTTTTGATTTCGCGTTTCAAACTAACGACACAATTGTTGGCATTGACATCAAAACAAAAGATTTGGATTCTACTCGTTATTCTGACGGCGGGATATGCGCAGTTGGCAATTTGTTGAAGTTTCTTGCAAACGATAACGGTATGTTTTTCATCGCAGAGTTCGGGCATGATAAGTTGTCGGAAAAAAGTAATAAACGTGATATTGTGTATATTCGAGTCGCGCCTTTTATTTTGCTTCCTGCTGACGCTTACAGAATTGAAAATCTTGGCACAGGGCAAGTTCGCCTCAATTACACGGTCAGTCAAGTTTGGGATGAGATCGATTGGAGTCGAGACCTTGTCCAATTTTATGACCTGTTTATAGGGCTCGCTATTCAGCATTACAGGCGAGTTAGCCGCGACGCATTTCATCGAATCGAAGCGCTGGAGAACTTCAAGGAAAGCGGGTACCAAAATTTCTCATTCAACAGACGCTAAAATCGGGCAGGTCTTTACGCCGTTGAAATGGGCAGAATGGCTCATCAACGCATGGGGTGTTTTTGATGCATGGATGGATGGCGCGCATGTTTGCGACCCGACCGCGGGGCAGGGCGCGTTTGCCGTTGCAATGCTTCGTCTGGCGCGGCGCAGAGGAGCGTCCATTACGCCCGAACGTCTTTCGCGTCTAACGCTCATAGAGAAATATCCCTCGCATCTTGAGCGGTTTGCGGGAAATGTCAGGCGCGAGTTTGGAGTCGACTTTCCGACCTCCCAGCTCTACTGCAAAGATATAATTCTGGACGCGCATGAAGAAAAATACGATGCGCTCATCGGCAACCCGCCATGGGCAAACTTCACGGATTTGCCCGCCGAATACAAAAAGCGTGTCAAGCCTTTCTTTCTCATGGAAGGTCTTGTCCCGAACAAACAAAAAATGCTCTTGGGATCGTCTCGGATCGATATAGCGGCGCTGATACTGAAGGTTGTATTGGGAAGACTGCTCAAAAAGAACGGACTGGGATGTTTCTATCTTCCAACCTCGCTCTTTTTTGGCGACGACGCTCATAGCGGATTTAGAAACTACAAGGCGCGGCGTTCAAGGAACGCTGTCGGCGCGCATCGACATTTTGCGGTGGAGACCGTCTATGAGTTTACGGCTTCGAAAGTGTTTGAGGGGATCGGAACATCGTACTGCTGCGCAAGCATTCGAGTGGACCGTCCGCAGACGTTTCCGGTTTCGTATTTCAGAGAGTTAGAAGGCAAATGGGTTGAACATAAGGCGCAGCCGCTTAAAGGCGCTACAGATCCATGGCGGGTTGCGCGAAATATCCATGAGTTGGAGATCGGCGCGCCGCTTGAATTGAGGCTTCCGCCGGAACAAAAACCTCGGCAAGGCGTCAACACATGCGGATCGAACAGCGTTTTTCTATTCAATGCCAAGCCGACGCATCTTCCAGATCGATTTCTTTACCCGCTTGCAACGAAAGAGCTCTGGCGTCAACAGACGCTGTTTCCCCGCAAGTGGATACTGCTGCCGTATGATCCGCACACCGGCAAGCCGCTCACATGGGCGCAAATCGATCAGCATGGCTCCTTAAGGGAACACTTGAAGAAAGCCCAAGAAATCCTGCAGGCGCGCAAGGGAACATTTCTGCGCGCCGCAATGAAGAGAGGGCATTGGTGGACGCTGCTGGGCGTCGGACCCTATGCGTTTGCGCCTTTCAAAGTGATTTGGGAAGCATACGGAAAAAGCCAGTTCAACCCGATCGCGCTAGACAATGTAGATGGGCAGGCGTGGCAGGGCAACCAGTCCATGCATGCCTTTATTCCGTGCTGGACAAAACGCGACGCGCAACGGATTAAAACGGAGCTTGAGAAACCCGAAATCACGGCTATATTGCGGCAGCTGGGCGGAGCAGGCAAACGCAATTGGGCGCAGCCTGGCAAGATAAAGAAAATTCTTGCGCTTGAATAGGTTTGTCTTCTACGGGCAGTACATACAGGCGATAATTTTGATTTTTAGAGCGCCGTTTTGGAAGGCGAAGGCTCTCTGAGAAAACTCTGGATTCCCGCTTGCGCGGGAATGACGTCAGGCGGCGCCGACGCTTTAGGGTCAAAAAATGAAATTCATCGCATGGGCGTACCAGCGCTGTCATAAAACGTTTGCGCCCGCCTCCCCGCTTTGCTATACTGGGCGCATAAACCTACGACACACGCGGAGAAATGTAGATGGCGCGATTGCCAATTGGACTTCAACTGTACTCGGTGCGGCATGACTTTGCCAACGACCCGCGCGGAACGCTCAAAGCGGTCGCGGAGATGGGCTACGAGGGCGTCGAATTCGCCGGCGACCCGCCCATCGGTCAAGAGGGCGCCGCCGAGGAACTGAAAGCGCATCTGGACGAATTCGGCTTGAAATGCTGCGGATGGCACACCCCTTACCACCGCGTCGACGACGACCAGATCGACGACACGATCGCCTTCAACAAAACGCTCGACAACAAATACGTCATCGTGCCGGGCATCCCCGGCAACCTGCGCCAATCGCGGGACGACTGGCTCAAGCTGGCGGTTCATTTCAACAAGGTCGCCGACCGACTCGCCAAGGACGGCATGGTCACAGGCTACCATAACCACAGCATCGAGTTTCAGGAGCTGGACGGCGAGCTGCCGTGGGACACGTTCTTCGGCGCGACGAACGACGGCGTCGTCATGCAGCTGGACATCGGCAACGCCATGTCGGGCGGCGGAGAGGTGGTCAAGGCGCTGACCGACTACCCAGGACGCGCGCTGACGGTTCACCTGAAACCGTACTCTCCCTCCTTGGCCAAAGAGGGGCATGGGGCCGCCTTTGGACCTGTCATCGGGCAGGACGAAGCGCCGTGGGATGAAATCTTCCGCCTCTGCGAATCGTCCGCCGGGACGGAATGGTACATCGTCGAATATGAAAGCAACGCTTATCCGCCGCTTGAAGCGGTCGAACGGTGCCTGAAAGCGCTCAAAGAGATGGGCAAGTGATCCATGAAAACGCAAACGGGCGTCATTGACGCGGACGCGCACAATTACATCAACTCGATGGAGGACCTGCTGCCGTATCTGTCGGAGCGGTGGCGAACCTATGTGCGCAGCTCCGGCATGCAGATGCCGCCCGTGTCGCACCTGCCGAAGCTGTATGAGTTGGCGGCGAGGCGCGACGCCTGGCCGCCCGGCGGCGGAAAACCCGGCTCCGACCCCGACTTCATGCGCGAGCAGCTTCTGGACGCCTGGCAAATAGACGCCGCGGTTTTGAACCCGCTCGTCGGCGTGTCAGGCATACGGAACCTGGACCTCGCCAACGCTGTCATGCGCGCCGTCAACGAATGGGTCGAGGATGTGTGGTTCTCGGCGGATGAACGGTGGCATGCCTCCATCACGGTCAACGCATACGACGCGGAAGCGTCCGCCGCCGAAATACGCCGCGCGGCGCAGAACAGGCGGTTCAATCAGGTTCTGCTGCTGGTACGCTCCCATGCGCCGTATGGACGGCGGGAGTTCCGCCCCATCTTTGAGGCGGCAGCCGATATGGACATACCGGTCGGCATACATTTCGGCGGCGGGACGGGCAATCCGATCACCGCCGCCGGCTGGCCTTCGTATTATATCGAAGACCATACCGGAATGACGCAGGCGTTTGAGGCGCAGCTGATTAGCCTTGTGTGCGAGGGGGTGTTTCAAAGCATGCCTTCAACGCGGGTCTGTCTCATTGAGGGCGGGTTTGCGTGGCTGCCGGCGCTCATGTGGCGGCTTGACAAGAACTACCGCGGGCTGCGCAGCGAGGTGCCATGGCTGACCGAGTTTCCAAGCGAGATCATACGGCGCCATTTCGCCGCGACGACGCAGCCGATGGAGGAGCCGGAGGACCCCGCCTATCTGCTGGACATCTTCAAGATGCTCGACTGCGATCGGTTTCTGCTGTTTGCGACCGACTATCCGCACTGGGATTTTGACGCGCCCGACAAGGCGATTCCAAGCGTGGTGCCGGACGATCTGCGTCAAAAAATCATGCGCGGCAACGCCCTGAAGTTTTATGCGTTCCAGAACCTTTGACATCGGGTCGGCGGAGGAGTTTCCGATGGGCGAACCGCGGCGCGTCATGGTGAACGGGCGGGCGTTGGCGGTGGTGCGTCAGCCGAACGCGATCTACGCGGCGCGCGACATCTGCCCGCATCAAGGCGCGCGGCTCTCGGACGGACACGCGACCGGGACGGCGCTGCCATGCCTGCCCGGCGAGGAGATCGTCTTCGGAAAAATCGGCGAGATACTGGTCTGCCCATGGCACGGCTGGGAGTACGACCTGCGCACTGGACGCGCGCTCATCAACCCAGACAAAATACGCATACGAACCTACCCCGCGCGCATCGAGAACGGACGCGCCTTAGTAGAGATGCGTGTTGTACCTAAAAGAGATTGAGCTTGACCGTCAAAACGTTATTCCCGCAATTCACCTCCTCGTCATTCCCGCGTAAGCGGGAATCTTAGGCGTCGCAGACGCCGTAAAATGCATCGCAAGCAGCCGCTGTCAATGTAAGGAGCGTCATGATTTTTGGAAACGGCAACCATCGATACGAGTTTCAAGAGGGCTGGGGACAACTGCCCGACGGAGAAGAATGGGGCGAAACGATCGGCGTCGCCTGCGATTCGCAAGACCGCGTCTATGTGTTCGCGCGCGGCGAACGCCCGTTGACCGTCTTTGAACCTGACGGAACCTTCATCGCCGAATGGGGAGCCGGGCTGTTCGAGTCGCCACACGGCATTTACATCGATCCCGACGACTGCGTCTATTGCGCCGATATGGGCGTTCATGCGCTGTTCAAGTTCGACCCGAACGGACGGCTCATTCAGACGCTCGGAACGCCGGGGACGCCGAACGACGGCAAGCCGTTCCATATGGTGACCGACTGCGCAATGAACGCGGACGGCGACCTGTTCGTCTCGGACGGGTACGGCAATCGGCGCGTCCACAGGTTCAGCCCGTCGGGCGAGCTGCTGCATTCATGGGGCGAAGACGGAGACGGACCGGGGCAGTTCAAACTGGTGCATAATGTGCGCATCGACCGCGAGGGGCATGTCTGGGTGTGCGACCGCCCAAATCGGCGCATACAGATCTTTGACCAGGACGGGAATTATCTGCGCGAAATCGGCGGTCTGGCGCAGCCCGACACCGTCTTTTTTGATCCGGTTGAGGATCTGTTTTACCTCGCCGAGCTGGAGTTCAGGGTGAGCGTCCGGTCGCTTGACGGCGGTGTCATTGCCCAGTGGGGCGGCGAGAAAAGCGACCGCCCCGGCGAATTTTCAGGATGGCCGCACGGCATCTGGGTCGACTCGCAGGGCAGCCTGTATGTGACGCAAGCGCGGACGCAAAACAAGGTACAGAAATACCGCCGCCTCAAGCCGTGACGACTGACCGCTTAAAGTTGAGACCGGTGAACGAACAAAGCCTTTATTCATGCGAAAAAAGCGTCGCCAACCAAATCGTCCCCCGCTTCCGCGAGGACATGCATTCCCGCGTAAGCGGGAATCCAGAGGCGCCGCAGACGACGTCCGCGACCGCCCGCCGGCATGTCCCAACTAAAGACGTAAGGTCAGCATGCTTAAAGTTGGGACAGGCTGAAATCTACCAGAGTCGCCCTTTGAGGCGGTTGTGTATCATCTCGCAATAGGACGGGTTTATTTCAAAAGCGTAGCAGCGCCTGCCGTTTAACAGGCATGCTTCAATCGTTGTTCCAGAGCCGGCGAACGGGTCCAATACGGCGCCGTTTTTCGGGCAGCTGGATTTGACCATTCGTTCGATGATTTCTAACGGCTTTTGCGTCGGGTGGTCTTCGCGCTCTCTGTGCAGTTTGTGCAACCGAGAGACGCTCCAAACATCTTTCGGGTTATGCCCCAGCTCAAGCCATTTGCTCCCGACAAATCTAGATCGGGTTCTCGCTTTTTTCGTTTCCGGATCGTAAGGGATTCTGACCGAATCCAGATCAAAAAAGTATTTTTTGCTTTTCGCAAAGAAGCCGATGGTGTCATGGACGGATGAAAATTTACGGGTGGAGCCGCCCATGCTTGGAACTCTGCGATCCCAGATAATCTCATTGACCATGATCATTTTCGTTTTGATAAAGGAGAAAATTTCGGGCGAGTACTTCCAAGTGGTGAAAATATACAGACTGCCGGCGCTTTTCAGTTTGGGCAGGACTGCCGTTATCCACGCTTTTGTCCATTGAAGAAAGTCGTCGGGATTCATTTTGTCCGACAAATTCCCAAAATCTTTGCCAAGACCGTAAGGCGGATCCGCGACGACCAAATCGATGGAATTGTCGGCGATGCGGTCCATTCCAACCAAGACGTCTTCGTTATACAGGTCATATTTCATGACAGCGCAACGCCCCTTGATTCCATGCTGTCTCTACAGGCGGCGATATTCATTTTGCGCGGCGGCCCGCCCATTCAAACCGTCCCCCGCTTACGCGAGGACATGCATTCCCGCGCAAGCGGGAATCCAGAGTTTTCCTAGACAGCCTCCGCATTCTAAAACGGCTTTAAAATCAAAGCCATCGCCTATAGAGACTATCGTATGAGCATACCCTTGGCATGTCTTCGCATAAGCGGGAGCGAATGACGCGACCCGTATTGCCAACGCAGTCCGCCTGTGTATAATAACAGCGGCGGCGCAAGGGAGCGTCTATGCCCAGGCGAAAGCGACAGGAGAGCCGTATGAAAAATCCAACGCAGCCGCAATTGAGACCCGTCCAGAAGGAGCGGCTGAATGTCCAGCTTCGAACGCGGTTTCAGCCGTATAAAGGCGTTGACGAATGGCGCGAAACGTTCATCCCCGCGGCGTTAGAGACCGACAAAACGGCGCTCCTGCTCTGCGATGTCTGGAACAAGCACTGGTGCGACGGCGCGACGGAGCGCCTAAACGCCATGATACCGCGCATGAACCGCCTCGCGGAGAGCCTGCGCAGCCGCGGCGTTCAGATTGTCCATGCCCCCTCGGACACGATGGATTTTTATGAGGACGCGCCGCAGCGTCAACGCGCCGCTCTCGCGCCTCCTGTTGAACCGCCTGAACCGCTTGACCTGACCGACCCGCCGCTCCCCATTGACGACTCGGACGGCGGATGCGAACTTGACCAAGAGCCGTATAAAGCGTGGCACCGCCAGCATGAAGGCATCGAGATCGCCGAAATGGACGCGCTCTCCGACAACGGACATGAGGTGTACAGCCTCTTCGCCCAGCTCGGCATCGATACGATGCTCATCATGGGCGTCCACACGAACATGTGCGTCCTAGGGCGCTCCTTTTCGATACGCCAGATGACGCGCTGGGGGGTGAAGGTCGCGCTCGTCCGCGACCTGACCGACGCGATGTACAACCCCGCCATGCGCCCGTTCGTCTCGCATGACGAGGGGACGGAGCTGGTCATTCAGCATATCGAAAAACACTGGTGTCCGACGGTTCACAGCGAAGAGCTGTTCAAATGAGGCGGCGTCTGTTTGCCGTCAGCGTTCTCGCTTTAACGGCGCTGTCTGCGGCGCGCGGTTCGGAGACGCATGCGCTGTTTTTGAACGCGGCGCGGCTTCCAGAGAACGAGGCTGAAAACGCTGTCCGTCAACAGATAAAGCAGCTTCAAAACACGCTGGCGGAAACGGCGCGGATTTCCCTTGACCGCCAAACCGCGCCCGACGATCAGCCTTTAACAAAGGAACGCATACAACGCGAACTGCAGAACCTGTCGATTCGAACGCCGAAGGGAGGGCGCGCTGTCGTCTATCTGCGCGCCTACGCTGCTAAAATAGGCGGCGGACATCTACAAATGTACCCCGCCGGCTCCGATCCTGCCGTTCCCGTTGACGAACAGCCGGGCGTCCTGCTGGACACGGAGCTGAACGCATGGCTCGCCGACTATTTTGAAGGCTCCGAAACGCTGTTGTTTCTAGATCTGATCGCGCCGCAGCCCTCCATTGCTGTCTTTTATACGAACCGCGTTCAGATCGGAACGAACTCGGTTCATATGATCGTCGGCCGTCCCGTGTCGGCGTCGCTTGCGGGCGTTGCGGCGGCGGTTATGAAACGGCTGGGCGGCGCGTTGGACGGCAACGACGACCGCGTCATCGACATGGGCGAAATGGCGAACGCGGTTCAAAACGAAGGCAGCGGGCGCGACTGGGCGCGAGACGCCGCCTTCTCCGGCACCGGCGACGGCGCCTCCGTTCTGTTTGAGCTTCCGTCCGCTGTCATTGTCATCGCCGCGCCGGGCGCGTCGGCGCTCATTGACGGCAAAGAGATTGGACCGATCACGGCGCGGTATGAAGCGGAGCCAGGGCGAACCTATCAGGCGGCCGCCGCGAAGGCGGGGTTCCGCGCCGTAGAGCCACTGTCTGTCGCCGTTTCAAAACCGTACGGCGAGGCGGCTGTAGCGCGGTTTCGTTTGGAGCCGATCCGCATCGACGCGCAGATACGGCTGCCCGTCGGCGAGCAGCCCGACATCCTCACAACGCGGCTGCGCCCCGACGCGGGACTGTTGCGCGAGCTGAACGAAAACGAACGCGCGCGGCTGACGCTCAACAGCGCCGACTACGCCTTGGAGCTGGGAACCGAATACGATCTTCTCGTCGGGACGCCGGACAATACGCTGTTCGGCGCCGCCCGGTTCGTCTTCGGCGGACATGAGGACATACCGCTGGAAATACCGCTTGAAAAACGAACCGAATGGCAGGTGGCGCAGATCTATTTTGAGGACGGGTTCCAAGACCATGCGCTCAAAACGGCGGAGAAAGCGCGCGACTCGGCGTATGAAATCCCGCCGATGAGCGTTGAGTTCATGACCTTCCTATTCAGCGCCTGGTCAGGGGATGAAACGAACGCGCGCGCCATGATCGGCTGCGCGCTTCTGTCGTTTTACCTCGGCGAGACGAACGAATCGCGCGGCTACTGGAAAAAAGCGAAAGAAGCAGCCCCCAAAGGAAGCGCCGACCGCGACTTCGCCTCCGACGGACTCAACTCGGTCGGCGGCGGATGGACGACTTATGCGGTCATACTCGGCTTCTTGACGCTGATCGTTTCCATAACCGTCTCGATGGTCTTGCGCCATCGGCGGAGACTCAAAGCGTCCCCCTGAACCGCGCCCCCTCTCCTCGTTCCCCGCTTCCGCGAGGACATGCATTCCCGCGCCCCCTCTCCTCGTTCCCCGCTTCCGCGAGGACATGCATTCCCGCGCCCCCTCTCCTCGTCATTCCCGCGTAAGCGGGAATCCAGAGTCGATCCCGAAACCGTCTGCGTTCACAACCAGAATTGTCCCAGCTCTAAGGGTGAGGTCAGCATGAACCCTTGACGCCCTCCCGCGCGCGCCCCATTTACTCATGGGGCGATGTTCGATGCAACAACCCCGCTGTTGAATACGTAAACCATGCTGTCCACGTCAGCAGATGAATGCGGGGTTCTTATGACGCATGAGCGCGCTATGAAAATCGTTTTAGAAATGGACATCATCGGACCCTCTCACGGGTCTGTCCATGACGACTACGACCGAGTCCGCAGGGCGTTGGACCGGCAGCCCGACGCGGCCGCCGCCCTGAACGCCCTTGACCCTTCTCAAATGGAAGAGACGCCTCAAGGCGCCGCCGCGCACCGCGGATGCCATGAAATTTTGCGCCTGTTCATCGAGCGCGGCGTACAAATGGACATCTTTATGGCTGCCGCCATGTGCAAAGACGACCTCATCCGCGAAACGCTAGACCGCAAACCAGAAGCGGCGAACGCGCTCGGAGCGCACGGAATCCATCTCTTGAATCATGCGGGAAGCAAAACGACCGCCCGAACGCTCCTGAACCGCGGAAGCGATCCCTGTTATATCGTGTATCTGCCGTGCAGATGGACGCCGGCGCATGAAGCGGCGGCGCAGGGCAGGTTGGACATCTTAAAAGAGCTTGCGAGGCATCGCCCCCGCTGTATCGCCGCGGCAAACGGAACGACGCCCCTTCATGCCGCCGCGCGAGGCGGACATCTCGAAACGGTACGCTGGCTGCTGAATCAAGAGATACACGCCGCCGCTGTCGGGGCGGGAAGTTGCTGGGAAGGAAAAACGCCGCGCCAATTGGCAGTTGAAAACGGACACTGGGGCGCCGCGGCGCTTTTCAACGCATACTGACCGCCGCCTCCGATTCCCCTTGAAAGCCGCCTCCGATTCCCCCCTTGAAAGCCGCCTCCGATTCCCCCCTTGAAAAGGGGGGCTAGGGGGGTTTAAAGGACGGGCGCGCCGCCTCATTCGTCCGCGCCGTCCTCCGACTCTTCCTCCGCCTCCGGCGGCAGTATCTCATCGCGCAGGGTGAATATCTCCACGCCGGGCGGCGGAATGAACTGAAACAGGCTTTCCTTCGGCTTCGCTTCGATGTCCACCTTCTTTAACTGAATCGCGGTAACAATGCCGCCGGGATTCGAATACGCAATCTGGATGGGCAGCCATGTTTCGCCGTCAATCCAGATGTCGAACAGCTCGGACGGCGCCTGCGCCTGCGGTTCCCCCTCTTTCGGCTTCGGCTCGTCCTCCTTCGGTTTCCGTTTGATCTGCAGGCGGTGGATATTCTTCTTCGCCGTGATCTCGTCATGGATGAGCGAGATGTCGTACAGTTCCGGCAGCGTTTCAAAAAAGGTTCCGACGCCCGGCAGCCACTCTTTAGCGCGGCTTTCCGGTATCTTCTTGCGGGTTGCCTGATTGTAAAAAGGCGTGTACGACCATGCCAGCTTTCCGTCGATCACAATCAGCTGCGTCACTTCGCTTGGGTCTTCTTCGTCAAAATACTCTAGCCGCAAGAGAGCCGGGGGCTTGAAATAGAGACGCGCGACCGCCTTCTCGCTCTGCGACCGGAAGATCGTCTCCTCATGAATCTCCGCCGTGAACCCCTCTAGGGACGCGTACAGCTTCTGCGTTTTTTCAAAAACCTGCAGCGCCGTCATCGGCTCCTTGTCAGGCTGCGGAACCGCCGCCGCAATCAGACACAACGCAACAATGCACTTCATCATGGCAACACGCTTTCAACAATTCGCGCTTGGCTACACCGGTTCCAGTTCAGCATGCCCTTCTTTTTCAGGCGCGTCAAGCTGCTCATCCTCCTCTGGATCCCCCAGCCGCGACAAGATGCGCAGGCTGCGCAGCGCCTGCGTTTCGATCTGGCGGATGCGCTCGCGCGTCACATTCTGCATCTCGCCGATTTCGCGCAGGGAGCGCTCCCGCCCGTCCTCCAAACCGAACCGCAGACGCAGAATCTCGCGCTCTCGGTCGGGCAGCTGTTCAAGCAGCCGCTCAATCTCCTGCTCCAAGATGATGTTGGTCAGCAGCTCGTCGGCCGTTTCGCGCCGGTCGTCCGGAATCATGTCCATCATCGTCGCCGTCTCCGCGCTGTCGCCGATCGGCATGTCCAGCGGCAGCGCGTCCGCCTCAATCGACATGACGCTCCGAACCTGATTCTCCGGCCAGCCCAGCTCAACTCCGATCTCTATCAGGGTCGGTTCGCGCTCAAGTCTCTGGCGCAGCCTAGCCGCCGCCTCTTCGCACTTCGCTTTCTTGGCGACAATGTAGCTCGGCAGCCGAATGGAGCGGGCGTTGGCGTCCAGCGCGCGCATGACCGCCTGCCGTATCCACCAGACCGCATAGGTGCTGAATTTGAACCCGCGCCGGTAGTCGAACTTGTCGACGGCGCGCATCAAGCCGATGTTGCCCTCCTGAATCAGATCGGAAAGCGGCACATTATGACCCTGATACTTGGACGCGACGCTCACCACGAGGCGCAGGTTGGCGAGAGCCATCTCCTCCCGCGCCTTTTGATCGCCGCGTTCAATGCGCTGCGCAAGAGCCGCCTCTTCCTCGCGCGTCAGCAGCTTCGATTTTTGAATATCGCGCATCCACATCTGGAGCGCGTCCGGGGCGACGCCTCGATGTTCCGCCCCTTTTTGCGGTCGCTGCGCTTCCCCCTTTCGCCGACGGCGTTTCGCTGTCATTTTTCATCTCCAAACGCTTTATGGACTAACATACGTATATAGACGCATTTAGAAATGAAACGTTGAGTCGGGCTGTCAGGTTTACACTGTAGGCAAACCTTAAGGATTTAGTTGGGACATGTCGGCATGGGAACGCGGACGTCTTCTGCAACGCCTCTAGATTCCCGCTTACGCGGGAATGACGGTTTGGTCAGCGGCGCCTTTTTCCCATGAATAGAGCGATCGTCAGTTCAAATGTCCCAACTTTCAGCATGAGGTCAGATAGTCGCTAGCCCCTTTTTATGCAGGCGGCGCGATCGTCATCAGCTGCGGATTCAAGCTGCCCGTCCGGTACCCGTCCAGATCCAACGACACGAAGCGGTAACCGATCTCCCGAAGGGTTGAGGCGATCTTTTCATAGGCTCCGTTTTGAAAGACGCGCCCCATCTCTTCAGGCGCCATTTCGATGCGCGCGATGGACCATCCGCCGGACGGGTCCTCATGGTGGCGGACGCGAAACTGGCGGAAGCCGAGCTGATGGAGGCAATCTTCAGCCGCGTCCACCTGCGCCAACTTCTTCGCGGAGATGCGCGTCCCATGCGGAAAACGGGACGAAAGGCATGCCAAAGCAGGCTTGTTCCAGGTCGACAAGCCGAGCGCCTTCGATAAGGCGCGGATGTCCTCCTTCGTCATGCCGGCTTCCAAAAGCGGCGCATGGACGCGCCATTTGCGCGCCGCTTCCATGCCAGGTCGGTAGTCGCCCGTATCGTCCAGATTCGCGCCGTACGCCACATTTCGAATGCCGGTCTCCTCCGAGACCGCCTCCAGCTGCGTGAACAGCTCATCTTTACAAAAATAGCAGCGGTTCGACGCGTTTTTGGCGTAATCCTCATTTTGAAGTTCGTACGCGCGCGCTTCTCGTAGGCGCACCCCGATCTCATCGGCGACGACGCGGGCGGCGCGCAGCTCGCGGGCGGGCAGCGACTCCGAGACGGCGATGACGGCTAAAGCGCGCTCGCCGAGGGCGTCGTACGCCAGCTTCGCAAGCAAGGCGCTGTCGACGCCGCCGGAGTAAGCAATCAGCGCCGACTCCAGATCGGACAGCCGCCGGGTCGCTTCGACATATTTTTCAGTCAACGGGCGGGACAACTCCATGAACGCCCCCTTCGTCATTAAGCCTCTTCAGTCGCGGTCGGGTCGGGTCGTTTGTAACGGCTCATATAACGGACGATCTCTCCGATCATCCACAGCTCCAGCGCAAAAATCAAACCGCCGATGAGAACAAGATGCCACTTCCCTTCGCCGACATGCAGATACAGATTTCCGATCAACGCCCATCCGCTCACCGCCAGCATGAACGCCATCGGCAGAGATGTGTAGAACGTACGCTTGCTTTGCTTCGCCAGCCAGACGGTGATCACAAGCAGCGCCAGCGCGCCAATCAGCTGATTTGCCGTCCCGAAGAGCGGCCAGAGAGTCATGCCGCCGGTTCCGCCGTTTTGAAACGCCAGCAAAGCCGCCGAGCCGACCGCAAAGACGGTCGCCCCATGCCGAGTCTGCAGCGGCTTGACATTCAAATCTTCCGCAATCTCCGTCACAATATACCGCTGAAGGCGCGTCGCCGTGTCCAGCGTCGTCCCTGCGAACGAGGCGACCATGACGCCCATGATGGCGACCGCTATCGCTTCCGGTATTCCGATCGCCATGATCATCTGCGCGGAGCCGTCCACAAAGGCGCCCAGTTTCGCGCCCAGCCCGTTCGCGGCTCCCCATTCGGCGTAACGCTCCGTGAAGGCGGCGACTCCGAGCGCGGAACCGTCCGCGCCTGCTTTTAAGCCGATCGCGGCGCCGCATGCGATGACGACCATCGTCGCCAGCGCGCCTTCCAGCAGCATCGCGCCGTAGCCGACCGACCGCGCATGCGACTCGGACGCCATCTGCTTCGATGTGGTGCCTGAAGAGACGAGGCAGTGGAAACCTGAAACGGCGCCGCATGCGATCGTGATAAACACAAACGGAATGAGAGCCGGGGCGCCTGCAATGCCGGCTCCGCCCGCCGTTGTCAAGCTCTTGATCTTTTCCCAAAAAGAGATGTCTTCTGGAAGCGAGACGTTGACCGCCGGGGCGACCATCTCTGGACGCGAAAGAAGCAAGCCGATGATCAACAGCGTCAGCACAATGAACAGCTGATGTCCGTTGATATAGTCGCGCGGCTGAAGCAGCTTTTGAACAGGCAGAACCGACGCGATGTAGGCGTAGACGAACAGGATAACGGACCACCAGATCACCGACGAAACGCCGAAAAAGTCGGGCATCGAGAGCGGAACATACGCGCCGATGACGACAAACAGGTACAGCAAAGCCGCCGCGATGATCGCCATGACGCCTGAATTCGCGCCGCGCTTGTAGATCATATGCCCAACCCAGAGGGCGATCGGGAGTTCCACCCATACCGCCAAGACCGATGTTGGATACAGCTTAAAGATGGTCGCAATGACGAGCGCGAAGACGGCTAAGACGATGAAGAGCGCGATCAGGAGTATCCATAAAAACGCGCGCTTGACGCTCGGCGTGACGATCGCCTCGGCGATGTCGCCGATGGTGCGCCCCTTATTGCGAAGCGACAATACCAACGCGCCGAGGTCATGAACGGCGCCGACAAAGATGGAGCCGAAGACGACCCAGATCATCGCCGGAACCCAGCCCCAGATGACCGCAATCGCCGGACCGACGATCGGACCGACGCCGGCTATCGAGGTGAAATGATGCCCGAAAAGGATCTCCCGCTTCGTCGGGACATAATCGCGCCCGTCTTCCAACTCATTCGCGGGCGTTTTTCGGCTCGGATCGATCCCGAACAGCTTCTGGGCAAGAAATTTGCCGTAGGTGTTGTACGCGACAATAAAGCCGACAAAGGCGAACAGGGCGATCCAGATAGAGTTCATACGCTCTCACATTCGATTCACTGCATTAAGCGTTATGATGCCATGAAGCGCGGCGCGCTGCAAGCACAAGCAACGCCCCCCGCTCCACCTTAAAAGAGGCGGGCGTCTCGGCGGCAGGCTCCCCGTCAGCATAGACCAACTGCGGCTCCTCCGTTTCAAGTTGCAGCGCGCTCGTCGTCAACATCTCCACGCCGCGCCGTCCGACATGCGCGCCTTTCATAATCAGCGCCAACAAACGCAGCCGCTCCAAACGGCTTGTCCGCCCAATCAGGCACACGTTGAGCAGTCCGTCCTCCGTCTCGGCGCCGGGCGCGATATGAAACCGCTTTCCGTACACAGCCGTATTCGCCGCGGCGCACAAGGTGGCTTCCAGCCGCCGCTTGCCAAAATCGCCCCGTATGTTGACGGGAATGCGGCGGTATGTCCACGCTTGGCGAACCGCCTCAACCAGATAGCTGCGACCCGACCTGCGCGTCTCTCGGCTGATATGCGCGTCGATTCCAAACGCGGCGACGGTGCAAAACCGCGTCCCGTTCACATTGCCGAGGTCGATGGGGCGAATCTCGGCGTCTGTTCCGCCGCGTTCTTTTATTTGTTTAAAATGGCGCGCGATCAACTGCGCAGCGCGTTCGGCGTCGTCCGGGATTCTCATCGCCCGCGCAAAATCGTTCGCCCTGCCGGCGGGTATCAGCGCGAGAGCGGTTTTTGTATGAGCGAGCGCGTTCGCCGCCGCATGGGCGGAGCCGTCCCCTCCGCATACGGCGACAGCTGCGCGCTTCTCTTCCGCCGCGCGCGCCGCCGCCTCCCGCGTCTCATCGGGCGACCTGCAGAGCGCCAGCTCCGTCTGAACGCCGGCGCTTTCTAGGATTCGGCGCGCCTTCTCGCCGGCGGACGCCCCGCGCCCCCGTCCCGCCTGCGGATTCACCAACAATAAAAGCGGACGCGCCTCACGAGACATCGCAGACAAAAAGCGGCGGCCAATGAAAATTCGTGATCTTCGGATCGCCCCCCGTAAAGCTCTTCGCCTTCTCGACCGCCTCCTCCATCGTCTGCGCGGTGTCGTAACCCATGCGCTCCGCCGCTTCAACGGAACGGGCGTTGCGCGGTTTCAACACAATCGTTTTGCCGAGATGATTCAGCCCATGCGCGCCCCAATACCACATATACAGCGCATGCGCCCCATGGTACGCATACTCTTCGCGGTACATCCGAATATATTTTGGATTTTGCGCAAATTTCGGCTCAATTTCATGGTACAGCGTTTCCATGTCGGTCGTCTCTGGAAACACCTCGTCAAACAGCTCAATGTAGGACGGGTGGTGCTGTTCATGAAAAAGATAGTCCAGCGGATGCGCCATGATCAAAACGCCGCCCTCCCGAACCAGCGGCTTGCCGCGGTACAGGTTGAACATATACCCCAGCATCAAGCAATGCGCCAGCAGCGGGTTCATGATCGAATTCACATTATACGGTCCGATGTACGGCGTTCCCGCAATCAGAATGTCGCACTGCCCCTCCACCGGAACCGCCTGCTGCTTGAAGACGTTCTCCAGCGTCCGCGCATGCACAGGATCGGTCCTGCCCGCCTGAACGCTCGTCAACCCGTACGGCGCGCGCATCGATTGAAAAATTGCCCGCATCGCTGAATTTGGAAGAATGGCGGCAGAGTTTTTGTTGAAATGAAAATTCGCCTTGTCCAAGAAAGACCACTCATCCTCCCGCTTCTGTAAAAACGGAAACATATGCGGGAAGGTGGCGCTGTTGAAGGTCGACTCGATATGAAACACGTTCAGGTTCTCGTTCACGATCTTGCCCATGCGGTTCAACGAATCATGCATCGCCGAACGAGTCGGGTCCATCAAGGAGCGGGTCTCGCTCAACACGCCGGGGTTATGGTGATGGTACAGGCTGCGGTAGGAGGTCAAGCCCGTGTTGAGCGACTTATGCCCGCCGTCCATGGAGGACAGGTTCAGGTTCACATAGATGACCAGGTCGGATTCGGCGGCGCGCCGGTGTATCTCCACATGCTCGCCATGTTCGGTCTTTCCAAGCAGAACCATGTTGTCGACATCTTCGGCGTCATGGTTGTACAGCTGCCCCGACGGGTGAAACTGGTTGAAGATGTTGGGACCGACCTGCTCCTTGATCTCCTTCGGCGTCATGCGGCGATGCAAGCCGAGGGCGGCGATCATGTGTATGTCGTCGATGCCGGCGGCGGTCAGCTTTTCAACCAGCAGCTCCATCGCCGTCCGCCGAAAGTCGGGCTGGCGCATCGGCGGCAGCGTCAGCGACAGGTCGTCAAACGCGATGGTCACTTTCATGCCGGGGCGCAGCTGGGCGGAAAGCGGGTCCGCCTCCAGCGGGTTCTCTATTGCCCGCTCCACCTCGCCGCGGACATCCTGAATCGGCGGCAGCGGCTTCGGCGGATAGATGACGCGCGTTCCCTTCGGCATCTTTTCAAAAAGAAACCCCTCGCCGTAATGCATCAAGAACCGCTTATCAGGATCCTCAACATACTGGATCAGATCCGACCTGTCGGGCGCGTCGTTCATAAGGCTCCATCCTCCGCCGCTTTGCTTTTTTCATGATACAACAGCCCCGCCGCATATTCTATCGATTTGTTCAACGGCGTCCGCGCCGCCGATCCGTCATTCCCGTGAAAACGGGAATCTTAGGCGCCGCAGAAGACGTCCGCGCCGCCGATCCGTCATTCCCGCGTAAGCGGGAATCCAGATTTCCGCCGGAAACCGTCCGCGTCCGCCCGCCGCGTCCGGCGTAAACCCCCCTAGCCCCCCTTTTCAAGGGGGGAATCGGATGCGCCGGGCCTGCAGACCGTCATTCCCGTGAAAACGGGAATCTTAGGCGCCGCAGAAGACGTCCGCGCCGCCGATCCGTCATTCCCGCGTAAGCGGGAATCCAGATTTCCGCCGGAAACCGTCCGCGTCCGCCCGCCGCGTCCGGCGTAAACCCCCCTAGCCCCCCTTTCAAGGGGGGAATCGGATGCGCCGGGCCTGCAGACCGTCATTCCCGCGCAAGCGGGAATCTAGAGGCGCCGCAGAAGACGTCCGCGTTCGCATGCCGACATGTCCCAACTTAAGACGTAAGGTCGGTTAAACCCCCCTAGCCCCCCTTTTCAAGGGGGGAATCGGTTTTCAGCGTGTTGATTTTCTTTTAACGGTAGAAAAAACCGCCTGAAACCGTCATAATTTCTGCCGGCATTAAACTTTCTACCGCGGCGGCGCGTCTAAGATTTGAACGACCTTTGCGGAGGCTCTAGATTATGAAACCGCCTGACCATTATCTGGTTCAGCAATTTAAAAACGGCGACAAGTCCGCGTTCGACGTTTTGACCGAGCGGCATTACAAGCGCATCTACGATTACGCCTACTACCAGACGCGCAATGTGGACGATTCCTACGACATCGCGCAGGAGGTGTTTTTTCGCGCGTTCAAGTCGCTTCATAATTTCAAAGGCAACTCCACTTTTTACACTTGGATCTACCAGATCGCGCGAAACGCATGCGTCGATTACTACAGGCGGCGAAGCTCCAGACCGACGGTGGAGCTGACCGAGGAGATGATCAACCAAGAAAACATCTCCACCATGCGCCAGCCCGAACGGCGGCCGGACAGCATCGTTCTTGGAAAAGAGCTGGAGGAGCAGATACGCGCCGCCGTCAGCCAGCTGCCTGAAAAGCAACGGCAGGTTTTTATTTTAAGACATTTTGAGGGGCTTTCGCTCCAGGAAATCGCGACGGTCATGGACAGAAGCCTTGGAACGATCAAGGCGCATCTGCACCATTCCACGCGCAAAGTTTGGAAACTTCTGGAACCGTATCTCTCCGACAAACCAGTTCGGAAAGGGGGATAACCAATCATGCATAGGTTTTGGAAACGCCGATTTGAACGACAAATTCCGCTGTACGACGAGGGGCTTCTCTCCGATTCGCAGCGCAGGCGGTTCGAACGCGAACTCGCCAAAAACGAACCGCTGGCAGACGCTCTCCGCCGATACGGACGGCTCATGGGTACGGTCAAGCGGCTGCAGCCTGTTTATCCGCCGCGCGCCAAATGGGAGCAGTTTTTGCCGACGCTCCACCGCCGCATTGAAGAGACCGACATGGAGCAGCCGAGCGGATGGTACGCCCAGCTGATACGTCGGCTTTACAATCGGCTTCATTCGCCCGCCGCGCCGCGCCCTCGGTGGATTGAAAAAGCCGCGTTTGGGCTTGCCGGCGCCGCCCTTGGAGCGGCCGCGGCGTTTTACATTGGACAGATCCTGCCTGTTCAAAACGGCTCCGACGCGCCGCTCTCTCAAGAGCGGCAAATTGAACAGCCCGCCGAGCAAACCGCCGCAGGGGGCGCCGCCTTTGAAGAGCCGATTGTGGAAGATTACGGCGGACCGCACCATCTCATCGCGGATCCTTCTAGGGAGTGAAGACGATGCGCGCCTCTTATCGAACGTTCATCTGGATCGCGGTTGTCGCGGTTTCTTCTCTTGCGGTCGGCTTGTCGCTTCAGTTCGTTTTGCCGGTTTTCACCCACGCGAACGGCGACAGCGTTGAAGCGCCTGCCCGCCCCGGTCCGCCGCCGCTCAATCTCTCGGAGGATGAGCTGCGCGAAGCGGTGGAAGCGTACAAGCTTTACATGTTCTCCAGAGACCTTGACCTGACGCCTGAACAGCTCGGCGCCGCGCTTCCGTTGTGGGGGAAGCTGATCGAGATGCGTTCCGAGTTTTGGAGCGACCGGCGCATGCGGCTTCAGGAGCTGCGCGGGACGGTCGACTCGGCGCCCGATTCGGACGCGCTCGCGGAAGCGGCGCAGACGTTTCGCCGGGCGGATGAAAACTTTTGGGAATCGTTCCGCGCTGACGAGAGGGAGCTGATGAGCCTCTTGACGCCGCGCCAGCAGGCGCTGTATATTTTAGCGGACGCGGAGCATCCCAGACGCGCCGCCCGCATCTACCGCGCGCTGCGGAGCGTTGACGGTTCCAACGCAACAAGAAGCCCGATACTGTCCGACCGCCGCTAGAGGAGACGCCGTTCGATATGGCAGAGCTGTTAGCTTTTCTGTTCTTCGCTCAGAACGGGTTTTTTGCGCTGATCGGCGTCATCGCGCTTTATCGATATTTGTGGACTAAAATCGCTCAAAGCGGTTCGGTCAGGAAAACGGCGGAGCCGATGCGCAGAGAAGCGGAGGAGCCGCGCGAACTGGAACTGGAAACGGAGCTGCGCTCGCTGCGCGAAATGGCGGATATGCTCGCCCTGGAGCAGCAGCGCATGCGAAAAGAGGCGGCTCTCATCGACAAGGTTAGAAAGGGCGACCGTGGATCCTGAACCTTTCGCGGTTCTATTTATTCTTCAGAACATGGCGCTGTTCGCGTTCACAGCGATTTTTCTGGCGCTGGCGTTCTGGTCTTTGAAGAAAGGGGCGCGCGACTCGGAGAGAGAACGGATGCGCGCCATGCGGGATCAACGCCAAAAGTATGAAGAGCAGATTCACGGCGAAATGCGCGCCCTGCGCGAAACGATGGCAGACCTGATCTTAGAAATGCACCGCGAACGCAAAAACGCCCCCGAAACGAAAGTGGAAGAGCGGCTCGAACATTAGCCGCCGTTTCATACCCCGCCGACATTGCCGCCGAATGAACCGCGCTCGGCTGACGGCAGCGCGCCCATACGGGGATATTTGCGGCGCCGCATCCGATTCCCCTTTGAAAAGGGGGGCTAGGGGGGTTTAACTGACCTCACGCCTAAAGTAGGGACATCCCGGCATGGAAACGCGGACGGTTTCGAGGTGGACTCTGGATTCCCGCTTACGCGGGAATGACGGTCTGGTTGGCGGCGCCTTTTTCCCATGAATAGAGCGATCGTCGGTTCAAATGTCCCAACTTTACGCATAAGGTCAGGTTTAAGGGGCGGGCGCGGCGGCTTCTACCTTAAGATTCCCGCTTGCGCGGGAATGACGAGGAGGAGCGCGGGAATGACGAGGAGGAGCGCGGGAATGACGAGGAGGAGCGCGGGAATGACGAGGAGGAGCGCGGGAGAACCGCTTTCTTTGACGATTCCAGCCGCATGTGGCAAAATAACCTCCAAACGCTGTCGCTCAATAGACTGGAAACTATGCGCATATCCCGTCATCTCGTTCCATTTGACACGCGGCGCCTTCAGCGCATCGAAACCGATGTTCTGATTGTCGGAAGCGGAAATGCGGGGCTGCGCGCCGCCATCGAAGCCAGCGGCGAAGGTTCCGTTCTACTCCTCTCAAAAGAAAACATCAACGAAGGCGCCACGCGGTACGCTCAAGGCGGCATCGCCGTCGTCATGAACAAAGGGGACACCATCGAAGCGCATGTGCGCGACACGCTGGACGCCGGCGCGGGATTGTGCCGCCGCCCGGTTGTACAAACGCTGGTCAAGGAAGGGGTTGACCGAGTCGTTGAGCTGCTCGAATGGGGCGCCGAATTTGACCGCGGCAAAGAGGGGCTTGCATTCGGCTTAGAGGGCGCGCACAGCGTCCGAAGGGTCGCGCACAAGGGCGACTCCACCGGCGAAGAGATGCAGTCCGCGCTTGTCAAAAAAGCGCTCTCGCATCCGAACGTCTCGGTCCTAGAACACACCTTCGCCATCGATCTGCTCACCGACGGCGGCGCGTGCGTCGGCGCCTTGACGCTGCGTCCCGACGGCGAACTGACCGCCGTATTCGCCAAGGCGACGATACTCGCCGCGGGCGGATTGGGGCAGCTTTACCAACGCACCTCCAACCCCGCCGTCGCGACGGGGGACGGAATGGCGATGGCGTTTCGCGCGGGCGCGGCGCTGACCGACATGGAGTTCATCCAGTTTCACCCGACCGCGCTGTCTATGGACGGCAAGCCCGCCTTTCTGATCTCGGAGGCGGCGCGCGGCGAAGGCGGAAAACTGCTCAACATACGCGGCGAACGGTTCATGATCGCCTACGACGAACGGGAGGAACTGGCGCCGCGCGACATCGTCGCAAGGGCGATACTGGCAGAGACGGCGCGGACGCAAAACCCATGCGTCTATCTAGACCTGACGCGCCATAGCCAAGAGTTTTTAGAGAAACGTTTCCCGAACATACTCCGAACGCTCCGCTCCTACGGCGTTGAGATATGGCGCGATGTGATACCCGTTCAGGCGGCGGCGCATTTCATGATGGGCGGCGTATGGACAGACCGGCGCGGGCGAACGAGCCTGCCGAACCTGTTTGCGTGCGGCGAAGCGGCATGCAGTATGGCGCACGGGGCGAACCGCCTCGCCAGCAATTCGCTTTTGGAGGGGCTTGTGTTTGGCAGAAGGGCGGGGCGCAGCGCCGTCAAGGCGGCGAAGCGGTATGAGGGGGACGTATCAAAGCCGCTGTCGACAGACGCCTCGGAGACGCCGGCAGCGGCGGACGGCGCGCCGGAATTGCGGTCGCAGCTTCAGCAGCGTATGTGGGAAGAGGCGGGCATTTTGCGCTCGGAAGAGAGTCTTGAGCGCGTTTTGGAGGCGTTTGAAACGATGCCGTTGAGCGGCGGAGCGAACCGCGCCGACGTCGAATACAGCAACCTGCGCATTTTGGGAGAGTTGTCGGCGCGGGCGGCTCTGGCGCGGGTGGAATCGCGCGGGGCGCATTATCGGCTAGACCGCCCCGAACGCGACGACGCCAACTGGAAACGGCGCGTTTACTTCACCCGCGCCGAAAACGGAGCGGTCAACATGCGCGTCAGCCGACACAAGCCTGAAGGAGAAGACGGATGACGGTCGCTTGCAGTTCGCTTTGTTTTTCGCAGCAGTCGTTTGAGCGCGCGTGCAGCCACATGGCGCGCATGGGTTTCAAGGCGGTGGATGTGGCCGTTCTTCAGGGCTGGGCGCACTTTAGCCCCAATGAGCTGGCGGACGATCTGGACGCGCATGTGAAAAGCGCGCGGGAGGCGATGGCGGCGGCGGGGTTGAAAGCGGCCGCCCTGAACGCCAGCGCCGGCGCGAGCGACCGCAAAACGGAGACGAAGCGGTTCAAGGCGATCTGCGACTTTGCGAACGCCTTGGAGGCGCCTGTCATCTGTTACGGGGCGCCGCTGCGCATCATCGAGTATGAAAAAACGTTGTGGCGGTACGGACCGCTGCTTGAAACGGCGCAGAAAGCGGGCGTTACGCTGGCGGTGGAGGCGCATGCGCGGACGCTTTTAGAGATGCCGGAGGATGCCGCAAAGTTCTGCGCCGACCTGGAAGGCATGCGGTTGACGCTTGACCCTAGCCATATGTGGGCGGGCGAAAATCAGGGCGGCCCGTTCGATGAGATCTACCCGTACGTGTCGCACACGCACTGGCGCGACAGCGGGGACGTCTGGGAGCAGTGCCAGGTTCCGGCGCGGGAGGGGGTCGTCGATTTTGCGAGCGTGTTGAAGAGCTTGTATGACACAGGCTACCGCGGCGCCTATTCGGTGGAGTATATCGACACCTTTCCAAACGGCGGAGAACGGAACATTTTGACGATGAAGCGGCTTCTGGACGAATGGGTGCGGCTTGTGGAGAGGACGATTTCGGAGTCTTGACGTTGCCGCGCCGAATTTCCCTCCCCCTTGAAAAAGGGGCGCGCGTCCGATTCCCCCCTTGAAAAGGGGGCTAGGGGGGGTTTAAAGGGGGGCGCGGCGGCTGCGATGCCTTAAGATTCCCGCTTACGCGGGAATGACGATCTGACGCGCGGGCGGGAATGACGATTTGACGAGCGGGCGGGAATGACGATCTGACGAACGCGCGGGCGGATTTAGGGCGTTAAGCGCCTTTCAACGGAAAAACGGATCCGGCTTCGACTCCTCCTCCAGCCAGGCGTCCAGCCGCGCTTTTTTGGTACGCCTGCGCCGCCAGTGCGCGATCAGAAAAATCGGCGTGAAAAAGGAGCCGACCGCCAACGCGCCCCCGATCACCGGCAGCCAGTGGTAACCGGACGACGCCGACTCTTTCCATTCGTCCGCATATACGTCGACCGACATGCCGAAGACGGTCTCAAAGGCGTCTTCAAAGTCCTCGCCGCGCTGGAGACGCGCCAGCAAGGTTTTCAGCTGCGTAAAAGAGTGGTCATGAACAAGCCTGCGCACCGCGCTGAACGACTCCACATACGCCAGATGCGCCCGCCCCGCTTCGCTCGGAAACGCCTCGTCGAGGCTTGTCAGCGGGATCATCGACCGAAACAGCGCGTTGGAAAGCAGCGTCCACCGATGCATGAGCGTCCACGGTTCCGAGACATACATGGCGAACCCTTCATGGAACCAGAGCGGCGCCTCCATCGCCTTGCCGCCGATGAGCGCGCCCAAGGCGAGATGCGCCGTTTCGTGCCGCGCGATGCGTTCCAGCTCCTCGTACCGCTGCTGCCCTTTCGGTTGAAGGATCGCCATTTCGCCTTTTAGCGGGAACGCGAACCCCTGCGCCCAGTCGCGTATCGGCGCCTGCGCGAGCGATTTGAATCGATCTGGGGACTGCGCGATCCAGACGCGAAACGGGCGTTTCAGCTCAATATCGTAATGCGCGGCGATTTCGTCAAACAGCTCCTGCGAGACCTTGAGCGCTCTCCGCGCCGCCATGTCGTCCGTTTCATAGCTCAAATGAAAATGCTCGCTCTCCAGCGTTTTCCATTCAACCTGCGCGAACAGCGGAAAAGCCGTCAGCGCCGTCCAAATAAACGCAAGCGCGATGGGCAAGTTTCTACGCGGCCGCATAAGGTTCCGCCCTGTTTGTTTAAAATGCCGGCATATGCTATATTACCACAGGTTGAGAAGGGAGGGGCGGAATGGCATTCACGCGCCAAGAAATGATAGAGCGGCTGCGCGCCGTTTTAGCGGAGGGAAAGGCGGTCATCGGAGGCGGCGCCGGGACCGGCATCTCGGCAAAATGCGCCCAAGCCGCCGGCATTGACCTGATCATCATTTACAACAGCGGGCGGTTTCGCATGGCGGGGCGCGGCTCGCTGTCGGGGATGCAGCCGTACGGCGACGCGAACGCGATTGTGGTGGAGATGGCGCGGGAGGTTCTGCCGGTCGCGCGCCAAACGCCTGTACTGGCGGGCGTCTGCGGCACCGATCCGTTTCGTTTGATGGATGTCTTTTTCCGCGAATTGAAAGCGATCGGCTTTTCGGGCGTTCAGAATTTCCCGACGGTCGGCATCATCGACGGCGTGTACCGCGCCAACCTTGAGGAGACGAACATGGGTTACGACCTTGAGGTGGAGATGGTCGCCGAGGCGCGGCGGCAAGACCTGTTCACGGCGCCGTATGTGTTCAACGAACAGGAGGCGGCGGCGATGGCGGAAGCGGGCGGCGATCTGCTCGTCGCGCATATGGGCTTGACGACAAAAGGCTCCATCGGCGCGCAGACCGCGTTCACGCTGGACGAAGCGGTGGAGCGCGTTCAGGCGATTCATGACGCGGCGAAGGCGGTTCGTGACGATGTGATGGTCATCTGCCACGGCGGACCGATCGCGGAGCCTGAAGACGCGCGGTATGTTCTGGACCGGACGGAGGGCGTCGTCGGCTTTTTCGGCGCGTCGTCCATCGAACGGCTGCCGACCGAACGGGCGCTGACGGAGCAGGTTCGGCGGTTTAAAGAGCTTGCGTTGAGTTAAGGCGGACGGTTCGGCGCTGCCGCTTTGCGCCTCAAACGGCGTTCATCATTTGTCGACCATCTATGAACGACAAAACCGTTTGCCGATCATATTTGCTCAAAAATGAACGACAAACGCCGGCGGTCATCGAATATAGGGGTCCCCCATAATGTTCAGCAGTTTGGGAAAATAGTAGACCGTCGCTTGTTGTCCGCGCGCTTTTAATAACGGTTCAATAATGTTGTCGTCGCGCAGGATGCGAAGAATTCGCCGGGCGGACGTTTCAGGAATGCCGGCGCCGGCGATAAAGTTCCGGCTGGAAAAAATAGGAAACTGAAAAAGCCGCTTCAAAGCATGAACGGCGTATTTTGAGCGCGTTATCTTGGGAATGCGGAATTCCATGACGTTATATAATTCAAGGATCGCTTTCACTTTTCCCAAATCATGCTTTGCCTGCGCTTGAATTGCCAGCAGAAAAAAGCGTATCCACCCTGTCCAATCGTCGTCGCGCGAGACAGCAAGCAGCCTTTCATAGTAATCTTCTCGATGCGTCTCCAAATAGGCGCTGATGTAGAATGCGGGCGCATGGATGAGTCCGCGTTTCCATAAGAAGAGCGGAACGATCAGCCGACCCAGTCTTCCGTTTCCGTCTAGGAACGGGTGCAGCGCTTCAAATTCGGCGTGGATAACAGCGATCTGCGCCAACGGGTCGGGCGCGTCGGCATGGAGATATTTTTCCCATGCGCTCATCGCGTCGGGAAGCTTCGCTGCGGAGATGGGAACATACCGCGCGTTTTCAATAGTGGCGCCTGCAGCCCCAATAAAGTTTTGGATGCGCCGAAATTCGCCGGGGTCTTTGCCGCGTCCGCGCGCGCCCGACAGAAGCGTACGGTGGGCGTCTTTCAACACCCGCAGGCACAAGGGCAGCGTCTCCAGCGCCTCTTCCGCCTGACGCAGCGCGTCTCGGTAGTTAATGACCTCTTGCGCGTCGTCTCTTTTCGCGACGGAATCGGGTTCAATGCCCGCTTCAAATTCCAGCGCATCCTGCATTGTCGCTTGGGTACCCTCAATGCGCGACGACATGTCCGCTTCATACATGATCAAGGTGGAGCGCAGCAACTGGGCGTTCGGCGCGGAAGCGAGCGCCTCGTCATACCGCGCGAGAGCGGCGGCGGCTTGCCCGATGTAAGGTACCAGACTCGCCCAGTCAATGCGGTCGTCCGGAGGGAACGCTCCTTCTTGGTAATGGACAGCCGTCATCGTTTTTCTCCAAAGACGAGCGCATGATGCGTTTCATTCATGCATGATGAGAGAGAGGTTGCGCGGCCGCCGCAATTCATAACCTTTGCCGGCGCGGTAGATGTCGCCGTCTAGGCTGATGGGGCGGCGCTCCTCAAAAGCCCTGACGACCGCTTTGAAGGACGGCGCTTCAAATACGACGTTCAAACGCATCGGCTTTCCGTTGCGCACACAGGAGATCGCCGCTCTGCCGTCAAATTCTTCGGGTTCCCGCTCCAATTTGACAACCCATGCGACGACCTTTTCATCTAGAAACGGCTCGTTTCTTCTGAAATAATCGGCAGCTTGCTTCAAGACATCCGCGGAATGTTCTGTAAATTGAAATCGCGTCGGGTCAGTTCCCGGCATATATTCTCCCGCCCATGAGACACGTACGACGATTCCTTTCCATAGGTACGTCAAGGCAGCCAGAGAGTCGCACAGGTTGGCGCTGACGCCATGGCCGGCGGCTTGTTGGAACGGATCCATCGATTCGGTTTTGTTTGCCGCCTGGATTGCCTTGTCCGCATGAGTCAACGCCTCCGCCAGTTTGAGCGTCGCTTGTCGGGGGAACGAGATTAAGCCGTCCGCATACTCCGTAAACAAAGCCCCTGCAGCATACAACGGCGAAATGAGCGTGAGAGAGTCGCCAACGCCGAAATACCGGGACGCGCGGACAAGGTTCAGATACTCGCTCACCAAGACGCTTGGACGGCCGCGGTAAACAGGCTGCGGCTTTTCGACGGCGCGCGCCGCCGAGGCGAACAGATTGCGCGCTTCTTCCAATAAGTCCGACTCTTGACGCAGCGAAAGCGCCCCTTGAGCTCCAGCGCCGCCTTCCTCTCTGAACGCATGCATATGGACAAAATCGTAACCGGCAATAGAGATTTCTTCATAAACGTCCAGCTGCGAACGCTCCTCCGCCTCGGCGAGCGCCGAAACCGCTTCGCCTATCCGCGCTGGATAGTCTGGGGCGGTGTCTTTGTGCGGGACGATGATGTGCCAGCTGCGCCCATCCCGTTCAAAAGTAAAAAGGGAGGCGGGGCGTTTTCCCCATTGACCTTCGTCTTTCCATCCGCGGCATTTTAGATACATCCGCAGGCTGCGCAGCGAAAGCTTCGCTAAAGCGTCTAGATCGCGTATTTGAACGAGCATGGCTATTCTCCTTCAGAATGGATGCGACTCCACAACTTATTAAGGAGCGCGACATCAAAGATGTTGTCAACAGGCAGAATGACCGTGACAGAGCGGACATTCTGCGTCGGCGGCATGCCCTCAAGAGACGCCCAGTAGCAGCAATGGCGCATGCGCAACTCGTCATGGGTTTGGTTCAGTCTCTCAGTCGCGTTTTTCGGCGTCAGCATGACAATCAATATGCGCGGCGCAGCAGGATCTACGATGCGCAGGTCGTTGTAATCTTTGACAGACAGCGGATAATGCAAGCCGTCGTCCCGCATAATGTCGTCCGCCGTCGATTTCAGCTGATATTCTATTACAGGGCGGTTTCCGAGTTCGGACATCAACATGCCGTCAATGCTTTTTCTCGGCGGATAAATGTTGTCAACCACATTCCATCCAGCCTGAGCCGCCACAGCCCGCACATACGCAACGGACAACTGCTCCATTTGTTGTTCAGGGGTCATCGTTGTGAAACCGCTCCTCCGCCCGCTTTATTCACGCCATGCAATTTTAGGGCGCGGCAAGGCAGTTGTCAATAGGCGGGCGGCGGCCGTTCGCAGCGTTCAAAGAGCGTATCGCCGTTTGCTGTTCATATTTCTCAAAAGTGAAGGCGGTTATCCGTTAGGCGGCTGCTGGTTGCCTTTAGCGATAATCTCTTGCCGCCGCTTGATCCATCCCTTGTCGGTCAGCAGTTTGATCAGCTCCTCCTGAGACTTGGCGCCTTTATGCGCGTTGCAGGACCCGCACAGCAGCTGCAGGTTGCTGATATGGTCGTTCCCGCCATTCGCGCGCGGGATGATATGATCCACCTGAAAATGCCGCGGCTCAAAATGCGTCCCGCAAGCGGTACAGTAACCGCCCTGCTCACCGTATAGATAACGGCGGTTCTCGGCGCAGTTGTATTTCGGGATTTTGCCTAAGTCGGTACGTTTCGGTATGTCGGTTCGATGCGCGCCTCGATACATCAGCCCGACCTCCTCCTGCAGACGCGACTTTACAAGATCCGCCGCCTTCTCGGAGATGTCGATGCCGACCCATTCCCGCTGGAGCTGTTCAGCGGCGACGCAGGTCGTCGCGCAGCCGCAGAACGGATCCAACACCATGCCGCCCTCGTTCGATGACGCCTCAATAACGCGGCGCAAGAGAGCCAGCGGCTTCTGCGTCGGATAGCCTGTCCGCTCTTTTTTTAGTCTTGCGACAGGCGTAATGTCGCTCCACCAGTCCTCTACCACTTTGCCCTCATCGCTCAGGCGCGCCGATTGTTTGAAAATGCCCTGCGTCTTTCCCGTATCCAGCTTCACATAGGGAACGCGAACTGCGTTTCTATTGAAGGCGGCGTCGTCGGAATTGGCATAAAATAAAATCACATCATGCTTGCGGGGAAACCATCGGCGCGTGTTAGACGGCCCCGTGTATGCCCAGACCACCTCATTTCTAAAATTCGCCTTCCCGAAAACCGAGTCCATCAGCAGTTTCAGATAATGGCTCGCGGTCGGGTCGCAATGGAGGTAGATGGAGCCGTCCGGTTTCAGAACCCTGCGCATTTCCATGATGCGGATCGACATGTAGATCAGGTAGCTCTTCATGGAGGCGCCGTGGATGTCGCGCGTCGCGGTCAGCAGCGCATAGAGGCCTGGGTATTCATGCTTGATTTCGCCGTG
Organism: Candidatus Poribacteria bacterium; assembly: GCA_963665845.2. GTDB lineage: Bacteria > Poribacteria > WGA-4E > JAPPNK01. Next base: position 2,237,548 of record OY762492.1, read on the forward strand.
CCAGACCAGTTTGACATCGTCCAGCCCCCAGGTGTCTTTGAAGGCGGCGCCCGCCGCTTTGCTTCCGATGGGAGCGGCGTAGTTCGCCTTGCTGTTGAACGGCGGATCGAGATAAATCAGGTCAACGCTGTCGGAGTTCATGCCGCGCATGATGTCCAGGTTGTCGCCTGTCCAGATCGTCTGCGAGGCGAAGTTAGCGGCGCGCGTTTCTTGTTTCATCCGTCCTCCTGCAAAAGCGCAACTGACCCTGACGCTTTCATGTTACATGAATGCCCGAAATTGCGCAAACAGAGCCGTCTGTAAAGAAGAATGCCGTCTAACGGATAAACCCGCCACGGGCCTTCGTCATGGCGCCTCCCAGCCCTCCAAAGGATGCCGCCGATCCGTCAGCGGAAGCGCGACCCGCCCATGACGATGCGCCGCATAAACCCCAAGAATCATCTCCATTGACCAGCGCGCGTTTCGTCCGCTGCACATCGGCTCCCGATCCTCGCCTGCCGCCTGAATCAGATCCTGCACAAGCGGCTTGTTCAGCTCCACAACCCCCTTGCTCTGCGACGGATGCCCGACCACAACCCACTCATCCGCCGACGGCGGCGGAGACAAACAGCCATGCGGATACAAAGCGAGCCGATCGCAGCGGTAATCCAGAACGCCCTCGCTTCCCTGAATCTGAACGCCCATCGACCGATTTCCGAAATGAGAACCCTCCCGACGAGAACGGAACGTCCCGACAATGCCGCTGTCAAAAAGGTAGGTCGCGCGCAGATGATCGCCCGCTATTAGCCCGACCTGCTCATCCCCCTGCCGCGCGTCCCCAGGGCCGACGGGGCGTCCGCCTTCCAGAACGACGGCGCTCACGCTCACAGGGTCGCCGCCGAAGAGGCGCATCAGATCGAAAATGTGCGTTCCGAGGATCATCAGATCAAGCCCGCCGCCGCGATGGTCTTGCTTTCCAAAGCCATGCAGCTCGCGGATTTCGCCGACGGCTCCGTCCTCGATCATCTCCTGCGCCGTTTGAATGAACGGATGCGCTCGGTTTTGGTGGGCGACCGCGATTTTGACGCCGTTTCGCTCGCAGGCGTCCAGCATCGCGTCCGCGTCCTCTGGCGTTTGCGAAAACGGCTTCTCGCAGTAAATGCCGCGTATGCCCGATTCGGCGGCGGCGACGACCATCTCCCTGCGTTCGCCGACCCAGCGCGGACAAACGCTCACGAAGTCGAGCGTTTCGTTGTGGAGCATCTGTCGATAGTCGGCGTAGCGGCTTTTCTGGGGGACGCCGAGGCGGTCTCCCGCCGCTTTCAATCCGCCGGGGTTGGCGTCCGCGACCGCCGCGATGTCGGCTCCGTCGATGGAGAGCCAGACCGTGTCGAGACCATGTCCGTAGTTGCCGCTGCCTGTGTGTCCGATGACGCCGATTCGATAGGTTGCCATGCGTTCGCCTTTCGGTTGTTTCTTAGGGCGATTGTCGCGCAAATGGGCGAAATTGGAAAGTGGGCTGATCTTACGTCTTTAGTTGGGACATGTCGGCATGCGAATGCGGACGTCTTCTGCAACGCCTCTAGATTCCCGCTTACGCGGGAATGCATGTCCTCGCGTAAGCGGGGGACGGTTTGGTTGGCGGCGCCTTTTTCCCATGAATAGAGCGATCGTCGGTTCAAATGTCCCAACTTTAGACATGAGGTCAACGCGTTGCCCCCTTCCGCCGGGTATGGTATGCTGGCGCGGCATACCCGTAACAGAGACTGGAGTCAACATGGCAGATAAGACATACAAGGTCGGCATCGTCGGATGCGGAGGCATGGGACGCGCGCACGCGGGCGCATGGAGCCGCCATGAACGATGCGAGGTGGTCGCCGCCGCCGATATGACGCTGGCCGCGGCGCAAAAGCTTGCCGAATCGCACAACGCGCGCGCCTACGACGACTACCATAAAATGTTTGAAACCGAGCAGCTGGACATCGTCTCCGTCACCACATGGCAGAGTGTGCGCGCCGAGATCACCGTCGCCGCGGCGAACGCCGGCGTCAAAGGCCTCTTCGGCGAGAAGCCGATGGCTGCCAGCATGGGCGGCGCCCGCGACATGATCGACGCCTGCGAGAAAAACGGCGCCAAACTCGCCATCGGGCATCAGCGGCGATACGGCGCCCAGAACGTCGAAATGCGCCGGCTCGTCATGGACGGCGCCATCGGCAAACCGAACGCCGTTCTGCGCCGAGATGCGCACGGGCTGCTCAACCGAGGGACGCATGAAATCGATGAGATGCGCTACTGGATCGGCGACCCCGATCCGCTCTGGCTCATCGGCAACCTGTCGCGCAAAACCGACCGCTGGGAGCGGCGCGTCCGCACCGAAGACCTGTGCGCCTTTCTGCTCTGCTTTGAAGGCGGCGCCCGCGGAACCTATGAAAGCGACATGCCCGGACCCGACCTGAACCGCCATATCGTGTACGGCGAGGAAGGCACCGTCAAGCGCGGACCGGGCGGCTCCGTTCTGCTGTTGAACGCCGACAGCGGCGGATGGAAACAGCTGCCGTCCCCGCCTGTCAACACGAACCAGTATCTTGAGTTCATCGAATGGATGGACGGGGAGCGCGACACGCATCGAAACGAAGGCAAGGTCGCCGCGACGACGCTGGAGATCCTCATGGCGTGCTACGAGTCGGTGCGCGTTCAGGGCGTCGTCACGTTTCCGCTTGAGACGCGCGAGAACCCGCTCGACCTGGTGGTCGAATCGGGCAAGGTTCCGGTCGAGAAGGAAGGGCGGTACGACATCCGCGCGCCGTTCCCTGAACAGAAGCGGTAAACGTTTCGGCGGTACGCCCATGCGGGGATTGTCATTTTGACTCAAAAGCGTCCGCGCCGCCGGTCGTCATTCCCGCGTAAGCGGGAATCTTAAGGCATCGCAGTCGCCGCGCCCGCTCGTCCTTTAAACCCCGCTAGCCCCCCTTTTCAAGGGGGGAATCGGACGCGGTGGGCGCAATATCTCCGCATGGGAGTACCGCCAACGGTTCAGCCGGACGCATGCAGCGTTTTTTCGGACGCTCCGTTCAGCCCTGAAACGACGGGAAAAGTGCGCGAGCCGCTTTTCGCCGTGTAACGCACCTCCGGCGAGAAGTACGCGTACAATGCCGTATTGCGCGGACGGGGCGAGCGGTTCGGTCCGGAACCATGGGCGCATAGGCTGTGAAAAAACAGCCCGCCGCCGGCTTTGAGCGGAGCCGCGACCGCGTCCGCCTCGTCGATCTCGTCGCCGTCCGTGAGCGATTCATGCTGCTCGCGCGCGATGCGCCCGCCCAGCTTCTCTCCCCAGAGATGGCTTTTTGGAATGACGCGGATGCATCCATTTTCCAGCGTCGAGTCGTTCAGGGCGATGCTGACCGTCACCAGCTTCGGCGGCTCCATCGGCCAATACGCCGAGTCCTGATGGAACCCGTGGGGCGATCCATGCCGCGCCGGCTTCAACATGAGCGTGCTGCGGAACAGGAGCAGGTCCGGCCCGATCAGGTTTTTCACCTCCCGCAGCACATTCGGATGTTCGGAGAGCCGCCGAAAGACGTCAGAATGCGCCCGCGTGTTTTCGATTTTGCGCAGCGCGGGCGTTCCGTCTTCCCGCTTGGCCTCTTTGGCGTACGGCTCCTGTTGAAACGACCCGCCGCGCGGATCCCCTTTCGCCTTCAGCTCCGCGGCGAGGCGGTGAAGCCTGTCCACCTCCAGCCGGCACTCCTCCAGCTCATCCGCCGAGAGCAGCCCCTCCGCAATCAGATAACCTTCCTCTTCAAAAAACTTCTTCCGATCTTTCAGCGTCATCGCTCATCCTTCCCGCCGTCTCTTTGTCCAAAACCGCAGCATGCTAACATACCCATCATATACGAATATCGAAGCGAATGAAAGGCTTGGCGCTGACCGGCAGTCTCTATAGACGATGATTTCGATTTTTAGAGCGCCGTTTAGAATGCGGAGGCTGTCTGGAAAAACTCTGGATTCCCGCTTACGCGGGAATGCATGTCCTCGCGTAAGCGGGGGACGGTTTGGATCGGCGGGCCGCCGCGCAAAATGAAGGCCGCCGCCTGTAGAGACCGCCGTTAGAAGAGGTAGGGTTTAAGCGCGGCGCGATTTGTGCCATGATAGGCTCATACGCACATGCAACCGAACACGGATGGAGAGAATCGCATGTCGAAAAGACCGAACATTGTCCTGCTGGGCATCGACTCGCTGAGCGCCGACCACATGAGCTGCTACGGGTATGATCGTCTCACAACGCCGCACATTGACCGCTTTGCGCAAAGCGGAACGCTTTTTGAGCGTACCTACAGCGCGCACATTCCGACGACGCCCGCTTACGGCTCCATGTTGACAGGAATGGACTGTTTCAACACAGGGATTGTCGCGCTGCGCCACCGCGGCGGGCTGCGCGAAGGCGTCAAAACGCTGCCTGAAATCCTGCGCGAAGAGGGGTACGACACTGTCTGCGTCGGCTTCGGCGGCAACGCCGGCGGAAGAGGCTTTGACGTCTACCACGGCTACGCCGGCTGGGGAAGCTGGAACGAAGGCAGAAGCCCAAAGGCGGAGAACCTGAACCGCGTCACGCTGCCGGAGATCGACCGGCTGGCGGGGCAGGAACAGCCGTTCTTTCTGTTTCTGCGCCACATGGACCCGCATGCGCCGTATCTTCCGCCGGCGCCGTATGAGCGCATGTTTTACCACGGCGACGAGTCGGACCCGAACAACCGCTCCATGGACGCGGTCATGTCGTTCAAGCCGTTCTGCGACTTCTTCGCCAGCTGGATGCCGCCCGGCATTTCGGACAAGGATTATGTCATCGCGCAGTACGACGGCGCGGTCGCCTATATGGACGCGGCGATTCAGTCCATTTTCACGGCGCTGGAGACGCATGGGATCATGGACGAGACGATTGTCGTTCTGAACGGCGACCATGGCGAGTCGCTCTACGACAACGAATGCTGGTTTGACCATCACGGGCTGTACGACACGAATCTGCATGTGCCGCTCATCATCCGTTACCCAGGGGCGGTTCCGGCGGGGCGGCGGGTGAACGGTTTCAATCAGCACAAGGACCTGACGCCGACCATTCTGGAGCTGGCGGGCATCGACGCGGGGATCGAGTTTGACGGGGAGAGCCTGCTGCCGATGATGCGCGGCGAGGTGTCGTCGCATGCGTCGGAGATCTACCTGACCGAATGCACGTGGATGCGGAAGCATGGCTGGCGGACGCCGCAGTGGAAGCTGATACGGGCGTTGGAGCCTGATTTCCATTTCAAGCCGCCGGTGGAGCTTTACAACCTTCACACCGACCCGAAAGAGAACGAGAACTTGGCGGACGCGCACCCGGACGTTGTGGAGACGCTGACGGGTCGGATGGAGGCGCACATCGCGTCGCGGGAGGCGGCGGCGGGGCTGCCGAACCCGATGCATCATCAGGGGGATTGGCATGGTCATGGCGGGGTCGGGGCGTTCAAGACCTCCCAGCAGGCGTACGACACGCTGCATATCGGCGATCCGAACGCCGCCGCTCGGCTTCAATCCAAAGACGAATGATGGACAGACGCGCGGCGCTGTGTTATACTACTTCTGGTTTGTAGATTTCATGTTTGCGCGCGGCATGCGCTTACAACATAATATGCCGCGCGCTTTTTTATTTTCCAAAGGCGAACAGTTTCAGCGTCCGCCTGCTTGACATATGCGCCTGCGCGCGTCATATTCATGGCGCGGCGGTTCAACCTGCTCAGCGCATGGACGGAATAGTCTGCCGGATAAGGAGTTTCTAGATGAGCGATTCGCGCAACATTGACCTGAACGACATTGTTTTAACGCTTGACGATTTCAAGAACAGCGGCTGGAAAGACGCCCTGGGTCCGCCTGAGGAGCGGCGCTACTCCAAAATGTATCTCAATCTTAAGACGGCGGCGCGAATCGCTTTTGACAAGGATCAACCCGCGCGAGGAAAAGCTCTGCTGCTGCTTTCCAACGCCTGCTCCATGATGCTTGAACCTGAATCCCGCAGCGAGCCTTTCAAGCCGATCTACAAAGAGTTTCCGTCCGGCAGACGATCACACATTCCCGACGATTTTTTGAAGCAAGATTTGGAGTTCTTTGCGGAGATTGTTGAACATATCGACGATGCGCGGTTAAAAGCCCGTTTGGCTGACATCCTATGGCTGACGGGCGCCCCCCGCAGAGACCATCAAATGGCTCTGACCGCAATTGACAGATACAGGTCGATTCCGCTGGACATCGAAAACTGGCGCGACGACGGAAAGGAATGCTGGCATAGAGCTTTCGCATTGGCTTTCATGCAGAGATCGGGCGCGGGCGATCGCGTTGCCGATATGGAAAAAGCGATTGTCAGAGCGATTGAGTCTGTAGAATGGCCAAACAGTTTTTTCTGCGTTGAGCTGGCAGATTTTCTCAAGTCCCTCAAGCTTGGAAAAAATCATACGCTCAAGATTGCGGAAAAGCTGGAGTCTTTCGTTATCAAAGGCAGCCTGTCAAGCATGATTGCAAACCAGTATTGGACAGCGGCGGAATGGCTTTTTGCCGCCGGCGAAAATGCAAGGGCTGCAAGCGCGCTTGTCAAAATGGCGGAATGCTATGTTCACGACGGCGACATATACGCGTCGGCGGGGGGGCGGGGACATGCAGCCGCAACCGATTTTTACCTGCAAGCGATCCATGCGTATGAAAGAATACCGAAAAAAGAGCGCGCAGCGCATCAGGCGGACGACCGAATTGCCGCGCTCAAGAAGAAGCATGAAAAATCGAGAAACAAGATCGCTGGTCAAATGTCGTCTCTCAAGGTTGATACTCCCGCCAACGATCTCATTGGAATCATTGAAGAATCCCGCAAGGCAGTAAGCGGCAAAAGTCCGATAGAAGCGTTGGCGGCGCTTGCGCAATTGCATCAAGTCGCGAATGTCAAGGAATTGCGCGAAAGCGCTGTCGAGATGATGAAGAAGCATCCAACGCTAACATTCCTCGGAAAAACGCACCTGAGCCGCGATGGGCGCATCCTTGGGCATCAACCTGGAACAAACCCGTTTGCGGAAATGTCTGAAGACGCTGTCTGCTTTCAAATGATCGAACAACACATGCTCTCGGTTTCTATTGCGGTTCGCGGCATTTTCATTCCCGCCCTTGATGTTTTGCATCGAGAGCATCGTTTTAGAAAAGCCGATTTTATTGAACTTGCCAGGCAATCGCCCTTCGCGCCTCCTGGACGCGAAACGCTTTTTGGAAAAGCGTTGTACGCGGGCTACGACTACGACTTTGCAACGGCGATCCATCTCCTGGCGCCGCAGATCGAAAACATGGTCAGGTTTCATCTGAAGCAGAGCAGCGCGCAAACGACTCATCTGGACAAGAATGAGAGCATTGAGGACGAGGTCAGCTTGAAGTCGTTAATGGAGCGCCCGGAAGCCGTCCAGATATTCGGCGGAAATTTGAGTTTTGAGATACGCGCGCTATTCTGCGAACGCGTCGGACCCAACCTGCGAAATCTAGTCGCGCATGGGCTGCTAGACGACGAATCGTCCCACCAGTCCGTTTACCCTGTTTATGCGTGGTGGTTGTCTCTGCGTCTCATGTTCACATCGTTTCTAGACGCGTTGCTGGACGGGTATGAGGAAGACGAGGCTCCTCAGGAACTGGACGCTGGGCCGCCTGTTGGGCGCGAGGCGTGGTGAGACAGGGTCGGTTTGTTCCGCGCCGAGGCGACATCATCATTATTGACTTTGAGCCGCAGGCAGGCAGGGAGATTAAAAAGCGTCGTCCAGCCGTGGTGTTGTCCCCTGACAATTATAACGCCGGCGGACTTGCGATTGTCTGCCCCATCACGAGCGACCCGCAAGGCCGCCAAATCAACCGGCCTTTTAGAGTGGCAATCCCGCCAGGATTAAGAGTACATGGGTTGATCTTGGTTGATCAAGTTAAAAGCTTGGACTGGAAAATGCGAAACGCGCAGCTTGCGGCTCAACTTCCAACGTCAACCATGCTTCTGGTTCAGCGGGAAATTGCCGCGCTATTAATATAGAGCCTGAAGGATTTATGGAGCGTGAAGAATGCGCATTTTGACGCTTCTAAGCCTTCTCCAAAAAAACCGAATCCTCATGGATCGTCGCCTTAAAGTTCATCAGCGGCTGATTCGCAGGTCCGACGATGACCTGTCCGTCCATTCCAAACAGCGACCCGTGGCAGGGGCATTCCAGCCGTTCTCGGTTCGCGTTGTACTCGTTGGTACACAGCATGTGGGTGCAGAGCGATGTGTTCGCCGCGACCTCATCCTCCGAGACGCGCGCCAGAAGGATCGGCTCGTTGCCGAATCCATTGTTGTCGGTTTCGAGCGCCTTGAGAATGTCGGGGTCTTTCACCTCCTGCGTCCCGCCGACCTGTTTCAGCGCCGCCGACATCTCCACCTCGACGCCTTCGGGCGTCTCGCCGTTCGTCGGAGGGTTGGGGTCTATCGGCGGTTGGGGCTTCGGATCGGGGTCGGTCGGCGAGGATTCGTCTCCGCACCCGACCCAGCCCAAGACCGCCAGGAGCGCTCCGTTTCGAAGAAACCGCCGCCGCGTCGTCTTATTGTCCATGCTCATCGATTTCCCTTCCGTCATAATAGATTTTTCTTTTCTGCTTTTTCCGCCAGATCCAGTAAATTAAATGACGCCCGTTGTATAAAGTTCTCCCAAGAACGATAACAGCGGACGGAGGCTTTTTTCGGACTCGGCGCCAAGTCCGTTTTTCCCAACTTTGCGACGAATTCCGACATCACATTATTAATTTGCTGCGCTGTTGGATATTCGGTGTAATTCGGAATTTTTATGGCATCGATAAAACCCTGATTGATATTGACAGGCACGGTGTTATGATTTGACGGCCAATATTCTTTTTCCTTACGAGTTTTCGGCGTTATATTACCAATTTTGTAATCATGCGACCAATGGTAAAAATCATTCTTTAATTTATCGAACAGCCCGCTGGAAATGATCAAAAAATCAAGGTCGGAGGCTCTGTCAAATTTCTTCCCAAATTGGCTTATAACGAGCGACGCTCCGAAGCGCGCGCTTCCATTCATACAGACATCCCTCGGATTGACGTCAAGCCTTACGCTAAGCCATGCCCGAACAGATTCGTAAATTGCCGGGCATTTATGAAACGCATACGGGATTCCTTCTGCAATCCACAATTGGGCAATCGCAGCGCAAGCGTCGCTTCCGCCATCATAGGCAGCTTTGAGCAACTGCTTTGGAGACGGGTACGGTTCAGCCAGCTTTTTGAGTGAATCTGCGACTTTGAACGGTTCCATTTGAACTTTCCCGATAGGCTCTAAGATGTCCATGCATGCGGTCAGCGGTCGCCATGATGTGACGGCCTCTGCGATAAATTTTATCGGTGTGTTTGCGTCCGCACCTTCGAGGTTCTGGATACTTCAACCGCGCGACAAGCTTGGCCGCTTCAAGAGGGCTGACCGTTTTCGGATCAATGCCCAACTTGGAACATGCCTGCTTAAAATTATTCATCCCCGACCCGTAATAAGCGACCCATAAATAAAGAATCGGCAACCGTCCCTTCGGCACGTTCCTTGTCAAGCGTACCGCAAAAAGGATCTCAACAATCTTCCGTCTCCAAGTTTTTTCAAAGCGGCCTGTAATTGTCCGGACGAATTGCATCGCGATTGTAGAGCCGCCTTGACTTTCGCCATGGAAGGCTGTTTTCCAAAATGCGCGACAAAGCGCAATCGCATCCACGCCTGGGTGAAGATAAAAACGGCGATCTTCGCCCGCAATCAAGAAATCGCACATTTGGGGCGTTGGAATTGGATCGGCGCTTTGCCCAATATCCTTTTCTATCTGGCGCACTTTATCAAGCAGCAGGAGCCATTGAGCCCGAATTGGGATCCGTTCAACGCCGTTCATTGCCTTTTTCCAGCCTAGAGGCTCAAATTTTTGATGGGAATCCATATGCCGCCCGTTTGCGCCGCCAGCCTACGCTGAAACGGCTCATCAATCCCGATCACATCGACCGTGATGCGCGCCCGGTACAACGCCCCCATGACCGCCGCGCCTTTGTAGTCGCCGCCCGCCGCCTCGTCTGTCACAAACACAAAACGGCGCGACGACCCTTCCCGAAACTTCACCTGTTCAATCGATTTCATGATCGCGTTCAAACCTTTCTCGCCGCCGCTGCACACCACCTTGCGCAGCTCCTTGCGCACCTTTTCCACATTCGAGGTCAGTTTCATGAACTTCACCGACTCTTTCATCAGCGGCTGGCGCGTGTGAAAGGTCGCGATTCCGATCTGAAAGTCGAGGCTGCCCCTTTCCAAAACGGACGCCATCTCTTCAAGGCGGCGCGCGACCGCATAGATGTTGTCCTGCATGCTTCGGCTGATGTCCAGCAAAAAGACGACGTCAACCGGCCCGTCCCCGTCGCTTTTTTTGATCATTTCTTCGGCGATCATGCGAAGGGGGCTTTTCGGCGCTTCGATGCCCCCCTCTTCGTCCGATAAGCCGTCGGAATGGACCAGCTGCCCTAGACCGCTGCCGGTACCTGTTCCAAGGCGCCGCCCCGCTCCGTCTCCGCGTCCGCTGTCTGCGGCTCCTCTTGAGGCGGCGCGCGTTCCGGACGGCGTCTCGTTCACATCGGCTGAAAGGGTAGACAGTTGAAACTCGGACGACTTCGCGTCCGGCAGCGCCGCGTCGGTTCGCAGCGTCATCGGGCGGGACGGGGACGGCGTCGGGCGCGCGAGCGTCGGCGCATGCAGGGAGGCTCCAGCTATGTTTTCTTTACGGAATTTCGGACGCTCCGCTTCTTTGCGCATCTTCAGTCGACGCGCCGCCGGCGCCAGCGAACGTTTTTCGGGTTGAATCAGCTCTGCGGCGATTCCGCCCTCCGTTTGGATATGCTCGCTGACCTGCAGGCTCGCCAGACCAATCAGCAACAGCAAATGAAAGGTAAACGACGCGATCAACGCGACGCGCCCCGCTGACGATTTCTTTTGCGTTTCACTGCGCATACGACTCCCTCCGAACATCTATGCAGCATCCTAAATATAGAATACCGCTCAAAGCGGGCAAACGCAAACAGGGCTTTGCAGCGGCAGTACGCTCATACGATGAATTTCATTTTGACCCTAAAGCGTCGGCGCCGTTTGACGTCATTCCCGCGCAAGCGGGAATCTTAAGGCATCGCAGTCGCCGCGCCCGTCTTTTAAACCCCCTTAGCCCCCCTTTTCAAGGGGAGAATCAGACGCGCCGCGCCGCGAATATCCTTGTATGGGAGTACTACCTTTGCGGCAGCCGTAAGGGCAGAAGGACGGCCGGGGGTCTAAATCCAATTGCCGGCGCCGTCAAACAGCGCCGACTCCTCATGATCAAACGGGCTGGGATGGTAGGCGCGCGCCGCGCTGACAACATCCACCGGACCGCTCCCCGCTTCCCGAAGCGTATGCGCAATCTCGCCGGTTGTGGCGCCGGTCGTCACGATGTCGTCCACAAGGAGAAGGCGCCCGCCCTTCGCCCGCGCCGGCAGTTTCGCTTTAAAAACGCCCTCCAGCTCGCTGCGCCGCGCCTCAAAATTGCCGACGCGCGCCATGATGCGCGTCCGCTTCACGCGGCGCAGCCAGCCCGACCCGACCGGCAAACCGGTCAACCGACCCAGACGCCGCGCAAGGAGAGACGCCTGATCAAAACCGCGCTCCAAACGGCGGACGCGGTGACCTGGCGCGTACACAACCGCCTCATAAACCGCCCAGTCGTACAACGGCGGCTCCACTCGAACGATCATCTCCGCAAAATACGGCGCCATATGCGGCTTCCGCCCATACTTCATCGCCAGCAGCGCCGCGCGCAATACGCCCGAATAATGACCCGCCGCGCGCATCCTGCCGACCGCCCTGTTCGACTCGTTCCGCTGAGGGCAATGCCCGCATCTGTCCAGATCGACCGCGCTGGGAACGCCGCAGCTTCCGCACTTGGCGCCATGCCAAAGCGGGATATTCTCCCAGCACCGCATGCATAGAACAGACGAACCGATCCGCTTGCGTCCGCACAGGCGGCAGTCCATCGGGTAGAGCATGTCCAGCGCGCCGTCCGCCGCCGCCTTGATGAAGGAGAGCGTCCGCTTTTTCATTCGCTCGGTTGCGCGCGCCGCGCGTTACAGCGGCAGCTGAACCTCCTTGCCCGCCCGACCCGACGCATAGACCGCGTTGAACAGCTCCACCGTTCGGCGTCCGTCATGTCCGTCGCATGCCGGTTTTTTGCCCTCTTGAATGACGAGAAGGGCGTCTTCAGTGGCGTTGCGCGGGCCCGGGCCGGGGTCTACCTCCACGCCGCTGTCCACAAACTCCCACACACTCGGACCTGTGCCGACAATGCCTTTCGTTCCATGCACCTGCACCTGCGTCTGTTGATGCTTTGGGCATGTTGTGGTTGTCAGGATCGCGCCGAGCGCGCCGCTTTTGAACTTCACATGCGCGTGGACAAGGTCTTCCGTTTCCACTTCTCGATGCTCCTCGCCGCCGTAGACGCCGAAGTGTCCGTACACGGAGGCAGGCTCGCCCAGAAACCAGGCAAGCAGGTCCAGCTGATGGACGCCCTGGTTCGCCAGTGAACCGCCGCCGTCCAGCGCCCAGGTGCCGTGCCAGCCATGGTAGTAGCCGGCGCTGCGCCACCATTTGAGCCGTATTTCGCCCAGAACCAGTTTTCCGAGCAGCCCCTCGTCGATCGCTTTTTTGATGCGCCGGTTGGCATGGCTGTACCGTTCCTGAAAGTCGACCATGAGATGGACGTTGTTCTCATCCGCGGCGGCGATGAGCGCGTCGCACGCTTCCAAGGACACATCCATCGGTTTTGTTGTGATGACATGCTTGCCGTTGTTCGCCGCTTCAACGCCGAATTGGGCATGCATTCCGCTCGGAAGCATCACCCAGACGATGTCCAGATCGTCTCTTTCGGTCATCTCTTTGTAGTCCGTATGCCCCGCGCATCCGAACTGTTCGACCGCCCTTTTGAGCCGCCCTTCGTCCAGATCGCAGACGGCGGTCAATTCCGCCCCCTCGGTGGAATTGACCTGATTGGCTCGGTTCATGCCCATGCCTAAACCGACGATGCCAAAACGTACGCTCATAACGTCTCCTAACGTATTGTGTTTAAAGCTGCGCTTTTTGTATCTTAATTGGCGTTTTGGCGCAAGGGCGGCATGAGAACGGAACGATAGCCGTTTGAACTAGGATGGAAGGATTGAAAGGATTGCCAAGAATGCGGAGCGCGCATGATCCCGATCCTGAAAATCTTTTTAATCTTGGAAATCCTAGTTCAGACAATGGCTAAGATTCCCGCTTGCGCGGGAAGGACGACAGTCTGCTTAAACAGGAAAGAGCGACGCGCCTCCGCCGCCCGACACAAACCGCGCCAAACCCGACGACGACAACCCAACGGTCAACGCCAGCGCGAGCGAATCGCCGTAGTCGGGGCTGCGCCCTAGACGCTTCCGCATCTCATCCTTGCTCTCCAGCTTGATCTGACCCTTCGACGAGTAGGCGTACCGCGCCGCCGTCAGGTCTTCCATCAGCCGCCCATGCCGCGGAACCGCGCCGCCGTTTCGCACCCATTCGCGCATTGTCCACCACATCTCGGCGCGCTTGTTTAAAAAACGAGCCTTGTCGAGAGCCGAGCTGCCCGCGTTCACCGCCGCGACCGGAACGCCCAACTCCCGCAGCCGATCCACCACGCCCCCGCCGACCCCGATGTCGTCCACCGCGATGCGCTGAATTCCCAGATCGCTCTTCAAACGGGCGGCGCGCCCGGCGATTTCCATCGCGCTTCGCCCCCGCTCCTCTTCTATGCGCTCCACCCGATTTTCCGACGCCAGCGTGTAAACGGTCGCGTCCGATCCGTAGCGCGCCACATCGACGCCCATGCGCAGCGCGCTGTCCGCCTCCGCCGCTCCCGCCTCATAACGCTCCACCGCCTGCTCAACCCACTCCAGCGATATGAGCTGGTCGCTGGAAAGCTGCGGAAAGTAGCCCATCACTTTCGACATATATTCAGGGGAATCTTCGCCCCATTCGCGCGCCTTCTCCTCCACCCAGACAGGCGCGACGAGGCGCGACTTCAGCTCCTCCGAGACCGCCTCGTTCGTGAAATTCGGCGAGTCTAGACAGCCCATCCGCAGCACATTCCAAGCGTCCGAACGGCATGCGTCGTAAAAATGCCCCTGCCGTTCGGTCGGATTTCCGATCATCAACATATGGGCGTCGCCCGCGCTCATGAGCGAATCGGCGCCCAGATACACCTCCCGCCGGACGCCCGGCGCCTCATCGATGACGACCAGCACATGTTTTTGGTGAAAGCCTTGAAAACGAACCCGATCCGCCGGCGAGATGCCGAGCGCGAACCAGTCGTCCTGTATCTGCAGGCGCGTTTGAGAGGCGGAGCCTGGGTAGTCCGCGGGCGCGAGCCTGTCCTTGTAGAGCGCGTTGATCTCGCTCCACAACAGCTGGCGCACCTGCGTCCATGTCGGCGCGGTGGTGATCACCTTGGAGGGTTGCCGCAGATACAGGAACGCCAGCGACGCCGCCGCCGACACAAACGTTTTGCCGACGCCATGCCCCGCCGGCACCGCCGTTCGGCGGTTTGAAAACACGGAGCGCAGCACCTCTTTTTGCCGACTCCACAGCTCCAGATTCATCGCCTCCGCCGCCCAGGACGCCGGGTCGTTTAACCATCGTTTGAGATTTTCGGGACCCGATCCTTTGCGTCCGGCATCGAAACATTTCAGATTCAGCTCCGTTGTCATTCGCCTCCTCCTTCGAACGACCTGATCAGCGCATTCATCGTTTTAATGAATTAACGAAGCCGGACGCCCGCTCCGCATTTCACCGCTCCATCTGCGCGGGGCTTTCTGGACTCCCCTTGAAAAAGGGGCAGGAGGGTTTTCTGGACTCCCCCTTGAAAAGGGGGGCTGGGGGGGTTTTCCGCGGGCGCGGACGTTGTCGGGTTCGCCTCTGGATTCCCGCTTACGCGGGAATGACGGTTTGGTTCGACAGCCGTCGCGCAAAATGAATATCATCGCCTGTAGAGACTGCCTCGCCGGCAGCATGCTTGCATTTTAAATTCGCTTATCGTATCATGAGAGCGGCGGAATCATCCGTCCGCAACTGAGGGAGTTACGCCATGAACGACGACGTCAGATCGGAACTGTACGCGCTGATCCAAAAACTTGACGCCTACATTGCGCGGGAAGAACGCCTCGAAAATGCTATTGAGGCGAACAGAAACGCCATTGAGGTGAACAGAAACGCCATTGCGGAAAACAGAAAAGCCATTGAGAAAAACAGAGACGCCATTGAGCAGAATGGAAGGGCTATCGCGCGGCTCGAGGGAAAAATCGCCGGCAGCATTATCATCATCGGGCTAGCGGCAGGTCTACTGGGACCACTGGTCATGGTGATCGTGAATCTGGTCAGCAAATAATGAAATTTCGCGGGCGCGGACGTTGTGGGTTCGACTCTGGATTCCCGCGCGTTTTACCGCAAGGGCGGGAATGACGAATTCATTAGACGGCGAAGGGCGCGTCGGGGCGGGGCTTGCCGCCATGGACAGACGGCTCCGCCGCCCACTTCGCCGACAGCTCCCGCACAGCGGCATGGGCAGACTCGTCGAAGCCAAGCAGCTCGCATAAGACAGCGCGGTCCAGATCGGCGCGCGTCTGGTCAAGGTCAGCGATATACGCCGGCTTGAAATCGCGCTCTCGGAAGCGGTTGAATATCTCCTCGGCGAGCGACAGCTGATCGTCCGATAAGACGCGCAGGTCTAGCGTCGGGAGCAATTCAAGCGCGCGGATCGTAATGCGTCCGCGCCCCCTATGCTGACGGCTGGATCGCCACCAGTGCATGATCAGACCAAGAGTACTGTTGCCCCATAATGTAAACGCGAAATCAAGACGATTGTTTTCGAAACGAATGCTTTTCCATGCGCTTCCGCCCATCGCTATTCGCTCTGTAAATGCGACAGATAACGGCTGTGAGTTGTATTGAAAATCCTCATTGTGGTGGCATCGGCTAGCGGTTGCCGCTTTTTTCCTTGCCTGCTTTTCCATGCCTTGCCGCGCATGCAGTTGCGAGTCAGGTTCGCAGATGATTTTCGTTTCTTTCTTGGCGTCATGGCTATAAAGCGAAGGGTATGTCGCCGTCGGGCTGGGGCGGCCTCTAGTAAAAGGGCCTCTAGGCGGAGGATCCGTTAAATCGCGGTGCGGGAGTCCTCGACTGCCGATTTGCTTAAGCGGAACCATCGGAATTTCAATCGGATCAAGGAGGCCTGGCAGCCATAGAGTAGAATTCGTTAGCGCATAAGCGGCTTGCGCTACGGAATAATCCACAATGCGCGAAAGCTCCCAAGCGCCGCCGTCAGCGCGAATAGGCGCGGTCAGCATTTCCCCTTCTCGATCTTCTCCGACCAATGCCGGCGCGCCGCCGTACGGGCCGTCTTCCAGACGCCGAACAGAGTCTGCAAATGCAATGCGCCTTCCGAGCTCTGACGCATGCGCAAAATTCTGCGGGCGTCGTCTTAGAGAGGTGAAGCGCGCGGCGTTTGAATGCAATTCATGATGCGGCGCTTTTTTGCGCGCCACGATCAAGCATTCCGCCATGCCGGTATCCGCCGAAAAAGATGCGTCGTTCGTATGCGCCGAGGCGATGCTCAGAATGTCAATATCAACATAATTGCTTGCCAGCATTGCCCGCATTTTTTTCCATGATTGACCAGAAACGGCGCTCAACGGCAAAACGAGAGCCATGACCCCGCCCGGCTTCAGTTTGATATCGCCCAGCGCCGCGAACGCCGAGGCGATGCCCGCATTTCTAAAATAGCAGGTGTCGCTCTTGAACCTGTTCATCCGATCCCACATCTCCTTTTGCTCTTCAGCGGATGCTTCGAAGGCGGCAAAGGTTCCTGTTCGGGTGAACGGCGGGTTCATGATGACAAGGTCGAACGACTCATCCTTCATCTCAACGTTGATGCGGGTTGCTGTTTCTTCGCCGTGTCTGCCGGTACGTTTGCCTGGGTCGGTCGTGTTGAAAAGCGTATCGACGCTGCTGTTCGTCAGCAGTTCCAGCGAACCGAGTCTGACCGTATTGTCCGCTTGTCTGCCGTATGGCACCGTATAGACGCGCGAGTCGCCGTAGTCGATTTCAGGTCTGGCGCCGGAGAGCGTCGCGCTCGTGATATGGACGGCGGACGGCATGACGTCCGCGCCATGCAGAACCTTCTCCATCATGACAGGGTGGAGGTTGTTGAGCGTTCCGCCCGCGCGTTCGTGCAGCGCGGCGATTCGATCATAGACGGCGGAGAGCAGCGCGCCTGTTCCGCATGCGAAGTCGGCGATCTTGAGCCGTTCTATCGATTCGCGGAATTTCCATTCGACGCCGCGCAGTTTACTGACGGCAAGCCTTGCAAGCAGGGCGGCGGAATAGGGGCGGGTGTAGAAGGTGGCGAGGTATTTGCGGTCGGAGATCAGCCGTTGAAAAACGCGCCCCGTCAGCTCATGCGCGTTCGTGATATGCTCGCCCTGCGCCGCATACCGCAGCTCCTTCAGTACGCTGGCGGCGAGTCCAGCAGGCATTTGAGTCAGAATGTCTTGCGCGATGGCGAAGATCGGGTAGTAATTGATCTTGAGTATCTCGTCCCACGCTTCCAGCGTGTCCAGTTTTATGCTTTGCGTATCGTTTCGGCATATCGCTGTGAACGGCGTTATTTTGGGATGCATGCCGGCGATGCGTTCGTGGAAGGCAAGGGCGTTTGCGATGATGGCGCATGCCATTCGGCGCGTTTGCGGGACGTTCGACATGCCGAGCAGCCGCGCGGTTTCTTTGGAGATTTCGGGTCGCGTTTGGGCGTCTTCGTCCATGACGAGAGCCGCTGTCTCAATGCCGCTTTCCAACGCTTCGGCGGCTCTGTCCACCTCCTTTTGCGGAACGGAGATCATGCGCACCAGATCGGACAGATCCTCCGCTGTCCCTTCCAGCCATCCGGTTTCGGGAAAGCGTATCGGCTCCTCCATTGACCCGCGCGCGTCTTCTTGAAAGAAGCAATACTTGAGAATTGCCTGATTTATCTCCGCCTTGAGGTCGTCCGCCGTTTCCAGCGTTTCTGGATAGATCAGCGCGACAACGGCTTCCACCGGGCGCGTTTGCCCTTCCAGTTTGGCGCCGAGCCGCTGCTTCGCTTCCTTTTCCACATCCCGGGCGGGTTCGTATTCCGCCTCGATGATGACGGGGGAGCGTCCGCTGGCGGCAATGAATATGTCAGGTCTCCGCGCTTTTGCCTCGCGCAGTACGTCGGTGTTTTCTGCCTTGATGCCGCTCTTGGGCGCCATCTCCTGCAGGATGTCGGCGAGAACGTAGTTCAGGCTGGTTTCTATGTGGCGCGCCATGCGTTTCTCCGCGTTGTTTGCGTTTGCCTGCGGTGTAATGTGCGCCGTTTGCGCCGTTTTGTCAAGGGCGGACGCGGCTCCCCCTTGAAAATGGGGGCTGGGGTTTTTAGCCGTGCGGGAGAACGAAAAGGGGCGTCAACGCATGACGCCCCTTCAAATTTGCTGCCAATCAAGATAGCAAAATCTTGAGAATTAACACCAAAATCGGCATGGCAGCGACAATTATCTGCCATTTACTACCAAAACCTTTCGAGTTGCAAAGGTTTATCGTATTGTTGTCGCCTTCTACATAAATACTACGGATGTTTGGATCGTCAATATTTAACATGTTGCCATCTCCTTGTACAAAAACTTCTTTATCCACAATATACTCCTAAAATTAATAAACAATTGGTTGCGTAATTCAGTACTTACCTTTTTGCTTAGAATTTCATTTCTGACCTCCAATCTAAATTCTGTTTGCATGGATTCCTCCGTGTCAGCGTACCTGGAAAGCAGAATGTACTTTCCGGGTACAATTTTGTTCGTACTCGCTAAGCCCGTGGCTACGGAGCCTCCGACTAGCGTTTTTTCAACATGCGACATACGCTCAACCCACCCTGTACCTACATACGAATCGAACCTTTGGACGGTTACACCAATTTTCTCAGTTTCCCAAACCAACTCCCTTCATGTAAGGCATCAAGCCACGCGCTCAGCTCAGAATATCGCCGACACAGCCCCTTCGGGTCGTCTGCGAATCTGGCGTTTGCGTCGTTCATGACGCCGCCTAAATTGCGCATCTCCAACAACTACTCCCTATTATACCCCCTATTCCGCAGAAAGTCAAATTTATTTCGCCGAATCTCCTAAGATTCCCGCTTGCGCGGGAATGCATGTCCTCGCGGAAGCGGGGAACGGCCTGGTAAGCGGCGCCTTTTCCCATGAATAGACAGATCGTCGGTTCAAATGTCCCAACTTTAGGCGCGAGGTCGGCCAGGCGCTGTTGAAGGGGGCGGTTTTAGACGTTATAATTGAGAACGCTGCCCCGCTTTTAGACTCGCGGCGCGAGGGCGGTTCTGAAGCGGCGGTCTTGGCGGGCTGCGCTGGATTGCTCATGTCTGAACGACAGGAGACGCGCCATGTTGATTTGTTTCATCTCGGTTCTGACGCTTGCATGCGCGGCGTATCTGGCGTTCCGCCTTCGTCAATTTCAACAATGGAAATCTGAAAGCGAATTGTGCGCGCAGATGCAGCGAGAGATTGATCAACTGAAATCGATCGTCTCCGACCTGGTAATTGACGCCAACCGAAAGGCGGAATCCACCCCCAATCAAGATAGCGGCTCGGCTCAACCCGAACGCGATCCTGAAGAGGAGGCGTAGCGCATTCATGTTTTTTTGGCAAGAAGAAGGCTACGGCGGCGGATACACTCCGCCAAGAAACAGAAAGCCGGATACGCTTTGGAATGATCTTGGCGATGACGACGACGGGGACTACCAAGGCTGCTTATCGATATTTGGCTTCCTGCTCGGCGTCGCCGTCTTCGTGGTGGCCGTTGTCGTCGCGATCGCCATTGCGATCTCCATTGCCATTGCAATCGCCATTGGAGCGGTCCTATTTTGGGCGGGAAAACGGTATCTAGTACCCGCCTTGATTCGGTTCGTTGAATGGCTGCTCGTCGAGAACGATGAGGGGAAACGGGAACGCTTGGTCGGCTTCTTGATCATTTCTCTCCCGGCGCTTTTTCTATCGGCGCTTCATTTTTTTCATGCGCGCGCCGCATTTCACTGGGGCTTTTTTGGGCTGGCCGCGTCGTTCGTTCTTATCGGCGAAGCGTTCGCTTTTCTAAGGCGGAAGACAGATCGAACGGAGCCTGAAGAGATACGCGGGCAACTTGATCAGCTGTATTATGAGCTGCGTTCGATCCAGCGGACGAGCGTTTATGCTGACGGCGCTGACGAAGAAGCGGAAGCGGAATACCGCCGAGAGCCGCCCGAAGGAAGCGAAACAGGTTGAAGACGCGCCGCCGTCTGTGGCTTGCGTTCGGATGCGCCGCGTGCGTTGCCATGTGCGTTGCCATGGGCGCCGCCGCGCAGCAGATGCGCATCGAGTCGGCTGTCTTGCGCCCCGCCGGCCCGTATGCTGTCGGCGATCGGATCGAATTGCGGGTTTTGATAAACGCGCCGGCGGCGGTTCGCCCTGAAGCGGTCGCTCCGAACGATTCCAGCGCGGCGTCGTATGGGGTTCCTGCTGTCGCGCGCCTTGCTACCGGCGAATGGGAAGCGGTTATGCCGTTTCAGATTTTTCGCGTCGGGGCGTATTCGCTCGATTCGTTCTGGATTGCGGCGGACGGACAGCGGATCGAGATCAACCCTGGGACGATTGAGATTCGGTCGATACGTTCCGGCGCGGACGCCGATATTTTAAAAGACCCAAAACCGCCTGCGGAGCTTCCCCGCCCTTGGAGCCATGCAGTTTACTGGACGCTTGGTCTTCTTCTGGCGGGAAGCGCCGTTTTCTGGGCGGCGCGCCGCCGGCGGACGGCGGAAGAAACCGCCCCTCCGCCTCCGCCGCCTGAATCGCCGGAGGAACGGCTTGAGCGCGAGTTGTCCCGTCTCGAAGCGCGGCTGGACGAAGGAAACGATCCGCCCGGCATGGTCTATGCGGACGCGGCGGACGCGCTGCGCGTTTATCTTGCGCGGCGAACGTCTGTCCCGGCGCCGCGCCTCGCCAGCTCATCGACTTTGGCGCGGCTGGACGATGTCTTAACAAAAACCGCCCGCGCCGACCTGTCCGCCATGCTGCGCGAAGCGGACCGCGTCAAGTTTGCGGCAAGCGCCCCGGACGCCGACGCCGAACGGGCAGGCATAGAGGCGGCGCGCCGAGTCGCCGCCCGCCTCTCCCCCGACGCATAAGCGGGCGTTTATGATGCGTCGGAACGGTCGATCCGCCGCAGCGCTGTCATCGACTGAATCTGGCGGTTGCGTTCCCAACGGAGGCGGCGCGACCGCTCATAATGCATATGCGCCTCGCTCGGACGTCTGTAGACGGCAAAGTAATCGAACCGCGTTGAGGTCGGCGGGATGTTGCCAGGGCAGAGCGCATGAAGCCCGACCATGACGGTTCCGGTCATTCCGCTGATCGTTTCGCCGGTGGACATCCATTTGATCCCGTCGCCGCTGGCGAAGCCTCGGAACCGGTTGCCGTCCCGTTCAAGCCTTAGGTAGAGATGCTTCGTCCGCTGCAGCCCGGCTCCTCTTCCGACAAGGCGGTATCCGCCGCTGAAATGCCGCTCAAATCGGACGTCGCCCCTGAAAGGATGCGCGCCGGAGGTTTTTTCAAGCCGCAGAAACGCCCACGGACCTTTCCATACCAGCAGCCCGCCATGCTCCCGCAGCTGCGATGTGACCGGCATGCGCGTTTCGATGGTGAAGTTGCCCTGTATCGGCTGAATGAGCCGCGGCGCGTCGTAGTTGGCGCCGTGCCACAGGTCGACGCCGGAGTCGACATTCATCTGCAGGTAGCCCTGATGCTCCGTCCATTGCCCGTGTCCGCGCGGGTCTTCCCATTCCCAGGCGTCGTCCATTCCCATCTGGTCAAACTCGTCCATGAAAACGGACTGCGAGAACTCGGTGGAGCTTGTCCATCCTTCGATTCGGACGGAGGAGATTTTTTTGTCAAACTGCTCAGGCAGCAGGCGCATGTCGTTCACTTCGATGACCGAGTCGCGCGGCAGCACCTCGATGGGAAGCGAGGCGCCTCCAAAGTCGATATGCTCGTAGAAGATCACCTTGCAGCCGGTTGGGGGGAAGTTCGGTCCTTTGATGATGCGGAACGAGCGGATGTTGTCCTGCATTCCGACGTCGCGCGTGAAGGCGATGTCGCGCAGAATGGTGATGCGCCGCCCTCGGAAATTCGGCTGCGGATACACCTGGACGACGACAGGGACGGTACCCCATTCCGGACCTGTTTGGGAGAGGTCGGAGCCGAAATTGACCGACGAGATGCGGTCGGAAAAGTTGAAGGCGATGTCATGTATGTTCGGATAGAAGCCAGGGCCGAGGCTCAACTTGCGTCCGCGGAAGTCGCGGTGTTCATAGAACAAGGCTCTGTAGTTGGGCGCTTCGGCGAAGGAGGGGCCTTTATACACCTTGACGGAGGAGATGTTGTCTTGGAACCCCATGGAGCGGGTGAACCGCACCGGCTCTAAGATGGTGTTGCTTCGGCCGCCGTAGTTGACATGTTCAAACACCTCAAGGATGAGGCGGGGGACGATATAGGACATTGCATACGCCTTTCTATTCCGCGCTGATATAAGCATCATACCCGATGAGGCTGAGCATGTCAACAAGCGCTGTCGTCGGGGCAGTCTCTATAGGCGGCGATGTACGAAAATCCTGTTTGAGTCGGGCTACTCGTCTCGGGCGCGGCTAAAACCCCCCCAGCCCCCCTTTTCAAGGGGGGAGTCTAGAAACCCGCGCCCTACCTGCTGTCGTAAGGGATCGTCATTCCCGCGCAAGCGGGAATCTAGAGGCGCCGCAGACGACGTTCGCGTTCACATCCAGCGTTGTCCCAACTTTAAGGATAAGCTCGGGCATCCTCGTCGGTAGAGGCTGCCTTTCTGGATTAACCCTTGACCCGCCGCCCGCCCCCTTATACGCTATGAAAACCGACCGAAAATGGAGAGCCGTATGAAACGGCGCCTTTATACGCTGTGCGCCTGCTTTTTGATGTTGGGCGCGTTCGCGGCGTTTCCTTCAGACCGAATCTCGCAGCTCGGATTGCCGGACGGCGCCAAGATGCGCATCGGCAGGGGAACGGTACATTCGGTCGACTATTCGCCGGACGGCAAACGCATTGCGGTTGCGTCCACCATCGGCGTCTGGATCTACGACGCGCTCTACGGCAAAGAGATCGCGCTGCTTCGCGGACATACGGGATGGGTCAATACGGCGGAGTATTCGCCGGACGGCAAACGCATCGTCAGCGCCAGCTTAGACAATACGGTTCGCATCTGGGACGCTGAAACCGGCGCGCTTCTCAACACGCTCACGGGACATACAAATCAGGCCGCCTCGGCGGCGTATTCGCCGGACGGCAAAAGAATTGTCAGCGCGAGTTGGGACAAGACGGTTCGGATATGGGACGCTGAGACCGGCGCGCTTCTCCATACGCTTGAAGGGCATACGACCTGGGTCATCTCGGCGGCGTATTCGCCGGACGGCAAACAAATCGTCAGTGGAAGCGGCGATAAGACGGTTCGCATCTGGGACGCCAAGACAGGGGAGCCGCTCAACACGCTCAAAGGGCATACAAAGAGGGTTGTTTGGGTCGGATATTCGCCGGACGGAACGATCATTGCCAGCGGGAGCTTTGACGACACGATTCGCATCTGGGACGCGCAGACCGGGGAACCCATACGAACGCTATCGAAGCGCTATTATCATTTTGAGTCGGTCGCGTTTTCGCCGGACGGTAAGCATATCGCCAGCGGAGACGACTCCTATCTGATGTTGTGGAACGTTTCTAACGGCGCTCCTCTTCGGCCGTTCGATGGGAAAAAGGGAGCTTTTTCGATCGCGTTTTCGCCGGACGGGCATTTTATCGCCGGCGGCATCTCCAGCAATCGGCCGTACTCCGGTAAATCAGGAGGCACATCGGACGCAAGCATCCGTATTTGGAACATTAAGTTTCGCGCTCTTGTCCGTACGTTTGACGGACATATACACTGCGCCCATCACGCCGGCGCCGCATTTTCGCCGGACAGCAAGCAGCTCGCCGTTCTGTTTAAGCAGTTACAGATATGGGAGGCTGACGCCGGCGCGCTTCTCAACAGAAACATTGATCCGTCTGTGCTTTGGGCGCTTGCATATTCGCCGGACGGAAAAATGTTCGCAGGAACCGAGGGCAGGACAGTGAAGATAATGGACGCCGACACCGGCGCGTCTCTCAAAACGCTTGCAGGACATTTAGATATGGTCTGGACAGCGGCGTATTCGCCGGACGGAAAGAACATCGCCACTGCCAGCAGAGACAAGACGGTTCGGATCTGGGACGCCGACACAGGCGCCCTACTCAAAACTCTGGAAGGACATACGGATGATGTCAGATCGGCGGCGTATTCATCGGACGGCAAGCGCATCGTCAGCGCGAGTTGGGATAAGACGGTTCGGATATGGGACGCGGAAACCGGCGCGCTTCTCAAAACCCTTAAAGGACATACGAGCTGGGTCAAATCAGCGATGTATTCGTCGGACGGCAAGCGCATTGTCAGCGCCGGCAAGGAAAAGACGATTCGGGTATGGGACGCCGACACAGGGGAGCCCCTCAAAACGCTTGAAGAACATACATCGGCGGCGTATTCGCCGGACAGCAAAACGCTCGCCATCGGCGGCGGGGACTACACAATTCGGATATTGAACGCCGAGACCGATGCGCTTCTCAAAACGCTTGAAGGACATACAGGAACCATCGCCTGGATCGGATATTCGCCGGACGGCAAAACGCTTGCGAGCGTAAGCGACGACGACACCGTCCTCCTTTGGGACATCTCTGACCTTTAAAGAACGGCGCGCTCAAACGGAGTGATTGGCGGCGATGACGTTGTAAGATTCCCGCTTACGCGGGAATGACGGCCTGCGGCGCGAACGCTTGCGCGGGAATGCATGTCCTCGTGAAAACGGGGGACGGCCTGAGGCGCGCCGCCTTAGCCGATGCGCTCCGCACCAAAATACGGAACAAGAGCCGGCGGTATGACAACGGAGCCGTCCGCCTGCTGGTTGTTTTCTAACAACGAAATGAGCAGGCGCGGAACGGCGACGCCCGACCCGTTCAACGTGTGGGCGTATTCGGGCTTCGCTTTCGGCGCAGGGCGGTAACGTATCCCAGCGCGGCGCGCCTGAAACGCCTCAAAATTGCTGACCGAGGAGACCTCCAGCCAGCGACCCTCCCCCGCCGACCAGATCTCTATGTCGTACTGCTTCGCGGCGACGGAACCCATATCGCCCGCGCACATCAGAAGGACGCGGTAGGGAATCTCCAGCAGCTGAACGATGCGCTCCGCGTCCGCCAGCAGGCGCTCATGCTCCTCGTAAGAGGAGTCGGCGGGGACGATTTTGACCAGCTCCACCTTGTCGAACTGATGGACGCGCAGGATGCCGCGCGTGTCGCGTCCGGCGGCGCCCGCCTCGCGCCGAAAGCAGGGCGTGTAGCCGCAGTAATGTATCGGCAGGCTCTCCGCGTCCAGGATTTCGTCCGCATGCATGTTCGTCAACGGCGCCTCCGCCGTCGGTATCAGAAACAGGTCATGCGTATGCCCGGCGACTCGATATAACTGCCCCGCGTCAAACTTCGGCAGCTGCCCCGTTCCCAGCAGGCTGGAACGGTTCGCCAACGCCGGCGCCCATATTTCCGTGTAGCCGCGCCGCGCGTGCTGATCAAGCATGAAGCGCAGCAGCGAACGCACGAGACGCGCGCCGTCCCCCTTCAACACGGCAAAGCCTCTGCCGGCGATCTTCGCGGCGCGCGGCAGGTCTAAAATGTCGAGGCGTTCGCCCAGCGTCCAGTGCGGCAGCGGTTCAAAATCGAATGTCTTTCGTTCGCCCCACTCCTTGACGACGACATTATCGTTTTCTTCCAAGCCGTCTGGGACATCCGCATGCGGCGGGTTTGGGAGCGTCATCTGTATTTCGTTGAGGCGGGCGCGCTGGGCGGAAAGCTGTTTGTCCAGCTCATGGACGCGGCGGGAGACCGACTGCATTTCGGCGATGAGCGCGTCCGCGTTTTGGCGTTCGCGTTTCAGCGCCCCGATCTGCTTGGAGGCGGCGTTCTGCTCTTCGCGCAGGCGGTCGCGTTCAACGGTTGTCTGGCGCCATTCGGCGTCCAGTTGCAGCAGTTCGTCTAGGAGCGGGTTCAGGTTTTCCGCTCCGCGCCGTTTGAGCGATTGTCGGTATTCGTCCGCGTTTTCCCGGAGGTATCGAAGGTCTAGCATGGAAGGCGCCGTTTTAAAAAGAAATGGCGAACCCGACGAGATTTGAACTCGCGACCTCTGGCTTGACAGGCCAGCGTTCTAACCAGACTGAACTACGGGTTCGCAATTCAAGCATCGGCGATGGTGAGCGGAACAGGACTTGAACCTGCGACCTGCGGCTTGTAAGGCCGCCGCTCTCCCAGCTGAGCTATCCGCTCCGCTTATCCGCCTATGCGGTTGTGATGTTAAAGATAACGCGGGTCAGATTGGAGGTCAAGTGAAATTTGCCTTTTGGGGTGAAAAAATTGGGCAAACCGCTCATTTCGCGCAAAAGAACGCCCCATGAGGCTGATTCTGGGGAAGGATGCGCGGGCGCGCGCGGCGTCTGCGGCGCCTAAGATTCCCGCTTACGCGGGAATGACGCGGAGAGAGGGGGCGGGAATGACGCGGAGAGAGGGGGCGGGAATGACGCGGAGAGAGGGGGCGGGAATGACGCGGAGAGAGGGGGCGGGAATGACGCGGAGAGGGATGCGCGGGCGCGCGGGCATGGACGATCTCAAAACAGGGCGATGGTTGGATCCAGCTCCTTGCCCGTGTACGGGTTCAGCATCTGCGGAAGGCTGGGGAGGCGGCGTTCAAAATAGTCTTGGATTGACCAGAGCTGCAGCCGTTCATACTCGGTTCCTAAGACGGCGATCTTGCCTTTTTCGCGCGCTTCGGCTCTTGCGGCGCGCGTCTCTACAGGATCCAACGTGATGTAATAGCCGAGAGCCGCCTGGTCGCGTTCCATGACGCCGCTGAAATCGCGCAGATGCGACAGGCTGAACCGCCCGCCCTTCACCTGCGCCAGCGCGAGGCGCGACTCGGCGCCGTCGGGAGCATGCGCCAACGCCGCCCTGCCGTCCACGCCGCCGTCGCCTGTCTGCTTCATATTTGGGGCAAATCCAGGCAGGCGCATCACCGCCCAGGATTCAAAATCGAACGGCTTCTCGCGCGCCGACTTACGCGCCGACGCCATGTCCCGCGGTATTCCCTTCGCCGGTATGTTTTCGTTTTTAAACCGCTCCTTGCGTATCAGGTCGATCGCAAAGGAGCTGATGTCGATGCCCGCCCATCGGCGGTTGAGGCGTCGGGCGGCGTCGATGGATGTGCTGCATCCGCAGAACGGGTCTAAGACGATGTCGCCTTCGTTGGAGGACGCCTTGATGATGCGTTCCAGCAGTTTCAACGGCTTTTGAGTCGGGTAACCCGTATGCTCGCTTGCCCACGGCATGATCGAGTTGAGAACGATCACATCGTCCGGCAGTTTGCCTTTCTCATAATTTCTTTCCGATCCGTCCGCCCGCCGCTGTCCTTTTGTCCATTTGTATGGAACGCGGACATCGTCCACATTGAATGTCCAGCGGTTCGATTTTGTATAAAAAAAGATCGTGTCGTGCTTGCGCGCAAACCGCTTTTTAGACGCTCCGCCGCCGCTGTAGTGCCAGACCAGCTCGTTTTGAAAATGCCCCTTCCCAAAGACAGCGTCCATAACGATTTTGAGATAATGGCTGGCGGTCGGGTCGCAGTGGAGATAGAGCGAGCCTGTCGGTTTCAGCAGGCGGCGCATCTCGATCAGCCTCTCCGCCATGTAGGTTAGATACGCCAGCATACCGCTTTTGCCGAGTATCTGCCGCAAGCCGACGATCGTATCGCGGGCGGGTCGCGCTAAGGCGTTTTCAAACGCTTCATAACGTTCGACCGCCGCGTCGTCCCAGTGCCATGTGTCGTTGAAGGCGCGGTATTGCGCCTTGCCGCCGGCAGGTTCGTCGGCGAAGAGGACATTGTATTTGGCGGCGCTGTTGAACGGCGGGTCGAGATAAATCAGGTCGACGCATTCGGCGTCCCACTGGCGCATCCAGTCTAGGCAGTCGCCGTAGTAGAGATGGTTCGGCTGCATTGCTGTTTCCCCTAGAAAGAGGCTGCCGTCGCTTTAACATGAGACAAATGCGCGGCGTTGTCAAGGACGCAGGCGGTTCTAGACTCCCCCCTTGAAAAGGGGGGCTGGGGGGTTTTCAGCGGGCGGGTTGCGCTTGGTTTTGAACTAGGATGGAAGGATTAGTAAGATTGCCAAGATAGGGCTTACAGGCATTCTTTTGGCAATCTTTTCAATCTTGGCAATCCTAGTTCAGACAACGAGGGATGGCGCCGGCGGATAGATAGCGGTTTTGACGAATGCGAACGGTTCTTGCCGGGACTCTGGATTCCCGCTTGCGCGGGAATGACGGCGTGTGGAGACGACGCGAATGGCGGATGCGGGCGGTTTTGGCGGCTCTGACTAGACTCCCCCTTGAAAAGGGGGGCAGGGGGGGTTTTCAGCGGGCGGGTTGCGCTTGGTTTTGAACTAGGATGGAAGGATTAGTAAGATTGCCAAGATAGGGGCTTACAGGCATTCTTTTGGCAATCTTTTCAATCTTGGCAATCCTAGTTCAGACAACGAGGGATGGCGCCGGCGGATAGATGGCGGTTTTGACGAATGCGAACGGTTCTTGCCGGGACTCTGGATTCCCGCTTGCGCGGGAATGACGGCGTGTGGAGACGACGCGAATGGCGGATGCGGGCGGTTTTGGCGGCTCTGACTAGACTCCCCCTTGAAAAGGGGGGCAGGGGGGGTTTTCAGCGGGCGGGTTGCGCTTGGTTTTGAACTAGGATGGAAGGATTAGTAAGATTGCCAAGATAGGGGCTTACAGGCATTCTTTTGGCAATCTTTTCAATCTTGGCAATCCTAGTTCAGACAACGAGGGATGGCGCCGGCGGATAGATGGCGGTTTTGACGAATGCGAACGGTTCTTGCCGGGACTCTGGATTCCCGCTTGCGCGGGAATGACTCCCGGCGGCGCGGGAGCTGCTAGACTCCCCCCTTGAAAAGGGGGGCAGGGGGGGTTTCCGCGGGGGCGAACAGCTCCCGCGGCGCCTAAGATTCCCGCTTGCGCGGGAATGGCCCCCGTTTTCACGGGGGCAGGCTATGGGGGCGCGCCTGCCTACATAAAAATTATCCACAATTTGTCAACTGCTGCGTTAAGAGAGGCGACTCTGCCTCTTAACCGCGACGCCGCCAACATGGAGAACCTATTGCCGATGCGCCTATCGTTCACCGACTTTAAACGGCTCTTCAAATGGAAACGAAAAAACCCGTCTGAACCGACGCTGCGCGAACTGGGCGCGTCCGGCACCGCGCTTTTCAGCGGCAATCTATGGGAAGAACTGCTGCCTGAATTGAGCGGACCGGCGCGCATGGAGGTTTATGAACGCATGCGCGCCGACGCGCAGGTTGCCGCCGTCCTGAACGTCATTGAGCTGCCGATACGCGCCGCCGATTTTACCGTTGAGCCTGCTGACGCCGGCGCGTCCGCCCGCGAAACCGCCGAATTCATCGACGACGCCCTCCGCTGTATGGACGACTCCTTCGACGATTTCCTGCGCCAATCGCTGCTGATGCTCGCTTACGGGTTCATGCTGTTTGAGAAGGTGTATGAGGTCCGCCCGGACGGGCGCATCGGGTGGGTCAAGTTTGCCCCGCGCCTGCCGCGCACCGTCGTACGCTGGGCTCATGACGGCGCGGGTCGGCTGTCGGGCGTTGAGCAGCGCGTCATCGGCGACGCGGCGCGCCATGTCGTCATCCCCGTTGAGAAGCTGATGCGGTTCACCTACCGCCAAGAGGGGGACAATTACGAAGGGCGCCCTCTGCTCAAAGATGTGTATAAACACTGGCGGCACAAGGACACATTATACAGGTTTGCGGCGATTGCGGCGGAGCGCGCCGGGGTCGGCGTTCCGATCATCACCGTGCCGCCTGGGACGCCGCAGTCGGATCTGAACGCGGCGTTTCAGATTGTGGAGGCGTTTCGCGCGGGCGAAAAGACCGGCATTGTGCTGCCGAACGATTACACGTTTGCGCTGTCGGCGACGCGCGGATTTCCGCATATGAACCTGATTGAACATCACAACGGCATGATCGCCAAGGCGGCTCTCGCGCAGTTTTTGAATCTCGGTCAGGCAAATGTGGGCAGTTTTGCGCTGTCCGCCTCGCAGACCGACCTGTTTTTGATGGCTCTGAACGGCTTGCTGCAGCATCTGTGCGCCGTCATCAATCGGCAGGCTGTACAGGAGCTGTCGCGCTGGAACTTCGGCGGGAACGCGCCGGTTCCGCGCATCCGCGCCAAGCTGCGCAACTACGACACGCGCCAGCTTGCGGAGACGCTGGATATGTTGACGCGCGGCGAGCTGCTGACGCCGGACGAGTCGGTTGAGGCGTTCATACGCGAAACGCTTGACCTGCCTTCCAAACGCGCATCGAAACGCGCCAACCATGAACAGAAAGGAGAAACGATGCATGACAATCGAAAAGGAGAACGTCTATGAACAAAACGCCTGCCAAACGGTTTTTCGCCTCTCTCGCGCTGAATGAGCGCGTCGGCGGGGAGTCGCCGAAATGGGTCTCTAGCGTTCAGCTGCTGCGCAAAGGCGTGTTTCAGCACGCTTGGCACGGATCGCTTGAGATCGATGAAGATTTGTTTGCCTCGCTGATACGCAACTTCGACGCGGACGCGCGCGGCATCGACATCGCGCTGGATGTGGAGCATATGCCGGATCTGGGCGCCGCGGGATGGTTCCGCCGTCTGTTTGCGGACAACTCGGAGAGCGAGCTGTGGGGCGATGTGGAATGGACGCCTGCCGGACGAAAGCTGGTGGAGGAGGGCGCGTTCAAGTACCTCTCCATCGAATACGATCTGGACTACGCGGACGAGGAGGGCGGCAAACATGGTCCGACGATGCTGGGCGCGGCGTTGACAAACCGCCCGTTCATCAAGCGCATGCGCGCCGCTTCGTTCCGTTTTGCCGAGCCGAGCAGCGACCCTGGGATGATTCTGTTGACGGAGCAGGAGCGGCGTCTCCACAGCGAGCTGGCGCGGCTGGACGCCGAGAAGGCGCGGCTGGAAACGGAGCTGCGCAAGGCGTCGGTGGAGCGGGTTCTCTCGGAAGGCAAGCGGAGGGGGCGCGTCTCTCCCGCGATGGAGAGCTGGCTGGAGGAGCTGGCGGAAAAAGAGGGGGTTGAACGTCTGCGCGCCGTTCTGGAGACGCTTCCTGAACAGATCGACTTTTCGGAGATTGGTTCGCCCGGCGGCGCGCAGTCGACAAGCGCGGCGGACGCTCTCCATGAAGCGGTGAACGCGGAGATGCGCCGCATGCGCGAGGAAAACCCGGACGCGAACCCGTCCTATGCGGACGCGCTGGCGGCGGTGGAATCTCGGCAGCCGGGGCTTGTGGAGGCGTATAAGGCGCAGCGGCGGTGAGCGGCGCGCTGTTTTCTTAAACAAAAACGCCATGCAAACGAAAGGAGAGGTCATGGCGACTCAACAGCTGGTGACAGGAAACGAGGTCAGTTACGGGGCTTCCGCCGACTTGAGCGGCAAGCCGTTTCGTTATGTGAAACTGGCGTCGATATCGGGTCAGGTCGCGCTGTGCGGCGCGGCGGACATACCGGTCGGCGTCTTGCAGAATCGCCCCCGTTCGGGGGACGCCGCGGCGGTCATCACGCTTTCAGGCGCGGTGGCGAAGGCGGTCTCGGACGGGTCGCAGAGCGCCATCGCCATCGGCGACACGGTCGGCTCCGACGCGAACGGAAAGGCGGTCAAAAAGACGGTCGCCGGGAGCTGGTACAACGGCGTCGCCCTGGAAACGTCCAGCCAGGACGGCAAGGTGATTCGCATTCAGCTGACCGGTCCGCAGCAGCGGTCTTAACACTGATCAGGGCGATGAAAACGAAAGGAGACGCCCATGCCGTTCCCGAGCGCGCGCGACGTCCATCAGGACAGCGTGCTGACAAATCTCTCGGTTCAATACCGCAACGAAGAATACATTGCCGCGCAGTGCGTTCCGAAGGTCCTGGTGCGGAAAGCGTCCGACAAGTACTACGAGTTCGATCAGGGCGACTGGTTCCGCGACGAAGCGGGCGAACGCGCCGCCGCGACCACCGGCCCGGTCGGCGGATACAGCCTCTCGACGCGCAGCTACGACACGAAGCAGTACTCGATGGCGACCTATGTCGCGGACGAGGAGCGGGACAACGCGGACGCGGGTCTCGACCTGGACCGGCAAGCCATCGAATACTGCGCCGACAAGGTTCAGCTGCGGTTTGAAACGCAGGCGGCGGGTCTGCTTTTCAAGGTGGGCAGTTACCCGACGGGGCATAAAAAGACGCTCAGCGGAACCGCCCAGTGGAGCGACGCCGCCTCGACGCCGATAGCGGACATCCGGGCGGCGAAGTCGCAGGTCGGCGGGGCCATCGGGCGTCAGCCCAACACGCTCATTCTGGGCGAGCAGACCTATCTTCAGCTCCAGGACCATCCGGACGTCTTGGACAGGGTGAAGTACACGCAGAGCGGGGCGGTGACGCCTGATCTGCTGGCGGGCTTGTTCGATGTGAAGCGCGTTCTTGTCGGGCGGGCTGTTCAGAACACGGCGGCGGAAGGGCTGGAGCCGTCCTACGCGCGCGTCTGGGGCAAGCACGCGGCGCTGATCTACACGGCTCCGACGCCGGGTCTGCGCACGCTTTCGTTCGCTTACTGGTTCGTCTGGCGCGGTTACGATTTCACGGCGGAGCGCTGGCGGAAGTCGGACGGGGGCGCCTCGGACGGTTTTCGGGTTCGCGCGCAGTGGGATTCGAAGATCGCGGCGAAGACGGCGGGTTATTTCATCGAGAACGCTGTCGCTTGACAGCTTCCGTTCCTTCATGAGTCGGATGAGTCGGCCGGCGGTTCTGCCGCCTCTGTCATTCCCGTGAAAACGGGAATCTTAAGGCATCGCAGCCGCCGGCCTTTTAAAAAAAGAAAGGGCGGTACGCTCATGCGGGATTTTCATTGTCGTCATTCCCGCGTAAGCGGGAATCTTAGCATCGTAGTTGCCGCGCTCGTCTTTTAAACCCCCTAGCCCCCCTTTTCAAGGGGGGAATCGGATGGGCGCCCTTTTTCAAGGGGAATCGGATGGGCGCCCTTTTTCAAGGGGAATCGGATGAGTCGGTCGGCGGTTCTGCCGCCGGCTTTTTAAAAGAAAGGAGAAACGCGCATGGCGTATTCCAACGTCTCCGACATTCAAAAGCTGTTCGCAAACATCGTCTTTGACGCTTCCTCGCCTGTGACCAGCTCCGACATCGAATCGAAGCATATACCGAAAGCGGACGCCTATATCGACGCGCGGCTGCGCAGCCGGTATGAGACGCCGATTTCAGCGGATGGCGACCTGGAATTGATGCGGCTCATCAGTTCGAATCTCGCGGCGGGTTTCGTCGCCGAGGTGTTGTATGAAACGTCGCAGCAGCCGAACGATCAGGCGTCTGCGCGTCAACGGCGCGGCTTTGCCGAGGAGCTGCTTGATCAGATCATGGAGGGAACGGCGGTTCTTGAAACGCCGAGAAAGCCGATCGCCGGCATTGTCGGCGCGGGTTCGTCCTTGGCGGGGGAGGATGCTTGAATGGCGTATGTCGTTCTTTCCGAAAAGCAAGCGGCGGCGTCCGAACATACGTTGGAGGGGTTGAAGCGGCTGAAAGCGGTTCTGGACGCGAACGCGGCGGTACTGAAGTCGGGCGGGCGCTCGGCTGTGTCGACAACCGTCTTTACGGGCGCGCAGCATGCTATCGGGCGGTTTCCAGCGATACAGGCGGAAGCCGCTGAAGCGTACGAGGAGCCGACAGGGATGCGCTGGGGGGCGGTCAGCCTGCTGTATATGCGCTTTCGGCTCTTTGCGTTCGATATTGCGCTGGGGCGTCCGTCGGCTCTGGCGGAGAACCTGGCGCAGTTCAGCGACCGCATTCAGGCGGTGTTGCGGAAAAACAGGACGCTGGACGGGTTCTGCCGAAATGTGCATATCGATAAGGTGGTGCATGGGCGTCTTCGCGGCGGACCGCGCAGTTCGAATCCGGTGTTTGCGTCGCATCCGATCTTGGCGGCGCAGATCGATGCGACCGTTGAAAAAGCGATTGAGCGCGATTAAACAAAACAAGAGGAAGGAGAGCCGATGACGGTTCAGCACGGGCGGCGCGGGTCGGTGTCGCTTTTGAAGCCCGGGCGCGATGTCGGTCAGCTCAACGCCCCCGACCAGACGATTCCGCTGGGGCAGACGCTTTCGTGGAGCTTGACGATACGCCAGAGCATCGCTGACGGCGCGACCAACTCGGATACTTTTCAGACATTTTCGAATGGCAAATTGCGCTGGACGGCGGAGGTGGAGATGTCATGGGACGCCGCGGACGCTTCATTGAATCAAGACAAGCTGTGGGAAGCGATCCTGCCGGACGAGTTTGACAAAAGCGCCGTTCGGGATCGGATGGTACAGGCGAATCTGTATGTGGACGGGAGCCGCTGTTACTACGGCGCGGCGTATATTGAGCGGGCGGATGTGCATGCTCCGTTTGACGGACCTGTGACGGCGCGGTTTCAGCTGCGCGGCAACGGACCGCTCAAATTCAGCGCCGGCGGGTCGGCGTGACGCGGCTCATGAAAGCGGCGTTTTTTGAAAGGAGAAGATGATGGAGATGCGGGAAGGGGGCGTCGGCGCGATGGAGGCTGCCTTGGAACGGCTTCAGGCGCTCGCCCAGAAAGACCATGACCTGTTGACGCAGTTGGATATGAAGGTGGGGGAGGCGCTGGCGCGTCTTTCCAACCATGAGCAGCGTTTCACCGATTTTGAGACGCGCATACGGGAGCTGGAGTCGGCGAAGTGGCGCGTGGCGGGCGTCGCGGCGGCGATTTCAGCTCTCATACCGATCGTTGTGTCGCTTTTGACGACGCGCATTGCCGGTTGACGCATCGGCCTGACCTCATGCATAAAGTTGGGACAATTCTGGTTGTGGACACGGAAGGTTTCGTGGTGGACTCTGGATTCCCGCTTGCGCGGGAATGCATGCCCTCGCGGAAGCGGGGGACGATCTGTTTAGCAACGCTTTTTCCCATGAAGAAAGGCTTTGTTTATCCACCTGTCCCGACTTTAGACATGAGGTCAGGGGTTCCCGCCCGCGCCATCAATGCAGGACGACATGCTTCACCTCATGAATCCGCTCAATCGCCGCAATCTCCTGTATCGCCTCTTCCGGCGCCTCGGAGTCGATATTGACGACCATGACCGCCAACCCTTTCGGCGAGACGCGCCCGACGCTCATATCGGAGATGTTGACGCCGTGGCTGCCGAGTATCGTTCCGACGCGCCCGATCATACCAGGCTGATCGTAGTTATACACAAACAGCATGCATCCTTCAGGCTTCGCGCTGGTGTGGTACTGGTCAATCGCGACGATGCGCTCCTGGTTTCCGAACATGGTTCCGCCGATGGTTCGCCGCGCCTTGCTGGTGACGGCTGTGACGGTGAGCAGATTCGCATAGACGGAGTGTCCGCTTGAGCGCGTTTCCATGAGCCGTATTCCGCGCTGGCGTATCAGAACGGGCGCGTTCACATAGTTGACCCGCTTGTCAAGCGCGCGCGACAGGACGCCTTTTTGAAACGCGCTTGCGACGAGGTTCGACGCGCCTTCAAAGATGTCGCCCGCATACTCGATGCCGACCTCCTGTATCTGTTCGCCGCGGCTCAGCTGCGCCAGAATGCTGCCGAGTTTTTCCGCCAGCGACACATACGGTCCGACCGATTCCATCGCGCGCGCGTCCATCGACGGCATATTGACGGCATGTTCTACAGGCAATCCGCGCAGCGCCGCGGAGACCTGCAGGGCGATGTCCCGCGCCACATACTCCTGCGCCTCGCGGGTTGAGCCGCCCAGATGCGGCGTTGTCAATGCGTTCGGCAGCTCCGCAAGCCGCATGTTGATGTTCGGTTCGTCTTCAAACACATCCAGGGCGGCGCCGGCGATCTCGCCTTCTTTGAGCGCGTCCAGCAGCGCCTCTTCGTCGATGACGCCGCCGCGGGCGCAGTTGACGATGCGGGCGGTCGGCTTCATGCGCGCGAATTCGCGCCGCCCGAATCGATGGTAGGTTTCGCGCGTCAACGGCACATGGATCGTGATATAGTCGGCGGTCTGGATCAGCTCCTCAAACGGCATGAGCTGGATGCGCTGTTGTCCGGCGGCTTCGTCCGAGATGTACGGGTCTCTTCCGACGACGCGCATGCCGAACGCCGCCGCCCGTTTGGCGACCTCAATGCCGATGCGTCCGAGTCCGATGACTCCGAGCGTTTTGTTGTACAGTTCGACGCCGACCATGCGCCTCCGCGCATCGAAGTCGCCGCGCCGCAGAGCCGCATTCGCCGGGGCGATGTTTCTGGACAGGGCGAGCATCATGGCGATGGAGTGTTCGGCGGCGGCGACCGTGTTGCCGGCGGGGCTGTTCATGACGATGACGCCTCGTCGGGTCGCCGCTCCGAGGTCGACATTGTCGATGCCGACGCCGGCGCGTCCGATCGCTTTGAGTCGGTCGGCGGCTTGGATCATTTCGGCGGTGATCTGCGTTCGGCTTCGGATGAGCAGCGCGTCGTACTGATGGATGACGCGGAGCAGTTCGTCCGGCGCAATGTCGGGGCGCAGGTCAACGTCAATATCGCCCGCTTTTTTCAGGGTTTTCAGCCCGCTTTCATGGAGCGCGTCGCACACGAGCGCTCGAAATGGAGCGTTGTTGGCGGGGTCTTGCATCGCCCTCTCCTTCTGTCCGCGGCTCTGTGTGAGCTTTTTGTAATTATGCCCTGAAGCGCGGCTTTTTTCTACTTTTAGAATTCGGACGCGTCTGAACGATCAAATCCTTCATTCATGGGAAAAGGCTTCCCCAACCAGGTCGTCCCCCGCTTCCGCGAGGGCATGCATTCCCGCGCAAGCGGGAATCTAGAGGCGCCGCAGAAACCGTCGCGTCGTTTCCCCAGATCGTCATTCCCGCGCAAGCGGGAATCTAGAGGCGCTGCAGAAACCTTCCGCGCCGCTTCCCCAGATCGTCATTCCCGCGCAAGCGGGAATCTAGAGGCGCCGCAGAAACCTTCCGCGTCCACCCGCCGACATGTCCCAACTAACGACGTAAGGCCGAGGCGCTTGATTCGTCCAACGCGCCGCTATATAATCTATTTAAGAATGACAGGGTCTCTGGAAAGCGCTGAATCGGGAGAGGACGGACAATGAAGAGAATGTTAGCCGCCGCGCTCGGCGCGTGCCTCATGTGGACAGCGGCGCCCCTTTACGCCGATCAGATTGTCGCCAAAGACATTCTGCGAACGGAAGACGGGAGCGTGGTTGAAGGTACGGCGCTCGCCACCAAAGCGGATTTGAAAGCGGCCGAAAGCGCCATACGCGCTGAAACAAAAGCAACAGAAACCAGGCTGGACTCTAAAATCGAAGCGGTAGAAACCAGGCTCCGCGATGAAATACAGATTCTCCGCTCTGAAATGCGGTGGCTGTTCGGAATGTTGATTGGCGTATTTTTAGCGGCGGTAGGATTCCTCTGGAAAATGCTGTCGGACTTGAAGGCGCAATTTGCAGCCTTTGCGGAGCGGATGCGGATTGCGGCTCCGACGATCCACCCGGCGCCGGACGCACAAGGGCATTTTGATCTCACCGCCGCAGGAAACAAGACGGAAGCGGACTGATCAGTGAACGGGATGGATGTGACGGATGAACGGCGGGCGGCGTTTGGGGCGCAGTCGGCGCTGGAGCGGCGAAGAATTTGCCGTTATTCTATTTTCAGGGCAAAATTAGAATAACCTGGCGCGTTATTCTATTCTCTGGAATAAGGAGATTTCCAAATGGACCGAGGCGAACTTGGTCGATACAAAACGACGATCGCTAAAGGCAAACAGGTTAAGGCTTTTGTGCCGAATTCTTTGCCGCCGGACCCGCCTATTGATTTGAGCGGGCCGTTGCAGCAAACTCTTGAATCGGCGTCTATCGCGCTTGGCCGCCTTGACGGCATTATCGCCATTCTGCCAGAACCGTTTTTCTTCCTTTACCCCTATGTGCGCAAAGAGGCTCTTCTTTCTTCGCAAATCGAGGGAACCCGATCCTCCTTATCGGAACTTCTGCTCTTCGAGTTGGAGGACGCTCCCGACGCGCCCAATGACGATGTCACGGAAGTCTCAAACCATATCGATGCTTTGGAATATGGAACGGACCGTCTGTCGGAGGATTTTCCGCTGTGCAATCGGCTCATTCGAGAGGTTCACGAAATACTGCTGTCCAGCGGGCGAGGCAAAAACAAAGCTCCCGGCAAATTCCGACGCATTCAAAACTGGATAGGCGGAACAGGCCCCGGCGACGCTGTTTTCATTCCTCCGCCGCATGAGGACGTCGAGAACTGCATGGCAGATCTAGAGCGGTTTCTTCATGCAGAAGAAGACGGCATCCCCACTCTGATTCGCGCAGGAATTGCCCATTTTCAATTCGAGACGATCCATCCGTTCTTAGACGGCAACGGGCGCGTCGGGCGTCTGCTCATTCTTTTAATGCTCGTTAACGCCGGAATACTGCAGATGCCGATTCTCTATCTAAGCCTTTACTTCAAACGTCATCACAGAGAATACTACCGACTGCTCAACGAAACGAGGCTGACAGGCGATTGGGAAACATGGCTCGCCTTCTTTTTGGAAGGAATCCGGACCACATCCGATGAAGTGGTTTCAACTTCGCGGGAACTTCTAAAGCTCTTTGACAAAAATAGAGAATTGATCAGAGCGAATAGCAAAAGTACCCACTCCGATCATGCCGTTCACAATGAGCTTTGCGCCACGCCGATTTCATCGCTGTCCCGCGTTGCCGAGCGGACTGATCTTCATTACACCACCGTCGATTCCGCTATGAAAAGGCTGATAGAACTTGGCATCGTGCGCGAAATCACCGGCAAACGGCGCGGACGCGTCTTCGCCTACAACCAATACCTTGATATTCTCATCGAAGGTACCGAACCTCTTTGAATGAAAAGTCCGATGCGACAGCGCAGGCGCCGCTAAACCCTGAAAAAAGAGCCGTCTATTCCCGATCTTTACCAGCCATAAACGCAGACATCCCCCGCACCATCTCCTCCATCTGCCCGTCCATATCCACGATGCTTTTGAAGTAATATCGATCCAGCGCGTCGATCTGCTCTAGCAGCAGGACGCATTGGTCCCTGACCCGCTCGCTTTTGGAAGCGCGGTACAGATCCGTCAAAATGTCTCTGGCGATGACGCTGTAAGCCTGCTTTTCCTTTTCTCTCCTGAAGAACGCATGGATGACGGCAAGATGCATCTGCGCCGTTTCATAATCGGTCTGGGACTCTTCCGCTTCAACCTTGTTGAAATGCGCCACCGCCTGCTCGAAGTCTGCAACCCTCTCGTTCGACTTCCTCCAGTTTGCGATTTCGGCGCATCCTTTAGCGTAAAACTCCAGTCCGGCGGCAAGATGGGCGTCCTCCGCATCCGTTCCGCCGGAACGCCCGGACATCGAATGATGAACCGCCGCGGCGACGACAAGCAAGGCGGCGCCCGCCAATAAAACGATCCAATACTTTTTTCGGACGCTGCGCATGTTGCCGCTTCTCTCGTTGTCCATATGTTATATGTTGCCATAAAACCTAAGCGAACGCGGACGTCTTCTACCGGGACTCTGGATTCCCGCTTGCGCGGGAATGACGATAACGAACGCGGACGGTTTCTACCGGGACTCTGGATTCCCGCTTGCGCGGGAATGACGAGGAGGGGCGCGGAATGACGAGGAGGGGCGCGGGAATGACGAGGAGGGGCGCGGAATGACGGCGATCTGGACCTAAGCGAATGCGGCGGCAAAGAACTCGCGCCGAAACGAAACGATGCCTGTCTTCGTCGCGTCCGGATGAACGCGGTTCGTCAGCAGCGCGGCGGCTGCCTTCCGTTCTGGATGCCACTGCAGCGCCGTTCCCGTGAAGCCCGTATGCGTTCGCCGCCCGTCCTCAAGGATGATCCAGGCGAGGGATCGGGTCGTCTCGCCGTCGTCCGCCGCCGGTTCCGTCAGCTGCCGATAGACGTTGTATGAATAGACCGGCGCGCCCTCGTTCAGCAGGCAGCGCGCGTAGGTTTCCATATCCGCCAGCGTAGAGAACAGCCCCGCGTTGCCGCTGACTCCGCCTAAAAAATGCGCGTTCTCGTCATGGACTTCCCCGCATATCATCTCCGCCCTGGGGGCGCCGTTCGGCTTGCGTTTTTTGGCGCTGTCGGCGCCTTCTGTCGCGGCGCATGCGGACGCCCATTCTTTCGGCGGGTTGAACCGCGTTCGTTTCATGTTGAGCGGCTGAAAGAGTCGCGCCGCCGCCTCTTTGTCTAACGAACGCCCCGCCGCCCGCGCGATGAGCCGCTCCAGAACGATGTAGCCGAGGCAGCTGTACACGATTCGCCCGTCCGCCGCGGACGGCTCCAGCCGTCCCAGACTCCGCAAGACGCGCTCCCGTTCGCCTGGGTCGATGTAAAGCGGTTTCCACGCGGGCAGCCTGGAGGTGTGCGTCAGCAGGTTTCGCGGCGCGACGTCCGCCCGTTCAAATTCAGGCAGCGTTTCGCTGACCGGCGCGTCCAGATCAATCCGCCCCTCCTCCGCCAGCATGAGCGTTACAGACGCGCACGCGATCGGCTTCGTGAGCGAAGCGAGATCGAAGAGGGTGTCGAGCCGCATCGGGCGCCGTTCAGGTATGACCATGCGCCGCCCCGCGCAGAGCCGCAGCGGCGTCTCCTCCTCCCGCAAAACGAACGCCGCCCCCCCAGGAAAAACGCCGTCCTGAATGCCCCGCTCCATGAGTTTCTGAAGTTGCTGCCGCTTCGTCATCGCTTCCGCCCTATAGTTGACCCGCTCCGCCGTCTGCTTTACACTGATTGCCGTTCGTTGTCAACCCGATCAGTCGAAACAGGAGTGAACATGGCAACCGCAAACCGAACGATTAAGGTCGGCGTCATCGGAACCGGCGGAATCTCACGGGCGCATTACGGCGCCTATCAGAAGGCGGGCGGTTTTGAAATCGTCGCCGTCTGCGACAAGATACGCGCCGCCGCCGTCCGCGCCGCCGACGAATGGGATGTGCCGAAAAACCGCATCTTCACCAGCTACAACAAAATGCTGGAGCTGGACGAGATCGAAACGGTCAGCGTCTGCACCTACAACCAAGCGCACGCGCGCCCGACCGTCGCCGCTCTCCGAGCCGGCAAACATGTCTTCTGCGAAAAACCGATGGCGGCAAAATTGGCCGACGCCGCCTCCATGACAAGAGCCGCCAAAGAGACCGGCAACATACTCCAGATCGGGCTGCATAGCGCCTTCCGCCCCGGCGTCCAGTTCGCCCGAAAAGTGGTACAAGAAGGCATCCTCGGCGACATCTACTACTCCGAAACGGCGGGCTGCAGACGGCGCGGCATCCCCGGCCACACCTTCATTTACAAAAAAACGGCGGGCGCCGGCGCTGTCGTCGACATCGGCGTCTACAACATGCATGAGGCGCTGTACATCATGGGTTACCCGAAGCCTGTTCGCGTCTCCGCCATCACCGCCGACTATCTCGCCCGCCAAGATTCTCGATGGGACGCGATGGATGTTGAAGAGTTCGGCGCCGCATGGGTGCGCTTTGAAAACGGCGGCGTCATGGTGTTCAAAATCTCATGGGCTGTCCATGCGGACACGCTCGGGCCGCTGTTCTTTTTAGGTAAACAGGCGGGACTCTCCATGAGCGGACCGACCGTCTTTGCCGACAAGGTACCCGACGACCTGAAAAAACTGGCGGCGTCGGAAGGCGCCGAACTGGACCCGAACCCGCCCGAAGGCATGACCTCCATCCGAGTCGGCGGCTTGGGCGGCGCCGACGTGTGGGTTGAGCAGATGAAAGCCTTCCGCAATTCGGTACTGACGAACTCGCCGTCTGTACTGCCGCCTGAAGGCGTCATGCTGACGAACGTCATCATGGACGGCATGTTCCGCTCGCATGAAACAGGCAAGGAGGTGACGGCGCGCAACCCTAAACTGTGAATCTGCGCGGCGCATGCCGGGCGCGTCTTCTCGGCATGCGCCGTCCGCCTTTTCTTTTAAAAAAACGCCCGCCGGAGAAACTGCATGAAACCAAACATACTCTTCCTGTTCGCCGACCAGATGCATGCCTTCGCCATGCGATGCATGGGGACGGAGGACATCCACACGCCCAACCTTGACCAGCTCGCAAGCGAGGGGGTTCTGTTCCGCAACTCCTACTCGAACGCGCCTGTTTGCACGCCGTATCGCGGGACGCTCTTCACCGGCAAATACGCGAGCCAAACAGGCATGTTCGGCAACCAAGCGGCGCTCCCGAAGGGACAGCCGACCCTCGCCGACAGCCTGAACGGCGCGGGCTACCTCACCAGCTATGTCGGCAAGTGGCATATCGGCGACACATGGAACAAGTGGGTTCCGCCGAATCTGCGCGGCGGCTTCACCGAATTCATCGGCTATCAGGCGCACAACAACTTCATCGAGGATGTGTGGTTTTTTGACGAGGAAGGAAACAAGCGCGAATTCAACAAGCACCGCACCGACGCGACAACCGACATCGTCATCGAGAAGTTGGAGACATATCAGAAGAGCGCGGAGAAGCCGTTCGCGCTGTTCGCGTCGTACCAGAATCCGCATTATCCTGAACAGCCCGACCTGCAATACGAGGCGCTGTATGAGGGGGTTGAAATTCAGCGGCGGCCGAACAGCCAGGATGTGGAGCCGTACACGGCGACGCACAGCCCGCCCAGCCCAAAGCCGCGCGAAAACGACCCTGTTTATCAAAAATACGGGGGCGATCTGGGCGCCTATCTGCGGGCGTATTATGCGATGGTGACGCAGCTGGACCACAATGTTGGGCTTATCATGCAGGCGCTGGACGATCTCGGTCTGCGCGATAACACGATCGTTGTGTTCACCTCCGACCATGGCGATCTGCAGGGGAGCCATGGGCTGAAAAACAAAAGCCTCGCGTGGGAAGAATCGAGCCGCGTTCCGCATATCGTCC
This sequence comes from Candidatus Poribacteria bacterium, assembly GCA_963665845.2. GTDB lineage: Bacteria > Poribacteria > WGA-4E > JAPPNK01. Next base: position 2,280,916 of record OY762492.1, read on the forward strand.
GCGCGCCGGGCGGCTTGGAAGGGCATGTCTCGGACGCGGTCGTATCGGGCATTGACCATTACCCGACGCTGATCGATTTTGCGGGAGGAGAGACGCCGCCCGACAAAGAGGGCGTCAACCTTGCCCCTCTCATACGCGGAGAGACGGCGGAAACTCCGCAGACCGTTTTCTGTGAAATGAGCGCATGGGGCAGTCGCCGCGCATGGCGCATGATCCGAAAGGGGCCGTGGAAGTTGACATGCGACTGGTCAGACCCTGAAAACGGGGCGGAAGGCGGTTTAAGAGCCGTTCACCTGTTCGACCTGTCCGCCGACCCGTATGAGATGAACAACCTGGTCGACTCGAAGGCGCATCAAACGGTTCGAACAGCGCTGCAGGCGGAACTGAAAACATGGGCTTATCGGGTGAAGGGGGAATGAGGCGCATGGAGGATGGCGTTAGCGCCGCTCCATACGCCTAAAACGCGCTTCCGTTTCAGATCATGCCTTTCAGAAAGAGTCCCACGAGCGCGATCAAAATTGCAGTTTGGAACGCAAAAAACATTTTCATTTGGTTTTGAAGAGAGGTCATTTGCTTCTCAAGCCCCTCCACCTTGCTCGTCAGAGCCGCAAGCGCAATTCGCGTCTCTGCGTGTTCGTTTCTGACCGCCGCGATATCATCTTTGAGTTCCGACCGAAGATTCGCGATATCATCTTTGAGTTCCGACCGAAGATTCGCGATTTCGTTTCGGACAGCCGAGATTTCATCTTTGAAGTCGGCGCGAAGATTCGCGATGTCCAGCTTTGTCGCATAAGCGTTTGGATCCAGCGGAAGCCCCTCGTTTTGGGGGTCCTGCGTTGTGTTCATAGCGCGTCTCCTTCATGGGAACCTGTCAACGCCTCAACATGATACGCCGACGCGACGCATGACGCAAACCCGTCTTTCCCGAACCTCATGCCTTTTGTTAAACCAGCTAGAATCTCACCGCCGCCTCTTCGGGGCTTTGCGCCCCAGTTTCAGGTTCTTTTCGTTTTCAGGCAGAAGATGCCCGTCCCGCCGATTCTGGCTCTGTAGACCCGTCAAGGTCATTCTGTCCATCTTGACGCGGTTGCATGGCGGGCAGAGCAGCGTCAGGTTGTCGTAAGCGTCGCTCCCGCCGTCCGATTTGGGGCGGATATGATCCACCTCCAGGACGCGCGGATCGAAGCGGTAGTCGCGTCCGCAGCCTTGACAGAAACCGCCGAACTGCTCCAGCAACTTTCCATGCTGCAAACGCGGTCTCGGATGGCGGGCGCGCTTGCGTCCGGTCGGCGTTTGAATGTCGGCGACCGCTTCGTCTCCGCCGTCGGTTCGGGCGGGCGGCTCCGTTTCATAATGGACAGCGTCAAAACCGAAACGCCCCTGCCGCTCCAGATCGGGATTGACCTCGTCCGCCGCTAAACCCTCCATAGCGAGCCGGGACAGCACCGTCTCATGCGCTTTGTCCCAAAGATCGATGCCAACCCACTGCCGATTCAGCTTTTCAGCGGCGACCGGCGTCGTCGCGCAGCCGCAAAACGGATCCAACACCATATCGCCCTCGTTAGAGGATGCCTTGATGATCCGCTCATAAAGCGCAAGCGGTTTTTGCGTCGGGTAGCCTGTGCGCTCCTTTACTCTCGACTGTAGGCTGTTGATATCTGTCCACCAATCCTCCGGTATTTTTGGCTCATCCAAATAATATCGGTAGACTTTACCTGTGGATTTAACGATTTTGTCCTGATACGGGCGGCCTGCTTCATCCTTCCCGATACGACCGCCAAAGCTCTTTGAGCCCGTGTCTCGCGGGATTCCAGCAGCCCGGCCGTTGAAGTGATAATCGCTCCCCCGTGTATAGAACAAGATGATGTCATGTTTACGCGCCCACCAGCGCTTGCTTTTGCCGCCCACGTTGTAACACCAAACAATTTCGTTTCGAAAGTTAGATTTTCCGAAAACGGCGTCCAGCAGCATTTTCAGATAGTGGCTCGCCGTCGGATCGCAATGCAGATAGAGGCTTCCGTCATGCCGCAGGACGCGATGCATCTCAATAACGCGGACGCCCATGAAGCACAGGTAGGCGGCGAGATCGTCCCCATAAACCGTCTTTGCCGCCATGACCGCGTTCCAAACTTCAGGATGTTCGTCCCTTATTTTCGTCAGCCATTCGTCATGGATGTCGTCGCGCCATGACCATCGGTCTTGGAAGCTGGCGCCGTCGGCGAGGCTGTCGGGCGTCGCATGGAAATCGCGCGACTTGTTGAACGGCGGATCGGTGGCGACAAGGTGTACCGTTTCGCTGTTCATGCCGCGCAGGAAGGCGAGGTTGTCGCCATGGTATAAGGTGCGGTTTTGGAAGTTTGGCGAGGGCATGCGTCTCTTTCGGCGGGATATTGGCGGTTGAATGGACGGAAGGGCATGTTACCGCTCCCGCTTGACGCTGTCAAGAAGCATGCGCTGACCTTACGTCTTTGGTTGGGACATGCCGGCGGGCGAACGCGGGCGGCTTGCCAAAAAATGCCCAGCGGTATATGATCAACCAGCTAGACCCTCAAAACTGGTCGGAAGGAGCGCGCGATGAGAACGGCGGCGTTGTGCATGGCGGCGCTGGCTGCAGTCGGATGCGGCGGCAACGGCGGCGAACATGCCGCCTCGCTCACTCTATACTGCGCCGCGGGCGTCAAGCCCCCTGTCGAACAGGCGGCGAAGCAGTACGCCGACGAATACGGCGTCCAGATCTACCTTCAGTACGGCGGATCGGGAACGCTGCTCAGCAACCTTCAGATCGCTCAAAAAGGCGACCTGTACCTCGCCGCCGATGACAGCTATCTGGAGCTTGCCGCCGAAAAGGGTCTCGCCGTCGAATCGATCCGCCTCGCGCGCCTAAGCCCTGTCATCGCCGTTCCGGAGGGCAACCCAAAAGGGGTCCAAAGCCTGGACGACCTAGAGCGCTCCGATCTGCGCGTCGCCCTGGCAAACCCCGAAGCGGCGGCAATCGGCAGGCTCATGCGCGACGGCTTAAAAGACGCCGGCAGATGGGAGCGGCTTCAAAAGGCGGCGGCAACCATGTTCCCCACCGTGACGGAGATTGCGAACGCCCTGCGCATCGGATCGGCGGACGCCGGAGTCATCTGGGACGCGACGGCAAACCAGTACCCGCAGCTGGAAACGGTTGACGATCCTGAACTGGAGCCGTTGGAAAATCGGATTTCCATAGGGGTATTGAGCTTTTCGGAGCGTCCAACCGAGGCGCTGCGCTTCGCCCGTTATCTGTCGGCGCGCGGCAAGGGGCTGCCCCATTTCACACAGCATGGGTACGCCGCGGTGGAGGGCGACGTCTGGGCGGAGGATCCGCGTCTGCGCGTCTATTGCGAGTCGGCGCTGCGCCCGTCGGTTGAGGAGGCGGCGCGCGCCTTTGAGCTGCGCGAGGGCGCGTCGGTTCTGTTTGAAGAGGCGGCGGACAGCGCGCCGCCCGATCTGGACGCCTACATCGCGCAAGACGCTGCGGCGCTGCCGGCGGGAACGGCGCGCCCGCTCGCGCAAAAAGAGAACGCGCTGATTCAATGCGCCGTGAACGAACAGGGGAAGTTTCCGCGTATGACCGAACGCATGATTCAACAGCTGCGGGGGGCGCTTGAAGCGCGCGGCTTTCAGTGGCTTTTTGAGCGGCAATGATGGGAGGGCTGCGGCGGGGAGCCGACATCCCATTTTTTGCCGTCTTCATCGCCTTGAGCGGAGCGTACGCCCTGCTCATCGCCGCCATGCTTGCGGCGGACCTCTCCTTCGCCTCGGCGTCGGACCTGTTGAAGGCGTTTCAAAGCCGAGAGATACGCTACTCGATCGCCTTGAGCCTCGTCTCTTGCACCGTGTCGGCGCTGCTGTCGATGCTGGCGGCGGTTCCGGCGGGGTATCTGCTGTCGCGGTTTCAGTTTCGGGGGAAACGTTTGGCGGAGGGTCTGTTCGACATACCGATTGCGCTTCCGCCGCTGGTGGTGGGCATCAGCCTGCTCATTCTGTTTCAGACGCCGCCGGGGGATTTTTTAGAAAAGATCGCCGCCGGCGCGGCGCGTTATACAGGTTTCAACGCGCTCATGCGCTGGATCGGCGCGCCTGAAGTGAAAGGCGTCGCTTATGAAACGCCGGCGGTCGTTTTGGCGCAATTCACAGTCGCCGCCGCCTTCGCGGTGCGGGCGATGCGCGTCTCGTTTGACCAGATCGATCCGCGCCAGGAGCAGGTTGCCTTGACGCTCGGATGCGGGCGGGGGCAGGCGTTTTTTCGCGTCGCGCTTCCGCAGGCGCGCCCAGGACTGCTGACAGCGTTCACGCTCGCATGGGCGCGCTCCATGGGCGAATTCGGACCGGTGCTGATCCTCGCCGGCGCGACCCGCATGAAGACGGAGGTTCTGCCGACCACCGTTTTTCTAGAGTTGAGCGTCGGCAACTTGGAAGCGGCGGTCTCCGTTTCGTTCGTCATGATCGCCGCCGCGTTTTTGGCGCTGTGGCTCGCCCGTTCGATTGGACAGGCGCATGATTGAGTTTCAAAAAGCGGCGGTTCAGGCGGGCGAGTTCGTTTTAAAAAATGTGTCGCTCCGCATCGAACAGGGAGAATACGGCGTGTTGATGGGTCCCACAGGCTGCGGCAAAACGACGCTGCTGGAAGCGGCGGTCGGGCTGCGCGCGGTGTCGTCCGGGCGCGTTCTTGCCGGCGGCGTGGATGTAACCCGTCTCAAACCGTCTGCGCGGCAGATCGGATATGTCCCGCAGGACGGCGTTCTCTTCACCTCCATGACGGTCGCGGAGCATCTCGCCTTTCCGCTGCGCATACGCCGCATGGAAAAGGCAGAAATACAGCGGCGGGTCAACGAGCTGGCGGATCTGCTCGGCATACGCGGTCTACTGGACAGGCGCCCGCGCGGATTGAGCGGCGGAGAACGGCAGCGCACGGCGCTCGGAAGGGCGTTGTCGTTTCGTCCAAAGGCGCTGCTCCTGGACGAACCGCTCAGCGCCCTGGATGAAGAAACGCGGGAACGCATGTATAATGTGCTGAAGCGCGCGCAAAAAGCGGAGCAAGCGTCTGTCCTGCATGTGACGCACAGCAGCGGCGAAGCGGCGGCGTTGGCGGATCGAATGTTTCATCTGAAGAACGGAAAAGCGGCGGAAGTAGAGTAGAAAGGACGGGCGATGCTCTGTAAGATACATCTAGTTTATACGGGTCAGCTGCGGTCGGCGGTCGGCATGTCAGAGGATGCGCTGGAGTTTGAACAGCCCGCGCGTCTCTCGGAAGTATTGACAGCGGCGGCGGAGAAACGCGGCGAAGCGGCGCGCCGAATCCTGTTGAGCGGCGACGGAACGATTCAACGCGCCCTCGTTCTGATGATCGGCGATGCGCAGGTTCCGCGCGGAACCGATCCTGTACTGGAAAACGGCGCCCAGTTGACGATCATGACGCCCATCAGCGGAGGATAATGCGTATGCGTACCGAATTGACCAGCGAGGAGCGCGCCGTTTATGAATGGCAGCTCTGGGTGGACGATTTTGGCGAGAAGGGGCAGCTTGCCCTGCGCAACGCCTCCGTTCTGGTGTCGCGCTGCGGCGGGCTGGGCGGGCCGGTCGCGTATGAGCTGGCGGCGGCGGGCGTCGGAAAGCTGATCCTTGCACACGAAGGCGATGTGGAGTATTCTGACCTGAACAGGCAATTGCTGATGACGCAGGACTGGGTCGGCAAGCCGCGCATCGAAAGCGCCAAACGGCGCCTTCAGGAGCTGAACCCGCGCCTTGAGGTGGAGGCGCACAACGCGAACGTCAACGAAGAGAATGCGGCGCAGCTGGTCGGCGCGGCAGACCTGGTCATCGATTGCGCGCCCATGTTTGAGGAGCGGTTTGCGATGAACAGGCAGGCGGTCTTGCAGCGCAAACCGATCATCGAGTGCGCAATGTACGACCTGGAAGCGTCCATCACAACGGTGATACCGGGTCGAACGCCGTGTCTCGCATGCCTCATCCCGTCGATTCCGCCCGCTTGGAAGCGGCGGTTTCCGGTGATTGGAGCCGTGTCGGGCGCGGTCGGATGCATGGCGGTCATGGAGGCGGTGAAGGTTTTGGCGGGCTTCGGCGAGCCGCTGCTCGGTCGGATGGTTCATTTTGACCTGCGCTCCGCCTCGTTTTCAGAGTTTCAGATACAGCGCGACCCCGATTGCGCTGTATGCAGTTCGTTATAGCGGTGAAGGACGGCGGGTCGGTTGTGTATGAACGGAGATTAAAGGCGCATTTTTGGCTGATCTTGGCGGTATGCGCGCTCATATGCTGGGCGGCGTACGCGGGAACGCCCGCGCTCATCGACCCTGGCATACCGCATATGGAGCGGTCGGTGTACCGCTTGACGCGCGAGGACGGCTCCGTTTCCACCTCGACGCATCTGGTCGCCCTCTCCGAGGAGAACGATGAGAAGCTGTATCTCATCACGACGCTCGACAAAAAGATGATTCTGCGGCGAAACAATTTGACCCCCATCAACATCACCCAGTGGAAAAAGAACGACGCAGGCGAGAACACCGGCGAGGTGGACTGGGAGATACGTTACTCAAAAGACCGCGTCCATTACATCTTTCCCGGGCCGACGCGCAACAAGGTTGAAAAGGTGGACGAAAACAGGTACGACGCAAACGCTATTGTGCATGCGGTGCGCGGCTTTCCGTTTGAGAAAGAAAAAGAGGTGAAGGTAACGCTGGTAACGCATGACCACCGCTTGGGCGTCGGTTTTAAAATTGTCGGTCGAGAGAGCGCGTCCGCGCCCGTCGGCGAGTTCGACTGCTACAAGATTCAGGCAGGCTTGACGGGATGGAAGGGCAGGGTTATGAAAAAGAAAATCTACTTCTGGGTGGAAGCGGAAGCGCCGCACCGTCTCATTCGGCAGGAGGATGAAGGCATCACCGATGTGCGCTTGACGGAGCTGGCGGAGTATGAAATCGGACCCGAAGAGGCTGAACGTTGAAGCGGCTGCTGCGCGTTCTCATCTGGTGCGCTTTATGCGGCGCCGCGTTCGCGCCTTCATGGGGGCAGAACTTGCTGCTGGAGGATTACCGCCCGCCGGTCAGCTCGGCGCGCGCCCTGCGCCTGAATCTCGACATGGACTACGCCGGCGGCGGAGGCGAGCCGTCCTCTAACCGCTCCCACCTGTTCGCTCATTATCGATATTTTTACGACTCGCTTCCGTTCGCCTATTTTGTGGACGCTTCCGTTGACGCGGCGCGTTCCAGCGGCGCCGATGAGCGCGTCGTTATCGAAGCGTCCGAGCGCGCCCGCGCGTTCGTCTATAAAGACCTGTTCGGCGGAGCGGAACTGCGCCGATCCTACCGCTCAAGCGGACCGGACGCCGGCGGGCAGGCAAACGGATCGCTCGGCGTCGGCTACGGGCGATTCATCAACGCGACCCCGCTCGCAAAAGCGGCGCGCATGGAGGACACGCTGCTGGAGCTTGGACTGCTGCGCGACGACCTTCCCGCGGAGACGATGATCGAGCTTGGACAGATCATTCAGCGCGAATCGGAATTCAAGGAGCAGTACGGCGACACTTTTCGACAAGAGTGGTTCAAGGCGATGGAGCGCGCCGCGCTGGAATCGGGCATGATGATTGAGCCGGAGCTGGGCGCGGCGGCGCTGTTGAAGATGGACGAAACGCTGCTGCGCGAGCGCATCTTCGACCGGTATTTTGGGTGGGAGGTCAGCCTTAGCGTCGGCTCCGACCTGTTCCCGTTTGAAAAGTTTAAGGAGGGCGGGCGCGTTTTAGAGGCGGCGTACAGGCTCGCAAAGCCGCTCGGATGGCGCATGCAGTGGAACGAAACGTTGTCGCTCCAGTCGCCGATGGACGAGCATTTTGGCAATTCGCTCCGCTTCTCCATCGAAAGCGAAATCTCCTATGAGGTCAGCAACCGCATCGATCTGATCTTCATGCACCGCCTGAACGCCTCGCGGGAGCCGGACGAAACAGGCGCCTTTGAAAATGCGACCGACAGCCGCCTGCAGGCGTCCTTCACGTTCTTTATTGAGAACGCCTTGACGCTCAACTCCTCCGCTTTTTGGAGCTCCGAAGGCGGTTCGCGCAACCAGGGCTTGTCGCTCATCTTCGGCTACCGCCTGTTTTAATTCGCGCCTCCTCCGCGTTCCCCGCTTCCGCGAGGACATGCATTCCCGCGCCGCCTCATAGCCTGCCCCCGTGAAAACGGGGGTCATTCCCGCCCTTGCGGTAAAATGGGCGGGAATCTTAGGCGCCGCAAACGGCGTCCAGCAGCGCGAAAACCCCCCTAGCCCCCCTTTTCAAGGGGGGAAACGGCGGGCGCGCTCTGGGCGGCGGCTTCTAACAGCTCCAGATACGCCTCGGCGATGTTCCCCCATGCATATCCGCGCGCTTTTTCGGCGTTTGCCGTACCGTATTGCCGGCGCAGCTGGGCGTCTTTGATGAGCGGCTCCAGCAGCTCCGCCAGCCGCCGATGGTCGCCCGCTTCAAACAGCCGCCCGTTGATCCCGTCTTCGATCAGTTCCGTCATCCCTTGCGCGCGCGTCGACACAACAGGCAGCCCGGTCGCCATCGCCTCCAGCGCCGCCAGCGGCATCCCTTCCGCTAGAGACGTCAGCGCGAAGATGTCCGCCTCGGCGTACTGCGTCGGCAGCTCCTCATACGGAACGGAGCCGACAAAGCGGACGCGGTCTTGAACGTCCAGTTCGGCGGCAAGCGCTTCCAGCCGGGCGCGCTCTTTTCCGTCGCCGACAATGGCGATCTCAAACGGCGGCGCCGCCCGTTTTTTGAGTTCAGCCGCCGCGCGAATGAACGTGTCGAACCCTTTGCGCGGTATGAGCCTGCCGACGCCCAGCGCGCGAACAGGCGTACGCGCTTGCCGTTCCGCCGGCGAAAACATCTCCAGGTCGATGCCGTCAGGTATGACCTGAATCGGCTGCTGCGGCGCGGTTTGGAGCGCCAACTCGCGCAGCCCTTCGCTGCATGCGACCGCATAGGACGCATGCTTCCAGATGCGCAGCAGCGCCGGTTTCAATACCCGATACAGATGCCGGTAATGGGGCGGGTCGGGGTTTGGGCGCGGCACATCCCTTCCCCCAAGAAAGACGATATACGGTATCTGAAAACGGCGTTTGAGCAGATAGGCGGCGCCGCCGGAGGGTATCCCGAAAAAGACCTGAACGGCGTCGGGGCGGTTTTTTTTAACGGCGCGCCATGCCGTCCGCGCTGAGCTGGCGGCGTAGGTCAGCATCTCGGTTACTTTGGCGGCGTTTGGGCTGGCGCGGAGGGCGGGGGCGCGTTCTATTCGGCAACCGTTTTGCGTTTCAAGGCGCGGCAGGTCTCGATAGGCGGAGGTAATGATATGGACCTCATGCCCGCGCGCCGCGTATTCTTTCGCCAGCCGTTCCGTCACGCGCCCGCCGCCTCCTCCGATGGGCGGGTATTCATGGTTGAAGAGCAGCAGTTTCATTCCCGCTCGCTTTTGCCGCTTCGACTAAAGAGCCGCTTGAAGAAACCTTTGCGCGGCGGCAGCGCCTTCATCCGCAGCGCCTGCTCATTGGAAAGCAGCAGCGTCAGCCGTTCGTTCACATTCTCCAGATTTTCGATGCGCGGTCGAAGATGTGTCAGCTCCTCTTCGGCGTTTTGGCGCCGTTTTCGTTCGTTATCGGTTGCCTCTTTTTCGGCTTCCAGTTTTGTTTTCAACACTTCCAGCTGCGTGTTGAGTTCGTTGGCGCGGTTTTGCGTCTGCTCAAGCGCCTGTTGCCGTTCCTTCGCCGCTTGTTGTCGGCGCGTCAATTCGTCTTTCAGCTGGTCGGATTCGTTTTGGCGGAGCTGTATTTCGCGCGTCTGTTCCTCGCCGCGTTTTTGAAGCTGCTCCCGCTCTCTTTCGCGGGCGGCTTTTTCCGCTTCCAGTTTTGTTTTCAGAATCTCAACATGCGTTTCTAAGTAGGCGTTGTCATGTTCAAGCCGCTCTATTTGCCGTTTCGCTTTCGCCGCCTTTTTTCCCATAATCTTCTCCCTGCTTTTTAACATGCGCATCCAGAGGCGCCGCCCTGCGGTTAAAACCCCCCAGCTCCCCTTTTCAAGGGGGGAGTCCAGAAACCCCGCGCCTTACCCGCCGTTGCCGTCTGAACTAGGATTGCCAGGATTGAAAAGATTGACATGAGGTGTGCGAAAGCCGATATGCCGTATTCCCAAATCCTGTAAATCTTTTACATCTTGAAAATCCTAGTTCAAAACGAAGCGCAGCCCGCGCGCGAAACCCCCCAGCCCCTTTTCAAAGGGAGTCCAGAAACCCCGCGCCTTACCCGCCGTTGCCGTCTGAACTAGGATTGCCAGGATTGAAAAGATTAGCATGAGGTGTGCGAACGCCGATATGCCGTATTCCCAAATCCTGTAAATCTTTTTCATCTTGAAAATCCTAGTTCAAACGAAGCGCAGCCCGCGCGCTAAAACCCCCCCAGCCCCCCTTTTCAAGGGGGGAGTCCAGAAACCCCGCGCCTTGCGCCGCCGCAAATCGCTTCTTGAAATTGTCATTATTTAACGTTACACTATTTTGAGCTGCGGGGCAGCGCTGAAAAGGCGCCTTGCCGGTAAACGGAGGCGGAAGGTTTTTGCTACACTTCTAGATTCCCGCTTACGCGGGAATGACGGTTGGATTCCCGCTTACGCGGGAATGACGGTTGGATTCCCGCTTACGCGGGAATGACGGTTGGATTCCCGCTTACGCGGGAATGACGGCGATAGGCGAGGGAGGCGGAGTATCGACGCAGGGCGCGGCGTACATCAAACGCTGGAGCGCATCGCCGAGGCGGCTGTCTCCGCGGGGCGCGATCCGAGCGGCATTCAACTGATTGCCGTAACGAAGGGCGTTGACCCGACGCGCATCGCGCAAGCGCGCGTCGCCGGCGTCAAACGCATCGGCGAAAACCGCGTACAAGAAGCCGAAGCGAAACGCCCGCGCATACCGGACGGCATGGAATGGCATATGATCGGGCGCCTGCAAAGCAACAAGGCGCGCCGCGCCGTTCAGCTGTTCGACTGCATTCACTCGGTCGACTCGGAAAAGCTGCTGCGCCGTTTAGACCGATGCTGTCAAGAGCTTGGCGTCCGCCGGCGCGTCTTGATACAGGTCAACTGTTCGCGCGAGGCGTCTAAAGGCGGCGCCGCGCCGCATGCGCTGGAGAGCCTGATGGAGGCGTCTCAAGAAACGGCGCATTTGGACGCGGTCGGTTTGATGACGATGGGCAAGCTGGGCGGTTCCGTTTTGGAGACGCGGCGCGCGTTTGCGTTGTTGCGCGAATTGGCGCACAATTCAGCATACGCAAAACAGCTGCGCCATCTCTCGATGGGCATGACGGGCGATTTTGAAGAGGCGGTTGCGGAGGGCGCCACGATGGTGCGCATCGGGACAGCCATTTTTGGAGCAAGGGAGGCGGGGCGATAGAGCGGATCGGAATTGTCGGCGTCGGAAAAATGGGCGGTTCGATTTTGCGCGGCGCGTTGACGTCGGGCGCGCTGTCGGCGGAGGCGGTCTGGGTGGACGACGCGCTGCCGGGGCGCGCCGAGAGCGTTGCCGAAGAGCTGGGCGTCCATGCTGTCGAGTCGAAGCGGGAGCTGCTGGCGAACGCGGACTGCATTCTGTATGCCGCGCATCCGTCCAACTTAGAGGCGGCGCTGTCGGAACTGTCGCAGTCGGGCTGGAAGCCGCGCCACTGGATCTTATCGATAGCGGCGGGCGTCGCGACGAGCCGTCTGGAGTCGCTTCTGCCGGCGGGTACCGCGGCAGTGCGGGCGATGCCGAACATTGCGGCGTCGGTGGGCGAGGCGATGACCTGCGTCTGCGGCGGCGCGCATGCGGATGAGAAACATCTTGCGTCGTCCGAACGTTTACTTTCGAGCGTGGGCGAGACGGCGCGCGTTGAGGAGCGGTTGATGGACGCGGTGACCGGTTTGAGCGGGAGCGGTCCGGCATTTGCGCTGGTGGTACTGGAGGCTTTGGCGGACGCGGGCGTTGAGCTGGGTTTGCCGTTTGATCAGTCGCTGTTGTTGGCGCGTCAAACATTGTTGGGGGCTGCCGTTTTGGCGGCCGAGTCGGGCGAGCATCCGGCGGTATGGAAGTCGCGCGTCGCGTCGCCGGGCGGGTCGACGGCTGCGGGATTAGCGGCGATGGAGCGGGGCGGGGCGCGGGCGGCGTTGAGAGACGCCGTACATGCAGCCGCCGCGCGGTCTAAAGAGTTGGGGAACGCATGATTACGCCGATGGAAATCTACCAAAGAGAATTCAAACGCAAGGCATTGAACGGTTTAGACCCGGAGGATGTGGAGGATTTTCTCTTTCAGGTCGCCGAAGATATGGAGGCGCTCATCAAAGAGAATACGGAGCTGAAGCAGAGACAGGGGGGAGGCGCGCCTGCCTCCCGCCAAGAACCGCCGCCCGCCGCCGGCGACCAAAGCGCCGAGGCGCTTGAACAGGCGCAGGCGGAGGCGGCAAGAATCAAGGCGAAGGCGGAAAGAGAAGCGAGAACGATACTCAACCAAGCCAGAGCCGAAGCGAAAAAAATAAGCCAGCAAAAAGGCGGAGAAAGCCCCCAGACAAGCGGCGGCGGCGTCTCCGAGCATGAAAAAAAATATCTGTCCATGCTGGCGCGTCATCTGTCGGAGATGACGCTGCTGCTGGAAGAGACCGACCTGGACGATGCAAGCGGCGGGCTGGACCCGTCGACCGACCTGTCGACCGACTCCGCCCCAGAAGGCACCGGAACGACCCTGTTGGAACCGGGCGCGTCCGACGACCGCGAATAGGAACGCGCTATGGCTGTGAACAAAACATTCGATGCCTTTAGAAAGCAGGCGCTGGGAGAAGCCCGCGACGCCGATCTTGTGGAGCGGTGGGAAGAAATCGCCCTGCTGGCGCAGCTTCGCCAAAAAAACAAAGGCAAGGACAAGCATGTTTTTCATGACATACCCCGCCCGCCGCGGAACGAACTGAACCCGCTTCACTTGAGCGTCCGCATGCGCAAGGACATCTATCTGAAAGCGGCCGCGCTGATGGGGTTCAATGTTGCGTACTCGCCCAGCTGGGACCTGTTTGACGGCGGGGTTGAAAAGGAGGCGCTGCGCGATGAGAACGCCGCCGGGCGCCCGTTCGACTCTGACCTGGTGCGCGGCAGCTGCAAGCAAAGCGCTCAGGAGCGCATGGAGACCGAACGCGCCGCGCTGAAACAGCTGGGCGTATTCGCCGACTGGCGCGGAGTCAAACCGCATTTAGAAGCGCGCTACGAAGCGAAACTGCTCGACAGCTTCGGGCGTCTCATGACCGCTGGGCTTGTCAAGCGGGAGCTGAAACCCGGCTACTGGTGCATAGAGTGCAGAACCGACTTGAGCGAGACGGAGCAGGCGGTTCGCAAACGCAAATCGACCGGCGCGTATATCCGCTTTCCGCTTCGCGCAGGGCTGGAACGGCTCGGCGCGAACGCCGGCGTCGCCGCGCGCGTCTTTGAGCTGTGGACGATGCCGGCGGGCGCGGCGCTAGCGTTGTCTCCCGACGCGTCGTACGAGGCGGTACGGTTCAACGGCAAACCGCTTGTCATCGAAAAAGGAAGCGTCGACAAACTCCCGGCAGACAGCGAGATGGAGCGGCTCGAAACGATTGAAACGGCGGAGCTGCTGCAGTGCGTCTGCAGCCATCCGCTGTTGGACGCCGATCTGCCGATCGTCATGCGCGGGGAGGAAGAAGGCGCGTTTGTTCTGGTCAGCCGAAGCGGAAAAGAACGCCCCTTCCCGCAACAGCTGTTCCTCGCCTCCGAAGCGGATCCGTTCGGCGGACATACGCCGCGACTCGCTTACAACTACCGCATCGGCTCCATCATGAACGAAAGCGGCGAGATGACCGAAGAGGCGGAAACGTTCTGCGGGCTGTCGATACAGGAGGCGCGCGAGCATATCGCCCTTCGGCTCGATTACATGGGCATGCTCATCCGGGCGGACGACGGCGAACTTGCCTACCCGCACTGCTGGACATGCGAGGAGCCGGCGGCGTTTCGTCCGATTGACCAGTGGACGTTCGACGCCTCGGCGAGCGGGCTGCTGCGGCGCGTCGTTCAGGGGATGGAGCTGTTTGAGGGGCGTCCGTCCGGCTTGAAGGCGCAGTTGAAAAAGCGGCTCCCGCGGCAGGAGCGGTGGGAGGCGTCGCAGCCGGGGGTGTGGGGTTTGCCGGTTCCGGCGTTTTACTGCCGAAAATGCGGCGGTCAGCTGGAGGTGGAGCGCAGCGTCAAGACAGCGCGCGACCTCATCAGCCATAAAGGAACCGACGCATGGTTCTCCGTTGAGCCGGACGACGCGCTGCCGAACGACGCCGTTTGCCCGAGCTGCGGCGAGCGCGAGTTTCGGCGCGACACCAGCGTCATGACGCCATGGACGGCGTCGCTTCTGGACGCGATACAGAACATGGACAGCCGGCGCGAAAACGCCAAGATCGGCGACATCTTTATGGAGCGGGCGGACGACGCGCTGGACTGGATCGCGCGGCTGCTCACGCTGCTTTACGCGCTAAGAGGCGGCTGCCCGACGAAGTTTTTACATTACATCAACCTTAAAAAAACCGGGGCGCAACTGAAGGCGCTCGCCGATCCCAAACTGATGCGCATCCTGGAGCAGCCCGGCGGATCGGACCTGCTCCGCCTCTTTGCGCTTCGGCATACCTTTAGTACGAAGACGTCGGCTGAAGACGCGGCGGCGCGTTTAGAGGAGCAGAGGGCGGAGTTTGAAAATGTTCTGCTGCGCGCCGCCTTTTTGACGCGGAAGCAGAAAACGCCTCCCAAAGGGAACGCCAACATCGGATCGATTCCGTATCTGCCGGCGCTGTTTGCCGCATGGTTTCACGGGGCGAAGGGGGAGATCGAGAGCGCGTTTCAGGCGTACGATTTTGACGCGGCATGGGAAACGCTGCGCTCGGCGCTGCGCCGATTTGAAACGATGGCAGATTATCTGGAAAAGGCGCAAAAGCGCGCGCCCAAAAGCAAGCGCGCCGACCTTCCGCTGATCGAACGCGCGTATTACGAATGCGCCCTTCAGCTGCTGAAACTGACGACCCCGTTTCTGCCGATGACCGCCGAGCGGCTCTGGACGCGCGCCTTCCGCGCGCCGGACGGCGCCAGCGTTTTTCTCTCCAACGCCCTGCGCGGCTCCCAAAACTGGAAACGCGGAAAGAAACGAATCGATCCGCCCGGCAGCTTTGAGATCTGGGCGGACGCGGCGCGCGCCGTTCAACATGCCTCCAGCGGCGGCGTTGACATCGTTTTTCAAAACGACGCTGCAGAATGGCGAAAAATGTTTATCGAGTCGGAGGAATGCCTGCGCATGTTCGCCGAAGGCGGTTTCGCCGTATGGACAGACGAGCCGCCTCCCGAAGACGGCGCGCCCGTCCCAACAGTGAGCGTCAGCAGCCTGAACGCAGAAGCGGACAGCGATGCATAACTGGTTTCAGCGGTGGCAGCCGCATCTCTACACCTTAATATTAATGTTGAGCGTCTTTGCGGCGGATCAGTGGTCAAAGCTGGCGATACAGGGCTTTTTTGAAGAGCGCGGCGTGACCATCGACAACCTGCGGGGAGTCGAATCGGAGCCTGTTTTAGGGGGGCTGTTCGGACTTCGGCTGGCGAAGAACACCGGCGCGGCGTTCGGTTTATTCGGCGGCGGCGCTTCTACGCCTTTCCTGCTGCTCGCCGTCTCGGTGATCGGAATGGCGGCGGCGGTCTGGATCTACTGGTACTACTCCAGCAGCCGATGGCTCCGCACCGCCTGGGCATGCGCCGCCGGCGGCGGATTCGGCAACCTGCTCGACAGGCTGCGCCTCGGCTATGTGGTCGACTTTATCGATGTGGACATCGGGGCGTACCAGTGGCCCTATTTCAACTTAGCGGACACGTTTTTATGCGTCGGCGCGGGAATGCTCATCCTGTCGACGGCGCTGGATCGACGAAAGGAAGCGGACGCATGACGCGCATTCAACAGCTCACGCAACAGCTGGCGGCGGCTTTTCTCTGCGCGGCTCTGTTCGGCGCGGCAACCGCCTCCGCCCAAACCGAAACGTCCGGACCGATTGAACAAGCGGCGCAGAATCCTCAACAGAACGAATCGGCGCTGCGCCGTTTTGAAATTGTGACGCTCACCGCGCTGCCGTTCACCGCCGCGCACAGCTACTTTCTGATGAAGGGCTATAGAATTCTCCGCGCGGGGTCGCTCGCGGCGCCTGTCGAAGGCGGCGACTGGAACGTCGTCATCGCGGGAGCGGCGGTCTTGGCGGCGGGCATCGGTTTTTACGACTATTTCCGCATGAAAGGCAAGGACCGAAACGAGTCGCTTCTGCCGGAGCCTCCCCCGCGCCGGCTGGAAACTTCCCCAAACCGATTTTCGTCCGCGCGGTTTCAGACGCCGCTTGTCGCGTTTGCGGCGCGTTTTTAATCTGAACGGCAGGCGGCGATGAACGAGCGGCTGCTCATGGCGGCGTCATGGACGCTTCATCGGCTTTTTTTTAAACGAAGCCCGCTTCCGTCCAATCCGCGCGCGCTCCTTTATATACAGCTTGATCATATCGGCGACGCGATCTTGGCGGAGCCGGCGCTGGCGAGCCTGCGGGCTTATTATCCGCGCGCGCGGCTGGATGTGCTGTGCGCGCGGTGGAACCGAGCCGTCTTTGAAAACTCCCCCCATGTACAACGTATACTGGAGTTCAACCCGCGCGCCTTCAGGCGAGACGCCCGCCCGCCGGACTCCGCCTTCAAAACATGGCGCGCTTTCAGGGCGCTCCGCGGCGAATATGCGCTGACGATGTGCGTCCGAGGTTCATGGACGGCGCTGACATTGGCGAACGGCTGCTGGTTCGACCGCGGCGCGGATCGGTTGGAGATGAAACGGCGGCGGCAAACTCCGCCCGACCACGCGGCGGACGCGGCGCTGCAGATGCTGGCGTCGCGCGGCGTGTCGACCGAATCGCGCCCGCCGCGCTTTTATTTCACGCCGGAGCAGGACGCCTCGGCGGCGCGCCTATTAAAAGGTATGTTAAAAAAAATCGGCGGGGAGAAGAGGGAGGCGGTCGCGCTCCATGTCGGTTCGCCTGTCCGGGCGAAGCGGTGGCCGACCGCCAAGTTTGCGTCCCTGGCGGAGCGGCTGTATGCGCGGGGGATGGCGCCGCTGCTGGTCGGCGCGCGCGGCGAAGCGGAACTGACCGCCGAAACCGCCAAAACAGCGCGCGTCCCGACGATCGACCTGTCAGGGCGGACGACGCTGGGCGAGCTAGGGGCGTTGCTGTCGCGCTGCGCAGGGTTTGTCGGCAACGACTCGGCGCCGATGCATATCGCCGCGGCGGTCGGGCTGCCGGCGGTCGGGCTGTTCTTCGCGTCCGATCCGCTCCGCTTCGGACCGAGAGGCGAACGCGCGGGCTGTCTACAGGCGCCCTCCCCCCACGCGCTGGACGCCGACGCCGCCCTAAACGCGCTCCTCCGCCGGATGAATTCGCCGTAAAGCCCCCGGGGGCTGCCATTCCCGCCCCTCCGGTTCGTCATTCCCGCGCAAGCGGGAATCCAGAGTTGAGTTCGACACGGTTCGCATTTGCCGACCGCGTTGACTACCCTGTTCGTCCCCCGCTTCCGCGAGGGCATGCATTCCCTTTCCGCACAAGCGGGAATCCAGAGTCGATCTCGACACGGTTCGCATTTGCCGACCGCGTCGTCTACCCTGTTCGTCCCCCGCTTCCGCGAGGGCATGCATTCCCTTTCCGCGCAAGCGGGAATCCAGAGTATTTGCGCATACGCTTCGCGTTTTCCAGTTGCTGTCATTTCCTCCCGCCGTCATTCCCGCGCAAGCGGGAATCCAGAGTTTTCGGCAAACGGCTCGCATTGGCAAGACAGCGCTTGAAATCAAAACAGAATTTCCTTAAACTAACCCGATGAAACAGCCCTGCGTGTACATCATGGCGAACAAAAGAAACGGCACAACATATGTCGGCGCGACCTCCGACCTGCCGTCTCGCGTATGGAAGCATCGAAACGGTTTCTACGAGGGATTTACGAAGCGATACGGCGTTCAAAGACTGGTCTGGTATGAAACGCATACGACCATGCAGAGCGCGATCCTGAAAGAGAAGCAGATCAAACGATGGCGGCGCGAGTGGAAAATGGAGCTGATTGAAGAGGAAAATCCGCAGTGGCGCGATCTATACGACGAAATCAGCGGATATGCGCCTCCCAGCGAGTGACGCTGGAGATGGCGGGTTGCTTGGCAGGAGTTTGGGGGATGCGGGCGGTTTCTGCCGGGACTCTGGATTCCCGCTTGCGCGGGAATGACGGGGAGAGGGGCGCGGGAATGACGTCGGGTGGGATGATGGTTTCGCCGTATGCGAACGTTCTTTTGTTTGCCTCTGGATTCCCGCTTACGCGGGAATGACGGGGAGAGGGGCGCGGGAATGACGTCGGATGGGATGGCGGTTTTGCCGTATGCGGTCGTTTTTGTGTTTGCCTCTGGATTCCCGCTTGCGCGGGAATGACGGTCTGGTTGGCGGAGCCTTTTTCCCATGAATAAAGGCTTTGGTCGTTTAGCCGTCCGACTTTATGCATGAGGCCGCCGCATTTATGTTGACACGGGCGGCGGGAGTGTGTATGTTTATTGCAAGCGGCGGAAAACTCAACAAACGGGACGCGGAATGCCCAACTACAGAGTCATACACACATGCGACCTGAAACCCGGAGCCGACACGGCGGCGTTTGAAAAATTCATGCTGAACGAATTCTTTCCCGCCAAACGGAAACTGCCCGGATGCCTCGACGCGCAGCTGATGCGCGGATACCGAGGCAGCCTGCCGGGAGCCGCCCGTTCCAAAGTCGATTACGCATGGATCACCCTCTGGGAAAGCGTTGAGCGCAATAATGAGGTATGGTCACGGGACGGCGAGCATCAAACGCCCGACTCGCAGCGCGAGCCGCAGGCGCGCCTTTACGAATACGCCGCCACCGTGACGCTGGTCGGAGGGTTTGTCGTTGCTTCTTGAGTTGTATCGAAAGATATTTTCCTGTATGATGCGGTGAAAGGGCGTCTATGTGTAACCGGGCGGGCATCGCTGAACGTTCTGAAGTTAGCGGAAATTTTGCGTTTCCGCGCGCAAAACGGGCGGGGCGGAGAAAACGCTTGACACGTTCAGCCGCCTCGGTGTAT
This sequence comes from Candidatus Poribacteria bacterium, assembly GCA_963665845.2. GTDB lineage: Bacteria > Poribacteria > WGA-4E > JAPPNK01. The sequence continues at coordinate 2,300,134 of OY762492.1, forward strand.
TATAGGTTGTTGCCTGGCGCCGCTGTTTTTTTGGCGGTCGGGCGAAGCGGAAAGGATTGATCAATTTTGGCAAACGGCTCAGATTGTTTCAGTTTCGGTTGCATCGCGCGCCTGTCCTGCGGTAACATAAGGGCGCGCCAAATGAAAGCGCAACAGACATGCGGGCGGATACGCCCCTTTACCTCGGATTTGAAAAAAGTTTGGACGATTACGCATGATTGATGGAGGGCGTCAGGTGGACGACAGACGAACCAACACGCAACGCGATTCGATTGCATATCAACGCCGCGACGCGCAGAAGCCGGCGGCAAACCAGTTTTCCATGAAAGCCATCAGCAGGAGGGCAACGGTGTTTCATTCAAAAGGCGCGCGGCGCCTGTTCTCAACGGCGTGGGCGTTCGCGCTGCTCGCGCTGGCAACTTTCAGCGCATCGGCGCAAACTCCGACACTAGCCGTCTCGCCGACAAGCGTGAAGGTCGGGGATCTTGTAACCGTGACCGGCGCCAGCTACACCGCCAACCAGGGCGTCGGGCAGCTCTCGGTCGCCGGCACTCCCATTGAAACGGGAGCGCATCTGCTCTCCGCTACGGTCGGAACGGTTAGCGGCAACAATATCACCGCCAACGCAAGCGGCGCCTTCACCGTTACTTTCCGCGCCCCCGCCACAACAGGCGGAGAAAAAACGGTCAACCTGACCGGCTCGACGGCGACAGGCACCTACGACGTTATCCCGCGCATCGTCCGCTTTTCGCCGCTCTCCGTTAAATTCGGCGATAGAATGACGATTGTCGCGGACGGATTCACCAAAGATCAAGAGGTGGAGGTCCGCTTTGGAGGAGCCACCTATGCGGACGGCCATGTGCAGAGCAAAATCAAGGCGAACGGCAATGGGCAGATCAACGGGCAGATTGACGTTAAAGCCGCGCCCTACGCCGACGGAACATCCAGCCATCCGCTCCATAAACTTTGGGTCGGAGCCGACGTTTCTCGCGACACAGCGGTCGGCGTTTCGCCATACCTTAAACCTGGCGCGCAGACCGTGAAGGGCGGCGGCAAGATCAAGATCCTGGCGCATGGCTTCCCCGCCGGCGCGGTCACTTTGGATGTTGGCAGGGATATCACTTCTTTCGCAACAGCTAACGCTGCAGGCTCCATCCAAGACGGAGATGACGTTAACAAGGCCGCCGAGATTGATCTGCCCGCGGTCAGCTTCGGGCGGCGCGATCTGGTGCTGAAGAGCGGCAACGCCGTCAGCAGGATCACAAACGGCTTGAGCGTTGAGCCGTCGTTAAGCGTTGGAACGAAGAACACAGCGGGCGTCGGCGATGATTTCTCTCTCACTTTGGAGGGATTTGCGCATTACAAGGCGGTGAACAGCGTCAACGTCATCCAGACCGACAACACGGGAACCCATAGGGAAGCTGTCACGCTGGATCTGGTTCAGAACGGCTCGGTCGTCGCGGCGAACGTCATGACAATTGACGCTTTCCCTTCCGACCCTAATTCTCAGACCCCCATCGGCGATGGCATCAACGGCGACACAGGGTCCATAACTGGCGAGACATACACGCTCAGCGCCGCGAATGCGTCGGCTCTGCGTTCGGGCGTGGCGACGCTGCGCGCGACCGGCGCTCTCAGCAGGATGTCGCAGGATGTCGTTTTCTTCTACTCCAGCCCTGCCGACTCGCCGCGGCTGTTTGTCGTTGAAAAGGCGGACAGCACGACGATGATTACAAGCGCCGCGCCAGGCGGGACCATTGAACTTGTAGGAACCAGCTACCCGGTGAGCGCGAGCGCCGGCGCGTTGAGCATGGTCCGCGGCGGTCAGTCGAAGGCTCCTGGAGTCACTGTGACCGCAGACGCTGACGGTTTGTTCTCTGTATCGGCGACGATACCGACCGATATCGCCGGCGGCGTATGGACGCTTGCATTTGCGAACTCCCCCACCGCCACGGCGACGATCAACATCGTTCCGAGCAAACCCGACGTCACTCCTAAGTCTACGACGGTTGGAACCGAGCTGACGTTGAGCGGCAGCGGCTTCCTAGCGGGCGAAACGGTCACGTTGAGCGTCGGTTCCACCACCTCTGTTCGGGTGACGGACGGCAGCAACACGGACGGCGACACAAAAATCGGCGCGGTTTCGACGACCGTTCGGCTGGGTCCGACGCCGTACGGCAAGCATAAAGTCATGGCGGCGCACGCGCGCGGGTCGACCGAAGGCGCCGAGCTGAGCGTGCAGAGCAAGATCACGCGTGTGGACGGCCTCTCGCGCGATAGAACGGGCGCGCCGGCGGATGAGCGGGTGACGAAGCGCCTCGGCGACGGGTTGACGATTGTCGGGACGGGGCAGGCGGCGAGCTCTGAGCTGCAGCTGTGGCTGGATGCGAACAGAAGCGGCGGCAAGAACGATGGCGACATCCATCTGAATACGAACAAAGCGACCTCCAACGCGAACGGGTCGTACAGCATTGCGGCGGATTTGACCTCCGTCAACGTTGACAATCTAACCCATGAGTACCGCGTATTTCTTGTGGATCCGACGGCAAAAACGACCCAACCGGTTCCTGTTCTGGTGAAGTTTGACAGCTCCTTTGTGCGCCCCATTGCGGCGCATGTCACCAGCGTGAAGTCGAAGGATCCTGTGAATAAGCTCTGGATTCAAGGGATCGCCTACAACCAGAACGGACAGCCTGCTCCTGGCAAGAACCTCGGTTACCTGCTCCTGGATGGAGCGCAGCAGAATCTGGGCGGAACCGCCGCCGCAGATATGTTCAATGAAGGCGGCTCGTTCGATAAAGATCCGAGTTCCGGCGGGTTCCGTATTGAGATCAATACGCCGGAGCTGTCGAAGGGGCAGCATTCGTTGTCGCTGGGCGGGCAGACGGTGTACTTCACTGTGAACGAGCGGTGGGAAGGCGCCAATAAAAGCCTCAAGATTGGCGAAAGCCATAAGCTGACCGTTTACGGGTTCGGCGCCAACGAGTCGATTCAGATCAAGATGGCAGGCCAGGTTGTCCGCACGGCGTCGACGAACGCAAGCGGCACCGCCAAAGATGTATCCTTCACGGTTCCGAGCAACATCACGGGCGGCGACTACAAAGTGTCGGTTGAGAGCGGGTCGGTGAAGAAGATCGACACGCTCACGATCACGGTCATTCCGAGCATCGCGTTCAAAGGCGATGACGACAAAGAGACCGGCGAGGCTCACGGGACGACGCAGGATACGGTTACAGTGACGGGCAAGGGCTTCCGCAAGGGCGAAGGCATCACCTTCACGTTCGGCGGATACAGCGTCGGAGTGACTGTTACGGCGAACTCGAACGGCGCGTTTGAGCAGCTGCTGCGGGTACCGTCCGCAAGTTACAACAGGGACGGCGTTGAGTTCCGAGCGGTCGGCAACGCGTCGCTTGCGCATGCGACCGCGACGTTCCATATCTTTGCGGATCTGCGGCTTGCGGATACGCAGGAGCTTCAGGTCGGCTCCGGCACGGTTGCGGATGTGGTCGGCGACGGCTTTGCCAGCGGCGACACGATCAAGTTCACCATCAGCGGAAAAGACGCAACCTCATCGCCGTCGACAGTGACGGCCGGCCCGAACGGATCCTTCACGGCGTCGCTGACGATGCCTGAGTCGCAGGGCGGCATTCAGACGATTAAAGCGGAGGCGACGAACGGCTCGCGGCAGATTGAGCATCTGCCGGTCAATGTCAGCCCCAGCCTTCAGGTGATAACCAATCCCGCTTCGGGAACGGTCGGGACTTGGCTCACCGTGAAAGCGAGGGGCTTCGAGAACAACAAGCGGGTCAAGTTCTTCGTGACGCACCCGAGTCTTGGCACTGTTAACGCGAGCACTCATGGGGACGACCATAAGGCTAATCGCAACCTTGTCGGCAAGAATACCGGCTGGAACGGCTCCACCGACAATGTGCGGGTTCAGATTCCGACGCTTCCGCGCGGGACATGGACGCTTGTCGTTCAGCAGGACGGAACAAACGATCCGTTGACCAATGCGCCGCGTCAGGCGACTGCAGACATTTCGGTCACGCCGCGCATCACGCATATCGAAGGCGAAGGCAACCAAGGCAAATGGCCAAAGGCTGTCACGGTGCGCAATGCGGACGATTCGTTCCGGACCTTCAGGGTTCAGGGCAACGGCTTCGAAGCCGGCAGCGCCCTCTCCGTGTACCACACCAACGCGAGCGGCGATGAGTTCACGATCACATCGGGCGGCGCGGTCAACGCCAACGGAACGTTTGATCTGCGGGCGCAGCTTGAGGATTCGGCGCACGGACCTTTCAAACTGTATGTTGCCGACAGCAAGGGCGGCGTTGCGACAGCGAAAGACGCGATTCGGGTCGGACCGGTGATCTTCGTTTCGAAGACCTCCGTGTTAAGGGTACCGGATCCAAATGATACGGAAAAGAATAAGATCCAGATCACCGGCTCCGGTTTCGCGGCGGGCGCGGTCACTTTCCGCTTTAAAAGCGGAGAGAACATGTTCACAGGGACGAGCAGCACGACCGTTATTGTCGGTCAAAAAGTGGTCGCCTTCAAAGGCGCTCTAAACCCGCTCGCGCCGAGTGGGTGGCAGACGATCGTCGCAACCGACAGCACGGGCGCGACGGCGGAAAAGAATATCCTGGTCGCCACCGAGCCAGGAATACGGTTGACCTTGAATAGGACTGCCGCGCATGTGGGCGATGAGGTGGAGGCGACGGGAACGGGTTACGTTGCGAACACATCTTATCCCGCGCTGTTCGGCGGGAACCCTGTGACCATCACGAGCGCGACCGTCGGGCATTTGCCGACCAACAAGACCTACATTCGGACAGACGGCAACGGCGCCTTCCGCTTTAAAGCGAAGCTTCCGAATGCGACGAAGGGAACGCAGCAGCCGTTCCGCGTCGGCGCCAACCATGCGGTCGCCCCGATTCAGGTCACCGAGAAGGTGTGGTTGAGCGGCTCGTTGAACGGCGTTCAAGAGGGCGCTTCCTTCACCGTGAACGGATCAGGCTTTGCGCCGGGCGAGACGCTGGCGCTTGTGTTGGCAATAGAGGGCAACCCCCCGAACCCGCTTTACTTCTACACGCAATCCGGCGGGACCAGGAACGAAGTGACGACACGGGTGAAGCTTAACGGCGGCGCGGATGTCGGCAGCGTCATCTGGGACGGCAATGCGAACCGCGGTCCTGGCTTCCGCGCCCGTTCGAACGGCTCTTTCAGCGTGACGATGGAGTCGCCGGGCATCCCTCTGGGCAAATACCGCGTGGACGTTTTCAAGATGAACACGTCCAAGGGAGGCGCCATTACGTCGACAGGATCCTTGCGGGCGCGGTCGAGCAACACATTCACCTCAAGCGTGAAAGCGGTTTTGGCGGTCAGCTCCTCCACCGTTTACAACCAGTCGACAGGGGTCGGCGGGAACAACAACGGGCAGCTGTTCATCTCCGGTACCGGCTTCAAGGCAGGTCAAAATGTGACGGTATCGCTCCCCGGTTGGTCGCAGAATGTGACTCCGGACGCGGACGGCTTCGTGAACACCACCGTGACGGTCACCGGCGCTCAGTACGGGAACCATGAAATCTCGGCGGCAAGCAACGGCGTGGATCACAACACCTTTAAAAAGCATGGGTACCACGACGCTAAACTCAAAGTGAATGTGGCGTCGGAGATTGTGGTTGTGCCGTCGACCGCGAGTCCGGGACAGACGGTGACGATCCATGGCTTCGGTTTCGGCAACGACAACCGAGCCAACAAGAACGACGAGCAGGTGCGGTTCCGCGCGAACGGCCTGGATATCGGCAGTGCGAAGGGCATCGTCGGCTCCCACGGCCGATTCTTATTCAACTATAGGCTCCCTAATGCCATCAAGGCCGGCAAAAACCTGACAGGAGTTCCGGGCGGAACGATCGTGGTGCGGGCTGAAGGGCATAGCACGGGCGGCGCCGGCGCCGCCGAGGACAGCCTGACCATCATTCCGGTGGCGAAGATCAAGAATACGTCGGTTGAGATCGGCGGCGACATCCAGATTGAAGGTTACGGGTTCCCGGCGGGGGCGGCGGTCCAGCTCTATCTGGATCAGAGCGCCAACGGCAGCGGCGTCTATGAGCTGGGAATAGCGCCCAGCGGCACGGAGAACAAGGCGAACGCGCGCGGCGGACTTGAAGCGAAAGTGACATCGAAGGCGTTTGTGAATCCGCACATTGCCCGCCATGTCCGGTGGCAGGTGCAGGGGACAGACGCGAATACGGCTGTCGGCGCCGGCAACACGACGAACACCTACGTAGCGAAGCCGTCCATCACGGTGGATCCGTACACCGGGCGCGGCACCGAGGACATTCAGGTTGTCGGAAAAGGGTTCACGCCCGGCTCCGCTTTGAGCGTGAAGGTCGGCGCTAACTGGGCGGCCGGGACGAGCGCGTTCTGGCAGAACGTGACGGTCGGGACGATCAACGGCGGCGGCGCCTCGTTAACTCCCGCCAATACGGGCGACTTCATCGCCCGTTTCAACGCGCCGACGGCTGCATCGCCGGGCAAGACGAAAGTTCATGTCGGCTCCGCGTCGTCTATCGCGTCGAAAGACTTCATCTACTCCTCGCCTACGGGGACGAAGATGCTGGAGGCCTTCGACGGCAAAAGCGGAGCCCCCGGCACAACGGTGAAGCTTCGCGGCTGGAACTACGGCAGCTTTGAGTCGGTCGGGCTTCTTCGGATCGACAACAGCGCGCCAACAAATAGTTCGCCGTTGATCCGGGACGCCGTGAAGCTCGGCGGCGACAGCCGCGGCTGGCAGGCGATCGGCGGTTATATCACCGCGGATGTGAACGGCGTCTTTGAGGTGTCGTTCAAGACGCCTCAATACACGGCGGTTTCGACGAACGGAACGAAGTACATCAACACGCAGAACGGAGCCGCGCCAACGTCCGCCACGGTGACGATCACCTCTACCCTTGCGCGCAGTCCGCGGGTCGTCTCGCCTGGCTCTACCGTCACATTTACGGGCAGCGGCTTCGGCGCCAATCAGAACCTCGGCAAAGCGACGGTGGTTGGATTCGGGCAGCTGGGCAAGGAGATCAAGGCAGACGCCAACGGCGTCGTCACCGGCGCGACGTTCAAAATTCCGGACGAGAAAAACAGCGATGGCACCTTTAAAAATGCCAACGTTTACAACAGAAACATCAATATCACGTCGCCCTCCCTTAGCGGCGGCAACGATAAGAAGGATCTGCATCTTCGGAACGCGGAGGAGATCATTTACTTCTCGCCGACCAGCGGCGGCTCTGGGACGGTCGTTCGCGTCAAAGCGCGCGGCTTCTTCGCCAATTGGCAAGTGGAAGTTCAATTTGACGGCAAGCATGTCTCGCCGTATGACGTATTGAGCGGCAAGGTTCATGGCGGTCATTATGTCACGGCGAGCGCCGCTGGCGATCTGGACTTCTACTTCAACGTTCCGCCTTCCGACTCCGGCGCGCGTGAATTCTGGGTGCGTCAATATCAGCATGGCGACCGGAACAAGAATCATCGTACCAAGCAGCACAAGCGAACCTTCATGGTTGGCGCGATCATTGCGGTTCGTCCTTTGAGCCGCGAGGTGGGCGAAGACTTGACGGTGACAGGAACCGGTTTTGGCGCCAATCAAGCTCTGACGGTGAATGTCGGCGGAACGGTCATCCAAAAGAACGGCATTGACAGGACGTTCAAAGCCAACGGGGACGGCACCTTCAATGCGAAGTTCAAGGTTCCGGAAGTTCAGGGCGGATTGCAGACGGTGACGGTGGGCAGCGCGTCCTTCCGGTCGCTCATGGTCAACCCGAACTATACGCTGAGCGGCGTCAGGGCGAAGGTTGACGATCCTTCGACCCCGTTGATCGCGAGGGTTGACGATCCTTCGACCCCGTTGACCGTCACTGGATACGGTATGGAAGCCGGCACGTCTGTGATGATTTATCTTGACAACGACGATAAAGACCGGCAGAAGTCGCCACCCCTTCAGGTAGGGTCGAACGGAACGGTGAGCTGGACGTTCCCGACGATCGCGGCGACCTCCTCCGACCGCAGTTACACGGCGACGCTGGTTGATTCGGGCGGCAACAGGCACGATGCGGGTACATGGCATGTGGTCAGTACTGCGACTGCGGCAACAGAGACGACGCAGTCCGGGAAACTGTTCGGGAACTCCGGCGACGTGGTGACGCTTTCGGCGAAGGGCTTCTCTCGCTATGAGCGTGTGCGGGCGTTGTTCGGCAGCGTCAAGAACGGCATTGTCACCGGCATTTCCGCGATTGACGGCGAAGGCATTCCGGTGGATGAGAACGGAACGCTTGGCGAAACGAAGGTGCGCGTGCCGAATCTGGCTCCTGGCGCGACGAAGTTGATCTTGGTCGGACAGGCTTTGAACTCTCAAGGCAAGTTGAACCTGCATCAATGGGACTTTGCGGTCGGCAGCGAAACGAAAGATGTCTTGACAGTGGCGCCGGCTATCAACGGCGGCAAGCCTATTTCGGAAGCCAGCCCCGGCGACCGCATCCGCGTTTACATCAATGTCGTCAACACGTTCCAGCCCAACGAAGCTGTGACGGTGTACTATGACTACGATCCGGTCAATAAGACCGGCGCGCTGTCTCAGACAACGACAGCGGATCCCAACGGGTCCATACCGGCGGTCAGGGCGGTGTCGTTCACGGTGCCGGGCGGTCCGGGCGGTATGAAGACCATCGGAGCGGTCGGGGCGAAGTCGGGCGCGGAGCGCAAAGCCGAGTTCACGGTGATTCCGAAGGTGACGCTGCTGAATCCGTCCCAGTTTGATCTGGGCGATCAGGTTACGATTGACGGCGTCGGCGCCGGCGCGAATCAACCGTTGCAGGTGGAAATCGCCACCGCGAAGGATAATAATGCAGCGGATGGGTCGGGCGCCGTCTCGACGGTGACGATCGATTCGGGCGCGACCTCGGGCGCGGACGGGCGGTTCAAGGTAACCTTCCGCGTGCTGAATGCGCTGTATACGAAGAACCCGCAGCCTGTTCGCATCCGCGTCAAAAGTGGAAGCGAGCTGACCTCGCCATGGTTTGGACGCGCTGCGAAGCTGCAGGTGGTGACGAAGGGCGTTCGGGTGGCGCTGAGACCTGCCGCTGAAGGTCCGGGCGACGCCGTCTTGACGCTGGAAGGCACCGCCGCCGACTCGGGAGGCAATTCGCGCATTCTTGAGAACATCGGGAATGTGGAGTTGGCGCACGGCTCGATTAACAACGGGCAGCGGCGGAAGATGAAATACGAGAACCTTACGGTACTGGACGGTATCGGCACGAGGGAAAAAGACGCCGGCGGGTTTGCGACGATCCGCACCGACTCGAACGGCCGTTTCAAGGTGCGCGTCAACTTGACGTCGCTGAACGGCGGGAAGCCTGTGCCGAGCGGTCTTGTGACGATCTATGTCGGCGGCGAGCTTGTGACGACCAGTTACACGGTGACGCCTCAGCTGCGCCTGACGGACGCGGACGACAAGGCGGTCGCGCAGGTGAAACTCGGTCAGGACTACACCTTAAAAGGGATCAGTTTCAGCCGCAGCCGCGCGGTGACGCTGACCTTGGGCGGCAAGTCGGCGACGGCCTTAGACGTGAAGACGGACAATAACGGCGAGTTCACGGCAACGATGAACTGGGCGGCCGGCGGCTGGGTCGGCGGAGTTAAGAAACTGACAGCTGCAACGCTGTATGACGATGCAGAGTTGGATTTGACGGTTTTGGGTTCCATCACCGACGTGGAAGCTGGGACAGCGGTTAAAGTCGGCGATAAAGTCGATGTGTCGGGCAACGGCTTCGGCGCAGAGGAGGCGTTGACCATCACGGTCGGCGGCAACCCTGCGGAGGCGACTGAAGGCGGCACAACGAACGCGGACGGAACCTTCACGGCGACGATCGCGATTCCTGACTCATCTTCGGGCGCGAAGGATTTGAGAGTGTCTTCAGACACGAGCTCCGCGACCGTTACAGGCGCGTATGCGATCGGAACGTCGCTCAGCGCGAAGATGACGAAGGCGGACACGGCGACGGTCGCGGGAACAGGCTACCCCGCCGGCAACGTTACCATTATGGTTGCGGGCGAGGCGGATGCGGCAGCGACCGCGGGCGCCAACGGCAGCTTCACGGCGGAGATCGCTTTGACCGCCGATCGGGATCATGGCTCTTCGGTCGCAGTGACCGCCGGTTCGCAGACCGCCAGCTTCCTATACGATGACACGGCGGAGGCGCAGAACATTGCGGTGTCGCCGAATCCTGCCGGCTCCGGCAAGACGGTTACGGTGAGCGCGGAGATTGAAGCGGGTTCAACGGCGATGTTCAGCGTCGCAGGCGTTGACGGCGCTTCGGGCGATCTGGAAGCTGTTGAAGGCGGCGACGCTCCTGACGGCTTCACGGCGGTTGCCGGCATGTATGCGGTCGAGGATAGCGTGAACGTTGCGGACGCTGTCGTTACGGTGACGGTGACGGACAGCATCGACAACGAGACCATGTATGACAATATGTCGGAGATGAAAGTCCCGACATTGACGATTGACACGATCGCTCCGATAGGAACGGCGGCGTTGAGCTCGGAGACGACCCGCAACAATCTGTCCTTCACGATCACGGCGACCTCGGAGGAGTCGGGCTTGACCGCTGCGGCGGATGTGAGCGCTGTTGACTCGACGAAAGTTGACCCGGTCGCGCTTGCTGAAAGCGATGAGGGCGGCTCCTACTCGGCTGATGTGGTGGTGAGCGGCAAGAACGAAGCGACGCCGGGCGATAAGACGGTGGTTGTGACGCTGACCGACGCTGCGGGCAACAGCGCCTCTATAGAGGTCGGCATTGAGTTGCGCGCGAACACCGCCTTCACCGTGAAACTGTATCCTGGGCTGAACCTGATTCATGTTCCGGTGAGCGAGGAAGGGCTGGATCGGGCGAGCGCCCTTTGGGAGAAGATCAACAAAAGCGGCAACGGCGGCAACATCATCAACGCGATTGTGATGCTGAAATACGCCGACAGTCCGGGAGGGACTCCGAAGTTTGTGTCCTACACAGGCGGCTTGGTCGGTTCTGCGGTGGATCTTCCGTTGGAGGATTCGACAGGCGTCCTGGTTCTGATGAAGCAGGCGGCGTCGGTCACCTTCACGGGCGGCCCTTTGGAAGCTTCGGTTCCCTTGCGGAGCGGCATCAACCTGATTGGAGTTCCGCGGGACAGCGACGATGTCTCCATGGCGAGTCATATAGCGGCTCTTGGTCAGCCGGATGTGGCGATACAGACGTTGGCGTTGAAGCGGGATGACGACGGCAATGTGCAGTTCATTGCGGCGACGCCGAGCAACGATGTTGCCGTGACAGGCGGTCAAGGGTTCATCGTGGTCGCGTCGGGTCCGTGGGCTTTGACGATGCCGGGCGCTCCGTGGGAGAACGCTGCTGCGCCGTCTACCGCGGCGTCCGCGGAGCATCTGCTCCCGACATCCACGCCGTTGCTGGTGGTGGAAGGTTCGCTGGCTCGCGAGGACACCTTGGCGGCTCTGAACGGGCTGGAGGTGTCGGTGACGAACCTGCGGACGGGTCAAAAGGCGACGGAGCGGGTCGGTTCGACCTCCGGCAACGGACGCTTCTCGGCGGCAATGATCGACCTCAAAGGCGGGCGTTATGAGGCGTCCGATCAGTTTGAGGTTCAGGTTGTGGATCCGAGCGGCGTCTTCGGCGGCTTCCCGGCGCGGCGCATCGTTTTCGATGAAAAGAGCGTTGTGAGCGGTCGGGTGGATCTGGGTCAGCTGTTGTTGAGCGCGGTTCCGGACTATTCGGCTCTGCTGCCGAACTATCCGAACCCGTTCAACCCAGAAACCTGGATTCCGTTCCAGTTGGCAGAGTCGAGCCGCGTGACGGTGACGGTCTACAACGCCGCTGGTCAGACGGTTCGCGTGTTGGAGTTGGGTCAGCTTCCGGCAGGGACCTACCATAGCCGTTCCAAGGCGGCGTATTGGGATGGTCGGAACGCGCTGGGCGAGCGGGTCGCAAGCGGTTTGTATTTCTACCGCATTGAAGCGGGCTCGTTCAGCCAGCTGCGTCGGATGGTGATCCTGAAATAGGCGTCTTATGCGGGCTGACGGGAGAGGCGGGGCTTGTTCCTCCTCTCCCGTTGCCTTGTAATTGGCGAGGCGAAGGAATATACTTGAAACGCCGGCAGTTTTGTCGCATGATATGGAGCGGTAGGCAGCGTCGCTGTTGTGTCGAATAAAAAGGTAGCATTCGAAAGCGATGCGTTGTATGCTGTATGTGTGTTCGGGTTTTGGCGGCAGGCGTCGGGACGGTAGGAGAGCGGATTTGACGACATTTCATTTTCAGAGTTTGAACAACAATTTTTGTAGGGTACGATCATGACAAGACCCCTTGTTTTATGGAGGCAACGGATGCGCGATTTTCAGTCGTATTTCAAGACAGCGGTCGTCTGGATTGCGGCGATTGGACTGGTTTTTGGGAGCGCGGCGACCGCAGCTGCGCAGTTCTCGAATTTTAAGGTGACGGTTTCCCTGACCGACAGGGAGGGGAACGCTGCGACCGGCTTGAACGTTGTGTTCCAGAACACAAGCGCCCCTGAAGGTTCGCAAGCGGCGCAGGAACAGGATCTGTCGGAGGACGCCTCGACTCCTGGCTCCTATAGCGTCACGCTCACCGACCTTGACATCGGAGGAATCTTCAAGCAGGTGCTGATTCCAAAAGAGGGGGATGTCGTTTCTATACGCGCGACGCAGACCGTCGGCGGGGTAACATCGCCATGGTCGACTCTGCAGCGGACGATTACCAAGGCTGAACTGGACGCTGGAGAGACCAACATCGCTATGACCGAATCCGGCCTCACGGTCGAATTCGAGGAAGCGGATGTGAGAGGCGACGGCGTGTCCACCGCGACTCTTGTGGTTACGGTGGTGGACGCCTCTGGAAATCTCATTGACGACGCGGACCTGACCGCGACGACGACGGCCGGATCTGTGGGCGCCTTTACAAGCGTCGGCAGCGGAAAGCATGAGGCGGTCTTCAACGCGCCTTTAACAAGCCAAGATGTGACGGCGGAAGTTACCGTTACATACGGCGCCGATTCGGGTAAAGCGACCATCAACATTATAGGCGTCCCGGCGAATATAACCGTGTCGGTGGACCCGACCGAACTGGTCGCCGACGGAGCCTCTACCGCAGTTGTCACGGCAACGTTGACGCGCGAAGGCGAAGCGGTTGTGAACGAAACGGTGACGATAGAAGCCACCTTAGGTACCGTGGGCGATGTGACCAACAACGAAGACGGAACCTACACGGCGACCTTCACCGCAGGGACGACGGCAGGAACCGCCGAGATCACCGTTACGGCTTCGGCGGGCGATACAGGCGAGGCGAGCTTGACTCTAACGCCGGGCGCGCCTGCCGGCATCGTTGCCTCAGTGGATCCGACGCAGATACGCGGCGACAGCATCACCACGGCGACCTTCACCGCCACCATCGCCGACGCGAACGGCAACCCCGTTTCCGGGCTTGAAAACGTGACGGCAACGCTCACGGGCGGCGGCTCCATCGGCGATGTGGCGGATGCCGGCGACGGAACCTACACGGCGGTCTACACCTCCCCCCTGGTGAAAGAAGACGCGGTCGCAACGGTTGAATTCGCTTATGCGGCGTTGACGCCCGCCTCGGCGACATTGACCGTGACGGGTGAACCTGACGCCGAAGCGACCATCCTGGTGGTGAAAGGTTTAGCCACCTATCTTGACAGATCGCATGCGGCTCCGAACGGCCTTTCTGTCTTGGTGGAAAACGTGACGAAAGATTCGAGCGTAACGAGCGCAACAGGAGACGACGGACTAGGACGTTACTCCGCAACGTTCTTTGACCTCGCCAATCCGAATGCGGTCGTCGCGAGCTCAAACGATCTGATTCGAGTGACGGTGACCGATCCTGAATCCAACCAGTCGACCGTGGTTGAGCGGCGCTTGACGGCGGATGAAGTGAACGCGACGATCGTTGACATTGACGTTGAGACAAACCTGAAAGCTACGGCGTCTGAGTTCCTTGTAGCAGGCACGGTGCAGTATTCCGACGGAACCGCTGCAGTTCTTCCAGGCGCGGGTTTGAGGGTGGAGGTGAGCATCGGAGAGGCTGTGCAGGGGCAGCCGCTGAATGAGGCGCCGAACGGCGTGTTTAGCATCCAATTCGCAGGCCCGACGTTTGAAGTCGCGACCGGCGACCTGATCAACATCACTGTCTACGATATCGACAACAATGTCGTGGCGACCGGCAGCCAGTTCACGTTTATTGCGTCCTCCGCGCAGGTGATTGGCGGCGAGATTGATCTGGGAGATATTCAGACAACGGTTGACGCGCACACCGCGAGCCTGAAGGTGATCGGCTCTTTGAAATACAATGACGGAGCCGCTGGGATTCTTCCGAGAGAGCAATTGACAGCGATTGTCACCGTTGGCGCTGACAGGAAGGATCCCCTGTCTATCGACAGTCCTATGGGCGACTTCGAGGTCAGCTTTCTTGATGCGCAGTCTGCGGCTAAGACGGGCGATCTGGTGAGCATTGAGGTTCTCAAGAACGGCGACGTTGTTGCAAGCATGAGCCGACAGATCACCTCGCAGGAGGTGATTGACGGAGCCTTTAACTTCAACGATGTCGTCACTTCGCTGCCGGCGATGTCGGGCGGGACAGGCTTGTTAATCGTCTCCGGTACGGTCACAGCCGACGTTGAGATTCCGGACGGTTCCATGGTTCTAGTGACGAACCTGCACCGCGGAGACACAAGCACAAGCTCGCCCGTTACCATCACAAACGGCAAGTATAGCGCGGTATTGCAATCCAGCAATGTCGGGGCGCCCAACTTGGGCGATGTCGCTGAGACGGGCGATGTGCTGCTCATTGAGGTACTTGATCCGGACGGCGTTGTCCTCGCGGCCAATGAAACCGTTCTCGATTCGATGGCGGTGGTTCTCGGAGCGATGACGGGCGCGAATGTCCAAGTGACCGGCGTTGTGATAGCGCTGACCATCGGCGGCGACCCAGTGGACGCTAACTCATCCCATCAAACCCAGTATGATGCGAACGGCGTCGCTTCGGCGACGGTGGTAGCGACGGTGTCCGGCTCGGTGAGCGCGGGCGAACTGACATTCGATTCAGGCGGCGTGGGATCCTTTGAGCCGTTGGACGGAAACACTCGCACCTTTAGTACCGTTTACGCTGACGAGATGTATTTCTCGTCAGACAGAGGTCTCGTGACGATCACGGTCTCGGCCGGCGACAAGGCGAGCCGCACCGTCACGCTGAACGTGGTGGATATAGACGATCCAGTGATCAACTCCATCACGCCAGAAGGTCCCATGGCTTTGATCGGCGAGGAAGAAACGCTGACAGCCGATGTTGAAGACAACACGGCAGTTGCATCGATTGTTTGGGAATTCCCGGACGGCACAACGCAATCGGGCATGGCCGCAACAAAGTCGTTTGACGAGGTTGCGCGTTATTCGGTGACGTTGACCGTTACAGACGTGGCGAACAACGAAGTAACCCGAACCAAGACGATTGACGTGCTGGATCTGCGGTTCTCAACCGCCTCTGATCAGGTGGAATACGATGAGAACGGCGTCGCAACCGTTGCCGTTACCATCGAAGCGGAAGGGCCCGCTGGAATCATCGATTTTGGCGACAGCGTCTATACGTTGACGCTGACGGACGGCGTTTCCGACGACACGGATGATTTCACGAAGACATACGAGTCGGACGCAGACCTCGGCGACCATACGCTGACAGCGACGGTCACGAACGAGGACGGGCAGACGGTGATCCAGTCGGTGACGGTGGAGCTTGTTGACCTGATCGCTCCGACAGCGGAGTTGACTTCGGTTGCGGAGCCGCTTGAGCTGGTCGGGCAGCCTGTTGATGTGAGCGTTACGGTGGTGGAAAACACCGAAATCGCATCGATAGAGTGGCGAGCCGACGGCGAAGTTCTCGAATCGAGAGCGCCGACAGCGGAAGAGATCGAATCGGGCGTTTTCGCCTACACCTACATGCAGGAAGGCGACGACCCGGCGCCGGCGCTGGTGAACGTGACTTTCCATGTCACGGACACTTCCGACAACACGAACGATGCGGACACGCCAATATCGGTTCCGATCACCTTCGTGGATGTTGAGTTCAGCGCGGAGTCGCTGGAAGTGCCTTACGATGCGGACGGCGTCGCTTCTACAGCCATGACGATCGTTGTGAACGGGCCTGACGGCGTTGTGACGCCGGAAAGCGCGGGGCTGACCATGGCGTTGACCCCTGACGATCTGTTCCCCGATCTTGAAACGTTCTCCAAGACCTACGCGAGCGCGGAAGACCTTGGCGAGCATGAAGTGACGCTGACGATCACATCCGAAGCGGGCGAGCAGATTGTCAAGATGCTGACGCTGACCCTCGTTGATCATATCTATCCGATGGTAACGCTGACCTCTACTGCGGAGCCTCTTAAAGAGGCCGGGCAGTCTGTTATGGTGAGCGTTGATGTGGTGGAAAACACGGAGATCAGAGGGATTGAATGGAGAGTTGACGGCGTAGCGGTTGAAATACGAAAGCCCGAAGCGGGCGAGACTGCATTCAGCTACACCTACACGCAGGACGATCCTGCGCCGGCGGCTGTCGAGGTGTCGTTCCATACTGCGGATACCTCTAGGAACCGAAACGACGACTCTGAGAGCGCCGACGCGACGCCGATCAATGTTCCGATCACCTTCGTGGAAGTTGAGTTCAGCGCGAAGGTTCCGGACCCAGATCCGTCTACAGAGGCGCATGAGGTGTATTACGACGCTGACGGCGTCGCTTCCCTAGACATGACGATCGTCATGGAGTTGCCTGCCGGCGTTACGCTGACCACAGCGTTGGCTCCTGAGGATCTGTTCATCGATGATACATTCTCCAATACCTACGAAGCGCCGGAGGATATTCGGGACCAGTTAGTGAGTCTGACGATTGCCAAAAGCGGCGAAGAGATTGTCAAGGAGCTGACGCTGGCGCTTCGCGATATGATTCCACCGACGGTTTCCCCGATTGCGGCAGATTCGACGAACTCGGCCGGCGAGCCGTTCATTCTGACGAACCGCGATCTGACTCTGTCGGCGAGCGCGTCGGACAATACCGAAATCTTGACGGTGGAGTGGGTCTTCCCCGACGGGACGGTTGAAGGGGCTTTGGACGCGGAGGGCAACACCTCCGTGACGCGCGTCTTCACGGAGCCGGGCGACTTCACGGTGACGCTGCGCGTTGTGGACGCGGGCGGCAACGAAAGTACCTCGGAGACGATGGTGACGGTTCGACGGGTTGAGGTGGGCGGTTTGGCGCTTGACCTGCGCGGCGCGTCCGAAATTATTGTGGCGCTGCTGCAATCGCCGTTGGTGAGCGATTTGCTGGCAGAGAACGGTCTGCCGACGATTCCGCAGCTTCTGGGCGACAACCCCACCACAGCGGATGTTCTGCAGTTGTTGAACTCGCCTGAAATTATGGCGGCGCTGCAGCAAGCCGGCTTGACATTGCCGGGTTTGCCTGCAATGTTGAACCCTGTGATCATCCCTGACGATGAAGACCTTTACCTTGAGAACTTCGGCAATGCGCTGTCGGTTCCGCATCTTGAGGTGTGGGACAACCTGAGCGGCGTTGCGGACGGCTCCTATCGTATCGAGAAGGGTTTGACGCTGACAGGACATAAGTTGAGCCTGTTTGCGGTCGCCCCGAAGGCGATGGAGGTGATCGTTACGCTGCATGGAAGCGACGGGATGACCTATCCCGTCTCCGGCATGAGCGCCGAGGGAACGGGAACCTTCCAGCATGAGTTCGCCGTTGATGAAGAGCTGTTCCTGGCGACGCTGCCTGCATGGCCTGCGAGCGACTCCAGCCCCATTCAGGAGGTGACGCTGCGTCTTTCCACGAACGGGATGGAAGGTCCGTATCGGTCGGTTCCGCTGACTAAAGAGATGCGGACGGTCGGCGGATACGCGGAGCCTGTCTGGAGCGCGACCGATACGCTTGACGCGGGCAAAACCCACTACTACTACTATGTGGTGGAAATGACGCACCAGATACCGGTCGGCGGCGGGAAACGCACGGCGAAGATGCTTGTGATCCCCGATCCGCGCAATCTTCAGATGGAGCCGACGATCGATATTGCCAGCTTGACGATTGAGGACCTTCAGAATGTGGCGAACACGGGGCGCGTTCCGCTCGTGTCTAAGTTCTCGACTCCTTCGGCAGAAGGCCTCTGGACTTTTGACTTTGACCTGAGCCAGATTCCCGACGGCGACTATCAAGTGACCGTCACGGTGGACGGCGAGGATGGATTTGTCACGCCGGACGGCGCGGCTGGAATGCGGCCCTTGAGCATCAACCGCGCGCCTGAACCTGTTTCAGATGTGACGGTAGAAGCGATCAACGGCGCGACTCATTATATAGATGAGAGCGGCGCGGTTGTGACGACGAACGCCAACGGCGAAGGTTCCTTGTCGCTGACAGCGGAAGCGATGGACGGCGGCGAGGACATCTACGACCGCACCAGCGTTGTCTTCCAAATCCGTCCGGTCACCGGCGAGCCGACCGTTGACTTCTGGACGACGATTAACATCCCCACGAGCGTGACGCCGCTCATGGACGGCTTGGCGAACGACGAGTTCGTGCCGCTGCTCGCCTATGTGAATCAGATTGCAGGCGGGAACGGATTGCTCGGACGCATCGGACCTGAACCTGTCCGCACGGAGATGCTGGACTATCCGCAGGTCGGCAGCTACCAGATTCGGGCGATTTCCATTGACCAGTTCAGCAACCTGAGCATGTCGAATCCACAGGCGGTTGAGGTTGTTCCGCGCACGGTTGGCGAGTTCAATGTGTCCAGTCTGGGCATCGGGAACTTGAAAGGCAACGAAGCGGAACGTTATATCTCCGCCGAGGTGCCGGAAGACGGCTCGGTCGCCGCGGACGATTTCCGCATCTGGTCGGACACGACGCAGTTGGAACTGATGATACGCAGTTTGCGGGATGTTACTATTCCGTTGACGAGCGCGACGATCCAAAGCTCGACAGACGGCGGAGCCACTTGGACAGACCTGAAAATGTATGACGAGGCTGCTTTGGCGGATGTGGACGCATCTTGGATGTCGGACATGACCTCTCATATGATCGACGGCGTTCAGCTCGCGACGGACGGCGTGACGGAATACCGCCTGCGCGTTGCGGCGGAGAATAGGCTGACAATCAGCGGCGTCGGACCTGAAACGGTCTTGGTTGTGGATGTCTTGCCGATACCGGTTACGCCGGAGGTTCTGGCGTTTGCGTCAGCGCAGGCTGAAGGAACGTCGGTCAGCCCGGACAGCGGCGGGGCGCGCGATCAGCTGGTGTTGACGGTTGATACGCCGTTCAACATGCTGCCGAAAGCGCCCTCGGTTGTGATTGAAATCAGCGCGGACGGCGGACAAACGTTCATGCCGCTTGCGATGGAGATGGGCGGTCCCGAAGCGGGAACGATCTCTGCAGACGACCACACAGCGGCTGACGGAATGCCTGAAATCGGCGTGAACCGCACCACCTGGACGGCGGTCTGGGACACGACGATGGCGGCTGACACGGTTGAAAATATGGAACCGGAAGCGCGCGACGCTTCTATGGACGACAACCCGTATATCGTCCGCGCGTCTCTGATGGGAGAAGGCGGCACGGCGTATCTGTCCGAAACGCTGACGATCCCTGTCGACAATGTGGACGATGTCCCGCCGCTCTCTTCAACGGTTGTGACGCTGGTGGAACGCGAAGCGAAGGCGCCGGGAACCTTTGAAGCGGTGGACGCGAATGAGGACGGCTCCTACACGGTTCGCTCCGATGTTCGCATCACGGCGAGCGTGACGGCGGGCTATCTGACGATTGAGGGAGGCGATGTCGCGCTGGTCGTTGTGGATGAAAGCGGCGCCGTGATGGAAATGCTGGGCGACGCGGCTCCTGTGGCGGAAGGTCAAGAGAGTTACAGCTTTGAGTTTGACTCGACGATGTTCCCGAACGGAGCTTTGCGCCTTGCCGTTCTCGCGACGGACGCCTCCGGGAATCAAGAGTTGACCGTGATGGATACGACGGTGGTCGCCAACATCGCCAACATTCTGATTGGCGGGCTGCTGCCGGACGATCCGGGCGTGTATGAGTTGATTCGCATCACGCAGACGGGCGCCTTGATGACCGACCGCACCTTTGCGACGGATCAAGCTGATCGGCCGATTGGCGGAACGGCGCTGTTTGAGCTGGACACCGAAAACGCGATGACGGCTCAAGCCTACATCTCCGCCAACATGGCGGATCTGATGGACGAGGCGCTTGCTGACGCGACGCCGATGGAGGCGGTGGGCGAGAACGGCGCCTTCCAGTTGCCGTTGGATGTGAGCGGCTTGGCGGACGGCGAATACTATGTGCGTATCGTCCTTGCCGCCAGCCCGAACGTGTTTGCGCCGCTGGCGCCGGTTGCGTTCACCGTTGACAACACGGCTCCTCCGCTTACGATTGAGGCGCCGGCTTCTGGAACAGCGGTCAATACGCGGCCGACGATCGTCTCGGAAGGTTATGAAGACCCGACGGGCATCGTGACGGTTGGGCTGACGCTTTCTGCGAACGGCTCGGAAGTCTTCACAGGCTTTGCGGGCGGGAACGCGGATATGCGGCTCGCCGGCAACGAAGACCTTGTGAACGCCGACGGCATGACGACAGACGGTCTCATGTTTGCGGCTCCGCAGATCAGCTACATAACGCCGAGCGATGTTCGCCATCCGAGCGGCAGCTACGTAGCGACGGGAACCGCGACCGACTATGCGGGGAATGTCGCTGTCGTGAGCGCTGTTTATGTGATTGAACAGGATGCGACGGCTCCGACCGTTAGCGCGTATTCGCCGACAGGCGTCATCGCGACGCGAACGCCGACGGTGAGAGTTTCCTTCACAGAAGACAACTCCGGCGTGACCGCCGAGGGCGTTTCTATACAGGTGAGCGACAACGAAGGCAATGCGGTTGCGGGAACGACGACCCTGCAGACGATTCCGCTGCATCTGGGCGACGACGCTACCGCAGACGACATACTGGATGCATTGAATTCGTCCGACGTTATGGACGAGCTGCAGCAGGGCGACGGACCGCAATTGAGCGGCATCGTTAGCTTCATCGCAGACGAAGACCTTGCGAACGGCGCCTACAGCGTCGTCGCGAGCGTCGCGGACGCTGAAGGCAACGCCGCGCCTGTATCGTGGGAGTTCACGGTCTATGTGGACGACAACCCGCCCGTCATCACCGAGTTCTCGCCGTCCGGAACCATCGAAACGGCGGATACGACGCTGAGCGCGACCTTCTATGACGAGTTGGAAGTGACGAGCGTGACCTTCACGGTTGACGGCGGCGAGCCGATGGACGCTGACGCGATTGTTGACAACACCTCAGCAACGCTGGCGGTGACGGGACTTTCCGACGGCGCCCATACAGTGGTTGTAACAGCAACCGACGCGCTTGGAAATGTCGGCTCTGGGCAGTTCACCTTCACGGTCTCGTTGGATCTGGAGCCGCCGGTTATCACGGCGTTCTCCCCGACGGGCGTTGTAGAGATGCCTGATACGACGTTGGCGGCGACCTTCTTGGACGAATCCGAGGTGGTGAGCGTGACCTTCGCGGTTGACGGCGGCGAGGCGATGGACGCGGACGCAATCGCGGACAACACCTCGGCGACGCTGGCGGTGACAGGGCTTGCCGACGGCGATCATACGGTCGTTGTGACGGCGACGGATGAGCATGGGAATGTCGGCTCTGCCGAGTATCAGTTCACGGTGTCGTTGGATCTGGAGGCTCCGGTCATCACGACGGTTTCTCCGACGGGCGTTGTTGAGATGCCTGATACAACGTTGGCGGTTGCCTTCTCGGACGAATCCGCTGTGACAAGCGTGACCTTCGCCGTTGACGGCGGCGACGCCATGGACGCTGCGATTGCGGACGACAACACTTCCGCGACGCTGGCGGTGACAGGGCTTGCCGACGGCGATCATACGGTCGTAGTGACGGCGACGGACGAGCATGGGAATGTCGGCTCTGCCGAGTATCAGTTCACAGTGTCGTTGGATCTGGAGCCGCCTGTCATCACGACGGTTTCTCCGACCGGCGTTGTTGAGATGCCCGATACGACATTGGCGGTCGCCTTCTCGGACGAATCCGCGGTGACAAGCGTGACCTTCGCCGTTGACGGCGGGGACGCGATGGACGCCGCGATTGCGGACGACAACACCTCGGCGACGCTGGCGGTGACCGGACTTGCCGACGGCGATCATACGGTCGTTGTGACCGCGACGGATGAGCATGGGAATGTCGGTTCCGCCGAGTATCAGTTCACGGTGTCGTTGGATCTGGAGGCTCCTGTCATCACGACGGTTTCTCCGACCGGCGTTGTTGAGATGCCTGATACAACGTTGGCGGCTGCTTTCTCGGACGCTTCCGCTGTGACAAGCGCGACCTTCGCCGTTGACGGCGGGGACGCGGTGGACGCTGCGATTGCGGATGACAACACTTCCGCGACGCTGGCGGTGACAGGACTATCCGACGGCGATCATACGGTCGTTGTGACCGTGACGGACGAACATGGGAATGTTGGCTCTGCCGAGTATCAGTTCACGGTGTCGCTGGATCTGGAGGCTCCGGTCATCACGACGGTTTCTCCGACCGGCGTTGTTGAGATGCCTGATACGACGTTGGCGGCGACCTTCTCAGACGCCTCGGCGGTGGTGAGCGTGACCTTCGCAGTGGATGGCGGCGACGCCGTTGACGCTGCGGCGATTGCGGACAACACCTCGGCGACGCTGGCGGTGACTGGACTTGCCGACGGCGATCATACGGTCGTAGTGACGGCGACGGATGAGCATGGGAATGTCGGCTCTGCCGAGTATCAGTTCACGGTGTCGCTGGATCTGGAAGCGCCGGTCATCACGACAGTGTCGCCTACAGGAACGGTGGAATCTGCCGATACAACGTTGGCGGCGACCTTCTCGGACGCCTCCGAGGTGGACAGCGTGACCTTCTCGGTTGACGGCGGAGCCGCCCAAGACGCGGCGAGCATCGCGGACAACACGATGGCGCGGCTGCCTGTGACGGGTCTTTCCGACGGCGAACATACGGTTGTTGTGACGGCGACGGATGAACATGGCAATGTCGGCTCGGCGGAATACCTGTTCACGGTATCGCTGGACACGGCGGCGCCGGTCATCACATCCATCTCCCCGACAGGGGTTGTCCGAACGGCTGACACGACGCTGGCGGTCAACTTCTTTGACGACTCTGAGGTGGACAGCGTGACCTTCGCCGTTGACGGCGGAGCCGCCCAAGACGCGGCGGACATCATCGACAACTCGCGGGCGCATCTGCCGGTGGACGGGCTTTCGCAAGGAAGCCATACGGTGGTTGTGACGGCGACCGATGAACATGGGAATAAGGCGTCGGCTCAATTCAGCTTCTTGGTTGAGATCGACATGATCCCGCCGACGATCGCAACGACGGCTCCCACAGGATATGTGCGGTCGCTGCGGCCGCTCATCTCGGCGACCTTCACCGACAACCTTGCCGGCGTGGACGCCGACAGCGTTGAGCTGATGGTCAACGGAAATGCTGTGAACGCCGATGCAACCGACTCGAGCGTCTCGTATCAGCCCAGCGCGGATCTGGCGACAGGAACGCATGAAGTGACGCTGACGCTTGCGGACGCGCTCGGAAACGAAACGTCGACAAGCTGGACATTCACAATTGAAACCACGCCTCCGAGCATCTGGCCGGCCGCTCCGGTGGACGGCGCGCGCGTCGGCAAGAATGTGGCGGCGCGGACAGATGTGGTTGTGAGCGCCTACTACACCGATGCCGATTCGGGCATTGATGTGGATTCGGTTGAGCTGACCGTGACTCGGAACGGCAACCGCGTAGCGGGAACGATTGAAAGCAAGACGGAATCGGGCGTCGCATGGAAAGCGCAGAATGTGCTGCGAGCCGGCATCTACACGGTGACGGTCTCGGTCGCAGACAATCTGGGCAACGCGACGGAGCATTCCTGGAGCTTCATCGTTGAAGAGGAAGAGGCGATCACCATACCGGTTCGCGTCGTTCCGAACCCGTTTGAAAAAGATGTGGCTGTCTGGGTCGGTCTCGGCAAAGAAGCCGAAGTGCGGGTTCGCATCTACGACCTGAACGGACGGCTTGTGGCAGAGCGCCCGGGACAGATACTGCTTCCGGGACGCCATGCGATCAACCTGACTGAAGAGACCTGCAACTACGGACGCGGCGTTTACATCTGCCAAGTGATTGTGGACGCGGCGGATCGGGAGCGGGTTGTCAAGATCGTCAAGATGGCGAAAATCAGATAACAAGGAACGCGGGGGCTGCGCAAACAGCCCCCGCCCCTTTCACCTTCGCGCAGAGATACATAGGAGCGTCTGATGATTGACGGAAGAAAATGGGCAAAGTTAGCCGCGTTTGCGCTCGCAACGTCGGCACTGATTGGATACGCCGCTGTGGCAACAGCGCAGGACGACACGGCAGGGACGCGGCATGGAGCCTCATGGCTCTTCCCAGGGCAAGGCGCCCGGGCAACCGCTCTCCAAGCGTTCTCGCCCCTCGCCGGCGGCGTTCCAGCAATCACCACCAACCCCGCGGGGCTGGGCGGAAGCGCCAACACTGAACTGGCGATATACACACAAGACAGCCCGCTGGATATTCGACGAAACGCCTTCGGGATCGCGCTCGGATACATAGGCGGAGAAAACGGTTCGCTGGGAATTTCATGGCGAAATGTGAGCGTCGGAGACAGCGACGCCGCCCCCTTTGAACGCACCGACCTACAAGGACAAACGCACGGTTCACTCGGCTATGCCAGCAACGCCATCGACTTGGCGTATGGACATACCGTCAACGAGATGTTTGGGTTCGGACTGGGCGTCGGAATGGTGTTTGACAAGTTCGACGGCGTGGACGATGCATACCCTGACGACGCCAGCGCTTCCGGGTTCGGCGGCGTGACGCTCGGCGTTCAGGGGCTGATCGCCGATACGGTCCACTACGGGCTGTCGGCGCGGAACCTCGGCGGGACGCTCGGAGAAGGCGAAATCGCGCCGACCGTTTCGGCGGGCGTCGCGGTGACCTATCCGTCCTACGACGGCGTCCTGATGGCTGCTGAAGTTGAGCAGCTGCTGGTGAACCTCATCAACGCGGACGGCGAAGTGACGCGGGTTGTCAAATTCGGCGTCGAATACTCCCTAAATCCGGTCAGCCTGAGACTCGGAACGAGCCAAAGCTCCGACCGCAGCGCGTGGTATACCGGCCTCGGCGTCAACTTCGGCTCGTTGGCGTTGGATTATGCCTACCAGTTGAGCAATGAAGCGGCGAGCAGCCTTGAGGAAGTTCCCCGGCACTTTGTTTCCATCGGCTACCAGTATTGATGAGCCGCAGACCGACGAGAGAGAAGGAGTTTCATATGATGAAGCGTAAAGGTTTTCAAACGATCGCGGCTGTCGCGCTTGCGCTGGCGGTTGGCGCCCCTCTGTTTGCGGGGATGTACGAAACCCTGACCGTGAAAAAAGGCGACACGTTGTGGGATCTTTCCGTAGAGCATCTTGGCGACGCGCTGCGCTTTCCGGAATGGGTTGAAATCAACGATCTGCGTTCCGGCGATCCGCACTGGATCTATCCGGGCGAGGTGCTGAATATCCCTGGGACCGTCGCGGAGCCAGAGCCGGAGCCTGTACCGGCGGTGGAAGTGCCGCTTCCAAGAGTTGAGGAGATGCTGAACGACTTGAGCGCGCGGCTTTCCAAAGCTCATGAGGAACTGGCGGCTCTCCGCGAAGAGCTGGAGCATGTTGACAGCCATCTTCATGACAAAGATTTCGAAGACCTGATGAAGAAACTGGATTCCATCCATCCGATGGATCTGAGCTCCATTGAGAAGAGAATCAGCCAGCTCAGCAAGACGATCTCTTCAAAGGTGGATAAGCTGTCGAACAGGACCCAAGAGCAGCATAAATGGACAAAGGGCGAGCTGCAGTCCTTGACAAAGGAACTGGCGACTCTCATGAGCGCCGTTGAGAAGCATGAGACGACTCGTCAAAAGGCGGTGGAAGAGCTTGCCGCAAAAATGATGGAACTGCACGCGCCGGTGAATCCGATCGGCGAAGTCCATCAGAATAAGCGCACGATCGGGGTGCTGTCGTTCTTGGCAGCCAGCGTTGCGCTGATGGTGGTGACGGCAACTCGCTAACCATAAAATTGACATCGTTGAACTTGGAAACGGGTAGGCCGCATCTGGTCTGCCCGTTTTTTTATACCTATGCTGACAAACCGATTCGAGCTGCATGGCGACCGAACGCGGGGAGAAGACCCCCAAACAGAGATCGGGCTGGCAAACATCGGCGCGGCAAAATGCTGCTATGTACGGAATAGAACAGGCGTCTTCACAGCCCCCGCCTACGGAAAGGCGGCGCGGGTCATCTCTCTGGCGGAGAGGCTCAACATCCCCGTTCTTTTTTTATACAACGCCCCCGCCCTCTGCGCCGCGCCAACCGACAGCGCCTTGACAAACGCGCATGCAGAACTGATGGAGGCGCTGGCGGGAGCCGCCGTCCCGTTGATTGCTGTGTTAGACGACAAACAGATGCGCCAATTCGCAGCGGCGATATTCGATCTGACGACGCGTCTAGACACAATGGCGGTTGAAACCGCGCTGGCGCATGCCGCTCAATGGACGCCTGACGAAATGCGCCGGCGCAGAGCGTATTCGCCCAAGTTCTAAATATCTTCAATCAGCGCAAAATCAACGCGCGAGACGAATAAAAGGAAAACGCCATGAGCCGCCGACCGCCCAACATCCTTTTCGCCTTCGCCGACGACTGGGGGCGTTACGCGAGCGCTTACCGCGGCATCGAAGGCGACAACACGCCCAACGCGCTCATCGACACGCCCAACTTTGACCGCGTCGCCAACGAAGGCGCGCTCTTCACGAACGCCTTCGTCCCCGCCCCGTCCTGCACCCCATGCCGCAGCTCCATTTTGACAGGGCGGTATTTCTGGCAAACGGGGCGCGGAGCCATCCTGCAGGGCGCGCATTGGGACGAGTCGATCCCGTCTTATCCGCTCGCGCTGGAAGAATCGGGATACCACATCGGATACACCTACAAGGTATGGTCGCCGGGGACGCCGCGCGACGCCCCCTACGGCGGCGACCGAACGCGCTACGCTCCCGCAGGAACGCAGTTTGGCCAGTTCTCCTTCGCCGCGACCCGAAACGCCCCCGAACATGGCGTCGAAGGCGCGAAGCGGCTTTTATACAACGAAACGCGCGACAATTTCCAAGCGTTCCTAGACGCGCGGACCGGCGACCGTCCCTTCTGCTACTGGTGGGGTCCCACCAACACGCACCGAAAATGGCAGCGAGGCTCCGGCAAACAGCTCTGGGGATTGGAACCGGACGACCTGAAAGGCAAACTGCCCGCCTTCCTGCCGGACGTCCACGACATACGCGAAGATGTGTGCGACTATCTCGGCGAATGCCTCGCGTTTGACAGCGGACTCGGCGTTCTGTTGAACATGCTGGAGGAGATCGGGGAGATCGACAACACGCTCATCGTCGTCAGCGGAGACCATGGCATACCGGGCTTCCCAAGAGGCAAATGCAATCTTTACAACCTCGGATGCGAAGTGGCGCTCGCCGTTCGGTGGCCGGAAAGATGCCCAGAAGGGCGCGTCGTGGACGACTTCGTCAACCTGATGGACTTGGCGCCAACCTTCCTAGAAGCAGGCGGGCTGGAACCGCTTCAAGGCATGTCCGCCAAAAGCCTCCTGCCCGTTATCGAATCGGAGAAGCAGGGGCTGGTGGACGCGGCGCGCGATCATGTCGTCCTCGGACGCGAACGGCATGTCGCCAAAGCGAGACCTGGCAGCCTGCCTTATCCGCAGCGCGCCCTGCGCACCGACCGCTACCTTTATATACGCAACTTTGAGCCGGACCGATGGCCGATGGGCGACCCAAGAGGGCTGGACGACCCGACCGCTGAACCGCCCTCATACGACAAGCTCTGCAACGACACCTTCATCGCGTATCCCGACATGGACGCCTCGCCGACGAAAGCGTGGATGATACACAACCGCGCGGCGCCTGAAACGCAGCGGCTTTTTCAGATGGGGTTCGGCAAATTTCCCGCCGAAGAGCTGTACGATCTCCAGAGCGACCCGCACTACATGAACAACCTTGCGGGCGATCCGTCCGCCGCGGATGTTCAGCGGCAGTTGTCCGCGCGGCTGACGGAGATACTGCGGGAGCAGGCGGATCCGCGCGTCGTTGAAACGGAATGCCGATTTGAAAATCCGCCCTACGCCGGCGGATAGCCGCTACTCCACAATGCGAATGGAGAGGGACGCTTCCTGCGACATCGGCTCGCGGCATAGCTCATCGTTGCATGCCTGATAGCGCGCGCGGATCGTCAGCTGCATGCCGCCCGCCGCGTCCGACGGCGCCTGAACCGAAAGCCGAAACGAGGTTTCGCCGTCATACACCTGAAGCGGCGCGTCCGAAAACGCGAATGACTTCGCCTCGCCGGACGGGTACTCCACGCTCAACAGCGTGAAGCGGGCGTCCGCCGATTCTATCGTGGTCGGGATCAGATAACTCTCCGACGCAGGATTGGCGTTCACATGCCACCCGACCTCCACTTGCAGACGCGCCTCCACCTCAAAAACGGAGCCGGCGGACGCTTCAGTCGGCGCGGAGACGATCGTCAACAGCGCCAAAGCGTCCCCGTTGTTCAATAAGACCGCAAACGGTTCCGGCTCCGGCAACGGATCATCCAGATAACGCGCCGCCGCCGCCAGCATCCACACAAAAGCGCGCGGATAAAGGCGCATCGCTTCGGAACTGGAGCGCAGCGTCTCATACGCCAATTCCTTATAGGACGGATCGTCCAGAGCGGACGAGAGCGACAGCAGCGCATGCGCCGCCTCCGAATTGCCGGACGGAATCGCCCCGTCGTACAGGTTCTTCACGCGCAGCGGCAGGTCGCCCTTCGACTCGGTGAAATAAAAAGCGCCTTTCTCCTCATCCCAAAACCGCCGCTTCATCTCATCCGCCGTCTCTTGAGCGCGGCGCAGATACTCTTCGTTTTCCGTCGCCTCATGAAGTTTCAACAGCCCGCTCGCATAGAAAGCGTAATCGTCCAAAAAAGCGTTTTGCTTCGCCTGTCCCGCGCGGTAGGAACGAAGCAGGCTGCCGCGCTCATCCCGCAGCCGCTCCTCAATAAACGCCGCCGCTTTCTCGGCGCTGCGCAGATACTCTTTTTTGTTTAAAACCGCATACGCTTCGGCATACGCCCCGATCATCATGCCGTTCCAGCTGGTCAGCGCCTTCGTGTCAATGAGCGGCTGCAGGCGCCGGTCGCGCGTCTGCAGAAGTCGGCGGAGAAGGTCGTCCCGCTCCATCGGGCGCTTCACATACAGCGTTTTGCCCTTGCCGTCCGGCATCGGCTCCAGTCCGTATGAGCGCAAAAAAGCGGCGGCGTCTTTTCCGAGCGTCTCGCGTATTTCGTCCTCCGTCCAGAGATACGACTTGCCCTCCTCCGCCTCCGTTTCCGAGTCAACCGCCGAATAAAACTCGCCGTTCGGTCCCGTCATCGTCTTTTCAACAAAAGCGAGGATGCCTTCCGCCGCCTTCAAAAACTCCTCCCGCTCCGTCAATCGATAGGCGCGCAGATAAACGGACGCCAACTGCGCTTGGTTGTAAAGCATCTTTTCAAAATGCGGCACGCGCCACTGCGCGTCGGTCGAATAGCGGTGAAAGCCGCCCGCCAGATGATCATGGATGCCGCCGCGCGCCATCTCGCTCAACGTCTTGACAACAATCTCCAGCGTTTCCTGATCGTCCGAACGCTCATATTCTGCCAGCAGCGTCGCCAGCTCAATCTCGTTTGGGAACTTCGGCGCGCCGCCAAATCCGCCGAAACGCTTGTCGAAATCGGCTTTCAAGAGACCCGTCAGTTGAGCCGTATGCTCCCTTGAAAACGGTCCTGGCGTCAACACATCGCCGCCCGCCTGTATTTTGGCGATCCCGTCGGCGACCCGTTCCGCGCGGGCTATGAGCTGCTCGCGGTTGCTTTTCCACGCCTTATTCACCGCCTCCATGACGCGCGGAAACGAGGGCGCCAGCCCCAGCCCGTCTGTCGGCGGAAAATAGGTTCCGGCGTATAACGGCTTCAAATCGGGCGACAAAAAAACCGAGTTCGGCCATCCGCCCCGCCCGCTCAACAGCTGCGTCGCCGTCATATAGTAATTGTCGATGTCGGGGCGCTCCTCGCGGTCCACCTTGATATTCACAAACGACGCATTCATCGCCTCCGCAATTTCAACATTAGAGAACACAAGCCGCTCCATCACATGGCACCAGTAGCAGGTCGAATAACCGACCGACAAAAAAATCGGGCGGTCCAGCTGGCGCGCCAGCTCAATCGCCTCAGGTCCCCAAGGATGCCAATCGACAGGGTTATGCGCATGGGACAGCAGATAAGGGCTGGTTTCATTGATCAGCGCGTTCGTGTATTTCCAAGTTCCGTCCGCGTTTTTCAACTCCGCCGCGCCGTTCTCCGAAGCGACACTCGACCAGCAGAGCGCCCAGCAGACAATCGCCCCATACAGCAAACGACCGAATTTCATGGATTCCCCCCTTGATCCGACCCCTCTGACTCCATCGCCTCAACCGCCGAAATGAGCAGATCGATCGCCTCTTCCGTAAACTGAACATCGTTCTCCGACGCGGCAGACCCGTCCTTCAATCGAACCGCCAATTCGGTCAGCAGATCAGCCGACTCGGCATACTCGCCGCTCTCACTGACAAGGTCATGCAGCGCCTGCCGCTCAATCTCATCCCGTTTATGCAACTGAAGCGATTCCATTGACGAGGCGGAAACGGGCAAATTTGCGCGGTTCACGACCTCCACATGCAAGGCTCCGCTCGCTTCCTGCGCCGCTTCCCGAACCTGGTCTATCGGAATGTCTTTCGCGTCAAACTCTATATCCCCCTCCAGCGTCAATACAACCACCGGCGCCTTCCCCTCGGACGACAACTTCGCCGCCTCCTCTGACGCCTTTTTAGACGCGCGGGAGACAACGTCGGACTGGGACGGGGAGCCGTCCAAATCAACAGGAATGAGCAGATGCGGACGGCAAGGCGTTTCCTCAAACGTTATGAGCGGCTCGCCCTTCGGGTCGTCAGGCGTCTCGATCAGGAAAAAGCCGCGGTCATATTCCGCCTCGCGGATGTCGCACACCTCCGGCGACCCCGGCATCAGCGCCTTAAAGCTTTCAATCTGCCACTCGCGCTTGCGGTGCCAGTGTCCCAGCGCGGCGAGCTGCGCGCGCCCGTCCAGCCGCGCCAGCGCCTCCTTTGAAACGGAACCCATGATGAACCCGTCCGGCTGCCCGACGCCCGAATGAAACATGAGTATCGTGAAAAGATCGTCCGCGGACGGCAAAGCCGTGTCTACCTGCTCTAAAAAATCGTCACCCTGCGCGCCGCGGTAACCCAGCCCGACCAGCCGAACGCCCTCGATTTCTAGTATCGCGCCGCTTCGGGTCGCTTCATCCCACGGCGGCAGCTGAACTTCGCCTGAAGAGACGGACGGATGCAGTAGGTGAAGGTATCGCTCCTCTGAAAGATAGCGGAGCCATTCCAGCCGCGTGGAGAGGGTTCGGCGAAACGCCTTGTCGTGGTTGCCCTCTATCGCTACGACCTGAACGCCCGCCTCCTTTAACAACCGAAGCCCTGTCAGCGCCTGCGACAAGATCGCCGCGTCAATGTCCCGCTTGTCAAAAAAATCGCCTGATATGAGTAGAATGTCCGCGTTCAGTTCTACCGCCCGCTCCGCGATACGACGAAATATAAGCCCAAAATCGTCAAACCGCTCCTTCAAGTTGAACGGACGCCGCCCAAGATGTACATCGGCGCAGTGCAGTATGCGCATCGTCAACCTCCCCGCCGTTCATATGCGTCGCCGCGCCCGCCAGTTTTGCGAACCAAGCGTATCTCGCCGATCGTCATCTCTTTGTCGACCGACTTGCACATATCATACACGGTCAACGCCGCGACCGAGACCGCCGTCAACGCCTCCATTTCGACGCCTGTCTGTCCGCGAACCTTGACCGTCGCTTCGATGTCAACGCAGCCTTGAGGCGCGTTCAGCTCTAAGCGCACCGAAACGGCGGTTAAAAAAAGCGGATGGCAGAGCGGTATCAGTTCGCTTGTCCGCTTCGCCGCCATCATGCCAGCCAGACGCGCCGCGGCAAGCGGATCGCCTTTGGCAAGGGTTTGGGACGCGATGCGCTCCAGCGTTTGCGCGGACGCATAGACGCAGCCGCGCGCGGTCGCCTCGCGCGCGGTCGCCTCTTTTGAGGATACATCAACGATGCGCTCCTCGCCGCGCTCATTGAAATGCGTCAAGTCGGACAATTTCAGCCTAACTCACAAAAATTTCGCGGTTGTGCGGCATTTCAAAGACTCGAAAATCCTCCATATGGATGTCAGGGTTCGCGTCC
This sequence comes from Candidatus Poribacteria bacterium, assembly GCA_963665845.2. Lineage (GTDB taxonomy): Bacteria > Poribacteria > WGA-4E > JAPPNK01. The sequence goes on from OY762492.1 coordinate 2,332,764, forward strand.
ACCTTGACGCGGATGTTCATGCTTTTCGTCAAATCGCGCAGCTTCTGCCGATCCTCCTTGCGAAGACGCGCGGCGATCATGTCGCTCACAACAAGGCGGTAGGAGCCTTTAGAGGCGCGCGCCGCCGCCCGCTTCAAACTGCGCAGCGTCCGAATCACAACTGTTTCTTCAGACAGCACATAGCCCGACCCGCCGCAATACGGGCATCCCGAGCAGTACATCGCGCTCAAGCTTTCCTTCTGGCGCTGGCGCGTCATCTCAATGATCCCAAGCTCCGTGAACTGCAGAATGTTGGTGCGGGCGCGGTCTTTCCGTATCTCCTTCTCCAGCGTCTGTAACACACGCTTTCGGTTGCTCGGATTTTCCATGTCGATGAAGTCAAGAACGATGATGCCGCCCAGATCGCGCAGGCGGATTTGACGGGCGATCTCCACCGCCGCTTCGAGATTGTTCTGGTAGATCGTCTCCTCATGGCTCTCGCTGCCGACGAACTTGCCGGTGTTGACATCGATGGCGACCAGCGCTTCCGTTTCGTCGATGACAAGGTATCCGCCCGATTTGAGCCAGATGCGTCGGCTCGTCGCTTTTTTCACCTCCTGCTCAATTCCGAACTTTTCAAACGCCGGAATCTCATCCTCGTAGAAGACGATCTTTTCTTGGAGGGACGGCAGCGACTCTTCAACATATTTCAGGATGTTCTCATGAAGCGCGGCGCCCTCGACGATGAAGCGGTTGATGTCGTCTGTGAAAATGTCGCGGATGACGCGGTAGACGAGACCGAGGTCCTCATAGACAAGCGCGGGGGCTTTTTTCCGCTCGCTCTTGGAGACGACCGCTTCCCATGTTTTGATGAGAAACTTGATTTCTGGAACGAACTGGCTGTCCTCGCTTCCAGCGCATGCGGTGCGGACGATGATGCCGCCCGTTTTCGGCATGTGCTTGGAGACCGCTTTTTGAAGCCGGCTGCGCTCCTTTTGACTGTCAATGCGCCGCGAGATGCCCAGCGTGGACGATGTCGGCGCAAACACCAGATGACGCCCCGGTATGGTGATGTAACCCGTGACGCGCGGTCCCTTCGTTCCGATCGGCTCCTTGTCGATCTGAACAAGGATCTCCTGCCCCTTTTTCAGGATCGACTCGATGGGGGTGCGGTTTCGGGCGGCTCTTCCGTTTCCGTCGATGTTCCGCTCAATCTCGCCGTATTCGTTCACATGCGCCTGCAGATCGGACACATGCAAGAACCCGTTTTTGCTGGAGCCGATGTCGATGAACGCCGCCTGCATTCCTGGCAGGACGCTTCCGACTCGGCCTTTGTAGATGTTTCCTAACGAACGCTCCTCGGACTTCCTCTCGTTGAAAATTTCGACGCAACTCCCGTTCTCCAGAATTGCGGCTCGGACTTCGTACTCATCCTCCGAAACAATAATATCGGTAGCCATCTGACGCCTCCCTGCGACCTAACGGCCGAAACTGAAGCGCCGACCTCCTCTTGGCATGAAGATACCCGCGCGGCGCGCGGCGAACGCGATCAAGACCCGCCCCTTTCAAACAAGCGGTCAAAAGAATGCGCGCATCAATAGCGCCGCATGGACGATCTCACCTGATGAACGCTGCGTTGGGCGTTGCAGCGAACGTTTCCGCTCCCGACTGCCTAGATTCTGACCGGCGCCGCAGCGTCGGCCACCTTCAAAACATTCTCTCCGAGAGCGCCCGTCACGCTCCCCTAAACTCATCGACGGCGCATCAACGCGCATGGGATCAGCATCTCCTCCATCGAAATTCCCCCATGCTGAAAGCCGCCCTTCAATTTTTCGCGATATATCTGGTAATCGCTTGGGTACACAAAGTAGTAATCTTCTTTTGCAAACACGTAGTTTTTGCCCGGAAAATCGGACGGCAGGCGGTATTCCGACGGGCTGACTGACGCCGCCGCCGACTCCTCCGCGCATTGAACGCGCTTGCCAAACTTGAAGCGCAAGCCGGACGCCGTGTCCCTGTCGCCGAACACCTTCGACGCCCGATTGCACAAGACAGACCCATGATCCGTTGTGACGACCACGGCTGCGCCCTTGTCGCCCATCAAACGAAAGATCTCATACAGGTCCGAATTTTGAAACCATGAACGAAATAGCGAGCAGAAGGACGCCTCATCCGGCGCAATCTGACGCAGAAGCTCCGAATGGGAACGCTCATGCGTCAAGGCGTCCACAAAATTCACCACCAAACAAGCCAAACTGAATCGGTCATAGGACGCGACGCGCTTGCGGTACAGCCGCCCGCCCTCTGGATCAAAGATTTTGAAGTAACGCGGCGCCGGCCACAGCTCCAAACCGCTCCGCTCCAACTTCAGCTCCAAAAGGCGTTTCTCATGCCGATTCAAACTCTCCGCCGAACGTACATCCTCCGACCAGCAATCTGGGTGCCGTTCGGCAATCTCCGACGGAAACAGTCCGCTAAACAGCGCGTTGCGGGCGTACGCGGTCGCCGTCGGCAAGACGCCGTAATACAGCTCCGTTTCAATATGAAAGATCTCCGCCAGCAGCGGCTGTATCGTCAGCCACAGGTCGTAGCGCATGCAATCGATAACGACGAAAAAGACAGGCGTCCCCTCCCGCAGATGCGGCAGAACATGCCTGTCCAGAACATCAACCGAGAGCGGCGGAGAATCGCTGTCGCCCCGCGCCCAGGAGCCGTAATGATCCGCGGCGTAGTTGGAAAAACGGCGGTTCAGGTCGGCGCGCAGCTCCGCATGGTTGGCGTCCAGCCCAACCGCTTTCAGCTCCTCGATGCGCATGTCCCAGGCGCACAGCTGCCGATACGCCTCGATCCACCCGCGCCAGTCCAGCTCGGCGTCGGTCAACGCGGACAGCTCCCTGTATGCGTTCAGATACTGCGCGGCGGCTCCTTCCGCCTCGACGCGCTTTCGGTCTAAGAGGCGGCGCAGCGTCCGCGCCACCTGCACCGCCTGCGTCGGCTTCACCAGGAAATCGTCCACCCGCCCGCGCAGCGCCTCGTCCATGAGCGCATCCTCATGGCTTTGAGTGATCATGACGACCGGCAGAAGCGGGTAGCTTGCCTTGATGGCGTCCAGCGCCTCCAGCCCGCTCATGCCGACCATGTGATGATCCAGCAGCGCGGCGTCGAACCTTTTTTCTGCAAGAAGGGCGAGTCCGTCGCGCGCGTTGGAAGCGGGCGTCACGCGGTAGCCGCGGCTTTGCAGGAAAAGCGTATGCGACCGCAGCGAGTCGATCTCGTCGTCAATCCATAGAATTTCTTGCGTCATGGCGTTGTTGATGCTGAATCCCCGCCTGCGTTTGCTGCTGCCGGCAGCTCCACTCGAAACGTTGAGCCGCCCGATCCCGTTTTCACAAGGGCGATGCGCCCCTCAAACGGACCTTCCACGATGCGCCTTGCGAGCGCGAGGCCGATGCCCCATCCGCCCGCTTTTGTGGTGAAGCCCGGCTCAAAGATGCGCCGCCGGTCGGAACGAGCGACGCCGCCGCCGTTGTCCGTTACCTTAATAATAACACATTTAGATCGAAACGCAAAGTCCGCGGAGACCTCTATCGTCCCTTTTTGCGTTTGATCAGGGCGATTTGCGACCGCGTCCGCCGCGTTTCGCACCAAATTGTCGATCACCCAGCGCAATAGCGCCTCATTCGCCCGCACCTGCGGAACCGATTCATACCGCTCCAAAATATCGATCCCGCCGCCGAGCTGCGGGAGTCGTTCACGGAAATAGGAGGCGGAGGAACGCGCCGCCTCGACCGCATCCACCGGGCGAAGCCGAGGCGCGTTTCCAATCTCCGAAAAACGCGCCGCCACCTGACGCAGCCGCTCAACGTCGCGCCGCATCTCCGCATGAATGTCGACCTCGGAGTCGGCGCCTTCGTCCGCGAGATTGATCCAGCCCATCAGCGACGAAATCGGCGAGCCGAGCTGATGGGCGCCCTCCTTCGCCAGCCCCGCCCAGACCGCCGCCTGCTCCTGCGAACGGACGCGCCGATACAACGGAACGGCGCCCAGCGCAAACAGCAGCGCTAAAAATATCTGAATATACGGCATCCACTCCAGCGCGCGCAGCGGCGGCAGCTCATAATAAAAAACGCCCTGCGCCAAGCGCGGATTGATCTGGAGATCGTCTACGCGGTTGAAACGCTCCGCGCCGCGCATGAACGCCCGCGCCTTCTGCAGCCCCTCTGGGTTCGTCGCCGGCGTCTCCCATTGTCCGTATATCCGCCAGCCGACAGGGTTGCCGTCCACATCCGCGACGGCAAGCGGTATCTCCGACAGCAGCTCCACATCCACATCGCCGTAGTAAAGCCGCCCGATGATGCGCCGCTGCTGATAGTCGGGCGGATACTCGATGGGTATGCGGTTTTTAGGGCGCCGGCGCATTCTTGAAAGCGTCGACTCAAGGCGTTTGCGCTGGGCGTCGGCAAGCGGCTCGTTCGCGTCCAGACGGCGCTGCAGCTCGGCGTTCATGCCGCGCGCTAGAACCGCCTCCCCCTGCGCGTCGACGATGATAAAACGCAGCCCGCTGCCGGATGAGACGCCGCGAATCGCCTGCGCGACGCGGTCGCTCGTCTCCTTGTCGTCGATGACCGGCACATAGGAATAAAGGCGCGCCAGCGGCTCCACAAAGGCGCGGCTTTGATCCTCTAGCCGACCGACGATCCAGTTGGTGTAAAGGACGAAGCCGGCAAACAGAACGACCGCGCCCGCCAAGCCGTAGAGGCGAAGCAAACCTGCCGCGGATGCGCGCCGAAGCCTCGCCAACAAGCTCATTTAACCTCGTTCCTTGAGTTAGGACAATTCTGAACGGACGTCTTACCGCAAGGGCGACAGCGCCTGCGTCGGCTAAGATTCCCGCTTACGCGGGAATGACGGCCTTGGGCGCCTGCGGCGGCTAAGATTCCCGCTTACGCGGGAATGACGACCAGGTAGACAACGCTCTTTATTCGGCGAAATCGCCGCGCAAGCCGTCGATCTGGTCGCGCAGCGCCGCCGCCTTTTCAAACTCCAGCGCCGCGGCCGCTTTCTGCATCTCCTCTTGGAGCCGTTTGATGAGCGCGTTGACATCGCCGCCGTATTCTTCAGCCGCCTCGGCGACCATGTCTGCCGCCGCCTGCGATTCGTCCGGGACGGCCGATTCCTCGTCTTCAAAACGCAGCGAGCCGCGTATATCCTTGATGACCGTCTTTGGCACAATGCCATGCTTTTCGTTGAATTCCAGCTGACGATTTCGCCGCCTGCCGGTCTCTTCGATGGCGATGTCCATCGAGTTTGTGATACGGTCGGCGTACAAGATCACCTCGCTTTCGGCGTTTCGGGCGGCGCGTCCGGCGGTTTGAATCAGCGACGTGCTGGAGCGCAAAAAGCCTTCCTGATCAGCGTCCAGAATGGCGACCAGCGCCACTTCGGGAAGGTCAAGCCCCTCGCGCAGCAGGTTGATGCCGACCAGTATGTCGAATTTTCCCTCGCGCAGCTCCCGCAGTATTTCCGTCCGCTCCAGCGTGTCGATCTCCGAGTGCAGATAGCGCGCCTTCAACCCAAGCTCCACAAAATAGTCGGTCAAATCTTCCGACATGCGCTTCGTCAGCGTCGTCACCAGAACGCGCTGACCCGCCGCCGCCCGCTTTCGACATTCGCCGATGAGATGGTCAACCTGCCCCTCCGTCGGCTGCACATGGACAGGCGGGTCGACAAGCCCCGTCGGGCGAATCACCTGCTCCACCACCTGCGCGCTGCTGTCCCGCTCATAATCGCCCGGCGTCGCGGACACATACACCGTCTGGTTCAGCTTGATGTTGAACTCCTCGGAGCGCAGGGGGCGGTTGTCTAAGGCGGAGGGGAGGCGGAACCCGTAGTCGACCAGCGTCTGTTTCCGCGCGCGGTCGCCATGGTACATCCCGCGTATCTGCGGCAGCGTTACATGCGACTCGTCAATGAAAACAAGGTAATCGTCCGGGAAATAATCGATCAGGCAGGAGGGCGGCTGTCCAGGCTCCCGCCCCTCAAAATGGCGCGAATAGTTTTCGATGCCTTGACAGCTCCCGACTTCGCGTATCATCTCCAGATCGAATCGCGTCCGCTGTTCAATGCGCTGCGCCTCCAGCAGTTTGCCGCGCTCTATGAACCAAGGGATGCGCTCCTGAAGCTCATGCTCAATGGCGACCAGGGCGGTCTCCTGCATCTCCGGCGCCGCCATATAATGGTACGCCGGGAATACGCCAACGCTGCCCATCTCGCTCACCACCTCCCCCGTCAACGGATTGATCTCGCGTATGCGGTCGATTTCATCCCCAAACAGCTCCACGCGAAAAGCGGACTCTCGATACGGCGGCCAGATGTCCAGCACATCCCCCCGCGCGCGGACGCAGCCCTCCTCAAAGCCAGCGTCGTTTCGCTTATACCGCACATCGATGAGGCGGCGAATGATGTTGTTTCGGTGAATCTCCTGACCGACCGACAGCTCCACCTTCTGCTTCTCATACTCTTCAGGCGAACCCAAGCCGTAGATGCATGACACGCTCGCCACGATGAGAACATCCCGCCGCGTCAACAGCGACTCGGTCGCCATCATGCGGTAACGCTCAATCTGATCGTTACGCAGCAGATCTTTTTCGATATAGGTGTCGGTCGACGGGATATACGCTTCAGGCTGGTAATAATCGTAAAAACTGACGAAGTAGCGGACAGCGTTGTTTGGGAAGTACTCCCTGAACTCGGAGAACAGCTGCGCCGCCAAGGTTTTATTGTGGGAGACGACCAGCGTTGGGCGCTGAACCGCCTCCACCACTTTTGCCATCGTGAAGGTTTTGCCGCTGCCGGTGACGCCCAGGAGCGTCTGTTTCTCCGCGCCGGACGCGATGCCCTCCGCCAGCTTGTCTATCGCTTCAGGCTGATCGCCCGCGGGTTCATAATCCGCTACTACTTTAAACTTTTCCATGAACGGCGCTCTCCATATGTTTTACCTGACCCCGCTCCTTAGAATTGCAGCAATTCTGAATGCGAATGCGGACGGCCTCTGCGGCACTTAAGATTCCCGCTTACGCGGGAATGACGATATGCGGCGCGGCGCTCTCCGTATGCCTTACGGTTCCCAATCCTCTCGGATGTAAAGAGCCGCGCGGTTGTCTTCTTTAATGCGGTTTTTCCAGTACATGTTGCCTTCAAAATCGAGCCGCTCATACCCTTCAAAATCCCTGTTCGGTTTGGAGACGATGATGGCGTCCGGTTTCCCCTCTAGGAGCTTTTTGATGTCCCCGTCGCGCGCGACCGAGTCGCCCCATCCCTGCCGATTCGGGTCGTCCGGCTTTTCCCATCTCCAGTAGGCGGGCGGGTTGCCGTTGTTGTGGTTTGAGAACAGGTTGCTTTTGAAGTAGGGCTGGAAGGTTGTCGACCAGAAGTTCAAGCCGATCACGTTGCCGTTTTCCAAGCCGCGCTCTTTGACGGCGGCGGACAGCTGTTTCCCCGGCGAATATTCGCTTGACCAGTCGCCGCGGGAGACCTGAACCGTCCAGAATATCTGAACGGCGCAGAATGCCAAACATGCAGCCGCCATCGCCCAGCGCATGAATTTCGGCTCCCAACGGCGCGGCTCAATCGACTTGTCAAAACTGACCCAGACCGCAAACAGCCACCAAAGCACAAGGACGCCCTCATGCCAGCCGTTGAAATACTTGATGCCGAACAGCGTCATAATGCAGAGCGTCGGCGCGAGGTAGATGTACAGCGTCCGCCGAAAATAGAACCAGACAAGCGAGACGGCGACAATCGGCAGCGTCAAGATCCACCGCTCCGTCATGGAGGCGTTCAGCGCGTATTTCGCCGTGTTGAAGGGACCCTTCCATGCGTTGAGCAGGTCGTTCCAGTTGATATGCCAGCGGTAGAAGGTGGAGTTTTCGGGCTGCCACAGCTGATAGATCAAGAACAAGCCGGCGGCGACATAGGACCCGAAACAGAGCCAGTACGTGCGCTTCTGCTCCTCGGACAGCTCGGCGCGGCGCATCAGCGCTTCCACAAAAAAGGCGATCATGATACATCCCGCGCCGACGGCGGGGAAAACGCTCGTGAAGGTCAACAGGGCGCAGATCAGGACGAACCGCCATGGGCGCTCATGCCGCCGCGGGTATTCATGCGCGAGCCAGAACATCAGCAGCGGCAGCAGAACATAACTGCGCGCGACGACCGCATACTGATAAAAAAGAAAGTAGGTGAACGGAACCGCCAAACGAACCGCCAACGGAACCGGCGACCGCAGCGTCCAGAGCAGCGCGCCCGCGATGCCGAATAGGACGGCGACGACCGTCATCGCGCCGTATGGGAGCGTCTTCGCAAACGGCGTCAGGACAAGATACCAAAGGATCGGATGCCCCTCGTAGCGCAGGACATCAACCGCCATCTGGATCGGGTTCGAGTCGCGCGCGATGAGCCACGCCTGCGCCTCGTCCGCCCACGGCTCATGACGCAGCGCGACCGCCGCGACGCCGACCGCATAAACCGCCGCGCCTACCCAAACAACATACCGCCAACGCGATGTTTCCATGTTCCGCCCTCCCGCCCCTAGTGTCGCATATTTTCCCGCGCCGCGTAAGCGCCTATAGGCTGCCTCCGTCCGCGCGCTTGACTTTAACAACGAAATGCGCGATCTTAACATCGCGAAAGGGAGGCTGCCATGAACAACGCAAGCGGCGCGCTGAACTCTGCGGAGGAGTATATCCGCCGCGGGAATGAATTGAAACGCGACGGAAAGAAGGAGCGGCGCATGAAAAAAAGAGTTCAGGTTCTGATGGCGGTTGGCGTTCTTCTTGCCGCCGCGGTTGTGATGTTTCAAAGAAACCGGTCGGCGGACACTTCGGAGATTCCCGCGCCGGAGAAGGTCAAGCCGAGCCAGGTTTCCGGCGATGCGGAGGAGGGCGGCGGCGCGGCGGCTGCTGCGGAAAACGTTCTTGAAAGCGTTGAAGAGTTGAGCGCTGATCAGCTGCAGATGGTTCGGATTGTGGAGCGCATGGAGGCGGGGACGGCGGACGACGCTGACCATGCGCTTCTGAATGAGCTGTTTAATCGGCTGTATCCGGAAGTCGCCGCCCAGGTTCCCAACACCAGCATGGCGGATGCGGTCAAGGGCTGGCTGTATAGGATGTCGCCTGCGGCGGAAGCGGAAGCGAAAGCGCAAGTGGCGGAGAACTATCGTCGAAAGACGGCGGGGGCGGAGTATGACATTGAACGCGCTTTGGCTGACATCGGATACGCGGAGGAACACATAAAAAGTGCGCAGGAAGCGTTAAAAGAGGCGGAACCTGGGACTTACAAGGCACGATGGCTAAAAAAAGACCTCGAAGCGCCCCTGGACCCTTGGGTTGACGCCACCGACGCCGCGATGGCGGAGACGCTGACCGGTCCTGCGGAGAGGCTGTTTGGCGCGGCGGAGAAGGAGGCGCAGGCGGCGGAGAACCTTTTGACCCGCGCCCAGGCGCTCCGCAGGGCATGGGTTCAGTCTAAAGACGCCTATTTGACGGTTGAGAGCTGGACAGACACTCCTGCCGAGGTGAGACGCGCGGAGTCGGCGTATAGGGCTGCAGAAGCGGCGATGAGGGAGGCGGAAGACGCATACAGCCGCGCCAAAGACGAATATGCTGCAGCCGATGACGTGGCCAGAGAGCAGAGGCTGTTTTATCAGAGAGAGCATTATATCTCTTTGGACGAAGAGCGTTATGCTGACCGCCCAGAGAGCGAAGAGTTGAATCGTCTGGGGCAGAAGGTTCGGGAATCTGCGCAGCGCTTGTTGGCGTATCGAGAGGCGCGTTTGGCATTTTATCGGTCGGGTCAAGAGGAGTCGCGTGAAAGCAGGGCGTCGGCGCGTAAGAAAGACAGCGAACTGGGCGATGCCCTAAGGGCCGCCGAGAAGGAACTTGTCGCTGCCCAGACAGAGGCCCATTGGGAGCTATTGAGCCGTACTTTGCGGCCCGAAGATCTGGAGAAACTTGCGCCGCAGTATGATGAACTGCGCCGTCTGCGGCGCGGGGAAACCGAATAACCTGAAACGGACGCATATCGGCGTTTTGACGGGCGGCGGTTTGGAATCGGGTGCCTGTACGCCGATGTGCGCGTTTCTAATTGAGCGCAAACCGATCGGCTGAACGGGCGGAGCGTATAGCGGAAGCGTCGGCGCGGATTCTGAACGCCGATATGCGCCGCTGACACACCCGCAAGCCGCGCGCTTAAACGGTTTGCGGGTTGGGTTGACGAACGCTGCTGCAAAATTGAGCGTCGCCGCCTGTACAACGCCCGGTCAGAGGCAGTCTCTATAGGCGATGATTATGGTTTAGAGGGTTCCGTTTGGAATGCGAAGGTTGTCTGGGAAAACTCTGGATTCCCGCTTGCGCGGGAATGACGATCTGGATCGACAGGCCGTCGCGCAAAATGAATATCATCGCCTGTAGGTACTGCCCGGTCAGACTTAGCCTTGCGCAAACCGCCCCCACCCCCTACAATAGCGCATAACGGCAACTCTCCAAAGGCGGCGCGCATGAACAAGCCCAACATCGTATATCTGCTCCTAGACGACCTCGGCCCCTACGAGCTTTCCTGCTTAGGGCATCCGACGCTGAAAACGCCCAACCTGGATCGTCTCATACGCAGCGGCATGCGTTTTGAGAACGCGTACTCCGGCGCGCCGGTTTGCGCGCCCGCCCGCAGCGCGCTCATGACGGGTCAGCACACTGGGCATACCTCCGTGCGCGGCAACTTAGGCGGCATACCGCTCCTGAAGGAGGATTTCACCGCCGCCCAAATGCTCAAAGACGCGGGCTACGCAACCGGCGGATTCGGCAAATGGGGCTGCGGAGACGCAGGAACCGACGGCGCCCCCGAAAAACATGGCTTCGACCTGTTCTACGGCTACTACCACCAAGTCCACGCCCACGCGTATTTCACCGACTACCTATGGCGCAACGGCGAACGGGTCGACCTAGAAGACGGCGCCTATTCCCAGTATCGGATTCACGACGAGGCGAAGCGGTTCATCCGTCAAAACCGAGACCGCCCCTTCTTTTGCTATCTTCCGTACACGCCGCCGCACGGCCGCTTTGAGATACCGGACAGCGACCCAGGCTGGCAGCAATATAAAGACAAGCCATGGGAAGAAGGCCCCCGAAAAAGAGCCGCCATGATCAGCATGGTTGACCGGCATGCCGGGGAGATTCTGGACCTGCTGGACGAGCTGAATTTAACCGAGAACACGCTCCTGCTGTTCGCTTCCGACAACGGCGGCGGGCGCGAATTCAACGACTTCTTCAAGCCGAATCGCGAACTGAAAGGCAGTAAAGGAAACCTGTACGAAGGCGGGATACGGGTTCCGTTTGCAGCGCGTTGGCCGGGTCGCATTGAGCCGAATTCCGTATGCGCCTTTCCAACCTATTTCCCGGACTTTCTGCCTACAGCGGCGGAGATGGCCGACGCCCCCCTTCCGCCGGACATAGACGGCGTTTCCATCGCGCCTTCGTTCTTAGGCGAAAGCGAACGGCAAACGGAGCGCGGCTTTCTTTACTGGGAATACAGGCGGGTCGCCAACTGGCAAAAGCAGACCTACGCCGAAAGAGGGCTTCAACAGGCGGTTCGGCAAGGGAAATGGAAGATCGCGCGGATGAGCCTGGACGAGCCGTTTCAGCTGTACGATCTCGAAAACGACCCGAACGAAACGACCGACCTTGCGGGCGAACATCCGCAGCGCGCCGCGGAGATGGCGCGTCTCGCCGAGGCGTCCCATACGCCGCCTCCGCCGCAAACGGAGCCTGAAATGCCGCCCGGCAAGCGTTTCCGATAGTTCGGATCATGTTAAAGGCGCATCCGTATATCTGGCAGGACGGGAAGATTCGGCGCGGCAGCGAGGCGGTCGTATCCGCTCTCTCGCCCGGTTTTTTATACGGGGTCGGCGCGTTTGAGACGGCGCGCTGGCGCGTCGGTAAAAGGGTCTTCAGGCTTCATGAACATGCGCAGCGGATGGCGCGCGCCCTCCGTTATCTGAATATGCCGGCTCCGCCCGCCGATCCGGACGCCATGAAACGCGCCGCCGAGACCGTCGCCGAAGCGAACCGCCTGAACGAAGACGCCGCCGTCCGATGGACATGCGCCCTCGGCGCGGACGGGGAGTTGATCAACATCGTTCATATGCGACCCTTGCCGTATGATAAAGAGAAGTTGGAAGCGGGTCTTTCCGCCGTCTCTTTTATCATGGAAAGAGGAGAAGAGGCTCAATATAAAACGCTCAATTACGCGCCTTTGCTCTTGGCGAAGCAGGCGGCTCTTCGCGCCGGCTGCGATGAAGCGGTCTTAATAGACAAAAATGGCAGCGTCTTGGAGGCTTCAACCGCCAACCTGTTCATGGTTAAAGACGGACAACTTGCGACGCCGCCCGACGACCTGCCGATACTGTCCGGCGTGACGCGCAAGGCGGTTCTAGAAGCGGCGCGGGAATGCGGCGTCGCCGCCGGTGAAAAAATGATCAAGGCGCGGGAGCTGGAGCGGGCGGAGGAGGCGTTCCTGACAAACGCGACGGGAGGGGTCATGCCGCTCGCGCGGTTGAACGGACAGCGCATCGGAAAATCGGAGGCGGGGCTGTTGCCCATAACGGAGGCGGTTCAAACGGCGCTCGCGCGGATGACAGCGCGGGAAATGGACGGGGCATGATCGCCAGCCTCGTTGTGGACGCGGCAGGGAGCCTTCCCGAAACAGCGCTGCGCGGTATGAAAAACGCCGCCGACGCCGCCGACGAACGCGGCGTCCCGATAACATGGGCGGTCGACGTTTCAACCGCGCAGAGCGAAGCGGGCGAATGGCTGCGCAAACGGACCGGCGACGGGTTGATACTCATGCTAAACGCGGGCGAATGGACGCATCCGGACGACGGCGTCGAAGCGCGCGCGCGTCAACGAATGGAGCTGCCGCAGAAAATCGCGCGGGAGCGGGAGCTTGTCCAAAAAGCGCTGCCGGACGCCGATCTGAGCATCGCCGGCGCCGACATGAAAACCGCGCCGCTGATACAGGCGCTGGAGACGCTGCGGTTCAAAGGGCTATGGGGGTACCGCTGGAACGAGGCGTCGAAGCGGGCGGTGGATCGGGGCTGCCCGTTCTCTTTCTTTTATCCAAGTCGGGAGCGGAGCCGTTCAGGCGGTCCGCCCTCCAGCTCGATTGCGGCAATTCCGCGCGAGGCGAAGCCGCTGACATTCTGGAGGCGCGTCCCCCCCGAACCGCGCGCGTCCGAAATAGAAACGGAACCGTTTTTAAAAGCGGCGGAATCGGCCGCGCAGTCGCAATCGGTGAACGCATGGAGCTTCGTCTGTATGACGCTCTCGGCGGAGGCGTGCGCGGACCTGGACGCGGAGCGGCGGCAGTCTCTTATCGATATGTGGGACCGAACCGCCGAGATGGGTTTCCAACATGCCGCGCTGAACGAAGCGGCGGAGCTGTACCGCAGCCGATTTCCAGAAACGGAGCCGACGGCGCTGTTTGAAAAAAATGAAAAAAGCGGCAAGATGGAGCTGTTTTATGCGGACGCGCGGGCGATGTTCATCTTCGACGAAGGGAATGCGCAGCCCGCCGTTTTTCACAACTACGTGAACCCGCCGACCGGTTCCCCATTTTTAACCGAAACCTCCCCGCCGGAGCTGCTTGAGTTCACGCCGCGCCGCTCCAGAGATCAGCTCAAAATACAGTTCGTTCTGGACGCGCACAAGCCGATGCCGTATGCGCTCTTCCTGTGGGGCGACTATTCGGGACTGCGGATTGTGCATGAAAACGCCCTAGAAGCGCGCAAACTGGCAAAGTATGGTATGCTGCTGCTAGTGGATTTGAATACGGGCGAGAATCGATTCTCGCTCCTCACCGCCATTTAACGCGCGAAGGGTAAACGATGAAGCGTCTGATTGCCGCCGCTGTATGCGCAGCGGTTCTTGTCTCCGCCGACGCAAAATGGACAGAAGTGAGACCGGACGATTTCTTGCGGGACGACGGCATAGAAGGCGACTTGCTCGCGATCTCTTTTTTAGATGAACAACGCGGATGGGCAGCCGGCATCAACGGACTGATCCTGTCCACAAACGACGGGGGAGAAACCTGGACGAAGCAGGAGATGCCCGAACCGCCGGAGGATGTGCCGCCTAGATTTCGCCGCCGGCTCGCTTCGCCGCTGCTTTCCGCCGCGCTGACCTTTGACAAAAAGCGCATACTCCTCGCCGGGACAGGCGCCATCCTCTCCAAAGACGGGGGCAAGACGTGGGAGTTCACCAATGTCGGAACGCGCAACCGCATCCTCTCTGGAACGGTCCTTTCGAACAAGACGCTCTTTCTCGCAGGCGACAACAGCTCCCTCACGCGCAGCGACAACGCGGCAGGCTCCTGGGAGTTGGTTTCAGACGGCGGATTCACCCGCGTCGGCGAAAGCAGAACCTCCTATGAAGCGATCGCCTTCGCCGACAAACAGAACGGCTGGATCGTCGGCACGGGCGGACTCATCCTCTCGTCAACAGACGGAGGCGCAACGTGGAGCAAGCCCGACATCAAGGCGAACGTCGTTGAAAACCTGTACGACATTCGATTCGTCTCCCCCGAAACGGGCTGGATCGTCGGTCAAGAAGCGACCCTACTTCGCACAACAGACGCCGGCGCCGCCTGGGAACGCATCGCAAACGACGCGCAGAAAGACGATTTTTATTACGATCTGCGCTCGGTCGCCTTCTCAACGAAGAACCCAAAGATGGGCTGGATCGTCGGCGACAACGGAAAGACGCTTGTTACCGAGGATGGCGGCGCCACATGGCCCTTCGCCGACACCGGCGTTACGCACAAGCTGTACGCGGTCGCGGCGCATCCTTCCGGGACGGCGTTCGCGGTGGGCGAATGGGGCATCGTTCTGAAATACACGCCTGAAGACCTGGAGCCTGAAACGGAATAATAGACAGCGCCTAAAGACGATGGCATTCATTTTTGCGCGACAGCCCGCCGATCCATGTCGTCATTCCCGCGTAAGCGGGAATCTTAGGCGCCGCTGAACGAACAAAGCCTTTATTCATGGGAAAAAGCGTCGTCAACCAGACCGTCATTCCCGCCCTTGCGGTAAAACGTGCGGGAATCCAGAGGCGCCGTAGAAGCCGCCCGCGTTCGCCCGCCGGCATGTCCCAACTAAAGACGTAAGGTCAGTATACGCTGCTTGAGTTCCGGTTGTTCTGACGTTAAACTAGTATGGCAATGTTGATGGAGCGGACGATGCAGCTTTCCATGAGTTCAGCGACCAGACCGCTGACCGCATCTCTTTTAAATCTAGATGCGCAGGGCGCGCATAACTTTCATGGGTTTTTTACCGATCAACCGATGAGTATTCTGCCGACCATCGAGATAACGGCGGTTGAGGATACGGCGAATGTTATTGTCGGGAATATCGAAGGCGGATCGTTCCATTTCAGCCGCGCGACTGCGCATCTGGAAACGAAAAATATCGAGGGTTTTAAGTCAGAACTTTTGAGCGCCATTCGATGTTTTGACGAAGCGATTCGGCTTCTCAAAAATGAAACGGATGTTCCGGATGATGCGGCGATGGGGCATCTCTATTTTGCCCGCGGCGGCGCGGCATTTTCATTGGAGATCGGATTGAGATTGGTTTCGCCGCAGGCGTCGCCGTATCTAAAGAAGGCGATCGCCGACTTGGCGGAATCAAAAAAGCGCTTTGTCAAATCAACGCATCTCAATCGCGCCCGAACGGTTCTTTTCCTCTTGGGAAGCGCCTACATGTGCGCAAAGCAGTGGTCGAAAGCGATCGCATGCTTCAAAGACATCATCCGGCAGGACATGTACTGCGCCCCCGCCTTCATATGCCGCGGACTTGCTTATCGAGAGCTTGGCGAAATAGACGAATACGAGGAGGATTTCCGAATCGCCGTTTCGCTGCAGCCCGATCTGGTGAACGACGAAACATACGGCGCCGAATTTAGCCGCATCAAAAAAAGAAGCGAAAAAGAAAAAGAAAAATGGGAAGCGGCATTCGCGCTGCCGGAGTCCAAGATATTCCTGGAGCAGACGGCTAAAGAGGTCCTTGAAGAGCATCGCCGAGGTGAAACCACACCGCTCAATATCGAAGATTTGAAATGAAATGCGCTCATTTACATGCCGACGCTTCTGGGATGCGTTTAAAAAACGCCCTAAGAAGATTCGAGACCGAACGCGTGAAGCCTACGAGTTCTTCTCCAAATACCCAAATTACCCTAGCCTAGATTTTAACAAATTAAAAGGATTTCCGACGCTGTATTCCGCAGAAATAACCGAAAACTACCGAACGCTGGGCGTAGTAGAAAAGAACGACGTTATGTGGTTTTGGATCGGCCCGCACGACGACTACATGAACAAACTTAAAAACCCAAGCATCCAAAAATCTATCCGTATGGCTCACGAAAACCTAAAAAAACGGCAAGCAAAACACGGTCGACAAAACTAAAAACCTGACGGCCGCTACCAGAAGGAGACACTGTTGAAATGGAACCTCGGCGCGACAACGCGCCCATGGAATCGATGGACATTTGAAGAGGCATGCGGGCATATCGCGGACGCGGGATATACGGATGTCGCCGTCTTTGCGAACGCGGGCGTTCACCCGCTGCGCTCCAACGCGGACGCCGACGAGATCGCCGAAACGGTTGAGATCCTGGCGAAGCGGAATCTGAACCCGTCTATGCTGCTTTCAGGACCGCAGCTGAACGCCGACCTGGAAGACGCGGCGGCCGATTATCGGCGTCAGGTGGATGTGTGCGCGGCGGCGGGCGTCCGCTATCTGATGGACTGCGGCTGCGGAGACAATCTGCGGGAGAAGTATATCGCGGTCATGCGCGCCGTCGCGCCGCATGCGGAGGCGAAAGGCGTTGAGCTGCAGCTGAAACCGCACGGCGGAATCGGCTTGAACGGCGAAATGCTCGCGCAGGTTCATGAGGAGGTCGGCCATCCAGCGTTCTCGATATGCTACGACCCCGGCAACATCATTTACTACACCGCCGGCGGAGAACGGCCGGAACCGGATGTCCTGAAAGTGGCGGACCGCGTCGGCTCCTTCATCGTCAAAGACTGCGTCGTTCAGAACGGACGCCCCGACGTCTGGATCAAGCCTGGCGAGGGGGAGGTCGACTTTGAAGCGGTTCTGTCGGCGCTGGCGGATGCGGGCTTTCAGGGTCCGCTTTATGTGGAGTGTTTAGGCGGCGACGATCTGGAGGAGATCAACGCGAACGCCCGCGCAACCTTTGAGACGCTTCAACAGCTGAAGGCGAAACTGGCGCCTTAAGAAGCGTGGCGGACCGCCGACAAGACCGCGTCGGCGACCGCCTCCGCGGCGAGCGTTCCGGCGGCGTTGGCGTTCGCGCCGCCTCCGCCGAGAGCGAGCGCGAATAACGTGTCGCCGTCGTATAACGTGTGGGCGGGGCGGATCGTCCGCGCTAAGCCGTCATGCGCCATGGACGCCATGCGGTACGCCTCGCCCTGGGACAGGTCGGCGTTCGTCGCGACGACGCCAATGGTCGTGTTTAAGCCAGCTCCGCCCCGCTCTATGAAGCCGTCGGTCAAATCAAACTGGGTCAGTTTGCCGGTTTCAGGGTCGCGCGCGCCGGCAACGATGCCGCCGGCGGACGGGTCAATGATGTTGCCGACAGCGTTCACCGCGACGACGGCGCCGACAAGCAAGCCTCCAGGTCCGCGTTTCAACGCGGAGCCGAGACCGCCGTTGGAAGGGGTCATGCCGGGCGCTTTGCCGACCGTCGCGCCGATTCCAGGTCCGACAAGCCCCGTCTGGACGGGCGCGGAGCTGGCGTTTTCGCAGGCGGCTCTGCCCATGGCGGCGTCCGGACGGACGCGCGAATCTCCGACGCCAAGGTCGAACAGGGCGGCGGCAGGGACAATCGGAACGCGAACCGACCCCGCCTGAAAACCGACGCCCCGCTCCTCCAGATACGCCATGACGCCTCCCGCCGCGTCCAACCCGAAGGCGCTTCCTCCGGTGAGCAGTACGGCGTGCGCCTTCTTCACAAGGTTGCCGGGGCGCAGCGCCGCCAGTTCGCGCGTTCCCGGCGCCCCTCCGCGGACGGACGCCGCGGCAACCGCCCCGCGTTCGCATATCAAGACAGCGCAGCCGGTCCGCGCCTCTCTGTTTTCAGCAACGCCAAACCGCAGACCTGGAATCGCCGTGATCGTTTCGTTCATCTTCCGCTCCTTTCATGCCCGCGTCCCCATTCCGTCATTCCCGCCCCTCCTCGTCATTCCCGCCTCTTTCCTCGTCATTTCCGCCTCTTTCCTCGTCATTTCCGCCTCTTTCCTCGTCATTCCCGCGCAAGCGGGAATCTTAGCCGCGGTTGTCGTCTGAACTAGGATTGCCAAGAAAATTCCCGTATGCCGCTATCTTGGCAATCTTAATCATCCTTCAATCTTAGTTCAAAACTGAGCGCAACCCGCGCGCCCGCGCAAACCCCCAGCCCCCTTGACAAGGGGGAACGTAACGCGCCCCTTCGACTGAAACGTATCATAAACGCTTCGCATGACGTTGACCATATGAATCTTGAAGCCAACTGCAGCGGATCGAACAAAGGAAGGCGGAACGGATGAAAACAGCGGAGGAAGCGTTGATCGGTTATCTGACGCGCATCGACAGCGAGTCGCGCAACATGTCGGCGGGGGGGCTGCTGGTCGCCAATCGGCGCGGGATACCGATAGAGTTCCGTTACACCGACCCCGTAGAGATGTCGGAGCCGCGCCATCTGCTGTATGAGGACGAGGAGAGCCGTATGGCGGCGGTCTCGCTCACGATAGCGGCGAGCCTGTGGAAGTCGCTGCGTCAAAAACCGCCGATTTTGTTGATGGAAGAGTTTTCGTCAACGCGCCTATGGGAGCGAATCTCCAAAAGCGGAACCTTCATCGCCGTTCACGTTAGCCGAGCCAAACCGCGCGGCATGAGCGCCAAAGCGTTCCCAGACGGCGGCGACGGGTCGGTTTACATGCAGGCGGTTCCGCCGTCCGACGCGGCGCTCGATTTGGCTTCCGCCCAGTTGACGCTTGCCGCAAAAGAGATGCGCATCGATGAGCCGTTTGAGCGGGTTGAGCGCATACTCCAGAGCCTCCACGGGTTGCCTGAAAGCGAGAAACGGGCGCGCGAATCGACCCATGAGACGGCATCGCCCTCGCCCGCCGGCATTGCGAAGCGCCCCGACCTTGAGTGGCTTCGGCGTTGATGGAAAAGACATAACGGAAAAAAGAGAGACCGAGAGTATGGACGTTCTGATGGATCATGTGAAGGTTCCAATGGAGAAACGGCTCTTCGGAATGAAGGTGCGCGGCGTGGATCTGTCGCCGTCTTTGGACGCGCGCGAGCTGCCGCCAATACCGCCTCTGCCTGCTGTCCGCGGCGACCGGTTCTTCGACCTGGAGCTTTCCGCCGAGCGGTTGAACGCCATGACCCTGCTGGACAAGCCGGTTCAGGACGCGCTTTCCGCGGCGGCGGAGACATTCGCGGCGAAGAACGACTCCGCCTGGGAGCAGTACTTCTTGCTGATACCGCCGCTGGAAGACGCGCTCAAACGCGGGTTCGACCTGCCCTTCGCGCTGTATCCATACCAAGCCGAGGGGGTCTCTTTTCTTGCCAACCGGCGCCGGGCGTTGCTGGCGGACGACATGGGGCTTGGCAAGACGATACAGGCGATTACGGCGGCGCGGTTTCTTTTGAACAGCGGGCTGATTCGCTCCATTCTCGCCGTCTGCCCCGCCGGTCTCAAATCGAACTGGAAGGCGGAATTTGAACGCTGGGCGCCTGAAGCCTCCGCCGTGGTCGTCGCGGGCGACGCGAAAAAACGCGCCAAGCAATGGAGCGGACCCTACCATGTCTGGATCGCCGGGTATGAAACAACGCGAAACGATATGGAGCGGATGTCCCAACGCGGCTTCGATCTGGTCATTCTAGACGAAGCGCAGCGCATCAAAAATGCTGAAACGCGCGTCGCCAAAGCGGTGAAGGCGCTGCCGAGGCGCGCCTCATGGTGTTTGACCGGAACGCCGATTGAGAACAGCGTCTCCGACCTCGGCTCCATCGGGCAGTTTTTAGACCCGCAGCTTTCTATCGGCGAGGCGGCGGAGCCGGAGGAGGCGCGGAAGATCATGGCGCCTTATTACCTGCGGCGGCATAAATCTGCCGCGCTGAAAAACCTGCCTGAAAAACATGTCCGAACCGCCCGGCTAGACCTGACCCCCGCGCAGAGAAAAGCGTACGACGCGGCGGAAAGCAAAGGCGAAACGCGGCTGCAGCATATGGGCGATTCGGTGACGCTGCAGCATGTGCTGGCGCTCATCACGCGGCTCAAACAGATCTGCAATTACGATCCGCTGACCGAAAAAAGCGTCAAGCTGAACTATCTGCGCGATGCGCTCAAGGAGATTGCGGAACGGGGCGAAAAAGCGCTCATCTTTTCGCAATACCGAAAGACGCTCGATTTCATCGAAGCGCGGCTGGAGGAGTTCAACCCTGTCCCCTACCACGGCGGGCTATGGCCCTCTCAAAAAGAGGCGGCGGTGGCGCGCTTCAAGGAGGACTCCGACGCGAAGGCGATGCTCATCTCGCTGCAGGCGGGCGGCGTCGGGCTGAACCTGCAGGAAGCCTCCTATGTGTTTCATTACGATCGATGGTGGAACCCCGCGGTGGAGCGTCAGGCGGAGGACCGCGCCTATCGGCTGGGTCAGCGGCGCGATGTGATTGTGACGCGGCTTGTCGCGGCGGACACCATCGAAGAGAAGATTGACGCGATTTTAAAAGAAAAAGAAGAGCTGTTTGATCGGTTCGTTGACGAGGGCGTTGAAAGCGGGCAGGGGAGGCTGTCCGAGTCGGACTACTTCCAGCTGGTCGGGCTAGAGCAGGCGCTGGCTCCCGCCGCTGCGGTATGACGCCGGCAGCGGAATTGACGATCTCTCTATTTATGGATAAATGCGCCGCCAGCCAGGCCGTTCCCCGCTTCCCCGTTTTCACGAGGACATGCCCGCGAGGACATGCATTCCCGCCCCTGCGGTAAAACGCGCGGGAATCTAGAGGCGACCCTGAAACCGTCCGCTATTTGAACTAGGATTAAAGGATTGAAAAGATTGCCAGGAGAATTGCCTAAAACCGATATTTCGTTTTCGACATGCCGCATCGCCGAATCTTGAAAATCCTAGTTCAATAGCCAAGCGCTTCTCCTAAACCCGTCATTCCCTCCCTGTGGTAAAACGCGCGGGAATCTAGAGGCGCCGCTGAAGGAGGGATCTGTCGGAGAGTAGGGCGCTGAGGAAGACATGCGCCGCCGTTCCGTGTACGCTATATTAACGTTGAACGCATGGAACGACCGCAAGCGAAAGGGGCGTCATGGACCCTGTTCACATCAATTCCGAAGGTTTGCCCGCCATCGAATTCACCGAGAGGCAAAAGTATCTGTTCGACATACACGGTTGGATCGCCGTCCCGGGCGTCCTGTCCAACGACGAGATCAAGGAGATGCGCGATTTCTGCTATGAACTGAAAAACAACCCGAACGGCTTGGAGCCGAAAGACCGCTCCTCCATCGGCGGACCGCTGCAGCGGCTCACCGACCACCCTGTCGTCGTCGGCTTCATGAACGAGTTTGTGGCGCATATGCCGCTCGCGTCGCCGGACGGGTACGGGTTTCGTTTTGAAGGCAGCTTTTTGACAATCCGCTCCAATGGGCATGACAATTTCCGTCCGCACGGCGGAAATGGACTCATGCGTTTTCCCGGCAACCATCACACCTACTCCTGCGTCCCCGGCAAGGCGAACAGCGGGCTGACGCGCGTTGTGTGGGAATTGAACCCTGTCAACAAAAACGAGGGCGGGACGCTCTTTTTGACGGGAAGCCATAAGGCGGTCTTCTCGGCGCCAGGGGACATCCAGGATCGAGACAGCGACCTGTGGGACAGCTACGCATGCCCCGCAGGCTCGGCGCTGTTCTTTACGGAGGCGATCACGCACACGGGCGCGCGCTGGGAGAACGCGGAGCGCGACCGCGTCGCCGTCTTCAACTGCTACAACACGATCGGCAGCAAGTGGCACAGCTGGCAACCGCATCCGGAGCTGGTCGCCGGCATGCCGAAAAAACGGCAATCGCTCTTTAGACCTGTACACTGTCAGGGGAATCGAATTGAAGCGGCTTAATTTATTTGCATGCGCGTCGGCGTTTTTGTTGATCTTGACCTGCGCGGCGGCTGAAGAAGGCGTCGAAGGCGCGGCGCAGCCGGAAGGCGAATCGGGGGCGGAAAACCAAGCGGAAGGGGACTCCGAGGCGATGCGTCTGGCGGAAGGTTTCGACGACGCCTCCGCCGACGAGTTAAAACAGATGGCTCAACAGGCGCAGCGCGTGGGCCAATACAGCAAGGCGGCGGCGCTCTTAGAGAAGGCGGTTTGGAAAAACGGGACGGCGGAAAATTGGAACCTGCTCGGAGAGGCGTATTACGATCTGGAGCGGTACACCGAATCGTACGAGGCGTTTCAAACCGCTCTGGAGATCGACCCGAAATACACGCGGGCGGTCGCCAATCTGGAGCTGGTGAAATGGGCTTTGCCGCAGCCCGGCTTTGAGGACAACATGCAGCAGCGGTTCTCCACGCCGAAAACGATTGGGGCGCAAATACTCGGCAGCTACTTCACCGGAACCGCGATGGGCGGATGGTTTCTCTTCATCTCCTCGCTCGTCGGCTACAAGGAGCTGGACGATCAGCTGACGATCATGGCGTCCGGGCTTGTTTTGAGCTCCATGATGCGCGTTCCGGAGGTCGGCAAGCTGGTCAGCTTTGGGCATGGCGCTTCCAGAAGCGCGTTTGCGGGCGCGGTCCTGCCGCCGTTGATTGGCGCGCTGATTGTCAAGTTGAGCAATGAGAACCCGACTCGGCGCGACCTGATACATGGGGCGCGCATCGGCGCGATCTTTTCGCCGCTCGGCTCCACGCTTGGATACCACCTTTCAACCTCCGGACTCTTCAGACGCTCCAGCTCCAGCTCAAGTTCAACCGCGCAACATACGCCGTTTGAGAGAACCGAATCACAGTTGTCGATAAAGTTCGCCCAGTTCTCCTTTTGAAAAAAGGGGGATGGAGGTTTGAGCGCGCGGGTTGAAGTTGGTTTTGAACTACTGACCTCATGCATGAAGTTGGGACATTTGAACTGACGATCGCTCTATTCATGGGAAAAAGGCGTCGCCAACCAAACCGTCCCCCGCTTACGCGAGGGCATGCATTCCCGCGTAAGCGGGAATCTAGAGGCGCCTCAGAAGACGTCCGCGTTCGCCCGCCGCCATGTTCCAACTAAAGACGCGAGGTCAGGAAGTTGGTTTTGAACTAAGATTGAAGGATGATTAAGATTGCCAAGATAGGGGCTTACAGGAATTTCTTGGCAATCTTTCAATCCTGGCAATCCTAGTTCAGACGACAACTGCGGCTAAGATTCCCGCGCGTTTTACCGCAAGGGCGGGAATGGCGATCGGCGGTCGCGGTCATGGCGGCGGGGGGCGCTGTTAGCCTGTTTCGACGCGGTGTCGTTTGACAAACTCCTCATTCACCGTGACGCCCAGCCCCGGTCGGTCGGGTATTTCGATCTGTCCGTTTTCTACAGGAAAATCTTCATGGGCGAGGTCATGCAGCATCGGGTTGGCGCCTAAGGAGTATTCAAGGATCAACACATTCGGCGCGGCGGCTGCGATCTGCAGCCCGGCGGCGAACATGAGCGCGCCCCCCCACAGATGCGGCGCCAGCGGTATCTGATACGCCGAGCCGAGCGCCGCGATGCGCATCGCTTCCGTCACGCCGCCGCAGATGGCGAGGTCGGGCTGAAAAATATCGACCGCCCGCTGATCAGCCAGGTCGCGGAAGTCGAAGCGGGTGAATTCGCTTTCGCCGGCGGCGATCGGTATGTCGGTGGAGGCGCGCACCTCGGCGCAGCCCGCCTTGTCGTCCGCGACGACAGGCTCCTCAAACCAGGCGATGTTCGCGTCCGCGGCTTCTCTGCAGAAACGCTTGGCGCCGGCGACGCTGAAGGTGCCATGCGCGTCGGCCATGATGTCGATTCGGCTGCCGAGCGCGCCGCGCGCCGCATAGACGCGGGCGACCGAGTCTTCCACCCGTCCGTCCGCGATGCCGATGCGCATTTTGACCGCGTCAAATCCGCCCGCTTCCACATAGCTGAGCAGCTGCTCTCCGATGGTTTCAACGGGCGCCCAGCCGCCGGAGGCGTAGGCGCGCATCCTGTCGCGGCATTTTCCGCCGAGGAGCTGCCAAACCGGCGCGTTGAGCGATCTGCCGAGTATGTCCCAGAGAGCCATGTCGATGCCGCTCATCGCCGAGACGGTCGCGCCGCGCCTGCCGAGTATCGGAAAGACGCGCCCCTCGTCCAGCGCGTAATGCGCGCGCGTTCCGTTATACATCAGCTCCCATAGGCGCGCTGGATTCCGCGGGTCCTCCCCAATCACAATCGGCGCCAGCTCCTTCTCTACGGCCGTTACGAGCGCGTGGTAGACGCCGGAGCTGCCGACCGCCGCCTTCGACTCGCCGTAGCCGACAAGCCCGCATTCGGTTTCAACGCGCACAAGGGTCGTGTCGAAGGAGGCGATTCTGCCAAAATCGCTCACATGCTGCTTCTCATACGGTATCGGTACATGGAGCCACTCGGCGGATACGGACGCGATTTTCATACGGACGCCTCTATGGATGACGCTTGAACGGGAGGCTTATGTTACCGCCTGCGGAATGTAAGCGCAAGAGAGACGCGCTTGGCAGTACCTACAGGCGATGTCATTCATTTTTGCGCGACAGCCCGTTGATCCAGGCCGTCATTCCCGCGTAAGCGGGAATCCAGAGGCGCCGCAGGCCCCGTCCGCGTTCAACATTCGGTGTCAACCCCCGCTGCCGTCTGAACTAGGACTGCCAGGATTGAAAGATTAACATGAGGTTTGCGAAAACCGAGACGCCGCCTGCGATATGCTGCATTTCCTAATCCTGTAAATCTTATCCATCTTGAAAATCCTAGTTCAAAACAAGCGCAACCGGCGCGCCAAACCCCCCTAGCCCCCTTTTCAAGGGGGGAATCGAACGCCGCGTTAAAAATGGTGGCCTGTGCCGAAGTGAAGGCGCCAGCCGGGAGAGGGCGGGTCGAAGCCGTAGGCGGCGTCCACGCGCAGGACGGGCGCGCGCGCAATCCGTCGGACGCCGATGCGCAGCCCGAATCCGACGCTGCGGGCGGGATCGTTCCATGACGGCGAATCGCGCCAGATGAAGCCATGATCGTAAAACAGCGCGCCCATCGCCGCAAAAAACCGATGCTCCCAGACCGTCTGCCGCGCCTCAATGTTCAATATGATCTTGCGCTGACCGTCCAGCGCGCGGGAGCCGTAGCCCCGTATGCCGAACTCGCCGCCGAGGAGCAGGTTCGTCTCTCGGCGGGGGCGGAAGCGCGACTCGTACTGCGCGCGGAGGACCGCCATTCTCGATGAGCCGCGCCGAAGAAACAGCCGCGTATAAACGAGAGCCGACGCATCCTCCAGACGGGCGGATTCGAAAAGATAAGAACCTTCCGCCAACAACGCGCCTTGCCACAGAGTTTCCCGCCCGATCGGCGCCGATATGCGGTATGACAGCGACGGGCGCAGTTCGTTCAGGTCGTTTGAAAGCGCCGTCAGACCGACGCCGGCGCCGACATTGAGCGAATGCCCCAGCGCGATGTCCTCCACATTTCCCATCCTGTCCAGATTGCGGTATTGACGAAAGCGGATGGAGCGGGCTGACAACCGTCCGCCGATGAGCGCATGGGTGGCGCGCGGTTCCTGCCGCTCGTCCTGCCGCACTTCTGGCAGCGTCAGGCGCGAGTCTTCAATGCCGCGGCGGAGCCATACTGTTGTCAAAAGCCGTCGATTCGGCTTCCCGAACGCTCTTGTCAGGCTCGCCGCTTGACCTTTTAAGTGGCGTTCCCGCTGCCGAAGAAGAACGCCGTTCTCTCGGTAGTCGCTCAAACGGCCGAAGTCGTAGGCGGACAGCGACGCCGCCCAGTTTGCCCGAAGCGAGTAGAACGGAAGCGAAAGCGACGCCTCCCAGGCGTCAATGTCGGTGAGCGGCTGCTGCAGGTACTGCGCCGAGAATTCCCATCGGCTTCCAAAAAGGTTCGGATCGCTCATCTCTATTCCGGTGCGGCTTCGCCCGCCTTCGACGCGCCCCGTTTCGTTGTTGAACCTTTTGGCGTCCCATCGGTATTGAAACCTCCACCGCTGCCCGCTGCCGAGAAAGTTGGAGTCGGTGAGGTTCATTAAAAAGCCGATTTCGCCGCGCAAGAAGCCTTTGAGCGTTGTGCCGCTTCCGGTGTCGACCAGGCGGAAGCGCGGCACCAGCCCCCATAGCTCCTCGATCGTCACGATCGCTTTGACGCGGTTGGTCTGGGGGTCCGCTTCCGCCTTTATGCTCGCGGCGCCGATGTACGGCTTGTCGCGCAAGATGCGTTCGCTTTCTTGCCTGTCCGCTTCAAAGTACACTTTTCCGGGTTTCAGCAGCAGCTGGCTCCGGATGACCTCCTCGCGCGTATGCGCCGCGCCGCGCACTTCGATTTCATCCAGAACGCCTTCGTCCATGCGCACGGTCGCGTGGTAGCCGGGCGACCTGCCGCGCAGCAGGCGCGTTTTGACAGGCGCGGCGCGCGCGAACCGGTAACCGTTCTCTCGGTAACGGCGCACAATGCCGTCAACGGCGGCTTGCAGCTGCGCCTTGTCATAGGGCTGATCGCTCAATTTTGCCGTCGTCTCTCGAAATTCAGACAGATAGGCGCGGAAACCAAACAGGGTGACGCTCTTCAACGGGTAGCCCGGCGCCTCCGCGTATAAAGCGGTTTGAAACGCCGCTGTCAGCGCCGCGCACAGAAGGAGCCGCCGAATCAAACCTCCGCTCCCATTTGCTCATTCATCTCCCGCATGTGTCAACGCCGCAAAGGGCATGGTTGACGAGGCGGTACGCTTATACGGAGGTTTTCATTTTAATCCTAAGCGTCCGCGTCGCCTGTCGTCATTCCCGCGTAAGCGGGAATCTTAAAAGGCGCATCTCTCGATTAAAAGCCATCGCCGTGAATAACTCCGTTTGAGCGTACCGCCGTTGATGACATCAGCTTGATTAATCGGAATCGATACGTTACATTATACCAGTATGCGAGGGCGGATAGAAACGCCCGTACGGTTCAGCAGCAAACTTGTCTCGGAGACGTTTCGCCATGATGGGATTTTTTCGCTCAAAACTGTTCAAAGGCATTATCATGTGGGTCATGGCGATCGTATTCGCCGCGATGTTTGGACTGGTCGTCGCGGGAGTCGATCCCAGCGCCATGTTCGGAGGCGGCGCGCCATGGGTACTCAAGGTGAACGGAGAAAAGGTGGACGCGCAGTCGTACCAAAACGCGCTCCGCATCGTATCGAGCCGGCAGCAGATGCGGAACCAAAGCGACGTGGATCTGCATGCGATCGCGTCCGACGACATCATACGCGGTATGCTTTACATGTCTAAGGCGCGCGAACTCGAGACGTCGCTGGACCTCTCCTCCATCAAGCGCGCCGTCTCCCGAAGCCCTGAAATCGGCGCCGACTATGAGCGGTATGGGTACCTGCCGGAGGCGGCGCGGCTGGAAACGATATGGAGAGAGCGCGCCTACAACAGCGTCGACCTGTTGATGAATCAGCTCCCTGTCGTTTCGCCGAAGGAGATTGAGGCGGATTATCTTGAAAAGGAATCGAAGGCGATTCTGCGGTATGCAACCTTTGCCTACCAAGATTATGCTTCCAACATTGAAATTTCTGATGGAGAGGCGAAGGCGTATTACGACGCCAACCCCGACATGTTCTGGCAGGGCGACGCGGTCAACCTTGAGTTTGTGAAGCTGAACATCGCCTTGGCGCCTGTTGACGTGACCGAGGAGGATGTTGCCGACTACTATGAACGGCGCAAGTCCGATTTTCCCGATCGGCAGAGATGGGCGCGCCATATTCTCCTGAAAGACGAGGAGGACACGCCCGAAGCGCGCGCCGCCACCGACAAGAAAGCGCAGGAGCTGCTTGAACAAGCAAAGGCGGAGGGAGCCGATTTTGCCGCAATGGCGCGGGAGCATTCCACAGACAAGGGAACCGCCCCTCTCGGCGGCGACCTCGGCTGGTTTGACGAGAAGAGGATGGTGCCGGAATTCACTGAAGCCGCCTTCGCCCTCACCGAAAAAGGGGAACTGAGCGAGCCTGTGCGCTCCACGTTCGGCGTACATATCATCCAGCTGGAAGAAGCGCGCGAGTACAAGCCGCTTGAAGAGGTACAGAACGAAATTCGCGCCGCTATCCGAACGGCGAGGCAGTCGGACAAGGCGCGGGAAGACATCCAAGAGCTGTATTTTGAGATCGACTCGGCGGGCGGACCGGATGAAGCGCTCCAGAAGGAGCAGTTCACGCCGTATAACGCGGTCTTGACGACAACAGGCTTTTTCTCGCGTTACGATACGTTCGGCGGCGATCTGGACGCGGCGTTTCGCAACTCCGATGTGAACCGAGCCGTTTTTCTCGCGCCGCTTGAACAATGGAGCGAACCGATACAGGTTGTCGAATGGAATACGCTGCAAAGCTATCTGCTCATTCGGGTCAACGAAAAACGAAGCGAAGGCGTCCAGCCGTTCGACGAGGCGAGGGAGGACATTGAAACGATACTGAAGGCGCAGAAAGCGCGCCAGCTCGCCAGAGCCGCCGCCGAGACGCTGTACGCGCAGCTGGAGGAGGGGGACACGTTGGACGGCCTTGTCGAAAAATACAGCCCCGGCGAGAACGACCCCGCCGAGCTGACGCCCGAAGACACCGACGAGTTCTCCGCCAACCTGAGCGGAAATATCAGCGGCATCGGCGTCAGCAGGGAGGCGATGGCCGCCGCGTTCCGCATGACCGAAGGGCAGATTCAGGGCATCTTCGAAGGCGAAAACGGCGCGTTCATCATCGAGATGAAACAGAAAACAGACGCGAACCTAGAGGACATGACCGACGAAAAACGGCAGGAAATACGGCGGCGCCTTCTCGCCGCCAAGCAGCATTACGCCCGCATGTCATGGTACCAAGATGTGTGGAACGAAGCGAACATCGAATACAACGCGAAGGCGCTGGAAGATTATTGAGGAGAGGAACCGACCATGGCGGCGATTGAGCTGGAAGACGAATTTGGCGACATCATCGGAAAGGCGCGGATGGGGCTAAGGCGCTCGCTGGAAGAAACGGCGAACGACGCCGGGTTGCCGACCAATCTGCTGCGCGACTTTGAAAATTACGAACGCAGCCCCAACCGAGACGAAACGGACAAGGTCGCGTCCGCGCTCCAGCTGGACGGCGAACGGCTATGGGCGATCGCGTCCGGCAAATGGGCGCCGGACGAGGAGCCTGAAGACGCCGATCCCGACGCGCGCGTTCTACGGCTCATGAACTATGTCGGCGGTTGGCCCGTCTTCTCCTTCATACTGGTCTGCAAAAAAACGAACGCATGCGCCGTCGTTGACACCGCCGCGCATCCTGAACAGATCATCGAAACGGTGGAACGGGAAGAGCTGAACCCGTCGCTGATATTGCTGACGCATGGGCATGCCGACCATGTGGAAGGCGTTGACGCGCTTCAAAAGCGGTTCCAGGTTCCGGTCGTCATGGGGGAAGATATGAGGGCGCCGCGCAATCTCGGCGAGACAGGGCGTCTAGCGGAAGGCGGCGCGGTCCAGGTCGGAGAGCTGACGGTCAAAATGATGAAGACGCCGGGGCATTCGGAAGGGTGCGTCACGTTTTTATGCGGCTCGCTGGCGCTCATCGGGGACGTCATCTTCTCTGGGTCGATCGGCAAACCGAACCGCTCCTATGAACAGAGCCGCGCCTCGGCGGCAAAACTGCTCGCGCTGCCGGACAACACGCGGCTTTACCCCGGACACGGTCCTTCGACGACCGTCGGGGAAGAGAAGGCGCATAATCCGTTTTTTGCTTAGCGCCCTTCTCGTTCCACGTTTTCACGGGGACATGCATTCCCGCGCGTTATACCGCATGGGCGGAAATCCAGAGTTTTCCCACACAGCCTACGCATTCCAAAACGGCTCTCCAAAATCAAAATCATTGTCTATAGAGACTTCCGCCTCGCGGACGCCGGACGAAAGAACGCGCCGCTATACTTCGCTGTCGGCGTCCGTTAGCATGGCGGCGATTTCGTCGGGCATCTTGATGCCGGTCTTCTGCTCAAAGTGGGCGACGTTCTCGTAGTCGTTATGGAATGAAGCGACGATATCGGATCCCATGTCTCTGGCTGTCGTCAGATCGGATTTGGCTTTATCCCAGCCTTCTTTATGCAACCATGCTGCGCCGCGATTGATATAGGCTTGGGCGTAATTTGGATCCAGCTTTATCGCTTTGTCGTAGTCTGGAATAGCGTTGGTCCATTCGCGCATTTTGGAGTAGACTAGCCCGCGATTGTAATATGCGGCTGCTTGATCAGGCCTGATCTTGATCGCTTCGGTAAAATAATACACAGCCTTTTCATAATCTTTATTGATTTTCGCGGTCATTTACCCGTCTCCTCTGTTGCTGTGGGCAACAGCTCTATAGAAATCCGTAGGCTGCGTTTCTACCGCATTTGAATAATATAATGCATCCGCCGGCGAACGTCAACCCTGAATGTCTGACCTTACGTCTTAAGTTGGGACATGTCGGCATGCGAACGCGGACGTCTTCTGCGGCGCCTCTAGATTCCCGCGCGTTTTACCGCAGGGGCGGGAATGACGGCCTGGTTGTCGGCGCCTCTAGATTCCCGCGCGTTTTACCGCAAGGGCGGGAATGCATGTCTTCGCGGGCATGTCCCCGTGAAAACGGGGAAGCGGGGAACGGCGAGAGGGCGCGGCGGCTTTCGCTGTTCTCCGTCTGTGTTGACGGAAACGGGGGCGCGGTGTATCATGACGAAGCGGGGCGGCGGATAGGCTTCGTATGTATACCTTTATATAAGGGCGACTCGGGGAGGAGGACGTGAATGGAGCGGGATCGAATTTTGATTGTCGGAGGCGGCGTCTGCGGCCTCGGCGTCGGATGGAAACTTGCCAAAGCGGGCAAGCGGGTCGTTCTGTTTGAAAAAAGCGGCCTCCGACAAGGCGCCACATGGATTGCCGCCGGCATGCTCGCTCCGCAGATGGAGCTTGCCGACGAAGAAGAAAAGTTTATGGGTCTCGGACGCGACTCGCTGCGCCGATGGCCGAATTACCGCGACGAGCTGGAAGCGGACGCCGGCATGTCGGTCGACTACCGCGACGACGGGACGCTGTTCGCCGCGTTCGGCAGAGAGGACGTCCAGCAGCTGCGCGAGCTATACGACGATCAGATTCGGATGGGTCTGGATGTGGAGTGGATGGGCGGGTCTAAGACGCGCGAGATGGAGCCGCGCCTCTCTCGACGCGCTTCCGCTGGGATCTACTCCGCCATTGAGCATCAGGTGGACCCGATCAAGGTCGGGGACGCGCTCATTCGCGCCTTTCAAAAATGCGGGGGCGAAATACGCGACCATACGCCCGTTGAATCGGTTCTGATAGAAGACGGGCGCGCCGTCGGCGTTCAGCTGGAAGACGGAACGGCGGAAGGCTCCGCGGTCGTCGTCGCGGCGGGCGCATGGACAGGGCTGCTTGGAGAGATGGGAACGCTTTCGCCCGCGCCGGTGCGCCCCGTGAAAGGGCAGATATTCTCGGTTCAGCAGACGGGCGAGCCGCTGATACGCCATGTCGTCTGGGCGCTTTATGACGGCGACTTCGTTTATCTGGCGCCGAAAAGCGACGGGCGTCTGATGATCGGGGCGACGGTTGAAGAGCGCGGATTTGACACGCAGCCGACGGTTGACGCGGCGGTGAAGCTGTTAACCCCCGCGTGCGAAACGCTGCCCGATCTGCGCGAGCTGCCGATTATCAAATGGGGCGTCGGGCTTCGACCTGGGAGCCGAGACAACGCGCCCATCTTAGGCAATACGGCGGTGGAGCGGCTGTTCATGGCGACGGGCCTCTACCGCAACGGAATCCTGTTCGCGCCGATCACGGCGGAGGAGGTGTCCGCGGCGGTTCTCACCGGCGAAATGAGCGAGGCGATCGCCCCTTACAGCCTGGGAAGGTTTCAAAAATGAAACGGATACAGGTCAACGGCGAGGAGCGCAAGACGGCGGCGCGCTCCCTAGAGGCGCTGCTGAAGGAGCTGGGCATTGAGCCTGGCGCGAAAGGCGTCGCCGCCGCTGTCAACGAGAAGGTGGCGCCGAAGTCGCGGTGGCATGATACGCCGCTTGCCGACGGCGATCAGGTGGAGATCATTCGCATCGTTCAGGGCGGTTAACGGATAGAGACGGCGTTTCCTGCGCGGAAAGGAAGCAAAGGGAAGGCATGCCCCGCCGGCGCGAGGGCATGAACCTTTCCCGTTTGTCATTCGTCAACCTCTTCGTCCTCCTCGTCCGATGTGTCGCCGTCTTCGTTGGCAGGCGGAGAAGGCGGCTTTGGCTCCTGTCGCCGCAGCCGATCCTGGCCCTTCCACATTTGATACGCCTCGTAACGCTGCTTCAAGCCGCGGCGCACATTCTCCGGCACATCCGCGTTCTCGATGAGATGCAGATCAAGAAAGTCAAAGAAGGCGTCCACATCCTCGGGGCTTTTGCCCGGCGACTGCGGCAGCTCCACGCCCGGCGGCAAAAGCGGCGGAAGCGCCTGTTCATCCGCCGCCGCGCGATCCGCTGTCGGCTCATCAGGCGGCGCGACAACCCCAGAAGGCGCAGGCGAAACGGGCGGCGCGTCGGAAACTCCTGAGCGTCCGCCATCGGTGTAATCCAACAGCGCGCCCGTATAGTCCGCCATCATCATCCACTGAACGATCGTCATTTCCTTCACCTTCTCGGAATTCAAAAAATCAACCGCGCCTTGAAGAGCCGTCTGCCGTTGATGTTCTGACATGACAGCGATGCGGTCCTTCCAGTCCAAGCGCATCGGCTTGCTGTCGGGAGGCATCACTTCGTTGTTCTCATCCAGGTAAAACACCTCAATGCCTTCGGGGGCGACGCCATGGTATTTTAAGAGATGCGTCTCTTCGCCCGTCAGCCTGCGGTCGCGAGGGCCGTACATGACAACCGCATGGTTTGGATCGCCTGGAGCGATCCTCACATGCACCTGATTGCCCCTCGTCGGGATGATCCGATCTGCTAGATGAATCCCGCCCATGCTGCGCGGATCTTGGCGCGCCGCTTCCCGAAACATGATGTTGTCCCGCGCAATTTTAAGGATCTTCCTGTCGATGTACGCGTTGTACTTGTCGTCATCTTCCAAGCCGTAGATTCGGATGATGTCGGCATACGACTCTGGATGAGTTCGAATCCGCGCAAGAAGTCCCCGTATGTTGAGTATTCCTGAATAATCGTGGTTGTCGCGGAACACGATCCCAAGATCAAGCGCGCGTTGAATCCATTCCTTGCGCGGGAAAGCTTTCTCGACCCAGGCTCCGTAGTATTTGTCGCCTTTGCCCTTACCGTACCTTTCCATGAGAGCTTCGACGGTCTGCGGCCTGTCGTAGTTGCCCAGGCTGCTTGTATCGATCTCGACGCGGGATTCTCGCTGCGGGGGCTTGTCGGTGAACTTGATATCTGAATGACTCGGTTTGCGCCCGTATTCCTTAACGTACTCCTTGAAGGCTTCCGCGGCGACTTTCCGAAAATGAGCCGCTTCATCAGGCGACAGCTCTCTGCCGTATTTCTTGTACGATTCCCGCAGCTTTTCAAGATACACGGCGGCGAGCTGCTCCGTGGACTCATAGACCCCGTTGTCCGCGTCCGTTCCGTCTTTACGGACAGAGTTTGACATCGGGTCGACTCCTTGCGCGGCTGTTGGAAAGGAAGCGGGCGGCTGAACAGCCGCCCGCTTCCATCCAAAGACCATCAGAAATGCCGTCAACAGAGCAACCGCTGCGCCGATGAGAGCGATGCGCGTCCTTTTCATGATCACATATCCTCTGAAGGCGGATCCCCAGTGTATTCTCCCGTCCCACAAATGTCGGGGTCAAGGCCGTTGGGGCAGGTATGTACCGCAAAAGCGATTGGATGAAGATGCAGCCCGCCAGGCAGTACCATTTGCCCATCCGCCACGCCCTCCGTCACGCCAGCCAAGTCTTGGTCGTCTTTAACGTTGCGGATTAAATGGTACTGGTAAGACAGACCTGTTGAAATGTAATCGTCAGGGAGGGGATGCACTCTCAGCCCGCTCAACGCATATGAATCAACGCTCACAGGGTCGCTTGCGTACCAGCCAAGCATGCCTATTCGATTGTAAGGCTCTCGGTCGGTCGTTCCTGAGGATTCCCCGTAAGACCCGCTGCCGCCTATGTCAATCACCTCAAGATCCACCCCAACATTCAACTCAAACTGCCCTGAGGAAGATCTGTGGAAGCTTCTGACGCCTTCCACATGCGTCACGCGAAGAATTTTGACGACCACTCAGTGTTGGAACTTTCGTTTCCAGACGGTTCATCCCGCCTGCTTTCAGTGTAGCATAAGCCGTTCTCCAGCGCTAACGGCTTTCGCCGCTGATCTAAAGACCGGCTCAATGCCGTATCGTAACGCTAGCATGGTTTTCGCTGTCGCGCAACAACTATTTCTGCGCCCACGATTCCATGCTTGCCCTTACCCTACATTGTTCGTTCTCACGTGTCAACATCTTTTTTGCTGAGGCTGTCTCTACAGACGATGCGCTCAACGGCGGCGGATAAGAGCGGGATTTTCGTACATCATTGCATGGGCGTACCGCCTTCCGGTTGGCGCGCTTTCAAAATTTCTCAAAACAGCGTATCATTGCGTTCAGTGTCAAACATGAAACGGAGAACGGATGGAGATCAAGCAAGGCGCGGACGCGCCCAACTTCAAAGCAACAACCGAAACAGGCGCCGACATTTCTCTCGATATGTTCAAAGGGAAGCGGATCGTCGTCCTGTATTTTTACCCAAAAGACGACACGCCCGGCTGCACCATCGAAGCGAAGGGGTTCCGCGACGCGCTCGGAGAGTTTGAAAAGCGCGGCGCCGCCGTCATCGGATGCAGCGGCGGAACCGCGCAAAGCCATCAGAAATTCATCGACAAATACGGCCTGAACTTTTCGCTGCTGGTCGACGAAGACCATGCGGTCGCAACCGCCTACGGCGCCTACAGCGAGAAAAAGATGTTCGGCAAGACATTCATGGGCGTCAGCCGAAAAACCTTTCTGATCGACAAAGAGGGCAAGATCGCCAAGGCGTGGCAGAAGGTGAAAACGAAGGGTCATGCCGAAGAGGTGCTTGAAGCGATTGATGAGATGTGAGACGGACGGGCGTCTTAATTAAAAGGAGTCGAGATGGCGATGGAACGACAGCGGGTGTTGGTGACCGGCGCGCGCGGAGCCGTCGGAAGCGCTGCCGCGGAGGAGCTGCGCCGCCGCGGACATTTTGTGCGCGGCTTTGATCTGCGCCCGATGGACAATGTGGACGAGGCGCATCTGGGCGATCTGGCAAATCGAGCCGCCGTCGAGACGGCGGTGGAAGGCATGGACGCGGTTGTGCATCTCGCCGCGACGCCCGACGCCGCCGACTTTCTGACGATGCTGCTCCAGCCGAACATCGTCGGCGTCTATCAGGTTTTTGAGGCGGTGAAGAGGCATGGCGTTCCGCGGCTCGTGTATGCCAGCACCGTTCAGACCGTCATGGGTCCGCTGCCGTCAGGGGCGCGGTTGAACATTCAGCGCGGGGAAGGCGGGCTTTCCATCCCGACCGGTCCCGACAGGGGGCAGTTTGCGCCCGATTTTGGCGAGCGGCTCATTCGTCTTGAGGACGGAACGGGTCCGCCGAACCATTACGCTGTAACAAAGCTGTTCGGCGAGGCGATGTGCGCGATGTACGCCCATCAATACGGCATATCGGTCGCGGCGGTGCGCCTCGGCTGGCTTCCGCGCGCGCCGCATGACGTCGCCTCCATTGCGCAGCTGGAATGGGCGCAGAACATTTACTTTAGCCCAGGGGACGCGGGGCGGTTCTTCGCCCTCTGCGTTGAGGCGCCCGACCTCCCGCCCGCCGCGACGCTGTTTGCGTCCAGCCGCCCCAAGACGCGGCCTGTTTTAGACCTGGAGCCGGCGCGAAAATGGATCGGTTATGAGCCGCAGGACACATGGCCCGAAGGCGCGCCGCATCCGGTTCCAGATGCATAACGGCATGGGCTGGGCGTTGGCGGCGCTGTTGAGCGCGGGGCTGTATGCGGGAGCGGAGCAGGCGCCGCAGGCATGGTGGCTTTTTTTAAAGGAGCCGCCTAGCGCCTCGTTTCGTTCCGCGGCGGAGGCGGTCGGCGCGTCTGTCCGAACCGAAAGCCGATGGCTGCGCGCGGTGAGCGTCTCGGCGACCGAACGGCAGCGGGAGACGCTGGCGCGTTTGCCGGGCGTTTTGCGGACGGCGCCCGTCGCGTCCTATCGGCGCGTTGTTCAGTTTCCCGTGGATCCGACTCATCTCCCGACGCGGCATGCGCAGCCTGACTTGATGAACGCGGAGGCGTTGATGGAGGCGGGCTGGACAGGCGAAGGCGTCCGCGTCGGCATCTTGGACGCCGGCTTTCGGCTGACGCATCCCGCCTTTGAGCGCCTGCGCGTCGGAGCCGTCATGGATGTCATTCATCAAGACCAGAATGTGGACGAGGAGCCGGGTCAAGACGACCCTGGCGAAGCCGCCCATGGAACCGCCATGCTGTCGATTGTGGCGGGGCTGGCGCCGAACGCGGAATACTACTTAGCCAAAACGGAAGACATACAGCGCAACGGGCGCGATTTTGAGTCGCATATTGAAGAAGATTACTGGGTTGAGGGGCTGGAGTGGTGCATCGAAAACGGGTGCGCGGTCGTCAACTCGTCGCTCAACTACGCGCTGGATTACGCTTTTGCGGAGATGGACGGGCAGACCTCCCCCGCGTCGTTGGCGGCGGCGGAAGCGATGCGCCGCGGCGCGTTGATTGTGAATTCCGCCGGGAACATCAACCGCTACAACCCGTTTGGGCGCATCGCGCCGCCCGCCGATTCGGTCGGCGTCTTCACGGTCGGCGCGGCGCTTTCGAACGGGGAGCCTGCCGCATTTTCCTCAAAAGGACCGACGGGGGACGGGCGTCTCAAGCCGGACGCGCTCGCGCTGGGCGTCGGCGTCTCTGCCGCCGCGTTGGACGGGGAAGGGTTTCGGCTGGCGCGGGGTACCTCCGCGGCGTCCGCGTTGACAGCGGGGGCTGCCGCGCTGTTGGTTGAAGCGTTTCCGTCCGCCTCTCCCGCCGAGATGATGAACGCGCTGCGCATGACCGCCTCAAACGCGGACGCGCCTGACAACCGAAGCGGATACGGCGTTTTGAACGCCGCGGAGGCGTATGAATATCTGCGCCGCGGGTTGAATCCAACCGATGCGGACGCGCCGAGCCGACCCGCCGCTGTTTTTCTCGCCGACCTGAAACGAGGCAGTTTATGAAACGCATCGCCGCCGCATTGCTTCTTGCCGTTTTCGCCTCCGCCTGCGGAGATTCGCCGATTGATGAAGGATGGGAAGCGTATCGGCGGGAGGGACCTGAAAAGGCGCGCGAGGCGTTCCTCCGCCTAACGAAAGACCCGAAGAGAGCCGCCGACGCGGAGCTGGCGCTGGCGGAAATCGCCCTTGAACAGGACGAGCTGGAGGAGGCGAAAACCCGCTTTCAAAACGCCGCCGCAAAAAAAGAGCGGTTTGCGGACGCATACGCCGGCTTGGGCGAGGCGCTGTACCGAATGGGTCGTCAAAAGGAGGCGTACGAGGTCTGGATACAGGCGCTGGAGCGGGAGCCTGACGGGTCGCACACGGAGCGAATCGGCGCGATGACCGGCGGCGCGTACCATACAACCCGACTCACGCGAAACGGCGCCGACAGCTATTTCCCGCGCTTTCACCCTGACGGAAAAAGCGTCGTCTTCGCGTCGCACCAATATGAAAGCGGCGATCTTTACCTGCTCCGCTTGGAGGACATGGCGCTGGAGCGGCTGACCGAGATGGACGCCTCCAACGAAATCAGCCCCGTTTATTCGCCGGACGGCTCCGCGCTCATCTTTGCCGCGACGGAACATCGAACGGGCGTCGGCTACATCACGCTTCACGCCAGCGGCTCCTCCACGCGGCGCATTGTGCTGATGAAACGCGACTCTGCGGACGGCTCCGTCTCGCTTTTGACGCCGAACCCCAGCTCGGTCGCCAACCCTTATCATCATCCGTCCGAGGCGCGCATCGCGTTTGAAGCGGCGGTGGAGGAGAATCTGGACATCTGGACGATGGACGTAGAGGGCGGGGGGCGGATTCGCCTGACGACAGGTCCGGAAGACGACGGGTCGCCCGTCTACACGCCGGACGGAAGCTCCATTCTGTTTGTTCAAACGCAGGAGAACAATTTTGAGCTGATGCTCATGAAGGCGGACGGGACGGAGCTTGAGCAGGCGACGCGGACGCCGTATAACGAGTTTGCGGGTTCGTTTTCGCCGGACGGGAGCCGGCTGGTTTATTTTCGGCAGCGCGATGCGTATGAGCTGGCGCTGATGGACTGGGAGACGCGGCGGTCGCGCGTGTTGTGCCGATTGAAAGGGGACGCGATGCAGCCGTCGTTTTCGCCGGACGGACAGCGCATCGTTTTTGTCAGCAACCAGAGCGACTACATGGAGCTGTATCTTCTGGATCTGTCGCAGCCTGTGCCGGGCGCGACGATATTGCGCCGTCTGCGTTCTCTGCTTGCATCATGAGAGCCTTGGTTTTCAAAGCGGGTCGGCGTTCAGAATCGACTCCGCCGCCGTCGGTTAAAAAAGTTGAATGCGCAGCAAATCAATGGCATAGTAACGTCATCCGAGGGTTCAGAGATTTTAAATCCAGGCGTTGTAAGCGGTTGACATGCGTTTGGCGTCTTGGTATGGTATGTTGTTGCGGGCGGGGCGTTTTCGTTCCGCTAGGCAAGCGCGGCATGATTCAACGCGCAACGTGAAAAATGGTTGACATGCGCCGAGCGTTTTGTTATTGTAAACTTGGTTTGCGGAGGATGCGGGCGTTTCAACGCGTTGCTTGACGCAATCATGAAATTTTGAACGAGCGAGGATACGCTCTTGAGAATCAAAACTTTAAGGACAGAACTTATGAGAAAGACCGCTAAAGCGGCGCTTCCATGCCTGGGTCGGTGGACATTGGCGGCGTCGCTTGCATTGATAGGATTGGGGCTGATCGGGTGCGGCACAACGCCGTTCTCCGAGCTAGGCCCGCAGGAGCCGCTGTTGCCGGCAATTGAGGGGGAGTCGAAGTTCTCCGACCGCTTTG
This sequence comes from Candidatus Poribacteria bacterium, assembly GCA_963665845.2. GTDB lineage: Bacteria > Poribacteria > WGA-4E > JAPPNK01. The sequence continues at coordinate 2,372,192 of OY762492.1, forward strand.
AGCTGGAAGAAATTCCTCATTTTTTCCATGATCTGTTCGGAAAAGAGCTGCTGGAGGGGCATGAGGTTCATCACTACGGGGAAGTGAAGAAGTTCGACAACACAGGCAACTTGAACCTCGGTTTCAGCGGACAGTGGGAGACGCTCCGATTTGTTGTGGAGCTGGACCGCGAGGTTCTGACGCATGACACCTTTAGGGGCAGGCACGCGGAAGCGGCGATCGGAGATCATCTCCGCATTCTGCCGGAGACGCTCTTTCCCGCCGGGTACATCATCCGGAAAACGGAATTTGACGGGCAGCGGTTCGACATCTCGTTCTCTCATGAGCGTCATCTGTTCACGCTTCTCAACACGCGCATGTCCAACACCATCTACAATATCCCTCTTGGTTTCCAGACGCTCAACGGCGCCGCCGGTCGACGAACCTCCACCGAGGACGTTGCCTTTCTCGCCAACTCCAGAATCATCGGTTTCCGAGCGCAGGGGCTGATCGGGGACATCTTCCGCGTCGGCGCGACGTATATAAACGTGCGCCAGGAGTTTCATCAGCGGACGCACAACCCGCTCTTCGGCTCCGTGCCGAACACGCCGCCGCAGGTCATCGTTGTCACTTTCCGCGACGACTCGCCTGAAGACGGGCGCGTCGGAGCCGCCTTCCAGTCGATGGATGTCGTCATACGGTACCGAGAGGAATTGTATGACGTCGAAGTCATCACGGAGGACCCGAACACGGGCGAACCGCTGGAAGAACCGGTTGTCATCCGCGCGCCGCAGGAGTCCGAGGAGCAGACGCTCACATGGCAGGTCTTCTCCGACGATATGCGGGACGGCAATCTGACGGGAGATGTGCTGAACGGCGGATCGCCCGACCCGACCGTGACGACGGAGCTTCCCAGTTCCGACCCGCGCATTGTTCGCAATGTCGGCGCGGACAACGCCGATTATCCGTACCTGGGCGACTGGCGGGTTGCAAACGGGTTTGACGCTTTTCATTACGCGCTGGATTTGACCAATCTGCCGGATGCGGCTGCCAACGAGCTGGGAAGCTCGCTTTTGAACCCGGCGGTTGTCATCAGCGTTGAGTTCCAGAATATCAAGGTGGCGGGCGACTACAACATCGTCATGAGCGGATACAGCCCTGGCAACGTCGGCGATGAAGACGGCGATCAGTTGCTCAATATGAACGGAAGCGGTCTCATCGTGATGCCGTATCGCGACGTGATACAGGCGCCTGGAAACGTCGGTCAGGAGCAGGGTCAAGACCTGGACGTGTCCGATCCGAACGGGTGGAATCCGAAAACGATCGCGTCGCTGCAGTACGGCGCGCCGCGCTCCGCTGTCTTGGCGGGCGTGGACCTTGAAGGGACGATCGGCAATGTGCTGATTCGGGCGCAGTATTCGGTCAACAACAAATACAAAGCGTATCCGACCGTCGACGAAGAACGCATCGATATTCTTCTTCTGCCGCAGGATTCAGGGATATCGAACGCGACCGTCGGAGACGCCGCCGACTTCAAATACGACGAGGCGTCGGAGGGGAGAACCTTTTCCGCCAACAACGGCGCGGAGTTCAAATTCACGCCCGGCGGCGACAACCATGACTCCGCCGAGGTCGCCTGGTTCATCCAGCTTGAACACCGGCTTGGACGCATCCTGTTCAAAGAAGCGTTCTACCACATCGACCCAGGCTACACGACCAACTACCAGGGCTGGGGAAACAATGTGGACCGCGACGAGGTGTACGGCAACAACCCAGGCCCGTGGCGCGAAGCGAAAGACGAACCTGGTCCAGGAACGGAAGGTCCGGGCGTGGCGGCGGGGAACGGCTTCAATGCGGACATCTACCGCTTCGTTGAAGACGACGACGACCGCGACAGCTTTCCCGACAGCATCGACTTTGACGGAGTCCTTCCGCAAGCGGACGACCGCGACCAGAACGGCATTCTGGACTATCAGGAAGATTTCCTCATCTTCGACGCCGACCCGCCCATCTTTGACGACCTGGTCGACCATGATAACAACGGCATCATCGACTCTCTCGAAGACGACTATGAGCCGGATTATGAGTACGGGATCGACCGGCGCGGCTACCATATTGAGGTGGCGTGGGACATTTTTGAGAACATGACGACCACTTTCGGCTGGCTGAACGAGTCGGAAGTGTCCAGCGCGCGGCGCAACAACTCGCGCTATCTCCACTTCGATTTTCAGCGCGACATTGCCGAGCTCGGCACTTTCCGCCTGCAAGACCGTCTCCGCGTTGTGGACGACGACATCCCCGACTACTCCATCGCGCTGATCCCTGGAGCGCTTGGGGAGGCGCAGATAGAGGACCAGTTGGACTTCTACAACGCGACGGAAAACACGACGACGCTGCAGTTCCTCTACAACGCGATCAACAACCTGACGCTTGAGGGCAAGTATCTCTTCACGCTTGGGCGCCAGTCGCCGCCGTCGGATGAACGGCTGATCTTCCCGGACGACCCGGACACGCCCGACATTGATGAGCGCATCGACCTGATGGTGCCGCAGACGCAGGTGGATGTCGGCGGCGGGCAGAGAGATTACCCGTTCTATCCGGACCCGAATCTGATTTTCGACATCGACAACTGGCAGGGGCGTCGATACGGGATTCAGAGCTACTGGGATGAAGACGGCAACATCATCACTGAAGAGGGCAAGACCCTCAATCAGCAGCTGCTCATTTTCCGCGCGCAGTATGAGATTCCGCTCAAGGAGATTGGCGGTCTGCAGAGCATCGTTGAGAGCATCAGCGAAGACATCGTCATCACGCCGGTGTATAAGTACATTCTTGAGCGGAGTTCGGACCGAAGCCGCGACAGCCTTTACATCTCCCGCTTCAATCTGGGCGAGTTTGACAAAGGTACGCGGTTCGCGCTGGACCCGATCAATGTCAACCCCGGCGACGCGGAGAGCCGAGAGTATCTGCGCTTCAACAAGAACAGCCGCGAAATCGTCGAGGGCGTCCGCTTCGACTATCAGTTCACGCAGCGGGCGGCGATCGTCGCCGGCTTCCAGTACCGCAAGTTCATCAACAAGGACAAGGATTACCAGCGGTATCTGTCGGTCATTCCGGACGGGCAATCGTCGGCTCCGATCGAGTACCGCCCCGATTCGCGGACTCGAATCTTTGAGCTGCAGTTGATTCAGGAAGGCGACTGGCAAGGTTTTGTTGTGGCGATCCTGTCGGGTTTCCGCATCTACAAGGATGTTCTCAACAATGTTGCGAGCAACAGCACCTACATTCGCGCGATGACCGGTTTCTAAACAACGCTGACAGCGGGAGGCGGTCCGCAGGGTCGGGCCGCCTCCCGCTTGTCGCTTGAAGGCAGGCAATTGCGGAACGTTCTGATCATCATGATGCGCATATCGGCGGCGGCTCTATGGGTCGGCGCCGCCCATGCGCAGGTACAGACGTCGGCTCCAGCGGCGGCGCTGAGCGGCGTTGTGTTGAGTGTGAGAGACGGATCCGCGGTTGAAGGCGCGAAAATGCATGCCGTTGCCGGCATCAAAGGCAGCGTCAAGGATGTAACGAAGGGAGGCGCGGCTGTCGAGGGCGCGACCGTCACGTACACGTACGTTGGGCTTCGCGCCGGTAAATCGGGCGAAGTCAAGAGCGACCAGAACGGCGAGTTTGAAATCTTTCCGCTTGCTCCCGGCGATTACTCTCTTAGCGTTGCGGCGGACAGGTATAAGGAACGCGATAACATCCTTCGCTCCGTCGTCTCTGGACAGACGACGGTCATCGAACTGAAAATGCGCAAAAAGACGACCATATTCCAGGCGCTAGGGAGGATGTACGGCGGGAATGGAGTTCTGGTCCTGCTGTTTTCCATTGCAGCGGTCGCTCTCATCTTTACGCTGACTGCGTCATGGCTCATACGAAAAGCGGAGAAGCAATCATGAATCGATTTCTCAACAACAACGAAAACGCGGTTCGAGGATCGAACCGTTCAACCGTTTCAAACCTTATGGAGGCAAACCAAGTGCGTAAACTTCTTCCCGTCATCATGTCGGCGGCGCTGGCCATCTTCTGTCTCGGCGTTCAGGCGCAGGAAGCGACCGAGGATATCGGCGCCGACATGGGCAGCGAAATTGACATCGGCGGCGCCGGCCTGGACACGACCGTCAGCGAAACCGGCATCAAAGGCAGCATCAAGGATGTAACGCAGGGAGGCGCGGCAGTCAACGGCGCGACCATCATGTATGTTGGGAACGACGTGACAGGCGAAGCCACGAGCGATCAGAACGGCGAGTTTGAAATCGGTCCGCTTGCCCCCGGCGAGTACTCGCTCAAAGTGGTGGCGGACAATTTCCGGGACCGCGACGGCATCATTCGTACGGTCGTCGCCGGACAGATGACGATCATCGAAGTGAAAATGCGCGAAAAGACGACCCTGCTCGTGTTCGCAAGGCGGTTCGGATGGGTCGGCATTCCGCTGCTGCTCTGCTCCATCGCGGCGGTGACGTTCATCATTGAGCGCATCTTCACCTACGTGAAGCTGAACTCCGGCACCGAGGCGCTTCTTCACCGCGTGGATGAGGCGCTGGAGCATGACGATGTCAACGAAGCGCAGCAGGCGTGCGATGAGGTGGGGACGCCGATTGCGAACGTTCTCAAGAGCGGATTGACCCGCTATAGCGCGGGGCTGGTGCGAAATGAGCCGCCGACAAAGAACGAGATACAGGAGATGATGCAGGAAGGCGCCGCCCGCGAGCTGCCCGAATTTGAGAACAACCTGACCTGGTTGTCGATGATTGCAGTGGTCTCTCCGCTGTTTGGGCTGCTGGGTACGGTGCTGGGGATGATCCGCGCGTTCACGGTGATCGCGTTGGAAGGCACAAACGACCCGAACCAGCTGGCTGACGGGATTTCGGTCGCTCTCTACACGACAGCGGCGGGTCTCTCGATTGCCGCTCCTGCGCTGGTGTTCTACGCGATTTTCGAAAACATCGTCAACAAGAACACCCTCCGCATTGAAGATGCGGCTTCGAATTTGGCAAACAAACTGACCGCATCCGACGCTGCGGCCAGCTAAATCTTTTCATTTTGCGCGGCCGCCCTCATCATAAGGCGGCTGCGCAACCGCATTGAAAGGAGTCGCGGACATGTATGATGAAAATCAAACCCAAGCTACCGCCCGCAAATCGCGGCGGGAGCCTGCAGTGGACATGACGCCGATGATCGATTGCGTGTTTCTGTTGATCATCTTTTTCATGCTGGCGACCACCTTCTCGCCGCTGCCTGGCATCCAGGTCAAACTGCCGCCCCCGTCCAATGCGCCGACGCCGCCGGAGCAGAAAAACTTCATCCTGGTGATATCGAACCCAGAAGGGGGCGCATCGGAAGGCATCATGCTACTGAACGATAGTGGAGTGAGCATGAGCGACCTGTCGGTCAGCTTTATGGGCGGCACCGAGGAGCAAAAAGAGACGCTCATCATCCGCTCCGGACGGCGCGTGAAGCATGAGCAGATCGTGACCGTGATGGACAAGGCGAAACGCGCCGGCATCAAAAAAATCGGATTTGCAATGGTTGCAAGCTCCTTATATTGACAGGCGCGCCTCGTCCACCGCATCCAACAGCCCAACTTTGAAAGGGTTGCGCCGTGAGATTAAAAAAACCGAGGGAGAAACAGCCTCCCAAGCTGGTCATGGAGCCGCTGGTTGACTGCGTCTTCCTTCTGCTCATCTTCTTTATGGTGGCGAACATTCTGAAGCCCACCTTGCCGTTCACCGTTGAACTGCCGGATTCCAAGTCCCGCGAGGAGTATGTCCGCAAAAAGTTCAACGTGTACATCAACGCGAACGGGCAGATGTCCGTTGACGACCAGGCGATGCAGGACTATGACGCTCTGGAAAAATACCTGCTGACGCGCGCGAACGAAATCGAGGTGCTGATGATCCACGCCGACAAGAACACGAAGCATGGAGATGTGATCGACGCGATGGAACGCGCCAAACGCGCCACGCTCGACAATATCGCCTTTGTGCTGTCGGACGAGGAGATCGAGTAGCGCTGTACGCTTGACAATTTCCCGCGTCGGTCCCATTACTGGTTGAATCGAAAGACGAAACCAGTAAGGACGCCGAACATGGGAAACGGAACGCGCCCGGCGGAGCAAGCGCAGCGGCGGCTGCGCATCGACGCGGCAAAGGAACATCTGACTCAAGAGGCGCTGAAACGCGCGCGGCGTCTCAACTGCCTCATGCGGGTTGTTGAGACGCCGATAGGTCTCAACTCGCGCGTGGAGGCGCTTGCCGCGCGCGAACTGGAATCGGAAGGATGGGCGACTCTCTGCGGACTTACATGCTGGTTTCTGGTGAAGCCTGGGAGCAGCCCGTCATAAGACGCCGCGCGGCATGAGAACGCTCAAGGGGCGTCTCGCTGCCGTATGGTCAGACCTAAGCGAAGGGTTGTCTGCCGAAGGGCGGACCGCCCTTTTGCTTGTCCCTGTGTTGCTCGCGCTTCACCGCCAATGGATGCTTCCGCGCGACTTTCGGCGGCTGTTCAGCCGTTTTCAAACGGACCCGCTCTTTGATTTCTACTCATACGCATGGTGGTATTTGGGGAGCGGCGTTTTTCTGTGCGCTGTACCTTTTCTGATCTGGCGCATTGTTTGGAAGCGGCGGTTTCGGGAGTTCGGCGCGCGTCTCGGCGAGCCGAAGGAGGCGCGGGCTATACTCCCGGCGGGAGCGGTCATGGTTGCCGTTGCGGTTGCCGCCAGTTTTGTTCCCGAATTTCAAAACAAATATCCGCTGCTCAAAGCCGCTCGAACGCGCCTGGATCTGTTTCTTGCTTATGAGCTGCTTTACGGCGTCTATTTTTTCATGTGGGAGTTTTTCTTTCGCGGATGGATGCTGCGCAGCCTGAAACGCGATTTCGGCGCCGGCGCCGTATGGATACAGACAATACCCTTCGTCTTGATGCATTTTGGAAAGCCGCTGCCGGAAACGCTGGGCGCGGTTCCCGCCGGCCTCTTCCTGGGATGGATCGCTTACCGAAGCGATTCGTTTCTCTACGGCTGGCTCTTGCACTGGGCGGTTGCATTCTTTATGGACGTTTCAGCCTCGCTTCAGATACATTTATAAGGGAACGACGCCGATTGAGGAGAGAAGATGACGCCGATCATGCTGGGGATCATTGGAGCGCGGGGGTTCGCCCATTCGCCGCACAGTTCCGTTGTGGAGGCGCAGCCCGACCGTTTTCAGATCGCCGCCGTTTACGACCCGTCGCCAGGGCGCGGACTTCAATGGGCAGGCAGATCCCACGCCGCCGCGTATAACAGCCTCCGCGACCTGCTGTCGCATCAGGAGCTGGACGCCGTTTTTATCGGGCGAAGCGCCGCTTCGGCGAGATACGACGCCGCCCAGTCGGCTCTGGAAGCCGGGCTGCATGTGGTTCTTGAGCGGCCGATGGCGGCGTCAACGGCGCAGTGCGACCAGTTAATACAGCGGGCGCGGCGCAAGGGCGTCACGCTCACCGTCGCGCATCTTCGGCGGTGGGATCATCAAACGGCGCATGCCTTGTCGCGCATCGACAGCGGCGAAATCGGCGATCCGCTCATGGTCAAGCTCGCCGCCCCTCTGCCTAAAGAGGGCGGGCTTCTCTTTTCAGACAGTCTCGATATGCTGGATCTTGCGCAGCTGTTCAACAGCTCGCGTCTTCAGGAGGCGTCCGCCGCGCCGAACGCGCGCAGCGAGAACGCGCTGGAGTCGCTTTCGGCGCTGTTTCGGTTTGAGGAGCCGCCGTGCGTTGAGCTGTCGCTGCTGCCGTCTTCCAAGTCGCCGTTTCCGCTCCCTAGGCTGACGGTGGTCGGAACGCGCGGCGCCATTGTCGATTCGTCTCCGCTGGACGCGCCGAGCGCGCAAGGCTTTTACGATGGGCTATGGAAATCGATTCGCCAGCGGGCAAAGGCGCCGGTGATGGCGTCGTCGGCGCGCAACGCGGTTTATCTGGCGGAGAGCGTTCTGGAATCGGCGCGGCTAGGGCGCGCCGTCCAAACGGAACGGCTGCTCAAAGCGGTCGAATAGCGGTTAAACAAAAGAGAGGGACTGCCCCATGAACGATGACATACGCGGCCTCGCCGCCATGAGGCGAGAAAAAGCGGCAAAAATGCGCGCCAAAGGCATGGACCCGTACCCGCATCTTTTTGAACCGACCGCCTTATCGAAAGAGCTGTTGGAAAAATGGGCGGAGATGGAGCCTGGCGAAACGAGCGAGGAGGAAGTATGCATCGCCGGACGCATGATGTCGCGCAGGTTGATGGGCAAAAGCGCCTTCGCCCACCTTCAGGACGACGCCGGACCGATACAGATCTATGTTCGGCAAAACGTGGTCGGCGACGACGCTTACGACGATTTCAAAACGCTGTTCGACATCGGGGACATTCTCGGCGTCGAAGGTACCGTATTCCGCTCAAGGATGGGCGAGCTGACCGTGGAAGCGCGCAATGTAACGATGCTCTCCAAAGCCGTTCGCCCGCTGCCGGAGAAATTCCATGGGCTTACCGATGTGGAGACGCGCTACCGCCAGCGGTATCTCGACCTGATCATGAACCGAGAGGTGCGCGATGTGATGGAGACGCGGACGCGGGTTTTTCAAGCGACGCGCGATTTTTTGAACGGACGCGGTTTTTTGGAGGTGGAAACGCCGATCCTGCAGCCCATTTACGGCGGGGCGGCGGCGCGCCCGTTCACAACGCATCACAATGTTTTAGACGAAACGCTGTATCTGCGCATCTCCAATGAGCTGTACTTAAAACGTCTCATCGTCGGCGGAATAGAGCGGGTGTACGAGTTCTCCAAAGATTTTCGCAACGAAGGAATCGACCGCACCCATAACCCTGAATTCACCATGCTTGAGGCGTATCAGGCATACGCCGATTACGAGGGGATGATGGAGCTGGTTGAAAACATGTCGGCGCATGCGATTGAAGCGTCCGTCGGAACCTTGCAAACAGAATGGCAGGGAAAGACGCTGGACTGGACGCCCCCTTGGCGGCGCGTCTCCATGACAGAGAGCATACAGGAGGCGGCGGGCGTCGATGTCCTGGAGATGAGCGCGGCGCAGCTGAAGGCGGAGCTGGAGAAGCGCGGGGTTGAGATTCCCGAACACGCCGATTCATGGGGCTTGCTAGTGGCGGAGCTGTTTGAAGCGGCGGCGGAGCCTCATCTTTTTGAGCCGACAATCATCCATGACTACCCGCTGGAGACCTCGCCGCTGGCGAAAAAGAAGCGCGGGGACGAGCGTTTCGTGGAGCGGTTTGAGGCGTTTGCCGGCGGAATGGAGCTCGGAAACGCATACAGCGAGCTGAACGATCCGGACGATCAGCGGGCGCGGATGGAGGCGCAGGCGGTTCAACGGGAACGCGGCGACGATGAAAGCCATCTATTTGACGAGGATTATATCCGCGCGCTTGAATACGGTATGCCGCCGACAGGCGGACTCGGCGTCGGCATGGACAGGCTGGCGATGCTCGCGACGAACAGCCCATCAATCCGCGACGTCATCTTCTTTCCGCAAATGCGAACGCATACGCCATGAGCCTACCCTGCGAGCGTCTCATCGGCTGGCGTTATCTGCGGGCGAAACCGTTTCAAACGATCATCTCCGTTCTGGGGGTTTTTTTAGGGATGGTCGCGCTCATTGTGGCGTATTCGATCTGGTCGGGCTTGGAAGCGATCCTGTATAATCGGCTCATCAGTTCGGAGCCGCATCTGACGGCGCAGAAGATCGGGAAGCGGTTCATCGATTATGAAGAGTTCATTGCCAACATGGAGACGAAGGAGAAGGTGTCCGCCGTTGCGCCGAGCGTTGAGCAGGTGGCGCTGATTCAGAACCTAATGAACGGGCGCCGCTCCGGCGTTCAGATACGCGGCATCGACTCGGAGCGGGGGGGTTATGTAACCCGCATCCATGGCAATCTGGCAAGCTATCAGAACAACCCGCTGGCGGAGGAGATGTTTAAAGAGGGCGGCCCGATCAACTTCGATCGCCCCGACATTATCAGCATCGGCCGCTCCAAGCTGCCGGAGGGGGACACCATCGCGGGGGGCATCATTCTGGGCGAGGCGGTCGCGGGTACGCTGGGGATCGACATCGGCGACCCGGCGCTGCTCTATACCGATGTGGAGCGCATCGCGGGGCGCATCGTCGCCAGCATCCGCACCTTTATTGTGATCGACTTTTATCAGTCGGGAGTGTATGCGCTGGACAGCCGCAACGCCTATGTGGAGCTGTCCGCGGCGCAGCGCGCCTTCAACATGGGAGACGCCGTCACCCGCGTGGACATCCGCACCGCGGAGCCGGACGACGCGGACGACGTGAAAAAAGAGATACTCAACGAATACGGCATGACCTACCATGCGCGGACATGGAAAGAGCGGTGGGGGGAGATGTTTGCGCTGCTTGAGCTGGAGAAGATGGGCGCGTCGATCATCTTTGCGCTCATTGTGCTGGTGGCAAGTTTCAGCATCGCCGTCATGATCCTGATGCTTGTCAAAGAAAAGACGCGCGAGATCGGAATCCTGAAAACGATGGGAATGTCGGACAGATCGGTTCTGCGCATCTTTGGGCTTTACAGCGCCGCTATCGGCGGGATGGGCGCGGTCGCCGGGACGCTCGGCAGCCTCGGCTTGTGTTGGCTCATCACGCAGTTGGAGATACCGCTCCCGGCGCAGTTTTACTACATCTCGACAGTTCCGGTTGAGATCAGCTGGCCCTTTATCGGTCTGGTGAACGCGTTGACGATGACGGTATGCCTTGGGGTCTCCTTTTTGCCGTCGCGCCGCGCTTCGCTGATGGATCCTGTCGAGGCGCTGCGTTATGAATAAACGCAAGCCTTTCATTCGCGCTCAAAATGTGGTAAAAACGTTCCAGGGGGCAAGCGAGGAGCTTGTCGTTCTGCGCGGCGTCAACCTGCATATTCAGGAGCGGGAGATCTTGACCGTGGTCGGCGAATCGGGCGCTGGAAAAAGCACATTGCTGTATCTGCTGGGCGGTTTGGACAAGCCGACCGAGGGGAGCGTTTTTTACGGCGACATCAACATTGCGGAGCTGTCGCCGCCGCAGTTGGCGCAGTACCGCAGTCAGCATATCGGTTTTGTGTTTCAGTTTCACCATCTGATGCCGGAGTTCACGGCTCTTGAAAATGTGGCGATGGCGGGCATGATCGCCGGAAGAGAGCGCGGCGACGCGACCGACCGAGCGCGCGATCTTCTCATGGATGTCGGGCTGGGGGAACGGCTTGGACACCGCCCGCCGCAGCTTTCCGGCGGAGAACGGCAGCGGGTCGCGCTGGCGAGGGCATTGACAAACGAGCCGCGCGTCGTCTTAGCAGACGAGCCGACCGGCAACCTTGACCGAAAAACGAGCGAAGCCGTCCATGACCTAATCTGGGAACTGCGCGACAAGCTGGGGCAAACATTCGCCATTGTGACGCACAACCCGCAGCTCGCTGAGCGTTCCGACAGAACGGTGGAACTGGTGGACGGACGCGCGCGTCGACAAACAGGATAGGGGAACAGGATAGGGTTCAACATGCAAATATATCTGGACGGAGAGTTCGTCTCAAAAGAGAACGCCAAAGTCTCCGTTTTTGACCATGGGCTGTTATACGGGGACGGGATCTTTGAGGGCATCCGCCTCTACAACGGCAGAGTTTTTAAACTGGACGAGCATCTGCGCAGGCTTTACAACTCCGCCAAAGCGATCATGTTGACGATACCGATGGACATCGACGAGATGGAGGAGACGGTTCTGGAAACATGCAGGCGCAACAACCTGACAGACGGATATATTCGGCTTGTCGTCACGCGCGGCGTCGGCGATCTTGGGCTGGGTCCTGAAAAATGCCCCAAAGCGTTTGTGATCTGCATCGCGGACTCCATCGCGCTTTATCCTGAATGGTGCTATCGAGACGGGTTGACCGTTGTGACCGCGGCGACGCGGCGCAACCTGACCGAGGCGCTGAACCCGCGCATCAAGTCGCTCAACTATCTCAACAACATTCTGGCGAAGATTGAAGGCGCTGCGGCAGGCGCGCAGGAAGCGCTGATGCTGAACCAGGAAGGTTATGTGGTAGAATGCAGCGGCGACAACATCTTTATTGTGCAGGACGGGCGGCTTTTGACGCCTCCGACGCTGGTCGGCGCGCTGGACGGCATCACCCGCGCGGTGACGCTGGAACTCGCCGACGGGCTCGGCATTCCGACGCAGGAGACGATCTTCACCCGATACGATATTTACACCAGCGATGAATGCTTTTTGACCGGAACGGCGGCGGAGATCGTGCCGGCGGTGTCGCTTGACCAGCGCATCATCGGCGACGGAAAGCCGGGGCCTGTAACGCGCATGCTCATTCAAGCGTTCCGAAATATGACAACGTCAAGCGGAACCCCGCTGCATCCAAGCGGGGCGGACCGCTCGCAATAACTGAAAGCGCAGGCAGAGCGGAGGAAAGGCGTTATGATTCCCAACCAGGGTTTAACCGAAGGCGCCCGCAAGGCGTTTGGAGTGGCATACGCCGAAGCGCGTAAGATGAGCCACGCCCATGTTTGCGTTGGACATCTTCTGTTTGCGCTGCTGAAAGATGTGGACAGCTCCGCCGTTCAGTGTCTTGAAAGCCTGCATATCGACATTGAAAGGCTGCAGAGGCGGCTTGAGCTGGAGCTGCATCGTCTGCCGAAAGACAGCTACGCGCGCGGAGACGAGCAATCGCAATACACGCGCCGATGCGCCTTAGCCGTCAGCCTCGCCCAAGAGGAAGCGCGCCGCTGCAAGAGCCGTTTGACCGACACCTCGCATCTGCTTTTAGCCGTATTGCGCAGCGAGGGGGAAGCGTCCGCCGCGCTGAAATCGATGGGTTTGGATGAGGAGACGCTGCGCAAAAGAATCGCGCGCGGAGCCGACCATGTCGATTCAGGAATGGGCGAACCGAAAGAGGCGGGAAAAAGCCGCAAAGAGTCGCTGCTAAAGCAATTTAGCCGAGACCTGACCGCGCTTGCCGCCGAAAATGAGCTGGACCCGCTCATCGGGCGAAGCAGGGAGCTGGAGCGGTTGACGCAGGTTCTTCTTCGGCGGACGAAAAACAACCCCGCGCTCATTGGAGAGCCGGGCGTCGGCAAGACGGCGATTGTGGAGGGGTTGGCGCAAAGAATCGCCGCGAAGAATATCCCGCCCGCGCTTGCCGATAAACGCCTTCTGTCGATCGATCTCGGCGCGCTCATCGCCGGGACAAAATACCGCGGGCAGTTTGAGGAGCGGTTCAAGGCGGTCATGAAGGAAGCGTCAAACCGACAAAACGCGATTCTGTTCATCGACGAACTGCATACGCTTGTCAACACAGGCGCGTCCGAAGGCTCCATCGATGCGGCGAATATGCTGAAACCCGCCCTGGCGCGCGGCGACATACAGTGCATCGGCGCCACCACCGTGCGCGAGTACCGCAAGCATATTGAACGGGACGGCGCGCTGGAACGCCGCTTTCAGCCGATCATGGTGGAGGAGCCGTCCCAAGAGGAGACGATCCGCATTCTTCAAGGTCTCAAATCGCGGTATGAGGAGCATCATCAGGCGCAGTATGAGGACGGGGCGGTGGAGGCGTCGGTTCTGCTGTCGCAGCGGTACATACAGGGGCGATTTTTGCCGGACAAGGCGATCGATGTGTTTGACGAGGCGGGGTCGCTGGCGCGCCTGCGTCAACCGCGCGAAATGGAATCGGAGGCTTCGTCAACGGAACGCGAGCCGGTCCTCGTAACCTCCAACGACGCCGCGGAGGCGGTCTCCCGCTGGACAGGCATACCGGTGTCGCGCCTGGAGGAGGGCGAATCGGAGAAGGCGCTGCGCCTGCAGGCGGAGCTGGAGGAGCGCATCATCGGGCAGGAAGAAGCGGTGCAGCTGGTGACGCGCGCGATACAGCGCTCGCGGGCGGGAATGAAAAATCCGCGCCGCCCGATCGGGTCGTTTCTGTTTGTCGGACCGACCGGCGTCGGCAAAACCTATCTCGCCGAGCAGCTGGCGGAGCTGCTGTTCGACAGCCCCGACGCGCTCATCCGCGTCGACATGTCGGAGTTTATGGAGAGGTTCAACGTCTCGCGGCTCACGGGCGCGCCGCCGGGGTATGTCGGACACGGCGAGGGCGGGACGCTCATGGAGCGGGTGCGGCGGCGCCCGTATTCGGTCGTCCTGCTGGACGAGATCGAGAAGGCGCACCCCGACGTTTACAATCTTCTGCTGCAGGCGCTGGAAAGCGGGCAGATCACCGACTCGCTTGGAAACGCGGTAGATTTTCGGCATACGCTGCTGATCATGACCTCCAACGCGGGGACGCGCGGCTTGACGCAGGAGCGGTCGGTCGGCTTCGGCTCCGCGGAGGATGCCCCCGCGCCGCGCGAAAGCATGGAGGGGCGCATGTTGGACGCGCTCAAACAGACCTTCAGCCCAGAGTTCCTAAGCCGCATCGATGAGATCGTGATGTTTCAGGCGCTGGGGGTAGAAGAAATTCGGCGGATTGCGGACCTGATGATCGACGATCTGAAGGCGCGGACATTGGAGCATGGAAACCTGTTGATTGTGGAGCCGGAGGCGATCGATTTTTTGGTGAAGGAGGGGTTTCATCCGTCGCAGGGGGCGCGCGGTTTGAGGCGCGAGGTTCGCCGCCGACTCGAGAACAGCCTTGCTGAAGAGATCCTGCGTTCCCAGCCGGCGCCGGGCGCCGCCATACGCGCCCTGATTCAAGACGGCGACCTTCATATAGAGGTGGAGCCGTCGCCCATCGTCGTCGCTTGATCTTCGCGTCTTATCCTGTCCATCCCCATGCGCGTTGGCGCATTTTTCCGTTAATAATGTATCATGTGGCAGGCGGCGCTTTTCTCGGCGGGCGCTCGGAGATGGACTGCATACCATGAACAAAACCCCTGATTATGTCCAATGGAATCTGCCTGAAGGCGCGGAGGCGCGGCTCGGCAAAGGGTATGTCATGGACATCGTCTATTCGCCGGACGGAGAGACGATAGCGGCGGCAAGCAGCGCCGGCGTCTGGCTTTACGATGCAGAGACGGGTACGGAAACGGCGCTGCTGGGCGTCGCAGGCGAACGGGCGCAGGCGGCAGCCTTTTCACCCAACGGCAATCTCCTTGCCGTATGCAGCTCCTATGCGGATGACAGCGGCGGCGTCCTGCGGCTATGGGACATTCGGACAGGAGATGTCCAATCGAGCATGGAGATGTCCGAAGATTCCTTCTGTGTCGACTTTTCCCCCGACGGAAGAACGATTGTAACGGGCGGCGGGGACGATGTACATCTCTGGGATGTCCGATTCGGCGGACTGATCGCGCCGTTGAAGGGACATAAAGAGAATGTCGCGTCGGTCGCGTTCTCTCCCGACGGAAACATTGCCGCCAGCGGAAGCGACGACGATACGATACGGCTATGGGACGCCGAGACGGGCGATCGGCTCAAGACGCTCAAAGGACATTCCAGCAATCTCAATTGCGTTGCCTTTTCGCCGGACGGCAAAACGCTTGCCAGCGGGAGCGACGACGACGCGATACGGCTTTGGGATGTCCAATCAGGCGACTGCAGGGCGGAACTGAAAGGACATGACCGGCGGGTCATGTCGGTTGCGTATTCGCCGGACGGCAAGCGTATCGCCAGCGCAGGGAGCGACAAGAAAATACGGCTTTGGGACGCGGAAACAGGCGCGCATAAACAGCAGCTGATTGGACATGTCGGGGACATCGATTGCGTCGCCTTTTCGCCGGACGGGCGGACGATTCTCAGCGGCGGCGGCGCGCGGGAGGACGGCGCCCTTCGATGCTGGGACGCGCAAACCGGCGCCGTCCGACAGATCATCGACGGACATACGCCGTTTCTTTTCGGCTTGGCATTTTCGCCCAAAGGAAAGACGCTCGCAGGAGGATATGGCGACGACGCGATACGGCTCTGGGATGTCCAAACCCGCTCCCTCTTGAAGACGCTGCGCGGACATACGCGCGATGTTTATTGCGTCGCCTTTTCGCCGAACGGCAAGCGTCTCGCAAGCGGAGGCCAAGACAACACGATACGGCTTTGGAATTTTCCATCCGGCAAATGGAGAACGACGCTGAAAGGACATATTGACGGTGTCTCTTCGCTTGCGTTTTCGCCGGATAGCAAGACGCTCGCAAGCGGCGGTCCGAATGAGGAGGTTTGCCTATGGAGTCTCCAAACAGGCAATAGACGGAAAATGCCGGATGGACACAATCTTGAAAGTATCCATTGCGTCGCGTTCTCGCCGGACGGAGAGATGATTGCGTCCGGCGGAGAAGACGGGACGGCGCATCTTTGGGATGTCCATAACGAGGAGCTGGAGCGGATCCTTGGAGGATATCAAAGCGGCGTTGTCTCGGCTCGATTCTCGCAGGACGGCAAGATGTTGGTCACAGGATGCGCGGACGGATCGATTCGTCTATGGAATGTCCAAACAGGCGCGCATTTGAAGGCTTTAACTGGACATACCGACGGCGTCAATTGCGTCGTTTTTTCGCCTGGCGGCAGGGAGGTTGCCAGCGGAAGCAATGACGGAACGGCGCGGCTTTGGGATGTCCAAACGGGAGAGCAGACGGCGGTTTTAAAAGGACATGGAAATCTTGTGGACGAGGTCGCTTTCTCGCCGGACGGCCAAACGCTCGCCAGCGGAAGCCTTGACGGAACCATATTGCTATGGCCGCTGAATGAATGGAGTAAAAGATGAAACGCGCGCTTGAATATGTCCAATGGAACCTGCCTGAAGGCGCAAAGGCGCGTCTCGGCAAGGGGTATGTTACACAGGTCGCCTATTCGCCGCGCGATGATCTGATAGCGGCGGCAAGCAGCGCCGGCGCATGGCTCTATTACGCAAAGACGGGAGAAGAAGCGGCGCTGTTGAGAGTCCCAGGCGAACGGACGCAGGCGGTCGCTTTTTCGCCCAGCGGAAAGATACTCGCCGCCGCCAACACCGGAGGGACGACGCGGCTTTGGAATGTCCGAACAGGCAAGCTTCTCGCCAGCTTGACGCAGAACGGCGATGTCCTGTGCGCCGCCTTCTCCCCTGACGGACAAACGCTCGCTACAGGCGGCGAGAGCTCCGCGCTTCATCTTTGGGATGTCCAACACGGTCAGCTGATTGCCGCGCTGCAGGGACACCGCGACCATATCTTGTCGCTCGCGTATTCGCCGGACGGCGAAAAGATCGCCAGCGGCAGCGACGACTGCTCCATACGCATCTGGGACGCGCAGCTGTACACGCAGGGAAACAAATCGATCAAAACGCTCAAAGGACACAAGAAGCGGGTGAACAGCGTCGCGTTCTCGCCGGACGGCAGAACGCTCGCCAGCAGCAGCGCAGACAAGACGCTCCGCCTGTGGGATGTCCAAACATGGGAATGCAAGGCGGAGCTGAAAGGACATAAGTTTCCTGTGAAGTCGATCGCCTATTCGCCGGACGGGCGGATTTTGGCGAGCGGGAGCGGAGACAAGACGATACGTCTCTGGGGCGGACAAACGGGGCAGTATAAACAGCAGCTGATTGGGCATACAGGCCATTTGGATTGCGTCGCTTTTTCGCCGGACAGCAAGACGCTCGCCTGCGCGGGTCAATACAAAGACGCCCATATACGCTTTTGGGACGCGCAAACAGCGGCGGAGCGGAGTGTCATCGAAGGACATACGACCAATCTGGACTCGGTCGCGTTCTCGCCGGAGGGCAAGACGCTCGTCACTGGACACTGGGACGACGCCATACGGCTCTGGGATGTCCAATCGGGCGGGCTGTTGAAAACGATCTTAGGACATACGAGCGATGTGAATTGCGCCGTCTTCTCTCCGGACGGCAAGCTGTTCGCCAGCGGCGCCGACGATCATACGACGCGCATCTGGGATGTCCAAACCGGAAAGACGCTGAAGGTTTTGAAAGGACATACGGACGCCGTTTACCGAGTCGCTTTTTCTCCATACGGCAGAACGCTGCTCACAGGCAGTTATGACGCGACAGCGCGGCTCTGGGATGTCCAGAAAGGACAGCATAAAAGGACGCTGGAGGGGCATACAGAGGAGGTGTGCGGCGCCGCTTATTCGCCCGATGGACAAACCATCGCGACCGGCAGCGATGACAAGACAATACGCCTATGGGACGCGGACACTGGAAAAGAAAAAGCGGTTCTAAAGGGGCATGAGAAACGCGTTTGGTCAGTTCAGTTTTCACCGGACGGAAGGCTGCTAGTCAGCGCGAGCGACGATCTGACCGTTCGCTTATGGAATGTCCAAAGAGGGCGGGTTCATAAGATGTTGGAGGGGCATACGGACGGCGTCATATGCGCCGCTTTTTCTCCTGATGGACAGATGATCGCCAGCGGCGGCGCCGACCGCGCTGTCCGCATCTGGGATGTCCAAACGGGAAAGCTGAAAGCGATCTTTGAGGGGCATTCGCATCATGTGTTTGAGGTCGCATTTTCGCCGGACGGCAAAACGCTTGCCAGCGGCAGCTACGACGGAACGGCTCTGCTTTGGACCGTTCCAAATGACGAGGAGGACTCTGGTTGAATAAAACGCCTGACTATGTCCAATGGAACCTGCCTGAAGGGGCGCGGGCGCGTCTCGACAAGGATTATGCGGACAGCGCCGCCTTTTCTCCCGACGAGCATCGAATCGTCAAAGGACGTACCTCCATCGTTTTGAGCTGCGTCTATTCGCGCTGCGGCCGGACGCTCGCGACTGGACATGGGGACGGAGCGATTCGCTTTTGGGACGCCGCTGCCGGCGCCCTCATGAAAACGTTGCGCGGGCATGTCGGCGACGTCAACAGCGTATCGTTTTCGCCGGACGACAGGACGCTCGCCTCCGCCGGCGACGATGAGACGGTACGCCTATGGAATGTCCAAACGGGCGCGCTTCAAAAAACGCTCAAAGGACATATCGATTGGGCGTTGTCGGTCTCCTTTTCGCCGGACGGAGAAACGATTGTCAGCGTCGGCGAGGACGGGGCGATTCGCATATGGAACGTTTCAACAGGGGAATGCGAAGCCGTCCTGAATGAAGCGCATGCCGCCCTCATCAATTGCGTTGCCTATTCGCCGGACGGCAAGACGTTCGCCAGCGGAAGCGACGACCGATCCGTCCGCATATGGGATGTCCAAACAAGAGCGCGCTTGAGAACGCTTATTGGACATGCGGATGATGTGAACGGTTTATCGTACTCGCCTGACGGACATTTTCTTGCCAGCTGCGGCGCCGACAAGAGAATAACGATATGGAATCTCGCGTCGGGAGAGGCGCATAAGACATTGATTGGACATAAGAGCGAACTATACGGCGTTGCATATTCGCCGGACGGACGCTTTCTAGCCAGCTGCGGCGCCGACCACTGCGCATGGATATGGGATGTCCAAACAGGAGCGCCGAAAACGGAATTGAAAGGACACAACGGGAATGTGTATGAGGCGGCGTTTTCGCCGGACAGCGGGACGCTCGCTACCGTAAGCCATGACGGTACCATTCTTCTTTGGAATGTTCCGTCTTAGCGGATGCGGAAAAGCAGCCCGTCTTTATAGAGATGGCTTGCGTATCCTGTCACGGCGGAGATGTAGAGCGGCAGCCCGATCCAGACCGCCTCCCCGCCTGTCAGCAGCGGAGCGAGAAGCAGCGGCGACGGCAGGAGAATCATCGCAACGCGCGAATGCGTCCATCCGCGGTGCTTGCCGAAGAGGGGCGTCATCGCCGCCAGCCCTAGATACGCCGCGCCGAGCAGGTACAGCGTCTCCCCTGTCCAATGGAACGCGCCGATGAGGCAGATGTCCAAGAGCGCGAGCGCGCGATAAAACAGCCTTTGCGGTTTTGACTTGATGTCCATGTCCGGAAAGAGCGCGAACCCGACCGCCAGCGCGAAGCCGATCAGCGCGCCCGCCGCCAGCTGCGTTCCGTTCCACGGAACCTCAATCTGCAGCCGCTCCTTGAAGATCAGCAGCCCCCCGCCGACGCCGAGCAGCGCCGCATAGGACCCCGCGCCCGCTTTAAGATGCTCCTCCGTGTTCGCCATGCGCCGCCTCGCCGATCTCGATGAGAACGTTGTCGATAAGCCGCACGGAGCCGAAATAAGCGGCAGCGGCGGCCAATGTCCGTTTTGTTAACGAAGCGCATGGCTCGAACGTGTCAGGGTTCACAAGTTCAACATAATCCAATTGGACATTTTCAAGGGCGTTGAGCCTTTCGGCGATGCCGCTCTGCAGGACGGAGGCGCGCGTTTCACCTTCAAGCGCGCGGCGGCGGGCGGCGTCCAGGGCGGCGTAGAGGGCAGGCGCCTGTCGTCTCTGCTTCTTGGACAAGAGCGCGTTTCGGCTGCTAAGCGCGAGACCGTCCTTCTCTCGAACCGTCGGATGTCCAATGATTTGGACATTCCAGCCCATGTCCAATGTCATTCGGCGGATGACGGCGAGCTGCTGCGCGTCCTTTTGTCCAAAGTAGGCGCGGTCTGGACATACCAGATGAAACAGCTTGGACACCACGGTCGCCACGCCGCGAAAATGTCCAGGGCGCGACGCCCCGCACAAGCCCGCCGCGATCCGCCCCTCCACCTCAACATAGGTGGAAAAGCCTGCGGGATACATCTCCGCGTCGCTGGGCGCGAAGAGTATGTCGACGCCTTCCGCCTCCAGCGCGGCGGCGTCCCGTTCCAGATGGCGCGGATAACGGCGCAGGTCGTCCGCCGAATTGAACTGGGTCGGGTTCACATAAACGCTGACGACAACGCGCGCGCATTCCGCGCGGCAGGCGCGAACCAGCGACAGATGCCCCTCATGCAGCCCGCCCATCGTCGGGACAAAACCGACCGCGCCTTCCCGTTGAAGGGCGCGCCATTCCCGCATCGCATGCGCCGTTTGAATGCGCCGCAGCGCTCTATTCCTCGTCGTCGGCTGTCGCTTGCGCGATCACCTTTTCCTGCTCATTCGCGGGCGCCTGCTCGTAATGGTCAAGCTCCATTGTGTAGGTTCCGCGCGCGCTCGTCATCGACTTCAGGTCGGTCTGGTAGCGCATCATTTCAGACAGCGGCACGGTCGCCTTGATCAGCTGCCGCTTGGCGACCTGCTCCATGCCCATGACGCGCCCGCGCCGTCCGTTCAGGTCGCCGATGATGTCGCCCATCAGCTCGTCGGGGACGAAGATATTGACCGCCATGATCGGCTCAAGGATGACAGGGTTCGCCTGCTCCATCGCCGCTTGGAAGGCTCCGCGCCCCGCGATTTGAAACGCGATGTCCTTTGAATCGACAGGATGCGTCTTGCCGTCCATGAGCCGCACCTTCAGGTCGACCACCGGGTAGCCCGCCAGCGGTCCCGATTCCATCGCCTGCCGCACGCCCTTGTCGACGCTTGGGCGGAACTGCTGGTCGATGGAGCCGCCGAAGATTTCGTCCACAAACTCGTATCCGCCGTCCCGCTCCATCGGTTCCACGGCGAGGATGACGCGCCCGTATTGACCCGCGCCGCCGGATTGCTTTTTGTGGGTGTATTCGACGGACGGCACGGCGCGCGTGATCGTTTCGCGGTAGGCCACTTTCGGAATTTCCAGCCGCGCGCCCGCCTTGAACTTCTGCTTTGCGCGAATCAACGCGAGCGACAGATGCTGATCGCCGTAGCCTTCCAGCAGCGTCTGGTTCGTCTCTCGGTCGCGGCGGACGCGAAGCGTCGGGTCTTCTTCAGTGAGACGCGCTAGCGCGGCGCTGAGGCGGTCGTCGTCCCCCTCTTTTTCTGGAAACACGGCGCGCGAATAGGTCGGGTTCAGAAACTCAATCGGCGGAAGCGCATAACGTTTGTCGGAACGGGCTAAGGCGTCGCCCGTCGCCGACTCGTTCAGCTTCGCCACCGCGCCGAGGTCTCCAGCCGAGACGGCGTCCGTTTCGATGTCGTTTTTGCCGCTGCGGTAGACCACCTTTCCGAACCGCTCCGCGCTGTTTTTGGAAACATTGTAAATCGCTTCGGCGCCGACGGAGCCGGAATACACCTTAAAGAGCGAGAGGCGTCCGGCATACGGGTCGAAGATCGTTTTGTAGATGCGGGCGGCGAGCGCGCCGTCGGCGTCTGCCGGCAGCTCCAGTTCCTCGCCGTCCAGCTCAACGGCGGCAGGTTTGTCGGCGGGGGAGGGGAACACATCGACGATGAAGTCCAGTATCGACTGGATGCCGACCGCTTTTTCAGCCGACACCGCAAAGGCGGGCGCGACGCTGCCATCGGCAAAGCCCGCTTTGAGACCCGCCCAGATGTCGTCCGCGGTCAGATCGTCCTCTTCAAAGTATTTTTCAAGCAGCTCCTCGTCCGATTCGGCGGCAGATTCGACGAGCGCGGCGCGCATCTCCTCGGCGAGACCTGTCAGATCGTCCGGTATGTCGGCGGCGTCGGCGTCGGCTCCGTCGTAGAGAAACGCCTGCCCGCGCGGTATGTCGACGACGCCGTTGAACGCCTGCCCCGTTCCGATGGGCAGGTTGACGGCGGCGGGAGCCGCGTCCAGCATGTCGACCGTCGTTCCGAGCGCTTTTTGGAAGTCCGCCTGCTCCGCGTCGAGTCGGTTGACGACAATGGCGCGCGGCATTTTGTGCCTGTTTAACATTTCCCACAGCTTTTCGGTACCGCTTTCGACGCCGCTTTCGCCGTCGATGAGCAGGATGACGGCTTCGGCGGCGCTGAGCGCGCATTCGACATCGCCGTACAGGTCTTCGGCGCCGGGCGTATCG
Source organism: Candidatus Poribacteria bacterium (assembly GCA_963665845.2). GTDB lineage: Bacteria > Poribacteria > WGA-4E > JAPPNK01. The sequence continues at coordinate 2,394,954 of OY762492.1, forward strand.
ATCCAGTTGATCTTGCAGTCTTTCCATTCGAGAATGCAGGGGGTCAGGCTAAGGCTGGAGCCGCGTTCGATTTCAAGCGGGTCGTAGTCGGAAGCGGTCGATCCGTTCGAGACGGAGCCCATTTTGGAGACGGCGCGGGCGTGGAACAGCGCCGCTTCTAAGAGCGTCGTTTTTCCGACGCCTGCATGGGAAACGACAGCGATGTTGCGAATCGACGCGGGCGAGTACTGTTTCATGCGGGAGGACCTTTTTTCGGTGAATGAATCCTGTAAATGCGTTTTTTATGGGCAGTATGCCGTTGGACACATGATAATGGCTATGGGCGGCGGTGTCAATGGGCGGCGCTGACCTCATGTCTTTAGTGGGGACATGTCGGCATGGAAACGCGGACGGTTTCGGGGTGGACTCTGGATTCCCGCTTACGCGGGAATGACGACCTGGTTGATGACGCTTTTTTCCCATGAATAGAGTGGTCATTCGTTCAAATGTCCCAACTTTCGGCGTGAGGTCGGGCGGCGCCGTCCTCCGCTTTCATCTCCCCATTGCGCAATGCATTTTATCCGCAGTTTTTGAGACGGTGTAAATGGCGGGCGGCGCCTTCACCTCCGCCGACACGCCTCATAACCCCGAATAAAGTCCTCCACCGAGACGCGCCCCGCCTCCTTTCCGATCAGGTCAAGCGGAACATCCTCAACGCGCCGAAACCGTATGCACGACTTCCCCATGTCCAGCTTGAACCCGCGCGACCTCCACTCCGCCTGAAAACGCTCCGACGCCGCCTCGTCCATATACAGCGCATGCAGATAAAGCGACAGATGCCGCTTCTGCGACGCAAGGCAGATCGGAGCCAGCGGCAGCTTGTTATAGGTGTCGGGATAGCGCTCAAGCGGAATTACATACGCGATCATCCCATGCTGCATCGTCTCAACATACCCGTTCGGCAGGTTCTCTAAAACGACCTTTCGCACCGCCTGAACCGCCTCGGCTCGGTCGGTCGGCAGCGACTGCAGATACTCGTCAACCGTTGCGGCGGAACTATGCGCCATCGGTTTTTCCTTTCATAAAAAAGCGGTTCCGTTTCAGCTCCAAGCGTCTGTGAAGAAGCGAATCCAGTTGCCGTATGCGATATTTTCGGCGTCCTGGTCAGAATAGCCGCGGTCTATCAGCCGATGGATAATCTTGGGCAGGTCGGCGATGGTGTCGATTTCGCGCGGGATGCGCTCCCGCCCGAAGCCGCCGTCCAGATCGCTCCCGATGCCCGCATGTTCAGAGGAGCCGGCAATTTGACAGACGCGGTCGATATGATGGACCACATCGTCGATGGACGCGCGCATCTTCGGTTTCCAGTCAGGCATCAACATCTCCGAGTCGAGCGCGGCGCCGACGACGCCCCCTCTCTCAACAAGCGCGCGGATCTGGTCGTCGTTGATCTGGCGGACGCCGGGGGCAAGGGCGCGGCAGTTGCTGTGGCTCGCGTGGACATGCCCGCCGTAAGCGTCCAGCGCTTCCCAGAAGGAGCGGTCCGATAGGTGCGTGACATCCAGAACGATTCCAAGCCGCTCCATTTCGCGCAGCAGCGGCTTGCCAAGTTGGGTGAGTCCGCCGTCGGCGGCTGTTCCATGCGCGTAGGCGCTGACGCCGTAGTGGGCGAGGCTCAATACGCGCAGCCCGTTTTCATGCCATTCCGCCGCCTGTTCGGGCGAGACGATCGGGTCGGCGCCCTCCATCGCGGCGACCGCGCCGATGGGAGCCTCCGCGCCGCGCGCCTTCCAGTCAGCAAGATGCGTTTGGAGATCGTCCGCGCTGCGCATGATGCGCATTTTTCCCTGCGCCTCCAAGACGCGGTAGTATGCCAGCTGCCCCTGCGCTTGGGCGTGCGAGATCTCCCGCGAGGCGCCGCCCGACTGCCCGCGTTCAGGGCGCGCTGTCCGCGCAAAGAGGGTCGCCGCGCACAGGGCGACTTTCCCCTTTCGCATGGCGGGGAACGAGACGGTTCCGGTTCCGCCGCGCTCCGCCGCCCGTATCTCTTCAACAGGCAACTCCAGGTTGCGGTTGTAGTTGAGCGCGTTCATTGCCAGGTCAAGATGGGCGTCCGCGATGAGCATTTTTCCGCCTGTTTGGTTGAATTCATCCCGCATATAGAACGAACCTGGGCAGGCGTTCGCTACATGAAAACATCTGGCAGGCGGGATGGAAGCCCTGGCCTTAAGGCTTTAGTTGGGACATGTCGGCATGCGTATGCGGACGGCGTCTGCTGCGCCTAAGATTTCCGCTGACAGATCTGTGTAAAATGCGCTGGAACGTCGCCGCCGTAACATACGTTATCTCCGTAGAAGCGGCAATCCAGAGGACCTGTCAGGTCGGGCCCAACGAGGTTGACAAATCTGGCAGAAAGCATAAATTAGCCATGAATAAAGAATCGATACGAAAGCGCGGCAGCTTGTGAGCGAAAATCAAACGCAGATCATCAGCGTTCCCGACGGCTATATCCGCGATCATGTTGACGGCTATTTCCGCAGAGACACGCCCGAAGAGTATGTGCGCCAGACGATAGAGAAGCGGTTGGTTAATGAGCACCGATACAGCCGAGACCGTATCCAGGTTGAGTTCACCTTAAAGATAGGCTCTCGCCGGCCTCGCGCCGACATCGTCGTTTTCCCAAAAGACGCTCCAGAGCAAACGCAGGACAGCGTCTGGATGATTGTCGAGTGCAAAAATGAGAAAGTCGAGCCGAAAAATAAAAAAGATGGCGTTGAGCAACTCAAATCCTACATGAGCGTGTGTGTGAATTGTGAATGGGGACTCTGGACGAACGGAAAATACAAGGAAGTTCTGAGAAAGGTAACGGTCGGGGACAAGATCGAATTTCAGGAGTACAACGATATTCCCGCCGCCGACGGATCGCTGGAGGATATTGACCGGCCAAAGCGCAGCGGGCTGAAAAAAGCGTATGAGGACAATCTCCTCATGGTTTTCAAAACCTGCCACAACCATATCTACGCGACCGACGGATTGCAAAAGCAGCCCGCCTTTTTTGAACTGCTCAAGTTGATCTTCTGCAAAACGCTGGACGAGCAAAATGTTGGGCAGGCTCTTGAATTTTATGCGCGTTCAGGCGAGCGGACAAACCGAGACGGACAGCTCACCGTCCAAAAGCGCATTTCCAAGATATTTGAGCGCGTCAAACGAGAATATCCGCTCATTTTTGAAACCAACGACGAAATCAGGCTTCAGCCCCGTTCACTCGCATGGGTTGCTTCCGAACTTCAGCCGTATAGCCTTCTTGAGACGCATGTTGACGTGAAAGGCAAAGCATACGAAGAGATTGTCGGCGCAAACTTACGGGGCGACCGAGGCGAGTTCTTTACGCCCCGAAATATCATGCGGATGGCTGTTGAAATGATCAATCCCAGCCCGGAGGAAAAGGTTTGCGATCCTGCATGCGGCACTGGGGGTTTTTTGGTCTCGGCAATGAACAGGGTTATGGAGCAATTGAAACGCGCTGCCGCGACAGACTACGGAGCGCAGGAAAGTCGCTGGTCAGACGCCCAGAAAGAGGCCGTCAGAAATCGGATCAAGCAGATTGCAGAGTCGAATTTTTTCGGGTTTGACATCAATCCCGATCTGGTGAAAGCCACAAAAATGAACATGGTCATGAATAATGACGGAAGCGGGAATATCTACCGAAACGATTCGCTGCTCCATCCTCACGAATGGAGTTCAGAGCTGAAACGGCAGCTGGCTGAAGCGCTGCGGATTAAAGAAGAATCGATTGCCAACAGCGGTTCCATTGGGTTCTTCGATGTGATCGTTACAAACCCGCCTTTCGGCAGTAAAATTCCGATCAACGACACCCATGTTCTTGAGCAGTACGATCTTGGGCGGATATGGCGAAACGGGTCCAGCTGGCAGATGTCTGACAACCTCCAATCCTCTGTGCCGCCTGAGCAACTTTTCATCGAACGATGCCTGCAGTTCCTAAAGCCAGGCGGGCGGCTGGCGATTGTTCTCCCCGATTCTATCTTGGGCAACCCTGGCTTAGGCCACATTCGCCAATGGCTTTTTGAAAAGACGCGCATCGCCGCGAGCATCGATTTGCATGAGGACGCGTTCCAGCCCAGAAACGGAACGCAAACCTCGGTTCTAGTTCTGCAAAAGAAGACGCAAGAGGAAATCAGCAACGAGCGGTATGAAAGGCGAATGGCGCCGTACAACATCTTTATGGCGAGAATAGAGAAAGTCGGGCATGACAAGCGCGGGAATACGATCTTTAAGCGCGACGCGGAAGGCAATGAACTCTGGTCAACGGAGACGATCGCAACGGTGGAGCCGGACGGAACGACCGTCCAAACAGAGCGCAAAATCCGCGTCATTGACGACCAGACCGTCGAAATCCCCGCCATTTTTCAGGAGTGGAAACGCGCAGAGGGCATTGCGTGGTAGTCTTCCTCCTTCCGCATGAAAAGCCGGTTCCGTGGGCGTCCGTCAGCGTCCGAGAAGCCATCGAATCAAATCTTCGCTTAGAAGCCAGATTTTACATCAGCGAAGGCGGGCAGGCGCTGCGGCGTATTAAGCGCGGCAAGTGGCCGCTGCGCAACTTGTCGGGAGAAAACGGACATGTCGATCTTTATCGGCATACCCGATTGAAGCTCCTTCATGTTGAAAAATCGGTATATCAGTATTTCCAGCCTTCGCAAGCGAACGACCTTGCGCCAAAATCCAAAATTTATCTGTCGCCGCTGCTCAAACCAAAGCTAGAGCCATTGCGCGTCAAAAAAGGGCAGATTTTGATCACCTGCTCCGGCTCCATCGGCAATTGCGCATATGTGCGGAAGACGCTTGACGGTCTCATTTTCAGCAGCGACCTGATCAGAATCGAAACCGGCCCCTATAACGGATATATCTATGCGTTCCTCAAATCAAAAACTGGGCAGGCGCTGATGCAGGCGAGAAAATACGGGGCGGTTATTCAGCACATCAATCCTGAGCATCTTTGCCAAATCCCGGTGCCTGATCCTCCTGACGCTGTCAAACAAGAAATACACGATCTGATCGAAGAATCTCACAAGCTGCGGGACGATTCCAACAACCTGATTGACGCCGCGAGGAACGCGCTGCAGGAGGAGCTGAAATTGCCGGCTATGGAAGAGCTGGCAGAACAAGTTGAGCTGTTTGAGCCGACGGCAAATGTCCCCAACTACTCCGTGCCTCTAATTGATACGGACGATCGGCTGGACGCCTCGTACCACGCCCCTATTGTGAAAGCGATTGAGCGGCGCATAAAGGAAGCAGCGCGGGATGTGGTCAAGGTCGGCGACAGCCGAATCAGCCGCTCGACGCTCATGCCTGGGCGGTTCAAAAGGTTCTATGTTGCGGAAGGTACGGGGGCGCTTTTTATTGGCGGGAAGCAGATTTACGAATTGGACCCGAACGGCAAAAAGTACTTGTCCTTAAGGCGTCACAACGACAGAATCAGGAGCGAAATCACGCTCCGAGAAAACATGATTCTCATCACACGCAGCGGGACTATCGGGAAAGTTGTGCAAGTTCCTGCGTGTTGGAACGACTGGACGGGAAGCGAACACATTATTCGAATCGTTCCGACCGACGACGCAATTGCGGGCTATCTTTATGCTTGGCTGTCGTGCGATCATGCCTATCCGCTGATCGATAGGCATACCCATGGGGCGGTGGTGGATGAAATTACCGCCGCCCAAGTTTCATCCATATCGGTTCCGCTTTTGCGCGCCGAAGAAACGCAGCGAGCAATAAACGAGACGGTTTTAAACGCCAATCAAAAGCGCGCCGAAGCCTACCATTTGGAGCAGAAAGCGTTGGCCGTTCTCGACGAGAAAGTACTCTACGCAGCTGAATAGAAGGCGGCGGGAGAAAACGCTTCCCCCGCCGCCAAACATGCGCGGAGTCTTAGAGGATCCCCGCCAGCTCCTGCAGCATGCGCCAGTTTTGCCGCCGGTCTTCTTGCGCGCCGAGCAGCTCAGGCGACGGATTGCCTTCCGCGTCGAAGTGCTTGGAGAACCGCCCTTCGGAACGCGCGAAGGTGATGAAATCGATCACCTCGCCCGTCTTCGGAATGACGCACCAGTCCTCTTTGACGGTCGGGTTGCCTTTCAGATCGAGCCGTTCCTTGATCGTCTCGCCCGCGCGCGGGTCGTAGATGAAGATCGGAAACGCGCGCGACTCTTTCGCCAATCTCGCCTGCTCCGTCGCCAGCTCGTCCGCGACGCCATGTTCAGGCTGGCAGGTCGTGTAGACGTTGATGATCGCCGGACCCTTATACTCGTTCGCCGCGGCGACCGCCTTGTAGAAGTGGTTGAAGTCGGCGCAGGTGGTCTGCGCGACATACACATCCGGGTGCATCATGCAGATCGTCGCCAGCTCTTTCCGCCGCTCCGTCTTGCCGGGGATCGCCTTGCCGTGGTAGGACATCTTCGTGTTCTGCCCCGTGTAAGACGAAGTGGACGCCTGCCCGCCCGTGTTGGAATACACCTGCGTGTCCAGCACCAGAACGTTGATGTCCATGCCCGACATGAGCATGCGCGAGAGCGCTTGGAAGCCGATGTCGTTCATGGCGCCGTCCCCGCCGAGGACCCACAGCTTCTTGTCTTCCCAGCCCTGCTGGTCCCACCTGGCGCGGACGCCCATTGCGTCGGTCGGCGCGTTTTCAAACAGCGAGTTCGTCCACGGGACGCGGTACGGGTTATACGGATAGGTGGAGGTGTAGACCGTGTTGCAGCCGGTCGCCGCGACGATGCCGATGTTCTCCGGCCCGTATTTGAAGCCTGTGGACGCGAGCATCATGCGCAGCGCGGTCGCTTCGCCGCAGCCGGCGCATGAACCCGCCCCGCCGACATACAGCAGCGAGTCGTTTTTCAACATCATATCGGTCGCAAGACGCTCGTTGATGTAAGCGTCCGGCGTTTCCGGCAGATTTTCAAAGGCGCGGAACGCCTCCTGGTACTGCGGAACGTTCTTGTCGGTTTTCTGAAGCATGGAGAGCGCGTAGTCGTCGCACACTTCAACGCACTCGGCGCACCCTTTGCATTTCGTCGGGTCGATGAAGATGCCGAACAGGGCGCCGCTGCCCTCATTTTTCTTTTCGTAAGCGTCGTAGTATTTGCGCGTTTTGACAAACCTTGAGCGCGTCATTTCCCGCACTACAGGGTCGTCTATCGCTGCCAGCTCTTCTTCCAGCGAGTCGGGGTGGATCACCTTGCCGAGAATGGCGGTGTCCGGACATTCGATGACGCACTCCATGCAGCCGATGCAGTTGGAGGGGTCGTAAAGCGGTATGTCGGGCGCGATATAGCTGAAATCGCGCAGTTTGCCTGTAGCGGCGGGGACAAAGCTGAACGCCGTGTCGTCGTCCGCTTCCAGTTCGATCTCGGCGACGCCTCGGTTGTACGCCCCGACGACGCGCCGGTTGAACTCTTCAATATCCAGCAGTTTTGGCTCTCGCCGTCCGTTTGTCGGCGCGGCCTTCGGAATGGCGGTTTCGTCGCTCATGCGGAATCCTTTCTTTCGTTAGACCGTCGTTCCCGCGCAGAACGCGGGAATCGCTGGACCGGTTTAGACCTGATCGCGTTCCCGAAACGTTTCTCCGTTCACAATGATTTTCGGCAAACCTAAGAGCGTCCACGGGGGGCGCTGGTTCTGTTCAATGGCGGCAATGTCCTCATCAATCTCGTTCTGATTGATGCGCTCCATGATGAAGTCGCCGTCGTCATGGATTTTGCGGCTTGTCCATTTGCCGTCTTCTTCGTTGAACTCGACATACTCGATGATTTTGGGCATCTGTTTATTCCGATTCCCCGTTCTCTATCGGAAGGATGATCGATTTCGGTATCTCAAACACCTCGTCGTATCCGCGCTGAACCGCCTGAACGTTCGCTTGGACGACCGCTTCGCCGCGCTTTCCGAACCACTTGCGCAGGGCGTCTTCCACCCGTTCAAACAGCGTGTCTTTGTTGATGTCGTCCGACTGCAGGATCGGCGAGACGCGCAGGAAGATGCCCGCCAGCACAATGCCCTGCATGCGCATTTCCAGGTCGGCGGTCGGCGCCACCTCGCGCGCGATCTTCACGGTGTCCAGCGCAAAGACGCGGATGTTTTTCTTCTGAATGTCCTTCTTCGCGTACTCCGGCACCGCCGCCCACACTGCCGCGGGGTCCCGCTTGTCGCTCTGAATGAACACCATCCCATGCTCCTGCAGCCCCTTCAGCGGGTTGCCGTGATGAAAGGCGTTCACATCGTTCAGCGGCACAAACTCCACATGGTTCATCTCGCAATGGGTGCGGATGCGCTCCTTGGCGGCGGTCAAGTAGTAGGTGGTCGGCAAGCCTTTCTTTTCGGAGCCGTATTTCGGGTACGCCTGCACCGTCATGCCGAGCATGCCGAGAAACGAGGCGATCACCTTGTTGGTCGTCACGGAGCCGAAGCCGCCGACCGAATGCCCGCGCATGGAGAAGGAGCCAGCGGGGCGGATGTCAGGATCGAACGGCGCCTCCACCGCCAGCTCATGCTTGATGCCCAGCACAAAGTAGCGCCGCTCCTGCCCCGTCCACATGTGCGTATAGGCGCCAATCAGGTCGCCCGGTCGGATGTCGCGGCTGCCGAGACCCGCGGAGCCGGAGTAGATTGTCGGGATATGGTCGATTTCAGGGTAGCCCGGGTGTCCGCTGATCGCGTCCGCGAAGGCTGCCTTGATCTCCGCCGTCAGCGGATTCGACTGCGCAATCGGGTTGTCCATGCGTTCCAGGACGGCGAACGCTTTCACATGTTTGAGCGTCTCGACGATCTGTTCGCTGGGGAAGGGGCGGAAGGAGGTTACATGAACGACGCCGACCTTCTTGCCGAATTCGCGCAGATAATCCGCCGTTACCATCGCCGTTTCCATCATGCCGCCCATGCCGACCAGCGCGTATTCCGCGTCTTCCATGCGGTACGGCTCCACCAGATCGTACCGCCGCCCCGTTTGCTTGTGCCATTCGTCCATCGCGTCTTGGAGCGCGCGGGCCATTTCGGCGTAGTAGGTTCGCTGCGCGATCTTGCCCTTCATATAGGAGTCCTGGTTCTGGACGGTGCCGGACATGATCGGATCGTAGGGGGTGAACAGGTTGCGAATGCGGTCTTCCGGTTTGCCGATGTACTCTTCAAGCAGCTCCATTTCGGGCTGCAGCGTCGATTCGACCGTGTGCGTCGTCAAAAAGCCGTCTTGCACGTTCATGATGGGTCGGCTGCAGTCTTCGGCGGCGCGTCGGGTGATGGCGGCAAGGTCGCCGGAGGCTTGCGCGTTCATACCGAAGACGATGCCCCAGCCGGTGTCCGCGACCGCCATGACATCGTCATGTCCGGCGTGTACGTTGAGCGACTGCGAGGTCATGGCGCGCGCGCCGATGTGGAAAACGATGGGCAGCCCTTTGCCCGCGATGGTGTACAGGACCTCTTTCATGAGAACGAGACCCTGTCCGGAGGTGAAGGTGGTGGTGCGTCCGCCGGCGACGGCAAAGCCTTCGCATGCGCTGGCGGCGCTGTGTTCCGATTCAGGTTCCAAAAATAGAAGCGTGTCGCCCCACAGATTTTTGTATCCGTTGGAGACGGCGACATTGTATCCTTCGCCCATTTTGGAGGAGGAGGTGATCGGATAGGCGCACGCGGACTGCGTGATATTTATTTCCACCCATACGACCGTTTCGGCTCCGTCGGCGGTTATGAGCGTACCGGGGTAGGGTACCTTGTTGGCAGGTTTATCGGACGTCATATGCGGCTCCAATGCTCATCGCGAATGCGGCGCTTGCGCTGCGTATAATTAGCCTATCAGCATGGCGGCGGCATGTCAAATCTTTAATCTGACCTCATGCCTAAAGTTGAGACATTTGGACAGACGACCGCTCTATTCATGGAAAAAGGCGCCGCCAACCAGGCCGTCCCCCGCTTCCGCGAGGGCATGCATTCCCGCGCAAGCGGGAATCTAGAGGCGCCGCAGACGACGTCCGCGTTCGTCCAGCGGAATGTCCCAACTAAAGACGTAAGGTCAGGGCAAAACAGACAGACGCTTGACGGAGCGGGGCGGAATGGTATGATGCGTCTCAGAAACGCCGCTTTTCAAAATGGAGAAATCCATGCCGTTAGAATTGATTGCGACTGCCCCTAGAACCCCCGAACTGCGCGAATACGAGGACGGACCTGTCCCTGACGGAAGCGTCCGCGTTCAGACGGAATTCGGCGCGCCGAAGCACGGTACCGAAATGACCGAATACAGAGCGCACCGCGGGAGCCGATTCCCAAGGGGGCTTGGCAACATGTGCGTCGGGCGAATCGTCGAGATCGGCGGCGTTGAAGGGTTTGAGCTTGGAGAGCGCGTCGCCGGCTACGGAAGCCTCCGCGAGACGCACACCTGGAGCGGCGGCTCCGTGTTGAAAATGTCGGAGCGCATGACATGGAAAGAGGCGGTCTGTTACGACCCGGCGCATTTTGCGCTGGGCGGCGTCAGGGACGGAAACGCGCGGGCGGGCGATCATGTTGCCGTGTTTGGTCTCGGCGCGCTTGGGCAGATGTCGGCGCAGTTTGCGCGGCTCTCCGGCGCGGACACGGTGAGCGTCATCGATCCGATTGAGGCGCGGCGGCAGGTTGCGTTGAACGCCGGCGCGGATTTCGCTTTTGACGCGGACCCTGAAGTTGCCGTTTCTGGATTAAAGGAGGTCAGCGGCGGGCGCGGACCCGACCTGATCATCGAAACGAGCGCGAATTACCGCGCCTTAGATACGGCTTTGCGCGCTCTTTCTTACGGCGGGACGGTCGCCTATATGGGCTGGCCGAAGGAGTGCGGCGGCGGGCTGGATTTCGGCGCCAAGGCGCATTTTGAGGTCCCGAACATGATCTTCACCCGCGCCTGCAGCGAGCCGAACCGCGACCATCCGCGCTGGAGTTTTCAACGCATCAGGGAAACATGCTGGCGCTGGTTGAATGCGGGAAAGCTGAACTGCGAGGAGATTGTGTCGCCTGTCGTTTCGTTTGCGGAGGTTGTGGAGGCGTATCGAACCATCGACGAGCAGCCCGAATTGAGCGTCAAATTAGGGGTCGCGTTTTAGGCGCCCGGCGTCGTCATTCTCGCGTAAGCGGGAATCTTAACCGATACATCTTCCGATCAAATCCATCGCCGCGAATAACTCCGTTTGAGCGGCGCTAACGATTTAGGCGCCGGGCGCTGAAGAATAAGGCGCCGTCGGGTTGAAACGCGGCGAAATCGGCGTTTCTGGGGTGGAATGTTCGGCACAATGTTTGCGTCTTTAGGTGGACGGCGACGCGGGCTGTCATGAGCAGACTTGAAATGGAATTGCAAATGGACCCCGCAGAAGCCACTATTACGGAAACAACGCATCTATCCACTCAGGAGACTTTGTATGTCACGCGTTACAGCAGTTCTGACGGCGCTAGCGTTTAGCGCCGGTTTTTTGGCGTCCGCGCCGAACGCGGCTGCGCAGGATGTCGCCCTTGATTTCACCTACGCCAGCGCGTATTACTGGCGCGGCGCGTCCGCCGGCGCCGGAAACGGATTTGTTCAGCCCTCCGCGGACATCTCCTTCGCCGCCTCGCCCGATCTGTCGGTCGGGTTGAACCTCTGGATGTCGCAGGGACCTGAAGCGGCTGACGCCGACAACAGCGAGATCGATTACACCCTCTACGCCGCGTACAGCGCCGGGGATATCGGCGTCTACGCCGGCGTCATCGACTATGTGATTCCCGCCGGCGCGCCGTTTGCGGACGGGCATGTGCTGGAAGCGCATGCCGGCATCGACTTCGCGGCGGGCGATCTCGGCATCGGCGTCGCCGCCGCCCTGAACCTGGACGGCGACGATGACGACTCCATGTACATCGCCCCCAGCCTCTCCTACCCGCTCGGCAACCTGAGCCTCGCATTGAGCATCGGTCTTGGGAACGGATTCTACAGCGCGGAGGAGGAAGGCGAAGAGGACGCGATGGCGCTGGTCGACCTCACGCCCAGCGTCAGCTACGCGATCCCTCTCGGCGACGATATGGAAGCGGCGGTCGGTCTGGCGATCGGTTACAACCCCGACACCGGCGCGACTCTTCCGTTCTTGACGCTCGGAACTGGCTGGAGCTGGTCTCCATAAACGAACCTGTCTCATCATGTGTTGGCGCGGCTGTTTGACGCGGCTGCGCCAACATTCTCTTATCCTCCCTTGCCCGCCGGTTGACCCCTGAAACAAAGCGAATTACTTACTGAGCTATCCTCGCGTTTCGCGCTAGTATACATGCTAGTCATGGCAGAGCCGCCGCTGTTGTCGTCTGAACTAGGATTGCCAAGATGGAAAAGATTGCCAAGAAATTCCCGCAAACCGCTATCTTGGCAATCTTACTAATCCTTTAATCCTAGTTCAAAACCAAGCGCAACCCGCCCGCGGAAACCTCCCTGCCCCTTACAAAGGGGGAGTTATGGAAAAGCCCCTTAGCAGGCGGACGAGCAGATTGCCGTATTTGTCCACTGAAGCGCGGTCGCCTTTGCGAAGCAGGACGGCGGTGTCTTTCTGAACGATGACGGCATGCCCGTCCACCGTATGTCCGCGCCCTAGGCGCTTTCCGTCGTAAAACGGCGTTTGGAGTACGCCCTCATCGAAGACGACGCGCCGTTCCCCCGTCTTGGCGTCCTGCGCCGAACCGCCTGCCGTTTCCAACATTGGCGGCGTCGGCGGAACCGCCTTTTCCATGACCCTCGCCCGCAGGTTCACAATTTCAACAGGCGCCCCGCGCATCGCGTGTCCATGCCGCGCCTCATGCGCCGAATGAAACGCCTCCAAAAAACCGCGCCTCAACGGAACGCTCAACTCAAACGACTGCCCGCGGTAACGCATATCCAGCTCCTTCAGCGCGGCGATGCGCGTCGGATCCGCGCCATGTTTTAACAGCTGCGCCGCCGCCCGTTCAACCATCCGCTCCGTCTGCCTGTCCAGCTCCTCAAACAGGGCGGCGCCGCCCAGCATGACGGTCTGCACATCGTCGACCGCCGCGTCCGCGGCCAGCATGCCGTATGCTGAAAGAGCCGCCGCGGCAAACGGAATCAGCGCCGTATGAATGCCGAGGCGGCGCGCCAGCCCGCAGGCGTGAAGCCCGCCGGCGCCGCCGAACGAGATGAGCGATTCCGCCCGCCCAAGCGCAATGTTGCGGACAGCGCCCTCCATGCGCGTGTCCGCAATCTGAACGACGCCCAGCGCCGTCGTTTCCGCCAGCGAGAGGCCGTCCCTCGGCTGTATGCCCGCCTCCTTGCCGAGGCGTTCCAGCGCCGCCCGCGCCTTGTCGACCTTCAGACGCATCTGCCCGTCCAGAAAGGCGTTTGGATCAATGCGCCCTAAAACAAGGTTCGCGTCGGTGACGGTCGGCTCCTCTCCGCCTTTGCCGTAGCATATCGGCCCGGGTTCGGCTCCGGCGCTTTGCGGTCCGACCTGAACGGCGCCGCCCCTGTCCAGCTGGGCAATGGAGCCGCCGCCCGCGCCGATGGTGTGGATGTCGATTGCCGGAAACGGCAGCGGCAGCCCATCGATCTCGGTCTGGGGCGTCATCTGCGGTTCGCCGATGATCATGGAGACGTCGGTGGAGGTTCCGCCCATGTCGAACGCCGCCGCGTTTGGAAGTCCCGCCAGACGCGCCGCAAACGCCGCCCCGACCGCCCCGCCTGCTGGTCCGGACAGGGCGGACCGCGCCGGCTGACGACGCGCCAACTCCGACGCGACGGCTCCCCCGTTCGACTGCATCACCCGAAACTCAACGCCCTCCAGCTCCCGCTCAATGTTTCCTAAATATCTGTCCAGCGCCGGGGCGGTGTAGGCGTTCAACGCGGTTCCGCTCGCCCGCTCATACTCCCGAAACTTCGGCAGAATCTCGCTGGAGGCCGTCACAAAAAACCCGTCCGCGCGAAGCCGTTCCGCCGCCGTCCGCTCATGCTCTGGACGCAAAAACGAAAACAGAAAGCAGACCGCCACCGACTCCACCCCCAGCGCCTTCAGCCGAGCGGAAAGCGGCTCCAGTTCTTCAACGCGCAGCGGCGTCTGTATCTCGCCGTTGGAATCAACCCGTTCGGTCAGCTCAAAGCAGCGCTCTGGGGGTATCGTATGCGCGGGCTTGGCGGCGGTTAGATCGTAGATGTCCGCTCTGTTTTGACGGGCGATGGTCAAAATGTCCTTGAAGCCGCGCGTTCCAACAAAGGCGGCGCGCGCTCCTTTCCGCTCCAGAATCGCGTTCACCGCGACGGTCGATCCGTGCGCGACGGCTCTCAATCCGCCCTGTTTTAAAAAAGGGCGCAGACCCTCAAGCGCGGCGCGGGCGGGATCGTCCGGCGTGGAAAACCGCTTGAATCGGCGTATTTCGCCCGTCGATTCATCCAAAACGACAAAATCGGTGAAGGTGCCGCCGATGTCCACCCCAATTTTCATCTTACAGATTTGCCTTTCTTGTGCCATCATGAGAGTGTATCAACACATACGCGGGGAGCTTCATGAACACGCTAGAGTATATCAACGTTGAAGGTTTGGACAAATGCACCCACTGCGGCTTCTGCCTCCCGACCTGCCCGACCTACGAGCAGCTCGGTTTTGAGATGGACTCGCCGCGCGGACGCCTGTTTCTCATGAAAGCAGCGATAGAGGGCAGAGCCGAGATGGGCGAGCAGTTTGAAACGCACATGTATCGGTGCTTAGAATGCCGCGCATGCGAGACGGCATGCCCCTCCGGCGTCCCGTTCGGCATACTGATGGAGCAGGCGCGCGCCGCGTATGAGGCGTCGGGGCGCCGCTCTTGGCTCCAGCGGCTGACGATGCGCCTCGCCTACCGCTCCCTTCTGCCGAAGCAATGGCGGCTGCGTTTGCTCTTCGGGTTGATGCGCTTCTATCAGCGGTCGGGGCTTCAGAAGCTCGTCCGGCGGTCGGGCGTTCTGCGCCTGCTTGGACGCATGGGCGCGATGGAGGCGATGGCGCCGCCGCTGCCGTCGGGGCGTTTTTTGCGCGAGCTGAAACCGATCATGCCGGCGCAGACAGAACGGCGTTACCGCGTCGGCTTTGTTGCGGGATGCGTCATGCAGCCGATGTTTGCCGATGTGAACGCGGCGACCGTCCGCGTCTTGACGCGCAACGGATGCGAGGTCGTAACCCCAAAACGGCAGCAATGCTGCGGCGCCCTGCATCTCCATAACGGCGTCCGAGACGAAGCGAAGCGTCTCGCAAAGCTGAACATCGAGACGTTTCTGGACGAGGAGCTGGACGCGGTCGTCATCAACTCGGCGGGATGCGGAGCCGCGCTGAAAGAGTACGGCGAGCTGTTTGAAGACGACCCAGAAATGCGGGACAAGGCGGAAGAGTTCAGCGAAAAAATGCGCGACGTCACGGAATGGCTTGTCGAGATCGGTTTTGAGCCGCCTGAACATGCGATCGAGCGGCGGGCGACTTACGACGACCCATGCCATCTGCTGCACGGGCAGGGCGTCCGCGCGGAGCCGCGCAAGCTGATACAGAGCGTCCCAGGGCTTGCGTTTGACGAGATGGTCGAGGCGGACTGGTGTTGCGGAAGCGCGGGCGTCTATAACATCTTACAGCCCGAAATCGCCGAGCAGACGCTGGAGCGCAAGATGCCGCATGTGGAGGCGGCGCAGGCAGACCTGCTCATCACCGCGAACCCTGGATGCATGATCCAGCTGCGCGCCGGCATACAGAAACGGGGGCTTGAGACGCGCGTTCTGCATCTCATGGAGCTGCTGGACTGGGCGTACACGGGCGAAGAGCCGGATTCGATACGGCGCGGGTTTTAGCGTCGGTCAAAAGACCCGCTTGCCCATAAATCGTTGTTGCGCGCCGGCGAAAGCCATTGTGCGATACAGAGGAGAAGGAAATGGCCTGCCGGAGACAGGCGTGGAGGCTGTGAGACCGAATGACGACGCGAAGTTCCTTTTCGAATGAGCTTGCTGCGCGCCCGGTTTTCATAGAAGGAGTTGATGATGCGCCGAAACGCAGAATTGTTCGCCGTTTGCGCGGTTGCCGCTGCGCTGCTGTTGGCGGGAGCTTCGCGCGCTTCCGCAGTCGGCGCGCTGCCGACGCCGAGAGAGGATGTGACGAAGCTGGAAAAGCCAACCATCAGCTACAACTCGTATGACGACTACGAGATTCGTCTCATGAACTGGGACGGGACAAACGACCGACTCTGGTTAAGCAATGGAAAGATCAGGTTCACTCCTCTGGAATGGTCGCCAAACGGCAAGCGCGCCGGGGTGATCACGTTCGACAAGAGGGGATACACGCCTTATGTGATTGATCTGAAAACCGGCCAATCTAAAAATCTGATCGACTTGGGCATTCCCGAACCGAAGGGATCATATCGGTGCCTCGATTGGTCGCCCGACGGAAACTGGATGACGCTGGTCAACACCTGGTATGTTACCAACATCATCGTTCACGGGTTCATCTGCAAAGTGAACGTCGTGAACGGTAAATATGTCCGTCTGACAAAAAATCCGTGGATGCATCCAGACAAACCGACATGGTCTCCGGACGGTAAAAGGATTGCGTTCAACGGTTTAAAAGAGCCTAGAATAGAAGGGGTTCCCGCCAACAGCGAAATTTTTGTGATGAACGCCGAAGGGTCCAACCTGACGAACCTTACCGACCATCCGGCATGGGAAGAGTATCCAACCTGGTCTCCGGACGGGAAGAAGATCGTCTTTCGCGGCTACCGCGACAATCAGGAGATTGAGGTACGTCGTCCGGTGGGGCGGGGGGAGCTGTATATGATCGACCTGGAGAGCAGAGATGTGGAGCGGCTGACCTTCAACACAGGCTGGGAAGGCTCAGTTTCTTGGTCTCCCGATTCCCGATGGATTGTGTATCGGGCGGGTCCTGTCGGTCCGGGTCCTGACGATAAGACTCCAGAGGGCGTTTACCGCATGCATCTCCCGACGAGGGAGGTTGTTCTCGTGCGGGAGATGGAGATACGCGATCCGAGATGGGTCTTGGCGGGCAAGAGCCGCTTCCTCTCCGTTGACCTTGCGGGTAAAAAAAAAGCCCAGTGGGGAGCGGTGAAAAAAGCGGACAGCAGCCCGAATAGTCCAACTTCGCAGGACGGCGAATGACGCGCGGGGAAGGTTTATGCCCTCGCGCAGGCGGGGGCATGCCTTCCCTTTGCATCTTTGCCGCATCCGAAACGGGGCGGTTATTCCTCCGTCGGTTCTTCTTCCGCCGCTCGTTTCTGCGCTTCCTTGACCGCGTTTTCAACCCGAAGATAGAGCATCCGCATATCGTAAAGGATGTTCTCAAGGTAGCTTTTTTCAGGGGCGGTGGCGTTCGACGCCGTTTTTTCTTCTAGGATCGTCAGCAGGTTGATGGCGTATTGGGCGTAAAGCAGGTCGATGACCGGCGCGTCGGTCTGCGGGTGATTCACCGCGCCGAGAGCCATCTTCGCCTGCGCCGCCAGAAAATCGACCAGCGCGTTCATGTTCGGCTCCGGAAAATGCCGTTCATCCATTTCAGCCATTTCAACTTTTCTCCCCGTTTGAGTTCGCGTCCGGGCGCGACGATTTCGGCGCAATGCGGACGCGCCGAACGCTCCGCTCATCCGCCTCCAGAACGATGACCATCAGATCGTCCGTCTCGACGACATCGCTTTTTTCCGGTATCTTGTCCAGCCTGTGCATCAGAAAACCGCCAATCGTTTCGTAATTGCCTTCCGGTATGGCGGCGGCGTCTTTCAACATGCTCAGCTCCGTATCGCCGCCGCATTCAATGACGCCGGTTCGTTCGTTCAGATGGTAGATGTCATGCTCGTCGTCCCGTTCGTCCCGTATTTCGCCGACGATCTCTTCCACCAGGTCTTCCATCGTCACCAGCCCGACCACGTTTCCGCGCTCATCCACCGCAAACGCCATGGAACGGCGCTGAAGGCGCAGCTCCGCCAGCAGCGTCGAGACCAGCTTCGTTTCCGGCACAAAGAGCGGCTTTCGGCGTATGAACGGGTCGATCGTCTCGGCGCCCGCCTCGTCGTAGATCACATCCAGGATATAGACGATGCCGACGATGTCGTACGCCCGTTCCGAATAGACCGGCACGCGCGAATAGCCGGACTCGCGCACCTTTTCCATCAGCTCGTCGACCGAGGAGCCTTCCTGTATGGAGACGAAGTCGGCGAGGGGGCGCATCACCCGTTCCACGCGCTGCTCGTAGGTTTCCAGGACGCCATGAATCATCTTGCGCTGGTCTTCTTCCAGCGCGCCGTCCTCTTCGCCTGTTTCGGCAAGTATGCGCAGGTCTTCGCGGGTGACAATCTCCGGCTGCCCCGTCTGACCTGTCAGGCGCATGAACGCTGTCGCCGCGCCGAGTATGACGAAGTTGACGGGTCGAAACGCCCAGTCGAACGCGCCGAGGAGAGGCGCGATGCGCCGCATGATGCGGTCGGGGTAGGCGCGCGCGAGCGACTTCGGCAGGATCTCTCCAAACAGAAGCAGCAGCGAGCCGACTGCAACTGTGTTGACGATGTCCAGATGCTCCTCCAGCGAGTACGCTTTCAGCAGGCTTCCCGCGACCACATAGCTGCAGACGCCGGCGCCCGCGTTCACCAGGTTGTTTCCGATTAGGATGGTCGCTTGCGTCCGTTCTTTAGGTTTATAAAGGGAGGCGGCTTTGCGCGCGGACGCGTCGCCCAGCTCCGCTTCCGCCTCCAGTTTCGGCAGATTGGCGCAGAGAAACGCCGTTTCGGAACCTGAAAAGAGAGCCGAAAACGCCAAACATCCCAGCGCGATGACAAGATAGAGCGCCGCGGAGGTTTCGTCTCCCGGTTGAGCTACGGCGCCGTTGTCCGCCAGAGCCGACAACGCGGCGCCGATGGCCGCGCCTACGGCGATCCAGCGGAAAGCGGAGCTGTAGGGGATCAATCGGCGCGTCAAGCGTTCTCTCCTTCCTCGTCCGTTTCATCGGGGCGGCGCGTCACCAGCGCCGACAAAATGCGTTCGCCGTCCATCTCGGTCACGGTGAAGGTGTAGCCCAGCTCGTCCGTCACCGAATCGCCCGCCGACGGGGCTTGTCCGAACAGGTTGAACATATACCCGCCGAGTGTGACCGCGTCTTCGTCATGAAAAGAGGTTTCCAGCAGCTTGGAGGCGGCGCGCAAACTGGTCTTCGCGGGCAGCGGAATGCCGCCCTTCTCAAGCAGCGTCAGATCGTACTCTTCCGCTTCCTCTTCCAGCTCATCGTCGTCATCGTATTCGTCCACGATTTCGCCGACAATCTCCTCCACAATATCCTCTAGCGTCGCGAGGCCGGCGACGCCGGCGTATTCGTCCAGCAGGATCGCCATCTGCGTTCCGGCGTCGGAGAAGTCGTTCAGGAGCGCATGGAGCGGCTTCGATTCGGGCGCTTTGAGCGGCGGGCGGATCAGCGTCTCTTTGCCTTCTGGACGGTTGCGCATCCGCTCCATCAGCTCGCCGATGGTCGCGTCCAGGTCGGGCTGACCGGGGAAGTGGATCGGGAGGTCTTTGACATGCAGAACGCCGACGATCTTGTCCGGCGTCTCGTCATAGACCGGCAGCCGCGAGTGTCCGACGCTGCGCGCCGTTTCAAGCGCTTCGCGCAGCGTTCGCCCTTTTTCGACGCAGACCATCTCGGTGCGCGGGACCAGTATGTCTTTCGCCTGCGTGTCTTGCAGGTCGAAGACGCGGTCAATGAGACGGCGTTCGTCCGTTTCGATCTGTCCCGTTTCGGCTCCCGCGTCGGCGGCGCCGCGTATCTCCTCCTCGGTGACGGCAGGTTCGGCGGACGGATTGCGCAGACGAAAGACGCGCACCACCATATCGATTGCCCAGCGCATAGAGAAACGGAGCGGAGCGAGCAGACGCGAGCAGAACCAAAGCGGCAACGCGATAAAAGCCGAGACGCGGTCCGCATGCCGTATGGCGAAGGTTTTCGGTCCGATCTCGCCGAAAAACAGCGTCAGAAGTGTCGCCGAGACGACCGCGGCGGAGGCGGCGTACTGGGCGCTCCATTGGAAGACGTTGTCGCTGACCTGCTGCCATGAGGAGGCGACGACGGTCGCGATGGCGGCGTTCACAAAGGCGTTGCCGATCAGGGAGGTGTTGAGCAGGTTGCGCGGGTTGTCGACAAACATGACGATGCGGCGGCTGATGAGGCTTTTGGAGTCGCGCCGCCTGCGCACCTGGGAGCGGCTTAGGGTGAACATGGCAGTCTCGGAACTGGAGAAGAAGCCGGACAGCATGAGCAGCCCGCAAAGAAGCGCCGCTTCAGGAGCCAAGCCGCGGAGCGTCTCCATCAGTTTTGAGAGGTATGCTTGTAACGAAGACTCGTCCAAAAATCGCCTCCAGCGATGCGGGCTTTAGCCGTCCGTGTCCCGTTGGGAGCGGCGTTTCATTTTTTCTTGAAACGCGGTTTCTAGATCAACGCCGGTCTGATTCGCCAGCGCCAGCAGCACAAACAGTATATCCGCCATCTCCTCGTCCAGATTGCGCGACCTGTCGGACGGCTTCCAGCGCTGGTCGCCGTATTGACGCGACATGACGCGCGCCAGCTCCCCGACCTCCTCCATCAGAACGACCGCGTTCGTCAGCTCGGAGTAGTAACCTTCCGTCGTGGATGCGATCCACTCGTCCACCTGCCGCTGCGCTTCCCGTATCGACATTTGCCCCCGCTGTGTTCGCCCGCAATGAAAATCTAGCGTACCATGAGTTCGAACGCAATGCAAGCAAACCGATTTAACCCTAGAGCGTTCGCCCCCTCGGAAAACCCCCCAGCCCCCCTTTTCAAGGGGTACTACACGTTTGACTATATAAGCGGATTGCGCTACTCTAAAGGAAGATTGAGAAAGGAAATTCCAATGCAATCTACCAGTATCTACGAGATTTTTGAAAAATATCCCGATGAAAAAAGCGCCGCCCGATTCTTTGAAGAAAGCCGATGGCCGAACCACATCTGCTGCCCCCGATGCGATTCCAAAAACATCGCCCGAGTGAAAAACGCCAAACCGATGCCGCTCAGATGCCGAACATGCCGCAAGTATTTCAGCGTCCGCACGGGAACCATCATGGAGAAAAGCAAAATCCCCCTCCATATGTGGCTTCTGGCGCTCTACTTGCTCCTGACGTTTAAAAAAGGCGTATCGAGCGTTACGATGGGAAAAATACTGGGCATAAGGAACCAGACTCCGCATGGTCCCTAGGCCGCCGCATCCGAGCCGCGATGGTAAGCGACGACGAAATGCTGAGCGGAACCGTGGAGATAGACGAGGTCTACGTCGGCGGCAAAGAGAGTAATAAGCATCGCAGGAAAAAGCTGGGCGTCAGAAGCGGAACCCGCGGCAAGCAGACCGTGATCGGCATGCGTCAAAGAAACGGCGAAATCCGCGCGTTTCTGCTGGACAATATGAAGATAAAAACGGTTCATGGCGCTGTAAGGGCGAATGTGGCGCCTGGGTCCACCGTTTATACCGACGCTCTCTCGACCTACAAGGGCATGGGGAATACACGCATGCCGCTGTCTCGCATCAGAAAGGCGAGTATGTTCGCGGCGATGTTCACACCAACAGCATCGAGTCGTTCTGGGCCGTCCTGAAACGCGGATACCGCGGCGTTTACCATTTCATGTCATTTAAACATCTGGGTTTATATGTCAGCGAATTCGTGTATCGGTTCAATGTTGGCATCGACAACAGCCTGGACACTCTCGGCAAACTGATTCCGCGCATGGTCGGCAAGCGTCTCACCTTTGCGGATCTGAAAGGAGAGGGCGGCGAGAAACGACAGCAAATGGCTATCTAGGAATATAGCCCCCCTTGAAAAGGGTCGCGTCCGATTCCCCCCTTGAAAAGGGGGGCTGGGGGGGTTTAAGGGCGGCAGTCGCGCAAAAAAGAATACCATGCATGGGCGTACTACCGCTGCGCCTCGTCTATGTCCCAAATCAGAACCTCGTTATTGGAAAATGCGGCGACCGAACTGCCGTCAGGAGAAACCGCAATCGGAATGGAGCTGATTGTTCCCAGTGGATTATGAAGCGTTTGAAGCAGCGCGCCTGTTTTGACATCCCATATCTTAATGGTTTTCTCTCCGCCGGTGACGATCCTCTTTCCGTCCGGCAAATAGGCGGCAGAATGAAGTAATTCTTGATGGGGGTCCAACGTCTGAAGCAGCGCGCCTGTCTTGACATCCCATATCCAGACGGCCTCGTCAACGGTCTCGTAAAAGGATACGCTGGCAAGCTTCTTTCCGTCCGGCGAATACGCCGCCGAAAAAGCGAAGAAGAAAGCCCCTTGAAGCGTATGAAGCAGCGCGCCTGTTTTCACATCCCATATCTTGACCGAGCGGTCGCCGTTTACGGCCGCGATCGTCTTTCCATCCGGAGAAAATACGATCGAAATTTGGCGATCTCTATATTGCGCAACTTCATGGAGCGTCTGAAGCAGCGCGCCTGTTTTGACATCCCAAATAGTGATCGAATTTGCGGGAAGTCCATCCGCCGCGGCGATTTTCTGTCCGTCCGGCGAATACGCAGCGCTGGATCTGTAGGGTCGGGCAATTTGTCTGAGCGTTTGTACGTTCTCAACATTCCACAGGCATAAACCGGGGCTGCCGCCGGCGACGGCGATCGTTGCCCCTTCGGGAGAAACGGCCGCGGAGCGGGCGCCGCTGTAATTCGCCGTATGGAGAAGCCGGCCTGAGACGGCGTCCCAGATATGAACGCCGTCATCGCCTGCAGTGGCGATCCTCTTGCCGTCAGGGAAAAAGGCGGCAGACCAAGCGCGGACAGCATGCCCCGGCAAAATGATGCGAGGCTCAATTGCTTCCGTATCAGCGCCGCGCATGAGCAGAAAAAAAGCGGCAACGGCCGTCAGCGCGGCCGCCGAACCGATGATCAGCCGTTTATACATGCCCATGGACGCCTTAACTGCCCCTGGATACTGTCGCCTTTGAAATAAAGCGTTCCGTCCAGGTCGATCAGCAGCGCTTCAATCGGCGCCTGCTCTTCTCCCGTCATGGATTTGCAGAACGCGCAGGCTCGCCGTCCGAGAGCCGCCGCTGCCCCGCGACAATGAGCGTATCGCCAAAGTTCAACCCCTCCGTCACTTCGACCCTGTCGCCGTCCCGCAGCCCGAGCTGAACCGGTCGGCGAACGGCAAACCCGTTCTCCAACACAAACGCCGCCCCGTCCACCACCGCGGAGAGCGGAATGACGATCGCGTTCGCCCGCTCCTCCACCGCCGCGGACACGGACGCGAACATCCCAGGACGCAAAAACCCCGTCTCATTGGACGCGACAATCTCCACACGCGCCGAACGGGTAACAGGGTTCAACTTCGGCGGAATCACATACACATGCCCCTCCACCGGCGCCGGCGCGCCGACCGCCGTAATCAGAACGCGCATGCCGAGAGAGACGCTCGGCAGATCCGCGTCGATCACATCCACCACCGCCTTCACCGTCTGAACGTCCATGATCTCAAACGCGGGCGAGGCGGGGGACGCAAACCCGCCCTGCTCTACCCGCCGCTCCGACACGACGCCTGAAATCGGCGAAACGATGACCGCGTCCAGCCATTTCTTTTTTGCCAGCTCCCAGCTCGCTTCCGCCAGCGCGCGGTTCGCCCGCGCCGTGTCGATCTCCGCCTTCCAGCTCAGCGCGTTCTCCTGCGCGAGCGCGATCTTTTCGCCCGACTCGGCGAGCTGGAGCTTCGTTCGCGCCGTCTGCAGATCGGTTTCCCACGTCTCCGCGTTCACCTGCGTCATGGCGAGGTCTAGCGCCGCCTGCGCCTGCGCCGCCTGCGCCTGCATCGCGTCCACATCTTCCAACCGCGCGCCGTTTTCGATGGCGTTCAGCGCCTCGGACGCGGTGTCGCGCCGCGCGCGGGCGACGTCCAGCGCCGTCTCTGCCGCTTCTCTGTCCCGTTCGCTGAGGGCGCCCTCCTCAAACAGCCGCCGCGCGCGTCCGTATGCTTTCTCCGCCTGCTTCAGGTTCGCCTCCGCCAGCGAGAGCGCCGCCCGCGCCTGTTCCCGTTCCTCGCTTCGCGCGCCCGCTTTTATCTTGTTCAGGGACGCCTGCGCCGCGTCAAGAGCCGCCTGCGCCTGCGCCGCCTTCAGCTGAACCGTTCGCTTTCCAATCTTGTTCGCCATTTCCAACGCTTGGCGCGCCGCTTCCGCCGACGCATGGGCGTCCGCGACGCGCGCCGCCGCCCGCGTTTTGGCGAGAGCCTGTGTCTGCTCATGCGCGATGCGGGCGGCGGCGTACTGCGCCTCTGCCTGCTTCGCCGCGAGCCTCAAGGTTTCGTCGTCCACCGCGGCGAGCAGATGCCCCTTCTCCACCCTATCGCCGACCTCCACCGCCAGCTCTACGATCTCGCCCGCAACCTTTGGCATGACCAGCACAGCGGAGCGCGCCTCTATCGTTCCCGACCACTCCAGCCGCTTGTCGATGCGCCCGCTTCTGACCGGCTCCGTTTGAACCAGTCGAGGCGTCGGCATCTCTTGATCTGTTTGACTGGTTTCTTGACCGATGAGGACCGCAGCCGCAACCGCTAGAAATACCGCCAAAGCGCGCTTCATTGTCCACTCCGTTTCAAGCGAAGATGCAGAACGCAACACGCCCGATCAGTCTACTTCAAGGATGTTTTCGCTCGTGTATTTTCCCCTCACGCCATCAATGCTGATCTCGCAGACTATCCTGTATTGACCTGCGCGGGCGGGAGAATAGGAGCAAATTTTTCCATCCACCTCTGTTCCTGGTATGTCAACCCATGAGCTGGAGGCGTTGTTTCTTCGCTGCCACTTTGATGTGTGCGTGGTGTACGTGACTCCGTTAATGGAGCTATCAACGATTTCGATGCACCTTCCCGCGGTAAAGAAAAGGAATTGAATTTTCCCATCGGAGATGACGAGCCCCTGCAACGGCTTGTATTCGCCGTTTCCGTTTCCGTTTCCGTTTCCGTCTTCTCTAACGACAGTGACTTCAAACGTCATCGGCTCTGCGTCTGCGTTTTCATGACCGCTGTTGTCTGAAGCCGTAACGGTGATGATCGCGAAGCCAACGGACACACCCTTGATGGTCAGCGTCAGCCTCGTCGGCGCAGAACTGGAACTGGACACGCTCAGATTTGTATCAATGAGGGCGGTTGATGAAGGGTCTATAGAAAAATCAACGTCATGCAGATCGCCAATATCGTCGCGGATGGCCGTTTCCACAGTGATTGATTTTCCTAAATCGACCGACTGATCGGGTATCGCTTCGATCACAGGCTGGCTGTTGCCAGCGTCATCTTCCCCGCAACCTGCGAATGCGGCGATGAAACAGAGCAGAAAAGCAACTGACGCCGCTACAAAAGCGGACAGCTCGAAGTCAGTCAACCGAGCTCTTTGGAACTGTGTTTGCTTGACGGTTTTTATTACCATGTTGATCCTGACCATTTTGAGTGTCTTTTACCAACGTCTTGGATTATAGCATGGTTGTCGCGTCAAATCTACCACCTTACAGGACGTCATTCCCGCGCAGGCGGCGGATCTATGCGTTCGGCGGTGAATCCCCTTACAAATGGAGAACGCATTGTCGCCCGCCCGCGGAATCTTATTGCGCCATCCCGCGCGACTTCAGATACTCAAAGCTCATGCGCGCCGACTCGATGGGCGGGCGGACGCATCTGTCCTGCTCCACGATGAGCCATTCAACGCCGCTTTTTTTCGCCGACTCAAAGATGTCGTCCCAGTCCAGTATGCCATGCCCGACCTCCGCGAAGGGGCATTCGGCGTCGTCCGGCGCGGGCGCCCTGTCTTTGATGTGAAGATGCGGGAGCCTGCCGGCGTATTT
This sequence comes from Candidatus Poribacteria bacterium, assembly GCA_963665845.2. Lineage (GTDB taxonomy): Bacteria > Poribacteria > WGA-4E > JAPPNK01. Next base: position 2,420,816 of record OY762492.1, read on the forward strand.
GCGGATGTAGGCGCCGGGGTCTTCGCCGCCTGTTTGAATCCAGTACGTGTCCAGCTCGGCGCCCATATGCTCGGCGGGGATGTTCTCCAGCATATAGTCCAGCCCATGCTGTCCGTCCACGCCGCTTTCCAGCTCAAAAGCGTGGTTGTGGTACAGTATCTCCAGCCCCGCCTCGGCGGCGTTGGCGCATCCTTCAGCCAGCAGTTCGGTGACCTGTTTCCAGTCGTTGTTGAGACGGCGCAGATCGCCGCCGACGCCTGTCATGAGGCGCGTCACGCCGAGCGCCTTGGAGCGTTCGGCGAGGCGGTCGATGTCGCTGCGCATCTCCGTCGGCGAGCAGCCCCCGCCGATGAGCGTCATGCCGAGATCGTCCAGCGTCTCAAGAAACGCCTGGGCGTCCATGCCGCCGGGCGGCCCGCCCTCCACGCCGGCGTATCCGATGTCGGCGACCGCTTTGAGCGTCTCGTTCGGCTCTGCCGCCAGCTGATCGCGCACCGTGTACAGTTGAATGCCGATGGGTATGTTTGCCATGCTTGCCCGCTTTCTTGCTTTTATTTTAGCGCCGCCCCAGCTTTTTGACCTCTGACAGCGCTGCCTTGTATGTTTTCCATTGTTCAGGCGCCGCTTCTTTCAGCGCCGTTTCTGCCGCTTCCCGCGCCTTTTCGAAGCTCTTAGCGGCTGCGCTTTTTGCCGCTTTGCCGGTTCTCTCCGCGATGAGCGCCGCTTCCCATGCCTCCCATTCGCCGCTTGCGGCATCCTGCAGCGCGCTCTCCGCCTCGGTCAACGCTGTCCACATGGCGCGCCGCGCGATATTCGCCGCGTTGTGCGCCGCGATGTAGGCGTCCCATTCGGCGGGCGCCGCCTGTATCAGCGCGTCCCGTTCTATTCTGCCCAAAACGCCTACATATTCAATCGCGTAACCTCCGTTTGGAAACTCGGCGGCGCGGAATGTCTTCCGCGAAGAGACGCCGTTGTTCCGATATCGATCCCATTCTGTAGGCGCCGCCTTCATGAGCGCGCGGCGCGCCTTTTCTTCCGTCTTAACCGCCTCGCGGCGCGCCTTTTGCGCGGGGGTCTGATCGCCGCAGCCCGACAGCGCCAGCGCCGCCGCTATTAACATGACGAATGCGGCGCGCCTCATTCCGCTCCCTCCTTGGACACCTCCACCGATTCGCCCGTCTCCATCGATTCAAAAATGGCGTCGATGGTGTTCATCTGTCCGACGCTGTTGCGGGCGGGTATGCGGTGCGTGTCGCCTGTTTCGAGGCAATCGAGCAGGTGGCGCATTTGCAGGGCGAACTGATCGTACGGCTCAAATTCAAAGTCCTCTGAACGGCTCCGCGCCCGTAGATGCAGCGATGTCGCGCGTCCGCCGCAGTTCCATACCGCGTCCATGCGCATCGACCCGCCCTGTCCGCCGATCTCAATATACTCCGCCGACCAGGAGGTCCACCCGACGGAGATTTGCGCCGTCCCGCCGCACGGGAAAACGAACAGCATATACGCCGCGTCGTCCACCTCAAAGCCCGGCTGCTTCGCGGCGAAGACGCGCACAGGGTCGGCGCCGAAAATGTAGCGCGCGTGGTGAATGTTGTAGCAGGCGAGGTCGTAGATGCTCCCGCCGCCCTGCGACTTCGTCCAGCGCCAGTTGCTGCCGGGCGTCCGCGCGTCTTTGCGCGAGCCGATGCAGAAGGTGCTGCGCACCGTCGTCAACTCTTCGATGGCGCCTTCGTCGATGAGCGCCTTCGCTTTCATGTGTCTTGGGTGATGGCGGAATTTGAACGCCTCGGCGACCAGAACGCCGTTCTCTTCGCATGCGTCCACGAAGGCGGCCGCCTCGGCGCCGGTGGAGGTGAACGGCTTTTCGCACAAGATCGCCTTCGCCGCCTTCGACTCGGCAATCTGAATGCCGACCTCCGCATGGTAAGCGCCCCAGACGCAGATGACAGCGGCGTCGAACTCTTCGTTTTTCAACATCTCCTCAAGGGAGCCGTAATGGTTGTCGGCTCCGTAGTCATTGGCGTAACGCTCCGCCGCTTCGGGGCGTATGTCGCAGACGGCGGCGATATGGACATCCTCCAGCTGCCTGCATGCGTTGCCGTGCGCGCGGGAGATTCCGCCCGCTCCGACGATTCCGATTCGTTTGACATTGCTCATCGTTCGTCTCCTTAATTAAGACATCTTCGGCGCGGCTTCTAAACCCCATACTTCCCATCCTTCAGGGGCTGGGCCGCGGGCAAAAAGTTCCAACTTGCGCTGCGTCGGAAACATCTGGTCGATTCGTTTGCGTATCTCTTCCGGTTTTTGCGAATGCGTCCGCCGCGGTTCCGACAGCAGTTGCCGGACGTTGCGCGCGCCTCTCGGCGTCGGTATGCGCCCTTTTTTAAAAACAAGGCACAGCTCGCACTGGCTCATCGTATAAAAACCTGGGTTGACGCGCATCTTGTCCCAAACGAACGCGACCGTCGCCCAACGAAAACCCCACGCTTTGCCGAGGTCAACGGCTTGATCTAGGTGCGGATTCGTTGTCCACATAAAAAGCAGGCTGTCCTCGGCGGCCGCCTGTCCAACATCAAGCGTTTTGAGAGCGGACAGCGCGACGGTCGGATAATGGCGGACGGCGCCGCCGGTGTCGCCGCTCCCGGCGCCGGCATGCTGCAGCTGCCCCTTGTAGTCCCACGGCGGATCGGCGTACAGTATCTCAAATTGAGCGGGCGGCAGCGGCGGAAACAGCGCGCTGTCGGCGTCTGCGTTGTCGAACATGTTTTTCAAGCGCTCTCCTTCGGCGGGGGCGACGTTCGGATAGTATAACACACTTTCTGGAAAATTCAGGCGCATTGCAGGCGTTTTAAGATTCCCGCTTGCGCGGGAATGACGCGGCGCCGCGTCCGATTCCCCCTTGAAAAGGGGGCTAGGGGGTTTAAAGGAGGGCGCGGCTGCTGCGGCGCCTTAAGATTCCCGCTTACGCGGGAATGACGCGGCGGGGAGGGAATAACGCGGCGGGGAGGGAATGACGCGGCGGGGGAGGGAATGACGCGGCGGGGGAGGGAATGACGCGGCGGGGGAGGGAATGACGCGGCGGGGGAGGGAATGACGCGGCGGGGGAGGGAATGACGCGGCGGGGAGGGAATGACGCGGCGGGGGAGGGAATGACGCGGCGGGGGAGGGAATGACAGCAAACGGGCTGAAGCTTCTTGAGAATCCGGCGGAAGCTGCTAGACTGCATGCGCCTTGCCTTCCGCTTGGATCGTCAGGCGCAGCGTCCATTTCCGTTTTTGTTAAAAGGAGACGCCATGCCGCGCGTCCAGACAGGGCTTGAAACGCTTGCCGCCTCGGACTTCAAGGCGGTACAAAACATGCGCGTCGGACTCATCTCGAACCAGACAGGCGTCGATTCGCGTTTTGAGGACAACGCTTCGCTCATCGTTCGGTCGGGGAAAGCGGAGCTGACAGCGTTTTTTGCGCCTGAACATGGGCTTCTCGGAACGCAGCAGGCGGGCGGCAAAGTAGAGGACGCGCGGGAGCGCCGTTTTCAGATACCGGCGCATTCGCTTTACGGGAAACTGCGCGCGCCGTCCGACGCCCAGCTGGAAAACATTGACGCGCTCATCTACGACATTCAGCCTGTCGGCGCCCGATACTACACCTACCTTTCAACCTTGAAGGGCTGTCTCGAAAAAGCGGCGGAGGCGGGCGTTCGATTTGTCGTGTTAGACCGCCCAAACCCGCTTGGCGGCGAGGCGGCGGAGGGGTTCCCCCCGTTTGACGACAGGTTCCGCTCCTTCGTCTCATGCGCCCCCTTCCCGATACGGCATGGTCTCACCGCCGGCGAATTCGCCCGCTGGATCGTTCATGAATACGCGCTGGATGTCGACCTTGAAATCGTCCAGATGCGCGGATGGAAGCGCGCGATGTACTACGCCGACACAGGGCTGCCATGGGTCGCGCCGTCTCCGAACATGCCGACGCCGACGACCGCGCTGGCGTACCTGGCGTCCTGCCTCATCGAAGGGACGAACGCGAGCGAGGGGCGCGGAACGACGCAGCCGTTTGAGCTGTTTGGGGCGCCTTGGGCGGACGCTTACGGTCTATGCGCGGATCTGAACGGGCTGGGGCTGCCGGGCGTCTGGTTTCGCCCGGCGTCGTTCAAGCCCTCTTTTTCCAAACACTCGGGGGAAGTATGCGAAGGGGCGCAGATGCATATCGCGGAGCCGCGGGCGTTCCGCGCCGTTCAAACAGGCATGGAGCTGCTTGCGGCGCTGCGCCGCCAGAGCGGTCAGTTTGCATTCATCGGCGGTGAAAACCGAAAGATGATCGATCTGCTGCTGGGAAACGACGCGCCGAGGCGGGCGCTGGAAGCGGGGGCTGAAGGCAGAGAAGCGTCCGACGGATGGGAGGCGCGCGCAAAGGCATGGCAAGAAGAAACGGCGCATCTTCGCCTTTACGATTGACGCCCGCGCTTTGACAACGCCGACCCGTTCCAGTACACTCACCCCAACATCACACACAGGAACCTCAACATGCGCACCGAACTGACCCAAGACCAGATCAAGTTCTACCGAGAAAACGGCTTCATTGTGCTGGACGAATTTTTAGACGCGGGCGAACTGGAGGAGTGGCGCGAAGCGGTTGATGAGACCGTCCACAAGCGGGGAATGTATCTTGACCCTGAAAAACGGCGCGAGAAAAGCGGCTACTACCAGCGCGTCTTCATTCAATCGCTCAACATGTGGAAAGAAAGCGAGCGCATCCGCAAGCTGATCCTCGATCCCAGAATCGGCGAGATGTGCTGCAAGCTGGAGGGCATGAGCGGGTACCGCGTCTGGCATGATCAGGCGCTCATCAAGGAACCGTGGGCGAACCAGACCAGCTTCCATCTCGACAACCCGTACTGGTCGTTCAGCTCGCCCCATGCGGTCAGCATCTGGGTCGCGCTGGACGACGCGACCTATCAGAACGGGTGCCTTTACTTTTTGCCGGGGACGCACAAGCAGGCGCGTTACGACAATGTCGGCATCGGTCCGCATTTCGGCGCGCTGCTTGACGTCTATCCTGAATGGGCGGAGATTGAGGCGGTCGCGGCGCCGATGAAGGCGGGCTGCTGCTCCTTCCACAACGGACTCGTCGCCCACGGCGCCGGCGCCAACGCGACGCCCGGCTATCGACGCGCCATGACCTGCGGCTATATGCCGGACGGCGCTACCTTCAACGGCAAACAGAACATCTTGACGAACGAGCAAATAGCGCGGCTGGAGATCGGCGACCCGCTCATTGACCCTGAGCAGAACCCGCTCGTGTTCTCTACGGAGGGGTGAAGCGAACCGAAACGGCGCGGCAAACGGAATGGTAGGCGCGCTTTAGGGTTAAAAAAAAGAACCGAGGGATCTTAGAGACACAGACCCCTCGGAACAAAAGGAAAAAATAAGGAAGCGCCGCCGCTCAAAAAAGTTGAGCTTATCGGCTGCCTTTATGTCCTGGGAAGCGGCGGAGCCTCGAGTCGCAACCCGTTTTGGCGCCGCGTGCGCTGTTTGCAGGAACGCCGCAGCCGGATATAGGCGGCATTTGATTTAACTATAGCGCCAAACGCGGCCGGCGTCTATCTTTTTATTTCTGACCTTACGTCTTTAGTTGGGACATGCCGGCCGGAGGGACGCGGACGGTTTCGGCGGCGCCTCTAGATTCCCGCTTGCACGGGAATGACGGCCTGATTGGCGGCGCCTTTTTCCCATGAATAGAGCAATCATGCGTTCAAATGCCCCAACTTTATGCATGAGGTCAGTTCCCAAGGCGCGCTGACCGTATAGACCGCCAACAGCCGATACGGCCCAGGCTCCCCGATGACTCGTTTCTTTTCAAGATTCTCAACCGCTAACGCCTTTCCGCCTTTGCGTTTCTATATTGAGTACATCATACGCATCGCTTCGAGAATGTCGAGCGCGTCCACAAGATAGCGTTTCGCTTCCTCCTCAATCTCGCGCGGTATTCCATGCAGCGCTTCGGCGATCGGTCCAGCGATGGCGGCGAGCGTGTCGGAATCGCCGCCGAGCGAAACGGCGTTGCGAACGGCGTCCTCAAAGCTGATCGATTCCAAAGCGCATGCGATCGCTTCAGGGACGGTTTCTTGACAGCTCTCATTGAAGACATAGTTAGGGCGTATTTCGTCCACCGATCTGCTCAGGTCGTATCCGTATGTGGAGACAATCTCGCTGCGAATCTCTTGCGGATCCGTGTCATTGAAGGCAAGCCAAATCGCATGCGTTGTCGCGCGGGCGCCTTTCATCCCTTCAGGGTGGTTATGAGTGACGGCCGTTACCTTGTCGGACGCCTCTAGCGCGTTCGACAGGCTGTCCTTGTTCAAAAACGCCGCCGGAGAGACGCGCATCCCTGCGCCGTTGCCCCAGCTGTTGTACGGCGCCGGATCGGACGAATAGATCCATCGGACGAAGTTGCCGCCGTAACTGTGGTTGGGATGCTGCCGGCACCATCGCTGCATCGTCTGCGCGGGCGGCTTGTCATGCATTAGAATATCCGCGACTGCAGCCGTGCAGACCGTATCGTCCGTGAATTTGCTGCGCGGTCCGAAAAGCGGAAAATCCTTCGTCTTAATTTGATGCGGGCTGAATTCGTAGGGAGCGCCGACAATGTCCCCAATCACGGCTCCAAGCATATGGTTCCTTTCTATGGACTTTCAAGCTGCTTCCGCCTTTGCGTTTCTATATTGAGTACATCATACGCACCGTTTCAAGAATGTCTAGCGGACGGTCAAGCGCGTCAAGAAGCCGGCATTCCGCTTCCTCCTCAATCTCGCGCGGTATTCCATGCAGCGCTTCGGCGATCGGTCCCGCGATGGCGGCGAGCGTGTCAGAATCGCCGCCGAGCGAAACGGCGTTGCGGACAGCATCCTCAAAGCTGGTTGCTTCCAGGGCGCATGTGATCGCTTCTGGAACGGTTCCTTGACACGACACATCGAAGGAGTAGTCAGGGCGAATCTCATCCACCGACCTGCTCAGATCGTATCCGTATGTCGAGACGATCTCGCTGCGAATCTCTTGAGGATCCGCACCGTTGAAGGCAAGCCAGATCGCATGCGTTATCGCGCGGGCGCCTTTCATTCCTTCAGGGTGGTTATGAGTGACGGCCGTTACCTTGTCGGACGCCTCTAGCGCGTTCGACAGGCTGTCCTTGTTCAAATACGCCGCCGGCGAGACGCGCATCCCGGCGCCGTTGCCCCAGCTTTTGTACGGCGCCGGATCGGGCGAATAGATCCATCTGCCGAAGTTGCCGCCGTATCCTTTTCTGGGATGACGCCGGCACCATTGCTGCATCGTCTCCGCAGGCGGCTTGTCATGCATCAGAATGTCCGCGACTGCAGCCGTGCAGACCGTATCGTCCGTGAATCTGCTGTAAGGTCCGAAAAGCGGAAAATCTTTCGTCTTTATTTGGCGCCCTCTGCCTTCATACGGAGCGCCGACAATGTCCCCGATCACGGCTCCAAGCATACGCATCCTTTCTATGGACGGTCAAACTGCGGTATCTGGGCTTATGATACCATGCCTGCGGCGCTTTAAGATTCCCGCTTGCGCGAGAGGAGAGGGGCGCCGACTAGACTCCCCTCTTGAAAAGGGGGCTGGGGGTTTGAGCGCGCGGGTTGAAGTCGGTTTTGAACTAGGATTAAAGGATTAGTAAGATTGCCAAGATAGGGGCTTACAGAAATTTCTTGGCAATCTTTTCAATCTTGGCAATCCTAGTTCAGACAACGGCTAAGATTCCCGCTTGCGCGGGAATGACCCCCGTTTTCACGGGGGCAGGCTATGAGGGCGCGGGAATGCATGTCCTCGCGGAAGCGGGGAACGACCTGGTTGGCGGCGCCTTTTTCCCATGAGTAATCGTCATCGGAGATGCTTGTCGGCAAAATCAAGGAAACGCGCCCAGTCGTACGCCTTGACATCATGTCCGCCGCGGCGGATATGACAGCCGATTCGGCTCGTCACAGGAGATTCAAGAGGCGGCATTTCCTCCGCCGACATGCCGTCCGTTCCGAGCAATCGGTACACGTTGTCCGCATGTTTCGCGCTTAAAAATTCGCCGCGCGGGTCTGCCCATCGATCCTCCTCCGCGCTGGCGACATACACAGGGCGCGGCGCCGTCAGCGCGACCAACTGGTGCTGGTCAAACGGAAGCGCGTTTTCATTTTCGTTGTAACGCTTGAAGTTGCCGCAGAACCAGTGCGGGAACGCCGTATTGATGCGCGCGACCGTTTCGCCGAACCGCCGCCGCGACAGCGCCGCCCCGCCGCAGCCCGAATTGTTGGAGACGACCAGCGCAAAACGCTCATCCTGCGCCCCCGCCCAGAGAGCCGTCTTGCCCAAACGCGAATGCCCCAGAACCGCGGCGCGCGACCCGTCAACCCGCGCCGCAACGGAATTTTCCGACAGCAGCATGTCCAGCGCGCGGCTCAACCCCCATGCCCACGCGCCGATGGAACCCCATTCGTCCGCCGCCGGAACGCCCTCGCCGTGAAAAAGCGGATGAACGCCGTTGCGGAACCCGTCGTCCATATCCGGATCAATGTCGCCGTAGTAGGCGGTCGCCAGCGCGTATCCGCGGGATACGACCATTTCCGCCTGCCATCTGCCCGCCGATGCGCCGCGCTCCTCTTCTGAAGCCGGCTCTCCCGTCCGCATTGGCGATTCAGGCAAACGTATGCCGGGGTCGGAATGAACCGTATGGTTTCCGCCAAAATTCAATCCGACAAACGCAGGCGCGGGAGAAGACGCGCCGTTCGGCAGAAAAAGCAGGACATCCATATGCAGCGCGCCGCCGCTGAAATGGATGCGAACCTGCTTGCGCGTCGCGGCTCCGTCCAGCGCGTTTTCGTCTGTCGAAAACGTTTCATACTCAACCGGCAAAGAGGCGGTCGGCGTCTTGCCGTACATCTGCTCGGCGAAGAGGCGCAGCAGCTCTGGACGCCGCTTCATTCGCCATGCTTCCTCCGTCTCAACGCGGGAGCCGTCCAGCATTAAAAGCGCGTCCGGCAAGGCGTATTCGGGAACCTTGCTCTCATCGTAATTCGTTTCCGACATGGCGGACGCCGCCAGCGCCGCGATCCATAAAACGCTCATACGGTCCGCCTTTCCTTCTTCGGCTCAATCAACGCCGGCGAATGCCGCCGCGCAAACCGCTCCGCCAGCGGACCCGCATACGGCGCGCCCATCTGCTTCTCCGCCCAGGTCTGCCGTTTTCGCCGATGCAGCTTCACGCCCGAATCGCTTTCAGGGTCGCAATCCTTTCCGGCGCTGCGGTCTAAAAACAGCGGCGAATCGGACTCCGGCGGCTTTGTCCGCGCGTAAGGCGAGGAGTAGCTGCGCATGATGATCCGCTGTTCCCGGTTGAGCGTTTTGAGCCATGCGTCGTTGGAACGATGCCGATCCGCTTCGCAGACCCAGGAGGGGCAGTAGGCAAAGAAGATGTTTTTGCGGACCACGTCGCTCAAGTTCGGCTCAACGCGGTGCCACAGGCTGGCATGCATGAGCGTCATCGTTCCCGCCTTGAGCGTCAGGATGCGCTCGCCGGGCAGCGATTCATGCGTGTCGTATCCGCGCAGATAGTGCGTTCGGTGGCTGCCGGGCATATAGACAAAGTTGCCCATTTTCGGCGCCGGCAGATCGGTGAGCCAATATCCGACCTTCAACTGCATCGGCAACTCTGGCGAGAAGACGCCGTACGGAACGCCCCGCGCGCCGTCCGGATGCCAGATGTTGTGGCTCCCTCCCTTCGGACGCATGAAAACCTGCGAGATATGCAGTTTCAGCAGCTCGCCGTAGATGTCGTATGCGTATCCAACATGGCGCGGATGGTCAATCATTTCGGCGAAGGCGCGATGGCGTTCCACCGCGTTCGAGAACGAATAGGTTTTGGTTGGGTTGAATTTAGAGTCGGCGGACGCAACCTGTTCAATGGCGTTCAGATAATAGGCAACCTCATCGGCGTCAAGGGCGTTTTCGATGACGAGAAAACCCTCTTCCATAAAGTCGCCCCATTGCGCCTCTGTGAAACCGGGCGGCGCCAACCGGTATGCTTTCTCTGCCATGCCGTTCTCCTACGGTTCTATGGAGATACGGGCATGGTAGCGGAAGGAGGGCGGCGGCGCAAGCGGCTCTCTATAAGGATAGTACGCTCATACGGGGATATTCGCGCCGCGTTCGATTGCCCCTTGAAAAGGGGGGACCAGGGGGGTTTAAAGGACGGGCGCGACGGCTGCGATGCCTTAAGATTCCCGCTTACGCGAGAATGACGACGTCCGTGCGCTGTCCTTGCCGCTGAACCTCATCACAAAATAGGCGCCTCCAAGCATGAGCAGAACGAGAAGCGCCGACCTTCTAGTTATCCGCCCTCCGCGTTTTCGTTTTCCTCTTCGGAGGAGCTGAATTTCATGGCGAGATAAATCCCTCCGAAAAGCAGAAGCAGGACGGCTCCCGCCCCAATCATAAAGCGGCGCATCCGCGGGTTCATCCCGTTGTTGGCAGTATGCATATTCAGCGCCGAGATCAAAACGAACGGAATTTTATAGGTTAAAGGGGAGCCGAAGGAGTTCATCTGCCGACTGCCGGAGCTGTCAAAAAACAAAAGCTCCCCCGCCTCTTTATCGAATTGAACGGTCGGCGTCAGTTTGTCAAACTCTTTGACGATCTCGATCAACTTGCCGCGCAGTTCCTCGGCGCGCTCCTCGTCCGACTTTCCCTTTAAAGACAGCTCCACATCCAACTTTGAAAGCTCATAGCCGATATCCTCAACCATGGAGGCGACCCCTCTCGGATACTTCAGCGGCGAGATCGAAGCGGAGGTTGACGTCAATCCCGACAAAAAGGGCGGGATCATTGATGTACCTGACGAAGGCCCCCCATGAAAATGCCCGTGAATATGGCCGCTGAGAATCCGGAAATGCGTGTGTTGAAAGCTGCGCCAGTTGTTTTCAAGATGCGACAATGCGGCGTTCAGATTGAGCGCAAACGGGTCGTCCTCAACCATATTGAATGCAAGCAGACTATTCAGCCGGTGAGCGAATGTGCCGCCCCCGCCGCTGCCGCTGCTTCCCGACGGCGTGATATGGTAATGGTAACACATCAGCGTTTGAGTTCGCTCGTTGTACTTGACGGAGGAGGCGCCGTCCGGCGTCAGATCATGGATTTTGCGCATCTCTGTGAAATACAGCTCGCGGAGTATCGGCAGCCGCTCGTCAACAGGCGTCTTTTTCTTTTTCAACTGCTCGTTCCGAAGCAGGAGCTGGTCGGAGACGTTGATGACGTGCGCATGCATGTCTTTAAACATGACGGAGCTTGGGTTGCTGCGCATACGATGCTCGGTGTCCTGCATGATCTCTCGGACGGCCGCTTCCAGTTCGAAGGTGAACTTTTCTGCGTCGGCGCGGAGCGGCGCAAGACAGAATGCCGCGGCGGTTAGGGCGAAGGTTAAGGCGGTTGACGGGGCGTATCGGCGCATCGGTTTCTCCATTTTAATTGCTTGCCGCGTTTTCGTTTTCCTCTTGGGTTGAATTGAATCTCATTGCGAGATAGACCCCTCCGACGAGGAGAAGTAGGACAGCTGCCGCCCCGATCATCAAGAGGCACATCCGCGAATCCCCCGACTTCGCAGAGGTCTGTATGTTCAGCGCCGATAACAACGCGAACGGAATTTGATACGTTAAAGGGGCGCCGGCGGAATCCAGCTGCGGACTGCCGGCGTTGTCGTAAAAAGAAAGTTCCGCCGCCTCCTCATCGAATTGAACGATCCGCGTCAGATTGTCAAACTCTTTGACGATCTCGATCATCTTGCCGCGCAGTTTCTCGACCCGCTCCTCGTCCGGCCGCCCCTTTAAAGACAGCTCCACATCCAACTTTGAAAGCTCGTAGCGGATCTCCGCAACCATGGAGTCGACCCCGCTTCGATACTTCGGCGGCGAGGTCGGAGCTGGGGATGGCGGCAATTTTGGCAACATATGTTCGTGAAGATAGGAGCTGAGAAGCGCGGGGTTCGATTGTTGAAAACGGCGCCAGGATTCATCAAGGCGCGACAATGCGTCGTTCAGTTGGCGCGCAAACGGATCCGGCTCTATCTTATGGAATTCAAGCAGCCAGAAGAGTTTTTGAGCGATAGAGCCGCCGCTGTATCTTCCGGACGCGTCGAACTCATAACGGGCAAACCGCAGCGATTGATTTCGCTCATTGTATTTCACGGAGGAGAATTTGTCCGGCTTCAGTTGATGGATTTTGCGCATCTCGGTGAGATACAGCTGGCGGAGTATCGGCAGCCGCTCCTTGACAGGGACATTTTTTATCTCAAACGCCTCGTTCAGACGCAGCAGCTGATCGCCGACGCCGGTCATGAGCTTATGCAGGTCTTTCGCCGCGGCGGAGCTGGGATAGCTGCGAATTCTCGCCTCGCCCTGTTGGGACATTTCTTGGACGGCCGCTTCCAGTTTGAGGGTGAAGTCTTCAGCGTCGGCGCGCAGCGGCAAGCACACAAACGCCAACGCAGCAAGAACAGCAATCAGCGGAGCGGTTCGGGTCGTCATTCAGTTTCTGCCTTGTGTTCGGCTTCTTTGGCGGAGTTGCGCTTCAATGACAAAAAGACGCCTGCCAAAACAAGCAGCAAGAGAGCCGCCCCGCCGCCCAGCAGCTGAAGACGATTCGAGCTCGGCATCATCAGCGCCGCTGTCAGCTCGGGCGGGACTTCAAATACGATAGGGGAGCCGGCGCTGTCAAGGATCGGACCGCTTTCGTCGCGGAAAGGGATTTTCACCTCGCCGCCCTCAACCAGAACCTCCAGCCCGACATACTCCACTTTTTGGATCATCTCAAAGAAAAGGCGGCGCAGTTTCTTGGCGCGCTTCTTGAGCGGCGTTTTCCGCTCCGCCAGCTCCGCATCCAGTTTTGTCAGCTCATGTTCGATCTGCCACATGAGATGACCAAGGTCTCTACCCACAAACCGCTCCATCGGCGTTGGAGGCGAAGGGTTCCATAACCCTGTCAGATTGGGGCGGACGATCTCCTTATCGAGAATATGGGAGACTTTGCCCCGAACAACTCGATTCGTGTATTCAAAACCCTTCCACTCATTGACGAGATCCCGCAATGCGATCGTAAGCTTGAACCCGGCTGAATCGACGGTCGTTCTCCCCTGTATCAACAGCGAATCCAACCTCCATGCGAATCCGCCTTCGGGTCCGCTCCCGACGCTGCCCCCTCCGCCTGGAGAACCGCGATGGTAGAACGCCAGCGACTGCAAGCGCTCATTATACAGCGCTATCGAATTGCCGTCCGGCTCTAACTCATGAATTCGGCGCATCTGCTGAAAATACATCTGGCGCAGGATCGGTATGCGCTCTTCTTCAGGCATCTGTATCTTTTCCAGCTGTTCGTTTCGGAGCAGCAACAGGGAGCCAATCTCCGAGAGCAGACCGGCGAGGCTTTGCGCCATGACAGATTTTGGGTAGTCGTTGACAGGCTCATGCCCTTGTTGAGTCAACTGACGGACCGCCTCTTTCAGCTCGCGGGTGAAGGCGTCGTCGTCGGCGCGCAGCGGCAGACACGCAAACGCCAGCGCAGCAAGAACAGCAATCGGCGGAGCGGTTCGGGTCGTCATTCAGTTTCTGCCTTGTGTTCGGCTTCTTTGGCGGAGTTGCGCTTCATGACAAGAAAGAGGCCTGCCAAAACAAGCAGCAAGAGAGCCGCCGCTCCGCCCATCAGCAGCTGCAGACGCTTCGGGCTATTCTGTTTGGCGCTCGGCATCATCAGCGCCGCCATCAGCTTGGGCGGAAATTCAAACGCGATAGGGGAGCCGGCGCTGTCAAGGATCGGGCCGCTTTCGTCGCGGAAGGGGATCTTCACCGAGTCGCCCTCAACCTGAACCTCCAGCCCGACATACTCCACTTTTTGGATCATTTCAAAGAAAAGGCGGCGCAGTTTCTTGGCGCGCTCCTCGCGCGGCGCCTTCTGTTCCGCCAGCTCCGCATCCAGTTTTGTCAGCTCGTATTCGATCCTGTGCATGAGACTAATAAAGCGTCTATCCGTATACCGCTCCAGCATGGTAGGAGGCGAAGGGGTCAACCCCGTCGGGTTGGGGCGGACCATTTCCCTCACTGTAATATGACCGATTTCGCTGTGATGCTTGTAGGAAAAATCCATAAACCACTTATGTAAGAGCTCCTGCAACCCGTCCGTAAGCTCGCCCGCGGCAGGGTCGTCGCCGATGCTCTCCTTGATCTTGAGCAGCGATTCCAACTTTGACGCGAATGAGCCTCCTCCGCCTCCGCCTCCGCCTGTAGAACTGTAATAATAGAAGCCCAGCGACTGACTGCGCTCATTGTACTCCGCTCTCGAATTGCCGTCCGGCTCCATCTCATGGATTCGGCGCATCTGCTGGAGATACAGCCGGCGCAGGATCGGTATGCGCTCTTCGTTCGGCGTCTTTTGCGTTTCCATGTGTTCGTTCCGCAACAACAGGCGGGAGCCAATTTCCGAGAACAGATTGGCAAGGTTTTGCGCCATGACAGAGCTAGGGTTGCCTTTGGCAAGCCCCTGCCCGTGTTCAACCAGCTGATAGACCGCCTCTTCCAGCTCGCGGGTGAACGCGTCGTCGGCGCGCAGCGGCAGACACGCAAACGCCAGCGCGGCAAGAACGGCGGTTGTCATGGCGGCGCGTGTCATGGCGGCTCCTTTCAACCTTCCCGCCATGAAGTATAAAACGCCGACGCGCCAACCGCAATATCTGACCGGCAGTACGCTCATACGGTGATATTCGAGGCGCCGCGTCCGATTCCCCCTTGAATAGGGCGCGCCTCTGATTCCCCCCTTGAATAGGGCGCGCCTCTGATTCCCCCCTTGAATAGGGCGCGCCTCTGATTCCCCCCTTGAAAAGGGGGGCTAGGGGGGTTTAAAGGACGGGCGCGGCGGCTGCAATGCCTTAAGATTCCCGCTTACGCGGGAATGACGACGCGCAGAGCGTCGGCTTTTCCGCTGTTCATCGCGGCTCTTTCAATCGGCCTCTCCAGTTTATGCGGCGGTTTTGGGGCGGCTTCGCCTCTTTATAAAGTAGAAGAGAGCCAGCCCGCATGCCGCAAATGCCGCATCGTTGTTAGGCGGATTGCCTGCGATTTCTTCTGGACGACCCGACCAGAAAAAACGCCAAGACCGCGACCGCAAACAACATCAAGGCGCCAAGATAATAGACGATGTCGTCGAACCTGGTCTCAAAGACGAGAAGCGTGTCATCAAGCAACCCGGCTATCGGTCCCTCAGATGTGGACTTGCTAGTACCGCCGCTGAATCGCCTGACGCTGGAAATGCGGAAGCTGGAACTCGGACCTTGAGGGAAGAATTCAATATCGTCTTCAGAGCCGCCCTCGTAGACGGGTCCAAAATGGTTGAACCTCTTCATCCATTTTAGGTAAAGTTCGCGCAGTTCCTTCACGCGCTTTCGGTGCGGCGCGTTCTGTTGGCGCAATTCTTCGTCCAGACGGGTCAGTTCGTCCCTGATTTCAGAAAACCGCTTCAAAAGTTCGCTCGCAAACTTTGTGCCTTTATGCCGTTCCCGTTGGGCGATGTTTTGCCCGTCCTTCATGAAATCTCTGAGCGCCATTTTAAAGGCGCGGTTGAATGTGTCAGGATCGGTTCGCGCCGCTTCGCTGAAAAACGACATCATATTGAAGAGTTGAGCGAGCTTGCCGCTGAGGATGTAGGCGCGGCGGGAATCGGTAGAGCCGCCGGTTTCCCATATTTCCAGAGTAAAATACGATTCGCCGTACACCATATTGAAGCCGCCGGTCGGTTTCAGCTCATACAGCGGATTCATTTGCTCTCGGAACCGCTGGCGCAGCTTGTCAATGCGCTCGTTGTACGGAAGGTTTTGCGGTCGAAGCTGCGCGTCGTAAGCGGTCAACTCCGCCGCCGCTTTGGAGAGGATGTCCGCAATCTGTTGCGCCAACAGCGAGTCGGGAAGCTGATTGAGCAGCTTTTGCCGCTTTCCCATCAGCTCTTGGACGCCCGCTTGAATCTCCGCCGAGACGGGGTCGGCGTTCGCCGGCGCGGACGCATGGAGAAGCGGCAAGCAAAAAATAAGAGCGGCGCTGAAATGGATGTTGAGGCGCAATGGAGGCTCCTTTCTCCGTTAGGCGGATTGCCTGCGATTTCTTCTGGACGACCCGACCAGAAAAAACGCCAAAACCGCGAGCGCAAACAACATCAAGCCGATGAGAGGATAAATCACGGACTTAATCCGTTCTCTTTCCCAGGACTCCTTGACCAGGAGCGTCTTTTCAAGACTTCTTCCGATGCCTCCGCCTCCGCCTCCGCCTCCGCCTGTAGAACTGTAATAATAGAAGCCCAGCGACTGACTGCGCTCATTGTACTCCGCTCTCGAATTGCCGTCCGGCTCCATCTCATGGATTCGGCGCATCTGCTGGAGATACAGCCGGCGCAGGATCGGTATGCGCTCTTCGTTCGGCGTCTTTTGTGTTTCCATGTGTTCGTTCCGCAACAACAGGCGGGAGCCAATTTCCGAGAACAAATTGGCAAGGTTTTGCGCCATGACAGAGCTAGGGTTGCCTTTGGCAAGCCCCTGCCCGTGTTCAACCAGCTGATAGACCGCCTCTTCCAGCTCGCGGGTGAACGCGTCGTCGGCGCGCAGCGGCAGACACGCAAACGCCAGCGCGGCAAGAACGGCGGTTGTCATGGCGGCGCGTGTCATGGCGGCTCCTTTCAACCTTCCCGCCATGAAGTATAAAACGCCGACGCGCCAACCGCAATATCTGACCGGCAGTACGCTCATACGGTGATATTCGAGGCGCCGCGTCCGATTCCCCCTTGAATAGGGCGCGCCTCTGATTCCCCCCTTGAAAAGGGCGCGCCTCTGATTCCCCCCTTGAAAAGGGCGCGCCTCTGATTCCCCCCTTGAAAAGGGGGGCTAGGGGGGTTTAAAGGACGGGCGCGGCGGCTGCAATGCCTTAAGATTCCCGCTTACGCGGGAATGACGACGCGCAGAGCGTCGGCTTTTCCGCTGTTCATCGCGGCTCTTTCAATCGGCCTCTCCAGTTTATGCGGCGGTTTTGGGGCGGCTTCGCCTCTTTATAAAGTAGAAGAGAGCCAGCCCGCATACCGCAAACGCCGACGCAACAGCGATCCAAAGGCGCCGCATTTTGTTCCGATGATTCCACATGTCGAGAACCCCAAGAATTTCCCCTGAAATCGTCCCGCCGCCGCGCGCATAACTTCCTGGAGCGGGAGAATGGGTGAACAGAAGCTTGAAGCCGCCCGCGTCGTATTCCACACCGTAATTCTCGACAGGTTTAAAATCGTTGAACTGCTTCATCCATTTTTGAAACCGACCGCGCAGCTTGGAGACGCGCTTGTCGTATGAGGCGTTTTGCCGGCGCAGTTCGCCGTCCAGTTTGAGCAGATCGGCGCAGATTTCGGAGATGCGTTCGTTGAACCGCTCCGCAAACGTCCTATCCGCCTTGTCTTTGTAGATGTTTCGATACGATTCTTTCAAATCGTCAAGCGCGTAATTCAAGGCGCGGGTGAAGGCGTTCGGGTCGGTTCGCAGCTCCTGTTCGACAAACGAATGCAGATCGAAAAGCCGCTCAAGATGGTACCCTAAGCCGAACTCAAAGAGGCTGATGCTGGCGCTCGCCGATAAATCGCCTTTAGAAGAAGCGCGGGAAACGGAGCTGGATTCGTAAATTTTCATGACCTGATGCGCTTCATCGTATCGCACTTTCGCCCCGTTGATCGGCTTCAGATCATGCAGCTGCCGAATCTGTTCGAGGTAACGCTTGCGAAGCATGTCGATGCTCTCCTCGCGGGAAATGTTCTGCGCGAGGAGCTGCGCGTCGTATTCGGTCAACGCTGTTGCCGTATCGGAGAGGATGCCGGCAATCTGTTTCGCCAGTTCAGATTCGGGAAGCGTATCGAGAATGTTTTTATGAGCATTCATGAGATCGTCGACGCCTGCTTGGAGCTGCGTCGAAACGGAGTCTAGATTCGTTTGCGCCGTATTTTCCTGCGCAGACGCATGGAGAAGCGGCGCGGCGGTCAAAACAAGCAGGACAACGGTTGCTGAGGCGCGGCGGAACATGGGTCTCTCCTTTTCATTGCCCAATTTCGAGCAGCGTATAGATTTTTGGCGTGACGCCGCCTAAATAGGTCAAGACTTCGTCGGCTGTTTCTGACAAATTCGGGTCTCTCTCCATCTCGTCAAATCTCTTTCCTGTTTCCATAAACCGCTCGCGCAGTTTGGCGATACGCTCTTGGCGCGAAAGGTTTTGTTGACGCGATTCCGCATCGATACGGGCAAGATCGGCGCCTAGATCGGCGAACATGTCCGCGACCGCCGCCGCGAATGCGGAACCAGGAAACTTGTCGTTGAGATCGCGCGCGAGCTGGTCAAGCTCTTGGACCGCCTCTTGAAGCTGAACCGCGAACTCGTCTAGGGCGTCCGCTTCAGGGGCGTCGGATTCGCCGCCGCTGTCGGACGGGGCGGGGGACTCTTCCGCCTCGGCGTCATCAGAGACGGGAGCCTCTTCCTGGCGCTCTGGGGCGGAAGTTTCGTCGGGCGCTCGCGTCGGCGTTTCAGCAGGCTGCCGCTCAATGGGCGGCGACTGTTCCTCTATAGAGAGGCCGTTTTCAACCTCGTCTCCAGAACCGCCTGCCATGACGAAGTAGAGAACAACGAAGGCGGCTAAAACAGCAGCCGCTAAGACGGCGAGAAGGACATTCAGGCGCATTCTGTTTTCCTTTCTCGTCGGTTATAAACCGAGCAGCTGCGTCAGTTTTTGCGGCAGATTCGAGTTGATGTATTGCTCAACCGCTTTCTCGTCTTCGCTCACCGGATCAATTCCCGCCATCTTCGACTCCATTTCTCTTTCAAATCGCGTAACGTATTCCTCACCCCGCTGTTTCAGCTTGGCGATGCGCGCTTCCCTTGTCAGGCTTTGACTGCTCAATTCAGCGTCGTACCGCATCAGCATGGAACCAAAATCGGTGTAAAAATCAGCAATGACTTCGGCAAACTTGGAATTTGGAAACCTGTCGAGCATCGTTTGCACAATATCGTTCATCTCATCGACTCCCTCTTGAAGCTCAATCGTGAACGGGTCTTGCGCGGCGGTTTGCGGAGCGTCGGGCTGCGCCGCGCCGGCGCTCTCCTCAATTTCAGACGGGGCGGCAGATTCTTCAGCCTCTTCAGAAACGACAGCCTCCTCTTGACGCTCCGGCTCTGGAGTTTTGTCGGCGGTTTGCGTCGGCTCCTCTGCAGGTTTCTGTTCAATGATGGGCGACTGCTCTTCTATGGAGAGGCCGTTTTCAACCTCGTCGCTGGAGCCGCCGGACATGACAAAGTAAAGAACGACGAAGGCGGCTAATACAGCCGCCGCTAATACAGCGAGAAGGACATTCATGCGCATTGCGTTTTCCTTTCATGCGCGGTTGAGTTGAGGCGCGGCGGTCACCAATCGAGGCCAAGCAGCGTTGTGAGCTTCGTCGGCATGTTCGCCTCCCCCCAACTCTCTAATTCCTCCATGGACGCCGCCAGCGCCGGATCGTCCAGATCAAAATCTGGCTCTTCGACTTGATTGCTGATCTGTTCGGCGCGCTCTTTCAGTTTCGCAATCCGCTCCTCTCTTGTCAAGTTTTGGCTCAGCAGCTGCTCGTCGTAGCGGGTCAGCTCGTCCGAGAGGCGGGCGACCACATTTGCAACAAACATGCTCATCGGATTGTTTGGAAATCGCGACCGCAAGGTGTCGGCAAATTCGGCAAACTCTTCGAGCGCGTCCTGAAGTTCGAGGGTGAGCGGGTCTTTCGGAGCGGCTTGCGGCGCGTCGGGCTGCGCCGCGCCGGCGCTTTCGGTGTCGTCGGACGAGGCGGTCGACTCTTCAGAGGCGGATTCTTCAAAAACGGGCGTTTCCTCTTGCCGCGTCGGCGCGGAGGTTTCATCAGCGGTTTGCGTTGGCTCTTCGGCAGGTTTCTGTTCAATGATGGGCGACTGCTCTTCTACGGAGATGCCGTTTTCAGCCCCGCCGTTTGAGTCGCCGGTCATGACGAAGTAAAGAACGACGAAGGCTGCCAAGACTGCAGCCGCTAAGACAGCGAGAATGACGTTCAGACGCATGGCGGTTTCCTTTCTTTACTGGAGAGGCAATCCGAGAAGGGTGAACAGTTTGCGGGGCTGGTTGTTTTCAAAAAATTGATCGTACGCCTCCTTTTCTTCAGGGTCCATTTCTGCCATGATCGCGTTAACCTGCGGCGAGAGCCGGTTTGATGTCTCGTTGAGACGGGCGGCAAGTTTGGCGGCGCGTTCCGCGCGCTCCAAGTTTTGACCTTGCAGCTCCTCATTGTATTCCGCCACGCTGTCGACAACTTCGTTCATCAGCGCGGCGATGTCGGCTGCTCCCGGACCTGGATACGAGTCAACAAAACGCTGGGTCATCTCCTTAAACTCGCTGACAGCGTCCTGAAGTTCGAGGGTGAACGGATCTGGCGCGTCGGCTTGCGGGGCGTCGGGCTGCGCCGCGCCGGCGCTTTCGCTGTCGTCGGACGGCGCGGCGGACTCGCTGTCGTTGACAGACTCATCCGAGACGGGCGTTTCCTCTTCCGCCTCAGGCGTCGGCGCTTCGTCGGCGGTTTGCTCTGGCGCATCGTCAGCTTTCTGTTCAATGCGCGGCGATTGATCCTCTACAGCGAGGCCGTTTTCAGCCCCGTCGTTTGAACCGCCGGCGATGACGAAGTAAAGAACGGCGAAGGCGGTCAAGACAACCGCCGCCAAAACTGCTAACATAATGTTCAGACGCATGCGTTTCTCCAATCGGTTTTGCTTACCGCATACACTATAACGTAGCGTCGGGAACGGTGTCAACCTTAATTTTGTCAAAGTCCGATTTTAACTCTGGACTTCGGAAGGGCGGATAGAGAAAGGATTTTAAAAATGCAATCGCCAAAAGGCAAATCGGTCGCGTTCATCGACCCTGACAACTGCACTGGGTGCGAGGTCTGCCTCGAATTCCGCCCAACCGACCCGAAGAACCGACCCGAACTGCTCGCATGCATCCTTTTAGAAAAAGGCACCCTCTCCCAACTGAACGGCATCTGCGTCATTGACCAGATCGCCTGCGTCGGCTGCACGCAGTGCGTCCAGTACTGCCCTTGGGAAGCGATCCAGATGGTGTATCAGGACGGGACGATTCAGCCGACGGTTCAGGCGGTCGGTTACCTGAAAGCCTAGTCTCCCGGTTTTTGCGCGGCGACGCACAGATGCGGCGAATAACGCGGCGCGAGCCAGCCCATCAGCCTCCCCTTCCAGCTGACCGGCGCTGTCAACGCGAGCAGTTTCCAGCCCTGCTGTTCAAACCAACGCTCCAGATCGACCGTTGCGGAGATGTAGGCGCTGTCCGCGTCTCCCCCGACCGCTTTTCCCTCTAAAACAGGCTCGCGGTAGAGAAACAAGGGCTTTTCATTGCGCCGCGCCGCCCGTTTTTTAGCGCGTATCGTCCGCGCGTTTTGCCATATTTTTTGAAGCGCGTCCCGCTTGGAACTTGTCCATATGTAAGGAATATCGCGCCGGCGCAGCCGATGCGCAAGTTCGCGCAGCGGTATGAACGGCGAGCAAAGGTTCGGTCCGGCAATCAGAACGCGCCCGCCCGGCGCCGTCACGCGCGCCATTTCGTTCAGCGCCGCTTCGGCGTCCGCCGTGTGTTCGATATACTCGTTTGAGCAGACCGCGTCGAACTCTCCGTCCGGAAAGGGGAGCTGCAAGCCGTCCGCCGCGGCGTAGGCGAGCTTGTCTGTTTGCCATTCCGCCGCCTTTGAAAGAAACAGCGGCGAAATCTCCGCGCAGACCATCTTCAGCCCCGCCTGCTGAAGCATCCGCGCGGCGACCCCGTTTCCCCCGCCAATCTCCAGCGCGCGCGACTGCGGCGGAATAAACCGAAGAACAGCGTTCACATAGGCGGCTAAAAACTGCTCGTCATGCGCCTCCAGCAGCGCAAGATACTCGGTCGATCCGCCGTAAAACTCGCGCATCCGTTCGCGCAGATTGCCGCTCATGCGCCCCCTTGCGGGACGACGTTTAAGACCTCGGCGATCTCGCCCGTTCGGAGCGATTCGTTCGCGGCGAGCGTCAGCGCAAGACTCTTCAGCCCGTCCTCATAGTCGGAGCGGATTAGGTATGTCTCGCCGTCCCGAACCGCCCTGACGAACCGCTCCACCTGGATGTAGTAGCCGCTTTCTTTAGCGCTGAACTGGATCGCCTCGCCGTCCGCGTGTCCGCTCATATGGTTGGCGCCGTAGTCCAGGTTCAGATGGAAGCCGGCGCCGATGAGCCGCAGTGTGTAGCCGCCTCCGCCGGGCGAGATGGAGCTGTTGACGATGTTGGCGCACGTTCTGCCGCCGTCCGGGTTGTCAAAAAGTATGTTGACGACCGCCGAGTCCTCAAAGTCGATGGCGGGGTTCTGATCAGAGACGCCCCAGGCGTGGACGCGCAGCGCCTCGCCGCAGAAATACCGCGCGGCGTCATAGATATGCGTTGCCTGTTCGACGATCTGCCCGCCCGATTCTTCATAGACGCGCCACCAAGGAGTTCCGGGCGTGCCGACAAGCGTCGTCCCGGCGGCAAGCCCGACTTTCCGCTCGCCGATGATCTCCGCCGCCTTGTCGGTCAGGTCGGAATGGCGCCACATGTAGCCGACGTTCGTGATGACGCCCGCCTTTTGAACCGCTTCCAGAACGCGCAGCGAATGTTCAAACGAGATGCCGACCGGCTTCGCGATGAACAGGTGAACGCCCTTTTCGGCGGCAAGTATCTCCTGATCGGTATGCGCGAAGGGCGGAATGCAGACGAACAGCGCGTCCAGCTCTTCGTTGTCAAGCATGCGCCGGTGGTCGGCGTATGCGTTCGCGTTGAAACGCTCTTTAGCGGCGTTGGCGCGGTCGGGGTTGATGTCGCAGACGGCGGAGACGCGCGTCCCGTCGATGCGGTCTAGGCTGTTGAGATAGTTGCCGGCGATGCCGCCGAGGCCGATGAATCCGATGTTCATGAGATGTCTTTCGCGTTGGATGTCAGCGTTTCGTTTCGATAAACCGTTTCTCCGTTCAGGATCGTTTCAAGGAGGCGCGCTTGCGCGTTCGGCGCGTCCCATTCGATGATCGTCAAGTTTGCGGAGTTTCCCGCTTCAAGCGCGCCCGCGCGCCTGTTCAGAAGGCGCATCGGGTTCGTTGAGGCAAGCTGCGCCGCTTCGTTCAGCGTTAAGCCCGCATACCGCACAGCGTTTTCCACCCCTCGCAGCAGCGGCAGGGCGGCTCCCGCCAGATACGGCGTGTCGGCAAGCTGGACGCGCCCGTTCTCTAGTTTGTCAAGCGGCTGTCCGTCGGCGCCTTCATACCGACCGGGAGGCATGTCGGCGAGCCATACGGCGTCGCTGACAAGGATAGCGCGCTCCAGCGTCTTGGCGCGAATCATACAGCGGAGCGTTCTGGGCGGCAGATGATGCCCGTCCGCGATGAAGCTTGCCCATAGCCGGTCGTCGCCCAGCTGTTCCCAGATGTAGTTTGGATGGCGCGGGAGAGCGGCATGGGCGCCGTTGCCGAGGTGGGTCGATAGTTTGGCTCCCGCTTCAACCGCCGCGTTCAGCTGCCGCGCGTCCGCCTTCGTATGTCCAACGGCAACGATGACGCCCTCGTCAACAACGCGCTCTATGAACTGCGGGGCGTTCCATTCGGGAGAGAGGGTGAGGATGCGTATCTTCCCCTCGGCGTCTTCTTGCCACTGCTGGAACTCGTCCCAGTCGGGCGGGCGGACATGCTGTTTGGGATGGGCGCCGCGCGGTCCGTCTTCGGGGGAGATGTAGGGACCTTCGATGTGAATGCCGAGCAGCGAAGCGTCGAAGAGCGCGTCTTGATGGGCGGCGGCGCGGATCGTTTGGATCGACCTGCGCATGCGCTCGCGCGAGCCTGTGATGACGGTCGGGCAGAAGAGCGGCGCGCCGGACGCCCAGACGCGGCGCGCCATTTCAAGCAGCTGTTCAGGCTGGACGGTCGGGCTGTTGAGGTTGACGCCCGCGTATCCGTTGATCTGGATGTCGCAAAGGCCGGGGAGGATTCGCGTTCTGTTTTCTTTAGAGAGGGCGTCTTGCGGCGCCGGCGAGACGCGCGCGATGGTTCCGCCGCTCCATTCGACGCTGAGGGGCGCGCCGTTGGCGTCCTGCCCGACGCGCCGATGTGTTGTGTCGTTGTTCATGCGTTCGGCTCATTTTGAGGGGGGCGGTCGATTTGGCGCAGACGATCTAAGGCGCGGGAGAGGCTGGGGGAGGCGTCCGCGGCGTTGTCGATGCGCCAATGGTTTTGGATGTAATCGCGCATGCATTCAATATAACCAAACCCAACTTCACGCTTTGGCTGGGGCATAAACGCCTTGCGTATTCCTGCGTCACTGGACTGACGCGCTATGCCTATAAGCGTTTTTTTCGGTTGGTCGATTTCATCGGGCTTTGTAGGAATACGGGCGGATGAAACGGATAAAAATTGCGCGATTTTTTCTTGATCAGCCATCAGCCATGCTTCCGTTGATCGAACGGCAATGTTGAAAATGAATTTGTCAGGCATGGGGACGGCAAGGCTCCAATCCGCTAGAAGTTCGGGGGCGCATGTGTAGTTGCTCTCTAAATCGCATAGGAGAATAAACGATATGCCTCCTTTTTCCGCCGCATTCCTATATCGTTTTGCATTTAAACGAATCGAATCGCGTCCAGGAGCTTTTGTTTCGCGGTTTGGATTTTTACGAATCAACAGCGATTCCATGATGACGATCTCTGGGCAAGAATGGGCGATCAGCTGTCTGAGCGCATCATCTTCAAGCTGACCTTCCGGCACGATCGTAACGTACATCCATTCTGTCAATCAAGCGCGAATGTGAGTTGGCGGGCGTCTTTAGGAGCCGTGGTCGGGACGACCACTTCGCCTGCCGTTACTTTTTCATTCATGAGCGCATAGATATGCGGAATATCGTTTGTCATCTGGACGCATGTTCGCTCTTTTTCGGGTTGAAAAACAGCGACCTCGTTTGGGGCAATCCCTTCGTCCATCAACAGCGTTGCGCTGTGCGTACTGATCAAAACCTGGTTCAGCCCTCTCCGTTTTATTCTCATGGATCGGGAGATGAGCTGGGGCAGATGTTGAACGACGCCTTCATGGAGTGACAGCTCCGGCTCCTCCATCAACAAAGGCCCTCGGCTGTCCAGAAGCGACCAGAACAGCCCAATCAGCCGAAGCGTACCGTCCGAAAACTGCTCTTCGGTTTGGTTTGCGTCATGCATCCTCCAGTGCTTATACTTTGCTGCCAGATGCGGTATTCCCCGGTCGTCTCTCTCAATGCTTAAGTTCGTCAGTTGCGGCACAGTCGTTCGCAACGCCTCTTCGATACGTCGAAAACGCGCTTTTTGAGTTTTTTCGGGAGTTGCAGCCATACGCTCCAGCAATCCGTGCCCATACGCCTGAAACGCGGGGCTTTGAACAATCAGCTCGCGCGACCCGCGCACCACCTGCGGCACAAGGTGAAGGTAGGATATTTTCTCAAACGCCTCCGCAACCTCCCGAAACTTGGCGTTCGTCGATATCTGCTCTAAGTAGGTCTGTGACAAACGGGCGGGGTCGTCTTCGTCCTCCTTGTTCGGGCGGCGGCAGCGCTCCTCGCCGTTGAATAGAACGATCTCTTTAGTGATGATCGGCAAACGTTTTCCGCGCGGTTCTTGAGTGAGTTCAAGACGATACGACCATGCGTCTTGTCCAATCTGGATTTCAACCCCAATGCCGACGCGAGACGAACTTCGGGCGGAGAGACAGCGTATTTTAGAGACGCCGCCGCGCATCTCGCACGCCGCGCGCAGCCCGCCGCCGGTCAGAACAAGATCGCGCAAAAAACGGATCGCGTCCAGGAAGTTGGACTTTCCGCTGGCGTTCGGACCGACCAGAAAGAGGCGCGGGCCGACCTTTATATCGATATTTTGAAAGTTTTTCCAGTTGCGCAGCTGAATGCGGGTGAAGCGCATCGTTCTCCTCTATGGACGGCAGCGGGTTATAGAGGCATGGTACGCTGTAGAGCGGCGGATGTCAAACGGCGGGAACTGACCTTTTAAATTGGGACATGTCGTCTGGCAAACGCGACAGTTTCTGCGGCGCCTCTAGATTCCCGTTTGCGCGGGAATGACGGCGGGTAGGATGACGGTTTCGGCGAATGCTGACAGTTTCTACGGCGCCTCTAGATTCCCGCTTGCGCGGGAATGACGGCTGGTGGGATAACAGCGGATAGGGCGCGGGGTCTCTAGACTCCCCCTTTTCAAGGGGATTACTTACTTAGCTATCCTCGCGTTTCGCGCTAGTATACATGCTAGTCATGGCACAGGGAGCGATCCGATGCAGTTTAGCAGCATTTACGATTTATTCGAGCAGATTCCAAACGAGAAAGCAGCCGCGCGGTTCTTTGAGCAGCATCGCTGGCCGGACGGCAGATGCTGTCCCAAATGCGGCTCCAAACACGGCGCCCGTCAAAAATGCGAAACCGATGCCGTTCCGATGCCGAACTTGCCGCAAGCATTTTAGCGTCCGGACCGAAACCTTGATGGCAAACAGCAGGCTTGCGCTGCACAAGTGGGTCCTAGCGATTTACCTGATGCATACCTCGCGCATGGGCATCTCCAGCGTTGAGATGGCAAAGAAGATCGGAACGACGCAGAAGACAGTATGGTTCTTGTGCCATCGCATCCGAGCCGCGATGGAAAGTGACGACGAGATGCTGCGCGGCATCGTGAGGCGGACGAGACCTACATCGGCGGCAAGGAAAAAACAAGCGTTCCTCGAAACGGCTGCGCGTCGGAAGCGGAACCGGGGCAAGAAGCCCGTGATGGGCATGCGTCAAAGGAACGGTGAAATTCGGGCGTATCCACTGGACAATATGAAAAAGAAAACGCTGCACGAGGCTGTAAGGGCGAATGTGGCGCCCGGGTCAACCCTTTATACCGACGCTCTCCCGACCTACAAGGGCATGCAGGAATACACGCATGCCGCTGTCTCGCATCAGAAAGGCGAGTATGTTCGCGGCGATGTTCACACCAACAGCATCGAGTCGTTCTGGGCCGTGTTAAAACGCGGATACCGCGGGGTTTACCATTTCATGTCGTTTAAACATCTGGGTTTATATGTCAGCGAATTCATGTATCGATTCAATGTTGGCATCGACAACAGTCTGGACACTCTCGGCAAACTGATTCCGCGCATGGTCGGCAAGCGTCTCGCCTTTGCGGATCTGAAAGGAGAAGGCGGCGTAAAACGACAGCAAATGGCTATCTAGGAATATAGCCCCCTTTCAAGGGGAGTCTAGAACCCGCGCCCTACCCGCCGTCATTCCCGCGCAAGCGGGAATCTTAAAGCATTGCAGCCGCCGCGCCCGCGGAAAACCCCCAGCCCCCCTTTTAAGGGGAGTCTAGAATCCGCGCCCTACCCGCCGTCATTCCCGCGCAAGCGGGAATCTTAAAGCACCGCAGAAGTCGCGCCCGCGGAAAACCCCCCCAGCCCCCCTTTTCAAGGGGAGTCTAGAATCCGCGCCCTACCCGCCGTCATTCCCGCGCAAGCGGGAATCCAGAGGCGGCGCAGAAAACGTCTGCCGTCGCATGCAGACATGTCCCAACTAAAGACTCAAGGTCAAATCAATCAGCGGGCGTATTTAAAACGGGGTCATAAAAACCAGCAGAGGTTACTACCTTCAGAATCAAACTTGTCCGCAAATTCATCGCCCCGTTCGTCGAGAAAAACGCGGTCTTCTCCCAGTCATGCGACAGCAGCAGCGCGCGCAGCGTCTCTTTTTCTCGGTGAAAGACGACGCCGTACCCCCGCCGGTGCGGCAGCTCTTCAAACGACTCATAGGCGCGCATGCCGGTGAAACAGGTGGACGGCAGATACACGTCGCACCGATACAGCATCTTTTTGTTGCGCGTTGAGGCGGGCGTTCCGCCGTCCGACAGCGAATAGACCGACGCATAGGACGCGCAGGTAGGCGTTTCTTCGCGCGGCAGCCTGTCCAGGTTCACCTTGCTCCATACCTGAAAAATGGCGCTGACGCTCACCTCGCGCCCGACGCTTGTAACGAACGAATCGGCGGGCAGCCGCTTCGATAGAACGCGCCGATAACGCGGGTCAACTCTCTTGGCGGGTACGCCCTTGCCGTCCGATTCAAACAGCTGCGGCAGCACAAAGGCGGTCAAATCGGCAAACTGAACCGAATGGTTGATGAACTGCAGCGCCAGATGTCCGCGCAGCCCGAACGGCGGATTGCCGAACACGATATACCGCTTCTCCGAGTTGTCAGGGCGCCAACGCAAATAGTCGGCTTGAATCAGCTGATCGGCGCAGGCGCCGCGCGGGTCTATGTCGACGCCGATCCGCCTGTCCGGCGGCATCAGGTTGTAAAAGACGCCTCCCCCGGCGGACGGCTCGATATGCCAGTACTCGCCGAGATCGATCTGAAGCGTTTGCGCCGCCTCCTGCAGCCAAGCGTAACAGCGGCGCGCCGTTTCGGGCTTTGTGTAAAACTGATCCTTATCGCGCACATGGTCGCCGGTCGGGCTGGCGTCTCCGTCTCTGCCGCTCATTCGCAGGAAATCGCCCTCGTAGGCGGAAGGAACGATGTCTGTCTTCTCCCACCGTTTGACAGTATTGACATGCAGCCCGATGCTGTCGGCGATCTCCTGGAGCGACATGCGCTTTTTCGCCTCTCGGAAAAGGCGGGCGGTCGGCGGCGCGGTTTCTATAGAAAAAAGCCGCCCATTCTCCCCGCTGCGCATCTTATAGAGCGGTCATCATGTTGAGCGCGAGACGGTCGGCGGCGGGGTCGGCGTTCAGATGGTCGACAAGGTTGAATGTTGTCAAGGTCAGCCGCGCCGTTCCGTTCCGCAGGATGCAGACATCCGCGGCGTAGGGATCCAGCCGTTCAATGTCCGCATACAGAGCCGCCGTTTCGCATTCGACGGAGGAAGGGGAGTCGTGTATTTCCCAGCTCTCGACGGGGCAAACGCGCGTATAAACGTCGGTCGACCCGACGGCGCATCCTTGGGGCAGCCCGTCAAAAATCGGATGGCGCAGAATAAACCGCGCGGCGCCGAAGTCATTTGAAAACGCGCGCAGCGGCGGTTTCCATCCGTCCATTTCAGGCAGCCGCGCCGTCGAATCCTGTCCCTCCGCAAAGAGCCGATGGTCAAGAACGACCAGCGCCGCCCCGTTTCTCCACCGTTTCAACAGCGCCTTCCAGATGGGCATATCGTTCGGTTTCAACGTTCGTTTTGAGACGGCGGCAACGTCTGCATACTGGACATCGTCGATAGATGTCAAGGGTCGGGCGGACGCCCCGGCGCGTTTCAACAGCTGCGTCAATTCGCCGTTCTCTTCCCAGACGGCGAGTCGGTCGGGCGTTGGCGCCGGTTCCAGCTCGCGCGGATAGATCGTCATGGAGCGCACGCGCACGGCGGCGGGCATATTCTCCCCGCCGTCCACTTTGCGTATCTGCGCGGTGAGGCGGTGCGGTCCCCCCGATGCGCTGCCGGGGAGCGACTCGGCAAAGAGCGGTTGAATCAGCGCGCCTGTGACGCGGACATTTTCGTTCAGCCGCCATAACGTCGTCTGGTCGGACGCCTGCAGGCTCAACGTGAGAACATACTCGCCCGGTTCCACCGCCTGCTCATTCACAAGCGCGATGTCCAGGTTGAGCGGATCGTTGATGTAAAGCGAGCGCGGCTGCCAGTCGACATTCAGCATCGATCTGGAGTTCATCTCCCGTATTTTTTGAAAGGCGCCGACCTTCGGCCGCCGCCAGATGTCCGCCGCGCCGGAGAACTCGGAGCCGCTGTCCTCCAGCGAGGCGAGGCAGTGTCCCAACGCGCGCGGGTTGCCCCATAAGGCGGTCAGATACTCCTCATAACGTTTCGCCGCCGCCAGCTTGCCCGCGGTCAGAAAGGCGTTGAAGGTCGGAAAGCCGCGCTCCTCCATTTGATGCAGCGCATACTGGTCGCGGTGATGATCAACAACGGCGCGGAACGCCTGCAGATCGGCGGCGCGCTGGTTGTATGCGGCATACTTTTCCAGCAGCACATCCCACTCCGAGCCGTGCGGAACCCCCCATTCGCTCAAGTAAAACGGCGGCGCGGCGGAATCTGCCGGCTTCATCAGCTTTCGTCCGCGCAGGTTTTCAAGAGGCTCCGCCCCGCCGTCGTCGCCGCGGTTTAGGCGGAGCTGATGAAAATGGCGTTTGGGCGCATGTTCGCCGGGAAGCCACTGGACCCGCTCTTCAGGGTCGCCGCCGGCAGCGTTCACGATCATGCGGGTCGGGTCCAACGCGCGCAGTTTCGGCATGACCTGCTGCGTCGCGTAGGTCAACAGCTCGCCCCCGTTTTCGTTCAAACAGCGCCACCAGAGTACCGAGGCGCGGTTCCGGTCGCGCTTCACCTGGCGCGTCATCAGCTCTTCGAGTCGGCGGGCGCGCGCGGCGGCGTTTCCTTGGTTTAAATAGGAGGCCGCCAGCGTTTCCACCTGAACCATAACGCCCTGCTCGTCGCATGCGTCCAGCGTCGCCTTGCTGGGAGATTTGCTGTCGGCGCAGATCGCATTCGCGCCCGCCCGACGCGCCAGTTCAATATCCCGTTCCGCCATGACGCTGAAAGGGCGGGCGACGGTCACCGGCCATACCTGCCGATACAACAGCCCGCGCAGCAGCAGCGGCCGTCCGTTCAAGGTGATATGCGACCCGTCAAACCCGAATTCGCGCATCCCGAACCTGTCTGTCCACTGGTCGTAGGTTTCGCCGCCGCGCATGAGCGCAATGTTGAGCCGATAGAGATAGGCGTCATGGATTTCCCAGAGGCGCAGGTGCGCGGTCGGAAGGAAAAGGCTGAGGCGGCAGGTCTGCTTTCCGACGCCGGCTTCGGCGACTCCGCGCGCGCGGGCGACAGGGGAGCCTGTTTCGGGGAAGGCGGGCGACACGGTCGCCTCCAAGGTGAGCGGTTCATGAACCGCCCCGCCTCCGCCGATTTCAACCCAAACATCGATGGAAGAATCGGCGGGGTTGGGGCGTATGAAGGCGTCTTCGATCCATTGGCGCCGCTTGCTGACAAGACGGGCGTCTTGGAGTATGCCGCCGTAGTTGAGCCGATTGCCGCCTGCCGCGTCTTGTCCGATATGGTCAGCTTTGACAAGACGCGCCGCCAGTAGATTTCCGCCCTTCTGGAGAGCCGCTGTCGCGTCAAAAGAGAACGGAAGGTTCGCGCTTTCGCAGCCGCCGAGATAGCGTCCGTTCAGCCATGCCTCCGCAAAAAAATCGACCCCGTCAAACTGAAGAAAAAATCGATTTTGTTCTGGCAGGGAGTCCAGATCGAAACGCTTCCAATGCCACGAAACCTGCCCGGCGTTCGGAAAGGTTTCCTCAACGCAGCTCGGGACGACCGCATCAACCGCGTCTGGATGCGGCTCATGCATCCATCCATGCCGCCGCCCCTCGTCCATCGGGTCTAGTTGTTGAAGCCAATCGGGCCCGCTGAGAAGACGCTCCGACATGTTGATTCTTTCCGTTCATCCGCCGCTGTTACTGCTTAATAGGCGCGCGCTGTCGTCCAGTTGCGTTTGAATTTCATAAATAGACCCGACGCGCGGCGGCGACGGAAGCGGAATGCGCGTCGGGACATTCTCCATGCGCGGCTCCCATACCGGCTCCCCCCGCAGTATCGTCTCCTGAAACGCCTCCCAGCTGTCGATTCCAAGCAGCGGCCAAGCGTCCATCGCCGCATATTGAAACAGAAGCAAACGGCGCGGAGACGAGGAGCGGTTCGGCGCCGAGCCATGGACAGCGCGGACATGGTGCAGGGAGACGCTCCCGGCGCGCATCTGAATGGAGTCGATCGTTTCGGCGTCAGGGTCGAAGCGCGGGTCGGTTACGGCGCCGATGAAGACGCCGTCCTGATGATGATCGTACACTGGTCCTTGGTGCGACCCTGGGACCATCAGCAGGCAGCCGTTTTCAAGCGTCATGTCGTCCAGCGCGACGCCGGCGGCGAGCAGATCGTCGTTCGTGTGCGGATAAAACGCCCAGTCCTGATGCCACTCCACAGGGCTGCCGTACCCGCCCGATTTCATATTCAGCTTGTCGCCGTTGAACCGTATGCCCGGTCCGATCAGCTGCTCAACGATGTCCAGAAGCCGCCGATGGCGCAGGGCGGCGTCAAAAACTGGATGGGCGCGCACAGGGTCTTTGAGTCGGCGCAGGCGCGGCTTCTCGGCGGAATGCCCCGGTTCCAGGTCAAAAAACTCGGTATGGTCGACGGCGGAGCGGGAGCGTTCAACAAACTCGTCCGAAACGCGCCGCAGCTGTTCGATCTCTTTTTGGTTAAAGACGCCGCGCGCGACAACATACCCGCGCCGCTTGTAGCTGTCGACCTGCTCGGCTGTCAGCATCTGTTTTCAGGGGGCAATTTAGCGGAAACGCGGTCGATCCATCGGTGAATAGCGGAGGAGGCGCGCGCCGAAACGACCGCCCCCGCCGTCCCAAGCAGACCCGCCAGGGCGATGAGTCCAAGCCCCCGCGTGGCATAGGCGAGCGCGCCGGCGGCCGCGCCGATGAGCGACGAGCCGATGATCAAGACGGCGATGATGCGCCCCTCGCGCGACGTTTTTCCGTTGGCAAAGGTTCCGCATGCCGCGCCGAGAGCGACGCTGGCGGCAATCACCGCAAAGGCGGCAAGCGCCTGCGGAACCGCGCCCGGACCCAAAACGCGCGCCGCAAACAACGCAATCAGCCCAAAGCCCGTCAACGCCGCCACCGCCAAAAAGCCTGCAGTCAGCGCCAACGCAAAACTAAGCCACATGCGCCGTATGTTGTTTTTCCTGTCCATGTCAACATGATATACCAACGGAGCGGGAAACGCAAACGGGCTTGGATAGTGGGGAGTGGATAGTGGTTAGTGGACAGGGTTTAGGCGGGCGGGTTGAAGTTGGTTTGAACTAGGATTTTCAGGATTTGAGGATGCGGGCATGTTGAGGGCGGAGAGTCGGTTTCAACAATCCTCCTGGCAATCTTTTCAATCATGCAAATCTTAGTTCAGACACCAGACGGTTTCGGGTTCGCCTCTGGATTCCCGCTTGCGCGGGAATGACAGCCGCCCGATTACAGCGTAGGGCGCGGGCTTCTAGACTCCCCCTTTAAAAGGAGGCTGGGGGTTTTACGGCAGGCGGCGCAGACGCTTTATGGTCAAAATACGGAATTTGGAAAAATAGCGCTAAAATCAAAGCGGGAACTGCCACAAGAGAGCTGAACGAAAGGAGCGCCGAATGAACGACCGACCGCTAAGCGACTTCGACGCGACGGTTCTTGGGCAGATGGAGCATATCCGCGCCATCGGCAGAAAACGGCTGCGCAACCAGAACGAACTGGACGACTTCGTCCAAGAGACGGCGGCGCGCGTCTATGCGAACCGCGATCAGTTGCGCGACCCAGCCAAGCTGAAGCAGTGGATCGCCGGCATCGCGCGGAACACCGCGAACGAGCTGAACCGCGCCGGCTTCCGTAGACGCGAAGAACCGCTGCCGGAAGACGATGGCGAACTGCCGACCATGCCCGATCCGCATGAAGAACTGGAACGGGCGGAGCGGAACGACCAGATACGTCAAGCGATGAACAGGCTGAACCCGATCGACCGCGACCTGCTGCAGGGGCGGTATATGGAGGAGGAGTCGTACGCCGATCTTCAGGAGCGGCATGGGCTGTCCTACTCGGCGGTTGGGTTTCGGCTGCATCGCGCGAAGAGCCGTCTTCGGAAGTTGCTGACCGGAATGAAGGTCGCGTTGGCATTGGCGCTCGCCAACATGAAACAAACCGCATTTGGAGGAATGCTCATCATGACCAAAACGACCAAGATCGTTCTCGCAACAGCGTCGGCTCTCATTCTCGCCCTGCTGGGCGGGTATCTCTGGATCGAATACGGCGGCGCGTCGGACGATTCAGATCAGGGGCTGACGGTTGAGGAACAGTCGCCGATCATCCATGCCCGCGGCGCCGACGACCGCGCCGATTCTTCAGCCGAAACGGAAACGGCAGGCGGAACCGAAACCTTGCTGACGGCTGAAGCTCCCTCAACCGGCGGAACAGGCGAGACGGCAGACGCGCCCAACGCCGGCGAGGCGGCGGCCGTTGACGCGCCCGACGCCTTTTCAACCGAATTCCAGGAAGGCGTTGAAGAAATGAGCGACTTTGCGAAAAAGATGGTGGCGGAGTTTCCCGAATTCGAGGGCTTGACAGAAGCGGCGGCGGCAATGGGGGATGTTCTCCTGAAACGCGAAGCGGAATTGCGGCAACAAGGAATGTCCGCTGCCGAACGCAAAACGCAGCTCCGCGCAACATATCAGGCAGAGTCTAAGAAGATGTCAGAGATCATCGTAGGAGAAATGACCTTCGGAATGGCTCCCGATTTCTCGTCAGTTGATCCCTCGTCCAAGTCATTCGATCCAACCTCGCTGCTCCAAATGACAGGTCGGTTTCGCGCCTTAACTCAGTTCATCGTTGAAAATCAGCCCAAAAAGTTGGAAACTGTTCTTGGACTTCCAACAGGGAACAATCCGTCAATGGATGAGATCAATGACATCTTCAACGGTCTCGATTCCTCCATCATTGACGCCGCCGCGCCGTCAATGGAGCCGGAGGACCGGTAAGAGTTCGTTGTTCGGCAAATTTTGTTGACGCCGCGTCAAGCCGCATGCAAATAGCGCTAAAAACGCTGAGGGCGCTGCCACAACTGAACCGAACGAAAGGAGCGCTGAAATGCATGACCGACCGCTAAGCGACTTCGACGCGACGGTTCTAGGGCAGATGGAGCATATACGCGCCATCGGCAAAAATCGGCTGCGCAACCAGAATGAGCTGGACGACTTTGTCCAAGAGACGGTCGCGCGCGCCTATGCGAACCGCGATCAGCTGCGCGACCCCGCCAAGATAAAGCAGTGGATCGCCGGCATCGCGCGAAACACGGCGAACGAGATGAACCGCGCGGCGTACCGCAGACGCGAAGAGCCGCTTCCAGACGAAGACCAGCTGCAGGACGACACGCGCGATCCGCATGAAGAACTGGAACGGGCGGAGCGGAACGAGCAGATACGCGCCGCGATGAACAGGCTGAACCCGATCGACCGCGACCTGCTGCAGGGGCGGTATATGGAGGAGGAGTCGTATGCCGATCTTCAGGAGCGGCATGGGCTTTCCTACTCGGCGGTCGGGTTTCGGCTGCATCGCGCAAAGCGCCGTCTTCGGAAGTTGTTGACCGGAATGAAGGTCGCGTTGGCATTGGCGCTCGCCAACATGAAACGAACAGCATTTGGAGGAGTGCTTATCATGACCAAAACGACCAAGATCGTTCTCGGCGTCGCGTCCGCCATCATTCTCGCCCTGCTGGGCGGGTACCTGTGGGTCGAATACGGCGCACCATCGGACGACTCGAAGCCTGGGCTGACGGTTGAAGAGCGCGGGCTGACGGTTGAAGATCAGTCGCCGATCTTCAAGCAGAAATCTGCTGAAACGCCAAAGCAAACCGCCGAAGAAACCTCTGCGCCGGAGCGGCAAGAGAAAACGCGCGTTTTTGAAGATTCGATCGCTTCTGAAAAGTCTGCCGCCCCGTCTGACGACAGCGAAAGCGTCGGCGCAACGCAGCCCGACGCCCTGCAAACCGCTCCGCAAGACCCGTTCACCGTCGAACTTCAGGAGGGGGTCCGCGAGTTTAAGGAGGTGTACCAGCGTCTTGTTGAATTGCATCCAGGTCCGAGGGCAACTTACATCGCAGCTCTGCATAATGAAGTTGTCGACAACATGGCGGAATACAATGAGGAGCTGCAAGATCAAAACTTGGAGAGCGCGGAACGCGCCGCCAGACTTGCCGCCCGCCTCATCGAGACCTCGCAACGGCTGGAGCCGCAGTACACCGCGATGCTGGCCAAAATACACCCTGAAGAAAAGAAAACATACGCTCAATTCATGAAAAACAACACGCCCCGAAAACTGTTCGTTTTTCTCGGGATGCTGCCAGAATAAATCTGTTTTCAGCGCCGCGGGCGGGGGACCTCAAACGGCGTTCCCTGCCCACTGCGCCGCTGAAATCTGGCAGGTTCTTTTTTTGGCGGCATCGTGTATCATCAGGGCGTCAACCTCTATGAGAAACGACGGGAAGGCGTTCTGAATCATGACGAAAACGACCAAGATCGTTCTTGCGGTTTCTGCCGCTCTGTTGATAGCGATGCTGGGCGCGTATCTTTGGATCGAATACGGCGGCGGGTCGGACGACTCGGATCAAGGGCTGACGGTTGAGGAGCAGTCGCTGGTCATCCATGACAGCGGCGCAGAGGACAGCGCCGATTCTTCAACCGAAACGGAACCGTCCGACGACTCTGAAGCCGCGCAAACTTCCGAAGCGGAGCAGGCTGTCGACAACGGCGGCGCGGAAAATACAGCGGCAGCGTCTCCCGACGCCTCCGCCGACGCGCCTGACGATTTTTCAATCCAGCTCCAAGAGGGCATCCAGGAAATCGTCGATTACGTTGCAAAGGTGAAAGCGCAAATTCCTAAAATGGATTTGTTCGAGGAGACAACGCTCGCTTCCGTGGAGGGTCTTGATGAGCTGGACGCGCAATTGCGGCGGCAGGGGGTAGCGCTGGAAGAACGGAGAGAAAAACTGCTGACGAAGTATCTGTATAACTCCATGGATAACACAGGTTCCATGATAGTGGGGTTTGCCTCCATGACGCAGTTAGAAGGGGGCTTTAACACAGAGCGCATGGCAGAGTTGCCCCTGATTCTCCGTAGCATAGGGGAGCCTCCTAAAAAGCTGACCAATCTGCTGATGGGCGATATGACCGAGGCGCAGCTGATACAGAAAATGATGACAATCCCTGAATATCGGGCGAAGGTGGAGGCGGCGATGTCGGAGATGAGAGAGAGCTTGCAAGATCTCGATCTAGAGAGTCTTGATCTATCGGGGCCAATTGAAGATCCGTTGCGCCGCTGAAATCGGGCAGGTTCATTTTTCAGCGGCATCGTGTATCATCAGGGCGTCAACCTCTATGAGAAACGACGGGAAGGCGTTCTGAATCATGACGAAAACGACCAAGATCGTTCTTGCGGTATCTGCCGCTCTGTTGATAGCGATGCTGGGCGCGTATCTTTGGATCGAATACGGCGGTTCATCGGACGACTCGGATCAAGGGCTGACGGTTGAGGAGCAGTCGCCGGTCATCCATGACAGCGGCGCAGACGACAGCGCCGATTCTTCAGCCGAAACGGAACCGCCCGACGACTCCGAAGCCGCGCAAACTTCCGAAGCGGAGCAGGCGGACGACAACGGCGGCGCGGAAAATACAGCGGCAGCGTCTCCCGACGCCTCCGCCTCCGCCGACGCGCCTGACGAATTTTCAACCCAGCTCCAAGAGGGCATACAGGAAATCGTCGATTACGCGGCAAAGATGAAGGCGCAAGTTCCTGAAATGGCTTCGTTCGGGGACACGTCTCTCGCTTCTGTGGAGGGTCTTGCTGAGCTGGACGCGCAATTGCGGCGGCAGGGAACGGCGCTGGAAGCGCGGAGAGAGCAGCTGCTCATGAAGTACATCAATAACACCATGGACAACTTAGGTTCCATGACGACGGGGGCTGCCTCCATGGCGCTGTCAGGAGGGGCATTGACCCCTGAGCGCATAATGGAGTTGTCCCAAAGCTTCGAGAGCATGGAGCCTCCTAAAAAGCTGCATACGCTGCTGCGCGGCGATATGACGGAGGAGGAGCTGACGCAGAAAATGATGGCAACGCCTGAATATAAGGCGAAGGTGGAGGCGGCGATGTCGGAGATGAGAGAGAGCTTGCAAGGTCTTGATCTAGAGGGTCTCAATCTGGACGATCTTGAACTGCCGGAGCTGCATGAGGATCGATAAAAGCCGTTTTCAGCGCGCCGCGGGCAGGGCGACCTCAAACGAGGTCCCTTGTCCCTCCACGCTGACGGCGGTTACCTTGCCACGGTGCGTCTCCACGATGCGTTTCACCGTCACCAGCCCCAGCCCCAGCCCCTTCGCCTTCGTTGTGTAGAACGGGTCGAACGCCTGCTCCACCTGCTGCGGCGACATTCCCGCGCCGGTGTCCGCGACGCTTATCGACACCATGCGCCGGCGCCGTTCGCTGTAATTCAGGCGCAAACGCCCGCCGTTCGGCATCGCCTGCGCCGCGTTGCGTATCAGGTTCACGAACGCGGCGCGCAGCTTTTCAGGGTCCGCCATGACGGGTCGGCGCGTTTCAGGCGCCTCCTCCTGAACCGACACCCCCTGCGCCTCCAGGTCATGCTCTATCGCGGCGCGCGCCTCCTGAACAATCGTCCAGATGTCGGTCTCCACAAAACGAAACGTCTTATCGCGCAGATAATTCAGCTCATTCTCCACCATGTCGGACAGCTCCGTCACGCGGCTCATGATCATGTTCATTTCGGAGACGATCTTTTCAGGTTCCGCGGCAAGGTTGAGCGGGTCGCCCCGTTCAAAGTTGCGCTGGAGCATCTCGGCGGGGGAGCGTATCGAGTTGAGCAGGTTGCGTATTTCGTGGCGCACCTGCGAGGTCATGACGCCGAACGCCGCCTCCCGTTCCGCCCTGAGCGCGCGCCGCTCCACGATCCGCGCGCGCGCCGTGTTCACCGAGAACGACCAGATCGCCGCCGCGCCCAGCAAAGCCGCGCAGATGGGCGCCGCCGGCAG
The DNA here is from genome assembly GCA_963665845.2 of Candidatus Poribacteria bacterium. GTDB lineage: Bacteria > Poribacteria > WGA-4E > JAPPNK01. The sequence goes on from OY762492.1 coordinate 2,459,653, forward strand.
CCAGATCCAGCGGAACAGCGCCAGCGACAACGCCGCATGAACCGCCGCCGCCAAGATGCCTCCCAGAACGATGCGCCTCGCCTTCGGCAGCTGTTTGCCGACCTTCAAACCGAGAGGGATCAGCGCGGCGAACCAGAGCGCGAGAACGATTCCCGTCCCCCAGCCCGACTTGGGGCGCGCCGTCTGCCCCGTCGTCATGGCGGCGACCATGGCGGCGCGCAGCTCAAAGGCGGAGACGGAGCCGAACGCGGCGCGCGCCGTTTCCGCTGACGGCAGGCTGGACCCTAGAACGACCCATTTGCCGCGCGCCGCTTGAACCGCCGCCCGTTCCCCGTTCAAAAGAGCGGCGACCGAGACGGTTTTCAGATTCGATTTTTGAAACGGCGTCAGAACGCGCCCCCGCGAGTTGATCGGGAGATCCAGTTCGCTCGGTTCAACGCCCAGCGCGTCGGCGGCAAAGAGGGCTTCGATAGAGAAACGGGAGCCGCTTTCGCCGGCGTTCGGGTTTACGACAGACGCGAAGCGGTGAACGCCGTCCCGCTCGTCCGGTACGGCGCCGCTGAAGGAGGCGGTCAGATTGGGGGCGGCTTTGATATTGGGCGGAATTGGAAGAAGGCGTTGTCCGGCGGGCTGTTGAGCGGCGTAAATCGGCATCCGCAGGTTTGACCATCGGGCGCCGCCTTGCTTGATCTGCCCCAGGTCGTCCGCGAGATACGCGCCCGCGCAGCCCGCCTTTTGGAGCGCTTTGAGCGCATCAAGATAATCGTCGGGGAGCCAGATCGGATAGGGGCGGGTCAGCTCCTCCGCCTTTTCGTCAATGTCGGCGGCGACCAGCTGCGGCGGCGCCTTCATTTTGAACCGATGCCACTGCGCGGCGCGCCAGTCGAACGCCTTCGTTTCAAGCCCGTCCAGCAATCCAGCCCAGTCGGCGGCGAACGCTGCCGCCAAACAGACCGCCAGCTGTATCAGCAGCAGACGGACTGCGCGGCGAGGATCCTGCGCGGATGTAAAAGCCTTGCGCATAGCGGCGCGCATCCTCTGTCAAATCGGTATAGACAGCTGCTCAACAGCCGTTAATACATGAATACACTGCAGAGGCGCCAGCGTCCATATTTTGTTTTAAGTCGGATTCCGATGGCGCCGCCGCCTCCGATTCCCCCTTGAAAAGGGGCAGGGGGGGTTTTGAGCGCCCTGGTTGCGCTTGGTTTTGAACTAGGATTTTCAGGATTTATAGGATTAAAGGATTTGGGGTATGAGGGCATGTCAAGGGCGGCGCATCGGCTTTGACATGCCTCATGGCAATCTTTTCAATCATGCAAATCTTAGTTCAGACGGCAACCGCGGCGGCTAAGATTCCCGCACATTTTACCGCAAGGGCGGAAATGACATGGTTATTGGACGCCCTCCCATCGGCTCCACAGGTCGCCGTCCGCGGTGTCGAATTTCCACTCGTCCTGGTCTTTTCGGCTGATGCGCGTGATGAGAGCCATGCGGGGTCGTTCGCCGGCGTTGGTGCTGGCGGTGTGGGAGATCCACCCGTGCCAGAAGCAGACGTCGCCCGGCCCGCCCGTGAACTCATACGGCTCGCCCAGCGAAAAATGGACGACGCCGCCCTGCGGTCCATCGATCGGATGCGTCCGAAAATACTCGGCGAAGAGGCGGTGGCTGCCCGGCCACAAGGTGAACCCGCCGCCTTTATGGTCAACCTTGTCGATGTAGATCGTCGCGGCGATCATGAACCGCCCCGTCGTGCCTTTTACGACGCCGTTGTGCGGGGTGTAATATCCGTCCAGATGTCCGCGCGCGGGGATGCTCCATGCCTTGTTGGAGCGCGGGAACGATATGTGCGGGCTGGCGCCTCCCGGTCCGTGTATGTTTTCGTCGCCGACCAGCTGCCGCGCCGCGCCATGCACTCCGCCTTCGCGCACAATCCGCTTTACGATGTCGGAGCCGCCGACGCCGCCGATCGTCTTGTATCCCTGATCAAGCCAAGAGGCGGGGTCGCTTCTCTCCGCGTCCAGATTCTCCCACACCAGATCCAGCGCCTCTTCCGTCCACTCGCGCGGGATCATTTCTCGGCAGACAAGATAGCCGTTCTCCTGAAAAGATTTCACCTGCTCATTCGTCAAAGTCGCCATACGATTCTCCACAGCGGTTCATTTAGGCAAACAATACCGGAGCCTATCGAAAAAGTCAAGCGGCGCAATCTGACCTTACGTCTTTAGTTGGGACATGCCGCTGTGCGAACGCGGACGTCTTCTGAGGCGCCTCTAGATTCCCGCTTACGCGGGAATGACGGTCTGGTTGGCGGCGCCTTTTTCCCATGAATAAAGGCTTTGGTCGTTCAGTTGTCCCAACTTTCAGCATGATGTCAGCCTCCGCGCTGACCTTACTCTTTCGTTGGGACATTCCGCCTGGCGAACGCGGACATCGTCTTCGGCGCCTCTAGATTCCCGCTTACGCGGGAATGACCGTTTGGTTGGCGGCGCCTTTTTCCCATGAATAAAGGCTTTGGTCGTTCAGTTGTCCCAACTTCAGCATGATGTCAGCCTCCGCGTTGACCTTACTCTTTCGTTGGGACATTCCGCCTGGCGAACGCGGACGTCTTCTGCGGCGCCTCTAGATTCCCGCTGACGCGGGAATGACCGTTTAGTTGGCGGAGCCTTCTTCCGATAAACAGCGGATGACATATGCGCGGAAAAATGCCATACTATAAACGGAAAGAGGCTCCGCTATGTTCGATCTATCCGCCGCTATTTACTGGATCCCGCTTTTTTGCCTTTTTGTGATAGCGGGGCTGTATGTTTTTGGCATCGAGATCGACGCGCTGGGCTACATAGACGATCGGGACGCCGGCTGGAAACGGCTGCTCTTTCCGCGCCCCGATCTGCGCGGTTTGTCTGCCGCTTTATTCATCGCGGCCTGGTCGGCGGCTGGACTCTCGCTCACCGCCGCCGCGGGTCAGGGAGCCGCATGGCCGACGCGTCTATTGATCGCCGCCGCTGCGCTCGCCGCAAGCTGGGCAGTCTCCTACAGCGGAACGCTGCTCATCGACCTGATCTTTCCGTCCGAAGCGAAGCGCCCGCGCCGCGCCGAACTGATCGGAGAATCGGCGACGATACTTGACACGCCCGTTTCAGGCGACCTCGGACGCGCGCGCGTACATCTCCCTAGCGGCGGCTCCATCACGGTGTTTTGTAAAAACATCGGCGACGGCGAGTTTCCCTCTGAAGGCTCCGTCGTCATGATCGCCGCCTACGACGAAGAAACGAACACCTTCGACGTGTTTTGACGCGGCTAACGAACAGGCGGAAGCTGTATCGCCGGCGGTTGAACCGACACAACCCGCCCGTTGATGCGGACGCGCCCCTCCGCCGCCGCAAACACTGCCTGCGGATACAGCGCATGCTCAACCGCATGGATTTTCGCCGTCAGCGTTTCTAAGGTGTCGCTCGGACGAATCAGAACAGGGCATTGGGCGACGATCGGGCCGGTATCGACCCCTTCGTCCACATAATGAACCGTGACGCCGGTCGTCTTGACGCCATGCTCCCATGCGTCCTGGACGCCGCGCGTCCCTGGGAACGCCGGCAGCAGCGACGGGTGGATATTCAGGATGCGGTTTTGATACCGCCGCACAAAATCGGCGCCGAGTATGCGCATAAAACCTGCAAGCGCGATCAGCTGAACGCCGCGCGCCTCCAGTTCTCGGACGGCGGCCGCCTCAAACGCGGCGCGTCCGCCGGCGCGCTTCGGGCTGATATGGACGGCGTCCACTCCCGCGTTTCGGGCGCGTTCGAGCGCGCGCGCGTTCTCCCGGTCGCTCACCGCAAGCGCGATCTCAACAGGCGCGTCGGGGCGGCGGCGCGCCGCGTCCATCAACGCCTGCAAATTTGAGCCGTTGCCGGACGCGAACACAGCCAGTTTGACCTTAGACATCACAAAGCTCCATGAAGCCTGTTGACTCGCCCTGCGGCAATCCGCATGCTACTATGGTAACGCAGACGCATCAAGGCGGAGAGCTGACCACACCCTTAGAGTTGGGACAATTCTGGTTGTGAACGCGGACGGTTTCGGGGTAGACTCTGGATTCCCGCTTACGCGGGAATGACGATCCGGTTGATGACGCCTTTAACCCATGAATAGAGCGATGGTCGGTTCAAATGTCCCAACTTTAGGCGTCAGGTCAGGGAGAGGTACGGCATGAATGTTAGAACGGGAATAGCCGCGGCGCTGGCGGTACTGGCGCTGACAGGTTGTCAAAAAAAAGAGCAGGAGCCGCCGATTCGTTTTTACGGATCCACCGTTGTGGAGTCGGCGGAGCCGATACAGAACGATAAGCTGTCCGTTCCAATCGGCGAACTGCCGTTTGAAAATCAGGACGGCAAGGCGGTGAACCTGAACGGCTTGGAAGGCTCGCCCGCGCTGCTGTCGTTCATTTTCACCCGCTGCGGAATGCCGAATATGTGTCCAGCGATGACGCAGCGCATGGCGGAGGCGCAGGCGGAGCTGACCGACGCCGAACGCAAGCGCGTCAAACTGATTAGCATGACGTTCGATCCCGTTTTTGACACGGCGCCCGTCTTGAAAAAATACGGCGAAGCATACGGAGCCGACTTTGAATGCTGGGAATTCTGGCGCGGTTCGCCCGAAGATGTGGAGGCGGTCATGACGAAAAGCCTCGCCTGGGCGGAACCGTCAGCCGACGGGTTCAGCCATAACCCTGTCACCGTCCTGCTAGACGGAGACGGAAACATGGTGGAGGCGCTGTTGAGCGGCTTTTGGGATCCGAAGGAGGCGGCGGAGTCGCTGCGCCAGCTCTTGAAACAACCTGAAATGGAGGCGGCAAATGCGCCAGTTGAAACTTCCGCCCCTTAAAATCGCGGTGGACCGTCAGCGCGCCCTGACCGTTACCTGGAAGGACGGGTCGCAGAGCGTCTATCCGATTGCGCGGCTGCGTCAAATCTGCCCATGCGCCGTCTGCCGAGACCTGCGGGACGGGTCAAACGATCCGCTGCGCATTGTCCAGACCGATTTGACGCTTCCCGACGATCTGCATATCAAGGGGGCGAAGAAGGTGGGGCATTACGCGCTTAGTTTTCAGTTCAGCGACGGGCATGGATCGGGCATCTACTCGTACGATTTTCTTTTGGAGAAGGCGCCGCCTGCTGACGAATAACAGCTGATCGTTCCCCCTTGTCAAGGGGCTAAGGGGTTAAAGGCAGGCGCGTCGAATGCGAGGCTATAAGATTCCCGCTTACGCGGGAATGACAGGAAGGGGCGCCGGTCGTTCCCTTGAAAAGGGGGCTAGGGGGTTTAAAGGACGGGCGCAGTCCATACTCTGGATTCCCGCTTGCGCCGGAATGACGGGTGGGGCGCGGGCGGCGGAGTTTGAATGACGCGGAGGAGGCTTTTGAGAAAAGGCTTATATTGACCGCCTCCATCGCAGTATTTGCTGATCGCATTTGGCATGCGGTCCTACCCAGTACCACACGATTTCTCCGTCTTCGATGCTGCCTTCTAAGAATCCGAGAATCCTGTATTGAAGGTTGATTCGAATGGAGTAATGACCCGGCGCGACTTGCTTGAAATGAAGGCTGCGGCGCCGCGGATTGATTGCAAACCGCTCCATAGCCGTGTCAGCCTTCTTTTGTAACTGCTTCTGGAGACGGTTATACTCTTTTTCATAGCGGGGACAGCGCCGCGAGCGCATCACTCGTCCTCAAAAACAATCGGCATCGTTTTGCCTGCCCGGTACGCTTTCCGCCCCTCTTCCGCCCATGCTTGCAGCGCCTCCTGCGATTCGGGCCGGCTCAGCAGCTCGTCCCAGATCGCTTGCGACTCCCGTTCCGCCTGCATGATCGGCTCAAACTCTTCTCTGTAGAGGTCCGGGTTGAGGCAAATAGCCTCGTAGATGTCTTCGTGGGCGTCTTCCGCTTCGCCTCTCTCTTGGTGGATGAGTCCTTTTAAAAGGTACGCCTCCGCGCAATCGAAGTCGAGGCGGGTCGCTTTTTCAAAGCTTTCAATCGCGGCGTCCTGATCGCCCGCCTGCGTATACGCTTTGCCCAAGCGCAGATAGGTCTCCGCTTCGGGGTTCAGCTCCGCCGATTTGGAAAAGTCCGCAATCGCCTCGCCTATGTTGACCGATCCGCTCTCTACCTTGTTCAGCGCCATCGCGGCGCGGCCGCGGCAGTAGTAAAGACGCGCCAGCGCTTTAGTACCCCTGTCGCCCAGGTCAACCTGAGCCGCCAGCTCAACCGCCGTGTTGAGATGTTGACGCGCCTTCATGAGCGCCGACTTAACGCCGAGCCTGTTTGCGTTACTGATCTCCGCATCCGCCGCCTCAATGGCGGCGGCCGCTTCTACCACAGCCTTTTCAAGCCCTGAGAAGTCGTAACGGCCTTCCGGTTTCCTTAAATACTGCATGCTCGCTCTCCGTTAATGCGTCTATAAAGTTTATACCGCGCCGCAGGGCGTTGTCAAGCCCCGCTTGCCGACCTTGTCCTTAGAGTTTGGAGAATTCTGAATGACGTCTTACCGCAAGGGCGGACAGCGCTTGCGATGCCTAAGATTCCCGCTTACGCGGGAATGACAGGGAGGGGGGCGGGAATGACAGGGCGGGTGCGGGGATGACAGGGAGGGGGAGCGGGGATGGCAGGGAAGGGGGCGGGAATGACAGGGCGGGTGCGGGGATGACAGGGATTAGAGGCGCGGAAGGACGACAGGCGGGCGGCGGTTTCGCCGATGTTCATAAAGAGGGAACCTCTCCGCCCGAAGACGGAGAGGTTGAAACCGCGGTTAGCGCGCTTTGAGGCTTCCCCAGGTTGCCGCCGCTTTGCCCTGCGGCTCCACGCTGGTTTGAAGGTCGCCGGGGGTGTATTCGCCGTGGTACCAACGCATATGGTCAAGCCAGATGCTGGACGGCTCAAACGCCACATGCAGCGTCAGCGAGGCGGGATCCACATCGGCGTCCGGCGTGTATTCGACCCAGTATTCCGCCCATTCGGCGGTGAGATTGACCCTCTTGGCGCCGTAGCCCGTCCAAGGGTCCGCCGCCTTTTCGGGTTTGATGTTGATTTCAACTCCTGGGTCGGACATGGCGAAAAACGCCCAGGTTTGGAGCGTCCCGCCTTTGAAAGCAAGCCCCTCCGGTTTGTATTGAATGCCGGAGTCCCAGAAGTTTGCCCCCGCTTCTTCGACGACAGCGCGCAGGCTCGCGGAGCCTTCATAGGCGCGTTCGTTGTCGCTTGAAAGGGTCGCCGTTCCGTACCCTGTCCACGGGTCGATCCCGTCCTCAAAGCTTGGGTTGTCGAGCATGTTGTCTTGCGCGGCGGCCGTTGCCGCGACCAGCAGAGCGGTCAGCGCCGAGAGTTGTATCTTACGCAGCATGTGTTCTCCAAAATGGAATGTTATTGAGTTTTCAAGGAAGCCCAGGTTGCCGCAGCTTTGCCGTTCGGATCAACGGATTGCGGCTCTGGGTTGAAAGGCTCGTATTTGCCTTCGTACCAGCGCGCGTCATCGAACCAGAGCGCCGCCTTGTCGAATTGGATGTGAAGGGTGAGGGCGGCAGGTTCCACAGCGACCTCAACCTTCCATTCTGTCCAGAACTCCTGATATTCTTCGGTGAGGTTGGCGCGCACCTCTCCGTAGGCGGTCCAGGGATCAACCGCCAGCTCCGGCTTGATGTTGATCTCCACCGGCGGGTCTGATTTGGCGAAGAACGCCCATGTGTAGTCGATGCCGTCTTCAAAGACGGTTCCATCGGGTTTGTACTGCAGCCCCGCGTCCCAGAAATTGGCGCCGGGAGCAGCGATATCGATTTTCAAGGCATGGCCGCCGGTGTGGGCGTCTTTATCGATTTCGTGCGCCGTGCCGCCGGGGTATATGGACCAAGGTTCCAAGACGCCGTCTTCAAAACCCGCGTTTTGAATCATATTTTCCTGCGCAAAAGCGGTTCCTGCAACGGCAAAAGCCGCCAGCGCGATCAGTTTGAGATGCCGCATACGCTCCTCTCTGCGATTGCGTTTGAATTGAATGCAAGTTTACCGCGCTTTGAGAGACGCCCAGACTGCCGCCGCCTTGCCGCTCGGATCAACAGACTGCGGCTCGCCGTCGAAGGGGACATATTCGCCTTCATACCAGCGCGCGTCGTCGATCCAGATGGTCGATTTATCGAACTGAATGTGCAGCGTGAGCGACGCGGGATTCACATCGATTGGCGCCGTCCATTCTGTCCAATACTCCTGGTACTCTTCAACAAGAAAAGCGCGTTTTGCCCCGAAACCTGTCCACGGATCCTGCGCCAGCTCCGGCTTGAGATTCACCTCAACAGGCGGATCCGACTTGGCGAAAAACGACCATGTATATAGGACTTCGCCTTCAAAGACAACGCCGACAGGTTTATACTGCAGCCCTGCGCTCCAGAAGTTCTCGCCCGGACCGGCAACCTCGATTTTGAGCGCGCGCTTGCCCGTATGGGCATCCTGCTTTCCAACGATGCTCGTCGCGGCGTCGGCGCCGTATTTGTTCCACGGGTGAAGAACGCCGTCCTCAAAGCCAGGGTTCTCGATCAGATTGACCGGGTCGTCTGCCGTTGCGGCAGACGCGAAAGCAATACATACAGCGACCGCTGCGATTCTCCATGAACGACGCATCTGGCATCCTCTCATTCATACCGTTCATTGGCGGTTAAACCATGATGAAGTGTAGCGGGGTCTGATTGCAAAGGCAACTGCAATGCTGTAAGATGCGTAGGCAACATTTCATCTGGAGATTGATCGTATGAAGCTCGGATTTTTGACGCCGTTTTCGGAAGACGCGCTCCAACTCGCCAAACAGGGACCTTTTGAATGTCTCGAAATCGGCGGCGCGGCGGGATGGATCGACAACCCTGAACAGCGACAACAAGCGAAGACGCTGCTAGACGAATACGGCATGTTCGCCTCCTCCTTCATGGTACTCGGACCCTCCATACGGACGACGAAGGAGCAGATGCCGGCGGAGCTGGAGAAGATGTCCAAGCTGATGGACATGGCGCTGCAGTTTGACGGAGCCGTCCTAACAGGCGCCGCGCCGATGGGATACGACCCGTCCCAAAACCTGGAAGCGAATGTCGCCATGTTTAAAGAGGTGTACAGCCCCATCGCCGACATCGCCGAGCAGAAAGGGGTCAACATCGCCTTTGAAAACTGGCCGGGCGGACGCGGACCCTACGGCGACGGCGGAAACTTAGCCGTCACCGCCGAATCGATTGCGCTCATGCTGGAAGCGGTGCCGTCGGAGCGCATCGGGCTTGAGTTTGACCCGTCCCATTTCATCTGGCAGGGCATCGACAGCTTCGCCGCCGTCCGCGAGTTCATCGACCGCATCCACATCATCCACGCCAAAGACACCGAGATCAATGAGGAGCGGGTCAAGCGTTCTGGGACATGGGGGCGCGGCTGGTGGCGCTACCGCCTGCCCGGTTTCGCGCGGTTCGACTGGCAAGGTTTTTTCGCCCTGTTTTACGAGCTGGGCTGGGACGGCAACATCGTCATTGAGCATGAGGACGGTTCGTTCAGCGGCGATCGGCGTCCGCTTGGTTTTCTGTTGAGCGGCGATTATCTCAAAAAGGCGTTGATGGAGTGAAACGTTGTATCTTGGATTGAACGGCAAAACGGCGGCGGTCTGCGCGTCCAGCCGAGGTTTAGGGCGCGCCGTCGCGTTCGGCTTGGCTCAAGAGGGCGCGCAGGTGGCGGTCTGCTCGCGCAGCGAAGAGAATATCCGCGCCGCCGCGGAAGAAATCGCCCGCGAAACAGGCGCGCCCGTCCACGCGACGGCGGCGGATGTGTCGGTACCAGAAGACGCGCGCCGCTTTCTAGCGGAAGCGCGCGGCGCCTTCGGACAGATCGACATTCTTGTAACAAACGCCGGCGGACCGCCCCCTGGCGGGTTCGATGACACCCCCTCGGAAAGCTACGACCTCGCCCACCGCCTGACGTTGATGAGCGCCGTCAATCTGATACGCGACGCCGCGCCTGAAATGAAGGAGCGGCGATGGGGGCGCATCGTCAACATGACCTCGCTTTCGGTCAAGCAGCCGATGGACAATCTGATCTTGTCGAACACGGCGCGCGCGGCGGTCGTCGCCTTCGCCAAAACGGCGGCGACCGCGCTCGCGCCGTATCATGTCACCGTCAACAATCTCTGCCCCGGCATCATCTACACGGACCGCATTGTTGAATTGACGCAGGCGCGCGCCGACGCCAACGGAACCACCCCCGAAGAAGAAGCGGAGGCGCTCAAGGCGGACATCCCGATGGGGCGGCTCGGCGATCCTGCCGAGTTTGCGAACGCCGCCGTCTTTTTGGCGTCCGAGGCGGCAAGCTACATCACCGGCGCGACGATACAGGTGGACGGCGGCGCCGTGAAATCGCTTCTTTGACAGCGCGCTGGAATCCGGACGCGAAACGGCGCGCTGTGCTATGGGGCGCCGCGTTTTATATCGGCTTTGCGAAGGCGGGCTTCGGCGGCGCGGTCGGTCTCGTTGCAACGCCGCTGCTCGCGCTTGTCATGCCGGCGAAGCGCAGCGTCGCGCTCGCTCTGCCGCTCCTGCTGTTGACCGACATCGCCAATATCGGCATGTATTGGGGAATGTGGGATTTGACGGCGGGTCTCTGGCTGCTGCCCGGGGCGGTTGTCGGGACGCTCATGGCGACGCGCGCGCTCGTGCGCCTGTCGGATTACTGGGTTAAAAAAACGCTCGGAATACTCGCGCTCACTTTTGCCCCGGCGCAGCTGGCGCAGACGCTAATCTGGCCCGAATGGACGCCGGGAGCGCTCGCATGGGGCTTGCCGTCCGCGCTGATTGGGCTTGCGGTCGGGTTCGCTGTCGGCGTGTTTTCAACCATCGGGCATGTGGGCGGGGTCGTCTCCACGATCTATTTTCTCGCCGTTCTTCCAAAAGAGAACATGAACACGGCGCTGGTCGGCACGACGACGATCCTGTTCTTCTGCCTGAACGCGCTCAAAATGGGAACCTACGGACAGGCGGGGCTGATGAAGCGCGAGACGATGCGGCTCATACCGCGCATGCTCCCGATGCTCGCGCTGGGACTCCTGGCGGGAAAAGGGGTCAACGCGGCGCTCGGCGGCGACAGGGTGGACGGGTTCATTCTGGCGTCGCTGATCGCGGTCGCGGCGATGGGCTGGAAATTGATACGTACGCCAAAACCGGCGCCGGAGGTTACTCCTCCGTCAGATTCGGCCAAATAACGAACATTTCCGAGACATTGTCGATGTCGATGCGCCGGCGCGGCGCGTAGTAGGTCGGCGTCAAAAGCGGACCTTGTCGCGTGAAGGCGTCCGGCGTCGGGTCGCCGCCGTCGACAAGCTGAAGCGCGATCTCCAGCGCGCGCTGCGCCGCCGCCATCGGCATCGTGTCGATGTCTAGATCATGCTCGCGCGACAGAATGCGCCGGCTCGTCTCTCGGCTGGAGCCGACGCCCGCCGATTCGATGGCGTCGGCGGAACCGCGCCCGCGCGCCGCCGCCGCAAACACAGCGGCAGACCCAAACGCTGGATCGGCGGACAGCAGAACCTGGATATTGTCCGCGTATTTCTGAAGCTCATAACTGACGAACCTGAAGGCGTCCGACGGATCTTTCGGCGAATACCGCGCCACAATGCGCACATTCGGGTCCTCGTCCAGAACGCTGTAGATGCCCGCCGCCGCGAGCCGATCCTCCTCGTTTCCGCGCGGACCCTCCACAACGACAGCGTTCAGAAGCGGTCCGATCTTACTCCGCGGATTCTGCGCCGCTTTGCGCCGCCGCTGCCGATGCGCCCGTTCAAGAGCGTACTGCGCCGCCTCCCTACCCGCCGACCTGTAATCGACCGTCACAAAGCCGTCCGCCGCCAGATCGGGCGGAAGCGTGTCTAAAAAAAGAACAGGCACGCTTTTCCTGCGCGTCTGAAGTACGCCCAGCTCCGCGTATTTTGGGTCCGCTTGGCGCATGATGAGCGCCTCAACCTTTTCCTTATTGAGCATCCGGTCAAGGACGCGCCGGACATTCGTTTTGCGCGGCAAATCCGCCTCAAAGTCGTCCTCGTCGATCCAGACGGCGCGGACGCCCCGCCCCTCCGCGTAGGCGGTCAGCTCCCGTTCCACAGCCGCGTTCACCGGATTTTCGCGCGTGAAGGAAAAGACGCCGATTGACCGAGACGGCGCATCGTCCTGACAACCAAGAAGGCAGGCGAGAACCGCCCAAAGAAGCCCGCAAACTCCGACCCGCGTCACCAGTCTTTTTCAACGAATCGCCTGGGGGGAACCATGCTCCGCAGCCGCCTTGCCTGTTGTCCAGGGCTGTCTTGTCCGAGCATCTGCAGCAGGCGGCGCGTCTCCTGGCGGTCAAGGTTGCCGTCCCGAAAAGGGGCAGGGCGGTCGCGCGCCGTGTCGCTCATGTCGGGTCTGGGGCTTCGGTCGTTCGGTTGATCGCCGACCGAAGAGGGCTGCTCCAGCTGTTTCAGGGCGAGTTCCAGATTGTGCTTCGCGTCCTTGTCGTCTGGACGCCGTTTGAGGTAGGCGGCGTAAGCGTCGACAGCGTCCGCGTATCTGCGCATGGCGTAAAGCGCGTTTCCGAGGTTGTACCGCGCATGGCCGCTGACAGGATGGTCGGCTTGCCGCGCGGCGTAGGAGAGCGCGTCGGCGGCTTGCCGCGCGTTTTGATTTGCCAGCCGCGCCGTCCCTAGATTGTACCGCGTCTGTATTTCCGCGCTGGAGCCGAGTTTCGTTTCCTTTACGGCGCGCTGATACTGGTCGGCGGCGGCGGCGTACTCCCCTTTTTGGTACCGGTCGGCGCCCCGCTTCGCGTGTTGATAAGCGTCTCCGCAGCCCGACGACAACAGCAGCGCCGATAGAATCGCGAGAAGCGCAAAGGGAGTTATTCGCTGCGATGGCGTTGGATCAAGCGATGCGCCTTTTAAGATTCCCGCTTGCGCGGGAATGACGACAGGGGGCGCGGACGCATTCGGGTTAAAAAATGAAAATCTCCGCATGAGCGCGCCGCCCTCGAAATGGAAGCGTGAACGAATCTTGCTTTCATGATTCCTTCGATTTTTGCGCGGCGCAACCGTTCGCGGTATAATTCGGCGTAACTTGCGCGGGGGCGGCGGCGTTCTATAAGTAGCATGAAAGGGTAACTTATGTCGGTTAAATCTTCATCCGTGTCGGGCGTTTCGATGAGAGAAGAACCTTCCAATCCCATGTCGGACGAGGAGGATCTTTGGTGGCTTCAGGCTCTGCAGAATGGCGACGAAGCCGGCTTTAATTACGTGTATGAGCGTTATCGGCGGCAAATTTACTCGCGCGTGTACCAGGTTTTGAAGAACCATCAGGACGCGGAGGAGGCGTCGCAAAACACGTTCATGCGCATCTGGCAAAAGAGCCATCTTTGGGACCCGCGCATCGGCAAGTTTTCGTCCTGGATTGGACAAATTGCGACCAATGCGGCGCTGGATATTCTCCGCAAAAACGTGAAGCTGCGGTCGCGCGAACGCCTTGCCTACGGAGACGAAGACGGCGAAGAGACGCTGCATCGATACCCGGACGAGCGCCCCCTGCCGGACGCGATACTTGAAGCGGAGGAGCGCATGAACCTGATCGTCGATTCGCTTGAGATGGTGCAGAAAGAAAATCATCGGGAGGCGGTGAAAATGCGCCACCTGAAAGAGATGAGCATCGCCGAAATCGCGGAAGCGATGGGTCAAAAAGAAAACACGGTGAAGGTGTGGATACACCGCGGACTGGCGGAATGGCAAAAGATACTGCGGCGCCGAGGATTAAGCCCAGACAGCATCTAGGAGTTGTCAATTTTGATGAATGGCATCATTAAAGTTTATCGGAACGCTGAAACTCTCCGACGAACGGGATATGGAGGGAGACGATGAAAATGAGAGACCATCGCCAAGAGAATCTGAGAGAGCGGGAAATGGCGGACGCCATTGAAGCGTACACCCGCCATCTCTCCGGCGCCGAACTGACGCGCGGCGAACGCAGCGCGCTTGAAAAATGGACAGGCGAGCATGAATTTGAAGAAATGAAGCGAACCGTCCTGCTGCTCCGCCGCGCCGTTAAAGCGGAATCGAACGGAGAAGGCATACCGGCGGAACGCGACGAACGGATGCGCGTCTATCTTCTGGAGCAGTTCCGCAGCTACCGCCATGCGCAGCGCGCCGCATGGAGCCTCGCCGAAGCGGCGGCTCCCATGCCGGCAGGGGCGGACAGCGAACTGGCGCAAACCTGCTACTCCGACGCGCCGCCGATCAACGACCCCTCCGCCTTCGCGCGGCCGGGTACGGCGGTTGACTCCCCCTCCTCGACAGCCCGCTCGGAACGGGTCTCGGTTCAGCTGGAGGTGTTCGACGGAATGGAGCCGCGCGAAATGGAGATCATCCTCTACGAGGCGGTCTTCGGGCGCGCGTTCCCATCCGCGCTGCTCATTGAGGGCGACCCGCAGGTTTCCAGACGGCACGCGCGCGTCCTCCTGCTGGACGGCTCGCCCGTCATCTCCGACATCGGAAGCCAGAACGGCACCTCCGTCAACGGCGTTCAGGTCAATGAGCCGACGCAACTGGATGTCGGCTATATCGTCGGAATGGGGCGGACGCAGCTGAAGGTTGAGCAGATCGAGTCGGAAACGCGCGGATACGCCCGCGTCGTCTTCAGCTCGGAGCATGGCGACCGTTACCGCGTCGACTTGAGCGAAGCGGTCGTCGGCAGAAGCCGAAAGCAGTCGACCATGCCCCTGGAGGACAGCTCCGACCGCATGTCGCGCCGGCACGCCCGCCTGGACCTGTCGGACGGGCAGGTGTATTTGACCGACCTGAACAGCCGAAACGGCTCCATCGTGAACGGGGAGCGCATCGAAGGCTCCATCGCGCTGGACCCTGAAATGGTGATTCAGATGGGCGGAGCGAAACTGCGCGTCGTCGGCATTGCGCGGGATTGACCCGAAAGCGAAGCGACTTTTCAACGAAGCGGCCTCGGCGTACCGGCAGGGCGACTACAGACGCAGCGCCGAGGCCTACCAAGCGGGTATGCAGCTTTGCGCCGCGCCTCCCCCGAACGCCTACCTTGATCTTGCCAAGCCGCTGGAAATCCTCGGCGAGTGGGACGCCGCGCTGGACGCTCTCCGCGCGGCGCTGGATATCATGCCGAACAACCCGACCGCCTTGCGCCGTTACGCGCGCGTCTCTCAAGAAAAAGAGGCGTTTGAATCGCTCGTCCATAGCCTGAACCGCCCCGCGCCGCCCGACGCCCCCATGTACAACGTATCGACGGAGGAGGGCGTTTTGCCGGCGGCGGGGCAGACGGCGCAGACAGCGCTGCGTCTGGCATGGGGCGATTTTGCCGCCGCGTTTGGATACCGCGTTCAAGGCGATCTTCGCGTTCAGCTGGCGTTGTCGCGCCAAGCCCGCGCGGACCTTCCGATCTGGGCGGCGGGCTTGACGCGCGGAAACCGCGTTTCTCTTTTTTTACACCGAGCCGACCCCGACATCGGCATGCTGGTCTCGCTTCTGCGCCATGAGTTTGTCCATGCGGCATTGAACGAGGCGGCGCCGGGGCGCTGCCCGGTATGGCTGGAGGAGGCGTTTGCCGAAGCGTTTGCGAAACCGATGATGGCATGGGAGCGGGAACTGCTGGCGGCGGACGCGGCGCTGGGGCGTCTTCATCCGTTTGAAGAGCTGACAAGCCCGCTCATGACGCTCCCGCGCGGCGAGGCGAAGGCGGCGTATCGGCAATGCGCGGCGCTGGGGGATATGCTCCTGCGCGGCGGGGACGCGGAAATGCCGGCGCGGCTCTTCGCCGGTTTGGCGCGCGGAGAGGCGGTGGACGACCTGTTTCTTGCGGCGGTCGGTCGGTCGGCGCTAGAATTGCAGCAGGCGCTGTTTGAGTCGATCATCGGTTGAGAGGAATGGTGCGTTGAAAGATGAACCGATTTCAAAACGCAAAATGCGCAATGTTCCTGGTCGCCGCTTTATTGGTCGCATTCGCTGTTCGCTCCGCCGCTTCAGAGTTCAAAGCCCAGCTTCAGCTCAAGGAGGGGGTCAATATCACCTATCTGCCGCTTCATGACGATCGGGCGTCTTCTGTCGGAAAGCTGCGCGAGCTTCTAGGCGGCGGCGCCGCGGATGCGATCCTCCTCTTAAATCAAAACGGCCTTTTTGAGCTGGCCAGGGACGAAGCGGCTTTCAGTCCGAGTCAAGCGTTCATTGCTGTCATGAAGCAGGCGACGACCGTTGAAGTTCAAGGTACCGCTCATCCGCCCGTTCTCAATCTGCGGGAGGGGTTGAACATTGCGGTCGTCCCGCGCCGATCTCAAGACATTCGTTTCATGTCAGACATCGCTGGTTTGTCGGACGCAATAGACACGATCGTGTACGCTTCAGACGACTCTGGTCTGTTTCAAACCTATCCGCCTTATGATCAATCATTGAGCGGCGGCGTCAGCTTTTTTGTGATCGCAAACCGATCGGCGTCCATACCTTTTTTAGGGGAGCCATGGGGGAATCCTGTAGTCGTGTCGGATCATCTAGCGGAGCTGCTGGAGGGCGTTGAAGGGATCGGCTCGCCTGGTTTGCCGGGACCGCTCAGCTTGATCGGGGAGAACGTTTTCCCTGTTGCGGCGGGAAAAACATCCAACGACAACGACAACAACATTCAGGCTCCGGTTGTCGGGGCGGCGTTTATTGGAAATGGGCGGGCAGTCGCCTTTGGGCATGACGGGTATCTGTCGCCTGTAGGCGGTCGGCTCTTGTTGAACGCGGCGCGGTGGGCGGCCGCCGGGCGTTCGGGAGAGATCGGAGTTGTGAGGCTGCCCCAGTTGGCAAGGTTTTTAAACGACGCTGGATTGAAAACCGCCGAAATAGACGACGTTTCCGATGCTGATCAGCTAAACCGTTATGCCGCCGTATGCGTTGGAACGCATATCTTCACGCGCAACATGAGCGCGGAGGAGATCCGCGCGGTTCGAGCTTATGTGGATGCGGGGGGCGGACTCGTAACGGCCGGCCTCGGATGGGGATGGCTTCAGCTGAACCCCGGCAAGACGATTCAAGAGCATCCCGGCAACCAGCTGCTCGGCGACAAGGGGATTCTATGGGGCGATGGGTTTCTTTACAAAATAACGCCTCAACGCGGCATACAGCATCTCAATGTTCTAAAAGCGATGGAGCTGTTGCAAGCGGGCGGCGGAACGAACGAAGAAAAAGCGCAAGCCGCTTGGCTGGTGAACCATGCCCTGCGGACCCTTCCCTATGACGACAAACTTCTTCGGCCGAAGATTGTCGATCTAGCGCCTGCCGGCGCGCGAACGTACCCGCGTCCGGACGCTTCGCTGACGCCTGCCCAAGCGGGCGACTGGATTGCGCTGACGAACGAGATCACCGCGCTGGAACAGACGCCGCCGCAGGAAATCGAGGCGCATCCGGCGGCAAAATACTTTCCCGGCGAGGTTCCGTCCGGCGCCGCAACCGAGACGGCGGTCGTCCCTGTCCCGCTCAATATACATGGCTGGCGCAGTACGGGACTATACGCGGCGCCGGGCGCGCTTATTGAAATCAATGTAGCCGACAGCGCCATCGGCATCGGTCTCAAAGCGCGCATCGGCGCGCACACCGACACGCTTTGGCATAAAACGGAATGGAGGCGCGCTCCGCAGATTGCAACCTCAACGGAAATCAACGCCGCGCGAACCTTCACAGCAAACGCTTTCGGCGGACTCGTCTATATCGATGCGCCGCCCAACCAACCTGCCCGTACCGTCAACGTTACGATTAAGGGAGCTGTTCTGGCGCCTCACTACATACTGGACGAAACGAACATCCAGGAATGGCGGAGCTCCATACGGAACCGCCCAGGGCCATGGGCGGAGCTTGAAACGGACCGCATCGTTTTGACGGTACCCTCCTCGGCTATTCGCAGCCTAGACAATCCGTATGAGTTAATGCGGTTCTGGAGGAGCGTGGTAGAGGCATGCGCAGATCTGGCGTCCGAACCTGCGCCGCGGACGCGCCCGGAGCGGATTGTCCCCGACACGCAAATTTCCGCCGGGTATATGCATTCCGGGTATCCGATCATGACGCATATGGATGTTGCGGAGCGGTCGGTCAACCTTGCGCAGATGCTTCAAGGCAGCTGGGGGCATTTCCATGAGCTTGGGCATAACTTTCAATCGCGCAACTGGACATTCGACGGGGCGGGGGAGGTGACCGTCAACCTGTTCACGCTTTATGTGTATGAAACCGTCTGCGGGATACCGCTCCATGAAGCATACCCGCGCGGCCAACCGCACGATGCGATGGCGCCCGAACTGATACTGCAAGCCGCGCGTCAGCATGCCGCCGCCGGCGCGCCCTTCGACAAATGGAAATCGGACCCGTTTTTAGCCCTTAAGATGTACGCGCAGATGATCAAAGTGTTTGGATACGATCCGTTCAAACGAGTCTTCGCTGGATACAGCGCGCCTATTCGAAACGACAATGAGAAACGGGATCAGTGGATGACGCGCTTTTCAAATCAGGTCGGACGAAATCTCGGACCCTTTTTTCAAGCATGGGGCGTGCCGACCTCCAGCGGAGCGCGGGCTTCTATACAACATCTGCCGGTCTGGCTGCCGGCGCCGTTTGATGAATGATGCGCCGCCATGAGTTTTGTCCGCCGCGGCTGAAGGAAGATGACCTCATCCTTAAAGTTAGAACTTTTGAACGACCAAAGCCATTATTCATGGGGAAAAGCGCCGCCAACCGGATCGTTCCCCGCTTCCGCGAGGACATGCATTCCCGCGCAAGCGGGAATCCAGAGTTTCGGCTGAAACCGTCCGCATTCGCCAGAGCATTTGCAAAACCGATGACAAGGGAAAGCTCCCATGCAGTACGACGATAGGCTATTTGAAAACCGAAACGACGGACGCGGCGCCTGGGCGATTCGATGGATTCTGCGACGGTATGAAGGGCGGGCGCCTTGGAACTTCTGTTGGCGCATTACGATGGAGCATACTTTAATCGTTATAGCCCTTGCGATAGCCTCTGGGCTGTTCCTTATGGCAAAGGATGTTTTGACTGGAGTTTCTACGGTTGTTGAAGATCATCCTCTCGAGCGCGAAGATCCTTTCACAATCCTTTTAGCGTCTCTCGTTTTCGCGCCCATTTCTGAAACGCTTCTGCTGCAGGCGCTGCCGATTATGATTGCGCGGAAATGCAAGGCTGGGCTTGGAATACAGGTATTGATTTCAGGCGTCCCGTTTGCGGCGCTGCATTTTTTCGATCTCTGGGTAGGAATTGTTGCAGGCATACCCGGCGGTCTTTATCTAGGGGTCGCCTACGCCCATTGGCGGCGCAAAAGCCTTTGGACGGCTCTCTGGATAACAACCGTCTCGCATGGGCTAAGGAATGTGCTGCCCGCCATCGCTATGATCACGGCTTAAGCGGGAGAGGGTCGTTCGGAAGGAAAGCGCAAATGTTATACAATCCTAAACTGCCTAAAAACCGAAACGACGGGCGCGGCGCCTGGGCGGTTCGATGGCTCATGCGGCGGTATGAGGGGCGGACGCCTTGGAACTTCTGCTGGCGCATCGCGCTGGAGCAGACTTTAATCTCTATAGCCGTTGTGTTGTTCATGATAGCGTTTCTTGCAGCTATGGAGGCGTTGATCGGCGTTCAGGCTCCGGCTATTGGAGATGATTACCCTACCGGGATTGAAGACATCGTCTTAGAGGCGCTGCTGCTTCTCGTTCTCGCGCCCATTTTTGAGACGCTGGAGCTGCAGGCGCTGCCGATTTTTATTGCGCGGAAGCTCAAGGCGGGGCTTGGAGTACAGGTCTTGGTTTCAGGCGCGCTGTTTGCGGCGACGCATTTCTTGTTGAACGAGGACCCGATCGCGTCTGGATTAGCGGCGGGCGTACCAGGCGGCCTCTATCTAGGATTCGCTTACGCCTATTGGTGCAGGAAGTCGCACTGGACAGCAATGTGGGTCACTGCCGTTTCACATGCGTTAGCCAATGTGATCCCTGCCATGGCTGCCGTTGCCGAGGCGCTATGAACGGGAGAGGGTCGTTCGGGCGGCTGAAAGACCAACCGCCCGAACGACGCTGAATGTGTTATCCGGCGATCGGCAAGAAGTCCGGAATGACTTTTCCGCCATCAACGATCTTCATCGGTCGGCCGATGCGGGAGTAGTTCACCTTGGCGGGATCCACTCCGAACAGCCGGCAGAGCGAGAAGTAGAAATCCTGGACATTCACCGGATTGTCGACGATCTTCGTTCCGCCTTCGTTCGTCGCGCCGATGACTCGTCCGCCGACAAGCCCGCCGCCGGCGAGCGCGACCGTCCACCCGTTCGGCCAGTGGTCGCGTCCGTCGTTTTCGTTGATATTCGGCGTGCGCCCGAATTCGCCCATCCAGACGACCAGCGTATCGTCCAGCATGTCCCTGTCGTCCAGGTCCTTGATGAGCATTCCCATCGCCGGGTCAACGCTGCCGAGCAGGCTGTCGACTCGGTCGAAGTTGTTGTTGTGCGTGTCCCATCCGCCGAGCGAGACCTCCACGCATTTGACGCCGGCTTCCACAAGCCGCCGCGCCATGAGGCATCCCTGCCCGAAGTCGCTCATTCCGTACGCCTCGCGGATCGCCTTCGGCTCATGCTCCAGCTCAAACGCTTTCGTCAGCTCGGAATGGATCATCGTGTCCGCTTTTTCGTAGATCGCCTCGCGGTTCAGAACCTCGTCGCTGGTGCGCTTGGCGAACTGCTCGTTCAGGAAGGTGACGTAGCTGCGCCGCGCATTGAACCGGTTGCGGTACAGGTCGATGTCCGGATAGCCGATGTTTTCGACGCCTTCGCTCGGATTCGGAACGAAGAACGGGTCATGTTCCGCGCCGAGGTAGGCGGCGTCAAAGACGGGCGAGTTCAGCGCGACCGCGTTCGGAAGCGCAAAATCGCTGGAGCCGACTTCCGCCGAAAGGATCGACGCAAACGGCGGATGGCTCACCGAGTTGGTCGGCGCGTAACCCGTGTGCATCAGGTAACGGGCGCGGCTGTGGTTGCCTTCGCGCGTTTCCATGGAACGGATCAGCGTCAGATGTTTCGCTTGCTCGGCGACCATCGGCAGCCGGTCGGTCAGCTGAATGTCGGGGGCGCTCGTCTTGATGGTTTGGAACGTTCCGCCGTTTTTGTGATTCGGTTTCGGGTCGAAGGTGTCGGTTTGAGCCGGGCCGCCGTTCATAAACAGAACGATGCAGCTTTTGGCGGTCGGCGCAAACTGCGTCGGCAGCGTTTGACCCGCTTTCAGAAGGTCGTTCATGAAAATGGAGCCGAACAGTCCGTAGATGCCTGCTTTCAGAAAGGAACGGCGCTCCAGATGCTTGCCGAGCATATGCTCCTCATCTGTCTCGCCGGACGGTTGCGCAAACTCGTTTCGAATCTCGTCAGCCATGCGGGGTCTCCTCTTCTTTCTGCTCTGCGTTCACGATCCGTATCGTCATATCTTGCGGCGTTCCGTTCGTTCAGCGGCGCCGTCGGGCTTGGCGCGTCCTTGCCCTCGCTCGTTTCTGCGCCGTTGACGTTGAAACGCTTTCTGCGCCAATCTGTCCAATCCTCGCTTCCATACACATATCATATCATGGAACGGAGGGCGTTGTCCATCGAATGCGGTTTAATTGCCGCTACAAATATGAAGTTTTTATGTTCTTTATTCAACGCCCGCCGCATCTTTCCGTTTGGACGCATACGTCAAGGGAAAACGGCGGGAAAACAAAGCGCATTTCCGCTTTCTCTAACGGATACGCTGACAAAACGCCTGCGTTTCGGTATAATCATATACTGAAAACGCCCGGCGGGTCAAGACTTAATCGCGACCTTGCCGCTACGGTTTCTGCGGCGCCTAAGATTCCCGCTTACGCGGGAATGACGATCTGGTTGGCGCGGCGCGGCGGACGATTCGCAGTTTGAGCTGTAGAGAATGGAGAAAGCGATGCTGACAGACGCCCAAGCGGCGCAATTTCACCAAAACGGATTTCTGAACATCGGAAAAGTGTACACCGACGACGAATGCGCGGAGCTGCGCGACGAGCTGTTCCGCATCATGCATGACGAAACGGAGAAAAAGCCTGTCCTGAACCGCAACCTCGGCGGCAGGCAGGAGACGCCGGTCGTCCAGATTGTCAACATGTGGATGGCAAGCGACATGTACCTAGACCACGCGCGGAAAAAGCCGATCGCCGAGGCGGTCGCGCAGCTGTGCGACACAAGCGAACTGCGCATCTGGCATGACCAGGCGCAGTATAAACCGCCGCGCGCCGGCGGACCGACCGGCTGGCATCAAGACCACCCGCTCTGGCCGACGATTCAGCCCGCCGACCTGATCTCCTCATGGACGCCTTTTGAAGACGCGACCATCGAAAACGGGTGCATGTGGATGGTGCCGGGAAGCCACAAGTGGGGCAACCAGCAGCGGTTTCTCGGAACGCGCGAGCCGTTCCAGCCGATTCACCGCGACCCGTCCGAGCTGCCGGACGGCGCCTCCCTTGAAGCGGTTGCCTGCGAAGTGATGAAGGGCGAGTGCCATCTTCACCATTGCCTCACCTGGCATGGCAGCCCGCACAACCGCTCCGAACATCCGCGCCCGGCGGTCGCGGTGCATTATATGCCGTCCCACACGCGCTACGATCCGGTCGGCGGGCATGTGATGGAGCCGTATGTGGAGGTGGAGAAGGGCGCGCGGCTGGAAGGCGAGTCGTTTCCTCTGGTGTACCAAACCGCCGGATGAACGCAGGCGGTAAGGCGTTCGCGGTTCTGGGACCGACAGCCGCCGGCAAAACGGCGGTCGGCGTTTGTCTCGCGCAAGCGGTGGACGGCGAGATCGTCTCGGTTGATTCGCGGCAAATCTACCGCGAGCTGGACATCGGGACGGCAAAACCGACCGCCGAGGAGCGCGCCGCCGCCCGCCATCATCTGATCGATGTGGCGTCGCCGGCGCAGAAGTACTCGGCGGCGCAGTTTCAAAAGGAGGCGGACGCGGCGATTGCCGAGATACGTTCGCGCGGAAAAATGCCGATACTGGTCGGCGGGGCGGGGTTGTACTACCGCGCGCTGACAGACGGCATCTTTGACGGGCCGTCGGCGGATCCAGAGGCGCGGCGGCGTCTCGAAGCGGAGGCGGAGGCGCGCGGAAACGAGAGCCTGATGACACGTTTATATAAGGTGGACAGGGAAGCGGCGGAGCGGATACATCCAAACGACCGCATGCGTCTCATTCGCGCGCTGGAGGTGTATGAGTTGACGGGCAAGCCGATTTCAGAGCTGCGGCGCGAATGGCGCGGCGGTCCGCCAAGGTATGAAGCGTCCGCCGTCGGGCTTCGCCGACCGCGCGAACAGCTGAACCGCCGCATCAACGCGCGGGTGAAACGCATGCTGGCGGACGGGTTGATGGACGAGGTGAAGACGCTGCGGGAAAAATACGCCCGCTCCGATCCAGCGTTCAACGGGTTCGGATACGCCGAGCTGTGGGACTATCTGGACGGAAAGCATACCTATGAGAAAGCGGTGGAGATACTGAAGCGAAACACGCGCCGATACGCCAAACGCCAGATGACCTGGTTCCGCGCCGACCTGCGAATTCAATGGATCGACCTGTCGGAAGAGGCGGGCGCGGAGTCGGCGGCGGAAACGGCGCTGTCGGTTCTACGGCGCGCTTTGTAAACGAAAAAGAGGGTAGAATCGTCTAATAGAAAAGCGGCAACGAACAGAAAAGGAGCCGCGCTGAAGCCACACAAGGAGAACGACCTGATGACCATTCGACGACTGGCGCTAGCGGCTGCGGCGATGGCTGCGGCATGGATGTTCGCGTTGAGCCTGCCCGTCTACGCCGATTCGCATGAAGAATCGGAAACAACGGAAGAGGCGGCTGAAAAAGAGCATGAAGAAAAAGAGGAAGCGCGCGAAGAGGAACATGAAAACGGCGACGCGCATGAGGAAGCCGAACATGAACACGGCGACTCGGACGAGGAAGCCGAACATGAACATGGCGACTCGGACGAGGAAGCCGAACATGAACATGGCGACTGGCATGACGAAGAGAAACGAGACCGCGTCCGTTCTCCAGAAGCGATTCGGGAGCGTATGGGATCGCTTCTACACGACTTCTACGGACGCGAAGACGAGGACGACATGCGCCGCCGAGGCGAAATGGTTGAAGCGATTCGGGAGCGTATGGAGGCGCTTCGCCGCAGATACGGGCGCGGAGACGAAGACGACGACATGCGCGGCCCAGACGAGAATTATTACGAAGCGGTTCGGGAGCGCATAGCGGCGCTTCGCCGCATTCCCGCTGAGCAGCTGCGGGAACGGCTGATTGAACAGACGAAACGCGCCATGCGCGAAAAGATCGAGAAGTCGCCTGAAGACGGGCATGAGATCGAGCTGGGCGGCGAGAAGCGCATTCGAGAAATCGAAGAAATGTCGGAGGAGAAGCTGCGCGCCGTCTTCATGAAGCAGATGCAGGAACGGCTGAAAAGCATGCGCGAGACCGAGACGCCAAACCGAATGGGCGCGATGATGTCCATGCGGAAAAACCGAATGGGCGGCGAAACGGGGCTTTGGAACATGCGCAGGCGCGTCAATATCAACCGCATGAACCGTCGAACGGACAGCGGCGAGATGCGCTTTGAGGCGTTTCATCTAGAGCATATCCCGGCGCAGCATGCAGCCGAGATGGTCGACCCGTTCATGCCTAGAAACGCGCGCATTGCCGCCGACCCGCGCTCCAACAAGCTGCTTGTCATGACGAGCGGGGAGGGGATGCGGATTGCGATGGCGGTTCTTCAAGAGGTGGACATCCCTGTCCGCGGGGAGCGGGAAGCGATGGAGGAGCAGCGGAGACAGCGTCAACGCGAGGCGGACGAGGCGGAGGAAAACCGACGCCGACGCCGTCCTGAAGAGGAAACGGAGCGGGACGAAGGCGATCGGCGCTCCGGCGCGCTGCAGACGCCGATGTACGATTACGAACGTCCATGGCGGTTTGAGCCGAGAGACCCCGCGGGCGTATGGGCTTTGGGCGGCGACATTTTCAACCCGTATATGCCGGCGAACCGCATAGAGGGGCTGCTGACGGAGAAGGGGGAGGATTATATCGCCGTTCAGATTGAGGGCGTCGGCGAGGAGATGCGGGCGCGGCTGCCTGTCGTCCGCGTCGGCGACGGATGGATGGTGAAAGGCAACCTCGCCAACAAGATCAAGGAGCTGGACCCTGGCGACGCGGTGATCTTCGAATGGTGGGAGGCTGAAGGCGTACTCTATCTTCAGGACATCGCGCGGGTGGAAGAGAAACGGCGGGAGCGCATCGAAACGTACCTGTTTGAGTAGCCGCGCGAAGTGATTGGCGCCGCGTCCGATTCCCCCTTGAAACGAGGAGGGCGCGCATCCGATTCCCCCCTTGAAGCGAGGAGGGCGCGCGTCCGATTCCCCTTGAAACGAGGAGGGCGCGCGTCCGATTCCCCCCCTTTAAAAGGGGGGTTAGGGGGGTTTAAAAAAACGGGCGCGGCGGCTGCGATGCCCTAAGATTCCCGCTTACGCGGGAATGACAGGATGCGGCGTCCGATTCCCCCCTTGAAGCGAGGAGGGCGCGCGTCCGATTCCCCCCTTGAAAAGGGGGGTTAGGGGGGTTTTAGAGGCGGGCGCGGCGGCTGCGGCGCCTAAAGATTCCCGCACATTTTACCGCAGGGGCGGGGATGACGAGATGGAGAAAACGACATGATCAACGAAACGCACATCCGACAATTCAACGAGCGGGGCTATTTCATTCTTGAAAACGCCTTTGACGAGCAGGAGCTGCGCCCCGTCGAACAGGAGCTGGATCAGTATATCCATGAGGCAAACGAGCGGCTGCGCCAGTCCGGCGGCGGAGGCATCAGCCGCGCCGACGAGATCGTCTTCAACGCCTTCCTCGCCGAGAAAAGCGGTCTGCTCCGCCGCTTCGTCTCCAGCGGTCGGTTTGTCGACCTCACCTCCCGCCTCATCGGTCCGAACGTCCGCCTTTACTGGAATCAAGCCGTCTACAAATACCCTGAAACGGAAAAAGAGTTCCCTTGGCACCAAGACAACGGCTACACCCCTCTCGATCCTGAACAATACTACACCTGCTGGATCTCTCTGAACGGCGCCTCCGTTGAAAACGGCTGCGTCTGGGTACTGCCCGGTTCCCATAAGGGCGGAACGCGCCCGCACGAAAACAGCCCCATCGGGCGCGTCGGGTATCAAGGCGACGAGGCAGGCGTTCCGGTGGAGCTGCCGCGCGGGGGCATGGGCGTCTTCTCCTCATTGACGCTCCACCGCAGCGGACCGAACCTGACAGACGGCGTCCGCAAAGGATATATCGTTCAGTATATCCCCGCGCACGCCCGCAGCGCGACCAGCGGCGCCGACTTCTCCGACCGCATCTGGATCGTCCAGGACGGCAGCCGACCCGACGCGGAGAACGGGTCGGGCTAAGATACCCGTTCCCCGTTTTCACGAGGACATGCATTCCCGTCCATGCGGTAAAACGGGCGGGAATGCATCGTTTTCCTGGCTGTACGCCCATGCGATGATAGCCGTTTTTAATCCTAAAGCGTCCGCGCCGCCGGTCCGTCATTCCCGTGAAAACGGGAATCTTAGGCGTCGCAGACGCCGTCCATATTGCGTCTCCGACCAACATCATCGTATGAGCGTACTGCCGTTTTCCTAGACAGCCTCCGCATTCCAAAAACCGCGTCTATAGGCGCTGCCGCTCCGTTTGATTCCTGACCTCACGTCTTAAGTTGGGACATGTCGGCATGCGAACGCGGACGTCTTCTGCGGCGCCTCTAGATTCCCGCTTACGCGGGAATGCATGCCCTCGCGGAAGCGGGGGACGGTTTGGTTGGCGGCGCCTTTTTCCCATGAATAGAGCGATCGTCGGTTCAAATGTCCCAACTTTAAGCATGAGGTCAGTTGATTCGCCTTGCGGGGATGAGTCGGGCGCTGTATGCTGTTCATACCGATCTAACGAAAATGAAAGGCTGCATATGAGAGCTTCACATACCGCTGCGGCGGCGTTGTTGTGGTGTCTGTTGGGGACAGGCTCTCTCTTTGGGGCGGAGGCGGCGTCTGAATGGAGCGCCGAAGAGGGGCTTCTGATGGCTGGACACATGGACCGCGTCATATCGCTGGCGTTTTCGCCGGACGGCAAACGCCTCGCCAGCGGCAGCTACGACAACACGGTTGGGATTCGAGACGTCAGCACAGGAAGGCTGCTCAGGACGCTCAAGGGGCATACCGGCAGTTTCCGCTCCGTCGTTTACTCGCCGGACGGCAAGAACCTAGCGACCTGCTCCCATGAGGACGGCATACGCATCTGGGACGCCGCGACAGGCAAACTTCTGCGGACCATACGCGAACCTGCGCTGTCTTCGCCCGTTGCTTATTCGCCGGACGGCAAGACTCTCATCGCCGGCATCGAATTAGCCGCCGCGCGCATCTGGGACGCCAAGACAGGCGCCGTTCTTCAAAACCTTGAATCGGACATCGGCGCCGTCACGTTCGCCGCGTATCTGTCGGACGGCAAGCGCGTCATCAGCCGAGGCTATGATCAAATCGAGCGGATATGGAACGCCGAGACGGGCAAGCTTCTTCGAGCGGTTGAGATCAAGGAAGAGACGCCGAACCTGTCCGCCCTGTCGCCGGACGGAACAACCGCCGCCGGCTTCCGCGCCCTCGATATTCATAACGGCAGCATGCAGTTCTGGGATCTTGAAACAAAGGAGATCCTTCGGACGGTGAAGACGACGCGCTGGATGAACGTAATCGTTTATTCCCCGGACGGCAAGCTGCTCATCAGCGACGACGGCAAAAAGGCGCTGCTCTGGGATGTCCAAACGGGGCGGCAGCTTCTCGAGTTTCAAGCGGGCGGCGGGCTGGTCGAGAGCGCGGCATGGTCGCCGGACGGCAAGACGCTCGCTGTCGGAACCTCTTACGGAACGATTCAGCTGCGGCGCCTCCTTAACGTCCCCCCGCCGCCGGAACTTGCCGCCGAGGACAGCTCGGTTCCGGAGTTCAAAGCGCCAAGAGAGGCGGAATTGCCGCCGATATTGAAGGAGCAGGACGAGTGGAAGATTTATATCGGACATGAGGGCGGTATAACCTCTTTGGCTTATTCTCCAGACGGCAGCCGCATCGTGAGCGCCAGCCATGACGGAACCGCGCGCGTGTGGGACGCCGAAACCGCCAAGACAATCTGGACGCTCAAGGGGCATGCGGTTGACGTCAAACGCGCGAATGAAGACAGTCGGCAGCTCGGCCTCTTTTCCGCCGCCTATTCGCCGGACGGCAAACGAATTGCCAGCGGCGGCAACGACAAGGACAAGACGGCGCGGCTGTGGAACGCTGAAACGGGCGAACTGATCCGAGTTTTTCAGTGCGGGCGGGCGGTAAAAAACCTAGCGTTTTCGCCGGACAGCAAGACGCTCGCCGCAGGAACTTACCATGAGGCGTTTCATTGGAATGTTCAGACAGGCGAACAGACATTCATATTGCGCGGCGGCGGATTGGGCGCGGCGTTCTCCAGCGACGGAAAGAGGTTCATCAACTGCGGAGACTACGGCGGGATCTCGATATGGGACGGAGAGAAAGATTTTCGCGTTCGGTACCGCTTTCTAGGCGGGGACGTTCCTTCGGGCAGCGTCGCGCTGTCGCCGGACAACAAGACGCTCGCTGCGGGAGGGGGCGTATCGGTACATCTCTTGGATATCGACACTGGGCGGCTTCTCAAAAGGCTGGAAGGGATGTGGGGCGTCCATGAGGTTGCCTTTTCGCCGGACGGCAAGACGCTCGCGGTCCGCGAATACGAAGGCGGCGTTTATCTCTGGAACGCGGAAACGGGTCAGTACTGGGCGAAGCTGACAGGGAATTACACAGGGGGTATCGCCTTTTCGCCGGACGGCAAAATGCTCGCGCTCGGCGAAGGCGGCGTCATCCGTCTTTGGATTTTGAAGAAATAGCGCGCCGCCCGTCCAGCTGACCTCATGCTTAAAGTTGGGACATTTGAACCGACGATCGCTCTATTCATGGGAAAAAGCGTCATCAACAATGTCGTCATTCCCGCGCAAGCGGGAATCCAGAGTCAACCCCGAAACCGTCTGCGTTCACAACCAGAATTGTCCCAGCTCTAAGGTAAGGTCAGCGGTTTAAACGAAACGCCGACTTTGAGACGCGCTCAAGGTCGGCGTTGACATTCGTTTCGTTCTGTCTACTGCGTTTTCAAGACTCCCCAGGAGGTGGACATCTTGCCGGTCGGATCGACGGAGAGGGTCAGAAGCCCTTCCCCCGCCAGATAGTTTTGAACGAACTCAACGACCAGTTCGCCGCGGAAGTCGTCCGCGGCGGCTGGATTTGGCCACGCTTTCTGAATAAGGCAGGCAATGATGCCGCCCGTTTCGGAGTGCTTGGCGACGGCAGGATCGGCGTCGTTCGCGCCGGCTTCGGCAAAGGTCGTAACTTCCCAAGGCGTGCCGGCCAGCGTTTCCAGATGCCACGGACGGTCTGTTGTGAATGCGCCCACTTCCGCCAGCGTGGGCAAATACTTCTCCCCGTTATCGTTCACCTTCATGGCGTTATTGCGGGAGTTGAAATTGATCGGGGCGTCGAAGATGTTCTGGGCGCCGGCGCCTCCGTTCTCGGCGCTGCGGACGCCTTTCTCGTAGCTCATGTAGCCGAACCAGTCGGCGATGTTGATGACGATATTGCCGTCGTCAATAAACTCCTCGATGACGGAGCCGTCCGGCTTGGCGTTCGGAAACGGGTACAGCCCGCTCGGCATCGTGCCGCATGAGAGAATGAGAACATCCACGACTCCGTTGCCTGTTCGTTTCTCCGTCCATTTTGCGAGCAGCGAATCTTCACCCTGTTCATCCCCGTCGCCGTAAATGGTGAAGGAATCGAACATGGCGGCGATTCCGTCTTCGATGTCCTTCGTTTCGCGCTCCACCGAAGCGGTTGAAATCCAGTCAGGGTTGGGCGGTCCGGCATACACAGCCGCTTCAGCCGCCCATGACGTACTTTCCGCGGCAATCATCGCGCCAACGATGAACATGGCGAATATCCAGCGTTTCATTTTCGCTCCTTTCTTTTTGAAAGCGATCCGTTGCATGTGCGCGGTTTATTTTAGCGCTATTTAATAACGGGCGCAATCCGTTTTTTTAACGCCGCGCGCCGCCTAAACTCCCCCTTGAAAGGGGGCTGGGAGGGTTTTAGCCGCGCGCCGCCTAAACTCCCCCCTTGAAAAGGGGGGCTGGGGGGGTTTTAGCCGCGCGCGCCGCATGTAAAAGAAACGCCGCCGCGCTGGACGCTTTCCGCCGGGCGGTGTATGAAATGTATGCATCAGCAGCGCAAAGGAGTAACCGAAATGCAAGCCTCCTCCGCCGTCCCGTTCCAGCCCGACGCCGGCAACAGCGACCCGACCCGATGGAGCCTCCCCGACCATGACAACATCCGAGCGCGCCTGGGACAGGGCAGAGTCAGCGCGACGGCGCTGTCGCCGGACGGACGATGGGTTCTTGTCGTCAGCGACGCGGGACTCTGGTGGCATGACGCGGCGGACATGTCGCTCCACGCCTTGTGGACAGACGACGCGGCTTATGCGTCCGACGCCGCTTTTTCGCCGGACGGGCAAAAGATCGTCACGGGAGGAGGAAAAACGGCGCGCGTCTGGGACATTCAAACAGGGCGCGTTGAAACGACGCTAGAACATACCTCCAAGGGCAGCGTCAACGCGGTTGCCTATTCGCCCGACGGGCGGCTCATCGCCGGCATGGTTGACGACCGCAAAAGCCTTGTCGTCTGGGACGCCGAGACGGGCGAACGGCGGCGGCAGCTGGAAGAACGATTCGGCCGTTGGGGCGGCCCGCTTCTTTTCTCGCCCAACGGCCGCCACATCGCTTGCCTGGCGGGCATCGCATGCGGAAGGGGCGCTGAATCCATCGCGGTCTTGGATGTCGACACAGGCGAGACCGCCGCCCATTTCACCAACATGGACGGCGCGTTGAACCTAAGCTTCTCCCCCTGCGGACGGCGCCTTGCGTCAGGCGAACGGGGAGCCGTATATGTCTGGGACATACGCAGCGGCAAGCAGATAGAGCGGTTTTCGACAGACGGGAAGGGCTGCATGCTTGTTTCCTACACGCCGACGGGCGAACTGCGCGCCGCGGAAGAATCCAGCGGCGGACAACAGCGCGTCTGGGACATCGAACGGAACGAACAGATCTTCGAGGATGAGCCGCGCGCAGGGATTTTTGGCGACGCCTTTGTTGACGGAACGACGCTGCTTTATTTTTCGGACCTGGAATGGCGAATCTGGAAAGAGGGGGAAGGCGCGCCGCGCGTCGGTTCGCATACGTTCATTGTCATTTCGTACGATCTTCGTTTCTTGCCGGACGGAAAGACGCTTGTCTCTTTGTCCGCCTCCGATTGCGGCATCGTGTTATGGGATACCGAGGCGCCTCAATCCCAGCCGCGCCTCTTCAACCCGATCGGAGAAGGCTGCCATTCGATGGACATCTCCGCGGACGGCAAGCTGTTTGCCGCGAGCGCTCTCAAGAAAGAAAACGCTGTTCAGCTGCGCCAAATCGACGGCGGAGGGCAAACGGTTCACTACAAAGGAGAGACGGCGGCGAAGATATGGAGCTCAAAGCTTGCCATCAAGGGCGGCGCTGCGGCGCATGTGGACGAGGAGGATACGATCTATCTTTGGGACGCCCGAAGCGGCGAGCCGATTCGTACGATAAACGCCGCCGACTCGATCTTTAGATTTTGCCCGAACGGGAAATATCTGGCGGTCAGGACTGAAAACCAAACATGGGACCTGCTGGACGTTCAAACGGGTGAGACAATCTTGGATGGAGAAGAGAACCCGCTGGACGCCTATTCGTTTTGCTTTTCGCCGGACAGCCGCCTGATCGCCTACTACGACGAAGATGAGCATCGGATCGCGCTGTGGGACGTTGAACGGGGCGCCGTCCGCCTGACGATCCCATGGCAGGACGAATGGGACGAGCGCCAGTACGAATGCGAGTCGTACGCCTTTACGCAGGACGGGCGTTATCTAGCGGCTTGCTACTCCGGCGACACGAAAAAAGATGCAAAGGCGGTCCATATATGGCGCGTCGAGACGGGGGAGAAGGTTGCCGCGCTGCCGATTCCAGGGGCGTCGGCGCTGGCGTTGTCGCCGGACGGGTCGCTGCTCGCCGCCTGCGGATACGGCGGACCGATACTGCTTTGGGAGTTAAACCCCCCGCTTCGATAGCCGTTCCGCCAGGGCAGGAGAATACCCCCATCCCCCTTACAAATGGGGGCGTTTTGCATCCGATTCCCCCCTTGAAAAGGGGGGCTAGGGGGTTTAAAGAACGGGCGTTTGCGTCCGATTCCCCCCTTGAAAAGGGGGGTTAGGGGGGTTTAAAGAACGGGCGCGGCGCGCGGCATCTTAAGATTCCCGCTTGCGCGGGAATGACGGACATCGCTTGAGCGGCAGTTTCTTTCCGATCAATCAAGCGGGAAGCTTGGCACCTGCATATAGGTCGTCCAGTTCTCATGGTAGATGCGCCATTCGCCGTTTTCGTTGACGACGAACTTCAAGGTTTTGCGCCCTTCGTCAGAGTAGGCGATCTCGTTTTGACCGTCCGCGTCTCGGTACGCTTTGTAGGTTTGATTGAATTGCAGGTCGGCTTCGGCGCGGTCGCCTTCTATGCTCAAGTTGGAGATTTTGATGTCGATGTCGCTGTATTTTTGCGCAAGGCGCATCATCCGGGCGCGCAGCTCCGCCACGGTCAACGGCTCCCGTATCTCGCTTCCCTCCACAACGGTCACGCGGACGATCTCCGCAAAATCCGCATACCATTTGATGTAATCTTCCACGTCTCTCCGCTCCCATGCGGTCTGCCAGGCGTCCAGTATCTGCCGCAGTTTGAGCTGGGTGTCGATGGGCGCGCCTTCCTCCTGTGTCGGCTCCGCCGTTTCGACCAGCGGGTCCGCGTCCATGGCGCCGGGCGTTTCCACAACGGGAGACGGCTCCAGCGCTATCGCCGGCGTCTGCGACGCCATGTCGGAGATGCGCCACTGCCGCGCCCAGCCGCCCCGCTCCATATTGAAAGTATATTCCGGCCCTTTCGCGTCCAGATGAAAGGTCAACTCCGCCGCGTTTTCGTCGTCAGGGTCCGGCGTCTGCGCCGCCTGGACAGAAAGACGATTCTCCTCATTCAGCAGCGGCGCGTCCGACGGCTCAAGAAGAACGCCCCCGTCCCGAAGCTTGTTCAGCAGCTCCTCGCCTGTCGTCCATGAGGAGCCGCTTGAAACGGTCGATTTCAACAGCAGCTTTTCAAACTGCTCCTTTGCCGCTTCGTCGGTGTCCAGCAGAACGACGCCGTTCCACCGCGCGATGAACCCGTCCAGCGTCTCCGGCTGCGGCCTTGACCACATGACGATTCCCCATATGATCAAAATCAGCGCGGCGACTCCGCCGATCCAGACGACCGCGCGCATCTGCCTGTTCTCCCGCGCCGCGCGTTCCGTTTCTTCAACGGGCGGCGCGAGCGATTCGTCCGCCGTTTCAGATGCGTTCTCTTCAGGCGCCGGTTCTGAAGTTGGACTCGATGCCTCTTCAGATGCGTTCTCTTCAGGCTCCGTCTCTGAAGTTGAACTCGATTCTTCGTCCGCGTTCTTTTCGTCAGCCCACATGGCGCGTCTCCTTTCTCACCCGTTCATTTTTCTTCAAACGTCGGCGCCGCTTCATAAAACCGCCACTCCTCTTTCACGATGCGCCAAGAATCCGCCATGGAGGACCAGTAGGACTTGCGGATCCAGTAGTCGGGCGCGTCGGGCGATGAGCTTTTGCGCCGATATGAAAGTTCCGACACCGCCTGTTTTCCTTCGCCTCTCAAGGCTGCTTTGCCGACCGGCGTCCACGCGCTCGGATCGGATCCGCTCACCCGCTCCATGAATTGCGTTCTCGGCGTCTCCGCCCTGTTTTCAGCGCCTTTCTTGACATCGACACGGTACGCTTTGAGGCTGGGCGCGTAGTACGCCGCATGCGTTTTGGCGTCGCGCCGTTCCCATGCGCGCTTCCATTGCGCGACAACGTTCCGCGCCGCCTGCATCTGCGCATCGGTCAGCTCGGACGGCTTGGGGCGCGTCTGAGCCTTCGCTTTTGCGATCGCCGCCTCTCTCTGCGCTTGACGCTGCGCGCCCGCCGCCGCTTTTGAATACGCCTCGGCAAGTCGGCGCGCTTCCGTCTTTTCGCGCGCCGCCTCTTTTTGCGCGGCTTGCGCCTTCGCTTCCGCCAGCTGCGCCGCCTTGCGCGCCTGCTGCAGTTGACGGTCCAATTCCGCCTTCAGCGCGGCGTTTTCAGACGCTCGGTCGTTCGCCGCCTGGATGCGCGCCTCTTTTTGCGCCAGTTCGCTTCTTGCCGTTTCCAGCTCCCGCCCCAATGCGTGAGCGCGTTCCTGCGCGTCCCGTTCGCGTTGACGCGCCGCCTCCGCCTGCCGCTGTAAATTGCCCAGCTCCAGCCCCAAGGTTTCGATCTCGGTCTGTATGGTTCTGATGGCTCCGCGCGCCTGTTCAGTCTCCAGCCTCGCCGCTTCCAGCTGGTTCAGCGTTTCCTGCCGGCGCCTCTCCTCCTCGGCGGCAAAACGTTTCAGCGCGTCCGACTGCGCGTCCAGAGCCGCGATGCGCTGCGCCTGCGCGGACGCCTTATGCGCGAACCGAAGCGCCTCCACCCCGTTTTTTTCGGCGAGAGAACGGCGCGCCTCGGCAAGGTTCGTCTGCGCCTCCGCGAGAGCCGCCTGCGCGTAAATGTCCATATCGGCGGAACGGGCGTTGTCGATATGCGCCTGCGCCTCCTGTATCGCCGCCTCCACATCCGCCGTTTCCAGCGGTCCGAGTCCAGACGAGCCGCACCCGATTGCGCCCGCTAAAAGAAGCGGCGCGAAGAGGAGCGTTTTGATGTTGAGCGTTCTTTTCATGGCGGGAGCCTCCTTCGGGTTGCGCGTCTGCGGTCTATGCGTTAGCCTTTTGCCGCATTATACCGCAGTCGGCGGGAGATTTGGTTGTTTAACTCTTATCTTTTTATGAAAAGAAGCGGAAATTATTGTCATTAATCTCCCGCATCCGATTTCCCCCTTGAAAAGGGTACTACACGTTTGACTAGATAAGCGGATTGCGCTACACTAAAGGGAGATTGAGAAAGGAAATTCCAATGCAGTCTACCAGTATCTACGAGATTTTTGAAAAATATCCCGATGAAAAAAGCGCCGCCAGATTCTTTGAAGAAAGCCGATGGCCGAACCACATCTGCTGCCCCCGATGCGATTCCAAAAACATCGCCCGAGTGAAAAACGCCAAACCGATGCCGCTCAGATGCCGAACATGCCGCAAGTATTTCAGCGTCCGCACGGGAACCATCATGGAGAAAAGCAAAATCCCCCTCCATATGTGGCTTCTGGCGCTCTATTTGTTCCTGACGTTTAAGAAGGGCGTATCGAGCGTTACGATGGGTAAGCTACTGGGCATAAGGCAGGACTCCGCATGGTCCCTAGGCCACCGCATTCGAGCCTCGATGGTAAGCGACGACGAAATGCTGAGCGGAACCGTGGAGATAGACGAGGTCTACGTCGGCGGCAAAGAGGGTAGTAAGCATCGCAGAAAAAAGCTGGGCGTCGGAAGCGGAACCCGCGGCAAGCAGACCGTGATCGGCATGCGTCAAAGAAACGGCGAAATCCGCGCGTTTCTGCTGGACAATATGAAGATAAAAACGGTTCATGGCGCTGTAAGGGCGAATGTGGCGCCTGGGTCAACCGTTTATACCGACGCTCTCCCGACCTACAAGGGCATGGAGGAATACGCGCATGCCGCTGTCTCGCATCAGAAAGGCGAGTATGTTCGCGGCGATGTTCACACCAACAGCATCGAGTCGTTCTGGGCCGTCCTGAAACGCGGGTACCGCGGCGTTTACCATTACATGTCGTTTAAACACCTGGGTCTATACGTCAAAGAATTCGTCTACCGGTTCAATGTTGGAAACGACAACCGCATCGAAACGCTTGCCAAGATTGTTCCGCGCATGGTCGGTAAACGCCTTACTTACGCGGATCTGGTGAAATAAAGCGGTTGCAGTTCTAAAACCTGTGAGGCAGGATACATGCAGGCATCGTGCGTATGGTTGCAGCGGTAGATTGTGCCGAATGCGCCAAAACAAGCGCGAAAGCGGAAATAACATCGGCAGTTCTAGGAGATGAAATGAAATGGGCTGGCAGTGTTGCGTCCAACGCAACGCCGCCAGCCCGAGATGAGTCGTAAGCAACGAATTACGGCAAGAAAAAACGTAAAAAAAACGCAACGCTGAAAACAATGGCGGGGTATATGCCTCTGGCAAATCAAACGTGTAGTTCCCCTTGAAAAGGGGAGTCCCGAAACCGCGCCCCAACCGCTGTTATTGGCTATTCGTCATTCCCGCGTAAGCGGGAATCTAGAGGCGTCGCAGAAGAAGTCCGCGTTCGCCCGCCGGCATGTCCAATTAAAGACGTAAGGACAGATTCCTCTTGAAAGGGGCTAGGGGGGTTTAAAGGACAGCGCAGGACGTTTAAGGTGAAAATGAATAGCTCCGCATGGGCGTACCGCCGAATTTTTTTAAAAAACGACGCCGCTGTACGGCTATACTTGTTGAACATCGAAGCGCATGCGCCGGCTCATAGGAACGGCGCGGCGGCAGTCGCTGTTCAACAACCTTTTAATAGAAGAAAGGCGAAGCGATGGAGCAATGGAAACCGATCGGCGGAGGCATCAACGCGGCGAAGGGATTCATATCCGCGGGTGTCGAAGCGCGTATCCGTTACCGCGGACGCCCTGACGTCGGCATCGCTCTCTGCTCAACGCGCGCTTCGGCGGCGGCCGTCTTCACCCAAAACCGATTCGCTTCCCCGACCATCGCCTGCGACAAGGAGCGTCTAGCGCAAACAGGCGGATATGCGCGGGCGGTCGTTGTGAACGCCGGCAACGCGAACGCCGCCACCGGCGAGCGCGGACTCGCCGACGCCAACGCCATGTGCGACCGCGCCGCCGAAAAGCTGGGCGTCAACCCCGCTGAAACGCTGGGCGCCTCTACAGGCGTCATCGGTCAGTTTTTGCCGATGGATAAGACGCTGAACGGCGTTGACGCCGCTGCGGAAGCGGTTAAAAACGGCGGAAACGAACTCTTCTCCAGCGCCATTTTGACGACAGATCATGCGGAAAAAACGAGCGCCGTTGAAGCGGTCATCGACGGAAAAACGACGCGCATCGGCGGCTGCGCCAAAGGCAGCGGCATGATCGCGCCGAACATGGCGACGATGCTCGCGTTCATCTCAACCGACGCGGCGGCCGCGCCTGAATTTTTACAGCAGGCGCTGCGCAGAGCGGCGGCGAAAACCTTCAACCGCATCAGCGTTGACGGCGACTGCAGCACCAACGATCTCGTTCTTGTCATGGCGTCCGGCATGTCGGCGCCGATCGAATCGCACACGGAGGCGGCGGACATTTTTGAAGCGGGGCTGGAGCGGGTCTGCCGGGAGCTGGCGGTTCAAATCGTCCGCGACGGCGAAGGCGCGTCCGCGCTGATCGAGGTGACGGTGAACGGCGCGCGTACTGAAGAAGAGGCGGAAATCGCCGCGCGGGCGGTCGCCGAATCCTCGCTTGTCAAAACCGCCGTGTACGGCAAGGACGCGAACTGGGGGCGCATCCTGTGCGCGCTTGGATACTCCGGCGCGCAATTCGACCCCAAAAATGTCAGCCTGCGACTTGGAGAGACGGCGCTGGTGAAGGAAGGGCGCCCGCTCAACTACAGCGAAGAGGAAGCCTCCGCCCGCCTTTCAGAAGACCCGGTGCGCGTCATCGCCGACCTCGGCGCGGGGGACGGGCATGCCGTCTTCTGGACATGCGACCTGACGCACGGCTACATCGACATCAACGCCTCCTACAGATCATAAGAACGGAGCGGAGCATGGATTGCAGCATTGGACATATGACCGACCGCGCGCATCTCCTGATCGAAGCGCTGCCGTATATTCGGCAGTTTTACGGCAAAACGATCGTCGTCAAATACGGCGGGCATGCGCTCGGCGATATGGAGGTGCGGCGATGCATCACCAACGACATCATTCTGATGAAGTATGTCGGAATGAAGCCGATACTGGTTCACGGCGGCGGTCCGCAGATTAGCGCGCTGATGTCCCGCGTCGGCAAAACGTCGGAGTTTGTGAACGGACTGCGCGTCACGGACGAGGACGCGGTTGAGCTGGTGGAGATGGCGCTGGTTGGGCAGGTCAACAAAAGCGTCGTTTCGCTCATCAACCAGATGGGCGGAAGCGCGGTCGGTATCAGCGGCAAGGACGGCGGCATGATACGCGCCCGCAAAAAATACGCGCGCGTTCAACAGGAAAACGGCAGCGAAGAGCTGGTCGACATCGGGTATGTGGGCGAGATCACGGAGGTGAACTCCGCCCCCATCCGCGCCCTTGAAGACGGCGGATTTGTGCCGGTCATTGCCGGCATCGGAACGGGAGAGAACGGCGAGACGTACAATATCAACGCGGACACCGCCGCCGGACGCATCGCCGCGGCGCTTGGCGCCGAAAAGTTTATCCTGTTGACCGACGTCCGCGGCGTCCTGCGCGACCCCTCGGACGAATCGACGCTCATCTCCACCATGCGCGTCTCCGACGCCCCGAAACTGATTGCGGACGGAACGCTCGCCGGCGGCATGATACCGAAGACGGAGGCATGCATCGAAGCGCTGCGTCAAGGCGTCCGGAAAGCGCACATCATCGATGGGCGCATCTCGCATTCGCTCCTGCTGGAGATCTTCACGGACGAGGGCATCGGCACGCAGATTCTTCCTGACGGCGAGGAGTGACGCTTAGGCGCCGCGGTCGCTGTCCGCCCGCGGAAACCCCCCCCCCCCGCCCCCCTTTTCAAGGGGGGAGTCTAGAAACCCCCCCAGCCCCCCTTTTCAAGGGGGGAGTCTAGAAACCCGCGCCAACCCGCCGTCATTCCCGCGCAAGCGGGAATCTAGAGGCGCCGCAGAAGACGTCCGCGTTGCATGCCGACATGTTCAAACTTGCATCCGTCCGCCGTTTACGTGTATCATAAAAAGCGCGCCTACATGCAGACGGGAGAACCGATGCGCATCAACATTCAACGCGCGGTCGACAAAGCGCGACGCAACGAACGGCTCAACCTAGAGGACGCCCTTGCGTTATGGGAATCGAACGACCTGCCTCTGCTCGGAAGCCTGGCGCAGCGCGCCCGCTTTCAGCGCAAGCCGGACGACATCGTCACCTTCATCGCCTCCCGAAACATCAACTACACGAACGTGTGCTGGGTACAGTGTAAATTCTGCGCCTTTTACCGGCTCCCGAATTCTCCCGAAGGATACACGCTTCCCGACGAAGAGATTTTTCAAAAAATCGAAGAGCTGGTCGCAGCGGGCGGATATGAAATACTGATACAGGGCGGACTCAACCCGAAACTGCGCATCGACTACTTTGAGCGCCTCTTCGGCGCGATACGCGATCGGTACCCGACCGTCCATATACACGGACTCTCCGTCGCGGAGGTCATGTATATCGCCAAAATATCGAAGCTGACCATCCGAGAGACGCTTCAACGGCTCCAAGCGTCCGGGATGCGCACCGTCCCCGGCGCCGGCGGAGAGATACTGGACGACGAAGCGCGCCAGATCATCGCCCCGTATAAAGACACGACGCAGGAGTGGCTGGATGTCATGCGCACAGCGCATCAGCTCGGCATGCGCTCCACGGCGACGATGATGTACGGGCATGTGGAGACGATTGAACATCGCATGAAGCACCTGATGCGAGTCCGCGAGCTGCAGGATGAAACGGGCGGGTTCACCGCCTTTGCCGCGTGGAGCTTTCAGCCGGACGGAACCGATCTGCCGATCGCAAAACGCTCCAGCGGATTTGAGCATCTGAAGATGATGGCGATGTGCCGCCTCATGCTGGACAATATCGACAACCTGCAGGCGTCATGGGTCACGCAGGGACCGAAAATCGCGCAAATATCGCTTGACTTCGGCGTGAACGACTTTGGGCAGACGATGATGGAGGAGAATGTGGTCAGCGCCGCCGGAACCGCCTTCACTATGGACGCGCCCGAAATATGCCGCCTCATCCGCAACGCCGGCTACACGCCGCGCCTGCGCAACGCTTACTACGACGACATGGGCGAC
This sequence comes from Candidatus Poribacteria bacterium, assembly GCA_963665845.2. GTDB lineage: Bacteria > Poribacteria > WGA-4E > JAPPNK01. The sequence goes on from OY762492.1 coordinate 2,499,966, forward strand.
CCCGATCTGCTGCCGAAGCCGAAACGCGCCCCGCTTGACCTGCCGCTTGTGAACGCCTGAAACGGGTTGATGACCGTCTCTTTTTATGCGGTGTGCGCGCAGATGGCGGTGGGAGGGTTCGCGTCGCTTCTGTTCGCGCCGCCCCGTCAGATTGGGCGCGGGTTTTACAGGCTCGCCGCCGCCATTTACGCCGCCGCGGTTGGAGCGCTCATCTGGCTCGGTCCGCAAACGCCGTTCGGCGCCTTCTCCGCCGCCGGGGCGATTTTTTCAGCGCTTGTTTTTCTCGGCGCCGTTCTCTCATGGACGCGCTGGGCTGCGCTCATGCCGATTCTGGCATGGGCGTCCATACCGGCGGGCGCGTTTTTTTTAATCGCCCTGGCGTCGCGCGTCCATGCGGCGCTTTCGCCCGCTTTGAATGCGCAGACGCTCGCCGTCCGCTTCGGGCTGTCGGCGGGGCTGGTCGGCTTCTCTATGACCGCCATGCTGTTTGGACACTGGTATCTCACAACGCCTGAAATGCCGACCCGCTGCCTGATGCGCCTTCAGCGCTGCCTGCTGGCCGCCTGGGCGGGAACGGCGGCATGGATACTTTACTCGTTATGGGGGCGGTGGGGATACGCTTCGCTGACGGCTCCCGGCGGCGTCTTTATACTGGCGCGAATTCTGTTTGGAGCGGCGGCGGTCGGCGCATGCGTCTGGCTCGCCTGGTTTTTTCTGCGCGAAGAGTCGACGCAGTCGGCGACTGGCTTTCTGTATCTCGCGTCGGTCTTTGCGGTTATGGGCGAGTTTCTCGCTTACGATTTGACGCTGCGCGCGGGCTTGCCTATCTGAAAACCTTGTGGCATACTATAAACGACGCGCGCAACTGAAGGACGGCGATGAATATTTCGTTTGACAATATCAAGATCCGAACGACGGAGCGATTCGAGCTGCAGGACATCACCGGCAAGGTTCTGGAGATCCTGCGCAAATCCAAAATCAAGAACGGGTTTATCAACCTCGCTTCGCTCCACACGACCACAAGCCTGCTGCTCAACGAGTTTCAGAGCGCTCTTTTGGACGACATCAAGCGCATGCTGAAACGGCTGGTGGACGACAACGACTGGTTCCAGCACAACTCGGTCGACTTCTCCGACTGCGAACGCAAGAACGCCGCATCTCATCTTAGAGGGTTGATTTTAGGCACCGGCGCGCTCTGCATTCAGGTGGCGCGCGGGGAGCTGGTCTTGGGTCAATTTCAGAGCGTTATCTTTGCCGAGCTGGACGGACCGCGCGAACGCGCCTTGCAGGTGCAGCTGGTCGGCGAATAGCGGGCGCCCGCTGGTCGGCGGAAATCGCAGCAGAGAAATCAGCGGCGCCTAAGGTTGCCGCATGTCCAGGCGGTTTGGCTCTCATTCTCTTCTCAACCGCTCCCGTTTCAGATCGGCAATCAGCTCCTCCATAGATCGTTTCCCTTTCTTCGAATTGCATGCCGCGCATGATGTCCAGGTTGTCGCCCGTCCAGATTGTTTGCGAAGCGAAATTAGCGGCGCGCGTTTCTTGTTTCATTTTTCTTTACGCAACGCTTCCTGTTCGTCCTTGTGCGCATCCGTTTGCGGTTTCAGTTCGTCAGCCGCCTTTTCCAAGATACCGACATTGTCTTTGACAAAGCGGGCTTCGGAGCGTTCCGTTTTCATCGGCAGCGTCTTTGCCCATGTGATCTCAATACGGAGCGACGGAAACGGCGTTGCCATCTCGACAAGCGCTTCGCACAGGTTGGCGCTGACCCCCTTTTCAACGGCGCGCTCAAACGCTCCACTTTCGCCCTTTGCCGTCTGGTCAACAGCGGCTCTGGCAGCGTCAAGCGTTTGCATCAAATGGCGCGTCAACCGCCGTTCAATCGGATCGTTCACCGTTTCCATTGGCGCCTGCGTTTCCTCATGAGACGGTTCAATGGGCGGCGTCAACAGCGTTATGACGAGGCTGCCTTTCTCGGTTTGACCGAAACGGATTTTATCCAGCAGTTCAGCGTTTTTGCCGATCGGCCCCTTGTAAGCCTTCTTTCGATTGTTCAAGGAACGCAGCGCCGCCTCCAGCAGCTTGTTGGAGCCGTTTATCAGATCCAGCGCGGCGTTGAAAGGCAGGCTGTCCTGATCGCCTCCAGCCCTCGCGCGAACGACATCGCAGCGGGCGTATGTCAAATCTAGGAAGACGCTTCGCTCGTCTTTTTTTGCCGCCATCGCAAAATAACGAATCAGCCTTGACACGCCGTCTATGTAGTCGGCCAAATCGGCGGTGTGCGGTATCAAAATCTCCGGCTTGCCGTCCGCTCCGTAAATGTAGGAATAGCTGCCGTATTCGCCCACCTTTTTCCAACCTGCGGCTTCAGCGTACTTCATCAGAGTGTCTGGAGTGATCGCCTGCAGATCGTTTTCTTCAAAAAGCGCCGCTCTCATGAGTCTCTCCTTGCCGGCTCCCGCGCCTTGTCCATCAATTGCCGCAAAATTACATCATCGAATCGATTTTCTTCCGGAATTCGCACCGTGATATTGTCTTTATTCTCGGTCGCGCTCATCCCTTTTAGATCCATCCAAAACGCTCTTTTCCTTAGCGTCAGACCGTCGTCTGCGATGACGATCCACTCGCTTTCATCCGTTGGCAGGTCAAAAACGACGAGATAATGCGGAATCAGTTGCTCTTTGCGGAACACATCGTAGGTTTTCACATCCAGCGGGAACCTGTATGTTCCGTCAATGGAGCGAAGGTTTGTCCTCGCTTTCAACTGCAATTTAATGGAAGGCGACATGTCCCCTCCAGCCGTAATCGTCAAATCCACGCGACCTCGATCTCGGCGCGGGTTTTCAATGTTATACCCGACTTTTGCGGCGACTGCCATGACATACAGCAGAGAAACCTCTTCTTTTTGATCCTCCGGCGTCAAAATCGCGTCGTTCATAGGCTAACCGCGCTTTCCTTCCTTCGCAAGCATCTCGTCATGCGCCCGCGTTGGACGCGCGGATCAGTCCCTCCAAAGCTCCCTTGGCGGCTCCTGAACGAATCGACTCGCGCGCCAGTTCAAGCGCGTCGTGGAGGCTGTCGGCGATCCCCGCTGTCTTGAGCGCCGCCGCCGCGTTCAAGACGGCGATGTCCAGCGCGGGTCCCGCCTCCCCGTTTAAAACGGCGCGAAGGATCTGCGCGTTCTCGTCCGCGTCGCCGCCTTTCAGGTCGGACGGCGCGGCGCGCGGGATGCCGTACTCCAGCGGCTCCAGCTCATAGGTCTCGACGGCGCCGTTTCGCAGCTCCGAGACGCGCGTCGGTCCTGTGGTGGATATCTCGTCCAGTCCGCCCGCTCCGTGTACGACCACCGCCCGTTCGCTTCCGAGTTTGCCGAGCGCCGTTGCCATCGGCTCCGTCCATGCGCCGTCGAAGACGCCGAGCAGCTGCCGTTTGGCGCCCGCCGGGTTCGTCATCGGTCCGACAATGTTAAAAAAGGTTCGGACGCCCATCTCTCGGCGCGGTCCGGCGACATGGCGCATCGCGCTGTGAAATGTCGGCGCGAACAGAAAGCCGATGCCGACCTGGTCGATGCATTGCCCGACCCGTTCAGGCGGCGCGCCGATCTGAACGCCGAGCGCTTCCAGGACATTGGAGCTGCCGCATCGGCTGGAGACGGAGCGGTTGCCGTGCTTGGCGACCGCGGCGCCCGCGCCCGCGGCGATAAAGGCGGCGGTCGTGGAGATGTTGAAGGTGTGCGATCCGTCCCCGCCGGTGCCGCATGTGTCGATGAGCGGCGCGCGGGAGGTTTCGACGCGGGTCGCTTTTTGGCGCATGGCGCGGGCGAAGCCGGCGATCTCGTCCGCCGTTTCGCCTTTCATACGCGCGGCGGTCAGCAAAGCCCCAATCTGCGCGTCGGTGGCTTCCCCCTCCATGAGCCGCGCCATCAGCTGCGCCGCTTCCTCCTCGGTCATATTCTCTCGGTTGATGATGCGCTCAATGGCGTTTTGAATCATGCGCTTGCTTCCTAGATGTGTTCTCTTGTCGCCGCCTTCAACGCTTCATTATAGCCGATGCCGCATTGCCGGGCAGTCTCTACAGAAGATGTTTTGACTTTGTAGGGTTCCGTTTTGGAATGCGGGGCAGTCAGGGAAAACTTAAGATTTCCGTATGTTTTACCGCAAGGGCGGGAATGACGAAGCGCGGGCGCGGAAGAGGAAAGGGCGCCGGGAAGGCGCAGGCGGGACAGGAAAATGCCAGACCCCTTTACATAAACCTACATAAAGGAGTCTGGCAAAGATCAGCGCTTACAGCTCTCGAACACGTATGTTGCGGAACTGGACAGGTCCATGATCGCCCTGCAGCATGAGAGGACCGGTCGGGTTGTCGTCGTTGAACAGCTGCCCGCCGGTCGGACCCTTGATGGTCACGTTGTCGTGGATCGTCTGTCCGTTCAGCTGAACCGTCAGCGTCATTCCGACGATCTTGGCGTCCACCGTCTGCCATTCGCCCGCCGGCTTGCTCGCCTCGACATCCGGGCTTTTCTGGTTGTACAGCGCGCCGTTTTCGGCGGGGTAGTTGTACTCCTTGCCGAGGCTGTCCAGTATCTGCAGCTCATACCGCCCGCGCAGGTAGATGCCGCTGTTGCTGCCTTCAGGGACAAGGTATTCGATATGCAGCTCGTGGTCGCCGAATTCGGCTTCGCTGACGATGTCGACCCCTGTCCCGGTGTTGTCTAGGATGCCGTCATGGGCGACCCATTGATGCTCGCGGTCGGTATTCCGCATCCGCCAGCCGGTCAGGTCGGTACCGTTGAACAGCTGAATCCATTCGTCTGCCATGCGCGTCCTTTCCGATGTTGATCCGTTGCCGCGCCGCCTATCATACCAGACAGCGCGGCAAAGGCAACCTTACTGCGCCGCCCGTTTTTTGATGGTTCCCCATGCAAGCGGAGCCTTGCCGGACGGGTCGACCGACAGCAGCGACGCGCTCAAGCCTTGATCGGCGATCTGCGCCACCTCATCCTCCGACATGGCGTATCCAAAAACGGCGACCTCGTCAATGGAGCCGTTCAGGAAGCGTCCGCCGCCGCAGCAGTCGTCAAAGCCGATCGTCATGGATCCGGTGTGTTCAGCCAGCTGCGTCGCGTTGAGGCTCAGTTCGCTTTCAACTTTTCCGTCAATGTAAAGTCTCCAGTCGCCTGTGGCGCTGTCGAAGGTGCCGATATAGCTGCGCCAGACGGTGATGTCGTCAACTGCGATCTGTCCAGTGTTCCATGCGTTGGGCTGGTTCCATCCTGCGCCGTTCCAGACGGGGAAGGCGACCACGGTACCGCCGGCGTTCGGGTGAAGAATATAGAGGTTGCGTTTGCCGGCGATGGCGCCGGAGGTGTTCCATGCCGCCGCCGCGCTTTTGACAACGGCGATGACCGTTATCGCGTCGCGCGGGCTTGCGTGGTCGGGGGTGCGGACATAGTCGCCGTCGCCGTCCAGTTCGAGCGCGCCGCCGAATTGGCCTTCGACCCATTCGGGATCGCCGTTCAGTTCGGCGTCCAGTTTGTTGCCGGAGCTGTCTTTGGCTTCGTTGCCGCCTCCGTCATCGAAGAGCCAGATGCCGACCGCCTTGTCCATATCGAACGCCTGCGCGGCAGAGAGCGACATCGCCGCTGCGCACACTGCAACCGTGAAGAACCGTCGAGTCATGAGATGCCTCCATCAAGTTTTTTAGATTTAACGCCAACATTCTAAATCAAAGCCGCGCGCCGCGCAACCTATGGATCTGACCTTACGTCTTTCACGGGTCAGGCTATGAGGATGCGGCATGTTGAGGCGGCGTGTTGGTTTTCGGCAAACCTCAAGTCAATCTTTTCAATCCTGAAAATCCTAGTTCAGACAACAGACGGTTCGGGTTCGCCTCTGGATTCCCGCACGTTTTACCGCAAGGGCGGGAATGCATGTCCTCGCGGAAGCGGGGAACGGCGTGTAGGGCGCGGGTTTCTAGATTCCCTGACCTCACGCCTAAAGTAGGAACATCCCGGCATGGAAACGCGGACGGTTTCGAGGTGGACTCTGGATTCCTGCTTACGCGGGAATGACGGCTTGGTTGGCGGCGCCTTTTTCCTATGAATCGAGCGATCGTCGGTTCAAATGTCCCAACTTTACGCATAAGGCCAGAGATTCCCCCTTGAAAAGGGGGCAGGGGTTTTTAGCCGCGCGGCGTGTCGGTTTTCGGCAAATCACTTGACAATCTTTTCAATAAGGCTTTATTCGTTCAAATGTCCCAACGTTCTGCATGAGGTCAGAGACCGCCCTTCTCTTTTCGGCGCGCTCTTTTCATTTGTCAGCGGCGCGGCTTTCTTCATACGCTTTGCGCCTCGCTTCATAACTCTTCCACTCCCACCGAGCGGCGATCGACAGCCTTCGTTCCGCTTCTGCGCGCGCTTCCAGCGCCGCCGCATATATGTTCGTTATATTCGGCTCTATAACCCGCAGGGGTTCCAATGCGGCGGCTTTTTTCGGCTCCTCCTCCGCCGCTTGATACGCCTTCCACTCGATCGGCGCCGCTTTTTCTAACTTCCGCGCGGCGGCGTCCATAATTCGTTGAGCGTTTTTCCATTCCTTATACGTCTCAGGAGCCGTCGCTTTCAAAGCCCGCTCCAATTCAGGAAAGACAGGTTCCTCCGCCGAACGTTGAGCGGCGCAGCTCAACATAAACGCCGCCAGGAACGAAGCCAAGCCCAGTTTCAACAGACGTTTCATTGCGAGCCTCCCGCCAAGTGTTATGTTTTTTGATATGTTTGTTTTACAGGAATGCAGCGCTTGACGCAACCTTTGCCGCTGACCTTACGTCTTTAGTGGGGATATGCCGGCATGGGTACGCGGACGGCGTGTAGGGCGCGGGTTCTAGACTCCCCCTTGAAAAGGGGATGGGGGGTTTAAAGAGGCGCGCAGGGGTTGCGATGCCTTAAGATTCCCGCTTGCGCGGGAATGACGGCGTGTAGGGCGCGGGTTTCTGGACTCCCCCTTGAAAAGGGGGGATGGGGGGTTTAAAGACGGGCGCGGGGGCTGCGATGCCTTAAGATTCCCGCACGTTTTACCGCAAGGGCGGGAATGACAGCCAGGATCGGCGGGCTTTAGCGCAAATAAAGTTGACACTGCCGTTCTCGTCCGTTATGATATGCATGCTGTGTTTGGTGGGATGGCAGAGCGGCTTAACGCGGCGGTCTTGAAAACCGTTGTATCGGAAGCGATACCGCAGGTTCGAATCCTGCTCCCACCGCCAAACAAGATTGCGGAGAGATGCTGGAGTGGCTGAACAGGGCAGCCTGCTAAGCTGTTGTGGGGCTTACGCCTCACCGAGGGTTCAAATCCCTCTCTCTCCGCCAGACGAATGCGCGCCCGTAGCTCAGTGGATTAGAGCGCGTGACTACGGATCACGAAGTCGGGAGTTCGAATCTCTCCGGGCGCGCCACCTTTTTTGAAACCGGCGCAAACATGTTTTTTGTGACGAAACGCGACGAATACTGGATGGGCGAAGCGCTGAAAGAGGCGCGCGAAGCGATGGCGCGGGGCGAAACGCCGGTCGGCGCCGTCATCGAACGCGGCGGAAAAGAGCTGGCGCGCGACTCCAACCGCCGGCGCGAGCTTCAAGATCCGACCGCGCACGCCGAGATCGGAGCCATCCGAAAAGCGGCGCGCCAAACCGGCAGCGAAACGCTGGACGGCGCGACCCTGTATGTCACCGTTGAGCCATGCGTTATGTGCGCCGGCGCCGTTCAGTGGGCGCGCATTGACCGCGTCGTGTACGGCATTGACGAACCGAAAAGCGGCGCCGTCCGCTCCCGTTATACGCTGCTCGCGGACGCCAAAACGGGCAGGGCGGTTCCGTCGGTCGGCGGCTGCCGCGCGGACGAGGCGCTGGAACTGATGCAGGAATTTTTTGCCGGCTTACGCGCGTCTGCCAGATAGACGCGCGTTCATTGCGGAGAGGTGCGTGAGCGGCTGAAGCGGGCGGTCTCGAAAACCGTTAAGGGTTCACTCCCTTCGAGGGTTCGAATCCCTCCCTCTCCGCCATTTCCCTTGTTTAAATCATGGCGCCCGCCATCGCGGGCGCGCGGGCCGTTCTCCCTTGAAAAGGGGCTAGGGTTCAGAGGTGAAACGACGCGAATGGCGGCGCGTCCGATTCCCCCCTTGAAAAGGGGGGCTAGGGGGTTTAAAGGGCGGAAGCGGCGTCTTTTCGTCGTTCATGGCGGTTCTTTCGCCCTAACGCCCCAACTTTACGCATGAAGTTCCCCCTCAGCTTGACTTTGTCGATAGATCGGTTATCATACTGCATGGGTTATTAGAACTGCCAACGTGAGGCGCCGCCTTGAAAAAAATACGCGCTGTCAAAACGATCAACTCCTACCTGCGAATTCCGACCCCGAAAGGGGTCGCGCGCGGCGAATTCTGGTCGCCCGACCGAATCGAGTATATGCGCGAGCTGTCTGAAACCGGAAAAGCGGTCATACGCAGCCTGGACGACGCCGCCCAGTACGCCGCCGACTCCCGCTCCCTGCGCGACCGCATCCGCCTCTCCCCAAACGAAAACGGACGCGGCGAACAGAAGACGGACATCAGCGTCCAGCTGAACGGGTTCAACGGAACCAAACCGATACCGCTTGCCGCCCCGCTTGTCTGGGGCGATATGTCGTTCGGCGCGATACATGCCGAGGCGGTCAAGGCGCTGGTGCGCTCCGCCGAAGCGACCGGCATTCTCTCCGGAACCGGCGAAGGCGGACTCCACCCCGACATACGCCATCTCAAACGTTTCAATGTGCAATGGGCGTCCGCGCGGTTCGGCGTCAACCTTGAATCGCTCAAATCCGGCTCCGCCGTCTTCATCAAGATCGGGCAGGGCGCGAAGCCGGGCATCGGCGGACATCTGCCGGGCATGAAGGTGGTCGGCGACATCCCGACGACGCGGCGCATCCCTGAAGGCAGGGACGCCATCTCGCCCGCGCCGCACCATGACATCTACTCCATCGAAGACCTGGGGCAGCGCATCTGGGCGTTGAAACTGGCGACAGGGCAGCCCGTTTATGTGAAGGTCGCCGCGACAAATTATGTGCCGTATGTGGCATGCGGCATCGCGCGCATGGGCGGGGACGGCGTCGTCATCGACGGGCATCTCGCCGGGACAGGCGCGACGCCCGAAGTCATCCGCGACAATGTCGGCATACCGATAGAGATCGCCGTCGCCGCGAGCGACCAGATGCTGCGCGAGCAGATGATGGACGGCGAACCGCTGCGCAGCCGCGTCTCCATCATCGCCGGCGGCGGGGTCACCAGCTCAAGCGACATGCTGAAACTTGCCGCCCTCGGCGCGGACGCCTCCATGATGGGAACGGGCGCGCTGGTCGCCATGGGGTGCGTCATGGTGCATCGCTGCCACACCGGCAAATGTCCAACGGCGCTCGCGACGCAGAAACCGCACCGCCTGCTGGATGTGGACTGGGCGACGGAGCGGTGCATTCAGTTTGTGAACGGTCTGAAAGAGGAAATAGAGCTGCTTTTGGACGAGCTTGGATACGACTCGATGAAGCAGCTGATTGGGAATCGAAACGCGCTGGAAGCGAGAGACCTGAACGACGAAACGCTGGACATACTAGGGCTGAAACGCGCCAACGGACGTTCGGCGCCGAAGAGCCGTACCGAAACGGACGCGCCGGCGGAGGCGCCCGACTTCTGGACGCCCTGGCGCATTGACCATATCAAAGCGAACGCGGAGACGGGCGAGGCGCTGATCACCAGCATGGGAAGCCAGTCGCCGCCGTTTGTGGAGCCGCCGCGCGTCATCTGCGACTGGCTGCGTTCGGACGGCGCGCAGGTCACCCGACCGAGCGTTGACCCGTACCGCGAAGAGATCGAGACCAGCGTCTATCTCGCCGGCGGGAAGGCGCGGCTTGCCTCCCCCTGTTTCTTTGATCTGTCCCGCTACGACCGTCTAGAGCCTGAAGCGCATGCGCTCATTGCGCGGACGGCGTCGGCGGTCGGTTCGCTTGCTGTTGTGTCGATGGACGATATGGATGAGCGGGTCGCGCGGTACGGGCGCGCCGTCGCGCTGGATCTGATGTCTGAAGACGCGCCGCCGGCGGGGATGGGCGAACGGGTTGCCGCGTTTCTGATCGAAGACCGCGCCGACCGAGACCGGCTGCCGCTGCGCGTCGAGTCGCTCAAACGCGCCTACGGGAAGCCCGTGTTCGTCCGCACGCCGCCGATACGAAACATTCACCGCCGGGTGAAACGGCTCGCGGACGCGCAGGTGGACGCGATCATCATACGGGACGAGGTGAACGCCGAGACGGGCGAGGTGGTCTCCGACCTGTCGTCTGATCAGCATTATCCGCTGGAGATTGCGCTCTCGATAGCGGATATGGCGATGCGTTTTACTGAAAACGGAGAAACGGCGGCGCGGCGGCGCGTGAACCTGCTGGCGTCGTCGGAGCGGCTGCGCGGGGCGGACGATATTTTCAAGTTGATCGCTCTCGGCGCGGACGCGGCGGGCATCGGGGACGCGGCGCTGATTGCGTCGGTCGGCCGCCCCGGCGGCGATCTGGACGCCGAGGTCGATTTTGAATCGCCGGACGCTTCCATTCGTCTGGAAAACTACTACTGGGCGTCGCAAAAAGAATTGAAACTGCTTTTAGGAGCCGCCGGGACATCCAGCGTCGCAACGCTGCTCGGAAGCCGCGAGCTGCTGCGTTCGGTCGACCTTGACCCGAACGCGCGCGAGCTGCTGGACGTCAAACCGGCGGGGCGGTAAAGGAACGGAACTATGCCTGCGCGATTTCGACACGACAAGATACCGATTCATCATGACGGATGCGGCGTTCTCGGCATACTTGCCAAGTCGCACGCGCCGCCCATCCGCAGCGACGAGACGCTCACGGCGATAGAATGCGCCCGTTTCAGAGGCAGCAAGTTCGGGGCGGGCTTCACAGGCTTTAAAATCGACACGTTTCCCGAAAAATATGTCACGCTCCGCACGTTTGTACTGGACAACGAAGCGTACGCCGAAGCGCGAAAAACGCTCCAATCGTTCGCGCCTGAAGGCTTGCAGATTGTTCACGAAACGCCGCCCGACTTCGCCAGCGCCTCCACGATGGCGACCTGGGAAGCGTACGTTCTCGCGGACGACGACATCCTTTTCAACGCCGCGATGGAGATCAACGCGAAACTGGAAACGGACGGCATTTTCCGAGCGCGCGTCTACTCGTCGGCAAAACACCATGTGACCTTCAAAGGCGTCGGCTACCCGACTGACGTCGCCGAAGAATACGGCATGCTGAACCCGGCGCTCTCCGCGCGCATGTGGATCGCCCACACGCGCCAGCCGACCAACTCGCCCGGCGCCTATCCGATCTGGTCGCATCCGTTCTCGCTTATGGAATGGTCTATCGTCCATAACGGCGACGTCTCCTCCTTCGGCGGCAATATCCCGTTCATGCGCTCCGCCGGCGTTGAAAGCGTCGTCGGAAACGACAGCGAGCTGATCTGCTGCCTCATCGACTATCTGACGCGCGTCGAACGGCTCTCTTTGCCTGAAGCCGCGCTGACGCTCACTTCCCCCTACGAACGCTGGTGGAAGCGGATCGAAACGGACGAAGGCATCGAGGAAGAGCGGCTGCGGCAGCTCGCCATGAATTATGTCGGGTCGCATCTGGACGGACCCTTCGCCGTTGTCGCCGGACATGCGGACGAAGAGGATGCGTATATGCTCGGCATCATCGACCGCTTGAAGTTTCGCCCGTTCGTTGTGGGCGAAGACGCCGACCGCATCTATCTCGCCTCCGAAGAGTGCGAGATACGAGTCTTGTCGCCGAATGCGGCGGTATGGGGCTGCGATCCTGGGCGGTATGTCCTGGCAAGCGGAAAAGAGGGGTTTATTGAGCGCGGGCTGGCGCCGAACCGCGTCATGTTTGAGTTCACCAACTTAAAGCGCCCCGCGGACGAATCCGCCCCGGATGCGGTCATCGACGCGACAGGGATGGAATATGAAACGCTGAACCGCGAGATACGCAAGGTTTGCGACGACGGCGCAAAAGAGATTCACGTTCAGCGGGTGAGGGGGCAGCGTTACCTTGCCGTCAACCTGCCGCCTGAAACGCATTTGACGCTGCATGGCGCGCCCGGCAACTGCCTCGCCAACTTCAATGAAGGCGCGCATATTACGGTATGGGGCAACGCCGCCGACGACACCGCCGATACGATGCATGACGGCAGCATTACGGTACACGGCAGCGCGCGCGACGTCCTAGGGCAGGCGCTTCAAGGCGGGCGAATCTATGTGCGCGGCGACATCGGCAACCGCGCGGGAATACTCATGCGCCAGTATGTGGACAGGCGCCCGGTCATCATGGCGGGCGGACGCGCGGGCAACTACCTCGGCGAGTATATGTCGGGAGGGACCATCGCCGTTCTGGGACTCGCCGAGCTGGAAAGCGGCTCGGACGCGCAGATTGTGGGCGACTTTGTGGCGCCGGGCATGCTCGGCGGACGCATCTATATCCGCGGGAAAGTGGACCGCGGATGCGTCGGCTATGTGCCGAACCGCGTTGATGTGGAGAGCTATCTGGAGACGCTGCATATTGACGGGCTGATTGCGGACGCGGCGCTTCAACAGCTGCTGGCGCTGCCCGCGCTGACGCTGGACCTGATGGAGCCGCTGATGGAAGAAGAGGCGGTTACGCGCGTCCGGCGGCTTTACGACAGCAAATACCGCATGCCGCTCATCGTGCGGGAGGGTCAGCTGGAGGACGAAGACCGAGAGATTCTCGCCCCGCATATCGACCGCTTTTTTGAGACGTTCGGTTTGGAGGAGGCGCTGAAAACGGCGCTGATGGACGCCGTCTTCACGCGCGTTCTCGCCGCGCCGCGCATGGCGCTGGAGACCGACCCCCCGCCTGTGATTGAAGAATAAACATGGGCGCTCCGGCGGGTCGTCATTCCCGCGCAAGCGGGAATCTTAAGGTCGGGTAAAGGTTGAAACCGTGTCGGATCGCCGTAGAAAAATACTGCTAGAAGGCGCGGTATTGCGCTGGGCGCGCGAGCGGGCGGGACTCGACATTGCGGATCTGGCGCAAAAGATGTCGGTGAAGCCGGGGCGCGTAAACGAATGGGAAAAAACAGGCGTTATCAGCGTCGCCCAGGTTGAAAAGCTTGCTCAAAAGACGCATGCGCCTCTTGGATTTCTCTATCTGCCGGAACCGCCCGACGAACCGCTGCCCATCAACGATTTCCGCACTCAGAAAGATCAGCCGCTGAAACGCCCAAGCCCAGAGCTGCTCGACACGCTTTATACAATGCAGCTGCGCCAAGACTGGATGCGAAGCGATCTAATTGAGCAGGGCGCAGAGCCTCTCGACTTTGTTAAATCGTTCAGCGTCGGCGATGACGCTAAGCGCGTTGCCGAGGCGATGAGAGCGGCGCTGGGAATAGAAGACGAATGGGCGGCAAACGTAAAGACGCGGCAAGCGGCGCTGCGCCGCTTAGCGGACCTGGCGGAGGAGGCGGGCGTCTTAGTATTCGGCAACGGCATTGTGAACAATAGTACGAATCGAAAACTGGACCCTGGCGAATTTCAGGGCTTTGCGATGACAGACGAATACGCCCCTCTCATCTTCATTAACAAGGCAGATTACGAGGGAGCGCAGATGTTCACCCTGGCGCATGAGCTGGCGCATCTCTTTGTCGGCGAATCGGGGCTTTCCCTTTTTGAATTGCAGGCGCAGCCGACGAACGAAGTGGAACAGTTTTGCAATCAAGCGGCCGCCGAGTTTTTGGTTCCGGAACCTCTGCTGATCAATTACTGGAAACAAGTGAAATCCGCAGACGATCCGTATAAAGCGGTCGCAAACCGCTTCAAAGTGAGCAGGCTTGTCGCGGCGCGGCGGGCTTTAGATACGCAGCGCATCAACCGTGACGCCTTTATAGAATACTATCGTACGCTCATCCATGAGGATTCGCGTAAAACAAAACCTGCGGGCGGCCCGAGTTTTTGGGTCAGTCAAAAATGGCGCGTCGGGCGCCGTTTTGGAACTGCTGTCGCAAGAGCGGCGAAGGAAGACAGGCTGCAGTATCTGGAAGCGTACCGCCTCACCGAACTATACGGGGATACGTTTGACTGCCTTACGTCTTTAGTTGGGACACGTCGGCATAGGAACGCAAACAGTTTTTGTAGCGCCTCTGGATTCCCGCTTGCGCGGGAATGACGGAGAGGAGCGCGGGAATGACGCGGTGAAAAACGCGGATGATGGCGGGCAGAATGAACGCCTGTTCACTCTTAAGGTGGAAGGTCAAAGAATGCCGTTGCGCCGAAGCTCCGCGACCAGGAACGCCTGATCGCGGTTTCCTTTCGTCGAGTTGCATGCGCCGCACAACAGCTGCAGGTTGTCGAGATGATCCGACCCGCCCTTGCTGCGCGGCACGATATGATCAATCGTGAAATTCCTGAATGGAAACGCGATTTGACAGCCCGCGCAATCGCCCTCCTGTTTCCCAAACAACGTATGCTTATGCGTCCGGTAATTCGGCAGCTTGCCGAGATCGGTTCGGTTTGGAATGTCGGTTCGATGCGCCATCGGATGCTGCGAAAACAGAAGCGGATTGTCCTTTTCAATGCGTATCTTGACCAGCTGCGCAGCCTTCGGCGACAGGTCGATTCCCGCCCATTGGCGGTTCAAACGTTCGGCGGCGACGCATGCCGTCGCGCAGCCGCAGAACGGATCCAACACCATATCTCCCTCGTTGGAGGACGCCTTGATGATGCGGTCAAGCAGCGCCAGCGGCTTTTGTGTCGGATAACCTAGGTGTTCTCGATTCGCATTTACTTGCTGGAATGAGGGTATATCCGTCCAGGCAGAACTCATCGGCGCGCCTCTGTCCTCCTTTAAATAAACCCGCCGCTCCTGCCCTTTATATTTGTAAATTTTGTAACGCTTACCCTCCGAATCCGTCTTGTCGTACCGACGGATCGTTGCTTCTTTCAATGGCCGTCTCTGGACATTGAACGTTGCGCCTTCTCCGCGCCGATAGAACAGCAAGGTGTCGTGTCCTCTGACCCAGTTGCGAGCCTGTCCTTTGAACCCAGAAACGTCCTCGTTTGACCAGACAACCTCCCGCCGAAACGCCAGCCGCCCGAATACAGCGTCCATGATCAATTTCAGATAGTGGGACGCGGTCGAGTCGCAATGCAGGTAAATGCTGCCCGTATCCTTCAAGATGCGTTTCATCTCCAGCAGGCGAACCGCCATCATGATCGCGTACGCCTTCATGCCTTTGCTGTGGGCGGTTCCGGCGGCGTCAATGACAGCGTACAGGGCAGGCTCTCGGTCGGCGATTTCGCCATGCCATGCGAGGTTGACATCGTCCAGCGTCCATGTGTCTTTGAACGCCGCGCCCGCCGCTTCCGATCCAATCGGAGCCGAGTAGTTTTGATTCGAGTTGAACGGCGGGTCTAGATAGATCAGGTCAACGCTGTCGGAGTTCATGCCGCGCATGATGTCCAGGTTGTCGCCTGTCCACATCGTGCGGTTCGTCCAGTTCGGCTGATGTTGATTCATGCTCGCCCCTTGACCGTTTCGTTCATGCGTCCAATATAATGCAATGTCTAGGGAAAATCCAGCGCATGAACTGAGCTTACGGCTTTAGTTGGGGCATGTCGGCATGCGTACGCAGACGTTGTCTGCTGGACTCCTGGATTCCCGCTTACGCGGGAATGACAGGCTAGGCGGCGGTGCGGCGAACGGGAATGACAAGCGGGGCGGCGGTGCGGGAATGGAAGTTATGGACAGCGGGGCGGGAATGAAGGTTGTGAACAGCGGGCGGATGAGGCGAAGGCTTTCCCGCCCTCATACGCATCGCCCGCTTTAAAAGACGATTGGCTCTTCGGCGTCGCCGCAGGCGTCCTCCGCGTCGCCTTTCTCTTGGCGGACAAGTCCTTTTAACGTTCTTAAAAGGTCCGCCTCGGCGCAATCGAAGTCTAGGCTGCTCGCTTTTTCTAGGCTCTCTATTGCGGCGTCCATATCGCCCGCCAGCGCATACGCTTCGCCCAAGCGCAGATAGGTCTTGGCGTCGGGTCTCATCTCCGCCGATTTGACAAAGTCCGCAATTGCATTCTTGATGTTGTCCGAGCCGCTCTCTATCTTGTTCAGCAAAGCAAAAGCGCGTCCGCGGCAAAAGTAGACCCATGCCAAGATGCCGTCCGCGTCGCTGCCTAAGTCGATCTGAACCGACAGCTTAATCGCCGCGTTAAAATGCCCAACCGCTTTCATGAGAGCGCGCCGGACGCCGGGCTTGTTTGCGCTGTCCAGCTCCGCATCCGCTTGTTCAAGCGCGGCGTCCGCGCCTCTCAATTCTTTTTTGAACCCTGAGAAGTCGTAGCGGCCTTCAGGTTTATTTAGCATGGTCGCCTCCTGTTATGCGTTGATAAAGTTTATACCGAGCCGCGGGGCGTTGTCAAGCGCCGTTTGCTGACCTTACGTCTTAAGTTGGGACATGTCGGCATGCAACGCGGACGTCTTCTGCGGCGCCTCTAGATTCCCGCTTGCGCGGGAATGACAGCGCGGTTGGCGCAACCGTTGACATGCGGCGCAAAAAGCGGCATGATACGCCCATCAACCAAAACGACCCAACACCATTGAGACAGGCGCGCATGTCCATCTCCATCGTTGATTTAACCGCCCGCGACATCCGTTTCCCAACCTCGCTGAACCTCGCCGGTTCCGACGCCATGAACCCCGACCCGGACTACTCCGCCGCCTATGCCGTTCTTAAAACAGACGGCGCGGACGGGTTAGAAGGGCATGGCTTGACCTTCACCATCGGGCGCGGCAACGACCTGTGCGCCGAAGCGATCCGACTTTTTAAACCGCTGCTGGTCGGGCTGGAGCTGGACGAGATCGCCGGCAACATGGCGGGTTTCTGGCGGCATATCACCGGCGACAGCCAGATGCGCTGGCTCGGACCGGACAAGGGGGTTGTTCACCTCGCAACAGGCGCCGTTGTGAACGCCGTATGGGACCTGCTCGCCAAACGGGAAGGCAAACCGCTCTGGAAACTGCTGGTCGACATGACGCCCGAAGAGTTGGTCGACTGCATCGATTTTCGTTATATCGATGACGCGCTCACGCCTGAAGAGGCGCTGGACATCTTGAGCGAGTCGGAGCCGTATAAAGCGGCGCGCGAAGCCGAAATGCGCGCGGACGGCTACCCCGCCTACAACACCTCCGCCGGCTGGCTCGGTTACTCTGAAGAAAAGCTGCGCGAAGGCTGCCGTCAGGCGGTCGCGGAGGGATGGGACCGCCTGAAGATGAAGGTCGGGCGCGACCTAGAGGAAGACATGCATCGGGCGCAAATCATCCGCGAGGAGATCGGATGGAGCCGACAACTCATGATGGACGCAAATCAGGTCTGGGGCGTCCATGAGGCGATTGAAAACATGCGGCAGCTCGCCCATTTCAAGCCGACATGGATCGAAGAGCCGACCAGCCCGGACGATGTCCTAGGGCATTCCGTTATCCGCCGGGCGCTGTCCCCGATCGGCGTCGCGACGGGCGAAATGTGCCAGAACCGAATCCTGTTTAAGCAGCTGTTTCTGATGGAGGCGATCGATGTTTGCCAGCTGGACGCGGCGCGCATCGGCGGCGTGAACGAGGCGCTGTCGATCCTCTTAATGGCGGCGAAGTTCGGCGTTCCGGTCTGTCCGCATGCGGGCGGCGTCGGCTTGTGCGAGTATGTGCAGCATCTCGGCATGTTCGATTTCATCGCCGTTTCAGGCTCCCTGCGCAACCGCGTCATCGAGTATGTCGAGCATCTGCATGAGCATTTTAAATACCCCGTTCAACTCAAAAACGGGCGGTATATGCCGCCGAACGACCCTGGATACAGCATCGAAATGAAAGCGGAATCGTTGGACGCGCATGAGTATCCCGACGGAAAGGTCTGGCGGGAGCTGTTGAAAACACCTTAGGAGAAACGAATGGAACCTGTGAGAGTAGGCGTGATCGGCTGCGGCGTCATCGGGACGAACCATATGGGCATCGCAAACTCATCGCCGGGGCTGGAACTGGCGGCGGCGGCGGATCTGGTCGAGTCGTACCGAACGCGCGCCCAAGAGCGTTTCAAACCGGCGGCGATGTACGAAAGCGGCGAGGAGCTGTTGGACGACCCGAATGTGGAGCTGGTTGTGCTGGCGTTTCCGACCTGTTTTCGGTATGAGATGGGCATGAAGGCGCTGGCTGCCGGCAAGCATCTGCTGACCGAGAAGCCGGTCGCCATGAACGCGGACGAAGTGCGTTCGTTGATTGCGGCGCGCGGCGATCTGAAAGCGGCATGCTGCTCCTCCCGCTACCGGTTCACAGACGGCGCCCGCAAGGCGACCGAGATCGTGCGTTCCGGCGCGCTGGGCGAGCTGCGCATCCTGCGCCACCGCAACATCAACCCCGCCGGCAACAAGCCAGGCTCGCCGCGCCCTGAATGGCGGCTCAAAAAACATCTGAACGGCGGCGGATACCTTGTCAACTGGGGTTGCTACGATCTGGACTACCTGCTCGGCTTGACCGAATGGACGCTGAAGCCGACCTCCGTTTTCGCGCAGGTCTGGACGATCCCGTCCATCTTTGTTGAGCATGCGGCGCCGAATTCAGACGCGGAGACGCATTACACGGCGCTGATACGGTGCGAAGGCGGAACGATCTTGAGCCTAGAGCGGAGCGAATATACGGCGGCGTCGCGCGAGGAGGCGTGGGCGGTCATCGGGTCGGAAGGGTCGCTGCGGCTGCATATGCTGGCGTCGCGCCCAAACCGCATCGTTCATGACAAGGGGAATTCGGAGACGGGCGTTTCATCCGAGACGGTCTGGGAGCAGAACGAATCGTCAGGCGGACACCACCGCGGCCCGCTGAACGACATCGCCGCCGCCGTCCGCGAGGACAGGGAGCCGATGACATCGCTGGAACGCGCGCTGGTCATGCAGCAGATCACCGACGCGATCTACGAGTCGGCGGAGACGGGGCAGTCCGTTTCCATCGAGTGAAGAGAACGAGGCATGGGGGGATGCGGCGGCATCCCCCCTGACCGCCATTCCCGTCCATTCTCTCTTTAGTGGGAGTTGACGCGTAGGACGCGCGGCGGATCCTGTTCTTCAGGGGCGTCAAGTTCAGGCTGGAAGAGGAATGGACGTAACATTCATTGGAGGCGAGAGCATGAACACAACTGCGGCTAAGACTCAAGAAACGCCGAAGCGAGATACCTACCAATCGTCAAGCGAAACGCGCGCCTATGCCATCCATCTTTACAAGCAGGGGCTGTCGTTGAAAGAAGTCGGCGCCGCTGTCGGCTTCTCACGCGAGGCGGTGCGCAAATGGATCCCTGCGAACCTGAAACGCAAGAAAATCATCAAACCCCTCGGCGCCCGCATCCTGACAATAGAAACCGCCCGTGAAATTGCGGAGCTGTTACGGCAAGGCATGCCCTTCGTAAAAATCGCCGAGAAAGTCGGGGTGAGAACTGCAAACCTATACACATGGGCTGTCAAAGGCGGCGATCCGCGCGCCGAAGAAAAGCTGCGCATCATTCACGATGCCTACCCCTTTACGCCCCGCGGCGCCGACGAAAAGACGCGGCAACGCGCCATCGCCATGCGCAAGAGCGGCATGACCTATTGGAACATCGCCAAAGAGATCGGATACTGCGAGTACACCATACGCCGGTGGATGCCTAAAGGCATCACGTTTTCAGAAGACGCCCCGCCCCATAAAATGCGCCAGCGCCGCAGCGTTCCAAGGGAACGCGCGCGCGCCGTAAAAATGGTCAAAAACGGGGCGACGTTGAGACAAGCGTCCCTTGAAACTGGATTTACGAAAGGCACTGTCCTTAAATGGGTTCAAGAAGCGGACGAACTCAAAAGAACGGACGCGCCGTAACAACAAAGCAAGGGCGGGTCGGATCATCTCGACAACCTGCAGCTGTTGTGCGGCGCATGCAACTCGACGAAAGGAAACCGCGATCAGGCGTTCCTGGTCGCGGAGCTTCGGCGCAACGGCATTCTTTGACCTTCCGCCTTAAGAGTGAACAGGCGTTCATTCTGCCCGCCATCATCCGCGCTTCTCACCGCGTCATTCCCGCGCTCCTCTCCGTCATTCCCGCGCAGGCGGGAATCTTAAGGCTTCACAGCCGACGCGCCCGTCCTTTAAAACCCTCCCTAACCCCCCTTTCAAGGGGAACTACACGTTTGACTATGTAAGCGGATTGCGCTACTCTAAAGGAAGATTGAGAAAGGAAATTCCAATGCGGTCTACCAGTATCTACGAGATCTTTGAAAAATATCCCGATGAAAAAAGCGCCGCCCGATTCTTTGAAGAAAGCCGATGGCCGAACCACATCTGCTGCCCCCGATGCGATTCCAAAAACATCGCCCGAGTGAAAAACGCCAAACCGATGCCGCTCAGATGCCGAACATGCCGCAAGTATTTCAGCGTCCGCACGGGAACCGTCATGGAGAAAAGCAAAATCCCCCTGCATCTATGGCTTCTGGCGCTCTACTTGCTCCTGACGTTTAAGAAGGGCGTATCGAGCGTTACGATGGGAAAGCTACTGGGCATAAGGCAAGACTCCGCATGGTCCCTAGGCCGCCGCATCCGAGCCTCGATGGTAAACGACGACGAAATGCTGAGCGGAACCGTGGAGATAGACGAGGCCTACATCGGCGGCAAAGAGAGTAATAAGCATCGCAGGAAAAAGCTGGGCGTCGGAAGCGGAACCCGCGGCAAGCAGACCGTGATCGGCATGCGTCAAAACTCCCCCTTGAAAAGGGGGCTGGGGGGGTTTTAGCCTCGCGCTATGAGCCGTCCATCTCCGCGGCGAGGCGTTGGGCGAGGGCGTGGTCTTCAGGCGCGTTCATGTTGAAGAGGCGGCGCGCGTCTTCGCCTTTCAATAAAACGCGGTTGAGGCGAAGGCGGCGGGCGGCGTTGCGCGCGGCGAGATCCCCCTCCCGCATCATCGCGCGGAAGACATGCTCCGCCGATTTTCGATACGCGGCGCACAACGGCTCTATCCCGCGGTCAGTTTCGGCGGCGGCGGCGTCCGCGTCTTCGAGGCGCGACGCGATCCGCTTCAACAGCTCCCCCGTTAAAAAAGGCATGTCGCAGCCGACCGTCAAGGCGGCGTCCCCGCGCATGGCGGAAAGCCCCGCCGCAATGCCCCCGACGACGCCAAAACCAGGGGGATCGTCCGGCGCGACTCGAACGCCGTAGACCTCAAACCGCTCCGGACTCCCCCCGACAATCAGCGTCTCGAACGCGCCCGCTTCGTTCAGCGCGTTCAGGATGCGCTCCATAACCGGAACGCCGCCGACCGCCAGCTCCGTTTTATCGCGCCGCATGCGCCGGCTTTTCCCGCCGGCGAGAACGATTCCGCTCAAACCTCCTAAACGGCGCACAGATCATGAGCCGCCTGAAGCGCGGAGAACAGATCGCCCTTCGGAATGAACTCATGACCCACATAGCCGTCGTAATCGGTCTCGGCGACAGCGCGCATGATCGGCGGATAATAGATCTCCTGCGTCTCATCCATATCGTTCCGCCCAGGGTTGCCCGCCGTATGAAAATGCCCGATGTAGTCGATGCTGTCCCGTATCGTTCTGATCAGGTCGCCCTCCATGATCTGCATGTGGTAGATGTCGTACAGCAGCTTCACATTCGGCGAGTCGACCTTCTTGCACAGCTCCACGCCCCACGCGGTATGGTCGCATTGGTAGTCGGGGTGATCCACCTTGCTGTTGAGCAGTTCGACGCAGACAACGATGTTTTTCTCTTCCGCCAGTTTTTTGACGCGGTTCAGCCCCTCGGCGCAGATGTCGATGCCTTCGTCGTCCGGCAGTCCGTTTCGGTTGCCGCTGAAGGCGATGAGCGACGGGATACGGTTCTGCGCCGCGATTTCGATGTTTTTGGAGAGTTCGTCTTCGATGCGGTCATGGTTCTCCAGCTTGTTGAGTCCGTTTGTGAGCGTTCCATGTCCGCCGACGATGGCGATCTCCATGCCGGCGTCGTGTATGAGGGGCCAGACATCCGGCCCGCTCATTTCAACGGAGCTGTACCCCATCGCCGCCGCTCTTTTGATCAGGTCGGCATGGTCGATTCCGCCGCGCGCGGCGCACCACCAGACGACCGACTGCTTGATTGCAGGCATTGTTCGCGCTCCTCTTTCTATGCGCGTCAGACGTTGCAGGTGTCGTAGGCGGCTTTCATGGCGGCGAGCGGCTCGCCCTTCGGACCGAACTCATGACCGACGAAGCCGTCGTAGTCGGTGTCGGCGATGGCGCGCATGACAGCGGGGTAGTAGATCTCCTGCGTCTCGTCCATGTCGTTTCGCCCAGGGTTGCCCGCCGTGTGGAAATGCCCGATGTAGTCGATGCTGTCCCGTATCGTTCTGATCAGGTCGCCCTCCATGATCTGCATGTGGTAGATGTCGTACAGCAGTTTCACATTCGGCGAGTCGACCTTCTTGCACAGCTCCACGCCCCAAGGGGTTCGGTCGCACTGGTAGTCGGGATGGTTCACCTTGCTGTTGAGCAGTTCGATGTTGATCGTGACGCCTTTTTCTTCGGCGAAGCCTTTGACCCTGTCCAGCCCCTCGGCGCAGATGTCGATGCCTTCGTCGTCCGGCAGTCCGTTTCGGTTGCCGCTGAACCCGATGAGGCCTGGGATGCCGTATTCGGCGGCGGTTTCGATGTTCCGTTTCAGCTCGTCTTCGATGCGGTCATGGTTGTCGCGCCTGTTGAGTCCGTTCGGAAGCGAACCGTGTCCGACGACGCATGCGATCGAGAGTCCGGCGTCAATGACCTTGTTCCAGTGGTCGCGCGGCAGCATTTCAACCGACTTGTAACCGATCTCGGCGGCCGATTCGATCACCTGTTCAGCCGAGACGCCTTGTCGGGCAAAGCAGCCGAAACAGGCGGACTGTTTGATGGCGGGCATGATGTTGTCTCCGTGAATGTATCCAGCGAATGTGTTTAACCGAAGCGACTTTACCAGAGCGGAGCCGCCATGTCAAGAGGCGCGCCGCAACGGGCGGTAAAACGCGCAGGAATCTTAAGGCATCGCCGCCGCCCCGCGCGGCTAAAACCCCCCCAGCCCCCCTTTTCAAGGGGGGAGTTCAGAAATCCCACGCCCTACCGCTGTCATTCCCGCGTAAGCGGGAATCTTAAGGCATCGCCGCCTCCGCGCGCGGCTAAAACCCCCCAGCCCCCCTTTTCAAGGGGGGAGTCCAGAAACCCCGCGCCCTAACGCTGTCATTCCCGCGCAAGCGGGAATCTTAACCTTTGGATCCTCGTCGGCAAAATCGCATGCGTTCTGTTGACGGCAGATGGACGAAACGTACCATATGGTACGTTTTGGGCGCGCGGGTCTGTTTTAGCCGCTCCTCTGCGTTTGACGCGCCGGGCTAGCGCTGGAGCGGACTGACGCGGATTCGCAGGCCGGTTACATACGATTCTTGTTGCGGATGCGTCTTGGAACGATTATTGCTAATATACTGAAGGTCGAAGCCTGGACTCTGCAACGCTCGCGGATCCAATCGATCTGGTGAGAAGCAGCAAGCATTTCAAACCACAAAAAATCAAGCAAAAGTAAAGGAGCGGTCATGAAACACCGCAGGTTCCTCATCGGCAAAATCGCATGCGTTCTGTTGGCGGTCGGCTGGCTGCTGCCGCTCAACGGATGCAACAGGTGGGCGGACGATACTGAAGATGAAATCGAACGGCGCGACTTGACGGATCGGCATGCCAACGGGCTGAGACCCGAAGATCAAACGCCCCGCTACCGCCCTGCGCCGGACGCTTCGGAATCGTTGATTGAAGGCGGCGCGCCCGCTCTACAGCAGAAAGAAAATAACGCCTTTCAACCCACCTACGACTTCAAGACATGGGAAGATGCCATGGACGCCTACGCGTATCTGGTCGGTCTTGAATACGAGCAGGTCAAGAAGGAGGGTCTGAAAACGAAATGGAATCGACCGCCCAGTCCAAAAATCGTCCGCGCTTTCATGGCGCATGAAGCTGCAGGAAGGGTGTTTAAACAGACTTACGAGGAAAATAAGAACCCTGAGTTAAGCGCCGCTATGGATCCATTTCTCGAAGATATCCCGGAGTCCGCATGGCGGGGGGAAAATCTTTTGGCGCGCATCGGCAAGCTGCCCGCCTCCGATCTGCGCAACGAGATCAAGCTTCCGAACGGCAAGATGTACGATCTGAAGGAGAATACGGAGCTGGTCGTGAAGTTCCAAAGGCCGGGTCAGCTCAGCGAATCGGGCAAGAGGAAGCTGGCGGCGTTTCGAGAGCGGGAGAAGGAGCTGCTGCGCCAGCTGGACGGTTCCCCGTCCGAAAGCGAGAAGGCGTCCCTGACCGAGGAGCTGGAATGGGCGCGCTCGGAAATTGAAACCCTAAGCGGCAAAGGTCCGCTGTTCGATTTCGTTCGGCGGTACGGGTTGGGCGATCCAAGCGATCCTGGCTATAAGGTGATCGAGATGGATCTGGGCGTCATTGAGCGGCGCGATTGAGGCTCCGCCTGTCGGCAATGCCTACATGCGGCGACCTTCGTTTTTACGCGGCGGCCGATCCATGCCTTAAGATTCTTACGTAAGCGGGAATCTTAAGGCATCGCCGCCGCCGCTAAAAACCCCCCTAGCCCCCCTTTTCAAGGGGGAATCGGATGCGCCTTTTCAAGGGAGAGTCCAGAAACCCCGCGCCCTACCGCTGTCATTCCCGCGTAAGCGGGAATCTTAAGGCATCGCCGCCTCCGCGCGCGGCTAAAACCCCCCAGCCCCCCTTTTCAAGGGGGGAGTCCAGAAAACCCCCGCTCCCTCATAGCCTGCCCCCGTGAAAACGGGGGTCATTCCCGCGTAAGCGGGAATCTTAAGGCATCGCCGCCGCCCGCGCGGCTAAAACCCCCCCAGCCCCCCTTTTCAAGGGGGGAGTCCAGAAAACCCCCGCTCCCTCATAGCCTGCCCCCGTGAAAACGGGGGTCATTCCCGCGTAAGCGGGAATCTAGAGGCGCCGCCGAAACCGTCCGCGTTCCCATGCCGACATGTCCCAACTATAGACGTAAGGTCAGAGAAATCGCCTCCCGTGTTTCATTGGCGCGTTTTTTTGGCGTTTTTTCTTGCCGCTTTTTTTGCCGCCTTTCGTTGTTTGGGAGTCATCTTTGCCGACTGCGGTTTCACTGGACGCAGCACCGCCGCCACCAGTTCATCGAACTTCCCATAATACGGATTGGTAATCTCGATCTCGCGCTGTTGGAACGCGAGGTCGTACTTGCCGACGATAATGTGTTCCAGCTCTGTTAAAACGGCGCGCCCGTTTTCGTCCTCAAGCGCCAGGTATTTCTCATTGACGAGCTGGACGATGCCTCTGACGGTCTCCTCTTCGTCCGGATTTTTCGCTTTTCGGCGGCGCAGGCTGACAGCATGTCCGGCCGCCCGCCGAAAATCGGCCGGAGTACGGAGCGGGCGGTCCAGCCCAGGCGACGCCACCTCCAGCGATCCGCGCTCATCCAGAATCCCCTCCGCCTGCAAGAGCGGCTGCGCCATTTTATGCGCCTTTTGACAATCGCCGATGGTCGCCCCGCCCTCGCGGTGAATGAACAGCTGAACCGTCGACCCGCGCCGATGGCGGTTCCACACCGCGTCCACCAGCTCGTACCCGTTCGCTTCCAGCTGCGCGCCGCACGCTTTGGCGATGATTTCCCGCGCCTCCTCTTTCGTCAAATGCTGCATATGAAAGCCTTTCTTGATGAATGAGAATGCGCATACGATACGCGATGAAGGCGGCAGTTGCAAGCGGCGCTCTTTTCGGCGACTCTATACGAACGGCTTGGAGAACGCGCTATGAAACCGATCGCCGCTGTCGTCACCGAATACCGATACCTGTCGCATGCGCAGGTGATCTGCGACCGCTTTTTGTCCGGCTATGCGCTCAACGGGCAGCCGATGCGGACGAACGCCCAGATCGTCTCCATGTACGTCGACCAGTTTCCCGACAACGATCTGAGCCGAGAGCGCGCCGAACGTTTCGGCTTTAACATCCATCCCACGATACCCTCCGCGCTGCGCAGCGGCGGACATGCGCTCGCCGTCGAAGGCGTCCTGCTCATCGGCGAGCATGGAGAATACCCGAAAAACGAGCTGGGGCAGACGCTTTATCCGCGGCATGAGTTCTATCGGCAGATTGTCAAAACATTTCAACAAGATCAGCGAACCGTTCCCGTCTTTGTGGACAAGCACCTCTCATACGAATTTGAAAAAGCGGAATGGATGGCGCGGGAGGCGAGGCGCGGCAACTTCGCCCTCATGGCGGGCAGCTCCATACCGGTCGCCATACGGCTTCCCGCCCTGGAGCTGCCGCTTGAAAGCGAGCTGGAGGAGGCGCTGGTTGTCGGATACGGCGGGCTGGACAGCTACGATTTTCACGCGCTTGAGGGGCTTCAATGCATGACGGAGCGGCGGCAGGGCGGCGAAACAGGCGTTCAAGCGGTCGAGTATCTGGAAGGGGAGGCGGTGTGGCAAGCGGGGGACGAGGGGGTCTGGTCATGGGAGCTGTTGGAGGCGGCCGTCTCTCGGTCAGACACGCCGCAGGGAAACGCCGTGGAGGACGGGCGCCCCGAAAATGTTGTCGGGCTGGGTTATGCGCGGGAGCTGGCGAAAAATCCGACCGCTTACATTCTCCATTACGCGGACGGGCTTCGGGCGTCTATGTTGATGCTGAACGGGTTGACGACCGATTTTCTGTTTGCGGCGCGTCTGCGGGGGGAGCCGGCGCCGGTCTCGACGCAGTTTTTTTTGACGCCGACGCCGGGCGTTCACCATTTCAGCGGTCTTGTTCATAAGATCGATGAGATGTTTGAAACGGGGGCGGCGCCGTATCCCGCCGACCGGACGCTGCTGGTTTCGGGCGTCATGGAGGCATGTTTGAAGGCGCGGCATGCGGGCGTTCGGCGGCTTGAGACGCCGGAGCTGCTGAAAGTTCAGTATCAACCCTCCGTCGAGTCGCATTTCATGCGCAGTTAGCGTTGGCATTCATGTTTGCAATGCGCGCCAAAGTAGGCTAATCTGGTACGCAGCAGCATGGGCGGGGTGTGAAGCAGAGGTTCGCAGGAGGATGCCGCGATGGACTTGTTCGACAAATGCAGCCAATTTGAAAAATTCCTTCAATCGTACGAAGCCATCAAGCATGGAGCCTACCCGTACTTTGTACCCAACAGGGCGGTCAACCCGTCCGAATCGATCATCGAAGGCGAAAAGAAAATCATGATCGGTTCCAACAACTACCTCGGATTGACGCACCATCCCAAAGTTTTAGAAGCGGCAGCGGCAGCCGTCCAAAAATACGGCAGCGGATGCACAGGCAGCCGCTTTTTAAACGGAACGCTGGACCTCCACGTAGAACTGGAGGAGCGGCTTGCCGAGTTTGTCGGCAAACCCGCAGCTCTGCTGTTCAGCACAGGCTATCAGACGAACCTCGGCGTTCTCCACGCGCTCCTAGACCGCAAAGCGACCGCCTTTTTAGACGCCGACAGCCACGCATGCATCGTGGACGGCGCGATGGTTTCCTTCGGCAAAATGACGCGGTTCAAGCACAACGACATGGACGATCTGAAAGCGAAACTGGACCTCGCGGATGAAAAAACCGCCAAACTGGTCGCCACCGACGGCGTCTTCAGCATGAGCGGAGCCGTCGCCAAACTGCCCGAACTGATTGCCGCTTCCAAACCGAGCGGCGCGCGCATTCTGGTGGACGACGCGCATTCCATCGGCGTCCTGGGCGACACGGGAGCCGGCACCGCCGAACATTTCGGCGTCACTGACCAGATCGATTTGATCACCGCTACCTTCAGCAAGTCGTTCGGAAGCATCGGCGGATTTGCGGCGGCAGACCCGTCCGTCATCAACTTTCTGAAACACAACTCGCGCAGTTTCATTTTTAGCGCCAGCCCGCCGGCAAGCGCTACGGCGACCGTTCTCGCCGCGCTGACGGTCATCCAGTCGGAGCCGGAGCGGCGGGAACAGCTGTGGAGAAACACGAAGATCATGCTGGAGGGGTTCCGCGCCCTTGGGTTCAATGTCGGGGATTCGGAAACGCCGATTGTGCCGGTCATCATCGGTGACGACCTGCAGACGTTTCTATTCTGGCGCGCCCTGCTGGACGCGGGCATTTTTGTGAACGCCGCGGTCAGCCCCGCCGTCCCGCCGGGAACCGCCCGCCTGCGCACCAGTTACACCGCCTCCCACACCGAAAGCCAGCTCTCCTATGTGTTGGAAACGTTTGAAAAGATCGGGAAACAGCTAGGCGTTCTCTAACCCGCGCCGCGGAGGTTTTGGAATGATTGACCGCATGCTGAAAGCTGGGACAGCTGAACGAAATCTTTATTCATGGAAAAAGATGCCGCCAACCAGATCGTCATTCCCGCGTAAGCGGGAATCTAGAGGCGCCGCAAACGACGTCCGCCCTTGCATTAAGACGTCATGCCGACATGTTCCAATTAAAGACGTAAGGTCTGGAATAACGATGCGGAGACTGCTTTTGACAACGGCTCTGGCGTTGGCGGCGCTTTGGACGGCGCCGTCCGCCCGCGCGCAGCCAAGCTATCTGGACGATATCCTTCCGATACTGAAACGCAGCTGCCAAGGGTGCCACAACCCCGCCGAACCCGCCGGCGACTTGAGCGTCGTCAGCCATGCCGACCTGCTCAAAGGGGGCAAATCCGGCTCCGCCGTCAAGCCCGGCAAACCGGACGAAAGCCTGCTCTATACGCTCGTCATCGGCGACGAACCGGCGATGCCGATGGGCGGCGATCCGCTTCCCCCCGAAGAAACCGACCTGCTCAAGCGGTGGATACTGGACGGCGCCAAAGACGACTCCCCCCCGCCCGAAGCGCAGCCCGCCCTTGCGCCGCCTGTTTACACCGCCGCTCCCGTCATCACGGCGCTTGCTTACGCGCCGGACGGAGAGACGATCGCCGTTTCAGGCTTTAGCGAGACGCTCATTCTTTCCGCTGACGGAACCGAACGGATCCGCCGCCTCGTCGGAGAGGCGCGCCGCATCGAGTCGATCGCCTACTCGGAGGAGGGGGATATTCTGTGCGTCGGGGCGGGTTCGCCGGCGCAGTTTGGACAGGCGCAGCTGTGGGACCCGAAGACGGGGCGGCTCATCCGCGCCGTTAAATCCACCTACGACACGATCTATTCCGCCGTTCTCTCGCCGGACGGAAAAAGCGTCGCGTTTGGATGCGCCGATAAAACGGCGCGCATCGTCTCCACTATCGACGGCGCGGAGCTGCTGAAATTTGAAAACCACAGCGACTGGGTCTTCGGCGCCATGTTCTCGCGGGACGGAACGCATCTGGTCACCGGCGGACGCGACGGCGCGCTCAAACTGGTCAACGTCGAACTAGGGCAATTCATCGACGACATCAACGCAAGCAACAAAGGCTACGGCGGCATCAACGCCATCGCCCGCCATCCGGGCGCCGATCAGGTCTTGAGCGGCGGAAGCGACCGGACGCCGCGCCTTTACAAGATCTACCGCGAACAGCGGCGCGACGTCGGCAACACCGACTTCAACCTTGTCCGCGCCTATGAAGCGCAGGCGGGTTCCATCAACGCGCTCGCGTTCGACAAGGAGGGCAAGATTTTTGCTGTCGGCTCCGCGGGGGGAGAGGTCCGCGTTTATGAAACGGCGTCTGGAAAACGCGCTGCGCAGTTTCAGGGCGACTCCGCCGCTGTCTTTGCGCTCGCCTTTCGTCCTGAAAGCGAGGAGCTGGCGGTCGGCGGTTTCGACGGACTCATCCGCGTCTTCAACCCGAATACAGGCGAGACGATACGCGAATTCAGCCCCTTCCCCATCGAAAACGAAGCCGAAAAATAACCCGAAAGGAAGACACGCATGCGCCATGAAATTCTGCATCGCCCCTCCTACGCGCTCGGCGTCATACAGCTCGAATCCGGCGAACGGATACAGGCGGAACCCGGCGCGATGGTCAGCATGTCGCCGACGATACATCTGGAAACCTCCACGCGCGGCGGCATCCTGCGAGGTCTCAAACGCTCCGTTCTAGGCGGCGAAAGCTTTTTTATGAACACCTTCACCGCGGAAGCGCCCGGCGAAGTGACCGTCGCGCCCGCCCTGCCCGGCGACATTGAAGCGATACAGCTGGAGGGCGAGTCGATCATGGTTCAGTCCGGCTCCTTCCTGGCGGCGGATACCGGCATCGAGATCGATTCAAAGTGGGGCGGCGCGCGGACCTTCTTTTCAAAGGAGGGGCTGTTTCTTTTGAAATGCGAGGGGGCGGGATCGCTCTTCGTCTCCAGCTTCGGCGCGATTCATCTGAAGGAGCTGGCGGACGGCGAACGGTACACGGTCGACACGGGGCATATGGTCGCCTTCGACAGCTCGATTCAGTACTCGGTGGCGCGGTCGGGCGGATGGAAAACGACGCTGCTTTCAGGGGAAGGTCTTGTGTGCAAGTTGGTCGGTCCGGGGCGTTTTTATATGCAGACGCGCAGCGACGACGCTTTTGTCAGCTGGCTTTCGTCCAAGCTTCCCAGCCGCTCTAGCTAGTCCGCCCGCGGCTTCATTCCCGCCCTCGCCGGCGGAAAAGCCGCCGCGCCCCGCGCCAAACCCCTGCCCCCTTTTCAAGGGGGAAACAACCCGCGCGCCTTAAACCCCCCTAACCCCCCTTTTCAAAGGGGGAACAGCCCGCGCCCCACTCCCTGTCATTCCCGCGTAAGCGGGAATCTTATCCTTCGTCTGAACTAGGATTTGCATGATTGAAAAGATTGCCAAGAGGCTTGCTGAAAACGATACGCCGCCCTTGACATGCCTGCGACCCCAAAACCCTTTCATCCTATAAATCCTGAAAATCTTAGTTCAAAAGCAAGCGCGCCGCGCCAAACCCCCCCTGCCCCCCTTTTCAAGGTGGAAACAGCGCGCGCCTTAAACCCCCCTAACCCCCTTATCAAGGGGGAACAGCCCGCGCCCCACTCCCTGTCATTCCCGCGTAAGCGGGAATCTTATCCGTCGTCTGAACTAGGATTTGCATGATTGAAAAGATTGCCAAGAGGATTGCTGAAAACGATACGCCGCCCTTGACATGCCTGCGACCCCAAAATCTGACTTCATGCTTAGAGTAGGGAAAGTTCTGGTTGTGAACGCGGACGGTTTCGGGGTTGACTCTGGATTCCCGCTTGCGCGGGAATGACGAATTGTACTGCTGGACGTTTGGATGAACGCGGACGTTGTCGGGTTGACTCTGGATTCCCGCTTACGCGGGAATGACGAATTGTACTGCTGGACGTTTGGATGAACGCGGACGTTGTCGGGTTGACTCTCCGACTCCCCCTTGAAAAGGGGGAGTCTAGTCGGCGCCCTCATAGCCTGCCCCTTTTCAAGGGGAATCGGACGCAGCAGGCGAGAAAATAATCGATAGCTGTATACCATCGTCAACAGCTATCGTTACGTCTGTAGTTAAAGCGAACCGAAAGGCGGCGACAATGTCTTCCATCTCCCGCATTGCGGCGGCGCTCATGCCGCTCCTGACGATCATGGTTCTCGGCTGCGGCAAGCGGACCGAGAACCCCGACGTCGTCCATATCGTAACCGACGCCACCTACCGCCCGTTCGAATACTTTAATGAGAATCGGGAGCTGGTGGGTTATGACATCGACCTTTTCCGCGCCATCGGCGAAGCCGCCGGTTTTGAAACGCGGTTTCAACATCAGACGTTTGAAGGCGGCTTGGCGGGTCTCCGCATCGGCAAGTTTGACGCCATGATCTCCGCGATGACGATCACCGAAGAACGCCAAAAGACGTTCCTGTTCAGCGACCCGTATTACGACGCCGGGCAGGTTGTGGCGGTGCGGGAAGACGAGGCGGAGATCGACTCGTTTGAAGACCTGGCGGGGCGGATCGTCGGCGCGGTGCGCGGCACCACGGGATATTACAAAGCGACCGAGATTCCAGACGCGGAAATTCTTGAATACGACACGATTGAGCTCGCGTTCACAGCGCTTCAGATCGGATCGGTTGATGCGGTCGTGAACGATGAGCCGACATCGAGAGCCATCTCCGCCAAACGCGGAGGGTTCAAACTGGTCGGCGGTCCGTTGACAAAGGAGCAGTACGGGATCGTCATGATGAAAGACAGAGAGGCGTTGGCAGCGCGCATCAACGCCGCGTTGAAGCTGTTGAAAGAAAACGGAGAGCTGGATCGTCTTCATCAGAAATGGATCGCCGGCGGACCGTAACCTTAATGGAAAGAGCGCCGCTTCATGTTAGACGCATACCTGATTCTACTGGGCGCGCTCATCGGAGCGTTCGGATCGGCGGTTGGAGCCGGCGGCGGATTTCTGGTCGTCCCTCTGCTGATGTACCTGTATCCGGACGATTCTATAGAGGTCGTCAACGCGATTGCGATCGCGATTGTCTTTTTAAGGTCGCTCTCGGCGGCGGCCGCCTTTGGACGGCAGAAGCGAATCGACTACCGTTCCGGCTGGCTTTTTGCCGCGGCGACGGCTCCGTTTGCGGCGCTCGGTTCCTATGCGATACAATTTGTGGACGCGAGCCATTTTCGCCTGCTGCTTGGACTGGCGCTGCTCGGTCTGGCGGCGCAAACCTTCTTTGCAAAGTTGTCGAAGCCGAGGCGTAAAGAGACGCGCTATGCGAATATCCGCCGCGAGCTGATCGACGCGGAAGGGACGCGCTACCGGTACGCATACCGCTTGGACGCCGCGGTCGCCTCCAGCGCGGTCATCGGTTTCGCCGCCAACTTTTTTGCGGTCGGCGGCGGCGTTCTTCGCATGCCGGCTCTCGTTCAGTGGCTTCGTTTTCCGGCGCATATTGCGGTTGCGACGACGCAGTTTGCGCTGGTCTTTTCGTCGTTTGCGGGCGTCGCGGTTCATTTGAGCAGCGGGGCGCTGGTTCCGCATTTGACGCAGACCGTCTATCTCGCTCTCGGCGCGGTGGCGGGGGCGCAGTTTGGGGCATGGTTCGCCAAAAAATCGAAAGAGGTTGTCCTGATGCGCCTGCTGGTTGCGGCTCTCGTCATTATTGGCGTACAATTGATCATGGGAGGCTTGGAGCCGCCTCACTAAAAAAACAAGAAAGCAGTCTCTATAGACGATGGTTTCGATTTTTAGAGTGCCGTTTAGAATGCGGAGGCTGTCTGAAAAAACTCTGGATTCCCGCTTACGCGGGAATGACGGTTTGGATCGGCGGGCCGTCGCACAAAATATGAACGTCATCGCCTGTAGAGACTTCCAACAAAAAGAAAACAAGGCTGGGATGGTCTATGAAACCGTTGCGTTCCTTCCGAAGCGTTTCAAAGTTGCCCGCCCCGCTGGAGCCAATGAGCCGTCTGGCGCGCAATTTCTGGTGGCGCTGGAGCAGCTCAACGCGGGAGCTTTTTGAAGAGCTGGATCCTGAATTGTGGGAAAAACTGGACGGCAACCCGACCGCCGTTTTGCAGCGTCTCAGCGCGGAGCGGATGGCGGAGCTGGCGGCGGACGACGCGATCCTGTTCCGCCTTCAGCGCGAGCTGGAGGCGTTTGAGGCGTACTACGGGCGGACGCCGGCTTTTTTGGAGGAGCCGCTTCCGCTTGCCGCCTATTTCTGCGCCGAGTTCGCTCTGGCGGAGTTTTTCCGCATCTACTCCGGCGGGCTGGGCGTCCTGGCGGGCGATCATTTAAAAGCATGCAGCGATCTCGGCGCGCCGCTGGTCGGCGTCGGACTGTTTTATCACCGCGGCTACTTTCAACAGCGGCTCACCCCGGACGGATGGCAGCTGGAGGCGTACCCGTATAACGACGCGACGCAGCTTCCGATGGAGGAGGCGGTCGATTCCAACGGCGATCCGATCCATATTAGCGTCCAGATTGACGGCGAAACGGTCTGGGCGCGCATTTGGAATGTGGATGTCGGACGGACGCGGCTGCTTCTGCTCGATTCGAATATGCAGAGCAATTCGTCCAATTTCCGCGCCGTTACGGACAGGCTTTACGGCGGGGATGAGAAACGGCGCCTGGCGCAGGAGATCATGCTCGGCATCGGCGGGGCGCGCGCCCTGGAAGCGCTCGGCATTCGCCCGGATGTTTTTCATATGAACGAGGGGCATGCGGCTCTCCTGTCCGTTGAGCGGCTGCGTCAGCTGACGGCGCAGGGGGCGTCTCTGCCGGAGGCGCTGGAACGGGTTCGAGCCGCGAATGTGTTCACAACGCACACGCCTGTTCCGGCGGGCAACCGCGCCTATCCGTCCGCGCTCATGGAAAGCCAACTCAGCCCGTATCTGAACGAGATCGGCGTCTCCTGGGAAGCGTTTCGGAAGCTGGGGCAATCGACCGACGACCCAGAGAAGTTTGGAATGACCGACCTGGCGCTGCGCATGTCCAGCTATGCGAACGGCGTGAGTCGGCTGCATGGCGACGTCTCGCGGAAGATGTGGAGCAGGCTATGGGGGACGCTGCCGGACGAGGAGACGCCGATTGACCATATCACCAACGGGGTTCATCTGCCGACATGGGTCTCTAAGGAGATGGGCGCGCTGTTCGACTCGCGCTTGGGGCCGCGCTGGCGGACGGAGCCGGCGCATGAGAAGGTGTGGGAAAATGTGGACTCGATTCGCGCGTCGGAGCTGTGGCGGGCGCATGAACGCTGCCGCGAGAGGTTGATCGAGTATGCGCGGGCGCAGCTTAAAATGCGTCTGCGGGAACGGCATGCGCGCCTTTCAGAGATCGAAGCGGCGAATGAAGCGCTGGACGCCGAAACGCTCACGATCGGGTTCGCGCGGCGCGCGGCGACGTACAAGCGGCTCTATCTGCTGCTTCAGGACGAGGCGCGTTTGACGGCTCTTTTGACGAACGCCGAACGCCCCGTTCAGCTGATCATCGCCGGCAAGTCGCACCCGGACGACGGCGGCGGCAAGGAGATCATTCAAAGCGTCGTTCAATTTTCACAAAGCCCAGAGATACTGGGGCGGGTCGTTTTTCTAGAGAATTACAACATGCGGCTCGGAGAACTGATGGTCGCGGGCGTCGATATCTGGCTCAACACGCCAAGGCGCCCCTATGAAGCGAGCGGAACGAGCGGAATGAAAGCCGCCGCAAACGGCGTTCTGAACCTAAGCGTCCTAGACGGATGGTGGGCGGAAGCGTACGAAGAAGCGGCGGAAATGGGGCGGCATCTGGCGGGATGGGCGATCGGCGACCCGAGCGCGGACAACCTATCGGACGAAGAGATCGACATCATGGACGCCAACCTTCTCTATGAGACGCTGGAGCGGGACGCGGTCCCCGTTTTTTACGACCGCGACGAGGCAAACATCCCGCGCGAATGGACGCGCCGAATGAAGCAGTCGATACAGACCTTCGCGCCCCGTTACAACATGCGGCGCACGGTGAGAGATTATGTGGAAAAGGCGTACCGCCCCGCGGCGCGGCGCCGAGCGCGTTTAGAGGAAAACAACGCCGCCGCGGCGAAGGAGCTGGGCGAATGGAAACAGCGCGTCGCGGAGCGGTGGAGCCATGTGAAGCTCCTTCGAACGCAGATCGATGCGCCCGACCCGTTGACCGCAGGCGAGCCGGCGCCGGCGGAGGTGGAGATGGACCTTGGCGGGCTGCTTCCGTCCGACCTGCGCGTTCAGGCGGTCGCCGGGCGGTTGAGCTTGACCGACATCGCCGCGCCGATGAGCGAAATGGAGTATTTTGACCTGGAATACAAGCCGGAACGTTCATCGGGGCAAAACGCCGTGTTTGCGGGCGAGCTGCGCGTTTCGTTGAGCGGGCATGTCGGCGTCACGGCGCGCGCCCTGCCGACCCATCCAAACCTGATGAGCCATGTTGAAACGGGGCTTATTCTTTGGGCTTGAGCCGCCGAACGGACGGCGGGTCTAACGTCTGAAACAGAATGTCGAGCGGCGGGCGGTCGTCTAGACGAAGCGAAATGCTGTCCTCCACCGCGGCGGTAGAGCCTGAGTAATCGTAGACGCGCAGCCGCGTCCGCGCGTTCGTCTTCCAAACGAGATCGTCCAGCTGAAACGCCTCATAAAAATCGTCCGATTCGCCGGGGGTGAGATGCGTCGGCAGGGCGTTCCGGACGAGGCTGGCGAAAATGTCCGCCTCCGGCGCCTGACAGAAGCGGAGCGGTTTCCACGCGCGTCTGTGCCGTATATCCGCTTCGATTTTGGAGACGGTCGCGTCGCGCTGTTCGCTTTCGTTGTAGACGCGCAGCGACAGGAAAACAAGCGTGCTGCCGCCGCGCGTCAAAAAGCTGTTCGTGCCGTCCTTGAGCAGTTCGACGCGCAGGGCGACCCTTTCGCGCCGCCCCCTTCGGTTGAAAAGCCTACCCTGCCAGAGGTCGAACGCCCACCGCCCAGCCGCCAGAATCAGCGCGACTAGGCTTAAAATGAACGCCGCCAGCGCCACTAGAGTATCTGATTTCTCGGAACCGCCGTCTCCAGACTGCCGATTCTGCGCAGGGTGATCTCCTGCTCTTCAGTCGGATCGGGCAGACCCGTCTCGCAGAGCCGCTGGTCGACGAACTCCCGCATCTCCGCCAGAAGCTGCGCGGCAATCTCCGGGCGCTCGTTGATCAGGTTGTTCAGTTCGCCGGGGTCCGCCTTCAGGTCGTACAGCTCGTTCTCGGACAGGTTATAGACTTCAGGCGTATGCCCCGTCTCTTCGATGAATTTCCATCGGTCAGTGCGCCAACCGCGCTTGCGCATCCATGCGTTTTCGGTGATGTAGACGCCTTCATGGACGCCCTCATGGCTGCCGTTCTGGATGATCGTTTTGAGCGAGCCGCCTTCCATCCGGGCGTCCGCGGCGGCGTTTTCAAGCCCGCAGAAATCCAGTATGGTCGGCGCGGCGTCTTTGAGCGTCACAAGCCCGTTCAGGCGCGCTTCGCTTGGGACGCAGCCCGGATGTTTGAAGATGAGCGGAACCCAGATGTTCGTCTCATACATTCCATGATGGTCGTACCAGAGCTTGTGTTCATCCAGCTCCTCGCCGTGGTCAGCCGTGACGACCAGCAGCGTGTTGTCGGTCAAGCCCGTTTCGTCCAGATATGCCCAGAGCCGCCCCATGGTATCGTCCATGTAGGCGATTTCGGCGTCGTAAAGCGCGTTCACATAGTCTCGGTCCGTCCAGAGGCGCGCTTTGGAACGGTCGTCGGGGTCGTTTTCGTCCGGCTTGAACATCCAGTTCATGAAGTAGTATTTGAACGGCTCGCAGTCGTACACCTCGTCCATGGAGCGGTTGTCGGGGTCGCATTCGTCGCCGCTGTAAAACATGCGCTCCCACGGTTCCGGCGGCAGGTAGGGCGTGTGCGGATCCCAGTAATGCAGAAAGGCGAAGAACGGCTTGTCCTGACCGCGCGCGGCGTCCAGAACCTTCAAGGCGGTTTTGTTGACCGCTTCCGCCTTGCGCGCGCCTTTGTATTTCATCGTCCATGAGTAGCCTTCGTACAAATCAAAACCGCGCGAGAACCAGCGCCCAAGGTTGTCCGCCGCCACGGTGAAATAACCATGCTTCTGCATGATCTGCGCGAGCGTCGGTATGTTCTCGTCCAGGTTTTTCCGTCCGCCCTGCGCGATGATCTGATGCGTGAAAACATCTTTCCCTGTGAAAAGCGTCGTATGCGCAGGATGCGTCGGGATATGCGGCGAAATGCAGGTTTCAAACAGCGTTCCGCCCTCGGCGATGCGGTCAAGGTTGGGCGAGGTGCGCCTCTCATACCCGTAGCAGGAGAGGCTTTGCGCCCGCGTCGTGTCGAGCGAGATGAGTATGACGTTCATTCCGAGATTCCTTTGACGTTTATTCCCACGGATGGAGAATGATCTTGGCGCACTGCTTGGAGGCGGAGGTCTCAAACGCTTCCTGTATCTTGGTCATCGGAAAGCGGTGGCTGATCAGCAGCTCAATCAGATCGGAGCGCTGAACGATGCGCATGATGTCCTGTACGCCGCTCAAGTTGTAATGCCATGAACCCATGACGGTGAGGCCTTTTCGGATCAGGTCGGGGCTGGCGCGGAGAGAGAGCTGCGCGCCGGACTCTCCGACATAGGCGACTTTCCCGCGCCGGCGCGTCGCGTCGATGCCTAGACGCTCGGCGTTCACATTGCCGGAGCAGTCGAGCGCGTAGTCGACGCCGACGCCGTTTGTGAGTCCGCGTATCTGGTCGAGTATGTCGTCGTTGCGCGGGTCGAGTACCGCTTCGGCGCCCATCTGGGCGGCGCGCGTTTGCCGCCACGGTTCCAGGTCAACGCCGATGACGCGCGCGTTCAGGAAACGGGCGTTCACAACGGCGCCGAGGCCGACCGGACCCAGTCCGGTGATCAAAACGGTGTCGTACGCCCTCACCCCCATTTTTTTGAATGCCTCGTAAGAGGGTCCGAGCGCGCAGACCGCCAGCGAACCGTAATCGTACGAAACGTCGTCGGGAATGGGGGACAGGAGCCAAGCGGGTTTTAAAAGGTACTGCGCGTAGGTGGCTTTTCCTTCAGGTCCGCCGGTGAACTGGTCGAAGTTGTGGCCGTTCTGGCAATGGATGAAGTCGCCCGTGACGCACAGCTGGCATCGTCCGCATGGGTACTGCGGCTGAACGACGACGCGGTCGCCGACATTGACGCCGCACGGCTGCGCCACTTCGACCACTTCGCCCGCCGCCTCATGCCCCATATACTGCGCAGGGCGCCCCCCTAAGAAAGCGCCGTATTCGGTACACATGGGGGTGGAATGGATCTTGACAAGCGCCCAGTCCTTAACAGGCTTCGGATCTGGGACGTCAATCAGCCCCGCGTTGCGCGGTCCGAGTATCGCAACTTTTTTCATTAGCGCCCTTTCCATGTTGATGCGGTCGCGTCGGCTGCAACGGCACTATAACAGAAAATGCGGGGCGGGGGAACTGGCGCGGTTTTGTTAAGCGGGGCGGGAATCTAGAAAAGGCGCGTTTCCTGCGCAGATAAGGCTGGAAAGGGAAGGCATGCCCCCGCCGGCGCGAGGGCATGAACCTTCCCCGATTGTCATTCGCCGTCTTGCGAAGTTGGGCTATTCGGGCTGCTGTCCGCTTTTTTCACCGCTCCCCACTGCGCTTTTTTTTTACCGGCTGGATCGACGGAGAGGAAGCGGCTTTTGCCCGCTAAAACCCAGGACCCGAACACGGCGTTCACGCCTTCGGGCGTAACGCGAACGATCTCCTTCGTATCCACATTCACCCGCACCACGCGAAAGCCAAATTGTACGTTGTCCGGATTCGTTCCATATAAGAGCCACTTGCTGTCCGGAGACCAAGCCGTGAGTTCTATCCACCCCTTGACCGGTGTGATCAGCTCTATATTGGAACCGTCCGGATTCATGATAGAAATGCCGCCAAAACCTAGAAGCGCGATCTTTTTGCTGTCCGGAGACCACACAGGGGAAATTTCAGACGAATCGGGGGTGTTGGTGATGTTTCTCAGACCCGTTCCGTCCGCGTTCATGATGAAAATGTCGCGTTTGTGAGTGTGGTGGAACGGCTCCTTCACGTTCGTAGAGAATGCGATTTTTCCGTCCGGAGACACGGTTACCTGACTTTCCGACTTGCCCGCCGTGTTCGTGAGGTTAACCATCTTGCCTGTGGTGATGGTCAGCATATAAATCTCTCTGTGCGGACCATGAGGCGGCAGGAAGGCTCCCCCGACCGCGCAAACCATCTGCCTGCCCCCGGGCATCCATTGGCTGCTAAGTATTTCGAATTCGCGCCAAAAGTCGAAGCCCATTGTCTGGATGATCCTCTTGTCCATGTTTATTTCTTCCCCGGTTCTGAGGTTCAGAACATATTTTCCATAGAACTTATCCGGAACGCCGCCGGCGACAGAGACGTATTTGCCGTCCATGCTCCATATCGGAAGTCCGTATTCTCCCTTCAGCCAGAGCCGGTTGTTTTGACCGTCCCAGTCGATCAGGTACACGCCTCCTTCGGCTGTATAAGAAATGGTCGGCTTTTCCAGCTTCGTCACATCTTCGAGCGGTTCAAGATCGTTTCCGACAGCGGCGGCGGAGAGCAGAGCGAACAGACCCGCCGCTATGAAAACGGCGCAGCGTTTTGAAAATTGAGCGGTTGTCATGCCGAGCTCCTTTCTGGGAGAGGCGCCGCGGACGCGAATATCCCCGTATGAGCGTACTGCCCTGCGCCCTTCAGCCGCAAAATCCCCGCCGGCGCGTCAGTCGCCGTCTTGCGAAGTTGGACTATTCGGGCTGCTGTCCGCTTCTTTCAACGCTCCCCATTCCGCTTTTTTTTTACCCGCAGGGTCAACGGAGAGGAAGCGGCTCTTGCCCGCTAAAACCCAGGACCCGAACACGGCGTTCACGCCTTCGGGCGTAACGCGAACGATCTCCTTCGTATCCACATTCACCCGCACCACGCGAAAGCCAAATTGTACGTTGTCCGGATTCGTTCCATATAAGAGCCACTTGCTGTCCGGAGACCAAGCCGTGAGTTCTATCCACCCCTTGACCGGTGTGATCAGCTCTATATTGGAACCGTCCGGATTCATGATAGAAATGCCGCCAAAACCTAGAAGCGCGATCTTTTTGCCGTCCGGAGACCACACAGGGGAAATTTCAGACGAATCGGGGGTGTTGGTGATGTTTCTCAGACCCGTTCCGTCCGCGTTCATGATGAAAATGTCGCGTTTGTGAGTGTGGTGGAACGGCTCCTTCACGTTCGTAGAGAATGCGATTTTTCCGTCAGGAGACACGGTTATCTGACTCTCTGATTTGCCCGCTGTATTCGTGATGTTGACCATCTTGCCTGTGGTGATGGTCAGCATATAAATCTCTCTGTGCGGACCATGAGGCGGCAGGAAGGCTCCCCCGACCGCGCAAACCATCTGCCTGCCCCCGGGCATCCATTGGCTGCTAAGTATTTCGAATTCGCGCCAAAAGTCGAAGCCCATTGTCTGGATGATCCTCTTGTCCATGTTTATTTCTTCCCCGGTTCTGAGGTTCAGAACGTAATCGCCGTAGAACTTGTCCGGGACGCCGCCGGCGACAGAGACGTATTTGCCGTCCATGCTCCATATCGGAAGTCCGTATTCTCCCTTCAGCCAGAGCCGGTTGTTTTGACCGTCCCAGTCGATCAGGTACACGCCTCCTTCGGCTGTATAAGAAATGGTCGGCTTTTCCAGCTTCGTCACATCTTCGAGCGGTTCAAGATCGTTTCCGACAGCGGCGGCGGAGAGCAGGGCGAACAGACCCGCCGCTATGAAAACGGCGCAGCGTTTTGAAAATTGAGCGGTTGTCATGCCGAGCTCCTTTCTGGGAGAGGCGCCGCGGACGCGAATATCCCCGTATGAGCGTACTGCCCTGCGCCCTTCAGCCGCAAAATCCCCGCCGGCGCGTCATTCGCCGTCTTGCGAAGTTGGGCTATTCGGGCTGCTGTCCGCTTTTTTCACCGCTCCCCACTGCGCTTTTTTTTTAACCGCTGGATCGACGGAGAGGAAGCGGCTTTTGCCCGCCATGACCCAGCGCGGGTCGCGCCCCCCATTGACCGTCAGCTGAACAACCTCCTTCGTTTTCACATCAACTCGAAAGACATTCCAAACCTCATTTGGCTTCCATTCGCCTGAAAAGTACACAAGCCACCGCCCGTCCGGCGACCAGCAGGGGGCATGATCCCAGTTCGGGCTGGTTGTCATCTGCTCTATGTTGGATCCGTCCGCATCCATCACGAAGACGTTGAGATCGGGAAATTCGGTGCCGATGTGCGCCGTGAAGGCGATCTGTTTCCCGTCCGGCGACCATGCAGCTATCTGGGCGTAATTGGTCGCTCTTTGATGGGGAGGACGGGTGAG
Organism: Candidatus Poribacteria bacterium; assembly: GCA_963665845.2. Lineage (GTDB taxonomy): Bacteria > Poribacteria > WGA-4E > JAPPNK01. The sequence goes on from OY762492.1 coordinate 2,541,850, forward strand.
GCGGGTCAAGCCGCTTCCGTCCGCGTTGATCGTAAAAATATCCCGCGCGCCGGTACCTGGATTAGAGTCGAACACTATTATGTCCGCCGTCGGCGACCACGAGGGGGTTTGGCTGATATCTCGCGGCGCTTTTGTCAGATTCGTCAGCCGCCCCGACGAAATATGCATCTTATAAATATCGGAGTGTGATTTGCCGATCCCCCCAGGCAGCACATAGCCTGAAAAAGCGAGCCAACGGCCGTCGCTAGACCAGGAGGGGGAGATGAGGCTGTATTCGCCATCGAAACGCTTTGTTATGTTTTCGGATCGATTCGTGGACAGATCAAGCACAAAAGTTGCGTAATTCCATGTTTCGCGGTCAAAGGCGACGATGGCGGCGCGCTTGCCGTCCGGCGACCACTCAACGCCCCCAGGAAAGCGCGTTCGCCCCCTCTTGTCTTTTATCCAGAGTCGGTCGTTCTGTCCGTCCCAGTCAATGAGCCGCAACTCGTAATCCAACATAGAATTGTAAACAATCGTTGGTTTGTTAAGCCGCAGAACATTCTCTTTGGGCTTTGGCAGCTGCGTCTCGGCAGACATCTCGCAGTAGAAGACTGACAACAGCGCGACTGCCAGAACGGCCGTCTTGAAAGCGGCAGCGATTCGCATTGCCAACTCCTTTCTCAATCTTTTGGAAGAGGAACGCCGTCAGAGCGGGGTACTGCGTTATCGTCCAATGTAGGTTCGTGCATCATGTAGCTGGGCGAAGGAATGCTGGGAACGATAGGATAGCGAGGCCCGTCAAGATCGTCTAGATGCGGCAGCTGTATCTGAGCTCCGTTGTCATCATTTTGATTGTCCCAGCCGCTGTGAAGGTTGGTATATCCTTGGACGGCATAATAACGCCCATCAGTAAGCGTCTTCATGTGCGGTACTGGGAATGAGAAACTCGTTTTGAATGCAATTCTGTCGGGAATTGCGCGATCATACGTCACGCCAAAATTATTCCAGACCGCGCCCGGCGCATCAAACTTTTCGTACCAGGAGGCTCGTCCGCGCATCTCTGTAAGGATTTTTCCTGGACGGTCGTTGTAGTACCAGACCGTGTGAGAAGTGACAAAAGTGTAATTGTCGCCGCTAGTCTGAGCAATGGAATCCAGCGACAGATCGACATACCACCAAAGAAGCCCAAGATCCTCATAGACGCGGACATCGCGCGTCCAGGAATCGGAGCTTGCGTCGCGCGGCATATCGTTCTCCTTGATGTTTCCCCATATTATGGGGACGTTTGCCTCTTCCGATGCAGGATCATTGAGAAAAACGGTCGCGCTGATCGTATGTATTTTGCCGCCGTCTTTGGGCGACCCGTCGCCCGACACAAATCGATGAGGAACGCGGCTCTCTGTTCCTCCGCTGGTATCCTCATCAATCAGCTCTTTCCCGTCATACCATCGGACCGTATGAAACGGAATGTTTGTGGTGAGCGTCAGGTCAAATTCTTCACCTACCGCGAAGCTGGACTGAAACGGCATCGATTGGATCCGTATCGGTTTCCAGACGGTGATGGTTTTTTCGGCGGCATCCTCATTTCCGTTAGCATCCTTGACGACCGCTCTGACGGCGACGAGGTTTCCGTCTGTTGAGCCCATGTTGTCGTACGCGTAACTGAACACGCTTGTTCTGGCTGTGTTGTTGTCTGTCCACTCATGACTGCCGGCTGTCCATGTGACGCTGACAAAGTCCACATTGGTGTCGATTCGCATGGAGTGCGATTCCCCTTCGATGGCGTCGGATGTGCAGTGGTAGGGGCCGATAGAGGCGATCTCAATCGGCGGCGGCGGCAGAACTGGCGGAGCTGGCGGAGCTGGCGCAGCAGCGTTGGCTGGCGCGCCGACGAAGAAAGCGGATGTTGCCGCAGCGAGGAAGACCAAAGCGGCTTTCACCAGCCGACTGACGCGGGGAAGGGACACAGCGGACGAGTCATGACGGTCGGTTCGTCCAAGAAGCGCGGACATGAGGTTTCGTATGCGTTTCACTTGATCGTTTCTAGACGGTTCATGCCGCCTGCATACACCTTACCATAAGTCGTTCGCCCGTGTTGCCGCCTTTTTGCCGATGCGCCAAAAAACGAACGCGCCGCCGCGTCAATCAGCCCCGCGTTGCGCGGTCCGAGTATCGCAACTTTTTTCATTAGCGCCCTTTCCATGTTGATGCGGTCGCGTCGGCTGCAACGGCACTATAACAGAAAAGGCGGGGCGGGGGAACTGGCGCAAATCGGTTTATTCCGATGAAATTCTTTTGGACACGGGCGACTCGTTGCGCTATTATATACGTGTGAAACGACTAATTGCGCTGGAACTCGAGAAGCCGGTGATCCCGACAACTGGAGACTCAGCGGAATGCCAAACCGACAGCCCGTCCTTTTGGACGGAAACAGAAAGGAAAGCTGATGGGACAGAAGGATTTCTACGAAGACCCTGTGGTTGATCTTCGCTGGCGCGAAGGGAAGGAGAGACTGATCGCTGCTGCTAAAGCGCTGCAGAAAGCGGCGGGCAGCATGTTTGCTCATGACATGCGTTGCGCACGGGAAGGCAAATTCTCGGTCTACGCATATAACAGGAAGGCATACGAAAAAACATGCCCCGAAGAGTTCGCTGAGTTCCTAGCGGCGTGCAAGGAAGAGGCTCCTGAGCTGGCTCACTACTACTCAGATGAGTTCCGCCAGCACTGGCGGAACAAGGCAAAGATTCGGAGCACGGATGCGGAACTGCGAGAGCAGAGCGTGGACGAGCCGGCATGGCAACTCTCTCTCGTCCTTGACGATGATCGTTTCTGGTACAAGCTTTACATCGAGGCGTGCAGGGATCGAGACGAGGAAGCGTATCAGGAATGGTTTCAGCGCAACTGGTTACGTAATCTCCGCCCATAGAAATCAGAGACGCCTGATGGCATTGACCTTCTGAAAAGCAAGGGGTAATAGGATCGGCGCGCCCCGCTGGATCGCGCGTTACAGCGGGGTGCAGACGCTCATTTCCGCGAAGATTCAAGCCGGGAGAGCAGATACTCTTGCGAGCGGTCGCCTTTGACCGAATTGCACGCCGCGCACAGCAGTTGCAGGTTCTCGTAGTGGTCGGAGCCGCCCTTGCTGCGCGGTACTTTATGATCGATGGTGAAATTCCTAAACGGAAACATGAATTTACAACCGCCGCAGCGACCCTCCTGCTCGCCGAACAGACGATGCTTATGCGTCCGATAATTCGGCAGCGCCCCCTGATCCGTCCGCTGCGGTATGTCCGTCCGGTGTATAAGTGGATGCTGCGAAAACAGCAGCGGGTTGTCCTGCTCTATGCGCGTCTTCACCAGCTCCGCCGCCTTCGCCGACAGGTCGATGCCCGCCCATTGACGACTCAGACGCTCCGCGGCGACGCACGCTGTCGCGCAACCGCAGAACGGATCAAGAACGAGGTCGCCCGCGTTGGACGACGCCCGAATGATGCGGTCTAGCAGCACCAACGGCTTCTGCGTCGGATATCCAACTTTCTCCTTTGATCTGGATTTCAAAGCCCCTATGTCGGCAATGATGTCCTGCGCAGCCATGCCCTTCATCTCATCAAGATACTGTTTAAAGCTGGGTACGGAGCCTCTCGGCGGCCAATAGATCCTGCCAATTTCATCCAGGTACTCCAACGCTTCGATGGTCGATTCAGGAACATTCTCCGCCCCTGGAAAATTGCGTGGAATTGCCCAATGCCGCCCTTTTGAAGTGGGATCATGACCGCGCCATGGTTGACCAGATTCGCCGTCTCGCGTTCCTGCGCCGGTCAGATCTCCCGTCTTGTACTTTCGTCCGTTGGCGTCTTCGCGTCGAAAATTGTTTTTAATGTAGTCCTGATCATAAGGCTGATAAACGCGATTCCATCGGTATTTTTTGGATTTGGAATAAAACAGCAGAACATCATGAATGGGTCCAAATCGGCGCGCTCCAGAATGCGCGCTGGTTCGTTTCCAAACAATTTCATTTCGAAAATTGTCCCGCCCAAAGACAGCGTCCATGATCAGTTTCAGATAATGGCTCGCCGTCGGGTCGCAGTGGAGATAGAGGCTGCCTGTGTCTTTCAGGATGCGCTTCATCTCGATCAGGCGAACCGCCATCATGATCGTGTAGGACTTCATGCCGGATCCGTGCGCCGCGCCTGCCGCGTCGATGACGGCATACAAGGCAGGTTCGCGGTCGGCGATCTCGCCGTGCCATGCGAGGTCAATGTCGTCCAGCGTCCATGTATCTTTGAACGCGGCGCCTGCCGCTTCCGAGCCAACAGGCGCCGAGTATGTCCTGTTGGAGTTGAACGGCGGGTCTAGGTAGATCAGATCGACGCAGTCGGAGTTCATGCCGCGCATGATGTCCAGGTTGTCGGCCGTCCACATGGTACGGTTGGCGAAGTTGGCGACGGTCATTTTATTTGTCGATGATGAGCGATAACGCTTGAAAGATGACGCCGATTGCTGCTAGCGTTGCCGTTATGCACACCAATGCAATCCCAATGAGCCACCTGAAGTGGGCTGTAAACTTGTCATTTTGCTTATCAATACGATCGTGAAGTTTCCGCTCAAGCGCATCGCGTCGCTTGTGTTGTTCGTTATTGGCTCCGTCAAAGCGCTCTGTGAGTTCATCGAATCTCTTATAGGCGGCGCCTTGAAACTCCTCCACCCGTCCCATCCGTGCCTCAACGCCTTCGGCGGCGCTTCGAAACCCAGCATTCACTCTCTCATTGAGAGCTGCCAGTTGACGCTCAAGCGTGTCGACTCTTTCCCCGACCTTATCGTTCATGTTGCGCGTCCTTCCTGTTTGGATGCCCCTGATCATACAACAGATTTCTGTTTCGTTCAAGGCATTCGTCTGACCTTACGTCTTTAGTTGGGACATTCCGTTCGGCGAGCGCGGATGTCATCTGCGGCGCCTCTGGATTCCCGCTTACGCGGGAATGACGGTCTGGTTAGCGGAGCCTTTTTTGCCGATGCGCCAAAAAACGAACGCGCCGCCGCCTCAATCCTCCGAGCGCGGCGGAAGCGTCGGCAGCGGAAGGCGCGGACGCCGCTGCAGCTCCGGCGCGCGCGGCGGGTTCTCCGCTATCAGCCCCAAAATGACCTCGATCCCCCGCTCCATCTGCGGATCCCTCCCGGCAACATAATCATGCGGCGCATACGGAACCTCAATATCGGGGTCCGTCCCGTAGTTCTCCACGCCCCACTCCACATCCTCAAACCAGAACGAGTACTCCGGCTGCGTCGTATGTCCGCTGTCGACAAAGCGCGACTTCGGGCTGATGCCGATGACGCCGCCCCATGTGCGTACTCCGATGAGCGGTCCCAGCCCCATCAGCTTGAAGCAGTGCGAAAAGATGTCGCCGTCCGAGCCGGCGTTTTCGTCGGTCAACGCTGCCATCGGTCCCAGAACCGAGTCGCCGGGGTAGGGGCGCGCGACGCCGTACCGCGGCTGCGTATAGGCGATGCGTTTGCGCGCCAGCTTCTCCAGCAGCAGCTGCGACACATGCCCGCCGCGGTTATGCCGCACATCCACAATGAGCGCCGGGAAATCCAGCTCCGCCAAATAGGCGCGGTGAAACTCCGCATAGCCGCGCACGCCCATGTCCGGTATATGGACGTAGCCGACCTGTCCGTCGGTCCGCTCATGGACATACCGCCTGTTTTGGACGACCCATTCGCGGTAACGCGCGCCCGCTTCGGAACCGATCGGTTTCACGGCGACGGTTCGCTCGTTGCCGTCTTCGCCGCGGACGACCAGCTCCGTCTCCTGTCCGGCGAGGTTCACCAGCGCCTCGCTCGGCGACGACAGCTCCGCCGCCGGCAAGCCCGCGACCGACAGGATCACATCCCCCGGCTGAATGTTGACGCCCGCGCGGCTCAACGGCGAATCGGAGCCGTCGTTCCAGCAGTCCCCCTCCACGATGCGCCGCACGGCGAACCCGTTCTCCGCCCGTTCAAAGTCGGCGCCGAGAAAGCCTTGCCCGTAGTTCGGATGCGAACGGTAATCGCCGCCCATCTCATACGCATGGGAGGTTCCCAGTTCGCCCTGCATCTCCCACATGAGATCGGCAAACTCGGTGCGCGTTCCGACCCGCTCCAGCATCGGCAGATACCGCTCATAGACGCGCTCCCAGTCGACGCCGGACATGTCGTCTGTCCAGAAATGGTCGCGCTGGAGCCGCCACGCCTCGCGGTACATCTGGCGCCATTCGTGCAGCGGAACGACGGAGGGTTTGACGCGGTTCAGGTCGATCCATCCGTCGCCGCGGTTTGTTCCGCCGCCGTCGCCCGGTTTGGCGCCCGCCTTGACGACGCGGATGCGGTTGCCGGCGCGGTAGGTGAGCGTCTTGCGGTCGCGCGTCAGGCTGAATCCGTCCAAGCCCTTCACCAGAACCTCTTTTTTCTGGTTTTTAAATTCGTATGAGTGCAACTCAACGCCGCCGCCGCTCCCCGGCGACGGGCGCGACAAAATGAGCGCTTTTCCTTCGATGCCGTCGATCTGCGAGTACACGCCCGCCGGGAACGGAAACGCGATCGCCCGCCGTTCAATGCCCTCAAAGTCGATCTCGATCCGTTTTTCCTTCTTCTCCTCTTTTTTCTTTTCCTCCTTCTGATCGGCGTCCTCGTCCGCTTTTTTGTCCGAGTCGCCGCCGTCTCCGTTTTCTTCAGCGGCGCCGTCCTTCTTTTCCGACTCGTTTTCCTTTCCGTCCTTCTCTTTTTTCTTGTCATCTTTTTTGTCGAGCGGGCGCGGCTGCGGCACAAACGGATGCGCCTCGTCCGCCTTCAACGTCAGCAGATACGGACGCATCGACTGCAAAAAGGTCAACCCGAAATGATGCTGATTGTAGACCGGGTTGAACTCCCGACTGGAGATGAAGTACAGATATTTGCCGTCAGGGTCCCAGCCGGGCGACCCGTCCCCGAACTCGCGGTGGGTGACGACGCGCGCCTCGCCTGTCTCGATGTTGACGATTTTGATGGAGGCGGTCTGGCGCGTCGCGGCGAACCCGTAGGCGATCCAGCGCCCGTCCGGCGACCATGCCGCGCCCCAAATGTTCATATAATCGCTCTTGTCGAGTATCTTCAGCGTCTTCTCTTCCAGGTCGATGAGAAGCAGCTCAAAGCGGTTGTTTGTCAGCAGGAGCTGGTCTTTTTTGGGCGACACTTCGAGGCGGTTCGGGCGTCCGATGTCCAGCCCGTCTAGGCGCACAGGTTCCGTTTTGCCGTCCGCGGCGTGTATTTCAACCGCCTCCTCGCCGCCCGCGTCCGAGAGGGCAACGATGCGCTTGCCGTCGTTCAGCCACTCTGCAAGTCGGCGCCGCGCCGCAAAGGGCGCGCTGTCCCGTTCGCCATGCTGCGCGACGGCGCCTTCCCAGTTCGCCATCGAAAACAGCTTTCCGCGCGCCGTCACAGCGACCGCATGCCCGTCCGGATGCAGCGCATGCCCATGCAGATACTGGGACGCGCTCACAAATTTGCGCTGCCGCTGTATGAACGGGCTTCGGTAGTCGATCTCGATTTGGCGGCTTTCGCCGTCGTCCAGGTCTAAAAAGAACAGATCGCCGCCGGCGTGGTACACGATGCGGTTTTCGTCATGGGACGCCGAGCGGGCGTAGTAGGTTTCATGGTCGGTGTGCCGGCGCAGGTCGTCGCCGTCCGGCAGGCAGGAGTAGATGTTGCCGAAACCTTCATGGTCGGCGATGAAATAGACGCGTCCATCGATCCACATCGGGGCGGCGTAGTTTGCGTCGACAGGGTTGAGCCGTTCAAAGAGGCCGTCTCCGTCCGCATCGATCCAGAGCTGTCCTGCTGTTCCGCCGCGGTAACGCTTCCACCATGACGGGTCGCGTCCGGCGTGGCGTCCGAGTACGACCCGCCCGTCCGGTCCGTAGGCGATGCGGGCGGCGGGTCCGTAGGGCAGTTTTTGAGGCAGCCCGCCGTCCGGCGAGACGGTCCAAAGCTCTTGGACATGGGCGTAGGGTCCGTGGGCGTTGCTGGAATAGACGATGCCGCCTTCTGGACTCCATGCGGCGGTCGCGGCGTTGCCTGCCTGATAGGTGAGCCGCTTCGCCTCTCCGCCGAGGGACGGCATGATATACACTTCGCTCGGTCCTTCTTCCCGCGCGATGAACGCGGTTCGCGTTCCGTCCGGCGAGACGCGGGGCCATGAAACCGGCCCGAGGTTCGATGTCAAGCGGCGCGGAATTCCTCCGCCGACCGACACGATCCATAAATCGTCTTCGCAAACAAAGGTGACATCGTCGCCAAACAGCGCGGGTGAGCGGTAATAACCTGCCATGCAAACGGCTCCTTACGATTTGAAACAACGTACTTTTTCTATCATACCCGAAAGCGCGCCCCATTGTAAGCGCGCCGACCTTAAGTCTTTGGTTGAAACATGCAGGCGGGCGGACGCGAGATGGAGGGCGGGATGGAGAGTCTTTGAACTAGGATGGAAGGATTGAAAAGATTGCCAAGAATATCGATCTTTTCTATCTTTTGAATCTTGGAAATCCTAGTTCAGACGACGGCTAAGATTCCCGCCCGTTTTACCGCAGGGGCGGGAATGCATGTCCTCGCAGACGCGGGGAACCGCCGTTTTCACGGGGCAGGCTATGGAGGGCGCGGGTTTCCTAGACTCCCCTTGAAAAGGGGGGCTGGGGGGTTTTCCGCGGACGCGGGGAAGGTCTGGTCGGCGGCGCCTTTTCTCATAAATAAGGCGCCATGTCAGCGGGCAGTACCTACAGGCGATGATTTGACTTTAGAAGTCCGTTTTGGAATGCGGAGCTTGTCTGGAAAAAACTCTGGATTCCCGCTTACGCGGGAATGACAGCCGCCCGATGACAACCGTAAGGCGCGGGTCTCTAGACTCCCCCCTTGAAAAGGGGGGCAGGGGGGGTTTTCCGTGGACGCGGGGAAGGTCTGGTTGACGGCGCCTTTTCTCATAAATAAGGCGCCATGTCAGCGATTTTTCTTGACGCCTCGGTTTCTATCGGTTATAGTATCTTGTGCGCTGGCGTAGCTCAGAGGTAGAGCAGCTGATTTGTAATCAGCCGGTCGGAGGTTCAATTCCTCTCGCCAGCCCCACAGATGTGGGAGGATACTCAAGTGGTCAACGAGGGCAGACTGTAAATCTGCTGGCGAAGCCTTCGGGGGTTCGAATCCTCCTCCTCCCACCACCGCTTGCGGACATAGCTCAGTTGGTAGAGCCCCAGCCTTCCAAGCTGGTCGCAGGGGTTCGATTCCCCTTGTCCGCCCCATGTTCTCGGCGCGCCGCGTCTTGCGTCCGCCGCCTCAATCCAGTATCCTATAAACGCTTTCTAACGTCGAAAGACGAATGTACGCAACGTAAACGGTAGGAGAGTTCAATGGTTGGAGTCAACATCGGCGTCGGCGACCGCATCGTCGCCGCAGTCGCGCAGGAACCTTTTGTGAGCGGCGGAAACGATTTTTGCCGCCTGATACCGATATGCACGATGGAAGGGATACCGCTTTCCGCGGAGGAGTTTCCGAATAAGGGGCTTGTTTGGTGGCGCATCATGGAGTCGGACCGAGACCATGCGGTGCCGAAAAACCTTGTGTTAGTGGAGCTGGAGGAGGCGCCGGCGTATAGCGCGGTCGATCAGAACAAAGATTTTTATCAGGCGCGTTCGATCTCGCGCTTGAAAGGCGTCAACGAAATCATCCGCGTCGATCAATACCGGCAGACGGCGGAATTGATACGGGCGGGCGTCGTGAGACTTCGCCGCCTCGTCCACGGCGCGGTCTATTTCTTGACAGGCGACGAGGTGAGCGGTCCATGGCGCGTCTCCCTGCGCGACGAATCGAGCGACCCGTATGTGTATGACGTCCAAGCGCTGCAGCAGGAGCGGGTCTGGAACTGGAACTGGAACGAATTCGTCTCGCTTGTGGACGTCATTCCGCGCGAGGTGCGGTTTGAAACGGACCGCCGATGGGGCGACTACGAGCTGGAGTCCTACACGCTTGTTTTTTACGACCATCTGAAAACCGCCTTTGAAAAGGCGGTCAACCTAGAAGCGTTGAGCGACCGCGACATCGTCTCTAGGGTCGCGCGCGCCTCGGTGACGCATGCCGAACGGAGAGAGCTGGAGCGGTTCTTTGAGAACGCGCTGAAGGATATTGAGGAAGGCGATCTGGCGCGTTACCGCCCGCGCATAGAGACCTATCTGGCGCGCGTTCGCGGTTTTGAGCAGGAGCTGCGCCCGCTGTACGACTCCATTTTGACGCAGGAGCATATGAAAGCGGCGCTGGAGAAACGGCAGAGCGAACTCGCCGAAGAGTATGTGCGTCAGCGGACGGGCGAGCTGGAAGAGAAGGCGCGTCAGGAGATCGACGCGCTGCTGGCGGAGCGGGACGAGACGGCGCAGAAAATTGAGGCGTCCCGCGACGCTTTTGAGGAAGAGCGGCGGCGTCAGGAGGCGGAGCTGGAGAAGGAGCGGCGCAAGCATGAGCTGGAGATGGCGCGCAAACATGAGGCAGAGACGGCGCGGAGCCGCGAAACGATCGCCGCGCTGGAGAAAGCGGCTGACAACTTCAAGGAGAAGCGGGAAGAAATTCTTCAAAACATGATGAGTTTTCTGCCGTTGATTCAGGAGATGGGCGTCCCGTCGATTGCCGGCGCGCCGTCTGTGGCCGCTGTTCATCACCAGGAGCGCGCCCCGAAACGCTCCGTCTTCGAATTTCCGCCTTATGTGCTGGAAGGCGCGCCCGACAACCCGATGGAAGAGTCGCTCTTCATCGACACATGGCTGCAGAATGTGCGTGATTCCGGCTTCTCGTACGCCGATTCTGACCTGCTCAACTATCATATTGCGATGAAGTCGGAGCGGTTCAACATACTGGCGGGACCGAGCGGCGTCGGCAAGTCGACCCTGCCGCGCCTATACAGCCTCGCGCTGCACGGGTATGCCGGGTCGCAGTCGCCCGATCGATATCTGATGGTGCCGGTGCGCCCTGGATGGATGGACATGCGCGACCTTCTCGGATATTTCAACAGCCTTGAAGGCGTCTTTGAGCCGGCCCCGGCGCGCCTGTTTGAAACGCTCGTGTTCGCCTGCGAGGAGGAGCGGATGGGGCATTCCGGCGTCTATGTGATCAATCTGGACGAGATCAATCTGTCCTATGTTGAGCATTACTTTGCCGACTTTTTGAGCGCGCTTCAAAATCCGGAGGGGGCGCAGGGCGTCCGCTGCTTCAACCCCGACCTGTGCGCGGAGGGCGACCCGCTGCGTCCGTACGGCTACCTTTCCATCGCGCGCAGCGTGCGTTTCACCGGGACGGCGAATGTGGACGAAACGACCAAGCCGTTCAGCCCGCGCATGCTGGACCGGGTCAATGTGATCGAGATACAGCCGCCGGCAACGCCGATCTTCGCGGGGCAGGAGGCGGCGGCTCTCGGCTCCTCTTATTTAGAACGAAAAAACGCCGCGCCCATTTCCGCCTCCGTGTACCGCAGCTGGACGAGAACGCGCCCGTCAGAAGAAACCATCAGCTTTGTGCGCCGTTCGATAGACCCGATTCAGAAGATACTTTACCAGTACGGATACCCGCTCAGCATGCGCGCCTTGAGCGGCATCGCGCGGTATGTGGCGAACAGCGCCAATCTGATCTCGGAGCGGGAGGCGTTCGACCGGCAGATACTCCAGCGCGCCCTGCCGAAACTGCGCGGGCATACCGACCGGTTCCGACAGCTGCTGCAGGAGCTGCTGGGCGAGTTGCCGGAGGAGCTGTTCCCGCGCTCCCACAAGCGGCTGTCGCGCATGGTGGAGTCGGAATACGCGATGGACTTTTTCCACTGCATACAGGAAGCGTAATCATGGCGGAGGAACTGCTGCTTTACGTCGAGTCGGACGAGACGCCGTATCCGGGCGGGATGCCGCTCCGCTTTCCGTTTGAAAACGGCGCGACCCGCCAGGCGCCGCACCCTGTTTATGAGCTGGACGACATCGAGGCGGTGGCGACGAACCCTGACCCTGGATCGCGTTACACGCTGCGGATCGGCGGCATTGAGCATCCGCCGTCCTCGCTGTTGTCGGGGGGTCTGCGCTGGGGCGGTCAAAAGCTTCTCGCCAACTTTCGCGGCTGGGTTTCGGTACAGATCGCGCGCATCGGCCCGGGCGGCGAAAGCTCCATGGTCATCGAGATCCTGTGCCGTCCGTCGAAGATCACTGAAGACCAGTACGAGGCGATGGTCATGGAGATTGAGGCGGCGTCCAAAGGTCTCATCCTGGATGTGATGGGCGCGCGGGCGGGCTTCGGCTGGAGCCAGCAAAATATGGCGACGCGGTTTCGCCATACCGAGGAGCATGCCGAAATCGGAAACGCCCTAAACAGAATACGCGCCGAACTGGGCGGACTACAAAGCGGAGCGGCGCTGCAGTTAAAGGTGGACAGGGAGCGGGTCCAAAAATGGAGCTACAACGGACTTGACCACCGCTCGCTGAACGATCTGATCTCGACCGGCGTCGATCCGCGCGACCCGTCCAGCCGCCCCTTTTTATGCAGCGCTCCAGTCCGTTCCTTGACGGCGCAGACGCATGAGAACCAGCAGATCGGGCGGTTCTTGATGTGGCTGCGGCAGCGGCTTGGGTTCATCGCGCAGATGATGGAGGCGCAGATGGCGCTGATCGATGAGGATCGCTGGTGGAAAGACCTGCCGCGTCCGGACGGGCCCTCCATCTGGGAGACGGAGGATGAGCCGCGCCGACGCCGCCTTGAGCAGATTATTGAATCATGCAATGAGCATCGCCGCTCCATCTGGCGCGACATGCGCGAATACCCGTTTCTGCAGGCGGACGCCAAGCCGATGGATCTGCGCCCGACAGCGCTGTTTCTGCGCCATCCTGTTTATTCGACGATCTACCGCGTCATGCTCTCGTTCATGCGGCAGCATGGGAACATCTTCGACCGCGCCAATTTTGAGATGCAGGCGCGCGTCAAAGGCACCGACAAGCTGTACGAATATTGGACATATCTCAACATGCTGCGGTATTTGACGGAGCGGGGTCGGTTGAAAGTGGAGGAATACGGGTCGCTGTATGAGCGCTCGTCGCAGATTGGCGCCTACACGCTGCATATTGAGCGCTCGTCGGCGCTGTTTCGGCTGGATGACACGCGGACGCTGCGCCTCTTATACACGCCGCTCATTTATCAACGGGAGGAGGCGGCGCGGCGCAGTCTCCCCTTCTACAAAGCCGGCGGCGGACTGCCGTATAGCCCCGACTTCATGATCGAGGTGCGCGAGGAGGGGCGGCTGAAGATGGGCGTCATTCTGGACGCGAAGTATATGCGCGATGTGTCCCGCGAAATGGACGACCTGCGCAAATACTTGACCGCGATCCGCGACGCCGAAACGGGAGAGCCGTTCGCCCGTTCGCTCTGGCTGCTGTATGTTGGGAGCGAGGAGGCGGTCGGTCCGCCGTGCCGCGCCGAGATTCATACGAATCGCGCCGCGTTCATCCCGAACGACGCGGACTATGTGGAGACGCGCGGAGACGACTCGGTCGTCATTGGCGCGATGCGTTTTGCGCCGCGTCCGTGGGAGGGGCCGGACAGTTCGCTTGACCAGCTGGACGCGCTGTTCCGTCCGCTGCTGGAGAGCCTGGGCGTCTCATTCAGCCCAGAGTTTGAGGCTGCCGCTGTCGGGTAGGCCATGTCCGTATAGTCCGTCCCGCGCATGAGGGGGTTTTCTAGACTCCCCCTTGAAAAGGCGTTTACGGGCGCGGCGTCCGATTCCCTGACCTCATGCTTAAAGTTGGGACATTTGAACCAACGATCGCTCTATTCATGGGAAAAAGGCGCCGCCAACCAGACCGTCATTCCCGCGCAAGCGGGAATCCAGAGGCATCCTAGAAACCGTCCGCGTCCGCCCGCCCGACATGTCTCAACTTAAGACGTAAGGTCAGCAACGCGCGATTGCCCAATCCAGCAGGCTGGGTGTATAATAAAAGAACGTTTTTCTATGAAGGAGCGAGACGATGAAACGATTTGGATTGTGCATAGCGGTCGCGCTGGCAATGGCGGCGTTGACGCCGGCGATGGCGCAGGATCAAGAGTACACTGTTCGGTATGCGTCCGATTTTCCGGACGATCCAGCCTCCGAGGCGATTGTGTGGTCGCTTGTCGACTTTGTCGAGTTGGACAAGGGCGATTTTACGGAGCATGGCGGCGGTACACACAACGGAAACGACGATGCCAGCGGGCGATTTCTGTTTCTCTGGAACGAAGAGGGCCTCTTTTTCATGTCAGAGATTACAGACGATTCGCACTTGAACGCCAACGCAGGGGCCGGCATCTGGAACGGCGACAGTACCCAGATCGCCATTGAGCCGACAGGCGATCGTCCGGGAGGCGGAGGCGGCGTCATGTACGAGTACAACTTCGGACTCGGCGCGCCCGATTCCGCGACGCCCAGCTTCGCGCGCGCCCTTCGGCATGCCGATGGACCTGGGGCGTTCGACCCAGATCTGTTCGTGTACAAATTCGAGCGGATAGAGGAGCTGAAGCTGACCAAGTATCTGGTCTTCTTTCCTGCCAGCGAGATCGTCCCCGCCGAGCTGGAGGCAGATTCAACGATCGGACTGGGACTCATTGTGAACGACGGCGACGACGAACCTGGACAAGCTGGACAGAAAGGATGGCTCGGATGGGGCGCCAACTCCATCGTCTTTGGAAAAGACGCGAGCCAGACCAACCTGCTCATACTTTCGGAGGAAGACCTCAGCGTTGATCCTGCCGGCAAGCTGGCAGCGTCCTGGGCGGACATCAAAACGAGCCGATAAACAACGGAGGAACGCTGCAAGAAACAAACAGCGCCGCGTCATGCTTGAATGCGCATGCCGCGGCGCTGGATCGGCGGGCCGCCGCGCAAAATGAACGTCATCGAATTGAGCAGTCTAGGCGTATCACATAGGAGAATGTTTTCTATGAAGGGCGAGATGAAACGATCTGGATTGCGCATAGCGGCGGCGATGTCGATGGCGGCGTTCATGACAGCGGCGACGGCGCAGGATCAAGAGTACATTGTTCGGTATGCGCCAGAGGCGGCGCTTCCTGACGATCCTGCCTCCCTGTGGTCGATTGTCGATTTTGTCGAGTTGGACAAGGACGATTTTACGGCGGCGGCATACACAACGGAAACGAGGACGCCAGCGGACGATTTCTGCTTCTTTGGAACGAAGAAGGCATCATCCTGATGATCGAAGTGACAGACGATTCGCACCTGAACAACAACACTGGAGACGACATCTGGGTTGGCGACAGCGTCCAGGCCGCCATTGAACCGACAGGCGAGCGTCCGCCGGGCGGAGACGGCGTCATGTACGAATTCAACTTTGGACTCGGCGCTCCCAATTCCTCGACGCCCAGTTTCGCGCGCGAACTGCGGCATTTCAAAGGACCTGCAGAGTTCCACCCTGAAACAGTTTTTTACGAATTCGAGCGGGTGGAGAAGCATAAGCTGACCAAGTATCTGGTCTTCTTTCCTGCCAAACAGATCGCGCCCGCCGAGATGAAGGCGGATACAACGATGGGGCTGGGACTCATCGTGAACGACGGCGACGACGAACCTGGACAAGACGGACAAAAAGGATGGCTCGGATGGGGCGCCAACTCCATCGTCTTTGGAAAAGACGCGAGCCAAACCAACCTGCTCATACTTTCGCAAGCCGCCCTAAGCGTCGATCCAGCCGGCAAGCTGGCAGCGTCCTGGGCGGACATCAAAACAAGCCGATAAACAACGGCGCAACACTACAAGAAAGGATCGGATCATATGAAACGAACAGCGATGGCGGCGGCATGCGCATTTGCGCTTGCCGGAGCGGCATTTGCCCAAGACCAGGAGTACTCCGCCTACCACACAGGCGGCTCCGCGCCGACAATCGACGCCAACTTGAACGACTGGAGCGGCGTCCCTGAAGGCGTCGCGCTCGCCGACTTTAGGGAGCATGGCGGCGGCAAATGGAACGGCGAAGACGACGCCAGCGGAACCTTCTGGCTCCTCTGGAACGAAAACGGACTCTACTTCGCCGCGGACATCACGGACGACTCGCATCTGAACACAGGCGTCGGCGGCGGCATCTGGAACGGCGACGGAGCGCAGGTCGCCATCGACCCGACGGGAGAACGCGCCGGCGGAGGCAATATGTACGAGTTCAACTTCGGTCTCGGCGGCCCCAACTCCGACAGCCCGCAATTCAGCCGGGCGCTCAAATTTGCGACGGGACCTGCGGAGGTGGGCGTCACGGCGGACGATTACGCGATTGCGCGCATCGAAGGGGAAAAACGGACGCTCTATGAAGCGTTCTTCCCGGCGGCTGCGATTCCGCCCACGGCTCTAGAAGCGGGCGGCTCCATCGGCTTCGGAATGATTGTGAACGACGGGGACGATGAGCCTGGTCAACAAGGGCAGAAAGGGTGGCTCGGATGGGGCGCGAACGCGATCGTCTTCGGCAAAGACACCGCGCAGATGAATGTCGTCAACTTCGTCGGAACGCCCGCGTCGGTTGATCCGTCGGGCAAGATGGCGTCCTCATGGGGAACGCTCAAAACCCGCTAAGATTCCCGTTTTCACGGGAATGACGAGAGGTGAACGGAAGATTCCCGTTTTCACGGGAATGACGAAAAGGTGAACGGAAGATTCCCGTTTTCACGGGAATGACGAAAAGGTGAACGGGAATGACGAAAAGGGCGGTACCCATCATGGGTACCGCCCTTTTTTATGGAGGCTCCGCGTCCGATTCCCCCTTGAAAAGGGGGCTAGGGGGGTTTAAAGAACGGGCGCGGCGGCTGCGATGCCTTTTTATAAAGGCGCCGCAGAAGACGTCTGCGTTCGCATGCCGACATATCCCAACTTAAGACGCGAGGTCAGATTTTATGGAGGAGCCGTTCCGCCTATCTCTTTAAGCCCGCCCAGACGACAGGCAACTTCCCTCCGCTTGCGACATTCATCGGCGGCTCTTCCGGGTCGTCGCCTTCGAAGGTTGTCGGCGGGGCGTAGGCGAAGGTGTGCATGAAATGGTTGCCCTGTATGTCCAGAATCTGAGCCACTAGGCTGTTGTCCCCGGCGAGCCAGGCGGTTCGGGTCTGGATCACCGCCGCGTCGCGCGCGCCCTGAATGGTCGTGTCCCAGCCGACGACGCCCACATCGGAGAGCCGCATCAGGTGCGCTTGATGCAGCCCGATGTCGGAGCCGGCGTTGATGGTGAACTGCGCATACTTCTTGCCGTCCAGTTTGACGCCTTTCATATCAACCCCGAACACATCCGGCACATCGTTGATGCGGTGAACGTCGTTGAAGTAATGATGCTTGTCGAGCCAGCGGCATTCAAAATCGTTGAATTCGTCGTCGCCGGCGCCCATGATCGCCTTCGGATTTGTCAGGTCATGGTAGAGGCCGAACGCGTGGCCGAGTTCGTGGGCGGTGAGGGAGACATGATCGGGGCAATTGCTATGCTCGGCGATCAGCGCCGTCCCGCCGTTTGCCCAGCCGAAGATGGGAAAGCCTGTCCCGCAGGGCCAGCCCTCCACAAATTCGGCGCCGGCGAGAAAGATCGCATAGACGTTGTTCTGGTTGCGGAACCGCTGCGGCAGCTCCTGCTCAATCTTGTTGTAGGTGTCGTGCAGGTAATGGTTGAGCGCATGCTTGCCGCGGAGGATGTGGATCGCCGGGTCGAGGCGGAAGGTTTTCTCGCCGAAGCCGTGCCGATCCATTTCGGACTGGTACAGCTCCTGCGCGCCTTCGATGAGCCGTTTCACCTTCGCGGTGTTTTCCGCCACATTGGTCGGCTTGAAATAGATCGCCTTGACCTGAAACGGCAGCTGGGCGGAAGCGCCGGCGGTCGTCAGCAGGGCGGACGCCATCAGAACGAGCAGTTTTTTCAAATCGTCTCCTCAACAAAAGGTGTTTGACATGTCATGGGGCGGATGCGCCTAAAGCGCAAGGGTATAATGCGACTGCAGACATCCTCTGATGCGCTTAAGATTCCCGCTTACGCGGGAATGACGGAAACGGCGCGCGAGTGACCCCGTTTTCACGAGGGCAGGCTATGAGGGCGCGGGAATACGGCATCAACAGCAACGCGCTCCTTTATATATAGTCGGTGGAGCCGTCAGGGCGCAGCCGGCATGTGCGCTGCCAGTGGATATAGCGGTCGCTGCGGATGGCGTCTTCGTTCACCTCCACGCCGAACCCTGGGCGGTCGCGCAGCTCCAGAAAGCCGTCCACGGGGTCATACGGATCGTCCAGCCAATGGTTTCTGCCAGGCAGGCTGCAGTATTCCAGTATTTTGAAGTTGGGCGTCGCGGCGGCGAAATGCACATTCACGGCGGTGGCGAGCGGTCCCATCGGGTTGTGCGGCGCGACAGTCACATAATGCGCCTCGGCGATGGCGGCGATCTTGCGCATCTCAAGCAGCCCGCCGACGGAGCAGATGTCCGGCTGAATGATGTCGGCGCCTTGCTGCGCGAGCAGGTCTAAAAACTCAAAGCGGGTGTAAAGGCATTCGCCCGTCGCAAGCGGAACCTGCATCTGCGCGCGCAGACGCCCCCAGGCGGGGCGGTGTTCAGGGCGCAGCGGCTCCTCATAGAAGTACGGGTCGTACGGCGCGAGCGCGTTGGCGAGCTGGAGCGCCCGGATCGGCTCAAAGATTTTGGCGTGCGGGTCGAACGCGAATTCCCATTCGTCAGGGCATTCGTTTCGCAGCTGTTCAAAGAATTGCGCGCCCGCTTTGCACATCAGCCCCCATCTTGCCGATTCGGTCGGCAGTTTGTAGGGGCTGGTTTTGAAGGCGGTAAAGCCCCACTCTTCGTTCCGCTGTTTTGCTTGATCGGCGGCTTCTTTGCCGTCGCGCCCGCGGATGTGGCAGTATATCCAGACGCGGTCACGCGCCGCGCCGCCGAGCAGCATATAGACCGGCAGGTTCGCCGCCTTGCCGCTGATGTCCCAGAAGGCGTGATCGACAGCGGAGATGGCCGCCAACGCGACGCCCCCCTGCGGAAACCGAAACTGCTGAAATAGTTTCAGCATCAGAAACTCAATGCGGCGCGGGTCCTCCCCCTTGATCATCTCAAAGATGTAGTCGACGATCGGTTCGATGGCGCGTTCGGGTCCGTGGCAGTACGCCTCGCCCCATCCGTAGATGCCCTCGTCCGTTTCGACCTTGACGAGCGCGCGGGGGCGCCCTCCTTCGTGGGTGAGGTAGGTTTTCATGGCGGTGATTTTCATGTCCGCCTCTCCTCTTGTGTCGGCTCCGCATACGCCTTCAAAGGGCGCATATGGCGCAGATCCACCGACGCCTGCACGGAGACGCCTGTTTCATGATGCTCAACCTGATGGACGCTGCCGACCTCGTGCAGGTAGGAGAGCAGTTTGCCCTGCTCATGCGTCAGCTCAATGCGGTAGTTCTGGATGTTCGGCGCGGCAACCTCGCCGATGCGCTCCTTGAGCCGATCTAGACCCTCGCCTGTCAGCGCCGAAACGGGGACCGCGTCCGGATGCGCAGCCATCGCTTCCTGCAGCGGTTCCTCGTCTTGCAGGGCGTCTATTTTGTTAAAAAGAATGATTGTCGGTCTGTCCAACGCTCCGATTTCCTTTAGAACGATGTTGACCGCCTCAATCTGTTGAAGCGGAAATGCGCAGGCGATGTCGACCACATGGAGCAGCAGGTCCGCTTCGCTCGTCTCCTCCAGCGTCGCGCGGAAGGAGGTCACCAGCTTATGCGGCAGCCGGCGGATAAATCCGACCGTGTCGGTCAACAGAGCGTCCGAGCCTATCGGCAGCTCAAGGCGGCGCGTCGTCGTATCGAGCGTCTTGAACAGCTTGTCCTCCGCGGCGGCATGCGTCTCTCCGGTGAGCGCGTTCAACAGCGACGACTTCCCCGCGTTCGTGTACCCGACAAGCGAGGCGGTGAACTGATCGGCGCGCCCCGCCCGCGACACGCGCCGTTGACGCGACACTTTCGCGAGCTCTCTTCGCAGCTGCCGGATGCGGCGTTGGATAAGCCGTCTGTCCATGGCGAGCTGCGTTTCGCCGGGACCGCGCGTTCCCGCCCCGCCGCCGACGCCCGATCCGCCGCCGACGCGCGACAAATGCGTCCACGCCCGCCGCAAACGAGACGAGTCATGTTCCAGCTGCGCCATCTCCACCTGCAGCGCCGCCTCTTTCGTCTGGGCGCGCTGGGCGAAGATGTCTAGGATGATGTCGGTGCGGTCGATGACCGGCGTTTCAAGTATCTCTTCAAGGTTGCGCAGTTGGCCGGGCGAGAGGTCGCCGTCAAACAGAAAAACGTCCGCCTTGACCTCCTCGTTGAGCGTTTTGAGCTCTTCCGCCTTGCCTTTGCCAATGAGCGTCGCCGCGTCGGGAGCGTTCCGCGTTTGCATGGCGCGGCACACGACCTCAATGCCGGCGGTGTCGGCGAGCGCCGCCATCTCTTCAAGCGACTCGGCGCCGTCATAGTCGCCGAAACGCGCGTCCTTCCATTCGACGCCGATGAGAATGGCGCGTTCCTGTTTTTCTAAACGCTCGCGCCAGTTGAATAATTCTCTCATACGCTTCTCCAAATAACGGCTCGCTTCCGATACGTCTGTATATTTTACAGCATACGCCGCTTTTCGGCAAGCTGCCGACGCGCTGGATTTTTCCTGCGCATTGCATTATATTGGATGCGTCAGCGAAACGGTCAAGGGGGCGGGCGTGAATCAGCATCAGCCAAACTGGACAAACCGAACCATGTGGACAGGCGACAACCTGGACATCATGCGCGGCATGAACTCCGACAGCGTCGACCTGATCTACTTAGACCCGCCGTTTAATTCGAATCAAAATTATTCGGCGCCGATCGGATCGGAAGCGGCGGGCGCGGCGTTCAAAGACACATGGACTCTGGACGATGTGGACCTCGCTTGGCATGGCGAGATTGCCGACCGAGAGCCTGCCCTGTACGCTGTGATCGAAGCGGCGGGCGCCGCGCACGGCAAAGGCATGAAGTCCTACGCGGTCATGATGGCGGTTCGTTTGCTGGAGATGAAGCGCGTCTTGAAGGATACGGGCAGCATTTACCTGCATTGCGATTCGACCGCGTCTCATTATCTGAAGCTGATCATGGACGCTGTTTTTGGGAGAGTGAATTTTCAAAACGAAATTATATGGAAACGGAACCCGTCACATCCAGATTCAAAAATATTTGGGAAAATCTCTGATACGATTCTTTTTTACGGTCAAAAAATCCATAAGGATGCAGTACGGATTCCTTTAGACAGCGGCGCCATTCAATCGCATTACAGGCATGAAGATTCTGCCGGCCGCTATAGACCTGAAAACTTAAAGGCCGGCGGCTTACAGGGGGGCGGATATCTGTATGACTTCTATGGGCATCCAGGTCCCTGGCGCTGTCCAGAGTCGACCATGAAGCGGTGGGAATCTGAAGGGCGCATTCATTTTCCAAAAAAGAAAGGCGGCGCGCCTCAAAGAAAGCGGTATCTTCATGAACACCCTGGGACGGTTCCAACGAATATATGGACAGACATTAAAAGAGCGCGCGGAAATGAGCGCACAGGCTATCCAACGCAGAAGCCGATCGCGCTGCTTGACCGCATCATCAAGGCGTCCTCCAACGAGGGCGATACGGTTCTGGATCCGTTCTGCGGCTGCGCGACGGCATGCGTCGCCGCCGAACGTTTGAACCGCCGATGGGCGGGAATCGACCTGTCGCCGAAGGCGGCGCAGCTGGTCAAGATACGCATTGAAAAGGACAATCCGCTTCTGTTTTCGCAGCGTCCAATGGCGCATCGAACCGATATACCGAACCGTACCGATCTCGGCAAGCTGCCGAATTACCGGACGCATAAGCATACGTTGTTTGGAAAGCAGGAGGGCGATTGCGCGGGCTGTCAAATCGCGTTTCCGTTCAGGAACTTCACCATCGATCATATCGTCCCGCGCAGCAAGGGCGGGTCGGATCATCTCGACAACCTGCAGCTGCTGTGCGGCGCATGCAACTCAACGAAGGGGAACCGCGATCAGGCGTATCTGTTGGCGCAACTGAAACGCAACGGCATTCTTTGACGGATAGTCTCTACAGGCGATGACGACAAAAATCCCGTTTGAGTTGTGCTAATCGTGATTCCGCGCACGGAACTAAAACCCCCCCAGCCCCCCTTTTCAAGGGGGGAGTCCAGAAACCGCGCCCCAACCGCTGTTATTGGGCTATTCGTTCCCCGCTTCCGCGAGGACATGCATTCCCGCGTAAGCGGGAATCCAGAGTTTTCCCAGACAGCCTCCGCATTCCAAAACGACTCTCTAAAATCAAGATCATCGCCTATAGAGACTGCCCTTTGACGCGGGGAGAGCGCCGCAGAAACCCCCCTGCCCTCACAACGGGGAGAGTGAAGCCCCTGAAAATGGGGTTTAAATCGCTTAGCGCCGCTTCTGGATTCCCGCTGGCGCGGAAATGACAAGGAGGGGTCGCGGAATGACTGCATGGATCGGCGGGCGCGTCAACTAAAAGCGCGCGGCGGGAGCGAACCTTGCGCTCCAACGCAAAACAGCGTATGCTTTAGGCGCGTTAGGTGGATTCACGATGGGAGAAAGCGATGCGTTCCGCGCCGTTGACCGACAAGGCGCTCATTTTGCGCGCGGGCGACGATGTCGCTGTCGCGCGGGAGTGGATACCCGCCGGCGCGGCGCTGTCGCGCGGCGGAGACATTTTACAGACCGCCGAGCCGATTCGACCCGGACATAAACTCGCCCTGAAAGCGATACCGAAGGACGCCCCTGTCCGCAAATACGGACATGTGATCGGGTTCGCGTCCCAAGAGATCGCGCCCGGCGCGCATGTGCATACTCACAACCTAGAGGCGCGCGACTTCGACCGCGACTACCGCTTCGGCGAGGACGCGGTCCCGCTGGAGCCTTACCCTCCCAGCAAGGCGCGAACCTTTGACGGCTATCTCCGCTCGGACGGGCGCGTCGGAACGCGCAACTACATCGCTGTCATCTCCACCGTGAACTGCTCCGCCAGCGTCTCTCATTATGTGTCGCGCGAGTTTTCAGACGAGCGGTTGAGCGAATATCCGAATGTGGACGGGCTGCTGCCGTTGACGCACAAAGGCGGCTGCGGCGGCGTCTTGGGAGGCGCGGACTACATCCAGCTGCAGCGCACGCTCGCCGGCATGGCGACCCACCCGAACGTATACGGGTATATCCTGATGGGCTTGGGCTGCGAAGTGAATCAGATGGCGGATCTGGCGGCGAACGAGGGCTTGTTGACGATAGACGGCATGGGCGCCCCGCCGAAGATGATCTCCATTCAGGCGGAAGGCGGCATCCAAAAGGCGGTTGAGGCGGGCTGCGCCGCGGTGGAAGAGATGCTGCCGCATGCGGACGCTTGCCGACGGACGCCGCAGCCGCTCTCCAAGCTGATTGTCGGGGCGGAGTGCGGCGGTTCCGACGCGCATTCCGGCGTCACGGCGAACCCGGCGGTCGGCTGCTTCGGCGACGAGCTGGCGCGGCATGGCGGAACGCACTGCATCGGCGAGACGCCGGAGATGTACGGCGCTGAACATCTGCTGACGGCGCGCGCGTCCAGCGAACAGGTCGGCAGGCGGCTGGTGGAGCGCATCCGCTGGTGGGAAAAGCACGCCGCCGCGCATGGCGCCAAGATCGACAACAACCCGACGCCCGGCAACAAGGAGGGCGGCTTGACGACGATCTATGAAAAGTCGCTCGGCGCGATTGCGAAGGGCGGTTCGTCGCCGCTGCGCGCTGTTTACGGGTACGCCGAGCGGATTACGGAGAGCGGCTTTGTGGCGATGGACACCCCTGGCTACGATCCGGTGTCGGTGACCGGCATGGCGGCGGGCGGCGCGACGGTCATTCTGTTCACCACAGGGCGCGGGAGCGTCTTCGGGTTCAAGCCCTCCCCCTCCATTAAGATTGCGACGAATTCGCGCCTGTTTCATCATATGCCGGACGATATGGACATCAACGCCGGCGCGGTTTTAGAGGGCAAAACGGTGGATGAGGTCGGTCAAGAAATTTTTGAGGCGGTCGTCGAGACAGCCTCCGGCAAAAAAACGAAGAGCGAACTGGCAGGCGTCGGCGAATTGGAGTTCAACCCATGGACGCTGGGTCCGATTTTGTAGCCTCCGCGGCGCATGGGGCGCATCATTGAGTCGCGGTTGAGCCGCTTTAAACAAAAGAAAGGGAACGGACAAATGAGCTATTTGACAGACGAACGGGTCGCCATTTTAGGAGCCGCCGGCGCGATCGGTTCCAATCTGGCGCAGGCGGTGTTGGCGGCGGGCGTATCCAGCCGAGTCGTCATGTTCGACCCGTTTGAGTCAGGTTTGCATGGCGCCGCCGAGGAGATGAACCATTGCGGTTTTCCTGGGGCTGAAGTCTCCTGGACGATCGATCTGGGCGAGGCTCTGGAGAGCGCCTCCTATGTGATCACATCGGGCGGGGCGCCGCGCAAAGAAGGCATGACGCGCGAAGACCTGCGCAGAGACAACTGCGCCATTGCGAAGGAGCTGGGCGAAACGATACGCAAACGCGCCCCGCATCTGAAATTCCTGATTGTCATCTTCAACCCGGCGGACATCACCGGCTTGACGGCTCTTGTGCATTCGGGCTTGGACCCGAAGCGGGTGTCCACGCTGGCGGCGCTCGATTCGACGCGCCTTCAGACCGCCCTCGCGCAGCGGTTCGGCGTCCGCCAGGACCTGGTGACCGGCTGCCGAACGTACGGCGGACACGGCGAAAAGATGGCGGTCTTCAAAGACGGCATCCGCATCGACGGCAAGCCCTTGACAAGCTACTTGAGCGAGGGGTGGCTGTCGCAGGCGGATTGGGAGGAGATACAGACACATGTGCGCGGCGGCGGCGCGCGGGTCATTCAGCTGCGCGGGCGCAGTTCGTTTCAATCGCCCTCCCATTTGAGCGTTCAGATGCTGCGGTCGGTTCTCGGCGGGGGCGAGTTTCCATGGCCGAGCGGCGCCTACATCCGCGCGGAGGGAGACGCCTCCGAATGGGGCGGCGTCATGATGGCGGCGGACACGACGCTCGGCGCGGACGGCGTTACGGCGCGCCTGCCGGACGGATCGGAGGAGGACATGGCGGCGTTGAAGGAGTCGCATGCGCATCTGGCGGCGCTGCGCGATCAGACCATTGCGGACGGGCTGCTTCCTCCCCTGAACGAATGGAAGCGGATCAATCCGCATTTGTGATGAAGCGGGGTCGGCGGAGATGAAGCGGAAATCTTAGAGTACCCTTGCCGTCCAAACGAGAGGATAGCGTTATGTCGTCGGATTTGTTGATATGGGTCATCGGTTTAGACCATACGCAGACCGATCTGAAAAAGGCGCAGAACGCGCTGGCTGAAGCGGCTCCTGAAGAGTGGGCGGAGTATCAGCGGTCGCGCGCGTTGTATGAGGCGGCGCGGAAGCTTGTGGTGCGCAATTCGGCGATGAAGGAGGCGGAGGCGGAGCTGAAAATGGCCGCCGCCTTCCAATGGAAGACGTACCGAAAAGCGCAGGACGCATTCAGCAAGGCGGTTGATGCGCATATCAAGTCCAAAAACGCTGTCAAGCGGGAAGCGCCGGACCAATACGCGGCGATCAAGGCGCTGTTCAAAGACGGCTCGCTTTTTGAAGGCGGGCTTGAACAACGTTACAACGAAGCGCGCGAGGCGCTGCAAGCGGCCGTTTCTCCCGATAAATGGGAACGGTACGAACACACTTCCAATGAGATGATCAATAAAGGCGAGGATCTGGTCAAAGCGGAAGAGGCGCTGCGCAACAACGCCCCCATGGAAATAGAAGTGTACCATGAGGCGGTGGAGGCGGTCGTTGACGCGCGCCGATTTCGACGCGCGCCGACCGAATGGGCGTTGTTCTACGCGGCGGAGGAGGCGCTCATCTTGGCGGCGCCGGAGGAATGGAGCGCCTATGAACACGCGCTGGATGAAGAGGAGCTGGACGCGGCGCAGTACGCGCTCTCAAAAGCGGCGCCGGACGAATGGACGGCGTACCAAACCGCGGAGGAGACGCTGGGCGAGGCGATGGGGCGGAAACGTCAACGCATACAGTATATGGACATTTAAACGGAACAAATCGCTTGTCAACACACCGAAAAGGATAAAGCCGTATGGCAGATACGATACGAGTCGGGTTCATCGGAACGGGCGGCAACGCGCGCGGACACATCAGCCGCCTCGCAGGGATGAAGGGCGTTCAGGTTGCCGCGTTTGCCGACCCAAGCGGCGGCGCGCTCAAAGCGGCGCAGGAGCGCGTCAAAACGAAGGTCCCCGTCTTCAGCGACTACGTCGAAATGCTTGACAACACCGAGATGGACGCCGCTGTCATCTCCACGCCGCACACGCTGCATTTTGAGCAGGTCATGGCATGCCTCGACCGCGGGCTGCATGTGCAGGTGGAGAAGCCGATGACCTGCACAAGCGCCCACGCGCGGGAAGTCATCCGCAAGCAGAAGGAGACCGGCAAGACGCTGCTGATCGGATACCAGCGGCATTACGATCGGCGGTTCCGCTGGGCGCGTCAACAGATCGCCGAGGGCGCCATCGGGCGCGTCACGCTGACGCATGTCTATCAAGGGCAGAACTGGCTGCGCAATCAGCAGGGAAGATGGCGGCTTGACCCCGCCCTAAGCGGCGGCGGACAGCTGAACGATTCGGGCAGCCATGTGGTCGACATACTGCTCTGGATGACCGACCTGGAGGCGGAGGAGGCGTTTGCGTATGTTGACAATCGAGGGGCTGAAGTGGATGTCAACAGCGCCGTAACGGTGCGCTTCACGAACGGCGCCGTCGGCACGATCACCATCGTCGGCGACGAGGTCGCGGGCGGCATGTGGGAAGACATCACCATCGCCGGCGACAAGGGGATCATCTGGATACGGCAGGGCGGGCAGCTGTTCTTTGCGAACGAGTCGCGGCGCCGTCCGACCGAGGTGACCGATTTCAGCGGGATCGAATCGTTCCCCGGCAGCAAAGACGGCAACTTCATCGACGCGATACGCGGCGAGGCGGAGAATCAGGTCCCGGCAATCTGCGGCTTGCGCGTCATTGAGTTGACGGAGGCGGTCTGGCGCTCGGCGGCGTCCGGTCTGCCGCAGAAAGTGGAGAAGTCTTAAAGGTGAAAAAGAAAGAGTCGCCGGGCGACCTGCTTCGCCGGCGCATTGCGCGCCTGGGGGTCGGCTCGTTGACGGTGGAGGAGCTGTTCGGGCTGACGCTGGGCGGGTCGGAGAAGAACATGGACGCGGCGCGGCTGCTGCTGCGCCGTTTTGACGGAAACCTGGCGCGGATGGCGGGCGAGTCGTCCCAGACGCTCGCGCTCACCCCTGGGATGAGTCTACGGGACGGCTGCCATGCGGCGGCGGCTCTTGAGCTGGCGCGCCGCTGGGCGGCTTTTTTGCCGAGTCAGAAGATGAAGTTTCAGGGGCCGGAGCATGTCGCCAACTTTTTGCGCCCGTCGCTGCGAGGCGCGCAGCAGGAAATGCTGTGGGCGATGTGCCTCGACACCAAGAATGTGATCACGCACTGGAAGATGCTGACCGTCGGGACGCTGAACGCGAGCCTGATTCATCCGCGCGAGGTGTACCGCTACGCGATTGAAAACGCCTCGGCGGGAGTCATCCTGGCGCACAACCACCCCTCCGGCGACCCGACGCCCAGCCCCGAAGACATCAACGTGACGAAGCGCATCGCGCAGGCGGGCAAACTGCTGGACATCCCGCTGCTTGACCATGTGATTGTGGCGGACAACAGCTTCCGCAGCTTGAAGGAGGACGGACATCTGCGCTAAAAGCGGGCGCCGCAGCAAGCTGATTGGGGCGGCGCTGACGAAGGCGCGCGGAGGTCGCTGTTTGGAGAGGGCGGGTTTCGGTCGCGCAAGCGGTATCGGTAAAGAATGCGTATGAAGCGTCCAAAGATCGTCACCATCGGCGTTTACGGTTTTGATGAGGCTGGTTTTTTTGAGGCGCTGCGCTCCGCGGAGGTGGATGTTTCTGCGACATTCGCGCTAGGCGCGACTGCTGCCGCGGTCGTGACGGTTTTCATACCCGTTATCCGTTTCTTGCTCAGCTTGGGGTCTTATGCTCTGGGGCATTGATGCCCCGTATGCGAATGTCGAAGGATCGGTTTCACGGGGTCGGGTCATTGTATTGCTTGATCTTGCAGATTTCTGTTGTCTCTATGGAGGGGCCGCAGAGTACCAACGTAGGTTCTCCTTCTTCGAATATTATCCGCAGACTGACCTCCTCTCCTCTTATCGGCCCGAGAATGAGACGGCTCGTTTTCACAGCTTCTGCATTGAGTCTTCTATGTACGGTGGCTTTTGACGCTGTGATTTCGAATGCTGTGATTACGCCTTGTGCTTGTCCTCCACCGCCATGAACACTATGCAACTCGAACGCGCAAATCTTTTCTGCGCGAACTTCCTTTGCTTCCAAGATTGTCTCAGCAATCTTAGCCTGTTTTTTCTGCGCCTTCTTCCCAGCCTTGTTCTGTTTCACGGCGTCACGTTTTCTCCGACGCCTTTCTGTGTAGCTCATCCAGGCGTTTTTGCCCCAGTCTCTCCAGTGCAAGATACCGTAGTGTACCGAAAGCATTGCGAACTGTGATGTCAGCACCCAGAACACGGGTGCGTCGAGTTTTCCGGCCTCGGCGTCTGATGTCAACGCGAGAATCAAAATTAACGCAACCATCAACGCGAAGATTGGTATGAGTTTCTTCATCGTTGCTCCTTTCTAAGAGCGTCTTGCATAAAAGCGCGCCGAAGCCCGCCCTACCTGAAAAGTCCCCTGAACAACCTTCTGAATATGGCTGCCCATGTCTTAGTGGGTCTGCTTCGAGGACGGGGGCGGTCGGAGGCTGGCTGCAGTCCGTACTGTTCTAACTGTTCCTGCAAATCTTTTTCAGAGAGCCGATGTCTCTTGGCGTGAACATATCGCCACACGATTTGATCCCAGAAGACTTCTTTCGTCATATGGGCGACGTTGATGCTATCTGGATGGTTGGCGCAGGCGGCTTCTACCAGAGCGAAGTGGGCTTTCCAACAAACCCCAATGGCGTCCTCGTAATCGCGTAGCCAAGGATATTGGCCGAACACGACTTCATCGAACACCTCCAGCTCTTCCGGCGCAGCCATTTCCAACCGCAATCTGGTGACTCGTTCATCTCTCTGTTCCAGCATTTGCGTACCTAGTTGGCGAAGCCTCTCTATCCTCCTCCATAAAGCAGCCTCATCTTGCCCGCTAAATGCGGCTTCTTGTTTCTTCATTGTTGCTCCTTTCACAGAGTTTCGACTGGCGTTGCTACGCCGAGTTTCTTGATGATGGCGTCCGGCGCGTCCGTCAGTTCTCAGATATTGTTCGGTCTCGGCAGACCGTTCTTCGTTGCATTCGAAATTGGACTCCAGCCCCTGATGATTCTGAATCGCCTTCAGGCATCCCAGATGCGGATTGCGAAGATACTCTGTCTACTTTCTCCAATGACCAAATGGATTATGGCGCAAACGGGGGGGTTGGTCAAGGCAAATGCGAAGTCGGCTGTCTCTACAGGCGATGACTTGACTTTAGAAGTCCGTTTTGGAATGCGGAGCCTGTCTGGAAAAAGCTCTGGATTCCCGCTTACGCGGGAATGACAGCCGCCCGACGACAGCGGTAAGGCGTGGGTTTCTAGACTCCCCTTGAAAAGGGGAGGCTGGGGGGTTTTCGCTGCGCCCTCAAACAGGATTTTCGTACATCATCGCCTATAGAGACTGCCGGACGAGCCGCCCAGTTTGAACTTCATCGGCAAATGCGCTATCATACCTCTTTAACAAAGCATGATGGACGGAGCGGAAAGCGTTTTGCCAAAATACATCTCGGCGCATGTGATCGCATGCATGCCGCATCAACGGCTTCAAAAACTGCTGCGCGAAATACAGGCGGAAAAGGGCGATGTCCGCAACCTAAAAGCGTACTGCGACACGCTCCAAGGGCGCATGGTGT
Organism: Candidatus Poribacteria bacterium; assembly: GCA_963665845.2. Lineage (GTDB taxonomy): Bacteria > Poribacteria > WGA-4E > JAPPNK01. Next base: position 2,571,899 of record OY762492.1, read on the forward strand.
GCGAGTTTGAAGCGCCGGACGGCGCCGTTCTCGCCGAGTGGCTCAAGGCGCGCAAAATCGCGTACCAGTGGATCTTCCGCATCGAATTTTTTGCCGAAAACGGCGAGGTGGAACGGTATGCGTAAATGGCGGCTCTTGGCGGCTCTCTGGATCGCGGCGCTTGCGGCTGTCCTGCTGTTCGACTGGGGCGCGCGGCAGGTCTCGCTCATTTCGTTTGACGAGTCGACTTCCCCCTCCGCGGAGGCGGTTGAATAGCGATGCGGCAGTTGGCGGCGGCGGTCGCGCCGTCTGCGGGCAAAGGCTCGCGCATGGGCGCGTCCGTCAAAAAAACCTACATCGAAATCATGGGGCGCCCGCTTGCCGCGCACACGCTGGAAGCGTTAGCCGCCTCTCCCCTGCTTGGCGAGATCGTCTGGGTCGCCGCCGAGGAGGATGCGGAACGCTGCAGCGCCCTGCTGGATGAATGGGGTTTTGACGGCAGATTCAAGGTTGCCGCCGGCGGCGCCTCCCGTCAAGAGTCGGTGTACCGCGGCTTGCTGGCGCTGACAAGCGAAGCGCCGTATGTGTTGATTCATGACGGAGCGCGCCCGTGCGTCTCGGCGGAGACGATCCAGCGCGTTCTTGAGGCGGCGGCTGAACATGGCGCGGCGCTCGCGGCGGTTCCCGTCAAAGACGCGCTCTGGAGCGCCGACGCGGACGGGCGTATCGGCGCTTCCGTCGCGCGCGAAGGGCTGTGGCGCGCGCAGACGCCGCAAGCGTTCCAGCGCGATCTGATTCTCAAAGCGCATGAAGCGGCGCGGCGGGACGGCTTTGAGGCGTCCGACGACGCGGCGCTCGCCCTGCGCGTCGGCGTTCCGCCCAAGATCGTCCTCGGCGATGAGCGGAACGTCAAAGCGACGGCGCCGGACGACCTGGCGCTGATTGAGCGCATTTTGTCGGCGCGGAAAGGCGGTTGAAAATGGACATCCGCGTCGGCGTCGGCTGGGACATTCACCGCTTGGAGCGCGGGCTGCCGCTTGTTCTGGGCGGGGTGACGATTCCGCACACGCATGGGCTGCGCGGACATTCAGACGCGGACGCGCTGACGCATGCGGCGGTGGACGCGCTGCTGGGGGCGGCGTCGCTGGGCGACATCGGGACGCTTTTTCCAGACACCGACCCCGCATACGAAGGCGCGGACAGCCTTGAGCTGCTGAAAGAAGCGGCGCGGCGCGTCCGCAAGCGGTTTGCGATCCTGCATATCGACTCGACGGTGAAGGCGCAGAAGCCGATTCTCCGTCCGTATATACCCGAAATGCGAAAGCGAATGGCGGAAGCGGCAGGCATCGAAATCGAACGCATGAGCGTCAAAGCGAAGACAGGCGAACGGGTCGGGCCGGTCGGGCGGGGCGAGGCGATTGAGGCGGAAGCGGCGGCGACGTTGCGCCTGATAGAAAACGCGCCGCCAGCATCCAACGACAGCCCGCCCCCTGCGTCATTCCCGCATCCTCCTCCTGTCATTCCCGCGTAAGCGGGAATCTTAAAACTTAGAAAGGAGACCAGCGAACATGGGCATTCGGCTTTACAACACAATAACGCGCAGCCTTATACGTCATTTTCGCATCCTCCTCGTTCCCCGCTTCCGCGAGGACATGCATTCCCGTATCCTCCTCCTGTCATTCCCGCGTAAGCGGGAATCTTAAACTTAGAAAGGAGACCAGCGAACATGGGCATTCGGCTTTACAACACCATGACGCGGCGCGTGGAACCGTTTGAGCCGCTAAAAGAAGGGGAGGTCTCCATCTACTGCTGCGGTCCGACCGTGTACGATCTGATTGGCATTCACAACGCGCGCACGTTCGTATCGTTCGATCTGGCGCGGCGGTATCTGGAATACCGCGGCTATCGTGTTTCGTATGTGCAGAACATCACCGACATTGACGACAAGATCATCGCGCGGGCGAATGAACGCGGCGCCGATCCGCTGGAATGGGCGGGAAAATATGCGCAGGCGTATCAGGACGATATGAACGCGCTGGGCGTCAAACCGCCGAACGAGCAGCCCCGCGCGATGGAAACGCTGGAGGAAATGATCGACATGATCAAGGCGCTGGAGAAGATGGGCGCGGCGTATGCAACCTCGTCGGGCGTCTATTTTTCGATTGCGTCATTTGAGCGGTACGGCTGCCTGTCGCGGCGCAACCTGGACGAACTGCGGACAGGCGCGCGGGTCGATGTGGACGAAGAAAAACGCGATCCGCGCGACTTCGCCCTATGGAAACGCGCCAAACCAGGCGAACCGGAATGGGACAGCCCATGGGGAAAGGGGCGCCCTGGATGGCATATCGAATGCTCGGCGATGGCGCGCAAACATCTCGGCAACACGGTCGACATCCATGCCGCCGGCGAAGACCTGATCTTCCCGCACCATGAAAACGAAATCGCCCAAAGCGAAAAAGCGAACGGAGAGCCGCTCGCCCGCTACTGGATGCACGGAGCGCTCATGCGCGTCGGCGGACAGCGCATGGGCAAGTCGCTCGGCAACTTCATTCCCGCCAGGGAGGCGCTGGAGCGGTATCCCGTCGCGGCGCTGCGCCTGTTTTACGCCTCGACGCACTACCGCAAGCCGCTCGATTTCACCGAAGAGGCGATTGAGCGGCAGATCGCGCCGATGCGCCGGCTGAACCGATGCATCGACGCGCTGGAGGCGGCGGCCGAGGCGGCGCCGTCAAACGGACCGACCCGCTCCGAAGCGGCGGACGCCTTCCATGCGGCGCTGCGCAAAACCGAGGCGGCGTTCATCGAGACGGTGGACGAGGACTTCAACTTCCCCGGCGGCTTGGGCGTTCTGTTTGAATTTGCGCGGACGGCGAACCGCTTTCTGGCGGAGGGCGGCGCCGATGAGCCGGGCGCGCTGCAGGTTCTGGACGACGCGCAGCGGTGGATGAACGGGGCGGCGGGCGGACTGCTCGGCGTCAGGGAAAGCGGCGCAAAGGATACGGGCGAAACGGACGCGCGGCTCAAAAACGCGCTCCAAGCGGCGCTGAACTGGCGCGCGAAAGCGAGAGAACAACGCGACTGGTCAACCGCGGACGCGATACGCGACGGCTTAGCGGAACGCGGCGTGTCGGTGACCGACGCCAAAGAGGGCGCGTCCTGGGAGCTGTTGGAAGGCGCGGACGCCAACGCCGCCGCCGAACGCGCCGTTCAGCTGCTGGCGGAGCTGCGCGCCGACGCGCGGGCGCGAAAAGATTGGGCGGCGGCTGACGCGATACGCGGCGCGCTTTCAAAGGCGGGCGTTTCATTGACCGACAAGCCCGCCGGCGGGACGGAATGGAGCTGGGAATAGCGCGGCGGGTCATTCGTTATTTGACCGTAAAATGTCCGCGCCGGGCGTCGTCATTCCCGCGCAAGCGGGAATCCAGAGTCCAACAGACGGCGTTCACAGCCGCATGCCGACACGTCCCAACGAAACCTTTAAATCGTCATTCCCGCGCAAGCGGGAATCCAGAGTCCAGCAGACGGCGTTCACAGCCGCATGCCGACACGTCCCAACGAAACCTTAAAGTAAGAGCTAAAGAATCTTTTGAACGGACACGGACGGAGCGGCGAAGGCTCCGCAAAAGCGCTGAAACGCGCGCCAACGCCATGAAAACGCCGAGAAAGGAGCGGACGACGGAAGCAGGCGTAAAGCCTGGACAAGGGTACCAACTTCCTTGTCTATGGGGCGGTAACCATCGTCCATCGCCTCGGCGTTGTTATATCATGCAGTACAGAACGCCCCGATATCCAATTAAAGCAGGCGCGCCGCGTCCTTCGCAAAGTAGGTGATGATCATATCGGCGCCCGCCCGCGCGATGCTTGTCAGCGACTCCAGCGCCGCCGCCTGTTCATCCAGCCAGCCCAGACGCGCCGCCGCCTTGATCATCGCATATTCGCCGCTCACCTGATACGCCGCAATCGGCGTGTCAAACCGACCGCGCGCCGCCCGTATCACATCCAGATACGGCATCGCCGGCTTCACCATCGCAATGTCCGCGCCCTCCTGTATGTCCAGCTCGATCTCGCGCAGCGCCTCCCGAACGTTCGGCGGGTCCATCTGATAAGAGCGTCGGTCGCCGAACTGCGGCGCCGAGTCGGCCGCCTCGCGGAACGGGCCGTAAAACGCGGAGGCATATTTTGCCGCATAGGACATGATCGGAATATGAGAGCGCCCCGCCGCGTCCAGAGCCGAGCGGATCGCGCCGACCCGCCCGTCCATCATATCGGAAGGGGCGACCATATCCGCGCCCGCCTGCGCATGCGACAGGGCGGTCTCGGCGAGAAGCGCGGCGGTCGGGTCGTTCTCCACAACGCCATGCGCATTCAACTTGCCGCAATGCCCATGATCCGTATAGGCGCACAGGCAGACGTCCGCAATGAGCAGGAGCGAGGGGCATGCGCTTTTCAACGCGCGGAGCGCTTCTTGGACGGCGCCGTGCGGGTCGCGCGACTCGGAGCCGACAGCGTCTTTGCGCGCCGGGACGCCGAACAGCAGCGCCGCCGGTATGCCGAGAGAAACCAGCTCGGACGCCTCCTCAACGAGAAGGTCGGGGCTGAGCTGCGCGCAGCCGGGCATCGACTCGATGGGTCTCCGGACGCCCTCGCCATGAACGGCGAAAAGCGGGTAGATGAACCGATCGGGCGACAGGCGCGTTTCCCGGATCAGACGCCGATGAGCGTCCGAAGCGCGCATACGGCGCATGCGGAGAGGCAGGTTCAATGCGTGTTTCATACGACGCATTATGCCAGCGTTTGGGAAGGCGCGTCAAGAGGGCGGAGCCGACCCCATGCGTAAAGTTGGGAAAGTTGGACGCGCAAAACCTTTCTTCATGGGAAAAATGTCCCGCCAACCAGACCGTCATTCCCGCGCCCCTCTCCTCGTCATTCCCGCGCCCCTCTCCTCGTCATTCCCGCGTAAGCGGGAATCTTAAGGCATCGCAACCGCCGCGCCCGTTCTTTAAACCCCCCTAGCCCCCTTTCAAGGGGGGAATCGTACGGGGCGCGTCAAGCGGGCGGAGCCGCCAAGCCCGTCAATCGATACCGATCGCGCTAAGGTCGATATCGGTCATGCTATGGTCGATATCGATCTCGCCAAGGTCAAGCTCATACACCTTCAGATTCGGGTCGTTCTCACGCCCCCACATATGCTCACGCTCGAATTCAGTGAACGGTTTGAAACCGACCTCCAATGCCCTTTGAATCTCTTCAAGCTCGCTCCGCAGCGACTCCGTATCGCTTTCGGACGACGCGCCGCTCAGACGCGCTTGTAAATCTGCCTGCTTTTGCAGCAGCGTCTCCTTGAACTGAAGTTGCTCTTCTGAATATACGCGCCGCTTGCGGAATTTGATGATGTATTTTTCATGCGGAAGCATCCTGATGACCTGGCCGTTTGGCAAGGTCCTCTTTTGATGCGGCATCTCGTCTGGATCCAGCCTGCCCGACCGCACCAGTAAAACCGCTGGATGAAAATCGTACCAAGCAGGATATCGCGGATCGTAGCTGGAATTAGCCCCCTGTTGATGATAGTACTTTTTCAGCGCTTCCCACACATAAGCGTATTCTGGGTCGTGTTCAATCTTAGCTTTCATCGCGTCGGTGGCTTTGTTCATTGCCTCTTGCTTCGGCAGTATCTGAATCAGCGCGTCGTATTCGACGCCTGTGATACGGGCGCATTCGCCCATCGCGTCGTCCCAAGACAGCAGCTCCACAGGAGGCTTGGAGCTTTTGACTTCGGGTGTTTCGCTTGTCGAAGGATTGGCAGCGCCGGACGCTTCCTCTTCCACCTCTGGGATGAATCGAGGCGTCTGATCTTCAGGTCTGAGCGGCGAATCGTCCAGCCTAGGCGACTGGGCAGCGTCGGGCGCGCTTCTTTCGTCCGCTGGTTCGCGTCCGCTCAATAGCATCCACAGCGCGGCAGCGGCCGCCAATGCAACCGCGGTTCCGACAATTTTTGTAGTGTTCGACACGAGCAAAACTCCTCCCCAAGCCGCGCGTTTGAAGCCTCCAAACACGAAGACCAGCGCGGCGCCTATCGATTTGAATATCTTGCGAAGACGTTTTTTGGCGCGGTGAATTCGCAGCGCGACCGCCGAATAGGACAACCCATGCCGTGCCTGCAGTTCAGCGTAGGAGGCGTCCTCCATATACCGGGCGCGCAGCAGCTCTCGATCCGAGCGGCTCAACGACTCCATCGCTTGATGAAGGCGCCGATTCCGCTCCGCCTCTTCGACGGCGTCATGCGGCGTTCTCCAGTCGATCAGTTCGGGAATATCCTCCATCGGCTCTTCCCGCTTTTTTCGATTCCATTCCCGCGCCAGGTTGCGCGCAATGGCGGCGATCCATCGGTCAAACTTCTCCGCGTCGCGCAGCTGATGCTGTTTGGAATAGGCGCGCAGCAGCGTTTCTTGAACGAAATCGTCCAGATCGGCGCGGTTGCGCAGCTTCCGCTGTCCGATGCGCCGGATATTCTCCATCTGGCTCAAGGCGGCGTCGTCGAAGTTGAACCGATCGGATAAGCTCATAAAACGTCCTCCCTACCCTAATTGATGAATGGGGGCGGTTTATTTTACATCTTTTTGCGTTTTATGTGCGTTCTAGGGCGCGGCGGCTTTCTAGACTTCCCCCTTGAAAGGGGGGCTGGGGGGGTTTCCGCGGACGCGGCGGCTTTCTGGACTCCCCCCTTGAAAAGGGGGGTTTTTGCGGACGCGGCGGCTTTCTGGACTCCCCCTTGAAAAGGGGGGCTGGGGGGGTTTCCGCGGACGCGGACAGCGCGCGCGGCGGCTAAGATTCCCGCTTACGCGGGAATGACGATCCGGGGAAACGGCGCGGATGGGAGACGCAAAGCGTTGGGGGTTGCCTCTGGATTCCCGCACGTTTTACCGCAAGGGCGGGAATGCATGCCCTCGCGGAAGCGGGGGACGGCCTGGTTGGCAACGCTTTTTCCCATGAATAAAGCGATCGTCGGTTCAAATGTCCCAACTAAAGGCGTTAGGTCAGAGCCTAGCGGTTGACAAAAAAACGCGCCCCCGCCCAAAAGCGCGGCTATTATAAAGACATGCTGCGTCGACTTTCACAACTCGCGTTCAGCTTCGCCGGCATCAACGCCGCGGGTCTTGCCGCCTTCACTGTTCTTGTCTGGCGGCTCGCCGAAAAAGGTTTTGAGCTGATACAGCTGACCTATATCACCATCCTTGCGAACGTGTATATCTGCGTCGTGCCGCATGAGCCGCTGCTGCTTTACTACGGCAGTAAAGATATGTGTGGTTTCTTGAGCGCCTCCATCGTTTCCGCCTACGGCGCCTTCGCCGCCGGCGTCATCGATTACGAAACGCTGCGCCCCTTTTTTAGACATGACCGCGTGCGGAAGCTGTACGCCGACCGCCGCTCCTATCAAATCGGCGTGCGCTGGTTTTACAAAATGCCGTTCCTGGTCATGTTTCTCGCCGCCTTGACGCCCGCGCCGTTGTTTCCGTTTAAGTTCATGGCGTTCTCGTCCGGCTACGGCAAATACCGGTATCTCGCCGCCATCACGCTGGGGCGGTTCCCGCGCTATCTGCTTTATACATGGGTTGCTGCTCAGTGGAACATCCCGAACTGGGCGATTGTTGCGCTCGTTCTGTTGACGGCGGCGGTCGCGGGGTGGGGGTTCCTGCGGGCGAAGTGGAAAAGCCGCCGTTCAGACCAAGCGCAGGAGGAACCGTATGAAAAAACGCCCGACGAAAACGCGCCGCTTCAATCGCGCCAAAAACAGGACTCCGCCGGCGCCTGATACGCCACATCCAGCTCCGGCGTCTCCAGTTTCTCCTGTCCCCGATGCAGCGACTCCACCCCAAAATACACCTGCCCCGTCGTCAACAGCGTCCGCTCCACCGGATAGGTTGGGCTGCCCGTCAGAAACATCTTTTCAAGGTTGTCGCACAGCGGGCTGAAGAAGCTGGCTAGGGTGGTGTGTCGAGGCGGCATCGGCAGATACATCTGCGTCGACTGAATGGAGCCGTCCCCCATGCGCGCCGCGAAGTTGAAGTCCAGGAGAAAGCCGTTCAGCAGGATCATCGTCGTTTTCAACCCGTCCCGATGCTCCATCAGATAGGCGGTCGGATCTGGGCAGACCTCCTGAATGCGGTCGTTTTGGAAGTCGATGTCGGAGCTGTCGCCTCGGCGGGGCTGGCGGGTGAAGCTGCGGGCGACGGCGGCGGTCAACAGCTCTTCATCGAACGCGCCGTCCTCCATCGCTTTCCAGACCGCTTCGCCGCGCAGCGCGTGAAGCGACTTGAGTCCGACCTCGCCGTCTCCGCGCCGCTCCACCATGCATTGCGCCGTTTCCAGCCCGTGAAAGTCGTAGCTGTCGACGCCGCCGTAGCAGGCGCAGATCGCTTCGCGTATCTCGACGCCGAGCGGAAACTCCAGCGCCGGCAGCCGCCAGGTCACCGGCAGCGACGACCCCGCCATGAACGCGAATCCAAGCTCGCGCGAGATGTCGACCATCTCAACCGCCTGATTCCAGTCGTACGAGAGATGCTTGTCGTTGAAAACGGGAACCGCCCTGCCGCTGTCTCTAAATACCTCAACCATCTCCATAAAAAATTCGTAGCGCGGGTAGAGATGCTGCCCCTTGTCGTTGCGTTCGTATTGCCCGTGTTCGCCGATGATGAGAACGCCGTCGACGGCAAGCGTTTCGCCGCCCAGCGTCAGCGCTTCGGCGATGGTCGGGTAGATGGGGACGCCGAAACGCTCGGAGCGGTCTTGGCTCAAGTCGCGCTCATCCGTCTGGTCAACATACATGGACGCGATCTGAACGTCAGGGGTGTGATGCCGCCCCTGCCATCCGTAGCCTTCTAGGAATCGGTCGACAATATGCTGCGCGTGGGAGTATTTGTGGTAGATCGTGTTGAGAGCGGCGATTTTTTTCGGGGGCATGTCTCGTCTCCTTTTGACCACGTTAGCATAGGCGGCGGAGCGGTTCAAGCCTGCCGTCTGACCCCATGACGAAAAAGTTGGGACATTTGAACCAACGATCGCTCTATTCATGGGAAAAAGGCGCCGCCAACCAAACGGTCATTCCCGCGCAAGCGGGAATCCAGAGGCGCCGCAGAAACCGTCCGCGTTCGCCAAGCGGAATGTCCCAACTAAAGACGTAAGGTCAGAATCTCGCTTTACAATCCAAGGCGCAGGGGCTATACTATGGGCATGAAAGATACGCAGGATCAGCTCATCGACAACCAAGCCAAAATCATGCTGCGGCAGGATGAGTCCGCTGAAACGCTAAAACGGCTTGTCAATATAGAGTCACGGGATCACGTCCTAAACTTAAAATTCAAGCTTGGTTTTCTTTTGGTTCTGTTTTTCATCGACAGAATGGACATACGCAAATTCAAACTTATGTGGAGCTGCATTACGCCGTACCGCGAAGTATTTCTGGATAAAATTTATGCCGCCAAAGATGATGGAACGCTCACTTTGGAACAAACCAGGCGGATTCTAGCGGTTGATCTGGTTGCGGTCGGCAAGCAAATTGGCGCCAAGAGCGACACATGGATCGCCGTCGAAGCGTCCAGCGTCATTGAGAAAAACGACATAGACCGCGTAAAAGAATCGGCAAACCTTCTGAGCCTTGTTTATGAAGCCGACTCTATCGCCGCCGCTGTAGGTTACGAGATCCCCGACCAGACGCGCCGATACGCCGAAGCGTCTGACGTAGAGATCATCCTTCTTCAATCGTCGTAAACCGCCCGAACTCGATCCTCCGCCGCCGCGTCCAGCGACGTCACGGCGACATGAAAAAAATCTGCCTCCAGCTCTATCGAAATCGTCAAGGAGCGCAAACCCGCCTCAAAAAGGGCGTCCTCCACCAAACGCCCCACCGCGCGGGCGCGCAAACCTTCATGCCGCGCCCCTGGCGCAAAGCGCGGGTCTAGCCGCTCCGTCTCATTCTTCCGCATCGTCCATCTCCTCAAACAGCTCCGAGCCGCGCAATATATCTTCCCGCGACAACACATCCATCGGGCCGGTCGTCTGATTCGCCAGCTCGTCAAACGCGGGATTTCCTCTCAACGGGGCTAAATTCTCATCTTCCGCCGCCGTCCGCCCCCAGCCCGTATTCAGCTCCGCCGCCGCGAGCGCATACTTCAGCCCTTTCTCCAGATCGCCCGCTTTAACCGCAATCACGGCGAGGCAGTAGCTCGGCGCCGGCCAGTCGGGGCGCGCTTTCGCCGCCGCTTCAAAATGCGGACGCGCCGCCTCATACTGCTCCCTCCCAAAATACAGCTGCGCCAGGTCAAAATGCGCCTCCACATAATCGGGTTTCAGCGCAATCGCGCGAAGCCAGGACGCCGCCGCTTCGTCCGCGCGGTTCGGCGGCCCGTCCATATACGCGCAGCCCATGTTGTAGTGGATGAAAGCGTCCTCAGGGTCTAAATCAAGAGCGGCGCGGTAGGCGCGCTCCATCTCCTCCGCGTCGCCCGCCTCGCGCGCGTGGAATGCCTGCCATAGATGCGTCTGGAGCAGTCTGTGCCGCGCCTCCTCGTCCGCATCGTCCTTTTTCAAAAGCCGTTTGTAGATCTCCTGCGCCGCCTCATACCGCTCCATAAAAGAATGTATTCGCGCGAGCAGATGCAGGGCGTCTAGATCGTCAGGCTTCCGCTCCAGTCGCTCCTCCACAATCGCTTTCGCCCCCTCTAGGTCGTCCGCTTCAAGCGCCTTGGCCGCCCTTGAAAGCCATCGCGTTCTCAACAAGTTCATGCTTCCTCCTCCAGCGCTTCCATGAGTCGCCCGCGCCGCGCATACAGCCGCTCATACGCCTCGACCGAGTCGCGTTTCGGCTCAAACAGCTTCGTCGGCGTTTTCAGGCGTTTCCATGCTTCTTCGGTTGAATCGACCGCGCCGACGCCGACCATCGCCAGCGCCGCCGCGCCCAGCGCCGTCACCTCCGCCGCGCCTGACAGCTCCACCGGCATGTTCAACACATCCGCCAAGATTTGTCCGAACAGCTCATTTTTGGCAAACCCGCCGCCGACCAGCAGCGACGACGCCTCGGCGCCCATCGCTTCTTTGGAGTCGCGCGTCTGAAAGGCGAGACCCTCCAGAACCGCCCTGACAGCGTTTCCAGGCTCCATTCCATCCGCCCAGCCGAGAACGGCGCTGGGAACCTGCGGGTTGGGTCCTGTGCCGGCGACAAAGGTCGGGTTGATGAGGACGCCGCCGCTTCCCGGCTCCGCCTCCGCCGCGAGCGCGGACGCCTCCGCCGCAGACGACCCCGGCAGCCACATCCGCCGCACAAGGTCGAACGCCAGCCCGCCAATCATATGCCCCTGTATGTTGAAACCGCCCAGGACGCCCTCGTTTTGAGGGTTGCGCTGCCACAGGATATTGCGCCGCCGCTGCGCTGACGACACGGACGCCTCGTCCCTAGAGCCGACCAGAATGCTCCATGTGCCGGTCGAATACAGCAGGCTTTCCCGCAGATCTCGGCATGCGCCGGCGACCGCTACCGCCGTGTCATGCCCGCCCGCGCATACGGGGATGCCCGCCGGCAATCCAGAGATCGTTGACGCCTCCTGGCGAACCTCCCCCGCAATACCGCTCGGACAGCCAACCTGTTTCGGAAATTTATTGGGAACATCGAACGCCTCAAACAGCCGCTCCGCCCAGGCGTTTCGTTCAAGGTCGTACAGCATGCTGGTGGTCGCCATCGTCTGCTCGGCGGCGCGTTCGCCGGTCAGCCGCTCAACAAACAGCTGCGGCATCATCAAGAAAGCGTCCGCCTCCTCCAAAACTTCCGGGCGCCGCTCGCGCAGCCAGCGCAAGCTAAACGCCGTATTAAAATAGAACGGCGGCGCGCCCGTCTGTTCATAAACCGCGTCCAGATCCATGCGCTCTTCCGCCCACTCCAGCTGCTCCTGCGTTCGCTGGCACTTCCACGAGATGACGGGATAGATCAGCTCCCCGCGCGCGTCTACAGCCCCCCAGCAGACGCCGAAGGTTGTGATGTTCACCGCGCGCGGCTCCGCTTCATGCTCGCTCAACAGCTCGCGCGTCAGCTCGCAAAAATGAACCCAAAAACGCTCCACCGGCCATATAAGCCCGTCTTCAGTTTGCGCCGCGTCGGTCGGCCGCGACTTCGACCCTAAAACGCGCCCGTCCAACGCGACCAGCAGAACCGAAGCGTTTGTCGCTCCGCAGTCCCATACCACGATGCCTTCCTGCATGCGCTCCGCCTTTCCATGCTTGAACGCCGTTTAGCCCGCTCCGTTCGTCTTATCTCACCGCAGCGCGACGATGATGACCGCCGCCGCGGCCGCCGTTGTGATCGCAAAGCGCAGCAGATTCGCCGCGTTCGCAAATCCGCTCGACACCTTCTCCGACACAACGCGCGTCGGAACGATGATCGTATCTCCCGGCGACAGGCTCTTTAACTGATCCGACCGCGTGAAACTGCCGTTCACATGCGCCACATAAATCCGCTCCATGTCGGCGTCCGCGGAGGCGCCGCCGGCGACTTCGATGTAGTCGTTCACGCTCAACCCTTTCACGTATACGGTGGCGATATTCGCCGGCACCGCGCCCGTAACGGCGATGACATTGCGCAGCTTCGGCACATGAATCACATCGTTCGGCTCCAGCAGCAGATCGCGCTCTCCGCCCGGACGACTCAACGCTTCCGGCAGGTTGATCACAATCCGTCCGATCGGAAACATCTGCTCAATTTCACGCGCGGGAGTCACCAAACTAACGGACGGCGTCCAATCGGACGCGCCGGCGCCTTCCAGTATCGGAGCCGCCCCGCCGCCCAGAACGCCCGCCGACGCCGACGCAATATCGGTCAACGAATCATCGATGCCCTGCGGCTGAATTCCCGCCTCATACTGCGCCTTCGCCGCCTGACGCAGATACTCCTGATTCGACAACAGCTTCTGAACCTCCCACACCGTTTCAATCGATTCGCGCTGCGCCTCGTCCAAAAGATGCTCCGGACGGCGGCTCATAGACGCCCCCTCCAGATACGCCGACTCGGTCGTTCCGCCCGCCCGTTTGACGATGTCGCTCAACCGATCGTCCCCCTCCAGAACATACGAGCCGGGAAACGCCACCTCGCCTGTTACCTTCACCGAACGCGGGACCTCCTGAAACGTCCCGCTCTTGCGCACCGCCGCCACATCCCCCGGCTCCAACACAAGATTATGCGCGGGATCGCCCGCCATCGCCGCCTCAAGATCGACCCGCACAATCGGCGACCCTTTCTCCTGGCGCGCATGGGCGATCTCAACCGTCTTGCCGTAACCCGGCGTCAAACCGCCCGCCAGCATGATCAGGTCTCGAAGCGTCATACCTTCAAAATACGGGTAGGTATCCGGACGCTGAACGGCGCCGTACAGCTGCGTCGTTTTTTCTGGGCTAAAGACCGCCTCGCGCATTGTCCAGACGCGCACCGCGTCGCCGGGGCGCAGCTCCAGGTCGGCTTCGGCGTCCCCAGCGAGCGCCTTTTCCAGATCGATGGGAACGGCGATGCGGTTTTCATAATCGTCCAGATACCGGTACAGATCGGCGCGTTTGAGATAGGCGTTCGGCATGACCCCGCCCGCCTGAAACAGCAGCATGGAGACGCGCATGCCGTCCTGTATCGGATAGCTTCCGCCGCGCTGGACAGCTCCAACCGCCTGCGCCTCGCTGGGCGGGCGCCATTTCGTTTCTCCATAACCGTAAACGATGATCTCGTCCTCCGGCATGAGCGTTATGTCCGCCTCCCCGCCGACCGACAGCGCGCCTTCCAGGTCGATGACCAGCGCCGATTCGACGCGCGCATGGCTCGGCGCCTTCCGCAGAAGCAGCGCCGTCGGTTCGCGTTCCGCTTTGGCGCCGCCGGCGCGCATCAGGGCGTCGCTGACGCGCATATTTTGGGTGAAAGGCACCCACCCCGGCGACTGAACCGCGCCCGTAACCTTCACCGACTGCGGCGGTTCCCAGACCGCCTCGTCATAACGCAGAATCAACAGCGCGTCGCCGTCCCGCAGGATCGGATCGTTTTTGTCCAGCTGAAGCAGGTTCACCGGCTCGCTGAACGCCAGCCGATTCTGAATGTCGGCGCGCAGAAGCAGGGCGCGCTCCCGGTAAGCGTCCGGCGCCGGACCGCCCGCCGTCCGCAGCAGGTCCGAGACGCGCATGCCGTCCGCGCGCGTGTAATTCCCTGGACGCTTCACCGCGCCCTGCGCCGCGATGGTTCGCGCAGGGGCGTCCATCGCGTCCGTCTCCGCATAGACGGTCAGCCTGTCGAACGGCTCAAGCGGAATGTCCGCGTCCGCGCCGCCCGACAAAGCGTCTTCAGGGTTGACGGGAAGGAGCGTCAAGGTGAGTCCGTCCGCGTTTCGACGGAACAGATCGGCGCGCGCCCGGTAAGCCCCCTCCCGCAAACCGCGCGCCGCCTTGATCAAATCCGAGACGCGCATGCCCTCCTTCAGCTCATACTGCCCCGGGCGCTTCAGGTAGCCGGACGCCTGAACCGTGTTGACAGGCTCCGACAGCAGCGGGTGGATCATAATATGGTCGCCGTCCTGAAGCGGCGGGAGATTGGACATGCCGCCCGTCACATCTAGGTTGAGAAGTATGCGTTCCGCGCCGCCCCGCGCCGAGTCGACCTGAACGCTTTTCGCAAACCCGCTTGGGCGAATGCCGCCCGCCATTTCAAACAGCTGCGCGTAATGCTCCCCCTCCTTCAGCTCGTAGATGCCGGGGCGCCCCACCTCGCCCTGTATGGACGCTTGCCGTCCGACCGGCGCAAAATAGATCAGGTCGCCGTCGCGCAGCGGCTGCTCCTGATCCGCCTTGCCATGCAGCAGAAAGTCGTACATATCGATCTCTATCGTCTGCGCGCCGCGCTTCAAGAAGATTTTGCGCATGGAGCCGAGATCGTTCGGACCGCCGCAGATTCGAAGCAGGTTAAAAAGAGACGCCGCCGAGCTCAACGCATACGACCCCGGCAAATACGCATGCCCCGCCACCGCCGCCTGCACCGTTTCAAGCGACTCGAAGGTGACGAACAGCTTCGTGTCGGAGTAGGTTTCGCGCGCCGTCAATTCGCGCAGCATCTGCTCCACCTCGCCGAGCGTCTTGCCGACCACAACGAGCCGTCCGTGCGGCGGCGCGTTCACTTCCCCCTCCGGCGACACCGCAAGGCGCATCCGCTGCGGCTCCAGATTGCCCGCCGCCGACCACCAAACCGCGCGGAGAACATCCCCCGGCGACACGATGCGCCGCTGCGGGATATTCAAAAGCGCGTTCGAGTCGAGCTGGTCAAGCGGGCCGATATAGCCTGTCACCGCATTTCGAAGAAGCGTTTCAGGTACAAGCGCCGGCTGCGGAGTCGGCTGAGTCGGTTGAGTCGGCGGAACAGCGCCGGTTCCTGAAGGCGCCGTCCCTGGCGTCGGGGCGGGGGCGGGAGCCGTTCCCTGCGCCGCTTCCAGTTCCAGCATTTTGATTCGGCGCGCCGTCTGTCGAATGCGTTCGCGCCCCGCTTCAAAAAACTCGTCCCCAAACCGCCGCAGCGTCAGGCGCGATTCGTTCATCATCTCCATGCGCGCTTCCCGCCGGGCGCGCGCGCGCATCGCTTGATCGGCGTTCGCCGGCTGTTCAGCGCGCATCGTCGGAACGATGAGTATGTCGCCCGGCTCCAGCGTTTCAGGGTTGCGCTCCAGCGTTCCGTCGCGCCGGGCGGCGTAAACCCGTTCGATCTCTCCGTTTTCGGTCGCTCCGCCTGCGAGGCGGATGTAATCTTCCGCCGTCAGCTCCGGCTGAAAACCAAACGCCCCCGGCCGCTGCACGGCGCCCGTTACCAGTATGCGCTGCGGCGCGCCGCTCCTCTCCGACGGCTCGGCAAAGGGGCGAAGCTTCGGCGGCGGCGCCTGACCCTCCTCAAGCGGCTTGAACTGCGCCAGTACCGCGTCCCCCGGCAAAATCTGCGAGACCCGCTCGGCTCGAAGCAGTTGTCCGTTTGGACGAAGAATCCATAGCCCGCCAATGTCCGCCTCGGCTGAAAGACCGCCCGCCGCGTTCAGATAGTCGCGCAGCGTCCATCTCGGCTTATGATGAACCCGTATCGGGCTGTTCACCGCCCCGGTGATTCGCACCCGCCGCTCGTCCATTGATTGCGGCAGCGCAAGGCGCGGTCCCCCCGCCGTCTCCTCTTCAGGCAGCGGCGACAGCTCCGATTCCAACGTTGACAGTTCCAAGATGCGTTCCCCGCCCGAAAGCGGCAACCCAGGCGTCAACGGCAGGATCGTTCCCTCCAGCGTCGCTATGCGCACATTGTCTTGGACAATTTCAGACGGCTCCGCGCCGGCGAAAAACAGGTAGTCCAGCGGCGTCAATTGCTCCTCAAAACGGAACCGCCTGCCGCGCTCCGCGCCCTTGACCCAGACAAACACATACGGGCGGAGCGCCTCAAGAGACTCGGCGGACGCCTCCGCAATTTGCGGGCTTGCCAGCGCTTCGAGCGGCGTCTGGTCTTCAACGCCGTTCTCCTCCGCCGCGCAGAACGCCGCCGCCAACATCACACATACAGACGATATGAACCGCCGCCTCAATAGACACGCTCCCGGAAATCACAATATATGCCCTATCATAAGCGCAACGGGGGCAGTATGCAACCCGCCGTCCTGAACGGCAGTACGCCCATACGATGATCTTCATTTTTTAACCCTAAAGCGTCCGCGCCGCCCGTCGTCATTCCCGTGAAAACGGGAATCTTAGGCGTCGCAGACGCCGTCCATATGGCGTCTGCGATCAACATCATCGCATGAGCGTACTATCTCCTGAACGGCAGCCCTGCGCGCTTGCCCCGTCCGCTTTTTTTTGAGACAATCTCCCGCGTCAACGCCCGGAGGAAACGCCCCATGAACGCCCTAGAGATACAGTTTGCGGAGCCGTATCAAGCGGAGCTGCGCGAGATAACGCTCCCTGCGCCGGCGCCGACCGAGGTACTCATCCGCGCCTTATACAGCGGCGTCAGCTCCGGCACCGAGCTTGCCGTCTATACCGGCATTCATCAGTGGCTCAAAGACCCCGATTATCCGGAGTGGCGCTTTCCGTTCCGCGCGGGATACAGCGCATACGGCGTCGTTGAGGCGGTCGGCGCGGAGGTGTCGCGCGCGTCGCCGGGCGATTTGGCCGCCTATGCGGGCAGGCATGCTTCTTTCGGCGTCTATCCGGAGGAGGCGGTCTGGCGCGATCCATACGGCGCGCCCCCGGCGGCTGCCGCCCTCGGATGCGTCGCGCGGTATGGATGGGGGGCTGCCGCCCGCGTCGGCGCCGTCATGGGAAAAAGCGTCTTTGTGATGGGACTCGGCGCGGTGGGGCAATTCGCGGCGCGTTCGTTCGCCGCGGCGGGAGCCTATCCGGTCGTCGGATTGGACCCGTTTGAAAACAGGCGCAAGGCGGCTCTCCAGGGCGGCGCGTCCGCCGCCCTGGACCCGACCGCGGACGAGTTTGAGGCGCAGGCGTCCGCGCTGCTGGGCGAGGCGCGCGCCGATCTGGTCGCGGACGCGACCGGCTCACCCCAACTGACGATGAAAGCCGCCGCGCTCACCAAAGACGGCGGAACATGCGTCGTCGTCGGCTCGCCGCGCGGACTTGCGGACGGCGTCAACTTCTACCCCGACCTGCACCGCCGATGGATCGAAATGGTCGGCGCGCACGGCGACTTTCTATGGTCGCCGACCGCCGCCGCCCTCGGATGGAACGTCGACAAGGCGATGGACTGGATACTGGCGCACATGGCGAACGGACGGCTCAACGCGGACGGGCTGCCGTCCCGCATCGCCGACCCGCGCGTCGCCCAGGATGTGTATGAACAGCTGCTCAACCGAAAGGGAGAAGCGGTCTGCGTTTCCTTCGACTGGTCGCGCGTTTGAAGCGGCTGTGCGCTGTCGCCGTTTTATGGACGGCGGCGCTTTCCGCCGGCGCGTTCGCGTTGATTCAGAACGGCGCTCCCGCCGTATCGATCAGCGTCGGACCTGACGCTTCAGCCCCAGAACAGAGCGGCTCCTACGCCTTACACAGCTTCTTTCTCAAAGCGACGGGTCAGGCGGTCATCGCTGAAACGGCAACTTCAAGCGAAGCGCGGCATGGCATAATCGCTGTCGGAACGCCTGAAACGCATCCGCTCATCGCCCGTCTTGTCGAGGAAGGCAAATTAACCTTAAAACAACAAAACGGAGACGGGCTGGGCGAAGGCTATCTGCTCCGCGTTATGAACGAGAACGGGGCGGAATGGATCGCCGCGGCGGGTGAAACTCCCCGCGGAGCGTTTTACGCCGCCGGCAGGCTTGTTGAACTCGCCCTGGAACGCGCGCTCGGCGTTTCTCCCGTAGACCAAGACTTTCCGGTACTGCGCATCGACAACCTAGAGATCGATCTGGACGAGGAGCGTTCCGTTCCGTTTTATCCGATACGCATGACGCTGGAAAACGAAAGCCCCGGCTGGCTTGGCAAGATGCGGGTCAACATGAGCGGCGCGGAGGGCGTTTGGACAGGCACCGGCATTGACGACGGCATCGGCGCCGCCGCGCAGTACGTGCTGGCGTTTGAGAGTTATCAGGACAAGCCGCGGGCGAGGCGCGAAACCGATATTTTATCGCTGCGCCGGCGTTTCTGGGAGATGAAGCGGCGCGGCGCGCAGCCGTTTCTTTTTATGTATTTAACGGGCGAGCCGACCAAAGCGCTCATACGCGCCCGACCGGACATGCTCGGTCCGAGCGTCCCGTACCCAGCGTCTCGAAACGGCGTCGATTACCGCCCGTTCTGCTGGTCAAACCCGGATACGCTCGCCTTTTTTGCGGAGCTGTCGCGCGAAATCGCCTTGACCTATCCGAACCTCGCAGGCTTTCATCTGCGCGCATGGGGGCGCGAAACGCGCGCATGCGAATGCGACGAATGCGGCGGCATCGGCGAACGGGCGCAGGAATTGCTCTGGAACGTTCTGGAAACGGTCATCGCCGCGGCAAAATCGGCGCGTCCTGATATGCGCTTTCTCGTGTCGGGGTACAACCGCTCCTGGCTCAAAGACCCTGACGGGAAGCGGCTGCGCAGGCTCCCGCCGGGAACCGTCCTGCTGCAGAAATGGGGCGCCGACGGAGAGCCGACCGCCGACCCCGGCATCGACCCGGCGCTGCTCCAGCGGATCGACGCGGCGGGGCATCGGCTCGTTGTCCTGTCGCATGATGTGGAGGAGACGCAGCCGCTCTGGATGCTTGAAGCGGAGCTGTTTGCGCGGGGCGTCCTGCTTTACGCTGAAAACCCGACCCTGCGCGGGCTGGGCGGCTTCACGCTTCAAGGGCAAACCGGCGCCCTGCGCCTAGACAAGCGGCTCTCGGCGCGCATGAACTGGCAGCCCTCGCTCAAAGCGCTGACGCTCATCGACAACATCTTGGCGATACGGTACGGGCGGGAGGCGGGCGCGCATCTGGCGGCGGCTCTGCGCGGAAACGCGCGCGCTTTGTCCGACTTTTTTTTAGATTACGCCGGCATTTTGACCGCGACGGGCGGCTATCGGCGCGGCTCCAAATGGTTTGCGACCCGCATGTGGGACCTGTTCGGCGAACCGGCGTTGACCGACATATTGAACCTGCCGGACGCGGAGGCGGCGGAGTATGCGGCGCGCCGCCTCGGCCAACTGCGCGCTTTACAGGACCCGGCGGCGCAGGCGGCGCGGCGCGCGGCGTTGACAGCGGCGGCAGCAGACGCGCAGCTGGAGGATGCGGTTCGGTTGATGGAGGCATGGGCGTCCTATTTTGCGTGCAGAGAGGCGCTGGCGCAGGCGGCGCGCGTCGGCTTTCAACCCAAAACAGACGAGCCGCTTCTCATGAAACGCATAGCGGAGGCGGAGCGGCTGCTGGAGCGGACGCGCGTCCTGCTGGACGCGGTGCAGGTCTACACGCCGCTGATTCACATCAGCGCGGACGGAACGAAGCGGGAACTGCTCTCGCGCATTGAGGCGGAGCAGTCCTATCTGGCGCGGTTCGACGCCCGAACGTTGATACGGCCGACAGACCCAGGGGAGGAGCCGTTTCTCGGCGCGTTTGAGTTGACCGACGCGCTGATGGCGCCGAGTCCCGTTCAGTCGGGCGGGGCGGCGTTTCTGTTTCGTCTCAGCGCCGGCGCCGATTCGGTCGTTGCCGATATTTATGCGTCGTCCGGGCGGCGGGTTGCGCGGCTGGAGGGAGGGCAGTATCCGCCGGGGCGGGTGGAGCTGTTTTGGGACGGACGCGGCGCGGACGGACGCCCCTTGGCAAACGGCGCCTACTACTTCCGCCTCACCGCGCGGCTGAACGGCGATGTCCGTCAAGCCGTCGGCAAGTTTGCTGTCGCCCGTTGACGCCGTCAATGTACCGACGCATCATGCAAATCGAGACGAAACGACGCAGCGCAAGGAGCCTCCGATGATCATCGACGCGCACACCCATTTTTACGACCCGACGCGCCCTGAAGGAGTCCCATGGCCGCCGAAAGAGAACGCGCTTCTGTACCGCCCGACGCTGCCGGATCGGTTCAAGCCGCTTGCCGAACCGCTCGGCGTTACAGGAACGGTTGTCGTGGAGGCAAGCCCATGGGTTGAGGACAATCAATGGATACTAGACCTGGCGGAAGAGGAGCCGATGATCGTCGGCTTTGTCGGTAACCTGGACCTGAAATCGGAGCAGTTTGAAGCGCGGCTGAACAGGTTTGCGCGGCATCCGCTTTTTCGGGGAGTCCGCGCCCATGCGTCCGCGCTGAACGGAACGGCGGCGGCGCTGCGCCTGTTAGAAGAGGCGGACCTGTCGCTTGATCTGCATGTGAACGCGGAGTCGCTGCCGAACGCGGTTCGCGCCGCGGCGGCGTTTCCGAACCTGCGCATCGTGTTGAATCATACCGCGCAGGCGCGGGTTGACGGCGAACCGCCGGACGCTCTCTGGATGGAACGCATGGAAGCGGCGGCGCGGCGGGAGAATCTGTATTGCAAGGCGTCCGCGCTGGCGGAGACGGCGGCGCGGCAGCCTGCCCCCTCGGAGGCGGAGTACTACCGCCCCGTTCTGGACGCGCTCTGGGGGCTGTTTGGAGAGCGGCGGCTTATTTACGGCAGCAACTGGCCGGTCTGTGAACGGGCAGCCGATTACAAGACCGTTTTTCAGATTGTGGACAACTATTTTTCTGAAAAGGGAGAGCGCGCGCGTCAACGCTATTTTGCTGAAAACGCGCGCGCCGCCTACAAATGGATCAACTGACCGGCAGTCTCTATAGGCGATGATGTTGTTTTTAGAGCCTTTTGAAATTCGGAAGCTTTCTGGAAAAACTCTGGATTCCCGCTTACGCGGGAATGCATGTCCCCGCGGAAGCGGGGAACGAATAGCTCAATCACAGCGGTTGGGGCGCGGTTTCTGGACTCCCCCCTTGAAAAGGGGGGCAGGGGGGGTTTTGAGCGCGGGTTGCGCTTGGTTTTGAACTAGGATGAAAGGATGATTAAGATTGCCAAGAGCGCCGCTCACGGGAATTTCTTTGGCAATCTTTTCAATCTTGGCAATCCTAGTTCAGACAGCAGACGGTTTCGGCGGCGCCTCTAGATTCCCGCTTACGCGGGAATGCATGTCCTCGCGTAAGCGGGGGACGGATTGGTTGGCGGCGCCTTTTTCCCATGAATAGAGCGATCGTCGGTTCAAATGTCCCAACTTTAGGCGTGAGGTCAGAGAATAAAAGCGTTGCGCATTGGCGCCCATATGCGCTAACATAGACAGAAGCGAAGAAAGAGGAGCGTTCCATTGAAGCGCGTGTATTGGATACTGGGCTGCGTCTTGGCAATTGGAGCCGTCGCGGGGGCGGCGCGGATTGTTCAACGCGGCGGGCAGGAGAAACGGCAGGCGGCCGTTGAGCGGATCGCCGACCTTGAGTTTGCGCTGGATCGATACGCCAAAGCGACCGGCGACTACCCCTCCACCGAGCAGGGGCTGGACGCGCTCTGGGAAAAACCGACCGGGCTGCCGAGGCCTGTCAACTGGGACGGACCCTATATTGACGATCCGAACTTCAACGACCCGTGGGGCAGCCCGTATGTGTATCGGCGTCCAGGGCGGAACGACCCGTACGCCTTCGATCTGTTCTCGCGCGGCGCCGACGGCATTGAAGGCGGACGCGGAGAAAACGAAGATGTTGTCAACTGGCTCCGCCCCGAAGACCTGTGAGCGCTTGATGCGGGTTTCATAATATGGGTTTTTTAAACCCGCTGCTGCTTCTCGGCATACTCGCCGCCGCCGCCCCGGTGCTGATCCACTTGTGGAGCCGGCGGCGCGCCCGGACGCTGCAGTTCAGCGCGCTGCGGTTTCTCATGGAGGCGGCGCAGCAGTCCGCCCGGCGGTTTCGTCTTGAACAGCTGCTGCTTCTGGCGCTGCGCGTTCTGGCGCTCGCGCTCATTGCGCTGGCGATGGCGCGCCCCGTTTTGAGAGGAGCCGCGCTGTTCGGCAACCCGCGCGCCCAGACAACCGCAATCATCGTGTTAGACCAGTCCGCAAGCATGGGTTACGAAGGCGTGGACGGCGTTCCGTTTGAAAAAGCGAAAGCGCGCGCGCTTGAAATCCTGCGCTCGCTTCAACCAGGCGACGCCGCCTCCGTGATACTCATGTCGGATCGGCAAACGACGCTTTTTGAACCCCCGACAACGCAGATCCGCGAAGCGGAACGCGCCATCGAATCGGCGCCGCTGCGTCTGCGCGGGACAAGCCCCGAATCGGCTCTTGAGCGCGCCGCGGAGCTGGTGGAACGTTCCCAGTCGCCGAACCGAGAAATCTATATTTTAAGCGACTTCACCGCGAACGGATGGCGCAATGCGCGCGTCCCCATCGAGTCGGCGCGCGTTTTCATGATGCCGTTCCGCGCCGTCTCCGCCGGACCTGTTGAGAACGCATACATCGCCTCGATACAGCCCGACAATCCGATTGTGGCGGCGGGTACGCCCGCCGTGTTTCGAGTGGAGCTGCGCAACACCGGCGGCGCGGCCGCCCAGAGGCGCCTTGAGTTCCGCGCGGGCGGAAAACTGAAAAGCGGCGCCGCCGTCACGATCCCGCCGGAATCAAGCGTCGTCAAAGAGTTTCAGCATGCGTTTGAAGCGGCGGGCAGATACGAAGTGCGCGCTACCCTTGACCAAGACAGGCTTGCCGCGGACGATGAGCGCGCCGTTGTCGTTGAAGCGCTGGGGCAGATCGACGCCTATATCGTCGGCGACAACGCGCTGCATCTCGCGCTGGCGCTGAACCCGTCGCTGGATCCGCAGCCCGAAAGCGTGTACGCCGTCCGCCCTGTTCTGATCTCCAGCGAAGAGGCGCCCAGCCGCCCGTTTGACGCGGCGGATCTGCTCATTTTACAAGACCCGCCCCTGAACGACGAGCGGCTCAACAGCCGGCTGCGCAACCGCCTGTTGAGCGGGCAGCCGGTACTGGTTTTTCTCGGAGAGCAAGCCGATTCGACGGCGGCGCCGGACTGGCTGCCCGTTTCGGTCGGCGCTGTTCAGCAGTCGCAGGAGCCGTTGAAGCTGCGCCCTGCGCATCTATCGAACCCGTCCGCTGTCGATTCGTTACATCTGTTCGGCATTTTTGAGGGGGATCCATGGATGCGGCGGGGGGCGCCTTCGTTTTACCGCTATCGGCAGTTGACCCTCAAGCCGACAGCGCAGATATTGTGCCGCTTCAGCGATGGAGAAACCGCTGTCGCTGTCGGGCGTTCCTTAGGGGGAGTGTGCGTCGCGGTGAACGCGCCAGGTTATGGGCAGGAAAGCTCTAACTTTCCGCTGAACCCGTCGTTTCCGCCGCTTGTTCAACAGCTGGCGTTTTACGCGCTGACGCCGCAGAACCCCCCCGCGCGGGCAGTTGAAGCGGGAAACGCCTACCGCCTTCCGTTGAAGCCGTCCGACCCGGCGGCGTTTGAAATCGAAGCGCCGGACGGCGAAAAGCGCTCCGTCGGACGAACGCCGGACGGAGCGGAAATGAATTACAGATGGACAGACGAAGCGGGGCTGTACCGCGTCGCCGGCAACGGCGGGTTCGCCGAGATGTTTGTCGTGAACGCGCCGGTTGACGAGTCGAACCTGGCGCCGCTTCCGCGCGGTCAGGCGTTGAACGCCGTCCAAGGCAGCGCCGCATGGGTCGACTCGGACGAGCGGCAAGAGACGGCGGGCTGGGACCTTCAACAGGAGCGGCTGGGACGAGAGCTGTGGGCGGAGGCGCTGCTTTTGGCGGCGCTGCTTTTGGCGGTGGAGTCGTTTCTTTCGAACCGACCTTTAAAAGAGTAATCAGCGCCCCCTCCTCGTCCCCGCTGACGCGAGGGCATGCATTCCCGCGCCCCCTCATCGTCCCCCGCTTCCCCGTTTTCACGAGGACATGCCCGCGAGGACATGCATTCCCGCCCCTGCGGTAAAACGCGCGGGAATCTAGAGGCGGCGCAGAAACCGTCTGTCTTTGTCCGTCGATATGTCCCAACTAAAGATACAAGGTCAGAGTCAACCCGCTTGCAAGCGGCGCGCATTTTAGTAAAATAAAGTTGACGCCCGTTTATCTTACAACCTTAATGTAAAGGAGCGGTCATGAAACACCGCAGGTTCCTCATTGGCAAAATCGCATGCGTTCTGTTGACGGTCGGCTGGTTGTTGCCGCTCAACGGATGCAACAAGTGGGCGGACGATACTGAAAATGAAATTGAGCGGCGCGATTCGACGGCGCGGTCCATCAACGGGCTGAGACCAGAAGATCAAACGCCCCGCTACCGCCCTGCGCCGGACCCTTCAGAATCGTTGTCTGAAGGCGGCGGCGCGTCCGCTTCACAGCAGAAAGAGAGCGCCGACTTCCAACCCACCTACGATTTCAAGACATGGGAAGACGCACTGGTAGCATACGCGCATCTGGTCGGCATCGAATACGACCATGTCATGAAGGAAGAGTTGCAAGATCTGCAAACGGGGTGGAAGCGACCGCCAACGCAGAAAACCATTCGCGCTTTTGCTGCAGGCAGAGCCGCGACAAGGGTATTTAAACGGTTTTACATGGAAAATAAGTACCCTGAGTTAAGGGCGGCGATCATGCCGTTTCACAAGGATGTCCCGAAAGCAGAATGGGATTCGGTAAAAATGTTGGCGCGCATCGGCAAGCTGCCCGCCTCCGATCTGCGCAACGAGATCAAGCTTCCGAACGGCAAGATGTACGATCTGAAGGAGAATACGGAGCTGGTCGTGAAGTTTCAAAAGCGGGGGAAGCTCACCGAATCGGGCAAGAAGGAGCTGGCGGCGTTTCGAGAGCGGGAGAAGGAGCTGCTGCGCCAGCTGGACGGTTCCCCGTCCGAAAGCGAGAGGGCGTCCCTGACCGAGGAGCTGGAATGGGCGCGCTCGGAGATTGAAACCCTAAGCGGCAAAGGTCCGCTGTTCGATTTCGTTTGGCGGTACGGGTTGGGCAATCCGAGCGATCCTGGCTATAAGGTGGTCGAGATGGACCTGGGCGTCATTGAGCGGCGCGATTGAGGCTCCGCCTGTCGGCAGTTTCAAGGGGGAATCGGATGCGGCGCCCGTTCTTTTAAACGCCCTAGCCCTCTTTTCAAGGAGGGATTAGAAAAAGAGCAGTCATAGGAGCAGGCGGGAGACGGCCTCGGCGGCGCGGTTCAACAGCTCCCGCGCCCGCGCCGCGTCCCGCGATTCAGCGAAGACGCGCATGACAGGCTCCGTGCCGGACGGGCGTACCGAGACCCAGCTGCCGTCCTGCCATGTCAATTTCAGCCCATCCATCGTCTCCGCGGAGGCTTCCCTAGCCCATGACATCGCCTCCGCCAGTCGATTCGCGTCGGGCGGGCGCGTTGTCAGCCGAACTTTTTTCTTCACCAGAACGTACCGCCCCCATTCGTTCACCCAGTCCGACAGCGTTCCGCCGCGGCGCGCCAGCCCGCTCGCGATCACCGCCGCCGCGGCGACGCCGTCCGTTGTCAGATGAACCTGCGGGAGAACGACGCCGCCGGTGCTTTCCCCGCCGACCGCCGCGCCCGCCTCCTTCATCTTCTCTACCACATGGCCGACCCCAACAGGCGTTCGCAGGATCGGGACGTTATGTTTTTGCGCCGTTTCGTCTAAAAGCGCGCCGGTAACGACGGTCGTTACGATGGGTCCGCGCCGTTCTTTCAAGAGGGCGTCCGCCGTCAGCGCGAAGGTGTACTCCTCCGGGATAAACGCTCCCGTTTCGTCGATGAGCGTTGTTCGGTCGGCGTCCGGGTCATGCGCGATTCCGATGTCGGCGCCATGTTCTTTGACCGCCGCTTTGAGCGCGTCTAGGCTGTCTTCGGTCGGCTCCGGTTTTCGGGGAAAAATGCCGTTCGGATCGCAGTGTATCTCCTCCGTCTCGCAACCGAGGCGGCGCATCAAGGCAGGGCTGACGAGGGAGCCTGCGCCGTTCCCGGCGTCCACGACAACGCGCATCCCGCGCCGTTTCACCGCTTCGGCGTCGACGCTTTGGAGGCTCAAGACCCGCTCCATATGCGCCTCGGCGGCGCCCTCTTCAACGCGAAAATTGCCCGTCTCGTTCCAAGGGGAGAATCTCCGCGGCGGATTGTGAAACCATGCCTCCAACAGGCGCCGTTCCGAGGCGTTCAAGAGGCGCCCCCGCTCCATCGCAAACTCGATGCCGTTCCATTCGGCGGGGTTATGGCTCGCGGTGATCGTGAGCGAGCCGTCCATTTCAAAATGCGAGGCGGCGTAAAGAGCGGTCGGCGTCGGCGCGATTCCAAAATCGACCGCGTCCAGCCCGTTCAACATCAACGCCGAGGCGAGCGCCGCCAGCGCCGCTTCGCCAGACAGCCGCGTGTCGCGCGCTATCGAAACGACCCGCCCGCCGCGCTGTTTTATGAGCCGCGCAAAAGCGTTGCCGAAACGGACAAGGTTGGCGGCGGTGAACGACTCGCCTGTCCGCGCGCGGAAGCCGGAGACGCCGAACACAAAATCGCGCCCTGTCATGAAAGAATCATGCCTTTCGGTATGACGGCGACGCCCGATTCGGTCGCTTTAAATTCTTGAACGCTCTCCGGCATGTCGGAGCTGATGCGCCTGTTCGGCGGGATGACAACCCCTTTATCCACAATGGCGCGCGAGACGACCGCGCCGCTGCGCACCACGGCGCCTTCAAAAAGTATGGAACCTTTAACGACCGCGCCCGGCTCCACCCTCACATTCGGGGCGACGACCGAATCGCGCACCGTTGCGCCGCGCAGCAGACAGCCCGACGAAAGCAGCGAATTGTCGACCGACAGCGGCGCCTCGCTGTCCGAGAGAAGGCGGGCGGGCGGCGCCGGCGGACGAAGCGCCCGTATCGGCCACTCGGAGCTGTACAGGTCGAACGGCGGCTCCGGTTTCAACAGGTCTTGGTGCGCCTCATAAAAGCTGTCAAGCGTTCCGATGTCGCGCCAGTAGTTTCGGTCGGGGCGGTTCGGCTCATGGAACGGGAAAGCGTCCACCTGCTCCTGCGAGTCAACCAAGCGCGGAAGGATGTTTTTTCCAAAGTCATGGTCGGAGTCGCGCCGGGCGTCGTCAATGAGCGCCTTCACGAGCGCGTCCGTGTTGAAGATGTAGATGCCCATGGAGGCGAGGGCAAAGTCGGGTTTGCCGGGCATCGGCTTCGGGTCGTTAGGTTTTTCTACAAAGCTGCGTATCTGAAAGTTTTCATCCGCCTCCATGACGCCGAATCGGGACGCTTCGCGGATGGGCGCCTCGATGCATCCGACGGTCAAGACGGCGCCGCTCTGCGCATGCGCCTCCAGCATTTCGCCGTAGTCCATTTTATAGACATGGTCGCCGGAGAGAATCAACACATATTCGGGGCGCGTTTGTTCAAGGAATTCTATGTTTTGGTAGATGGCGTCCGCCGTCCCCATATACCATGTGGCATGCGTTTTTTGCTGCGGCGGCGCCAGATCGATGAACTGTCCGAGAGCCGGGATCACATAGGATGACCAGCAGTTTTGGACATGCCGATGGAGCGTGACGGAGCGGTACTGCGTCAACAAAAAGATGCGCGTCAAACCCGAATTGAGGCAATTCGACAAGGTGAAATCGATGATGCGGTAGGAGCCGCCGAACGGGACGGCGGGCTTCGCGCGGTATTTGGTGAGCGGATAAAGCCGCGAGCCTTGACCGCCCGCCAAGATCATGACCGCCGCCCGCTTGTCAAGACTTTTCATGCGCCGCCTGCTTCGCCAAACGCGCGATGGCGTTTTTCAAATCTTTGAAATCGGACGCTTTCACCACATACTCGACCGCCGCCCAGGTCATATAATTTTCTTTATACGCCGAATACGCCGTATGGAGTATCACCGGCAAATTCGCGTTTAGATTCACCATCTCGCTCAAGGTTTCAATGCCGTCTTTGCCCGGCATGTTGATGTCCAGGACGACCACATCCGGCGGGGACTTCTGAACCGCCTCGATGGCGGCGGCGCCGTTATGGACGACGCGCGTCTGGTACCCCTCATCCTCCAGCTCTTCCTGAATCAGAGCCGCCATCGCCTTGTCGTCTTCTACAATCAGAACCTCAATCGCAATATCGTTCATTTAGCGCCCTTTCGCGCATGTCGGTTTATTGGCAGGCGGATTGTGAAGGCGGTTCCATGATTCAGCTCGCTTCTCGCCTCTATGGAGCCGCCATGATGATCAATGATCTGCTTCGTCAACGCTAGTCCAAGACCGCTTCCGTACTTTTTCGTCGTGTAAAAAGGCTCAAAAAGGCGGTCGATATGGTCGCTCTGAATGCCTGTGCCGGTGTCCTCTATTTCGATGCGGACATAATCGCCTTCAACGCCGAGCCGAATCGTCAAGACGCCCCCGTTCGGCATCGCTTCCACCGCGTTTTTGGAGAGGTTCCACAGCGTCTGCTTCATCCAGTCCACATCCAGATGCGCGTCCGGCAGCGGCTCCGGGCATTCATACACAATATGCACCTTCGACTCCGCCGCCGACTCGGCGATCATCCCGATCATCTCCTTCGCCAGCGCCTCCAGCGAGATCGGCTCATAGTCAAGCGACAGCGGCGACATAAAATCCATCACATCCTTTAGAATGATCTCCAGTCGGGTCGTTTCCTGCGCGATGATGCCGGCTCGGCGGATCGTTTCCTTCTCCCGCGTTGTTTTCCGTATGCGCCGCGCAAACCCGCCGATGCTCACCAGCGGGTTGCGTATCTCATGCGTCACATACTGCATCAGCTGTCCGACGATCGCTTGCCGCTCATGGCGGTGCGCCTGGTCTTTCGCCGACTCCAGCTCCTCAAACGCGATCTCCAGCTTTCGGTAGGTTTGCGCGTTGGAGAGCGCCAGCGCCGCCTGGCTCGCAAACGCGCCGAGCGTCTCCAGCAGCCGCGGGGCGATCGGCTGACCCGTGATGGAATTGTCGGCGATGATGACGCCGATGAGCCGCCGGCGCGCGACGAGCGGTATCAACGCAAACTCCTCCGCCCGCAAGATCTGTTGAAACGCCTGAACGACCGAGCAGCCCGCCGTTCCGTCCTGCGCCGCCACCGCCCCGCCCAGCTCCGACAGCTCCGCGATGTCCCGGTTGTCGACCGGTATACGCATAAAGCGGTCGGCGACCGAGACATCCTGGAAAGGTATTTGACGGGGCGCATGGTCAAGGTACTCCTCAATCGTCTGCTCCCCAATCTCCGACCAGATGCGGTACGCCTCCTCGGTCGACGCCGGACCGATATGCAGCTTCTCCTCCAGCGCCGCATTCTCCTCGTCCAGCATGAACAGGATCGCCCTGTTGAACCCGAAGCCCGGACCCGCTGTGACGCATGTCAAAATCGCATGGTAGAGCGATTTTAAATCCAACGTGTGCCGCAGCTGCTGACCCAAGCGGTGCAGCATTCCCATCTGTTTATACCAGTCGACCGACTGAACGATGCTGGCGACCAGGCGCGAGAGCGCCTCCAGCGACGCCACCTGGTATTTGTCAAAGGCGTACGATTCCTGACTCTGCACATCCATGACAGCGGTAACATACCCGCCTTCCGTCTTGATGGGTATCGTCAGCTCGCTGCGAATCGTCTGGTTGGCTGGAAAGGCGTTGAAATAGATCGGGTCGTTCTGGGCGTCGTTGACGAGGCGGGTTTGACCCGTTCGCGCGGCGTATCCGAGATTGCCGATGGCGGCGCTCTGGGTATAGTTCTTTTCGTGGTACTCAAAATACTCGCCCGAATGGCCGGCGAGGCTCATCTCTCCCGCGTCGCCCGCCCCCCAGTCGATCTGAAAAATGGCGACGTCGTACAGCTCAAACCGCTGATGAATCAGCTCGCAAACGCGGTCGTAAAGCTGCTCTGGAGAGGTGAGCTGGGCGACCGCTTCGGCGTTCACCTCATGGATAATTTCGGTGCGGAGCATGCCGAGGCGGCGTTCATTGTAGTCGTATGCGGCGCTGAGTATCGTTTGAATCAGCGGGGAGAGCTTGGCAATCAGGCGCTCATGCTCTTCAGAGAAAGCGTCAGGTTCCGTTCGGTAAAGAGCGGCCGCCCCGACAAGTCCGCCGCCGTGAGACTCAAACGGAGCCGCAAGAGCCGACCGCGCGCCGACCGCCGACAGCTCGCGGTCGAAGAAAGCGCCCGCGGGTTCGATCTGTTTCGCCCGGTCTTTCACATTCAGCGGCGTTTTCGATTCTAGAGCGGCTTCCAGCCAAGGAGCTTGTTGAAACGGTATCGCCGCGCCCTGCGGGTTGGACGCGAGCCGACCGCTTGTGTAGGCGCGGAGAAACGCGTCCTGCCCCGCTGTCATCGGTTCAGGCGAACCTATCAGAATGGAGACGCCGTCCGCGTCAAAGACCGGCAGCAAAGCCCCCTCAAAGCGGTTCAAGACCGCCGGCCAGTCCAGGCGCCCGCCGTCCGCAAACTGCTCCATGAGCCGTTCGTAGGCGTCCATGAAGCGTTTGGTCTGATCAATGCTGTGTTCCGACCTGCGATTCGACATGAATTGCTCCCTTGCATGTACCATAATACATCTTTGAGACCGTTTTTGAAAGCTATTGACCGAATCGGCGGCTTGAGTTGAGGCGCGGATCGTTCCCCTTGAAAAAGGGGGTTTCAAAGCGGACGCCGATCGTTCCCCCCTTGAAAAGGGGGGCTAGGGGGGTTTAAGGGCGGGCGCGGATCGTTCCCCCTTGAAAAGGGAACTACACGTTTGATTTGCCAGAGGCATATACCCCGCCATTGTTTTCAGCGTTGCGTTTTTTTTTACGTTTTTTCTTGCCGTAATTCGTTGCTTACGACTCATCTCGGGCTGGCGGCGTTGCGTTGGACGCAACACTGCCAGCCCATTTCATTTCATCTCCTAGAACTGCCGATGTTATTTCCGCTTTCGCGCTTGTTTTGGCGCATTCGGCACAATCTACCGCTGCAACCATACGCACGATGCCTGCATGTATCCTGCCTCACAGGTTTTAGAACTGCAACCGCTTTATTTCACCAGATCCGCGTAAGTAAGGCGTTTACCGACCATGCGCGGAACAATCTTGGCAAGCGTTTCGATGCGGTTGTCGTTTCCAACATTGAACCGGTAGACGAATTCTTTGACGTATAAACCCAGGTGTTTAAACGACATGTAATGGTAAACGCCGCGGTACCCGCGTTTCAGGACGGCCCAGAACGACTCGATGCTGTTGGTGTGAACATCGCCGCGAACATACTCGCCTTTCTGATGCGAGACAGCGGCATGCGCGTATTCCTCCATGCCCTTGTAGGTCGGGAGAGCGTCGGTATAAACGGTTGACCCAGGCGCCACATTCGCCCTTACAGCGCCATGAACCGTTTTTATCTTCATATTGTCCAGCAGAAACGCGCGGATTTCGCCGTTTCTTTGACGCATGCCGATCACGGTCTGCTTGCCGCGGGTTCCGCTTCCGACGCCCAGCTTTTTTCTGCGATGCTTACTACCCTCTTTGCCGCCGACGTAGACCTCGTCTATCTCCACGGTTCCGCTCAGCATTTCGTCGTCGCTTACCATCGAGGCTCGGATGCGGTGGCCTAGGGACCATGCGGAGTCCTGCCTTATGCCCAGTAGCTTACCCATCGTAACGCTCGATACGCCCTTCTTAAACGTCAGGAACAAATAGAGCGCCAGAAGCCACATATGGAGGGGGATTTTGCTTTTCTCCATGATTGTTCCCGTGCGGACGCTGAAATACTTGCGGCATGTTCGGCATCTGAGCGGCATCGGTTTGGCGTTTTTCACTCGGGCGATGTTTTTGGAATCGCATCGGGGGCAGCAGATGCCATTCGTCCATCGGCTTTCTTCAAAGAATCGGGCGGCGCTTTTTTCATCGGGATATTTTTCAAAAATCTCGTAGATACTGGTAGACTGCATTGGAATTTCCTTTCTCAATCTCCCTTTAGTGTAGCGCAATCCGCTTATCTAGTCAAACGTGTAGTACCCCTTTCAAGGGGGGAGTCCAGAAACCCCGCGCCCTACCCGCTGTCATCGGGCGGCCGTCATTCCCGACCCTGCGGTAAAACGCGCGGGAATCTTAAGGCATAGCAAGCCGCTGCGCCCGTCCTTTAAACCCCCCTAACCCCCCTTTTCAAGGGGGAATCTGACCTCATGTCTTTAGTGGGGACATGTCGGCATGGAAACGCGGACGGTTTCGGGGTGGACTCTGGATTCCCGCTTACGCGGGAATGACGACCTGGTTGATGACGCTTTTTTCCCATGAATAGAGCGGTCATTCGTTCAAATGTCCCAACTTTCAGCATGAGGTCGGGGAATCGGACGCGGCGCTGCGCTCCGTTTTTCTTTTGTTTAAAAAAGAATCGGCGCCGACATCATGCGTCCGGCGCCGATCCGTTCTTCTCTAAGGAGCGGGAGCGGAAGCCGACTCAGCAATAGAGGCGGCTCCATCGACATCCCATTAAAACTGCGACTCTATGCTCATAACCAAATTACGGCCTGGCGCATTCACCCCAGACCCATGCCAGCGGTACCGCCTGTCCAAGATATTCTCTAGCGCGGCGTTCACCCGCGCATAGCTGTTGATCTGAACGCCGCCGCGCAGGTTCAGCGTGAACCAGCCGGGCGTCCCGGCGTCCAACGCCCGCCCGTTCTCATCGAACGACACCTCTTCTGGGTCGCGCGTGAGACCGGGGATGCGCGCGTCGCGTATGTCGCCTTTGCTGAGGCGGTTCTGTTTTGCGGCGCCGCGCGCGATGAATTCTCCCCAGAACGGCTGACCGGACGGCTCCCACCGCGCCCCAAGCGCCGCATGCGGAGGCGTCTCGCGCCGTATGCGCGCCTCCCATGGCTTGTCGGGATCGGGAGCCTCGCCGTTCAAGGTCAACACTTCGCCGCGTATCAATCCCGCCGCGGCGAACAATGTCCAGCTTGAATCCAGCGCGGCGTAGGCGTCCGCCTCAATCCCCCGCACAACCGACCGGTCCAGGTTGTCTAAAACGGTGATGTCGAGACCCTCATGCTGCGCGGCGATGTTCTGAAACAGCGGCGGCGGATGGTTGCCGTACACTTCAGAAACAAGCCGCTGCGCCATCTGATTGTTGAGCCATGTGGAGAAGAAAGCGGCCGTTCCGCCGAACCGCGGCCGCTGAACCTTCACCCCAATCTCCGCGTTCACCGAGCGTTCTGGGAGAACATCCGGGCTGGGCGCCTGAATGCCCTGGTTCGTTGCTTGAACGCCTGTCAGATCGTCGATGGAGGCGGCGCGGAAACCGCTGCCGAGCGACGCAAACGCCTTCATCCCTTCCGCCGCCTCATAAGACGCGGACGCGCTGCCGGTCAGAGTCGCGCCGCTTTTATCCAGTTCTCCAAACGACGCATCTTCAAGCGAAAGGTCGGCGTTGACGTTATAGAATGTCCCGTTCACGCCGACGACCGCCTCAAGCCGCTCGCTCAACTCCGTCTCGCTCTGCGCAAATAGGTTGACGTCGTAAGCGGAGGAGCCGTCCGGATACCGCCCCCATGCTTTTTCGGTCGGCAGGCTGCGGACGCTTGAAACGCTGTCGGAGTAGGCGTCTATGCCGACACTCAACGAATTCCGTTCGCTCATCGGCTTTTTCGCCAGTACGGAAAAACCGATGGAGCCGATGTCGTCATGCGTTTCGCTTCTGCCGCTCTCTTCGGCGCCGACCCTGAGGCTCGATTGCGTCTCCATCTGCCGCTGGTACGACAGCGTCGCCGAGAGGCTGCCTTCGCCGCTAAAGAACCCGTCTCTCTTGTAGTTGCCGTAAGCGAGATGCCGCCGCTGCGGATCGTAGACCAGCTCCGCAAACTCTTCGCCGGATGCGATCTTGTCCCATCTGGAATCGACCGTCTGATCAACCGCCTGATAATGAAGCCGCAGCGTCTGATTTTCGCCGGCGCTCCATGCGACGGAGACGGCGCCCGCCGTCTCGCTGTAAGAGGTGGGGCTTTCTTTATCGTAAAGATGCGTTCTCTCTAAAGAGCCTGTTTTGGCGCTGAAGGAGGTCGGTATGTTTCCGACATCCTCTTCGCTGGTGATGATGAACTTGCGCCCTTCCAGATGCACATCATGCCCGGCGCCGGGCTGTATATCCCCGGCGCTCTTGCGCGTGATGTTGGCGCGGAAACTAAGATTGTCTTGACCGCCCTGCAAGCTCAACCCAAACGCGGAGTCCTGCGAGGCGGTTCCATACCGCGCATACAGCCGCGGCGCAATCTTGAAGTCGCCTTCATGGAACGCGGGGCGGCGCGAAATCGTATGGATGACGCCCCCAATCGCCGAGTTTCCGTATAAAACGGAGCTGGGACCGCGCAAAATCTCGACCCGCTCAATGTCGTCCACATTCTGCGTGTTGAAATACTGGTTCGGACCAGAGCGGAACGTCCAGTTGTTGAGGCGCACCCCGTCGATCAGCATGAGCGTGTGGTAACCCGTGAAGTTTCGGATGAACGGGGAGCCTTGCCCGTTCGCGGTGCGCTGGGAGAAAACGCCCGCTTCATCGATCAGTCCGTCCACAAGCGAGATCGGCATGCGCCGCTGAAGCTCCTCCAGCGTAACGGAGCTGACAGCGTTCGGGATGTCGAAGCTGGAGCGTTCGGCGCGCGTCGCCGTCACAGCGATTTCGGGAAGTTCCACCCCGCTGTCGTCTTCGGCTGCAGCCGAGAGAGTCAACGCGGCAGCCATGCATGCAACAGCAACTTGAGACCAAATAGAACGCATTGCGATTCCTTCTTTTCGTTAGAAACTGTTTGCGGATCGTCCGCGGCGCATGCCATGTTGATCGGGATTGAATCCGCCCGGAAATTGAGTGATCTGCGTATAACGGGAGCCGTCCAGCCGGGCGCCTTTCAATTTTGCTCCGCGCAGGTCAGCGTTTCCAAAGTCGACCCCGCGCGCGTCCGCGTTCGATAGGTTCGCGTATTGTAAATTCGCGCTGGTGAACGCGACGCCTTTCAGGTCGGCTCCGGTCAAATTCGCCTTTCGCAGGTCGGCGCGCCGCACAACCGCGCCGACATTGCCCTCAATGTCAGGGTCGCCCAGGAGCGCGTTTTCAAGGTTGGCGCCGCGCAGATCCGCCTCAAACAGATTCGCAAACCGCAAGTTCGCGCCGGCGAGATTGGCGCCGCGCAGATTCGCATACCTTAGGTTTGCCTTCTGAAGATTCGCCTTCTGCAGATCCGCCCCTTGAAGATTGATGCGCTCCATGTTCCGCCCTTCAAGATTGACCCCTTCCAACATGCCGCCGCGCAGATCCGCCTCTTCAAGCGAGTCGTTCAACAGGTCGTCCACATTGCGGGGCTGAACCGCCGCCCCAGAGCAGCCGCTGAACGCCCCTTGACAAATGAGAAGGAGAACAACGACAGAAACGGGAAAGAATTGTTTCAACATCGATACGCCTTTCGGTTCATACGCCAACGTTCCGTCTTGGCATATAGCAATAATCGTGCCACCCTGTCTCGCGCCTGTTTTCCCTCCCCAAACGCCCTTTGCTGTCCATTTTTGATACAGCGCTGTTCAAATTTTGGACAATTCCTCAGATTCGGAAAGTTAGTACGTCCATACAGGGATATTCGCGGCGCGCCGCGTCCGATTTCCCCTTGAAAGAGGTACCAGGGGGTTTAAAGGACGGTCTGGTTGCCGATGCGCCAAAACTTCACCCTAGCCGTATCGCCGGCGCTCCAGTCATCCGTTGGCGTTCAGATACGCTTCGACCTCGTCCGCTTTCTCGGCGGAAATCTCGCCGGCGCGGGCGTATTCCTTGACCAACTGGCGCAGCGTGATGAGCGCGTGGAGAGTCCGCCCGCGCTGTTGAAGCGCTTCCGCCCCGCCCTGCTCCCTGTCTAAAATGACAACGGCATGCTCAACGCGGACGCCTGCCGCGTCCAGCCCGTCCAAAAACGCAAACTTGCTGCCGCCTTGCGTGATGAGGTCGTCTATCAGAACGCACCGCGCGCCCTTTTCCAAAAAACCTTCCACCTGCGAACGGGAGCCGTACTCTTTCGGAGCCTTGCGGACATACGCCATCGGGAGGCGCAGCTTGTGCGCGGCGACAGCCGCAAGCGGTATGCCCGCCGTTTCCGCCCCAACGACCGCATCGACCGAAAGGGACGCTGCGATCTCGGCGAGCGCGTCGGTCGCCGCGTCCATCGCGGACGGAAACGACGGCAGCCTGCGCAAGTCCACATAGACAGGGCTGACAGCGCCGGAACGGAGCGTGAATTCGCCAAATTGAAGGACGCGAGCCTCTCGGAGAGCCTGCGCCGTTTGTTGCATCGACATGGTCTGTCCCCCATTTTTGGCTGATGATAGAGCGCCTGCGGAGATTATTCAAGCCGCCTGCCTCTGACCTCACGCTGAAAGTTGGGACATCTGAACAACCAAAGCCTTTATCCATGGGGAAAAGGCGTCGCTAACCAAGCCGTCATTCCCGCGTAAGCGGGAATCTAGAGGCGCCGCAGAAACCGTCCGCGTTC
Organism: Candidatus Poribacteria bacterium; assembly: GCA_963665845.2. GTDB lineage: Bacteria > Poribacteria > WGA-4E > JAPPNK01. Next base: position 2,608,871 of record OY762492.1, read on the forward strand.
CCCAGGCGGCATGTCCCAACTAAAGCGCTAAGGTCGGGCCGGCCTCCGACAAGAGGCGGCTGTTTGAATTCAACGGCTGTCAAGTGTATTCTAAACGGCGTACAACGGAAAAATGGAGCGCGTCCTATGAACATGCGGCAAAATGCGCGGCGAATCGTTCGCGGAGATATTGACGGATTTTTCGGCCTGTTTATCGACAACCTCGTCCAGCTGATCATGATGGTCAGCCTGTGCGCGGCGGTCTGCGGCATTCCAAACGAGGTCATATTGGGGAGAATCTTGCCGGGCGCGGCGATCTCTATTCTGGTCGGCAACCTGTTCTACGCATGGCAGGCGCGGCGGCTCATGAGGGAAACGGGGCGCGACGATGTCACCGCCCTCCCCTACGGCATCAACACCCCCAGCCTCATCGCCTACATCTTTCTCATCATGGGACCGGTGTACCGCGAAACGGGCGATTCCAACTTGGCATGGCAGATGGGGCTGTTCGCCTGCCTCATCAGCGGGCTGATGGAGACGGGCGGCGCGTTCATTTCAGACTGGCTAAGGCGGAACACGCCGCGCGCCGCGCTGCTGTCGGCGCTTGCCGGCATCGCCATCACCTTTATCTCCATGCCGTTTGTGTTTCAGATCTTCGACAATCCGGTCATCGCGCTGCTGCCGACGATGGTCATCTTGATTGCGTACGCCTCTCGAACGAAGATGCCGTTCGGGCTGCCAGGGGGATTGTTTGCGCTGCTGGTCGGCGTTGCGCTGGCGTGGGGGTTGCGCTTGGCGGGACTGGAGCTGTTCACGCCGTCGGGCGAGAAAGTGGCGGTCAATCTCTACTTGCCGTCGCTGTATCTGGGCGATCTGTTCGCATTTATGGGCGACCCGCGCGGATGGAAATATATGGGCATCATCATCCCGATGGGACTTTTCAACATCATCGGCTCGCTTCAAAATCTGGAAAGCGCCGAAGCGGCAGGCGACCGGTATGAAACGCGCCCCTCGCTCCTGGCAAACGGCATCGGCTCCATTGCCGCCGCCGCGTGCGGCAGCGCGTTCCCGACCACCATCTACATCGGACACCCCGGCTGGAAGGCGCTCGGCGCCCGCGCCGCGTATTCCACCATCAACGGCGTCGTCATCGTCGCGTTGACGCTGTTTGGCGGCATCGCGCTCATTGAACAGTACGTTCCGATGGGGGCGGTCATCGGCATCCTGCTCTGGGTCGGAATGATCATCATGGCGCAAAGCTTTCAGGATGTGCCGAAGAAGCATGCGCCTGCGGTCGCGCTCGGCTTGACGCCCTCGCTGGCGGCATGGGCGTTGGTTTTGATTGAGGCGGCGCTGCGCGCGGGCGGAACATCGCTTTTCAACGCGGCGAATTATTTGGTCAATGTCGAAAATGTTTTCATACACGGCGCGATAGCGTTGAATCAAGGCTTCATCGTGACCTCCATGATCCTGTCGGCGGCGCTGGCGTTTGTCATCAATCGGCAGTTTTTGAAAGCGGCGGCATGGACGGCGGCGGGCGGCATCCTCTCGATGATCGGCGTCATCCACGCCTACGAGCTGACCGAACAAGGCGTCGCGAATAAGTTTGGATGGAAGGCGGATCCTGAATTTGGCGCGGCGTACTTTTTGACGGCGGCGCTGCTGCTCTGGATACATTATTTCCGCCGAGAGCCGTCCGAGGAGGAAGAAAAAACCGGCGAAGATTGAGTATAATAAAGCAGGCAAGGAGAAGATATGGCAACGATCCATCGACCGAACAAAGATGCGCTGACGAAAGCGGTGGACATATACAGAGACGCGATGCGCGCCTTCATCATCCGCCATCTGAAGCAGGTACAAGGCCGCAACGCGGAGGACATGATCAACGAGTCGCTCGATTCTAAACGCGCTGCAGAATTTGAAGATGGGCTGCGCAACGGAAAAACGATCGAGAGCTTGATTGGCGTCAGCTCATTTCCTCACATACTGAATAAATGCTGGGAAAATCCGTTCAGAAGCGTACTGAAAGACGATCGGTACGTTTCGGACGCCTCATATCGGATACGGGACGCCCGCAACGAAGCGGCGCATATCGGTACGGAAGACATCGACAAAAATGACCTCATCGGATGGCTGAGCAACATCATCGGATCGTTGACGCGCATCCATCAACCGAAACTGGCAGAGGCGGTTGAGGAGATTCTAAACGGCGTCATATCGCCCGCTCCCGCGCCGATTCTCCCAAAAGAAAAGCCGAAAAACGAAATTGAAGAGGCGGAAGAGAACAATAAGTCCGAAGAAATAGAGCAGTCGGAACCTCCAAAGAAGGGAAAACTGACCCCTTGGCGCGAGGCGATTGATCTGAACCCTGACGTGAAGAAGGAGAGCGGGCAGGCGGAATACCGCGCGGATCTGCAGCAGATCGGTCAAGGAGCGGCAAACTCAATCTACAGCGATCCGACTCGATTTTTCAAGCGAACCTACATCTCGGCGGGGCTTCGGGCGCTGTTGGTGAATTCGCTGAAACGCTGGAACGGCAAAGGCGGCGACCCGGTCGTTCAAACGAAAATCGGCTTCGGCGGCGGAAAGACGCACAGCCTCATCGCCCTGCGCCATCTGGCGACGAATCAGAAAGAGCTGCTGCGCCATGGCGAATCGAACAACCCCGCCCTGGCGCGCATGACGCGCGAGATACGCGAGATTGTCGAAGCGGCGGAGCTGAACCCCGACGAAACGCCCCACGAATGCAAGGTCGCCGTTCTGGCGGGGACATACCTTTCCACAACAACCGACGCTAAAACGGAGAACGGAGACCCGCTCAACACGCTCTGGGGCGAAATGGCATACCAGCTGGCGGGTCAGCGCGGGTATGATTTCGTCGGGGAAGCGGCGCGGAGAGGTCTAGCGCCCGGCGGAAACGAACTGGACGCGCTTTTCAAACATGTCGGCTCGTTCGTCATCCTGATGGATGAAATCGTCGCCTACACGCGAGTTCTGTCTGAAGAGAAGACGGACAAGCAGATAGACGAGCTGACGGAGGATCGGATCTACACCTTCATTCAAAACCTGACCGAGGCGGTCCACCGAAGCAAGCGCGGCGTACTTGTCGTAACGCTCCCGTCCAGCGCGGAGGAGGCGGGCAGCAAAATAAGAGCGCAGGCGGTCCTGGACAGAATCGAAAATATCTTGGGGCGCATTGAGGCGGCGAACGAAGTTCTGGAGATCAAGGAATCGTACGAAGTGGTGCGCCGGCGCCTGTTCGAAGAGGTGAAGGACGAGGCGGCGCGCGACCAAACATGCGAAGCGTTCGCAAAAATGTACCGCAACTCCAGCAAAAGCTATCCGCCGCACAGCCGCGACCCAAAATATCTGGATCTGATGAAGGCATGCTATCCGATCCATCCAGAGGTGTTTGATCGGCTTTATGAGGACTGGTCGGCGTATGAGCGGTTCCAGCGGACGCGCGGCGTTTTGCGTCTGATGGCGGCATGCGTTCACCATCTCCAGGACAGCGCCGACCCGCTCATCATGCCGGGCGATCTGCCGATGGACGATCCGAAAATCAAAGGCGAGTTCACGCGGTTGCTAGGTCCAAATTGGGACCCTGTTTTTTCTGAAGTGGACGGACCCGACGCCCGCGTGAAGGAAATCGATAAGCCGTCGAAGCGGTTTGTGGAAACGGGAGGCGCAGCGCAGCGCATCGCCCGAGCGACCCTTCTCGGAAGCGCGCAAGCGAGAGCGGTACACGGCATCGAAACGCGGCGGATAAATCTCGGCGTCGTGAAACCGGGAGACGGCGTCAACGTCTACTCCGACGCGCTGAAACAGATGAAGGAAAAGCTGTACTACCTGTACGCGCAGGGCGGGCTGCACTACTTCCACGTTGAGCCAAACCTGGTGAGAGTCGCGCAGGACAGAGTCGACAAGCTGAAAACGGAGCAGCTGGACGCGCATATCGTTCAGAAGCTGAACGAAGCGACGCGCCGACATCAAGGCGTCGCCGTCTGTCCAGACGAAACGTTCATGACGGACGATCCGAATAAAGTAACGCTGGCGGTCTTAAGCCCCAGCGAATCGCTCCCGTCCAGAGCCGCCGAAAACGACATGGCAACCGAAGCGGCGCGCCGAATACTGACAACGCGGGGCGACGGAAGCCCCCGATCCTTCCGCAACATGATCGTCTTTCTCGCCGCAAAAAACGACGCCATACGCGACCTGCGCCGCGCCGCGGCTCAATATCTGGCATGGGACTCCATCGTCAACGGCAACGCGCATGCGGAAAAGGTTCCAGGGCTGAAAGACGACCGACTGAAAGAGGCGAAATCGCGCCTCAAAGAGAACAAGAACAAGACCGAAGATGCGCTCATCCGCGCCTATCAGCATGCGCTCTATCCGCGTCAGCCCGACGATACGAAGACGGAGTACGAGATCATCCAGGTTCAGACAGACGCGGACGGCGACATCGTTGAGGCGGCGTTCAACAAGCTGGCCGCAGAAGAAGCGGTCGCAGAGAACATGTCCGGGGCAAGCCTTGAGCGGTTCCTGGAGGAGTATGTCTGGATCCGCGAGGAAACGAAAGACCATATCGACATCGACAAACTCTGGGGGCTGTTTGCGCAGTTCGTCTATATGCCGCGCCTTGAAAACAAAAGCGTCCTTGTCAATGCGGTCGCGGCAAGCGTGGCAGAAGGGCTTCTCGGCAGCGCGGACGATTATGACCAGGAGTCGGGGAAATACGAAAACCTGCAATACGAGTCGAAGATGTCCCTATGGACGCTGAACGACCTGAGCGGGCTGATTGTGCGAAAAGACGCCGCGCTGCTTCAACATGATCTGGAACGCGAAGACGCCGCGAAACAGCGCGCCGAAGCGGAACGGCGGCGCAAAGAAAAAGAGGCGCAACGTCAACAGCAGCTGGACCCGCCGAAACTGCCCAAGCTGTTCACCATCACCAAGCAGACGAACCTGGAATCGCTGGAACCGTCAATGGATGATCTGATGAACGAAATCATGCCGAACCTGCGGAACGGCGAAGTGTCGGTGCGCATCATCGTGACGGCAAAGCATGCGCGCGGCTTCGATGAAAACGACGCGCGCGCCGTGCGCGAAAACTGCAAGGAACTCGGAATTGAGCTGGATGAGGAGAGCGATCTGTAGAACGCTCTTGACAAATTTTTTTAACGCGCCATGACGTTATAATAGGCGAAAAATGCGCAACCAAACGCTGGAAGGAGGGGGTATCTCCAGTAGGCAACAGGCGGAAGGGCGATGCGAAAAAAACTGATCGAAGTCGGGCTGCCGCTGGAAGAGATCAATAAAGAAGCGGCGCGAGAAAAATCGATACGGCATGGACATCCCAGCACGCTCCATCTCTGGTGGGCAAGGCGGCCGCTCGCCGCATGCCGCGCAGTCATTTTTGCCAGTATCGTGGACGACCCGTCCGAATGTCCGGAAGAATTCCCGACTGAAGAGGCGCAAAACGACGAACGAGAACGGCTGCACGAGCTAATACGGCAGCTGGTGAAGTGGAAAACGACAGACGAGACAAAGGAGGATTCCCGCGACATTCTGAACGCCGCCCGATATGAGATCGCCAAATCGATCGCGCGGGAGGAGGAGATCAATCCGCCGTCCGACGATCCCGCCGCTGTCATGCGTTTTCTAAAAAATAAAGGTCCTGAAATATACGATCCGTTCGCAGGCGGCGGCTCCATACCTCTAGAGGCGCAGCGGCTTGGTTTGAGCGCAGTCGCTTCAGACCTAAATCCTGTTGCTGTTCTCATCAACCGCGCCATGATCGAATTGGCGCCGAAATACAGCGGCAAACCGCCTGTCAATCCGGACGCCCGCGCGAAAGTTGACGGAAAACGAGGACACGGACTCGCCGAGGATATACGGCACTACGGACAATTGATGCGCGACCGCGCCTTTGAACGGATAGGGCATTTTTACCCGAAAGCGACATTGCAAGACGGAAAGGAAGCGACCGTCATCGCATGGTTATGGGCGCGGACTGTTCCATGTTCCAACCCCGCATGCGGCGTCCATATGCCGCTCATGAGCAGTCTGCAGGTCTCCAAGAAAGAAGGAAACGAACATTGGACGCGCCCAATCGTTGACCGCGGTACCAAGCGGGTAAGGTTTGCTGTTCAAGATCATGCAGGCGGATTGCCAGAAACGCTGCCGAGCGGACGAACGGCGGGCGACAAGGGCGCAATCTGCGTCGCCTGCGAGACGATTACGAAGTTGGAATATGTGCGGGAGCAGGCGCGGGCTGGACGGATGGACGCTGTGATGACAGCGATTGTTGCCGACGGGAATCCAGGGCGCAGGTATCTGACGCCAACCGCTGAACATCTTGAAGAGGCGGAGAATGCGTTGCCGGAATGGCGGCCTGAGCGGCTGATACCAGAAATGTCTAAAAAAGTGAGCGGACTTTCGTACGGCATCACGCATTGGCATGAGCTGTTTGCGGAGCGACAGCTGCTCGCATTGACAACCTTCAGCGATCTTGTTCCTGAAGTTCATGAAAAAATACAGAAAGATGGAGCTGACCAAAAATACGCCGACGCGGTCATAACCTACCTTGCCCTGGCCATCAGCAAATACGCATGTTATGGCTCCAGCTTTGCGTCTTGGGACTCAACGAAGAGGGGCGAAACAATACGTCAGGTTTTTGGAAGGCAGGCGATCCCGATGGTTTGGGATTATGCGGAGGCGAATCCGTTTTCAGCAAAAACTGGCAGTATCATGTCTCAAGTTAAGAATGCTGTTGATATGGTTAAACGCTTGCCGACCCATGTGAAACCGGGCAGCGCGTTTCAAACGGATGCAACTACAACAGACTACAATGGCGGCGGTCCAGTCATCGCGACCGACCCTCCCTATTACGATAACATCAGCTACGCGGAGCTGTCTGACTTCTTCTATATCTGGCTCCGTCCACTGCTGGATAACATCCATCCCGACCTGTTCAGAAGTATCCTAACGCCTAAAGAGGATGAGATGATTGCGGCGCCGCGCTTCGGCGATAAGGACAAGCAGCGGAAGCGGTTTGAGGAGCTGATGCTGCGCGCGTTCAAACGCATCCAGGAAAAATGCTCAAAGGATTATCCGTCCTCCATCTTTTACGCCTACAAGCAAGAGTTGTTGGAACGGGGAGGTCGCGCCTCAACAGGATGGGAAACGTTCCTGAACGCTGTCATCAAGACGGGGTTGCAGATAAAAGGGACATGGGCGATGCGTACGGAGATGAAGAGTCGCATGGCAGCTATAGAAAAGGCTGCGCTGCTCTCCTCCGTCGTTTTGGTCTGTTTGCCTCGTCGCAAAGACGCGAAGCGTGCGACGCGAAGCGAATTTCAATATGCTTTGAAGGAGGAGCTGCCGCGGGAGCTGGCGCTGCTTGAGAAGAGTTGTCAGCTGGCGCCTGTTGATTTTCGTCAAGCGGCGATCGGTCTCGGAATGGGCGTCTATTCGAGTTACCGTTCCGTTGAATGGGATGTTGGCGGTCAGCCGGTGGAGGTGCGCGATGCGCTAATGGAGATCAACCGCATAGTTAGTAAATACCATCTCGGAACAATCGAGGACGCTGATCGGCAAAGTCAGTTCTGTTTGGAATGGCTGGAGAGCCATGGGTTCGATAAAGGCTCTTACGGCGAGGCGGAGAAGTCGGCGCGCACTTGGGACATTGATATGGACAGCATGAGCGGGTCGATTTTGGAATCGCAGGTCGGGAAGGTTCGCCTGTTTAGCCTGGACGAGTACCTAACCCGTGAGATGAGCGATTCCATGACAGCGTGGGAGGGCTGTTTCCGCATGGCGCGCCATATGTTCGGCGAAGGGACGGGCGGGATTGACGAATGCGCCCGTGTCATGCGCCTCATGCGCCGCAGCGGGGTGAATCTGAACGCGAGCGAGCGTCTTGCGCGCGCGTTGTACAGTTATTTCGACAGCGCGGACGATTCGCGCGGGGCTCTGTTCAACTATCTGGTGGAAGATTGGCGCAAAATACGCCAGAAGGCAGACCAGACGCAGATGTCGGACGACGCGGTCGTCCAGGGGCGGCTGGGCGAATAGCCGCGCTTGAAACGCAGCCCCTGTCCGTCTATCATATGCGCAAACGCCGCCGTTTCAATCAACACGCGAGACGCAGCATGGAAGCCAATTACACCAACGAGACGCTCATCGGGCGCGACTTTTCCAACGCCGACCTTCGCGGCGCCAACTTCAACGGCGCCGACCTTCGCGGCGCCGACTTCAACGGAGCCGACCTGTCGCTCGCCTATTTCGTCGGCGCCGATCTTCGCGGCGCCAACTTTGAAAACGCCGTTCTGGACGGCGCCTTTTTGAGCGGCGCCAAGGTTGGAAGCGCCAACTTTCAAAAAGCGTCCCTGCGGGAAACGATGCTCGGCGACATAGACCCCGCGCTAGAAGACCCGCTAGACCCGCCCGCCACCTTTGCCGAAGCGAACCTGACCGGCGCCGTTTTCCGCAATGTGGATCTGAACGGCGTCGCTCTGTGCCGCGCCAACCTGACGCATGCCTATCTGTATGAGGCGCATCTCTCCGGCGCCGATCTGCGCGGGGCGGTTTTGGACGGCGCGAAGGTGAAGCGTCTCTCCCTGAACTCGAACTCGACCGCCGAGCTGACAGCAGATTACGCCTCTAAAGAATCCCTTTTGCCGGGGTCAGAATCGCCTGATCCATTGCCGCCTGGCGAGGAAGAGTGAGCGCGAAGACGGCTGTTTCCGCCGTCTGCTCCGCGGTCAGCATGTCTTTCCGGTCGGGCGACCATGACTGCATATCCCAGAGCGGCGTGTCGACGGCGCCCGGCAGCAACGCCAAGACGCGCACGCCATGCGGCCGCGCCTCAATGGACATGATCTCGGTCAGCATGAGCGCGCCCGCTTTCGCCGAGCAGTAGGCGCTTCCGCCCGAAAACGCCGTTTTGGAGGCGATGGAGAGAATGTTGAGTATGTCGCCCTGTCGGTTTTGGATCATGGTCGGCAGAACGGCGCGCGAGCAAAGATAGACTCCCTTTAGGTTGACGCGCACCGTGTCCCACCAGCTAGTCGGGTCCGATTCGGCGACCGTTCCGCCGGAGAGCGAGGCGCCCGCATTGTTGACCAGAATGTCGATCCGCTCATAGCGATGCAAGACCGCTTCGGCGAGCCGCTGAACGTCCGCTTCTTCGGTCACGTCGGTTCGTATCGGCAGCGCGCCGAGTTCTTCGGCGGCGGCGTTCAGCCTCTCTTCGTTCCGCGCGGCGATGACCACCTCCGCTCCAAGGGAGGTCAACTTTGCGGCGATCGCTTTGCCGATGCCGCTGCTTCCGCCTGTGACGATTGCAACCTTGCCTTTCATACCGTCTCTCCATAATCGAACCAGCTTTTGCGCGTTTCATACAGCCGAAGCCGTTGAAGCCGCAGCCCCTCCCGTTCAAAAAGCGGCTGCATCGTTTCAAACAAAAAACGAACCAGATTCTCCGTCGTCGGCACGGCGTTTTGAAACTCTTTCATGTCGTTCATATGCTGATAGTTGAGCCGTTCCACCGCCTCTTTTTGGACGATGGGGTCGATCTGTTCGCGCCCGCGCGCCGCGCCCTCCCGCTCGTCCATCGGCGCTTGGACAGACGCCTCCAGCCGGTAATCATGCCCGTGTCCGTTCAGGTTGTTGCATTTGCCGTAGAGCTGGGCGTTCTCCTCGTCCGACAGGTTCGGGTTGTGCAGTCGGTGGGTGGCGGTGAATTCGTAGGCGCGGGTGAGCGTTACAAGCGGCATCTGTGTTTTTTCCTCGTATTGTCCGTTGAAGCGCGCTTTGGAGCGTCTATTTTCGGTCGCCTCGGCGCTGACCAGCTGAAAGCCGCGCGCGTTCGGCGCGATCCGTTTCCATATAAAAAAAGCGACATTTTCTGGCGTCGGCAGAGACGTTTGAAAGGCGGGGACGTCCAGATTGAGGCACTTGTGATCAAGCGGCTGAACGACGCAGCGGCGCGCGATCTCGTCCAGCTCCTTGATATTGACGACCATGCCGGCGCTCGGATCCACCTCGCCTGTGATTCCGATCTGCGCCGTCCAGTTGTGTCCATGGGCGCGCGCTTCATTGCCGTACCGCGCCATGTTCTCGTCGGGGGAAAGGCGCGCGTCCCGGTAGTAATGCGACGCTTCAAATTCAACCATGCGGTTCAGATAGATCATGCGTTTTTACTGATGACGGTCGGCGCGTCCCGCTCGTCTTGTTCGTCGATTTCGGTCGCGTCCATGTCGGTCTCCATGCCGTCTTGCGCCATGCGCTGCGTGTTGTATAGGTCTTCCGCTCTCAAGAAGAGGCTAAGCCCCGTTCCGTACCGCTGAACCTCTCGGATGACATGGTCGGCGAGGACGACAAGGTATCGGTGGGCGATGAAGGTCGGCGCCGCGACGACCAGTCCGCCGAAGGTTGTCAACAGCGCCGCTTTGATGCCGTCCGCGACGACCGACATTTTTTGCGCGTCTCCGCCTTGCCCCTCCGTCAGCGCGGCGAAGGAGACGATCATTCCAAGTACAGTGCCGAGCAGCCCCAGTATCGGCGCGGCGGTGGCGACCATTCCAAGCAAGGGGAGGTTCGCCTGCGTCTGTTGCCTGAGCAGTTTTACCCGCTGCTTGAGCAGCTTGTTCAGCTCTTTTTCGCCGAGGCGGCGGTTTTGAATGCCGGTCAAGAGCAGGTTCGTCACCAGCATCGGTCTGTTTTCGCACAACGAGGCGGCGATGTCGTACCGCTCATTTTCGAGAAGTCGGTAGATGCGCGCGATGTATTCTGCCGGGACTTTGCGCTCTCGGTTCAGTTCCGCCCGTTTGTCTAAAAAGAGAGCCATCGCGGCGATGGACATAAACAGGAGCGGAAAAAACATCGCCCCGCCTTTGAGCAGGATGCCGAATCCGCCAATCAGTTGTTGAAAGAATTCGGTCATCGTTCAGCGCAGAAGCGGTTTTATGTGTTGATGGTACGCTTCCCGCGCCTGCTCTTCGGTGAACAGCCCCGCGCCGTCCATCAGCCTGAACAGGTGCGCGATGTGGAGCGGCGGGCGCGCGTTCGGGTTGTTCGGCAGAAGCAGGCAATTGTCCTGCTTGCCTTGAAGCATCGCAACCGCCGCGACGCCATGCTTATACGCCGCGGTTGGGCTTTGAAAGAGCCAGTACGAAAGCGGCGCCGTCGGCAAAAGACGCCGGCGGTAACCTTGAATGTCGCCCTGCGCAAGGGCGTTCAGCGCCTGCTCGGCGACCGTCTCAAACGCGCCCATGCATCCCAGCAGCGCATGGCTATAGTCGCCCAGAGGATACCGGACGCCGTCCGATTCATACGCGCCTTCCGCTTCTATCGGCTCCTCCGTCCCTTCGATCAGTTCGACATAATGGAAGTCGTCGCCCGTTTTGACAATCTTGCCGATTTTAGCGAGGCGGCGCCGTATCTCGATCTCCCTCTCGGCGTCCAAAAGCGAAATCTTCGCGCTTTCAAAATTCGGCAGCTCCATGATTCGATAGAACGAGTCGCCGGGGAAGTAGCCTTTCATGATCGGGTTGAACATCTCGCCGAGCCAGTGCGCCAATAAAGGACCCTCGGCGGCGGCGTCCAGCAGCGTAAACACCTCCATGAAATCCGCCTCGGAGCGTCCTGCCAGACGCGGCGACGGAAAGACGGCGACCTTCCCCCCCAGCCGCTGTATCTGCAAAATCTGTTCGATATACGCCTTTGCGATCTCGCTGTTCGCCGCGTTGTTGGAACGTACGGCGTCGGTTCCCGCGCCGAAATACCAGCGTCTTCCGTTCGCCTGTTCCGCGGTTTGACGCAGCAGCCGTTCGGTCAGTTTTTTGGGTAAAATGTCGCGCTGCGCGGTGTCCATTCCGTCGGCGACGCCCAGCCCGCTGCTCCAGATATGCTCGCGTATCTGCGCGGTCGTTTTCCAGTCGATGACATCGGCGTCCAGCTCCGTCTCGCTGCCGTTGTACTGCGGGTTGACGACCACATGGACGGCGGCGTCAATCTCGCGCGTCGGCGCGTCAGGCGGCTCAACATCGGGCAGCGGCGGCGACCATACAGCGCGCGGGATGTAAAATTCCAGCTCGCCGCCGGGGGCGGGGAGCCATATTTCGTTCTTGCTCATGGGCGTCTTCCGCGTTGATTCCTGTTTCTTTTAAAAGCATACCCCTGACGGGCGCCCACCGCAAGCCGCGCCTCTGAATGGGCGCAGAGGCGCGGCTGATACGCCTTATGAACGAAGCGAACGACGCGGGCGGTACAATTTTACTCGAACAGGCTCGCCCGAAACTCCGCCGTATCGATCCGCGCATGCGTCCGCGCCGACTCGTTGCACGCCTCCATGAGCGTCCATGTGTTCAGCGAGCTGGTCTCCATCCATTCGCGCCCTTCGCCTGTAGCGATGGCGGTTGCGAAGGAATCGAACTGAATGCGGTCGTCTTCGATGAGTCCACCGTGCAGGTCTTGGAGATGCAGGTCTTCAACGCAGTCGCCTTTTCGCCACAGCTTGAGGCTGCCGTGGTCGCGCTGCAGGTCGCCGTCAACGCCGTGGAAGCTCCATGCGCCGCTCCATCCGGTTGAGCGCGCATGCCCGGAGCGCGTTCCCGCGTAGGTGAACGGCGCGCCGTTTTCATACTCAAAAAGCGCGTTGCCGCCCGCCGTCCCCCAGACGCCGGTCTGCCCAAGCGACTCATCGATCAGGTTATGGATGTGCGCCGTCACATACTGCGGCAACCCCTTCGCCGCGACCAGCTGGTCAAGCTGATGGCTCGCCCCGGCGTGAAAGTACAAGCCCTCCACAAAGGCGTCCGGCTGACGCGAGTCGGGACCTGTCCACAGATTTTGGCGAATCCAGAAACGGCATTCGCCGCCCAGCATTTCGCCGATGCCGCCCTCATCGCGCAGCCATTCGCGCATCTTTGCCGCGGCGGGGTTCCACCGCTTGTTCTGCCCTTGAACAAGCATTGGGTTCTTGTCGCTGGCGCGCTGCGCCGCCAGCATCGCCTTGAAATCGTCCTGAGTCGTCACAATCGGCTTGACGCACAGCGTGTGCAGCCCGGCGTTCAGGCTCTCTGTGACCAACTTGAAATGCGCCGTTGTGGACGCGAAGACGAGGCACGCCTCCGCCTCATGATTCTCCAGCGCCTCGCCGATGGAGTCGTACACGCAGTTGATGAGATCGGCGGGCGGGTCGTTGTTCAGGTTTTCAACAACCCGCTTCGCCCCGTCCACGTCCAGGTCAACGCAGGCGACCGGTTCCAGTCCCTTCGCGTTCACCAGAGCCTGCAGCCGTCCGCTGCCAAAATGTTTGCATCCTACATGGATCGTCGGTATGGGCATTCGTTTTCCTATTTCGGTTGAGTTGAGTTTGCGGCGGATTCTTCATCCTTTTTCTTGAAGGTGAACTTAAATTCGGTTTCAAAAACGCGCCGCATGTTGACGCCTGTGACGCGCGTCATGAGATCGACCAGCTGCCCGTCGTTCAATCTGCGATGGGGCGATTTCTGCATTTCGCGGAACAGTTTGATGTAAAAATCGTCGCCGTACCGTTTGTGGAGCTGCGACAAAATATAGTAGGAGTGGTTGTACGCCTCTATCTCTAAGCCGCCGGGCAGCATATTTCCTGTGGCGCGGTGCGCCTGCCATTGTTGGAGCAGGTTGACGCCGTTATCGTCTATGAGCGGCAGTGTTCGAGGTTTATTTTGCCCCTCCAAGAAGTCGTTCTCGATCATCGTCGCAATGCCCTCCATGAACCATGGCGGCGCAAACTTGCCGATGTAAGCGTAATCGAGCAGATGCGTCACCTCATGGATCAGCGTCGAGATCTCCGCCGCCGACTTGGGCGAGAAATGCGCCGTCGGCTTGTTTCCGTAGTCAGGGTCGGCGGAGGTGGCATAGGCGGGCGTCGTGAATCCGCCGCTAAATATCTGCCCCACCTGTTTGGAGATGACCACATTCACCGGCTCCTTGACAACGTATCCGAGCGTGTCTTTCAGATGGAGATAGTAGGTCTCCAGCTGAAGAATCATGCCTTTTCCGTAACTGACGCGATCCTGTAAAGCGGCGAACTGGCGCAGCGCGCCCAGCTCCTCCTTTAGATACAGCGTGAAATGGGGCGAGGAGAACCGATGCGCGTCCTCGTCAATCTTGATCTGCACTCTCGGAACGGCAAAGGTTTTTTTCTGCTTCGTCCGCTCCGGCGCCTCCATTAACGCCGGCTGCATGCATCCCGCCAACAGAAACGCTCCCGCCAAAAGCGCCGCCCGCCAAAACCGTTTCAGCATATCCGCCTCCTTTAGTTAGACGTCTATAGAATACATGCTCGTTTAAAAAAACGCAAGCGTCTGCCTTGACCTTACGTCTTTAGTTGGGACATGCCGCCGGGCGGACGCGGACGTCGTCTGCGGCGCCTCTGGATTCCCGCTTACGCGGGAATGACGATCTGGTCTGCGAGGCTTTTTTCCCATGAATAAAGGCTTTGGTCGTTCAAATGTCCCAACTTTAGGCGTGAGGTCAGTCTGCCAACATGGTTGTCTATTGCGGAAAAGGGCTGAATGGTCGGGGCGAGTGGATTTGAACCACCGACCCTCTGCTCCCAAAGCAGATGCGCTGCCGGACTGCGCTACGCCCCGACAACATGATCATACCCTAGAACCGCCTGGGATGTCCATGCGGTTTCCTGACCGGCAGTCTCTATAGACGATGATTTCGATTTTTAGAGCGTCGTTTTAGAATGCGGAGGCTGTCTGGAAAAACTCTGGATTCTCGCTTACGCGGGAATGCATGTCCTCGCGGAAGCGGGGAACGAATAGCCCAATAACAGCGGTTGGGGCGCGGTTTCTGGACTCCCCCCTTGAAAAGGGGGGCTGGGGGGGGTTTTAGTTCCGTGCGCGGAATCACGATTAGCACAACTCGAACAGGATTTTCGTCATCATCGCCTGTAGAGACTGCCCCAAGGTGAAGAGGTTGACACGCCGACGCGCTTGTGTTATAAAAACTCAACGCCCGCTCTTCTAAGGGCGAAAAACTGCCGCGCTACAGAGCGCGTCAACATCAATTGGAGCGAGACATGAATACACTGACGCGAAAAATAGTATGGGCAGCGGCGGCGGCGCTGCTGCTGGGAGGCGTTGCTGCAGGCGCAGCTGCGCAGGACTTCGTCACGGACGGACTCGTCGTCATGTACACCTTCGACAAGAACGGGGTGGACGGCGACAAGCTGATCGACGCCGCAACGGACGACGGCGAATCGCAAGACGGAATCATTCACGGCAACCCCGAATCGATTGAAGGCGTCATCGGAGAAGCGTTTAAGTTCGACGGATCCCCCAACGTCTACGTCCAAATACCAGAGATGGGCGACTGGGAGGCGGTCTCTGTCGAAGTGTGGGCGCGCGAAGACGCTTTCGCCGGCATCCAAGGTATCGTCTCCACATGGCAATGGACATCCGGGAAAGTTCATTTCAAGTTTGAAGGCAACCAAATTCAGGTCGACAAAAACGGCGTCGGCAAGATACGGTTCGACGCCCAAGCGGAGACATGGTACCACATCGTCTACACCACCGACGCGCCCGGCAACGTGCTGATCCTCTACGTTGACGGCGAAGAACAACAGCGCGACGAAGACGGCAACGGCGCGCTCGAAAACATGAACGAACGGCGCATCGGCAGCGAACATGATGGACGCTTTCTGAACGGCGCCATTGACGAGGTGCGCATCTACAACCGCGTTCTGGAGCCGGAGGAGGTGGAGAAGAATTTCAACGCGGAGACGAACAGCCTCTCGGTTGACCCGCGCGGAAAAATGGCCTCCGCATGGGCGGAACTGAAGCGGTAAAACGAACAACATGAGCGTCAACTGCAAGGAGAAACGATGATACGACTCACCGACGCTGAAATGCAGAGCTTCGTCCGAAACGGGTACATCAAGTTCCGGCCGGATTATCCGCCGGAGCTGCATGAAGCGATCCGGCGCAAGACAGATCAGATGCTGGAAAAATGGGGCAACCCGCGCAACAACCTGCTGCCGCGCATACCGGAGATACAGCAGGTGTTTGACCATCCGCGCGTTCACGGCGCGCTCAGCAGCATCCTCGGCGACGACTACTACCTCCATCTGCACCGGCATGTCCATACGAACATGCCCGGCAGCAAGGGGCAGGGCATGCACAAAGACAGCCTCAACAACAGCCGTTTCGCTGTCGACGACAACCGGCGGCATCACCACACGCGCTGGGCGATGGCGTTTTATTATCCGCAGGACACGCCTGTTGAGATCGGTCCGACCGCCGCGATGCCGCAGTCGCAGTATCTCAACACGCGCGAGCGGTTTGAAGACGCGCCCGAATTGCCGCTGGACGGCGAAGCGGGAACCGTCACCATCGTTCATTACGACGTTCTCCACCGCGCCATGCCGAACACGACCGACAAGGTGCGCCACATGGTGAAGTTTCTCTTCACCCGCATGAGCGAGCCGGACGCGCCGACATGGACAGGCGATGCGCGCTGGGAGCCGTCCGACGACCCGCAGGAGCGCATCTGGCATCATGTGTGGGAATGGCACGGCGGAAAGAACGGGGACCGCCCGCAGCCGTCCAAGTCGGTTGAGGCGCTGTCCGCGGAACTTGGCGGCGAGAGCGAACAGGCGAGCGTCAACGCGGCGTATGAGCTGGGCATGACCGGCGAAGGCGTCGGAGCGCTCATTGACGCGCTGTCGGACGAGTCGGGCGCGCGGCGGCGGGACGCCGGCTACGGGCTTAGCGCCGCCGGCGAAGCGGCCGCCGAACCGCTCCGCGAAGCGGCGCGCAGCGACGACGCAGGCGTCCGCGCCCGCGCGATTGACGCCCTCGGCGACCTGGGCAAACATGGACGCGCCGGCATAGACGTCATGATCAACGCGCTGGGCGATGAATCGCATCAGCTGCGCAGGCATGCGGTTGAGGCGCTTGGAACGGCGGCGCAGGATTGTCCGGAAGCGGTGGAACCGATCGCCAACGCGCTGAAAGATGAAAACGATGTCGTTCGGCGCAGCGCGGCTCTATCGCTGGCGCGTATGGGCGACACGGCGGCGGCGTCTGTGCCGGCGTTGAGCGAAGCGCTGCGCGACCCGCACTATTATGTGCGCGGCTTTTCGGTTCAGGCGCTGCGCCAGATCGGAACGCCGGAGGCGACCGAAGCGCTGGTGCATTATCTGGAGGCGACGCGCTGGGACCCGGCGCAAGGGTAAGGAATGTGAAAGGAGAGGTCAATGAAACGGCGGTTTTGGATCTGGGCTTTTGTTTGCGTCCCGCTGCTCGCAGGATGTCGACAGGACAACGCCGACACAACGGATCCGTCCGATACGCCTGTTATTGACGCCGCCGTCCAGATGGCGAAGGCGTATATTGCCGGCAGCCAGAATGCGGACGGCGGCTGGCCTCTCTTGCCGGGCGATGAGAGCGACGCGGAGACGACCGCGTTTGCCGTATGGGCGTTGGCTGAAGGCGGAAGCGGCGATTCCCATGCCGCGGCGGTTCAAAACGGGGAGGCGTACCTGAAAGCGGCGCAGCGCGAAGACGGCAGCTGGAACGGCAACGCGGCGCACACCGTTTTCACGCTCATTGCGCTGAACGCTGTCGGCACAAGCGAAAGCGAGGCGCGCGCCAACGCGCTGAAATGGCTGGAGTCGGCGCAGAACGAGGACGGGAGCTGGGCGCGCGAACTAGGCGGAGAAGGTACGCTGATCTACACCTCGGCGGTCTTGGCAGGGCTTCAAAAGATCGGTCATGAAAAAGAGTACCCGCCCATTGCCCGCGGCGTAAAATGGGTTCTAGACCGCCCGGCGGGCGACGGCGGCTGGGCGATTCGACCTGGCAGCCTGTCCGACAATTTTGCGACCGCATGGGCTGCGCAGGCGCTCCACCGCGTCGCGGAGATACCGACGCAGATGGAATGGCTGCGCTGCGCCCAGAATGTGGACGGCGGATTCGGACATCAGAAAGGCGATATGAGCGACCCGGAGATCACATCGGCGGCAACGGCGGCGCTCAGCCTTCAGAAATGGCCGATGATTGACCAGCAGTACGCGCTCAATTATCTCATTTATATACAGCAGAAAAACGGCAGCTTCATCAGCGCCCTGCCGATAGAGCTGTCGGAGCCGAAGCAGAATATCCAAACCAGCTGTTTTGCGCTCATCGCGATAAAGACATTGAAAGCGTCGGGCGCGCGCCTTCCCTGACCGCGCGCCCGCAGCGTCCGCGCCGCCGGTCGTCATTCCCGCGCTCCCTCCTCGTCATTCCCGCGCAAGCGGGAATCTTAAGGCGCCGCAGCAGCAGTTGTCGTCTGAACTAGGATTGCCAAGATTGAAAAGATTGCCAAGAAATTCCCGTAGACCGCTATCTTGGCAATCTTAATCATCCTTCCATCCTAGTTCAAAACCAAGCGCAACCCGCGCGCTCAAACCCCCCCAGCCCCCCTTTTCAAGGGGGGAGTCCAGAAACCGCGCGCCCGCAGCGTCCGCGCCGCCGGTCGTCATTCCCGCGCTCCCTCTTCGTCATTCCCGCGCAAGCGGGAATCTTAAGGCGCCGCAGCAGCAGTTGTCGTCTGAACTAGGATTGCCAAGATTGAAAAGATTGCCAAGAAATTCCCGTGAGCCGCTATCTTGGCAATCTTAATCATCCTTCCATCCTAGTTCAAAACCAAGCGCAAACCCGCGCGCTCAAACCCCCCCAGCCCCTGTTTTCAAGGGGGGAGTCCAGAAACCGCGCGCCCGCAGCGTCCGCGCCGCCGGTCGTCATTCCCGCGCTCCCTCCTCGTCATTCCCGCGTAAGCGGGAATCTTAAGGCGCCGCAGCAGCAGTTGTCGTCTGAACTAGGATTGCCAAGATTGAAAAGATTGCCAAGAAATTCCCGTAGACCGCTATCTTGGCAATCTTAATCATCCTTCCATCCTAGTTCAAAACCAAACGCAACCCGCGCGCTCAAACCCCCCCAGCCCCCCTTTTCAAGGGGGGAGTCCAGAAACCCCCAGCCCTGTTTTCAAGGGGGGAGTCCAGAAACCGCGCGCCCGCAGCGTCCGCGCCGCCGGTCGTCATTCCCGCGCTCCCTCCTCGTCATTCCCGCGCAAGCGGGAATCTTAAGGCGCCGCAGCAGCAGTTGTCGTCTGAACTAGGATTGCCAAGAAATTCCCGTGAGCCGCTATCTTGGCAATCTTAATCATCCTTCCATCCTAGTTCAAAACCAAGCGCAAACCCGCGCGCTCAAAACCCCCCAGCCCCCCTTTTCAAGGGGGGAGTCCAGAAACCCCGCCATCGTATTTTCGCCCTTCCTAATGAAAAAGCTGTCGCCAAACCGCCTTTTCTTTCGTAAATGATGCAGCGGCGGACGTTGATTTCCCGACGCAGGTTTCAATCAGAAAGGCGAAGCGGACGTGGCTTTTGTGAGCGGTTTTTCTAAAGACAATTCTCAAGCTCATGGCGCGCGCGGCGCCGCCCATCTTTTTGTGGAGCAGTTGCGGCATCCGAAACCGCGCGTCCGAGAAGAGGCGGCGCGTCAGATCGCCGGCGCGGACTGGAACGGCTCGCAGCCCCCGATCAACGAGCTGATTCGATTGCTCAAAGACCCGGTCGCCCAGGTGCGCGCTTCCGCGGCGGACGCCCTCGGCGCCATCGGACATACGGACGCCGCCCCGCATCTCATTCAGGCGGTGGAAGACGAGAGCCGACTGGCGCGTTTCCGAGCCGCCTTCGCCTTAGAAAATCTGAACCCGCCCGTTAAAAGCGGCGAACGGGTCAACGCCTGGCGCAGCGTCGTCAAGCGCGACCCGCAAAATGTGTATGCGCTCTGCAACCTCAGCATGGCGTTCCGAGACCAAGGCGACAACGAAGCCGCCATCGAAACGGCATACCATGCCATCGAACTGCATCCCGACCATTTCTACCCGTATCTGCTGACGGGGCGGCTCTGCGCCGAAGCGAGCGACCGAGACGCCGCCCTCCGATATTACGAATGCGCCGTGTACTGCGATCCTGAACAGCCGATGCCGTATTACGAGCTGGGCGAAACGCGCCGCCTCGGAGGCGACTATGAACAAGCCGCCGAGTGTTACGAACGCGCCAACGAGCTGACCGGCGGACGCCCCGAATGTTATTTTGGGCTGGGCTTCTGCTTCAACCGAATGGGCGAATACGGCGCCGCCATTGACGCATACGAGCGGTGCCTTGAGATGCATCCCGACCATTATGTCGCGCTCAACAACCTTGGGCTGGCGTATCGAAGCGTCGGGGAGCTGGAGCAGGCGGCGCGCCGTTTCAAACAGGCGCTGGAACTGAACCCCGACTACGCCGCCGCGCAGCTGAATCTCGGCGACACCTTCGTGCTTTTTGAGTCGAACCAGGATGAGCAGTCGACATGAAGCTGTTTCAACGTTGGAAAAAGCAGGGCGAACGCGCCAAGCGGCTTCGCAAAGCCGAGGATCTGACTTTAGAAGGGAAGCTGGAACCGGCGCGCGCCGAGATGGACGCCGTTCTCCAGCTGTTTCCAGACGACCTGGAGACGCTGCGCAAGTCGGCAGAGCTGTCCGCCGAGCTGAACGACGCCGACGAAACGGCGCGGCGTCTCCAATTGCTCATCGAAAAAAACGCGCGTGAAGCGGCGCAGGTCCAAAACGCGCTATACGACGACCTGCGCAGCGCATCGGCGTTTCAGGCGCTGTATCGGTTCGCGGCGGACGCTTTGAACGCAAGCAAAGAGAAAGGCGCGGCGGCGCTGGCGGCGGAGATCTACGAAGCGGCGGGAATGTTCAACGAGGCGCACTCGGCGTATGAACAGATACACGCCGGCGGAACGGACGGTTCCGCGCCGGCGGCATACGGCAAAGCGCGCCTCTACGCCGCCGAAAACAACCCGCAGGCGGCCGCCGAATGGCTCCTCAAAGCGTCCGACGCGGAGCAGGCGCATGGCGAAGCGCTCTCCATGACAGGCGTTCTGGAAAACTTTGAAGGCGACCCGACCTTCGATGACGCGCGGAACGAGCCGATTCTTCAAGAGGCGCGCGCCCGCTTGGTTGAAGCGAAAACAGCGGCGCTGGAAACGGCGGCGCAAGAAGACGACGCGGGCGTACATGTGCGTATGAGGCTCATCGCGGCGCTGTTGAGTCAAGGAGAAGAGGAGCGCGCTTTTCAGGCGGCGGACGCGGCGGCAGAGCGTTTTCCAAACGATCTGGACATACTTGAGCTGCGCGCCGCCGCGCTGCTCCGCGCCGATAAAACGGAGGAGTCGCTGGAGGCGTACGGCGAAATGCTGCGCCTGCGCCCTGACCATACCGGCGCCTTGATCGGAACGGGCGCCGTATATGAGCGGCTGGATCGAACCGACGCGGCGCGGGAGGCGTACTGGGACGCGCTGGATTCGGCGCGCGGCGACCCGTTTGCATCGGTTGCGGCGGCGCGCGGTTTCGCCCGCATACGCGAGGCGCAAGGCGCGGCGGAGGCGCTGCGTCAAGCGGCGGAACATCTTCAGCCCGAAATGCCGGTCGACTATTTTGAACGGGAGATGCGAAGCGGCGATTTTGACGGCTTGAGCGGCGACGCGCTTTTTGAGGAGGCGGCGGAGGCGTTTCAAGCGCGCCTCGCCCAGATTGCGCCGAGCGGGGACGGGGAATAATCCTTTCCCTCGACTTTTTGTTGCAAACATTTGCGGGAGCGTGTATATTATAGACGGGGCTGCTAGGCGGCTGTCTATTGGGGGAGCCGATTTTATCGGCTTGCCCCGTGTTATAGCCAGAAACCGCCAGGCGGCTGTCTATTGGGGGAGCCGATTTATCGGCTTGCCCCGTGTTATAGACAAGCAACCGCCAGCGGCCCCCTATTTGACTGATGTTCAGGATTCGGCGCGCAGACGATGAGACTCGATAAATTCCTACAAACAAGCAGGCTGGTGAAACGCCGAGTACTCGCCGCCAAGCTATGCAGCGCCGGACGCGTACGGCTCAACGGGCAGCCCGCCAAACCCGGCAGAAAGGTCGCTGTCGGAGACCAGATCGCGCTCTCTTTCGGACGCGGCGAGTCGATTCTGTGCGAGATCGCCCGCATCCCGAACCGAGGCGTCCGAAAAGAGGAAGCGGAAACGCTATGCCGCATCCTCTCCAAAAAAACGAACGGCAACGCGAACCAGACGGCTGCAAACAACGCAAGACGCCGATAAACTAGGAACATGCGCGCGAGACCGATATGCTAACCGCCAACTACCATATACACACCCGCTACTCTCCATGCGCCGACCGCAATATGACCTTCGACGCGGTTCTGGACGCCGCCGAAGAAGCGGGGCTGACGCATATCGGCGTCTCCGACCATTGCTACGGCTTCGACCTGAACAGCCTGCGCATCAAGAGCCTGCGGGAAGAGCTGGCGCAAGCCGCCGGCGGGCGCTCTATACAGGCATGCCTCGGCGTCGAAGCGTATCTGTTGAACCGCCGCTACGCCTCCCTGCATGCCAATGTCGCGGGACTCTTTGAGTATGTTTTGATGGCGCCGAACCATTACCATATCCGAGGGGTCAACCGCCCCATCAGCCTGGAGCCGCGCCTGCTTGCCGACCATGAGCTGTATATGTTTGAATCGGCCGCCAACAATCCGTCGACCGACGTTGTCGCGCATCCGTTTCGCCTCTCTCCGCGCGTGTTTCAGATGGAGCCGGACCGACTCGTCCAGCTTTCCAACGACATGATGGAGGCTTTAGACCAGAAGCGGCTCGCCGAGACGCTGGACCGCATGCGCGAACGGGAGGTGGCGGTTGAGCTGAACGCGGGGGCTTTGGAGACGGCGGGCGGGAGCCTGGACGGGTTCTACCGCCTTTGCGTGGAGCGCGGGACGATGATCGCCTTTGGAACGGACGCGCATTCGCTGAACGAAATCGCCCCGTCTGCTGAAGCGGCGCGCTTTGTCGAATCGCTGAATGCGCCGACCGAGCTGGTCTGGCGCCCCTTCCCGTACCAGTGAGCTTTGTAACAACGCCGCCTACCGCTTCGTTACGATCCATGCTGCGCATTGCAAATCTCTCCGGAACATGACTCAGAAAGCGAACAATGAGCGAATCGGAACGTTCTCCCGCCGGGCGCCTTTTTTTGATCGACGGAATGGCGTTGATCTACCGCGGATTTCATGCGATGAAAAACAGGGCGCGGCGAGCCTCCACCGGCTTGTACACCTCCGCCCTTTTCGTCTGCGCCAACACGATTCAGCATATTCTTGACAAGGAAGATCCGACGCATATCGCGGTCGCCATGGACACGCCGGAGCCGACCCACCGGCATCAGATGTACGAGGAGTACAAGGCGCACAGGGAGGATATGCCGGAGCAGCTGGAGATGGAGCTGCCGTATATCAACCGCCTGTTTGAAAGTTACCGCATACCGATTTTGAAGATGCCGGGCTACGAGGCGGACGATCTGATCGGAACGCTTGCCGCGCAGGCGGAAAAAGAGGGGTTAGAGACCTACATGGTCACCCCCGACAAAGATTTTGAGCAGCTGGTCTCCGACCGCGTTTTTGTTTATAAACCGAGATGGGGCGGCGGCGGATACGATGTGGTGGGCGAAGCGGAGGTGCGCGAGAAATGGGCGGTTGACCAACCCGATCAAGTGCGCGACATGCTCGCTCTCATGGGCGACTCCAGCGACAACGTCCCCGGCGTCCCCGGCATCGGCATCAAGACGGCGCAGAAACTGATTGGCATCTACGGCTCCGTCGAAGGGCTGCTGGAGAATGTGGACCAGCTGAAAGGCAAGCAGAAAGAGAATGTCGAGACGAACGCCGATAAAGCGCGGCTCTCCAAAACGCTTGTTACCATTGACCGGGAGGCGCCTGTCGAGACCAGCATAGAAGCGCTGGCGCGGCAGGAGATGGACGAGGCGCGGCTCAAGCGGCTCTTTGCGGAGGTGGAGTTTCGGACGCTCGGCAGGCGCATGTTTGGCGACGATTTTGAAGCTGCGGTTGAAGAAGAGGCGCCCCCCTCCAAAACGATCGACGAGGTTGAGCATGCGTATGAACTCGCGGACACGGAAGAAAAACGCGCGGAACTGATCGAACGCATCATGAACGCGGACGCCGTCTGCTTCGACCTGGAAACGACAGGGCTGAACGCCCGCCGCTGCGACATCGTCGGCGCCGCCTTTTCGATGGAGCCGAAAACGGGCTTCTATATGCCGTTTCCGCATGAACGCGCTGAATACATGCCCATCTTAGAGCGGCTGCGCCCGTTTTTTCAAAGCGAACAGATACAGAAGGTCGGGCATAACCTGAAATACGACATGAGCGTCCTGGCATGGCATGGCATGGAGGCGCGCGGTCCCGTCTTTGACACGATGCTGGCGGCGCATCTGGCGGAGCCGAATATGCGGCGAAGCATGGATAACCTGTCGGAGAAACTTCTGGAGTATAAGCCCGTTTCCATCTCGACGCTTATCGGCGAACGCGGCGGAGAGCAGAAATCGATGCGCGAGATTCCTGTTGAGTTGGTGAAAGAGTACGCTGTCGAGGACGCGGACATCGCGCTTCAGCTGCGCGGAGAGCTGGAGCCGCGCCTAAAAGAGATGCGGCAGGAGCAGGTGTTTTATGAGGTGGAATGCCCGCTGGTCGCCGTTCTGGCGTCGATGGAGAAGGAGGGGATCCGGCTGGACGCCTCCGTTCTGGAGCGGCTGTCGGAGAAGCTGGGGGATCAGATTCGGGAATCGGAAGCGCGCATCTACGATCTGGCGGGTGAAAATTTCAACATGAACTCGCCCAAACAGGTCGGCGAGATTCTTTTTGGAAAAATGAAGATCGTCGAAAACGCCAAGCGCACCCGCACGGGTCAATATCAGACGAGCGAGCGAATCCTCTCCCGCCTCGCCCCGCAGCATGAAATTGTCCAGCAGATACTGGATTATCGGGAGGCGCTGAAGCTGAAGTCGGTTTATGTTGACACGCTGCCGCATACGGTGGACAAGAACACGGGGCGCGTTCACACGCATTATGAGCAGGCGGTCACGGCGACGGGGCGCATGCAGTCGAGCGGGCCGAACCTTCAAAACATACCTGTTCGGACGCCGCTTGGTCAGGAGATACGGAAAGCGTTTGTGCCGCGCAGCCCCGATTTTGCGCTGTTGTCGGCAGACTATTCGCAGATTGAACTGCGGCTTGCGGCGGAGCTGAGCCAGGACGAAGCGATGCTGGCGGCGTTCCGCAACGGCGAGGACATCCATTCCGCCACCGCCGCGCGCATCTATTCGACCGATCAGGACAGCGTCACGCGCGAGATGCGCGACAGGGCAAAAATGGTCAACTTCGGCATACTGTACGGCATCTCGGCGTTCGGGCTGTCGCAGCGGTTGAACGCGCCCAAGAGCGAGGCGGGCGAGCTGATCGACAATTATTTTGCGCAATACCCCGGCGTTCGGCGGTATATGGACGAGACGGTCGAGTTCGCCAAAGAGCATGGGTATGTGGAAACGATCAAGGGGCGGCGCCGGTATCTGCGCGACATCAACTCCGCCAACGCGACGCAGCGCGGCGCCGCGGAACGCAACGCCATCAACAGCCGAATACAAGGCTCCGCCGCCGACATGATCAAGATCGCCATGAGCAGAATACACCGCGAAATGAGCGAACGCGGGCTTGAAACGCGCATGCTTCTGCAGGTGCATGACGAACTGGTGTTCGATATGCGCCTCGGCGAGGAGGAGATCGTGAAGCCGCTCATCGAAACGGCGATGGCGGAAGCGCTCCCGGTGAGCGTTCCGATCGTCGTGGAGATGGGCGTCGGCGACAACTGGCTAGAGGCGCATTGACCGCTCCGATTCCCCTTGAAAAGCGGCGCGCCTATGATTCCCCCTTGAAAAGCGGCGCGCCTATGATTCCCCCTTTAAAAAGGAGCGCGTCTCCGATTCCCCCCTTGAAAAGGGGGGCTAGGGGGGTTTTCAGCGCCGCAAGAAAACTCTGGATTCCCGCTTACGCGGGAATGACGCCGCGCGGCCCGGGCGCTAAAAAGGCGGCGAGCCTGTAAAGGTCCGCCAGATCGTCTCTCCCCGCGCCGCGAAGAACCGCCTCCGCCTCGCAAAGCGGCAGCGCGGCAACCTGCGCAATCTGTTCAGCCCCCGGCGGATTGGTCGGCGGGGAGACCAGCCGCCCTTCCGCCAACGCAACCGCCCGATAAAAGATCGGATGCGGCACATGCGCCTGATGCGGACGCGGCATGGTCGACTCGCACCGCCATGCGCCAAAGAAACGCGGCTGGCGGAGACAGCAGCCCGCCTCTTCCATCAGCTCGCGCCGCGCCGCCGCGGTCAACGACTCGCCAGGCTCTCTCGTTCCGCCCGGCATTGTCCACCGCCCGTCCTGAAACTGAACAGCGATCCACTGCCCGTCAATCCGCGCCGCTATGTTGACGCATGCGATCCGCCTGCGCGGAACGCCTTTTAAACCGAGCTGGAAACGGACGCGCGCGACCCCCCAGTCGGTCTCTGAAAACAGACGGGGGTAGTTTGCCGCGTTCACCCGCTGAAGCGCCTCCTTCGAGAAGACAGGCAGGCTCAACTGATCTTACGTCTTTAGTTGGGACATGGCGGCATGCGAAAGCAGACGGCGTCTTCGACGCCTAAGATTCCCGCACGTTTTACCGCAGGGGCGGGAATGACGATACGGCGTCCCAACTTTAGGCATGAGGTCTGGTTCAACTCTCGACAAACTGGGGGCGTCCGATGGCGTCCGTGCCGCCTTTGCGCGAGTAGATCGGAATGCGCCCGCCGGCGTCTGCCAGGATGCGCTCCTGCGCCAGTTTGATTCGATCCGGCGCCGACTCGGCGATGTTCCGCTCCAGCCCCGCGTCCGCCTCTAGATCAAACGCGCGCGGGTTTGAAAAGTCGGCGGCGCTGAAATACCAGGTTGTTGCGTCGCGGTGCCAGACAAAGTTGCCGTATCGACAGGTGAGATAGTCGCGCGCTTCAAACCCGTTCGTACCCTCCATGAGAGGAAGCAGGCTCTGTCCATGGACTTCCCCGCCGGGCGTCAATCCGGTCGCGTCGAAGGTGGTCGCCGGCACATCGACCGTATAGACCATCTCATCGACCGTCGTTCCCGCGCCGCGACCTTCCGGGTGGCGCGCGATGAGCGGAATGTCCATCGTCCCGCGGTTCATGTAGCTTGCCGGCTTGCCCGTTACCCTGTTGGCGTTGTCGGCAAAGTTGGTCCCATGGTCGCTCAAAAAATAGACCAGCGTTGAATCTGTCAGGGCGAGGCGGTCCAGCGCGTCCAGCAGCTTCCCGAACCATGCGTCCACTAAAGAGCAGAGGCCCGCGTAGTTGGCGCGTATGCTCGGCAGCTGACGCTCCACGACGGAGCCTTCCTTGACGGGTCCGTATGGAACCGTGATGCAGATCGGCTCCCGCTGCTCGCGCGTTCCGTAAAGGTCGTAGTAATGGATCGGCGCTTCCCAGGTCTCATGCGGGGTGAAGCTGTCGACGTAAAGATAAAACGGCGTGTTGACCGCGTTCTGCTCAATGAACTGTATCGCGCTTCGGAAGGTGCGCGCTGTCGGCCAGGTCTCTTCGGGCTGCTCAGGTTGAACATTCACCAGATGCGCTCGGATGCGCCCTTCCCCGCCGTTGTATCGGGAGAGCAGCGAAGCGTCCGCATGGGCGGGCGCGCCGTATCGGTCTTCCGCCTGCCCGCGCACATACTCCCATTGATGAAAGCCGCGCGTGAAGTTCATCCCCGGCACAAAGTAGTGGGGAACGTCGCCAAAAAAGCCGGTGTGGTACCCGTTTCGGGCAAGCGTCTCGGCGACGGTCGTTTCGTCGTGCGACATCGGCTGCCAGCCGGGGAGATAGACGCTGCCCCATGGCATGGTCGTGTAGTCGTTGAACGGAAAGGCGCGGCGTCCGCTGTGGAGCGTGCGCCGGGTCGGTATGGTCGGCAGGCATTCGGGGTGGGCGCGCGTGAACAGGACGCCCTGCTGGGCGAATTTGTCCAGGTTGGGCGTTCGCACCCAGTCGTTGCCGTAGGCGCCGATGTAGCCGTTGCGGAAGGTGTCCGCCACCACAACGACGATGTTCCAACGCCGTTTCGTTTCTTGCTTTTCTGCGCTCATGTCGGCTCCTTTCAACGCTGCCCGTAGTAGGTTCGCGGTCGGTAGTCGGAGGCTTCTGTTCGGTTCTGGCGCGGTCGGCTGTTTCTGGGGGGCGCTCCGCCTTCCATTTCAAACGCGTACGCCGCATGTCGAAACAGGACGACGGAGGGCGATTTTTTGCCGAGGCGCATCTTGATCTCAAAATAGCTGTACCAGTCGATCCAGCCGTCAAACACCTCTCCGCCGCGCATGGTGACGCGGATGAGCCGTTCTTTTTTTCGGGCAAAGGCGAGATGGCGCGTGTCGATGCGAAAGCGCTGGGAGCGCGCCTTGATCGGCTGCAGACGCTCGCCGCGCACCCGTTCATTGTACCGTATGCCGCGTTGGACGGCGGTTTCATCCGCCTTTTTATACATGTACTTAATGGGCAGTTTGTTGAGCCGTTCGATGTCGCCGTTCGCCTTCAGGTCTAGGTCGTAGCAAAGTCGCCGCGCGATGACCGCTTCAACGGGTCCTTCGTATGTTTCAAAGACCATCGGCGTTTGAAGATGAATCTGCTTGTCAACATAGAGGCGTCCGAACCCTTCGCGTTTTTTTCGGCGCTCTTTGGCGGAGTAGGGCGCGCGTTTTCCGCGGGCGGGTCGGCGCGCGTTTGCCGGACGGGTCGGCCGGGAAGAGGATCGGTATGGGGTTTCCGCGCCGTCGGGACGGGAGGGGCGCGACGAGGACGATCGGTCAGGCGTCCATACGCGAGTTGTGGAGCGGTATCGTTTTGGTCGGTCGTTCATGGTTTAGGCGGCAGAGGCTGCCTTCCTCCTTTCCGCAAGTCTTGCCTTCAAAGCGCGATCACTATACCCCATCCGTTTCCGCTGCGCAACCTCTTAACCTGACCTCATGCTGAAAGTTGGGACAGTTGAACGACCAAAGCCTTTATTCATGGGAAAAGGCGCCGCCAACCAGACCGTCCCCCGCTTCCCCGTTTTCACGAGGACATGCCCGCGAGGACATGCATTCCCGCGCAAGCGGGAATCCAGAGTCAACCCCGAAACCGTCTGCGTTCACAACCAGAATTGTCCCAACTTTAGGCGTCAGGTCAGAGGAACGCGCCTTTGACATGAAAGCGCATGCCGGCTACACTATACCCAGGATGCGCCCGTAGCTCAGTTGGATAGAGCAGGAGTTTCCTAAACTTCAGGTCACAGGTTCGAGTCCTGTCGGGCGCGCGCTCCTTTATATAAGGGCTATATACGCGCTTATGAATCGTCCGCCTCGTCCGTTTCCGCGTCCGCGCTTTTGTAGATGAACACCGCGGCGGCGGTCAACCCTAACACAAAAAGAACCGTCAGCGCCGCCGCCAACCCCCTCCGATCAACCAGCTGCTTGAAATCCGCCTCATGATGCGGAATCAAGGTGTCATGCGCATGCAGCTCCAGCGCGGTAAGCAGCGTCATTATTGCGCCGAGGGCGCCGGCAGCGGCGGCGGCGAGGAGGGCGCGGGAAACGATCCCTGCGGCTCTTCCACGACCGATTTCATAAACTCGACCCATATCGGCAGCGCTCCTTCAGAACCTGAACGGCGAACCCTGTTGGATCGGTCGTCAAAACCGATCCAGACGCCGGCGGCGTAACGCGGCGTGAAACCGATGAACCATGCGTCGGCGTAGCCGGAGGTGGTGCCGGTCTTGCCGCCTGCCGGCTCATTGAAACCGTACATAAAACGCGCCCGCCGCGCGGTGCCGCCCGATATGTCCAGAACGCCGCGAAGCGTCTCCAGCGACATCTCCGCCGCTTCGGTCGAGAGGGCGCGCTTCCGCTTCGGGGCGTACTCGTCCATAACGCGGTTCACATCGCGCAGCGGCGTCACATACAGAACCTCCATCGGCGCGACGCGGTAACCGCCGTTCGCAAACGCGGCGTACGAGGCGGTCATCTCCAGCGGCGTCGCCTCCGCCGTGCCGAGCGCGATGGACGGATGCGGTCCGATCGGCGACGCGATGCCGAGATTCCGCGCCGTCTGAACGACCGTCTCGACGTCCAGCCGCTCATTCAGGAGGCGCGCTGTCGGGATATTCAGCGACCGAATCAGCGCCGTTTTGAGGTCCACCTCGCCCAGATACTCGTTGCGCGTGTAATTTTCAGGCGTCCAGCCGTTGAACGACCATGGCTCATCGATGATCGTGTCGGAGGGGCGCATGCCGTTTTCCCATGCTGCCGCATACACGATCGGTTTGAACGCCGACCCCGGCTGCCGCCGCCCCTGCGTTACATGGTTGAACGGGAGAACGCTCCAGTCGCGTCCGCCCGCCATCGCGGCGATCCGCCCCGTTTCCACATCCAGCGCGACGATGCATCCGCGCACATAGTCGGTCAAGGGGCGGGCGGGGTTTTCTCCCGCTTTATGCTTTTTCAGCTCTTCGCTGAAATCGGGGTATCCCAGAAACTGATCCAGCTCCTTCAAACCCGCCAGCAAGACGCGGTCGGCGTCCTCCTGCAGCAGCGGGTCAAGCGTCGTATAGACGCGCATTCCGCGCATATACAGATCCTCTTTGGAGTAGATCCGCTTTAGGCTCTCTTCGATATGCGCGGCAAAGTAGGGGCGGAATTGTTCGGCGCTTTACGCTTCCGGTCGGAGAGCGTCAGTTCTGTGTTGATCGCCGCCTCATATTCCGCTTGATCAATATATTCGCGGCGGAGCATCTGTCCGAGGATGAAGTTGCGGCGGCGCGTGGAGGCTTCGGGGTTCGTGACGGGCGAGAAGGCGGTCGGTCTGTTCGGCAATCCAGCAAGAAGGGCGCACTCGGCAAGCGTCAGCTCGGAGACCTCCTTGTCAAAAAGCAGGCGCGCCGCCTCCCGAACGCCGCGCATTTCGCGGTTATACCGTCTGCCGAAATCGACGAAGTTCATGTACCGCTCAAGGATCTGATCTTTTGAAAAACGGCGTTCGATGAGCGTCGCCAACGCCCATTCGCGCACTTTTCGCGGTATCGTCTTGCCTCGGTTGAGCAGGATATTGCGCGCCAGCTGCTGCGTGATGGTGCTGGCTCCATGCCGTTCGCCGCGTATCACGTTGGTCGCCATGGTCACCATCAAGCGGCGCACATGGATGCCTGGGTGTTTTTCAAATTCATGGTCTTCGACCGCCAGGATCGCCTCTTTGAGCTGGTCGGGCGCTTCGTTGAGCGGTATCAATCGGCGGGAGGCGCCGTCGTCTGTGTTGTAAAGTTCCGCCAGCAGCTCCGGTTCCAGGTAGAGAACGGAGCGCCGTCCGCCGTCGCCGCCTTGGATGGAGCGCAGAACGCCCTTTTCAAACTGGAGCGTATGCAAGCCTGAAACGGGGCGGAGGCGCGGGAATTCAAACGGGCGCGTGAAGACCGAGAGGGTTCCGCCGCCGTTTTCCGCCACCTCGTCCATATACATGCCGGGTCCGACGCTTTCCAAGGTTTCCAGCGAGGCGGGTTCATACTCAAGGCGCGCCAGTCGGCGGCGTATGCGGTTCAAGGGGTCGCCTTCGCGTATTTCGGCAAGGTCGGAGTAGATTTCCGTATGCTGTTTCCATATTTTGATTTCGCCGTATTCCAGCTCGCGCAGGTCGGTGGAACCTTCCGGCAAGGTTTCCACAATTTGGTAGATGTAGGTACAGAGCGCGATGGTGCCGACCATGAGCGCGGCGACGCCGAGAATAAACGCGACCTGAAATGTGCGGAAAACGATCCGGAAAAAACGGCGCATCTGCCGCGAAGCTCCCAACCCGTACGCTTGAGAGTCTACCGCCCCGCCTCCTCCCTGTCAACCTGCTCATCTGACCTCATGCTGAAAGTTGGGACATTTGAACGACCAGAGCCTTTATTCATGAGAAAAAGGCGCCGCCAACCAAACCGTTCCCCGCTTCCCCGTTTTCACGAGGACATGCCCGCGAGGACATGCATTCCTGCGCAAGCGGGAATCCAGAGGCGAACCCGAAACCGCCCGCGTTCACCCCAAGCGTCCGACGGGCCCAAAACGTCATTCCCGCGTAAGCGGGAATCTTAGCCGCCGCGCGCTGTCCGCGCCTGCGGAAACCTCCCAGCCCCTTACAAAGGGGGAGTTATGGAAGCCCCCCTTGAAAAGGGGGGGTTTGGGGGGTTTTCAGCGTCCCCGAAACCGTTCGCGTTCACCCCAAGCGTCCGACGGCCTAAATCGTCATTCCCGCGTAAGCGGGAATCTTAAGGCATCGCCGCCGCCGCTCCCGTCCATTAAACTCCCCCATCCCTCCTTTTCAAGGGGGGAGTCTAGATGCGCCGCAGAAGACGTCCGCGCTCGCCAAGCGGAATATCCCAACTAAAGACCCAAGGTCAGAGCAAAACGCTTTACTTGCAGCCCGCGGCGAAGTATAATATGGTAAAATAGAAGCGTTTATAGACGCGCGACATGCTCACACCGTTAGACGACGAGGCGCTCTCATGCTTTCTGTAGAAGTTGCATTTCTGTCCAGCGACCCGAAACGGCAGGGGGTCGTGATTTTTCTCAAAACAGAGGACGACGAACGTCTGCTCCCCATACAGATCGGGTTCGCCGAAGCCTCCGCGATTCACATGAAACTGGAAGGGCTTGAAACGCCCCGCCCGATGACGCATGATCTGATGATGAACCTTGTCGAGACGCTCGGCGGGCGCGTCAAATCGGTCGCGGTGGAATCGATCCAGGACGGCACCTTTTATGGAATCGTCTATATTGAGCGCGGCGGCGAAACGATTGAGGTCGATTCCCGCCCAAGCGACGCGATACCGCTGGCGCTCCGAGCCGACGCGCCGATCTATGTCCATGACGATGTGATGGACGAAGCGGGAATTCTGCAGTCGGACATCCAGGCTGTTCAGGAGGAGCAGGAGCCGAATGAGGACTTCATACGGGTTTGAAACAGGATAAGGCGATGTTTAATTGGATCCGCAAGCTTTTTGCGAACGAACGCGCCGACGACGCTTCCGAGAAGAGCATGACCGACCTTCTTTTGAGCATGGAGCAGAAGCACCAGACGGTGAAGTTTCAGGCTGCCGAGGCGATCCATGAGGAGCGGCGCATTGCGGACGAATGCTCCGCGCAGAAGAGAAAGGCGATGGACGCCCACAACGCCGCGGCGCAAGCCATGCGGGCGGGGCTGGAGGCGAGCGCGCGGCGGCACCTTGAGCGGTGGCAGCATGCGCAGGAGCTCGCGGATGCGTATGAGGAGCAGCGCGCCGGCGTCGCGGAAAAGGTGGAGTCGCTCAAAGAGGCGTCGGAAACCTACAAGCTGGAAATTGAACGCATCAAGGGCGAGCAGAGAGCATGGGAACTGCGCCGGAGTACCGCGCGGATACGATCCGACCTCAGCGAAGCGACCCGTTCGCCCGAAATCGGGGTCGCGCGGGAGCTGATTGAACGGCAAAAAGAGATCGCAAGGCGCGAAGAGGCGCGGGCGGAAGTGAGAGCGGCTGTCGACAAGAAAGACCTGAAAATCGGCATTCAGAACGTGAAAGTCGAGAACGAAATGGAGAAGCTGCGGCAACGGCTCGGCAAGACGCGCAAGACGACCGACTCATAACCCTGACCGTATGTCTTTAGTTGGGACATGCCTGAATGCGAACGCGGACGTCTTCTGCGACGCCCTCTAGATTCCCGCTTGCGCGGGAATGACGAATTGGTTGGCGACGCCTTTTTCCCATAAATAAAGGCTGAGGGAATCTTAGCGCCGGCGCTTCGGGGCTTTGCGCCCCAGTTTCAGGTTCTTTTCGTTTTCAGGCAGAAGATGTCCATCCCGCCGATTCTGGCTCTGCAGACCTGTCAAGGTCATTCTGTCCATCTTGACGCGGTTGCATGGCGGGCATAGCAGCGTCAGGTTGTCGTAGGCGTCGCTTCCGCCGTCCGACTTGGGGCGAATATGATCCACCTCCAGGACGCGCGGATCGAAGTTGTAGTCGCGCCCGCAGCCTTGACAATAGGCGTCAAACTGCTCCAGCAACTTTCCATGCTGCAAACGCGGCCTCGGATGGCGGGGGCGTTTGCGTCCGGTCAGCGTTGGAATGTCGGCAAACGCTTCGTCTCCGCCGTCGGTTCGGGCGGGCGGCTCCGTTTCATAATGGACAGCGTCAAAACCGAAACGCCCCTGCCGCTCCAGATCGGGATTCACTTCATCCGCCGCTAAACCTTCCATAGCGAGCCGAGACAACACCGTCTCATGCGCTTTGTCCCAAAGATCGATGCCGATCCATTGCCGATTCAGTTTTTCAGCGGCGACCGGCGTCGTCGCGCAGCCGCAAAACGGATCCAACACCATATCGCCTTCGTTAGAGGAGGCTTTGATGATCCGCTCATAAAGCGCAATCGGTTTTTGCGTCGGGTAGCCTGTGCGCTCTTTCCTGGATTCCACTTTGATGTCCAGTATGATGTCGCGCGCCGCGATGCCTTTTGCCTCGTCAAGATAGATTTTACGTCTTGGGATTGTGCCGCGGCTGGGCCAATAAATAAGCCCCTCGGCGTCCATCTGGTCAAGCCTCTCTTTTGGGAAACGCCATAGATCGCTGACGCCTTTCCATTCAAACTCGTATCCGCCGCCTGAAAGCCCGCGGGCATGCAAGGGCGCCGTCGTGAATCTGCCCGTATCGTCTTTCTGCTTGTAGGCGGACTGGAGATATTCTTCGTCGTACGGTTCTCTCGCCTCGTTTGTCCATGTGTATGTCTTGGACTTCGTATAAAAAAGCAGGATGTCATGAATTCTGCCCCACTTGGTTCGGGCGTCATTATGCGAACCGTACCTGCGCCACACGATCTCATTTCTAAAATTCTCTTGACCGAAAACGGCGTCCAGCAGCATTTTCAGATAGTGGCTCGCGGTCGGATCGCAATGCAGATAGAGGCTTCCGTCATGGCGCAGGACGCGATGCATCTCAATGACGCGGACGCCCATGAAGCACAGATAGGCGGCGAGGTCGTCCCCGTAAACCGTTTTTGCCGCCATGACCGCGTTCCAGACTTCAGGGTGTTCGTCCCTTATTTTCGTCAGCCATTCGTCATGGATGTCGTCGCGCCATGACCATCGGTCTTGGAAGCTGGCGCCGTCGGCGAGGCTGTCGGGCGTCGCATGGAAGTCGCGCGACTTGTTGAACGGCGGGTCGGTGGCGACAAGATGAACCGTTTCGCTGTTCATGCCGCGCAGGAAGGCGAGGTTGTCGCCGTGGTATAAGGTGCGGTTTTGGAAGTTGGGGGAGGGCATTATGTGTCAAGAAGCGAGCGGTGAGCCGCTTCTACCGCCGAGCCGGGCGAAAAACGATAGCCCGCGTCTGACAGCCCGCGTTCCAGCGCCGCCGCCGCCGACACGATGTCCAAATCGTCCACCCATCCCAGATGCGCGGCGCGGATGAGCCGCCCTTTTAAGGCGTCCTGACCCCCGACAAAGACAGCGCCATGCTTGTCGCGCAGATTCTGAACGAACGCCTGGCTATCGATCCCGTCGGGCGCGAGAAACGCTGTCAGCGCGTTCGACGGGACGCGCGGAAACAGCCGTATGTTCAGCGCCGATACCGCCGCGCGCATCGCCGAGGCGAGACGCGCATGCCGCGCCCAAGACGCCTCCATGCCGCCCGCCGACATGATCGTCTCAAGGGACGCGCGCAGCCCGTATATCAGCGAGATCGCGGGAGTGAACGGCGGAGAGCCGTTGGCGACGCGGGCGGCGTTTTGGGCGTAATCGAAGTAGTAGCGCGGCAGGTTGGCGCTTTTGGACGCCTCCGCGGCGCGCCCGCTCAACGCGCACAGCCCGACGCCCGGGGGAGTCATCAGCCCCTTGTGCGAGCAGCTGACCAGCGCGTCCACGCCCCATTCATCCATGCGCATCTCGTCCGCGCCGAGGGCGCTCACCGCGTCCACAATCAGCAGTACGCTCCGCTCCCGCGCGATCTCGCCGAGGGCGCGGATGTCATGCAGCGCGCCGGTGGAGGTTTCGCACAAGGTCGCCAAGACCCCCTTCGTTTCAGGGCGGGCTTTTAGCGCCGTCTCGACCGCCGCAGGATCGACGCTGGCTCCCCATTCGACGTCAAGCGGCTGGACGTCTAGACGGTACGCCTGCGCCAGCTCAACCCATCGGTCGCCGAATTTGCCGCTGCGGACGGCGAGGACAGGGTCGCCCGCCGAGAAGCAATTGACAAGCGCGCATTCCATTCCGCCGGTGCCGGAGGAGGCGAAGACGGCGACATCGGAGACGGTCTGGAACGCGGTTTTCAATAAGCGCGCGCATTCCTTGACCGCCTCGGACGCCTCCGCGCTTCGGTGGTAGTCGATCTCCGCCGCCATCGCTTGGCGCGCGTTGGGCGGGGTCGGCGTCGGTCCAGGCGAATAAAGCCGCCGTTTTTTCACCGGGAGCCGCCGCTTGACTTCACTTCGCCCCATGCGAGCGCCAGACGCCCCGCCGGCGAGACGTTCAGCGCCACCTCGTTTGCCGACAGCATGCGCGAATAGAGGCGGAATTCATCCAGCCCGCCTGAATAAAAGCCGTTTCCGCCGCCGAACGCGGTGTCGCCGGGGCTTTTATGTCCGATGGCGGCGGGCTGCCCATGTCCGCTCAACTCCTGCCAGTCCGTTTTGACTGCGTCCACTTCGATGCCGTCCACATAGAGGAACATCTGCCCTTGTCCGAAGACAGCCGCAATCTCATGCCATTCGCCGTCGTCGGGGGCGTCCGTTTCAGCGATTTCAGGGGGCGGATGATCCGCGCCGCAGCAGACGGTGCCGAACTGAAGCATCCCGTCAAGGATGCGCACGGTGAAACCTGTCCATGCGCCGCCTTCATCGAAGATGATTCGCTGCCCGTCCATGTCGTCCGGTTTCATGTAGAACCGGACCGACAGTTCGGGATCGGGGTCTTTGAAGATTTGATCGAGAAGGTTGATGACGGTTGATCCGTCGAATTCCCATGCTTTTTGGACGACTCCGTCGATCAGGTTGGCGCTGCCGGCGAGTTCGCCGTCGCGTCCGTTTCCAGATTCGTCGTTCGGCTGGTTGGCGTTGAAGCTGATGTACAGTTCCAGCCCGTCTTCTTGGGCGTTGAGCGTGAGCGCAAACGCCGCAAAGGCCGCGGCTGCCGTTATTCGCAAGGCGCGCATAGGCGTCTCCGTTCGTTTGAATGATGTCCGCGCCCTATTCATAACCCGATGCGGCGGCGGTGTCAAGTACGGCGCTCCGCCGTTGTCGTCTGAACTAGGATTGCCAAGATTGAAAAGATTGCCAGGAAAACTCCTGCAGACCGCTCTCTTGGCAATCTTACTAACTGACCTCATGCGTAAAGTTGGGACAGCTGAACGAACGAAGCCTTTATTCATGGGAAAAAGGCGTCGCCAACCAAATCGTCATTCCCGCGTAAGCGGGAATCCAGAGGCGCCGCAGGAAACGTTCGCGTTCACCCCAACCGTCCGGCGGCTCAAATCGTTCCCGCTTCCGCGAGGACATGCATTCCCGCCCCTGCAGTTAAACGTGCGGGAATCTTAGCCGCCGTTGTCGTCTGAACTAGGATTGCCGAGATTGAAAAGATTGCCAGGAAAACTCCTGCAGACCGCTCTCTTGGCAATCTTAGCAATCCTTTAATCCTAGTTCAAAACCGACTCCACCCGCGCGCTAAAACCCCCCTAGCCCCCCTTTTCAAGGGGGGAATCGGAGGCGCGCCCTTTTCAAGGGGGAATCGGAGGCGCGCCCTTTTCAAGGGGGAATCTGACCTTACGTCTTAAGTTGGGACATGTCGGCATGCGAACGCGGACGTCTTCTGCGGCGCCTCTAGATTCCCGCTTACGCGGGAATGACGATCTGGTTGGCGCCGCTTTAGTCCGACTCTATGCCGGGCCAGTCGCGCCACATGTCGCTGCAGGGCGGTTCCTCTTGGGTTTTGTCCAGGTCCGTCTTGCGGTAGTCGTACAGAATCGCCTGTCGAATCTGCCGCGAATAGTTATGCCCCGCCATATGCCCGATGCGGTGGTGCCAGAAGACCACGTCGCCCGCCGAACCGTGCAGGTCGACCGGCGCCCGCTCGTTCACTTTGCGCCGCACAACGTCGTATCCGTCCGTCGGCTCCATCTTATATTGGGAGCGGAACATCGGATAAAATTCGCGGTGGCTTCCCGGCCACACATTGAAGCCGCCGCCGTCCGGCGGGACGTCGTCAATGTATCCGACCGCGCCGAGATGGAACGGATGCGCGTCCACATGGCAGCCCGTCCCGCGGCGCGGACCGTCGCCGTATGGCAGCGTGCAGTAGATGCCGCGCACGCGCTTCGGATCCTGAAGCGCGCCTTTACCCAGCATCTGCTCCGCCATTCCATAGACGGACGGATCGGTCGCCAAGAGGCGTATCATCCACTCCTCGCCGCCCGGACGGCGGAAGTTCCAGCGGAACCCTTGCCGCCTGTCCATATTGTCCTCGTTCGTTTCTTGAAACGGGCCGATCCAGGTGTCGGGGTCTTCCCGCGACAGCTGCGGCGGCGCGTTCTCCCACAGGTGATCGCGCGCCCGTTTCATCAGCCCTTCGTCCAGCACATTTCGCTTCACCAGATAGCCGTTCTCGCGGAAAAACGCGATGTCCTCCGCCGTCAAACGAACCAGCCCTTTTTCGTCCGATGCATGCATACTCACCTCCAGTCGATCCAGTACGACGGCGTGTCGATACGCTCCTGAAACGCTTCCGCAAGACCCTCCATGCGCCCTTCCTCCACGTTCACAGACGGGAGCGTTGGCAGGGTACCGAGAATCCGCGCGCCTGTCAACGCCTCCACAGCGGCGGGGTTCGTCTCTTCGGCGAGACCCGCCTCCTCCGTCAACCCGTTGAAAACGATTCCCTCCACTTCCCAGCCGCGCGAGCGGGCGTATTCGACCGTCAGCGCCGTATGGTTGATGGTCCCAAGCGACGGGCGCGCGACAATGCAGAGCGGAAGCGGAAACAGCTGCTGCAGGTCGCCGATCGTCAACACCTCCGAGACCGGAACGGCAAGCCCGCCCGCCCCTTCGACGATCATGAACTCATGCCGTTCGGACAGGCGCCGGAACATGTCGGCGGCGCGGCGCAGGTCGACCGTTTTGCCTTCCCGCTTTGCCGCTTCGGACGGGGCGAGCGGCGCCTCAAAATAGCAGGGGTTGATTTCGTCTAAGGAATCGCTCACGCCCGCCGCCTCCTTTAAAAAAAGCGCATCCTCCCGTCCGCCGGACGCGAACGGTTTCATGACGCCGACATCCGCGCCGCGGGCGCGCAGCGTCATCGCAAAGCCGGCGGCGGCGACCGTCTTGCCGACTCCCGTGTCGGTTCCGGTTACAAACAGCCCGCGCATATCGCCGTTCATAGGAGCCTCTCCTCTTTTGCCGCTTCTGTTAAAATCGCCGCCGCTTCGTCGATCTGCGCGTCGGTGTGAGTCGCCATGACCGACATGCGTAGACGGCTTGTGCCGGGGGGGACGGTCGGCGGGCGAATCGCTGGCGCGTAAAGCCCCTTTTCAAAACACCGCTCTGCCAGGCGCGCCGCCCGCTCCGCTTCGCCAATCAAGACGGCGACGACAGGCGTTTCCGCCGGCGCCTCCCTCAACCGAAAGCCGACGCCCTTTAAACAGGCGCGAAGGCGGCGCGCCCTGGAACGCGCCCTTGCCGGCAGATCGGGCGAGCCGCGCAGGATGCGCAAGCTTTCCAACGCCGCAGCCAACGCGCTCGGCGGCAAGCCATGCGTGAACGCAAAGGAGCGCGCCCCCTGACGCAAAACGCCGACCGCCGGCGCCGACGCGCACACATACCCGCCCATGGAGCCGAGCGCTTTGCTTAAGGTTCCCATGTGGACGAGGGATCGGTTTTTTAACACGCCAAAACGCTCCGCGGTTCCGCGTCCGCGTTTGCCGAGAACGCCGAACCCATGCGCGTCGTCCAGATAAACGGCGGCTCCCCAACGCTCCGCCGATTTGAGAAGGGCGGGCAGAGGGGCGAGATCGCCGTCAACGCTGAACACGCCGTCCGTTATGACGGCGGCGCGTCGATAATTGCCGCGCTCTTGGCGGAGGATTCGGTCGACCGCTTCCGCGTCTCGATGCGGATAGATGCGCTTCTCGGCTTTGGAAAGGCGGCAACCGTCAATGAGCGAGGCATGGTTCAGCGCGTCCGAGAGGATCAGATCGCCGTCAGAAAAAAGACGCGGGACAGCGCCGATGTTGGCAGTATAGCCGCTTGAAAAAACGACCGCATCTTCGGTCTGTTTAAAATCGGCGAGTTCCTGTTCCAGCTCCGCGTTCAGCGCATGGTTGCCGCTCAACAGCCGCGAGCCTGTTGAGCCGGCCCCGTATCGCCGGGCGGCGTTTGCGGCGGCTTCCGCGACGCGCGGATGCGTTGACAAGCCGAGATAGTTGTTGGAGCCGAACTGGAGCGGGATTCTGGACGAGGCGCGAAAACGGCGCAGCAAGCCGTTCGATTCCAGCGCGCTCAACTCGTCTCGATAGTTGTCGTCCCATGCCAAAGCGGTCAACGCTCCGCCTCCTCAACCTGAAACGCATGATACTTGATATGCCCAAAAACGCATGCGGCGATGGCTTCGTCAACCAGCCCGTCGTTCCGCGCCCATATCCCGACATTCCGCGCCGATATCCTGTCATTCCCGCGTAAGCGGGAATCTTAAGGCATCGCAGCCGCTGCAACCGTCCTTTAAAACCCCCCTAGCCCCCCTTTTCAAGGGGGAATCGGACGCGGCTTTTCAGGAGAAATCGGATGCGGCGCATTTTTGTTGACATCTCATCCTGTTCATGTTATCGTACTTGACGCATTGCCGAGATGGCGGAATTGGTAGACGCGCTAGCCTCAGGAGCTAGTGGGCTTTTAGCCTGTGAGGGTTCGAATCCCTCTCTCGGCACCATTGCCGGAGTGGTGAAATTGGTAGACGCAGGGGACTCAAAATCCTCCGGGCCTTAAAGCCCATGTCGGTTCAAGTCCGACCTCCGGCACCATCCGCTTTCAAAAAAAACGACCCCTGCCCATCGCCCCGTAGATCCGATAAATGAAGCGAGTTCAGCATGGAAGAACGAGACGACTCATTGAACGATTCATTGAACGAAGAAGATAGCGGCGAAACCTACGACACCTACATCGAACGGGATGAGAAGTTTGCCCCGGAGGTGATCGTCGCGCCGAAGCAGCAGGTGTTTTTATACAGGCGGCTCCAAGACGCGCGCCACCCGCACCGCATCGCGGTCGTTGACGAGGACAACAGCCCGATCGGGTATCTGGAACGGGAGCTGGCGGAGACGGCCATTCTGCAGGGTCTCAAAGAAGGCTCCCGCTATCAGTGCTACATCTCCGACGACGAGGCGGACGGGCGCATTCCGCTCCTCATCACCTCAATGACCGAGCTGGAGGTGAATCAGATGCTCCAGGAGCGGGATTTAGCCGGCCCGCCGAGCGGAGCCGCAGAAGACGACATGGCGGCGTTTTTGCAAAAGCTC
This sequence comes from Candidatus Poribacteria bacterium, assembly GCA_963665845.2. Classification (GTDB taxonomy): domain Bacteria; phylum Poribacteria; class WGA-4E; genus JAPPNK01. The sequence continues at coordinate 2,650,404 of OY762492.1, forward strand.
GCCCTTCTCGACTCCGCCGACGAGGAATAAGTTTATTCTCTGACATCGCGTCTTTAGTTGGACATTCCGCCTGGGGAACGCCGACAGTTTCTGCGCCGCTTCTAGATTCCCGCTTACGCGGGAATGACGGTCTGGTTGGCGGCGCCTTTTCCCATGAATAGAGCGATCGTCAGTTCAAATGTCCCATCTTTCTGCATGAGGTCAGTTATTCTCCCTTGGCGATGAGCGCCCCGACAATGTTGCCCCATTCGGTCCATGAGCCGTCGTAGTTCCGCACCTTTTCATGCCCAAGCAGGTACTTCAGCGCAAACCAGGTGTGGGACGAACGCTCGCCGATGCGGCAGTAGGCGATCGTTTCCTTGGACCTGTCCAGCGTTCCGTAAAGCTGCTCCAGATCGTCCGCCGATTTGAAGGTGCCGTCCTCGTTCACGGCGGACGCCCATGGGACGTTCAGAGCGCCGGGGATATGTCCGCCGCGCTGCGCCGTCTCGGACAGGCCGGGGGGAGCCAGCACTTCGCCGGTGAATTCCGCCGGCGAACGCACATCGACCAGATTGATCGACTCGCCGCTCAAACCGGCGCTCACATGCATGCTGTAGGAGCGGACGTTGTCGTCCGCAAAACTGGCGCGGTAGCCCTCGGAGGAGTGGTCGGGGACGTCCGTTGTGAGCGGGCGTCCTTCCGCGGCCCACTTGCTGCGTCCGCCGTCCATGAGGCGCAGTTTGTCTTCGCCATGCCCCCAGTAGCGGCATTGCCAGAGCGCGTAGGTGGCGAACCAGTTGTTGTTGTCGCCGTAAAAGACGATCGTTGTGTCGTTGCCGATGCCTGAAGCGTCCATGAGCGCTTCAAAGTCCTCTTTTGTCAGGATGTCTCGGCGCACCTGGTCGCATAGCTGCGTTTGCCAGTTCCAGCCGACCGCGCCCTCGATATGCCCTTCGCCGTATGAGCTGGTGTCAACATCCACCTCCACCAAGCGTATTCCGCCGCCGGCGCCATGTTCGGCGACCCAGTCGGTGTCGACCAGCATTTCGGGTTGAGCGTATTCTGCCATGTGTTCTCTCCGCGTCTGCCTTGTGAGATATGTTGAGCATTATCATAGCCTTGACGGAGCCGCGCGTCAACCCATGCGCCTGACCTCGCGTCTTAAGTTGGGACATGCCGGTGCCGGTATGCCGGTTGACCTGCGGCTCAAACAGCTGTAAAGTTGATCAGTGAAAACGGCAACCTCCAAAGGAGACCTCCCATGCAGCGGGTTAAACTCGGCAACACCGGCATCGAAACCTCCTATCTCGCCATCGGAACCGGCACGAACGGATGGAACGGCTCCTCCAACCAGACGCGCCTCGGATTTGAAAACTGCGTCAACCTCTTGGAATACGCCTACGACAACGGCGTCGCCTTCATCGACTCCGCCGATATGTACGGCTCGCACCGCGAAACCGCCGAGCTCGGCAAGCGCGTCGGGCGAAGCAACCTGGTCGTCGCCACGAAGACGGTCGCCAAAGACGCCGAAAAGGCGAAGGCGGACATCCCCCGATTCCTCAAAGAGCTGAACACTGACTACCTGGACATCGTCCTCATGCACTGCATGACGCGCGGCGACTGGCCGACCGCGATGCGCCCCGTCATGGACATCCTCTCCGACTACAAGCGCAGGGGCGTCATCCGCGCGGTCGGCGTCTCATGCCACGACTTCGCCGCGTTCCAAAACGCCGCCGAAGAAGAGTGGGTCGACATCGTCCTCGCCCGCGTCAACTACGACGGCGTCGCCATGGACGCGCCGCCTGACCAGGCGATTCCCGTCATCGAACGCATGAAGGCGAACGGAAAAGCGGTGTACGGCATGAAGGTGATCGGACAGGCGCGGCTGGCGGACAACTGGAAAGGCGCCATCAAGTTTGTGTTCGACCTGGACTGCGTTGACGCTGTCACGATCGGAATGCAGAGCCGCGAAGAGATCGACCGCAATGTCGGCTATATCCGCTCGCTTTTCAATTCGTCGTCCGGCTCGCCGCCTCTGAATATGCGTCCGAACATCGGCGGTCTTGAAGCGCGGTAAACAATGCGGAGCATGCGCGGGAAGCGCCCCGCGGCAAAACCATCCTGGAAACGCCGCATAGACAAGGCGCTCCCGGCGTGGATGCTGGCGCCGACAGCGGTACTGCTGTTTGGGCTGTTCATCTTTCCGCTGCTCTGGTCGCTTGGGCTGAGTTTCTACCGGTACTCTGCCCTGCGTCCGCAGCAGGCGCCGCGCTTTGTCGGCTTTGAAAACTACGCCTGGCTCCTGACCGACTCGTCCACCTGGTCGCGCTTCATTGCGACCGGCGTTTTAGTGGCAGGCTCCGTCGGGCTGCAGTTTCTGATTGGCGTCTCGCTCGCGTTTCTGCTCTACCGCGACTTCAAAGGGCGCAAGATCGTCCTGTCGATACTGATTGCGCCGATGATGATGGCGCCGGTCGCGGCGGGCGCGTTTTTTAAGCTGATCTACGACCCGACCTTCGGCGTCTTGACCTATTTGACGAAGACGCTGCTCGGCGTCCAGGTCGGCTGGCTGGAGAAATCCGCGCCCGCCATGCTCGGCGTCATCATCGCGGACACATGGATGTGGTCGCCGTTTGTGATGCTGTTGACGCTGTCCGGCTTGCTGTCGGCGCCGAAGCATCTGCTGGAGATGGCGCAGATCGACCGGGCGGGGCGCAGCCTCACCTTTCGGTATATCCTTCTGCCGCACATCAAGCCGCTCATGATGCTGGCGGTTCTGCTCCGCACGATGGAGTCGTTCAAGCTGTTCGACACGATCTGGATTATGACGCAGGGCGGACCTGGGGACGCGACGGAGACGCTGGCGCTGGCGCTTTACCGCGTCGGTTTTCAGTATTACGACACCGGGCGCGCGTCGGCTCTGGCGTATCTGATGCTCGCGGCGGTGATTGTTCTGAGCAATTTTTATCTGCGTTTGGCGTCCCGCGCGTCGTCGTCGCCGGAGGGGGAAACATGAATTGGAAAAAAACGCTGCGCGTCGTTCTGATTGCCGTTATCGCGGCGCTGTATGCGTTCCCTGTTCTGTGGGTTATGTTGACGGCGTTCAAGGAGCGGGTCGATATTTTTGCGCAGCCGCCGAAGCTGTTTTTCACGCCGACGCTGGACAACTTCGCCCGCATTTTTTCCGACGCCGGCTCTGAAGGCTCCATCTTCAGCTCCAACTTCGCCCGTTATTTTTTTAACAGCGCGCTGCTCTCGTTCGGCAGCGTCTTCACAGCGATCGTCTTCGGGACGATGGGCGCTTACGCCGCGTCGCGCTTTCCGTTTAAAAACCGCGACTTTGCGATGTTCTCGATTCTCTCCACGCGCATGCTGCCCGCCGTCGCGGTCGTCATACCGGTCTATCTGCTGTATCGGACGCTGAACCTGATGAACACTTATCTTGGGATGACGCTGCTTTATACGGCGTTCAATTTGCCGTTTGTGATCTGGATGATGCGCAGCTTTTTTGACGAAATACCGCGCGAGATTGAGGAGGCGGCGATGATGGACGGCTCCTCCCGTTTCCGCGCGTTTTACAAGGTGGCGCTGCCGCAGGTGAAATCGGGCATTGCGGGCGCGGCGGTCATTTCGCTCCTGTTCACATGGAACGAGTTTCTGTTTGCGTCCATGTTGACCGGCGAGAAGACGCGCACGGTACCCATCGCGCTGGCGCAGACGCTTCAAGGCGAACGGGGAGTCGACTGGGGAAAATTAGCGGCGATTGAAACGCTTTACATTCTGCCGGTGCTGATTGCGGCGGCTTTGCTTCAGAAATATCTGCTGCGCGGTCTTACGTTTGGGACGGTGAAAGGTTGAGCATTGGACGCGCCGCGGGAATGCTCGCGATTCTTCTGACAGTTCCGCTTACGCTTGCCTCGCCGTCCAAAGCGCAGCAGCAGATTTCCCGCTATGTCAACGCTGAATTAAGCTACGACCATCTCTATGCCGGTTTCTTCCAATCTAACGTTGCCGATGAAGATGCGCCCAACGGCTTCGGCATGGAGTTCGTCGGCTCAAAGTCGTTCGGCGATCATTTTCATGTGTGGGGAAACGGCGGACGCAACACCGTTGAATCCACAGAATCGGATGAGCGCTGGACATCATCCATATTCAACATCGGCGTTGGAACTCAATTGGACGCTTCAGAGTACGCCAGCGTCTTCGCCCGCGTCGGCTTCATCTTCATGGATGCGTCGGCGGATAGCTTCGGCGTCGGAGGCAGCGGATACTGGGACGGTTACATCGCTTCGCTCGGCGCCATGACATTCCCAATTTCAAAATTGGGATTGGCGGCAAGCGTTGAGCGCATTGAAATCGACAATGAGACCGAGTACGTTCTTGAGTTCTTTCTTGGCGTTTCAGCGCAGTACCGGTTCACAGATAAAGTCGCGGCGCGGGCGTTTATTCAACGCGGCATTTCGGATGAGGTCTCCGATTACAACGTTCTTGGCGCGATGGCGGAGTTACGCTTCACGAACGTTCTCGCGGCTTATGCGAGCTGGACGCGTCTCTCCCCAGACGACGACGCTATCGATGTTCGCGCTTTCGGCGCAGGTTTGAGATTCCATCTCCCATGATCAGCCGGCAGTCTCTATCAAACCCGATCGGTTGAACCAAGCCCCGTTTTTGCGTATGCTTCGTCTTATGGAAGCCTCCGCATCTCCGCATCGCTTCGTCTGCTCTCTGACGGTTCGAACCTACGAGCTGGACGGCTTTAGGCATGTGAACAACGCTGTCTTTGTGCAGTATCTAGAGGCGGCGCGCGGCGAGATGATCCTTTCCGCCGGGCTGGAATACGCCGACTTTCACCGCTGGGAAGCCTACCCAGTCGTCGCGCGTTTGGAAGCGGAGTATTTCCGCCCCGCTCATGCCGACGACGATCTTGAGATCGAGTGCAGCGTTGTTGAAACGAAACGAACCCGCTTCACCGTTCAGTACCGCATTCGGCGGATCAAGGACGACGCGCTGATTCTCCGCGCCTCCACCGTCCATGCCTTTGTCCGTCCGGACGGGAAGCCTGTGCGCGTTCCCGCTCCGTTTCGCGCCGCCTTCGGTCTTTAACCGCTCCACAACGAAAAATACTTTTCCAAAAGAAGAAACCCCCATCGCCCGCTGACCCAAGCCGCTATGCCCAAAAAAACGCCGTACGGGATCTGTCGGCGCCCTCTCAACCGCACAACCGCCAGACCGACGACGCTGCCGATCACGGCGCTGAGCGAAATCGTCAACAGAACAAGGCTCCAGCTCCCTAAAAACAGACCGATCATTCCGATCAGTTTGACGTCGCCGAACCCCATCGCTTCCCCCCGATAGGCGAAGTTGGCGACCGTCCGAATCAGCCAAAGCGCGCCGAAGCCGACCGCGCCCGCCGCCCCCGCATCGACAAGCGGTTTCCACGCGCCCGTCAGCGCCGAGTCCGCCGCGGCGAGGGTCAACCCCAGCGCCGCGCCGATTCCTGTTAAAACGTCCGGCAAACGCTCCGTCCGCCAGTCGATGATGCCCAGCGCGAGCAGCAATGCTCCAAACAGCGCCAACCGCGCGCCGTTCAGCGCCGGACCTTCCGCCCATGCCGCCCATGCAAACAGCGCCGCCGCCGCCAGCTCCACAAGCGGATAACGCAGCGGAATGCGGGCGGAGCAGTCGGCGCACCTGCCGCGCAGAAACAGATAACTGAAAAGCGGGATGTTATGGACGGCGCGCACCGGCGCCCCGCAGGAGGGGCAGTAGGAGCGCGGCGGATTCCATGGCGTCTGTCCAAGCGGGATTCGGTGGATGCATACGTTTAAAAAGCTGCCGGCGCACAATCCGATCAAGCCGCTAAGGATCGTCGGGGTCATACGGGGGCCACCAGTCGGGGTTTTCGCGGATCGGGGCGGACAGCTCCGCCTCGGCTCCGAGTCGGTATTTGTCGGGGGCTTTGTCGTTTTCTGGGTCGATGCCGACCAGCCCGCGCGCGTTGTCAAAAATGAACTGCCCGCCCCATGGCGTCTCTAGCATACGGAGCGAATCGAGATACGGTCCGCGCCAGCCCTCCGCGCCTGGGTTGTTCACCAGATGAGTCGGATCGACGCATGGCGCCCCTGTTTGACGGGCGAACCGCGCCGCGGCGTCCGAGATCGTTTCCAAGCGCGTTGCCGCCGCGTTCACTTTTCGGCTGTCCATATAGACCGGCAGCGTGAACGCCCCCGCTAAGACCGCCGCAGCAATCAAAACGCCCGCCTTCAAGAGTCGCATTCGTCCCATTTCTCCTTCCACGCGCGCAGGATGTTCAACGCCCCGTCCAGATCGCCTTCCCGCAGACGCTCCAGCGCTGCTTCGTCCGCTTGTCCGCGCGCCTCGCCCATCAAGGCGGTCAGCTCCTCATACGCATGCCCGTACCGTTCTTCAAGCTCCTCCCGCATCTGCTTCGCTAACGCGGGGCTTCGTCCGCCCGTTGAAACGGCGATCGTCAACGCGCCGCGCTGAACCGCCCCCGGCGTATGAAACGTCGCGTCGTCCAGCGCATGCGCGCTGTTGATCCAGACTCCCATGCGCCGGGCGCAGCGCGCCATCGATTCGTTCACAGCGCGCGAATCGGTCAACGCGAACGCGAGCCGAAAGCCGCGCAGATCGCTCGGTTTAAACGGGCGGGGCGCCCATCGAAACGCGCCGGACGCCTCCAGTTTCATCAGCCCTTCGTTCAGCGTCGGGCTAACGACGGTCAGCTTTGCGCCGCATGCCAACAGACGCCGTATTTTCCGCTCCGCTACCTTCCCCCCGCCGGCGACCAGCGCCGCCTCCCCCCGCAGTTTCAAAAAAATAGGATACATCAAAACGGACGCCTCCCGCTGACCAAACCCCTTTTAAGTTGGGACATTTGAACGGACGCGGATGTTACGGCGTTCTGCTGAAGGGGGCGACTCCTATGATGAGGAGTCGTCCGTCCGGAAGAACGCGCGCCGCGCCAGCAGCGCCATCCCTAAACCCAACCCAAACACGCACACAACGGTCGGACCCGTTGGATCATCCATCTGGTACGATATATTGCAGCCCATGAAACTCGCCGCGACGCCAAAAGCCCAGCCGATGATCAACCGGGAACTCACGCGGGAGGCGAGCAGAGAGCCGACAATGGCAGGCGCAATCAAAAAGCTGAACACCAGCAGAACGCCCGCAATCTGCACCGAGCTGGTCACGACGACGCCGAACAGCGCATAAAACAGGAAATCCCATCTGCGTATCGACACGCCGCTCTCCTGCGCCTCCTTCGGGCGCATCGAGATGAGCATGAACCGCTTCCGGAATATCCAATGGATCAGCCCGACCGCCGCATACAGCGCCGCCACAGCGCCGACCTCCCCCCAGCTGACAAACAGGATGGAGCCTGTCAACATCGACTTGATCTCGTCCGAGGCATGCGCGATGCGGTCCGCCATGAGAATCGCCCCCGCCGACGCGACCGCATACGCCATGCCGATGAACGCCTCCTGCGGAACGCTGCCCTTGATGGAGCGCGTGTAGGTGAAAACGCCCGCGCCGACAATCGTCAACCCAAGCGAAAAGAGATACACCCCAATCTTGCTTTCCACATGCAGCAGCGCCGCGAGCAGCGCGCCCAGCGCCGCTATTTGAGCCAGCGCAAGGTCCACAAAAATGACGCCGCGCGCCAGGATATGAATCCCAAGATAGGCATGAATGCCTGTCAGGATCAGGCACGCGGCGAACGGAGCCGCCATGATCGAGAGCTGCTCCATCACGGCGCCAGCGCTTTTTCTTCTTCGACGGAGGTCTGCCGCGGCTCAGCCGCTTTTTCTAACTCGACGGCGATCTTCTCAAACATATCGGCGTAAGTTTTCACCTCCTTGTAGGCGCCGACCGTCTGCGGCAGGGGGATGTACTTCACCCCCGCTCGGTTTGCGGTCGCCTGCGGAATCTTCGGCGGAAAATGGTTTGACGCGACGACCGCGGCCGCCTTCTCCGACTTAATCTGCGCAATCAGATTCGCCAGATGGCGCGGACCGGGCGGAATGCCCGGCTTCTCCTCCACATGACCGATCACATCCAACCCGATCCAGTTCGACAGATACGCCCAGGTGCGGTGGTAGGCGACAACCTTGACGCCGCGCCATGCCTCAAGCCGCTTCTCCCAGTCTTTGATGCGCTTCTTGTAGGCGGTTTCAAACGCCTTCAGGTTCGCTTCGTACTGCTCCTTCCGCTCCGGGTCGATTTCGGAAAACCGCTCCGCCAGCAGCTCGGCGACCAGAATGCCGTTGCGCGGATCCAGCATATAGTGCGGATTCCCCTCGGCATGAATATCCCCGTGGGAACGATGCAGCTCCTCTTCGGGAACCTCCAGCTTCTCCTTCACCGCATCGGAGGCGTTGATGAGCCGCCGGCTTCCGGGCGCCATATGCTTGTTCCGCGCGCCTTCGATCAGCTTTGGAAGCCAGCCGACCTCCAGCTCCATGCCGGTGAAGATCAGAATGTCGGCGCGGTTGACGCGGCGTATGTAGCTCGGTTTCGCTTCCACATAATGCGGGTCCTGCGTCCCTTTCGCAATGGCGTGGACATCCGCGTTGTCCCCGACGATCTCCTTGGCGACCGCCGCCAGGTCGGGCGTCGTCGTCACGATGCGAAGCGCGTATGCCGAGTCGCATAGAAAAAGGGCGAAGATTGTGCAAAGGGCGAAGATTGCTCTGCGCATACATGTACTCCTCGTGTTGTTTCAGCTGACGCCGGCGCCTGAATTGAAACATGCCTGAATACAGATCAAATGTTCCAACTCAAGCGCCGACCTCATCGCTGACGATGCCTCAATAGGAATGGGCGGGGTGAGAGCCGATCGTGAAGCTGTACTGAAGCGACACGCTGTTTTCGGCATCCTCCTCGTCCGGATGGCTCTTGGACGCAAACTGCAGGCGCAGCAGCTGAAACTCGGTCGGGACGAAGGCGAGAATCGCGCGGATGCGGGACGCCGTCTCCTCATGCTCCGTCAGCCAGTCGAAGCCCGCCTCGGCGATCCAGCCTTTGGCGAACTGGTACTGCGCCAGAGCGTGTCCGCCCGACAGATCCTCTTCGCCGACGCTGCCGGTCAAGAACTCGCCCTCGATGACAAACATCTGATGCCGCGCGGCTTCCAGCGGTTTCCATTTGATCCGCGCGTCCACGCCGAAGACCGAATTCGACTGCTCCACATCTTCAACGATGTCGTCATGCAGCTCTTCTATCGTCCGCGAGCCGAACAGCGCCGACGCGCCAAGCTCAAACGTGGTCGCGTCGTTGATGTCCAGCTGGTTGTGGAGCCGTCCCAGATAGGCGAGGTCCCAGCCCTCTTCGCTTCCGAAAAGTACAGGGTTGTCGCCGTTGTAGACGCCGCCAATCAGTTCGGCGTACCAGTCGACAGGGGCGAGCCAGCTCAGTTCGGCGCCGACTTCGTTCAGGCTCTCTTCCCCAAACAGGCTTTCGTTGACAAGCGGCGCTTCGATGAACGGGTACTGATGCTTATGCAGCTGGTTGTGGCGTCCGAATGAGGCGAAGTATTTGCCCGCCTTGAGCGCCAGGTCTGCCGGCATTCCGAGCGTCAGGACATACGCCTCCTCCAGCTCAAAGCCGGCGGAGCCATGCATGCCGAGCATGACGTTCGCTTTCACATGCGGATCGACAAAGGAGGTGAACTGCGCCTCAATCTCTTGAACGCCCCAGCCGTCCTCAATGGCGGCGCCGTGAGCATGCGCGTCTCCTCCGTGTCCGTTTTCAGCCTCTGAATGTCCGTTCTCTTCGTCATGATGCCCGTTCTCTTCATGTCCGTTCCCGTCGTCATGATGATGCTCCTCTTCGCCGCCGAGCATGGCGTTTCCGAGGAACAGCCCGTTGATGCTGATGGCGGGGTTGAAGGCGCGCGACACGCCGGTTACATCCCCAGGAGCGTCCGCTTTGCCGTCGTCTTGGGCATGCAATGCGGAGCTGAACATGAGCGCCGCCAGCATCGCCAGCGCGCTTCCCAGTCGACCGATCATCCGAACAACGCTGCGTTTCATAGAGTGAACCTCTTTCGTTGGTTCTGTTTATGGACGTTCGCTTACGGAACCTAGCCGTTTTCAATTCGCCATGTATCTTAGCCGAAGCCGGCGGAATGTCCAAATTTTTTTTGAGCTTCGCCGCATAACCTTAGCAGAAGCTGTCGGAATATCCAAATTTGTTCACTCCGCCGCGCATCTCTTAGCCGAAGCCTGCGAGATGTCTAAATTGTTTTTCACTTCGACACATCGTCTTAGCCGAAGCCGTCGGAATGTCCAAATTTTTTTCAAAAAGAAGGGAAAATTCTTTGCGCGGCATGCTCTGCGAATGCGAATCGCTGCCGCTTCGTCCGCTGACATTTTTTTAAGGCAACAGCGGATTCTCCTCTTTTTTCGGCGCGCCGACAGCGAACGCTCCAATCAGGACGCCCTCCACGATCGTCAAGCTGGACTCGACGATGGGAGACGCGCCGACGATGACCGACGCGCCGACCGACGCAACCAGTATAACGCCGCCGAATACCGGCATTTTTCCGCCGCAGCTTGCCGCAAACAGGCAGACCGCAAAGACGCCCAGAATAGCGTTCACGGCGCGGGTCGGCTCCAAAACGCCGTCCCAGAGCGCGAAGACCGCCGCTTGCGCCGCGTCCATGCCTGCTGGGGACGCTTCCGCCCATTTGCGCATCGTTTCAATCGGTATCGTTTGAAGCGCCGCTTCGATGAGCGAGATCGGAAGCCAGACCAGCAGAAACGCCATGCCGGCGCGCGCCCATCCGTTTTCAACGCTCTTTCCGAGGGCGTAAAGCGGGGCGGTTAACAGAAGTAAAACGCCGATGCGGAAGCCCCATGTTTTGCCGAGCAACGGCGCGTTGCCGAAGAAATCGATCCATGCGTCGGCGCCCTCCGCCGGGGCGCCGCTGTAAATGAGCGTTTGCCAGACGCCCGCTATCGTCAACCCTAATGCTCCAATCAGCGCCAAACCGCGCGCGCCTCTCATTTTTGTTCCTCCTTCATTTTTGTCCAATGCTGCGCAAACTGGAAGAGCAGACTTTCTGTCCAGCGGCAGATAAGAACCGCCGCCGCAATCGACAGCAGAATCGGAAGCGTCATGGACGGCGATCCGTTCTCGGCTGCGTTTGGGAGATCTAAGAGGGGAACGCAGATCAGCGCAAACGGCAGCGCGCCGGACAGGCACAACATCAAGAGATGCAGAGCGTACGACAACACAGCCGCCAAAAGCCCGCCTCTACGTTTCAACAGCAGACTCACAACCGCTCGGCTGCCTTTCATTTGCGCCTCCCTTCTGTCTGTCTAAGTGAGCATCATGCAGAACGCCGCCGTTTTTTGCAACCGCTTTTTTTAACCCTAAAGCGTCCGCGCCGCCCGTCGTCATTCCCGTGAAAACGGGAATCTTAGGCGTCGCAGACGCCGTCCATATGGCGTCTCCGATCAACATCATCGCATGAGCGTACTCCCTTTTAACCCTAAGGCGTCCGCGCCGCCGCGCCCGATTCCCCCTTGAAAAGGGGGGCTAGGGGGGTTTAAAGTGCGGGCGCAGCGGCTGCGATGCCTTAAGATTCTCGCTTGCGCGGGAATGACAGCGGGTAGGATGGACGTTGAGGTGAATGCGACGGTGTCGGATTAGGACTCTGGATTCCCGCTTGCGCGGGAATGACGACATGGTTGGCGGCGCCTTTTTCCCATGAATAAAAGCTTTGATCGTTCCACTGTCTCAACTTTCAGCATGGGGTCATGGTTAAGGCTCCTGCTCCCGCTTCAGCCGATACAACGGAGACATCTGCCGCTGCTCTTCGATCTTCTCGGTCAACATATCGGCGACAGCGGCGGCGTCTTCCATCGTGTTTCCGCGCCCTAACCCGAACCGTATCGCCGACCTTGCCAACCGCTCTTCGATGCCCATCGCCCGAAGCGCGTAGGAGGCGTCCAGCGATTTTGATGTACACGCCGAGCCGGAGGAGAGCGCGGCGCCGCGCATGCTCAACAGTACCGCCTCGCTTTGGACATACTCGAAGCTGACGTTCAGGTTGCCGTAGAGACGCTGCGTCGGGTGTCCGTTCAGGCGGACAAAGTCGATCTGGTTGAAGATGCGATCGCGCAGGTCGTTTCGGATCGCTTCGATGCGCGGCGCCTCTTCAGCGCGCAGCTCATGGCTCCGCTGCGCCGCCGTTCCAAAGCCGACGATGGCGGGAACGTTCAGGGTGCCGGAGCGGTAACCGCGCTCCTGCCCTCCGCCGTCCACCAGCGGAACGAAACGAATGCGCGGGCGCCGCTTCCGCAGATAAAGCGCGCCGACCCCCTTCGGTCCATAGATTTTATGCCCCGATATGGACATCAGATCGACATTCAGCGTGTCCACATCGCTGTCATATTTCCCGAACGCTTGAACCCCGTCGGTATGAAATAGAGCGCCCGCCTCCCGCGCGATGCGTTCGATTTCGGCGATCGGGTTGATCGTGCCGTATTCGTTGTGCGCCCAGACAACCGAGACGAGAGCCGTTTTGTCGTTCACGGCGCGCTTCGCGTCGTCAGGGTCGACCATGCCGTGTTGGTCAACATCCAGATAGACGACCTCAAAGCCCTCTTTTTCAAGCGCCTGACATGCCTCTAGGACGGAGTGATGCTCAACCTTTGTCGTAACGACGCGGTTTTTGCCGCGCTCTTTGTAGGCGCGGGCGACGCCCTTGACCGCCATGTTGTTCGATTCGGTCGCGCCGCCGGTGAATAAAACCTCGTCCGGTCGGCAGTTGAGAACGTCCGCGATCTGCCCGCGCGCCTGCTCAACCCCCTCTTCAGCCGCCCATCCCCATTGGTGCGTTCGGCTGGACGGGTTGCCGAATTCGCTGGTGAGAAACGGCGTCATCGCCTCCAGCGCCGCCGGGTCAAGCGGCGTCGTCGCGTGGTGGTCCATGTAGACGGGTCTGTCCATCGTCGGCTCCCGCTGTTTCGACGCATGATACACGGAATGGGCTTGACAATGCAAGCGTCGGCCCAATTTATACGTATGCCGAAAAATATAAAAAGCCCGCTGCGCTACCCAGGCGGCAAGTCAAGAGCGCTCAAGCAGATCCTTCCGCTGATACCCGCCAATATCGCGGAATACCGCGAGCCGTTTGTCGGCGGCGGCTCCGTTTTCTTTGCTGTCCGCAGCCTGTTCAAAAATAGCGTCCGCTACAAGATCAACGACCTGAACTACGACCTGTACTGCTTCTGGAAACAGACGCGCGACAACGCCGACCAGCTTGTCCAAGCGCTGCTCAAAACGCATGCCGAGTCAACCGACGGACGCGCGCTCTTTGAAAGGCTGTCGCAGGCGAAAGACGAACTGAGCCAAAACCGAAACGCCCTCGGCGAATTTGAGCGCGCTGTCCGCTACTTCATCCTGAACCGCATCACTTTTTCCGGCGTCGTCGACTCCGGCGGATATTCGCAGTCCGCCTTTGAGAGCCGCTTCACCCGTTCCTCCATTGAGCGCGTTCAGAAGATCGCGCCGCATCTGAACGGCGTTCAGATCGACAACGAAGATTATGAAAACGCGCTCCATGAGGGCGGCGAGGGAGCGTTTCTTTTTCTAGACCCGCCTTACTGGAAGGCTACGGCGTCCAAGCTGTACGGGGCGCGCGGCTCTCTCCACACCGCCTTTGACCATGCCCGCTTTGCCGACAACATGCGCCGCTGCAGGCACCGCTGGCTCATCACCTACGACGATTCGTTCGTCATTCGCCGCCTTTTCAAGTTTGCGCGCATCCGCGAGTGGACGCTCCAATACGGCATGAACAACTACCGCCAAGGAGCCGCCGCCAAGGGACGCGAGCTGTTCATCTCCAATTACTAACCCCGCCGTTCAGAGCGACAGGACAAACGCGACGAGAGCCGCCCTGTCGTTATGCGTCATCGTCTTAAACATTTCGCGGGCGGCTTCTGCTTCTCCGCCATGCCACAGAATCGCCTCCTCTATGGAGCGGGCGCGTCCGTCATGCAGCAGGTTCGTATGCCCGTTCACGACGGCGCTGAGCCCGATTCCCCATAGCGGCGGCGTGCGCCATTCGTTGCCGTCGGCGGCGTAGTCGGGCCTGCCGTCCGCCAGTTCGGGACCCATGTCATGCAGCAGCATGTCGGTGTAAGGATAGATTGTTTGGTTGGAGACTTCGGGGACATCCGCCAAGACGCCTGTTCTCAATTCGGGAACATGGCAGGAGGAGCATTGCGCCTCCGTAAACAGCCGTTCCCCGCGTCGAACCTGCGGGTCGTTCACATTGCGGCGCGCCGGGACCGCCAGCGTCTGTATATAAAAGGTCACGGCGTCCAAAATCTCGTCGCTAATCTCCGGATCGTCCATCCGGTCGTCCGATTGGAGCTGTCCGTAAGACGACTCGCGCGGGAAAAGCGAGGTGGTGACGCCCATGTCGTCATGGTACGCCGCCGCCGTCTGCTGCCGCAGCGAGGGCTGATTCGCCTTCCATCCGAATCGTCCGAGCGCAAACCGCCCCGTCTCGACATCGGTCACATAATTGGGCTTGCCTGAAATGCCGTCTCCGTCCGCGTCATGCTCGTCGGCGAGGCTCAAGATATACTCTTCAGAGACCGCCTCAAGCAGCCCCAGACCGAAGACGGGGCGCGGCATCCGCAGGGAGGTCAGCGTTTCCGCCGGCAGCGGCGTGTAGGCGTCCTGAATGTCAGGTTCCGGGACGCGCAGCTCGTAGGAGCGTCCGTCCGCGGTTTTGACGACGACGATGCGGTAATGGACGGCGACGGTCGCTTCCGGCTCCGAGTTGATGATCGCGCGGTCGTTCAGCTGTCCGCCGTAGCCGGGTACGGGCGTCGGCGCGCCGCCGTTCGACATGTCGTCGGGCAGGCTAAGGCGTATGAGCGCGGAGCCGAGCGGCCCGCCCTGCATCGGAGCGGGGGCGCGCCCGTCCCGCGGATGGCAAAACACGCATGAAGCGCTGTTGAAAAGAGGTCCCAGACCGCTGTTCACCTCGGCGGGAGCCGTCACAAACACCGCTTCAAATTGCGCGTCTCCCTCCAGATGCAGATCAAGACCTTCTTCATCAAGATTCGGCGCCGGCATGGAATAGGCATGGCTGGAGGCGTCGAACACGGTCGTATCTCCGCCGGCAAGCGGAATCTCCATGTCCATGTCGGTGTCGTCTCCGCAGCCCGCCAGCAAAGCCGCTATCCCGATCAGCGCTCCGATGCGCGTTATTGCTCTCATGGTTTCTCCTTACTGGATGTCGGCGGCATCAATCAATGGAACGACGTCGCTTTCGAGCGTCGTTTGAACGACCCGCACCGCGTCGATCGCCGCCTCTACATCCGGGCGCGCGTTTGTAATCGCGTCGCGGAACGGCGGAGGTATCGCGCCGATTGCGGCGATGGCCGCCTCAATCTCGCCTTTGAGCCGAGTATCCAGCGCTGAGTCCTGCCCAGCGACAAATTCGGTCAAACCCATGCCCGTCGTCCCTTGGTATCTGCCAAGATAAGCGTTCTGGATGCCGCGAATGTTGTTCTGAAAATCGGCGATGGAGTTGAAGCTGAACTGCGATTCGACCAGCGTCGTATCCTCTTCGTTGTACGGGTCGGAGATTTTGCCGTTCGCCACCTCGTCGGCGATCGTGATCATTCCGTTGACGATCTCTTGAACAGCCGCCTTTTTGGAGACGTATATTTGGCTTGACACGCCTGCGTTCACAAAATCGCCCAGAAAGTTGCCGCCGTCCGAACTCCACGCGGCATAGAGCGCCGACGTGTCGCCTTTCAAACTTTCGGTCACCGCCGTCAGATACTCGATCTCACGGGTCGTCAGGTCGGACGCCTTTTTCTGGCTTCCGACGCCAAACAGCAGGTATTCGATGGTGTGGAACCCTTTCAGCGTCTCTTCCAGCGAGTCGACCGTCTCTTTCGTGAGCGTTTGATTGCTCGCCAAGACGGCGTCCAGATCGACGCGGTTGACGGGCCAGCTGTCCAGTTTCGGATCGATGCCGAGCGTGTCGACAGGACCGAAGAGCCACGCCTCGCTCTGCTCCCACGGGATGCGCGTCGCTGTCCATGCGTCCTGCGCGTCGGTCAGGTTCGCGTCGCTGACGTCGCTTTCGAGATTCAGAACGGCGGAGAGCAGGACGCTCGCCGCCTCGTCCAGATCAGCGTAGGTTGCGAGAACGATCTTATTGGCGTAGTCGTTTATCAAGACCGTCGCGTCGAACCCTTCGATCGGGTCAACATCGTCTTCGCCGCAGCCGACTGCGAGCGTCAAGAGCGGCAGACAGACGGCAAGCGCCGCCAGACGTGTGAAGATACTCGTTGCGTTTTTGGTCATGGTTTTCCTTTCGCGTTTTATTGACAGCCCATGCGGGCTGGTTGATTTAGGTTCACAGGACGAACCCAAAGCCGAAGCTGAATGTGTCCTCTTTCTTGAGCGTGTCGGAGCCTAAGCGGCGCCAGGTGTAATGCGTTTTGAAGATCAGCTGCGACGCGGGCGCGAAGTTGAGCCCGAGCGTCAACGCTTGCCGATCCCAGCGCGGATTGTCGAAGGCGCCGTCGGGGACGCGGAACATCGTGTCGTAACCCTCAACCTGCCCAAAGAGAATCAGCTCCTTGTTGAAGCCGCCGATGAGCGTTCCGATGTCATATCCGCCTTCGATGCGCCATCCGAGGGCGGCGCTGCCGACAGGCGTTCGTTTCACGTTCAGTTTGTTGGACAGGTTGCGGTTGAGGCGGGAGATTTCGCCTGCGTTTTGGAGCGCGCCGTAAAGCAGAAGCCCACGCGCCCTCACCGGCCCGCTTTCATAAACGGCATGCAGGTCGGCGATGAACACATGCGCGTCCAGATCGGTGTCCGGCTTGGGGCGGTTGTCCGCCGTATCGCTCCAGTAGACGGACGCCCCGAAATGCGAGTCGGACATCGGATGCCCGTAGTCGAGTCGGGCGGCGAGGGCGATGTTGTCCGCATTGACCGTCTCAAAACGGGTCTGATGTCCGCGCGCGACCCATGAGGCGGAGCTGAAGCCTGTTGAATCGAGTCCTGTTATGGCGAGAACATGGTAAAAAAGCGGTCCGGCATTGCCGACAGCGCCGACGCCCGTTTCATGCCATACGACGGGGATGATGCTGCTTTCCGACTCCGACGGCTCGACGGTGAACGACTGCATCGGCGTGTGCCGAAGCGTTTGAAGCCCCATCGGGACGAGGAGATGTCCAAACTGAATGTCCAGGTTGGGATGGACGGAGGCGGTCAAGATCAGTTCTTCGATCAGCACCTCTCCGCCGACCTCCACCTCTTGTTCAAATTCGCCGAACTCTTCGAGCCGGTCGAATTCCATTGTGGAGCCTGTGCCGCCATGTTCGATTTCGACCTCCACTTCGAGCTGGATATTTTTTGTGAGGTCCGACCAGAATTCGACGACCAGTTTGTTCAGGTCGACAGCGGCTCTTCGTTCGGGTTCCCAGTCCCAGTTGAAGTTGGAGTAGTGCATGTTGCCTCTGGCTCCGAAGACGGTCTTGCTTTCTTGCGCGGAAGCTGTTGCGCCGGTCAACGCTGTCAGAGCTGCGCATAAGAACGCGCAGGCAAGCGTATTGATATTTAGTCTCATTTACATTATACTCCTTTGAAAAACCCATATATGCGGTTTGCCATCCGATTGAACGCATTGATTCTGCTTATCCATTCGCCGATGCGTCCGCCTTTATAGATATTGATATTCAATCTCATTTATCTCGCCTTATTACCCAACCCTTTTCTAAAACCTTAGCCGAACCCATCCCGCCTGTCAAATGTTTTTGATGAGCTTATCCTTAAAGTAGGGACCTTCAGCCTGACAAACGCGGACGGTTTCTGCCGGGACTTGGATTCCCGCGCGCTTTACCGGGGCTGGAATATTGTCCTTACTCAAGGGACAAGATCGGTTATTTTAAAACGACCATGCGCCGCATCGCTGTGAATGAACCCGCCTCAATGCGGGCGTAATAAATCCCGCTGGCGGCAGGTTCGCCTAAGGCGTTCCGCCCGTCCCAATGAGCCGCCTTCGATCGGCTGCGGTAGGTTCCCGCCGGCAACTGCCCAAGTTCTAACGCGCGAACCGTCTGACCCGCCGCGTTGTAGATCGTCAACTTCACGCGCGACGCTTCCGCCAACTCAAACGGGATCCATGTCTCTGGGTTGAACGGGTTGGGGTAATTCGGCAGGAGAACCGTTTTGGACGGTATCTCGGTCATGAGAAGCCTGCCGAAGTCGACCGCGCCGCGCGCGATGTCTTGTTGAGTAAGCGCATAGCGGACGCTCTGAACGCCGCCGAACGCGCCTGCCGGGTCTGCAACGCGCAATTCAAACAGATCGCCGACCGCATAGCCGTCGCCGAAAAGGTCTAAAAAGACGACCGAAAAACGCCCGTCTTCAGACGACGCGCCTGCCGCGGCGGTCAAGGTCTGACCAGTCCGCAGATGCGTTACGGACGCCGCAATCCCGTTGAGCGGAGCCAACCCGTCCTCTAGCGAAAGGAGGCCCGACGCGGCCAGCGCCGAAACGGAGGCAGTATCCCGCTGCGAAACGGACGCCGCCGCGGCCGTTGCCGCCGCGGCGTCGTTCGTCCATGCTTCGCCGTCGAAGGTCAAGACGGTTGCCTCGCTGGCTATGAGGATATACCCTTTGCCGCCAACCAGAGGCTCGTTCAATACCGACCCGACCGCATGCTTGAATTTGCCGTCCTTTTCAAGAAAGCATGTCGTCGCCGCCGCGTCCATGCTCATCAAGTCGCCCACTGTGGCGACCGATCCGCTGCGCGGAACCCCGATGAGATTGACGCCTTGGCGCAGGGGTACCTGCGTCGGCAGAAGCCCGCCTGTGAACGTTACCGATTTTGCCGACAGCATAATCGCCAGAACAGCCCCCGAATCGCGCAGGGGGGGTCCTGTTCCAGCTCCAAAATACGCCGCGAATTGGCCGTCCGCCGTCTGAACGACAAGGGCGCCGACCGCCTCTGAACCGCCCAGTTTTTTGTACAGATCCTCCGCGTTTTCAAGTTCGGGATCGTTCACAGGCGCATGAATCATGTTCAAGCCGGCGTTTAGGCGGAGCGTGAACGACGCGTCGGGAATGAGCGCCAAGACCGCGTAGGAAGCCGCATCGTTGGGGTTTCCGTCGGCGTCTTGCGCGGCGCCGACGGGAACGGTCACAACGACGGGGCCGGTTGCCGCCGGCGCAATGACCGCCGTATAGTTGACGCCGGAGCCTTCGAGGCTTACCGCTTCGCCGTTGGTCGCTTCAATGTCGGACGCTTCAAAGCCTGTGACGGTTTTGCTGAAGGAGATTGCCGCTTCAAAGGAACCTGTAACGATGCCTTCCGGACCCGTTATCAATGTCGATGGGGCAACGATACTGACGCCGCGCGGCCAGATGCGTATCGTGTCGTCCTGGCTGGCGCTGGCGAGCCTGGAGCCGTCGGGAGAATACGCGACCGATGTGACGCTTCCCGTATGCCCGGTGAGCGTTTCGATATGCGCGCCCGTTTGCGCGTCCCAGATGCGAATCGTGTCGTCGCGGCTGGCGCTGGCAATCCTGGAGCCGTCCGGCGAATAAACGGCGGATAGGACGCTTCCGGTATGCCCGGTGAGCGTCTGCAGCGTTTCGCCCGTGTTGGGGTTCCAGATGCGGATCGCGGCGTCCTGGCTTCCGCTGACGAGCCTGGAGCTGTCCGGAGAAAACGCCGCTGAATAGACAGAGTTTGTATGTCCCGTGAGCGTTTGGAGAAGCTCGCCTGTCCCGGCGTTCCAGATGCGTATCGTGTCGTCGTCGCTGCCGCTGGCGAGCATGGTTCCGTCCGGCGAATACGCTACTGATCGGACATAATCGGTATGCCCCGTGAGCGTTTGGAGAAGCTCGCCTGTATCGGCGTTCCAGACGCGGATTGTGTCGTCCCGACTGGAGCTGGCGATCCTGGAGCCGTCCGGCGAGTAGGCGGCAGACCTGACCGTATCCGTATGTCCAGTGAGCGTTTGGAGAATTTCGCCCGTCTCGGCGTTCCAGACGCGGATCGTGTCGTCGGCGCCGGCGCTGGCAATCCTGGAGCCGTCCGGCGAGTACGTTACAGAAATGACAGAGCCTGTATGTCCAGCGAGCGTCTGCAGCGTTTCGCCTGTGCTGGGGTTCCATATGCGTATTGTGTCATCGTCGCTGGCGCTGGCGAGCGAGGCGCCGTCCGGCGAATACGCCGCCGACCAGACATTGCCGGTATGCCCGCTTAAAATCTGCGAGCTTACGGCGGAAGGCTCATAGACGACGGAAAATTCGTTGGAGGCTTGGTTGGCGCCCGCCGCGTTGGCGGGGACGCTTACGCGCACCGTCCCTGCGCGGGTCGGCGCAATGGTCGCCGTATAGGTTTTGCCGCTGCCGGTAAGTTTCGTCACGGAGCCGTTGGTCGCTTCAATATCGGACGCTTCAAAGCCCGCGACCTCCGCGCTGAATGCGATCGTCACATTGAACAGACCCGCCTGGACGCCGGTCGGGCCGGAGACGGTTACGGAGGGCGGTTCATAGACGACGGAGAACTTGTTGGAGGCTTCTTTGTTGCCCGCCGCGTTGGCGGGAACGCTTACGCTCACCGTCCCGGGTAGGATCGGCGCAATGGTCGCCGTGTAGGTTTTGCCGCTGCCGGTAAGTTTCGTCACGGCTCCGTTTGTTGTTTCAAGATCGGACGCATCAAAGCCTGTGACATCCTCGCTGAAGGCGATCGTCACATTGAAAGGTCCTCCCTGAGCGCTGGTCGGTCCGGAGATGGTCACAGAGAGCGGGGCAAGATCGCTGACATTCCAGATTCGAACCGCTCTATCGACGCTTCCGCTGGCGACGTTCCGTCCGTCCGGCGAATAGGCGACCGAATAGACATCATCCGTATGTCCCTGGAGCGTTCGGAGATGCGCGCCTGTGTCGGCGTCCCAGATGCGAACCGTGTTGTCGGCGCCGCCGCTGACGAGTCTTGTCCTGTCGGGCGAATAGGCGACCGATTTGACTTCGTCCGTATGTCCTTGGAGCGTTCGGATGCGGGAGCCTGTATTCGCGTCCCAGATAATGATCGTTCCGTTGTCGTTGTCGTCGTCGCTTCCGCCTCCGCTAGCAATTTTCTTTCCGTCCGGCGAATACGTTACAGAATAAACATCATCCGTATGTCCCTGGAGCGTTCGGAGAAGCGTGTACGTATCAGTGTTCCAGATGCGAACCGCGTTGCCGCTTCCGCTGACGAGTCTTGTCCCGTCGGGCGAATAGGCAACCGATTCGACGTCGCTCGTACCTTGGAGCGTTCGGATGCGGTCGCCTGTTGCGGCGTTCCAGATACGGATCGTTCCGTTGTCGCTTCCGCTGACGATCCTTGACCCGTTTCGCGAATAGGCGACCGAATTGACATCATTCGCGCTGAGCATGTGGAGAAACGCGCCCGTGTCGGCGTTCCAGATGCGAACCGTGTTGTCGTCCCCGCCGCTGACGAGTCTTGTCCCGTCGGGCGAATAGGCAACCGATTCGACGCCGTCCGTATGTCCTCGGAGCGTTCGGATGCGGTCGCCTGTTTTGACGTCCCATATGAGGATCGTTCCATCGTCGCTGGCGCTGGCGATTTTAGTCCCGTCTGGAGAATACGCGACCGAATACACTTCGCCCGTGTGACCTGTCAGCGTTTTAAGGGTTTGCGCTTGGCTGTTATGCGCCAGAAAAGCGGCGGCAACAGCAAAGCAAAAGGCTGTGGAAAAAGCGGAAGTAAGGCGTTTCATCAAAGAATCCTCCGTTCGCGGCGATGAGGTCTGTATCGGATTGAAAGCTGCACATACGCCGACCAACGCCTGCCGAACCTTTAGCGTAAACAACAAGTTTGGCTGAAGGTCCGGCGGCGCAATTCAGCGTCTTTGAAAGCGTGAAAACCTTAATAGCCCTTATCGGGGCAGGTTGCCGTCAGTCGTCTCTGCGGCGTCGATCGTCGTCATCATCATCGTTTCTGCGGCGCCGGTCGTCGTCATCATCGTCGTCTCTGCGGCGCCGGTCGTCGTCATCGTCGTCGTCATCGTCATCGTCATCATCGTACCGATCATCGTCGTACCGGTCGTCGTCATCATCGTCATCGTCGCCGCCGCGCCGGTTGTTGTTCCGGTCGTCGTCACCGTCGTCGTAGTACCGGTCGTCATCGTATCTGTCATCGTCGTAGCGATCGTCGTACCGGTCGTCGTCCAGATAATAATCGTCGTGGTCTTCGCCGCACGAGACCAAACAGGCGACGCCAAGAACTGCCGCCGCAAACATTGCCCACTTCATGATTGTCCTCCAGAGTTTCCGTTGCGCTGTCTGTATAACATACCGAATCAAAATGCGCAATGCGGGACTTTAGCGTACCCTTAGAGTTGGGACATTCCGCTTGACGAACGCGGGCGGCTTCTGCGGCGCCCGTCCTTTAAACCCCCCTAGCCCCCTTTTCAAGGGGGGAATCGGACGCGGCGCCGCGAATATCCCGTATGAGCGTACGAACTTTGACGGGAAGCTGGCGCCACCATGCCTCCTCCGCATCGATTTTGAGAATGTGCGTGTTGCCGGGTATGTCGTTCGCGCCGAGTCCTTTTTCGATAACGGACGCGCATGGGTCCTTTAAAATGAGCTGTCCCAGTTCCCGTTCGATCTTGGCGCGTGTCCGCAAAATGACGGCGCCAATCAGTTCCGCCTCCGACCTGTCCAGCAGATGATCGATGTTCCAGTGGAGCCGCTTGCCGTTTCTCGGCAGCAGATTTCCTTCGCCGAGCTGAATCGACGGAAAAAACTGAAGAAAGGTTTGTTGAATCGGATGCGGCGGCAGATCGCCTGTACGCGACGCATGGCGCGCGAGCCGACGCGCGAGCGATACGCCCCCTTTGGACGCCAGCGCCGAGCCGACGTAAAGATACTCGCCGGCGGGGGTATGAATCGGCTTCGCTTTTTTAAACCGTCCGTACGGCATCGTCAAACTCTCGCGGACATGGATGCGCAGCAGGTAGGCTCCCGACGGCTCCTCTCCGCCGCAGACGGCGATGAAAAAGCGGCTTGAAGGCGCGCGGCGCGTCTTTATTTGCAATTGGGAGCCTGAATTCGTTAACATAACCATGTTCACTTCGGCGGAGGGCATGACGATGCGGATGATACTTTATACAGGAAAAGGCGGCGTCGGTAAAACCAGCGTGACCGCGGCGACCGCCATCCGCTTGGCGGAGATGGGTTATCGAACGCTCGCGATGTCGGTCGACCCGGCGCATTCGTTAGCCGATTCGTTCGATCTGGACCGGCGGCTCATGGACCACGGCGAAGGGCGCCCCGTGCAGGTGAGAGACAACCTGGACCTGCAGGAGATACTGATCCACGCCGAGGTGGAGCGGCACTGGTCGGTGGTGTACGGGTACATCGCAAAGCTGCTGAAAACCTCCGGGGTGGACGGCGTCGCCGCCGAAGAGCTTGCCATCTTTCCCGGCATGGAGGAAATCTGCGGGCTGCTGTACATCAACCAGTATCTCCAAGAGCAGACCTACGATGTCGTCCTGCTTGACTGCGCGCCGACGGGGGAGTCGCTCCGCTTTGTCAGCATCCCGACGACGCTCGACTGGTATATGTCAAAGGTGTTCAAGATGGAGCGGCGGCTGGCGACCATCGCGCGCCCCGTCATCAAAAAAGTCAGCTCCCTCCCGATACCGGAGGACAATTACTTCAGCAACATCGAATACCTGTTTGAGCGGCTTCAAGGAATCGACGCGGCGCTGCGCGATTCGTCCATCACAACGGTGCGCCTTGTGACGAACCCTGAAAAGATGGTGCTGAAGGAAACGCAGCGCGCCTTTATGTACTTCTGCCTCTACGGGCTGACCATCGACGGCGTCGTCATCAACCGCATCCTGCCGCCGGACATTCAGGGCGAGTTCATGGAATCGTGGCGCTCTCTTCAGCAGGGGTATCTGGAGGACATCGAGTCGTTTTTCAGCGGCGTTCCGATCTGGCGCATTCCGCTTTTTCAGGGCGAAGTGGTCGGCGAGTCGAGCCTCAAACGGCTTGCGGACGCGCTGTACGGCGACGGCGACCCGTCCGAGCGGCATGCTGAAGAAGCGCCGATACGTTTTGAAAAGGTGGACGAAACGACGCATCTGTATATGCGCCTGCCGTTTGTGAAAGCGGAGGATATTGAGCTGTCCGCCTTCACAGACGAGCTGGTGGTTCAGATTGGCAACTTCAAGCGGCATGTGTCGCTTCCGCGCAGCCTCGCCGGACGAAAACCGAGCGGAGCCAAGCGCAAAGGCGACATGCTCGACATCGCATTCGACTAAGGGGTAGTACTCTGACCTCTGCCTAAAGTTGGGACATCTGAACCGACGATCGCTCTATTCATGGGAAAAAGGCTCCGCTTACCAGGCCGTCATTCCCGCGCAAGCGGGAATCCAGAGTCCACCTCGAAACCGTCCGCATTCGTCTGCCGACATGTCCCAACTAAAGACGTAAGGGCAACCCTAGCCCCCCTTTTCAAGGGGGAATCGGACGCGACTCGAATATCCCATATGAGCGTACTATCGACTAAGGCAGAAGACCGCCGACCGCCCGCGCCAGCCGCGCCGCCGCGGCCGCCGCGTCATGGGCGGCGCGCAGCTGATTCAGCTCTGTTTGCGTCCGCTGCAGCTCTATGTCCGCCAGCTCAACGCTCGTGATCAGCCCGTTTTCAAACGACAGGTTTGCAATGCGCAGCGCCTCTTCCGCCTGTTGGACCGCCTCGTTGAGCGCCTCAAGCGACGCCTTCGCTTCTTGATAGGCGAGATACGCCTGCCGCGTTTCCAGCTCCACGCCGCGCTTCAGCGCCTGAACCGCCAGCGACGCCTGCGCGAGACGCGCCTCCGCCGTCTGCGTTTGCGCCTTCGCTGCGAACCCGTCAAAGATCGGAAACGAGACGCCGACGCCGGTTGACCAGACGCTCTGCGCGTTCTGCTTCTCGTTGTCGCTCCAGGAGCCTGTCCAGGTGAGGGCGACGTTCGGCTTGTTGGCGGCTTTGGCGATCTGAACGCCGCGCATGGCGGCGTCGGCGAGCGCCTGCGCCTCTTTCAGCTCATGCCTGTTCATGCGCGCCGTTTCGATCAGTTCCTCCAGCGGCGCCTCCACCGGTTCGTGTTGGAAGTTTCCGACTGCCTTGAATTCCAGGTCGGAGTCTTCGCCGATGGAGACGGCAAGGGCGCTCATGGCGAGGGCGCGGGCGTTGTCGGCGCGCATGGCGTCCGCGCCGGCGTTCGCTTTGGCGACATTCGCTTGAAGCAGGTCCAGCTGCGTCGCCGCGCCGGCTTCCATGCGCAGCTGTACGATGTTGAGCCGCCGTTCGGTTTGCTTTAGGGCGCGCTGGGCGGTTTCTGCGGCTTTTTCGGCGAAGAGCGCCGCATAAAAATACTCGGCGGTCTGCAGGGCGGTACGCTGTTTTACGGCGTTCAACGCCTCCATTTCCGCCTGTACCGTTTTGTCGGCGGCTTGGACGGCGCGGGTCGTTTTCCACCAAGTGAAGATCGGCCACTGTATCTGCGCGATGCCGCGGTAATCATGGCGGGTCCCGAATTCGATCTCGATCGGGTCGCCGTTCTGCGCCGGGTCTTGAACGCCTGGAAACCCGTCAAAGTCGAGCGCCTGTTTCAGCAGGATCCCGTTGTAGAGGTAGGAGCCGGTGAGGTTGAGCGACGGCAGCCGCTGGGCGCGGGCGGCTCTGGCTTGCGCGCGGGCGGCTTCGACGCTTTTCTCGGCGATCTGGACAGGTTCCGACTTTTGAAGCGCGCGTTCAATCGCCTGCTCTAAGGTGAAGGCGTTCTCGGCGGCGGGCGCCGGCTGCGCCAGAAGAAGCGCCGCAAGAAGAATACATGGCATCGCGTATGTCTCCCGTATGCATAGGACGTCTACATACAGAATTTAGCGCGCAAGGCGCATAAGGTCAAGAAGCTCGGCAGTACGGCAGTACCTACAGGCGATGGCATTCATTTGCGCGGCGGCCCGATGTCCATGCTGTCATTCCCGCGCAAGCGGGAATCCAGAGGCGCCGTAGAGGCCGTCCGCGCCCCGCCCGTTATGACAAAGCCCCAGACCGTCTAAATCCTTTCATCCTAGTTCAGCAGAACAGCGTAACGCCCGCCCCCGCGCTTCGTTTACCATGCGCCGCGCCGATTCACACATAAACAGATAAGGACAGCCGCCCATGCCGAGCGTGTATCTTCACTTCAACGGCAATTGCCGCGAAGCGTTTGAGTTTTACAGGTCTGTTTTCGGGGAAGAGTTCACGACCATCTCCGCCTTCCGCGACGCCCCCGTCGACATCCCTAATATCTCCGAAGACGACATGGACATGATCATGCATGTCAGCTTTCCCGTCTACGGCGACGAGCTGATGGGCAGCGACGTTCCCGACAGTTTCGGCTTGAACCAAGGCAACAACTTCGCTGTCAGCGTCTCTCCTGAAACGCGCGGGGAGGCGGACGCGCTGTTTGCCGCGTTGTCGGAAGGCGGGAGCGTCCGCATGCCGATGAGCGACGCTTTCTGGGGCGGATACTTCGGCGCCTGCGTCGACAAGTTCGGCGTCGCCTGGTACATCAGCAGCGAGGACGTTTCTGAATAACGCGCGCTGTCACCGCAATGAACAAAGCCTCTATTCATGGGAAAATGCCCCGCTAACCAGGTCGTTTCCCGCTTCCGCGAGGACATGCATTCCCGCCTTTGCGGTGAAACGCGCGGGAATCCATCGGCGCCGCTAAGCGTTTTAACCCCCAACCTCCTTTGAAAAGGGCGGGGGGTTTCTGGCGTAACACAGCGGCGAACCGATACGTTCTTAAACATGGGCAGACCGCCGCCCGCGTATGTTGCCCTTGTATGTTGACCGCGTATGTTGCCCGTGTGTTGCAATGGGCGCGGGCGCGGGTTATGATAGCCACAGACATTCACCGTCCTCCTCGAAAGGCGGCTTCGTGAAACCCTTGAACATCGCGTGTATCGGCGGAGGGACGGGACTCTCCACCCTGCTCCGAGGCTTCCGTCAGTATGCGGCGGCAAATGACGGCGGACCTTACGACATGGACGGGCTAACTGCGATCGTCTCCGTCTCCGACGACGGAGGCAGCTCCGGCAAGCTGATTGACGAATTCGGCGTCCTTCCCCCAGGCGACATCCGCAACTGCCTCGTCGCGCTCGCCGAAGAGAACGAAACGATGAGCCGTCTTTTTGAGTACCGGTTTGACAGCAACGGCGCTCTGCGCGGACACAGCGTCGGCAATCTGCTGCTCATCGCGCTCACCGACCTGTTCGGCACGTTTCCGCTCGCCATACGCGAAGCCGCCAGGGTACTTGCGGTGCGCGGGCGCATTCTCCCGGTGACCGTCGAACAGACGCTCCTGTGCGCCGAGCTGGTGGACGGCGAGATCGTCTGCGGCGAGTCGAACATTCCAGACCGAAGAAACCGCGCCCCGATCCGCCGCGTCTTTTTAAAACGCCGACCCGAAAACGGCGCCGATGTGGAGGAGCTTGGAAGCGACTCGATCAAGGCGCATCCGGAGGCGGTCAAGGCGATTGTGGAAGCGGACGCGGTCGTCATTGGGCCGGGGAGCCTTTATACCAGCATTCTTCCGAATATCGTTGTGCCTGAAATCGCGGACGCGCTGCGCCAGTCGAAAGCGCTCAAGGTTTATGTCGGAAACGTCATGATTGAGCCGGGCGAAACGGACGGGTTCTCGCTTTCTGATCATGTGAACGCCGTTCGGCGGCATGGCGACCTGCGCGTCGATTATGTGCTGGCGAATTCAGGTCTCGCGTCGGACGCGCTGCTGCGGCGGTACTACAAGCAGGCGCAGCAGGCGCAGCGCCCATCGGACAACTCCAAACAGTGGACATCGTTCAACGACTTTATGGATCAGATCGACCCGAAGGCGGACCCGCGCGACCCGCCCGAACGCGCGCTTGTGCAGACGCTTTACCGCCCCGATGTGGACGATGTCTCCCCCGCCGAGATCGTGCAGGAGGATTTGATCAGGGAGGCGGACGTTCAGGAACGGGGCGAGACGCTGCGCGTGCTGCGCCATCATCCGCTCAAGCTTGCCGCCGCCATCGCGCGCCTGTTTGAGAACCGCTGCGGCAAATGATGAAGGCGCTGGACGAAGCGTTTGGATTTCCGCTCACAGAGACGCGCCCCGACATCGCCGAACGGCTTGCCGCCGCGCTTTCAGCCGAAACGCCCCGCCTCTCCGATGAGGAGATACGCCGCCGCCTTTCCATTCAATGGGTCGTTCTGGCCGCCGGCAAGGGCAGCCGCATGGATCCGACGGGGCGGTTTAACAAGAACATTGATCTCTGGTTTGGAACGCAGAACGCTCTTCAGCGTGTTTGCCGCCATCTGCCGGGGACGCTTCCTCCGCTCGCAGTCGTCAGTCCAGCGATGGCGCGGCGCGTTTTAAAAAAAACGGACGGCGGAGAAACGCTCTCTGGACACATCTCTGGACTCCTGGACGAAGCGCGTCTGGACATCCGTCTTCGAGACCGTCTTTTTGGGAAGGGCGCGCCGCTGGCGGTTCAACCGGCGCCGAACGGCCCTGGCGGGGCTGTCATGGCGGCGGAACCGTTTTTGCGCGCGTCTGAAGCGGAGCTGGCGGGCGTTCTTTACGGAGATGAACCGTTTGCGCCGCCGGACGCGGCGGTTGAAACGCTTGCCGCGTTCATTTGCGAGGGGGCGGACGCGGCGCTCTGCGGAAAGAAACCTGAAACGGTTGTCGGAAAGGGCGCCGTACTTTTCGACGAGGAGGGGCGGTTCTGCGGAACGCTGGAATGGCGCGACATGACGCCCGAAGAGCAGGAACGCATGCGCGCCCTGCATGAAACGAACGACGCCGTCACGAACGCGGGCGTCTCCGTTTTCCGCCGCGAAACGATGCTGGAATTGCTCGGCTCGCTCTGGCTTCACAACGGGGCGGAATATCATCATACCGATCTGTTTCGGCTTTTTTATGAGCGCGGTTTCAAAACGCATGCGCACATCTATGAAGGATTTATACCTTCTGGAGTGAACCGCTGGACGAACGTTCTGGACGGGGAGGCGGCGCTTTTTGAGCGGGCGCGAAGGCGGCTTGCCGAGGAGGGCGTTCGCGTCTTGCCGGGCGCGCAGGCGCACATTGCACCGCACATTTCAAACGGAGAAAACAGGGAGAGCGGCGCGGCGTTCGGCGTCGGATGCGCTGTTTCGGGGAGGATCGTTGTCGGGGAAAAATGCGGCATCGGGAAGTATGTACATCTTTCAGACACCGTTTTAGAAGGCGAAACCAGCGTCGGCGACCGGGCGCGCGTCCGCGATTCAAGGCTGCGGAACGCCGCCGTGGACGCATGCGACGACGGATCGCCGGTCGGCGCCGCCGTCAACCTGCTGCATACGCTGACAAACATCGACGGCTGCGCGCTTGAGAATGTTGTCGTCGGGCGGGGCTGCCGGCTTCAGAACGTTCAGGCGCGTTTTACGGTTCTGCCGCCGAATCTGCGTTTGCGGAATCGGCGCCTCGGCGTTTGGCGCGACCCGTCGCTTGGGCTGCCGTATGAGGAAACGCCGGCGCTCTACCGACTCGTCCCGGAGAGTTATCTGCCGGGCGTGTTCACCTTCGCCGACCGGAAGCATGAGCCTGACTGGGAGAAGCTGCGGGCGCATGTTCGGCGCATGTCGGTCGAAGAGCTGGCGCCGCGCCTCTCTCGAAGCGAAGAGACGCGGCGCGTTTTCATCCGCTGCGTTCATCAGCTTCTGGACGCGCAGTTTGAGGGTCGACATCTCATCGACCCGTTGACGCCGGAGGAGCTGTGGGGGGTTCTGTATGAGCTGGCGCGGCTATGTTCAGGCAACCCCGATCCGTACGCCGCTGAAAAGCGCGCTTCCCGAAACGAAGCGGAGCGGCTTTTCAACCAAATGAACGGGCGGGGCATGGAATGGGAGCCGCTGCTGCGCGCCGCGGCCGCCGCCAACCTGATCGATTACAGCAGCGCGCGTATGACCGCCGCGATGCGCCTTAACCCAAACCTGCTCGCCGAAACGCTGGAAGAGGCGCAATCCAGACCCTTCGCCATCGACTCTTTCAAGGCGTTTGAACGGCTGCTGTTGAGCGGGGAGAAGCGGCGCGTTCTCTTGTTGACCGACAACGACGGCGAGATCGTGTTCGATATAGAAATGGCGCGTCGGCTTGCGGCGGAGGGGCATCATGTTGAGATCGCCGCCCGTTCGTCCGCCGCCGGCAACGACATGACAGCGTCCGATTTATCGGTTATACTGGGCGGGATGGACCTTCATATCGGCGTTATGGGCAGCGGCTCGCGTACGGCTGGAACAAACCTGTTTCAGGCGTCCGCCCGTTTTGCGCATGCGCTTCAAGAGGCGGACGTCGTCGTCTCAAAGGGGCAGGGAAACTGGTACACGACGCAGGGGCTGCGCAAGGACAGGTTTTACATGCTGATGTCGAAGGGTATGACAGCGGAGCGGACGACCGGCGTTTCGGCGGAGGGGTTGATACTGGCGCATCTGTCCGCCGGCGCGGAGGGCGGTCGTCCGCTCATCGAAACTGCCCAGAACGAATAAACGAAGAGGAGTGAACGCATGGAGGTGGTCGTCGCGCCGGACGTGGATCAATTCGCCGCGAACTGGCTTGTGGAGCAATGGGATGAGATCAGCGCCCTTGGGCTGGCGACCGGCTCCACCCCTGAAAATTTATACGGCTGGCTCATTCAGCGGTATTACGACGGCGACATCTGTTTTGCAGACATGAACACATTTAACCTGGACGAGTACCTGTCGCTGGCGCCGAATCATCCGCAGAGTTACAGGGCGACGATTCACCGCCAGCTGATTCAGTATGTGGACCTGAAGCCTGAAAATTTTCATGTGCCGCCGGGTTTGACGAACGATGTGGAGGCGGCGTGCGAAGCGTATGAGGACGCCATCGCGGTCGCGGGCGGCGTTGATGTGTGGATACTCGGCATCGGGCATGAGGGGCATATCGCGTTCAACGAGGCGCCGAGCGAGAAGGAGACGCGCACCCGGCTTGTGGACCTGTCGGACAGCACCTTATACCATAACGCGCGCTTTTTCGACAACGATCTTTACCGCGTCCCGAAGCAGGCGATCACCGTCGGCGTGGCAACCATTTTAGAGGCGCGGAAGCTGCTGCTTCTGGCTAAAGGGGACGCGAAGGCGAAGCCCGTCGCGGACGCGGTGATGGGAAATCAGACGGAGAATTTAGCGGCGTCTTGGCTCCAAAGCCATGAGGCATGCGTCGTCGCGCTTGACCATGCGGCGGCGTCGGAGCTGCTGACGCGGGCGCCGGCAGGCGAGTCGGTCATCGAGAGCGCGGACGGGATACGGCATACGATCACCTTCGCCGCCTAAGGAAGCGTCCGCGCCGCTATTCGTCCCCCGCTCTCCGCGAGGACATGCATTCCGGGCGCGGCTAAAACCCCCCCAGCCCCCCTTTTCAAGGGGGGAGTCTAGAAACCCGCGCGATCCGCCGTCATCGGGCGGATCGTCATTCCCGCGCAAGCGGGAATCCAGAGTTCTCTCAGACAGCCTCCGCATTCCAAAAGACCTCAAGAGGCTCCTTTGAGCGTTAGCTAATTGCCTAAAGCGGCTCCTCAAACAGCTCCGCGATTTCAACCATCGCCCGCCGTTCGTGCGACCGCGCGCATGCCTCAATAACCGCCAGCGTGTCCAGGTTGTTGCGCCCCGATATGCCAGGCTCAACGCCCTCCGCGATGTACCGGTAAAAATCGTCCATGACGCCCTGCTCGGATCTGCCCGTCTGAACGAGCGGAACCGACTCCGCCGCGCCTGAATTGATCGGACGAAACTCGACTCCGCCGACATCGTAAGCGCGGATGGTGCCTTTTGTTGTGTGGAAAAAGGCGCGGTAGAAGCTGTTCTGGGCGACGTGCGTCATTGTGTAGGCGCAGACGGCGCCGCTCTCGTATTCGATGACGGCGCTGATGTTCGCGTTGTGCGGGGCGTATTTGCTCCACGAGGCGCCGTAGGTTTGCCCAATCGCCGTTTTGGGCCGCCCCAGAAAGAAGTTCAGGTTGTCAAAATGGTGGCAGCTCATGTCCCACATCATCGCGTTTTTGTAGTTGAGCGTGCGCGGCTCTGGGCGGTAGCGGTGGTGCGTTATGTCCATGAATTCGGCGTCGCCGTATGCGTCCGTTCCAAGCATGCTCTTGATGGTTTGCTCTACGGGGTTGTAGCGGTAGTTTTGCGAGACGCAGAAGCGGCTTCCCGCCTGCTCCGCTTCTTGGACAAGCCGCCGCGCGAGGCTCCATTCCAGCGTCATCCCTTTTTCAACAAGCGCATGCAGCCCCGCCTCAAACGCGGCGCGCGCGATGGGCGCATGCATGACGGTCGGCGCGCAGCCGACGACCAGATCCGCCTCAACCGCTTCGGCGGCTTTGGCGGTGTCGTCGAAGCAGGCGCTCTCGGGCAGCCCCGTCTTTTGACGCGCGGCTGCAAGATGATTCGGGTTGATGTCCACCAGCGCGACCGACTCAAACCGCTCGTCCGCGCCGACCAGATCCAGCGGCCAACGCCCCCGTCCTCCTGTGCCGACATGAATCACGCGCAACGGCCGCTCCGACATCGCCTTCTCCGTTTCTTCGTTTTTGTACGCGCCCGCATCCTACCGCCGTCTGTTCAAAAACGCAAACGCGCCTTACTGACCTTGCGTCTTTAGTTGGGGCATGCGGGCGGGCGAACGCGGACGGTTTCGGCGGCGCTTCTAGATTCCCGCTTGCGCGGGAGTACGATCTGGTTTGCGGCGCTTTTCCCATGAATAAAGGCTTTGTTCGTTCAATGGTCTCTACTTTATGCATGAGGTCGGGAGGTTCTGAACTCGTCAATATCCCGACTTAAAGGGCTGGATCCGCTAGCAGGTTGAAAGAATATCCTCCGCGAGGCTTCCGCACAGCGCCTCAAACCCTTCGCGCCGAAACCGCGTCGGCGGTTCGATGATGTCGGGGCGGCCGATGACCGCGTAATGATCAACAGCCGCAAACCCGCGCGTCTCCCCCCATAGCTGCGACAATGTCGGGATGACGCCGTCTGTCAGCCGCGCGTCCGCCTTCACGCGCTCCGTCTTTGGCCAGATGCAGCCCTCCAAAACGGCAGGGCGCGGCGCGGCGCCTTTCTGCCATCGGGACGCATGATAATCCATGAAGGCGTATAGGCTCGCGCGGCGCGGCGCGCGGACTCCCGCCGCATAGCTGACATAACGCACATTCGGCGCGTCCGTCATCCGCGCGGAAAGGCGGCGCATGCGCCCTGGGTTCATATCCTCCAACGCGCCGCTCAACTGCGACAGGCTGCGCAAATACTGCGCGACCGCCGGCAAACGCCCCTGCGGATCCTCCGCGGCATCTTCAAAAATGCTCAGGATGTCTCTCGGCGCGCCTTTCAGGCTTTTCTCCAGCGCATATTTCCGCGAGTCGAAAAAACGCCAGACCTGTTCAACCGCGTTCGGCTCCGCCATCTTCAACGCCGCGCGCGAGCAGAACGCCATGAACTTGTCAAAACGAACGGCGCGCCCAAAATCTGCCAGCGGCGTTCCAAAATGAGGCGACGCAATGCAGACCGCCGTCCGCAGACGCTCCTGAAGCGGCGCCGGCAGATGTACAGAGACGGCGGGCGACGCAAGCCAGCGCGCGTCCAGACCGCCCATGCTATGCCCTACCAGATGCAGCGAACGGGGAAGCGGGCGCCCCTGACGGAAGAGGCGGACGATGTTGCGGCGGAGAATCTTGGCGCGCTGTTCAATCGAAGCGGCGGGGCGCGTCGGAACCGAGACAGGCTCTATGCCGCGCTTCAACAGCTCCGCCGACACCGCGCCCCAGTAGTGGAACCGCGGACCTGTCCCGACAAAACCCATATAGCCAGGTATCAGGACGGCAAGATGCCTCATTCTTCCGCTTCTTCGTTATACGCCGGCTTCACGAGGTAGATGTTGAACCGCTCATTCCCGATGGCCGCAGGTCCCATGAAGGACTGCAGCAATTCAATGCGCGGGTTTTCTTCTAAAACCTCTTCAGACAGGTTGCCGCTAAGCGCGATGAGCGTTTCATGGTCTCGGTCGAGCGCCGTCTGGGCGACCTCCCTCTTGCTGCCGCTTCGGCTGCGTTCTCGGTCCCAGCGCACAAACGAACCCCATCGGGAGCCGCGCTTGTAGTAAAACCGCTTATTTTCAAGATAGCCGACGATGGCACTGGTCGGCGCGTCCTCATGCGCGATGATGTAAGCGTCCTGATAGCCCGCCCCGCGCAGATACTCCGCCGCCTCCAGCGCCCTTGAAAAAACGATGCGCCGATCCCATCGGTGCGCCCGCAGCCCGCCGAACGCCTGAAGCGCAAACAGCAGCGTCAACCCGACCGCCGCGGCGCGTTTCCAGTGCGGATGCAGGCGCTTTAAAAAACGCGGAACCGCCAGCAGCGCGCTCCAGTACCGCGCTGTCCAAACGAGTGCCGCCAGCGTCAGATATAAAAACCCGTGATGGCGGATGCTGCCGGGGTACTTCATATAGAAAAAGGTCAACAGCCCGACGGTCGCCGCGCCGAAGGAGATCAGCGCGCCCGGGCGGCGCCATAAACTGACCGCAAACAGCGCCGCCAAACCGACGCTGAACCAGAGCTTATGCGCGCTGTAAAAGCTCCAGTCGTACAGCGCATTCGAACCCCAGCCGTTCTCTTTCGGCACCGCAAAGTACGCCCTGTTGAGGCGGTCTAGCATGTTGATCGCGCGGTTTGGATCCCAACTGGTGTGCCATCCGACCGCAAAGCCGTAGTCGGGGGGCGGCTTCAGCTGAAGAACCGCCGTCAAGATGCCGATGCCGATGAGCGCAAAGCCGACCCAGACGCGCCGCCGTTCGGAAGACGCCGCCTCGGCGATCTCGCGCCGGCTTATGAGCGCCTCCAGCGTCAGCCCGAACGCGAGCGCGATAACGACGATGAGCGCATGAACGCTTGTGTGGCACGCCAGCAGCAGCGCCAGTCCAAGCCAGTGAAAGTACTTGAACCGATGTTGATACAGCGCCGCAAACGCAAACAGCAGCAGCATTCCGACGCCGTAATTTCGGCAGATGACCGCATACTCATAAGACGGAAAATAGCCGAACGCGAACAGCAGGCGCGCGGCGGGATGAAACGGGGCGTAGCGCGTAAAAAGAAACACCGCCCCAGCCGCAATCGCCAGATGCAATATCTGCATCCCGACAGGCGACCATGAGAGGCGCGTTACGGGCAGCAGCAGCAGGTGCCACAAGCCTGGATGCCCCTCGTATTTGAGATGGCGATGCAGGTCGATCGGTCCTGTGCTGTCGCGGGCGAGCAGCCATGCCTGTATTTCGTCGCGCCACATCTCATGCAGCCCCGCCGTCCAGCCGACAAACAGGACGAACGCCGCCGTGACCAGGATCGCAAAGAGCCGCTCCGTCCGCTTGTCAGGCGAGTCCCAGCGCATGAAGCTCCATACGTTTCCCCAGCGCGTCATACGGACGCTCCCTTCAGGCATGTTCAGACAGCGGAAGAGAGACGCGCCTGCCCTCCCGCGCCGAGCGGTAAGCGCCCAAGATCATCTCGATGCACAGCTTGCCTTCTTGGGCGGTTGCATGGGTCGTCTGCCGGTCGGGGGACGGTTCTTTCAGGTAGTCGATGAACGGGCGGGCGACCGCGGCGATGCGTTCGCCATGCCCCGCCGGGACCGGAAAGCCGAGGTCCTGCCACCCCTTCTCCGCCTCCGCCTGCCGCCATAGTTTTAAGCCGATCGGACTGGGAAGCGAGGCGGCGGTATTCGTGGAGGGTCCGTCGCCATGGTTCTGAATGAGAACGCCCTCGTCGCCGTACACCTCCGTCGTGTTCTCGCCCGCCCAGATGACCGAGGAGTTGAACAGAATGCCCATCGCGCCGCTTTCAAAGCGGTAGACTGCGCAGCCGGTGTCGTCCGGGGCGGCGGAGCTGAGCAGGTTGTCGATCTCGGCAACGACGCTGACCGGCTTGCCCATAACCCAGAGCAGAAAATCTGCCGCGTGGGAGGCGTCGTCCATCCACATGCCCATGTTTTTCACAGGGTCAACATGCCATGAGGAGTGGAACGATTCATGCAAAAGCGCGGGGATGCAGTGCCGGCGGCGGAGAATGCCGATCTTGCCTAAGGCGCCGTTTTGGACGAGATCGCGTATTTTCTGGTTCATCGGGTCTTGGCGCATTTGGTAACCCATGGAGAACAGGACGCCCGCCTCCTCCACATCCGCAATGATCTGGTCGCAGTCTTCTAAAGTGAGAGCCATCGGTTTTTGGAGAAGGATATGTTTGCCCGCGCGCGCGGCGATCCGTACCATTTCGGCGTGGCGGTAGGTTTCGATGCCGATCATGACCGCGTCCACATCGGCGCGTTCAACCAGCTCTTCTGGCGAGTCGCAGAAAGGCATGCTGTACCGCTGGGCGGCGGCGGAACCGCGCGCGGCGTTGTCGTCCCAGCAGGCGGCTAAATGCGCGTCCTCAAAGCCGTGTATCTGCGCGCAGTAGGCGTTTAGATGCCCATGCGCCAGGCTCATGATTCCGATGCCGATCGATTTCATCCGTTCTCCTTTGCTGACAACCATACGCCCCACATGATAGCGCTAATGGAGTTCCGATGGTTCCCCTTTGAAAAGGGGGCTAGATGGGTTTGAGGCGCGGTAGGCGTCTAGTTATCGTCGTCTGTGCGCTCGCGCATCTTTTCTGCCGTTTGTTCAGTGTCAGGTTGCCGCAGCGTTTCCAGCTCTCGCGCGCGGAGGGCGTCTTCCAGCATGAGCGTCAGGTCGGCGTATTGCTTGTCCATGCGCTCGCGCAGCGCCGCCATCTCTTGCCGTATCTGCTCCAGCTCCCGCTCTTTTTTAGCGGCATTGCGGAGGCGCGCCTTGTCATTAACGATCATTATCGCTACAAAAAAGATAATCCAGATAACTGGCATAATCAATTGTGATTCAGCGAGCCACATCGCTGCGCCTTTCTCTTCGTTTCAAGCTGCCGCCCCGCCGCGCTCAACGACTCTAGTTTCGCTTATCCCCTTCGCCGTTTCTGTGAGGACGAAAATTTAGACGCGCCCTCTTGGAGGCGCGCCGACGGGCAAGCAGCGACACGATCACGGCGGCAACTCCGATGATATAAAAACACAGCGCCGTTATCAGCCATTCAACCGCTTTTGAGATGGTTTGAGCGTCCATTGTTCACCTTCTTTCTTACCGTTCTTCATCTTCCGTTTGCTCTAGCGCTAACGCCTCGCGTTCTTCTTGACCGCCGCCAAGCTCGCGGCGAACCGCCTTCTCGCTGCGCAGCTCCTCCAGCGACAAGGTCACGTTCGCGTATTGGTCGTCAAAACGTTCGCGCAGCGCCGCCATCTCGTTCTGCATCGCCTCCAGCGTTTTCTTCAGATCGGCATTTTCCTTTTTGGATTGGAATCTGGAGCGCAGCTGTGAGAACACTATGATCCCCCAAAGCCCGACGATTCCCATACCGACAATGATCAAAACAAAGAGATAACCGTTCATTTGTCCGCCCTTCCGTCTTCAGCCGATTCATTCTTTGCCGTCATCCGTCCGCGTTTGCTCTA
The DNA here is from genome assembly GCA_963665845.2 of Candidatus Poribacteria bacterium. Taxonomy (GTDB): domain Bacteria; phylum Poribacteria; class WGA-4E; genus JAPPNK01. Next base: position 2,688,070 of record OY762492.1, read on the forward strand.
GCGCTAACGTCTCGCGCTCGCGTTGTTCGTCGGGGAGCTGGAGCTGCGCCGCCGTTTGACTGCGCAGATCGTCCAGCGCCAAGGTCACGTTCGCGTATTGGCTGTCAAAGCGCTGACGCATCTCCGCCATCTCGTTCAGCGCCGCCTTCAGCTCTTCCTTAAGGGCGGCATTCTCCTTTTTGGATCGGGATCTGTCGCGCAAAGCTCCGAGCAGTATACTCCCCCAACGACCGACGATTCCCATACCGATAATGATCAGAACAAAGACAAAAAAGTTCATTGTCAGCCTTTCTGTTTTCTGCCGGCGCGTCAAAGATACCCCAGCTCCTCCAACCGCGCCGCGATCTTCGCCTCATCCTCTTCAGAGTACGCCTCCGCTTCCGCCTCGTCCTCCTCCAGCAGGTTGGCGCCTTGCGCGTCCGTCGGCGGCTCAACGCCCAGCAGGTCTAAGACGGTCGGCGCGATATCCAGCAGGCTCATGCCCAGGCGCGGCGACGGCTCATGCTCAACGCCCGGACCCGCCGCGATGAAGACGCCGCGTTCCGCGTGGTTCGCGTCGTCCGGCCCCGTGTCGTTCTCAAACGTGTAAATATGCCCCGACCCGACCTGCCCGATGGAGCGCCAATGCAGCCCGCCGAACTCCGCTATCAGATCGGGCGCGGCGCCGTTCACCTGGGCGTACAGATCTTCAGGGCGGCGCACCCGCGTTCCGATCGGTTTGCCTTCGTTATCGCCCAGCGCCTCTAGGCTTTCGATGATCTCGTCGCGCAGCGTTTCAACCTGCGCCTTCGGGACGGCGCCTTGCGGCTCGCGCCCCTTGATGTTCAGGAAAATGCGCCCATAATAACCGCCCTCTCCCCATACGCGCGTTTTTTGCCAGTCGATCATCTCTGCGGTCAGGCGCGTCGGTTCGGGCGGCGCCTCTTTGAGCGTCAAATACCCGTTCTGGATGAGCCACTCGTTGAGGCAGATTCCGCCGTCCATGCGTTTCGCGCCATGGTCGGAGGCGATCAGGACGGTCGTTTCGTCGCCGAGTATGTCCATGAACCGCCCGATTTCGGCGTCCATCTCGACATAAAAATCGCGCACAACGTTTTCATACGGGTTGCCCTGTTCATACAGCCGATGCCGCGGGTCCACATACCGCCAAAATGCGTGGTGAAGCCTGTCGACCGCCATGACGACCATCGCAAAGAAACGCCATGGCTTCGTCTGCGCGAGTCGGCGGGCGGCGGCGAACCGCTTCCGCATCATTTCGTACAGCTGCGTCAACAGCGCGTCTTTCGGCTCCATGCGGAAATTGCGGACATCGAACAGATAGCCGCCGGCGGCGCGGTTCACCTCCGCCGCGAGCGAAGCGGGGTGCGTGAAAACGCGGTCGGCGTCCGGCGTCAAAAAGCAAGAGACGAGACAGCCGTTCATCGGACGCGGCGGATAGCTGGGCGGAACGCCGACAACGACGCTTTGTTCCGACATGGAGCCGAGTATGTCCCACAAGGTCGGCGCCTTGATCGAACGGAGGAGGCGAGCGACAACGGCGCATAGGAATGATCAGCGCGGTTTCGGAAGCCGTACACGCCCAACGCTCCTGGGTCGCGGCTCGTCATCATGCACATCCATGCGGGAACGGTGATGGGCGGCGAGACGCTTTCCAGTTCGCCGTGGACGCCGCGGTCCGCCAGCGCTTTCAGATTCGGCAAGCCGTTCAAACTTTTTCCAAACAGAAACTGCGGCGTCAAGCAGTCGATGCCGATGAGCGCGACTCGTTCCGTTTTCTTTACCATTTTGCGTTCATCGCAAAGCGGGGCTGGGCGCTGACATTCATGCTGCCGCTGTGGGCGGTGAAGATGCTGTAAAAGAGAATGTCGCCGCGCTTCGGCGTCGTTTCGACAGGCGCGCCGATGTCCAAATCTCGAAACGCCTGCGCCAATTCCCACATGAGCGCATACGCTTCAGGATTGCTGCGCGCGAGCGAAACCGCTTTCAGATGCGACTTTGGCCAGACAAGCGTCCCGCCGCCATGCTTCGGCACATCGTTTAAAAACAGCATGGAGGCAAGGCGGCATGGCGTCGGGAAGGTTTTGTGACCATGCTCTTTGATGGAGTGGTCAAGGTGCGGTCCGCCGGGGCGCCATTCGCCCTCGGTCGGAAAGATGTTGATGCAGTAGGCGCCGCCGGGCGGGCGGTAGGCGTCCTGAACAGGAGGCGCGTCGCCCAGCTGCGCGACCGCCGCCATCGCTTCGGGCGTGTAACAGGCGGTCAGGTCGGGGTCTTTAAACACCTGATGCCCTCTCGGCGCGTCCGCCCATGCCGCCGGGTTGTCAGGGTCCAGTTTCAGGTTGCGCCACATGGCGTCGTAGGCGCGGCGGGCGGTCTCGTCGGGCACCAGACCCGATGCGAGCAGATACCCGTTCTCCAAATAATACTCGATTTGCTCCTGCGTCAGCGGAGCCGCTGTTTCATTCATGCCGTTGCCTTTCATGATCGTTCTCGAACCTCATCTTGCACAATTCAGCAATCTCATTGATCTCAACGCCCCGCCAGTTTTCCACCTCCGATCGATGCGGATCGTAGACATCGGTCAGGTCAACCCGTATCAGTATCGGAAACATGCCGACAGCCGCGGCTCCTGTCAGCTCTTCGCTGCTTCCGTCTCCAATATAGACGCATTCCAGCGGCTTTACATTCAACCGGCGGCATGCGGTCTCATAGATCGCCCGCGCCGGCTTCTGGATCCGCTCCTCGCATGAGAACGCCGCCGCGTCTATATATGTTGCCAAGGGCGATTGGGGAAAACATTTCACCGTGTCCGATGCGCAATTTGTGATCATGCCGAGAAGCAGCCCGCGCGATTTTAATTCGGCGAGAGCGTTCAACGTTTCAGCGTCAGGAATGAGCGCCTTTTGGGTGAATCGATACCTCAGGGCGGCCGCCTGCGCTATCTGCGGGCGGTTCGCTTTTCTGCCTAAACGCCTGCATGCCTCGACAAGGTTTTCTTCTACGGAACGGCCTTTTCCTACGGCGCGCTCATAAAACAGCCGCTTCATTGCTTCCCGAAATTCAGGATACGGCGCATGCAATACCGCCGCTGTTTCCTCTAAAACTTGATCATACGCCCTGCGGCTATAGGACGGTACCAACGTTCCGAACAGATCAAAGATGAGCGCTTTATACCGCATTTTTTGAACGTTAAAGCGGAGCGTTTGACAAATCAGGCTCCTGCCAGACGCCCGACGCCGCGTTCGTTAAGACCGCTCTCTGGGACGGCGAGACCGCCGCCAGCGTCCTCGGCGACGGCTGATAGCCCGGCCACACCGCCGCGTCCGCCCGCCCAAAGTTGACGATGATCGTCTTGCGCGTTTTGTTGGAGCGGTTCGGCAACCCGTTATGCAGCAGCCCCTCATTGAAGAGGATAATGTCGCCCGCCTCAACGTCGTCAAACGCATGCGGCTCTTGCCCGTCAACGCCTGGGCGGTGCGAACCCGGCGCTACGGCGAATTCGCCCTCCTCGGCGCCGACATCGGTCAAGCAGTAAAAAACCTTCACCATCGGGCAGATGAACGCCCCGCGCGACACATGCCCGTTCGCATGGCTGCTGACGCCCCGGTGCCATCTGCCGCCTTCGTAGCCTGGATACGTATAGTACAGCTCATTGTCGATATGCCGATAGTCGGCGCCAAGAAACGTCTCCAGATACGGCGCGGCGGCGGGATGGTTTAAAAAACAGGCGAAGCGCGGATCCGCGTCGATGATGCGCGACACGGGGCGGTTCAGCTGATGCCGTATGCGATCGGGGTCGTCCGCGTTCAGCGCTTCAATATCGGACGACTCCGCCTCCGCCGCCCATTTCAGCGTTTCCGCGACCTCATCGGGCTTCATGCCGTTTTTGAGATGCAGATAGCCGAGAACGTCAAACGCGCCTCCGATCTCTTTGCGGGGATCGTTCATGGGGACGGCCGCTCGTCTTCTGGGACATCCTGATAAACCTCCTCCAGCGAATGGAACCCGTCCTTGACGACAACGCTGTACAGGTTGTTTTTGTCGACCTGGACAGGGTCCAGCAGGACCGACGGCACATCGATTTTGCCGTTCGGGGTTGTCTGGTTTGCCGCGGGCTTTTCGCCTTTCGCCAGGGCGACCGCCAGCTCGGCGGCGCGTTCGGCAAGCGGCTTCAACGGCTTATACACCGTCATCGTCTGCAGACCGGCGGCGATGCGTTGACAGGCGGCAAGGTCGGCGTCCTGCCCGCTCACCGCTGTTTTCCCGGCGAGACCCTGCGCGCGCAGCGCCTCCACGGCGCCGCCCGCCGTCCCGTCGTTCGAAGCGACGATGGCGTCGATCATGTTGCGGTTTGCTGTCAAAGCGTTCTCCACATGCGCCAGCGCCGCGTCAGGGTCCCAGTTGTCTGTCCATTGCTGTCCGACGACCGTCACGGCGCCCGATTCGATGAGCGGCATCAAGGCGCGCATCTGCCCTTGTCGCAGCAGCAGCGCGTTGTTGTCGGACGGCGAGCCGCCCAGCAGAAAGTAGTTGCCCTTCGGGACAACGCGCGTCAGATACTCCGCCTGCATATATCCGACCCGCTCATTGTCGAACGAGATATACAGGTCCAGATCGCAGTTTCGGATGATGCGGTCGTAGGCGAGGACGGGGACGCCCGCCTTTTTCGCCGCTTCCACAATCGCCGCGGCGGCTTCGCCGTCGCGCGGGATGACGACCAGCGCGTCCACGCCCTGCGCGAGCAGGTTTTCCGCCTGCGAATTCTGTCGGTCGGCGCTGCCGTCCGCCGATTGAACCAGCGCCTCGCCGCCCAGCTCCTCAACGCGCGCCTTGAACAGGTCTCTGTCCCGCTTCCACCGCTCCACGCGCAGCGAGTCCATCGACAAGCCGATGCGCAGCGTCCCCGTTTTTTCCGCCTTTTCCGTCTTCTCCGTTTCTTCCGTTTTCTCCGGCGAGGGGCAACCCGCCAGAAACGCGCACAGCGCCGCCGCCGCCATCCATACCGTTAATCGCCGCATGTCGCTTCTCCGTTCTCTTTCGTGTCTGATTTCAGTTCCAGCCTGACAATGTCGCCTCTCAACGCCTCGCCGGTCACCAGAACGGCGCGCGACATGGCGGGGCGCATCGCCTCTTCGACTCGTATTGTTCCAATCAGTTTTTCGACCGCGCCGATCTTTTCGCCGGTGTCAGGGTCCAGCACCGGCTCGCCTTCTCGATAGACGCGGAACATGTCGCCCGTTTTTACCTTGTGTTTTCCGCCGAGATTGATGTAGATCTCGTTCTCCTGTATAAACGCGATTTTTCCGATCAGCGCCTCCCGCGCCGGCTCCGCCTCCCCCTCTTCAGGCAGCGCCGGCCCGATGCGGTCCCGCAGCTGGACGACCGCCGAATTCAGCGTCTTCGCCGTGACAATTCCAAGCAGCGTTCGGCGGTAGTTGGGCGGCGCGCCTCGTTTTTCCGGCGCGTCCCAGCCGTTGACGCCGAATTTGATCCTGTTCAAAAGGCTGTATTCCACAATGGGCGGCTGTCGTTTCGGCGCGGCGGCGTCTTGAGAGCCGAGCCTTGTGGACGCCCCTTGGTTGTCTAAGGAGGTCGCGAGCGGACCTGTCTGCGCGGAGCCGACGGAATAGGTCGCCGTTTCGTCGATGCGCGCGGACAGCAGCTCACGCCCCTCCGGTCCGTAGGCGGTGAACTGAACCCGCGCGGAGGCGCGATAATGCGCCGCCTCCACCCCGACCTTGCCGGTTGCTGAAAACGTCCCTCCGCCGCCCATCTTTCCGCTTGTTCCGCCGCGCAGCCGTTCCTGTCTGAACTTTTCGATCTTGCCGGTCAGGAGCGCGTCCGCGCCGAGATGCGCCGCGAGCCGTTTTCGCGCCGCCTCTTTTTTGAGGTCTTTTGGATTCAGCTTGAGCTGCGCCAGCGCCGCGTTCATCTCTTCTGGGGAGATCGGCTCGTATCCGTAGGCGCTTTCCAGCGTTGTCGTCAGCATGTCGCGGAAGCCCGCCGCAAGGTCCCACCGCTCGCGCGCCCCGCGCGTCCGCCCGAACAGCTTCTCCAGAGGTCCCATCGGAATGCATCCGCATCCGCGCGGAGAGTCGAACCCGGAGCTGTCTTGAAATTCAAGAACGGCAAGCCGCTTGTTGAACGACTCATCCGCCGACCATGCTGTTGAAAGGGCGGCGAAGAGAAACGCCGCGGCGGCAAAAAGCGCGCCGGTTTTTAAAACGCGCGCGGAAAACGGACGGGCAAATTTAAAAAAGAAAAAAAGAGGCAAGGAATGCTCCTCCAGAGGCGGCTCATCCGCCGCGTATCGCCGGTATAAAATGGATTTCGCTGTCGGGCTGGACAGGTTGAATGAGACCCATCGTTTCCGTTTCGCCGTCGATGGAGGCGGCGACGCCCGGCATCAGCTCTCCGTCCTGCGTGAGCCGCTTTTTGACGCCCGGAAAAAGTTCCTCAAGCGCGTCAATAATCTGCCGAAGCGTCGCGCCTTCCAGCTCCACCTGCTCAACGCCGCCTGTATGCCGCCGCATCAACGGCGGTATAAATACGGTCGCCATGTCGATCCTCCTCCGCGTTTGACCCAGAACAATGCGCCGCATGGCATGATACTCCTGTTTGAGTCGACGCGCAAATGAAAGGACTGACCTCATGCATAAAGTTGGGACACTTGAACCGACGATCGCTCTATTCATGGGAAAAGGCGCCGCCAAACAGTTCGTCATTCCCGCGCAAGCGGGAATCTTAAGGCGTCGCAGCCGCCGTGGCGGCTAAAACCCCCCCAGCCCCCCTTTTCAAGGGGGGAGTCTAGAAACCCCGCGCCCCCTGCCTCCCGCTGGTCGTCATTCCCGCGCAAGCGGGAATCTTAAGGCGTCGCAGCCGCCGTGGCGGCTAAAACCCCCCCAGCCCCTCTTTTCAAGGGGGGAGTCTAGAAACCCCGCGCCCCCTGCCTCCCGCTGGTCGTCATTCCCGCGCAAGCGGGAATCTTAAGGCGTCGCAGCCGCCGTGGCGGCTAAAACCCCCCAGCCCCCCTTTCAAGGGGGGAGTCTAGAAACCCCGCGCCCCCTGCCTCCCGCTGGTCGTCATTCCCGCGCAAGCGGGAATCCAGATGCGCCGCAAGAGACGTCCGCCCTTGCGGTAAGACTTCATGCCGACATGTCCCAACTAAAGAAGCAAGGTCAGGCGCCTTCCGTTCACTTTTACTCTAAAAGGCGCTAACATACTGGACAGCGATTTTAAACAATCCAACCCGTAACGGCGTCTAACAAGATACGCGCCCGACCATGACACGATCGAAAAGGTGGATATGGACATACGAAGATTGACGCGGTTCACATGCTGCTGGATCGCGGCGGCATGCGCCCTTGCCGCAAGCGCGCAAAACGGCGCCGCCCCCGAACCGCCCGACAACCTGAACGAAATACTCGGCATTGAGGAATGCATACAGATCGGCCTCGAATACGCGGCTTCCATACGCGCTGCGAGGCTGTCGGAAAGCTCCAGCCGCCTCAGCCTGCAAGACGCGCAATCCGCTTATCTGCCGACGATCCAGACGCAAGGCTCCTATTTCGCCAACGACCGCATCGATTTTGACATCGAACGCGAAAATCTGGACTGGAGAATCACCGCCAACTACACGCTCTGGGACCATGGCAGACGGCGCATTCAGCTGAACCAAGCGCGCAACAGCCTCGAAAGCGCGCAAACCGACCTGGAACGGAACCGGCAAGACCTTGTGCTTTCCGTTGTCCGGGCGTACTACAGGCAGCTGGAAGCGCAAAAGCTGGTGGAGCTGGACAAGTCGCTCCTAGAAGCGTCCCAGGAGAACGCTGAAAAGGTGCGCGCTTTCATGCTGATCGGAAAAACGGCGGTCGAAGCGGATGTCGCCGCCGCGGAAGTGCGCGTCGCCGCGGATGAGCTTTCCCTTCTGAACGATGAGAACGCGCTCTCCATCGCCCAAGCTCAACTCCCAAGAACGCTCGGACTCCCTCCCGAACAGCCGATACAGATTGCGGACGACCCAGGCTTCACCCTTTATCAAGAAACAGGGCAATTTGAACGGTACGCCAAAACGCTTGAAGAGACGGTCGCCGAGGCGCTTCAAAAACGCCAGGCGGTCAAGGCGTCCGAACTGGACCTGCGCTTCTTGGAGCTAAGCCTCAAACGGGCGGCGCGGGAGCGACTGCCGCAACTGACCGCGCAAGCGAACTACGGCGTCGACCTCCATAACTTTTTGCGCGAACGGGAAAACTTCAAGGAATTTCGGTCATGGGACGCCGCGGCGCGCCTCTCCTTTCCGATCTTCGACGCGGGTTACAACCGCCGCCAGCTGGACCGCGCCAACATCAATCTTCTGCGGGCGCGAGAGCTGCATGCAGACCTGAAACGCGGCATCTCGCTGGACGCGACGCAGGCGTACTACAATCTCAAACAGGCTGAAAAACGGCTCGACATCTCCGCGGTGCAGGTTCGAAACGCGCAGCTGAATCTGGACGTAACAACTGAACAGTACGCGCAGGGGCTGGTGATATTGCTTGAGCTGCTGGACGCGCAGACGCAATTTGGGCAGGCAATAACGAATCAGGTCCGCGCCTATTACGACTACAAGATCGCGCAGCGGTCGCTGGAGCGCTCCGTCGGAAAAGCGGCGCCGGCAGCCCCTTAACAGAAGCGGAATTCAACCCTATGAACCGCAAAAAATGGACGCTCATCGGAACGGCGGCGCTCATCGCCCTGATCGCAGGAGGAGGTTATTTCTTCTTAAAACCCTCCAAAAGCGAAGAGGAGAAACCGCGCTCTGAAATTGTCCGCTCGGCTCCGTTCATCGTCAAAATACGTGAAACGGGCAAGCTGGAGCCGCTCATCTCCGTCAATGTGAAATCGAACGTTGAAGGCGAAATCGCGCGCATATACGTCCGCCAAGGCGACAAGGTACAGCAGGGCGATACGCTCATCAAACTGGACGACGAACGCATACGGGAGGAGCAGGTTCAAGCAAACGCGAACCTGGAAGCGGCGAAGGCGCAGCTTGATCAATCGAAGCAGTCGGTTGAGTTGACGCGCATTCGTCAGAACGCGCTGCAAAAGTCGGCGGAAGATGGGGCGAGCATTGCAAAAGCGTCTCTGGACGCCGCCAAAAAATCGACCATTCAGCAGATACGTTCGGCGGAGCTGGAGCTGGCAAACGCCCGCGCCTATCTTGACCAGGATCTGATCGCGTTGAATCAGGCGCGCATCACGGAGCGGCAGAGTCAGTTGAGTTTGAGCCGGGCGAAATCGCGCCTCTCTTCCACGCGCGTCAACCTTACGAACGCCGAGTCGGAATTGACCCGCTCTAAAGAGCTGTATGAAAAAAAGTATATCTCGTTGAGCGCGCTGGAAAACGCGCAAGCCGCCGAAGCCTCCGCCCGAACAACCTACGAGCAGACGGAGCAGGATGTGTCCGCCGCCGAGGAGTCGGTCAAATCCGCCGCGGAGTCGATTGCGTCCCGCGAGACCGGCATCGCCAGCCGGCGCGAGGCGATACGGGTTCAAGAAGCGAATCTGGAGACGCTCAAAGAATCGCGCGAGGCGATCGAGTATCAGGCGGAGCTGCAGCTTCAAACGGCGCAAACAGAGCTGAAACGCGTGCGCGATTCGGCGGAGGCGGAAGTAAAAAACAGCGAATCGGCGCTGGCGATTGCGAACGCGAACTACATCCGCGCCGAAAGCGGACTCAAAAACGCGCAGGAGCGGCTTGAATGGACGGAGATCGTCGCGCCGCTCACCGGCTCCATCATCGCGCTTGTAGTGGAGGAGGGGGAGATTGTTCAATCGGGCAGATCCGCCTTCGCGCAAGGTCCCGCCATTATGACCATCGCCGATCTGTCGCAGATGGTCATCAAAACATATATCAACGAGGTGGACATTCCGCGCATACAGGTTGACCAGAAGATAGAGATCCACCTCGGCGCCTATCCCGAACAGGTGTTTGAGGGGCGCGTCAAGGAGATCTCGCCTCAAGGCATACCGCTGGAGAATGTCACCAAGTTTGAGGTGGTCATCGAAGCGCTCGGCTCCCCCGAAGAGCTGAAGCCTGGGATGAACGCGGACGTCGACATCGTTGTCGCCGACCGGCAAGATGTGACGCAGCTGCCGATCGAGACGCTCATCGAAAAAACAAAGATGATTGTTCAGCTGGGGGTCGCCGGCGCCGATATGCAGCGGCTGAGCATAGATCAAAGCGTGGATGTGGAGTCGCGTTCCGGCAAGCGTTACGGGGGGCGCATCGTCGCGTTCAACGAATCGGGCGAGTATGCGGCGACCGTGTTTATCGATGAGACGGCGCCGGCGGGTCTCCGCGCCGGGATTCAGACCATGTCGCTGATTCTGAAAGCGGACAGCGGCAAGAAGGAAGACGAAACGAAAATAGAAGACCTGCGCTGCCTCGTCCAGAGAGACCGAAAACAGCTGGTGCTGCTGCCGGTTGAAACGGAAAACAAGGACGAATCCAGCGACCGAGAGACGGCGATCAAGGTCGGCTTGCGAAACGATATGTCGTTTGAAATACTGGAAGGACTCAGCGTCGGAGACTCGGTTCTCGTGCCGGACCTCTCCAGGCTTATTGGAAGGTAGATTATGCTTAGATACCGCAGACAATCGGCTGAAGACGGCGGATCAACGAACGGCGCTCCGCCTATTATTCAAGTGAACGACCTGCATAAAACCTATGTGATGGGCGATGTGCAGGTGCATGCGCTTCGCGGCGTCAGCCTCAACATCACCCAGGGCGAGATGGTCGCCATCATGGGTCCGTCCGGCTCCGGCAAGTCCACCTTTATGGACATACTCGGCTGCCTCTCCAAGCCGACGCAGGGAGAGTATGTTCTGGAAGGCTCCGCCGTTGAGACGCTGAACGACAACCGCCTCGCCGAGATACGCAACCGCAAAATCGGCTTTGTGTTTCAATCGTTCAACCTGCTGCCGCGCATGTCGGCGCTCCATAATGTGGAGCTGCCGCTCATCTATGCCGGCGTCGGCAGGCGGTCGCGCCGGCGGCGCTCCATGGAGGCGCTGAAGTCGGTCAACCTAGAAGACAGGGCGCATCACCGCTCCAACGAACTCTCCGGGGGACAGATACAGCGCGTCGCCATCGCCAGGGCGCTGGTGACGAACCCGTCCATCATCTTCGCCGACGAGCCGACCGGCAATCTCGACACCAAAACGAGCGCCGAAATCATGAGCGTCTTCACCGACCTGCATGAGCGCGGCAACACGCTTCTTCTGGTGACGCATGAGCCTGAAATCGCGTCGTATTGCCAGCGAATCATACGGCTGCGGGACGGGCTGGTGGAGGCGGATGAATGGATCAAAGAGAAATGCGATACGCCGGAGTTTGAGGTTGTGGGCGATGAGCGGATGTGAGCTTCGCTTTGGAAAGGCGCGCCCAGGGGACATCGAGGCGATGCTGCGCATTGAGCTGCAGTCGTTTGGGGCGCCGTGGACGCGCGCCTTGTTTGAAAAGGAGCTGTCCGGCGAATTGCCGCAGTCCAGAACAACCGCCGCCTGGCTCAACGGCAAGCTTGCCGCATACTGCGTCGCATGGACGGCGGCGGACGAAACGCATATCGTCAACTTCGCCGTCCATCCAAACCTGCGCCGTCAAGGGATCGGGAAGGCGCTTGTGCGGCATGTTTTCGCCGACGCGCTCCGCGGCAAAGCGCCCCGCGTCACCTTAGAGGTCCGCGTCAGCAACCGCCCCGCAATCCGCCTCTATGAAAGCATGGGGTTCCGAATTGCCGCCGTACGCAAAGGCTACTATCGGGACAACGGCGAGGACGCCTACGTCATGTGGGCGGACGCGCGCCATGAACCAACCTCAACCGAAAGCGTCAACAATGAATGCCAGAGAAGTCCGATGGGAGCGCATGTTCCCTGATGAGCTGGAAGCCGCCTTTCAAAACTGCCCCGTTCTCTATTTCTCCTACGGGCTGTGCGAGCCTCACGGTCCGCAAAACGCTGTCGGGCTGGACGCGCTGAAGGCGCATGCAATCGCATGCAAAGCGGCGCGGAAATACGGAGGGATCGCCGCGCCGCCGGACTACTGGCATATCCATGAACTGGGCGGATATGCGCATTGGGCGCATAACTCCGTCGGACAGGTTGAACGGCACTGGATGACCTCCGTTCCGCCATGGATTCATTTTAAAAACATCTGCTACCAGATACGGACGGCGGACGCGCTCGGCTTCCGCGCCGCCGTTCTTTTGACAGGGCATTACGGTCCCAACTGGGAAGATTTAAAAACGCTGACGCAGTTGATTCAACCGTACGCCGCTGTCCGCCTTTACTCGCTGCCCGACTTTGAGGCGAATCAGCCCGGCATGGACGGCGCGTCCGGCGACCATGCAGGCAAAGTCGAAACCTCGCTGCTGTGGGCGTTGGAGCCTGACTGCGTCGACATGTCCAGAATGCCCGGCCGAGACGACCCCGGACCCCACTTCGCTATGGGCGGGAACGCCTACGAGGCGGATCGGCGCGTCGGGGAGCGCATGGCGGAGGATGAGGCGCGGTTCTTGGGCGAAAAGGCGCGCGAACTGCTGGAAGCGTATGAAGAGGCGCATCAGGGCGGGGAACCTGAAAACAGGCTGCGCACCTTCGACGATGTGGAGCGGGTCTGGGAAGAGGCAGTCCTGCCGGCGCTGGGCGAATTCAAGACGATGAACGACGGGCATCTCCAGGAGCCGCTGCCGTCCTCCTCCGTCTGGTCGGCGAATTCGCCCATACCTAAGCGCCGCGGAGAGCGGTTTAGCCGCCCGAAGACCAGCGCGTTCCGTTGACGACCAGCTTCGCAAACATCGGATGCTCGCAGGCGGACGGGTCATGCCCAAGCGCAATGTAGCAGACGCGCCCCTCTCCATGCGGCTTCGTCCAGACGACAGGGTGCGCCTCGCCTTTATGCAGCGCGGTTGCCAGCGTCAGAACCCGCGAGTCGTAGTTCAGAATGTACTGCTCGTCGGTCACAAAAAATTCGGAGTCCACGCCGTCTGTGACGGGATGCTCCACGTCGGTCAGGCTCACCTGGTACTGGCGGTAACGCGGGTGCGTCACAAAGTATCCGCCGACGATGTTGCGGTAGTCGGGGTCGCCGCGGAACGAATCGGCGGCGCTGTGAATGCCGACATACCCTTTTCCGGAGGCGAGCCAGTTGGAGAGTCCTTCCCGCTGCGACGCGGTGATTTCGCCGACCGTGTAATGAAACACGAGCGCGTCGTACGGTTTCAGGTTGTCTCCTTCGAGAGCCGACAGATCCTCCTGCGCGGTGTCGATGTCGAAGCCGCCGTCCGCTTCCAGCGCGGCGACCAGATGCGGCTGAATGCCTTTCCAGTCATGAATGCCGCCGCCGCCGAACACTAGCGTTTTGATGCTCATCCGTATCGCTCCATTTTCTGTTCATGAAAAATGTTGATGGACGCGCTATGTATACCGCTTTCTGCGCTGCGCGTCAACGCCCTCATTTAACCGGCAGTCTCTACAGGCGATGACGACGAAAATCCCGTTTGAGTTGTGCTAATCGTGATTCCGCGCACGGAACTAAAACCCCCCCAGCCCCCCTTTTCAAGGGGGGAGTCCAGAAACCGCGCCCCAACCGCTGTGATTGGGCTATTCGTTCCCCGCTTCCGCGAGGACATGCATTCCCGCGCAAGCGGGAATCCAGAGTTTTCCCAGACAGCCTCCGCATTCCAAAACGCCGCATGAGCGCGCTGCCGGACGAGCCTAATGATCGGAGACATCCCAAAGAAGGACGGTACCGTCGGCGCTTGCCGTCCCGATCGTCTTTCCATCCGGGGAAAACTCCGCCCAGTTGACCGCTCCCGTATGCCCTTCAAGCGTTTTGAGAAGGGCGCCCGTCTCGGCGTTCCATATCCGCGCCGTTCGGTCGCCGCTGCCGCTGACAATCATCGTTCCGTCCGGCGAATACGCCGCCCAGTTCACGCTGTTCTCCGAATGCCCTTTCAGTTGTCTCAGAACGGCGCCGGCGCGCGCGTCCCAAACCGTAAGGCTGCCGTCCATACCGCCGCTCACGAAGGCGCGTCCATCCGGCGAATAGACGGCTGAATTGGCGCCTTGCTTATGCCCCTTGATCGTTTTGAGAAGGTCTCCCGTACGGGCGTTCCAGATCCGTATCGAGCCGTCATTGCTTGCGCTGACGATCGTTTTGCCGTCCGGCGAATAAGCGGCTGAATAGATCGGATAAACCGTATTCGTTCTAACATCTCTTCTTAGATCTCCTTCAAGCGTTTCGAGAGACTTGCCCGTCTCGGCGTCCCAAATGCGGACATAGCCGTTTTTGCCACCGCTAAGGAGACGCTGCCCGTCTGGAGAAAACGACAGCGTAACGATCTCATTTGCATCCCCTTCGCTAGCGGGACGCAATCCGTCTGGAGAAGACAACCACGTAACAACCCCAACTCCATCCGTTTTGATCTCTTTAAGAAGCGCGCCTGTCTTAGCGTCCAGAATAGTGATCGCCCCGACGCCCCTAACGCAGGCGATTCGCTTGCCGTCCGGCGAATAGGTCAGCATGCGCAGATACGCCTTCTGCTCCCGCAGCATGTTGACAAGCGCGCCGGTTTCAACGTCCCATAAATACAGGCTGCGGTCGTCGGAATAGCTGACAACGATATGCTTCCCGTCCGGCGAAAACGAGGGACGCATGCCGACGCCTATATATCTCCTCTCAATCGTACGGACAACGGCGCCAAGCGCAACGTTCCAAATTCGAATCGGGCCGTATCCTTCTGTTCCCGCGATGAAATGCCCGTCCGGCGAAAAGGCGGCCAAAGAGGCGTTGAAAGAGTAGTCCAACGGGTAAAGAGGCGCGCCGCCGGGAAATCTCCACAAAAGCAGCCTCCTAGAAGGACCGCCGCCGGCAAGGATTCTACCGTCCGGAGAATAGGCGACAGAGTCGACATGACGGGCGTCAAGCGTGTTGAGCGTCTTGCCCGTCTCGGCGTCCCAGACGCGAATCGTCTTGCGGTCGGCGCCTGCAATATAACGCCCGTCTGGAGAACACGCCGCCGATACGACCGAGTCGGCATGCCCTTTCAGCGTTCGAATCAGCGTTAAGGTTCTGGCGTCCCATATGCGAATCCTTTTGCCGCTGCCGCTGACGATGCGCTGTCCGTCCGGCGAAAAGGCGGCGGAATGAACCGTACCTGTGTGTCCTTCAAGCGTTTTGAGAAGCGCCGCCGTTTTGACATCCCAGACGCGAACCGTTTTGTCGCCGCCGCCGCTGACGATATAACGTCCGTTCGGCGAAAAGGCGGCTGAATAGACTCCGCCTGTATGTCCTTCAAGCGTTTTGAGCGTCTCGCCCGTCTCGGCGTCCCAGATGCGAATCGTCGAATCGCCGCTGCCGCTGACGATATAAAGACCGTGCGGCGACCAGGCGGCGGAACGGACCGACTCGGTATGCCCTTGAAACAGCGCGATCTCGTCTCCGAAACGCGCGTCGTATATCCACACGCCGGGGCTGCCTGCGGCGGCAATCCTGCGGCTGTTCGGCGAATAGGCGAGCGAATGGAGGCGCCCTTTGCCAATGCGCAGCTTGGCGCCGTCGGGAAGCGCGCGCCGACAGATCAGATCCGTCTCGGCAAGAGATCGAGTCAACCCATCGGCGGCAAACGCCTCAAAGACGCCGCATATCAAAAAGCATACGATGAAGAGAGGCGGGCGTCTCCAATGAAGACGGCGATCCGCGCCAAAGCGAATGTTCATCGACCGCCCTCCTGATCCTGCCCTTGCGGCAGAGCGCGGGAATCTTCGTCAGACAGATCCCATATGAGAATGGTTCCATCCTCGCTGGCGCTGGCGAGCGTCTTGCCTTCCGGCGAATACCCGACCCATTTGACATTGCCGGTATGCCCTTCCAGCGTTTTAAGACGCTCGCCCGTCTCGGCGTCCCAGATGCGTATCCTCTCGCGGCTGCTTCCGCTGGCGATCGTTTTTCCATCGGGCGAATACGCCGCCGAAAAGACCCATATATCCTCTTTCAGCGTTTTGAGAAGCGCGCCTGTCGCGGCGTCCCAGATGCGCAAGGTTCCATCATCGCCCGCGCTGACAATCGGTTTGCCGTCCGGCGAATACGCCGCCGAATTGACTGGCTCGGTATGCCCCTCCAGCGTTTTGAGAAGCGCGCCTGTCTCGGCATTCCAGACGCGCAAGGTTCCGTCTTCGCCTGCGGTGACGACCGCATTTCCGTCTGGAGAAAACGCGGCGCCGTTGACCCGCTCCGTATGCCCCGCAACGATGAGCTGGGCGCCCGTTGCGGCGTCCCATACCCGAACGGTCTTGTCTTGGCTTGCAGACACAATCCGATCGCCGTTTGGAGAGTATGAACCGAAAAGGATGTGTTCAGCATGCCCTTTGAGCGTGAGGAGACGCGCGTCCGTCTCAACATTCCGTATGACGATCTCATCATTGTCCGAATAGGCGATCGTCTTTCCGTCGGGAGAATACGCCGCCCATGTTGAATAGTCGGGCTTTCCGAGCGTTTTGAGATGCGCCCCATTTTCATAGTCCCATAGATCGATGCCGCCGATCGGAGCGGCGATCGTTTGACCGTCCGGCGAGAATGCAGGAATGCGATAGCCGCCGCCAATATGACCGTCAAATGTATAGACAGGGGCGCGAATCTGGATGTTGATAATGCGAACGCCATCGCCGGCATCGCCCGCAACATTGTGTCCGTCCGGCGAAAACGAAACGGCAGAGCTGTGGCTATTTTTCACGAACGGCAAAAGAGGCGACTCGTAGTCGGCGCTCCATACGTTGCCTAAACCGCCGGCGAGGAACCTCCCGTCCGTGGAATATGCAAACGATCTGAAATTTCTGAAATTGCCGAGCGAATCTAGAGGATGAAGCAGCGCGCCCGTCTTGACATCCCAGATTCCGATATATTGAGCATTAAAAGTTGTGCAGGCGATTCGTTGTCCGTCAGGCGAAAATGCGATAGACATGACGCCCGCCTTATTTTCCTCATCGTCTATCGAGTTGAGAAGCGCGCCTGTCTCCACATCCCATATCGTTATGGTCGGATCGCCGCCTCCTCCGCCGGCAACCTTCTTTCCGTCGGGAGAATAGGTTGCCGTAAAGACAGTACCTGTATGCCCCGTTAGCGTTTTCAGCAGGCGGTTCGACTCGGCGTCCCATATCTTGACCGATTCGCCATGCGCGGCAAGGAGGCTCTTTCCGTCCTGCGAAAATTCAGCAGAGAAGGTCCATCCGCCCTTTCGACCAAGCGTGTTCAAAAGCGCGCCCGTTTCGGCGTTCCATATCCGAACCGATCCGTCCCAGCTTGAGCTGACAATCTTCTTGCCGTCCGGCGAATAGTCCGCCGAATTGACCGCCGCTTTATGCCCCCGCAGCAGCGCCATCTCCTTGCCGTAGCGCGCGTCGTAGATCCATATGCCGATCGTACTGCCGACCGCGATCCGCTCCCCGTCCGGCGAATAGTCGACCGAATAGACATGGCCCCTGCCGATGCGCATCTTGACGCCGTCGGGCAGCGACAGCGGCGAAATGTACGACAACATCTCCGGCTCCGCCGCCGAGGCGCCGACGAAGCTGATCAAGAAGAGCGCGCCGATAGAAGAGAGGCGTTTGTTCATAGGCGTTTTCCTTGCGCCTGTTGCTGCGGTCTGCTAAATGAGCATAAGGGACGCTGGGCGGCGCGTCAAGGCGCTTGCGCTGCCGCCGAGTCTGTGCGACGCTTAACGCCAGGAGCGGAGAGCATCGTATGGAAAACGGCAAGACGGCGCTGATCACCGGCGCGTCTAGCGGCATCGGCATGGAGCTGGCGCGCCTGTTCGCCCAAGACGGATACCGCCTCGTTCTCACGGCGCGCAGCGAAGACAAACTGAACGCGCTGGCGGACGAGCTCGCGGAGGCGCATGGGGCGCCGTCGCTCGTCCTTCCGAAAGATTTGGCGCAGCCGAACGCGCCGGCGGAGCTTCACAACGCGCTCAAAGAGAACGCGGTTCACGCGGACGCTCTCGTCAACAACGCGGGCATCGGCAGCTACGGCTTTTTTCATGAAACAGACCCGGAGCGGATCGCCGGCATGCTTCAGCTGAACATCATGTCGCTCACGGCGCTGACCCGCCTGCTGCTTCCGGAGATGGCGGCGCGCGGCGGGGGGCGCATTATGAATGTGGCTTCCACGGCGGCGTTTCAGCCTGGACCGCTCATGGCGTCCTATTTTGCGTCGAAGGCGTATGTGCTGTCGTTCTCGCAGGCGGTCGCCAACGAGGCGGCCGGCAGCGGCGTCTCGATCACATGCCTATGCCCCGGTCCCGCGGCGACCGGTTTTATCGAAAGCGCCCAGATCGGATCGCCGCGCATTTTTAAAACGAACATACTGGACAGCTCCCGCGTCGCCAGAGAAGGTTACCGCGCCATGATGAAAGGCAAGCGGGTCGCGGTCGTCGGCAGGATCAACAAGATTCTCGCCCTCGCCGTTCGTCTGGCGCCGAGAAGTTGGACGACGCGCGCGCTGCGTTATCTGTTGACCGATCCTGACAGTCCGCCGGCAAAGGAGAAGTCATGACTGCGCGGGGCGGAGCCGAAGCGGTGGATCATAAACGGGCGGACGGGCGGTACTACACGCGCGGAAACCCGTTTCTGTTGAAGCCCTTTCAGCGGTGGGCGAAGGAGGCGCGGTTGGATCGGCGGCGCGTTCTGGAGCCTTTTGCGGGAGCGAAGGATATACCGCGCCTGTTGGACGCGGCGGGTTATGTCGGGCTGGAATGGTCGCTTTTTGACATTCAGCCCAGCGCGGAGGGGGTGAAGCGGCGCGACACGCTCGCCGATTTTCCGACCGGTTACGGCGCATGCATCACGAACCCGCCATGGCTCGCGCGCAACTCGGCGACGCGGCGCGGTTTGCCGTTTCCGCCCGAATCACAGTATGACGATCTGTATAAGCATGCGCTTGAAAAATGCCTCGCCCATTGCGGATGGACGGCGGCGATCATCCCGGAGGCGTTTATACGCAGCGGACTCTTTTTGGAGCGGCTGTCCGATTTCGTCTCGCTGGTTTCCTTTGCGCCTGTTGAATCGGACGGCGGCGGCGCGCCGTCGAAGATGTTTGAGGATACAGATCATCCGGTCGGCTTGGCGCTCTTTGCGCCGTCGGCGGAGGAACAGGCGCGCGTCTGGAGAAACGACCGCTTTCTCGGCGAGCTGGGCAGTCTGCGCGCCCATCTGCCTCCCGCGTCGCGCAACCGCCGCATCGTCTTCAACAACCCGAACGGGAACCTGGGCTTGATCGCCATCGACAACACGGTTGAAGCGTCCATACGGTTCTGTCCGCCTGAAGAGCTGAAGGGTCGTCTCGTCAGCTCGCGCGATCGGTTTCTGACGGTCATCCGCGTCCCTTGGAACGCCGACATTGACCTGTTGAACGCGCGCTTGAGAACGCTCCGCGAAAAGACGCATGACGTGTTTTTAACGGCGTTCAAGGGTCTTCGCCAAGACGGGAAATACCGCCGCCGCCTCGGATACGCGCTCGCCCGCTCCATCATCGACATGGACAATCCGCAGCTCAAAATGAATCTGATGTTTAGCCTCAAGCCGCCAAAACGGAATGGAGACGCGCCATGAAACGCAACGCCGTCGTCATCTGCGTCGATACTTTTCGCGCCGACATGGGAGGCTCCGGCGGCAAGCTCAGCTTCGTCAAGACGCCCAACATCGACCGCCTGCGCGATGAGGGCGTCTCCTTCACCCGCTGCTTCGGCGAGGGCGAGCCGACGATACCGGTGCGCCGCTGCCTTTTCACGGGGCGCCGCTCTTTTCCATGGCGGCATAACATTCCAAACGAGGGGCTGCAGCCGCACGGGGGCGGCTGGCACGCCATACCGCCCGAACATGACGCGCTCGCCGAAATCCTGCATGACAACGGCTGGCTGACCGCCCTTGTCGCCGACACCTACCATATGTTCAAGCCGACGATGAACTTCACCCGCGGCTTCTTGAGCTGGCAGTTCATACGCGGGCAGGAGAACGACCCTTACCGTTCCGGCCCGTTGAGCGGCATCGACCTTGCCGCGCACACGCCTGAAGACGACCCGACGCCGCTGAATCATCCGACGCTGGCGCAGTACCTGTTGAACGCGCAGGGGCGGACAAGCGAAGAGGATTGGCAGGCGGCGCAGGTGTTCAGAACGGCGGCGAGCTGGCTTGAACAGAACCGCGCCAACTCCCCCTTCTTCCTTTGGATCGACAGCTTCAGCCCGCATGAGCTGTGGGATCCGCCGCGTCAATACGCGGACGCCTATTTTCCGTCCAAGCCAGGTCTCAAAGATTACATCTACCCAGCCTCGTTTCGAGGCAATGTCGAGAGCTTGACCGACGACGAACGGGAACGGGTCAAGGCGCTCTATTTCGGCTTCGTTACCTTTGTCGACCGCTGGATCGGACATCTGCTGAACGCGGTGGACAGCTTGAATCTGTGGGACGACACGATCGTCATGTTCGTCACCGACCATGGAACGGAGATGTTGGACAAGGGCAGGTTTGGCAAGAGCGCCGCCCGCCTCTACCCTTACAACACGCGCCTGAATTGGATCGTCCGCCATCCGGACGGACCGCGCGGCGTCGAGTGTAACGCATGGACGCAGAACGATGATATGTTTCCGACGCTGCTGAACCTGCTGGGCGTTTCGGTTGAGGAATGCGACGGATACGACGTCTGGCCGGTCGTCTCGGATCCGTCCAAGGGGGAGCGCAAGCATGCGGTCACGGGATGGGGCAACAACGTCTGCGTCCGCGGGGAGAAATGGGCGGTTCATATGAACGCGACGGCGGAGAATTACGCCGACACAGCGCGCGTGTACGACCTTGAAAACGACCCGGACGAGACGAAGAACATCGCCGAGGCGAATGCGAATGTGATTCAGCAGGCGGCGATACGGGTTGAGCAGGCCGCCGGACCGATGCCGCTTCAATTCGATCAGTTCAAGCAGCGCGCCCGCGGACGCACGATGCGCTCTTTCGCGCCCTTGCGGTTTAAAACGGATGAATGATCTTCAACGCTGCTATGAGGCGTTCGTTTTTTTAAAAAAAGAGATGTCGCGCTGGCTGTCGCAGAGCGCGCGCATGGACGGACCCGGCCCGAACGGCGGCGGAGAAGATGAAGCGAATTACGCGCTCGCATGGTTTCAACATTATCTCATAACGCGCGAAGAGGCGGCGGCGCGCCATTTCCGCGAACTGCTGTCGGCGCTGAAAGGCTGGGTCGAACGCGAATGCGTCAACGGGTATGAGCCGAAGGCGGAGGCGCACCATGGGACGGAACCGTTTTTGCTGTTTCTGCCGAGGTATATTGATCTGTTTCCTGAAGACGAGTCGGCGCGGCGTCTGCTTCTAGGGGCGGCGCAGCATATCGGCAACTGGCATCCCGAATCGCCCGATTGGTTCGATGAACGGCGCGGCTGTTTCCGCTCGTTTCATTTGGGAACGCGCCATGTCGGAAACGATCCGCGGTATGCGTATGAGTTCACTGATCACATCCGTTTTCTTCATATCGCGCTTGCCGCCTACCGCGCGTCGGGTCGACAGCGGTATGTGGACTGGGCGTTTCAATATGGGCGCGTCTGGGCGAAGCGGATCGCGGCATGCGAGACGATCCCTGTTATCTGGACGCAGGCGGGCGAGCCGGTCGCCGCGGACGTTTTACCGCAAAGTCTTGACCCGCGAACGCGCCGCGCCGCCGCTGGACATCATATCCCGAACGATCCGTTGAGCGGCGTTGAAAACCTGCTGGCGTCCGGCGCCGTCTATGCGTTTGGAGACCTGTTTAGCTTGAACCGCGAGCCGCAGTTTGCGCAGGCGGCAAACCGAATCGCGTCGCCGTTGATCTCAACATTGAGCGACCCGTTCGCCGACCCTGGCGCCGCCGCGTTGAGTTACACGCGCCATGCGTTTGGCGACAGGTCGCTGGACGCGCCGCTTCTGGAGGAGATCGCGCGTTTTCCTAAAGAGCCGCCGCGGCCGCTGGCAATGCTTTTCCCTGAAGAGCGGAAACGGCGGGAGCCGGGCGTCGGAAAACGCAGCGACATGATCTACTGGGCGGAATGGCAAGAGGACGGATCGGCGCGTCCCTTACAGGCGCCGACGACCGCCGCGTATGCGCTCGCTTATCAGATGACGCGCGAACCGATCTATGCGCGTATCGCGCTGGAGACCGCCGGACGCAAACTGGCGATGGCGCGGCGCGTTCTGCGCGGCGGACGGGAGCATGCGGACATGGGCGGCGCGGTCTGTTCTGTGGCGGCGGGGCATGGACGCAACTGGGGCTGCGGCGCCGTGACAGGCTGTTATGGTCCGCTGCTCTTGGGTACGCGCGAGATTCTCGGCGCTGTGACGCCGCGCTATGAGTTTGCCGGCGGCAAAGTCCCAGACGGCTTGCTGCCGCTCGCGTCGGACGGCTCCGTCCTGTTTTACAACGGCTCAAAAAAGCGGCTTGATATCGAATGGCGCCCGTTCGGAAAATCGGGTTGGGAAAAACTGACGCTGCAGTCGTCCGAGTCGGCGGAGCGGAATCTGGAATGAACGCGGCGGGGCTGCTGCTGGCGGCGGGCGCATCAAGGCGAATGGGAACGCCCAAGGCGCTCCTCCCCTTCGGCGATGCGACCGTCATAGAGCGCGGCGTCCAGAATTTTAAAGAGGCCGGCGTTCAGCATGTCGTTGTGGTATTGGGTTTTTGGGAAAAGGAGATACGGCGCGCCTGCCCCGATCTGTTCAGCGGAAAAGTAACGGCGGCGCTGAATCCTCAACCCGAACTCGGTATGCTCTCTTCGGTTCAATGCGGGTTGCGCGCGGCGGCGAAGCTGGGCGTTGAGGCGGTTCTCCTCGCGCTGCTTGACCAGCCGTTCGTCCCTCCGTTCGTCTATCGGCAGACGCTGGAGGGCTGTCAAACGAAGCTTATCTCGATTCCTCAATACAACGGACGAAGCGGACATCCGATCGCCGTGTCGATGCGGCTCGCCGAGGAGGTATTGGCGATGAACCCTGAAAGGCAGACGCTGCGCGACTTCGTCCGCGCGGAGCCTGGGCGGGTTCAGCCCGTATCGGCGGGAACGAACGCTATTCTGCGCGACATGGACGCCCCGTCAGAGTATCATAAGGAGTTGAAGCGGCTTCAGAAGAAACATGGAGAGAGCGATGCTCCCTAAAGCGATCCTGTTCGACCTAGACGACACGATCTTGCGGTTCTCCGACTCCGGCGCCGACCGCTGGCGCGAGATCTGTATGGACGCTGGACCGCGGCTTTCGCTGTCTCCGTCGGCGCTGTTTGACGCGATTCATTCGACGGCAAATGCGTTTTGGAGCAGCCCTGAACGGACGCCCGCCGACCGGTTCGATTTTCCCAAAAGCCGCCGCCGCGTCGTTCAAAAGGCGTTTGAGTCGCTTGAGATCGACAATCCTGAATTTGCCGTAGAGCTGGCGGACCTGTTCTCGGCGACGCGGGACGAAGGCATCGCCCCGTTCCCCGGCGCCATCGAGACGCTGAAACGTTTGCGCTCAAAAGGCGTCCGCTTGGCGATGGTCACCAACGGAAGCGAGGAGGCGCAGCGGGCGAAGATCAACCGCTTTCAGCTGGAGCCGTATTTTGAGTATATTTTAATAGAGGGGGAATTCGGCGCCGGGAAGCCGGAGCCGATCGTGTATGAAACCGCGTTGAACGCTGTAGAGGCGGAGCCGAGCGAGGCGTGGATGGTGGGCGACAGCCTAGAAAACGAGGTGGCGGGACCGCAGCGCCTCGGCATTTACGCCGTCTGGCGCGACAACGCGGGGCGCGGACTCCCGCCCAACAGCGCCATCAAGCCCGACCGTATTATCCGATCCATCGCGGAGCTGCTGCCATGAGCATACGAGACGCCTACAGATCGCCGTTGACGGAGCGTTACGCCAGCGCGGAGATGTGCCGCATTTTTTCCGCGCAATTCCGCTCCGAAATCTTCCGCCGCCTCTGGATCGCGCTCGCGGAGGCGCAGCGGGAACTCGGCTTGCAGATCAGCGCGGCGCAGATCGAAGCGATGCGCGCCAACATAACGAACATTGACCATGAGTACATCGCCCAAAAAGAGCGGGAGATACGCCACGACATCATGGCGCATATCCACGCCTTCGGGGAGGTTGCGCCGACAGCCAGAGCGGTCATCCATCTCGGCGCGACGAGCGCCTATATCGGCGACAACGCCGACCTGATACAGACGCGCGACGCGCTGCGCATAGTAGAAAAGCGGCTGTTGAACGCGATGGCGCCGCTCGCGTCGTTCGCCGAACAGTATAAGGCGCTGCCGACGCTTGGGTTCACGCATTATCAGCCCGCCCAGCCGACGACGGTCGGCAAACGCGCCTGCCTGTGGCTCCATGACCTGCTGATGGACTGGCATGATCTCCAATACAGGCTGAACAAGTTTGCCTTTAGAGGCGCGAAGGGCGCCACCGGAACGCAGGCAAGCTTTCTCAAGCTGTTTGAAGGAGACGGCGAAAAGGTCGCCCGGCTGGATCGCCTCGTCGCCGAGAAGATGGGTTTTCAGGGCGCCTTTCCGGTGACGGGGCAAACCTATCCGCGCAAACTGGACGCGCAAACGGCGGCTCTTCTGTCCGGCATTGCGCAGTCGGCGTCCAAGTTCAGCGGCGACATTCGCCTGCTGCAAAACCTGAAGGAGATTGAGGAGCCGTTCGGCGCCAAGCAGGTCGGGTCGTCCGCGATGCCGTATAAACGGAACCCGATGCGTTCGGAGCGGATCGGGGCTTTGTCGCGGTATATGTTGACGGCGGCGCAAAGTCCGGCGGCGACGGCGGCGTCTCAATGGTTTGAACGGACGCTGGACGACTCGGCGAACAAGCGCATCGTCATGCCGGAGATGTTTTTGGCGGCGGACGCGGTGTTGATTCTTGTTCAGAATACGGCGTCGGGGCTGGTCGTCCATGAGAAGATGATCGAGAAGCGTCTTCGGGCGGAGCTGCCGTTCATGGCGGCGGAAAATATACTCATGGAGGCGGTGAAGCAGGGCGGCGACCGTCAGGAGCTGCATGAGCGTCTGCGGGAGGCGGCGCAGGAGGCGGGCAGGCGCGTCAAACAGGGCGAAGAGAACGACCTGCTAGAGCGCATCGCTTCAGACAAGGCGTTCGGTTTGGACAGAGCGGCTCTAGAGTCGGCGCTGGACCCGCATGCGTATATCGGGCGCGCCGAAGAGCAGACGGAGGCGTTTTTGGATGAACATATCCGCCCGATACTAGAAAGCCGCGCGGACGATCTTGATCAAGGCGAAGAGCTGCGCGTCTAATTCGTTATTCAGATTTGCGGTAAACGCGCGGAAATCGAGAGGCGCGGCGTCCGATTCCCCTTGAAAAAGGGGCTAGGGGGTTTGGCGCTCGGGTTGCGCTTGGTTTTGAACTAGGATGGAAGGATGATTAAGATTGCCAAGAGAGCGGCTTACGGGAATCCTCTTGGCAATCCTAGTTCAGACGGCAGACAGTTTCGGCGGCGCCTCTGGATTCCCGCGCGTTCACCGCAAGGGCGGGAATGCATGTCCTCGCGGAAGCGGGGAACGACCTAGCATTCCGCGTTTGCCTTGAACAATCCGCCCGTCAGCGCCATAATCTGATAGACGCAAAACGAAAAAGAAACGGAGAGCAACTATGAAAGCGTTCACAGCCGCGGCCGCAGCCGTACTCATGGCGCTTGGCGCGTTGACGGCGTCCGCGGGGCAATGGTACATCGGAATCGGCGGCGGAGTCGTCTTCGGTCCCGCCCTCGATATGAGCGGACACAACCTCGACACAACCCGCTACCCCGACTGGGACTACACAGGTCTGCCCGACGACAAGCCCGAAGGCTACCGATGGTTCTACGATCTTGAGACGGACGCCGGCTACGCCTTCCCTGATGAAGCCGCCGTCGGATACATGATGTATGAGGAAGGCGAAGGCGGCGCCCGCATCGAATTCGCCTACTCCCGCCGAACGCAGCCGCTTGAGCAGGTCTTCAAAGACCTGACATTCCTGGACGAATCCGCCATTCAACCGAACAACAGCGGCGTTAATGCCGATTTTAAATCGGAAATCGGCGATCTGACCAACAGCGTTGCCGCTCTCAATCTCTACTACGATCAGCCTGTCGCCGACCGCGTTAAAGCGTATCTAGGCGTCGGGGGCGGGATCGCCCGCGTGAACATCTCCGACCTCTTCTTCCGAGTCAACTACACCGACGCCGACGGGGTCGCGTTGAGCGAATACGACAGCGCCCAGTGCGAAGATTTTTTAGAAACCGCCTTCGCCGCCAACATCCATGCAGGCGTCGACTACCAGCTCACCCGAACCCTCCTTGCCGGCTTGAAATGGAGTTACGCGGTCATCGGAGAGATTGAATCGGTCAGCAATTATATGGAGCATCCGATTCCAGAGTTGACGAACACCACCGTTTTCAGCGGCAACCGGCAATGGTCGCTTGCCTTCGCCCTGAAATACATGCTTTAAACGAAAAAGCGCTGTATCATGGGCGCGTTGAGTAAGCAATTCACAAAACGCAAACGGAGATTTGCATGACGCGATTCATAAACATGGCGCTGGCTGCGAAAGTTGCCGCGGCCTTGTGCCTGATGACGTTCATCGGAACCCCACATGCCTTCGCCGGCAACCATGAGGCGCATGAAACCGAAACCCAGGTAAAGTACGTCTCCCATAAAAGTCCTGTCCTCGCTTTCGTGGCATCCTTTGTCATTACAGGAGCCGGCCAGGTTTACAACGGAGAGTGGAAGAAAGGCGCGGTTCAATTCGTGGGGGCTACGGCAGGCGCCGTAATGGTGCTGAGCGCAGTGGGCGAAGATGAAACTCTGGACGAAGACGACAACGCGACCCTTGCGGGCATTGGAGCCTTGGTATGGGTCGGCTCCGCCGTGTGGTCATTGATTGACGCGCCGATTTCCGCCAACCGAATCAACCGAGAGGCGCAGTCCGCGCATCTGTTTCAGATGGACGCGGGACCCTTCATCGTCGGGGCGGATCCTGTCGTCCGGCGGAACGGCATGGGAGGAGCGTTGACGCTCCGTTTTTAACCGCTGGACAAGCGGCAGAGGCGCCCGGCGCGTCTCTGCCGTACCCGGCTCTTTTCTAGGAGAAAACATGCGGCGTTTTGGCGTTCTTTTTTGCTTCGCCGCCTTGATGGGACTGGGAGCTTCGGAAGCGTCTGCGCAGCAGGCGATGGAAGATGTCGTTTATTTGAAGGACGGCAGCATCCTCCGCGGGACGATCATTGAGATGACACCGGGCAAAACCCTGAAAATCCAAACGCGGGACGGCAATATCCTTACGTACGACATGGATAAAGTGGCGCGCATGACCAGAGAGCCGGCGGTCGGCGGTCAGAAATCGCCTGTCTACAAGAAAATCCCCGCTCTCTCTTTCGCGCTTTCTTTTTTCGTTCCAGGAACTGGGCAGTTTTACAACGGCCAACCGGGAAAAGGCGCGATTCAATTAGGTGTAGCTGCGTTCGGTCTCGCTCTGTTGCTTGTGGAAACACAAGCCGGGGTTCTGATGGCTGTAACTGGAACAGGTGAAGGCGGCTCTTTCAATGGAGCCTGGATATATTTTGGAGCATGGCTGTGGTCAGTGATTGACGCCCCGATTTCCGCCAACCGAATCAACCGAGAGGCGCAGTCCGCTCATCTGTTTCAGATGGACGCGGGACCCTTCATCGTCGGGGCGGATCCTGTCGTCCGGCGGAACGGCATGGGAGGAGCGTTGACGCTTCGTTTTTAACCGCCGTTCCCAGCTCTCTTTCGAGTAGGAGAAACATGCAACGTTTGAGCATTCTTTTTTGCCTCGCCGCTTTGACGGGACTGGGCGCTTCGGAAGCGTCTGCGCAGCAGGCGATGGAAGATGTCGTTTATTTGAAGGACGGCAGCATCCTCCGCGGGACGATCCTTGAGATTACACCGGGCAAAACCCTGAAAATCCAAATGCGCGACGGCAATATCCTTACGTACGACATGGATAAAGTGGAGCGCATGACCAGAGAGCCGGCGGTCGGCAGTCAGAAATTGCTTGTCTACAAGAAAATCCCCGCTCTCTCTTTCGCGCTTTCTTTTGCCATTCCAGGAGCCGGGCAGTGTTACAACGGCCAACCGGGAAAAGGCGCGCTTCTATTCGGAGCGGCGGCGTTAGGACTCGTACTCGGAGCAGCCGGAAGCGGAAGCAACGACTTGATGTTTATACCGAGTCCATTCATACTTCTTGTTCCCGTCGCTTGGATCTGGTCGTGGATCGACGCGCCAATGACCGCCTTTCGAATCAACCGAGAGGCGCAGTCCGCGCATCTGTTTCAGATGGACGCCGGCCCCTTCGTTGTCGGCGCCGATCCTGTCGTCCGGCGGAACGGCGCCGGCGGCGCGTTGACAATCCGTTTTTGATTCGGTAGAATCGGCATGAGCTTTGGAAACGGAGGCATGCAAATGACGCGAACGGCTGTGGTGTGTTTCGTTGCGGCGGCGGCTGCATTCTTCGCCTCGGCGCAAGAGGCGGAGCGGGACCGATGGTACTTCACCGCCGGGGCGGGTTTAAACTTGACGGCGACTCTGGATCAAAACGGATACAGCTACGACGATGTCGCCTATCCTGACCTGGACTATTCCCATCTGCCCGGCGGAAAGCCGGACGGATTCCGATGGCATTACGTTGTGGAAACCGAATCGGGTCAAGCGTTTCAAGCCGCTGTCGGGCGCATGTTTAAAAGCGGCGGGCGGCTCGAACTCCGCTACGACCGCCGAACCGCCCCCTTGGAGCATGGCGAAAAAAAGAGTACCTACCTTTACGGCGATGAAATCAAAGGCAGGGAAACGGAGATTGTTGGGACGCCGAAGTGGGGCATTGGCGATCTGCTGACCGACACGATCTCTCTCAACGCTTATTACGGCGTCCCTGTCGCCGACGAGAAAATCACGCCTTATCTGGGCCTCGGCGTCGGGCTTTCCCGCGCCACAGCTACCGATGTGTACTTTGAATCTCAATACGCGGGAACGGCGGAGCCTGGCTGGCCGGCGCCTGAAACGTTCAACAACCTGCAAAATGTGGATGTGGACGGCGTCGCCGCAACGCAGATTTTATCGGCAGGCGTCGACTTTCGGCTCACAAACGAAACGCTGGTCGGGTTGAAATATGTGTACGCCGCTGTGGACGACATTGAACAGGAAGACCTGTACCAGACCCATCCGAAGCCTGGGTTCACCAGCGTCACAAAATTTAGCGGCATGAACCACTGGTCGATAGGGGTTGAGGTCAAGTATCTGCTTGGAGAATGAGGCGGCGTCAAAGATTCGCATGGCTGCTCCATACGGCGCTGGGGTCTATGCCCGCTTTCTGCGCGATGGCTGACGCCAGCCCGTCCAAAACGAGCAGCAGCGCCTGCTCAAACGCGGATCTGCCGAGCTGCTTGGACGGCGTCGTTGGGATTTCCAGTACGGACGACGCCAGCTTCGCGGCGCGCGATTTTGCATCGCCCGTTACGCAAAGCGTTCCCGCTCCAAGCGCTTGCGCCGTTTCGATCTGCCTGCATACCGCCGGCGTCTCCCCAGAACCTGTGCATGCGAGCAGTAGATCGCCCGCGCGTATGGCAGGCGTTGTCGGCTCTCCAACGGCGAAAACGGTCCAGCCGAGCTGCGCTAGACGGGTGGCGAATGCGGCGGCGACCAGCCCTGTTCGCCCCTCGCCGGCGGCGAACACGCGCCTGCCTGAACAAAGCTTTTCAACAAAAAGATCGAACTGATGAGAGGAAACCCGCTCTACATTTTGACGCGCTTCGGCTAAAATCTCATTCAAGATGGACATACTGAACCTCGGCTGCGGAAATCATCAACTCCCGAACGCTGTCGGCTGCGACATTGACCCGAACGCCGCCGCCGTCAATGTGGTATGCGATCTGAACCGCGTTCCGTACCCGTTCCGCGACAATCAGTTCGCCCTTGTCGTCTGCCAGGACATCCTTGAACACCTAGACGACATCCCCGCGGCGATGGCGGAACTCCACCGCATTTTACAGCCAAACGGCGTCGTCCGCATCCGCGTTCCGCACTACACGAGTATGGACGCTTACGGCGATCCGACGCACCGCCGTTTTTTGTCGACGCGCAGCTTCGATTTTTGCACGGAGGGTGAGACGGCGCCGCCGGGTTTGCGTTCGTCGGCGCTGTTTCGCCGGGTGAAGCGGGAGATTGCGTTCTATCGGATCTATCGGATCTTGGGCGTCGCGGCGCTGGCAAATCGGTTCCCGCGGCGGTGGGAGGGGCATGCGGCGTTCATTTTTCCCGCGCAGTATATGCTGTTTGAGCTGGAGGCGATCAAGGATTGACGGAACCCCCTTAGGATCCCCGCTTGCGCAGGAATGACGAGAAGGAGAAGCGGCCGCCTCTGGATTCCCGCGCGCTTTACCCCAAGGGCGGGAATGCATGTCCTCGCGGAAGCGGGGGGCGATGCGCTCAAGCGGGCAGTACCTACAGGCGATGATATGCATTTTTGCGCGACTGCCTGCGGATCCAGGCCGTCATTCCCGCGCAAGCGGGAATCCAGAGTTTTTCCATAGAGCCTTCGCATTCCAAAACGGCGCTCTAAAATCGAAATCATCGCCTATAGAGACTGCCCTCAAGCGTATCCATTTGACACGCGCCGCAAAAAGCGTTATCTTGCCTGTAAGGTACCCTATTGAAAAGGAGGATGACCCCATGAACCGCGCGCGTATGCATCTCTGGGCGGGCGTATGTCTCGGCGCGCTGCTGATGATCGGAGCCGCCGCGCTGCTCTGGAACCGCCCCGGCGAAGCGCAGGTGCAGCTTGTCACCGCCCCTGGACGAGACGCCGTCGAACTCACCATCTACGAAAGCGAAGACCTCACCTACGCCAAAGAGCGCCGAAACATCACCCTCCGCAAAGGAACCAACCTCCTCCAATTCAGCTGGGCGGGAACGCAGATCGACCCAACCAGCGTTCAGCTGGCGTCGGTCAGCGACCCTGAAAAGACGCGCGTCAAGGAAGCGATCTTTCCCAAGCATCTCAACAACGCCATCCAGTGGAGCGTCGAATCGACCGACGGCGGCGCGAACATGGTGGAAGTCTCCTATTTCATCCGCGGGCTGCGTTGGCATGCGGACTACATGATGTTCGTCAACAGCGAAGAGACGCTGCTGCGCCTGCAGGGGCGTTTCACGCTTGTCAACCGCAGCGGCGAAGACTTTGAGGATGCGTCCGCCCGCCTCGTCGTCGGCGACATCCATCTCGTGTCGGAGGGTCAGCTTCAGGAGTCGCTCAAGCGGCTCGGCGGCATTTCCACAAAAGACGCTGCAATGTCTGTGACGTTTGGGGGAAGAGCGGTAGGGCGGGGCAGAAGCGCCCGCCAGCAGGCTGAAGCGCTGTCCGAATACTATATGTTCGCCGTCCCCGGCAAAAACACGCTTGAAAACGGCTGGACGAAGAAAATCGAAGCGATGGATGTTCAGGACATACCGCTGGAAGTCGTGTACCGGTATTCGCCGAACGAACAGCTGGTGCGCCGAATGTACGCCTTCGTCAACAACGCCGACAGCCGACTCGGCACGGAGCCGCTCCCAGGGGGAGCCGCGCGCGTCTTCATGGTTGACAGCGAGGGGCAGGTCGAGTTTGTCGGCTCCAATGGTCTTCGCTTCAGCCCTGTCAGCAAAGAGATCAAACTGGACCTTGGACATGAACTTGCCGTCACGGTGGAGCGCAAGCGAATGGACTTTAAAAAAATGAACCTCGCCTACAACGACGACGGCGACGTCTCCCACTTCGACACCGAAGAAGAGATGCGCATCGAAGCGCGCAACTTCCGCCCCGAAAGCGTCCAGCTGGAGCTGCCCGAACGCATCGGCGGACAATGGGAAATGCTGCAATCCAGCCACGAATATGAACAGGAAGACGCCAGCTCCATTCTCTACACGATCGAGATCAAGCCTGGCGAAACGCAGGTCGTTCAATACCGCTTCAGGCGGCTCGGCAGATAGGAGATTCATCATGCGAAAGATATTGGTATGGACGCTGGCGGCGGCGTTTGTTTTAGCGGCGGGATTGGCAATAGAACGCGCCGCGGCGCGCATCGGCCTCGTCACGATACCCGCCCGGCAGGACATACGCATCAAGATCGACCGCAGCAACAACGCGCTCGTCCAAGAACGGCGCGGCATCACCCTCAAAAAAGGCATGAACCGCATCGAGTTCAGCTGGCCGAACATGAAGATCGATTTCAACACGGCGCAGCTCCTCCCTCTAGAGCAGCAGGACGCGATCTCCATCTTGTCGGTCTCCGTGCCGCCGAACGCCGCCAACACGCTCATTTTGGAGGTGGAGAGCCAGAAGCCGAACCTTGTGCCGTTCCGCATCACCTATCTGACGAGCGGCATCTCATGGAAAGCGTCCTACACCTCCATCGCCGACATGGACGAAAAGACGATTCATCTGGAAGCGAGCGTCGCCATCTCGAACAACACGGTGGAAGATTACCATGACGCCGCCTTTGCGCTGCCGGTCGGCAAGCCGTTTCGTCAGTTTATTCAGAGCGGCGAGACGAAAAAGATCGTTCTGTTTACGGCGCCGGCGATTCCCGTAACGAAAACCTATCTGTCCGATCCGCGCGAATATCCGGACGCGGCGGCGATGCATTATGTGTTCAAAAACGAGGACGCGAGCGGCTTGAAGGAGGGCATGCTCCTGCCGGGGCGCGTCCGCCAATTCAAAAAAGACGCGACCGGAAGCGTCGCCTTTGTCGGCGAGGACATCCTCCGCTTTGTGCCGGTCGGGGACGAGATACGTTTATACCAGGGTCCGGCGCGCGACATTGAGGTGGAGCGGCGCATCATGAAGCGGGAGCGCACATCGATCAAGCGGAACAAAAAGGGGCAGATCGTCTCCTACGACACGGACGAAACCTACCGCATCGCGATACAGAACCGCAAGCTGTCAGACGCGCCGCTGATTGTGCGGGCGCATCTGTCGAACTACTGGGAGATGAAGGAGCATTCGGAGCCGTTTGAGCGGAAAGACGCCGGGACGATTGAGTTTGAAACGACCGTTCCGCCCCGCTCCGAAAAGGAGATCACGTTCAGAGTGGAAGGCAAAAATCTCCAGAACGGGTATGTGCTGAACGAATAGAGGAGGAGGCGTCCATGTCGAACGAGCCGGTTTATCCGAGCGTCAAGCAGGGCGTGTTGATGTGCCTTGTCTGCATCTCTGCGATTTTCGTCATCGGATGCGGCATCGGCATTGCCGTTCTCGCTTACTACTTTGTCTCAGGCGGGGACGTCTCCGCTTCTTCAGAGGAACTCGGCGGCGATTTTATTTTAGCAACCATTCTTGTCAGCAACATTTTGACGCTGGGCGGCGTCTTCTTTTACGGATACAAGAAATCGAAGGCGCCGCTCCGTTCGATTCTGCCCATGAAGCGTATTCGTCCGCTGCTCTATGTACCGATGGCGGCGATGCTGGTCGGCATGGGGATTCTATTCTCGCAGTTGGACAACTTTTATTTATGGTTTCTCGAATGGATTACGCCTGAGTGGTTGTTCAATCTCATGAAAGAGGCGTTTCTAGCCGATCCCGAAGCCAGTCTATGGCTTGTCGTTCTTCTGTTCGTCATCGTCGCTCCCGTCACGGAGGAGCCGTTGTTCCGCGGTCTGCTGTTGCGCGGCTTTTTGACGCATCGGAGCCGTTGGAGGGCGGTTTGGATCTCGGCGCTGCTCTTCGGAGCGATTCATATGAATATACGTCAATTTATGCCGGCGGTTGCGCTCGGCATCGCGTTCGCGTGGTGGCGCATTGAGACAGGGTCCATTTTGCCGGCGCTCCTCGGACATGCGCTCTACAACGCATGCGCGGTCTTATACTGGATTCTTGACAATGCCGGCGTGGAGTTTGAAACATTGCAGCCGCTTTGGTTGAACGCGGCGGGCGCGCTTCTTTTCTTATACGGCTTACGGAGCCTGCGCCGGCTTTTTCAAAACCAGCCCAAAGATGCGGACAACAGCGGCGATCCGCCCCTTGAAAACGGACCTGATGGATGAGCCGCTAAGGAGACCCCATGTCGAACGAGCCGGTTTATCCGAGCGTCAAGCAGGGCGTCTTGCTGGTGTTGGCCGCCTTCGCGCTGCTGTACAGCGTTAGCTACGGCTTGAGCCGTCTAACCGCAAACGTTGGCATATCATACGATGCGGTCTTCACCGTTGCGTATATCCTATCTTTCGGCGGCGTATTTGTTTACGGCTGCAAGCGGGCAAAGGCTCCGCTCCGTTCGATTCTTCCGATAAAGCCTGTCTCTCCGCGCCTCTACCTGTCGATAGCGGCAATGACCGCCGGGCTATTTCTTCTGGAGTTGGTGTTCATCAGCCTTTGCGCCTTTCTCCTAGAGCAAATCAGTCCTGACTTGGTTTCAGACGACATGCCCTATGGAGATCTATGGAACTTTGCGGTTGCGGTTCTTCTCCTCGCGCCTTTACTGGAAGAAGCGCTGTTTCGAGGTCTGATCCTGCGTGGTTTTTTGACGCATTGCAGCCGCTGGAAAGCGATCTGGATCTCGTCGATTCTCTTTGGGCTCATGCATATCGTCGATCCTTTCCAAGTTTTGCCAGTGGGCGCTCTCGGCGTCGCATTCGCGTGGTGGCGAGTCGAAACAGGTTCGATCTTGCCCTCCGCGATCGGACACTCTTTTTGCAACTTAATGGCGGTCTCTGTATATCTGTCTGCCGAGATTCTCTATACATCCCTGATGATCGCGGGAGGGGTTGCGCTGCTTCTGCTGGGCATATGGAGCCTGCGCCGCCTTTTTCAAAACCCGCCCGACAGGGAACCGAACGGCGCCGAAATCCCGCCGCCCAAATAGATTCCGCTTTAAGCCGCAAATTAGGCTAAACTAAATTAGAGCGCGCGCGTCTAACATACGAACGCGGCAATTTCTTATAGGGAGAACAGCGAGTGTACGAAGCGGTTGACCGGTCGTTGGTTGACATCTTAGAAGAAGGCGGCATGCTTTCACAGGAGCATTCCGCGCAGGCGAGAGAGCGGCTGGCGGAAGCGGACGGAACCGACGAAGCCTCCGTTTTGGAGGAGTTTGTCTCCGCCGCCGACCTGGAGCTGGCGGTGAAAAGCCGAGAATTCGGCGTCCCATGCGTCCGACTCAACGGACAAGGCGACAACCAAGAGGTCGTCAGCAAAATACGCGCCAATTACGCCTACAAGTACAAGGTGGCGCCCGTCAGTATGGACGACGGAAAACTGGTCGTGGCGATGGCGGACCCGCTCGATATTGAGCTGATCGATGAACTGCGGGTGGTGACGGGGCATGACGTCGTCCCGCTCCTCGGCGACCAGTCCGACATCGAAGACGCCATCCGGCGCTACTACGGGCAATCGACCGAGCAGCTGATTAGCGGACAGCTGGCAGGTCCCAGCGGTTCGGTCACCATCGAAACGGTCGAAGAGATCCATGACTACGGCATGAACGCCGATGTCCTGGCGCGCGACCCGACCGTCAAAGAGGCGGTGAACCAGATCATCATCGACGCGGTGAGCGAAGGCGCGACCGACATCCATGTGGAGCCGTTTGAGGACAGGCTGCAGATACGGTTCCGTCTGGACGGCATGCTGGAAGCGCGCACCTCGCCGCCGAAGCATCTCCAAGCGGCGATCTCCTCCTATATCAAGCTGCAGTCGGAGATGAACATCGCCGAGACGCGCCGCCCCCAAGACGGGCGCATCCAGGTGCGCATCGCGACTCTCGGACAGCGCGAGATCGACATCCGCGTGTCCACCGTCCCAACGATCTGGGGCGAAAGCATCGCCATGCGTATCCTTGACAAAAACATGGTGCGCCTCGGTTTGCGCGAACTGGGACTTCTAGAACGCGATTTTGAACTTTTCCAGAAAATGATCCACAAGCCCTGGGGCATCATCCTCGCCACAGGACCGACAGGGAGCGGAAAAACCACCTCCCTGAACGCGATTTTGAACGAGATCAAAGATGTCGGAACGAAGATCATCACGGTGGAAGACCCCGTTGAATACGACATGGACGGCATCAACCAGATCGGCGTCAACGCCGAGATCGATGTTACCTTCGCCCGCGCGCTGCGGCATATTCTGCGGCAAGACCCCGACAAGGTGATGGTCGGCGAAATCCGCGACCTTGAAACGGCTGAAATGGCGATCCACACCTCGCTGACGGGGCATCTTGTTCTCTCGTCGCTGCATACGAACGACGCGCCGCAGGCGATCACCCGTATGATCTCGATGGGCGTCGACCCGTATCTGGTCTCGTCAACTTTGGAGGGGGTCATCGCGCAGCGTCTGCCTCGGCGCGTTTGCCGAGCCTGCGCCCGGATGGAACCGCCGACCCATGAGGAGCTGCTGGCGGTTGGCGTGGATCCTGACCAAGCCGACCCTGACTGGTTGGTTCCGCAGCCTGTCGGCTGCGCGCAATGCCGCGGGACAGGCTACCGCGGGCGCATCGGCATTTTTGAAATCATGCAGATGACCGAACCGCTGCGCGAGCTGGCGCTCCAGAACGCGTCCGCGTACCAGATACGCCAGCATGCGGTCAAGGAAGGCATGCGCTCCCTGCGCGACGACGGATGGGAAAAGGCGCTGAACGGAATCACCACTGTCGAAGAGGTGCTGCGCCTCACGCCGTCCGCCGGAACGGTAGGCGCCTGATGCCGAGATACGCCTATGTAGCCGTCACCACCTCCGGTTCCAAAACAAAAGGCTCCATGGACGCGGCGTCGCGCAACGAGCTGGTCGCCCGCCTTCGAGAGATGGGGTACTTTCCGACGCATGTTGAAGAGGCGGTCGGAGAAGAAGATAGCGGCCTCTTTAGCGGATTTCGCGTCGGCAAGAAGGTGAAACCGAAGCAGGTGGAGTTTTTCACCTTTCAGCTGGCGACGCTGGTCAAGGCGGGCATTCCGCTTGACAGGGCGTTGGTCACCTGCTCCGAGCAGGCGGAAAGCAACGAGCTGCGCCGCCTCATCGAAGACATCCGCGCGGACGTCGAACAAGGCGCCAGCCTCTCCGAGGCGATGGGAAAGCATCCAAAGCATTTTGACGATCTGTACACGAACATGGTTCGCTCCGGGCAAGAAGGCGGGGTGCTGGGTCTTGTGCTGGGGCGCCTTTCCGAGTTCAGCCGACAGCAGCGCGAGCTGCGCGACTCGGTCGTCTCGGCGCTCATTTATCCGATCATCCTGCTGTTCATTGCGGTCATCATCGTCGCGGTGATGATGCTTCTGGTGATTCCGCGCTTCACCGAAATGTTTATGGAGGTCGGGATGGACCTGCCGGCGTCCACCCGTATGTTGATTGCGGTCGTCGCCTATGTGAAGTCGGCGTGGGGGTTTGCGTGGATGTATGGAAGCATACCGCTTCCGGGCGCGACGCTGACAGGGATGATTTTGATCTGGTTCGCTTCGCGTCAGTACCGCAAAACGGAGTCGGGCGAGGTGTTTTTTGACAAGGCGCGCATGCGCGTCCCGCTGGTCGGTCCCGTCGTCCGAAACTTCGCCATTGTCCGCATGACGCAGACGATGAGTACGCTGTTGGAAAACGGCGTCATGCTGTTGACGGCGCTGCGCGTCGGAAAGGCGACCACCGGCAGCGTCGTCTATGAAAGCGCGCTGGAGCATGCGGAGCAGGAGGTGCAAACCGGCTCCAGCCTGTCCGGCCCGCTCGAAGAAAGCGGCCTGTTTCCGCCCATCGTTACGAACATGCTGGCGATTGGCGAAGAATCAGGGCGCCCGGAGACGATGCTCGGCCACCTCGCCGACTATTACGACATGGAAATCAAACGCTCTCTGGAACGGCTGGTGGCGGCGTTGGGACCGATGCTCATTCTGTTTATGGCGGGCATCGTCGTCGTCATCGCCATCTCCATCATCACGCCTATGGTCAACCTGTCCAACATCAGCGCAAGCCCATGAACATGCGTAAAGAAAAAGGAGCGCAGAATGGCACGAAAACTGCTCAATAAACTCCGACGGCGGAGCAACGGCGACGAGGGTTTCACACTGGTGGAAGTTCTGGTCGTTTTGACGATCATCGGAATTCTTGCGGCGGCGATCTCGCCCGCTGTCCTCAAAGAAATCGGCAAAGCAAAACAGCAAAAAGCGCAGCAGCAGATCTCCATCTTCGCAGGCGCCCTGAAACGGTACAGCCGCGATGTCGGCGACTACCCGACAACAGAAGAGGGGTTGATGGGGCTGATCCAAGCGCCCAGCGGCGTGACCGGATGGGACGGACCCTATCTGGAAGAGGCGCTGCTCCCTGACGGAACCATGAAGCCCGACCCCTGGGGGAACCAGCTGGAGTACGTCTATCCAGGCGCGCACCAAGCCCTGACCTACGCCTTCGACCTGACCAGCTACGGCAGAGACGGACAAGAAGGCGGTACCGGCGTCGACTCCGACATCTCCAACTGGGCGGGCGTCATGGACGAAAGCCAGGAAGAGTAAGCAGGCGGCGAACGATGAACGCAATGCGCATGAACCCAGAACGCTCTCAAAGAGGCTTCACGCTGGTCGAAATGCTGGTCGTGCTGGCGATCATTTCGCTCATGCTGGCGGTCGCGGCGCCCTCGTTCAAAAACTTTTCGGACAAGCAAAAGTTGGAGACCGCAGGCGACGCGGTACGCAGCCTAGCGCATTACGCGCGCGACACCGCCATGGCGGACGGAGAGCCGTATATGATCGTGTTCGACTTCGTGCAGCAGACCTTCTGGCTTTCAAAAGCCTCCGCCCTGGAATACGGCGACCTGTCGATGAGCGCCTATCTCGGATCCTACGGACCCGAAGCGGAAGGCATGTCGCCTGAAGAGATGATCGCCGAACGCGCCCACGGCATACTGGGCGATATGCGCGAAATGGACGCCGTCGTCTCAATAGACCGAGTCGATGTGGAGCGCGAAGGCGCCATCGTGAGCGGCGCGCCCGATTATGAATATGTCCAGTTCAATGCGGACGGCACCGCCGAGCCGGCAAGCGTCTATCTGTTGAATAACCGGAACCAAGCGGCGGTTGTGGATGTATGGCTCCGCGCTTCCCGCATTGATGTTCGGATGTTGAACGATAATGAGGCGTCCGAACTGGTTGAACGGTAACGCTGTGAAGAGAAACCGCGCCGCCATGAACAAATCTTCTGGGTTCACTTTGCTAGAGGTGCTGGTCGCGCTGGCGATTATCGGCGGAACGCTGCCGTTTTTGGCGCTGGCGCTGGCGAACACCTCGCGCATGAGCGCCGAGTCGAGAGACCTGATCACCGCGTCGCATCTGCTGCGCGATAAAATGAGCGAACTGGAATCGGTCGAATCGCTTCCGTCGGGGCAATCGCAGGGCGAGTTCCTTGAAGGCGCCCGCTTTCAATGGCAGGTACAGATCTCTCCAACAACCTACAACTCCCTCTACGACGTCTCGGTGATGGTTACATGGCTTTCAGGCGGAATACCGAAACGGCTCGGCGCCCGAACCTACATCATGGGCGAAGCGCAGGAGGCGGAAGAAGAGGGCGGACAGCAAGGCGGACAAGGAGCCAGATGATGCAAAGACGCGCTCAAAGACGCAAAGACGCGGGCTTCACGCTGGTCGAACTGCTCGTCACTATGGCGATGGTGACGATCGTCAGCGGCATCGTCTACTCCTCCTTCAGTAACGCGCTCAGCTCCTATAGCAAGGATTCGTCCAAGATGAATGAGGCGCGCGCCATACGCGCCGGACTGCAGGGGCTGGCGGACGATATGTCGAACGCTGTCGGCGACGCTGCGAACCTTGATTTCATGTTTCTGTTTCAGGACATGGAGGGGCTTGAAGGCTACGGGCAGGACATCGTCAGCTTCGTCACCTCCACCGAGCCGAACACGGCGGAAACGGAAAGCCTCAACAACGGCGCGCCGCCAAGCCGCGCCGGTACGCTCCAAAGCTCCATCATTGAGGACGAGGAGGAAGACGCCCCGCAAGCGGCGTCCGATCTGATTCGTATCGCGTATATGGTCGGCGCCAGCCAGGACAACCCCCCAGACGAAAACGCCGAGATTCAACCGCAGGCGCTTCTCAAAGTGATCTCGCCGACGCTGGACATTGAGGAGCTGCTGGGAGATTCGGGGCTGTCGCAGGATGTCGAATCGATGCTTGCCGCGCTCATGGAGCAGGGGGCGGAGGTGGAAACGGTCGTTGACTCGGTTCTGGGGCTAGATTTTGAGTTTTTTGACGGCGAACAGTGGACGCCGATGTGGAACACGGAGGAGCAGGGGGTTCCGCTGGCGGCGCGCGCCAAGCTGACCGTCGGCAACGCGGCAAATCTAGAAACCGCGCTCACCCGCTCCACCACCGCGCGCATCGCCGTCACAAGCGTCCCAGGAGGAGCGGGAAATTGAAACGCCCCAACGACGCCGGCCTCGCCCTCATCACAACGCTCTGGGTCATCGCCATCCTGTCCATACTCGTTACAGCGTATCTGTACGACGCCCATCTGGACTGGCGAATCAGCCGCCGCGCCGTTGAAAAAACGCAGGCGGAATACGCCGCCAAAGCCGGCATCTCCCAATTCCAAGCGGTACTGGAAGACGACGACGAATCGTACGACGACGCCCAAGAGGACTGGGGGCAGGGCGTCAGCGGGCAGATGGAAGACCCCGCCGGGACAGGCAAGGCGTTCAGCTACTCTGTCAGCGCGACCGATCTGAACGCGCTTATCGACATCAACTCGGCGGATGAAACGGTCGTCAGCTCGCTGCTGCAAAGCGCGGGCGTCCCGGAAGAATCGCGCACAACGCTGGCGCAAAACATTGTCTCGGCGCGGGATCAACGCCCCTTCCTAACGCCAGGCGACCTCGCCCGCGTGGAAGGCATGACGAACGCGATTCTATACGGCGGTCAAGCCGCGCCCGCAGAAGGCGAAGAAGCGCAGCAAACGACTCCGCTTATCAACCTTATCAGCGTCTATTCCGTCGATAAGAATGAGCAGTCGAACGGAACCAGCCGGACGAACATAACCAGCGCGGACGCCAACACGCTCCGCCAAAATTTAACGAACTCGAGCGGCGAGGAGCTGCTGTCTCAAAATGAAGCGGACGCATTGGTCAGCTACCGAGACGACAACGAACTGGAATCGATCGGCGATCTGTTCGACGCGACGGCAATCACCCAAGAGACGCTGAACGACATCCGCGGCGATCTTAGCACAGACGATTCGGACGACGACGACGAGGACGAAACGACCAACATCAACACGGCAGACGCCGACCAGCTCGCCAATGTAGACGGGCTGGATCAAGGCACGGCGGAAGCGATCGTTCGTTACAGGGACGAAAACGGGAACTACGACAACGTGGACGATATACAGAACGCGCTCATCTTCACCCGCGATGAGATACGGCAGATCGCCGACAAAGTCACGGTGACAGACGACGACACTTTAACCGGCGTCTTGAACCTCAACACAGCGGGCGCGAGCGCACTGGGGCTGCTGCCGAACATGAACAACCAGAAGGCGCAGGCGATTGTGAACCAGCGGCAAGCGCAGCAGGCGTCCAACGAACAGCAAGGCTCCGGCGCCGAGGAGGCCTCCGCCTCCTCCAACCCGTTCCGATCCATCGGCGATCTGCTCAACATCGACAGCATCGACGCGGAGACCTTTAAAGGAATCGCCAACCTTGTGACCTATAGAACGCAGGCGTTTCAGCTGACCGCAAACGGGATGGACCCCGCAGGGGCGCAAGCGGCGACCGTCACCGCGATCATCGACCGCAGCGGCGAGGAGATCAGCATTCGTTTCTGGCGCATTGAATGAAAAACATAACGCATCGTATGAACTTGGACAGATCGGCGGAGAAACAACGTGGCTAGCAAAACGATCATCGGCATCGATATCGGCGCCCACTGCGTCAAAGCGGCGCGCGTCGAAGACAAAGGCGGGTTCACGGTTCTGGGCATCGGCGAGGAGCCAATGCCCCCAAACGCTTCGATTGAGCAGCAAAAAGAAGCGATCCAAAAAGCGCTCAACCAAGCGGGCGGACGGCGCAGCCGGTGCGTCATCGGCGTGCCGCGCGACCAGGTCGTCCTGCGGCGAATCGACAAGCTGCCGAAAGACCTGGACGAAGCGAGCATGCGGGAAGTGGTGCGCCTCCAGGCGGACAGCGAGCTGCCGTTTGATCATGGCGAGGCGGTGTACGATTATCTGAATGTGCGCGAGAGCGAGGAATCCGCTTCGGTGGAGATCGTCGCGGCGCGGCTCAGCGAAGTGGAGCGTCTCGTCAACAGCGCGCGCGAAGCGGGCGGCAAGCCGGTCGCCATCGCGCCGTCGGTGTTTGCGATCCCGGCGCTCGCGCGGCTGCACGCCGGCAACGAGACGGACCATCGCCATCTGCTCATTGTGGATATCGGGCATTCGGCGACCGAGGTCGGCGTCATTTGCGACGGCGCCATCGAAACGACGCGCAGTTTCCCCATCGGCGCCGACCAGCTGCGCAACGGCGACGCGCGCATCCCTTCCCTCTTTATCGGCGAATTGACGCGCACCGTTCAGGCGCACAAGCGGCAGTTTGAAGACGACAAGCCGTTCGACGACATCTGGCTCTGGGGCGGCGGCGCCTCCATGCGCTTCGACAACCTGACCGAAGACGGCGCGTCGGTCTCGCTGGCGCAGCTGATCGAAGCGCAGCTGGGCGCGCCCGTTCATACGAACATCGAAATCGGCGGGTTCAAGGACGCCTCCAAGGTGAGCGCGGAGCCTGCAGGCTGGCATCGATACGGCGTCGCGCTGGGGCTGGCGGTCGGCGAGCTGTCCGGGACGCTGGAAGCGAACCTGATACCGAAAATGGACAAGGAAAAGCATGAACAGGCGGACCGCAACAGGCAAGCGCTCGTTTGCGTCATCGCGGCGGCGGCTTTGACCGCGGCTATCGCCCTGCTCAGCGCCCAGATCAAGCGCAGCCAGGCGGAGGATGTGCGCAGCCTCAACAACGAAATCAAAACCTATAGAGCGGACAAGGCGATCTCCGACCAAGAAGCGTCCAAAATCCGCCGTATGAACGCCTACATGGAGCCGAAATACTCGGTTCTGGATGTGCTGCGGGAGCTGACCGCTCTTCTGCCGGACCGCCCCTCGGTCGCGGCGACCGCGATACAGTTTTCCGATTCGGGCGAGGTGCAGATCGAACTGCAGGGAAGCTCGCATGACATCGTCAAGGAGACGGCGCGCAAGATCGCCCGATCGCCATGGTTCGACTCGAACGAAATCTCCCTCAGCCAAGTAACAACGTTCGAGGAAAACAGGCGCCAGATCCATCAGTTCAGGGTCACCGCTCAAGTGTCGGTCAACGCCCCGGT
The DNA here is from genome assembly GCA_963665845.2 of Candidatus Poribacteria bacterium. Classification (GTDB taxonomy): domain Bacteria; phylum Poribacteria; class WGA-4E; genus JAPPNK01. The sequence goes on from OY762492.1 coordinate 2,731,488, forward strand.
TCTAGCCGTCCGAAAGATCGGAACCGGCAACGAACCGACCGCTGAAGCGGAACCGCAGGGTCAACGCGGCGGAGGCAGACAAACCGCCCAAAGCGGCGGAAATCAGCAGCGGGGAGGAGGCGGCAGCCGCCAGGTCTCTTCGCGTCAAGGCGGCGGACGCGGCGGCGAAGCGCGAGGAAGCGGCTTCCAGCAAAGCGGCCAAGTCTCCATTCAGAACGTAAAGGCGGCGGCGGAGTTTGAAGCTATCGAAGGCTCCGAGAAAATAGAGGCGGCGTTGAAAGAGGCGCTGGGGAAAGAAGGCGTCAGCATTGAGCTGGACGCGGAAGCGCTTGAAAAGCTGAAGTCGGAGGGAATCGCAGTGATAAAGAGCGACGCCTCCATCGACAGCGGAACGATTGAAACCATCAAGATCGATGTGTCAACAAGCGAAGAAAAGGACGAATAGACGGTGAAATTTGAACTGGGCGGAGCCGTTTCGGATCGCAGCGTCAAGCTGCTACTCATCGTCGCGGTCGTTGGGGTCGCGCTCTTTACGGCGTTTCAGCTGATCGGAATTCTCAGCGGACAAGAAAATGTGGACGCTAAAAAACAGGAGCTGGCGGAAGCGTCGCTCATGTCGCGCCTGCAAGAGCCGCTCAAAACGGCGGCGCGTTCCATTCAGGACGCCTCGAAGACGTCGGGAGAAACGCTGCCCCAGCCGGTCATCGACAAAATGAAAGAGGTGTACGCTGTCAAGCCGACGCCTGAAAACGGAAAACGCTCTATCCTGACAGCGAGCGCAAACGACCTGATGGCGCGCCTGGGCGTCAACCCTCGGCAGGCGCAGTTCATCCTTGAAAACAGGGCGGGCGTTGAATCGGTCGACGATTTCTCGGACCGGCGGCGCAACCTGTTTGACGCGAACGCGGACACCATTGAGCCGATGATCCTGCAAAAAATCGCGCAAATCGCCGGCAGAAGCGGCATTCAAAAACTGGATTTTGTGAAGGTTGAACAGCAAACCAAAGTCGATAAAACGCAAGCCGTCCTCGTCAAACCAAGCCCGATCTCCATCCAAGACCTGGCGGAGCGCAGAGCCGCCATCCGAGAGGCGCTGGAGTCGGAGCATTCCGCCCCGCTGCAGGAAGCGGCGCAGCGGCTGATTCAGCTGACGCGCGACGACCCTTCCATTCGAAACAGCGCGGAGGACAACCTCGAATCGATGATGGACAACCCCAACCTTTCTGCGGACAAGGTCGCCCAGCTGCGCCTCGCCCATCTCGCCTCGCAGCCCTCCAAGATGCGTATACTGGACAGCCTGCTGCGAACGCATATGCAGGATGGATTGAGCCGAATTCCGCCGGAACCAGCGCCAGAACCGGAGCCGCAAACAAACGGCGAAAACGAAGCCGAAAACGCCGCTGAAAACGAGGCAGAGAACGGAAACGAAACCGAAGAAGAAAACGGCTCCGAAAATGCTGAAAATAACGAGGAAGGCGGAAACGAAAACGCAAACGGCGAGGAAGGCGGAAACGAAAACGCAAACGGCGAAAATGAAACGAAAACAGAAGCCGATGACGCCGAAGCGGACAATGTCAAGGAACCGTCTAAACCGCCGGCGCATCCCGCCCCCATCAAATTTGGAGCGTACCCCTATCCGCGCATCCCCCAAATAGAACCGGCGGCGCAGAAGCGGTTGATGGAAACGCTCCGCGACAACCAAGCCGCCTGGCTCAGCGACGACCAGCTGCGTTACATTCTGGATGTGAAAGAGGAGGAGCCGAAGCCCGACAATACAGACACAGAAGAGGGCGCGACCGAAAACGAAGATGAGGGCGGCGGCGAGAATGCCGAAAACGAAGATGAGGGCGGCGGCGAGAATGCCGAAAACGAAGATGAGGGCGGCGGCGAGAATGCCGAAAACGAAGATGAGGGCGGCGGCGAGAATGCCGAGACTGAAAACGAAGAAGAAAACGGCGCGCAAGAAACTACAGACGCCGATCCGAACGAATCTGAAGAGGCGGCAAACGAAGAAAACGGCGGCGGCGCGAATCAAAACGAAGGCGACAACGCCAACGGCGGCGACGCGAATCAAAATGAAAACGAGAGCGACAACGGAAACGGCGACGGCGCTGACCAAGATGAAAACGCCAACGGCGACAACGGAAACGGCGAAGCGAAAGACGAAGAGAACGGAGACAGCGAAGCGAACGGCGACGAGAGCGGGGACGATCAAAACGACGGCGAAGACGCCCAAGACGAGAGCGAGAGCGGACCGCCGCCGTTCACCCATCCCGACCTCGAAGAGATACGCGCCTACCATGTCAAGCTGATCGATACGTTGTGGCGCATATCGGAGGCGGTGGATAAACCGTCCCCCTCCAAGCCGATCATCTACACGGCGGCGACCGAATTTCGGGCGCGGCTCGAAAACCTCACCCGATTCGTGTACCAGCTGGAAGGGGAAGCGCCGTGGATGCGCATCTCCGAACTCAACCTGACAAAGCACAACGAAGACGGTCCAACGCTTCTCGTCCGAGTGACCGTCAAAGCGACCATCTTTTGAAGACGACAACGAAGGAGCGACTCATGATACGAAGAACAGCGGTTGCGTTGTTTGCGATGGCGGCGATGGCGGCTCCGCAGCTTTACGCGGACGAGCGCCCGCCGATGGACTACTACAAGATTCTCTCCGAGAAAAACCTGTTCCGAAAACTGGGCTGGAAACCGCCCGACAACCGCCCGCGCTACAGCCTGCTCATGACCGTAGTGATCGAAGACGAGACCGAAGAGGAAGAAACGGTTGAATTGAGCGAGGAAGAGCAGTTTCTGCTGACGCTTTACGGGAATGAACTGGAAACGCCGGAAGAGTCGACCGCCGAGCTGGAAGCGGAGCCGCGCAAGAACTACGCCAGGATCCAGCGGCAAGGCGGCTCCACGTATACCGTGGACGAAGGGGACCAGTTTGAAGGCATGACGCTTGTCTCCGTCGGCTATGGGCGGGTCGCCATCGTCAACGGCGAGGGCGAAGAGACGAACCTATCGCTTCCGACCGCCTCCGGCGCATCCGGCGGAAGCGCCAACCAGGGCGGCAGCTCGCGCAGCCGAGCGCAAGCCTCCTCCCGTTCCAGCGAGAGAGGCGGGCGCGGCGGATTCCCTGAAGGCATGCCGGCCGATATGCGCGAACGGATGGAGCGGCTGCGCAACGCCAGCCCCGAAGAGCGCGCCGAAATCATGCGGGAATTCCGCGGACGAGGCGGCCGGCGAGGCGGCAGAGATTGAAAAAACGCGGTTCCATTAAACCTAAACGCCTGTTTTGGAATCTAACATGCTGGAGCGCAACGCGCATGCTGCCAGCGGCGCCAGTAGAAAGTTGAAAACGTGAAACCATTGAGGATGCCCATGTTCACCCGTAGTTACCGCCGCCTGATCGTCTTTGCCGCCGTCTGCTTGACGGCGCTGCCCGCCGTCTTGAACGCCCAGCAGGGCATGCAGGTCACCGAACGCGGCGACGACGATAAAGCGGCAAGACTCACCCTAGACTTCGTCAACGTCGAACTGAAGGATCTGATCCAGTTTATTCAGCGCGAAACCGACCTGACCATCATCTCCACCGAACGGGACATACAGGGCAAAAAGCTGTCGCTCGTCAACCTAAAAAATGTGACCATCGACGAGGCGCTGGAAAAAATCAAAACGGGGCTGATGCAGTTCGATCTGACAACGATTCAGACCGACTCAACGCTTCTCATCACGACCGTTCAGAAAGCGGTCAGGATGAAGGTTCCCGTCTCCTACGGCGCCGACCCTGAATCGATACCCGACTCGGATCAGGTCATTACGCATGTGATCCCGCTGAAGCATCTGAACGCGGACGAGATCGCCGGAAAGCTTGGATCGTTGAAGTCGGACGCCGGCGTTCTGTTTGGCGACCGTGAATCGAACACGATCGTCATCACCGGCATCGCCTCCAACATCCGGCGCATTGCGACCTTCCTAGCGCAGATCGATGTCGCCAGCATGGACATACAGCTGTTTGAAACCGAGGTGATTCAGATCAACAACACCGAAGTGGACGAGATTGAGGACGCGCTGGAGGACCTGTTCGGCAGATCAGGCGACACCGCGCGATGGTTTTACTCCGACTCCGGCGGCTCGGCGGCGTCGGCGGGGCTGGCGGTGTTCATCACCAGCAATGACGAAACGAACCAGCTGATTGTCCGCGCGACAAAAGAAAATATGGATTACGTTAAAGAGCTGGTCGCCAAGATGGATGTCGCCCCGTCGCTTCAAACCGATGTGCGCGTCTTCCCGCTGAAATACGCGAACGCCAGCAATGTGGTCGATATTTTGCAAGAGGTGCTGGAAGGCTCCTCCTCCTCAAGCAGCCGCAGCAGCCGATACTACTACTCCTCATGGTACGACCGAAGCCGAGGCAGCGATTCGCAAGGGGTCGCCGGCGAGATTCAATACGCCGCTGACGAACGGCTCAACGCGGTCGTCATCTCCTCCGACCCCAGCAACTGGACCATCATTGAAACGCTGATCAATGAGCTGGACATACAGGACGACCCAGGGAATGAGATCGAAATCTTCGTCTTGAAAAACGCCAACGCCGAAGCGCTGGTCCAAAACATTCAGGAGCTGATCGACGGACAGGACGACGACGACCGAGACCGCTACCGGTACTGGTGGTACGACGATTACGATCAGGGCGACGACGATTCAGACAGCGGCTTTGGGCTTCAAGGCGAAGTGAACCTGACGGCGGACACGCGCCTGAACGCGATCGTCGCGGCAACCTCCTCCAAGAACCTAGCGGTGCTGAAAGACCTGATCAACCGCATGGATGTGAGCATGCCCGAACAGGAATGGGGAACGCGCATCTTTCCGCTGCAGTACGCAGACGCGACGAAGATCGCCGAGGTGCTGAACGCCGTCTATCAAGGCGGGGGTCAGCAAGGCGGAGGCGGCGGAGGCGGCTTTTTCTCTTTCTTAGAATCGGTGCGAAGCCGCAACCAGGGCAACACCGCCCAAGGCTCGCTCGCCGGCAATGTGGTCGCGGCGGCGTATCCGACGACAAATTCGATCATCATTTCAACGGGAACGGCGCGCAACTTTGAGCTGATCGAAGAGTTTATCAAGGAGCTGGACATTCCGACGCCTGAAGGGCAGCGCGAAATCACGCGCGTTTTCAACCTTGAATACTCGGACGCGACGCAGCTGGAGCCGCTCCTGTCCCAAATATGGAGCAGCAGCTCGCAAGACCAGGGCGGCGGTTTTCCGTTCTTCGGTCCATTTGGGCGCTTCTCGCAATCCGCGGCTGAACAGAATACGGACATCAACAGCCTCATCGACAAGGTGAGCCTGTTCGCCGACGAACAGACCAATTCGCTCGTCATCACAACCCGCTCCCGCTACATTGAGGATATTGAAAAGATCGTCCGCGCGCTGGACATCGTCCGCGGGCAGGTCTGGATCGACATCCATATCCTTGAGCTGACGCTGGACGACACAACGAAGATGGGCATTGAGATGGCGCTGATGGAGAAACGGCTCTTTGGAACAGACGCCTTCGGCAAAAACCGAGAGCCTGGCTCCAACCCGCTCACCGGCGAATTCAATTCGTCGCTCAATTTGGAGCAGCAGATCACCGGCTTTTCCGTTCAGGCGGCGACAAACGAGTACATGGGCTTTCTCCATACGCTCATGCGCAGCAACAAGGTCAGGACGCTCTCCTCGCCTAGTTTCATGGTGCGCGACAACCAGCCCGCCACCTTCGTAAGCGGGCGCGATATTCCGTATCTGCAGAGCGCCCGCACCTCCGACCTGCTGGAAGGGCAGATCTTCGACTTTGACTTCCTGCAGGACATCGGCATCAACATCAGCATCACGCCGCGCATCGCGCGCATGACCGCAGGCGACCGCGGCAAACGCACCATCGGCTTGCAGATCGATCAGATCACGGCAAGCAATTTCATTGAGTTCACCAACTTCAACGCCCCGCTGACCGAAGAAAGCACCGTCTCCACCTTTATCGACGCGGAAGACGGGCAGCAGATTGTGATCGGCGGCTTGAAGAAGCGTAAACAGCAAGAGGTTGAAGAAAAGGTGCCGGTTCTGGGCGACCTGCCGCTTGTCGGGGCGCTCTTCCGCCGGACAGAGAATATCGCGCAGGACTCGGAGGTCGTCATCGTTATCACGCCGCGCATCGTCGACATCAACAACCCTGAAGACAGAGCGCGCATGCAGGACATACAGTATGATCAGTTCGGCTCTCATGACGATCTCCTGACGCCGTTAGAGGAGACAACGGGCGACGCCGAAGTCGAAGCGCCGATGAGCGAATAAGCATGCGTTTACCGTTGACCGGCAAACGGAGCGATCATCTGAAAATCGGCGTCGCCGCGGCAGGCAGGGGCGACCTAGAAACGGTCCGCGAAATCGCGCGCGTCAAGCCCGAATGGATTCGGCGCGTCGCGTCCCACGGGCGAACGATGCTCTGGGAAGCGGCTTGGCGCGGCAAGCTGGAGGTTGTGAAATTCTTGGCTGAAGTCGGCGCGGATGTGAACGCGCATGGCTGCCATTACACGCCCCATCGCATTGAGATCAGCCCCGTCTGCGCCGCCCGTTTAGCGCGGCGGACGGAGACAGCGGAGTGGCTGTTGAAAAACAGCGCCGTTTATGACGTCTACGCCGCGGCGTATCTGGGCGACCTGCCCGCGCTCAACAGGTTGCTGGATGAGGATCCGTCCCAAATAGAAGCGGGAAATCCGCAGGCGGAAATCGCCGCTGACGCCGTTGAAGAGGACGGCTCGCCGATGTTGGCGCCGGCGCCCGCGCCATGGGCGACTCCTTTAATGTACGCCGTTTGCGGTCAACAGCTGGAGGCGGTTCATTTGCTGATTGAGCGCGGGGCGGACGCCGTTCAACACAGCAAGACGCTGATGGGCGATGTCCGAGAGCATGTGGACATCGCGCGCGCGTTGATAGAGGCGGGCGCAAATCCGCATGACGCGCCGACGCCGATTTCGGCGCAGGACGGGGTCGGCAAGCTGTTGGCGGAATACGGCGTTCAGCCCGACCCGAACAAGCCTGTTCATTGGGGCTGGCCGCCGATTGTGTATTACAGCCGAGGCGACAAGGGGGAAAATCCGCAGCGCATTTTAGAGCTGATTGCGGCGGGCGCGGATGTGAACGCGCGAAACCGCAAAGGCAAAACGGCGCTCCACGCGGCGGCGAAAGCGGGTTTCTCCAAAACGATGGCGGCGCTTCTGGAACATGGCGCCGACATCAACGCGCGGGACAACGCCGATGAAACGCCCCTGTTCGACGCGGTTCGCTCCACGATACGCAAAACCGATAAAAAGATTGCCGCCGTTGAAACGCTGCTGGCGTCCGGCGCGGACGCCTCCGCCGTCAACAAGAGGGGCGAAACTCCGCTCGCTGTCGCGCAGCGCTCCCGCCGCGAAGGCGCCGACAAGATCGTCCGCCTTTTAAGAGAGGTCTGACAGCTCATCCCCACTTCATGCTCGCTTTCCTCTCCGTCATTCCCGCTCCTCTCTCTGTCATTCCCGCGTAAGCGGGAATCTTAAGGCGCTACAGCCGCCGCGCGCGGCTAAAACCCCCCCAGCCCCCCTTTTCAAGGGGGGAGTCCAGAAACCCCGCGCTATCCGCTGTCATTGGGCTGCTCGTCATTCCCGCGCCTCTCTCCCTGTCATTCCCGCGTAAGCGGGAATCTTAAGCGCCGCAGTTGTCGTCTGAACTAGGATTGCCAAGATTAAAAAGATTAACATGAGGATTGCGAATGCCGATACGCCGCTCTTGACATGCCGCATCCCCGGCCGTCCCCGCTTCCGAGAGGGCATGCATTCCCGCCCTTGCGGTAAAACGCGCGGGAATCCAGAGTCGATCTCTAAACCGTCCGCATCCGTCAATCGCGTCATCCCGTCTTAAAACAAAATCCCGCGCGCAAGGTTCAGACCTGCGCGCGGGGTTTTATCAAAGCGTCTTAGGACGCCGACTTTGTTTAGTACATGTCGCCGCCGGGCATCGGCGCGGGCGGATCCTTTTCAGGAATCTCCGCGACCAGCGCCTCGGTCGTCAACATGAGACCGGCGATGCTCGCCGACTTCTCCAGCGCGATGCGCGTTGTTTTCGCCGGGTCGATGACGCCGTACTCAAACAGATCGCCGTACTCTTCGCGCCGTCCGTCGTACCCGTAGTTCGGGCTGTCCGACTTGCGGATCGCGTCCACAATGAGCGAGTCTTCCAGACCGGCGTTCCGCACGATCTGACGCAGAGGCTCTTCCAGGGCGCGGCGCACGATGTCGACGCCGACCGCTTCGTCTTCGTCGCTCGTTTCAAGACCTTCCAGCGCCGCTTGAGCGCGGATGTAGGCGACGCCGCCGCCGGGAACCATGCCCTCTTCCACCGCCGCGCGCGCCGCATGCATCGCGTCTTCGATGAGCGCCTTTTTGTTTTTCATTTCCACCTCGGTGGCGGCGCCGACATTGATGACGGCGACCCCGCCCGACAGCTTCGCAAGACGCTCCTGCAGCTTCTCGCGGTCGTAGTCGGAGGTGGTGTCTTCGATCTGCGCCCGAATCTGGTTGATGCGTCCGGCGATGGCTTCCTGCGAACCGTCGCCTTCGATGATCGTCGTGTTGTCCTTGTCGATGACGACCCGCTTGGCGCGCCCGATGAACTCCGACGCGGCGCCAATCGTTTCCAACTTGACGCCCAGCTCTTCAGATACGACGCGCCCGTTCGTCAAAATCGAGATGTCGTCCAGCATCGCTTTTCGGCGGTCGCCGTATCCAGGCGCCTTCACCGCGGCGGCTTTGATGAGACCGCGCAGTTTGTTCAGCACCAGCGTCGCCAGCGCTTCGCCTTCCACATCTTCGGCGATGATCAGAACGCTGCCGCCCGCTTGGGAGATGTCGTTCAGAATGAGCATCAGGTCTTTGACCGCCGAGATTTTCTTCTCGTGAATCAAAATGAACGGGTCTTCCAGCTCCACCTCCATGCGCTCCGAGTCGGTCACGAAGTAGGGGGAGAGGTAGCCGCGGTCAAACTGCATCCCTTCGACCACTTCCACTTCCGTTTCCAGCCCCTTCGCTTCCTCGACGGTGATGACGCCGTCCTTGCCTACCTTCTCCATCGCTTCGGCAATGAACTCGCCGATTTCGTTGTCGTTGTTGGCGGAGATGGAGGCAACCTGCGCGATCTGCTCATGGCTTTCGTGCGGCACACTTGAGTTCGCCAGCTCGCCCACAATCGCGCTGACCGCTTTGTCGATGCCGCGCTTCAGGCTCATCGGGTTGCGCCCTGCGGTGACATTTTTCAGCCCTTCGCGGTAGATCGCCTGCGCCAGAACCGTTGCGGTGGTGGTGCCGTCGCCGACCTCGTCGCTCGTTTTGGAGGCAACCTCCTTGATCATCTGCGCGCCCATGTCCTCATAGGCGTCTTCCAGTTCGATCTCTTTGGCGACCGTGACGCCGTCTTTGGTGACGGTCGGGGCGCCGAATTTTTTATCCAGAACGACGTTGCGTCCTTTGGGTCCCATGGTGACGCGCACGGCGTTGGCGAGAGTGTCCACCCCCCGCTTGATGGCGGCGCGCGCTTCTTCGTTGAACGACAGCTGCTTTGCAGGCATCGCGAGTCTCCTTACTCAATGATTTTTGCGAGAATGTCGTCTTCGCGCAGGATCAGATAATCCTCGTCTTCAACGGTGATCTCCGTCCCGGCGTATTTGCCAAAAAGTACCGTGTCGCCCACCGCGACATCGGGCGCCTGACGCTCGCCGCTGTCAAGCGTCTTGCCCTCGCCGACCGCGACCACCTTCCCCTGCTGCGGCTTCTCTTTAGCCGTGTCGGGAATGATGATGCCGCCGATCGTCTGCTCTTCCTCTTCAATCCTCTGAACGAGGATACGGTCGTAAAGTGGCGTGATGGCCATATCCGCCCTTCCCATCGCCAATTGGCCTAAGTTGCGTGTTCCTTGAAGGACGGCTCTTGATTAGCAAATAAGGCGCCAAAATGCTAAAACGCAAAAACCCGCATGATAACAGGCTTTGAGGAACATTCCGAAACAAAGGCGCGTCAAAATGGCGCGTATGGCGGGTCAAAACGGCGCTGGCGTGTTATATTGGCGCGTATGTTCAGGGGGCAAGCAGACCCGGCGCAATCTGCGCGGCATGCCGACGGTACCAGCGCGCCGTCTCCAGCAGCGCCTCGTCCAGACCCGCCTTCGGCTCATATCCAAGAACGGCGCGGGCGCGCGAGATGTCCGGCGACCGAAGATGAACGTCTGAATGCTTAAACGGAACAAACTCGATGCGCGAACTGGAATTGCACGCCTGAATGACGGCGCGGGCGAGCTGCAGCATGGTGACCGTGTTCGCCGGGTTGCCGATGTTGAACGCCTGACCGACCGCTTCCTCCGCTGTCGCGGCGCGCAGCAGCCCGTCGATAAAGTCGTCAATATAGCACCAAGAGCGGATGGCGGAACCGTCGTTATGGACGGTGATCGGGTCATGGTTCAGCGCTTGAAAAATGAAACGCATGACCGCATGGTCGCCGATGCGCTTTGGACCGAACAGGTTGAACGGGCGCACAATGACAGCGGGCAGCCCGCGCTCCTGATAATGCCCCTGCGTCATATGCTCGCCGACAATCTTGCTGGCGGCGTAGCTCCAGCGCGGTTCGTCCGGCGGACCGGAGACCGCGTTGTCCGCCTCGCCCGCGTTGTAGGCGTCCGGACCGTAGATTTCGCTGCTGGAGATGTAGACAAACCGCTCCGTCGCGGCGGGGTTCAAGACCTCTAAGATGTTCTGGACGCCCTGTACGTTCACCTCCAGCGTCCGCAGCGCGTTCATGATGACCGTCTGAACGCCGACGACCGAAGCGAGATGAACGACGATATGCGCGCCCGCGCATGCCTCCTTGAGCCGCCGCTTGTCGAGAATGTCGCCCTGAATGAAGCGGATGTTCGGGCGGTCTTTCAGGTTGGCGTAGGCGGCGGAGTTCTGATCGAAGCGGATGTCGTAGAGTAGAACCTCGTTGGATGGGTGGAGCGTTTCGGCTAAAGCAGCCCCGATAAAGCCTCCGCCTCCAGTGATGAGAACACGCCGTCCATGAATCATTGATCAACGCTCCAAAACAATCTACGGGCAAAAGTTTAGCGCAGGATGCGCCGCAGGTCAACGCCCATCGTTCGATGGCAGTACGCCCATGCAGAGATTTTATTGACGACCCTAAAGCGTCCGCGCCGCGCGAGGACATGCATTCCCGCGCAAGCGGGAATCCAGAGGCGCCGCAGAAACCGTCCGCCCTTGCGGTAAGACGCGCGGAAATCTTAGAGGTTTTGCGCTCAGAAAGTTACAGCGCGGTCAAAACTATGGTACAATGGCGATACGGCTTGGAGTGGGTTGAAGGGGAAAACGACGTTTGGGAAAACTGATGTGCAATGAGCCGCCCCTTCATCCTGAAAGGAGCATGGCATGACCTTCTCCGCCTTCACAAAACCCGTGGCGGCGTTCGTGTCCGCTGTCTTCTCGCTTCTGTTGTGCGCGTCCGCGCCGGCAAGAGACTTTGTCCCAAAGGAAGATGTAACAAGACTGGAGAAGCCGACCCTCTGCGTAAGGAGCGGAGACACGCTTAAACTCATCGACTGGGACGGTCAAAATGAAAGGGTCTGGATGACAGGCGAATTCAACGGCCCCGCTAGATTTAGCCGGGACGGCAAGCGCGCCGCCTTCATCGCCAGTACGGACGATTTCGGTTGGTACACGATGTTCATCCTGGAGCTGGAAACAGGGCGGCTCATCAACATGACCGAGCGCCTCGACAACAAAGGATATGAACATATTTACATTCCATTTGTAGCGTGGTTTCCAGACGGGAGGCGTCTTGCATGCGCCGCAAAAGACAGAAACAACCCGTTCCCATCGTTTGGAGACATCTATGCGTTGGATTTCCGCGCCGCGGCGCTGGAGCAGCTCACCAAGACGCCGGATCAGGATGAATATTGGCCGTCCGTCTCTGGAGACGGCAAGAAGATCGTTTACAGTTCCACTCCCAGCGACAAGGAGAGAGCTGCGCTCGGTCTCACTGGAGATCACTGGCGCAAACATCTCTATACGATGAACGCTGACGGCTCCAACGTTGTCAACCTGACGTACAGCGCTGCAACCGAGAGATACCCCGAATGGTCGCCGGACGGCAAGAAGATTGCGTTTGAGGCGTTCGACCGCAAAGATCAGGAAGGAGAGATTGGAGGACCTGACGTTTATATGATGGACCCGGACGGTTCCAATGTTGAGCGTCTCACATCCCGCAAAGACGGATTGCGGGCAAGCCTCAGCGATTGGTCGGCGGACAGCAGATGGATTCTGTTCCATATAAAACTTGACGACAACCACAACCCGCTGAGCGGACTTTACCGCATTCATATAGAGACGCGGGAGATCGTGCGCATCGGCCGATTCGGCGCAACGACATGGGTTCATGCGGGCAAGAGCCGTTTCCTCTCCGTTGACCCTGCCGGTAAGAAAAAAGCGCCATGGGGAGCGTTGAAAGCGGCGGACCGTAGCGATAAACCAACTCCGCAAGACGGCGACTAACGCGCAGAAGGGCGCAGCGGGCGCTTGACATCTTCCCCCGTATGAGCGACGCTATAGCGACTTATCCAAAACGGAGTATGCCGCATGGCAGCGCGCCCCCTCTCGCATGATGAAATCAGCTCCGCCGTGGAGCGCGCCGTTCAAGCGCAGCGCGCCTTGGACATCCATACCCATCTGTTCTCGCCCGAATTCGGTGCGCATATGCTCTGGGGGATCGACGAGCTGCTGAACTACCATTACCTGATCGCCGAAACGCTGCGCCAATCGGACATCGGCGCGGACGCGTTCTGGAAAATGAGCCGCGCCGGTCAAGCCGACCATATCTGGCAAACCTTGTTCATCGACAACTCGCCTGTCAGCGAAGCGTGCAGGGGCGTCATTACGGCGCTCAAAACGCTCGGCGCCGACCCCGCCGAACGCAACCTGAATCGCATCCGCGAATTCTTTGCCGACTCCACCGCGGACGAAATGATCGACCGCGCCTTCAAAGCGGCGAACATCGGCGCCGTCGTCATGACGAACGACCCGTTCGATGAGGAAGAGGCGCGCGTCTGGTTCAAGGGGCGTCCGCCGAATGAGCGGTTTTTGCCGGCGCTCCGCATCGACCCGCTGCTCAACAACTACGAAGAAGAGGCGCTGCCGACGCTGCTCGCGCAAGGGTATAACGCGGACGCCGCGCTCTCCAAGGAGTGTCTCGGCGAGATACGCAAATTTCTAAACGACTGGATCGACCGCATGGACCCGCTCTATATGGCGGTGTCGCTGCCGCCCGACTTTGACTATCCAGAGGAGTCGGTACGCGGCGAGCTGATTCGGCAGTGCGTTCTCCCTGTTTCGTATTTCCGCGGCGTTCCGTTTGCGCTCATGATCGGCGTCAAGCGTCAGGTGAACCCGTCGCTGCGCATGGCGGGGGACGGGTGCGCGAAGGCGGACATGTCGGCGCTGGAGCGTCTCTGCGCTGAAAATCCTGACAACGCTTTTTTGACCACCTTTTTGTCGCGGGAGAATCAGCATGAGCTGTGCGTCGCGGCGCGGAAGTTTCCGAACCTGCTGGTTTTCGGCTGCTGGTGGTTCATGAACAACCCAAGCGTCGTGGAGGAGATCACGCGGGAGCGGGTGGAGCTGCTGGGGCTAAGTTTCATCCCCCAGCATTCCGACGCGCGCATCTTGGAGCAGCTGGCGTATAAATGGCCGCACGCGCGCGCGGCGATCGGCGCCGTCCTCGCCGAGAAATACCGCGATCTTGCCGCCGCCGGCTGGAGCGTGTCCGCCGCCGAGCTGGAGCGCGACGTCCATAACCTGTTTGTCGGCAACTTTCAGCGGTTTCTGGAGCGCGCCTCATGAGCGGACGCTTTCGCATACGCCCGGCGGTTGAGAGCGACGCCGCCCTCCTGTTGAGCCTGATACGCGAACTGGCGGAATACGAGCGGCTGCTGCATGAGGTGTCTGCCGACGAAGACGCGGTGCGCGACACTCTGTTTGGAGAGGACCCATGCGCCGAGGCGGTCATCGGCGAGCTGGACGGAGAGCCGATCGCCTTCGCCCTCTTTTTTCAAACCTACTCAACATTCCTCGGCAAACCTGGTCTATGGCTCGAAGACCTGTATGTCCAGCCGCAGCATCGGCGTCAAGGCTACGGCGGACAGCTCCTTAAACATGTCGCGTTGACCGCCGAACAACGAGGCTGCGGCAGGTTCGAATGGACGGCGCTGGACTGGAACGAGCCGGCGGTCAACTTCTATCTCAAGATCGGAGCCGTTCCGATGAGCGACTGGACAACCTTTCGCCTCGCCGGCGACGCGCTGCGCGACTTTACCCGCTCCCGTCCTCCTCAATAATTGTATCCCGAAAGGGATTGACGCCTTTGGCTAGTAGGAGAGAGGCATGGGCATCGTATTTGCGGTAAATTTAAAGATTTACGATGACGGCGAAAACTGGAGGCATCGATCTGATGATGGCAGCTTCCCGCTTTCAGCCAAAGTCGCCATGAAGGCGAGCCAATACGGGTATGGAATGCAGTTCTGTAAACCGTACTGGTCGCCATGGTTCATCAATGAGATGCCGTTTGAAATAGGGGCGTCGCCGTTTTCAGACGCTTCAGGCATTTTCGCCGCCGAGTTTCAAGACCCGCTTGACTGGGAGAAGATTCAGTTCCCGACATTATTGCTGGAGCTGTGGCAATTGCCAAAAGTTGAAGCGGCAATGTTTATGCGGATCACAGACGGTTCTAAACCCGTTGATCAGCTGATCTCGGTTCAAGGTTCTAAAGAAAAGCCGAAGCCTGTCTCCATCTACAAGGTGATGGACGATCTCGTTGCGCTCAGAGCGCGCGCGGATGTTCCGAACCAGCGGTACTATCTGAACAAAAAAGCGAGCGTTCTTGACTAGGAGGGGCATGCATGAGCATCGCGTTTGCCGGCGTTTTGAAACTTCGGAGCGGGACGGACCGAGACGCTTTTTCGCTCAAGATGACGGCGACAGCGCTCGAATTCGGTTACGGACTGGCGTTTGAACCTGGCCAAAGCAATGACCGATGGGCGTTCGAAGCGGTTGAAAAGTTGGGCGGCAGAGAGGCGGCGCTCTTTTTTAAACCAACCAGCGAGCCGTGGGACATCAACATTGACGACGCCTTTACGGAAGAGATGTGGTCGCCGCTGGACTGGTCAAAGGTACAGTTCCCGACCTTTCTGCTGAAACTGTGGCAGCTGCCGGAGATTGAGGCGGCGCTGTTTGTTCGTTACAACAGCGATATGCATGACCTGAAAAAAGAGAGCGGACTTCCTCAGCCCGTCTCCATCTACAAAGCGATGGAGGCGGTCGTCTCGGATTACTACGGTCCAGCGCGCCAATGGTACCTAGACAAAAGCAGCGCGGAGCCTGTCTGGCGCGGTTGACGCTTTGCGGCTTCTCAACCCCGTCGGCGCGAGTTGAGAAGCCGTCAAAGCGTCGGCATGTTCATTCGCGGTGAGGTCGCGCCACCCCGACCCCGTCATCCTCAATGAGAGGGCGGTTGTAGATGTAAGGCGGCTCTAAGGTTGCCTGCTGCGCCTCCGTCAGCTCATGTACCCACTCCGGCAGCTTCGTATGGTAATAGCCGCCCGCGAAGTGCAGATACTTCGGCGAATAGCGCACCAGCAGCGACCGCCGCTCCCCTTCCGACACCCACGGCAGCGTCCCATGCAGCGTCGCCTCGTTGAAGATCACCAGGTCGCCCGCCTTGCACGGCACATTATAGACGATGTGCTGATACTCTTCCCATTCCCGTATCTTTTTTGGCAGCGGGATGTTCGACTTGTGGCTCCCGGGTATGACGCACAGCCCGCCGTCCCCCTCGTTCACATCGGTCAGCTGGTATTGCATGACGATCATGCCGCACCGCATGACGCCGTTGCTGAACGCGTAGTACTGCGATCCGTCAAACACGCGCGCCGTTGACCCGTGAAGAACCAGCCCCTCGGTTCCCTTCGTCGAGTAAAGCAGGAACGGCGAATGGTCAATCTTCCAGCCGCGCCCATGCATCGTGTTGAGGTACGGCACCGCCTTCGGATGCGCGAGCATGTCGCGCCACGGCTGGCAATGCGGCTGGGGCCAGGTGAGCATCCCGTTGAACATGCCCCGCTTGCGTCCGGCAAGCGTTTTCGACTCGCCCGTGTGGGAATTGCCGTCCTCAACCATGCGATCCATGTTCGCATCGAGAGAGGCGTTCAACGCGCTCACTTCCTCTTCGGTCAGGAAGTTCGGCACATGCAGAAAACCCTGCAGGTCGAAGAGAAACTTTTCGGTTTCGTTCATCTGTATCATGCGTTTTCTTTCTAGGCGCCTCCGCGCCTGTTTTCAGGTATGATGAGTATGCTGACGACGACGCCCTGTATGGTGGCGCCGTTCTCCGATTCGATTTCAATGTCGGGATAATTCTTGCGGCTGTTTTCGGAGGCGAGCGCGCACCGCCCGCCCTCTTCTATGCGGAGCCGTTTGAGCGCGCTTTCGCCGTTGATGAGCGCCGCGACGATGTCGCCGCTGCGCGCCTGCAGGTTCGGGTCGACGACGACGCGCGCTCCTTGCGGTATATGCGCGTCGATCATCGAGTCGCCCTTCACGGAAAGCACAAAACGGCCTGGACGCCCGCCGAATTCCGACGGCCAAAGATGATGTCCGATCACATTCTGCGTCGCTTCATCCGGCGGTCCGGCGCGTATCCAGCCCAGTTCGGGCAGCAATGCGCCGTCGATCTCCTCAAACAGCGCGGACGGCGGCACCTCAAAATAGCGCGCCAGTTTCGGCAGCAGTTTCAACGGCGCCTGCTGATACGCGCCGCGCATGAGATTGGAAACGCGCTGCTGCGAGATGCCGAGCGCGTCCGCAATCTCGCGTTGAGGAATCGCCCGCCCCTCCTTCCGCCGCTTCCGCTCCACCAGTTCGCGTATGCGCATCTTCATCGTCCGCCTCTCCATACCGCCTTATCATAAAGGCGCCGGCGGAATTTGTAAAGCGCAACCTGCGCCTAAAATCCCCAGCCGCCCTTTTCAAGGGGAATCGGATGCGGCTCCCTACCCGCCGTCATTCCCGCGCAAACGGGAATCTTAGCCGTTTTCTGAACTAGGATTGCCAAGATTGAAAAGATTGCTAAGAGGATTCCTGTATATCGCTATCTTGGCAATCTTAATCATCCTTCCATCCTAGTTCAAAACCAAACGCGCCCCGCGCCTAAACCCCCCAGCCCCCTTTTTCAAGGCGGGAATCGGATGCGGCGCCGCCGGTCGTTCCCCGCTTCCGCGAGGACATGCATTCCCGTGAAAACGGGAATCTTAGGCGCCGCAGACGCCGTCCATATCAAATCTCCGATCCACATCATTGCATGGGAGTACTGCCGTCGGAGGTTGACTGACCTTACGTCTTTAGTTGGGACATGTCGGCAGGTGAAAGCGGGCGGCCTCTAAGGCGCCTCTAGATTCCCGCTTACGCGGGAATGACGCCTCGCGGAGCGGAGGCTTTTCTACTGACCATCGCGGTTCGTTCATGACGATGTCCGAACTTTAGGCGTCAGGTCAGAGGTTGAAGGTTGACAGCGCTGCCGACTTCAGATAGCATATATCCAGGTTGACGAGATTTGTTCAGAAGGAGAGGCGCATGGCGAACATATTCGTTCGATTCTGGCGGTATATGACCGGCTGGATGCACGATGGCTTGTCGAAGGCGGAGGCGCAGCGGCCGGAAATTGTGTACAAGCAGGCGATCGAAGGACAGACGAAGCAGTATCAGCAGATGGAAGAAGCGGTAGCGGGTCTGGTG
Source organism: Candidatus Poribacteria bacterium (assembly GCA_963665845.2). Classification (GTDB taxonomy): domain Bacteria; phylum Poribacteria; class WGA-4E; genus JAPPNK01. The sequence goes on from OY762492.1 coordinate 2,749,381, forward strand.
GCGAACCGAGCGCGGCTGGACGACGACCTGAAAAAGGCGGAGGACAGCCTCATGGAGGTGCGTTCGGCGATAGATCATGCGATCGTCAGCGCGCAGGGCAGCGACAAAGAAGCCGCCGAAGAAGCGATCCTGGTCGGCTCCATGCTTCAAGAAGAAGAGGAAACGTTGGTACAGCGCATCCACCTGCTCACCGAAAGCAGAGATTCGGTGCGCGTCCAGGTGGACAACTACCAGGAGAAACTGGTCACGTTCCGGCACAGCATCAACAAGCTCCAGTCCGAAAGGGATGAGGCGGTTGCGCAAGCCCGCGTCGACAGGCAAACCGTCGAACTGAACCGGCAGCTGCAGGGCATGTCCACCGAAGGCGATATGCAGGCGCTGAACGAATTGCGCAACAACCTTGCGCGTCTTCGCGCCCAGGCGACCATGAGCGAGGAAATGCAAAGCGAATCGCTGGACTCGCGCATTAAAAAATACAAGAATGCGGTCAAATCTGACAGCGCAAAGGCGAAATTCCTGCAGCGGGTCGAAGAGTCCAAAGCGCTCGCTGCTGGAACCGCAAACGAGAGCGCAAGCGAAAGCAGCGGCGAAGGCGAAAGCGCCGGCGCAAGCGAATCCTCCGCATCGGAGGGGGCAAAAGAGCGCTTTCTCGAACGGGTCGAAGGCGCCTCTTCAGACGAGCCGAAGCCGCCCGCTACGGAGTAAAGCCCGCTGCCCGCAGTTTCGCCTCCGCCGCGCGCCAAACCCGCTCTGCCGTAAGCAGCTGCAGGCAGGCGTTGTTGCGGCAATGGTTGCGAAACTGCTTGCAGGGGCTGCATGCGATTGGTTCCCACAGGTTCGTATGCCTGTCGTTCAAGAGGCGGAACCGATCCCTGTTTCCAGGTCCGAAGAGCGCGATGGTCGGCGTTTGGACGGCGGCGGACAGGTGCATCGGTCCTGAATCGCATGTGATAAACAGGTCGCACTGCCGGATGACAGCGGCAAGCGTTCCAAGCGGCAGGTTTAGATATGCCCGCGCGCGCCCGTTCGTCAGCGCGGCGATGCGTTCGGTTCGCGCCCGTTCGTTCGTTCCGCCGACGACAATCGCGCCGCCGCCGAGCCTGTCCATGACGCGGTTGGCGATTTCGGCAAACCTGTCCGGCATCCACATGCGCATCTCCCAGCTGGCGCCGGGAAAAAAGCCTGTCAGCGGACGCGCGGCGCCTTCCAAGAGACGGCGCGCCTCCCGCTCCTGTTTTTCTGTTGTAAAAAATTCCATGTCGTCTTCTTCGCTCTCAACGCCGAGAGGAGCCAAAGCGTTCAGCGCTTCATGGGACGCATGCGTCGTCTGCTCATGCGTTCGATCCCGCATGAGGCGGCGCGGTATGCCTGCCGCCCGCGCCAGCAAAACGGTCTTCCGCTTCCCATGCAGGTCGACCGACAGATCAAACCGCTCCGCTCGAATCTGCTTCAAGGCGTTCATCGTTCCCTTCGCCCCTTTTTCAAGCGGGATGACCGCGTCCACGCGCGGGTTGTGCGCATAAAGCGGCGCGTATCGGGCGTAGGTTAAAAAAACGATGCGCGCGTCCGGGAAGGCGCGCCGCGCGGCGCGCGCAGCGGGGGAGGTCAAAAGAACATCCCCCAGCGAACTGAGGCGCATGAAAAGAATGCGCTCCGCCATCAGAACTGAAACGAAAGAACGGCGGACTCGCGCCTCAACACAACCCGCGCGGTCCACATACCTAAAAGCGCGCCCCCAAGCGTGTCGCTCGGATAATGCCGCCCCAGATAGACGCGGGAAAACCCGACCCCCGCCGCCAGCCCGTAAAAAAGCGGCTTCCATTGCGGATAAACATGCGACATCGCCGCCGCCGCCGCAAAAGCGTTTGTCGTATGTCCAGACGGCATGGAGCGCCTGTCTTCAGGGTTCAGGGGGCGCGGCCGCCCGATGATCCGTTTGAACGCCTCCGAGGCGAGTCCCGCCGCGGCGTAGCTTGTCAACACAAGCCGCCCGGCGCGCCGCCCTTTAGGCGTCCCCCATTCCGCCGCCGCCAGCGATCCTACCAGCAGAACGCGCCCGTCCCCCAGCTCATTCACGACCGACACCGCCCCGTCCAGCAGCGGCGCGCGCATCCCTTCATGGACGGCGATGAACATGCGCCTGTCGAGCGAGGGCGCCTCTGGGTTCATGTCGCGCAGAATGAGCGCGCGCGTCCCAAAACCGACGCCGAGCAGCGTTCCCGCAAAGAGAGCCTTCTCTTCGTTTTTGGAAAGCGCGTTTGCCGTCGGCGCGGCGCATGCCAGCGCCATTAAGACGGCAAACGCGCGCAAAGCCGCTCTCATGCGGTCTATTTCAGTATCAGCAGCCTGCGCAGGGGCGTTCGCCGGCTGCCGGCGGCAATCTCCACAAAGTAAAGCCCGCTCGCCGCGATTTCGCCGAGGTCGTTTTTGCCGTCCCAGCGCGCCGCCCGGCTCTTCGTTTTATAAACGCCCGCCGGCAGCCGCCCCAGATCCAGCGTCCGCGCCAGCTGTCCGCGCGAGTCGTAGATGCGGACGCTCAACTCGCTCTCCGCGCCCAGCGCAAACGGTATCCATGCCTCTGGGTTGGACGGGTTCGGGAAAATCGGGAAGCTCTCCAGCGCCTTCACCTTCCCCCATTGCGTCAGCAGGTCCTGATCGCCCGCCGGTTTCACCTCAACGATCTCGCTCATGGAGCTGCGGTTCATGGTGCCGAGGTTTTCCAGCCTGTAGTAGTACGTTTTTTGAGCCTCCGCCGTCTCGTCCGTCGTTTGATACGCGATCGGATCGTCGGAGTAGGGTCGGTAGGAGGCGCGCATCTTGTCGGGAACGGGCGCGAACGGTCCGTCCGGCGATTCTGAACGCAGGATCCGCCATCCGATATTGCCGCGCTCCTGCGTCGATGTCCACTCTATGATCAGATCGCCGGCGAGCGTCCATTTCGCCCGCAGATCTTCGATGGCGCTGGGAGGCGGCATTTGAAACGGCGCGATGCCGCTTCGCCTCGAATCGCCGAGGCCGGTTGTCCAGTCGGCGCGGTGTATCGTGTACGGCGTGTCCCAAACAAAGAGCCGCCCCCCGATCTCAGGGAAGTTGATCGGATCGTCCGGGTCCGCCTCTTCGCGGAATGTGCCGGCAATCAGCTCGGCGGTTCCGTCGCCGTCCAGATCGGCAAGCGTCGGGCTTCCGAAAACGCCGACCGGCAGCGCGGCGAAGTCGAAGATGGAGCCGTCTGCCTCGATGAAATAGACGACGCTGCCGTAGTTCCGTCCGTAATTTCCGACCGCGATGATTTCAGACGCGCCGTCGCCGTCCAGATCGGCAAGAAGCGGCGTCGACTGTCCATAGGAGGAGAGCGGTATCGGAAACGGCTCCATTTCGGTTCCGTCGGCGTTCCATACATAAAGGTAGCTGTCCCTGTCCATCGCGGCAATTTCAGATTGTCCGTCTCCGTCGATGTCGCCGACGCTGACGGGGGAGTTGATGTTGTTGATAATCGGCGCGGGAAATCCGCTTTCGATATTTGAAACCGCGCTGACTGCCGAAATTCCGCTAAAGGTTCCGTTGCTGAGAAAGGCGAAGAGAAGCGACATGTCCTTGTCGTCCAGCATGGCGAGCATGGGCGCCGCCTGCGAATTTGGGCCGGTTTCATATTCCAACGGGTATCCGTTGCGCAGCTCAAGGTTTTCATCCCAGCTCAAGACGGGACCGCCGTATGAGGTCTGGTAGATTTCAATTTTGCCGTCTAGGTTGATGTCGCCGGCAATCGGCGCTGTGTACACATTCACATCGCCCATCTCAATCGGGAAGCCTTGAATCATGTCTCCGTCCGCTTCAAAAGCGTACACGCCGGGCGCCTCGTCGGAGGCGGAAACAAGGATTTCCAGACCTGGATCCTCGTCAATGCTGGCGAGGGTCGGGTTGGATAGAATGACGCTGGCCGTTTCGGCGGGGAAGCCTGGTCGGAGAACTCCGTTGGACGACCAGACATAAACCCTCCGATCCGCAGTCGCAACAATTTCCATCGTTCCGTCTCGATCCAGATCGCCGACCGCGACGGAGCCGATAATCGGCGCGCCGACCGTCTGCGGCCAACCCGGCAGCATCTCGCCGTTCGCATCGAATCCGTAGACATTTCGGTCGTATCCGCCGACAAAGATTTCGAGCCTGCCGTCTCCGTCAATATCGACCGCGGCGGGCGATGTGATGATGTCGTCTTCAGTTTCAAACGGAAACCCTTCGCGCACAACAAGGCTGCTTTGAGGCATATTGGGCGTTGGACGCGGACGCGCAAGAACAGGGTCGGAATAGGAGCCGATCAATCCGTCAAGGAGTATCGGAGCGACCGCAAAATAGTAGTCAACCCCGTTTTCCATCCCTTCAAGTATGATCCAGTTGTTTGGAGTCGCGAGGGGGTTCTCCAGATTTTCAGGGTCATTTCCCCATAGAATGCTGTACCCCGCCGTTCCTTCGATGGTGTCCCAGTTCAGCTCAACGCCCCCGTTCAGATTCGTCACCTCAATGTCTCGTATCGGTCCTGCAACGGCTTCGCCTTCGACCAGGGTGATCGCCTGGGAGGGGGGGCTTGCTTGTCCGGCGCTGTTGACGGCGCGCACCCGATAGACGCGCGCGTTGTCGTCCAGATCGGAGATCGGATACGGCGGCGCCGAAGCGTCCCCAACCGTCTCGCCGTCCGCCTCAATGCGGTAGGTCAATCCGCTCTCTTCGTTCGGCGTCCATGTCAGCGAAGCGGAGCTGCCGTCCACCTCCGCGGCGACGCCGGTCGGCGGACGCGGCACGTCTAGAAACTGGTAGGCGTCAATGAGTCCATTGCCGTATTCAGGCGTCCATGCGGCGTCCCTTCCGGCGCCGCGCGCCCGTTCGAGAGCCTCCACCTGGGTTGTCCTCGGACTTTTTTGAAGCAGCATGGCGGCAAGTCCGCTCACATGCGCCGCGGCAAGGCTGGTTCCCGCGTTGATCGAGTTGCGTCCATCCGCCGTCTGCCGAAAGGGATGGAGTCGGTCAACTGCATGCTGCGAAAAAGGAGAGACGATGATTCTTCCCGGCGCCATGATGTCCGGCTTTTCTCCGCCGTCGGTTCGCGGCCCGATGCTGGAAAAGCCGGAGCGCGTTCCAAAATCCTCCGGAAACGAGGTGATCACATAAAAACCTTCCAGCGTCTGCCAGATGTTGCGGGTGGAGACGGAGCCGACCGCGATGATCTCATCAGCGTCGGCAGGCGCGGCGACCATGTAATTGCCGTCAGGGACAACCGACTGCGGATCGTTCGGAACATGGACGAATCTTGAGCGTATGGCGTATAGATGCATGACGCCGTCGCCCTGCAGCTCAATCACATACGGATTTTGGCTGATGTGAATGCCAAGGTTTCCGAATTGACGGTATGAGACGATCATGCGGTTGAGGTCCGAGTACAACGGGCTTGGGGCATCGTGACTGAAGTTGATCAGCAGGTTTTCTACAGGACCTTCAGGAACCCAGAAAATTTTATCGTCCCCTGGCTCCGCCAGCTCAAACCCGAAGGAATCATGCCCGCCGTCGTCGGTCGGGAAAAGCGCCTGGGCGGAGATGCTGCTGCTGGAGGGCGACCATCCTTCCACAAAGAAACTGTTCGAGCCGAAATACGGCTGCACATAAACACGTTTCGGCGGATCGCCGGCTTTCAGTTCGATGTACGCATGGGCGTTGTCGTCGCCGCCGTTGCCTGCCGCTGCGACCATGACTCGCCCAGGGCGCGCGCGCGCGAGCGTCTGGAGCGCTTCTTGCAGGGGACCGCGCCCGTCGAGAGGCACGAGGCCTCTGTATCCGAAACTGATATTGAGAACGCAAGGCATGTTGAGCTGCTGCGCTTTCCCCATGATGAAGTTGGCGGCGTCCAGAACGTCAGCGGTGAAATAGCTGGTTCGTACGGCGATGATGCCCGCCTTCGGAGCGACGCCGACATAACGCGGCGAGGAATTCCCCTCGGGCGTCTCTCCGTCGTCAACGCGCCCGTTGCCCGCGGCGGCGCCGGCGAGGGCGGTGCCATGCCCAGAACGGTCGATCAGATCGGCAACCCCGGCGTTGATGTCCGCCTGCGTCCACTCGGTGCCGTAGGTGAACCCTTCGGGGATGCGCTCCGCCCGCGTGTTGATCTGATCCCATGCGGCAAGGACGCGCGTGGCGCCCGTTTCCGTTTTGAAACCTGGATGGTAAAGGTCAAGCCCTGTGTCGATAAATCCGATGACCGCATTCTCGCCGGTGATAGCGGGGTCGGCGAGATGAAGCTGGTCGGCGCCGATGGCGGGTACGCTGATGTCCAGCGACGGCGCCATCGGTTCCACTTTCCGCGGCCCTTCAAGATAAAGCAGCTCCGGGGCGGACGCCAGCGCGGAAAGACGATGCGGCTCTATCTCAAGCGTCGCAATGCTGCCGATGATCGAGTTGATGCGGACGCCGTACCGCTGGAGCGAACGCGGGTCGCCCGCCGTTTTCACAATCACAGGCATCCGCCCGTTCCGCGTCATACCTTTTAAAAGCTGCGCGCGGTCAAGGCGCGAATCGCGCTCCGCATGCAGAAGCGTATGCAGCATCGGATCGATTTTGCGCCGTTCGTCGATGGTCAGCGAAGCCGCGGCGGCGGTAAAGGCGAATACGCATAAGGTTGCAGTCAACAAAGCAGTCGATCGTGTTCGCATGAGGTCTCTCAATCTTTTCGATGTTCAGAGCGGACGCGCTCCTACCCGTTAAAATACATCATACACGATTCTCTGTCGAATTGCGACATGAGCGGGTAGTACGCTCATACGGGAATATTCGCGGCGCCGCGTCCGATGCCCCCTTGAAAAGGGGGGCTAGGGGGTTTAAAGCGCGCGCCGCGTCCGATTCCCCCCTTGAAAAGGGGGGCTAGGGGGGTTTAAAGCGCGGGCGCGCCGCCTCTGGATTCCCGCTTGCGCGGGAATGACGCGACGTGCAGACGGACGTTTAGGGTGAACGCGGATGTTTTCTGCCGGGACTCTGGATTCCCGCTTGCGCGGGAATGCATGCCCTCGCGGGCATGTCCCCGTGAAAACGGGGAAGCGGGGGACAGCCTGGTTGTTGACGCCGTCTTCTCCAAAACCGGCAAGCGCCGCGCCGCGCGCGCTGTATAATAGAAACCATGCGAGCAACAGAGATCGACGAGCAAACGGCGCGCGCCGCCCTCGCCTCCACGCGGGGCGTCAACCTGCGCCTGTTCAACCGCCTCATGCGCCGTTTCGGAAGCGCGGCGGAGGTTCTGCGCGCCGACCCCGCCGACCTGCTTTACACAGACGGCGTATCCAATCGGCTGGCGCCGCGCATTGCCGAACGCTTTCGACGGGCAGGCGCCGTCTCGGCGCGCGCCGCTTATCTTCAAAACCTCGGATTTCAACTGGTCACCGGCGCCGACCCCGCCTATCCTGACGCGCTGCGCGATACGCCGAACGCCCCCGCCATGCTCGCCGCAAGCGGACGACTGTATTTTCCGAACCGCTCGGTCGCCATCGTCGGACAGCGGAATCCGTCCAAACGCGGGCGCGAAGCCGCCCGATTCGCCGCCGAAACCGCCCGGCAACTTGGATGGTGCGTCGTGAGCGGGCTGGCGCTCGGCATTGACACCGAGGCGCATCGAGCCGCGCTCCGCGTCGGCGCTGACGCCTCCCCCGAACCCGCCACCATCGCCGTTCTTCCGTCCGATCCGATCGCGATCTACCCGCCCCGGCGGAAGCCGTTAGCCGATAAAATCGCCGAAAAAGGGCTGCTCGTCTCCGAGCATTTATGGGGCGAACTTCAACGCTGGATGTTCGTTCAGCGCAACCGCATCATCAGCGGTCTGTGCCGCGGAACGCTCATCATCGAAGCGGGAGAGCGGGACGGCGCGCTTCACACCGCCCGTTTCGCCGCGAAGCAGCGGCGCTCCGTCGCGGTGTGGGACTGGTCAAAAGCGCCGAATCGTTCCTTCGGCACAGCCGCCCTTGAACATTCCGGCATTTCCGCCTATCATAAAAAAACGCTGCATCGTTGGTTTACCCGCTTGGAGCAGGGAGGTCCGTATTCCGAGATGGCGCTGTTTGAAAACGAGGTTGCATTCGACATTCAGTTGCGGTAGGCTATGCTTGTTTACAACGCTGGGCGGAACGTGTAAAATGCGCTTTACACCGCCCGCCCGCTTTGGTATAGTGTCGGGGCGGTCGGCGCTGCGCGGCGTTGAAACGCCGCAGTTGCGTTTTGTTTTGAGTTTGTGTAAAGTAACGGCGCTGCGGTTCATAAGTTGACACGGCGCGAAAAGACAGGCAGGATATGGTTTGCGGGGCGCGGCGCCCCGCGCGGAAGATGGATAGATTTTATGAAAGTTGCTTTCTTTCAGCGTCAACGGAAGGAGGCTCATCTTTAGAATAAGGCGGCTTCGTTCGGCAGCCCGCGCGTCGGGCTTCTCGGCGAAGCGGACGCCTGTTGGATGACATCACCTGAAAGATTCGGTAGAATCGTCATGTTCAACCCATCAGTAGATGGAAACGGAAACAACCAAAGGAGTTGAGGATCATCATGAACAAATCATTGCGTTGGCTCTTCCCGATTGCGGCGCCGATCTTGGCGATTTCCATGACGGCTTTCATGGCAGCCTGCGGCGGCGACGACCCGCCCGACACCACGGCCGCCGTTCTCCAATCGCCGGCTGACGGCGCGACCTTCGCTCAAGGCGCAACGGTCACGCTCCAATTCGACAAAAATCCCGGCACGGTCACCGTCAACGGAAACGCCACGGAAGGCTCCGGCAGCCGCCGCACCTTTACGGTAACGGAGGCGACCAACAACATCCTCTGGGACAACGGAGGATCTGCGACGCTCACCTTCACGCTGACGGAGCCTGACACCACGCCGCCGTCGCTCACGTCATCCACGCCCGCCGACGGCGCCACCGGCGTGGACCCAACCGTCACCAGCACGAACGGCGTCGTGCTTGAGTTCGACGAAGCCATCTCCAAAGCGGAACTGACGCTTTCCAAGGACGGCGACGACCAGGGATGGAGAAGCTCGATTGAGGGTTCGACCGTAACGGTCGTCGCCACCGGGGGCGCCGGACTGGTGAACGAAACGACCTACACGGTTTCCGGCTCGGTGGAAGACGCCTCCGAAAACTCGACCGACGTGAGCATCTCCTTCACGACGAAGGCGAAAGACGACTAAGAATCGCGCGGCGTAGAGCGTCAGCTCCGCCGCCTATACAACTCAACTGCTCGGCGCGTTCATCGTCTCGGTGGACGCGCCTTTCTTCTTTAAAGAGACGCCCGATTCCCCCTTGAAAGGGGGCGGCATCCGATTCCCCCCTTGAAAAGCGGGCGGCGTCCGATTCCCCCCTTGAAAAGCGGGCGGCGTCCGATTCCCCCCTTGAAAAGCGGGCGGCGTCCGATTCCCCCTTGAAAAGGGGGCTAGGGGGGTTTTGCGCGGCGACAGCGATGCCTTAGCGCGCTCAAAAGCGGTTCGCAAACCGAATGTCCAGCGCCGCAAACCGCCCCCGCGCCAGCCGCACATAGATTCCGTTCTCCAACGCAAACCCGTACCCGCCCGACAATTTCAACCCGACCCCCGAAGCGGCCGCCGCGTCCATAAAAAAGAGCGCGTAAAGGTTCAGCGGAAACCCCTCAAAAATGCGCAGCCGGTATTCGCCGTTGAATAAAAGGCCGCGGTCGGCGCGGAATTCATGCAGCGCATACCCCAGCAGCGAACCGGAGCCGCCGAAGATGAAACGCCGCTGGACGGGAACCTCCCCAAACGCCGCCTCTCCTTTGAGCCGAAGCAGCAATATGTCTCGGTCAAAATCGCGCCGAAGACGCGCCCCCGCCGCCGCCCGCGACACGGCAAAATCGGAACCGAGAAGAGGAAGAGCCTGCTCAAACTCAACAAAAGAAGCCCAGTCAGGATACAGATCGTAATCGTAACGCAGGCGAAAACCGACATAACGCCCCTCGTCTATCGGCGCAATCGGATATTTTCGGGAGCGCCATCGAAAAAGGCTCCAGTCGGTCGTCTTCGGCAGGCTTAGATGCCGTTCCGCCGTGATGTTGAACCGCGCGGCGTGGATGCCGTCGTCTATCAGCATTTCCGCGCCGATGTTGGAGCCTGTGCGCTCATAAAAATCCCGAAACTCATGCCCGAACAGCAGCGCCATCGCCTCCTGCTCCATCGGGTTCGGCGCCTCTCCGCGGTCGCGCGGGTCGGCGATGCGGCGTTTCTCCGCGGTCGCGTTCAGTTCGACGCCGAGTCTCCGCAGCAGGTTGACGCGCCCGCCCCATCGGTGGAGCCAACGCTTGCTTGAGAAGCCGTATGCCGCTTCAACATAAAGCGCGCCGTACGGCTCTTCTCGATGCGACCGCCGGCGCGTCCATTCCAGCCGCGCGCCGAGATGATAGCCATGCGCGCGGTTGAACCCGTTCGCCGGCAGCATGTCCAGCTTGTTGATCGGATATTCTTTCACGGTCACCACGGCGACGCGCCGCTCGTCCTCCTCGGTCTTGATCTCCCATTTCACCTCTTCAAACGGCAGAACCGATTCCATCACGGCGACAGCGGTCTCAAAATGGTCAGGTCCGAGGCCGATGGCGTTCCGTATCTCAAAGGCGGAGATGAGGCGGTTGCCCTCAATGCGTATTTCATCGATCGGGTTGCCCGCGTCGTCGACAAAGCGCGTTTGCGCCGACGCGCTCGTCAGCGTCAAAGCGAGCGCGGCAAACATGGCTGCCGTAAATCGCATGCAATTTCCAAAGAAGACGTTCTTATTTTGCGGTATGATATTCTAACACACGCAGGAGTTTGAACATGAGAGCGTTGGTTACGGGCGGGTCCGGCTTTATCGGCTCCGAGGTCGTGAAACTGCTGATAGAGCGCGGGGACGCCGAAGCGTCCATCTTTCAACGCGGCGGACTGCCGCCCAAACTGGAGCCGTACGCCGACAAGATAACATGTTACCGCGGCTCGGTCGGCAACTACTCGCATGTGTTGAACGCCGTTCAGCAGAGCCGCGCCGACATTCTTTTTCATTTGGGCGCGATGCTCTCCGTCCCTTCCGAAGCCGACCACTCAACCTCCATTCAGACAAACGCGGTCGGCACGTTTTATGTGCTGGAGGCGGCGCGCCTGTTCAATGTGCAGAAGGTTATTTTCGCCAGCACCTTGGCGACCTTCGGGCTGGATATTCAGGAGCCGGTCATCGGGGACGCCTCCGTTCAGCGCCCGACGCTGATCTACGGCGCGACAAAAGTGTTCGGCGAACTGCTTGGACATTTCTACCGCCGGAAATTCGACATGGATGTGCGCGGCTTGCGCTACCCGTCCGTTGTCGGACCTGGCGTTGCGAGCCCTGGGATCGTTCAGTACACCTCCTGGGTCATCGAAGAATCGGCGAAGGGGAACCCGTTTTCGATCTGGCTCAAACCGGAAACGCGCCAGCCGATCGTGTACTATAAGGACGCCGCGCTTGGAACGATCCAGCTCGCCGAGGCGCCGCGCGAGGCGATTCAGACCGTCTACTACCTGATCGACGGCGCGAAGCCGACCCCAAGCGCCCAGCAGATCGCCGACGCTGTACGCAAACGGCTGCCCAGCGCCGACATAAACTTTGACGTGGACGAAACGCTCCAAGCGACCATTGACCAGTTCCTGCGCCCCATCGACGACAGCCGAGCGCGCGCGGAATGGGGATGGAACCCAAAATACGATCTGGACGGCATGGTGGACGACTTCATCGCCGAATGCAGACGCGCAGCGGAAACGGACTAACCCTTGGACCATCTCGACCAATACGAAGAGCATGAACTGACGAAGGTCTACGACCGCGAGATCGTCAAGCGGCTCATCGGCTACATGAAACCGTACACAGGATCGCTCATGCTGGCGCTGGCGTTGATTCTGGTAGGCGAAGCGGCGCGCAACTCAACCCCTATCGTCGCCAAATACGCCATTGACCAGTTCATCAAGGGGGATCGGATGGAGGGGCTGGACCCCGCGGGCGTCTTTTTGGCGATGCGCTGGGTTTTGCTGCTTTATTTCGGCCTCTTGGCGGCGGACCTCTCATGCTCCTTTCTGCGCTCCTATGTGACCAAGATGATGGGGCAGCGGATCATGCGCGACATGCGCCGTCAAATCTTCCGCCATATCCACCGCCTCCAGAACGCCTTTTTCGATAGAACGCCTGTCGGAAAACTGCTGACGCGGGTCATGAACGATGTGGCGGCGCTGGACGAGCTGTTCTCGGAGGGGCTGGTGGACGCCATCGGAAGCCTCGCCGGGCTGACCTTCATCGTCGCGGCGATGCTCATTGTGAACTGGAAGCTGGCGATTGCCGCTCTGTGCGTCCTTCCGATCATCGCGGTCGGGACGGCAGTCTATCAGATCTTGTCTAGAAAAGTGTTTCGGGAATGGCGCCGCCAACTCTCGCAGCTGAACGCTTTCATGAACGAGCGGATCGGCGGACTCACAACGGTTCAACTTTTCAACCGAGAAAAAGCGACCAACGAACGATTCCAAAATGTGAACAGCGGTTACCTCTCCGCCGCCTTGCGCGTCGTCACGGCGATGGCGATGTTCGGACCGATGATCGAACTGGCGGGCGGGCTTGCCACAACCGCCATCATCTGGCATGGCGGCGGACAGGCGCTTCAAGGCATCACAACGCCGGGGGAACTGTATGCGTTCCTGATCTGGGGGCAGCGGCTCTTTTGGCCCCTGCGCCGCCTCAGCGCTCAATACACAACGCTGCTGATTGCGATGGCGTCCTCCGAGCGCATCTTCACGATCCTGGACGCCGAGCCTGAAATCCAAACGCCGGCTGAAGCGGCGCCCGTCCCCGCGTTTCAACATGCGATTGAGTTCAAAAACGTCGGCTTTGCCTATGAAGAGGGCGTGGACGTCTTAAAGAATGTGAACCTGACGATACGCAAGGGGGAGCGCATCGCGGTCGTCGGCGCGACAGGCTCCGGCAAGACGACGCTCATCAACCTCATGTGCCGCTTTTACGACATACAGCGGGGCGAAATTCGGTTTGACGGCAAAGAGATTCGGACGCTGAATCTGGAAGATTTGCGGCGGCGCATCGGCATCGTTCAGCAGGATGTGTTTCTGTTTTCAGGCAGCGTCAAGGAAAATATCCGCCTCGGCTCCAAAGAGATTTCGGACGAAGAGGTGGAGCGCGCCGCCGAGGTCGTTCAGGCGGATAGATTCATCCGCGCGCTGCCGGGCGGCTACGACGCGCAGGTGAACGAAGGCGGGCTTTCCTTTTCAAGCGGACAGAAGCAGCTGATCGCCTTCGCGCGCGCCCTCGCGTTCAACCCCGACATACTCATTCTAGACGAAGCCACCTCCTCCATCGACACCGAAACGGAGGCGCATATCCAGACAGGGCTGAAACGGCTGCTGGAAGGGCGCACCTCCATCATCATCGCGCACCGCCTCTCGACGACGCAGGATGTGGACCGCATCGTCGTTCTCCACCGAGGCGAGATACGCGAAATCGGAACCCACTCGGAACTGATGCGCCAAAAAGGCATCTACTACCGCCTGACGCAGCTGCAATACGAAGATTGCCATGACTGGCATTGACATTCCGCGCCGCTGGTCGTCCCCCGCTTCCCCGTTTTCACGAGGACATGCCCGCGAGGACATGCATTCCCGCGCCCTCATAGCCTGCCCCCGTGAAAACGGGGGTCATTCCCGCGTAAGCGGGAATCTTAGGCGCCGCAGACGACGTCCGCATTTGCCGAAACCGTCATCCTACCATGCGTCATTCCCGCGCAAGCGGGAATCCAGAGGCGGCACCCTCCCTTTAAAACCCCCCTAGCCCCCCTTTTCAAGGGGGGAATCCAGAGGCGCCTCGCCCTTTAAAACCCCCCAGCCTCCTTTTCAAGGGGGGAGATTACAATGTCGGCATTGACATTCTGCGCCGTCCGTTTCATGATAGGCGAAGGTTTTAGAGAAAGGGACTTATGGCGAACACAGCCCCGCTCGTTGAACTCTTTAGCATCGGCACCGAGCTTGTTTACGGACAGATACATGACACGAACTCATTCTGGATGGCGAAGGAGATTGTGGCGCTCGGCGCGCGGGTGCGCCGCATCACGCAGCTGATCGACGACCCCGAGGAGATCAAGCAGGCGTTTCAAACGGCCGTCGACCGCGAAACGGACCTGGCAATCTGCTCCGGCGGCCTGGGACCGACGCCGGACGATCTCACCTCCGAAATACTGGCGGAGATCGCAGGCGTCAACTCCGTCCCGCATGAAAATGTGATCGAAGATTATATGACGCGGCGCGGCGTTCCCAGCCGGGAGGAGATGAACCCGAACCTGGTGCGCATGGCGACCGCGCCGACAACCGCCCGCTGTCTGCTGAATCCAGTCGGCTGGGCGCCATGCATCGCGCTGGATGTCGGACAAACAACCTTTTTAGCGCTGCCGGGTCCGCCGCGCGAGATGGAGGCGGTCTTCAAGCGGCATGTGGCGCCGTATATCTCGGAACGGTACGAACGGCGTTCGGCGGCGCAGCGGGTGCTTATCAACACGCATGAGTCGTCTGTCGCGCCCTATTTTGAGGAGCTGAAGGCGCAATTCCCCGGCTCCTATATGAAAGGGTATATAGCAGATCAGTCGACCCCCGGCTGGCTTCCGGTCGACATCGTCGCGGTCGGGGAGACCTCGCAGGAGGCGCATGAAACGCTGCAAGCGATCATCGACGCGCTGCGCAAAAAGGTGGAGCAGATCGGAAAGACGGTGACCGTCTCCCCCGGTTCCATAGAGGAGATGGAGTAGGGAAGGCTGGATGGGGGAAGGCGCCTTCCCCCAGCTCGCCGCTTCATGGCGTTTCATTCATCGCCGCTGTCGTCTTCCTCCTCGTCTTCGCCGTTTGGCGGCTGCCGTTTCAGACGCTCCTGTTCGTCGAAGCGGCGGAAGACCTGCTCAACCTCCTCGCGCGAATGGCGCTTGCGGACGGCGTTGTAAGCGTCCTGGGCGCGCTGGGCGTCGCCCGACTTGGCGAAGGCGCGCGCCATGCCCAACAAGGCGTTCATGTAGCCTTCGGGCGTCGCCTCGGAGAGACCGTACTCCATCTCAAACGCATCTTGGTACGCCTTGGCGAAGTCGGCGTATGCCGTCGCCATGTCCATTTCTGCGCCGGTTGGAGGCGCGCTTTCAGGGCGCGGGGCGTCTGGATGGTCAGGCGGCGGAGGAGCGCCATGCGGCTCGTCCAGGGCAGATCCATGGGGATGACCATGAGACGGCGCGCTCGGAGCGGTTGGCGTCTGCTTTGCCGCCGCGTCCGGCCCCCGTTCCTCCCAGATGGACGAGTAGTTCCGCTCTCCTATGAACATCAAATTCATATAACTGCCAACATTCCGTTCACGCGGACCATGCCCATGCGGGTGTCTCAGCTCATTCGGCGGCCCTGAAAGCATCTTCCCAAAATGGCTCTCGTCATACCCGGCGCCGAGAAGATAATGCATCGCCGCGATGTCCTGCATATCCAGCCGCTCGTAGGAGACGGCAAGATTTTCATGCAGTTCCCAATTTGAATGCGGACCTTCATCCGGCAGTAAACGCTCCAGGGCGGCGATGACCTCCTCCGGATGATCTCGCGTCAAGGCCAAAGTTGCAATGCCCATTGTGTCCGGATCGTCCGAGTACAGCTCCATGAGTCTCCGAGAGATCTCAATCCTGTCAGTCTGCGATCCGGTCCCCGAGAAGAGCTTCACGAGCAGGGCTTCGCGCGAGGTCGGATCTTTTGCCAGGACGCGGTCGGCGTATTCCACAGCATATTTCTTCTCTGGAATCCAAGGCCAATCGGAGGAAAAAGAAAGCGGGGAGAAACCGTGGTATTGGAGCAGATGCTTCGCGGCGGTCAGGTCATCCATCCCTTCCACCAGTATCTCGATCACTTCTGCCGGAGTTTCTTTATCAAACGTGACGGAAGTGGATCCGGTCAGCTCACGCAGCTTCTCCATCGCGCGCCTTTCTTTATCCATAAAGTCGCGATTCATGGAGATTTCCGGGCTGAATCCCGAATCATGGACATGCGCCCCACTGTCGGGCGCGGCGCCTTCCGCCGGAGATGTCCCATCAGGATCGTCCGCGCCGCGTATTGTTGGATCGCCGGCGGAGACCCCGCCCTCGGTGGAATGTCCGCCCGACTCTACGCTTGGAGCCGAATCTGCCGGCGGCTCCGCCGCGCGGCGGGCGGCAAAAAACGCCAGCGCCGCCAGCAAAACGGCGCCGACCAACAGCGCGAGGCGCGCCCTGCGGCGTGATGAGCGTTGCGTCGTTTTCATCGCCTTGACCGACCCAAGTTGTTAAGCGCGTCTAGGAACAGCATAACGCCTCGGCGTTAGCGCCGCAAGCCGCTCACTCCTCCTCGCCGCTGTCGTCTTCCTCCTCGTCTTCGCTGTTTGGGGAATCGGACGCCGCGATGGGAAAAGGCGTCGTCAACCAGGTCGTCCCCCGCTTCCCCGTTTTCACGAGGACATGCCCGCGAGGACATGCATTCCCGCGTAAGCGGGAATCTTAAGGCATCGCAACGGCTGCGCCTGTCCTCTAAACCCCCCCTGGTTCCCCCC
This sequence comes from Candidatus Poribacteria bacterium, assembly GCA_963665845.2. GTDB lineage: Bacteria > Poribacteria > WGA-4E > JAPPNK01. The sequence continues at coordinate 2,765,993 of OY762492.1, forward strand.
TTTTCAAGGGGGAATCGAACGCCGCGCGGAGCGGTTTTTCTAGCCGCTTGAGCGCGTCGGCGCGGTGGCTGACGCGGTTTTTCTCCGCCTGCGGAATTTCCGCCATCGTCCGCCGGTACGTCGGCAGCCAGAACACAGGGTCGTATCCGAAGCCGCCGCTCCCTGCAGGCGCCTCGGCGATAATGCCTTCGCAGACGCCGCGCGCCTCCGCGAGTATCTCGCCGCCGCGCGCCAGAACCATGACGCACACAAAGCGCGCCGTCCGCTTCTCAAACGGGACGCCCATTGTCTCGCGCAGCAGTTTCTGGACGCATTCTTCGGAGGAGGCGCCTTCGCCTGCATACCGCGCCGAATGGATGCCGGGGCGTCCGTTCAGCGCGTCCACTTCTAAGCCGGAGTCGTCCGCGAGAACGCATCCGTCCTCCGACGACGAGACGGCGAGCGCCTTGATACGCGCATTTTCAAAAAACGAATCCCCATCCTCCACCGGAGACGGAATATGCGGCAGGTCCCGCAAGGTTTGAATCTCAACGGGAGTAATCCCAAGAGCCGTCAGTATCGCCTCGATCTCATCCCGCTTATGCAGGTTGGAGGTCGCTAGAGTGAACCGCATGGGCGTTTTCTAAAAACATCTTGCGCAGCATATCGATGAGCAGGCGGTTTCCCTTCACGGCGAGATTCAGCATTTCGTTCATCTGTCCCCGTGTGAAGGGCGCCGCCTCCGCCGAGCCTTGTATTTCAATGAACGCGCCGCCGCCGGTCATGACGACGTTCATGTCCACCTCGGCGGAGGAATCTTCTTCGTACGGCAGGTCGAGAACAGGGTTGCCGTTCACGATGCCGACGCTGACCGCCGCGGCGTAATCTTTGACCGGAAAGCCGTCTCGAAAGCCCCCTTGTTCGCGCAGCGTTTCGCATGCGTCCATGAACGCGGCGAACGCGCCGGTGATGGAGGCGCAGCGCGTGCCGCCGTCCGCCTGGAGAACGTCGCAGTCGAGCCAGAAGGTGCGCTCGCCGAGCAGCGATGTGTCAACGACCGCGCGGATCGATCTGCCGATGAGCCGCTGTATCTCCTGCGTTCGCCCTGATACGCTTCCTTGCCGTCCGTCGCGCGAAGTGCGGTCTGGCGTGGAGCCGGGCAGCATGGCGTATTCGGCGGTGATCCATCCCCCTCCCCCTTCGAACTGAACGAATCTGGGGACGCGCTCTTCGATGGAGACGGCGCATAAAACGCGCGTGTCGCCGACATCTATCAGGGCGGATCCTGCCGCGAATTTTGCATATCCGCGCTCAATCTTGACCGGACGCATCGCGTCGTTTGCCCGTCCATCTTTGCGGTGAAATGCCGGGCGATGTTCATCAAGTTTGGCGGTCATCTCCGTTTCTTATCGTCATCGTCGTCGCTGGAGCTGGACGAGGAAGCGGCGCCTCTCGACTTGCCGGAGCTAGACGAGGAGCTGGACGCGCTGGAACGCGGCTTAGAGGAGCTGGAGCTGGACGACCTGCTCGAAGACGAGGCTGCGGGTCGAGTCCTTTCCTCCTGCGGCGTGTAGGTACGCGACCGCGTATACGGCGAAGAGGTCCGAGAGTCATCGGAAGACCTGGACGAAGGCGCATAACGCGAATAGTCGATAGACCGGCGCGTCGGAGAGGTGGAGGATCGGCTGCCGGTGGACGCCGCGCCTCGGTTCTTGAGGCCGGTTGAGTAGCCGGACGTGAGCGAGCGGCGCTGCGTTGAAACAGACGAGCGGCGTTTCTCCGAGTAAGCGCCCGCAATCTGCGTCGACGGCGTCGGCGATGTCCGATAAGCGGAGAGCGCCTGCCGAACCGACCCGATGTCTCTTGAACGCACATCGGCGTTTCGCCCGCGCTCATAGGAGCCGCGGACCGAGTTCAGCTGCGTCGTCCATCGGTTGACGGGGCGGTACCGGTTCGTTTGCGCCGGGCGGTACACATTGTATCGGTCGTATCGACCGTATCCGTATCGGCGGGATGAGTAGTAGTTGTTGTAGTAGCCCCTCCACCGCCGGTTGATTCCGATATAAACGGAGTCGCTGACGGGAAATTCCCAGTACAGATAGTATCCGTAGTCGGTCGGGAAGTAGAAGTTGGAGCCGTAAAGCGAGTGGTACCCGTAGGCGTTCCATGGGGCGTACCGGTAGCCTGGGACGTGTCGGCGGATCACATTCGGGCGCAGCTCGCGCGTGAAGGTTTCGACCTCGATATAATCGATGTCGATGCGGTTGGCGCCGTCGGCGACGATGTGAAGTTCCAGCAAGCCTTCAGGGTTGACGTACCGGTCGGCGGGTATTTCAAGTGTTTCGGACCGCCGGTCGGATCGGAGAAGGAACGTGTCGCCTTGGAGCGCTTCGTCGAGGTTGTCGCCGCCGCTTTCGTCGCTGCGGATCCATGCGCGTCCGGCGATGGCGTAGTCTCGGTTGAGATCGTGGGCGCGTCCATCGCCTTCATACCGTATTTTGATTTTGATCTGCCGCGTTCCATACGGAATGTCGAACAGATAGACGGCGCTGGCGATGCCGTATTCGTAGTTGTCAGGCTCCATTCCGCCGGTCGCCCATGCGGCGACGCGGATGCCTCGATCAAAGGCGGGGCTGAGAGTGACGGTGGCGTTGCCGCGCTCAATCCAGTTGTCCAGTTCGGCGCCGGCTCGGCGCTCTCGGCTGAGTCGTTCGGGGGCGTACCGGTAATCGTAGTCGTAGTAAGAGGATCCGTAGAGGTACGGGTTGGCGATGGCAGCGGCTCCCCATGCGGTCATGAGGGCGATGGCTGCGGCAAAGAGGGTTGCGCGCGTCGCGGTTGTTTTCATGGTCGTTCTCCTAAGTGCGCTGTCTCTTCTTGAAACGACAGCGCGGCATGCAGGTTTACATACGGAAGATTCGCTTGAAGAAAAATTTCGCCGCTTTGGAGCCAACGCCGGCGAACAGATTGGCAACCGCCATGGTCGCAGCCAGCACGATGAACCGCAGTAAGGTCGGCATAAGTGATCCTCCATTTACGTTCTATAATAGTATGCCATGCGGATGGGGTCAAGCGCAAGCTCCTGACGGCAGTCTCTATATAGGGCGGCTCGTCATTCCCACTCGATTGTCGCGGGCGGCTTGGAGCTGACATCGTAACAGACGCGGTTGATGCCGACCGCCTCGTTGATGATGCGGTTGGAGACGCGGGCAAGCAGATCATACGGCAGCGGATGCCAGTCGGCGGTCATTCCGTCCAGGCTGACGACAGCGCGCAGAACGGCGGCGTTCTCATAGGTGCGCGCGTCGCCCATGACGCCGACGCTCCGCACCGGCAGCAGCACCGTCAACGCCTGCCATATCTCGTCGTATAAACCCGCCGCGCGCAGCTCCTCAATAAAAATCGCGTCCGCCTTCCGCAAGACGGACAGCCGCTCCTTCGTCACCTCGCCCAAGATGCGCACCGCCAATCCTGGACCGGGAAACGGATGCCGCCCCAGCGCTTCTTCAGGCAGACCAAGCTCCCTGCCGACCGCGCGCGCTTCATCTTTAAACAGCTCCCGAAACGGCTCAATCAGTTGAAAACGCAAACTCTCCGGCAAACCGCCGACATTGTGATGCGTCTTGATGGTGGAGGAGGGACCGACCGCCGAGACGCTCTCGATCACGTCAGGATAAAGCGTCCCCTGCGCCAGATAATCGATCTTGCCGAGATTTTCCAGCTCCGACTCAAACGCTTCTATAAACGCGCGTCCAATGGCGCGCCGCTTTTCTTCAGGATCCACGACCCCTTTTAACGCGGACAAGAAACGCTCCCCGGCGTCCACAACGCGCAGATCAATTCCGAGCTGGTCTCGGAACATAGAGGCGACGCGCGGCGTTTCGTTCAGCCGCATCAAGCCGTTGTCGACATACACGCAGACCGCCTTGTCCCCGACCGCCCGCCGCAGCAGCGCCGCCAGAACGGTCGAATCGATCCCGCCGCTGACAGCGCAGAGAATGCGCTTGCCGTCCGTTTCGGCGCGTATCTCTTCGATGCGCGACTGCACAAACGACTCCATCGTCCAGCGGGGCGGGCATTTGCAGATGTTGAGCGCGAAGTTGGACAGCAGCTGTTTGCCCTGTTTTGTGTGGACGACTTCAGGATGAAACTGAAGCCCGAACCGCCGCCCCTCTTCGTCCGCCATCGCCGCGACAGGCGAATTGTCGGAACGGGCGACGCCGCGAAACCCGTTCGGCGGCGTCAAGATGCGGTCGCCATGGCTCATCCACACCTGCAGATCGGGTCCGGCGCCTTGTGTGAGCGGCGTTTGCGCCTCAACGCGCACCTCGGCATGTCCAAACTCGCGCGCCTGCGACGGCGCCACCTCTCCGCCGAGAAGATGCGTCATCAGCTGCATGCCGTAGCAGATGCCGAGGACAGGCGGTCCGTCGGTCAGCAGTTGGGTTGAGATGGAGGGCGCGCCGTTTTCATAAACGCTGGCGGGTCCTCCTGACAGGATGATGCCGCGCGGCTGTCGACTCAACAGCTGTTCAGCGTCCGCATGATGCGGCGCGATTTCGCAGTAAATGTTCAACTCGCGGATGCGCCGCGCAATCAGCTGCGTCGTCTGCGAACCGAAGTCAAGGATGGCGATGCCGTCTTGAAGCAAGCCGCTCAACGCGCGCCTCCTCCCAGCGTCAGGCTGAATAAAAAAGAGATGATAGCGCCAATCCGCCGGCGCGTCTAGACTTGCGCGCCTGACCTCACGTCTTAAGTTGGGACATTGAACTGACGACCGCTCTATTCATGGGAAAAAGGCGCCGCCAACCAGTTCGTCATTCCCGCGCAAGCGGGAATCTTAAGGCATCGCAGCCGCCGCGCCCATCCTTTAAACCCCCCTAGCCCCCCTTTTCAAGGGGGAATCGGACGCGCCTCCGCGCTCATCGATAACCGTTCGGCGCGGTACTCTAGGTACCGTCGAATGCGCTCTTTCGTCTCCTCTTCCGCCTGCAAACCTTCGAGCAGCTGTTCAATCCAATCTAAAAGCCGCGCGCGCGCCGTTTCCAAACCCATCGCCTGAAGCTGCGCATGCGCTTCCTCTCCCGCCTCAAAATCGATGCCGGCGGCGGGATTCAGCGCGCCGTTCATGAGCGCCTGATCAACCGCCTCATCCGCCTCCATGACGCGGCAAAGCGCCTCGCGCAGCCGACCCTGCGGAAACGCGCGGAATAGAAACGCCCGCGCCTCAAAGCAGAGCAGCGCCTCCAACGCAAAACGCGCGTCCGCCATCGAAGCGACAGGGCGCGGCGCGTCCAAAGGGCGCATATCGGGCGGAAGCGACCGATACGCGATAAGCCCCTTCAGCAGCTGTCCCAACCGATGCTGTTCAACAGCGTTCAGATAGCTTCTGTCCTCGTTCGGCGGCGGCATTTGGAGCGACGTTTCCGTTTCTTCCGCCATCTGTTCGAGCCGCGTCAAAATTTCGGTTCCCGCGCGGGCAAGCTTCGCGGCTCCGATTTCAGCCGCCAGACGCGCCGCCCGCTCCATCTCTCCTTCGGCGGCGCGTTCCAAGCCGAGGCTCGCCGCGCGCGCCGTATCGAACAGCGCTTGCGCCCGTCCGCTCGGCGAGGGGTCTTTCATGACGGTTCGGAAGAGGCGTTTGCTCGCCGCCTGCGTCAGTTGGCGCCAAAATGTTTCAGCCGCCGTCGGCTCCATTCGGCTGACCGCCTTAAACAGAAACAGCTCGGGTCCGCCGCGTTGGATCTGCGCGAGAGCGCCGCCGGTTTGCGTCATTTCGATCTTTTCGGCGAATACAGCAGGTCGTTCAGCCGGTCCGCGTTTCGACGCGCTTTTTCGCGCCGCTGGGTTGCGTCCTCTTTTTCATATTCGTTCTCTTCGGCGTCCTCCTGCTCGTGGCTGAGAATGCGCATCACATCCAGAAAGATCTCCGGGTCGCTCATCCAGAGCATGTCGGCGATCATATACGCCTGCTCGTCGCCGCCGAAGTCGATATTTTCAAGGCTGATGAGGCCGACATCCAGCATGAGACGCCCCCCGCCGCCGGGAAGCTCCACCCGCCCCCGCAGCAGCTCCGCCAGCAGGTCCGTGTCCAACCCGGACAGGATGCCGGACAGCTGATCCGGCTCCAGCTCTGTCAGCTCGGCGACCCACATTTCAGCCGTTTCGCGGTCGACCGCGCCGCCATGGACTGCCGTTCGCTCAAACATCTCCCCGAACTGTTCCGGGGTGACGGCGGAAAGGATGCCGCATGCCAGCCCTGTTCCGACGTACGGGCTGACGATTTCGACAAGGCTTTCGACGCGGCTGGAACGCACCAGGTCGGTTCCGTCCGGCACGAGATAGTACAGCTCCTCGCGGACGCGCGGATCGGAGGTCGATTCAATGACCGCGAGCTGTTCGGGCTGCGAGAGCTGTTGAAACGCCGCGGTCGCCTCGCCTGAATTGAGCGACAGAAGCTCCTGACCAGTAGGAAGCCGCTTGAGAGATTTGCTTCGGAAGAGATCTAGTCCGTCGCGCACCGCCCTCCCCTTTATCGAGTGATCAAAGGAATCTCGCTTCGTTTTTTAGAAAGGATACTCCGCGCGGCGCCGTATGTCAACGTTGGCTTCACCGAGGTAGTCTCTACAGGCGATGACGAAAATCCTGTTTGAGTTGTGCTCATCGCGATTCCGCGCACGGAACTAAAACCCCCCCAACCCCCCTTTTCAAGGGGGAGTCCAGAAACCGCGCCCCAACCGCTGTTATTGGGCTATTCGTTCCCCGCTTCCGCGAGGACATGCATTCCCGCGTAAGCGGGAATCCAGAGTTTTCCAGACAGCCTCCGCATTCCAGAAACGACTTTAAAATCAAGATCATCGCCTATAGAGACAGTATTCACCGACCTTACGCCTAAAGTTTGAACATCATGCCGTCTAAATTCCGTTGCCGCGCGATGCCGTCGTCTTCAGCCGCCGTTTGCCAAAATTTTCCATTGTAAAAACGCGGCGGACATGGAATAATATCTGTGTCGGCAACAGCGCGCTCACAGACTGGCGACGAATGAAAGGATCAAGCATGGCGAACGTTATCTCGGGGCTGCAAGACGTCGCGCTCACCGAATCGAAAATATGCAGAATCGATGGCTCCGCCGGCCATCTTATCTACCGCGGATACGACATACGGGACCTGGCTCAAAACGCAACTTTTGAAGAGACGGCATATCTGCTCTGGTCGGGCGACCTGCCGACGCGCCCGCAGCTGGACGCGCTGAACGCGCAGCTTGCCGCCGAGCGCGGCATTGACGAGAACACTTATCGGCTCATCGCCTCTTATCCCAAAACAGCCCCGCCGATGGACGCGCTGCGCACATGCGTCTCCCTGCTCGCCAGCGCCGATCCGGAGATGGAGGACAACTCCAACGAAGCGAACCTGCGCAAAGCGGTTCGGCTCACCGCCAAGTTTCCGACCATTCTCGCCGCTGTCTACCGCCGTTCAAACGACCAGGAGCCGGTTCCGCCGCTCAAAGACGGCAGCTCCGCCGCCAATTTCCTTTATATGCTCAGCGGCGAGGAGCCGGATCCGTTCGTCGCGCGAACGCTGGACGCCGCGCTGACGCTCCACGCCGAGCATGGAATGAACGCTTCCACCTTCTCGGCGCGGGTCACCTGCGCGACCCTGTCCGATATGTACGCCGCGGTCACATCGGCGCTTGGAACGCTCAAGGGACCGCTTCACGGCGGCGCGAACGCGATTGTGCGCGCGATGCTTGAGGAGATAGGGGCGCCTGAAAACGCCGGGCAGTATGTGAAGGAGACGCTTGCGGGCGACCGCGTCGTCCCAGGTCTCGCGCCGAAACGCATACCGGGCTTCGGCCACCGCGTCTATACATCGTATGATCCGCGCGCGGCGGTCTTGCATGGGATGTCGGAGACGCTCGGAAAACGCGCGGGCGAAACGGTCTGGGTGGACATCTCCGAGGCGGTTGTGGCGGCGTGCGAAAAGGCGGGTCTTTATGAAAAAGGCGTCTATCCGAACGTCGATTTCTTCTCGGCGTCCGCCTATACGACGATGGGCATCGATGTTCCGCTCTTCACGCCGGTGTTTGCGCTGGCGCGCATCACGGGCTGGACGGCGCACATCATTGAACAGCACAACGACAACCGACTCATACGCCCGAAAGCGGTCTATGTCGGCGAAGAAGGGCGGGTCGTTCAGCCGATTGAAAAGCGGTAAAGCCGACAGAAGACGCGGGGGATGACATGAGCAAATCGGGGAGGAAACGATGCCGCATTTAACGGAACTGGGAGCCGGTTTGTTTTCATCGAATCTGGTTGAACAGGCGCCGATTGCATTGCTCAAGCCGCTCAACGCCTTGACGCCAAAGAGATATTCCTCGGAAGACGGCGCCGACCTATCAGAATTCGACTCCGAATTGAAAAGCGCGGCGGCGGCGCTTTGTCAGGCGGCGGCGGATATTTTGAGGGGAAAAGAAGCCGACGCCGTACCCGAATACAAAGCGGCGATTCAACATTCTAACGCGGCAATTCGGCTGGCGGAGCGGATCGATTTTGTAGAAAAGGCGGAGGCAGCGTCAGCAAGCCTTTACTATTTACGCGGGCTTGCTGCGTTGACGATGATCGCGATAGAGAACGGCTCCGCCGATCTGAATGCGGCGGTTGCAGACCTTGCCAAGTCGGCGGAGCTGAATCCCATTGCGGAAACCTATCTGCGCTTGGGCGAAGCGCATGCCTATGCGGGCAATCTGGACGCCGCGGTTGAATGCCTTGAAAAAGCGACCGATTTGGACATCTATTGCGCCGAAGCGTTTCTCCTAAAAGGACTTGTCCACGAAGCGAGAGGCGACGAGGACGACTATCATGACGAAATCTACACGGCTCTTTGTCTAGACCCTGGTCTTTACAGGGAAGAGTTTGAGCCGGTCATGAAAGAAGCGCGGGAATGGGAAGAGAAATGGGACAAGACGCTGCAAAGCCCTGAATCGATTGCAATGCTGCAGGCATGGGCAGAAAAATCGAAGAGGAACGAGAGCAGATATGAAGAAACAGAGCCGTCCATTTCCAAGGACGGTTGATGCGATCTAGACAGAACTCGGATTACTGGAACGAATACAACCGCCTACCGAAGACGATACAAAAGCGGGCTGAAAAAGTCCTACGCTTATTTGACGACAACCCGCAGTATTCCAGCCTTCATTTTAAGCAAGTCGCCCCCTACCTGTATTCTATATGGATCAACCGAAAATACAGAATTCTCGGACATTTGGAAGAAACCGCCGATGGCGAAGGCATCGTGTGGTACTGGACAGGGCCGCATGATCCGTACGAAAAAGAAATACGGAAATGGAATCGATCGCTCTGAATCCTTTTGAGGAGCGGCTCGTTCCTCCTGAAAAGGGGCTAGGGAGGTTTAACAGACCTTATGTCTTTAGTTGGCACATTCCGTCTGGTGAACGCGGACGGTTTCAGCGGCGCCTCTGGATTCCCGCTTGCGCGGGAATGACGAGATGGGGCGCGCGGGAATGACGAGATGGGGCGCGCGGGAATGGCGGGCGCGCCGCTTGATCGCCGGCGCGCCCCCCCAGCCTCTATGAATTCGCCTGACACCGCCGAAGATGCACATTCTTGGGCGTCTCCTCAACGCCTTTCCACGCATACGGATCGATGCCCGCGACGGGGACGATGCATCGATGGTCGGCGGTGGCGGGGCGCTCTCCTTGACGAATGCTCCACGGCAGCAGCGACCAGGCGTTGCAGTAATGGTTCACCAGGACGCGCCGATAGGTATCCCCGCGGTTCTTGCGCGAGCGATGCAGCAGATACCCGTTGAAAAAGACAAGCGTCCCTGCAGTCGCCTCCACCGGAACCTCCTGCGTCTCGTCAAACCCGTAGCTCTCCGGGGTGAAATCGAACTCGTCAGGGTTCTCATGCGCGCGCTGCGGATATAGATACCCTTGCCGATGCGATCCTGGGACGACCCACAGGCAGCCGTTTTGGATCGTCGCGTCGTCCAGCGCGATCCAGGCGCCGATGAGCGAGCGGTCGCGCGTCGGGATGTAGATCTCGTCCTGATGCCACGCCTGACCCTGAAAGCCCGGCGGCTTCACAAACAGCATCGACTGCATGCATTTGACGCTGCCGTCCCAATACGGCACATGCGCCGCCGTCAGCTGGCTCAACGCGCCGCATATCTTTGGATGCTTCACATACTCCAGCATGACGGGGCTGACAAAATGCGGCTGATGGATGCATAAGATGTCCGCCAGCGCCTCCTCGTCGGTCGTTTCGTCGGGGAGCGGCGGCATGGCGTCGCATGGATAGCCGCCGCGCGCCAGGTATGCCGTGTCCGCGCGCAGCTCCTCCACCTCCGCCGCCGTCATGAGATTCGGCGCCGCATAATATCCGTTCTCAACAAAAAACTGCACATCCGCCTCTGACAGCGGCTTCGGCGTCTCGATCAAGGGGGTTTCCGCGATGGCCATCCGTCTCTCCTTAATATAAAACAACAGCGCGGGCGCGGAGAGGCTGCCGATACAGCCCCTCCCGCGCCGAATGAAACGCGCCTAGCCTTCCAGCGCCGCGTCAATCTTTTCGGTCAAAACCTCCTTCGGAACGGCGCCGACCACCTGCTGCGCCACCTCGCCGTCTTTGAAAAGAAGCAAGGTTGGAATGCCGCGCACCTGATAACGCATGGCGACGCTCTGGTTGTCGTCGACGTTCACCTTCGCCACCTTCAGCCGCCCGTCGTATTCCTCCGCCAAAGCGGACACGATCGGCGCGATCGCCTTGCAGGGTCCGCACCACGGCGCCCAGAAATCGACCAGCGCCGGGATGTCGCTGTTCAGAACCTCCTCCTCAAACGCTTCGTCGGTCAGCTCAAGAACTTCCGCCATCTGTTTTTCCTTTCAAAAAATCGGCGTCAAGCCGACACAAACTGATCGTTCTGAATGAACACCGCCTTGCCGCTCTCCATCGACCGCGTCGCGGCGACCATCAACTTCTGCGTCTTGACCGCGTCGGCGTACGGCGCGAGTATCTTGGAGTCGTCGCCGCTTTTGACCGCGTCGATGAAGATGCGGTCTTCTTGCTGGTACGGGTTCACCGTGCTTTTGATCTCCTCGCGGTTGCCGCCGCTGATGAGCGTCGCCTGCCCCTGCGTGATGTCCGCCGCCAGATTCTTGCCGAACACCTCAATCTTGACGCGCCCCCAGCCGGACAGACAGCAGGCGGACTGAATGTTCGCAATCGTGCCGTTGTCGAAGGCGATGTTGACGAAGCTGATGTCTTCGACGTCGTAGTTGGGAACCTCGGTCATGCCGCCTCTTGCCGCGACCGCATGAACGCTCACCGCTTCGCCGCGCAGCAGGAATCGGCATACGTCGAACACATGCGTTGTCTGCTCAACGTGCTGTCCGCCGGAGAGTTCCTTGACGCGCCACCAGGGCGTCCCTGGCATGCCGCCCATCCATGCGCCGAGGGCGCCGAGGACTTTGAAGTCGGTCAAGCGTTCGCGCGCTTTTTGGATCGCGTCGCTGTACCGCCAGTTGTAGCCGACGCTGGTGAGAACGCCTGTTTCGGCGACCTTGTCGCGGACGGCGAGCGCGGAGGCGATGTCCGCGTCGATCGGTTTTTCGATGAAAAGCGGGATGCCGCGCTCAAGGGCTGCCAGTTCAGGCTCTCCATGCGCGAAGGGCGGGAGGCAGACATAGACCGCGTCCAGCTCCTCTTTTTCGAGCATTTCCTGAAAATCGGTGTACGGGTTTCCGCCGAAGTCGTTGGCGCGTCCTTCGGCGCGTTCCTTTGCCACGTCGCACATGGCGGCGAACTCAACGTCGTCAAAATTGCGCAGGTTTCCGAGGTGGTTCCCGGCGATCCCGCCGGCGCCGATAAACCCAACGCGCACTTTGTCTGCCATCGAACATCTCCTCAAGGGAAAGGTTGCATTTTCATATGTAAGCGTATCGTATCAGGTTTTTGGGTTGAGGTCAAGCGGCATCGCCTGAAGGCAGTACGCTCATACGGGATATTCGCGGCGGCGCGTCCGATTTCCCCTTGAAAAGCGCCAGGGGGTCGCCTGCCGCTAAAACAGACCCTGCTGCATCCGCTTGCCCGTATAGGGGTTCGTCATGGGCGGGAGGGGGCAGGGGCGGTTGTTGAAATAGTCGTCCATCGACCAGAGAAGCAGCCGCTGATACGATTGACCGCGGACGACGATCGTACCCTGCTCCACAGCGCGCGACTTGGCGTCCGGCGACGCGACAGGATCCAATGTGATGAAACGTCCAATTGCCGCCTCATCGCTGTTGATGACGCCGATAAAGTCGCGCAGCGCGCCGGCGGTGAACTTTCCGCCCTTCACCTGCGCCAGCGCGAGACGCGAGTCCCAGTCGTCCGGCTCGTCATACAGCATGCCGCGACCGTCCACGCCGCCGTCCGCCACCTGCTTCGTGTTCGGCGCGAAGCCTGGGAGGCGCGTCACCGCCCATGACTCAAACTCAAACGGCTTCTCGCGCGCCAACTTGCGCGCCGACTCCAGATCAGCGGGAATCCCCTTGACAGGAATCGACTCGTCCTGCAGCCGCTGCCGGACGAGATCGATGGCGAAGGAGCTGATGTCGACGCCAGCCCAGCGGCGGTTGAGACGGCGCGCCGCTTCCACCGCTGTGCCGCAGCCGCAAAACGGGTCCAGGACAATGCCGCCTTCGTTGGACGACGCCTCAATAATGCGGTTTAACAGCGCCAGCGGTTTCTGCGTCGGGTAGCCTAAACGCTCTTTGGACGCCGGCTGAAGACACGGCAGGCTCCAAACAGCGTCTATCTTTTTGTCAGTGGAGATTCTATACATCAGGTTGCCGTCGGCATCCCGTTTATTTTTCAATACCCCGTCCACATTGACCCGTTGAAGTTGCTTTACCGGCTTATCGCGCAATTCGCGCAGGGGCTGAAACGAATAATCGGCGCCCTTGGAATAGAACAGAATCTGATCGTAATTTCTGCCAAATATCCGTTTGCCCGCTGAATATTTGTTGTAGTAGTGCCAGACGATCTCGTTTCTGAAATTCTCCTTGCCGAAAATGGCGTCCATAAAGATTTTAAGATAGTGGCTGGCGGTCGGGTCGCAATGGAGGTAGATGGAGCCTGTCGATTTCAGGATACGGCGCATTTCCTCTAGACGCTCCGCCATGTAGGTCAGGTACGCCAGCATTCCGCAGCGGCCGAGTATGCGGCGCAACCCGAGAATCGCGTCATGCGCGAGGCGTCCGGGCGCGTTTTCAAACTCCGCATACCGCTTCGCTGCGGCGGCGTCCCAGCTCCATGTGTCGTTGAAGGCGCGGTATTGCGCTTTTCCGTCGCCTTTATCGCTGAAGAGGACGTTGTAATTCGCGTTGGAATTGAACGGCGGGTCGAGATAAATCAGGTTGACGCAGTCCGATTCCCACTCGCGCATCCAGTCTAGGCAGTCGCCGTAGTAGAGGGTGTCGGGGTTGAACTCTTGCGCCATGGTCCGCCTTTCGCGCGATTCCTGTTTGCCGTTTTGAGCAGTATGGCAAAGGCGGGCTGTTTGCGCAACTGCTTGCCTTCCGGACGCCGGACGGACGCTTCGGGGTTTCTAAGATTCCCCTCTGCTAGCCCGCTCAAGTTCTTCCGCTTTTTCGCGGTCTTGTCTGGCTTTTTCATGCTCGCCTATTCTGCCGTAAGCTAAGCTGCGATTTTTATAGGCGTCAGTATAGTTTGGGAAGATTTCTATGGCTTTGCTCAAGTTCACTATCGCCGCATCAAAGATGTTCAGGGCGATAAAAACGCGGCCACGGTAGTAATAGGCTAGTGCGTTAACGGGTTGGAGCTCTATCGATTTTGTCAAATCCTCCAATGATTTGCTATATTCTTCTTTATTAAAGTGGGCGATTCCGCGATTGGTGTAAGTATTGGCATTATTCGGATCAATTCCGATCGCTATATTTAGGTCAATGATTGCCTTGTCATATTCCTTTTGATTGGTGTAGGCAAGACCGCGATTGGTGTAAGTATTGGCATTATTCGGATCGATTTCGATCGATATGTTTAGATCAATGATTGCCTTATCATATTCACCTTTATAGTTGTAAGCGAGACCGCGATTGTTATAGGCTGCGGCGTCGCGCGGACTTAGTTTAATCGCACCATTATAGTATTCAATCGCCCCATCATAATTTCCTCGAGCGTAGCAAGCAAAACCTCTATAGAACTTTGTATAGTAGTCTCCATGATGATCTTGATAGTAAATAAAGCCATGAAGATCATTATACATTGTTTCTTTAGTGATCCCATGATATTTTTCCAAGTATGTCAGTATCGGCACTTTAAGGACAGCTGGGATAGTGACAATATCCTCAACCTTTGGCTCAATATAGCCTTTAGGCGGTCTCACGAATACGCTTTTCTGCGCAATGACGCGACGCTGTGGATTCTGAGGGGTTGCGATCATGTTGATTATCGCGTCCCTTTTCTGCAGGATAATTCGACCTTCTTCGCTATAATCTCGATCGCATGCGAAGAAAAGCGCACTGCGGTAATCGGTCGTGAAGTCGATCAGATTCGTCTTGCCGCCGTAATGTTGGATCTGCGTCAGAATTTCAAAATCGTCCGGGTTTTCCATACCGTACATGCCAAATCTTCGTTGCGGACGCCCTATATGCCTTTTGGCTCCATCTAACATCTCTTTTTGGACTTGTTCTATATCAAAACCAGGGCCCTCCTCCTCCCTAAATTCGTAGTCGCGCCAAAGCCTCGACGAAACCTCTGTACGGTACTTACCTTTATGGTCTTTATATCTGGATTTCGTTTCGCCGCGGAAGATGTAGCCGCCGCCCGACGACCTGATCTCAATATCGGCGATGATGTCCTCAATGGTTTTCGGTTCAGTTTTCTGATCGCTCATGTTCGTTCGCTCCCTGTTGGTTGAGTTTCTGCCACGCTGAATAATGTACCGCGTCCGTCGGCGAATGTCAACCTTAAATATGCGAACGCGGACGGTTTCTGCGGCGCCTCTGGATTCCCGCTTACGCGGGAATGACGGCGAGAGGATGCGGACGGGATAGCCGAACGCGGACGGTTTCTGCGGCGCCTCTGGATTCCCGCTTACGCGGGAATGACAAGGAAGGGGCGGGAATGACGACGAGGGGGCGCGGGAATGCATGCCCTCGCGGGCATGTCCTCGCGGAAGCGGGGAAGCGGGGGACGGCGGGAAGGGCGGGGCGGGAATGGCGATTTTGCGCGCGGCATGCAAATCTCAACCGAAACGGGTATCATGGGGCGTCTATGGAGGAGCGGAATGAAAGCGAATATCGAACTCAACGGCGGCAACCTTGCGCTGCAAATCGACCCGCAGGGCAGAATCACGCAGTTGACCTATCGACCGACGAACGAAAGTCTCTTGGCGGGGGAGGCGCCGATGCTGCAAATCGGCGTCGGCGGCGAATTTCATGCGCCTGTCAGCGCCGAAGCGGCCGAGGACGGAACCGTCCATTTCGACTTTGGCGCGACGCTGATTGCCGTTCAGGCGGACAGCAGCGAGACCCATCTGCGCCTAGAAATGGTCGGTATTCAGGGCGCGACGCCTGAAGCGGCGCAATGGGGTCCCTTCAAAACGAACGTCCAAGGCTCCATCGGCGAGACGGTCGGCGCCGCGCGGGGAGAGGCGGTCGCCGTCGGCATACAGGCGCTTTCCATGCAAACCGCCGGCGGACACATCGGCTGCGGAACTGGACATCATGAACACGCCGCCGCCGAAACGGAACAGGGCGCCGACCTGCAGGCGTATGCGCGCGAAGCGGACGGCGGGCTGATTGGTTCCAAGATCGCGCTGTTCGCATGCCCGCGCGGCGCGGCGCTGGAAACGATCGGACAGATTGAGCTGGCGGAGGGGCTGCCGCACCCCGTTTTAGACGGTGAATGGACGAAAACGGCGCAGCATGCGCGCGAAGCGTACATGATCGCCGGTTTTAGCGAAGTGAATCTGGATGAGCTGATCGAATACGCGCAGAGGGCGGGGCTGCGGTATCTTTACCATGGGCATCCGTTTGCGACTTGGGGCAGGTTTCAGCTCGGCGCCGGCTCCTTTCCTGACGGCGACGAGAGCCTTATCCGCTGCAGCCGGCGCGCCGCCGAGAAAGGCTTTCGGCTGGGGCTTCACACGCTGACGAACTTTATCACGACGAACGATCCGTATGTGTCGCCGACGCCCGATCCGCGCTTGAGAAACCCTGAAGGCGCGCGTCTCGCGGCGGACATCGGCGCGGAGGCGGCGGAGATTCCGGTTGACGACGCGGAGCCGTTTAAAGAAAAAGGCGCTCTCTCCGCCGTTCTAATCGGCGAAGAGATTGTTCAGTATCAGGAAATCGACGAAAGCGGCGCGCCAAAACTGGTCGGATGTCAACGCGGGGCGTTCAACACGCAGGCGGCGGCGCATGCGTCAGGCGGGCGGGTCGGCAAGCTGATTGACCATCCCTACCGCGTCTTCTTTCCCGACCTTGAGATGCAGGATGAGATGATCGACCGCCTCGTGGAAATCTACAACAAGGCGGATATTCGGCAGATCTCTTTTGACGGCTTGGAAGGATGCGAGCGGACTGGGCATGGCGCCTACGCGCATCATCGGTTCGTTCAGCGGTTTTATGACGGCTGCGAGGGCGAGATCGTGAACGACGCGAGCCGCCTGCTCCATTACAACTGGCATATCCACACGCGCATGAACTGGGGCGAGCCGTGGGGCGCCGCCATGCGCGACGGGATGCCTGAATACCGTTTTAAAAATCAAGCGTATTTTGAGCGCAACCTGTTTCCGCCGATGCTGGGATGGTTTCAGTTGCGTCTGGCGGGCGGAAATGTGCCTGCCACCTCCCGCTCCGATATGGAGTGGGTGTTGGCGAAGGCGGCTGGCTACAACGCCGGCTTTTCCATTGCAACGGGGCTGGACGCGCTGCGCGGCAACGGACAGACCGACGCCATACTGGAAGCGGTCCAGCAGTGGGAGGCGGCGCGCCATCAACATGCGTTCACCGACGAGCAGCGCGAACGGCTGCGCGATCCGAGCGTCGAGTTTCAGCTGCGCGCCGAGGAGGGCGGATGGCTCCTGCGCCCCGTCATGATCACGCCTGCGCATACATTTGAAAAGGAGGAGCGGCAGCCGGGCGAGCCTGACCATGCAGAATGGAATGTCGAGAACCCGTATGAAGCGCAGCCCGTTCAGGCGATGTTTCGCGCGGCGGCAGGCTCCGTCCAAAACATACGGCTGGAGATCGGTTTTCAGTCGATACAGATTCCATGCGCGCTGGAAACGGGGCAGTATCTGATCATAGACGAAGCGGACGGCGCGCGCCTCGCCGACGCGAACTGGAACGACCTGGGAACCGCCCCGTTGAACGGCTCCTTGCCGGCGCTTGCTTCTGGGAACAATGCGGTCCGCCTCGCCTTTGAGGGCGCCGTCTCTTCCGCGGTGGAGGCGGTCTTTACGGCGGTCGGCGCGCCCGAATCGATTCCTCAACAAGAAAAGGACCTGCGATGATCGTCGAAACGTTGTTGACCGTTATGATGTCGGCGTCGGACGAGATCGAAAACCATACCGCCGAGCTGCTGGAGCGGGTTGAAACGATAGAGATACCGTCGGGCGCGCTGCCCGGCCCGTTTGTGTTGACGAGCGAGCGCGCCTTTGCGGTAGCGGCGGCGCAGATCTCCGCGAATCTGTGGGAGCCGGCAGCGGCGGCCGTCTTGGCGGAAAAGGGCAGAGCCGCCGCCTTCGGACACGGCGCCTATCTGAACCCTGCTGGCGGACAGCTGTTGCTGAACGCTGTCCGATGGACGTCCAACGGACGCGGGGGGAAGGTCGCCGTCGTTCAACGGGCGCGTCGACAGGGAACGACCCCGCTCGTCCAATACTTAAAAGAGAACGGCGTTGAAACGGCGCATGCGGCGCGCGTCTCGGCGCTGAATCGCCTCAACAACTATGCGGCGCTGATTGTGGACGCGCATGAGCTGAACGACAGAGAGATCGGCGATGTCCGCGCCTATCTGGAATCGGGCGGCGGGCTTGTGACGGCAGGTCTCGCATGGGGCTGGCTTCAGCTGAACCCCGGCAAGACGGTTCATGAACACCCTGGAAACAGGCTGCTCGGCAGATACGGGCTGCATTGGGGAGACGGGTATGTGCGCCAGGCGGCAATTCAACCGGGCATGGAGCGGCTGCATGCGCTTCGCGCGTTGGAGGTTTTGAATGCGGACGGCGCTTCTCCCGACCAGATACGGCAGGCGTCATGGCTGATCGCGCGGGCGATGCGCACCGTCTCTCCCGATGACGCCGCCTTCAATTCAAAAGTGGACAAGCTGATCGGAGAGGCGCCGACATTGCCGAAGCCGGACGCGCCGCTGAAACCGAACCAGCCGCGCGATATATTGTCCCTGACGCGCGACATGATTCATCTGGAACAGACGCCGCCGCAGCAAGTCAAGCCTCATCCCGCCGCCGAATTTTTCCCAGGCGCCGTCCCCGACGACGCGCCGACCGCTCCCCCGACGGCGATCTCGGTACGCCTAAGTCGGCATGGGTGGCGCAGTACAGGTCTTTACGCGCCGCCGGGCGCGCTCATTGAAATTGAAACGCCGCAGGAGGCGGTCGACATCGGGCTAAAAGTCCGCATCGGCGCGCATACCGACAAGCTGTGGAACAAGCCTGAATGGAGGCGCGCCCCGCAGATTGCAACCGCTGAAGCGATCCAATCGGAGACGACCTATACGGCAAACGCTTTCGGCGGTCTCATCTATATTGACGTCCCGCGCGAACAGCCTGAAAAGACGGTTGAGGTTGTCGTCAAAAACGCCGTCCATGCGCCGTATTATGTCCTTGGCGAAACCAATCTAGACGAATGGCGCGATACGATTCGGCATTCTCCTGGGCCGTGGGCGGAGCTGGAGGCGGAGCATCTCATTTTGACGGTACCCTCCTCGGCGGTGAGAGAGCTAGAGAACCCTGACGAGACGATGCGGTTCTGGAGCCGCGTCATGGACGCATGCGTCGATCTGGCGTCCGAGCCTGCGCCGAGGAAACGCCCTGAACGGATCGTTCCCGACACGCAGATTTCGGCGGGATACATGCACGCGGGCTATCCGATCATGACGCATCTGGATGTGGCGGAGCGGTCGCTGGACCCTGCGCAGCTGATGAAAGGCAGCTGGGGGCATTACCATGAGCTTGGGCATAACTTCCAAGCGCGCAACTGGACATTCAACGGGACGGTGGAGGTAACCTGCAACCTGTTCACGCTGTATGTGTATGAAAAGGTGTGCGGCATACCGCTGCATGAGGCGCGCGACGTTCTGACTGAAGAGGCGATCATTGAGGCGGCGCGGCGGCATGCCGAAGAGGGCGCGCCGTTCGATGTATGGAAATCGAACCCGTTTCTCGCGCTGGCGATGTATGCGCAGATGATCGATGAATTCGGCTGGGGCGCCTTTAAAGAGGTGTTTGCGGGATACGACGCGCCCATCCGCGGCGACGAGGAACGGCGCGACGAATGGATGACCCGGTTTTCTAAAAATGTCGGGCGGAACCTCGGACCGTTCTTTGAGGCGTGGGGCGTCCCGACCTCGGAGGCGGCGCGCGAGTCGCTTCAGGATATGCCTGTTTGGCTGCCGGCGCCGTTCCAAGAAAACGCGGCAGGAGGGAACGACTGATGCGCATGAAGACGCTGGCGCTGCTGTCGGCGCTTCTGTTCGGGTGGATGGCGGGCTGCGGCGAAGACGACGCGCCTGACCCGACAAACAATTTGCCCATCGCCCCCGATTTCACGCTTCAATCGGCGGAGGGCGAGGCGGTTTCTCTCTCTGACTATGCTGGGCATGTTGTGTTCATCAACTTCTGGGCGTCCTGGTGTCCGCCATGCCGTATCGAAATGCCGCATCTGCAGGAGCTGTATGAGGCGTACGTCGATCAGAACTTTGTGATACTGGCGGTGTCGCTGGACGATCCGTTTGAGCCGGACGCGACCGATTTCGCGGCGGAGCTGGGGTTGACGTTTCCCATTTTAAAAGGGACGGCTGAAGTGAACCAAGCATACGGCGGCATTACGGCGATACCGACCACCTTTGTCATCAACCGCCAAGGGCGGATCGCCGAGACGCTGATTGGAGAGCAGCCGTATGAGGTTTTTGAAGCGGCGCTGCTTCGGCATATAGAATGAAAGGGAAACCGATGCGGCTTTTCATCATCGGCGCGTTTGCCGCGCTGATTGTCTCGGCGGGCGGGTGCAGTTCGCCAATGCCCATCAACGAGCGCTTTATTCAACAGAACCCGAAGCGCCGTCCGGCGGAGAAGATGATCCAACGACTGGAGGCGGACGAATACTTTCCCGCTCCAGATTTCACGCTTGAATCGGCGGAGGGGAAGCGGGTCTGGCTTTCCGACTACGACGGGTATGTTGTGTTCGTCAACTTTTGGGCGGCATGGTGTCCGCCATGCCGCATCGATATGCGGAATCTTCAGACCTTGTATGAAAAATACGCCGACCAAAAATTCGTTGTCCTAGCAATTTCGATGGACAAACCGTTCAGCCCTGCCGCCCCCGCCTTCGCCAAACAGCTCGGCATCACTTTTCCGATCTTGGAATCGACGAGGAGAGTGAACGAAGTGTATGGGGAATTCAACGCTGTGCCTGTTACCTTTGTCATCAACCGAGATGGGCTGGTCGTGGAGATCCTCTCCGGAACGCATCCATTAGGCGTCTTAAGAACTGCGGTTCTGCGGCTATTATGAAGAAAAGAAAGGAAAACTGATGCGGCTTCTCATCATCGGCGCGTTTGCCGCGCTGACATTCTCGACTATCGGGTGCGGCTCATGGACGCTGCTGGACGACAGCCTCACCTTGGAGATGCGCCCTGACGACGCCTCCATTCGCCGAAGCCTGAAACGGGACGCCGCGGGGCAGATGATACGGCGTCTAGAGGCGGTCGAATCGCAAACGGACGAGTCGCTCAACCCGAACAACCGAGCCGGCGCCAATTGCGTCGGGGGCGTATGCGTCATCTTTTAGCGGCGGCGGTTCTGACGCTCCTTGCGCCGGCGTCGGGCGCGCAGTTCGCCGCCTCGCTCCAAACGCTGCTCGAATGGAACGACCATATCGAGTTTGGAATCAGCGTCGACCCTGAAACCGTCACAGAATCCAGCTCAACGGGGCAGCTGATTGGTTTACGCGCTTCGTTGTCCGCGCCGATAGAGTATCGACGGGGAGGCGGGCGGTTTCAATGGCGCGCCGCCTTTGCGCCCTCGCTGGACGACTACGCGGGCGAAGACGGCTTTTTAGATCAGTTTGACGCGCGCCTTTTTCCGCTGGACGCTTCGGTTGAATTTCGCCCGCGCGATTCTTTGCCGGCGCTGCGATGGCGCGCCTCGGCGCAGCGGCAGGAGCGCTCCAACGAACTCTACGACAACTGGAACGCCTCCACCGAATTGGGAATCGGAAACCTGCTCTCGTATCAGTATCGGCGGCGGCTTTACGACGACTCGGTTGAACGGGAGGATTACCTGCTCATCAGCTCCGTTCAGCATCAGCTCCAGACAGGGTTTCAGATCATCACCCGAAGAGAAGCGCGCCTCAAAGCGACGTACGCCTTTCAACGCGAGCAATACGGAACGAACCTGCATCCGCTGCTGCGCGGCGTCGCCCTAGGCGTCAAGGAAGGGTTTCGGCGGGTCGACAGGCGGCATCAGAGCAGCCTTGAAGCGGCGGCGCTGCTTGGGCGCAGCTGGCTGCTTCGGCTGAACGCCTCGGCGATGCGCGCCGACTCGAACGCCGCTTTTTACCGCTTCACAAACGGAAGCGCCGGCGCGACGCTGTTTTGGGGAACCTCCTCAAGCCGATGGGCGCGGGCGCAAGCGGTTCACGGATGGACATGGTTTGCCGAGCGCGGCGCTCAAGAACGGCGGATTGACACGGCATGGCAGCTGAATTTGGACGGCGAATGGCCGCTTTACCGCTTCTTGTCGGCAAACGGCGCCGTCCAACTGCGCATCAACCGCACCAACGACGGGCGCGAGGCGCTGCGCTTCCTGAACCACACGCAGCAGATCTACAGGCTCGCGCTCACAGCGAGGCGGTGAGTTCAGACGGCTTGCCCCTTAGGTATGCGCATGCTTTTTAGGCATGCGCATACTGCGCATACTAAGGGGCTGCGCGGCTCGTCTATCCGTCATGTCATAGCTTGCGGGAGTAATAGAGAGCCGCGCAAGCAGGGCAAAAAGGACCGGACGCTCTATGAACAGATGCCGTATTCTGTTGCAGAATACGAGTAGGGAGATCCTGTCCATCTTGCCCATGTTCTCCTGAAAGAAGAACGACATAAGCCTAACACAGACGGATGGAGCTGTCAACTTTAGATTTCTCTGACCTCACGCTGAAAGTTGGGAGATTTGAACTGACGACCGCTCTATTCATGGGAAAAAGCGCCGCCAACCAAACCGTCCCCCGCTTCCGCGAGGACATGCATTCCCGCGTAAGCGGGAATCCAGAGGCGTTCCAGAATCGTCAGCGTTCGCCAGGCGGAATGTCCTAACTTAAGACGTGAGGTCAGCAGACCTCCGACCTCATGCTGAAAGTCGGGCATCATGTCGAAAGACTGCGATGAACTGCGGAAAATCTGCCGCATAACTCGCCGTCATTCCCGCGCAAGCGGGAATCTAGAGGCGCCGCAGAAACCGTCCGCCTTTGCGATAAGACGTCATGCCGACATGTCCCAACTAAAGCCGCAAGGTCAGATACCGCTCATTGACATCAACCAGCGCCAGCATATATAATGTATGCAGTAAAGAAAAGAAAGGACGCGCGCATGCTTGATCTTAGGACGTCAGAAGACGGTCGGCTGTCGATTCATTTCGGCAATTTTGCCGAGAGCGTCCGGAAGATTGGCGAGGCGGCGGATTCGCTTGCCGTTCATTTGGACTCTTCCGTCGACACGAAGGAGGAGCTGCGCGCGGCGATGTTAAGCGTAAGTGAAACGTTTCGCGCAGCCATGGAAAACATTGCCGATATTCGTATGTGCTGCCGATTGCTTAAAAAGGCGCATGAACATTACAGCGAAGCGATTCGTTTGACAGCGAAGGCTGACCTGGGGGAGGCTGCGCATGCCGCGCCGGCGAATCTCTACCATTGCCGCGGCATTGTCGCTTTGATCCTGTACTGGTTGAAGGGGGATATTACGGACGCTCTTAACTCCGCAACTTCGGATTTCGCCAAATCGGTTGAATTGAATCCCGCGGCTGAAACATACACGCGCTTGGCGGAGGCGCATGTCGAAGCGGGCGACCTGGACGACGCTATGGAGAACGTTGAGAAAGCGATCCGCCTTGACATCGATTACGCCGAGGCGTACCTCTTGAAAGGACTCATCCACCGAGCAAGAGGCGAAGAGGACGACGCGCACGAAGAGATCTTTGAGGCGATTTCTCTCAACCCCGATCTTTACAGAGAAGAGTTTGAACCGATCATGGAAGCAGAGAGAGAATCGGAAGCGGTCTGGGACGAGTTGTTCAGCCGGCCCGAATCGCAGGAGCTTCTGAAAAAATGGGGCGAAGAAGCGTTGGAGGCGCATGACGCCGGCAAAACGAAGCCGATCGTCTTCAAGGACTCGTAAATACGACAAGCAAATCCTCAAGTATAAGCGGTCAAGATAACGCTTCCGCTTTGCGCGGCAGCCCGCTGATTCAGATCGTCCGCCGGAATGTCCCAACCAAAGAAAAGACGCTTGGTCAGAATCAAAATCCTGACCAAGCGTACAATCCTGCGCTATTATTCAAAATGAACGCGCCCCGCGAGCGAAAGGATATGTATGCGTTTCAGCGTCGATTGGCTCCGAGAGTATGTGCAAACGGAACGCCCGCCGGAAGAGTTAGCCGCCCAGCTCACCATGCTGGGGGTTGAAGTGGAGCGCGTTTTTCCGTTTAGCGCGCCCATGCCGACCCTCGCCGCCGGGCGCATCGAATCGATGTCGCCGCATCCGAACGCGAAAAACCTGTCGCTGTGCCTCGTCAACGCGGGCGCGGAGCCGGCGCAGGTCGTCTGCGGCGCGCCCAACGCGCGCCCAGGCATCACGGCGCCGTTCGCGCCCGTCGGCTCAACGCTCCCGAACGGCGGCGCCATCCGCGCGGCGGACATACGCGGCGAAACCTCCCACGGCATGCTCTGCTCCGAAAAAGAGCTGGGCATTTCCGACGACGCCGATGGACTCATGGAACTCCAAAACGCCCCGCCGGGAACGCTCCTGTCCGAGCCTCTCGGAATGAACGACATCATCATGGATGTCAGCGTCACCCCGAACCGCCCCGACTGTTTGAGCGTCACCGGCATCGCGCGGGAAATCGCCGCAAGCGATCGGCTCTCGCTCATAACGCCGACTGGGCGGCTGACCGAAACGGATCCGCCCGTTGAGCAACGCGCCGCGGTGGAGATCCATGACCCTGACCTTTGT
This sequence comes from Candidatus Poribacteria bacterium, assembly GCA_963665845.2. Lineage (GTDB taxonomy): Bacteria > Poribacteria > WGA-4E > JAPPNK01. The sequence continues at coordinate 2,790,460 of OY762492.1, forward strand.
CCGCGGTATGCCGCGCGGGCGGTACTGAATGTGCGCGTCGGCCCCTCGCCCATGTGGATGCAGCGGCGCCTTCGCAGCGCCGGCATGCGCCCCATCAACAACATCGTTGATGCCACCAACTTCGTTCTCATGGAGACGGGGCATCCGCTTCATGCCTTCGATCTGGCTTTGCTGTCGGAAAACCGCATCGTTGTGCGGCGCGCGCGTCAGGATGAAACGCTCCTCACCCTAGACGGCAAGGAACGCGCCTTGAATGAGAACATGCTTGTCATCGCCGACGCTGAAAAAGCGGTCGCGCTGGCGGGAGTCATGGGCGGCGCCGACTCTGAAGTGAGCGGAAACACAACCGACATCCTTCTTGAAAGCGCCTATTTCGACCCTGTCAACGTGCGGCGAACCTCCAAGGCGCTCGGCTTGCAAACGGAGGCGTCCTACCGCTTTGAACGCGGCGCGGACCCTGAAGCGGCTCCGCGCGCTCTCGACCGAACGGCGCAGCTGATCGCCGAAATCGCCGGCGGAACCGTCTGCAAAGGAATCATTGATTGCCATCCGAAGCCGGCGCAGCCTGTACGCATACGTTTACGGCAGAAACGGGCAAACGCGCTCCTGGGAGCCGATATATCAACCGAGGAGATGCGCGGCATCTTGACGCGGCTGGGGTTTCAGGTGTCCGGCGAAGAGCCGCTCGAAGCGGTCGCGCCGACCTTCCGCCCCGACATCGAACGCGAGGTTGACCTCATCGAAGAGGCGGCGCGCGTGTACGGATACGACAAGATACCCGCCACGCTGCCGCTCGAAACCGCCTCGCCGAAGCGGAACGAGGAACTTGCCCTGCATCTGCGCGTCGGCGGCATCATGCGCAGGCACGGACTCAACGAAGCGGTCAACATGGCATGGCTTCCGAAAGACGCGCTGGACGCGATACGCCTGTCCGATGACGACCCGCGCCGCCGGCAGATCGCCTTGAAAAACCCGATGACGACCGACATGGCGGTCCTGCGCTCAACGCTGCTGCCGAGCCTCTTGGAGAACATCGCGCGAAACAGCAGGCGGCAGGTGAACCGAGCCAGGCTCTACGAACTGCAGCGCGTCTTCACGATCGACAAACGTAACGGCGAAGAAGAACCGCGCGAACGATGGGCGCTCGGCGGCGCCCTCTGGGGAGACGACCCGAATCGATGGACGGAGCCGACGCGCCCGCTCGATTTTTACGACGCGAAAGGCGTTGTGGAAACGCTTATGGATGAACTCGGCATCGACAACTGGCGGCTAGAGCGGGGCGTTCACCCAGGTTTCCATCCGGGCAGGTCCGCCCAGCTTTTCATCGACGAAACCGCTGTCGGCGATCTGGGCGAGGCGCATCCCGACGTCATGGACGCATACGATTTGCCGGGGCGCGCCTATCTGTTTGAGATCGATATGGAAGCGGCTGCCGCCTTCGCCCAACTGGAGCGGCTGATGGAGCCGCTTCCGCAGTTCCCTGGCGCGGCGCGCGATCTCGCTGTCGTGGTGGATGAAGGGATTCCCGCCGAAGCCGTTCTCCGCGCCATCCATGATCTACCGCAAGAAAGCGCGGACGGAATCGCCCATTCCGCCCGTCTATTTGATCTGTACACCGGCGAAGGGGTCGGCGAGGGCAAAAAAAGTCTCGCGTTTGCGCTCTTTTTCCAAAAAAGCGGCGGCACCTTGACCGACCAAGAGATCGAAGAGGCGATGGAACGCATCCTGCAGACGCTGAAGCGGGAGCTGAACGCCGAACGGCGCGCCTCATGAATGCAGACGCGATTCGCGCCTTAGGAGAAGAGATTCAGGAGGAGAGCCGCTATCTGCGCGATATGACCGCCGAAATGGAGCGCGTCATCGTCGGACAGCGCGGCATGGTGGAGGGGCTTCTGACAGGGCTGCTCGCGGACGGGCATATACTCCTGGAAGGCGTCCCAGGACTGGCAAAGACGACCGCTGTGAAGGCGCTGGCGGGCGCGGTTCAAACGCGGTTTCAACGCATTCAATTCACCCCTGACCTGCTCCCGGCGGACATCGTCGGCACCGTTATTTTTAACCAGAGCGACGGGACGTTTCGCGTCAAGAAGGGTCCGCTCTTTGCGAACATCGTTCTGGCGGATGAGATCAACCGCGCGCCCGCCAAGGCGCAGTCGGCTCTCTTGGAGGCGATGCAGGAGCGGCAGGCGACCATCGGCGAGGAGACCTTCCCGTTGCCGCGCCCGTTTCTGGCGCTGGCGACGCAGAACCCGATCGAGTCGGAGGGGGCGTATCCGCTTCCGGAGGCGCAGCTGGACAGGTTCATGTTCAAACTGCGCGTGCCGTACCCGTCCAGAGAGGAAGAGATGCATATCTTAGAGCGCGAAACAGGCGAGGAACGGGCGGAGATACGTCCAGTCGCCTCAATGGAGCGGCTGCTGCAATCGCAGGCGACCGTAAGGCGCGTCTATATGGACGAGCGCATTCGGGAGTATATTGTCGACCTGATACGCGCGACGCGGGAGCCGTCGGCGGTCGGGCTTGAGCGGCTGGCGCCTCTCATTGAGTACGGCGCGTCGCCGCGCGCGGCGATCTACCTCGCCCTCGCCTCCAAAGCGCGCGCCTATATGGAGGGGCGCGCCTATGTGATCCCAGAAGACGCGCAAGCGGCAGCTCCCGACACGCTGCGGCACCGCCTCATCCTGTCCTATGAAGCGGAGGCGGAGGAGGCGGAGCCTGATGAGATTTTAGAGCGGATCCTGCGCGCGGTTGAGGTACCATGAATGAAGAGCGCGCCGTATCGTTGGAAACGCTGCGCAGCGTCCGGCGCATTGAGTTTGCCGCGCTCCGATTTGCGAATCATCTCCACGCCGGCGATTACGCCAGCGTTTTTAAAGGGCAGGGCATCGAGTTTGCCGACGTCCGCCGATACGAATCGGGCGACGACGCCCGCGCCATCGACTGGAACGTCACTGCCCGTCTCGGACAGCCCTACATCAAGCGGTATGTGGAGGAGCGGGAGGCGGTCGTCATGCTTCTCGCCGACGCAAGCGGATCGACGCGGGTCGGCTCGCGCGAGCTGAAAAGCCGCCTGTGCGCGGAGGTGTGCGCCGCGCTTGCGCTCGCGGCAGCCAAAAACAACGACAAGACGGGACTCATTCTTTTTACCGACCGGATCGAAAAACATATCCCCCCGCGCAAAGGGCGGCGCCATGCGCTCCGCATCGCCCGCGAAATGCTCACATGCCGACCGACAGGGAACGGCACCGATCTGCGTCCGCCGCTGGAGCTGTTTGCCCGCGTCTGTCGACGGAGAAGCGCCGCGTTTCTGCTCAGCGATTTCTATGCGGACGGATACGAAGCGGCGCTGAAGGCAACCGCTTCGCGCCATCGAATTTTGGCGGTGGAGATACGCGATCCGCTGGAACGCGCCGTGCCGAAGGTCGGGTGGGTGCGCTGGAAAGACGCCGAGAGCGGTACCGTCAAAACATCCGCCCAGACGCGCCTGACAGCGCGCCAAGACCGAGAACGCGACGCGCTGTTCAAACGTCTGCGCATTGACTGCGCCCGTCTGGAAACGGGACGCTCATTTGTTGAGCCGCTTCTCGGTCTCTTCCGCCGAAGCGAACGGCGGAGAACATAGCGCGCCTCTCATCGTCATTCCCGCTTGCGCGGGAATGACAACACCCGAAAGCGGGTGGGCTAGGGGCGGCTTGAAACGCGGTTGAAATCCCAGAGCAGCATGGAGCCGTCTAGGCTTCCGCTCACGAGCCGCTGTCCGTCCGACGAAAACGCGGCGCCCATGACAATTTTCCCATGTCCTTTGATCTTATGGACAAGCTCGTGTGTCTTGATGTCCCACATCCAAATCGTCTGGTGGAAGCTGGCGGCGAGAGTCTGTCCGTCTGGGTTGAACGCTAGGGAAGTGATCCCGTCGTAATCCCCCCAATCCGTTTTGCCCTCCAATGGATAGGTTTGGAGAAGCGCGCCTGTGGACGCATCCAAAAGGGCTACGGCTTGTCCAAAGGTTCCAACGGCGATCGTCTTTTGATCAGGCGAGTACGCGACGCTTCTTAACGAACCCTGCTGCGGGTTGATTGTTTTGAGCATCGTTCCCGTACGGACATCCCAGATGCGCAGCGTCCCCGAGCTGACGGTCGCGGCATTTTTTCCGTCCGGCGAAAACGCCGCGCCGCTGACGACATGCGCATGCCCTTCGAGCGTATGGAGATGCGTACCTGCGCGGGCGTCCCAGATGCGCGCCGTTTTGTCATCGCTGCCGCTGATAAGATATTGTCCGTCCGGCGAATACGCGACGATATTGACCCTGTCCCCATGACCTTCTAGTAGATGCAGCAGCGCGCCCGTCTTTATATCCCAAATCTGCGCGTCGTATGAGCCGCCGGCAATTGTTTTTCCGTCCGGCGAATAGGCGACCGTATTGACTGTCCATGTGATGACTCTCGATGCGTCGATGAATTTTCTAAGAAGCGCGCCGGTACGGGCGTCCCATACCTTGACCGCGCTGCTTTCTGCGCTGGCAATTGTTTTTCCGTCCGGGGAATACGCGACCGCATAGACTTCGCTATAGAAGCCGCTTGCATAGCCTCGTATCGTTCGCAGCTTCTTTCCCGTCCAGACATCCCAGATATGAATCAAGCCGTCCATACTTAAGCTTGCAAGTTTATTCCCGTCCGGAAAATAGGCGACATTCCAAACGTCGCTCTTCCCCGTCTCAATTTTGAGGAGAAGGCTGCCTGTGAAAGCGTCCCAAATCCGTATCTCTTCGCCGCCGCCCGTTGCGATGAACTGCCCGTTCGGAGAATACGCGGCGTCGTTGACTCGCATGCCCTTTTCCCCAATGGAGAAAAGAAACGATTTGGCGTCAACATCCCATATGCGTACTGTTCTGTCCTTAATGTCGCCCACGCTTGCAAGCGTCCGCCCGTCCGGCGAGAACTCCATAGACTCAACCTGATCGGCATGCCCCCGAAGCGTATGCAGCGACTCCGCCTTCTGAACATCCCATAGTTCTATGCCGTTGTTTCGCATTCCAGAGGCGAGGATGGTTCCGTCCGGACTAAAGGCGATCGCCATGGACGCGATCCGTCCATTCATTGAGCGCTCACTAGATTTGAGCTTCTTGATCAGCGCGCCTGTGCGGGCGTCCCATAGCCGTACGTACCGTTGAAAAGAGGCATGTCCGGCGCTGGCGATGACGGCGCCGTCCAGCGAATAGATCACATGGTCGTCGCTATATTCGCGCCGAGGAAAGGTATCGTCTTTGAGCGTTCGCAGCTTCTTGCCTGTGCGAACATCCCAAATCCAAATCAAGCTGCCCCATCCTTTCTGACCTACAGTTGCGATGGAGCTGCCTGTCTGGAGAAAACGCGGCGGACCGCATTTCATAAGCGTCTATCCGCAGCAGCGCGGTTTCTTTTCCTGTTTCCGCGTCATGAAGCCAGACGCCCGCGCCGCCGGAGGAGGCGAGCGTCTTGCCGTCCGGCGAAATGGCGATATGCCGCGCATTTCCTTTCCCGAACCGAGCGACTGCCCCCTCCGGCAGATTCCATTGAGAAAGCGCGCGATACTTCTCCGCGCGGACGATCCGCCCCTCCGCCTGCTCCATCAGCGGCTTCAACGCGCTTGACGGAACGGCATAACTGGTCAGTTTGCCGTCCAAAAAGGCTTGGCTCGCGATCCCTACCGCTTCGCCTTGTTTGTTGAAAACGGGCGCGCCGAGGATGTCGAGCGGTAGCGCCGGCGCCTCGATGATCGTCTCGCCGCGGGAACCTGTCCGCGTCTTGCTGAACTCCGCCTTTGAGACCTTGATCTTCCCCTTTTCTCCGATGGCGGCGGCGTAAAGCGGGTCGCCCGCTTGAAGCGCGCCGATCTCCCCAAGCGGCAGAGCGGGGGCGTCATGCGTTGAGACGCGCAGAATCGCCAGATTCCGCTCATCGTCTATCGCGGCGATCGATTCAACAGAATGGATACGGTCGTCTCCCGCGAGGCGCAAGTAAAGACGCGGCAGATGGCCGACGAGGCGGTAATCGACCGCAATCAGCCCGTCTCCGACCGCAAAGCCTGTTCCGACAAATTTTGGAAAGACTCTGTTGTTTAAGATCTGCGCCGTCGATGAACGCGCCTTTTTGGAGATACGCGCTTTGGTTCCGCATCCGAATGCGCAGACGGCGAGAAGCGCCGCGGCGATCCATAGAAGCGGGAAGATTCGGCGGTTGTTCATTAAACGCGCTCCTGTGCAGGCTGCATGCAAGGGCATTTTAAGGCGGATGAGGGTCGGCGTCAAGAGATCAAATCATTGCCTCAACAAGTTTTTGGCGTTATCATATGCAGCGTAAGCAAATCTTGCTGACGGAGATATGATGAAAACGCGCGCCCCGCTTTTGCTGATCAGTTTGTTTCTCCTTTCCGCCGCCGCTTTTGGCGGCGACTCGCGCGAAGGGTTTTATGTTCGTTTGGGTCTGGGACCGAGCTGGTTTGAGGAGATCAAACAGGAACGCGAAATGCCCGACTTTCCTGCGCTGCCGTACGGCTCGCCTGAGATGAACCGCTATCAGCGGCTGAACGTCGAAGAGGGCGGCTTGGGCGAGGCGTCCGTAGGCTACAGCTTCGGCAATCAACGATTCGAACTGATGTTTTCCGGCGCCCAGGCGAATCTATGGAGCGACGGCGGCGTTGTCTACTATGAGGGCGCTCCGCTCGCTGACAGCAATTCCGACAGCCCGTACGAACACAACTCGGACAGCCCGCCGTACGAACACAACTCGGACAGCCCGCCGTACGAACACAACTCTGACAGCCCGCCGTACGGATACGGGAACTGGTCTTCCTACACCTACTTTGAAGACCTGACGATTCATACGTTGTCGCTCAACTTTTACTACGATTTTCCGTCCAAGCGGAGCCGCGTCGTTCCGTATCTCGGCTATGGAGCCGGCGCCGCGTTTGTCGATATTCCAGGGCGTCAACATGTTTCATGGAACGGCCCTTGGTACGGCGACGAGCCGACGCCGGAGCCGATGCCGACAGAGCCTCCTTATGACGACAACGGCAACGACAGCGGCAACAGCAGCGAGGGCGACGGCAGCGGCGACAACGGCGGCGACTATCGAGACGATCCGCCGCCGACGCAACCAGGCTGGCCCACCCCTTACTACGCTGATCGGGCGATTGACCTGTCAGGCGCTTCCTTTATGAGCGCGTTCTACGGCGGCGTCGAATACCGCATCGTTTCAGACCTCTATTTAGGCTTTCGCCTAGGATACGTCTATATCGGCGATGTAGAAACCGAGGATGAGCGGTACGACGACCGATTTCCGTTCGGCGGATTTCGCGGCGGCAGAGATATGGAGATCAGCGGACTCAGTCATTGGTCGGCGGTTTTGACGCTTCGGCTGCTGCGTTTGTAGCTTTCAGCGCATGTGAAAAGGGAGTTCTGGCATGTCTGAAAAAGAGAGGCCTGTTCGCATGGAGCCGCTGGCGATGCGCCATGCTCCAGAAATTCAGCGTTATGTCTCCGACCCTGCCATACCCGCCATGATGGATAATATCCCGCATCCGTACCCGCCCGACGGCGCGGCAGAGTATATTCGCCGGAACATGCGCCGTCAGGCGGAAGGAAAATCTTGGACATACGCGGCGATGGTCGGGTCGGATCTGGTCGGAGTATGCTCCATTCGTTTGGAAGACGAAAACGTTCCGGTTCTGGGATACTGGATCGGAAAGCCGTTTTGGGGGCGCGGTTACGGCTCTGCGGCGGCGAAGCTTGCGCTGAAACGCTTTTTCTCGGAGACCGACTATCGCGCAGTCTGGGCGGCAAGCCATGCGCGCAATCCCGCCTCGATCCGCATACTGGAAAAATGCGGCTTTCAGCGAATCGAGGCAGAAGAGAGCGCCTTTCGATCAGGGCATGATCCAAGCGTCTATTTCAAGCTGGAGCGGGACTGGTTCGTCTGAACCCGCTTTATTCGCGGCAATGGCGTTTGATCGGATGATGCGTCTTTTAAGATTCCCGCTTACGCGGGAATGACGACCAAATAAATGTCTCCGCATGGGCGTACCGCCTTATTCTTCGTCCGCCTGCAGCTGCGCAAGGACGGAGATGTCCTCCAGCGTGTCGATGTTGCCGAGGCTAGGGTCGTTCGCGGCGACCTTCCGAAGCAGGCGGCGCATGATCTTTCCGCTGCGCGTTTTTGGCAGGGCGTCTGTGAAGCGTACCGTTTTCGGGCGCGCGAATCGTCCGATCTCTTTGGAGACCTGATCAACGATCTCTGCCTTGAGCGCGTCCGATTTTTCAACGCCGCCGATGAGCGTCACGAAGCAGACCAGCGCCTCCCCGGTGATCTCGTCCGGCGTCCCGATGACGGCCGACTCGGCGACAGACGGATGGCCGACCAGCGCATGTTCAATTTCTGCCGTTCCGAGCCGATGTCCGGAGATGTTGACCACATCGTCCACCCGACCGAGTATCCAGAAGTAGCCGTCTTCGTCTTGCATGGCTCCGTCGCCGGCGAAATAGGCATGCGGCACCGTCTCCCAGTACGATTCGCGGAACCTGTCAGGGTCGCCGTAGATGGTGCGCATCATGCCCGGCCAGGGATGCTGAACGACCAGAAGCCCCTGTTCGCCTTGCGGGACCGCCTCGCCCGTTTCGGTCACGATGGCGGGTTCAATGCCGAAGAAGGGAAGCGTCGCGCTGCCGGGCTTCGTTGAAACGGCGCCCGGCAACGGCGTTATCATGATGCCGCCCGTTTCCGTTTGCCACCAGGTGTCGACGATGGGGCAGCGCTCCTTTCCGATGACGCGATGGTACCAGAGCCACGCTTCCGGGTTGATCGGTTCGCCGACGGTGCCGAGCAGCCGCAGGCTTGACAGGTCATGCCGGTTCGGGTATTCGTCCCCCTGTTTCAAAAAGGCGCGGATGGCGGTCGGCGCCGTGTAAAAAATGGAGACGCGGTGCCGCTCAACGATGTCCCAGAACCGCGCCCAGTCGGGATAGTTCGGCGCGCCTTCAAACATGAGCGCCGTTGCGCCGTTGGCGAGCGGCCCGTAGACGATATACGAATGCCCGGTGATCCATCCGATGTCGGCGGTGCACCAGTACACATCTTCGTCTTTCAGGTCGAACACATATTTGGTCGTGTGGGCGGCGTACACCATATATCCGCCGAGGGCATGGAGAACGCCTTTCGGCTTGCCGGTGGAGCCGGAGGTGTACAGAATAAAGAGCGGATGCTGCGCGTCCAGCGGCTCGGCGGGGCAGTCGGCGGAGGCGTCAGCGACGGCGTCGCTCCACCAGACGTCGACCTCGTCGTTCCATTCGATCTCATTGCCGCACCGCTTGAAGACGACGACGCGCTCAATGGTTGGGCATGCGTTGTCGGCGAGCGCTTCGTCAACCGCTTTTTTGAGCTCGATGACGCGCCCTCGGCGCCATCCGCCGTCGGCGGTGAGAACCGCTTTGCATTCGGCGTCGTTGACGCGGTCGCGTATCGCCTCGGCGCTGAATCCGCCAAAGATGACCGAATGCGTGACGCCGATGCGCGCGCATGCCAAGAGCGCGATCGCCAGTTCAGGAACCATCGGCATGTAGACGGCGACGCGGTCGCCTTTTTCGAGACCGAGGTTTTTGAGCGCGTTGGCGAATTTGCAGACTTCGCGGTGGAGCTGCAGGTAGGTGAGCGTTTGAGTGTCGCCCGGCTCCCCTTCAAAAATGATGGCGGCTTTGTTCTGCGTCGGCGTTCCGAGGAACCTGTCGAGGCAGTTGTAGGCGATATTCGTCTTCGCGCCGACAAACCATTCCACCCATGGCTCGTTCCATTTTTTGACGTCTGTCCATTTTTCGTGCCAATGAAACTGCTCGGCAACCTCCGCCCAGTAGGTTTCGGGGTCGGCGATGGAGCGCTCATAGACGCTTCGGTATTCGTCCAGGCTTTTGATATGCGCGTTGCCGCTGAAGTTTTCGGGCGGGTCGAATCGCTGCGCCATGCGGGTCGTCCTTTCTGAACGGTATCGGCTGTATGTCGGGAGGGATTATAGGGGAGATGGGCGGGGGGCGCAAGCGTTTTTGGATTTTCCCCGCCGTTTGCCTCTAAGAATTGAACGCGCGAGACAACGGATCGCCGCAGCGGAGAGTCCGCACTTTTTCTCTGTATTTTCCTAAGATCACGCTCATTCTGCTCAGGATTTTCCGCTGATGTTTATCCATCTTGATGCAGGCAAACACTGGACGGAAGCGCACATCATGGCTATTAAGCGCTTTGGGCGGGATCAGGCGTTTCGCGATGTCCGCTCCGCTTTGAAGCTGGCCGGCGATTTTGGACGCTTTGCCGTTGCCGACTTTAAACTCCATTGGCGCAACCCAAACCTCATTAGCGGAAGGCTCGCTGATGAAGAGGTAGTCGCATTTTTCGTCGGCTTCGCTGTAGCCGGGCGATTGTTTATGCTCTGTATCGATGATAAGGCGGTTGCCGCTCATGCCGTCAAGAGAGACGCTGCATTTATCCTTGCTGCAGCTCGTTGCGACGCATGCGTCCGGCGTCTTTTTACGGGCGGCTTTCAGGACGCAGCTCATCGAGTTTCGTTTCTCTCGATCTCGCTGGAGATATTCGCCCATCGATTGTGGAGATCTGCCGCCACTTGGCTGTAACCTTCCGTGTCAAAGCCGATTTCGGGATCGAACGGCAGCTCCCGAACGACGGATCCGCCCCTCTCTTGATCGTGTTGGAATGTCCAGACGCCCAACTCTTCCGGTTTCATTGACGCCTCCCCGCGTTGTTCTTCAGGCAATTTAGATTCCAAGACAATATTTTGTAACGCTTCCACGATCCACTCGCTGTGGGTCGTAATGATGATTCGGACGCCCGCGTTGACAGCCTTCGCCAGCTCGCGGATGACAGCAGCCTGCATTTCAGGATGCAGATGCGCTTCAGGCTCCTCAATGATGAGCGTATCGCCCGGCTGAACGACATAGCGCAGATACAGAACCAAGGGCGCAAGTTCCGAGATCATGGACGCTGTGTTCATGAGCGGCAAGTCCCGATCCCAGCTGTCGGGGCGGAAAACAAACGACGGATACATGTTGGGAACCGGCGATCCCTTTAAATTGATTGACCCGCGCAGCACATTTTTTTCGAGGCTTTTGGCTAACTTAATGGTTTCCTCCCTTGATCCTGTTCGTTTTGGCAGTTTCTCAATTAACATCAGCGTCGTGAGAAAATCGGCTAGAATGCCGTTGAGCGTCGGCAACTGGGGAGACGGGCGTATGCCGGCAAAGGCCGCGCTTTGAATTACTGCGTTCGTGACAACATGGTGCGCATGTATGATTCCAGTGCGCGCTGCCGGAAGATAATGCGCAGGATCGCTCAAAGATCCCGGTATATTTGGGTACATAATTTCTATAACTTTTTTTTGGATCGCATAATAAAAATTTGTATGCATTTCTTCAGAATTCATAAGTTCGAATATAGCGCGAAACAGCGGAATATCTCCGACACGCAGCCGCGTTAGGTCTGGAATGGAAGCGTTTATAGTGGGCGTTTCGTCAATTTTAAAGCGATACTCAAACGGAGATTCTTGGTCAAACCCTAGTTTCAACGAGATTTCTGCAGATAGGCTTTTTGGAAAGCGAACCAATGAATCAAGCGCATTGACGCCATAACACCGCAGCATACTTTCCTTAAAATGCCCATCCCAGAACTCGTTTGGATGAAACCAACGACGAGCCTTTTCAGCGATGTCGTTAGGGAGCGGCTTATTAAGATCGTCTATAGTTGAATTCTGAAGCATCCATTCGTAGATACGCCCTATATCGCTTTCAGTTATGCTCAGCACATCGCCAGGTTTTAAATCAGATGGTAAAGAAAGTAACAAAGAAAAATCTTTGTCGCTATCGAAAAAGCGGTGAAGCGCGTAAATGAGCGTCGCCAGATACGATTTCCCCGTATTGCTCGGTCCGATAAACACGGTCAGCGGGCGCAGATCCACTTTCCCCTCGGCGATCGGCCCGAAGTCTTTCACCTGCAGCGTCAGCTTTTCAGAATCGCCCGACATGCGCTATCCTCCCTTGAAACGACCCGACCGATTAAAGTATGCGGCGTGGAATCCACAATCACAACCTCAACGATTTCCCCAATCTCCGCCCTGCCTTTCGGAAAGACGCATGTTTTGAAATCGTCCGTTTTGCCGAAAAGGTCGTCTCCGCTTCTCTTTGAGACGCCTTCCGCCAACACTGCCGCCGACGTCCCGACCTTCGAGGCGTAAATCTCGGCGGAGACGCTCTCCTGCAGCGCGATGATCCGTTTCAGCCGTTCAATCTTTTCCGCCTCCGCGATGTCGTCCGCATACCGCTTCTGCGCGACCGTCCCGCCCCGTTCAGAGTATTTGAACATAAAGGCGCCGTCGTACCGGACGCGCTCCATGAGCCTGTAGGTCTCCTCAAACTGCGCCGCCGTCTCGCCCGGAAAGCCGACGATGATGTCGGTCGTGATCGCGGCGCCTGGGACATTGGCGCGCAGCTTTTCCACCACCTCCATATACTCCTTGACCCGGTAGTCGCGCCGCATGCGCGTCAAAACTTCGTCCGAGCCGGACTGAAGCGGCAGATGAATATGGCTGCACACCTTCCGATTGGAACCCATGACGCGGATCATGGCGTCGGTCGCGTCGGACGGATGCGGCGAGGTGAAACGAATGCGTTCGATGCCGTCCACCTCCGACGCCGCTTCCAGCAGATCGGCAAAGTCATGCCGCCCGTCATGGTAGCTGTTGACGGTCTGACCTAGGAGCGCGATTTCTTTGACGCCGCTGTCCGCCAGCCGCCGCGCCTCCTCCACCACCTTTTCCAGCTGGACGCTTCGCTCGCGTCCGCGCACGAACGGGACGACGCAGAACGCGCAGAATTTGTCGCAGCCGCGCTGTATCGTGAGCCATGCCTTGACGCCTTCGGCGCGGACAGGCGCGATGTCGGCGTAATCTTCGAGCGGGTCTAGGCGCGTGTCGATATAGGGCGCGCCGCGCGCGTTTTCAATCGCTTCGGGCAGGTTGCGGTAGCTGTCCGGACCCATCACAAGGTCCACATACGGGGCGCGCTCGGCGATCTGATCGGCGATGCGCTGCGCCATGCATCCGCAAACGCCGAGGATGAGATCGGGGCGTTTTCGCTTCAGGCTTGAAAGTTCGCCGAGACGCCCGAAGACGCGCTCCTCCGCCTTTTCGCGTATGGCGCATGTGTTGAGTAGGATGATGTCGGCGCGGCGCATCTCCGTTTCGGCGCTGTAGCCCGCGCCGGCGAGAATCGACGCGATCACCTCCGAGTCGCTGACATTCATCTGGCAGCCGTAGTTCTCGATATAAACGCTGCGGTTCCGAAACGGCGTCAACGTTTCAGGCGCGATCGGGTCGGCAACGGCGGCGAGCGGAAGCGGTTGTTTCATGTTCAGCCTTCACATGTGCTGCGGGTAAAAAGCATGCGCCTCATGAATTATAAGGCGGATCGGCTGCGTACGGCAAGATGTTTGGTTTTCTGACCTCACGCTTAGAGCTGGGACAATTCTGGTTGTGAACGCGGACGGTTTCGAGGTTGACTCTGGATTCCCGCTTACGCGGGAATGACGGCTTGGTTGGCGGCGCCTTTTTCCCATGAATAGAGGCTTTGGTCGTTCAGCTGTCCCAACTTTATGCATGAGGTCAGTGATGACACGGGTCGGTTATTTTAGCCGTTCAATGCGCGCTTTGATCCAGTCCGCCAGCTCTTCGTCGTCCATACGAGCGGCGTTTGGAAATTCGCGGCGGAGCCAGAGTCTCTGCGCCGCGCTCGATTCGGCGGCAGAGAGCGTTTCCTGGGCGGCGCCCCGCCCCTTCTCCATATCGCCCAGCTCTTCATAGAGGCGGCTCAACAGCAGCCGAGCGGCTGCCATGCGCGGCGATCTTGGACGATCCGCCAAAAACTGCGTCAACAGCTGAACGCCGACGCGCGGGTCCGCCGTCCGCTCAATTTGAATGCGCGCCATCGAAAACGCGGCATGGTCGGCGGGCGATTCCTCATACCCGCCGGGCAGAAAGGTCGGCTGCTGCGGCGCTTTCTGCGCGCTCTCAAACGCCTCCCGCGCCTGCGCATACTGCCCCTGACGGCGGTAGATTTCCCCGACGAAACAGTACGCCTCCGCCGTCTCAACCGACAGCGGCGCCTGCTCAATCAAACGAAGCGCGGCGTCCAAAGCCGACTGGATGTCCTCCATTCGCCCCATATAGATCGCGACGATGCTCAGCATCGCCTGATTTGACCATGGGCGCGCATGGTCGCCGGACTCCGCCGCCGCATGGTACAGATCCAGCGCTTTTTGATCCTCCTGAAGATGCTCATACAGCTTTGCCGCCCGTATCTGCGCCCTTGCTCTCGCGGCGGGGTTGTCGCTGTTTAATGCCAGGCGCATATGCGCATCGATCTCTGTCAAGGCGCGGAATCTCGGCAGCAGCTCCATCGCGCGGACGCTCTCCTCCGTCTGACGAAGGCTTGCGGACGCCTGGCGAAGCTGCTGCAGCGCCTCCCCATACTCTCGGTTGTCCGCCATCTGCAGCGCCCGGGCGACGGTCGCTTCCATCGGCGCGCGTTCCATCGTCGTCAACTTGCGCTCAATCTTCGCCGTCAGCTCCTCAATGCCGGCGTTTCTTGCTGCAAACGCGATGTCGTTCAGGTCGACAGGAACGTCGGCGTACAGCCCTGTATCCAGAAAAAGCCTATAGTAGACCGCCGCCTGATCCATCTGCCCCAGCCGCTCATGGCAGACGGCGCGCAGATACGCCGCTTCTGGACGCTTCACAAAGGTGGGGCGTTCGTCCAGCAGTTTGGACAGCGCCGCCAGCGCTCGAATCGGTTCGTTCTGCGCGAGATAGATGCGCCCCAGCTGAAACAGCGCCGCCGTGTCGAACCAACTCGCCGGGTATGTTGCGGCGACCCGTTCAAACGCCTCCCGCGCCTTCTGATAACGTCCGCCGCGCAGATGAATTCGCGCCACGCGGTAGAGCGACTCCGGCGCCCGTTCATGATTCGGATAGGTCTCGATGAACGCGGTATGCTGTTCCGCCGCCGTTTTCGGGCAGTTCAGCTCCTCGTACAATTCCGCGATGATAAAGGTGTATGCGGCGCGTTCGCTCATCGTCTGCGCCCGTTCGATCTCGGCGCGGTAGTGGCGCAGCGCCTGCAGCTCCAGGATGCGCTCTTTCGCCTGCGAATAGTACGGGCTGTTGCGTACCGCCGTCTCCGCCAGCAGGTCGTATTCCTGTTTTGCCCGGTCGAAATCGCCTGTTTTGGTGAACATCTCCGCTTTGTTCAGCTGCGCTTGGAGCGCGTCGGTGGAGCGCGGCGACTCGGAGCGCTCTATGATGGCGTCATACGTCTTGACCGCCGTTTTCGGCATGTTCAGTTCGGACGCGAGCTGCGCCTTTTGAAAAAGAAGCGAAATGCGCGTGTCGGGGTCAGATTCAAAACGCAGCTGCTCCTCAACCTGACGGTACGCCGCGCGGTAGTCCGGCGGGGAAGCGGCGGCAGAAACCGCCCACCCGACGCAGAACGCGAACAGAAAGATCGCCGCCTGCGCCGCTTGCCGCTTCGGTTGAAAGGTTAAGGCTGCTGCGAAGCCGGCAATAAAAATGTCGGCGCGCTTGAGGAAGCCTGTATGATCGACTCGCGCTCCTTCGCCGCGATCTGGGACGCCCAGAGATGCGGCTGCCCTGAAGCGGCAATCTCCTCGTAAATCGGCAGCGCCTTCGCCGCGTCTCCCCTGCCATGCTGAATCAAGCGGGCGTTTTCGATATTGCGCTTCAGTTCCACCTGCAGATAACGTTCCTGCCGATTGACGCTCTCCTGCTGCGACCATGCATTCAATTCCGTTATGTCGGTTTCGTACGACCTGGTTCCATAAACAAACGCTGCAATGAGAGCCGCGGCCGCCGCGCACGCGCCGACCTTCAACCAAAGCGGCGTTTTGAAACGGCGCTGATTGCCCGATAGCTGATGGGGCGGTCGGCGCTCCGCTTGTACGCAGATGTCTTTCAGCGCCTCGTTCAGCTGCGGCAGCGCCTCCTCCAGCTCATTCGCCGGCAGCGCCTCCAGCATACGTCTGTCCAGCTCGCGGCGCCGCTCCTCCGCAAGACGCGCCAGTTCATCGTTCATCATGAGCGCCGCCTCTACCTGCCGACTCTCTTCCTCGTTCAACAAACCTTGAAGATACTGATCAATCAAAAACTCGCTATCGCCGCTTGGTTTGTCCATACGGCCTCCTTTGAGAAACGCCCGTTTGAATGCGGCTTATATTTCGTTGCGGTCGCGCATCGGCTGCAGGACTTTGCGCAGCTTGGCGAGCGCCCGAAAGAGATGCGCCTTTGCGGTGCCTTCCTTGACGCCCATCTTCTCCGCCGCCTCCCGCACCTTCAAACCGCCGAAATGGTGCAGATTCACGATCTCGCGCTGACGCTTCGAAAGCGACGACATCGCATTCTGAATCAGCTCTCTGCGCTCGCGGGCGATCGCCATCGCCAACGGGTCGCTTGACGGACGGCTGCAAATCGGCTCCGGGACGCCTGAATCGGGATCGTCCAGCGACTCGGTGCGCCGCCGCGTCTGCGCGCGGTGATGATCAATGCATAAGTTGCGCGTGATCGCATAAACCCAGGTGTACCATTTTGCGGTCGGCTTCCATCGCGGGAGCGCTTTATAGGCGCGTATAAACGCCTCCTGCGTGATGTCCAGCGCGTCCTCGCGGTTCTTTGTCTGCTGATAAGCCAGCGCGTAAATCCGCGTTTGGTAACGCTTCACCAGAACGTCAAACGCGCGCGTGTCGCCTGACTGCGCAATCCGGACCAGATCGCGGTCCTCCGCTTGGTCTAAATCGACAACCTGTTTTTCTTCCGCCTTTGCTGTCAACGCCGCGGTGATGGAGCTGGACATGTTCAACCTCTCATGGAGCCGTTCTATGATCATCATAGCCTATAACGACGCGGCGCGGCAACCGGTTGACGCAAATATCCCTTTTTTACGGGATTCGGTCAAGATTCCCGCGCGTTTTACCGCAAGGGCGGGAAGGACGACGCGTGACGCGGCGCCTCTGGATTCCCGCTTGCGCGGGAATGACGAGGAGAGGGGCGGAAATGACGAGGAGAGGGGCGGAAATGACGAGGAGAGGGGCGGAAATGACGATGCGCGCCTCCCGTTTTTACTTGTCAAAACGTCTCAACTCCTCGTTCATGGATCGGTTTTCCGCGCGCTTCTTGATGGCGTCGCGCTTGTCGTATTGCGCCTTGCCCGCGGCGAGCGCGATCTCCACCTTCACCAGACCGCGTTTGAGATAGACGCGCGTCGGAACGATGGTGCGCCCCTTCAGCGTCGTCTCCCGGTACAGCTTCGCAATCTCGCGCTTATGCAGCAGCAGGCGGCGCGGGCGCTCCGGCTCATGGTTGAAATGCGTCGCCGCGCCGTACGGGCTGATATGCATCTTCATGAGGTCTGCTTGCCCGTTGCGAATGAGCGCATAACTGTCGGTCAGGTTCACCTTGCCCTCCCGTATCGACTTCACCTCCGAGCCGAGGAGCGAGATGCCCGCCTCCAACCGGTCAGACAGATGGTATTCATACCGGGCCTTGCGGTTCACCGCGACAACCTTGACGCCCCCGCCGCCCTTTGCGTTACGCATCTTATTCCGCGCCGTCCTTCAAAAACAGCTCCACAACAGGAACGGCAACATCCGGACGCTGCACAGGCAGATCCAACGTCAGCGTTCCTTCCTTGCCGCGTATCGTCATATACTGGGCGGCGGCGTTCGGGTCCAGCTGGCGGTATCCAAGCTCCGAGGCGTCGTTCAGCAGCTGCGCGTATTCAACCCGCCCCGACAATCCGTCCAGATGAACATGCTTGAAGGGCCAAGAATACAGATGAAGGTAGAGGCGGTTGCCGTTCTGCGTGTAGCGCGCGTCCGCCGGGGGCGTGAATCGGCTCGGTCCGCATCCGTAGATGGAGCGGCTGTGCGTACGCATCCAGGCGCCGATGTCCCGCAGGCGTTCCACGGCGCGCGGCTCAAATTCGCCCCTGCCGTTCGGTCCGACATTCAACAGCATGTTCCCGTCCTTTGAGACGGCGTCGATGAGCATCTGTATCAGCATGTCGGACGACTTCCAGTCCAGGTTGTCGCGGTGATAACCCCAGCTGCCGTTCAGCGTTTGACACGCCTCCCAAACGACAGGCTTGCCGTCCACCGTCATGCCTTCGCTGGGCTGGTACTGTTCAGGCGTTGTTAGGTCGCCGCCGATCTCCAGGCGGTCGTTCACCAGGATATGCGGCTGAAGTTCGCGCGTCATCGCCAAAAGCCGTTCCGAGTCCCACTCCTCTTTGCCTTTGCCCTTCGCCCAGCCCCAGTCGGCATGCGAATAGGAGTAGTCGAACCACATGATGTCGACGCGCCCAAAATTGGTCAGCAGCTCGCGCGACTGGTTGTGCAGATATTCGCGGTAGACGGCGATGTCCCGCCCCTTCTGCGCCTCGCGGAACTCCACATTGCCGCGCATCGGATGCAGCCCGTCGATCGGATACTGCGGATGATGCCAGTCGATGAGCGAATGGTAAAAGCCCGTCTTCAAACCCTCCGCCTTGAACGCCTCCGCCATCGGCGCGATCAGATCTTTTCCATGCGGAGTGTTGGTCGACTTGTAGTCGGTGAATTCCGAATCCCAGAGGCAGAATCCGTCATGGTGCTTTGTCGTGACGACAAAGTATTTCATGCCCGCGTTTTTCGCTTCCGCCGCCCAGACCTTCGGATCGTACAGGTCGGGGTCGAATCGGTCGAAATATTTCCGGTAGTTTTCAACGCTGATCTGCTCCCTGTTCATCACCCACTCATGCCGCGCCGCCAGCGAGTAAATGCCCCAGTGAATGAACAGCCCGAATCGGTCATGCGTGAACCATGCCGTGTCCGGCATCTCGTTCTCCTTTCAAATTATGCGGCGCCGACGAGGTGATTCCACATCTCGCGGCGCAAACGTCGCTCCTTGTAATGGTCCGACTGCCCGTTGATCGTCGCCCTTCCGCCTAAGACGGCCATCGCTTGGGCGGCGCCGGCGGGGTCATGGTTCCAGTTGGGGCGGGTCGGTTCGCTCGCTCTGTTGAAGAGAAATTTGAGCATATACCGCGTTTTGTTTCCGCAGTTTCGCGTCGCGGCATGCCAGATGTCGTAATGGACGATGGCGACCGTCCCCGCCTCGCACACAAGATCAACCTGATCGCGGAAGTTCGCATAGGACGCCATGCGGTCCGTCGGCGCGTTTCTAAAATGCGTCCCCGGCACCAGCGAGGTGGGACCCAGCTCATGCGGCGTGTCCTGCGGATAATAGAACCCAAGACAGACGCGCACCTGATGATGCCGCTGATTCACCCCGTCCTGATGCCAGCCCTGGCTGCGCGACCCCGGCGGATTCACATGGCAATGGCGGTGTCCGCTCATCGTGAAATCGCCGCCCAAGAGGCTCGCCAACGCCCCCTTCACGACAGGATGATCCCAGACATCATGCAGCTTGGGGACGCGCTCCAGGATCGCGTCGCCGGGGTTGCCTTGGGAGGTGGCGGCGGCGCATTCTTCATAAACCTGATCATTGAACCCGTCTGGAAAATCGGGCTTGAAGACCAGATAACCGCGCACCACAAACTCCGCCACCTGCGCGTCGGTCAAGAGATGGTTCTGATACTCTTCAGCCATCGTACTCCTCCATCTTCTGCAGTGTGAATTCGTAACCGAGCAGATCGATCTCCGTGTCGTCGAACGGGGCGCGCTGGTCAGGAAAATGGATGATCTGCCAGCCGTCGATGACCGCGTCCTTCACCGTCCGATAGGGCCATTCCCGCTCCGTCGGCTCAATCTGGACATGGTCGCCTTTCACCGGCTCATGGAGAGCCATCGCCAGCGTCTGCGATTGAATGTTCGGCGTCGCCGCGTGAAGATACAGCAGCCGTTGCCGCTTCTGTCTTGGTCGAGACGCCAGCTCTGTCAGCGCGTCTATGTCCGTTTCCGTCAGGCTGCCTTCGCGCAGTTTCGCCTTCGCCTCCTCCGCCCATTGGATAACATCTTCTTTCAAAGCGCCCATGCTCGTTTCTCCTGTGGAAGCGCGCTCAACCTTCACCCTGCGGCAAGAATTTCAGCGACCGCTTTAAAACCGCGGCGGAACACGTCGTTGGCAATCAGGTCGACCGTCTCCGCTTCGTCGCCTGTCGCGTCAAAATCCGCCGTCCAGTGAATGACGGAGCCGGCGCCGTTCTCATCCTCATAGACGCTCAAGGTTGCCGTGTAATTTTCAACCGGCATGACGCCGCCGGTGATCGCGTAGGTGTAGGTTCGGCGGGAATTGCTGAACTCGTCCAGCCGCTCAATGACATGTCCGCCGTCATGCAGCTCCAGGTCTCGTATGATGTCGTTGCCGTCCTCAATCGCCTCGCTCTTTGCGACGGCTGGATGCCAGCTCGGCAGGCAATGGTAACCGCCGACGATTCCCCATACCGCGTCCGCGGGGGCGTCCAGTTTCATGCTTACAGCCACTTTTGCCATTCGGTTCCTCTCTGTGGATAGGCTCCGTTCCATGCGTGTCGTCTGTTTATGATGGCACATTTCGGCTTGCGCCGCAAGGCGCCGATCGCCCCCTGTAAGAAACGCTGCGCCTCCCCATCCTGGCAATCTTTTCAATCCTGAAAATCCTAGTTCAGACGGACGCCTTGACCGCCGCCCCCGCTTCTGCAATGCGCAGCGGGATGCGGTAACATACGTTATCAGAGAGGCGTTCCTTAAACGAGAAAGGGCGGATGAGCATGGCGCGATACGAAAACGATCCAAACCTCGCCGATGTGAAAACGGAACTCATCGGCAAAATCCACGAAGTGTCGAGCGGCGTAGCGAAAGTCGCCACGGACCAGAAGCAGATCTTCAAGTACATTGACAAGACCAGAGCCGACCTCGTTGACCTCATTGACAAGGTCAAAAACGCGATGCTTGTGGAAATTGCGCAACTCGAAACCAAGGTGGAGTCGCTCGAAGCCGAAATGCTTGCGAGATTTGCGCAACTCGAAGCCGAGATGGCCGAAATGCTTGCG
The DNA here is from genome assembly GCA_963665845.2 of Candidatus Poribacteria bacterium. Classification (GTDB taxonomy): domain Bacteria; phylum Poribacteria; class WGA-4E; genus JAPPNK01. The sequence continues at coordinate 2,811,581 of OY762492.1, forward strand.
AGAATCGCACAACTCGAGAGCGAATTCGAGGCGTTCAAAACCGAGATGCGCGCCGAATTCGAGGCGTTCAAAACCGAGATGCGCGCCGAATTCGAGGCGTTCAAAACCGAGATGCGCGCCGAATTCGCCGCGTTCAAAGGCGAGGTGGTTGAGAGGTTTGACGGGGTTGAAGGCGCGCTTGTCTTGATCGCAGACGCGCTCAACATCGGAGACGCGGTACGGACGCAACTAGCGCAACAGTAAGCCGCGCCGGAATCCAGAGTTCAGCCAAAGACGGCCAACCCCGCGGAAACCCCCCCCATCCCCCCTTTTCAAGGGGCTATATTCCTAGATAGCCATTTGCTGTCGTTTCTCGCCGCCCTCTCCTTTCAGATCCGCAAAGGTGAGACGCTTGCCGACCATGCGCGGAATCAGTTTGCCGAGAGTGTCCAGGCTGTTGTCGATGCCAACATTGAAACGATACACGAATTCGCTGACATATAAACCCAGATGTTTAAACGACATGAAATGGTAAACGCCGCGGTACCCGCGTTTTAACACGGCCCAGAACGACTCGATGCTGTTGGTGTGAACATCGCCGCGAACATACTCGCCTTTCTGATGCTCCACAACCGCATGCGTGTATTCCAGCATGCCCCTGTAGGTCGGAAGAGCGTCGGTAAAAATGGACGATCCGCGCGCCACATTCGCCCTTACAGCGTCATGCAGCGTTTTCTTTTTCATATTGTCCAGCAGAAACGCGCGGATCTCGCCGTTCCTTTGACGCATGCCCATCACGGGCTGTTTGCCCCCGGTTCCGCTTCCGACGCGCAGGCGCTTCTTCTTATGCTTGTTTTTCTCCTGGTTCCGCCGATGTAGGTCTCGTCCATCTCCACGATGCCGCTTAGCATTTCGTCGTCGCTCACCATTGCGGCTCGAATGCGGTGGCCTAGGGACCATGCCGTCTTCTGCGTCGTTCCGATCTTTTTTGCCATCTCAACGCTGGAGATGCCCATGCGCGAGGTATGCATCAGGTAAATCGCTAGGACCCACTTGCGCAGCGCTAACCTGCTCTCCGCCATCAAGGTTTCGGTCCGGACGCTAAAATGCTTGCGGCAGGTTCGGCAGCGAAACGGCATCGGTTTCGCATTTTGGACGCGCATCGTGTTTTTGGAGCCGCATTTGGGACAGCATCTGCCGTCTGGCCAGCGATGCTGCTCAAAGAACCGCGCGGCTGCTTTCTCGTTTGGAATCTGCTCGAATAAATCGTAAAGGCTGCTAAACTGCATCGGATCGCTCCTTGTGCCATGACTAGCATGTATACTAGCGCGAAACGCGAGGTTAGTTAAGTAAATAGCCCCCTTGAAAAGGGGGGCTAGGGGGGTTTAAAGACGGGCGCGTTGACGTCTGATTCCCCCCTTGAAAGGGGGGCTAGGGGGGTTTAAAGACGGGCGCGTTGACGTCTGATTCCCCCCTTGAAAAGGGGGGCTAGGGGGGTTTCCACGGGCGCGTTGACGTCTGATTCCCCCTTGAAAAGGGGGGCTAGGGGGGTTTCCACGGGCGCCGGTTGCGCTTAGATTTGAACTAAGATGGAAGGATGATGAAGATTGCCAAGAGCGCCGCTCACGGGAATTTTCTTGGCAATCTTTTCAATCTTGGCAATCCTAGTTCAGACGACAACCGCGGCGGCGATGCCTTAAGATTCCCGCTTACGCGGGAATGACGACCCGCGGGGCAACAGGAGTCAACCTTTAGGGCGGTTGATACGTTTATATAAGCGGCATACAAGAAACGACGCGCTGCCGAGAGGCAAGAAAGGAATCATGATGAAATCGTACACTGCAGTTGCGCTTACGGCGTTGACGCTGGTCGGCGCTGCCGCTCCTTCTCAAATAACGCCTGTCGCCACATACGGCGAAGGTCGGTCGTTCGGCGGCAGTTTTGCCCTGCATGAGATCGTCCTAGGCGACGCAAAGCCGCAGCTGAAGGCGATTCAGGAGGCGGCGCTCGCGGCGTATCATACGCTCATTTCAGAAGCGCCCGATTCTAAATATCCGAAAACGGCGCCGGTTACGCTCATCACGGCAGGCGCCAATATCGGCGATGTCCAGATCGACCGCGAGAAAACGGCGGAATATCTAGAAAACGGCGGCATGCTCATCATCGACTGCCGCGATCAGAAGGCAAGTGAAAAGATGCGCGGATGGCTTCAAAGCGTCGTCCCAAACCGCCCGCTCGTCCGCGTCCAGTTCGACACAGCCGTCGGGGAATGGATACACCATGTGGACAAACGCTTCATCGACTCGCCCCGTCGTCATCACATGACCCAAACCTCCGCAGATGTCATTAAGGCGGACGGAAAGATACGCGCGGCGGTCTTCCAGAGCGGCGGGCATGGCTTTATGGCGGAGACGCTGGCTATATCGGCGGCTCTGCGGTCGCCTCATCGGCGCGTTTTGCCGGCGCCGCCCGTGCAGGTGTCGGCGAAGCGGTCCAAAAACCATCTGATTGTTGAAGCGACGGTTCCTGACGGAACAAAATATGTGAATCGAATGCGCGCCGTCCTGTACGGCGTGGACGGCAAGGAGCTGGCGCGCGGATCAAAGGCGGCAAAACGGGCGGGCGGGTCTTGGACGCTGCGCCTCAAAGCGTCCATCAAGGACAAGCCGTTTCAACCGAACATGCTCTGGGCGCGCGTGGAGGGAATGGGACCGGCGCCGTATCGCGGCACATTTGCCATGTCGGAGCTGATCGGATCGATTCGGGCGGAGCTGAAAGGTCAAACGACATGGATCGCCGGCAGTCCGGCGGAGGCGCGCGTCTTCGTGAAAGACAATCAAGAAAGCCCGTATGAGAACGCGAATGTGTCCGCCGAGGCGTCGCAGAACGGCAAAACGCTTGCGGAAGCGAAGGCGACGACCGGCGCGGACGGATCGGCGCGTTTGCGGTTTGAGCTGCCGGAAGACGCGCAGGGGGATGTTCAGCTGCGCGTTCTCGTCCGGACAGAGAGGGGGGACGAGGAGCTGACCTCGGAGATGCGCATCGAGGCGCGGCAGAAGATCATGTTGACGATGGACAAGCCGACCTATCAGCCGGGTCAACGAATGCGCCTGCGGGCGTTGTCGCTGCGCGCGGGCGACCTTCAGGCGCAGGGCGGCGGCTCCGTCGTTTTTGAGGTGGAGGATTCGAAGGGGAATAAGGTTTTCAAGCGCGAGGCGGAACGCAACGAGTTCGGCGTCGCGTCAGCGGAGTTTCAGCTCGCAAGCGAGGTGAACATGGGAACCTACACGGTTCGCGTCATCTCGGACGGTCAGACGGAGGAGAAGTCGGCGTCGGTTGAACGGTATGCGCTGCCGAAGTTCAAGGCGAAGCCGACGCTGGAGCGCGCGTACTACCGCCCCGGCGAGACCGTTTCTGGAACGGTGCAGGCGGACTATTTCTTCGGAAAGCCGGTGTCGGAAGCGACCGTCAAAATCGCCGCCTCCAAGTTCGACACGGGCTGGGACGAGTTTGCAACGTTTGAAGGCAAAACGGACGAATCGGGCGCATGCGAGTTTGAAATGCAGCTGCCGAAGCTGTTTGCGGGTCTGCCGTTGGAGCAGGGCGACAGCTTCGCCCTCTTTTCGGTGACCGTAACGGATGGAGCGGGGCAGTCTGAATCGACATCGGTATCGGCGCCGGTTGTGGAGACGCCGTTGAGCGCCGTTCTTCTGCCCGAAAGCGGGCGGTTGATTCCGAATGTTGAAAATGAGATTTACGCCGTGATCTCCTACCCTGACGGATCGCCGGCGGAGCGGGTGAAAGCGTCGTTGACTCTCGGCGGCGACACCAAAACGGCGGAGACCGACAGCATGGGTTCCGCCCTGTTTCGCTTAACGCCAAACGAAGCGGCGGAGGCGCGCCTTGAAGCGAAAGACGCGGCGGGAAACGCCCTTTCAAGAACGATCAACCTTGAGACGGAAACGGACGCGCTGCTGCTTCGACCCAATCAAGCGCTTCTCAAGGCGGGCGATCGGCTGGAGATGACCGTCTTTTCGCCGGACAAAACGGGCTGGGTTTATGTGGACGCGATACGGGAAGGGCAGACGATCTACGCTACGGCGGCGGAGCTGAAAGGAGGACGCGCCCAGGCGGCGATGCCGGTCGGCCCGGGCGATTTCGGCTCCTTGACGCTCCACGCCTACCAGACCTTTCCAGACGGACAGATACGCCGCGACACCCGCCGCGTCTTTGCGTCCCCGGCGGACGACCTGACGATCGAGATTCGCCCTGATCAGAACGTCTATCTGCCGGGCGAGGAGGCGCAGATCGATTTTCAGGTCAAGAACCGAGAAGGCAGCCCCGTCTTCGCCGCGCTGGGCGTTCAGATGGTGGACGAGGCGGTGTTCGCGCGGGTGGAGGCGCAGCCGGGGTTTGAGCGGGTCTTCTTTTTACTGGAAAAAGAGCTGTTGACGCCGCGCGTTCAGATAACCGAGCTGCAGCCGGAATTGATTGCCGGACCCATGCCGCGGAAGGCTGCGGCGCCCAACGGCGCGCAGAGGCGCGAACAAGCGGCGCGCCTGCTGTTCGCCGCGGCCGACACGGCGCACCCTGAATACACGTTGACGAAGCAATCGACAAGCCATACGCCCGAAGGAATTCAGGAGGCGCTGCGCCCCATCGCCGAGAACGGATTTGAACGTTTCAAGGAAGCGGTCGCAAAAGCGGCGGAGAAACTGAAAGCCGACGGCGCCACCGTCGTCTCGATGGCGGAGCTGATAGAAGGCGGACATCTGCCCGAGGAGGCGCTGATCGATCCATGGGGCAACCGCTTAACGCTGCGATACGATGACTGGAGCCATTACAGGTACATCGTGAGCCTTGGACCGGACGGCCGCTTAGGAACGGAAGACGACGTTTGGCTATGGATGGACACTTCCCGCAACAATTTCAGCGGCGAATTGATGCGCGAAGATCTCGGAATGAGAGTCATGACGCAATCGGCGGTAACGGGCGGCGCCATGTTGGGTCGAGGCTCGGTGCGCCGTTCAGCGCGGCTTATGGAAAGAGCCGCGCTCGAATCGCGCGCCCCTGCGCGCCCCCCAGTGGCTCTTCAAAGGAGGATGAAATACTCGAAGCTTGAATTGGAGGCTGTATTAGAAACAGACGCTGCGGCGGCTCCGGCGGACAGCGCGGCGCCTCCCCGTCTGCGCGAGTATTTCCCCGAAACGCTGTTTGTCATGCCGTCGCTCTTGACCGACGAAAAAGGGCATGCGCAGCTGAACGTCCCGCTCGCCGACTCGATCACCACATGGCAGCTGGCGGCGTCCGCCTCCACCAAAGGCGGTCTGCTGGGCAGCGCGTCGGCGGGCGTGCGCGTCTTCCAGGACTTCTTCATCGACATCGATCTCCCGTCCAAACTGACGCAGGGGGACGAGGTGAGCATGCCGATCGCGCTTTACAACTACCTTGAAACGCCGCAGACGATACGGCTGGAGATCGACGAGGCGGACTGGTTCGAGCCGTTGAGCGGCTTGGAGATGAGCGCCGATCTGCAGCCGGGCGAAGTGACGGTCAGGTATTTCCGCGTCAAGGCGGAGAAGCATGGGCGGCATGCGTTCACCGCGCGCGCCTACGGCTCCTCCAAGAGCGACGCGGTGCGCCGAGACCTGCAGGTTACGCCGAACGGACGGAGGTTTGAGCTGACGATGAACGGGCGGCTCGGACCTGAAGCGGCGAAGCGGACGGCGCAGATACCCGCCTCCGCCGTCCCAGGCGCAAGCCAGCTGTTTTTGAAGGTCTACCCCGGCGCCTTTAGTCAGCTTGCGGACGGGCTGGACGCGATCCTGCGCATGCCGAGCGGCTGTTTTGAACAGACCAGCTCCTCCACCTACCCGAACATCCTCGCGCTGGACTATATGCGCGAGACGAAGCAGATCTCCCCAGAAATACAGCTGAAGGCGGAGCAGTACATCAACCTCGGCTACCAGCGCCTGCTCTCGTTTGAGGTGGATGGCGGCGGGTTTTCCTGGTTTGGAAATGCGCCCGCCAACAAGATCTTGACGGCGTACGGGCTGATGGAGTTTGCCGACATGTCGCGCGTCCATGAGGTGGACCCCGCGCTCATCAAGCGGACGCAGGAATGGCTCGTTTCAACGCAGCGCGGAGACGGCTCATGGGCGCCGGACGAGGGGTATCTGCATCGGGGCGTATGGGGGCGCATTCAGTCGAGCGAACTGCTGCCGACCGCGTATATCGTCTGGGCGTTGGCGTCCAGCGGCTACGAAGGCGAACCGCTGACGAAGGGCGTCGACTATCTGAAGACGCATTGGAAAGCCGCCGAGGATCCGTATATGCTCTCGATGGTCTGCAACGCGCTGGTGAACGCGGCGCCGAAAGATTCCGCCGCGGACGATGCGATGGCGCGTCTGGTATCGATGGCGAAGCGCGGCGGCGACGGCTCCTACTGGGCAAGCGGAATGCAGACGATGACCTACGCCCGCGAGGATGCCGCCAACCTTGAGGCGACCGGCTTGGCGGCGCTGGCGCTCCTGCAGTGGCGGCGCGATCCGATGTTGACCGAGCGCGCCTTGACCTATCTGATGTCGATGCGCGACCCGCGCGGCACATGGCACACGACGCAGGCGACCGTCCTGGCGCTGAAGGCGCTGCTGAAGGGATCGTCCGGCGCGGTCGGCGAGGCGGACGGAACCGTGACGGCGCTCCTGAACGGGCGCGAGATTGGAAAGATACAGATCGCGCCGGAGAACAGCGACGTCGCGCATCTGCTCGCCCTGTCGGACGGAAACGGCGGACTGAAATCTGGAACGCATGAGGTGGAGATTCGCATGGACGGGACGGGCAAGCCCGCGTTTCAGATATTCGGTCGCTACTATATGCCGTGGGGAAATCAGCCGCAAATAGCGCCGCCGCTGCCGGCGTTCGATGTGTCCGTTTCGTATGACAGGTCCCGTTTGGTGAAGGATGAGACGGTCAAGGCAACTTGCGTTTTCCGCAACCCGCAGGACATGGACGCGAAGATGGTTGTCATTGACCTGGGCATTCCGCCGGGCTTTGCGGTTCAGCCCGCCGATTTTGAGCGTCTGGTGACGGAGCGGGTCGTTCAGAAGTTTGAGATCGCGCCTCGACAAGTCATCCTGTATTTTGACGAGGTCCGCGCCCGTCAGACGGTCGAGTTTGAGTACAGCCTTCGGGCAAAGTTCCCGCTGCGCGCTCAAACGGGGGAGTCGAAGGCGTATGAGTATTACAACCCGCAGCGCGTCGCCTACTCCGAACCTGTAGAGGTGAACGTGACGCAGGAGCGTTGACGGAGGATGCGGGGGCGCCCGAAGCCGTCAAGGCCGTCATTCCCGCGTAAGCGGGAATCCAGAGGCGCCGCCGGGCGCCTGCGTTCACCCCAAGCGTCCGGCGGCCATCTCGTCATTCCCGCGCAAGCGGGAATCCAGAGGCGCCGCCGGACGACCGCGTTCACCCCAAGCGTCCGGCGGCCATCTCGTCATTCCCGCGCAAGCGGGAATCCAGAGGCGCCGCCGGACGACCGCGTTCACCCCAAGCGTCCGGCGGCCATCTCGTCATTCCCGCGCCCCTCTCCCCGTCATTCCCGCGTAAGCGGGAATCTTAGACCGCGCCGCTGTTGTCGCCTGAACTAGGATTGCCAAGATGGAAAAGATTGCCAAGAGAATTCCCGTGAGCGGCGCTCTTGGCAATCTTGCTAATCCTTCAATCCTAGTTCAAACCTAGCGCAACCCGCGCGCTCAAAACCCCCCTAGCCCCCCTTTTCAAGGGGGGAACGACCTGCGCTCCCGCGCCCCCATCTCGTCATTCCCGCGTAAGCGGGAATCTTAGACCGCGCCGCTGTTGTCGTCTGAACTAGGATTGCCAAGATGGAAAAGATTGCCAAGAAAGTTTCCGTGAGCGGCGCTCTTGGCAATCTTACTAATCCTTCAATCCTAGTTCAAACCTAGCGCAACCCGCGCGCTCAAAACCCCCTGGTTCCCCCTTTTTCAAGGGGGAATCGGACGCGGGCCGCCCGCGCCTTAAACCCCCCTAGCCCCCCTTTTCAAGGGGGGAATCGGACGCGCGCCCATCACGTCGCCTTACGGAGCGAGGGCGCGGATATTGTCTTCCGCTTCCCAATGTATCGACCATTTTTTGCCGCCGTCTTGGGACATGTAAAGCGTCTTGCCGACCGCAACCCAGGCGGCGCCGTCCGAACTGAACGCGACCCGCTTCGTGTCGATGTTCTGATCGACGGAGGCGGGGAACCCGTTGACGACATGTACCCAGTCGGCGCCGGCGTTCTCGGATCGGAAGAGCCGCCCGTTTCCGCCGCGCGGTCCGTCGCTGACGCTCGCCAACACAAGGTCGGGGTTCTCTGGATGAACGGCGACGGCGCGTCCATACCGCGCGGGAAGTCCCTCCCGCCGGTGCGTCCATGTTGCGCCTCGATTGTCGCTCACATAGACGGCGTTCGCCGTGTTCGCGTAGACGCGGTCGGGGTTCGCCTTGGACACCGCCACCTCATGGACATCGGGATGCAGGCTCGGTTCGACAGGCTCCCATGTGGCGCCGAAATCGATGGAACGCATGATGCTGCCGACATGGATGTCCGCATATACCGTTCCATCCAGCGTGACAGCGAAGCGGCGGACGGCGGGAGGTCCTCCCCATGGGGTGTACCATTTTTTTCGCGCCTCTAGGTTGTCGAAATCGACGTTTCGGACGGCGGGTCCGTCGGCGCCGTTGAGCGCATAGACGAAGGCGCTGTCGTCTGTTCCGATGAGCAGCGCCGGCGCCTCGCCGTTTGGGACAAACGCGAACGCCGCCGTTTCCTCCTGGACGCCTGTTTTGACGCGCGTCCAGCTGTCCCCATTCTTTGCGTCGGTACGGCGTATGAGAACGGCGCCGCCCTCAAGCGCAACCGCTTCATGGATCTCGTGCCGGGCGACGGCTTCGACCGTTTCGCCTTCAAAAACAACGGCGGGCGCGGCCGCCCCCGCTGTGTCCAGCGAGAGGGCGGCTGCGGAAAGAGCGATCAACATGGAACTGCCTTTCGTTTAGAAGTTGTAGCCCGTTTCGCCATGCTCAACCTGGTCAAGTCCGATCTGCTCCTGCTCTTCTTCGACGCGGAAGCCGATGATCGCGTCCAGCGCCTTGACGATGATGAACGTGACGACAGCGGCGTAAGCGGCCGCAGCGGCAACGCCGATGGCCTGCGACAAAAGCTGTTTGACGCCGTCAGAGCCGGCGATCAACCCAGTAGCGCCGACGGTCGCAAAGATGCCGGTGGCGATGGCGCCCCATGCGCCGCCGAAGCCGTGGATGCCCATGACATCCAGCGAGTCGTCGTATTTGAGACGACCTTTGAGCAGGACGCCGCCGTAGCAGATGAATCCTGCGCCGAAGCCGATGACCATCGCCGCCCACGGTTCAACAAAACCGGCGGCGGGCGTGACTCCGACAAGGCCGGCGACGATGCCGGACGCCGCCCCAAGAGCGGACGCTCTGCCGGTGTGGATGCGTTCGATGATGAGCCAGCCAAGAGCGCCGCATGCCGCGGCAATCTGCGTCGTTGTGAAGGCGAGGCCGGCGACGGCGTTGGAGGCGAGGGCGCTGCCGGCGTTGAAGCCGAACCAGCCGAACCAGAGCAAACCGGCGCCGAGAAGCGTCATCGTCAGGTTATGCGGAAGCATTTCGCCGCTGGGCCAACCGCGCCGCGTTCCGATGATCAGAACGACAATGAGAGCCGAGATGCCGGAGGAAAGATGAACGACCGTCCCGCCGGCGAAGTCGAGCGGCGCCGTATCCAAGCTGGCAAGCAAGCCGCCGCCCCAGACCCAGTGCGCCAGCGGGCAGTACACCAGCAGGCTCCACAGGGCGATGAACCAGATGTAGGCGCCGAATTTGACCCGCTCGGCGATGGCGCCCGCAATCAGCGCCGGCGTGATGATGGCGAACATGCCTTGGAAAATCATGAAGACCAGCTCGGGATAAGCGCTGTCGTCCGCTAGAGCTTCGTAGTCAACGCTTAGCAAGAGCAGCTTATCCAGCGGGTTGCCGATAAAGCCGCCGAGGGTGTTGCCGAACGCCAGCGAGTAGCCGACGACCGCCCACAAAACGCCGATGACGCCGAGGGCGGCGAACGAGTGCATCATGGAGCTGAGTACATTCTTGCGCCGCACCATGCCCGCGTAAAAGAGCGCGAGGCCGGGCAACATGAGCAGGACGAGCGCGGAGGAGGTGAGCATCCATGCGGTGTCGCCGCTGTCGAGAGCGGCGGCCGCGTCGGCGCCTTCATCCGCTTGCGCCTCGGCGGTTTCGGTGGGCATCGCCTCTTGGGCGACTGTTGGAGCGGATACTGCCGCGAAGAGCAGAAGCGCCGCGGCAAAGAGAATCAGGTATCGATTTTTAAATGAGCATCGCAGATGAAACATAACGATATCGCCTTCCTGCGTGATTTATGGATTACTACGTATATCATGGACGGCGGGGCGGGTCAATCAACCATCTCTGACCTCATGCTGAAAGCTGGGACATTTGAACCGACAATCGCTTTATTTATGGATAAAAGCGCCGGCAACCAAGCCGTCCCCCGCTTCCGCGAGGGCATGCATTCCCGCGCAAGCGGGAATCTAGAGGCGACACAGCAGCTGTCCGCGCCTTAAACCCCGCCTACCCCCCCTTTTCAAGGGGGAATCGGACGCGCGCCCATGTCGTCATTCCCGCGTAAGCGGGAATCTAGAGGCGCCGCAGAAACCGTCCGCGTTCGCCCGCCGCCATGTCCCAACTATAGACGTAAGGTCAGCGATGCGTCTTGCGTCAGCCTTCGAGCGGCTGTATCATGACGAGAATCGCATCCGCCGCGCATGGTTTTCATTTCATAAAAAAGGAGACATGATGAGACGGTCGGCGTTCCTTGTTTTGTCGATATGGTTTGCCGCTGCGCAGCTTGCGGTCGACAGCGCCGCGCAAAAGAAGGTCGGATGGCATCCGGGGCCGGCAAATGATGTGGAATTCTCGCCGGACGGAAAGACGATCGCCAGCGCCGGCAGAGACCATACCGTCCGCCTATTTGACGCCGCAACAGGCGAACCGACAGCGGCGCTGAGGGGGCATACAAACAGGGTCAACGCGGTCGCGTTTTCGCCGGACGGAAAAACGCTCGCCAGCGGCGGATGGGACGATACTGTGCGCATATGGGATGTGTCGACAGGCAAACAGATTGCGGCGCTGGAAGGGCATACAGACTGGATCAACGCGGTCGCGTTTTCGCCGGACGGAAAAACGCTCGCCAGCGGAAGCGACGACTACACCATACGGCTATGGGACGCTTCCACATGGACGCGCAAAGGCGCAATTGAATCGCCAGCGTTGTGGATCGAAACGCTCGCGTTTTCGCCGGACGGAAAAACGCTCGCCAGCGGAAGCGATGATGATGCCGTGCGCATATGGAATGTTTCGACAGGCAAACTGATTGCGGCGCTGGAAGGGCATACAGACGAGATCAATGCGGTCGCGTTTTCGCCGGACGGAAAAACGCTCGCCAGCGGAAGCGACGACTACACCATACGGCTATGGGACGCCTCTACCTGGACCCATAAAGGCGCGATTGAGTCGCCATGGTTGTGGATCGAAACGCTCGCGTTTTCGCCGGACGGAAAGACCCTATTGGGCGCCAGCGCCGGATACATTTATCTTTGGGATATGGAAAACGGCGGATTGAAGCAGACCATCGAAGGCAGCAGAGGGTTCACGTATTCCGTCGCCTATTCTCCAGACGGGCTGCATTTTGTCACCGGGGACGAGAACGGCGTTCTTCTTTGGTACGCCAAGACGGGGCGGTTGAAGAAGGAGCTGAACGGACATGCCAGCTTCGTTGAGACGATCGCCTTTTCGAAGGACGGCAGGACGCTGGTCAGCTACGGGCGGTGGGACAATTACGCGCGCGTTTGGAACCTCTCGACAGGGCAGCTCAAAAATGCTGTGGGACACGATAGTTTTCAGGCGTACTCCATGGCGCTGTCGCCGGACAGCAGCATGATTGCCCTCGGCTACTTCCATGAAATCACACTCTCGAACGCGGAGACCGGCGCGCTCGAAACAACGATAGCGTTCAACGGTCTGAGTTCCATGTATTCGCTGGCGTTTTCGCCGTTCAATCAAACGCTCGCCAGCGGAGACCGCGACGGAAATGTGCATCTTTGGAACCCAAATACGGGAAGGAGCGCCGGAACGCTGAAGGGGCATTCGTCGGCGGTCCGCGCTTTGGCGTACTCTCCGGACGGAAAGACGCTCGCCACCGGAAGCCGCGACAAAACGGCGCGGCTCTGGGGGTCGTCAACGCGGCAGATGAAGGCGGTTCTGCTGGGGCATTCAGGCGAGATCAACGCGCTTGCCTTTTCGCCCGACAGCAAAACGCTGGCTACAGGAAGCGGCGACGCGACGATACGGCTCTGGGACGGCGACACGGGCGCGCTCAAAGCGACGCTGGCGGGGCATTCCGCGCCTGTCCGCGCGCTCGCCTTTTCGTCCGACGGCAGAACGCTCGCCAGCGGCGACTCCGACGGGGCGGTACAGCTCTGGGACCCCGCCGCCGGCGCGCTGAAAGGCTCCATCAACCAGTTTGAATACGGCGTCTATTCGCTGGCGTTTTCAAAAAGCGGATGGACGCTGGCGGTCGGCGGAGGGGACGGGTTCATTCGGCTGCGCAGCATGCGCACAGGCTTTCTATGGGCGGAAACGAGGCAGCCCTCATCCAGACTGTTTGAAACGGCGCTTCTGGCGAATTACCCGAACCCGTTCAACCCTGAAACATGGATCCCGTTCGATCTGGCGGAGCCGAGCCGCGTTCGGATATGGATCTACAACGCGCGGGGAGAGACGGTGCGCGTATTGGATATGGGCAAACTGCCGGCAGGCTCCTACCGCAGCCGAGACTCCGCCGCCCGCTGGGATGGAAGGGACGCCCTCGGCGCGCCCGCCGCCAGCGGAACCTATTTTGTCCGCTTAGAGGCGGGTTCGTTCACGGCTATTCGGCGGATGGTTTTGTTAAAATAAGGCGGAGCGGATCATAAAAACGGCCAGAGCGGGGTCAGCTGTTCCAGCTCCGTTTCCGCCTCCTGTTTTGAGCTGTTTTCTAGACGCTTGACGAGAAATGCCAGTTTTTGGAGCGCGCCTTTTCGCGCGGCGGGAGAAGCGTTTTCGGCGTCCAGCTCGGCAAGCGCTTTTTCGGTCATCTGGGACAAGCGGCGGAGGACGGATGGATCATGCGCCTGCGCCTCCGCAACCAGCTTGCGCATGCCCCGTCGCGTCTCTTGCGCGATTCGCTCCATCAGCCCCGGCGTATCCTGCCAGACGGCGCGCCGCCCGCGCGTGTCTAGATGCGCGAACTGCTGCGCGCGGTAGTATCCGACTCCGCCGTTGAACTCAAAGCTCCACCCGTTCTCTTTCTCGGCTGGACGAAGCGAATAGAGCCGCGCGCCGCCGTTTTGGTCCGCCCCGCTTCGTATCGGGACGGGGCAATGGAAACGCCTGCCCTGCCAGTTGAGAAGCGTTTCGGCGGCGGCTTCCTGTTTGCCGTTGTCAAGATAAAAGTCGACGGCGGAAAAGGCGGTGTGGAGGCTGGCGGGCGCGCCGCCGACAGCGGCGTTGTACGCGGGCGACCGATACGCCGAGGAGAGGCTGATGGGCGCGTTTATCCGCTCGCGCAGCGCGTCTAGGACGATGAGCGTCGGCGCGATGTTGCTCCAAAGCGCCGGCGCCGGCGGGCTGTTGCGGACGCCGTTTCGCTCCCTGTGAAAAAGCGCCGTCAGCTCGTTCGCTTTGAAGTTCCGTAGGCGCAGTTTGTTGATAAACTTCTGAAACTGCGTTTCTGATTTCCAAGCGGGCATCGGTTTCTCCAGCGTTATTTCGCTTTCAGGTTCGCCCAAACGGAGGCAAGTTTTCCGCGCGGATCAACCTGCGCGACCACTTCGCCGGCGGAAGCGCCCGCGTGTAAAACGCCTTCGATCCCTCCGCTTCCTTCGATGGCGGAGACGGACGCCGGCTCGTTGAGCGGAAAGTTCGCCTCGTTCGCGTAGATCGTTTCAAGAATCCAGCGCCCGTCCGTAATCTGAATGTTGTCGAAGAAGGCGCGGTAGACGCCGCCGGGATGTCCGCCCGTCTTAAACGCGAGCGAGAGTTCGACAAGATCGCTTCCGTTGAGCGCGTTGAGAGGGATCTTGCGGTGGTACCATTTGTCGACCGCATGGTCGGACAGGTCGGCATTCGGATCTGCCGACAGGTTGTTTTCATCTTTGGCGCCGCTTCCGCTAAGCGTCCGCCCGTCCGCGGCGACCGCGTCAATGCCGACGCTGTACACGGGGCTTTTGGAGGAGATGCGCGTTTGGTATTCCAAAAACATACCATCTGTAACGGCGAACCGCCCCTCCCATATTTTGATATGCGCCTTCGCGTCCGATTCGGCTTGCGGAAGGTTGAAGTAAAAGACGATGAAGGAGCCTTCAGGTTTCCGCACAACGGCGCCGCCAGGGTCCGTTACTGTAACGGTCAAGGTCGTTTTGGAGGAGGCGCCATGCGCGTCCACAACGGTGAGCGACACCGTATAAACCCCCGCGTTCGGATAGGTATGCGACACATTCGCGCCCTGCGCCGAGGCGCCGTCTCCGAAGCTCCACATATACGCCGCAATGCCGTAATCGTCCGTCGAGTCGGTCGCGTCCAGTTGAAACGCCGCGCCCGTTTCAACCTGCGCCGCTCCCTTGATGACAGCGGTAGGCGCTTGATTCGGCTGAAGGGAGGCGTTCGTCAACTTCGCAACGGCAATCTGCTTTTCATCTGAATTGAGAAACTTGGGGCGAATCGGTTTCAGCAGCGCCGCTGATTCGGAAAGGACGGTGAAGGAAACGGTACCGAGCAAACCGGAGCCGTCAACGCCGTTTTCGGTTGAGGTGACGGCGAGAAGAACCGACCCGTCCAGTTGATCAGGATCGTTCTGAATATCTTTCAGGATCGGAGCCACGGCGAAAGTGGAGCCGCCCTGTTTTAAAAAATCGCCCTCTTGGAACGAATCGAACTCTAGAACCGTTTTGGGATAGGCGACTTCAATCTGCCAGCCGAACAGGTCGACAGCGCCATCAATCGAAAGGCGTATATCGACTCGGCTGCCAGCGGTCGGCATCGGTCCCGGCGGAGGGGTGAGCGACACATCCGCCCCTGCCGCCTGCTGTAAAGTTGCGGCGCTCAAAGCGGCGGCAAGGAGCGGAGCGGCAAGTTTCATGAGCGCGTTATGGGTTCGCATGGGCGCGTCCTTCCTTTTAAATTAAAGCGCTGCGGTCGTTTTCCCATGTTGAATTTAACGATCCTCCCGCCCGATGCGTACCGCCGCGTGTTGATATGGGCGATTATGAGGCGGCGCGGATATACTCTTCGCTCACCTCCAGGTCTTTGACCGCGTCCGCGGCGGGCGCGAGGTTTGGCGCGCCATGCTGTATGGAGGCGGCGAAGGCGCGCGCCTGCTCCTCAAACGCCCATTTCTGCGGCAGGTAAAGCCGCGTCTCCTGCGGCGGATCGCCCGCGCGGTAGATGGTCGCCTCGCCGGCGCGGTGGCGCGCCATCGGCGCCGGCATCTCCAAATGCACATAGCCGCTGTCAAAATGCGCCGTGTAGGTTTCAATCCACCGGTATTGAAGCCCGCGCTCCGCCATCTCAAGTAGAATGAGAGCGCCGCTGTCCGACACGGCGGTCATAACGCGCCCGCCGCTGTCCGCGTATTCGACGCGGTAATCTTCTCCCAGCAGATACCGAATCAGGTTGATCTGATGAATGTAAAAATTGATGAACCCGACATACCGATTTCCCTGATGCTCATCCATCCATTCGGGCGGCGATTCGCCCGTTTGCCCCGCATACGCAGGCGTATGGTCGCCTCGGTGGATGGGCGGCTCATGCTCCATCGTCCAGTCGCCGGGCGGCATGCAGACGCGCAGGTAGCTCAGGTTGCCCGCCTCGCCCGTTTCGCGCCACTGCTGAATGGTTTGCCGCGCCGCCTTCGCGCCGACATCATGCCGTTTCATATACCCGATCTGGTAATGAACGCCCTTCTCTTCGGCAAGCGCGTTCAGTTCCCGCGCGTTGTCGGGTCGAATGCAGATCGGTTTTTCGGTGATGAGAGGCTTGCCGGCGTTCAAAATATCCCGCGCAAGCGAGTTGAACAGGTGAAAGCCCATGACGGCGACCACCCCGTCGATGCTCTCATCCTCTAGGAGCGCATGATGGTCGGGATAGATTTTCGGTATGCCGAATTTTTGGGCGACCGCCTTCGCGGTTTCGGCTCTTCCTTCGGCGAGGGCTGCCAGTTCGCAGCTGTCGATCTTGGCGTAATTCGCCATATGCGCATTTTGACCCATATAACCGGCGCCGACAAATCCGATGCGTACCTTTTCAGCCATAAAGCATGACTCCCGTTTTTTGACCGATTCATTTTAGCCGATTCTCTCCGCCGCGTCATGCGCCCCACCCTGTCATTCCCGCGCCCACCCTGTCATTCCCGCGCCCCACCCTGTCATTCCGCGCCCCCTTCTCGTCATTCCCGCGCAAGCGGGAATCCAGAGGCGCGTCCCAACGCTCCGCATTCCCCATCTGCGCCGTTTCCCCGGAGCGTCATTCCCGCGACCCACCCTGTCATTCCCGCGACCCACCTTGTCATTCCCGCGCCCCACCCTGTCATTTCCGCGCCCCACCTTGTCATTCCCGCGCCCCACCCTGTCATTCCCGCGTAAGCGGGAATCTTAGGCGCCGCCGTTGCCGTCTGAACTAAGATTGCCAAGATAGAAAAGATTGCCAAGAAAATTCCTGCATACCGCTCTCTTGGCAATCTTAATCATCCTTCAATCTTAGTTCAAAACCAACTTCAACCCGCGCGCTCAAACCCCCCTAGCCCATTTTCAAGGGGGAATCGGACGTTGCGCCGTCAGCCGAATCGGTATAGGATGCGCAGACCTGTTGAACGGAGGAGCCGATGAGTCAGGAACGCCCGAACATACTGTTAATCACGAGCGACCAGCAGCATTGGAACACGCTGGGCTGTCTCAACCCGGAGATCGAAACGCCGAACCTGGACCGCCTCGCCGAGCAGGGGACGCTCTTCAACCGCGCCTATGTCCCGAACCCGACCTGCACCCCGACGCGCGCCTCCATCATCACCGGCATGTATCCGAGCCAGCATGGAGCCTACTCGCTGGGAACGAAGCTGATGGAGGATGTCCATACTGTCGGCGAGGATTTTTCGGGCGCCGGCTATCAGACGGCTCTTGTCGGGAAGGCGCATTTTCAGCCGCTGCGCGAACGGGACGGCTACACATCTCTAGAGTCGTATCCGATCATGCAGGACCTAGACTTCTGGCGCGACTTCAACGGACCCTTCTACGGGTTTGAGCATGTCGAACTGGCGCGCAACCATGTGGACGAGGCGCATGTCGGGCAGCATTACGCGATCTGGATGGAGGAGAACGGGCTTGACAACTGGCGCGACTATTTCCGTCCGCCGACCGGCAACAACCGTTCGCAGCGGCACAAGTGGCTCATCCCCGAAGAGTTTCATTACGACCGCTGGATTGCGGAGCGTTCCAACGCGCTCATGTCGGAGTATGCGGAGAACGACGACCCGTTTTTCCTCTGGGCAAGCTTCTTTGATCCGCACCCGGCGTATCTTGTTCCTGAACCGTGGGACACGATGTACGACCCCGCCGCGTTGACGGTTCCTGAAGCGGCGCCCGGCGAGCATGACCGCAACCCGCCCCATTTTCAGATGACGCAGCAGAGGAAGCCCGACTTTTCACCCTGGCGGGAAAGCGGGCAGGGCATCCATGGCATGCGCTCGCATCTGTTTGACAAGGAAGCGATGGCAAAGAACATCGCCGTCTATTACGCAATGACGACGCTGATGGACAAGTATATCGGCGTCATTTTAGACAAGCTGGAGGCGCTGGGGCTGGCGGAGAACACGCTTGTGCTGTTCACCTCAGACCATGGGCATTTTTACGGGCAGCATGGCCTCATTGCGAAGGGGCCGTTCCATTATGAAGACCTGATCAAGGTTCCGTATATCGTACGCATGCCAGGGCGGACGCCGGCGGGCGAGCGTTCAGACGCGCTCCAGACGCTTGTCGATCTGGCGCCGTCCTTCTTGAGCGTCTGCGGAATCGAACCGCCGGGGACGATGACGGGAGTCGACCAAAGCGGCGTCTGGTTCGGCGAGACCGACGCGGCGCGCGACCATGTCGTGGTGGAGAACCGCCATGAGCCGACGACGATCCATGTCAAGACCTATGTTGACGCGCGCTACAAGCTGACGGTCTACTATCAGCAAACCTACGGCGAGCTGTTCGATCTGGAGAGCGACCCCGATGAGACCCATAACCTGTGGGGCGACCCGTCCTATTCGGCGTTGAAGGCGGAGCTGATCCAGAAGCTGCTGTTCGCCGAGATGGGCAAAGAGCCGCTGCGGATGCCGCGCATATCGGGCGCCTAGGGACTGGCGCGCAGGCGTTCGTCCGCGAAAAGCAGCCCCTTGAGCGTCAGATACGGGTCGATGGCGTCCACCAGCTCCGAATGCGGCGCCAGAACGCCCGACAAGCCGCCGGTCGCTATGACGGTCGGCTTCGCGTTCAGCTCGTCGGCGATCAGCTCAAGCATGCGCTCCATCTGTCCTAGGTAGCCGTAGTAGAGGCCGGACTGTACGCATTCGTTCGTGTTTCGCCCTATGACGCGCGGCGGCTTTTCAATTTTTTCAAGCGGTTTCAACATGGACGCTTTTTGAAACAGCGCGTCGATGGAGATCTGAATGCCGGGCATGAAGGCGCCGCCGCGGAAGACTCCCCCCTCGCCGACGACATCTAGGTTCGTCGCGGTGCCGAAGTCGACAACGACGGCGGGCAGCGGGTAAAGGCGGAGAGCGGCAAGGGCGTTCAAGGCGCGGTCGGCGCCGACTTCGCTTGGGTTGTCCACATCCAGCCGAATGCCGAGGTTCGATGCGGTCGCAATCAGCGGCTCGCGGCGGAGATACCGGGCGCACGCTTGGGAGAAGGTTTGCGTCAACGCGGGAACGACCGAAGCGGCGCAAACCCGTTCAACCCGCGTCGGGTCTTGTCCGCCCGCTTGCATGAGGGAGATGAGCAGCGCGCCGTATTCGTCCGCGTTTTTGTTCAGGTCGGTTCGGAGCCGCCACGGTTGAATGAGCCTGCCGTTTTGGAACAGGCCGAGGGCGATCTCGGTGTTGCCGATGTCAGCCGTTAGCAGCATAGGTTCTTTCAGGCGGTTGAGGTCGGTTGGCGCCGCTTTGATGATGTTAGCCGTTTACGCCGCTTTTTTCCAGCGGGAAGGCGCCGCAGAAACGCCCGCGTTCGCATTCAGGGTTGACGCTCGCCGACGGATGCGCTACATTATTCAGTGTGATAGAAACGCAACATAGGATGAACAGACATGAGCCGTCAGAAAACCAAACCGAGAAACGCCGCCGACATCATCGCCTATATCAACCGCGGCAAAGATCACACCAAAAGGGGCGATTTTGAAGCCGCCATTGCGGATCACACCAAAGCGATAGAGATCAATCCAAACGATGCTGTCCTCTATTCCATCGCCTATTCCAATCGCGGCGTTGCTTACGCCGAAAAAGGCGATCTGGACAGCGCCATTGCGGATCACGCCAAAGCGATAGAATTCAATCCAAACTCGATCGCCGCCTACATCAATCGCGGCAGCGCTTACGCCCAAAAAGGCGATTTTGAAGCCGCCATTGCGGATCACACCAAAGCGATAGAACTCGATCCAAACTTGGATGTCGGCTATTACACTCGCGGCGTTGCTTACGCCCAAAAAGGCGATTTTGAAGCCGCCATCGCAGATTACAGCAAAGCGATAGCGCTGGATCCAAACGACCCCGACGCTTATTTCAACCGCGGCGTTGCTTACGCCGAAAAAGGCGACTTTGACGACGCCATCGCAGATTACAGCAAAGCGATAGCGCTGGATCCAAACGATGCGAAAGCCTATTGCAACCGCGGCTCTGCTTACGCCCAAAAAGGCGATTTTGACAAGGTCATCGCGGATTGCAGCAAAGCGATAGAGATCAACCCAAACGATGCCGTATCCCATCAAAATCGCGGAGGCGCTTACTTCCAAAAAGGCGATCTGGACGGCGCCATCGCGGAGTACAACAAATCGATAGAGATCGATCCAAACGATGCCATAGCCTATCGAAATCGCGCCGATGCGTACTTCAAAAGGGATGGTTTTGCAGCCGCCGTCGAGGATTACAGAAAAGCGCTTGAGCTTGAGGAGGCTAGCGGAGAGGAATCCTAGAAACCCCGAAGCGTCCGCCCGCCAAGTGACTCCCGGCGCGTCCCCCTTCCCCCGCTTTTCACGCCTCCTTTTTCTTTTCGCCGACGATGCGTTCCTTGAGCCGCTCGGCGAATTGGTCGACGGCGCGGTCTATTTTGCGGTAGATCGGCGTCTTATTAGCGGCGGACGCAAACAGATTATGCAGCGAATGGGAAACCGCCGTGACCCAGAAGGCGCGCCAAAGCGACGTTGGATACCAGCGGACAAACGGATAACCGAGATAGACGCCGCCGGGTATGCCCGCCCCGACCCCCTTTCCGACATGATCAACATAATGCGCCCATGCGAAGAGCGCCGCCGAGACGATGAACTGCGTCCCGGCGCTGAATCCCGCCGCGCTCAACAATCCGATCGGAAGAGCCTGAAAAAAGAGCGTTTCGCCGATGGGCGCGAACACCATCGGCAAGTAAAACGCTTTGTCATGGGTGAATTCGATCTCTTCCTTATGATCGTCGTTCGGTTTTTCGTCCGTATCGTCTCCGTTTTTACGATCTTTTTTCGGCTTGTCATCCGTTTCGGCGCTGTCTTTTGTCTCATTTTTCGGTTTTTTGTCTCGCTTCGGCTTTGTTTGATCTCCGAGGAACGCCACTGCAAAATTCGCCAAAAACCAAAACGGAACCGAAGCGGCGGACCCCTCCAGCGAAATCAGCAAACAGAATTGCCAGGGTCCGTATTCCGCATACCGCCCCTGAAACCATTCGACGATCCAGCCGCCGGCGCCGCTCCATATGCATAGCCCGGCGACGAGAACCGCCGCCGTGAACGATCTCCACCGCTTCACCGCCTCTATCGGCGCCATGATGAGCATCGCAACGGAGCCGACGCCCGACAAAAAGAGCGCGCGAACCGTCGTGTATTGAAAAACGGCGAAAACAAGCGTCGTCATGCCTATAGCCAGCAGCCATGACGAAGCCGCCCAGTGCGCAAAAGCGAACCCGATGTAGAGAGAGGGCGCGATCATCAATAGAAACGTCAACTTCTGGGATTTCGCCGCTGTGAAGCAGCAAGCGGCGGCGAGCGCCTGCGTTCCCATACCGCAGCCCGCCAGTTTCATGACCAGAACCGGCGCCGCATGGTAGAGCAGCGCGGATTGAATTGGATCGATCAGGATTTTGCGGACGAGGCTTTTCTTTTTCTTTAGGCTTTTCGGATCCTCAGGCGCCTTTCGCAGCTTGTTAAGGATGACGACCGAAAGGGATATCACGGCGACGACAGCAAACCGCTCTAAAGAAATGAGCGCCAAGAGCGTCAACGGCGAAAATCGTTCATACCGCCGAAGCCATCCGACCGCCCATTCATGCTGATTGGCGGCGCCGTCTAGGGCGTACAAAACCGCCATGGCGGCGAGGGCCGCGGCGGTTCGAAGGATGATATTGCGCGTTTTTTGGCGCGGCTGCGTCTCGTTTTCGGGAGATTCAGCCGCCATCGGCTCGCTCATATGTAGTAATTTTCGGATGCGCCGTGCGTATTGTTCAGGTCATTATGGCGCCGAACAGGCTGCAGATCAAGCGGAATGGACGGCGTATAGTACACTCATACAGGGCTATTCGCGGCGCCGCGTCCGATTCCCCCCTTGAAAAGGGGGGCTAGGGGGGTTTCCGCGGGCGCGGACAGCGCCTGCGGCGCCTAAGATTCCCGCTTGCGCGGGAATGACGCGGAGGAGCGCGAGATGACGGTCAGGTTGGGGGAGCCTTTTCCCAATAACAACGGCGGACGCTGCGTCTTGATTCATCGGGCGGAAGGCGCTACATTCAGACGCAAAAGCGGAGGCGATAAAAGATGAAACAGCTGCCCCTTAAAATAGGCTTGATCGGATGCGGCGGAATCGTTCAGCGAATCCATTCGCCGGCGTATATGAGCATGCCTGAACTGGCGGCCGTCCATGCGTTGTCCGATCCGAGCAAGGCGAGCCGTCAAGCGGTCGCGGAGCGGCATGATGTGCCGCCTGACCGGCAATACGCCGATTTCCGAGACATGCTCTCGGCGGGCGGGCTGGACGCGGTTGTCGTCGCGACGCCGCACTCGATGCATTGCGCGCAGGCTGTTGAGGCGTTGAAGGCGGGTGTCGCTGTCGTTTCGGAGAAGCCGATGGCGGTCTCGGTTGAGGAGGCGGACGCGATGATCGAAGCGGCGGAACGCGGAAAGGCGCCCTACGCGGTTTGCCATAACCTGCTCTTTTCCCCAGCGATGCGGGAGGCGTCTCGTCTTCTGGCGGACGCCGATTTTGGGGAACGCGGGTTAGGGCGTTCGCAATCAATCTTTTTGAAGCCGCCCGTCCTTGCCGAAAACGACTGGCGCGCGACGCGCAAAGCGGGAGGCGGCTGCCTCATCGATTCAGCCTACCATGAGATTTACGCCGTGGAGGCGCTGATGGGTTCGCCCGTCCAGTATGTAGAGGCGCGCGTCAAGACCTCCTTTTATGAGATCGACGTGGACGACTTGGCGTTTCTGCTGCTTGAGCATGCGAACGGCGCCGTCTCGACCGTCTCCTCCACATGGCGCGCGCCGGCGTTTGGAACGGAAGGCGGGCGGTGGTGCGAGGTTCACGCGGAAGGCGGCTCGGTGAGAGTGTACCATCGAGAGAAGGCGCCGCTGTCGGTCTTCACGCGCGCCCGCGGCTGGCAAACGCCCATGGAAGCGCAGGCGGACGGGACGGGGCATACAGGTTTTTTCCGCGCGGCGTTTGAAGCGCTGGCAAATGGAGAAGCGGCGCCTGTTGACGCGCAGGCGGGGCGGCGTCAGCTGGCGGTCATAGAGGCGGCGCGCCGCGCCACATCGGAACGCAAAGCGGTGGAGATCAAATGATGCGACCTTATATAGACGTTCACGCGCATATCGGCATGACGGTGTCGCGCAGCCCCGCCGTTGGTCAAACGGTCGGG
Source organism: Candidatus Poribacteria bacterium (assembly GCA_963665845.2). Lineage (GTDB taxonomy): Bacteria > Poribacteria > WGA-4E > JAPPNK01. Next base: position 2,834,842 of record OY762492.1, read on the forward strand.
CGGTATATGGGGCGGATGGCGTCCGCGGGCGTCATGGCGGCGGTCCTGTGTCCGACGGCGGGCGGTCCACAGGCGAACGGCGTCATGGACACGCGCCGCGAGCATGAGGCGGTCTCATCGGCGATGCGCGCCTTCCCTAATAGGTTTCCCGTCGGGCTTGGAATCGCGGAGGTTCGGCATGGAGAGGCGGGAGTCGACGAGCTGAAACGCGCCATGACGGAGGGCGGGTTGAGCGGTTTTATGTGCCATCCTGGGCTGTCGGGGCATTCTCTCGGCGCGGAGCTGCACCCGTTTTTGGAGGCGGCGGCGGTTCATTCCGGCCTCTGTCTTCTGCATCAGGCGGGGTCGACAGCGAATATCGCGGCGTACGCGCGCCGTTTTCCGTCTGTCACGTTCATCATCGGGCATGTGTCGCTGAATCGAGGAGCGGCGCTGGACGCCGTGAACCATTGCGCCGACCTGCCGAACGTATGGTACGACATCGCGCAGATGCCGCCGAACGCGGACGAGTCATGGGACCTGCGCCGTTTGCTGTCCGATCTGGACGGGGGGCGTTTGCTGTTCGGGAGCGACGCGCCGTATTACGATTTTCGGCTGACGCAGTCGCTCGTTGAGTCGTCCGACATCAGCGAGTCGTCCAAGGATGCTGTCGCCTTTGAAAACGCCGCCGCGCTCATTCGGCGGTTCGCGCCTGGATGGGAGCTGCCGACGGAGCCTGTCTCCCCGCCGCAGGTCTATACGGAGGAGGAGCTTTGGGCGGCGAAGGGGGCGCGGTTGTTGTGATTTAGAAAAGTTTGCCATGTCCGTCGATTCCCATTATGATATGGCTTGAACATTTTTTGGAAATTGAGAGAGTCCGATGCCGCTAGAGCTGTATGATGTCAACCAATACAAGGTGCAAAGTTTGCTCTCCAAGATTGAGGAGGGCGAGATCGCCATACCTGAAATTCAACGCCCATTTAAGTGGAGCGGGGCAAAGGTGCGCGATTTTATCGACTCGCTCTACCGCGGCTATCCGGTCGGCTACCTGATTGTCTGGAAGACAGAAGACGCGCGGTTGAAAGGCGGCGGGGCGTCGGGCGGGAAACTTATTTTGGTTGACGGTCAACAGCGTGTGACCGCTTTGAGAACGGCTTTGATCGGAAAGCGCATCCTTGACGAGAACTATCAAGAGAAGCGCATTCAAATTGCATTTCATCCGGAAGACGAAAAGTTTGAGGTGGCAAATCCGGCAATCAAAAGAAATCCGGCGTGGATATCGGATATCGGCGTTCTGTTTTCTTCGGAAAAGCGGGTTCGGCATTTGCTGAGCGAATATTGCGAGAAGAACCATATTGAGAGCGAAGCGAAAAAAGACGAGATTGACGACCGCTTGGAGCGTCTTGAATCGATCAAAAACAACCTGCTGGGTCTGATCGAATTGAAGAGCGGGCTGGACGTGGAAATCGTCACGGAAATTTTCATAAGGGTGAATTCGAAGGCAGTCGCGTTGAACGCTGCTGATTTCGCTATGTCGAAAATGGCGGCGAATGAAAAGTACGGCGGACATCAGCTTCGGAAATGCATCGATTATTTTTGTCATCTGGCGAGCCGTCCAGAAGCGTACGGAACTCTGGCTCGAGACGTTGATTTTGTAGAGACCGGTTACTTTCAGAAGATGTCTTGGTTGAAAACTGAGATGGACGACATCTACGACCCTTCTTACACCGACATGCTGCGCGTCGCGTTCATGTCGGAGTTCAAGCGCGGCCGTTTGGCGGATTTGGTCGCGCTGCTGTCAGGGCGCGATTTTGAGACGCGCGAATATAAGGAGGAAAGCGCAGAAAAGTCGTTCGACCGGCTTAAAGAATCGGTCTTGCGTTATATGAATGAGGCGAACTTCAAAAGATTTATCGGCATCCTCCGCTCAGCAGGCATTGTGAAGAGTGCTATGGTCGGCTCCATGAACGCGGTCAATTTCGCATACGTTGTTTTTCTAACGCTTCGCGCGGGATCCGCGCATCATGAGGAGATTGAGGAATTGACGCGGCGGTGGTATGTCATGTCGGTTCTCACAAACAGATATTCCGGCGGCCCAGTAGAGTCCGCTTTTGCGCAGGATATAGCGATGATTGACAGACTAAGCGCAAGAGCGAGTCTTGACCAAATTGAGGGGTCCGAACTGTCGGATGTCTTTTGGAACGTCAGTTTGCCGGGCCGCCTCAATGTGTCAGTTAAGACCAGCCCCTATTTCAAGGTGTTTTTGGCCAGTTTGGCGAAGGCTAACGACAAGGGCTTCCTGTCCCGCGACCACACGGTGCGCGATCTGCTGCTCGGCGATTCAGAAATTCATCATGTGTTCCCCAAAAGCTATCTTGCAAAAAGAGGCTATACAAAAGGGGTGTATAACCAGCTCGCCAACTACGTCGTCGTCCAGAGTGAAATCAACCGCGTCATCAGCGACACCCCGCCGACGGTCTACTTCAAGGCGGCGCGGGAACAATGCAGCGCCCATGCGTCCATTGCGCTCGGTTCAAGGCCGCGGAAAATCTACGGGAGCATCGGGGACGCGGAGGAGCTGCGCGCCAATTACGAACAGCACTGCATCCCCTACGAAATTCTAGAGAATGCGAACGGCAGCTTGAAGGAACTCTACGACGATTTCTGCGAGGAGCGGCGGAAATTGATGGCGAAAAAGATGAGCGATTACTACCGCGGCTTAAGTTCCGCCGCCCCATGAAACTCCCATGAGCCTCCGCATCGAACAGGTCAGGGCGCATGACCTGCGCTTTCCGCTGGCGCCGGGCGAAGGTTCAGACGCTGTTCACCGCGACCCTGTCTATTCGTACGCCGCCGCTGAATTGACAACGAACGGCGCCGACCGCGGCGTCGGCCTCGCCTTCACCCTCGGCGGCGGGAACGATCTCGTATGCCGCGCTATCAAGCTCCTCGGCTCCGCGCTTGTCGGCGAAGAGATCGAGACGCTCATGGGCAGTTTCGGCGAGATGTCGCGCCGACTTGCCGACCATCCGCAGCTGCGCTGGCTCGGTCCGCATAAGGGGGTCGTTCATCTGGCGCTGGCGTCGCTGGCGAACGCCTGTTTCGACCTGTGGGCGAAAAGCCGCGGCGAACCGCTCTGGCGCCTGCTGTTGAGCTTGACGCCGGACGAACTGGTCTCGACGCTGGACATGAGCTATCTTGAGGATGCGTTGACGCGCGAAGAGGCGGTTGAAATGCTGACCCGCGCGGAGCCGTCCCGCCCTGAACGCATGGCGGTTCTTGAACAGGGCTACCCAGGCTACGACACCTCCATCGGCTGGATCGGCTTTTCCGATTCGGAGATACGCGAGCGGGTCGCCGAGGCGCTGGAGCGCGGCTTTCAGGCGGTGAAACTGAAGGTGGGCGCGGGGACGGAGCAGGACATTCGGCGCGCCTATCTTGTCCGCGAGTTGGCAGGCGAGGAGCGGCTTGTCATGCTGGACGCGAACCAGTCATGGACGCTGCCGCAGGCGGTCGAGATGTGCGGCGAGCTGGCTGGCATGCGCCCCTACTGGATCGAAGAGCCGACGCATCCGGACGATGTCGCGGCGCACCGCTCCTTAGTCGAGGCGATTGATCCGATGCGCGTCGCCGCGGGAGAACATCTTCCGCACCGCGTAGCGTTTAAAAACTTTCTCCAGCTCGGCGCCTTCCATTTCAATCAGGTTGATTGCGTTCGCGTCGCCGGGGTCGGCGAGTTCATCGCCGTCAGCCTCATGTCCAAGAAGTTCGGCGTCCCCGTCGTCCCGCATGTGGGCGACATGGGGCAGATCCATCAACATTTAACCCTGTTCAACCGTATCGCCGTCGGGCATGAGCGGCTGTTTTTGGAGCATATCCCGCACCTGCGCGAGCATTTTGAGCGTCCCGCGCAGGTTATGGACGGCGTTTATCTCACGCCTGAAGCGCCCGGCTCCAGCTCCGATTTAAAGGCGATGCCGCGCTAATCGGACAGCTGTAAAAACTGAACGCAAACAGGTTTCGGGATGTTCAAGCCGCTTCCCGTTGGGGTCAGCTCGCCTGTCTCTTGATCAATGCGAAAGCTGTACAGGTCGTCCGAGTTCTGATTCGCCGCGATCAAAAATTGCCCCGTCGGGTCGATGCCAAAGTTGCGCGGCGTGTCCCCCCGCGTCGATTCATGTTCAACCAACTGAACCGTCCCTTTTTCGCCGTCGATGCGGTAGACGGCGACGCTGTTATGTCCGCGGTTAGAGCCGTAGACAAAGCGCCCGTTCGGCGCGACTCGCACTTCGGCGGTGTAATTCGTCCCGTCAAAACCGCTTGGAACTGTCTCGATGGTTTGAAGCAGCGTCAGCGCGCCGCTTTCGGCGTCCACGCTAAAGGCGTTCAGCGTCGAATCCAGCTCGTTGATGACATAAGCGAAGGCGCCGTCTGGACAAAAAGCGAAGTGGCGCGGACCTGCCCCAGGGCGCGTCTCGGCGTAGGGCGGATTGTTGGGCGGAATCTTTCCGTTTTCCAGATCCACGCTGTATATCAGTATCTTGTCGAGGCCCAGGTCCGCGGCGTAGGCGAAACGCCCGTTCGGATGAATGTTGATCGAATGGGCATGCGGCCCCTGCTGCCGACTCGGGTTGACGCTGGAGCCTGCGTGCTGGACGAAGTCGGAGGGCGGCGCCAGCGACCCGTCCTCGTTGATCGGAAGAATGGAGACGCTCCCGCCGCTGTAGTTGGCGGCGAACGCATACCGCCCGTTCGGATGAATGGAGATATGGCACGGGCCGCGCCCGCCGGACGGCTGCGCATTCACCAACTCCAGCGCGGCGCTCTCTGGGTCGATGGCAAAGGCGGCGACGCCCCCCGTTTGCTGATTGTTGAAATCGCCGATCTCGGCGACAGCGTACAGATGCCGCCCGTCCGGATGAACGGCAAGGAAAGACGGGTTGCCGACCCCCTTGACAGCGGAGATTTGGCGCAATTCGCCGGTCGACATATCCAGCGCGCAAACGAAAATGCCGTTCTGGTCGGCGGGCGCGTAGGTTCCAATGAACGCGATCATGGCGGGCAGCATAGCTCCTCTTTCGGTTGAAGTTGAGTTATGTTATCCGTTCGCGCCGTCCATGTCATCCCCGCCTATTTCCCCCTCGGTCATTCCCGCGCAATCGGGAATCCAGAGGCGCCGCAGACGGCGTCCGCGTTCGCCAAGCGGAATGTCCCAACTAAAGCGGTAAGGTCAGAGACGCGCGCTGTTGAACTCCCGCGCCGTATCGGTTAGCCTTAACCCGTTGCTTTGATCATGAGAGAGGGAGAGAATGTTTACAGAAGAGCAGCGGGCGCATTTTCATGAACGCGGATATGCGCATATCGGAAAGGTATGGTCGGACGAGCGGTTCGCGCAGCTTCGCCGGCGGTGTACCGACATCACGCAGGGGCGCGTGCTTCATCCGTCCATGTGGTTTCAAAAGGACATCGGCGGAGACGAGTATAAACTGGCGCCCGGCGGCAAGTTTCAAGGACCCTCGGACAACTACCGAAAAATCGAAGGCTGGGAGGTGGACCCGGTCTTTTTGGCATACATGCAAGACCCGATCTTTCGCGGCATCACGCGCGAATGGATCGGCGGCAGCGTGTCGATCTACCGCGCCATGTTCATGAACAAGCCGCCGAACAAAGGCACCGTCCTGCCGTACCACCAGGACGGCGGCGACGGCTGGCGCCTGTCCAGCGCCGCGGAGCGCGATTTTCTCACCATCTGGACGGCGGTTGACGACGCGGCCGTCGCGAACGGCTGCGTCGAAGTGGTTCCCGGAAGCCACAAACTCGGTCTGCTTTCCAAACGCGGGCATACGATCTCCAAAGAGCATGAATCGAAACATGCGGAGAACGCCGACTCGGTCTTCTTGGAGCTGAAAGCGGGCGAGGTCGTTGTCCTGCATAACTTCCTGCTGCACCGCTCTGGGGTGAACGAGACGCCGAATTCGCGGCGCGGATTCAGCGTTTGCTACATCAACGGCGCGATTCATCGGACGAACGACCCGCAGAAGAAGCCGTTCCCGCGCGTCTTTGGACCGGACGCCCTGAAGGTGGAAGACGCCGAGGCGCGTATGGCGGAAGCTGCCGAGAGCGCATGAACTGAACAGCGCGAAGCGTTGGTCGGCGCGCGTCAAGCGCGTTTATGTCGGAGAAACCAGGCGTACAGCTCTGGGTTGTCGTAGGTTTCCGTCCAGGAGTCATGCCCCGCTTCGGGATAGACGGTCAGCTGGACGTTTCCGCCCGCCTGTTTCACCGCGTCGACCATCGCCTCGCTGCGTTCCAGGGGGACGACTTCGTCCTTCGCGCCGTGGAACGCCCAGATAGGCAGGTTGATCAGTTTCAGGGCGGTTTCAGGGTCGCCGCCTCCGCAGATGGGAGCGGCGGCGGCAAAGGTTTCCGGCGACTGCGCCGCCAAAGCCCATGTACCATACCCGCCCATGCTCAGCCCCGTCAGATAGACGCGGTCGGGATCAACGGGATGCTGCGCCTTGATCGCGTCCAGCAGCGCCGACAGCTCCGTCAAATGCGCCGTCCACCAGCTTTCGGCGGGGCATTGGGGCGAGACGGCGATGTACGGCAGATCGCCGCCCTGCGCCGCCCGCTTCGCTATCCCATGTTTCAAAACGGCGGACAGATCGTCTCCCCGCTCTCCCGCTCCGTGTAGAAAAAGTATGAGGGGTATCGGCGCCTCAATCCGCTTCGGGCAATACAGCAGAAAGCGGAGCGCGCAGCCGTCTATTTTTTCTTCGGTTTGAGCCATGACATCTTTCTTTACTTTAGAGGATTCTCCCCGCTAAGATACTCAAGAACGGGACGGAACGCAACCCGTAAAGGCGGAAGGGCGGTACGCCCATGCGGAGATATTCATTTTCACCTTAAAGCGTTCGCGCCGCCTGTCGCTGTCATTCCCGCGTAAGCGGGAATCTTAAAGCATCGCAGCCGCCGCGCCCGTCCTTTAAACCCCCCTAACCCCCCTTTTCAAGGGGGGAATCGGACGCGGCGCCGCGAATATCCTGTATGAACGTACTGCCAGGCGGAAGGGGCTGATCAGTTTGAAAGCGTTGAAAAGGTTTGTTTTGGCGTGTTTTGTTTTGGGCGCGGCTGTTTCTGCGGCGGCGGAGATATCGATGGACGATTTTGCCGCTGTCTGGCTCTTTAACGAGGACGGGCGGGACGCAACGGAGAACGGGTTTCATGCCGAGTTAAACGGCGCGCAGATCAAGAACGGATCGCTCATGCTGGATAAGGGAAAGTGGGCTGAAGCGGCGAACCAAGCGGCGTTTCAAGCGCAGGGCGGCGTCACGCTCATCGCGCGCGTTTTTCCGACGCAGATCAACCGAGACGACGATTTTATCGCGCATATGATTCTGGCGAAGGGTAACGAGTATCTGCTGCGCATCGACCCGCCTGACCAAGGCAGCCGCTTCGCCGCGTTTTTCTATCTGGATGAAAATTGGCGTCCGGAGGCAAGCGCCGTCGCGCCGCAGGAAAATGCGTGGGCGACCGTCGCCGCGACCTATGAACCGACCGAGAACGGCGCCGCAAATGTGAAGCTGTATGTCGACGGCGAACTGAAGGCGGAGGCGAACCGTCCAGGGATGGTCTTGACGACCGACAACCCTGTAGAGATTGGGCGCTGGCAAGATTTTTCATATTTTATCGGCGCCATTGACGAAGCGGCGGTCATGACGCGGGCGGCGTCGGCGGAGGAGATCGCGTTTCTCTACAAGATCGGCTTGGAGGCGTTCAGCCAGGGCCTCGCGGTTGATCCAGCGGGGCGTTTAGCTGTATCATGGGGAAACCTGAAAGAGTGAAATGCATGAAGGAGTCGTCAGATGCGCAGGCTTCCGCCTTATTCAGAAGAAGCGACGGAGGAGATCTGGGAGCGGCTTGACGCGCAGATCGAACGCGCGCGGCAGAAGATCATTGAGCCGGCGCGCGAGCGGCTTGAACGAGAGGTGGAGCTGCGCGGCGAGACGCTTCATCTATGGGACGAGGGCAGGCTGTTTCGACCGGAGCATCCTGTCACGGTGGATGTGTTCGTCGCCGGCTTTCCTGAACATCTGATCCGAGCGTTTGCGACGCGGATCATGGGCCTCGGCTTGACATGCAACGGTCAAACGCATAATGCGGACGCGCTGGCGATGCTTTCGGTGCATCATGCGCGCGTTCTTGTTTGGAACGCGGACAATCGGACGCCTGGGTCGTTTTTCCGTTTGGCGAAGACGCGGCAGCCGCATCTAAAAGGGGTCGCCATCGGAAACGCGCGCAACCGGACGGTGTTTGAGCGTCTGCAGCGTTCGGGGGCGGCGGCGTTTGTGCCGAATGAGAGCGCGCCGCGCCGTTCCGCTGAAATGTCGACGCTTGAGCGGTGCGTCATACAGACCTTGACGCGGCGCGAGCGGGTCTGTCCGAATTTTGAGGAGGGGCATCCGTGCCGAGGGGAATGCGCCAGTTTTGAAGACCCGCCGCGTTTGACCCAATTGAAGCGCATTGCGCATTAGAGACGTCGCGCCCACGCAGTCATTCCCGCCCTTGCGGTAAAACGTGCGGGAATCTAGAGGCGCCGCAGAAGACGTTCGCGTTCGCCAAACAGAATGTCCCCACTAAAAACATGTTGCCGTATGAATTCCGTTTGCGTTAAAATGATCATACTTCTGGATGTTCTGTAAGCGGCGGGCGCGCTCGTACGCGGCTCTTCGTTTCGATGGCGTTTCAAAAAAGCGGTTGACGTTTGAGCAGACGGTCAACATAGAAATCAGCAGGTCTAACGGAAGGAAAGCAATGAGCGTACGATTGATCACTCGCATGTTCGCGCTGGCGTTGTGTTTTGCAGCCGCCTTGTCGTGCGGCAAAAAGACCTCTGATCATGAACGTTACGATTCGCTGTTCAGCGGCGCGCGTCTTGAAAATCTGCCCGACGATCTTGAGAAAGACATCCGCAGCTTTTTGGAAAAGGCGGACGACAAGGCGCTCCGCAGCCGCGCGGCCTACCGATACGGAATGACGCTGGAGCGGCAGGAGCGCTGGGCGGAGGCGTCCGAGGCGTATGCGGCGGCGGACGAGGGGGAGTTCCTGCTCCGCGACTTCGCCCGATTTTACCGCGCCAAGGCGGAGCATCAACTCGGCAATTACACCGAAGCGATTCGCCTTTACCAGTCCATTTTAAACGAGTTCCATGATTTTCCGCTGCCGGCGACAGCGCGCCTTAACATCGGACGCGCCTACTCGGCGGCGGAAGAACATGAGAAAGCGCTCGCGGTCTTTGAGACGTTGACAGGCGACCCCGATTTTGGACGCAACGCCCGTTTCCGCGTCGGGACAACGCAGACGCTGCTGAACCGCCCGCAGAAAGCGTTCGAGGCGTTTCAAAAGCTGATTGACGAATCCAGCAGGGACGATTACGCCAAGCGCGCCGTTGAGCAGATTCAGAAGTTGGCGTCTCAACACCCTGAACTGAAACTGACCCGCTCCAAAGCGATGGCGCATGGGCGCGTGTTGTATGGACATGGCGACCGAAGCGGCGCCCGCTCCATGTGGCTCTCGGCGGCGCGCGGACATAACGATGAGATGGCGGCGCAGGCGCGGTATGAGATCGGACGCTCCTATCTGCGCGACCGAGAATACGACAAGGCGATCGAAACGTTTGAAGCAATCTTGACGCGCGGACATGCCAACTACCGCACGCGGGCGCAGTATCAGCGCATCCTTGCGCACCGGCGGAAAGGTTATAGAACGCGCGCGCTGCAGCTGTTTCAGGAGTTTGTCGACCAGAACCCGCGCTCAACCTTGATGGACGATGTCCTCATGGAGTATGGATGGACGCTGCGCGACAGCGGCAACTACGCGGCGGCGAAGGATCAATACGCCAAACTTGCGCGGCGGTATTCGTCCAGCCGCCTCGCGCCGGAAGCGGCATGGATGGCAGCCTGGTGCGAGATTCAGTTGGGACGGCACGCGCAGGGACTCGAAACGCTGCATCAGCTGGTGGAGAGCTACGCCGACAGCGACTACGCCGGGCAAGGCATGTTCTGGGTCGGAAAAATGAACGAACGCCTTGGGCGATGGGACAAAGCGGCGAAGGCGTACGAAAAAACCCTTGAGAAAAACGCTTGGTATTACGGAGCGCGCGCGGAGGAGCGGCTTCAAGAAATGGAGCGGGAGGGGCGCGTCAAAAAAGGCAGGATGGAAAAGACGCGCCGCATGATCGCCAAAGCCTCCGTATCGATTGAAGACCTGGAGCGCATGCCGTATGAACGGGTGACGCTCATGCGCTCGCTGGGCGACCTGGACGCCGCGATTGCCGAGATGACCGCGATGCTGGAAGACAACGACCCTGACAACCGCGCCCGCCTCTGCTATCATCTGCGGGATGTGTATGAGCAGGCGGGGCAAGGTCACCGCTCCTATCTGATGGCGTACCGTTTTTCGCAGCTGCCTGAAACGCAGTGGGACCGCGAGACCGCCCCGGTGGAGATCGGAAAGCTGCTTTACCCGATGCCGTATCAGGACGCGATCAACCGCGCGGCGAAGGAGTTCGATGTGGACCCGCGCTACCTGGCGGCGATGATGCGCGAGGAGAGCCATTTTCGGCGGACAGTCGCCTCTAACGCCGGCGCGAGGGGACTCATGCAGGTCATGCCGGAAACAGGGCGCTGGATCGCCCAGAATATCGGCATGAAGTCGTTCGATACCAAAATGCTTTTAGACCCAGAGGTGAATATACGGTTTGGGGCATGGTATATTCGTTTTCTGCTGGATCGTTTTGGGGACGATTTTGCGCTGGTGTCGGGAGCTTACAACGCGGGGGCGGGGCGCATGGGCGAATGGCGCGAGCGTTTTCAGAACAACGACCTGGACGAATTCATTGAGCAGCTGCCGTTCGACGAAACGCGGCGGCACATCAAGAAGGTGATGCATACCTACGACGTCTACCGCGCGCTGTACGACGACGGCGAGTCAGGATGAGGCGCCGCCGGCGCGCAGCTGCCGTTCGGCGTCAACGACCCCGCGGTTGAGACGGCGCGCCGCTTCGTTCAGCTTCTCGGGCAGCGTTGGATGTTCGGCGGCGGCGCGCCGCATCTGCCGAAGCAGATCGGAACCGCACCGAAACGCGCGCACAATATCTCCCTCGGAACTGCTGGTATGGTCAATCAGCTCCTCAAACGCGCAGCCCTGCGACCATGCCAGAACGGCAGAGGTCAACTTGATATCCATCGGCTGCGACAGCGGTTCCACCCCATGCTCCTCCTCAACGTCGCGCATCTTGTCGATCTCTTTCGCTGCTTCTTTCAGCATGTTTAAAACGGACCTGCCGCCTGCTGTTGGGGACGGGCGGCGAAACCATGCGTCCCGTTTCGACTCAAAACACATCGCGACCGCCAGCGCGTTCATCGCGTCAGGGTCCGCCTTTTCAAAAAAGCCTGCCAGCAGAAGCTGCGTCACCTGCATCTCATATCCATGGACGCGCTTGGCGATCTCGCCTCTCGGCAGCGCCTCCATTCCGTCCACATATCCGAGCGTTTCTAGGACGCGCAGCCGGCTTTCGATCTGCTCGCGCTGCCGCCGCGCCGCTTTGTTCATGCGCTCTTTGATCGAGTCGGCTTTCGCGCCGATGCGCTTGTGGGCGGAAAACGCGATCTGGCAATCCCCAAGATGCGGGCATCCGTGGCACACGGCGTCATGGTACGCCTTTTTGGCGACCGCCTCGGCGCGTTTGAGCCGTTTTAAAGCGCGGTCGCGGCGCGAACGTCCATCCCGCCCTCTGTAACGCCGCTTCGCGTCTCGGCGCAAGCCGCTCATCTTGCGCAGCTGTTCACCAACATCGTAATGGATCTCTCGGTATTGACCGATGGCATGGACAGGGTCATGTCCAAAACGGCACTCCAGCGTCGGAGCCGCCCGCCGCTCCTCTTCCACCGCTTGAAGCTGCTGTCCAAGATGCTGCGCGACGGAAGCGTTTTGGTAGTTGCTGAAACTCTGCTCGGCAACCTCAAAGATCATCTCCTCGTACTGCTCTAGCAGGTTCAGAATGCTGGAGTAGGAGAGGTTGAACTGGCTTTCAATCGGCTCTGGCTTGCCGGTCAGCGTGTGCTGGACGGCGGAGAAGTCGACGGAGCGGGGGTTGACGGAGGCGTAAACATATCCTTTGGCGTCGATGCCCCGCCTCCCCGCCCGCCCCGCCATTTGTTGATATTCCAGCGCTTTGAGCGGGCGGACCGAGACGCCGTCATATTTTTGCAGGCTCTCAAAGATCGCCGACCGCGCCGGCATGTTGACGCCGACCGCAAAGGTCTCCGTCGTAAAGAGCAGGCGAACCAAGCCGCGCGTGAAAAGCCGCTCAACCGCCTCTTTGAGCGTCGGCAGCATCCCAGCGTGATGATACGCGATGCCGCGCTCCAGCAGCGACCGAAACTCTTCGGCGCGCGCGTTGTCGCCGATGTTGAACATGCCGCATAGTTCGTCGTACGCTTTCAGCATCTCGCGCGACTCTTCGGTCGTCAAAAAGGAGCCTTCCGATTGAAAGCTGCGGGCGCGCTCTTCGCACCCTTTTCGGCTGAAGCAAAAGTAAAGCGCGGGGAGTCTGTCATGTTCGCGCAGATCGTCAACCAGCTGCGTTGTGTTGAAGTCGGCGGAGGAGTGTCGGCGGCGCCCCTTGCTTCCGCGCCGCGCTCTTTCCACCGCCTTTTTGAGGTCGTTGATCGAACCGGCGCCCTGTTTCGGCATATAGACGACATGCTCAAGCGGAACGGGGCGCTTCGTTTCAGAGACGACGCGCAGCGGAAGGTCGCGCGCGCTTTGAATCCACCCCGCAAACTGTTCGAGGTTCGGTATCGTCGCGCTGAGGCAAACGATCTGCATGGCTTGCGGGGCGAAGATGATCGACTCTTCCCAGACGGTTCCGCGTTCGATGTCGTTGATAAAATGGATCTCGTCGAAGATGACGCATTCGACGTTTTGCAGCTGGCGCGCGTTTTCAAAGACCGCGTTTCGAAAGATTTCGGTCGTCATGGCGAGCAGCGGCGCATGCGGGTTCAGGACGACGTCGCCTGTGACGATGCCGACGTTTTCGTCTCCGAAGGCGGCTCTAAAATCGCGGTATTTTTGGTTGCTGAGCGCTTTGATGGGGGCGGTGTAGATGACGCGCTTGCCGAGCCGCTGGCACCGCTCGGCGGCGTATTCGGCGATGACCGTCTTGCCGGCACCCGTCGGGGCGGAGACGATGACCGATTCGCCAGCGTCAACGGCGCGGCATGCCTCTTCTTGGAACGGGTCGAGCCGCCAGTTTCCGTAGCGCATGGAACCTCCCTGCATTCGCTAGACGATTGTAATGTTGGCAGGGGGGATGGGGAAGGTCAAGGCGAAGCGCCGCCGGCTTGTTCCACTTCAAGCGTCAAGGTTCGTTTTATGCGCCCGCGCAAAGATGGGTGTCAAGAATTCGTTGACGCTCTTTTCTCTCCCTTGCTACAGGATAGACGACGCCGTTTTTTATCAGCGCATTGTTCTTGAAATCTTGTTGGAGATCCTTGTCTTTGGAGTATAAAAGGCGCGCCCCGCTCACTTGCGCAAGGGCGATCACATGCGCGTCGTTCGACTTGCAGACATCCTCTTGAATCAGCCGCTTTTCCGCGTCGTCAACTTTGCTTTTGTCAGGTTGAATAAGCCTTCCTGATTGAAGTCCATCACTAATCCAATCTCTGGCGTAGGGGCCGGACCTTTCGATCTCGTTCAGAAGCTTCCCTTCGGCTACAAGGATTCCCTTCCCTTTATTAAGCCATTTTAAAATCATGCCACCCGCTTCGGAACTTTTCTGCCATGTTTCCATATTACCTTTGAAACGTTTTGGGAATATCTCATGGACGATATTCGCGTCAATGATGAAGCACATAAATTACAGCCCTATAGACCTTGTTGTTTCTTCCATGAAAAACTGGCGGTAGCCTTCAGGCGCGTCCTTTACGTTGCCGAGTTCGTCGAACCGTATCGGATAGATGCGCACATCTAAGCCGTCCCGCTCAAAATAGAGAATCCTGACATCGTCGGACGTCAGACCGCCGATCTGGTCGCGGACATCCATGCGCACCCTGTTCATCAGATAATCGCTGTGCGTTTCTACAATCAGCTGGTTGCCTTCCGACGCGGTCCGGCACAGCTGGCTGCCGAGAGCCGCCTGCGCGGACGGGTGCAGATGCGTTTCCGGTTGCTGCAGCAGATACAAAACCGGCTCGGGTTGAAAAAACAGCTCTGTCGCTGTTGGAAGGATCTGGCTGACGCCGTAGCCGACATCCTTCAAGTTGCGCCATGGACTTTCTATCCCGCCGTTTGTTTTTCGTACCCGAATTTGGAACGGCGCGCTGTCAAATTCTTCGAGCGGTCTGATCACCTTAATCTCATCAAACAGCCCCGACTCTTTGCCAAACGCCTCCAGATTCTCTTTAAGGCGATTCCACTGATCCGTCTTATGAGCGGACAGATGCGCAAACAGGGACGGAATATAGGAGCCTTCAGGGTCTCGGGCAACAGGCGCGGGGTCGTAGGTTCGCTTTGGATTCGAACGAACTGGAGCGGACGATACGACTGGCGGAAAAAGCGTTTCTTCCCCGGCAAGCAATCTTCCATGGGGCCATAACTTTTTGAATCCAGCTTTTTCTTCCTTGCCAGCTTCAGGGGCGCCTTCATTCGGGATTAAGCCGATCTTGATACCTTCGTCGCCGGTTTGAACTTTCCATTCCCAAACGCCTCTGGAGCTGCCTAGCCGCCCCGATTTTGGAAGCAGAGATGCGGCGGATTCGGTCAAGGGGTCGTACTCCGCTTCAACCCAAACGCCTTTGCGTTCGGAGCGCGTTTTAGATCTAAAGGGCGCGCCTGCATTCTTTTTAAAGGTGTACTCAATGCGATAGGGAATGTTCTCTTTGTCGGCAGGCCGGAGTTCGCATCCGCCGATAAAATAGTCTGCCTGTCCGCCTCTTCCGCCGCGAGAGTGGGCAATCTCGTCAAAGCTGCCGAGGTCATACGGCTCTTTGAAGTTGGGAATTCCAATCATCTGTGTTTTCTGATCAATGAGAGCGTTGATCATGGCGAGGAAGGAGGTTTTGCCCGTACTGTTTTCGCCGACAAGCAGCGTCAGCGGCTTGAGCGGCACATCCTGTTTTTCGCGGAAACAGCGAAAATTTTCAACCCAAATTCTATCCATGATCGGCTCTCCTGCGTCTGTCTATTAAGCGTACCACGCGGGAAAGTTATTTGCAAGGAGCGGCAGGGCTATTCGTTAGGCGGCGGCTGTTTGGAACGGCGGTTGCCGTGAGCGATGATTTCTTGCCGCCGCTTGATCCAGCCCTTGTCGGTCAGCAGCTTGATCAGCTCCTCATGCGACTTTGTGCCTTTATGCGCGTTGCAGGACGCGCACAGCAGCTGCAGGTTGCTGATATGGTCGTTGCCGCCATTCGCGCGCGGAATGATATGATCCACCTGAAAATGCCGCGGCTCAAAATGCGTCCCGCAGGCGGAGCAGTAACCGCCCTGCTGCCCGTAAAGATAAAGGCGGTTCTCGGCGCAATTGTATTTCGGGATTTTGCCCAAGTCGGTTCGTTTGGGAATGTCGGTTCGATGCGCGCCTCGGTACATCAGCCCGACCTCCTCCTGCAAACGCGACTTTACAAGATCCGCCGCCTTCTCGGAGATGTCGATGCCAGCCCATCGGCGGCCGAGCTGCTCAGCGGCGACGCATGTCGTCGCGCAGCCGCAGAACGGATCCAAAACCATATCGCCCTCGTTCGAGGACGCCTCTATGACGCGATGAAGAAGCGCCAGCGGCTTTTGCGTTGGATAGCCGGTCCGCTCCTTTGACCTCGACGAAAGCGTGATCTCCCATACGTTGTCCATACGCTTTCCTTCGGGATCGATGTAGTACTTCTTGCCGGCGTTCATTCGGTAAATTCCGCGCTCATCCCGCTGCCATTTTCGGAGCGTAGATTCTGGCCACGGTTCTCGAAGAACATTGAAAGTAGATTCGCCCGATTTGGCATAAAAAAAGAGCGTGTCGGTATTTCGAAGAAAATGCTGTTTCGGCTTCCCTGACGATGTTCTATACCGCCAAACGATTTCATTCCGAAAATTCGCCTTGCCGAAAACCGAATCCATCAGCAGTTTCAGATAGTGGCTCGCGGTCGGATCGCAGTGGAGGTAGATGGAGCCGTCCGGTTTCAGCAGCCTGCGCATCTCCATGACGCGAATCGCCATGTAAATCAGGTAGCTCATCATGGAGGCGCCGTGTATGTCGCGCGTCGCGGTCAAGAGCGCGTAGAGACCAGGGTATTCATGCTTGATCTCGCCGTGCCAGACCAGATTCACATCGTCCAGCCCCCATGTGTCTTTGAAGGCGGCGCCTGCCGCTTTGCTTCCGATGGGCGCGGCGTAATTCGCCTTGCTGTTGAACGGCGGATCTAGGTAGATCAGGTCAACGCTGTTAGAGTTCATGCCGCGCATGATGTCCAGGTTGTCGCCTGTCCATATCGTCTGCGAGGCGAAATTGGCGGCGCGCGTTTCTTGTTTCATCAGCCCCCTGCAGAATCAGCCTCTGCGGATCATGTCAAAAAACTCGCGGCGCGCCTCCGGGTCGTCCTTTAGTACGCCCATCGCGCAGCTGGAGGAAGCGCGCGAATGCTGCTTTTCAACGCCGCGCATCATCATGCATAAGTGGGACGCTTCCGTCGCCACGACAACGCCCAGCGGGTTCAGAGTCTCCTGCAGCGCCTCGGCGATCTGGCGCGTCATCCGCTCCTGAACCTGATACCGCCGCGCAAACAGATCCACAAGGCGCGGTATCTTGCTGAGACCGATGATCTGACCGTTCGGAATATAACCGACATGGCACCGCCCGAAAAACGGCAGCATATGATGCTCGCACAGGCTGTAAAATTCGATGTTCGGAACCGTCACAAGCCCGCCCGCATCCTCCTTAAAGAGAGCGTCGCCGACCGCCTCTTCAACCGAGGAGCGGTATCCCTGCGTAAAGAAAAGGGCGGCTTCAGCGGCTCTCTGCGGCGTTTTTCGCATGCCGGATCTATTGACGTTTCCGCCCGTCATTTCAAGTATTTGCGCATACATCGCGGCGGCAACCTTCTGCATACTCTGCTGCGATGCGGCTCCAAACGCCCTCGCGTCTTCGCGCGGCGCGCCCTCTCCCAGCCGTTCTTGGAGATGCTCCTGCAGACGCTGAAAGTATTCCACATACTGCCTGCCGACGCCTTTTAAAGCCAGAATGGACTCTGGATCCACGCCCAGAACGTCGCTTGTCAAGAGCGGGCGCCCCGCGGCGTTTTCAAGGCGCAGCGCCACCTTCCGCAGCATAGAGTTTTTCGGCTCTCCGTCCAGAAGGGCGCGGACAAGCAATTTCGGGGCGGATTCGTTCGTTTCGTTCTCTTGCGCGGCGTCCGTATCCAACGTCAAGTCCATAAGCGCTCCGTAAAGATTTTTCTAATTTATAGGCGAAAAATCGGTCGGTTTCAAGATTTTTACGTCCACTTCAGCCACAATCTGCCCGTCTTTTTCGGTCTCCTCCCGAACGGCGAGCCATTCAGGGTCGCGCCGAAACGACTCCCAGGCGCGCTGCCGGGCGGCAAGGTCCTCATAGACGCAGAGATAGATCAGCTCGCGCTGCGTCCCGGATCCGATCTCCGGCGTCCAGAAACCGACCACCTCAATGCCGTGCCGCGGAAAAATGCGCATGGTATGTTCGCGGAAGCGGGACAGGACCGCCTCGCGGCGGCCGGGCATGGATGTATAAACGCGCATTTCGTAAATCATGCGTTCCTTTCCTCGCGCTGCGCGATGGGCGCGTCCCGCCGTTCTCGGACGCGCCGGTTGTAGAGCTGGCTTATCGTTTGGGCGATCCGCCCAGGCTTTCCGCCGCCGAGGGGCTTGCCGTCAGCGAAGACGACGGGGCATATTCCAAGCGTCGTTCCGGTTAAAAACGCTTCGTCGGCGCTGCGAAATTCATCCAGCGTATAGGCGCATTCGCGGACGCGCAGACCCGCCTCCTCCGCGCATTCGATGGCGATCTCGCGCGTGACGCCAGGGAGAATATGCGGTCCGTTTTCGCGCGTGATAACCGTCCCGCGCCGCGCAATAAAAAGGCTTGAACTGGCGCCCTCGGTCATGACGCCGCGGTCATTGACGAGAACCGCTTCGTCGGCGCCGCATTCCTGCGCCTCTTTTTTCGCCATCATATTCGCCATCAGGTTGAGGCTCTTGATGTCGACGCGCCCCCAGCGCAGGTCTCGCCTTGTGATGACGCGCGCGCCTCGGCGATGCAGCTCGCGGTCTTCTTGAAGCGCGCGGACGGTCATAACAACGGTGGGGCGCGGGTCTTTCGGCAAGGGGTAATCCCTCTCGGCGGGTCCGCGCGTGATCTGAATGTAGAGGCGGGCGTCGGGCAATTCGCTTTGGCGGTAAAGGTCGGCGGCGGCGCGCCGTATCTGCTGAAGGTCGACATTGTCGATCCAGATGTGCCGCAGGGAACGTTCAAGGCGGCTCATGTGGCGGTCAAACGCCCATAGGCGCCCGCCGTAGCTGCGCAGAACCTCATAGACGCCGTCGCCGAAGAGAACTCCGCGGTCGGCGATGGAGAGGGTCGCTTCGCCTGGAGGGGCGACGGTTCCGTTGATGTAATCGAGCTGTTTCAAAAGCGCGCTCTTTCACATAGCGGCATTGGATTGACGATATGATAGCGCATTTTTGGGAGGAACGCTATCTGCTCATTCATACCCTCCGGCGTCCAGCGCATGGCGGCGCCGAGGAATCGCCCTATCGGGTTGGGATGTCGTCCCGCTCCGGACGCGGGCAAAAACCCCAATGCCCATGGGCGTCCCCGCCGCGCGCCAGGATGCTCTGCTTCCCCCAAGAACGCAGCGGGCGAACCTCCGGCGGCGCAAACCGAAGCGTCAAACCGCAACGCCGACGCGAAGAATGGTTCGGCTCCGATCCATGCAGCAGCAGATCCGAATGCAGCGAAATCTGACCCGCCTTCATCTCCACCGAAACGGGCGCGCGTCCGTACTGCCCGGCGTCCTGGACAGACTGATTCAGCACATTGTTTTCTTCCGCCTTGCTCCATTCAAAATCGATCTGCCCATGCCGGTGCGAACCCGGTATGAACTGCATCGCCCCGTTCTCCACATCAACATCGTCGATTGCAAGCCAGACCGTCACGGTCTTGCTGGGCGTCAACGGCCAGTAGGAAGCGTCTTGGTGCCAGCTGACCCGCTTGCCGTCCCGCGGCATCTTCGCAAAATAGTGAGTCGCCCAGCAGATAAGGTTTTCTCCGAGCAGGTCCTGGACATAATCGAGAATGCGCGGCTCCATCGCAATGTCGTAAATGCCGGGGCAGCGGGTCTGCCAGCCGTTGATGGAGTAGCTGTTCCAGCCCTTCGCTTCCGCTTCCGCCATCAGCCGCTCAAAGTACGCGCGCCGCTCCGCAATCTCATCGCCGTCGTAAAGGTCCAGCGGAAAAAGGTACCCGTCCGCGTTGAACCGCGCAATCTGCTCCGTTGTCAGCTTCTGCGGGTTAGGGTTGTTCGCCTCGTAAAAGGTCAAATCCCGCTCCAGATCGGGCATCGCGTTCTCAATGGGCGCCATCATGTCTCCTTTCTGCGGCGATTCGGCGTCTAACGGACGAAAATACGCTTGCGTTTCCCGCCGCTTTGACGCATAATACTGAACACGCGCCCGTAGCTCAGTGGATAGAGCGTCAGACTCCGGATCTGAAGGCCGTGGGTTCAAGTCCCCCCGGGCGCGCCATTGACCTTATCTTACCGCCGTCCGCCGCATTTTGCATCTCGCCGCGCTTCGTTGACATGCCCGCCCGCCGCGCGTTAGACTACAATGTACTTGCTTGTCTGTCCACATGAAAGGCGCGAAACGCGATGCGATTGCCTTTACGAGCGGCTCTGTTCAGTCTATCGGCGTTGTTTCTGTTCTCATCCGCCGGATGCGTCCCTTACCTCGGCGGAGTACCCGGCGGCGAGGAAGAGAAGAATCTCATTCTCTACAAGTACCGCTTTTCGCCGCAGAAGCGGCATCCATACCAACTCGCCGTCAACGGCAACATGCGCATTCAGACCAGCGCTCTCGGAACCGAGATCGACATGCAGCAGAAAACATATCTGAAGGCGCTCGTGCAGTTCAAAGGGAGCGGGTTCAAAGCGGACAGCGCGGAATACACGTTTTTCGAAACGTCGGTTGATCCGAACGTCTGGGCGAATTATCCGCTCCCGCCAGACGCGCTCTCGCCTGTCATTGACATTTACAACTTTCTCTCCGGGCAGAGTTTCCAGACCTATCTGGACGGCAGCGGGCGCGCTTTGGAGCTTCGCGGTCTTCGAGATATGGCGGGGGGTCTGCAGCGGCGCGTTGACCTGCCTGAACGAGCGCGCCCTGTCGCCGCGATGACCGTCCAACGCGCCCTCGGCGAGGAGCCGCTCATCGAGACGATTGCGCAGCTGTACCCGTATCTGCCGGACGGGTTGATGGAAGCAGGCGCTGAATGGGAGTCGATCTTTGCCGTTCAAGGATTCGCGGTCAAGGCGCGGTGCGTTCTGACAAAACGGGAAGACGGAAAAGCGCATATTGAGGTGAGCGGCGTTTTCCTGCCCGCCGAATCGCGCCCGTTCGACATCCCAGGCGTCAGCGGGATGGAGACGGAATACGCAAAATTGGACGGCTCCTACAAGGCGGTTTATGTACTGGTAGAATCGACCGGCATCGCGCTCCATTTCACGATGGAGATGACGGCGGACGCGGAGCTTCGGCTGAAGGAGGAGGCGTTCCCTGGACCGCAAGGGGAGTCGAAGCCGATCATCGTCCGCTTTCGTTCCAAGATGTCCGGCAGCCACACCGAGCCGGAAGAGCCTGAATCGATAGGTCCATCCCGCGTTCCTATCGGCAAGATAAGATGAATCCGGGCGGTCTCTACAGAGAATGATGTACGAATCAGGCGGGCATGTTGACGTTCGGCGCCGCGTCCGATTGCCCTTGAAAGGGGTTTAAAGGATGGGCGCGGCGGCGACGCCTTGAGATTCCCGCTTGCGCGGGAATGACTGGGTGGAAGAAAATGGGAATGACTGGGCGGAAGAAAATGGGAATGACTGGGCGGAAGAAAATGATGACGGGCGGCGGGCGTCTATTCAGGCGGCTCGGCGAGGAGATAGATGCGCCCGCTGTAGTCCGTATCGGCGGCGGCGAGGCTCCTGCCGTCCGGCGAAAACGCCAGCGACCGTATCGGCGCCCCCTCCGCCGAAAACGTCTGAACAACCTTGCCCGTCTCAACATCCCAAACTCGTATAACCTTCTCTTCGCCCGCTGACGCGAGCAGCTTGCTGTCAGGAGAAAAGGCGGCGGCGAATATCTTCCCCGCGCCGGCGACGAGCGTTTTCAGCGGCGCCTCTGTTTCAACATCCCATAGATGAACTGCCCCGCCGCCCGCCCAGGCGAGCGTCTTGCCGTCCGGAGAATAGGCGGCGTCGTAAACGACCGCTTTTTTCTCTCCAAGCGTTTTTAAATGTTGACCCGTCTGCGCGTTCCATATTCGTACCGTCTTGTCCTGTCCGCCTGTGGCGAGCGTTTTTCCGTCCGGCGAATACGAAACGGCGTACACAAAACTGACATGCCCGCGCAGGGTGTTGAGCAGACCGCCTGAATTGACGTTCCAGATCCTCGCCGTGTCGTCCATTCCGACGGAGGCGAGACGCTTGCCGTCCGGCGAGAAGGCGACGTCCGCCACTTCGCCTTGATGCCCCACAAGCGGTCGAAGATACGCCTGCGTCTGCGCGTTCAAAAGCCAAACCCCCATGCTGCTTGCGACCGCCAGCGTCTTGCCGTCCGGCGAATAAGAGACGGCGCGCGGAGGGCTGGGCAGATCGTCCAGCTTCCAAAGATACGCCCCCGTCTGCGCGTCCCAAACGCAAACCGCCGGACCGCTTCCGCCCGTGGCGAGCGTTTTGCCGTCCGGCGAATAGGCAGCCGCGCGCAGCTCCTTGGACCGGTGACCATGAAGCGTTTGCAGATGCGCCCCCGTCTGGACATCCCAGACGCGGATTGTTCTGTCAAAGCAGGCGGACGCGAGGCGCTTGCTGTCCGGCGAATAGGCGATCGACACCACATAACTTTCATGCCCCAACAAGGTTCGCAACGCGGCGCCTGTTTGGACGTCCCAGATGCGAACTGTTTGGTCGTCGCTGGCGGACGCGAGCGTTTTGCCGTCCGGCGCGTATTTGACATCGGTAACATAATGCGCGTGTCCGGTAAACGCGTTCAGATGCGCGCCGGTCTTCGCGTCCCAAAAGCGTATCGCGTTGTCTTCCGCCCCGCTGGCGAGCGTTGCGCTGTCGGGTGAAAAGTACACGGTTCGCACTTTCGCCGTATGTCCCAGGAGCGTATTGAGCGGGGCGCCTGTTTTGCCGTTCCAGAGGCGGACCGTGTTGTCGTCGGCGCCGGTGGCAATCATAGAGCCGTCGGGCGAATAGGCGATCGCGTAAATGTCGTCCGTATGCCCCGTGAGCGTTTGAAGATGAGCGCCGGTTTGAACGTTCCAGAGGCGTATCGTGTCGTCGTTACCTGCGCTCGCGAGCGTCTTGCCGTCAGGAGAAAAAACCATGCGCCCGATCCATTCCGTATGCCCTTCAAGCGCCTTGAGAGCCGCGCCGGTCTGAACGTTCCATAGCCGAACCTTCATGTCCCGTCCGCCGCTGGCGAGCGTCTTGCTGTCCGGGGAAAAGGCGATGCCGTAGATAGAGCCTTCATGCCCCAAGAGCGTGTGAAGGAGGCCGCCCGTCTTAGCGTCCCAGAGGCGTACGGTGTGGTCCCAGCTGCCGGAGGCGATCGTCTTGCCGTCGGGAGAATAGGCAACCGCGACGATAAAGCGCGTATGCCCCGCGAGCGTTATGAACGGATGTTCAGGCGCGTTTTCCTGGGCGGGCGCGCTGTCCATCAAAAACAGCGTAACGAGCGGCAGGGCGAAGCGCAGAATGTTGGAACGGATACGGCTCTTTTGGGTCATGTTGACGACGCTTTTCTGGTTGAGGCTCTCTTAACAAAGAGTGTAAGCGGAAGGCAAAGCGCTGTCAAGGATGTTGGGCGGCGGGCAGTCTCTATAGGCGATGATGTACGAAAATTCTGTTTGAGTCGAGCTGCTTGTCCCCCGCTTCTGCAAGGACATGCATTCTGCGATGCCCTAAGATTCCCGCTTGCGCGGGAATGACAGCGAGTTGCGCGAACGCTTTAGGTGTCAAAGAATGAATATCTCCGCATGAGCGTACCGCCCATTTACATGCGCTTTTATTTTTCAAGCAAAGGCGGTATCCTAGCGGGGCGTTATTCTCGTGAAAGGAGAGCCGCTTGAAAAAAGGCATTTGTATCGGGACAGTCCCTGGCGGATTGTCCGACGACGGATTCGCGCTCGCAAAAGAAGCGGGCTTTGACGGCATCGAGCTCGGAACCATGAACGACGGCGACACGCGCGCCCAAGCAGCCGCGCTCGCCAAGAAACATGCGCTCGCCGTCCCAAGCATCATGAACGCCGCTCACTGGGGACACCCGCTCTCGGACCCCGACCCCGATGTCCGCAAAGCGTCGGTGGAGGGCATGCTCGCCTCCTTTGCCTCGGCGGAAGCGACCGGCGCCGAGACGGTGCTGCTGGTGCCGGCGGTGGTGACCGATCAGGTGACCTATTCGGACGCTTGGATACGCTCGCAGGCGGAGATACTGGAGCTGCGCGCCGTCGCTGAAGAGAAACAGGTTGACATCGCCTTAGAAAACGTATGGAACCGCTTCCTGCTCAGCCCCTCCGAGTTTGCCCAGTATATCGACCAGTTCAACAGCCCGATGGTGACCGCCTATTTTGATGTCGGCAACATCGCGCTGTACGGCGTTCCGCACCACTGGATACGCGCCTTGGGCAGCCGCATCAGCAAGGTGCATGTGAAGGGGTTCGACACCGGCTCGCGCCAGTTCACCTCCACGCTTCTCGGCGGAAACCTGAACTGGAACGCGGCGATGCAGGCGCTGGAGGAGATCGGCTACGACGGATGGGTCACCGCCGAGATGCCGCAGAACCGCGACGATCCGCGCGCCGGCATCTTCCATCTCAGCGAGGAGATGGACGCCATTTTTGCTGGAGAGGTCTAAGTTTCAACGCCGCCCGATGATCCCGCTGGCGGCGGCGTTCACAGCGGGAGTTGTCGGCGGCTATTACTCGCTCCATTCGGCGCTGGCTTTCGGCGGGGTTGCGGTTGCCGCGCTGGCGTCATGGCATGCGCGCGACTGGAAAATTGGCGCCTATGCGCTTCTTGCGTTCGTCGGCTGGGCGCGCTGGCACGCGCATATCGATACCCCCATTCGCGCGCTTGAAGACCGCCAGCCTGTCCAAGCGGAGGGGTATGTCGTTGAGCGGGCGGAACGCGCCTTCGGCGTGGAGCTGACGGTTGTCGGGAAGGTTCTGCCGTCTGGGGAGCGCGGACGGCTGCTGCTGCGCTGTCCGGCGGAATTGCCGGCGGAGTTTTCCGCCGGCGCGATGGTCTCTGCGGGCGGAGAATTGCGCCAACCGACCCTGATGCGCAACCCGAACGGGTTCAACCAGGAGCTGTTTTTCAACGCGAAAGGAATCGCCGCCGCCGTTCGGATTCGCAAGCTGTCCGACATTGAGCGAGTCGGCGTCGGCGGTCCGTTCTGGATGCGCTCGGCGTACCGCATTCGACAGGCGTTGCTCGCGCGTTTTTCCACCGCCCTAAGTCCGCCGAACGACGCCCTCCTGGCAGGCATTCTGATTGGGGAGCGGCGCGCCATTCCCGAAGAGATACTGGAAGCGTTCCGCGATGGCGGCGTCATCCATGTACTGGTCGTCTCCGGCGCCAATTTTGCGCTCATCGTCTCCATCGCATATATGCTCTTGCGGGCGTTGGGCGCGCCGATGCGCGCGGTATACGCCGCCTCGCTGTTTCTATGCTGGGCGTTCGCTTTCTTTGTCGGCTTTCATCCGTCCGTCGCGCGGGCGGGGACGCTCATCGCGCTTTTCATGCTGGGGCGGCTGCTGAATCGGGAAGCGGACCTGATGAACCTGCTGGCGGCAAGCGCGCTCGCGCTGCTCATCTACCGCCCCGCCAATATGTTCGACATCGGCTTTCAGCTCTCCTTCGCCGCCACCTTCGCCATCGTCTTTTTTGTGCCGAAATGGAACGACGGGCTTGAGCAAACGCGCCTCCGCCTCTTGAAACTGCCCGGCGGAAAGCTGCTGTGGACATGGGGCGTTCAAACGGCGCTCGTTTCATCCGCGGCAAATATCGCGACGATGCCGATCATCGGCTTTCATTTTCAAAAGATATATCTGGCGGGCTTCGCGGCAAACCTGGTTGTGATCGCGATGATCGCGCTCATCACCGCGTCCGGCCTCATCACCGCCGCGGCGTCGTTGATATGGACGCCGCTCGGACGCTTTTACGGCGGCGCGACGGAGCTGGGATTCGATCTGCTGCTGCCGATGGTGCGCGCCTTTTCGGAGCTGCCTTACGCCGTGATGAACGCGCCTCGAACATGGGCGGGATACTATTTCGTCGGCATGTTTCTTCTTTTGTCGATCACATACGCCCGCTATGTTCAGGCGCGTCTGCGGGAGTGGACGCTGCTCGCGGGCGCGTGCGTCCTGCTTTGGATGCAAAGCCAAACCGCCGGCGCGCCGAACGGTCTGCTTGAAACGACTTTTTTAGATGTCGGGCAGGGAGACGCCGCCTTCGTTCAGCTGCCCGACAACACGCGCATTCTGATCGACGCCGGTTCCGCCTCCGAGTTCTGGGACAACGGCGAGCGGGTCGTCGTTCCGTATCTGTTGAGCCGCGGAATCGACCGCCTCAACACGGCGCTCATCACCCATTCCGACATTGACCATGCGGGCGGCATCCCGTATGCGGTACGCAACCTGCGGATCGACACGATTCTGGGCGCGCCGCCGGGGAAAAGCGGACTGATAGAAGAAGCGGCGCGGGAGAGAGGAAGCCGCGTACGCTACGGCGCAGGAGAAACGATCGCAGAAGGCATAGCGCGCGGAAAGCCGTTTAGCGTCAAGACGCTTTATCCGCGCACGGAGGCGGAGGTGGACCTTGAGGACTCAAACCATAACGCAGATTCGTTTGTCGTCATGCTGGAGTACGGCGATTGCCGAATTCTGATGACCGGCGACATTGACGCGCAGACCGAGGAGGAGCTGACAAGACGCCATCATCGCGGCGAGATCGACCTGTCGGCGGAT
This sequence comes from Candidatus Poribacteria bacterium, assembly GCA_963665845.2. Taxonomy (GTDB): domain Bacteria; phylum Poribacteria; class WGA-4E; genus JAPPNK01. Next base: position 2,861,144 of record OY762492.1, read on the forward strand.
ATACTGAAGACGCCGCACCATGGCAGCAAGTCGTCCAGCGGGGAGCCGTTTTTGCGCGCCGTGTCGCCGCGCGCCGCGGTCATTTCCGCCGGACGCGGAAATATCTACGGACATCCGCATCCGTCCGTTTTAGAACGGCACGCGGCGTTAGGCATTCAAACCTACCGAACCGACCTGTCAGGCGCGATCCGAATCCTCTCGGACGGACGGCGCATATGGATCCAGCCGACAATACGCCAACCTTAGCGGCGTTTCAAACGCGCCCAGGTCGAGGCGGCTTTGCCTTTAGGCGAGACGGAAAGCCCGCTGTTTGCCATATTCTCCTCAAGATCGCCCAGCGTCAGCGCGCGGTTGTAGATGGCGATCTCGTCCATGCGCCCCATCATGCTGGTCAACCCTGTCTGCCCCTGCCCGATTCGGTAGGGTACCTCAATGCTGTCCAGCGGCGCGGCGACCGCAACTTCCGCATCCACCCCGTTGTTGATATACTGCCGCGCCTTCGCCCCGTCATAGACCGCCGCGATGTAATGCCATTTATTCAACGGCGGGGAAATATCCTGCCGGTCCCGTGTGCCGTTCCATCCGCCTTTATGCCACCACGTTTCAATCTGCGGCCTCCCTGTGAACTGGGAGCTCCACTGCATGGCGTGTCCGCCTTGGTTGCCGGCGTTGCGCCTTCCCATGATGGAGGAATCGCCCTGGTCCTGAGTCGGATAAATCCAGACGGTGATCGTGAGCTCCTCGGTCAGATCCAGTATCGGCGTCGGGTCAATGAGTATGTGATCGCCGGGCGCATCGAATATGACGCATCCGCCGTTTTGGCCGTCTTTTGACCAGCCGACGCCGTTCAGAGTACCGACCAGTTCGCTTTCGCTCAAGTCGTTAGCCGTGTCGCCGGCGCCTTCATCGAACGGAAAATAGAGAACCAGCCCGTCCTCCTGTATCGCCTGCGCTGTCCACGCGGTCATGACAAGCGCGGCTAAAATCGTGATCCGTTTCATGTTGCCTCCTCTTTTAATCGAGCCTCACTTCTTTCCCTGTTTCAGACGACTGTTCCACCGCAAGCAGCGAACCAAGTCGGCGCAAATGTAAACGGTCAAAACAGACTCCCATGCGCGCCTCTATTTTAACCCGATCGGCGCGTTGATGTAACCCGACCTCCTGACCCTTCGCCTGCGCCGGACAGCATGAACAATGATACAGCCTAGACCCCTCCCGTCGCCATTGCGGTTAATGCGCCAGCGGATCACTGTTAAGACACGATACAGAAGCGGAGGAATTGGAGGCGGAGTTCGTTGCGCTATGAAAAAGTTGTTGCCGCGCCAAAGAATCTCCGCTATAATCAATGGGAGAGTTCAGGTCGGGACGGTCTCGATTGCTGAACGCCGAACACCGTGAAAGGAGCAAACATGAAACGATACACAATTGCTGCAGCGGCAGCGCCCTTGATGGCGTTCACGCCTATGGCGGACGCGCATCAAATGCTTCTGGAAAGGAGCCCTCATGTCTTTTGACGCTTTGAATGAAAAGCACGCAGATCAGCCCTACCTGTGGGCGAAGGAAGTGCTTGGAGTGGAATTATACTCTGTCCAAAAGCGCCTGCTGGAGGAACTTCAATCTCCACAAGATGAACCCGTCAGGATGGCGATCAGAGGTGGGGTTGCCACAGGCAAAACCTTCTTAGGAGCGGTGGCTGCCCTACACCACTTCTTCACGCGACCTGGGTCGCTGGTCATCTGCTCGTCTCCTGGTCAGTTACCAAGTAGCCAACCGCTGTTCGGTGAAATCAGGTCACTTCTTGAAAGGTCTCCCGTGCGGGCGTTTGAACAAGTCCGAGTTCGGCACGATGAAATTCGAATGTTGGATGCAGATGGTGAGGAGTATGCAGATGGTGAGGAGTACCCTGAGTGGAAAATTCAGGCGATCCTTGCGGAACGTTTCCATGCCTTTGAAGGCATACTCTCTGATGGCGGGACTTTCGTGATCTTGGATAACGCGGCTGAAATCAAAAACCGCACCTTCAAAACCTTACTCTCCCAAGGACATGCGGTCGAGAAGGTGATGCTTATTTCCGCTCCTTATAGCAGTGATGGCTTTTTCTTCAACGCCGCTCAAGGAGAGAAAGGTTTCCGCCCCCACAAGATCAGCGCGTTTGACACCCCTGCGTTTACGGAGGAGTCCTGGGCGCCTCCAGGTCTTGTCAGTAAGGCATGGGTTTCATCTATGGAAAATGAGCACGGCAAGGAAAGTGCTTTCTACACCGGGATGGTGGAAGGGGAATTTCAAGAGGACGACAGGGAGACCTGAAATCTTTTCAGATAGGGCGGGCTACGGCTCGCCCTTCTTCAAACGCTCTATGAAAGGAGCGAACATGAAACGATACGTAATTGCTGCAACTGCAGCGTTCATCCTGGCAGGGATTTGCGGTGTCGTAAACGCTGCGCCCAAAGACGACCTGGCAGCTAAGAAAATAAAACTGGCGGCTATGTCGGAAGGTATTTTAACGCCCCAGTATAACGAAAAATCGCCGAGAACGGCTTTTCTGCTTTCAGTGGCGCTGCCTGGCGGCGGTCAGTTTTATAATGGAGAGGCGGGCAAAGGGGCGGCTTTTCTTCTGACCTCTGCCGCTGGTTTTCTTGCATTCGTCTATCCTGAAGAAGTCCTAGACTTGTTTACAGACGAAGAATATTCCCGCTGGAGCAGTGATGACGATATCAGGTTCATCAAAATTATGGGGGCAATTACCTGGGCAGGATACGCGATCTGGTCTGTAATAGATGCTCCAATCCAAGCGAGTAAGATCACCGCGCGGAACAAGCACCGCCATGAAATCAACGCCTTTCTATCGACGCCAAAAAATCCAAAATTTGGCGTCCTGATTTCAACGCGATTTTGAGAGATAACCGCGGGAGGAGAAAATCCTCCCGCCGCACTAACGAAAGGAAGAAAAATGAAAAAAATCATCGTTGCTGCAGCGGCAGCGCTCATCACTTTATCAGGCTGTTCGTCAGCAACGAATATGGTGGAAATGACCATGGAGGACAGGGTTCTGTTTGCTCCTGAGTTGTACGAGGTATGGCAAGATGCGCTCTTGGCGTTGGAGGAGCGGTACCAAGAGCAGGAAGGCGCGTCCAAGAAACTTCAGGCTGCTTTGTCGGAAGATACTTGGGATCTTTTATCTCTCGCTTTTGAGACAGTCCAAGACGCGAAAGATCCTTCCTCCCGCCAACTGGCTACTGAAACTCTCGAAATTGCCAAAAGAGCTGCAGAAGATGAGGCGCCGTTGGAATTGGGTGTATTCTGGGCGGCATACTCTAAAACTGTCGATGCGAACAAAATAGTTGAGAGGGAATTGATGACGTTTTATGCTGGCACCGCAGGAGCGGAGAAGGGCGTTACGGCGTTAAAAAGTCTGCAATCTAAAAATCCGGGAGCTTTTGACAAATTCCAAACAGCGAGGAAGTATCTCTTTGAAATCGCCCGTAAAGAATGGGACGATCTCGAATTGAGCCGCGCCAGATATGTGAATATTCTCAATGGATCTGCGCCCAAGGGAGCTTCCGTGAGTCAGGCGAAGGAGAAATACAGCGCCGCCAAGGATGCTCTGGCAAAAGTGGCCCCTCAGGAATGGTCCGAATATATTGCAGCAACGATGGAGATCCGCAGGCTACATCCTGAAGTTTGGCATGACTACGTAGACGCCAAGGCTCGCGTGTACGTGAGGTAATGCGTCGCGCAATCAGGGGGCGGGATTCTGATCGCCTTCATCGAATGGGAAGTAGAGAACCAGCCCGTCCTCCTGTATCGCCTGCGCTGTCCACGCGGTCATGACAAGCGCGGCTAAGATCGTGATCCGTTTCATGTTGCCTCCTCTTTTAATCGAGCCTCACTTCTTTCCCGGTTTCAGACGATTGTTCAACCGCCAGCAGTATTTCAACGACATGCGTCGAATGTTCGTTTGAAATCGGGGGCGGCGCGCCGTTTTCAACCGCTTCCACAAACGCGGCAACTTCAGCGGCAACGCCGCCTCCCTTCGGAACCTCCACAGGCTCATACTCCTCATCGGTCATGAGCCAGACATTTCCGCGGTACGGCTCGGTTCGTATGCAGCCCTCCGTCCCGACGATCTCGCCGATATATCCCGGCTTTTCCATCATCCGTTCGGGTCGGCGATGTCCAGCATGAACGATGACAGCGCATGTTCCATTTTCAAAATGGAGCAGCGCGGCAACCGCGTCGTCCGCTTTCTGCCGCATGATTTTATGGGAGATGATGCCCTTCGCCGAAACGACTCGGCTTTCCAAAAGAAAAAGGAGACGGTCCACCATGTGCGACCCGTTCATGAACCACATACCGCCGCCTTTGGCGCGGTCGTTGAACCATGCGGGCCGCCCCTCCAAGCCGTAGGATTTATGCCAGCATTCGTCCGCCATGACGATGTCCCCGATCCGCCCTTCGCGCAGCAGCCGCCGCGTGACAAGATTCGCCTGAAAAAACTGCTGCGTATGCCCGACCATCAGCTGAACGCCGTTGGCGTCCGCCGCCGCGGTCATCTCGCCGCACTCTTCAAGGGAGACCGCCATCGGCTTCTCGACCAGCGTATGAACGCCGGCGTTGAGGCAATCGATGGCGATCGGGGCGTGGAGCCAGTGAGGCAACCCCAGCAGCGCCAGATCAATCTCCCCGTCCGAAAGCATCTCGCGGCGGTCGGCGTAGGCGGCGCAGCCGTGCCGTTGAGCGAACGCTTCGCGCCGTTCCTCATGCGGCTCCGCGACGGCATGCAGCCGCAGCCCTGGAACCGATTTGACAGCGGCGGCATGCCCGCTTGATACGCGGCCTGCGCCGATGACGCCTACGCGCATTTGTTTTCTCCTTAGAACATCTTGTGCCAGTATGCCGCTTCAGCAATCAGCTGTTTCACTTCAGCGCGCGAGGAGCCTTCCGCGGCAATCAGATCGTCCGCGTCCACATGGTTCTTCGCGTCCGGTCCGCGGCCGGCGTCCAGAATGCAATTCGTGAGCCAGCTGGTGCGGATTCCGTTGACCCCGGAGGTGTAATTCGTGTCGTAATCGCCTTTGACGAGACCGACCAGCTGGTCAACCTTGCCGCTCGGGTACCCTTCCGGGCGGGAGGTTTGAACCGCTTCGCGCTTGCCGTCCGGCGTGACGAGCGTCAAGCCGCCGCGTATCTCCAGCGTCGCCTCTTCGCCTTCCAAAATGACCCACTCTTGGAACCCGACATGCGTGTTGCCGCAGATGGTGACGGTTCCTTCGGCGCCGTTCTCCATGACCACATCCGAGTAGGAGTTGATCTCGACATATTTATCGATCACTTTTCCGTTCTCTTCAAAGATCTTGTCGGTCGTTCCGTAGACCGATTTGGGAAGGAAGCCGGTCATCCACATGAAGATGTCTTGGAGGTGGCTGCCGGAGTCGTTCGGCTGTCCGCCGCCTGAGAATCGCGGGTCGCCGCGCCAGCCGCCGGCTCCCCATCGCTGCGCCATGTACACTTCGAACCGCTTCAATTCGCCCAGCTTGCCGGACTGGACGACGCTTCTGCCGGTCACATAGTTCGGTTCGTAATGGCGCTGGTATCCGCCGACCAGATGAAGCCCGCCGCCGACCGCCATTTTCTGCATGTGTACGGCGTCGCCGACTCGGTTCGCCATCGGTTTTTCAACGATGACGGAGCATCCCGCGCGGAAGGCGGCGCGAACCTGGATGTCATGCAGCGAGTGGGGCGAGAAGATGCCGACCATGTCCAGGTCTTCTTTGTCGAGCATTTCCAGGTATTCGTAGTCGCCGATGTAGCGGGCGACGCCGCCTTTTTTGAACCCTTCGACCCGCTGCTCCATCGCGTTTTCAAGCGCGTCAATGCTGCCGGGGCTGACATCGGCGGCTGCCACCACTTCGCAATCGTCTCGAGTCGCAAATCCGAGCGTGTTGCCCCGCCCGGCTCCGCCTGGTCCGATGACGCCGACTTTCAATTTATCTGCCATGGTTCTCCGTTTTCTGCTGATAGCCGTATTGAGCGTTCAGGATGGAGTCTATACGAAGGCGGGCGGCATGTCAACGGGCGGCAATTTGCGGTAGTACGCTCATACGATAATGTTGATAGGAGACGCGATATGGACGGCGTCTGCGACGCCTAAGATTCCCGTTTTCACGGGAATGACGACCGGCGGCGCCGACGCATTAGGATTAAAAACAACGACTATCATCGCATGGGCGTACTGCCCAATTTGCGAATCCGCCCCCGGCATGTTATGATGTCGAAGGAGGGCTGATGGATGAGGCGGCAAAAAAGTATCCGTGAAAGCGATTTTAGAGCGGTCAGGGGCAATTACCGTTACCTTGCGCTCAAAGTGCTAGACCATGCGCTGCGCGACGCGGCGGGAACGCGCCAAACCTCGCATGAAACGCAGCGGGAAGCGCGCGAATTTATCCATTCCAAAGAGGCGGAATTCTGGGCGGACGCATCCGGCGTCAACATTCGAAAGCTGCGCCAAGCATACAAGCGGCGCCTGCGTCAGTAGCCGGCGGCTCCAACGCCTTGCTCTGACAGCGCGGGCGGTTTATGTTAGAAGCGGGAGCGGCCGAGGCTTCCGCCTGTGAAGGTCGGCGGGACGCCTAACGGCAGGCTGCCGAAGCCCCATTCGTTCGTCACGGCGTCATGCCCAACGCCCAGCGTCAGGGTCGGATCGGCAATCAGGTTGATCTGATAGGTGAACTCTTTGCGGACATTGCCGAGGCTTCCGAATCGGCGCCATGTGATGCGCATATCCCAGTCGCGCAGATTTCGGCGCAGACGTATCTCCTGCGAATACGGATGAATATGCGCGATTCCAATCGCCTTCGCAATCGAATTGGAGCGCCAGGCGGGAGGATTTTCAAGTCGGTCGCGGTCATATTCCCACCGCGCGCTCACATCAATGTTGAACAACTTGCTGGGGCGCCACGAAAAACTGGTGAACGCGCTGCGGGGAGAACGGGAAGAGAGCCGCTGATACTGCGTGCCTACATTGACGCTCCATCCTTTCGTGTAGTCGCCGGAGCGGTAACGGACGCTTGATGAAAACGAAACCATCGTGAACGGATCGCGCTGAATGGCGGAACCGGGGCTGTACGTGTTCGGATCCCAGTTGCCGGTGACGGTCGTCGTCAGCCGTCCGCTGGACAGAGGCTGCGAGCTCATCTCCATGCGCAGAAAATCCCATTTCCGATTGCCGAGATAAGGGCGGTTCGTGAAATCGCGCTTCACGCCCGCATCAAAACGCAGCGCCTGAAACTCCTTATTCAGCTTCGTCTTCACCCGAATGGTGGAGCCGAAACGCAGCCCGACCTCCTTCCGCTCATACACATAGACGCTGGAGCCGAACGGGTACAGCAAAATATCGTTCGGGTCGGGATGGTCAGGGTCTTCCGCTTCGTCGTTGACCGACGGAGACCAGTCAAAATCGGCGGAGGTTGCGATTTCATGGCGGAGACGGCTTGCGCCGGGGATAAAGCTGATGTCGTACACGCGCGCCAGCGTGTTGTTCGCATTCACATTTCCGCTCACTACGCCGCGCAAAATATGCCGATTTCCCTTCTGATCCTCTTCATTATACACGAGCCGCCCGGCGCCGTACATTCTGAAAGTGATTGCGCGGGAACTTGTAACTGTGACGGTTGTGTCTTTGTCGATATTGAGGCTTGCGTCCGTTGTCCAGAGCGACACATCCTGCGTTTGCTCGCCCTTCAGACCGCGCGCTTGACGAACGGCGTACACCGCGTCCGAAAAACGGTATAGATCGCGTTTCAGGTTCGTCGCGCCGCCGTTTAACGAAAATTCCATATCGTCCAGCGTCGGAACCTTCAGGATCGGAACGTTCAGCTTGTCCCATTTGATCGACAGATCGCGCAGCGTCCGATTGAGCCGCCTGAGGCCGTAAATGCGCGACAGCTGCCCGCCCCAAGACATGTCCAGCTCCGGCTGCTTATGCGTCGAACCGAGACCCTCGGCAAAATCGAAGCTCTTGTCGACTGTTAGACGCGACCGAAACGTCGGACTGGGATTGTTGTAACTGGTCGGATTGGAATCGAAGACGATCGTCCCGAAGGCGCGCATCTCCGAGCTCTCTTGAATATAGGCGTTGCCTTCCGAATCGGTGCGCGGAATGCGGTTGTTGTAATCCAGCCGCGACCAGAACGCCAGCCGTTTGCCGTCGCGTTCCCATCCGAGCGGAATATCCTGCTGATGCCGCAGATACGCCGCATACTGATCGCCCGTTTTGAAAGCGTTGTTTCGGCTGTAGGAGCGCAGGTCTTGGCGGGAGACCGTCGCTTCGCCGGTGATGTTGCGCCGCCCCTCCGACTTCGTCATCACAAACGCCTCCTCCGTCTCGATGACGCCGGCGCTCACCTCGCCCTGTTCAAGAGCGCGCGACGCGCTATAGACGTTGCGCGGCAGATCCCCCGGGCCGACCCATCCCAGGTAGCCTCCGTTATTGCGCGTCTCTTCGTCGTCCGACAGCTGCTCGGCGAGAGCGTTGAAATCGGGCGTCTCCGACCTTCCGAGCATCTTCAAGATGAGCAGCCCCTCCCGAAACTGAATCGGGGTTGACACGTTGTCGAGCTGCATTTTGCGCAGCTCCTGCTGCTGCCCCCACTCATACTGGTTCAGCGGCAGGTTCGCCTCCGTTGACGCGCCGCCGTCCGCCGTCGGCTCTTCCGTCTCGCCGAGAACCGATTCGGGCGGGTCCGCCCCGTATTCGTCGATCAGCTCGCGAAAATAGACGCCCGAATTGGCGCGGTCCATGAGCGACTCGGCGAGGTTGCGCGTCGTCTCTCGAGACTCCTCGCTCGCCTCAACGGCGATATGGATCATCTGCGTCTGTTTTTCGACGCGCCCATGCGTTTCCAGAATGTCGTTCACTCGGAAAAAGTAGTACCCGTCTTCCGTTTCGATCTTTTCGCTCGTTTCGCCGTATTCAAGAGAGAGCGCCGCCGCTTCCAGATTGGGGGGAAGGATGCCGTCTCCCGCCGCCATATACCCCAAGAAACCTTTGTTCTGGGCGGAGGTTGATTCGGAGGAGTAACGCCCCGCCAGAGCGCCGAAATCCTCGCCCTGCGCCAGCGCGTCTTGTACCTCCTGCGCTCTAGATCGGGCGCGGTCGATGTCCTCCGCCCCTACTGTGTACGGCAGGAAAAGCCGAAGGATGCGCCGATTGTCAAAATCGCCTCGGAGACGGGCATGCACCTGCACAGCTTTTTTGCGCAGATCGGACAGCTCGGCGGCGGTCGCGTCCAGCGGTTTTTTAAAAACGATCCAGCGCAGATTCACATCGCGCACATTGTAGGTCGTCTCAAAGCCCTGCCCCGTTCCTCTAGACGCTGACCAGTCGAACTGAAGAACGCTGCGAATCCGCTGAGTGCGCCGCAGCGGCAAAATAAAGGTCGCCCAATGCCCCATATAGCTGTCGTGGCCGACCTTTACAATCAACGGCGCCGGCTTTTTTTCGCGCAAGCTGCGCCGGTAAACAGGTATCCAGAGCAGCGGGACGCCGCCAATGATGAACACCACGTTTTTGGCGATGATTTCCTGCTCTAAATGGACGAAGATCTGCGACGCCTTGAAGTAGGTATGCGGATATTTGAGCGAACTGGTCGACAAGATGCCGTTGTTGATGAGCGACTCCCGCTCCGAGACGCGGACAATCTTGACCCCCTGATAGTACCAAGGCTCGCCGTATGCCGCGCCGCCGTATGCGACTCCCTGTTTGGTTTCAAAGTTGAAGATCAGCTCGTCAGCGTAGGTGATTTCGTTTTCGACCGTCAGGCGGACGTTGCCTTTGGCGCGCAGAGCCTTCTTTTCCATGTGCATCCACACATCGTCCGCCTGCAGCGTCATATCGGAAAATCGGATATAAGCGTCGCCGCGCACATGGGCGCCTTCTTCGGTCCAAATGACCGTGTCGCCCGCGTCAATATACACCTCGTCCGATTTGAGACGCATGTCCCGGTCTAGGATGGACACCTCGGACGCAGCGCCGATATCCTCCTCTTGGTCCGCCTCTCCGTTTTGCCCGTTCTCCTGCGTTGGCTCCGCCGTTGAATCGTTTGCCTCGGCGTTGGCAGGGGGGGCGGTCGGCGTCTCCTCCGTCCAGGCGATACGCGCCGAGAAGAGAATCGGGAGACAGATGATGAGCGCGGCGAGTCGCATCAGAACTTGATCAGCGCCTTCACAAACGCTTTTTGACGCAAACGGGCGATGTAGGCTTCCCTTTCCTCTAGAAAACGCTGTTCGCGCAGGGCGCGGCGCGCTTCGTCTTTGGAGGCAAACGCCTCTTTGTTCGCCTCATAATACGCCTCCGCGTCGTTGTCGGTCACGTTCAAGCGCGGTATCAGCTCGCGCGTCAACAGCTCCCGTATCCGCAGCGTGCGCAGCATCTCTTCGCGAAACGCCTCCTGGGTCTGATTTCGCTGACGCAGCGCTATGGCAAATTCCGCGTCGTCGGTCAACTGCCGCTCCATTCGAAAGGCGCGGATGAAATCGTCCAGAGTCGTTTGCGCGATCTGATACTGCGGATTTTCCAGCTCCTGACGGCGCGCCTCCTGAACGAGCAGGCTGGTCGCAATCAGCTCCTGTAGATGCGCCTCCGACTGCGCTTCAGCGGCGCGCTGCGCTTCCGCCGGACTGAGACGTTGAAACGCCTGCAGCAGCTGCGCATGGTCTCGAATCAATTTCTGAAGATCGCCCATGGTCAACGCCTCCGCGTTCACAAACGCGACGATGCGGTCCACGATCTTTGCGTTCGAAGGCGTCGGAAACGCCATGAACGCGCACAGCAGTAACGCCGCGATCCAACCAATCCGCTTTTGACATTCCGCTTTCATCAATTACTCCGATGATTCTTCGTCATTCGTTTCCGCCTCTTCTCCATCGATCTCTGCCGCGTCCCCTTCGACATTGATTTCGATGATCTCGTTCTCGACCGAGTTGTCGTCTCCCTCAACGTTCTCGATGTTTGAGGGATCGGTCTCGGCGTCGGTCGATTCGTCGCCGCTTTCGGTTGCGCCTTCGGGCGCCTCTTCGACGTTTTCTTCAGGCGGCGGATCTTCGGGCAGACGCTCTGGATAGACCATCAGATTCGTCCGCTCCTTCAACGCTGCCAGCCATTCGTTCAGCCGTTCCTCGCGAGCGATCTTTCCGACCGCCTTCTCTATAGTGGAACGAACCTCTTCAAAGGTTTGTTGACGCTCCGGCTTTTTTTCTTCGACTCTGAAGATCATGTAGTAGGTGACGTCTTCGCCCAGCGGTTGAACGACCACCTCGGAAACGATCTGCCCCGCCTCTGTGGAGAAAACGGCTTCGGTGAACGCCTCCGCCTGCGCGAAGGTGTTTCGGGTGATGAAGCCTGTATCGCCGTTGTTGCGTCCGCCCGGTCCCTGATTCTTCTCCGCTTCCGAGAGGGTTTGCGCCGCTTCAGCGATGTCCCGTCCGTCGGCGAGTTCGGCGAACAGCTTGTCTGCCGCCTCTTTGTCGTCCAGCAAGGTGATGCAGGTCAAGCGCGCCTTTTCAGGCTCTATATACTCGGACGCATGCTCCTCATAGTACGCTATGAGACGCTCCTCGGAGGTGTCCGCCATCCCTGAAATCTCTTTTTCATACAGCTGCTCAATCATCAGCTGGCGCCGGTATTCCGCCAGTTGGGCGATGTCCTTTTCGGTCTTTCCGAGGTTCAACGCTTCCGCTTCCAGAATCTTCAGCTCCTCTAAGGCGCGCTCTTTGACCAGCTTTGTCCATCCCTCCACGCCGGCGTATCGGCTCTTGCGGTAGGGGGGCAGCCCGTCAAAATGCTCCTGCAGTTGCCCCCACGTGTAGGTGTGCTGAATCCCGTCCCATGTCCATTCCGCCAGCACGGTCGCAGCGTCCATCTCCAGATCGCCTAACACGACTTCGTCGGCGGGAACCAGCTCTTTCTCTTTTTCGGCGGTCGGCGGGGTGTTTACAATGTCGCCGTTGACGCTGATATTGATACCGTTTCCATCTCCCTGATTATTGTTTCCGGTATCGACATCTACGATGTTTATTTGTAGATTTTTCGACGTTTTCTTCTTGGAAGAAGACTCAGAATCGGTCGATTCTTCGTCGCTTTCGGGCGTCTCTTCAACCGCATCTCTCATGGGCGGCTCCGGCAGCCTGTCCGGGTACAGCGTCAGCTGCCCAATCTGCTCCAGCTCCTCCGCCCAGGCGGCTTCGCGCGCTTCGGTGATCTCTCTTTCAGCGGAGCTGTGGACGCGGTCCTTCACCTCTTCCAGCGTCTGCTGGTACGGCTCCGCCCGTTCTTCAAGCCGAAACAGCATGTAGTACGTCTCGTCGTTATACTCCAACGAAAACACCTCTTGGGTCATCTTTCCGACCTCAAGCGCGAAAGCGGCTTCGGCGAACGGCTCCGCCCCAACAAACGAATCGCGCGCAAAGAGACCCGTGTCGCCGTTGTTGCGTCCGCCCGGACCTTCGTTTAGCCCGTCTTCAGACAGCTGCTTCACAATCTCATCGAACGTGCGCGTCCCGTCCTGGACCTCTTTCAGGTAGCCGTTCGCCTGCTCCTCGTCCTTCACCGCCAAACTAAGCAGCCGGACGCGCTCTTTCAGATGGTATTTTTCAAGGTTGCGGTTGTAGTAATCTTCCGCCGCCTCGTCCGTGACGACCGCCTTGTCCTCCACCTCCAGTTTTTCAACCGCGTCCAGCATGATCTTGCGGCGCAGCTCTTCCGTCTTCGCTTCTACGACAGGGTCGTCTTCCAGCCCCAGCTCCATGGCGCGCTCAAGGGCGATGCGGCTCTCCGCCATCAAGACGAGGTAGGTTTCCCGCCCCTTTCGCCCTTCATACCGCCGCTTGTGGTAGGAGGGCAGCTCCTCTATCTCCTGCAGCAGCTCCGCCAAGTTGATCGTATGCTCATCGCCTTTCCAGGCGAAGGTTGCCAGCAGGACATCTTCCGCGTTTGCGTCCGCTTCCGACGCTTCTTCCGCTGTCGTTGTTTCTTCCGTTTCAGATTGCTCTGCTGTCGTCTCTTCCGTTTCCGATTGCGGACGCCGCCGCAAGTCTTCTGAAACGAGCGGCTCCTCCGCCGTCTCTTCTGAAACGATCGGCTCCTCCACCGCCGATTCATGCGACGCGCCGCATGCAATCAGCATGGATGAGAGAGCTGCCGCAGCAATGAATTGAACCCAATGAAACCGTTTCCATAATCTGTTCATGAACGGTACGCCTCCTCTTTAGGTACTTCCAGCATGTCAAAAATAGTATGCAACTGTGAAAAGATGTCGTCTGCTCGGTTTGAAGGCAAGGGCGCCGACAGCTGCGAGGGCGGTATCAGCCGCGCCTTTGCGTCCGAGTTGACCAGCGCCAACACGCGCTCCACCTCCACCTTCGCCAGTTTTTCGTCGAACGAGATTCGCGCCTCGCCGCCGACCGCCGACAGCGACGACGCGCCGAGAGCCGACGCCCTCCCCTTTAAGCATGCAATCTCCAGCAGACAGCGCGCCTCGTCAGGCAAGGGACCGTATCGGTCGCGCATTTCATCGATGATCATGTCCCGATCCTCCATCGTACGGACGCGCGCAACGCGCCTGTAAAGCGCGAACTTGGCGCCGTTGTCCGCGATGTACTCGTCCGGCAGATACGCCGCCATCGGAAAGCGCATCTTTGTTTCCAGCTCCTGTTCAATCTCCTCGCCTTTCAGCTCGGCTACAGCGTTTTTCAACAGGCGGCAATACAGATCATACCCGACCGACGCCATATGTCCATGCTGCTCCGGTCCGAGCAGGTTGCCGGCGCCGCGTATTTCCATATCGCGCAGAGCTATTTTAAACCCTGCGCCCAGTTCTGTAAACTCTTCAATGACGCGGAGCCGTTTTAGGGAGGTTTCGCCAAGCGTTCGGTCGTTCGGATACATCAAAAAGCCGTACGCCCGCCGGTCGGAGCGCCCGACGCGGCCGCGGAGCTGATACAGCTGCGCCAAGCCGAGGGCGTCCGCGCGGTTCACAAGGATCGTGTTGACATTTGGGATGTCCAAACCGGACTCGATGATCGTCGTGCATACGAGAACGTCGCTTTCATGCTGAATAAAGCGGAGCATGGCGTCCTCCAAAACGCGCGCCCGCATCTGTCCATGCGCGACCGAGAAGCGCGCCTCCGGAACCAGCTGGCGCAGATTTTCGGCGACCGCCTCAATGCCTTTAACGCGGTTATGCACAAAGAACGCTTGACCCTCCCGACCCAGCTCGCGCAGGATGGCGGCGCGCACCAGATCCGGCCGGTATTCGGTCACATACGTTTCAATCGGCAGGCGGTTTTCAGGCGCCGTCGCGATGACGCTCATATCCCGCGCGCCCGACACCGCCATATGGAGCGTCCGCGGAATCGGCGTCGCGGTGAGCGTCAACGTGTCAACCCCCTTCTTGAGCTGCTTCAACCGCTCCTTCTGCTTCACTCCGAACCGATGCTCCTCGTCGATCACCAGCAAGCCGAGCTGCCGAAACTGCACATCCGCCGACAGCAGGCGGTGCGTCCCGACGACCAGATCGACCGTTCCGTTGGCGAGATGGGCGATCGTCAGCTTGTTCTCTTTAGGAGGAGTCAAGCGGCTTAGCAGGCGCGCCTGTATCGGAAATTCTTTAAAACGCTCCTGGATCGTGTGGTAATGCTGCTGCGCCAGAACGGTTGTCGGGGCTAAAAAGGCGGCTTGGGCGCCGTCCATGACCGCTTTGAACGCGGCGCGCATGGCGACCTCCGTTTTGCCGTATCCGACATCGCCGCAGATGAGCCTGTCCATGGGGCGCGCCCGCTCCATATCCTCTTTCACATCCTCAATCGCGGTTGCCTGGTCGGGCGTTTCTTCATACGGAAATGCCGCTTCAAACTCTTTTTGCCAGAGCGTGTCGGACGAATAAGCGCGCCCCGGCATCGCCTCCCGCTGCGCATAAAGAGACAGCAGCTCCTTCGCCAACAACTCGGCGGAACGCTTCGCCCGCGCGGACGCCCGTTTCCATGCGGTCCCGCCGATGCGGTCTAGCGCGGGTCCTTTTTCTCTCTGCGGACCGACATACCTTTGTACCAGCTCAATGTTATGGACCGGCACATAAAGCATGTCGCCGCCGGCATATTCTAACAGGAGAAAATCTTGCGCCTGCCCGTCGGAACTCATGCGCCGTATTCCCCTGTATCGACCGATGCCATGCGCGATATGGGCGACATAATCCCCCTCGCCCAGCTCCATAAGGCTCAACAGGGGAACGCCTTCTCGGCGCCGCGACCGGGTCGGCAGGCTGCGCGCCCGTCCAAAAGCGGCTTCATGCGACACCACGGCGGACTGCATCTCTTCGCTCACGAAAGAGGCGGAGAGCGGCATCGATTCGACCGCGACTGTTTCTTTGAGCAGACCGCGCTCTTTTAACAGATCGCGCAGCTGCATGCTGGACGCCTCGTCCGCGCAGCCGACCAGCGTTTGCCAGCCGTCCGCCAGCCATGCGTTCAGCGCCTCAAAGAAGGGCTGAAGCCCGCCCTTGCCTAAAACGACCGGCTGCGTTTGAAAATCGATGCGGGTCGATTCGCCGCTCCCGTCCACCGGCGTCAAAGAGGAGCGAATCGTTTTGAAACGGGACATTGCCTCCCGCAGACGCTTTTCGTTGAGGTACGTTTCCTCCGCTGTCGTCCAGAGCCTGTCTTCGCCGCGCGCCTGCTCGGCTAGCGCGTCCACTTTTTCATGAAAGCGGTTCAGCTCGCGGAACATCCAGCGCGGCTCCGACATGATCAGAATGGAGTTGTCGGGCGCCATGTCTAAAAGCGTTTTTCCGTTTGGGAACAGCAGCGGATAATAACGCTCCATTCCGATTGGCGCGTCCGATTCATAGATCTGCTCGGTGAGCTCGTCGATTTCGGCGCGCAGACGGGCGGAGGGGTTTTCGGCGGCTCTGGCGTTGGCGCGCGTCGTCCATTCTTGCCGCGCGTCGTCGGTCAACAGCGTCTCGCCCGCCGGCGTCAAACGCAGCGACTCCAGCGCATGCATCGACCGCTGCGTTCCCTCGTCAAATGCCCGTATCGATTCGATGTCGTCGCCCCAGAATTCGATGCGGGCGGGGCGGTCGAAGGTTGGGGGGTAGATGTCCACGATGCCGCCGCGCACGGCAAACTCGCCCCGCGCCTCCACCGTATCGCGCCGGCGGTAACCGAGGCGGGTCAGCGAATCCGCGAGCTTCTGAAAGTCGAAAGTTTTACCGACCTCAAGAACGGGCGGCGCCTTGAGCGGTTCGTCTATCGGCGGAAGCCGCTGCGCAAGCGCATACGCCGACGCCGCGACGACGCCCCCGCTGATCAGCGTTTCCGCCGCCTCGATACGGTCGGCGCGCAAAGCCCAGAGCGAGTCGGAGCCGAGCTCGCCGTAGATGTCCGGCACAAGAGGGAAGCATGCCGCGTTGGAGACGCCGAACGTTTTGAGGTCGTTCTGCCATTTTCGAGCGTCCGCCTGCGTCGGCAGCGCGCAGAGAATGGAGGCGCCGGGCGGAAGCGTTTGACGCAGGGCGGCGGTGAGCATCGCGCCCGCCGATCCATGAAGCCCTGTTATATCCACAACGAGCGGGGCGTCCGAAGCGTCTAAGTGGCGCAGCAGCGCACGGAACGGCTCAAACTTGAGAAGACGGTCTATGAAGGCGCGCATACGGGTTTATGTTAACCGAGAGAACGCCGTATGTAAAGTTCAACCTCTGACCTTAGCGCTTTAGTTGGGACATTCCGCCTGGCGAACGCGGACGTCTTCTGCGGCGGGTAGGGCGCGGGGTTTCTGGACTCCCCCCTTGAAAAGGGGGGCTGGGGGGTTTTAGCTGCGCGCAGAATTTCGTACATCATCGCCTATAGGGGCTGCCGCCTTACGTCTTAAGTTGGGACATGTCGGCATGGGAACGCGGACGTCTTCCGCGGCGCCTCTAGATTCCCGCTTACGCGGGAATGACCGTCTGATTGGCGGAGCCTTTTCCCATAAATAAAGGCTTTGTTCGTTCAAATGTCCCAACTTTAGGCATGAGGTCGGCAACCCTACTAAAGAATCGCAACAGCCTCTGAAAAGGTTTGCCAATCAGATCGTCACTCCTGCCCCTGCGGTAAATGTGCGGGAATCTTAGGCGCCGCGTCATTATGGAACGCCGTCTGCCCAGTCGGATGCTGTCAGCGGCTCTGCGGGATGCGCGATCAGGTTGAGACGCTGCCCAGGGTCCTCATCCCGTTCAAACGACAGCTCCCCCGCCGACGCCAGCGCCGCGCGGATGTCCGCCTCTAGAGCCGCCGCCGTCTCCGCGTCGTTCGGAAAGCCGAGGCGGTCGTTCATGACAAACTCCAGCCGATCCGTCTGTACCTTGACGCCGATGTCCGCCTCTTCCAGCAGGCATGCATACCGCGCCGTCTCCGCGACCAGCTGTTGAAGCCGCTCAACGTTCGTTCCGCTGAACGGCTCGCGCCGGCTGTACAACAACCCCAGCTCCCCGCGCCGGTCATCGATGCTCACATGCTTTTCCGTACCGATGATGAGAACGCCCGGCCCCTGCGGCATATGCGTGTAGTCGGCGATGTCCAGCCACTCTTCGTTGTCGGGATCCGCCTTCAGCCAATGTGTGAAGACCTGAACGCACTTTTCCCAGTCCACCTCGACCGAATCGTCCAAAAACAGCTTCAGGTCGATTCGGTCGAGGTTCAGCGTGTCGTTGTTCATTCCGCTTTCCGTATGATGAGCCGGTAATGGTCGCCGATCTTCTTCGTGTCGACGATCTCTTGCCCGTCGTTTTTGAGGCTGGCGGGAACGTTCCGAATCGGCTCGCCGTCATCGATCGTGATCTCCAGCAGCTCGCCGACGTTCATCTGCTCCATGCGCAGCTTCGTGCGGACGTAGTTGTAGGGGCAGGCGACGCCTTTCAGGTCAAGGCTGTCGACGATCTCTTCAACCTTCTCCGCCGGTTTGGCGGGAGCCTTCGGAGCCGTTTTGACAGCTTTCTTCGGTTTCTTCTCCGTCTGAACCTGCATGCGCCCGTACACCTCATGCGCCTGCTCGACAAACAGGGTCGCTTCTTCGATGGCGATGTGGGCGCGCTCTTCGTCCAGCGCCGACTTGTCCATCTCGATGTACTTGTCGAAGAACTCGGCGAACGGCGCCCAGAACTGCGCCGTCTCCACAAACTCGCGCTTGAAGTCCGCGGCGGTCGTCTGCAGGTCTTTCTGCTGAATGCCTTTCGTCGTCAGCAGGGCGTCCGCGGCGCGCTGCATCCCTTGCAGCGTGTGCAGCGCGGTCGCTTCGTACTGATCTTTTTCAAAGCGCAGCGCCGCCTCGTAGAGCCAGCGGTCCGCTTCCGTCAGCATGAACTCAACCAGATCAACCAGTTCGCCGGCGCATTCGCCCGTCCCCGACTGGAGCGAGAACTCGCGCGCATGCCCCCAGTCGAAGTAGAAGCTGTCGTCGTCGTCAAAGTCCGGCAGGTCGTTGAATTCGGTCAGGTTCTCCTTGACCGTTTGAACGCCGATGCGCTCAACGAAGTTGGCGAACGCTTCGCCCTCCTCCGCCTGCGCCCGGTAAAGTTCCAGGAGCCTGTCCGCAAACGCCGGCGCCTGTTTGGACGGCACCTTGCCGATTGCAAGCCCGAACGACTGCGCATTCCCCTGCTGCTGCCCGCCGAGAACGACCTGGAAATGCGGCGACACATGCCCGCTTTTCCGCATGACCGACCCAAAGAAGCCGATGTCGGCGATGTGATGCTGACCGCATGAGTTCGGGCAGCCGCTGATCTTGACGCTCAAATGGCGGACATCGTCGTACGACTCGTCCAAAAACTTCTCCCGAAGAACCGCCGCCAGACCGCGCGAGGAGGCGATGCCCAGCTTGCAGGAGTCGGTGCCGGGGCAGGCGAGAACGTCCGAGATGCCCTCGTTGCCGAAGTCGTCCAGATGAATCGCCTTCAGGTCGTTGTAAAAGTCGAGCAGGTCGCCTTCGCTGATCCAGCGCACCAGGATGTTCTGCGGCACCGTCAGCCGAATCGTGTCCTTCACATACTTTCGGCAGACCGCCGCAAGAGCGCGGAACTGATCGGCGGTGATGTCGCCCAGCGGAAGCGTGACCTGCGCCGAAACATACCCTTCCTCCCGCTGCGGCTTCACATTGCGATCCTTCCAGCGCAAGAAATCCGCCGGCAGGTCCGTCTCGTCCAGCGTTGAGGGCGGTTTCAACGGCGACTCTTCCGTATCTTTCAGATGGTCAAGATACTCGGTCCAGCGCGGGTCGAAGTCCAGCTTTTCCCGCTCCTCTTCGACGAGGCGGCGGAATTCGTCGATGCCGATCTTGGCAATCAAAAACTTCATGCGCGCTTTCATGCGCCGTTTGCGTTCGCCGTGCTGGGTGAAGACGCGCGCGATCGCCTGCGACACCGGCAGCAGCTCCTCTTCAGGCAGAAACTCGTACAGCTCCTTCGCCTGATGCGGCACCGCGCCGAGACCGCCGCCGACAAGGAAGCGGAAGCCGCGTTTCATTTCGCCGTCCACCTCTTTGAGCGCGGCGATTGGTCCGATGTCATGCATGTTCGCCAGCCCGCATGCTTTGTCTTCGCAGCCGGAGAAGGCGATTTTGAACTTGCGCCCGAAGTTTTGCGCTTCAGGGTGGCGCAGCAGGAAGTTTGCCAGCGCCTTCGCATACGGCGTGACGTCAAAGGCGTCGTCGGCGCAAACGCCCGCTTCGGGGCAGGCGGTCACGTTGCGGACAACGTTGCCGCACGCTTCGCGCGTTGTGATGCCGACCGAGGCGAGCCGCCGCATGAGCGCGGGCGAGTCCTCGATCTTGACGAAGTGGTACTGGATGTCCTGGCGCGTGGTGATGTGGGAGACGCCGTCGGCGTACTCTTCGGAGACGTCGGCGAGAACCTCCATCTGCTCCGTCGTCACGCCGCCGAACGGGATTTTGATGCGTATCATCTGGACGCCGTCCTGGCGCTGTCCGTAGACGCCGTGGCGGAGTCGGAATTCGGTGAAGATGTTTTCAGGAATGTCGTCTTTTTGAAAGCGGTTCAGTTCGATTTCGAAGACGTTCAGTTCGCGCTCAATTTCTGGGGGTATGCTCGCAATCTTGGAGGCGATGTCAGCGTTGCGTACGGTGAGAGACATATCGCGCCTTTCTGTTTGGAACACGATGCTTTCATATAGCCTACCTAGAGGTCAGGCGTTTGTCAAGCATGTTTTTACACCAGACGCGCGGGCGAGTCAACCAGAACCAATTCCGCGGCGTCAAATCAACCAGTTCGTCATTCCCGCGCAACCGGGAATCCAGAGGCGCCTCAGAAACCGTCCGCTCTCGTCAGGCGGAATGTCCCAACGAAAGCGGTAAGATCGGCGTCAACATTTTGCGGGCTTCGCCGTTATAATAGACGCCGCGCAAACTCAACAGGAGGAACAGCAGATGAAACGAATCGCCGCGTTCTTGATCATAGCCGCCCTTGCCGGCTGCGAAAAAACAGACCTGTACGCGCCGCATCAGCCCGCTCCATTCAAGGCGGATATACGGGGAGAGATCGCATCTCTTGAGGACGGCGCTGGACCGAAGACGCTCGGCGTCATGCTGGTGGAGGGGGAGATTGAGGCGGACACATCTTATGACCGCGCCTATGTCTCGGCAACCGCCTCAACCGCGGTAAGAGAAGCGGACGGGACGCGCCTGTCATGGAGCGACCTGAACGAGGGAGATCGGGTGGAGGCGCGGTTCATCGGTCCGGTGGCGGAGTCGTATCCTGTTCAGGCGACCGCGCAAACGATCATCCGCCTTGAAGCGGGCGCGCGCTGAACGCTCGGACAGCGCTTGCGCCGCCTAAGATTCCCGCTTGCGCGGGAATGACGGGGAGAAGGCGCGGGAATGACGGGGAGAAGGCGCGGGAATGACGGCCTGGGAGGCTGTCAGAAGGGAAGGGTTGACAGGGGGGAGAGAATGTCCCATGATTGCATCGTTGAGCGGCAAATGCGGGCGGCATTCTTGAAAGGAGAGCGGATGAACGTTGAAGCGCAGGAGTTGAAATTCCATGCCACCGAGCAGCATGGCGAATGTTCGGCGCTGTTGACGCGCCCTGAAGGGGCGTCGGCGCTGCTGGTTCTGGGGCATGGAGCGAGTACGAACATGCGCCATGGGACGATTGAGACGATTGCGGAACGGTGCGCGGCGGCGGGCGTCGCGTCTCTGCGTTACAACTTTCCCTACAGCGAACATGGACGCGGGCGCAACTCCAACGCGCACTGCATGGAGACGATCCGCTCCATCGTCCGAACCGCGGCGGAGGTTGCGGACGGGCTGCCTGTGTTTGCGGGCGGGCATTCGTTCAGCGGGCGCATGACCTCCATGGCGGCGTCTGAAGAGCCGCTGGAGGGGGCGTCGGGGCTGATTTTCTTTGCGTTTCCGCTGCATCCGTCCGGCAAGCCCTCAACCGAACGGGCGGAACATCTGAGCGATGTGGCGATACCCATGCTGTTTCTGTCAGGGACGCGCGACAAGTTAGCGGAAGAAGACCTGTTGAAAACGTCGGTCGCGCAGCTGGGCGGCGCTGCCGTTCTTCACTGGCTCCACACCGCCGATCATGGCTTTAAGACGTTGAAACGAACGCGGAATACGGACGAAGACGTGTTTGACGAAATGGCGCGCGTCATACGCGGATGGGTGAATAGCGTCGCGGAAAGGAATGAAAGTTGAGTTGGCAATTTGAAAGGGTCGCAGGACCTTACGCCTTCACCGAGGGTCCCGCTTGGGACGGCACAGGCGTTCTTTTTACAGACATACCGAACAGCCGCATCATGCGTTACGACCCGTCGACCGGCGAGACGTGGGAGGCGCGAACCGAAACGCAGCAGGCAAACGGGCTGATGTTTGACCGGTCGGGGCGCCTGTTTGCGTGCGAAGGCGGCGGGCGGCGCATCGCGATGTATGACGGGGAAAACGCGGTCTCGGTCATCGACCAGTATGAAGGCAAGCGGTTCAACAGCCCCAACGACCTCGCGTTCGACGCGCATGGGCGGCTCTGGTTCACCGATCCGCGCTACGGCGCCGAAGACGACCTGGAGCTGACGCATCAGTCGGTCTACCGTTGCGATCCGGCGGAGGGCGGCGCCTGGAGCTTGACGCGCGCCGTCTTCGACACGACGAAGCCGAACGGGCTGCTCGTCTCGCCCGACTGCAAGACGCTGTATGTGGCGCAGAGCGAATACGGCGACGGGCGGCCCCGCGAGCTGCGCGCCTATCCGATCTTGGAGGACGGCTCCGTCGGCGAATATGAAACGCTGCACAACTTTTACCCGCACCGCGGCATTGACGGAATGTGCTTGGACGCGGAGGGGCGCATCGTGGCGACGGCGGGCTGGGAGGAATCGGGTCCTGGACCGATGATCTATGTGTTTGAGCCGTCCGGGCGCGTCCTTGAAACGCATCCGATAGAGGCGAAGCCGACCAACTGCACATGGGGCGGGGACAACCTCCAGACGCTGTATGTTACGGCGGGCGGGTGCCTCTACCGCGCGGAGACGGACCTGCGCGGCTTTCTGATCTACCCGACAGACGGGGCGGCGCAAGGGTATCTGCTTTGAGAGCGGGAGGCGGTTTTGGCAAAAAAGCGCCTTAGCCAGCATTTTTTGCGCGACCCCGGCGTTTTGAACCGCATCGCGGATTCGGCGGGGTTGTCGCCGGGAGCGGAGGCGGTTGAGATCGGGGCGGGTTCCGGCGGCTTGACGCGCGTCTTGGCGGAGCGCGTCCGCCCCGGCGGCAGAATCGCGGCGGTCGAGATTGACGAGTCTTTCATCGAGTCGTTGAAAGAGATGGAGAATGTTGAGGCAGTCCACGCGGACATCTTAAAAACGCCCTTGCCGACGCTGCTGAAAGCGCCGGGCGCCGTCATCGGAAATCTGCCGTACCATATCACGACGCCTGTTTTGGAGTGGCTTGTTCAATACCGTTCCATGTGTACGTCGGCGACGCTCATGGCGCAGCGGGAGTTTGCGCGTCGGGCGGCTCTGGCGCCGGGCGAGAAGGGGTGCGGCTCCATCTCCGTTTTTGTGCATTACTATTTTGAGGTGAAGACGCTGTTCGATGTCGGACCGGGAGCGTTCACGCCGCGCCCCAAGGTTTGGTCAACCGTGTTTCAGTTGGAACCTTTAAAGGAGACGCGCGTCCAGCCTCAAGACGAAGAGGTGTTTTTTGCGGCGGCGCGCGCCGCGTTTGGTCAACGGCGCAAGACGCTGCGCAACGCTTTGAAAAGCCGCTTTCCGCATCGGATCGAAGCGCTGCGCGAAGCGGGCATTGACGACAGCCGCCGCGGCGAGACGTTGAGTATGGAGGAGCTGCGCGCGCTCGCGGACGCTTTATGCAAACGCTGAAACATCCGCCGTTCCGATTCGTTTGAATTGACGCTCCAACAAAGCGGCGTCTCTAGACGGCGGGGGTCATTGCGCGCCGTTCCAAATGTCGTCTGCAGCCGCCTTTCACAAAGTTTCTTGAGTAGGTTTATGAAGCCGCATCTTTTTTGGCGTTGTTTGCTGCTGGCCGTTTGTTTGGGCTGCGCGTCCGATTCGGGTCTGCGTCCGTTGATCGACGCGCAGCAGCGTTATGCAGTACAGGGAGCGTCGCCGGCGGAGTGGGTGTCGCTGGGCGAGGCGTTTGAGGCGCAGGAGCCGAAGGCGGGCTGCGAAGCGCTGTTCGGCGCGGCAATCAGTTACTACGACGCCGAGGCGATGGCGCGGGCGGCGGCGGCGTTTGAACGTCTCCTGTCCGAGTATCCGACATCGCCGCGTCTGCCGGAGACGCTGTACTATCTTGCGGTTACATACGATGGGCTGGAACGGTCGGCGGAGTCATACCCCCTGCTGAATCGGTTGGTCAGCGAGTTTCCGGGCAATCGATACGCAAAGGAGGCGGCGCGTTATCTGTCCGGCGTTGAGGGGGGCGTCTTGATACGCGGAGCGGGTCGGGTCGGCGGGCGTTCTCGCTGGATCGTCGTGGACGCGGGACACGGAGGAGCCGACTCTGGGGCGGTCGCGCGCGGCGGGCGTCAAGAGAAGGAGATTGTTCTCGATATAGCGCGCCGCCTAACGGAAATACTGACCAGAAGCGGATACGATGTGCTGTTGACGCGCAACGAGGATCGTTTCGTTCCGCTGCCGCTCCGAAACCGCATGGGTCGGCAGAATCAGGCGGGCGTCTTTGTGAGCCTGCATGTGAACTGGGCGCGGCATTCTTCGGCGAGCGGCATTGAGACCTGGGTGGCTCCGTTGTCGCATCCTGAATTTGCGGCGCTGCCTGCGGGGACGGCGTCCCGCCTTTATGAAGAGAACCGCGCCTTTGCGGCGATTGCGCAGCGGACGCTCACGCGCGAAACGGGGGCGAGAGACCGCGGCGTCAAGGAGGGCGCTTTCAGGGCTTTGAGGGGACTGCGCGTCCCGGCGATACTGGTCGAAATGGGTTTTTTATCGAACCGCGCGGAGGCGGCGCGTTTAGAACGTTCATCGTATCGGCAGCTCTTGGCGGAGGGGCTGGCGCGCGCGATCCTGTCCTATACTGAAAGCTCCGGCGCGAGTTCATGAGGGCGCGCCGTTTTATTTTTTTTAACCGCGCCAACCGGATCGTCATTCCCGCGCAAGCGGGAATCTTAGGCGCCGCCAACCGGATCGTCATTCCCGCGCAAGCGGGAATCTTAGGCGCTGTCCGCGTTCACCATCCGAATTGTCCCAACTCTAAGAGTAAGTTCTGCATGAGGGCGCGGCGTTTCATTTTTTCCAGCCTCAAAAAATGAAATTCTCCGACCGCGCCGTTCCTGTTGCGCTGTTGGCGGTCTGGCTCGCGCTGCGGTTTTGGACGCTCGCGGAGATGCCGTCGGCGCCCGACCCGCGCGAATCGCTCATTGTTCAAGACGCCCTGGCGATTCTAAACGGCGGGGCGCCGCAGATGTTCAACTGGCCAGGGACGCCGTGGACGCATCTCGCCGCGCTGTTTTCTTGGCTGTTTCAGACGGCGGACGCCGCACGTTTGGCGGGGTTGATGCGCGGGGCGTCGCTGCTGTTTGGGGCGGTTTGCCTGTTGTTGATGTACAGGCTGGGGCGGCGTTTCGGCGGGCAAAGCGTTTTGGCGCCGCTGCTGTTGGCGTTGACTCCCTCGTTTTCGGCGGGGGAGGCGAACGCCGCGCTGGTTGACGTTCCGGCGCTGGCTCTCGGTCTGGCGGCGATCACATGCGCCTTTTCAAACCGCCCGCTCTCTTCAAAACGCGCGTTCTGGGTCGGGTCGCTCATCGGGTTCGGCATGGCGTTCAAATGGACGGCGGGCGTTTATGCGGTTCCCGCCGCCGTTTTTCTTCTGTTGGACGATTCCTCTCGACGCTCCAAGGCGGGCGCGGCGCTGTCGGCGGCGGGCGGGGGGGTTGTCGGCATTCTTGTCGGCTGCCCGTATCTTCTGATCGATTTTCCGCTGGTTTGGGAGGGGCTGCGTTATGAGTTGTCGCATTACAAGGCGGGGCATTTCGCCCTGTTTCCAACCGCCGAAGACAACATTTTTTCATCGGCGCTGCGGCATGCGGAGGCGTTTGTCTGGTCGGCGGGACCGGGGCTGGCATTGACGTTTGCAGCCGTTTTTTGCGCCTCGCTCATTCCGTTTTTTAAAAAAGAAAAAGGGCGGGAGCGGATTGCGTTGACCGCGTGGACGCTGACGGCGGCGCTTTCGGTGGCGCTTCATCATTTCAGTTTTTCGCGCCATTGGCTGTTGACGCTGCCGCCGCTGGCGTTGACGGCGTCGGCGGTTATGGGCGAATCAAAACGGCGGGCGGCATGGGCTGCGGTATGTTTGGCGGCGGCGCATTCGCTTCTGTTGACCGCCGCGCTTGACATGCAGACGCGGCAACCCTCAACGATTCAGCGGTGCGAATCCTGGATCAGCGAGAGCGGGCTGGAGGTTTCCCACGGACCTTCGGAGCCGACGCTCGCATGGATTTATCCGTCGGGGCTGTCGTCTGCGTTGGAGGCGGAGGCGTTTGCCGCTGCGTCGGCGGAGGCGAAGCTGCAGCGCGCTGTCTGGGAGAGGGCGGAACAGTACCGCGAGACCGATTTTTTTCCGTTGACGCGCGCCGATTTTACAACAGGCAGGTTTCACGCGCGGCTGACGGAATCGGGCGAGTACCGCATGGCGGCGCGTTTTTCGGCGGAGCATTCCGCTTGGGTTCGCGCGTTTCTGTTTTTAGGTCGAGAGCCGCCGTTTCCGCACAACGCGCTGTTTCATCCAGAGCTGCGCGTTTATGTCCGCGGCGCGCCGAGCGAAACGGCGCCGTAAAGAAAAACGGCGGAACGTTGAGGCTCCGCCGTTTATCTTGAATTGCGGCTCATCGGTTGGAGGGCGTTATTCGCCGGGATTATCCGGCTGCGTATCGTCATCCCCGGCGCCGTTGCCGGGGTCAGGATTGGCGGTATTCCCGCCTCCGTTGCCTGGGTTGTCTCCGCCTCCGTTGCCAGTGTTCGGGTTGTCGATGGGTCCGCCGGGATCGGCTCCCTTGAGCGGATTTTCCCACAGCGCATGGAACATGGACGCGCCGTCCTGAATCTTCATGATGACAAGGTCTTTGACCGCGAGCCTGTTTTCATCGAAATGAGAGATGACGGTGGCGCCGCGGTAGTCGCCGATCTTGACCAGCGCCTCAAGAATGGCGTCCCCGTCTAGCGGGTTGCTTGCGCCGACAGTGTCATCGTCGCCGCCCCCGTTTTCTGGGAGCGGGGTTGCGTTCACGCCCGCATTTTCAATTGCCTCCGCAAGGATCATCATGGCGTCAAACCCGTTTCCGGCGAAGCTGTCGGCGGGCATGCCGTAGGCGGCTTCATAAGCGGCGGCGAACTGCTGCGCTTCAGGAGTCGCGCTTGGCAGAAAGTCGATGGTGAAATAGGAGCCGTCCAGAACCGAGTTGTCGTCCAAGACGGAGAAAAGCTCGGCGGGATTGTCCCATCCGTTCGGTCCGATGAAGACGCCCTCGTAGCCGGCGGCGCGCGCTTGGTCAATAATGAGCGAAACCTCCGGCGGAAAACAGATCAAAAAACAAACGTCGGAGCCGCCGGCGGCCAGCGCCGCCGCATGCGCCGAAAAATCGACCGTTTCGACAACATAGGTTTCTGCCGAGACGACGGAGCCGCCTGCCGCTTCAAACAGCTGCGTAAAGGACGCTGTCAACTGCTCCGAGTAAGCGTCTCCCTCCAGCGCGAGGATAGACGCCGTTTCCGCCTTCAGCTCCTTGCGCGCAAAGTCGGAGAGAATCGTCGACTGCAGCGGCAGGTTGGCGCTGATCAGCGCGGCATGGGAGTAGCTTTGCGTCACAACAGGCGATGTGGCTGCCGGGATGAACGGGGTCGTCGCGCCCGCTTGGTTCAACGCTTGACCGAGAGCGATGGAGCTGGTTGAAAAGAAGGGTCCGACAATCGCCGCGACGCCTTCGTTCTGAATCAGGTCTTGCGCCGCGCCGATGGTGGAGGCGGCGGTCGGGTACGGGTCGCCCCCTTGGTTGTCGCGCTTGACGAACTCCGCCTGGACGCCATGAATGCCGCCGTTGGCGTTGACATGCGCGAGGGCAAGCTCGGCGCCGAGGGAGAAGCTCGGGAAGTAGCCGGAAGGCTGAATCAGCCCGATTTTGACCGCATCGCCGCCAACAGGACCGGACGGGTCGGTGTCAAGCGCGTCCATCAATGAATCGCACCCGGCGATCATGAACACGCCGAGAGCCGCCGCAAGCGCAGCGATGACGCCCATTTTTGAGGTTGTTTTGAGGTTCACTGAAATCCTTTCTAACATAGATGTATGGATTCAACGGCTTTCACTAAACCGATAACGAGATGGGTTGTCAATTCGTTGACTCGGCTTTTAACGATCTCTACTTTATGTATGAGGTCAGTTAACCGCCCTCCGCTTTCTCGCGCTGAAGCGGATACGCATCGATCGGCTCGCCTGTCTCCGGACGCGGATCCAACGGCGGCATGCGCCGCTCCGCCGCCTCGATGGCGGACGCCAGCCGCTCCCGTTTCCGCGCTTCAATATCGGCGCGCCGCTCCTGAAACGCCGGCATCGTCTCCTCGGCGAAGAGTTGAAGCGACTCGCAGATATGCTCATGCCGATTATTGCCCGCCTGCTGCAAAAACACGACCTGGTCAACGCCCGCCTCCTCCATCTTGAAAAGCCGCTCCCCGACCTGCTCAGGCGTTCCGATGCCGACTCCTCCGCTCTTGAAAGCGGTCCCCCCTAGCTGTTCAGGCATTTCTTTGCCGTCTCCGCCGCTTCCAGGCTTGTTGTTCCGCTCCTTAAACCGCTTCCAGATGTCGGAGCGCCCAGGCTGATGCGACCCGTTCACATAATAATGCGCGAGCGCAAACTGAAAGAAACGAAACCCCTCCCAGCCGCGTTCGAACGCCGTCCGCTCATCCGTATGGCACGAAAAGCTGGCGACCATCGCCACATTCGGATTCACCGCCCGTCCGATCGGCCGGCATTCCGTTTCAAAGACGCGGTAGTACTCGTCCACCCACATCTTCGCGTCTTCCGGGCTGACAAACGCAAACGCCAACGCGCCCATCCCTAGACGCGCCGCCCGCCGTATCGTCTCCCGACTCGAACAAGCGACCCACAACGGCGGATGCGGTTTCTGAACAGGCTTCGGAATCACATTGCGCGCGGGCATTGAAAAATGCTCGCCTTCATAACCAGCGTACGGCGTCTGCGCCATCATCTTTGCCGTTTCGCGCACCGACTCTTCCCACATGCTGCGCTTCGCTTCCGGCGCGATGCCAAATCCCTCCAGCTCCATGCGGGACGCCGACTCGCCCGTTCCCCATTCCACGCGCCCGTTCGACACAAGGTCCAGCGTCGCGATGCGCTCCGCAATGCGGGCGGGATGGTTATACGCCGGCGGATGCTGCACAATGCCATGCCCCAAGCGTATTCGGCTCGTCCGCTGGCTGCATGCCGCCAAAAACACCTCCGGCGCGGACGAATGCGAATACTCGTCTAAAAAATGATGTTCCACCTCCCAGACGCAATCGTAACCGAGGCGGTCTGCCAGCTCCGCTTGGTCCAGCGCCTCATGGTAGAGGCGCAGCTCAGAGCCTTCGTCCCAAGGGCGCGGCAGCTGATGCTCATAAAACAGGCCAAACTTCAATCCAACGATCCTTCCGGTATTTTACAAGAGCAGGGTTATTCGGACGCCTTGAGCGGATTGTCCCATAGAGCGTGGAACGCGGACGCGCCGCCCTGAATCTTCATGACAACAAGGTCTTTCACCGCGAGCCTGTTCTCGTCAAAATGCGAAATGTAGGTGGCGCCTTGGTAACCGCGTATCGCTATCAGGGCGTCCATGATCGCGCCGCCGGTCAGTTCCGCCCCGTCCGCTCCCGCCGTTTCCATCGCCTGCGCGAGAATCGACATCGCGTCGAACCCGTTGCCCGCCAGGCTGTCGACAGGCTCGTCGTAAAACGCTTCGTACGCGTCGGCGAACTGCTGCGCTTCAGGAGTCGCGCTTGGCAGAAAGTCGATGGTGAAATAGGAGCCGTCCAGAGCCGAGTTGTCGTCTAAGACGGTGTAGAA
The DNA here is from genome assembly GCA_963665845.2 of Candidatus Poribacteria bacterium. Classification (GTDB taxonomy): domain Bacteria; phylum Poribacteria; class WGA-4E; genus JAPPNK01. The sequence goes on from OY762492.1 coordinate 2,890,776, forward strand.
CGCGCCGGGGACATCCCACCCGTTCGGGCCGATGAAGATCCCCTCATAGCCGGCGGCGCGCGCCTGTCCGATGATGAGCGGAACCTCCGGCGGAAAGCTGGTCAAGAAACAAACGTCGGAGCCGCCGGCGAGCAGCGTTTCCACATTCGCCGAGAAGTCGACCGAGGCGACAACGTAGGTTTCAGACGAGGCGACCGTCCCGCCGTCCGCTTCAAACGCCTGCGTAAAGACGGCGGTCAACGCCTGGGAGACGGCGTCCGCTTCCTGCGCGATGATGGCCGCCGTTTCCGCCTTCAGCTCCTTGCGCGCAAAGTCGGAGAGGATCGTCGCATGGAGCTGGGCGTTCGCGCTAATCAGGGCGACATTGGAGTAATACTGCGTCACGATGGGCGATGTGGACGCCGGGATGAACGGGGTTGTTCCGCCCGACTGCGTCAACGCCTGCCCAAGAGCGATGGAGTTTGTGGAAAAAACAGGTCCGATGATCGCCGTCACGCCTTCGTTTATGATCAGATCGCGCGCCGCGTCGATGGTGGAGGCGGCGGTCGGGTACGGGTCGGTTCCGATGTTGTCGCGTTCGATAAATTCCGCCTGCCTGCCGAGAATGCCGCCGCTGGCGTTGATCTGGGCGAGGGCGAGTTCGGCGCCCATAGCGAAGCTTGGGTAGGCTGCTCTAGGCTGAATCAGCCCCAGCTTGATCGTTTCATCCGAAGGCTCGGACGGATCGGAATCGAGCGCGTCAATGAGAGTGTCGCATCCTGCAAGGATGACAATGCCGAGAGCCGCCGCAAGAGCCGCGATGATGATCATTTTTGAGGTTGATTTTATGTTCACTAAAACCCTTTCTAACTTAGAGATATGGATTCAATGGCTTTCACGATGCCCAATAACGAGATGGGGCGTAAATTCGTTGATCCGACCTTTAACTCCGAACTTATCCTTAAAGTTGGGACATGTCGGCATACGAACGCAGACGCCGTCCGCGACGCCTCTAGATTCCCGCTTACGCGGGAATGACGATCCGGTTGGCGACGCTTTTTCCCATGAATAAAGGCTTTGGTCATTCAGATGTCTCAACTTTACACATGAGATTGGGGTTATTCGGATTCCTTGAGCGGATTGTCCCATAGAGCGTGGAACATGGACGCGCCGCCCTGAATCTTCATGACGACAAGGTCTTTCACCGCGAGCCTGTTTTCGTCAAAATGCGAGATGTAGGTGGCGCCTTGATAACCGCGTATCGCTGTCAGGGCATCCATGATCGCGCCGCCCGTGAGTTCCGCCCCGTCCGCCCCCGCCGTTTCCATCGCCTGCGCGAGAACCGACATCGCGTCAAACCCGTTGCCCGCTAGGCTGTCGACAGGCTGTCCGTAAAACGCTTCATACGCGGCGGCGAACTGCTGCGCTTCAGGAGTCGCGCCGGGAAGAAAGTCGACGGTGAAATAGGAGCCGTCCAGAACCGAGTTGTCGTCCAAGACGGAGTAAAAATCGGCGGGGACATCCCATCCGTTCGCGCCGATGAAGACGCCCTCATAGCCGGCGGCGCGCGCCTGGTCAATGATGAGCGGAACCTCCGGCGGAAAGCTGGTCAAGAAACAGACGTCGGAGCCGCCGGCGAGCAGCGTTTCTACATTTGCCGAAAAGTCGACCGTTTCGACAATATAGGTTTCGGTCGAGGCGGCCGTCCCGCCGTCCGCTTCAAACAGCTGCGTAAAGGCGGCGGTCAACAGCTGGGAGTAGGCGTCCTCCTTCAGCGCGAGAATGGATGCCGTTTCCGCCTTCAGCTCCTTGCGCGCAAAGTCGGAGAGGATCGCCGCATGGAGCGGTACGTTCGCGCTGACCAGGGCGACATGGGCGTAATTTTGCGTCACGATAGGCGATGTGGACGCGGGGACGAACGGGGTCGTTTCACCCGCCTGCGTCAACGCCTGCCCAAGAGCGATGGAGCTTGTGGAAAGGACAGGTCCGACGATCGCCGTCACGCCTTCGTTCTGAATCAGGTCGCGCGCCGCATCGATGGTGGAGGCGGCGGTTGGATACGGATCGCTGCCTTGGTTGTCGCGTTCGATAAATTCCGCCTGCCTGCCAAGAATGCCGCCGCCGGCGTTGATCTGGGCAAGGGCGAGCTTGGCGCCCATAGAGAAGCTTGGGCTTGTAGGATAAATCAGCCCAATCTTGATCGTTTCACCCGCGCCAGGCTCGGACGGATCGGAATCCAGCGCGTCTATGAGGGTGTTGCATCCGCCAAAGATGACGTAGAGAGCTGCCGCAATCGCAGCGATTATAGCGGCGGGAGATCGTTTTGAGGTCGCTTTTGTGTTCATGGCGCGCCTTTCTAGTCGGTTCGGTTTACGGCGTCAGCAGCTGATAAAAACGCATCTCGCCGTCCTGTATTGTCTGGAGAACGATCGCTTTGATCGGCTGGCGGTCTTCGTTGAAACGGACCATGGAGGTGGCGCCTTCATAGTCGGTCGTCGCGGCGAGCGCGTCCCGCACGGCGGGGGAGTCCAGGCTGCCCGTCTGCTCAATCGCCTGCGCGAGCAGCGTCATCGCGTCGTACCCCTTCGGCGATTTGCCGGACGGCGGCTCGCCGTGCACCGCTTCGTAAAGGTTGACGAAATGCTGAACGCCCGATGACGGCGCCCCGCCGGAGTAGTTGGACGTAAAGAAGGAGCCGTTCAACGGGGCGTTGTCGTCCAATGCGTTCAAGAACGTGTCGGGAGTGTACCAGCCGGAGCCGCCGATGATGTTGCCTTCATACCCCGCCGCGCGCGCCTGCTCTATGGCGAGCGGAACCTCCGGGGCGAAGCTGGCCGCCAAGATCACGTCCGGGTTCGCGGCTAAGAGGGTCTCGATCTGCTCGGAGAAGTCGACGCTTCCAACCGCATAGCTGGCGCGCGCCGCGACCGTTCCGCCCAGCGCTTCAAAGTTGGCGGTGAACGAATCGGCGAGAATGTTCGAGTACAGGTCGTTCGCTTGGAGAAGGATGGCGGCTGTCTGCGCGCCTAAGTTCTCCGCGGAGGCGGCGAATTTGGCGAGTTCAACCCCCTGGGAGCTGGTCGTCGGAGCGACCAGGAACACATACTCGCTGGAAGCCGATACGGGCGCGGAGGTGGCGTTCGTGATGAGTATCGTTTCGGTCTGCGCGGTGATTTCAGCCAGCTCAACGGCGTTGACCGAGAAGATGACGCCGAGGAGCGCAAAGACCCCCTCGTCCACAATCAGCTCCTGCGCCGCCTGGACGGTCGCTTCGCCGGTGGGGAAGATGTCGTCGCCTTGGTTGTCGCGGTAGATGAATTCAACCTGTCGTCCGAGGACGCCGCCTTGCGCGTTCAACTCCTGTCGGGCAAGTTCGGCTCCGGTAGAAAAGCCGTTGAAGTAGCCGCTGGGTTGTATGACGCCGATTTTGAGAGCGCCGCTTGGCTGAGGTTCTGGGTCCAGCGTTTTGACGAGCTGGTCGCATCCGAGCAGCCCCAAGGTCAACCCGACCGCCAAGAGAATCGCCGCCGGCGCGCGCCATCGTATCGTTCGCATTTGCATATCTCCGCATGATTCAATACATGGTTATTATATCGACAGCGGGGCGAATCGTCAAGAGCGATCTGCTGATCTTGCGTCTTTAGTTGGGACATGCCGGCTGACGTTCTACCGCAAGGGCGGACGGCTTCGGCGCCTCTAGATTCCCGCTTGCGCGGGAATGGCGATTAGCCCAATGACAGCGGGCAGGCGCGGGTTACTATACTCCCCCTTGAAACGGGGGGGTTTTTAAAGGCGCGGCGGATGCGATGCCTTAAGATTCCCGCTTGCGCGGGAATGGCGATTAGCCCAATGACAGCGGGCAGGCGCGGGTTACTATACTCCCCCCTTGAAAAGGGGGCCGGGGGGTTTTTTAAAGGCGCGGCGGATGCGATGCCTTAAGATTCCCGCTTGCGCGGGAATGACGGTATGAAGGGGGCGGGAATGACGGTATTATGAGGAGGCGGGAATGACGGTATGAGGGGGGTGGGAATGACAGACAAAGAGGGCGAATTATCTTTAACGCTTGCCGCCCAGGCGCATCTGTATCGCCGCCTTGACGGCGTTTTTTGCCTCGTCCCGCCGACCGAGCGCCGACAGCGCCAGCCCCAGACGCCCATACAGTTCGGCGGAGGGTTTTTCTGCCAACGCGCTCTGGTACGCCTTCGCCGCCTCTTCGTACTGCTCCAACGGCATGAGCGCATCCCCTAGGCTCTGCGCCGCATCCGGACCCGTATGCCCGTTTTCGATAGCGGTTCGGAACGAGTCGGCCGCCGACTCGTAATCGTTCATCATAAAACGCGCGAGGCCGAGGTAGTAATGCGAATCGCCGCGTTCGGGGTCTGTCTTAACCGCCTTGTTGAAAAGCAGCAGCGCTTGGTTGAACTTCTTGTCGCGCAGGGCGAAGAGTCCGTCGCGCAGATCGCGGGAGATGCGCTGATGCCGCTCTAGGTGCCGGCGTCCGCGCTGGGCGAGGCGGCGCGACCGTTCGGTCCCGCTTTCAGAGACGAGCGCAGGCTGGTCTTTTGTTTTGCTGTCGTCGGATGAGTCGTCGTTCATGCGTTTTCTCTTTCTATTCTTCTGGCAGAACTTTCATGAGCGTCGCCATCTCCATCGCGGCGAGCGCGGCGTCAAATCCGCGGTTGCCCGCTTTCGTTCCCGCCCGCTCTATTGCCTGCTCAATTGTGTCGACGGTCAAAATGGCGTAGATGACCGGCAGATCCGCCTCTAAGCTGGCGCGGGCGACCCCCTTTGCCGACTCGCCCGCCACATAATCAAAATGAGGCGTCGCGCCGCGGATCACGCAGCCGAGGCAGATGACAGCGTCGTACCTGCCCGACCGCGCCAGACGCGACGCCGCCAGCGGAATTTCAAACGCGCCCGGAACCCAGCAGATGTCGATGCTGTCCGCGTCGACTCCATGCCGCGTCAAGCCGTCCACCGCGGCGGCGACCAGCTTGGAGGTGATGAACTCATTAAAACGCGACGCGGCGACCGCGATGCGCAGCCCCTCGCCCGTCAGCCGTCCCTCAAAAACCGCCATGCTCATTCTCCCCGCTCTCGTCCTCGTCCGAATAGGATAGATCGTCCATGAGAAGATGCCCCAACTTCGTGCGTTTCGTCTGAAGATAACGCAGATTTTCCTTATGCGGCGGAACCTGTATCGGCTTCCGCTCCACCACCTCCAGCCCATGCCCTTCGATGCCGGCGATCTTGCGCGGGTTGTTTGTCATGAGCCGTATCTTGCGAATGCCGAGATCGTACAGTATCTGCGCCCCGATGCCGTAGTCGCGCAGATCCGCCTGAAATCCAAGTTTTTCGTTTGCTTCTACCGTGTCGTAGCCGGTGTCTTGGAGCTGATACGCCTTCATTTTATTGACAAGTCCGATGCCGCGCCCCTCTTGGCGCATGTAAAGTATCGCGCCCTTGCCTTCTTCTTGGATGACGCGCATTGCTTCGTCCAGCTGGTTGCCGCAGTCGCAGCGCAGCGAGCCGAACGTGTCGCCCGTGAGGCATTCGGAATGGACGCGGACAAGCGTCGGCTCTCCGCCGCTGACATCCCCGATTGTCAAGGCGAGATGCTCGCGCCGGTCGATGACGCTGCTGTATGCATGGAGCAGAAATTCGCCGCGCTTCGTCGGCAGGCGCGCCGAGGCGGCTTTGGAGATTAACTTTTCGGTGCGCCGCCGGTACGCAATCAGATCGGCGATGGTGATGATCTTGAGTCCATGGTTTTGGGCGAAGGTCATCAGCTGCGGCGCGCGCGCCATCGACCCGTCCTCGTTCATGATTTCGCACACGACGCCGGCGGGAAACAGCCCCGCCAGCCGCGCCAGGTCGACCGCCGCCTCCGTATGCCCGGCGCGCCTGAGAACGCCCCCCTCCCGCGCCTGAAGCGGAAACACATGCCCTGGACGTTGAAAGTCGCCCGCCTCGGCGTCCGGATCCGCCGCCCGGCGAATCGTCAACGCCCGTTCCGCCGCGGAGATGCCGGTCGTCAACCCCTCTTTGGCGTCAATGGAGACGCCGTATGCGGTTCCGAACGAATCCTGCTCCGAGACGGTCATCGGCGGAATGTCCAGCTCCTGAAACCGCCGCTTCGTCATTGGCAGGCAGATCAGCCCTCTTCCGTAGGTCGCCATGAAGTTGACCGCTTCGGGGGTCGCCTTCTCGGCCGCCATGGTCAGATCGCCTTCGTTTTCGCGGTCGCTGTCGTCGGTGACGATCACCATTTCGCCCCGGCGAATCGCCTCGACCGCTTCTTCGATACGCGCAAATTGAATGTTCATCGCATATACCCCTGCGCCTTCAACAGCTCCGCGCCGACGCCCCCGCCCGGTCTGTAGGTCAAGGCGCGCTCCGCGTATTTTGCCAATATATCGAACTCCAGGTTGACGCGGCTGCCGGCGGAGCGGCGCGCGAATGTCGTCATCTCCAGCGTATGCGGAACAAGCGCAACCTGAAAACCGTCCGGCAAAAGCGACGCGACCGTCAGGCTCACGCCGTCCACCGCGACCGAACCTTTTTCAACAAGATAACGCATGCCGTCTGACGAAACGCGCACATCCAGCAGCATTCCGGCGCCTTCTGGAGAGAGCCGCGCGGCGATTCCCGTCTCGTCCACATGCCCCTGCACAAAATGCCCGCCGAGGCGCCCGTCCGCTTTCAACGCCCGCTCCAGATGTACGAGCGCGCCTGGGCGCAGATCGCCGAGGGCGGTTCGGCGCATCGTTTCAAGGGAAACGTCCGCCTCCCAGACGCCGGCGCTTGGAACCGCCGCCGCGGTGAGGCAGACCCCGTTCAGCGCGACGCTTTCACCCAGACGCAGCGGTTCGTCCGCTTCCATTTCGACGGCGAGGCGCATACCGCCGCCGGCGCGTTCGATCCGTTGGACGCTTCCGAGCGTTTCAATGATGCCGGTGAACATACCGCTCTCCCATGCGGTAGGATAAGTTAAGACGGGGTAGGATGCGTTAGTCGGGCGGCTCCCCGCCTTCTTGAAAGACGCCGATCTGTCTAAATCGGCGCCGGCGCTGCTCAATCAGCTGGTCGGGCGTCAAGGCGGACAGCTCCTGCAGCCGCGCCTTGACAGCGTTTTGAACGCGCCGGTAGGTTTCCTGCGGGTCGCGGTGCGCTCCGCCCGGCGGTTCTGGGATGATCTCATCGATCACCTTCCATTTTTTAAGGTCTTTGGCGGTCAGTTTCAATCCGTCGGCGGCTTCCGGGGCGTGTTCGCCGGAGTCTTTCCATAAAATGCCGCTGCATGCCTCCGGCGGCGCGACGCAGTAGACGGCGTGTTCCAGCATCAGCGCCGCGTTTCCCATCGCCACGCCGAGAGCGCCGCCGCTGCCGCCTTCGCCGACAACGACCGCGATGAACGGCGTCGGCAGCCGCGACATTTCAAACAGGTTTTCCGCAATCGCGTTCGCCTGCCCGCGCTTTTCAGCATACGCGCACGGATGCGCCGCCGGCGTGTCGACAAAGCTGAGTATCGGGCGGTTGAATTTCGCCGCGAAGCGCATGAGGCGGCGCGCCTTGCGGTAACCCTGCGGATGCATCATGCCAAAACTGGTGCGGATATTCTCTTTGGTGTTGCGCCCTTTTTGCTGGGCGAAGTAGACAACCGGCGTTCCGTCGAACCATCCGACGCCTGTTAAGAGCGCCGGGTCGTCCCCGTCGATTCGGTCGGCGCTGATCGGAACAGGGTCTTCAATGAGAGCCTGTACATAGTCGGAGCCTCTTGGGCGCTCGGATCGGCGCGCCAGCCACACTTTTTGCCAGGGGGTCAGCTGTTCGTAATAGCCGTCCCGCTCCCGTTCATACGCTTCAAAAAGCCGCTGGGCGTCTTTTTGGAGGTTGATCGGCGCGTCCTCAATGGCGGCGCGCAGTTCGTTCAGCCGCTCCTCGACAGCGAACATGCTCTCTTCAAAATGAATGTCGTTCGATTTCATGAGGCTCTCCGCCCGCCGTTTCCTTAATAGTATAACGCGCTTTCCGAATGCGCAACATTTCCGCCCTTGCGGTTAAAGCGCGCGGAAATTTTAGGCTCCGCGTCCGATTCCCCCCTTGAAAAGGGAACTACACGTTTGACTATGTAAGCGGATTGCGCTACTCTAAAGGAAGATTGAAAAAGGAAATTCCAATGCGGTCTACCAATATCTACGAGATTTTTGAAAATATCCCGATGAAAAAGCGCCGCCCGATTCTTTGAAGAAAGCCGATGGCCGAAGCACATCTGCTGCCCCTGATGCGATTCCAAAAACATCGCCCGAGTGAAAAACGCCCAACCAATGCCGCTCAGATGCCGAACATGCCGCAAGTATTTCAGCGTCCGCACAGGAACCGTCATGGAGAAAAGCAAAATTCCCCTGCATCTATGGCTTCTGGCGCTCTACTTGCTCCTGACGTTTAAAAAAAGCGTATCGAGCGTTACGATGGGAAAAATACTGGGCATAAGGCAAGACTCCGCATGGTCCCTAGGCCACCGCTTTCAAGGGGGGAATCGGACGCGGCGTTCTTTTCCGACGATGGCGCGGCAAATCTTTATCGCGCGTTGATTTCAACCGCGCTATCCTTCATCGCCGTTCTCCTCCAAAACGACATCCATCTGATGGGTCAGTTTGTCGAGACGGCTTTGCATGCCGCGCTCGGTCATCAGGGCGTTGAACGCTATGGCGACGGCGGCTTGGACGGCGATGCGCTCATTGGATCGTCCAGGTCCGCTCAATCGGTTTGTTTGGTCTTGCACCTCGCGCATTGCCTGCTCTAGAGCTTTCAGCTGTGTTTTGGGCGCCCTCGCTCTGTATTGTCCGCCCAGAATTTCCACCATGACCGTTCCGGTGGATTCCACCATGTCGTCCATAATTTCCATGATCGCTCTTTCTTTTTTAGAATGCCGATGATGCGCAACCGACCGCCGCTTCATTCTATAAGGAGAGCGCGCTTTTCTCAAGGGCAGGGACGTCCATTTTTGCTAATATCTTGTTCGCCAGCTCCCGAAAATCTTTGCCGGCGTCCTGAGCCGCAGCGTTATGCCATCTTACTTGACCGCTCGGATCGTCGCGAACACAAACGAGCTGTCAACTTTGAACTCAATATCAGGATGCCCCGCTGCTTGCAGCGAACGCCTTGCGGCAGGAATGCCGTATCCGGACCGCTGGGCGAAACCGAGCGCCTTCATTGTTTCCGCTAGATTCGGGTTGCGGTACGATATATTGCCAGGCTTGCCGAAATTGTCGACCGTAACTTCGCCAAAGACTCCTCCAGGGCTGCTGATCTCAATCCGGTCGTTGTACCAGTAAACGCGGACTGGCGCGTTGTTGCCTTCATAGGAGCGATGCATGATCGCGTTCCACACAATCTGAATCACAGCCCCATCGGATATGTATAGGTTCGAATCTCTCTCGGTCCCGATAGAATGTCAATAGAGACGCGGTTGTGGCAGTCTCTACAGGCGATGATTTCAAATCCATCGCTTTTTCAGAGCCACAAGCGCAATGGAGGCTTTTAACGCCCAGAGCCGCTTTGTGTAGCCTTTGGTCTTCCGACGAAGGCGGTATAAACAGTCCCGCAAAACCGAATGTTTTGTTTCATTACGGTTCACCTCCGCGCCCTTGCCAGCCACATGCGGAAGAGGCGAAAGATAGCCGTAAACGGGATACTTGTCAGAGTAGTAACACCGTGCCGGAGGCAGACGAAACAGAAGCTTCAGAAACGTCTCTAAATCTCGATCTCCAACCTGAAAATCGAAGCTGAAAGAGCCATCATCCTGCTCTATGACAGCCGTCCAAATCCAACGAATCTTCCGACTCGGACCCCTGCAGGCAGTCTGGTACGTGCACATCTCATCGAACGAAATCGCCCTGACCATGCGCGATGAACGCGCTTTCCTCCGTCTTTCAAGCGCCCTCTTTGCCCAGAGAAGTTTTTTTGATCCAGGAATAGATCGTCCCGGTTTTCACATTCAAAATTCGACCGATGGCGGAAACGCTGATGCCTTCGGCATACATCAAAACCGCTTGTTGGCGCGTCTTTTCTGGATAGAAATGACGCTCGGCTGACGGCGTGTGCCGGTGATTGCACTGCCGACAAATAAAGGTTTGCTTTCCACGGTCTTTGCCGTTCTTGACCATCCAGTCCGAGTTGCAATGGGGACACCGAATATTGTGGTCGACAATCCGCTTGACTGGCATATGCGACGACTCCTGTTGGACTCACGAATTCGGATAAATTATAGCGCATCATCGCCTGTAGAGACTGCCGCGGTTGTGGGAGTTCAACTTATCTTTTATGCGCCGCAGCGTTTCAGAAACCGTCCCGTCGATTTCCATTGCATCCACAATTTCATCGGGTATATTGAAACCGTCGATTCTTAAAAATTGGATGTAAGCGCACGGCAGGAAATATCGTGTACGCTTACCCAGCACAAGCAATCCCAAAAGCGTGGGCGTTGGGTCGTCAACGGAAGCGATCATCTTCGCCGCCGCTAGCTGCTCAGTCAAGCTTCGGTCGTCCGCCTCCAGTATTTCAGGCGCACACGCTTTAGGCAGATACTCATGCGCGAATCGAACCATGTCTAGATCGGACTGCTTAGCCATATAAATCGGGCGCAGATCGTACGGATTATACGGCTCCCGTTGTTCAGTCGTCTCGCTCATCGTCAGCATCCTCCCCCCCACAACGTCTACAAAGCCGCCAACAAAGCCCGCCGCATCGTCTCCACCGGCGCTTTCAGCCCCGTCCACCGCTCCAGCGCGATCGCCCCTTGGTGCGTTAGCATGCCGAGTCCGTTCAGGGTCTTGCATCCGTTTTGCGCCGCCGTTTTCAGCAGCCCTGTCTGCGGCGGCGAATAGACGATGTCGTACACCGCCAGCGGCGGACGGAGCGCGTCGGCGTCGATCGGAAGCCCAGCCGAGCCGTCCATTCCCGCGGATGTCGCGTTCACCAGAAGAGCGGTACCGTCCAGAGCCGACGCGATGCCCGCTTCCGTCAGCGGTTCCGCCCGCGCCGACACTCCGATCGCCGCGTCTGCCTCCGCCGCAAGCGCCTCCGCCTTCTCGAAGGTGCGGTTCACGATCACAATCTCCCGCGCCTCCGCCTTCGCCAGCGCCGCCGCAACCGCGCGCGCCGCGCCGCCCGCGCCAATCACCGCCGCTTTTTTGCCGGCGGGAGGCGCGATGCCGCTCTCATCCATCGCCCGCAAAAAACCTTCCGCGTCCGTGTTGTAGCCGATGGAGCGCCCATCCTCGTGAAATAGAACCGTGTTGACCGCGCCGATAAACGCCGCCTCGCCGCTCACCTCGTCCAGCAGCGGCAGCAGGCTCTCCTTGTGCGGTATCGTCGCGTTGAAGCCGCGCGCCCCGACCGCTTGAAGACCGCGCACCGCCTCCGGCAAGCGGTCGGGAGCGACCGGAAACGGCGCGTAAACCCAGTCCAGCCCCAGCTCCGCAATCGCCGCGTTATGCATCGCCGGCGACAGCGTATGCGACACAGGGTATCCGATCACCCCGACAAGCCGCGTCTTTCCGGTGATTCTCATTCCGCGTCCAGCAGCCTTTCAACGCGCCGGCGAGCCTCCTCCATCTTCGGATAGCGCACCTCTCGATACCCGCGCGCCTCCTCCGGACACTCCAGCACTTCCGTCATGCGCCTGTAGCCCGCCTCGTCCTCGTAGGCGAACCGCTCCACCAGACCGATATACCAGTCCCGAAACTCTTTCTCTCTGCGGTGCCAAGACGGCATCCAGCGGCGCAAAAATTTCATCCGCCGCATCATGCGCAATTGCCAGTTGCGCGTGTTCATATTGAACGCGATGTCCTTGCCGAGTATCGTGAACACGGGGCGGTTCAGATGCAGATACCGCAGCCGATCGCCGTTGGCGCGGTTGATGTTGTAACGCGCCTCGTCGCGCCGCCGCTTCTCCTCGCTGGTCAACAGATGCGACACATAAATCTCATCCTTGATGCACATGACCTTGTGCAGATAACGGATCGCCGCTTTCGTCGCCGCCAACCCGTATTCAAGCGCGTCTTTCTGGTACATGTCCAGAACCAGATCGGCATACCGACGCGCGTAGTCAACATTTTCAAACTGAACGAGATCGTATGCGCGGATCGCAAAGTGGCGCCGCTCCTCGTCGTCCAGCGCCTCCATTTTCGCCGCCGATTCTTCAACCAGCTGGCGGTAGCGTTGCGCGGTTCGCGCGTTTTGGTCTTGGGTTAAAATCGCGGTTTTGTCGGCAAGCGCCTCGGCGTAATCGGGCGCCTCCTCCTCCGCAAAACGTTCAGGCTCCAGAACAATCAGCCGCCCGATGTTGAAAGCGTTCATATTCGTCTCAAGGTCGTACCGCGGGACGCTGTTCTGAACCGCCCAGATCAGATTGTCCAGATCGAATGGAAGAAGCCCGCGCTGATACGCCGCGCCCAGCATCATCAGGTTGCCGTAGATCTTGTTGCCGAGATGCGTTTCGGAGATGTCAAAAAAGTCGGCGGCGAGAAACCCGTCCGGACGCGCCCTGCTCTCCAGCAGATGAACCGCCCCCTCCGCGTCCGATTCCTCCCGCCCGATGAGCATCGGAATCGTTTCCGTTTCCGACCTGTTTAAAATGACCGCCGTTCTGTCCGGCGACGCGATCCGAACGGCGCCGCGCGTGTCGGCGGCGCGCGCCGCTTCCAGCGGATCCATCCCCAAGATCACATCCGCCTTGCCCGCCGGTATCAGGGTTGAGACGACCGTCTCCTTCGACTTTGTGAAAAGCATGTGCGCATAGACGCCGCCGTTGCGTATCGCCAGCCCTTTCTTGTCGCAAAAGTGAACCTGATACCCCTCTTTATAGCCCGCCAGCGCCAGAGCCGCCGAAATGACGCCGATCCCCATGCCGCCGACTCCCGCTGAATAGACGCAGTAGGAATCGTCAAAATCGAGGCGGGGCGGGTCCGCCTCCACCGCCGTCGGAAGGCTCGGCAGCGCCGGCGGCCCCTTCCGATGCACAACAACCCGCTCAAACGACGGGCAATGCTTGCCTTTGACGCACGCCTCGTCCGCGACGCACTTCGACAGGTCGGTCTCCACCTTCTTTCCGTAATCGGTGTCGGTGAATTTCAGGGCGGGGCAGCCGGTCGCCATGGTGCATTCCAAGCAGAATTCGCACACTTCTGGGGTGACGTTGATATGCGTTTCCTTCGGCAGATACCCTTTTTTCTTCACAATCTGCCGCTTTTCGCGCCGCAGCTTGCGGTGATGGGTGATGCCGCATTCTTTGTCGGCGATGATGAATTTGACGCCGTCCTGCAGGATCGCCCGCTCCAGCAGCGCCCTGTACGCCTCATGGTCGCCTGGATGCGCGCCGATGATGAGTATATCGTCGGCGCCGGCCAAACCGCGCAGCGCCGCCTCAATGTCCTGCGTCCGCGTCGGCTCGCCCATCAGATCGTATTCCAGCCCTGGCGTTGTCTGATGCCCCGTCATCCCGGTCGTTTTGTTGTCTAGGAGAATGTACGTGATGTCCTGGTTGTGCTTGATCGAGTCGGAGATGCCGGCAAGCCCGCTGTGAAAAAAGGTAGAATCGCCCATGAACACAATCTGCTTGTTCGTGATGAACGGATCCGCCCCGGCGCCCGCCCCTCCGCCGCCAAGACCCATGCCGGACAGGTTATGCATCAGGTTGTCGAACGGCTCATACAGAAACATGCTGTAACAGCCGATGTCCCCATGAAAGACAAGGTTGATCGGATCGACGCCGTGCGTCTTGCGCATATACTCTGGGTCTTTGAAATCCTGAACGATGCGCTCCAGCAGCGTACCCGAATCGCGGTGCGGACATCCTGGACAAAAGCCGGGCGTCCGAGACGGCAGCACCGGCAGCTGCATCGCCTCAAAATCGGCGCCCTTCGGTTTCAGTTCCGGCGGGGGCGCCTTCAGCAGCGACTCCTCATAATTGAGACGCGCGGGATCCATTCCGATCTCCGGGAACGCCCGAAACAGCGGTATCAACCGTTCCAGAACGTTCGTCGGGTCCAAACCCAGCACGGACGGAAAACCTTCTACGCCGCGCGGCAGCTGCTTTCCCCATACCGGCGGAAGGCGCATGCTTTCATCCCGCTGCTTCAGATCGGCGAAGAGCGTTTTGATCTGCCCCTCCAAGAGAGGACGCCGCTCCTCCACCACAACGATATTCTCCGTCAGCTCGGCAAACTCTAGAACGGTCGCCTCGTCCAACGGGTAGGTGATCCCCATCTTCAACAGCGGAAACGACCCTTGCGCGCCCAGCTCATGCAGCGCATGCTGAAGATACAGATAGGCGCCGCCCGCCGCGACGAAACCGATCGGCGCCCCCCGGCGCGGATTCTCGATGCGGTTCAGGCGCAGCTCCCGCGCCCGGCGCAGCAGTTCGGGGAAACGCCGCTCCGTGACATCGATCTCCATCTTCGCCGTCCCCGGCGGCAAGATAATCCGCTCCTCTTTGACAATCTCGGTCGGGTCCAACGTCGCCTGCTGTTCTGGGGTAACCTCCAGCGGCGGATGCGGGAACAGCTCCACAATGCTTCCGCCGTCCGCCTGATGCGTCGTGATGATATAGGCGATATACAGGTTCGTTTCCGCCGACAGCTCAAACGCCGTGTCGATCCAGTCCTTCAGCTCCTGAAACGTCGCCGGCTCCATGACCGGCATGAACAGATGCTGCGCCAGATAACGCGAATCGGTCGGCACCTGCGTCGAGTTGGAATGCGGGTCTTCGCCCATGACGGCGATGGCGCCGCCGATGGCTCCCGCCATGTTGCTGATGGCGAGCGCGTCGCTGGCGACATGGACGCCGACGCTTTTCATGACGGTCATGGCGCGCAGGTTCGCCATCTGCGCCCCGTTCAGCCGGGCGGCTCCGAGCGCCTCGTTGTTCGCCAGTTGAGCGAGAACGCCGCGCTCCTTCAGCTGCTGTCCGTGCCGTTCGATGATGTCAAAAAACTCGGATACGGGCGAACCTGGGTAGCCTGTTAAAAGATTTGCTTTACCTTCCAAAGCCCCTTTCACCAGCAGTTCGCATCCGGTGTAGATGTTGCGTCCGTCTTCTTGGAACAGTCGACTCGGCATTATTCCTCTTTTCCAGCCCGAAGGCTCGATACGGCGCGTTTCAATAAGTTGACGGCATGGGCATGGCTCGTGTCGGCGTCGCCTCCCAGCATATGCGCCAGTTCGGAGACGCGGCTGCCGTCGTCTAAGAGAAAAGCGGCGGCGGTCGTCCGCTCTCCTGTTTCGTTCTTTTCGACATGGAAATGCCGGTCGGCCATGGCGGCGATCTGGGGCGAATGGGTGACGCAGATTGTTTGCCGCTGGTTGGAGAGCTGGCGCAGTTTCTCGCCGACCATCGCCGCCGCGGCGCCGCCGATGCCGGCGTCCACCTCGTCAAACACCAATGTCGAGACGGTGTCCACCTCCGCCAAGACGGTCTTCAGCGCCAACGTGACGCGGGAGAGTTCGCCCCCGGAGGCGATCTGCGCAAGACCTTTCGGCTCAATGCCGACATTCGGAGCGATCAAAAACTGCACTTTATCCATTCCGCTGCGCGTCAATTGATACCGAACGCCGCCGATTCGAACCAACCCTGAACTGGACTCTTCATGAACAGCCTCCACTGCAAAACGCGCTTTCGGCATGCCGAGGTCGCGCAGTATCGGCTGCGTCTGCTTTTCAAGATCGACCGCCGCCTCTCTCCGCCGCTCCGACAGCTGACGCGCCGCTTCGGTCGCTTCCGCCAACGCCGCGCGCAGCGCCTCTTTCACTTTAACCGTCCGGTCGGCGGCCGTCTCGATATTGTTGAGACGCTCCTCCGCCTTCCGCTGGTACTGAAGTATAGCGGGTATTGCGCCTCCGTACTTGCGCTTTAGTAAAAAGATTTGGCTCAAACGCGCTTCGATCTCCTCAAGCCGCCCTGTTCCGCTCTCCAACGGCGACGCATGTTTGCGAAGCTGCAGCCCCGCGTCTTCCAGCTCATGCAGAAGCGATTCGATGCGCGCCTCGATCGGTTGAACGGACGGATCCAGCTCGCGCAGCTCCTGCAGCTCCGACAACGATTGCCGAATCTGATCCGACGCGGACGATTCGCTCTCCATCAGCCGACCCGACACCGAATGCGCAAGCTCCTCGATTCTTTCGGCGTTCATTAAGCGCCGGCGCTCCGTTTCAAGCCGCTCATCCTCGCCAGGCTGGAGAGCGGCGCCGCGCAGCTCGGCGATCTCATGCTCCGTCCGCTCCCGTTCGCGCTCCGCCGCCGCCGCCGCTTCGTTCAACGCCGACAGCTCCGCCCGCAGCGCGCTGAACCGGTCATACGCTTCTCTCACCCGCTGACGCAAAGCGCCGGCGCCGGCGAAAGCGTCCAGCAGCTCCATATGCGTACTCAACTGAAACAGCGACTGCCGCTCATGCTGACCGTGTATATCAACCCATTCGTCTCCCAGCGTTTTCAAAAGGCTGTTCGTTACCATGCGCCCGTTGAGCAGCGCGCGGCTTCGTCCGCTCGCATAGACGCGCCTTGAGGCGATGAACGGCTCTCCGTCGCTCCATTCGATGCCGGCGTCTTGCAGCGCCTGGCATGTTTCGCTTCCCAGGTCGGGCGCCTCAAAAGACGCCTCAACATGGGCAAAATCGGCGCCCGCGCGCGCCATATCGGAGTTCGCTTTCTCACCTGTAATCAGACCCAGCGCGCCCAGGATGATCGACTTCCCCGCCCCTGTTTCTCCTGTCAACACGTTCATGCCGTCGGTAAATTCCAGCTCGGCGTTTTCAATGAGAACCAGGTTTTGAATGCGCAGTTCCAGCAGCATCGTTCATCCCCGCAGCAGTTTGGCGCGCAGCACGGCGTAAAAATCGCGTTTGCGCGAACGCACCAGAGCGATTGTTTTGGAAGCGCGCCGCACCCGCACAACGCTGCCTTCTTTGAGAGGCAGCTGCTCCTGCCCGTCCGCGCGAAGCGCGCCGCTCGGCGCCTTCGACATAACAGCGATCTCCACGCGCGCGCCGCCGGGAACCGCCATGGGACGCATGCCCAGCGTGAACGGCGAAATCGGCGTCAAAATGATCGCGTCGCAATTTGGATGCATGATCGGACCGCCCGCCGCGACCGAATAGGCGGTGGAGCCTGTCGGCGTCGCGACAATCATGCCGTCCGCCCGTATCGTGAAAGGACTCTCGTCGTTCACCTGTATCTGAAGCGCGATGAGATGCGCGTTGTCCCTGATGACAAGGTCGTTCAGCGCGGAGCCGCGGATCATTTCGCGGTCGTCGCTTACCATCTCGTAATGGAGCATCCACCGTTCGTCCGTTTCATAATCGCCTTCCAGAACGCGCAGGAGGGCGGGATTCATCTCGGCGCGGGTTACGGAGGTCAAAAAGCCAAGGTTGCCGAGGTTGACCGCCAAAATGGGGATGTTGCCGGAACCGGCGGCGCGCGCGACGCCGAGCAGCGTTCCGTCCCCGCCTAGAGTCGCGAGCAGATCCGCCGCCGCAATGACCGATTCCAGCGGCTCCGCGCCGTTTATTCGATGGTCCGCGCCGGGCGCGTTCACGGCTCCAACAGAGGAGCTTAGCCCCTTTGAAGCGAGCCAGACCTGCGTTTCCTGCGCGGCGGCGGCCGCTTCAGGTATTGCAGGATTCACGATGATGCCGACATGTCGAAAACCGCTCAAAACAACGCCTTCACCGCTATAAAACCGAGTATCAGCAGCGCCGCAAACGCCACCGCCAGTATGTCAAAATATCGGTCGACCCAGGGCATCACCCTCGGACCGACGATGCGGACGACGCCGGCGACCAAGAAGAAACGCCCGCCCCGCCCGATGACCGACGCGCCGAGAAGGATCGGCAGCCCGACGGTCGCGTTCAACCCCGCCGCAATCGTGAACACTTTATAGGGGATTGGCGTAAAACCTGCAACCATGATCCATCCGGCGGCGCTTTCTTGATAGTATGCTAGAACCGTCTCCACCTTGCCGCCGATGTGGAGCGTCTCCAGAATCGCTTTTCCAATTGTATCGTAAAAAAGATACCCGATGTACCAGCCGAGAACCGCGCCGAGAACGGAGCCGATCGTACAGATGAGCGCGAACCAAAGCGCCCGGCGGGGCGCCGACGCCGCCAACGGAAGCAGAAGGACGTCCGGCGGTATAGGAAAAAAGGACGACTCCACAAACGCGACGCCAAACAGCCACCAAGACGCATACGGCGATTCGGCTAAAAGCTCCACGCGCCGCTTCATACGGCGCAGCCAGCCGAAAAAACCGCGGCGCTGGACAGGGTCGGGGGATGTTGGCGGTTGAGTCATGTTTCCGCCCTTTTGCTGCGAGTTGTCCCGTTCATGCATTTCTTTCTAAAACAGGTTCAAGGTTTGATCGAGAACTTTGCCGGTGTACGGGTTTGTCATGACGGGCATATCCGGACGCTTTTTGTTGAAATAGTCGCGTATCGACCAGAGCTGCAGGCGTCCGTATTCTACGCCGAGAACAGACGCCTTCCCGCACTTTGCCGCTTCCGCCCGCGCCTCTCTTGAGGCGACAGGGTCAAGCGTAATGAAGCAGCCGACCGCCGCCTTGTCGCGATTCAGAACGCCGATAAAGTCGCGCAGCGCGCTAAGGCTGAACCGCCCGCCCTTCACCTGCGCAAGCGCCAAGCGCGAGTCGATGTTGTCAGGTTTATGCGCCAATGTCGCCCTGCCGTCAATGCCCTTGTCGCCGACCTTCTTCGTGTTCGGCGCGAAACCTGGCAGCCGTGTGATCGCCCACGACTCAAAATCGAACGGTTTCTCCCGAGCCAGCATGCGCGCGGAAGCCATGTCGAACGGCATGCCCCTCGCCGGTATGCTCGGATCTTTCAAACGCACATTGCGGATGAGGTCGATAGCGAGGGAGGAGATGTCGATGCCCGCCCAGCGCCTGTTGAGACGCATTGCCGCTTCGATGGCCGTTCCGCAGCCGCAGAACGGGTCTAATACGACATCCTCCTCATTGCTGCTCGCCTTCACGATCCGCTCCAACAGAGCGAGCGGCTTCTGCGTCGGATAATTCAAAAACTCCTTCGATGAGGAATGCTGCTGAAACGACATAATATCTGACCAGACAGAGGTCAACGCCACCCCAGGCGTCTCGTCAAGATACTGGCGGCGGCCGCCGGGGCGGTCGGAGCGGTAACGCCGTCCGTCTTCGTCTGCCTTGTTGAATCGCGCGATGTACTCTGGCTTATGCGGCGTATAATGTTTATTGAAAACAAAGCGCGACCGATCGTTCACATAATAAAAGATGGTGTCATGCCCGCGAATGTATCCATGAACCGCCGATTTGTAACCCGACGCTGTTTGGAGATTCCAGATAATTTCCCGTCGGAAGTTGCGTTTGCCGAAGACCGCGTCCATGACGACTTTAAGATAATGGCTCGCTGTCGGGTCGCAATGCAGGTAGATGGAGCCGGTCGGCTTCAAGAGGCGGCGCATATGTTCAAGGCGTTCCGCCATGTAGGTTATATACGCCAGCATGCCGCTCTCGCCCAGAACATGGTAAAGCCCAACAACTGCCTCATGCGCCGGCCGGGCGGCCGCGTCTCTAAACGCCGCATACCGTTCCACAGAGGCCGCGTCCCAATGCCAGGTGTCGTTGAACGCGCGGTACTGCGCCTTTTCCCCGTTGTCGACGGCGTTGGAGAAAAGGATGTTGTAGTTTGCGTTGGAGTTGAACGGCGGATCCAGATAGATCAGGTCGACGCATTCGTCCGCCCACTGCTCCATCCATTCGAGGCAGTCGCCGTAATATAAGGTGTTCAGCTCCATGCCGCCGCTCCGCTTTAAAACAGGCTCAAGGTTTGATCGAGAACTTTGCCGGTGTACGGGTTTGTCATGACGGGCATATCCGGACGCTTCTTGTTGAAATAGTCGCGTATTGACCAGAGCTGCAGGCGTCCGTATTCCACGCCGAGAACGGACGCTTTGCCGCATTTTGCCGCTTCCGCCCGCGCCTCTCTTGACGCGACAGGGTCTAACGTGATGAAGCAGCCGACCGCCGCCTTATCGCGGTTCATAACGCCGATAAAGTCGCGCAGCGCGCTGAGGCTGAACCGTCCGCCTTTAACCTGCGCCAACGCCAAGCGCGAGTCGATGTTGTCCGGTGTATGCGCCAATGTGGCTCGACCGTCAATGCCCTTGTCGCCGACCTTCTTCGTGTTCGGCGCGAAACCTGGAAGCCGCGTGATCGCCCATGATTCAAAATCGAACGGTTTCTCCCGGGCCAGCATACGCGCGGACGCCATGTCGAACGGCATGCCCCTCGCCGGTATGTTCGGATCATTCAGACGCACATTGCGGATGAGGTCGATGGCGAAGGAGGAGATGTCAATGCCCGCCCATCGCCTGTTGAGCCGCATCGCCGCTTCGATGGCCGTTCCGCAACCGCAGAACGGGTCTAAGACCGCATCGCCCTCATTGCTGCTTGCCTTTACAATCCGCTCTAGCAGCGCGAGCGGTTTTTGCGTCGGATACCCAAGATACTCGCGGGAATTGCCCTTCAGCGGCGGGATGTATATCCAACTTTCTGGAAATTTCCCTCGCTCATCCAGTTCAACCTTTCCCGCCGCGACCTTAGACGCTGTCGCCGCATAACCCTCTCGCGCACGGCTGCCGGGCGCGTAAGGCTGACGTATCTCGTCGGGGTTGAACGTCCACGCATCCCCGCGGGAATACCAAAAGATAGTGTCATGCACTCTCGACAATTGACGCTGTCCCGGCGCAGAAGGTCGGCTGTAGCACCACACGATCTCATTGCGGAAGTTGCTTTTGCCGAAGACCGCGTCCATGACGATTTTAAGATAATGGCTCGCTGTCGGGTCGCAATGCAGGTAGATGGAGCCGGTCGGCTTCAACAGGCGGCGCATATGCTCTAAACGCTCCGCCATGTAAGTGATGTACGCCAGCATGCCGCTCTCGCCCAAAACGCGGCGAAGCCCAACAACCGCATCATGCGCCGGCCGGCCGGTCGCGTCTCTAAACGCCGCATACCGTTCCACAGAGGCCGCGTCCCAATGCCATGTGTCGTTGAACGCCCGGTACTGCGCCTTTTCCCCGTTGTCGACGGCGTTGGAGAAAAGAATGTTGTAATTCGCGTTTGAGTTGAACGGCGGATCCAGATAAATCAGGTCGACGCATTCGTCCGCCCACTGCTCCATCCATTCGAGGCAGTCGCCGTAATATAAGGTGTTCAGCTCCATGCCGCCGCTCCGCTTTAAAACAGGCTCAAGGTTTGATCGAGAACTTTGCCGGTGTACGGGTTTGTCATGACGGGCATATCCGGACGCTTCTTGTTGAAATAGTCGCGTATTGACCAGAGCTGCAGGCGTCCGTATTCCACGCCGAGAACGGACGCTTTGCCGCACTTTGCCGCTTCCGCCCGCGCTTCTCTTGACGCGACAGGGTCAAGCGTGATGAAACATCCGACAGCCGCCTTGTCGCGGTTCAGAACGCCGATGAAATCGCGCAATGCGCTGAGGCTGAACCGCCCGCCCTTCACCTGCGCCAGCGCCAAGCGCGAGTCGATGTTGTCAGGTTTATGCGCCAATGTCGCCCTGCCGTCAATGCCCTTGTCGCCGACCTTCTTCGTGTTCGGCGCGAAACCTGGCAGCCGCGTGATCGCCCATGATTCAAAATCGAACGGCTTTTCCCGCGCTAACATACGCGCGGAAGCCATGTCGAACGGCATGCCCCTCGCCGGTATGCTCGGATCATTCAGGCGCACATTTCGGATGAGGTCGATCGCAAACGAGGAGATGTCAATGCCCGCCCAGCGCCTGTTGAGACGCATCGCCGCTTCGATGGCCGTCCCGCAGCCGCAGAACGGGTCTAAGACGACATCGCCCTCATTGCTGCTTGCCTTTACGATGCGTTCTAAGAGCGCGAGCGGTTTTTGCGTCGGGTATCCGAGACGTTCTTTACGGGCAACTTGCGGTATATCGCCCCAAAAATCGTTCGGGGCGACTCCCGCCCCCGGCCGCTGCTTTCTCCATATGCGCCCGTCTTCTGCAAATTCCAGCTCGCCGCTCTCGTCCAGCTCCCGCAGCCTCGTCAGGCTGACCGTCCATCCTGACGGATGCGGCGGGGAGGCGCCCTTATACTCATAACATAAATTCGGACGGGCGCCGAGACCCGGCGGACGGAACGGACTGCGCCGCTTATACCGCCCTTTTTCGTCCGTGAACGGAAACGACGCCTCTATATCTTCATACGGCGCCGCGACAGCGGACAAATTCATCCCGCCTTCGTTCGTCTTAGAATAAAAGAGAAGCGTATCGCTGCACCGCCCAAAACGCTTCGACGCATGCTGGCTAGTCTTTCCCGCGCCCTTGATCCGCTCCCATGTAATTTCGTTTCTAAAATTATTCATGCCGAAGACGGCGTCCATGACGACTTTAAGATAATGGCTCGCTGTCGGATCGCAATGCAGGTAGATGGATCCGGTCGGCTTCAAAAGGCGGCGCATATGTTCAAGACGCTCCGCCATGTAGGCGATGTACGCCAGCATGCCGCTCTCGCCCAGAACATGATAAAGCCCGACGACCGCTCCATGCGCCGGACGCGCCACGGCGTCTCTAAACATCGCATACCGTTCCACAGAGGCGGCGTCCCAATGCCATGTGTCGTTGAACGCGCGGTACTGCGCCTTCACTCCGTTGTCGACCGCGTTGGAGAAAAGGATGTTGTAATTCGCGTTTGAGTTGAACGGCGGATCCAGATAGATCAGGTCGACGCATTCGTCCGCCCACTGCTCCATCCATTCAAGGCAGTCGCCGTAATATAAGGTGTTCAGCTCCATGTTTCCGTTCCGTTTTCATACGCGGCGGTCCCGTACGTTTACGAAAACGGAACCCCCTGCGCTTCAACATAAAGAGCGTAAAGCGACCGGCTCGCGGTCATAAACAGCCGCTTGCGCTTGAGACCTCCAAAACACAGGTTCGCGCACGGTTCAGGAAGAAGTATCTGTCCAATCATGCCGCCGTCGGGCGCGCGCACATGGACGCCGTCAAACCCGTCCCCGCCCCAGCCGGCGCCGATCCACAGGTTCCCGTCCATGTCGCACCTTATGCCGTCGGCGATCCCTGGCGACATATCGCAAAACTCGCGTCCGTTCTGAATGCGCTGTCCGTCAACCTCATACGCATAGACGGCGCGCGGACACCCAGGCTGATGCGTCACGCCCGTATCCACGACATACAGCAATTTAAAATCGGGCGAAAATGCAAGCCCGTTGGGACGCTCCAGCTCCTCCGTCAACACGGCGGCTTCTCCGCTTTCAGGGTCAAGGCGGTAGACGGCGGTCGGCAGCTCCGGCTCCGCTTGATGCCCCTCGTAATCCATCAGGATTCCGTAGCCAGGGTCGGTGAACCAGATTGATCCGTCCGGATGGACGACAACATCGTTCGGGGCGTTCAGCCGCTTCTTCTGGTAGGCGTCCATCAGAACCGTCACGCGCCCGTCCAGCTCGGTGCGCGTCACGCGGCGCGACCCATGCTCGCATGTGATGAGACGCCCCTGGCGGTCGCGCGTGTTTCCGTTGCTGAAATGAGACGGGCTGCGGTAGACGCTCACCTGCCCGTCCTCCTCTTTCCAGCGCAGGATGCGGTCGTTCGGTATGTCGCTCCAGAGAAGGCAGCGGCTGTCTCCAAACCAGACGGGACCCTCCGCCCATCTGCAGCCGGTGTAAAGCCGCTCCACGCCGGCGTTGCCGATCGCATACTTTTTGAAGCGGTCGTCATGGGCGATCACGTTCGGATCGGGATAGGAGGCGTTCTCTGTATAAGAAAGAGACGTGTAAGAAAGAGGCATGGCGGTTCGCTTACTCCTCAATCACTTGTCCGAGCTGGGCGATGGCGACCTTTCCGCCTTTGTAATGCAAATGCCGTTCGCCGACGATCGGCTGGCTGCTGACCACCTCCACGACGCCCTGAACCGCGCCGCCCATCGCCTTGTCGCCCACCTGCCACCATCCCCACGGTTTGACCGAGTGGCTGCGCTGTACAATGATCTTCGCCGTCTTCACCTCGCGGACGATGAAGGAGATGTGCGCGTCCGCTTCGCCGACATTCAAAAAACGGAACCAGTCGCTGGCTCCGGCCGCCAGCTCTGGGAAAAACATGCGCCGCCCGACCGTGCGTCCAAATTCAGAAGCGCCGGGCAGGTCCAGCACCTGCGTGTCTTTGTGGCAGTGGCGTTCCCCGACGATCGGCTCCCCGTCGCTTTTCACCTCCAGCGAGATGTCCACCTTCGGCTTGTCCACCTTCGGCGTCCAGGTTTCAAACGGAGAGGTCTCTCCCTCGTCTGTCCAAACGATGTCGCCTCTGTTGTTTCGGCCGATGGCGGTCAGCTTCGCCTGCTCATTTCCGATATTGACGATCTGCACCCAGTCATGCCACTGCGGGTGGAGGTGGGCAAAATAGAGCGTTGTGGACGGCATCGTCGGTCTCCTTCCGTTGAGGACGCGCAAGTTGTCGGTACTTTTTTCGGCATTTATATGATACCATAAAACTCCGCCCTTGTCTCTTCATATCCGCCCTCGCCCTTTGAGCGCGGCGACCAGCGGAAAAGCCTACGCCCCGCGAGGCGCCGTTCCCGCCCCTGCGGTACAACGAACGGGAATCTTAGGCGCCGCAGACGACGTCCGCGTTCATGAGATTTGCCCCAACTCTAAGGGTAAGATCAGGAGAAGCGGTTGACAGAAGCGGAATACGGGCTACATTTAACATGCCTCCCGTTAGGGCGGCGCATACGGAGATTCATCAGAAGAGGGCTATGAACAATTACGCAGACCTGATACGCACCGTTCCCGACTTTCCAAAGCCGGGCATTCAATTCAAAGACATCGCGCCTTTGCTTCAAAATCCGCAGGGGTTTCAAGCGGCGGTGAACGACCTCATCGCCAAAGTTGACGGGATCGAGTTCGACACGATTGCGGCAATTGACGCGCGCGGGTTTCTCTTCGGAGGCGCCCTCGCCTATCAGATGGGCAAGCCGCTGGCGCTCATCCGAAAGCGCGGCAAGCTGCCGTATGAGACCGTTGAAGCGGAGTATGCGCTGGAGTACGGAACCGCCGCCGTCGCGCTTCATGTGGACGCGCTGAGCGCGGGGCCGCGGACGCTTCTTGTGGATGATGTCATCGCAACGGGCGGGACGCTGCGGGCGGCGATTGAGCTGATCAAGGCTCTCGGCGGGGAGGTTGCCGCCATCGCGGCGCTCATTGAGCTGACCTTTTTGAACGGGCGGACGTTGTTTGAAAAGGAACGGGTGATCTCGCTCATCTCCTACTGATCATTTTCGCGGAAGCGGGAATCTTAGGCGCCGCAAACGGCGCCCGCTGGCGCGAAAACCCCGCCAGCCCTCCTTGAGAAAGGGGGCTATTTACTTAACTAACCTCGCGTTTCGCGCTAGTATACATGCTAGTCATGGCACAAGGAGCGATCCGATGCAGTTTAGCAGCCTTTACGATTTATTCGAGCAGATTCCAAACGAGAAAGCAGCCGCGCGGTTCTTTGAGCAGCATCGCTGGCCAGACGGCAGATGCTGTCCCAAATGCGGCTCCAAAAACACGATGCGCGTCCAAAATGCGAAACCGATGCCGTTTCGATGCCGAACCTGCCGCAAGCATTTTAGCGTCCGGACCGAAACCTTGATGGCGGAGAGCAGGTTAGCGCTGCGCAAGTGGGTCCTAGCGATTTACCTGATGCATACCTCGCGCATGGGCATCTCCAGCGTTGAGATGGCAAAGCAGATCGGAACGACGCAGAAGACGGCATGGTCCCTAGGCCACCGCATTCGAGCCGCAATGGTGAGCGACGACGAAATGCTGAGCGGCATCGTGGAGGCGGACGAGACCTACATCGGCGGCATCGAGACAAAAAAGCATCGCAGGAAAAAGCTGGGCGTCGGAAGCGGAACCAGCGGGAAGCAGCCTGTGATGGGCATGCGTCAAAGAAACGGCGAGATCCGCGCATTTCTGCTGGACAATGAGCTCAAGAAAACGCTGCAGGATGCTGTAAGGGCGAATGTGGCGCGCGGATCGTCCATTTTTACCGACGCTCTTCCGACCTACAGGGGCATGCTGGAATACACGCATGCGGTTGTGGAGCATCAGAAAGGCGAGTATGTTCGCGGCGATGTTCACACCAACAGCATCGAGTCGTTCTGGGCCGTGTTAAAACGCGGGTACCGCGGCGTTTACCATTTCATGTCGTTTAAACATCTGGGTTTATATGTCAGCGAATTCGTGTATCGTTTCAATGTTGGCATCGACAACAGCCTGGACACTCTCGGCAAACTAATTCCGCGCATGGTCGGCAAGCGTCTCACCTTTGCGGATCTGAAAGGAGAGGGCGGCGAGAAACGACAGCAAATGGCTATCTAGGAATATAGCCCCCTTCATCTTTGAAATCCTTTCATCCTAGTTCAGAAAATAAGATTCCCGCTTGCGCGGGAATGACGGAAAAAGGCGCGGGAATGACAGCGGAGAAAGCGGGCAATCAACGGGAATGAGGCAGCGAGTCGACGATGCCCATGACCAGCTCGCGTATCGGCGCCCGTTCTAAACCGAACACGCCCTTCGCGACGCCGGGGCCGGCGCCCACCAGCGCGATGTCGCCTTCGCCCGCGCCGACATAATCGACCGCCAGCTTTGCGGCTCCGCGCGCCGTTCCGTCCGGCGCGATCGGCTGCACAATCAGCAGCGTCCGCCGTTCGTATGCGGGATGCTTCGAGGTCGAGACCGCCTTTCCGATGACGCGCGCCAAGATCATTCGTCCGCGCCTTCCTCCATGTCCACCGTGTCAAGGCGGACGGGCGCCGACTTGCTCAGCGCCATCGTATCGATCAAGCCGACAACTGCCGCGTCGATCGGCATGAACGGCTTCGGCGGACGGGGAACCGATGCCGCGTCCGCGCCCGTGACAAAATAGACGCGGGAGCCGAGACCTGTAATGCCCTCCGTGTCGACGGCGACGAGCGGGCGTCCGAGCGGGCGTTCGCGCTCATCGGTCGGTTGAACAACGACGAAGCGGGTTCCTTGAAGGGAGGGGTCTTTGCGAGTCGCCCTTACGGAGCCGATGACGAAGCCGAATTCCATGCGGCTTCAGACCACCTTGATGGAGTTGTCGCCGTTTTCCGAATCGTCGTCCTCTTTGTCGTCGGGCGCGGGCGGGGCGGGTATATCCGCCTGAATGGAGCGCGCGGCGTTGGCGATGGATTGACGCATGGCGTTCAGATGCACATCGATGCGCGCGTCCAGCGCCTGCAGATGCGTCAACCATGACTCTTTGGACTGCTCGCCTTCCTCTTCAAACCCGTTCGACATGGCGAGCCGCATATATTTCATGCGTTCTTCGATGAGCGTCTCCACATAGCTGTCATGCGTTTCAATGCCGTGCTGTAGAAATTTGGCGAGCTGGCGGATTTTTTCCATGCGCGTTTCTCCGTCATGTTGCTGAGCGGCTTATACCTGCATACGCATATCTTAACGCGCTTTTGACCGCCGCGCAAGGGGCGCGCCTCTGGAGGCAGTCTCTATAGGCGATGATCTTGATTTTAGAGAGTCGTTTTTGGAATGCGGAGGCTGTCTGGGAAAACTCTGGATTCCCGCTTACGCGGGATGACGATCCGGTTTGCAACGGTTTTTTCCGATCCATAAAGGTTTGTTCGTTCAAAGTCCCAACTTTATGCATGAGGTCAGGCCTAAGATTCCCGCTTACGCGGGAATGCATGTCCTCGCGGAAACGGGGGACGATTTGGCTGGCGAGGCATTTTCTCCATGAATAAAGGTTTGTTCGTTCAAAGTCCCAACTTTGGATGCGATCGGGGATGACTGGTTGCGCCGCTTGCCAGAATCGGATTGTTGCGTTCCGCTCCGCGTTTCGTTAAACTGCGCTCAAGTTGGATGCGGCATTCGGAGAAAGGATATATGTTTAGAGTGTCTGTGTGGGATAAGGGTCTCTCGGAACGGTATCTGCGGTTTGTGACGCAGCTCGGCGCCGACGCCATCGACTTTGGAGGCGGCAACTCGTTTCCGGGCGCGCGAGAGCAGGGGTATCCGTCCCCCGAAGGCGTCCAAGAATATCAGCAGAAAATCGCCGCCTTCGGCATGGAGATCAACCGCGTCACGCTGCCCGACATCTCCGCCGGTTTCATGCGCGGCGCCGAAGGCAGCGAACGCGAGATTGAAAACTCGGTGAAGGCGATACAGGTTTTCGGCGAGGCGGGAATCAGTATCGCGCGTCAGCGTTTCTGGGGCGATGTGTTCCGCGAGCAGATGTTCCGCTACAGGTCGGTTCACCGCGGCGGCTATCTGTCGCGCGGGGAGACGCGCATTCCGCCCCATCAGGCGCAGGAGACGCCCGATAAAGAAGCGCTGGATTACTGGTGGAGCCGATTCTGCGCCGTGTATGAACAGCTGACCCCCGCCGCGGAAAAATACGGCGTCAAGCTGGCGATCCATCCGTCCGACACCCCGCTGCCGGACACGCCGCTGGGAGGACTCGGTTACCACCGCGTCATTGACGCTTTTCCGAGCAAGAATGTCGGATACCTCTACTGTTGCGGGACGCGGGCGGAGGCGGGCGGTTCCTCGCTGGTGCTGGACGAAATCAACAACTACGGGCGGAAAGGGCGCATCTTCACCGTACACATGCGCAATGTGCGCGGGAGCCTCGCCACCGCCGGCGCGTTTGAAGAGACGCTGCTGGACGACGGCGACATGAACGTGTTCAAAATCTTGAAGGAGCTTCAAAAGGTCGGGTTCAGCGGATGCATCAACGCCGACCATGTGCCGCAACTGGAGGGCGACTACGAGAATTTGAGCTTCGGGCTGGCGTACTCCATCGGCTATCTGAAGGCGATGTTTGCGGCGCTGGCGGCTTAAGGTGTTATGCCTCGCATTCTGACGACGAGATGGGCGCGCCTCTGGATTCCCCCTTGAAAAGGGGCGCGCCTCTGGATTCCCCCCTTGAAAAGGGGCGCGCCTCTGGATTCCCCCCTTGAAAAGGGGGGCTAGGGGGGTTTAAGGCGCGGAAAGCGCCTGCGGCGCCGAAGATTCCCGCTTACGCGGGAATGACGAAATGGGGGGCGCCTCTGGATTCCCGCTTGCGCGGGAATGCATGCCCTCGCGGAAGCGGGGGACGGGGAGAGGAGTCGGAATGCATGCCCTCGCGAGCATGTCCTCGTGAAAACGGGGAAGCGGGGGACGATGATGTCAGTCGTATTCGTTCAAATAGGCGCATGTCAGCTGGATGATCTGCTCAACGTCGTTCAGGTTGACGACTTCAGTTGAGCTGTGCATATACCGGCAAGGGACGCTGACGACGCTGACCGGCATTCCGCCGCGCTGCGTGGAGGCGGCGTCCGCGTCGGTGTGCGTTCTCCCCGTTTCCGTTTCAACCTGCCATGGGATGTCATGTTTTTCGGCGGTGGCGCGGAGCCGTTCGAAGATGCGCTGGCTTGTTCGGACGCCGCGAATGAGAACAGGTCCGCCGCCCAGTTTCACTTCTCCGCGCTTCGCAGCGGAGGTGGACGGATAGTCGGTCGCCCAGGTCACATCGAACGCGATCGCTTCGACAGGTTCTCCATCGTATGCGGCTTGCCCTGCGCCGAGTCCGCCCGTCTCTTCTTGAACGGAGGAGACGGCTAAGACGGAGGCGCGCGGCGGTCCGTTTTCGCTGAGTCGGCGGATCGTTTCCGCGGCGATGTAGCACCCGATGCGGTTGTCGAAATTGCGCGCGGCGGCGAGTTCGTTCGGCAGGTCAAGCCAGCCTTCGCCGACCACGATCGGGTCTCCCAGCTCCACATGGTTCATCGCTTCGTCGCGGTCTTTGGCGCCGATGTCGATGAAAATTTCCTCGATGGCGGGATCGGGCTTTCCGCCGGCGAAGGTTCCGACGATGCCGCGGACAATGCCGTTTCGCCCGACAATCTGAACCCGCTGCGATTGCAGCAGATGTCTCGGCAAACCGCCGACCGTTGCCGCTTTCAAAAAGCCGTTTCCTTCGATATGTTTCACGATCATGCCGATTTCGTCCATGTGTCCGATCAGCATAACCGCGTCGTTCAGCTCTCCGCGCAGGGAGGCGGTCAAGGCGCCGTGCGTGTGTTGCCGGACGCTGTCCGCATGCGGTTCGACATACTCGCGCCAGACCTGCTGCGCGTTCTCTTCGTAGCCGGAGATGCCGGGTTCCGCCATGAGACGTTTTAAAAATTGTAAAGATTCAGACATATTGTTCTTTCTAAAAATGGACGGCGCCGTTTCACATTCTCTGCAGAATCGCGTCCGTCATCTCTTGCGTTCCGCAGGTTTTCATTCCTTTTTGGGCGATGTCGGCGGTGCGGTAACCGTCTTCCAGCGCCTGATCAACCGCGTCTTCGATGGCGCGCGCCTCATCGCGCAGACTGAAGGAGCGCCTGAGCATCATCGCGGCGGAGAGTATCATGGCGATCGGGTTCGCCTTGTCCTGACCGGCGATGTCCGGCGCCGTTCCATGCACCGGTTCATAAAGGGCGGCGCGCCCAGAGCCGACGCTGGCGGACGGCAGCATACCCAAGGAGCCGGCGAGCGCGCCCGCCTCGTCCGAAAGTATGTCGCCGAAAATGTTGCCTGTCACAAGCACATCAAACCGCCTCGGTTGCGAGATAAGGGCAAGCGCGGCGGCGTCGATCAGCAGATGATCCAGTTTCACGCCGGGATATTCGTCGGCAAGCTGCGCCGTCGTTTCGCGCCATAGCCGAGACGTTTCCAGCATATTCGCTTTGTCGATGGAGGTGAGGCGTCCGCTGCGCTCTTTTGCGAGTTCAAATGCCGCCCTTGCGACCCTCTCGATTTCCGCTTTGGTGTAGATCATCGTGTTGTATCCGCGCGTTTCTCCGTTCTCGGTGGAGATGCCGCGCGGCTCACCGTAGTAAAGTCCGCCGGTGAGTTCGCGGACGATGAGCATATCGATGCCGCCGCCGATGAGGCGGTTTTTAACAGGCAGTATGGGGGCGAGCGTTTTTCGTCCGCGCACGGGGCGCAGGTTGACGAACAGGTCCATCTCTTTTCGGAGTTGGGCGAGGGCGCGTTCGGGGCGTTTTTCAGGGGAGGCGTTGTCCCATTTGGGTCCGCCGGCGGCTCCGAAGAGTATGATTTCGGCGTCAAGGCAAAGATCAAGCGTTTCGTCCGGGAGAGGTACTCCGACCGCGTCGATGGCGCAGCCGCCTAGGAGGGCGCATTCGTATTGGAACTTGAGACGGCTCCGTTTCTGGACGGCGTCTAAGACCTGGACGGCGGCTCGCATGACCTCTTCGCCGATGCCGTCGCCTGGAATGAGAACGATGCGCATATCCATAAAGGTCTCCCGTTTTGACAACGCCGATACGATACCGCCTTTTAACCAAAAAAGCAACGGCGCATGCGTCAGGGCAGTACGCCCATAGGGATATTCGCGGCGCCGCATCCGATTCCCCCCTTGAAAAGGGGGGCTAGGGGGGTTTTCCACGGGGCGGATGGCGCCTGGTATGGCTAAGATTCCCGCTTACGCGGGAATGACGACGCGCGAGGGTTCGTTTCTGCTTAAGCCTCTGACGATTCCTGCTCGGCGCTGTCCGCTTTCTTTTCTATGCGGAAGGAGGCGGCTATTAGCCCGGCGTACGCCGCAATCAGCGCCGCCCAAAGCGCCCATTCGGGGATCAACGGCGCGGCAGACGCCTCAAAATAACGGCGCGCGATGATAAAGACGGAGAGCAGCGGCATGAACGCCGCCGCTTTATACGCCTCGCGGAGCGGTTCCGAGCCGAGGGGTACCGACCGTCGGCAGAGCCAGTAAGCGAATCCGATCAACGCCAACAGCAGCGCGCCGAGCAGAAACGGAAGAGACCTGCCAAAAAAGGAGTTCTCAAGCGGGACGAGAAATGCGAGCGGAAAGGAGAGAGACGCCAACCCTACGGTCGCCGCCGCGAGAGACGCGCCTCCTAAATCGTCTTCCTCCTCTATCTCTTTAAACTTTTGAAACGCCTCCCCGACAGCCCCGCCCGCGAAGAGCGTCCAGACCGCTGTGAACATAAATGTCGATAGCGAATCCGACCAAAACAGCATGGTGATCGCCCCGAATCCGACGAAGACATCCCACGTCCAATGTACAGATTTGATACGCGCTACCGCTGTTGCCAAGAGGATGATCGCGCCCGCTGTAACCCCGAATCCAACCGCAACGTCGCTCGCTAGTACATCGAATGGAATGAGCGCGTCCAAGCCCGGCGCTATAAAGGCGATTGCGGCGAAACCGAACGCTATTAAGATGATCAGCAGCGCGACCAATACGATCCCCATGGAACCCTCCCGCGTTTGAGTTGCCGCTACTCCGCACGCCTCTCCCAAGGCAACTGGATGTCAAGCGTCCGCGCCGTCTCTTCCAGCCGGCGCCGGTGATGTTCTCCAAACGGGACGCCCTCTTGTTTCCAGAGACGCTCGCGATGCGATTCAAGACCGCCCGGCATGAAGCATTCATCGAACCGCTCCACCGGCTCCAGCCGTTTCACATCTCGAATATAGGCGTCCATATGCCGCTTGAACTCTGCAGGCTCCGCAAACAGATCGATGCGGAACGCGATGAGCAGCGCGCCTTGATTCGCGCCCGTCCATTTGCGGTCTTCAGGCGGCGCGCCGTATGGAACACCCGCCAAAAAACCGCCCCATGACTGACATATGCCGCCCAGCCCGACGCCTCTAAAGACAACCGCCGGCGCCAGCAGCGAGATCGCCTTTCGGTGAACGTCGCCTTCGTAGCAGTCATGTATCGCGCCGAAGTCCACGACGAGGCTCTCCTCCTCTCCCGCGGGAGAGCTGAACGACATCGGCGATCCGCCCGCCGCTGTCACATACGGCCTGCCGGGAGAGAGCGACATCTGATGCCCCGACGTGACGAAGGCGAGCAGGTCATGCCCCAGCGTCAGCCGCGTGTAGATTCCGGCGGCGCCGAAATGCCCATGGTTGCCTGTAGAGAGAACGCCGATCCCGTTCTCCAGCGCCTTTTCGATAACGCGCAGGGTTCCCTCATACGCGGGAAAGTAGCCCAGCCCGCCGTCCCCGTCCATCTGTAGACTGGTCGGCGTTTCTCGGACGGGGCGCAGGTTCGGCGCTGGATTTAGCTGTCCGCTTGTGAACTGGCTCGCGTAGGCTGCCATTTGCTGCGTGCCGTGGCTGAAGACGCCGCGCGCGTCGTTCGTCGCCAGCAGCCGCGCCAGAAGAGACGCCTGCTGTTCAGGCATTCCAGCGGCGCGCCCGATGAGCGACGCGCCGCTTTCCAGCTGCTCATACGGAATGCGCGCGTCCGTTTTGGGAGGCGTATTCACGGCGCTTTACCGCCGCCACTGCTGGTTGTCGGGCTGCGGCGGGCGTATCAGAACCTGCTGCCCTTCGCTAATGCCGGAGACAATCTGATAGAAACCGTCGTTTTTCATGCCGACCTGAATGGGCGTTTTCTTTTCGCCGCCGTTTCCTCCTTCGCTGTCGCTTTCCGGTTTTCCGTTACCGCCGGGCGCGCTGCCGGCGTTTGCCAGCTCCACATAAAACGCCTCTCCGCGCGAGATCTCGCCGCTCAAACCGCGCAGCGTTTCGCCCGACGCGGTCGAGACCGCGATGTTGACCGTCCCGGCGCGCCAGCCGCGCGCCTCGCCTGTCAACACAAAACGCGCCGCCCCGTCGTTCAACGACCGAACCAGCGCCTGCACGCCCTTGCCCATCTGCGTTTCAACCGTCACCGCTTCCCCAAACGTCAACTTCTGCATCTGTTCAGGCGTCAACTCCGAGCGCACCTCGTAGGTGTCGGTCTTGCTGACCGCCTCCAGCGGAACCTGAAGTATATCCTGCCAGTCCACCACAAAGATGTCCACATTCGCGGTCATGCCCGGCAACAGCTCCTTCGGCGACCCGACCAGCCGCACCTCCACCTCAAAACGAACGATGTTGTCGACCTGCTGTCCGTTCGGCGCGATGCGCAGCACCTCGCCTTCAAAGGTTTTGTTGCGGTAGGCGTCCACGCGAATCTCGGCGCGCTGCCCGACCTCCATCCGCCCCATGTCCACCTCGTTGACGCCGACGCGCACAATCATCTGCGTCAGGTCTTCGATGGTCATGATCGGCGGGCTTTGGGCGAAGGCGCTGCGTCCGGAGGTTACAATCTCCCCCTGCTCCACAACAAGGTTCGTCACGGTGCCGTTGATCGGAGCCGTCAGCGTCGTCCATTCTTTGCGCTGGTTCGCCGTTTCCAGAGAGCTTTTATTGCGGAGAACGGAGGCTTGCGCCGTTTTTTCAGACAACGCCGCCATGTTCTTTTCCGCGTCAATGTTGCTCTGCGCCTCCTCTAGACGCGACTTGGAGCTGGCGAGGTTCGCTTCCGCCTGCCGCTCCGCCGCGTCTCTGGAGGCTTTCAAGATTTCCAAATTCGCCTTTTCAAACTCAAGCCGCGTCTGGCTGGACTGGATGACCCGCTTCTGCGCTTCGATGGACGCCCGCTGCGATTCGACCGCCTTTTCCTGATTGCTCAGGTTGCGCTGGGCGCTCTCTAGGGACGCCTTGGCGGAGCTTTCCCGTTCCTGCGCATTTTCTAAGACGCTGAGGCTCACATACTTTTTCTCGTACAGCTCTTCGTTCCGCTTCAGCTCTTTCTGGGCGTTTTGGTACGCCAGCTGCGCCGACTCCAGCGACGTTTTCAGTTGGTTTTTGTTGATTTCGTACTGTTGAAGGGTGATCTCCGCCTGGTTGAGCGCGATACGGTCTCTCGCCAGCCCGTCTTCCGAAGTGGAGATGCCTGTTTCGGTCTGCGCCACCTCCCGAATCGTCGACTGCTTGCTCGACTCCAGCCCCGCCTGGGCGGAGCGCACATTTTCAATTGCTTGCTGAAGCTCGGCGTCCAGACGCCGCCGCGTGACGCTTGTCTGCTCCTTCGCCCGTTCCAGCTGCGCCAGCGACGCCTCGTAATTTGCCGCCGCCTGATTCACCTGCTCATCGACCTGCTTCGGGTCGATCTCGATGAGAAGGTCGCCCGCTTTTACGCTGTCGCCGTCCTCCACATTGAGCGTCAGGATTTCCCCCTCCACGTTCGATTTCACTTCGACCGCGATGAGCGCCTCAAGCCGCCCCGATTCCTGCACTCGGACGACAAAGGGCGCCTTGCGCACCGCCTCGGCGCGCGCCTGTCCGCTCCGCGCCTCCGATTCGCCGCCGCATCCTGCCGCCGTTACAGATAAACCCGCGATACATACAGCCGCTAGCCATGCCGTTCGTTGTCTCATGTCGCTCATACGCGCCTCTCCATAGTTCTCTTACCAATTCATGACGTTCCAATGCGCCGAAAGGTTTAAACCGACGGCGCGCATCCGTACCTTTCCGCCTCCTCCATGACCTGCGCCCATGTCGTCTCGTCGATCCAGACGCCGTTTTCGGCGCGTTCCTTTTCGGCGCGCGCTTCAGGTTCGCCGGGCAGCAGGATTTCGTCAAAACCTTCCGCCAGCCGCGTCTCCTTCAAGAAACGTCCGAGGCGCGACACGCCGCTTTGAAATTCGCCCAACGGACGAAAGGCGTCGATCTTGATCAGCAGGCAGAAGACGCCGTTACCGACATGCCCCTCCCTCTCGCGCACATTGCCCGCGCCGGTGAGCGTCCCCGCCAGCAGCTCGGCGAACAGCCCAAGCCCATAACCTTTATGCGCCGCCTGCCCCCCGAACGATAAGATCGCGCCGCGCGGCGGTCCGTAAAAATCGGCGGGATCGGTGGACGGCTTGCCTTCCAGGTCCAGTATCCACCCGGCAGGCAGCGGCTGATTCGCGTTTCGACGCGCCCGTATCTTTCCTTCCGCCGCGACGCTGGAGGTCATGTCGATGAGGACGGGGTCGCCCTCAGTCGGAAACGCGGCGCAGAACGGGTTCGTGCCGAGCCGCGGCTCTGAACCGCCATGAGGCGCGACCGCCGACGCAGAACCGGTGCTGTTGACAACAATTAGCGCAAAACAGCCGCGCTTCGCCGCCAGATGCGCATAATGTCCAAGCCGACCGATATGGTTGCAGTCGCGGATGCCGAAGGAGACGGGCGCTCCTTTTTCGGCGCGCTCCAGCGTCTCGTTCAGCGCATGCGTCATGGAGACCTGCCCGAAATTCCAGTTGCCGTTATAGACGGCGGCGCCGTCCGCGTCCTGAACAATCTCCGTCGGCGCGCCAGCTGAATAAATCCTTTTCGTACCGCTTCGGCGTATTGCGGTATTCGGATCAGTCCGTGTGAGTCATGCCCCGTCATGTTCGCCTGCGTCAACACATCCGCCACCGTTTGCGCCTCGTCTTTAGGCGCGCCGAGAGCCTCAAAGATGCGCGTCATGAGGTCATGGAGCTGATTGCGGGAGAGGTTTGGCATGGCGCGTTTTTTCTAAAGCGGTATGATTGAGCGTTAGGATAGCGCGCGCGTCGGCGGAGCGCAAGCTTATCTTCTTGACGGCAGTACGCTCATACGGGGATATTTGCGGCGCCGCGTCCGATTCCCCCTTGAAAAGGGGGCTATATTCCTAGATAGCCATTTGCTGTCGTTTCTCGCCGCCCTCTCCTTTCAGATCCGCAAAGG
Source organism: Candidatus Poribacteria bacterium (assembly GCA_963665845.2). GTDB lineage: Bacteria > Poribacteria > WGA-4E > JAPPNK01. The sequence continues at coordinate 2,927,420 of OY762492.1, forward strand.
TGAGACGCTTGCCGACCATGCGCGGAATCAGTTTGCCGAGAGTGTCCAGGCTGTTGTCGATGCCAACATTGAACCGATACATGAATTCGTTGACGTATAGACCCAGATGTTTAAACGACATGAAATGGTAAACGCCGCGGTACCCGCGTTTTAACACGGCCCAGAACGACTCGATGCTGTTGGTGTGAACATCGCCGCGAACATACTCGCCTTTCTGATGCTCCACAACCGCATGCGTGTATTCCAGCATGCCCCTGTAGGTCGGAAGAGCGTCGGTAAAAATGGACGATCCGCGCGCCACATTCGCCCTTACAGCGTCATGCAGCGTTTTCTTTTTCATATTGTCCAGCAGAAACGCGCGGATCTCGCCGTTCCTTTGACGCATGCCCATCACGGGCTGTTTGCCCCCGGTTCCGCTTCCGACGCGCAGGCGCTTCTTCTTATGCTTGTTTTTCTCCTGGTTCCGCCGATGTAGGTCTCGTCCATCTCCACGATGCCGCTTAGCATTTCGTCGTCGCTCACCATTGCGGCTCGAATGCGGTGGCCTAGGGACCATGCCGTCTTTTGCGTCGTTCCGATCTTTTTTGCCATCTCAACGCTGGAGATGCCCATGCGCGAGGTATGCATCAGGTAAATCGCTAGGACCCACTTGCGCAGCGCTAACCTGCTCTCCGCCATCAAGGTTTCGGTCCGGACGCTAAAATGCTTGCGGCAGGTTCGGCAGCGAAACGGCATCGGTTTCGCATTTTGGACGCGCATCGTGTTTTTGGAGCCGCATTTGGGACAGCATCTGCCGTCTGGCCAGCGATGCTGCTCAAAGAACCGCGCGGCTGCTTTCTCGTTTGGAATCTGCTCGAATAAATCGTAAAGGCTGCTAAACTGCATCGGATCGCTCCTTGTGCCATGACTAGCATGTATACTAGCGCGAAACGCGAGGTTAGTTAAGTAAGTAGTCCCCAAGATGAAAGGATTCGTTCTTTGGAGAAAGCCGCATCATCCTTCCATCTTTTCAATCTTGCAAATCCTAGTTCAGGCAGCGCCGCGGAAACTTGCGTTTGACACCGCGCACATTTTAACCTATCCTGTATAGCGTACAGGCGCCGCTGCAAGCGCGCCGCCGTGTAATTGACGCATGCTTGCTTCGTTTTAGCGTATTTGCAGGGCAAGAGCAGAGCGGACTCTTGACAAAACTAGGATTTGTCCGCAGCAGGAATCGTCAAAGCAAGACAAACAACGGCTTTGGCTTAGGAGTCCGTCATGGTGGACAGCCGGCAGGAAACAACGACAGAGACCGCAACGCAACATAGCCTGAAGGTGGAGCGGCATTTTACCAGCCCCGACATCCACCCGTTCGACGACATCGAGTGGGTGGAGCGGCGCTCGGCGATCTATTCCGAGAAAGGCGAGACGATCTTTGAGGCGGACAATGTGCGCGTGCCGAAAAGCTGGTCGCAGCTTTCCACCGACATACTTGTCTCCAAATACTTCCGAAAAGCGGGCGTCCCCGACACGGGCAGCGAACGCGGAGCCGATCAGGTCGTCCGGCGCGTCGCGCGGACGCTCCGAAACGCCGGCGAACAGGACGGGTATTTCGCCTCAACCGACGACGCCGACAACTTCGAAGCGGAACTGACGCATCTTCTCATCCACCAGATGGGCGCCTTCAATTCGCCGGTCTGGTTCAACTGCGGACTCTCGCAGGAATACGGCATTCAAGGCTCGCCCGGCAACTGGCGATACGACGAAAGCAAGGGCGAAGCGGTCATGCTGCAGGACAGCTATCTCCATCCGCAAAACTCCGCCTGCTTCATTCAGTCGGTCGACGACGACCTGATGGCGATCTTTGAGCTGGCGCAGAACGAGGCGCGCCTTTTCAAGTTCGGCTCTGGTACCGGCACCAACTTCTCAACGCTGCGCGGAAGCATGGAGAAGCTGACCAGCGGCGGCACCAGCTCGGGGCTGATGTCGTTCCTGGAGGTCCTGGACCGAGGCGCCGGGGCGACCAAATCGGGCGGAACGACCCGACGAGCCGCCAAGATGGTCATCCTGGACATGGACCATCCCGAAATCGAAGAGTTCATCAACTGGAAGGTGCGCGAAGAGGAGAAGGTGAGAGCGCTCATCGCCGCCGGCTACGACAGCGATTTCAACGGCGAGGCGTATAAGACCGTCTCTGGGCAGAACTCGAACAACTCGGTACGCATCACGGACGCTTTCATGGAAGCGGCGCTGAAAGACGGAACCTGGACGACGACGCTGCGCACCACCAAAGAGCAGCACAGCTCCCATAACGCGCGCGACCTGCTCAACCAGATTGCCGAAGCCGCATGGACGTGCGCCGACCCCGGCGTCCAGTTCGACTCGACCATCAACGACTGGCACACATGCGCCAACGCCGACCGCATCTACGCCAGCAACCCGTGTTCCGAGTATATGTTCCTGAACGACTCGGCATGCAACTTGGCGTCGCTCAACCTGCTCAAATACCTGAACGCGGACGGCTCCTTCAACGTCGCCGACTACGAGTCCGCCGTCCGAACCTTCACCGTCGCGATGGAGATCATCGTCGGATTCTCCTCCTATCCGACGAAGCGGATCGCCGAAAACAGCCATACGTACCGCCCGCTCGGTCTCGGATACGCGAACCTGGGCGCGCTGCTCATGGTGAAGGGCATCCCTTACGAAAGCGAGGAAGGTTATGCGTGGTGCGCCGCGCTGACGGCGGTTCTGTGCGGGAAGGCGTATGTGACCTCCGCGGAAATCGCGTCTGTCAAGGGGCCGTTTGAAGGGTTTGAGCGCAACCGCGACCCGATGCTGCGCGTCATGAACAAGCACCGCGCCGCCGTGTACCGCATCAACCCTGAACGCTGCCCAAGCGAGCTGTTGAAAGCCGCCGAAAAGAACTGGAACGAGGCGGTTCAGATGGGCGAGGCGCATGGATACCGCAACGCGCAGGCGACCGTTCTGGCGCCGACCGGAACCATCGGGCTGCTGATGGACTGCGACACCACAGGCATTGAGCCGGACTTTGCGCTGGTGAAATTCAAAAAGCTGGCGGGCGGCGGCTTTTTCAAGATCATCAACCAGTCGGTTCCGAGGGCGTTGGAGGCGCTCGGTTACTCCAAAGATCAGATCGACGCGATCGCCGCTTACGCTGTCGGAACGCCGACGCTCATGGGCGCGCCGTATATCAACCACTCGACGCTCCAGGAGCGCGGGCTGCGCGCCGAAGAGATCGACCGCATCGAAAAGGCGCTCCCAGGGGCGATGGACCTGAACTCCGCCGTCAACGTATGGACGCTCGGCGAAAAGACGGTCAAGCGGCTCGGCTACACGCCTGAAGAATACAACGATCCGCGTTTCAACCTGCTGGACGCGCTCGGTTTCACGCCGAATCAGGTTGAGGAGGCGACGAAGGCGGTCTGCGGGACGCAGACCGTGGAGGGCGCGCCCGACCTGAAAGAGGAGCATACCGCCGTCTTCGATTGCGCGAACCGGTGCGGCAAATACGGACAGCGCTCCATCTCTCCGATGGGGCATGTGCGGATGATGGCGGCGGCGCAGCCGTTCATCAGCGGCGCCATCTCCAAGACGGTGAACCTGCCGAACGAGGCGACCGTGGACGATGTGCGCGATGTGTATGTGGAATCGTGGCGGCTTGGGGTGAAGGCGATCGCGGTGTACCGAGACGGCTCCAAGGCGTCGCAGCCGCTCAGCGCCGGCGGAAGCGAGGAGGAAGCGGAGCTGGAGCAGGCGCAGGGTCCGGTGCGCCGCCGCCTGCCGGACGAACGCCAATCGATCACGCACAAGTTCAGCGTCGGCGAGCATGAGGGTTACATCACCGTCGGGCTGTACGAGGACGGATCGCCCGGCGAAGTGTTTTTGACGATGTCCAAAGAGGGGTCGACGATCTCTGGACTGATGGACGCCTTTGCGACGATGACCTCGCTCGCGCTTCAGTACGGCGTCCCGCTGGACGCGCTGGTGCGCAAGTTTTCGCATATGCGTTTTGAGCCGCAGGGGTTCACCAGCAACAAGCAGATACCGCTGGCGAAGTCGCTCATCGATTACATCTTCCGCTGGCTCGCGTTGAAGTTTGTGGATGAGGATCGGGAAAACGGCGACGCCGCAGTCTACCATGCGAATCTGGAGCGCGTTCAGATCTCCTCGCTGCCGTCGGCGGCGGACAGCGCGGACGGCGCGGAGACCCCGTTCGCAGGCGAGCCGTTCACCAAGTCGGACGGCGTCGCGTGCCACATGTGCGGCGCCATCATGCTGCGTTCTGGAACATGCTATGTGTGCGCCAACTGCGGCGCCAACACCGGCTGCGGCTAAACACAACGCGGCAAATGCGCGGGCTGGAGGCTTCGCTTCAGCCCGCGCTGTCTTTCCATGCCGTAAGGCAAATCGTCCGGCATCCGCGCGCATTAAAAGAACAAGGCCGCCTATTCATAAAGGCGGCCTCGCTAGATAAGGAGGTTAACGGATTCTCCCGCGGGGGAAGGAAATGTGCGGGAGAACCTTTCGCGCTAGAGTATAGCCGAAGCCGCGCCGCGATACAAACCTTTTTTCTGACCGCATTGGGACAGCTGAACGGCCAAAGCCTTTATTGATGGAAAAAGGCGCCGCCAACCAGGTCGTTCCCCGCTTCCGCGAGGGCATGCATTCCCGCGCAAGCGGAAATCCAGAGTCGAACAGACAACGTCCGCGTTCATCCTAAGCGTTCAGCAGTACAATTCGTCATTCCCGCGCAAGCGGGAATCCAGAGGCGAACCCGAAACCGCCCGCGTCCGGCCGCCGCAAGCGGCGGAAACCCCCCCAGCTCCCCTTTTCAAGGGGGGAGTCTCAGAAACCGCCCGCGCCGCGCCTCTTTCCGTCATTCCCGCGTCCGGCCGCCGCAAGCGGCGGAAACCCCCCAGCCCCCCTTTCAAGGGGGGAGTCCAGAAAGCCCCCGCGCCGCCTTCCCGTCATTCCCGCCCCCTCTCCTCGTCATTCCCGCGTAAGCGGGAATCTTAGGCAACTTGAATCAAAAGACGGCTTCGCGTATACTGACACGCACACGGGCGAAATTGGACGCATATTATGTCTAGCAACAACAATCTGATCGCTGCGCAGAGGGCGAGGTTCGACGAGTTTTACACCCAACTTTCGGACATCGAGCGCGAACTCAAAGAGTACCGAGAGCATTTCAGCGGCAAAACGGTCTACTGCAACTGCGACGATCCCACTGTCAGCAATTTCACCCGTTATTTCCAGAAAAACTTCGAATTCTTCGATCTGAAACGGTTGATAACGACCTGCTACAAAAGCCGGCAGCCGAACCTCTTCAGCAAACACGACACGGAATCTGCTGTCTGGCTTGAGTATGTCGGCAACGGCACAGAACCTATCGTCCGTCAACTGGAAGGCGACGGCGACTTCAAGAGCGACGAGTGCATTGAGTTTCTGAAGCAAGCGGACATTGTGGCCACAAACCCGCCATTTTCTTTGTTCAACGAATACATCGCGCAGCTGATCGAATACCGCAAGAAGTTCCTCGTGATTGGCAACTTTAACGCGGTATCATACAAAAAGGTGTTCCCCCTTATCAAGAGCGGTAAAGTTTGGCTTGGTTTCAGCCCCAGAGGCATGACATTCGAAGTCCCCAACGATAATGGAGAAATATCCACCAAAACAACCAACGCCGCATGGTTCACCAACCTTGACCACAGAAAGCGGCGTAAAGACATACGCATCTACAGGAAATACGCCCCTGAAGAATATCCGAAATACGACAACTACGACGCCATCGAAGTAGGCAAGGTCGCTAAAATCCCAGCGGACTATGCTGGAGAAATGGGCGTGCCGATTACCTTTTTGGACAAGCACAACCCAGACCAGTTTGAAATTATCGGCATGGACCGACCGCTCATAACCCAGCTAACAGGCAAACAGAGCAGATTTAAAATCAACGGCGAAGAGATTTATGCGCGAATCGTCATCCGCAACAGGAGGCTGCAGGAATGAAAATCGAGCCGCTCGATCTCACGGTGCGGGAGCTTGTCGCGGATTATGAGGATGACGGCGAAGATGGCGTGACTGGATACGGCGGCAAACTGGACATACGTCCGCCGTATCAGCGGGAGTTTATCTACAAAGACAAGCAACGCAACGCGGTCATCGAATCGATTCTGGAAGGATTCCCGTTGAACGTGATGTATTGGGCAGGCCGAAAAGACGGCAGGTTCGAGATCATCGATGGACAGCAGCGCACCATCTCCATAGCGCAGTATGTGGACGGCGATTTTTCGGTCGATGGGCTGTACTTCCACAATCAGCCGTCCGACATACAGGAATCGATACTGAATTACGAGCTGATGATCTACGTCTGTACTGGGAGCCACAGCGATAAGTTGAAGTGGTTCAAGACGATCAACATTGCCGGAGAGGAGCTGTCCAACCAAGAATTGCGCAACGCCGTCTACGCTGGACCTTGGTTGTCGGACGCCAAAGGGTATTTTAGTCGGCGCACTTGCCCTGCGTCCGACGTCGGCAAAGATTATGTCAAAGGATCGTACATCCGGCAAGAGTACCTGGAGACCGCGATCCGATGGATCAGCGGCGACGAGATTGAGGACTACATGGGGACGCATCAGCATGACGAAAACGCGGAGCCGCTATGGGCATATTTTCAAGAGGTTATCGAGTGGGTTGAGTCGACGTTCAGGACCAAAAGATCGTTCATGAAGGGCGTAGATTGGGGTACGCTGCACCGCGACTTTGGCGGCGCCGACCTTGACCCCGAAGAGATTGAGCGGAAAACCGCCCGACTTGTAGCGGACGATGACGTGACGCGGAACGCGGGCATCTACCCGTACATCCTGACGGGCGATGAAAAACATCTGAACATACGCGCCTTTCCAGACAAGACGAAGCAAAAGGTGTACGAGAAACAGTCCGGCGTTTGCCCCGTCTGCGAGGACGAATTCGAACTCAAAGCGATGGAAGCCGACCATAAGACGCCCTGGTCGGAGGGCGGCAAGACCGACGAGGAGAATTGCCAGATGCTTTGTAAATCGTGCAACAGGGAAAAGTCCGCGCGGTAATCCGCCGCGGCGGCGCGTCCGATTACCCTTGAAAAGGGGCTTTCTGGACTCCCCCTTGAAAAGGGGGGCTGGGGGGGTTTTCCGCGGGCGCGCTGGTTACGCTTGGTTTTGAACTAGGATTAAAGGATTAGTAAGATTGCCAAGATAGCGATTTCAGGATTTTCTTGGCAATCTTTTCAATCTTGGCAATCCTAGTTCAGACAATAACTGCGGCTAAGATTCCCGCTTGCGCGGGAATGACGACCTGATTGATGACATGAGGTCAGGATTTCCGCTTCCCCCGACGGGGCGGCAGGAGCGCAGCGCCGGCAGAAAATACTCCTCCGCGACCGTCTCCCAGCTCATTTTGCGGGCGATCTTGTAGCCGCGGTCTAGCAGCGCCTGCGCCTCGACCTCGTTTTTCGGGAGACGTTTAAACAGCTCCTCCGCGGCGTCGGCGGCGCGCCTGCGCTCGATCGCGTCCCGTTCCGCCCATCCGATCTGGTCAGCCGCTTCAGGGGACAGATGCCCGCCTTCAACCTGCGTGTAGTCGACCGCAATCAGGCTCGGCGGGTTCGGCTCCCCCGCCGCTTTTTGAACAAAGCCGACGCAGCCGCACACGTTCGTCACGACGCAGACGGCGCCAAAACTGAGCGGCTCAATCTGCGCGATGCCGAACGGCTCATAGATCGACTGCCCGAATTCGGCGTCCGTCCCTTGACGGATGTCTAGAAAGCTCATGTCGGCGGGCATGCGCTCCCCGCACCGCTCCTGCGACCATCCGAACTGATTCACAAACACCACCTTCACGGCGCTGGAGCGTTCGTTGAACGCATTGACGGAGCGGGAGAGCGGTATCTCTCCGCCGACAAGGTCGGGATACCCCTCTCGATGATAGACGGGCCATCCGTACTCTTTTTCAAGGCGGCGCATCTCATCGCCGGGGCGCCCCGGCCCAATTTCGGTGGAGAGAATGAACATCGCGGCGGTCAGCCCCGCTTCGCGCAGCCGTTCGTCCAGCGTTTCCAGGACGCGCAGATCGCGCCACAGCCCCTTGCTGGGGACGAGCCGCGTCACATGCGTGAAGATGTAATCGGGCTGAAAACCGAGCAGGCGGCTTGCGTATTGAACGAGCCGCCCTTTTGCCGTTTTCTTTTCGTCTAAACCGATCCGCTTCGCCGGCGCGCCGTTGTAGACGAGGCGGATGTTCGCCTGCGCGCATTCATGGCTCAAGAATCGATACTCCTCTTTCACAAGGTCGCCGACCGCAAAGACGCCCCCGCAAAACTGCGCCCGTTCAATGAGCGCGTGCCGATGCGAACCCCACTGGTTGCCGAGCGCCTGTTCGATGGTTCTGCCCTGCGCGCGGCTCTGGCGCATCAGGTTGTAAAAGCGGGTGTCGTGTCCTGGGTGATGCTCAACATGGGCGCGGGCGGTGGAGACCTCGTGGGCGTAAAAGGCGGTACGGACGCCGCGTTCGTTCTCCATGACCGCTTTCAGCGCCGTCGGCATGCCCATATACTCGTGGGCGATAAAGGCGGTTTCTTCGTTGTCTAAAAGGGCGCGGCATGCGTCGTATGCCGGCTCGGCGATGCGCATCCATTCGTCGTAATCATGCGCCTGTTCGTAGTCTCCCGACGCGACGCCGAACCGCTGATAGAAGGTGGCTTTGAAGTAGTCGTACTGCTGCGGGTTCAGTTGCGAGGTTTCGATGAGCAGCGTTTCAACCTCGGCGCTTTTGCCGTCCGGTTTGTTTTCAAGCAGCCGTTTTCCGTAGGAGATCCAGACGCGGTATTTTTCTTCAATCGGTTTAAAGAGGGCGCGCCAGGCGCCGTCGTCGATGCCGTCGCAGACCGAGTAAAGCGTTTTGGAGTTGCCGCCGAGCCGTTCGGCGGGGTCGGAGCCGAGGCTCCATGTTCCGACAAGGACGGTGCGGTCGACGGCGTTTTGGTAGGCGTCGGCGGTGAGCAGCCCCTCTAAGACGGTTCCGATGCCGCCCATTTTCTGCGTCGCTTCGTGCGTGATGTGTACGATGTTCATGGACAAGCCCTCCCGCTTCTATAGTAGCGCTTAATGGGGCGCGAGTCCGCAAAGACGCATCTTTCTTGCCTTGCCGTACCGGATACGGCATAATCAGGGAAACGAGAGAAGAAACATGGCCTCATGCATAAAGTTGGGACATTTGAACGAACAAACCTCTATTCATGGGAAAAAGGCGTCGTCAACCAGGTCGTCATTCCCGCGTAAGCGGGAATCTAGAGGCGCCGCCGAAACCGTCCGCGTTCGCCCGCCGGCATGTCCCAACTAAAGACGCAAGGTCAGAGAAACGGGCTGACATCATGAGAACATCACATTATGCGTTCACTATAACCTTTGCGCTGTGCGCCGCCGCCATTTGCGCAACAACAGCGCTGGCTGCTAACCAGTCCGTCGCAAAAGATCTTTTGCGGGCGGAAGACGGCAGCGTGGTCGCAGGAACGGCGCTCGCCACTAAATCTGACATGGACAGATTGGACCGCCGACTGGACGATCTAGAGAAGGCGATCGTTCGGATTCAGACATGGGGCTTGGTCATTGGCTGCATCATCACGTTGGCGTCCCCAATTTTGACGGCGCTCTGGATTCGAAAATTCGGAACGCCTAAAACCATGGTACAGGATGACCAGGGGCGTCTCTTTATTGCGCTTGAAAAAAACGAGAAGAGGTAGGGACGATTTCAGATCTGCCATGCGGCGTTGAATAGGAAGCCGTCGCATGGTCATAAGCGGAAGGCGGAAATCTTAGCCGCCGCAGACGCTGTCCGCGCCCGCGGAAAACCCCCCCAGCCCCCCTTTTCAAGGGGGGAGTCCAGAAATACCGCGCCCGCGGAAAACCCCCCCAGCCCCCCTTTTCAAGGGGGAGTCCAGAAATACCGCGCCCGCGGAAAACCCCCAGCCCCTTTTTAGCGGGAGCGATCCGCGCGGCATTTGACGAACCCGCCCAGCTTCTGTAAACTGACCATAAATATGTCCATGTGGAGAATATCTTGACGAACGGGAGAGGCGCGCGCGCTTTTGTTTTCGCGCTGTTTGTATTGTCTGGAACGGCGGGGCTGGTGTATCAGGTGGTCTGGTCGCGCATGTTGACGACCCACGTCTTCGGCGCGACGGTTCAGGCGGTCAGCGCGACGCTGGCGGCGTTCATGGCGGGGCTGGCGCTCGGCGCTTACTGGCTTGCCAAACGCGCCGACCAGATGCGCAGCCCGCTCCGTTTCTACGCCGTCCTTGAAGCCGCCATCGGCTTGTACGCCTTTCTCTTTCCGCTCCTTTTAAAAGGGACGCTGGCGGTCTATCTGTTGTTCGCAAAGGGGCGCGACCCGAACGCTTTTTTAACCGCGCTTCGTTTTGCGCTCGCGTTGGCGCTTCTGCTCGCTCCGACCGCGATGATGGGCGCGACGCTTCCAGCCTTGGCGCGCCAATTCGCCCGCCGCTTCTCGGACGCCGGACAGCAGGGCGGGTTTCTTTACGCCGCCAACACGTTCGGCGCGGTCGCCGGCGCGTTGCTTGCCGGCTTCGCCCTGATACGCTGGCTCGGCGTCAACGGGACGCTGTTCGCCGCTGGAATCGTCAACATCGCTGTCGGAGCCGCCGCATGGTACGCCGCGCGTAAACTCCCGGAGCCGGACGAAGAGGAGGCAACGCCCGAAACGGAACCGACCGAAACGTTCAGCCCCAGCGTCGTGAACGCCAGCGCCGCCGCCTTCGGGATTTCTGGGTTCTGCGCGCTCGCTTATGAGGTGTTCTGGACGCGCATACTGGTCTTTTTTCTCGGCAGCACCACCTACGCCTTTGCGACGATGCTTGCCGCGTTTTTGACCGGCATCGCGTTCGGCAGCGCCGTTTTAGCCCGCTTCCTGCCGCGCATACGGCGGCCGGCGCTCGCCTTGGGGGCGGTTCAGGCGCTGATTGGGATCGCCTCGGTTCTCTCGCTTCCGATCATCAGCGAAATGAACGCGATTGTGCGCGGCGTCGGGTTCGGCGGGCGTCCAATGGTGTTTGCTGTTTGCGTCCTTGTCATGCTCGGTCCGACCTTTTTGATGGGCGCGTCGTTTCCGCTGGCGGCGCGCATCGCGTCGGCTGGATCGTCCCGTATCGCCGCGGCGGTCGGCGGCGTTTATGCGCTCAACACCGCGGGCGCGATACTCGGCTCCGTCGCCGCCGGCTATCTGATGGCGCCCCTTTTTGGAATACGCAACAGCGTTCTGCTGACGGCGCTGCTCAACCTTGTCGCGGCGGGCTGGGTCTTGTCGGCGGACGCCTCGCTGAACGTCTGGGAGCGGCGCGCGCCTCTTTTGACGGGCGCGGCGGTTGTGTTCGCGGCGTTTTTCCTTTTCCCAAAAACGCATTTCTTCTTAAAAAGCGCCATCTATTATGAGCAGTTTAAAGACGAAAAACCGCCCAAAACGCTTTCTTATGTGGAAAACGCGGACGCGAGCGTCACGGTCCTGGAAGACGCCGACGGCATACGCAGCCTCTATGTCGACACAAACGAAGCGGCAAACAGCAGCCGATGGGACGCCCCGTCTCACCGCGTTATTGCGCATGCGCCGCTGCTGCTTCACCCGAACCCGAAACGCGCGCTCGTCGTCGGCTTCGGCATGGGCCGCACCTCCAACTCGATCATTCAGCATGGCGTCTTTGTGGACGCGGCGGAGATCTCGCCGGGCGTTCCGGTCGCGGCGCGGCAATTTTTTTCTAAAGAAAACAACCGCGTTCTCGACTCGCCCCAGTTTCGCCTCCATGTGAACGACGGGCGCAACTACATTCTGACGACGACGAACCGATACGACATGATCTCCACCGGCATCATTCATCCGCTGGTGAGCGCCGGCAGCTCCAACATTTACAGCAAAGATTTTTACGAGATGTGCCGCGGCATCCTCAAAGAGGACGGGGTGATGAGCCAGTGGGCGCCGCTGCATCGGCTGCCGCTGAAGGAGCTGAAGATCATCGTGCGCACCTTTTTGGAGGTGTTTCCACATACGACCGTCTGGTATAAATACACGCCCGATTTTATCATTCTTGCCGGTTCCATGAAGCCGTTTGAGATCGACTTTTGGGAATGGATGCGCCGCGCGCAGCTGCCCGATGTGGACGCCGATCTGGCGAAGGACGATATGGACGCATGGTCGCTTCTCGACTCGTTTTTGATGGGGCCGGATCAGGCGCGCGCCTTTGCGGGCGAGGGTCCGATCCATACGGACGACAAGCCGCTGCTGGAATTCTTCGGCTCCAACCTCGGCGGCGAAATGACGACGCAGGCGGAAAATATACGGGCGATGGCAAAGTATCGGGAGCCGGCGTTTCCGTATCTGCGCAATTTTACAAGCGCCGCGCAAAAACGAGAGGCGAAAGCGGCGCTGGACGAATACTATGCGGCAACCGAAAAACTGATACTGGGGCAGGCGGAATTCGCCGAGCTGCGTTATGAAAAAGCGGCGGAATTGTACAACGAAGCGGCGGATCTCAACCCGCTGGATCCGACCGTCGGCTACCATCAGCTGGTCGTATCCGAACGCATCCACAGCGAACTGAGCGGCGAGGCGCAGGCGTTGATTCAGCCGCTGCTAAATCGGCTTCAAGCCGACCCGAACAACCTTGCGCTCATCGCGCAGATCGGAGCGGCGTACCGCGAAGCGGGCGACCTGCAGGAAGCGGTACGCATGTTTCAGCGCGCCTTGACCCTCTCGCCGAACGACATTCGGTTGTTGCTGCCGCTCGCGGAAACGTACCATCAAAACGGGCAGCTCAAGGAGGCGATCCAGGCGTATCAGAAGGCGCTGGACATCGACCCGCGGGCGCCGATGGAGATCTACGGGCAGCTGTCGGAGGCGTATGCGGACGCGGGAAATATGCAGGAGGCGATACGGACGCTGCGGCAGGCGTTGACGATGGATCCGACGCATGCGTTGACGCATTCGCGGCTTGGGTCTTATCTTTACACGGCGGGTCAACTGGCGCAGGCGGCGGAGCATTTTGAGCGCGCCGTTGAGCTGGAGCCGAACTCGCGGGCGGCGCGCATTTCATGGTATGAGCTGGGGTTGATTCGGTATCAACAAGGGCGCAGCGCCGACGCCAAACAAGCGTTTGAATCGGCGCTGCGCATCGATGCGTCCTTTACGGAGGCGCGGCAGCGGTTGAAAGAGCTTACGGCGCCTCCGGGCTTAGAATGATCGGTTCCGACTCCACATGGCTGCGTATCTGAAGGCGCGCCGCTTCCGCTTCGTTGCGCTCGCCGAAACGCCCGACCAGAACGCGGTACCAGCTTCCCGAATCGACAAGGCGGTTTTCGACCACCGCAGAGAAACCGGCGATGTCGAGAGCCTGCCTTGCGCGTTCGGCGTTTTCGGCGTTTTTAAACGAACCCGCCAGGACGCGGAAAGCGCTCGTCGGCGCTTCGGGTTCGGGGGCGGGCGCTGGAGCGCTCAACTCCGCCGCGCTCACCGCGAGGCGCACCGGCGCGCCGACGGGACGAGACGCGGACAGCGCGCCCGACCGTACCCGCTTCGGATCGGATCCAAACACGGTCATATACTGAAGCAGCTCATCCGCCCGCCCTTTAGACAGACCAGGATCGCCCCCGCCGGTTCCGATCTCCACATGCAGCCCGTCTTCGATGGCGCGGGCGAGTTCCCCCGCGAGCAGCGCGCCGCGCGCGTTCAACCCCTGCCGCCCTTCGTTGAAAGCGTTCTCCGGCATATCGACCAACAGCCGCCCGCCGTCGATCCAAGCGTCCGCGCCGCGCAGGTCCAGCGCCGCAAACGCGCGCGAGATTTCAGCGCGGTTGCCGGCAGCATCCTCCGCGGCAAACGCGAGCGTGTAACGGGCGCCCGGTTCCAGAACGTCCAGCGGTATTTCAGCCGACGCGGCGTCGCCGTTGGCACTGTGAACGACATCGCCGCCGTTCCGCAGCTCAACCGTCCATTGATGAAGCGCGTTCGATTCCTCCGCATGCGCGGTTATTTTGCCGACAGGCTCGTCCCCGTTCGCAAACGCGACCGGCGTCAAGTCGATCCGCAGCGCCGGCGCCGTTGTGTCGACCGCGACCGTACCTTCGGCGATGGTGAGGAGTCCTCTAACTATAGCCCATTTGTAAACGCCGTCCAGCGCGCCGTCTGCGTTCCATGCGACGCTTTCGGGGCGGTCGGACAGGTCAAACGCTTCCAGCAGGACGCCCCCTGAACTGCTCATCTCCAGTTTGGCGCCCTCCGGCAGATTGGAAAGATGGAACAGGGCGGCGTCTTTTTTACCGTCTCCGTTGGGCGAAAAGACGCTGTTTTCGATTCGAACATGCCGCTCATGGGAGTCGGGCAGAATCAGCCCGCCTTCCGTCTCGCTGTCAAGCTGGCGCGCGCCGCTCTTGTTCCCATGCGGCATGTTCGACCCCGCCCATTGAAGCGACATCGTTACCAGATGGCGCCGTTCCATCGGGTCGTCCAGCCCGTTCATGCCCCATAAATAAGCGTAATCGATGCGCCCGCCGCCGACCTGCGCCGACGCGCCGACGGAACCCATCCCGCTTCCAATGCGGTAGTAGTTCGCGGCGGTGTTGTATCCCGCTCTCAACGCGGCGGCTCCGCTCCAGAAGCGCGCCTCCACGCCGGCGCCGGCGCGGAACCGGTCCTGGGCGAGGCGCAGGCTGTCGTCCACATATGCCAGGTCGCCCGCCGCGGTCCATTCGACGCCCGCCCGTTCAAAGATCGTATACGCCGCTCCCGCCCGTACCGTGAACGGCGACAGCGAGGCGGACATCTGCTGTCCTTCAGCGTCCCAAAAGCGCGACCCGACATTGGAGACGGCGAGGCCGAGGTCAAGGGCGCGCCCGTTCGACAGAGCCTTATTCCATAAAACGCCGGCGTCCATTCCCCACGCGGAAAGGGTTTTGCCGGGCAAACGGCGGCTTTCATGGCGGGCGGCGGCGCCGACGAAGACGTTGTCGGCGACCGGCAAAGCGTAGCCGAAAGCGACGGCGCGGTTGCGCGTCGGGTCGCCTGTCCATCCCTCAAACTGCGCCGCAGCGCCGAAGTAACCGGCGTCGTCGGCGCCGATAGCGCGCAGGTTTCCGCTCAAGTCAAAGCTGGAGAGCCGCGCCGAACTTTGCGGCGAAAACGGCGCCTGCGATAAGGAGCCTTTGATGTCGGGCGAGGAGGCAATCAGCGCGGGGTTCCAGAACATACCTGCCGCTCCGCTGGATACCGCCGCGCCCGCGCCGCCAAGACCTGCCAGCCGCGCGTTCGTTCCAGGCTGTATCTCGCGTAAAATGGATGTTTGATACAGATAATTCCAGTCCGAATCGGCGGCATCCTCCGCATACGCCGCCGTAACCATGCATACTGCCGCAAACCCAGCGGCGAATCGCTTCAACATTGCCCATCCCTCCAGTCTTCAGAACGCGTCATGACGCATTTTCTATGGAAAACGCGCGCCGATGGACGTTAGTTACATGCCGCAGGGCAAGGACGGCGCCAGCCTCGTCTCTTTGAGTTGAGACATTTGAACGACCAAAGCCTTTATCATGGGAAAAGGCGTTGCCAACCAGGTCGTCATTCCCGCGCAAGCGGGAATCTAGAGGCGCCGCAGAAACCGTCCGCGTTCACCTCAAGCGTCCGGCGGTCCAAAACGTCATTCCCGCGGAAGCGGGAATCTTAAGGCATCGCAGCCGCCGGGGCGTCTAAAACCCCCCCTGCCCCCCTTTTCAAGGGGGGAGTTCAGAAACCTGCGCCATCGGTCGTTCCCCGCTTCCGCGAGGACATGCATTCCCGCGCAAGCGGGAATCTAGAGGCGCCGCAGAAACCGTCCGCGTTCACCTCAAGCGTCCGGCGGTCCAAAACGTCATTCCCGCGGAAGCGGGAATCTTAAGGCATCGCAGCCGCCGGGGCGTCTAAAACTCCCCTTTTCAAGGGGGAGTTCAGAAACCTGCGCCGTCGGTCGTTCCCCGCTTCCGCGAGGACATGCATTCCGGGCGCGTCTAAAACCCCCAGCCCCCCTTTTCAAGGGCGGAGTCTAGAAACTCCGCGCCCTACCCGCCGGCATGCCCCAACTAAAGACGCAAGGTCAGTTGGTTGCGCGCCCAATCGGTTTGCGGTATGCTAAAAGTGAATCGTTGTGAAGCCGCCGTTCGGTATGGTCATGAAGGGAGCGTTCCCAATGAAGGCAATCAAAACGTTACGACTTGCTCTCTGCGCCGGCATGCTGCTTGCATATGCGGGCTGGGCGGACGCCGCCTCGGTCGCCGTGATCGAAGTGCGGCGCGAAATCAACAAAGGGCTGGAACGGTACATCAACCGCGCCCTGAACGAAGCGGAAAACAAAGCGGACCTCATCCTGTTCGACATGAACACGCCCGGCGGACGGGTCGACGTCATGAGCGAGATCATCAACCATATCTACAACCTTGAGATTCCGTCCATCGCCTTTGTGCATGTGGAAGCGATCTCTGCCGGGGCGGTCATCGCGCTGGCGGCGGATCAGATCGCGATGGCGCCTGGGGGAACCATCGGAGACGCCGCCCCTGTTAATGCCGCCGGCGAGGAGATGGGCGAAAAAATCATCTCCTTTATACGCGGCAAAATACGCGCCACCGCCGAACGCAACGGACGCAACCCCGACATCGCCGAAGCGATGGTCGACAAGAAAAAAGTTCTCGCCCGCGTTGACGGAGACTCCATACAGGCGCTCATGCCGTCCGAAGTGAGCGAACTAAAAGGCGACGGCAGAAGCGTCGAAATCATCTGCCCCGAAGGCGAACTGCTGACTCTCACCACATCGGAAGCGCTGGACCTCGGCTTCATTGAGCTGAAGGCGGAATCGTTCAACGAAATTCTGAACGCCTACACCATCGGACGCATAGACGACCGGCTCCGCGTCGTCGCCAATCAGGAGGTCGGAAACCTCGAATCGCCGCTGGACGATCCCGAACCGCTGGCGAACGCCGAAATCATGCTCCTCAAACCGAACGTCGTCGAAAAGCTGGCGATGGCGATCACCGGCTCCATGCTGGGAACGCTGCTGCTGTCGCTCGGCATGGTGGGCCTCCTGTTTGAGTTCCGGACGCCTGGGTTCGGCGTTCCGGGCATTTTAGGGCTGGCGTGCGTCGCGGCGTTCTTCGGCGGGCATATTGTGGCGGATGTGACGACCGGATTCGGCTTGCTGATGTTCATAGCGGGTCTGGCGCTCCTGGCGGTGGAGGCGTTCGTGATCCCAGGCTTCGGCGTCGCGGGCATCGCCGGCTTGGCGTTGACATTCGGCGGACTTTTCTTTACATTTGCCCGAAGCGCGCCGACGATGGGCGATGCGATGGGTTCCATCGGACTCGCGTTCGTTTTGACCATTGGACTCGCGATCGTGATTGGATTCACATTGCCGAAAACGCAGGCATGGAACCGCCTCATCTTATCGACCGAGCAGTTGAGCGCGGACGGGTACCAGTCGGCGCGCCCCGAGCTGGCGGAGCTGATTGGACGCAGCGGCGTCGCTTTGACGACTCTCCGCCCGGCAGGCGCGGCGGACATCGGCGGCAAGCGCGTCGATGTGGTCTCCAACAGCGAATTCATCTCTAAAGGAGAGCCGCTGACCGTTGAAATGGTAGAAGGAGCGCGCGTCGTGGTGCGCCCCGCCGCAAAAGAGGAGACCGCGTAATTAGCCCGATGTCTCAACTCATTCTGTACCTGATCGGAGCGTTGGTCTTGATTGCCTGCGCGGTCTACATCGCTTGGAAGCGGCTTGTACTTAAGGATGAACAGCTGTCGGAAGACGGGTACTCCGCGCCGGACGCGCAGCTCAAAAAGCTTGCCGGCTCCAACGGCGTCGCGCTGACCGACCTGCGTCCGGCAGGCGCCGCGCGCATTGACGGGCGGCGCGTGGATGTGGTCGCCGACAGCGAATACATCGCCAAAGACACCCCCGTTCAAGTGGTCGCCGTCGAAGGAGTGCGCGTTGTGGTGGAAAAACAGCATTTAGAAACGAATTTAAACGAGTAAGCGAAAGGAAAACGAGGAGAATGACATTCCTAGAAGACTCGGCTCTCATTGCCGGCGCGGTCATCGCGCTGATCGGAATCGTTGTCTTCGGCGCGCTGCTTTATTTTATACCGGTCGGTCTGTGGATCTCGGCGCTTTTCGCCGGGGTGCGCGTGCGCCTCATTGAGCTGATCGGAATGCGTCTGCGGCGCATATCGCCGCCCGCCATTGTGAAGCCGATGATCAGCGCCTCCAAAGCGGGCGTGAGCGACAAATACGGGGTCACCATCTCCAAGCTGGAGGGGCATCTCTTGGCGCAGGGAAATGTGAACCGCGTCATCAGCGCGCTCATTGCGGCGGACAAAGCGGAGATTACGCTCTCGTTTGAACGCTCCACCGCCATCGATCTTGCGGGGCGCGACGTTCTGCAGGCGGTTCAGGTGAGCGTCAATCCGCGCGTCATCACGACGCCTCTCATCACCGCCATTGCGCGGGACGGCGTTCAGCTGAAGGCGATCGCGCGGGTCACCGTCCGCGCGGACATCGACCGCCTTGTCGGCGGCGCCGGGGAGGAAACGATCCTGGCGCGCGTCGGGGAGGGCATCGTTTCAGCGATCGGATCGGCGGAAGAGTACGCCGAGGTGCTGGAAAATCCCGACCTGATTTCGCGGAAAGTTCTGGACCGCGGGCTGGATTCTGGAACCGCGTTTGAGATTCTTTCCATCGACATTGCCGATGTGGATGTGGGCGAAAACATCGGCGCGCAGCTGGAAGCGGAGCAGGCGGAGACGGATCTGGTCGTCGCGCAGGCGAAAGCCGAGGAGCGCCTGGCAATGGCAAAAGCGCGCGAGCAGGAGATGCAGGCGCGCGTCCAAAAAATGCAGGCGCAGGTGGTCGAAGCGGAAGCGGACGTCCCGCGCGCCCTCGGCGAAGCGTTTGAAAGCGGACATATCGGCGTCAACACGTCCTCATAGGAGACACGCATGCTAGAATTCATCCTCATTCTCTTGATTCTTGCGATCGTCTTCATTGCGATCCTGAACATCTTTGTGCCGTTCCGCCTCTGGATTGCGGCGCGGGCGGCGGGGGTTCAGGTGCGCATCTTCCGGGACCTCGTCGCCATGCGGCTGCGGCGCGTCCCGCAGGCGGACGTCATCAACCCGCTCATCACCTCCACCAAAGCGGGGCTGCCGCTTGACCTTGCCAACCTGGAGGCGCATTATCTGGCGGGCGGGAATGTTGACGGACTGGTGGAGGCGCTCATTGAAGCGGACAAGGCGCAGATACCGCTCCCGTTTGAGCGCGCCGCCGCCATCGACCTCGCCGGGCGCGATGTCTTGGAGGCGGTGTCGATGTCGATCACGCCGCAGGTGATCGAGACGCCAAAAATATCCGCGGTCGCCAAGAACGGCATCCAGCTGATTGTAACGGCGCGCGTCACGGTGCGCGCGAATATCGACAAGCTGGTCGGCGGGGCGGGCGAAGAGACGGTCATCGCGCGCGTCGGACAAGGAATCATTACGACGATCGGATCGGCGGCGTCGCATGCGGAAGTTCAGGAAAACCCCGATCAGATTTCACGCACCGTTTTGGAAGCGGGGCTGGCGTCCGGAACCGCGTTTGAGATCCTTTCCATCGACATTGCCGATGTGGATGTGGGCGAGAATATCGGGGCGAAACTGCAGCGGGAGAGAGCGGACGCGCAGCTGAAGATCGCCCGCGCGAAGGCGGAAGAAAAACGCGCCATCGCCGAGGCGGAGGAGCAGGAGATGCGCGCGCTCGTCGAAGAAAAGAACGCCGAGCTGATTGGCGCGGAAGCCGATGTGCCGAGAGCCATCGCCGGCGCGTTCCGAAGCGAGCAGCTGACCGTCCGCGACTACTACTCCATCCGCAACATCATGGCAGACACCGAAATGAGGCAGTCGATCGCCGGCGCGCCGGTCGAAGGCGCAGAAAGGAAAAACCTTGGCCGCTATTCAAGTTAAACGGCTCTGGGCAGCCGCGTTTGCCGCCGCATTTCTCTTGCTCGGCTGCGCAGAGGAGAGTCCGGACGATATTCTGAACGGAGACGATTCGCCGCCGACCGTTCTGTCGACCGAGCCGGCGGACGGCGATACCTGGCCTGCCGATGAACCGCTCTCCGTCGTTTTCAATGAGGATGTTACATCCGAATCTGCGCGGGAGGGCGTCGCCGTGATCGGCGTCAGCGCGGCGGTGGAATACGACGCCGCGCAGCGCGCCGCGACGCTGACGCCTGACAGCCCTTTGCCGTCCGGTTCCGCCTTGACGCTGACCGTTCGACGAATCGAAGACCTTGCGGGCAACATCATGCCCGGCATTCTCACCGTCAATTTTCAAGTGGAGTAGACGATGCCGCTGCAATTGAAACATCTGGCGCTCCGTTGCGCCGACACATCCGCCTCCCGCCGATTTTATGAAACGCTTGGATTCCGCTTCCTCGGCTATCGACCGAACTCGACCGAAGCGATGGACCTGGCGGACGGCTCCGTCAACCTGACGCTCCTTCCCCATGAAGGCGAGCGCCCCAAACTGGAAGAAGGCGCCGAGTATATCCATTTCGGGGTGGAGGTGGACGATGCGAAAGCCGCGTGGCGCGCGCTGCGGGCGGCGGGGATTCGAATACTGCGGGACGATGTGAAGCATCGATACGCGCCGGACGAATCGAAGCCGCCGGAAGGCTCCTTCAAGGCGGAGGATCCGGACGGAAATGTGGTCGACATCACCGACGACAAGAACGAGTGGCGCAAGGGGTAGACGGCGTTGATCGATTCTTTGTTCGAAATCATCAACGATATCTGGCCGTTGTTGGCGGCTCTCTACGCCGCGTTGCACGGACTGATCACATGGCTTTTTAAAAAGAAAAAAGAGGGTGAAAAGAGCGGCATAGATTCTAAAGAGTCGACCGAATTCACGCCGCCGAACGACATCGACGTAGACAAAGCGATTCAACAGGCGGAAGAACTCGCGCAAAAGGTAGAAGAAGAGCTTGAACAGAAGGCGCCGCCGCGTCCAAAAAAGCGCGCCCAGCCGACCAAGCCGCCTGAAAAACCAAAGACGGAGCCGACGCCCGCTGTCAAAACGCCGCATCCTGTTCTGACAGCGCAGAACATACGGCAGGCGATTGTGGTGTCGGAAATACTTGGAAAACCGAAATCGCTGCGGCGGGACTGATCATGCGAACGCTCACCGCGGCAGCTTTGATGTTCGCGTTCACCGCGGCGGCCGTAGCCCAGCATATGCGCATCACCGAGGTGATGGCGAACCCAAGCGACGCGCAGGGCGGCGAACGCGCCGGCGAATTTGTGGAACTGTTCAACCTCGGCTCCGAGCCTGTCGACTTGAGCGGATGGAGCGTCGCGGACGACATCTCCCAGGACATGATCATACCGTTTGAGCCGGGCGGGCCGACGCTGCTAAACCCGCGCTCCTTCGCTGTCGTTCTGGACCCTGACTATGAAGGGCAGCACGGCGAGTTGCCGCCGAACACGCTGCGCCTTCGCCCTGAAAACGCCGCCATCGGCAACGGCCTCTCCGCGCTCGATTCGCTCCGTCTAATGGACCCAGACGGCGCTGTCATCGATGAGTTCATACCGCCCTCGCCCGCGCAGGACGGAATCTCCTTTGAACGCATCGACCTGAACGCGCCGGGTTCCGCCGACAACTGGCGCCGCTCCGACGATCCAAGCGGCTCCACCATCGGACGCCCGCCCAACGAGCAGCCCCCGCCGCCTGTAGAGCCGCCGTCGGCGCCGCTTATGGGGATTGTCTTGATCAATGAGATCATGTATCAGCCGTCCGCGGACGCGCCCGAATGGGTTGAGCTGCGCAGCTTAGCCAAAGAAGAGATTGCCGTAAAGAATTGGACTATTGAAGATGAGCGGGAAAGCCCCGCGCCGATACCGGACGCTGTCATCCCGCCGGAAGGGTATCTCATCTTGACGCAAAGCGCGGACGAGTTTCGCGCGGCGCACCCTGAAACGCCGAAAGAAACGCCCGTGATCGAACTGCGGCTCCCGGCGCTCAACAACGACGGCGACCTTGTGCGCCTCCGCCTCAACGGGGAGTTGATCGACGAAATGCGGTATGAAAAGCGGAACGGACGGCGCGGGCAGTCGCTGGAGCGGCGCGACCCGAAAATTCCGTCTCGGCTAAAAGAGAACTGGCTGCTCAGCGTTCATGCCACAGGCTCAACCCCAGGCAGACCGAACACCGCCGAATTCGACGCGCCTGAACAGCCGAAACTGACAGCGGCGCCGAATCCGTTCGACCCGCATGAAACGGCTGCAGAGCTGCGGTATGAGGCGCCGCTGACCGCTAAAATCACCCTGCGCATCTTCAACAGCGCCGGCGTCCCGCAGCGCGAACTGCTTTACGACGCGCCGCGCGGCGGTCAACAAACCGTCCAATGGGACGGGCGAAACGACGCGGGGCGTTACGTTCCGCCGGGCATCTATATCGTCATGCTGCTCGCCATCGAGGACGGGCGGCACAGCGCCACCGCCATCGCCTTGGTCGTCGCGGAACGATGAGGCGGGTTTTATGGGCGGCTCTGCTTGCGTTGGCGTTTCCGTGCGCCGCCGCTTTTGAACGTTCCGCGCCCAGCCCCGCGTTGATCGGGTTTGGAGGCGCCGGCGCCGCGCATGGAGAGGCGGTCTCCTCGCGCTTGAATCCGGCGGCGTATGAAGAAAATCACTGGATCGCGCTCTGCTACAACCGCCCCTTCGGCGTGGACGGGCTGCGGGAGAGTTTTGTTCAGGCGGGGGCGGCTCTTGGGTCTAAAGCGGCGGCGCGCGTCTCGTGGCATCAGTTCGGCAACGCGCTCCATGTCGAGGACACGATCTCCGTCGCGGGTCGTATCGGCGGAGAGAATCTGGCGGCGGGCGTCCGCGGGTCTTATAGATCAAGGCGGACGCAGGGCTTTTCAGACGCGCAGACCTACTCCGCCGACATCGGCGCCGTCTGGCGCGTTTCGCCGCAGATCAAGCTGGGGGCGGCGGTTCAAAACGCGGGGCTGAACGCGCAGATGCGAGCCGGCGCGCGCGTTGAAATGGGCGGACAAACAACGTTTCTTGCCGACGCCTTCGCCGACGGAAACGGCGCCGGGATCGCCGTCGGCGGCGAATGGCGCGCTCACCCGAACCTGACGCTCCGCGCCGGAACGCATAACCTGCCGTGGCAATGGGCGGTTGGATTCTCGGTACGCTTCGCCGGCGTCTCCTTCGATTACGCCCTAGAAACGCATCCGGCGCTGAACGCCACCCATTATGTCGGGATCGCCCTGTATGCGCCTTAGACTGCTCATGGCGGCGGTTGCGGGAATGTCCGCTCTCTATGCCGCCGCGTTCGACGCCCCCGCCGGCTTCGACTTCGTGGATCCAGCCGACCTGGACGAGTGGGTCGAAGACGGGCTGATACAGGAAGACGAACGCGCCCAGCTGCTTGAGTGGATCGACGACCCGCTCGACTTAAACCGCGCGGAGATGGATGAGCTGAGGCTGCTGCCGTTTGTGGATGAATCGCTTGCGGAGGAGATCAACGCGGCGCGCCGAGAAAAGCCGTTTGAATCGCTCAACGACCTAGAGCGCGTCCGCGGACTGCAGAGCCGTCTAAACATGATCCTGCCCTTTGTAACGGTACCTTCCTATCGGTCTAGCGGGCGCATTCGTCAGCGGCTTTCCGATACGCAGAACGACGCGGCGCCCGCCCAGATGTACGGCTATCTTCGCCTGAACCCGACGCCGAACGCGGTTGTCGGTCTTGCGCACAGGGCGGGAGGCTCCAGGCGCGCCGTTTGGGACGCGGACGCGTCCATCGTTCGTCCGCTTGAACCGGCGCGCCTCTCCCGCGGATACGTCGCATGGAGCGGGGAGGGGGCGGTTCAACGGCTGATTGTCGGCGACTACTCTGTCGGAAGCGGGCTTGGGCTGATTCTGAACAGCGCGCGGCTCCGTTATCCTACCGGCGCGCGGCCGAACGACAGCTCGCTTCCGCGCGAACGGGGAGCCGCCGCGGAAGCGCGCCTCGGCAGGTTCAACGCGCTCGCTTTCGTCTCTCGAAACAGCCTCTCCGATTCGCTTCCGCCGGATATAACTGGGCTGGCGGACGATGAAACGGTTGAAAACGCCCTTTACCGCGATCTGATTGGAGCGCGCGTTGAATCGGAAACGAAGGGCTGGCGGTTTGGAGCGGCCGCGGCGGCGCATCGCTATCAACCGAAGGCGGGGCAGATCCTCAACGAAACGGCGCGAACAGGCGCGGCGCTCGACTTTGACGGACGCATTCGTCAAACGCGCTGGCGCGGCGAAGCGGCGTACGCCAACGCGCCCGCCGGCTGGACGGAGCTGCTGACCCGTTCCAAGACCGCTTCCGCCCGAATCGCTTTTTACGCGCTGCCGACCGAGTTTGAAAGCCCTCGCGGTTCCGCCCGACCCGACAGGCGCGGCATACTCGCCCGCGCCGCGTTCTATTTTAGCAGCGGAGCCAGAATCGGTTTTCAAATGAACGGCGAGAAGCAAATCTCCACCGCAGTATCGTCGCAGTCGGCGAGCGCATGGACGGCCGCGCCAATTGGACGTATCATAACGGCGGGAATTGTTGTACGATGGCGCGACCGAGACCTGTTGATCGACAACGAAACGGAATGGAGAACGACCGAATGGGCGGCAGCCGCGTTTCAAAACTGGCGCGTATCGATGCAATGGACGCAGGAAAACGGCATGGCTCCGTCCCTCTTGACGCGGGTCGACTGGCGCGCCGTCAGGGGTTTCGTTTGCGGCGCGCGCGTCAAAACGGAAGGCTCCCGTTTCGCGCTGCGCGAGCTTTCTGGGTATGCGTCGCTATGGTCAAGAGGCTCATGGCGGTGCCGACCCGTTTGGACCCGCCGATGGAGCGGGTCGGGCGCCTCCAACCGCGCCGTTTTAACGTTCGATGCGCGATGGGGTTCGCCTTGACGATGGCGTGCGCGGCGGTCGCGTTTGCGTCGGCTCAAACGGTTCAGCAGCCCGTGGAATGGATCGCCGCGGTCGTGAACGGCGAACCGATCGCATGGTCGGAATTGAAGCTGGAGATGACCCTTCAAAAACGGGACATAGAGAACCCGGCGGCTCAGCGCGCCGCGCTTGACCAGCTCATTCATCAGCGGCTCATACTGCAGGGCGCGCGGGAGATTGTGTTGATTGAGGATTGGCAGGTTGAGCGGGAGTATCGGCGGCAGACGGCGCTTTTGCGCCCGTTTCTGAACGCGGGCGCGTCGCCGGAGGAGCTGCGGGAACGCATCAAAAATGAGATGATCGCCGAGGAGTTTATACGGCGCATCGTCAAACGCTCCCTCTCCAACGTCAGCGCCGAAAGGGTCAAAAGCAGGTTCGATGAAAATCCAGCTCTCTACGCCGAACCGGCGGCGTACCGCCTTGTTTTCATGGATGTGGAGCTGCCGCCGCAGGCGACGAACGAGCAGCGCGAACAGGCGCTTGCATGGATCGACGCCGTTCGGCAAAATCCGCTTGACGAGACATATGCGGACGCATTGCCGGAGCCGCTTCATGCGTCCGCCCCGTACGGCTCTGACCGATGGATCGAAGCGGACCGCATGGATCCTGAATTGCGGCGCGCCATCGACCGCCTTCAGCCAAAAGAATGGAGCGCGGCGATCGTCACGCCGCTGGGTTACTCGATCATGCGCGTCGCCGAGCGGAGAGAAGCGAGCCTGCCGGTCTTAGACGAGCGCGCGCGAAGCGTTATCCGCGTTGAATTGGCGGCGCTGGACTGGATTGAAAACGAAAAAGAACGTTCAAATATATGGATACTGGACATCAAGATTGATCAAAAGGAGCGAACTCATCAGAGATAAATCGACACCACGCGCCGCGCGGTTCTGGACGGCGGCGGTTCTCCTGCTGGGGCTGCCGTTCGCCGCTTTTGCCTCCTTTACGGCGCCTCCAAACGGGGCGCGCCCGCTTGGAATGGGAACCGCTTTCACCGCTGTCGCGGACGACGCGAACGCCCCGCTTTACAACCCTGCGGGCGGCGCCGACGGAAGTTATCATCTCGCGTTCACGCGCGCGGCGTATTTCTCCGGACCTGTTAGTCCCCTAGTGGCGCATGACGCCGC
Source organism: Candidatus Poribacteria bacterium (assembly GCA_963665845.2). Taxonomy (GTDB): domain Bacteria; phylum Poribacteria; class WGA-4E; genus JAPPNK01. The sequence goes on from OY762492.1 coordinate 2,953,611, forward strand.
GCTCATCGCCGCGCCGCTCGCGGGCGGAACGCTCAACGCGGGCGCCTCCAGTTTATCGGACGCAAACGGCGTCTACCGCGAAACGGCGCTTCTTGTCGGATACGCCCGTCGCCTCGCGCAGGGGCTGGACGCCGGTTTTCTGTTGAAACGGCTCCAGACAGGAGTCGACAGCTCGCTGCCGGATGTGGCGCAAAACCCGTATTTTGAAGAAAAAACAAGCGCCTCCGCCTTCACCGCGGATGTCGGTCTCTTGGCGGAACCGGCGGACGGATGGACAATCGGCTTGGCTGGACAAAACATCGTTCCCGCCGATCTGTCGTTTAAAGAGGCGCAGGAGGAAGAGAACGACCGCGCCCCTTCCACCGCGCGCATCGGGACGGCGCTGCGGTTGAGCGCCATTGCGGAATTCGCTGAACAAGAGGCTGTCCAGAAAATGCTGGCGCGGAGCCTTATCGCGGTCGACGCGGCGTTCGGCGGCGGAACGGCTATTGGGGCGGGGGCTGAAGTCGGCTTTAGCGACGCATTCGCAGCGCGCGTCGGGTATCGATACGACGCCGGCGACGGACGCCTCGCCGCCGGTTCCGTCTCCGCCGGCGCGACCATCGCTTTCCATTTTGGGACGGCGGTCGCGTCGGTCGATTACGCGGTCGCCTTTTCAAACAACGAACTGGAAGACAGCGCGAGCCAGCGCGTCTCTCTCCGCGCTCGATTTTAAAAGGATGTATGTATGAAGCTTCGCGCGTTTTACCGCTTTGGATGCGTCTTGACCGCCGCTCTCTTGGGCATGTCGGGCGTTTTAAACGGATGGGCGGCGGTCAGCTCCAACGGGGAACTGAACGTACAGGGCGATCCAAGCGGACAGGTTCCGACCGCTTCCGAGCCGACCCTAATCCTAACGCTGCTCATCGACCGTTCGCAGGCGGAAGCGGGAGAAGAGGTGAAAAGCGTTGAGCTGACGCTTCCCGCCGGCTTCTCCGTCCGCTCTCCAGAGTCGGTTGAGGATGTGCTGATTGACGGCGTTTCGGTACCGTTTGAAGCGGTTGTAACGGACGCCTTTATCCGATTTGTTCTGGAGGATGAGATCGACAACTTTCAAAGCTCGCTGTTTGAGGCGGTTTTTAAAGTGCGGACGCCCGACCTGCCGCGTAAAGGCGCCCTTTTCCGAGTCAGCCTGCGCAACCTAGAGAACCTGCAGATCGGGGAGTTTGTGCAGCCGGGCGAAATCGACGGCGATCCGCTCAACAACAACGATTACACGCTGGATGTGATACCGAACACGCCGCCCGCTGTCCCAACAGGCTTCACCGCGCAAGCCGACCCGACCGGCGAAAACGATGTCCTGCTGAAATGGGAGCGCGTGGACGACCCGGAGGTGCAGGGGTATTTCATCTACCGCGATGGCGAGCCGATCGATCTGCCTGACCCGAACGCAACGCAGTTTCGAGATGTGAACGTGTCGCCGGGGACGCATTCTTACGCGATTGCGTCCTATAAGATACGCATTCTTGCCTCCGCGCTGTCGCCGTCCCGCGCCGTTCTGGTGAAGCCCGACACCCGCGCGCCCGATCCGCCCGCAAACGCCGTTGCCGCGCAAGCCGCCCAGAATGTGGAGCTGACATGGAGCGCCAGCCCCTCCCCCGACGCGGCGCGTTATGACATCCTCTTCGGCTTGGTCGGCGCAACGCCCGTTGAGATCGGAAAAGTGGAACCTGAACAGGGCGGCGCGCTGCTCTTCACGCATCACCGCCCGCAGCTGGAGATCGGATGGCTGCGGTATGCAGTCGTCGCGGTGGACGAGGCGGGGAATCGATCGGAACCGGCGGAGGCGCGGCTGCCCAGTTTTGCGGCGCCGTTTCCGAACCCGTTCACCCCCCTTGGTTCCGCGCCGTTTCATCAGGCAACCTTCCCAAGACGCGCGCTGAACGCCGCGGAAGGCAACCTGATTGTCCGCATCTTTGACCTGCGCGGGCGGGAAGTCTGGACATCCGAGCCGACCGACGGAAACGCCGTATGGAACGGACGCGACCAAAACGGAACGCTCGCCGCAAACGGAATCTACGTCTACCAAATGCGAATAGGTTTGAACGTCTCCATCGGAACGATTGTATTGATACGTTAGGAGATGATCTCATGCATAAAGTTGAGACATTTGAACGAATAATCGATCTATTTATGGGAAAAAGACGCCGCCAACCAGACCGTTCCCCGCTTCCGCGAGGACATGCATTCCGCGTAAGCGGGAATCTAGAGGCGCCGCAGAAAACGTCCGCGTTTGCCAAGCAGAATGTCCCAACTAAAGACACAAAGACGCCGCCAACTAGACCGTCATTCCCGCGTAAGCGGGAATCTAGAGGCGCCGCAGAAAACGTCCGCGTTTGCCAAGCAGAATGTCCCAACTAAAGACACAAGATCAGGTTAGGAGAGAACGATGAGAGTTGGAGTGGTCGGATGCGGAGGAATGGGGCGACACCATCTGGGCGTCCTGAAGGGGCTGCCGACGTTTGAGATCGCGGCGGTGTGCGACATCTCGCCTAAAGCGGCTCAAAACGCGGCGGAAGCGTTTCAAGCAAAACCTTACGCCAACGCGGGCGACATGTGCGATTCCGAATCGCTTGACCTTGTTTCTGTCGCGACGCAGACGCGAGGGCATCTGGAGCCGAGTATCGCCGCCTTGACGCGGGGCGTTTCCGTCTTATGCGAAAAGCCGATCGCCATTGATCTTGCCGAGGCGGACGCCATGGTGGAGGCGGCGGAGAAGTCGGGCGCCAAGCTGGCGGTACATCAACAGAACCATGTGCATCCCGGCATCCGCAAGGGGCTTGAGCTGGTGGAAAGCGGGGATGTCGGCGAGGTTATCGTTGTGCGCGGACGCAACAAGGGCGGTCGGAAAAGCGGCAACGAGTTCATGGAGATGGGAACGCACATCGCCGATATGATGATGCGTTTCGGCGGAGAGCCGCGGTGGTGCGCAGGCGTCGTCATGCATGAAAACAGGCTCGCGCAGCCGCAGGATGTCATGGAAGCGAAGGAGATGTCGCCCAGAGACCGCGATTCAGGTCTCGTTCTCGGATCAAGAGCCGCCGCCGATTACGAGTTCGACAACGGCATTCTCGGCGAGATACGGTTCACCGACTACGCCAAGACGAACAACCACAACTACGGCGTCGACATATTTGGCTCAACGGGTCAGCTCGCGGTGCGAACCAGCGGCGACCTGTCCGAAAGCCTGTGGCGTTTGCCGCGGGCGATGGAGGGGCGCCCAAGCGAACTCGGCAGCTGGGAGCGGGTCGAACTGCCGAACCCGCGCAACCCGATTGAAACGATGTATCTTGAATACGCCAAGGCGCTGGAGCGCGGGACAGATCCGCCGTGCGACGGCGTCAGGGGGCGGTGGGCGTTGGAGATGATCATGGCGATCTACGCCTCTCACATGGAGGAGGGGCGGCGCGTTCCCATGCCGCTGAAGGAACGGCGCCATCCGCTGGAGACGTGGCGCTCTATGCAGTGAGGCTCCATGCCGCGTTCGATTCCCCCCTTGAAAAGGGGGCTAGGGGGGTTTAAAGGAGGGGCGCGCCTTGCGCTTGGTTTTGAACTAAGATTTTCAGGATTTATAGGATTTTCAAGATTTGGAGTTGCGGGCATGTCGCAGGCGGCGTGTCAGTTTTCGGCAATTCTCCTGCCAATCGTTTCAATCATGCAAATCTTAGTTCAAACAGCAGACGGTTTCGGACCGCCTCTGGATTCCCGCGCGTTTTACCGCAGGGGCGGAAATGACGCTTTTTGCTGAACGCGGACGATTCCGAATAAGACTCTGGATTCCCGCTTGCGCGGGAATGACGTCCGGCGGGATGACGCTTTTTGCCAAACGCGGACGATTCCGAATAAGACTCTGGATTCCCGCTTGCGCGGGAATGACGCCGGGCGCTATGGACGCCTGAAGCGAGCGCAGACGGTTTCGGACCGCCTCTGGATGCCCGCGCGTTTTACCGCAGGGGCGGAAATGACGCTTTTTGCTGAACGCGGACGATTCCGAATAAGACTCTGGATTCCCGCTTGCGCGGGAATGACGTCCGGCGGGATAACGCTTTTTGCTGAACGCGGACGATTCCGAATAAGACTCTGGATTCCCGCGCGTTTTACCGCAGGGCGGGAATGCATGCCCTCGCGGAAGCGGGGGACGAACCGGGGCGCGGAAAGCGCGCTTGACAGAATAAGGCAGACAGCGCATGATACTCCCGCAGGGCAAGCGAGAGGATGCGGGCATGGCGCTCAAACCGAACAGGCTTTATTACGGCGACTGCCTCGATTGGATGGAGCAGTGGGAAGACAACTGCGTCGACCTGATCTACTTAGACCCGCCCTTCAACAGCAAGACAAACTACAACATGCTCTTCGCCGGGCTGGACGACGAGGAGGTGCAATACCGCGCCTTTACCGACACATGGAGCTGGAACGACGCCGCCGGCGAACGGTACGGCGCCTACGAAGCCGCGGTTGGGCGTCCGGGACGCGGCGCCGTCGTCGGCTTATACCAAATTCTAGGCGGCTGCGGCATGATCGCGTATTTGACCTACATGGCGGAGCGGCTGGCAGAAATGCAGCGCATCCTGAAACCGACAGGCTCCATCTACCTCCACTGCGACCCGACCGCAAGCCACTACCTTAAAATCGTCATGGACGACATCTTCGGCAAGGAAAATTTCCGCAACGAGATCGTTTGGGTAAGGGATCCGGCAGGCAAGGGCGCAAAACGGAGGAGCAGGCAGTGGCCCCGCAACTACGACGAAATTTTGATGTACTCAAAAAGCGAACGCCACATTTTCGAGCAGCAATACACATCGCTCAGCGAATCGCAGAAGAAGGCTTACAGATATGAAGACGCGCGAGGGCGGTATAAAGCCGTACAAAAAGGCGATTATTCAGACGCGAGTATGGCGAGGTTCCGCAGCGAAGACAAAGTTCACACTTCCAAAACAGGCAAGGAGTATATCAAGTACTACTTGCATGAGGCTAAAGCCGCTTTGGGAAGCGTGTGGACAGATATTTACGGCTTTGGAACGAAAACCGCTTCCAAAGAGCGTCTAGGTTATGCCACGCAAAAACCGCTCGCGCTCCTGGAGCGGATTGTCAAGGCGTCGTCGAACGAGGGCGATCTGGTGTTGGATCCGTTTTGCGGCTGCGGCACGGCGATAGAGGCTGCCCACCTCCTGAAGCGGCAGTGGGCGGGCATCGACATCTCTTCCTTCGCTATCGACCTGATACGGCGCGAGCGTCCGCATCTCAAAACCCTGAACATTCAAGCGGAGCGCATCCCGAAAAACATGCGGGACGCGCATGCGCTGGCGCGCGGCAACCGCCTTGCGTTTGAGGCATGGGCGGTTGATCGTCTGCCAGGATTCGCGCCGAACACGAAGCAAACAGGCGACAAGGGCGTTGATGGACGCGGAAGGTTGGCGCATGACCCCGACAATTTCGATTCTCGGCTGGCGTTGGCGCAGGTGAAAAGCGGCGCGAAAGTGTCGCCGAGCGACCTGCGCGACTTCATCGGTACGATGGATATTCAGAAAGCCGCCCTCGGCCGCTTCATCACGCTGGAGCCTGTTACGTCAGGCGACATGCATAAAGACGCCGCCAGCCTCGGCAACATCTCGATTCTTGGCGAGTCTTATCCGCGCCTCAAGATATGGTCAATCCAAGATTATTTCAATCATCAACCGCCGATGCTGCCGGACATGATGAACCCGTATAAGCGCGGGGCGGTCATGGATGCAAAGCAGCAGCATATGGTTTTTAATCTACGGGAATCCTAGACGACGGGAGCGCTGACGCTTTAACCTTTTGAAAAATGGCGCGCGTCCCCGTAGATCACTGGACAAACATTTTCGTCATCGATAAACTGCGACAAGCCCGCCCGTTTCCCCCCGACCGGGCGCGATTTCTCCGTCCGCATATGAACCGCAAAGCTGCGCCGCGGCTCGCCGGATACGTTTCTCCCGCTGGCATGCAGCGTCAAATGGTGGTGAAAACTGACGCCTCCCGCCGGAAGCAGCGCCGGCGCCTCCTCCCAGACGGCGCCTTCAGGGAGTCCGATCTGCCCGCGCTGGGCGTCATGGTCTTGGTCATGGAAGTTGCCTGCGCCCTCCATGAGACCCCAGCGGTGCGACCCGCGCACAAAGCGCATCGGACCGCACCGCTCCGTCACATCGGTGAGCGCAATCCATGCGGTCAGCAGTTCGCTTCCCTCTTCCCAGACGCGCCAGTAATGGCGATCCTGATGCCAGCCGATATTGGTCGCCGCCGGCTCATCGGCGGGGATGGACGGCTTGATGAGCATCTGAACCCACCAGACCTGAACCGCCTTCGCCCCTGTGATTTCTGCCGCCGCCCGCCCCACTTCCGGATGCCCGACCGCTTTCAAGACGGCGCGGTTCGCCATTTGCGGCATTTCGATCTTCACCAGTTTTTTCGGGTCGTCCCCTGGTTTCCATGGGGAGGGCTGCGGCGCGCGCCCCGTGTCATATTCGCCGCGGCAGATCGCCTTCTGCCCCTCAACCGCCGCCGAAACCTCCGCCGGCGTCAGCAGCGGCGCCGTATGTAAAGCGAACCCGTCCGTTTCATACTGCCCGCGCGTGATCATATCTTTCTCTTTCATTGGTAATACGCCCATGCGGAATTTTCATTTTTTAACCTTAAAGTGTCCGCGCCGCCGGTCGTCATTCCCGCGCCCCACTTCCTGTCATTCCCGCGCCCCACTTCCTGTCATTCCCGCGCCCCACTTCCTGTCATTCCCGCGTAAGCGGGAATCTTAAAAGATACATCATCATATCAAATGTCATCGGCGCGAATATCTTTATATGAGCATACTATCCTTTCATTCAACAGGAATCAGCCGCCGCGTCTTGCATATCTGCGCGTAATACTCCCCGCTCGGCTTCACGATGCGCTCATAGGTTTGCGGGTCAACCGCCGCCAAGCCGAACTTTGCCGACATCCCCTCCGCCCATTCGAAGTTGTCCATCAGCGTCCAGTGATAATACCGCTGAATCGGAATGCCGTCTTGCCGCGCTTGAAGAACCTGCGCCAGATGCTCGTAGATGAAACGGCTTCGCATCGCGTCGTCCGCGTCCGCTATGCCGTTTTCTGTGATGTAGATCGGCTTGCCCGCCGCTTCGTAGGCGTTCGCGCACACTTGGCGCAGCCCCTCCGCGTCGATCTCCCATCCCAGATCGTTCGTCGGCGCCTCGTCTGGGGTATGCAGTTCAAAACCTTTGCGCCGCCATCGGACGCGGTACGGCATATAGTAGTTGACGCCTGTAAAATCGGAAAAGTCGCCGCTGCCTTCAGGGTTGCTGTCATGGCGAAACCATGGATAGCCGTATGGAAACAGGAACGCGCCGGTCGAGAGGGCGAAGAGCGGGGCGTCTTGAAACAGATGCTCGGCGATCTTGGCGCCCATCCTGTCGAGCCGCTTTTCGGGTCGGGCGGGTCGCATTGCGCAGAAATGCTTGGCGGCGCCGACGCGCGTTTCGCCCTGCCATGCGTTTCTGCCGCGCGTCTCATGGATGAGACGATAGGCGCGGATATGCGCGCGGAGCATGTTTCGCGCCGCCGCTCTGCATGCGCGCAGTTTCCGCTTGCCCGGCGGCCAGATTGTCTGCAGATGTCCATGGTAAGCGTACACCGCCGGTTCGTTCACGGTGACCCATTCCGAGACCAGATCGCCCAGCGCCGAGACGACCCGTTCCGCATAGGTTTCAAACGCCTCAACCGCGGCGAGGTTCGTCCAGCCGCCGGCGTCCTCAATCCAGAGCGGGTTGGTGAAATGGTGAAGCGTGACGAGCGGAAGAACGCCCGCGTCTAAAAGCGCCCCAATCAGCCGCCTGTATTGATCCAGCGCCGCGGCGTCCCATGCGTCCTGCGTCGGCTGAAGGCGCGCCCATTCGATGCTGAAGCGGTAGGTTTGATGGTTCAGGCGGCTGATGAGGGCGGCGTCCTCTAAGGCGCGCTCCCAGTGCATGCATGCGTCTTTTGGATGGGAGCCGTCCGCTGTTTTGCCCTGCTCGCTCCAGCGCGCCCAGCTGTGCGGAATTTCTCCGCCCTCTATCTGCGTCGCGGAGGTCGCCGATCCGAGGAGCAGATCGTCGGGGATCGTTTGCGCAGGCGCGGCGGCGGCGTTCAAATCAGGTCATCCTCTATGTTCATTCGCCCGCGGAAGGGCGGTCTGCCCTCTCCATCGCCGACGCCAGGGCGGGCGCCTCGGCGGCGGCTCGGCGGGGGCGGCTTCGGTTGAACATCTCGAAACTGCATCTCATGCAGCCGCGCATAAACGCCGTTCTGGGCAATCAGCTCCTCATGGGTACCGCGCTCCACGATCCGCCCGTCTTCCAACGTCAAAATCTGATCCGCATGCCGTATCGTCGACAGGCGGTGCGCAATCACAAAGGTGGTGCGGTTTTTAACAAGGTTGTCGACCGCCTGCTGAATCAACGCCTCCGTTTCCGAATCGACCGCGGAGGTGGCTTCGTCCAGTATCAGAATGCGCGCGTCCGCTAAAATGGCGCGGGCTATCGACAATCGCTGCCGCTGCCCGCCGGACAGCTTGATCCCGCGCTCGCCGATTTCGGTCTTGTAACCGTCGGGCATCTCTTCAATGAACTCCGCCGCGTTCGCCGCCGCGGCCGCTTCGCGCAGCTCCTCGTCCGTCGCGTCCAGACGCCCGTAGCGCAGATTGTTCTCCACCGTGTCATTAAACAGAAACGGGTCTTGAGACACCAGCCCGATCTGCCGCCGATATTCGGTCAGGTCAAGCCAGCGCAGGTCCATTCCGTCGATCAGCACGACCCCGTTGATCGGATCGTAAAAGCGCGGGATCAGGTTCACCAGCGTAGTCTTTCCCGCCCCGCTTGGACCGACCAGCGCGATCATTTCGCCCGGTTCCGCGCTCAGGTCGATATTGCGCAGCGTCTCGCCGCCCGTTTGGTAGGCGAAGGAGACGTTTTGAAACTCCACGCGCCCCGACAGCCCCGGCAGCGAGACAGGGTTTTTGGGCGGCGCGATCTTCGGCTCCGTGTCCAGCAGCTCAAACACCCGCTCGCTGGACGCCAGCGCCTGCTGGACATGGTTGTAATAACGGGTAAAGCCGGTGATGGGACCGAACACCATCGGCAGATACTGAATGAAGACGACAAACACGCCAGGGGTGATCGCGCCGGACATGGCGCGCACGCTGCCGATGCCCAGCACGGTCAACAATCCGATCTGGTTCAGCATCTCAATCCACGGGCGGAACATGACAAAGATGGTCGCTATGCGCACATTTAAAGTGTAATTTTCTCGGCTTTTTTCGTTGAAACGGTTCAGCTCATGCTCCTCGCGCGCGAAGCTTTTCACAACGCGGATGCCGGAGATGTTGTCCTGAAGCAGCGCGTTCAATTCGCCGACTTTAGTGCGCAGTTCGCGGAAGGTCTTGCGCAGCATGCGTCCGATGATGTAGGTTGAAATGAGCAGCAGCGGAACCGCCGTCAACGCCATGAGCGTCAGCTGCCAGTCCCATGTCAAACAGAAATAGAGAACCCAGACGAGGCGGCATATGTCGGTGATGAGCGAGACGACCGGACCGACAATCACCTGCTCTAGCGAGTTGACATCGTTCACAACGCGCGACATGACGTCGCCCGTCTTCTGATTTTCAAAATATCCGACCGAGAGCCGCTGCATATGGTCATACACCTGACTGCGCATGTCGTACACGAGCGACTGCCCGACGCGCGCCATGATATAACCTTGAACGACGCTGAGCGCCTTGCTGGATACGAACAGGAGCAGAAACGCGATCACAAGTACCGAAGCCGAGACAACCTTTTCATTCCAACCCTGCATCCAGTTTTGAGCCGCCCAGTCTGCAAAAGCGTCAATATGCGGCGTGATGGGCAACTCAACGGAGCGGCGAAACGACGGATCATCGGCGTCTTGCGCGGGTCTTTCAACGCCCTGTTCATTCTCTCTGGCGCCTTCAAAGATCTTGTCGACGGCGACGCCCATCACCTGCGCCGGCAGAACGCTCATGAACGCCGACGCCAGCGACGCGATCAAGATAACCAGTATCCAAAACGTGTAAGGCTTCGCATATTTGAGTAGTCGTCCGTAGGTTTTTCGAAACTCAACCTTCGGCTGCGATTCGTCATCGGATCCCGAATAGCGCCCGCCTCGAAAACTGCGCATCGTTCGCACACGCTCCTGCTCTAACTTTTAATGACGCCAATATAACCGATTTTGCGGAACTCGTCATGCGAAGGAGTCGCAGGCAGTACGCCCATGCGGTGATCGTCGTTTTTTAATCCTAAAGCGTCCGCGCCGCCTGACGTCATTCCCGCGTAAGCGGGAATCTTAAGGCATCGCAGTCGCCGCGCCCGTCTTTTAAACCCCCCCTGGTCGTCATTCCCGTCCATGCAGTAAAACGCGCGGGAATCGCAGAATGAGCGGCGCGGGGGAATTATAAGCCGTATTTTTTGATCTTGCGGAAAAGGGTTCGCCGGCTGATTTCAAGGACGCGGGCGGCTTCCGCCTTGTTGCCGCCGGTGTATTCTAAGGTGGCGCGCACCGCCTCTTTTTCGATCTCGCTCCAGGACATGCCCGCGGCGGCATGCATGCCCCCTTCGTCCGTCTCCGCGGCGGCGGACGCCATCGGACGCCTGCTTTGAACGATCCATTCCGGCAGATCGGGCAGCCCTAAGACAGGCTCTTGCGCCGTGACGACCATCACCTCAACACAATTTTTCAGCTCGCGCACATTGCCGTGCCACGGGTATTTCTCCAGCGCGCGCATCGCTTCAGGATGAATGCCGGACGCCTCCGACCCCGTCTCTTCAGCAAACTGATCAATGAAATGGCGCGTCAAAAGCGGGATGTCCTCAACGCGCTCCCGCAGCGGCGGTATGCGAATCGTCCAGACGCGCAGGCGGTGGTACAGATCGGCTCGAAACCGCCCCTCCTCCACTTCGCGCTCAAGGTCGCGGTTCGTCGTGGCAATAATGCGCACATCCACCCGTATCGGTTTCTCGCCGCCGACCCGCTCAAACTCGCGCGTTTCCAGAGCGCGCAGCAACTTGGATTGCTGCGCCAGAGGCATCTCCCCGATCTCGTCCAGCAGGAGCGTTCCGCCGTCCGCCAGCTCAAACCGCCCGCGCCGGCGCCGTTCCGCGCCGGTGAACGCGCCCTGCTCATGTCCAAACAGCTCGCTCTCGATGAGCGCTTCGGGCAGCGCGGCGCAGTTGAACGGCGCAAACGGACCCTTGCGCCGAACGCTGCGCGTATGGACGGCGCGCGCCGCCACCTCCTTGCCGACGCCGCTTTCGCCCAAGATGAGACCCGTCGTCCCAGGCGACGACGCCAAACGTATAATGCTGCGGTACACCTCCTGCATGCGCGGCGACTTGCCGGTGAAGCCGAGCTGCGCGCTGGGCGACTCGATCTGGCGGCGGAGCGCGCTGTTCTGGCGGGAAATGTCGAGATCGCGCAGCGCTTTTTGAACGGAAGCGCCCAGCTTCACCGTGTCGACAGGCTTCACCAAAAAATCATGCGCCCCGTCCTTCATGAGACGCGCGGCGGCGTCCCTGTCCAGCTGGTTCGGCTCAACGGTCAAGATGACGGCGGTCTCGCCGCCGGCGTCGCGCACGGCGCGCAAAAGCCGCCTTCCGCCCGAACGCATCGGCGCGACGACCACATGCGGCGCCTCGTCTAAAAGGCAGTTCAACGCTTCCTCAACGCCGGCGGTTTGGACGGCTCGGCAGCCGGCTTTTTCCGCGGCGGCGGCGAAGGAGCGGCGCGCGCGCGCATCCTCCTCCACAACCAGAACCGCGCAGCGGTCCGCGCCGTTCACCGCGCGCTCCTTGCGCGTTTGGACACATGCGGATTGCCGGCGAGGTAGAAACGGAGCGGCAGATCGGCGCCTTTGGAAATGCCGACGCGCGTCGAGACGACGACGGAGCCGATCGGCTTGTCGGCGGGGCGCACGGCGAGCGGACCGTCCCAGAGCGGCGCTCCGTTATGCTCTTTTGAAACGCCGAGCGCCTGGGCGAGGCGTCCAGGTCCGGAGGCAAGATCGCGGTCGCGCCGCGCGGCGGGGCGCCGGGCGCGCATGATCTCCAGCCCGCGCGTCGGCTCAACGGCGCGAATCAGCGCCGCGCTGCCGACGCCCCGCCGGTCCGCGACAGCGTTCAACAGCCAGTGGCAGCCGTAAGAAAGATAAACATAAGCGCGCCCCGGTTCGCCGAACATAACGCGGGAGCGCGGCGTGACGCCGTTGTAGGCGTGGCAGGCAGGGTCGTCCATCAGATACGCCTCCGTTTCGACGATGACGCCGGCGGTCGATTCGTGGGACAGTTCCGCGCCGAGCAGGTCCATCGCCACTTCAGCGGCGGAGCGGTCGTAAAACGCTTGCGGCAGCGGCGCGGCGGAATGCGTCAAGAGAACGCTCCTTGAGAGGCGTCTTCGAAGGGAGGCTTGGGTTATGTTAACGGAGGCGCGCCGCCCTGTCAAACGGCTCCGCCTGACCTTATGCATAAAGTTGGACATTGGAACGAACAAAGCCTTTATTCATGGGGAAAAGGCGTCGCCAACCAAATCGTCATTCCCGCGTAAGCGGGAATCCAGAGGCGTTCCAGAAACCGTCCGCGTTCGCCCGCCGACATGTCCCAACTAAAGACTCCAGGTCAGAGACCCCGCTGACCTCATGCTGAAAGTTGGGACATTTGAACCGACGATCGCTCTATTCATGGGAAAAAGGCGCCGCCCACCAAATCGTCATTCCCGCGCAAGCGGGAATCCAGAGGCGTTCCAGAAACCGTCCGCGTTCGCCCGCCGACATGTCTCAATTAACGACTCAAGGCCAGATCCCGCCCTTGACCTAAAGCCCGACCCGCTGTAGAATGCCGTTATGCCGCTGTACCCATCCATACTTCTCGCGTCCAGGTCTCCGCGCCGCGCGGCGCTGCTGCGTCAAATCGGCGCCGCGTTCAAGGCGGTTCCGACCGGCGCGGACGAAACGATCCCGCCCGACACGGCGCCAAAACAGGCCGTCAAAACCTTAGCGATGCGAAAAGCGCGCGCCGCCCAGACAGATTCCGCATGGAAACAGTACGACCTCACGCTCGGCGCCGACACGGTCGTCTGCCTAAACGGACGCATACTAGGGAAACCGAACGGCATCCCCGACGCGATGCGCATGCTTCAAACGCTCAGCGGAAAAACGCACCGCGTCTTGACAGGCGTCGCGCTCATCTGGAAAAGCGGCGCCGAAGAAGCATGGCATGAAGAGACGCGCGTCACGTTTCGAAACCTGTCCGACCGCGAGATTGAGGCGTATGCGAAAACCGGCGCGCCGATGGACAAGGCGGGCGCATACGGCATTCAGGAGCAGGCGGGCGCGTTTGCGGCGCGCATTGAGGGCTGTTATTTCAACGTCGTCGGCTTGCCGCTGGCGCGTTTGACGGAAAGGCTGCTGGAGCCGTCATGAAAATTGTTGCCGCGCCCGATTCCTTTAAAGAATGTATGACCGCAAAACAGGCGGCGGAGGCGATCGCGCGCGGCATGCGGCGCGTCCTGCCGGACGCCGAATACGCGCTCGTGCCGATGGCAGACGGAGGCGAAGGCACAACGCAATCGCTCGTGGACGCGACCGGCGGCAGACTGGAACGGCGCCGCGTCCAGGGTCCTCTAGGGAAGGAAACGCTCGCGCGCTTCGGCGTTCTGGGCGGAGGAGAGACGGCGGTCATCGAGATGGCGGCGGCGTCTGGACTGGCGCTGACCTCGCGGGATGAACGCGACCCGATGCGCGCCTCCGCCTACGGAACAGGAGAACTGATACGCGCGGCGCTGGACCTCGGCGTCCGAAAGCTGATTGTCGGCATCGGAGGCAGCGCGACGAACGACGGCGGAGCGGGAATGGCGCAGGCGCTCGGCGCGCGTCTGCTGGACGCCGACGGGCAAGAAATTCCGCGCGGCGGCGGTTTTTTAAACCGACTCGACCGCATCGACATCAGCGGCATGGACGCTCGATTGAAAAACGTCGATACGGTCGCGGCATGCGACGTCGACAACCCGCTCACCGGTCCGAGGGGGGCTTCAGCTGTCTACGGACCGCAGAAGGGCGCGTCGCCTGAACAGGTCAAACAGCTGGACGCAAACCTAGCGCGCTTTGCCGAGATCATGGAGCGCGATCTGGGCGTCAACCCGTCCGAGACGCCGGGCGCGGGCGCCGCCGGCGGCTTGGGCGCGGGCTTGCTGGTCTTCCTGAACGCGCGGCTGAAGCCCGGCATCGAGATCGTCTTAGAAGCGGCGCGGTTCGATGAGGCGCTGAAAGGCGCGTCGCTCGTCGTCACAGGCGAGGGGGAAATCGACGCGCAGACGAAACGCGGGAAGACGCCGATGGGCGTCGCGCAGGCGGCAAAAAAACGCGGTCTGCCCGTCTTTGCCCTGGCGGGATCGGTGAGGGCGAAGGGGCGGGAGCTGGCGGACATCGGCATCGACGCCGCGTTCTCTATCCTTTCAGAACCGATGGAGATGGACGCGGCGATACACCGCGGGGAATGGCTGCTGGCGGACGCGGCGGAGCGCTTAGCCCGCGTCCTTCATACGGTCATGCCGTCGATTCCCAAGCGCAATTCTTAAAAATCGGCGCCGATAGACCAGTAGTACCGCGGCTCTTTGGCAATCTCCCATGCGGCGGCTTTCCATGCGGCGTCAAAGCGGAGAATGAAGACGCCGAGGTTGAAACGGGCGCCGAACCCGATCCCCGCCGCCAGATCGTCTACCGAGTCGAGCCGATCGGGGCCGGAGGCATCGAACGCGGAGCCGACGTCCATAAACAGGTTCCCTCCAATGCGCCTGAAAGCGATCGGCAGCGGAAACCCAAGAGCAAGCTGTTCAATTAGCTCAAACCGCCATTCAAGGTTGACGAGCAGAAACGAGTCGCCGGTGTATTCATACAGGTTCGACCCGCGCAGCGGTCCCTCAAAAGAGGGAAAGAAGATGCTGTCGGCGCGCAGCTTTTCATCAACGGCGCTGGAGACGCGGGGGCTGATCTCCGACCGCACCCCGCCCAGAAAGAACGCTTGCGCATTTCGCCCGAAGCTGGTCCCGCCGGACAGGCGCGCCGCGACGCTTTGCGTCTCCCCAATCGGAAAATAATGCCGCCAGTCCGCCTTGAAGGTGGCGAATTGCAAAAAACGCTCTCCCGCCGCAGGGCTGGTGAAAAAGCTGAGGCGCATGCGCTTTCCGTCCACAGGTCCGTACATCCCGTAACCCACCGTGTCCGCCACATACGCGAGCTCCATCGGCAGCATCGACTTGCGGTCTAGCGGCGTCTCTTCCACCTCTTGCCGCCCCGTTTCTCCAAACGGACCGACGCGGTAGTACTCGTAAAACTGAATGCCGACAAGGTCGCGCTGAATCGCCTGATACCCGAAGCTGCCCTCCAAGCGGGAATAGGGGCTGAACGGCCACTCCAAAAGCGCTCGGAAACCGATGTTCCGGTCGGCGACAAGGGCGACCCTGTCCCGCCTTTGAGGCTCATTTGCCAAAAAATAGTCGCGCGTATGGAACCCGGCAATGCCGTAATTCCACCGCTCATGGAGCTGGGCGTATTGAACGAGCGCGTTTAGGTTCTTGATCGATGAGATCGACTGGTCGGTAATGACCAGCAGCCGCTGATTTCCGAGCAGGTCGCTCATCGTCAGATACGCCTGTCCGCTGAACCCGACGAAGCTGTTGATCTGCGTCGCAATGCCGAACGATTCAACGCTCATACGGGGGCGGTAGGCGCGGGGTCGGGTGTATTTCCGCTCTCTTTTCGTTTCTTTTTCGCTCTCCTCGTTCTCGTCTCCGCCGCCTTCAATCAAGGGTGTAGCTGTCCCTTCTTCGCCGTTGCTGTTCACAGGGAGGGGCGAATCGGCGCCTGTCTCTTCAGACGAATCCTCCGCCCCTCCGCAGAGAGACGCCGTATCGGACGTTTCAAGGTCCGATAAATTCGGCAAGGTGGAGATCGAAGGCGGGAGATTCGGCGGCGCGTCAGCTTCCGTCTCTGCCGCTTCGTTGGGCAGTTCAACCGTCTCTTCGCTTTCCTCCTCGTTTTCTTCTTCTTTTTCTTGAGGAACGTCCAGGGCGGCGGACGCGGCGGCGGCGTCAAAGAGGCGCTTCGCCAGCTCCGTTTTTTCAGGCTGCGCTTTTCCTTCAAAAAAGCGCGGGTCCTCCATCAAAAAAATGTCGTACCCGCCCTCTTGAAACGCCGTAAAGCAAACCTGCGACCCGTCCGTTGACCAGTCCAGCTGCTGCGCGCCTGTCAGCGCGTCCGTCACAGGGCGCGCCTCTCCCCCCTCCAGCCGCTTGAGATACATATTCCCGACGCCCGACCGCTCCGACACAAACAGCGCCTCCGCGCCGTCCGGCGACCATGCAGGGTACATATCGTTCGAGGGATGATCCGTCAGGCGAATCAACCGACGCGCCTCCGCATCCAGCGCGTAGATGTCGTACTGCCCAAAACGGAACGGGACGCTGTCCTCATACTCAAGCGATTCATCGGGCCGGTCGGACGAAAACGCGAGCAGCCGTCCGTCCGGCGACCAGTCAGGATCGCGTTCATCGTACGGATCGTTCGTCAAGCGGGTCAAATCGCCGTCCGGCAACTCCACGTTATAGAGGTCAGACCAGCCGTCTTTCAAACCGACAACGGCGATCTCATTTCCCTTCGGGCTCCAAGCGGGCGTGAACATCGCGTCCAGATCGAAGACGAATTCGCGTTCCACTTCCCCTTCGACGACGTCATAAATAAAGAGCGCGTTGTGTCCGCGCATCTTGGCGACGACCGCAAGATGCGCCCCGTCCGGCGACCATGCCAGCCCAGGACGCAGCAGAAACAGCGACTCAAATTCAGGCGACTGCTCCCCTTCGATGATGCGCTCCGAGCGGCGCGTTTCCACATCCATCAGATACACATCGGCAAAACCGCGCTTGGAGCTGATATACGCCAGGCGCGTCCCGTCCGGCGACAGACGCGCGCCGACATTCAGGTAACCGCCATCCTTTAAATGCTCCGTCATTTGACGGGCAAACTCAACGGGAGAGAGCCGCTCGGCGATCTCCGGCCAGTACTCTTTTTTAAGCCAGAGCCGCCATTCCCGCTCCAGCTGCGCCATCGACACGCCGAACGCCTCCCGCAGCCCGCGCTCCACATTGCCGCCGCTTTTCAGCGACTTCAAAAAACGCGCGATCTTGTCCCGCCCGTATGTGAGCGCAAGGTAGCGGTACAACGCCTGACCGCCCTTATAGGCAAAAACGCCGTACAGCATCTGCTCAATCGGCGGCAGATAGTCGGAAATGACCGCGTCTCTCAACACATTGTCCGCCCCGATGTCCCACCCCATCGACTCAAATTCCGCGACGCCCTCCGTCACCCAGAGCGGAAGCGACATGAGGCGGTTCAACGCCAGCGATTTCAAACTGCCCGACCTGAACATTTTGAACTGAACCGCATGGACAAGCTCATGGTGAATCACATGGCGCATGCGCTCATAGGAGCCTTCATAGGGGATGACGACACGGCTTCGGTTGAATTCGGTAAAGCCGCCGACCCCCTCCGTGATGCGCCCGCCGATGACGTTCGTCTCCGAAAAGGAGTTGTGGGAGTTGTAGATGATGAGCGGGATCGCGTCCTCCACCTCAAACCCCCAAGCCTCTTCCAGCTGGTCTAACGCCTGCTCGGCTTCGCGGGCGGTGAAACGCGCGAGCCAGTCGGAGCCTTTTGGAAAGTAGATCTCCACGCGGTTGGAGCGTATCGTTTGCCACTCATGCTGCGAGTAGTTCACCTTGTTTTTGCCGAACGTCTGCGCGTGAACCGTAAGGTCTAAGATTCCCGTTTTCACGGGAAGGACAACATGGCAGAGCAGCGGCAGCATTAGAAGAAGGAGGGTAACGGCGCCAACGCGCTTCATTCAAAACGCCTTTCGTTGGAGGCGAGCAGGCGTCTTGGGACAACCTGTATCGCCTTTGGTTCGGTTGGGCAAACCTCTTGACAGACGCCGCACCCGACGCATGTCAGGGCGCGGACCCGTATGCGGTTTACCGGGTCAATGTCTAAAACTGTAACGCCGTCCTCGTGCAAAGGGCATACGCGGATGCATTCGATGCAGTCCTGCCCATGCGAGCGGATGCACGTTTCATGGTCGACGCGGGCGGTTCCCATGCCGAGGGCGTACCGTTCGCGCGGGCCGAGGGCGCCGCTTGGACAGGCGGACATGCAGGCAAGGTCGACGCAGACGACGCACGGCTGCTCGGCGGGGTTGATGTAGGGGGAGCCGTCCTGTTCAAAGGCGAAGATCGCGTCGGCGGGGCATGCCTTGACGCATTCGCCGCTGCGGTCGCAGGTTCTCAAAAAGGCGTCGTCGTCTTCGACGCTCGGCGGGCGCGTCCAGCTGTCGGGCGCGGCTTTGCGTTGAGAGTCGGCGGCGGGTTTGCCCTCCTCTAAGCCCTGTTTGAACGCGGCGATTGGGCGCGCCAGCTCCCGCGCCAGGTCTCGGAAAAAGTTGCGCCGGTCGCTTTTCATTTGCCTTTGCGCCCCTTGCCGTCCGCCGCGAGCGAACGCAGAAGCTCAACGCCCTTTTTCATATCCTCAATCTGATCAGGTCCGGCAATCTCCCGCTCAATCGTGATGTACCCGTCAAATCCGATCTGCTTCAGCTTGTCGACAAACCTGTCCATCCCGACATCCCCCTCGCCCAGCGGCGTTTCGGTCCCCCAGGTTTCGCCCGGATGCTCCGACCAAGAGGCGTCTTTGGCGTGGACGCTGACGATATACTCCTTCACCTCCTCCATCGCCGCAATCGGTTCGCCGCACCCGTAAAGGATCATGTTCGCAGGGTCGAAGTTCACCTTCAGGTTGGGGCGGTCAACCGCCTGCAAAAAGTGGAGCAGCGCCTCGCCCGTTTCCTGTCCTGTTTCTAGGCTGAAGACCTGTCCGTTCTGGGCGCAGTAGTCGCAGATTTTGCGCATCGTCTCGACCATCGCTTGAAAGAGCGGGTCTTCCTCGTCATGCGGGATGAAGCCGATGTGCGCGGCGACCGCGTCCACGCCCAACCCCTTCGCAAACTCGGAGATGGCGTACGTTTTTTCGATGCGCTCGGCGCGCGTCTCTTCAGGCACATAGCCGACCGTCTGCTTCACCGTCGGGATGTCCGCGTAACTCTCTCCTTCAAAACCGCAGAAGACGGTCGTGACGCGGATGCCGGACTCTTCGATGCTTTTTTTGAGGCTCATGAACCCGTCGCCCGCCAGAAACTCGTCCGGCGGACAGCCGAGCTGTACGTTGTTGACGCCGACCGCCTCCGCCTTTTTCAGCTGCTCATCGGGCGTCAGATGCTCCTGCCCTGGATGATCCCCGACCGCGACGCTGAGCATAATGCCGATTTCCATGAGCGCGTCCTTTCTAATCTTTCTTTTTCTTTTTGCCGTTCAGCCCGTCAAAGACGACGATCCATGCGCCTGCGACAATCAGAAATATAAGCCAATAATCCATGAGCGCGTCCTTGCTATTTTTTCTTTTTTTCATTCAGCCCGTCAAAGACGACGATCCATACGGCGATGCCGATGACGATCAACGCGCTGGGCAGCGTCCACCATAATTTCCATAATTCCATGCGCCCGCCCTTTCGCGTGTTGCGTTGACGATTCAGTTCGCCGTTCCAAACGCCTTGATGCGTTCCAAATCCCATGTGTTGATGACATGCCGCGGCTCAAGCCATGCCCGCCGCGCCGTCATGAGGCCGTACCGTATGTTCTCAAGCGTCGCCGTTCGGTGCGCGTCCGCGTTGATGGAGATGAGCGCGCCCGCTTCCACCGCCCGCCTGCATAGTTCGGCGCTTAGGTCTAAGCGTTCGGGCGAGGCGTTCAGCTCCAGCGCCGTTCCGGTCTCCGCCGCTTTTTCGATGAGCCTGTCCACATTCACCGGATACGGATCGCGCCTGCCGAGTTTCCGCCCCGTCGGATGTCCGAGAACGCGCACAAACGGGTTCTCCATCGCCTTGCAGAGCCGCTCCGTCTGCGCCTCTTCGGACAGGTTGAAAAGCGAATGCGCGCTGGCGACGACCCAGTCCAGCTTCTCTAAAATGCTGTCGGGGTAATCGAGCTTGCCGTTTGCAAGTATGTCGACTTCGCTTCCCGCCAGCAGCGTTATACGACCGTTCAACGTCTCGTTCGCTTCATGAACCTCCTCGATCTGCCGCATAAGCCGTTCGACGCTGAGTCCGCCTGCGTAGCCGGAGGAGCGGGAATGGTCGGTGATGGCTTGATATTCGCGTCCGAGAGCCGCCGCCGCTTCCGCCATCTCTTCGATGCTGTTGGCGCCGTCGCTGGCTTTCGTGTGGGAGTGGAGGTCGCCGCGGTAGTCGCTTTCTTGGATGAGCGTTGGCAAACCGCCTTCGTCCGCCTTTTCAACGGCGGCGCGCCCCTCGCGCATCTCCGGCGGAATGAACGGAAGACCCAGCTTCGCATACACCTGCTCTTCAGACAGGGTCGCCCATGCGCTGTTGTCGTTGAGCGGCGGAAGTCCGCGCGCCTCGGCGCGTTCGTTCAGCGCGTCCAGATGCTCCGCGTCCGCCGTCTCGCGCAGCCAAACCGCATGGAACGATCCAGGCGCGGCAAGCGTCACTACGGCTGGAAAACCGCCGGCGATGGTACCTTTCATAACGTCTCCAACGGCGGTCGTCTCAAAACCGATTTTTTGAAGCGCCGCCGCCGCGTCGTCGGGGCTGTCCGCTTCAGCCGTTACGCGAACGCCGAGGCATATTTCTGCCGCCCGCCTTGCCGCGCCTGCGGTCTGCGCGTCGGACGCGGCGCCGCTCTCGATCAGCGCGGACGCGATCTGTCCGCCGACCGACAGCGCTTCTTGCAGCGGGCGCTCCGTCTTTCGACGGCGGAAACGCGCGATGCCGTCTCGAAACACCCCGACCGTTTTTTCCGTAATGCCCTTCATCTTTAACAAGCTGCCGTCGTCCAGAGACGCCTCCAGCTGTTCAATGCCCGCAATCTGCCGCTCCTTGTAGAGCCGCTGCGCCGTTTTGATCCCTAGCCACGGAATTTCTAGCAGCTCCAGCGCGGTCGCGGGTATCTTCTCTTCCAGCGATTTCCGCTTGTCGCATTCGCCCGTTTCCAGCAGTTGGAGAATCGTTTTGGCGGTGGAGGCGCCGACCCCCTTGATCGCGTTCAATTTTCCCGCTTGCGCGATGGACGCGATCGACTCGTCCAGCCCCTCAACCGTCCCGGCAACGCGCGCCAAACTGCGCGCGCGGTACACATCTTCCCCCGCAATCGTCATCAGGTCGGCGATGGCGCGCAGCTCGTCCGCCAGTTCGTCGTTCGTCATCATAATATGCGTCCTCAACCGCTCTTATCATAACGTCCAGCCGCGCCGTTTGCAACCCTCCGCGCAGGTTGGCAGTACGCTCATGCGATAAACTTCATTTTGACCCAAAGCGTTTGGCGCCGCTTGCTGTCATTCCCGCGTAAGCGGGAATCTTAAGGTATTACAGCCGCCGCGCCCGTCCTTTAAACCCCCCTAGCCCCCCTTTTCAAGGGGGAATCGGACTCGGCGCCGCGGAGATCGTCCAAGAGGCGACGGTAAAAAAGGTAGACTGCCGCCGCATCCACATACGCCGCGATATACTGAACGCCGATGGAAACGAGCCATGCCGCCATCTCCGCGTCTTTGGCGTAAGAGCCGACGAAACGCCCGGCGTCAAGCGCTTTTTGGGCGCATGACTCAAGGGCGCCGCGGACGCGCGGATCGTCCACCTGACCCGTGATGCCAAGCGACTGCGACAGGTCGTAGGGACCGAGGAAGATGACGTCAATGCCGTCCGCCTCCAGAATCTCGTCCATATTCTGAACCGCCTCCATCCCTTCGATATGTACGACGGTCATTTGATGGGCGTTGCATTTCTCCGTGTGGTCGGGAGAGCCGACATAGCCGCCCGCGCGCGTGAAGATGGAGACGCCGCGCTGTCCGAGGGGCGCGTATTTGGCGGCGTTGACAACCCGCTCCGCTTCCGCCTTAGACCCGACCTGCGGAACCTGGACGCCTGCCGCGCCGATGTCCAGCGCGCGCAGGATCAGCTCTGGGCGGTTGTCCGATACGCGGATGATCGGCGCCGCGCCGCCGCATTCCGCGCCGCGTATCAGCTCCTCGCATGTTTCGTAGGTCAAGGGTCCATGCTCCATGTCGAGTATCACAAAATCGAGACCTGACGCGGCGGCCGCCTCCGCCGCCGACGCGCTGGACAATATGCAGAAGGTTCCGAAGGCGGTTTTGCCCGCCTCCAGCGTTGTTCGTAAACGGTTTTCTCTCAAGACGCCTCCTCCGAATGATGCCGCCCGCCTACGTTAACATGGATCGCATCGTTCGTCATGCCGAATGGAAAAAGGCGCCGCCGCCCATAGCCTGCCCCCGTGAAAACGGGGCGCAGAAACGGTCCGCGTTCGCCATGCGAAATATGCCAACTAAAGCGGTAAGGTCAGCCCTCTATGCCCTTCTGCGCGTTAGTCGCCGTCTTGCGGAGTTTGATTATCGCTACGGTCCGCCGCTTTCAACGTTCCCCATTCCGCTTTTTTTTTACCCGCAGGGTCGACGGAGAGGAAGCGGCTCTTGCCCGCCAAGACCCAGGACCCGAACACGGCGTTGACGCCTTCCGGCGTAACGCGAACAATCTCCTTCGTATCCACATTCACCCGCACAACGCGGTAGCCCAAGTGAACGTTGTCCGGATTCATCCCGTATAAAAGCCACTTGCTGTCCGGAGACCAAAAAGTGAGTTCTTTCCAAAGACCCTTGTCTTGTGTGATCCGCTCCATATTGGAGCCGTCCGGATCCATCATAAAAATGCCTCTCTCGCCGTTGAACGCGATCTTCTTGCCGTCCGGAGACCACCTAGGAGAGGATTCAAACACATCGGGGGTGTCGGTGATGTTTTTCACATCCGATCCGTCCGCGTTCATGGTGAAGATGTCGAGTTGATGGCTGTGATGATACGGCTCCTTCGCGTTCGCAGAAAACGCGATTTTTCCGTCCGGAGACACGCTCATCTGATTTTCCGATTTGCCCGGCGTGTTCGTGATGTTGACCATCTTGCCCGCGCTGTTTGTCAGCATATAGAGATCTCTGGGCGGGCCATGAGGCGGCAGAAAGTCTCCCCCGACGCTGCAGACCATCCGCTGCCCCCCGGGCATCCATCGGCTGCTATGTATGTCGAACTCGCGCCAGAAGTCGATGCCCATGTTCTGGATGATCCTCTTGGTCACGTTTATTTCTTCCCCTGTTCTGAGGTTCAGAACGTATTTTCCGTAGAACTTGTCCGGAACGCCGCCGCCGATCGAGACATATTTGCCGTCCATGCTCCATATTGGAAGTCCGTATTCTCCCTTCAGCCAGAGTCGGTTGTTTTGTCCGTCCCAGTCGATGAGAAACACGCCTCCAGCAGAGTTGTCTGTGTAGCTGATGGTCGGCTTTTCCAGCTTCGTCACATCTTCGAGCGGTTCAAGATCGTTTCCAACGGCGTCAGCGGAAAGCAGAACGAGCAGGCTGACCGCCGCAAGAACGGCGCGAAGCTTTGAGAAGGCAATGGATGTCATATCATGCTCCTTTCTGGGTTTGGTCTGCGGCGCCTCGTTAGGGGGAGTTCCAGCCGTCCGACCATTCTTTGGAGAATTCCCTTGACTCTGTTTGGTGATCGTCATCTCTGTCGGCAGCTCCATCAATGCCAATGCCTTCAAGCGTGAATTTCCATTCCTTAGGTTTTGGCTGTTGATTAACCTTCGCCGATGCGTAGGCGTAGTAGAAGTTGGGCAACTCTTCAGCGCCTTCCACAAATACCGCATCCCGCAACTCGAATATCCTGCTGGCCGAGCCGTCATATCTGAGTGCAAGCGGCAGGAGCCATTTCTCGCCTTCCACATTGTTCGGGGCATGGAACACATCGAAACTGTCTTTGACAGGCTCTGGCCGCATCAGCTGGCCCCATCTGTTGCGCCGCCGCTTACACGCGAGGACGAACGCGTAGATGTTGGCATCTGCCCCTTCCAGGTCGTTGTAGTAGTCGATGCCGGCAGTGAAGCTAATGTCGACGAGGGCGGATTTCCGGTTATCGCTCATTTTCACATTGAAGTGGTTGATGGTCACAAAGGTGTCGCGCAGTATCTTTTTCTTGCCTTCGTGAACGAAGATGGATTTCTCGTCAGAGACAAAAGGAGAAACAGGGGGTGTGGAAGTGTCTGTTTTGATGTCTTTCCAGGATGTGAGTTCCGTACTGGACGGAGGAAGATGGTCCGCTGGCAGCGTGTCGGGATCTACAGCGTATGCGACCGCTCTGACCGTATACTCTTTTCCGCTGACCGCATCGGAACCGCTCCCTGACTCGAAGGCGTATTTCTCGGAGGCATAGGCATACCGATCGCCGTAGTTATCGGAGACAACCTCTCTAACGTGAGCATCGCTCCCGCCGACAAACCATCGAATCGTATGAAACGGCGCATCGGCGCTGGCGCTGAGGGTAAACTGCTCGCCCGCGACAACATTATCTGGGCAATAGACCGTAACGCTTGAGATCGGCTCAACGACGCGGATCTTAATTGTCGCAGCATTGCCGGCAACGGCTTCGCCGTTTGCGTTGACGCCGTATGGAGTCGCCGTGAACGTGACGGTGTTGCCGTACGGGACGGTTGAGAAGTCGTACGTGATTTGGCTTGTCAGCCCAGGTCCGTTGTCGCTGATTGGAGTCCCTCCGTCAATGGACCAGTCGACGCGGTAGAAGCCCACATCCGTTTGGACAGCGACATCGGTCGTTGCGGCGCCAACGAAGGTCTGGTCGTTGGTTTGAGAAGTTATCGCGACTGTTTCTGATTTCGTCCAGACGTTGATGGTTGCCTGATCGGTGTCGGTGTTGCCGTTGGCGTCGGCGGCTACGGCTTTGACAACAACGGGCGCCCCGGTCGTTGAACCGAGACCGCTGTAGTTATGGCTGAAGACGCTCGTCCTGCTCGGACCATCGGATTTCCTGACAAAACTGTCATTGACGTACCAATCGACGGTGTCGTAGTTCACGTTGGTGTTGACGAGCATGCTGTGGCTGTCGCCTTCAAAGGTGTCGTATCCGCTGTAGTAGGCGCCGATGGAGGTAATCTCAATCGGCATCGGTACAGCTGCTTTGGCTGGCCCGCCAAAGAAGACAGCGGCCGTTGCCGCGACAAGCAAGGTCTGAGCCGCTTTATGCAACCGACGCTTGCGGGGGGAGGTTTGGGTCGTTCGGTTTGCCAGATGCGTGTTCATGTGTTTTTCTCCGTTTCATGTTCGCGCTTACAACGCCTGATCATGGCTTAATTTCATCTTCGCGTCAACATCTTCATGCCGATGCGCCCAAAAACTTCTCTCAAGCCGTATCGCCATTGTACGATAGTTTTTGACCGCGCTGCAACTTTTGAGCGCAAGCCTCTCATATTCCCGCGCGTTTTACTGCAAAGGCGGACGGCTTCTGCGGCGCCTCTAGATTCCCGCTTGCGCGGGAATGCATGTCCTCGCGGAAGCGGGGGACAACCTGGGGCGCGGGAATGACGACCTGGGGCGCGGGAATGACGGCCTGGAGCGGCGGGCGGTGGCGTCAACTAAAAGCGCGGCGGCAGCAGACTCCCCCCTTGAAAAGGGGGGAAGGGGGGGTTTCCGCCGCTCGCGGCGGCGGGCGAACGCGGACGCCGTCTGCGGCGCCTCTGGATTCCCGCTTACGCGGGAATGACGATCCGGTTAGCGACGCTTTTTCCGCTGGTCATCGCAGTTCTTTCGGCATGATGTCATCAGAGACGGGTCTAGCGCCGCCTTGACGCCCCGCCGTTCCCGCGCGTATTGAACCGCCTCGTTCGCTTCGCTTAAAGAAAAACGGCGCGGTTTTAAATCGGACAGGTCGATTTCGCCGTCAACAATCATCTGCCGCGCTTCTTCCAGGCTCCGCCGCGTGAACGCCCATGAGGCGCGTATCGACACTCCTTGAAAATGCAGCTGTTCAAGATCGATGGCAAGCGTCCGCCCCGCCGGCGCCAGCCCGAAGTAGTTGACGCTGCCGCCGCGCCGCGCCGCGTCCATCGCCTGTTGAACCGCCGCTTCCGCCTCCGTCGCGACGATGACCGTATCGGCGCCGCCGTCGGTTAAGTCGCGCAGCTCGGCGTAACCTTCCGCGGTTGGCTCCAGCGCCGATACAGCCCCCCGCGCCAGCGCCTTGTCGCGCCGCTCCTTCACCGGCTCCATAACAAAAACGCGCGTCCCCGCCTTCGCCGCCAGCTGCGTGAACAACAGCCCGATCGGTCCCGCGCCCAGAATCGCCGCCGTCTCTTTCAACGGCGCGTCATGAACGGCGTTCAACACGCACCCCAGCGGCTCAACGAACATCAACCGCATCGGCGGCGTCTCCTCTGGGACATGCAGCAGCCCGCCCCGCTCCACGAGCGGCTTTGGCGCCGTCAGGTATTCGGCAAAACCGCCGTCGATGTCATGCCCGATGCCGTAAAGGTCTCGGCAATACCGATCTTGTCCGCGCCTGCATTCGCGGCACTCTCCGCATGAGATCATCGGGTTGACGCTGACGCGGTCGCCGACGCGCGCATGCGTTGAGCGCGACTCGACAACAACGGCGGCGATCTCATGCCCAAGCGCGACGGGCGGCGAATAGTCGGACGCGCCGCCGTCGATGGCGAGCAGGTCGGACGCGCACACGCCGCACAGGTCGATTTTCAACCGCGCCTCCCCCTCCGAAAGCGGCGGCAGGTTTCTCTCTTCCAACACAAGAGGTTGGTTCGCTTCATGAAAAAGGACGGTCTGATAACGGCGCGTCATCGTTTTTTTTGTCCGTGTCGGTTGAAGTGGGCAATCCGCTCGGCAGGCAGGCGGGTTGAGAGGATCGGCTCCGCCTCTTTTTTCAGGTAACCCATCCGCAGGATGAGAATCGGTTCGCAGGTTTCGGGCGCGTCAAAGAGGCGGCGCGTTTCGTCCCGCCCTTCCGCCGTTTCCAGCGCGGCGACGGTGAACTGCGCGCCGATGCCGCGCTCCTCCGCCTCCAGCAGCATGTTTTGAAACATGGCGCCGATGGAAAGCAGCGTCCACACTTCGCCGTTGGCGCCGGGCGAAACGCGGTCGAGACGCCTGAAGACGACGCATAACAGCGGCGCTTCGGCGAGCGCCCGTTTGGCGGCGTTTCCAGGACCCGCCCCCGCGCCCAGTTTCGCCAGCGCGGCCGCGGCGCCGGGGCGTTTCAACAGCAATGGCGCCACCAACCGCGCGAACCCCGAATCGGGCAGCTGATCCTCCAGAAAGACGCCGTCCCCCGCCTCCAGCCACTCCTCCTCGGTGACGCGCGTCCAGCTCGCCGCCGCTTCCAAGAACGGGCGCCGCTTCATCTGCGCGGACATATGGCGGCGCGTCAATTCGCCCAGCGCCTCCTTCTGCGCCGCCTCCGTTATGAACAGCAGCTCCCATGGCTGTATGTTGAACGGCGACGGCGCCCAGCGCGCCGCCTCGATGAGCGCGTCAATGTCCTCATCAAGGGGAGGCTTGTCTAAAAAATCGCGCCGTTGGCTGCGCCGTTGCCGTATCAGGTCAAGGGGCGTCATCGCGCTCTACAACTTGAATCGAGGCGCCGCGGTTGTTCGCGCGGACAATGCGCGTGAATCCAGGGTTGCCCGCTTTTTTA
This sequence comes from Candidatus Poribacteria bacterium, assembly GCA_963665845.2. Taxonomy (GTDB): domain Bacteria; phylum Poribacteria; class WGA-4E; genus JAPPNK01. The sequence goes on from OY762492.1 coordinate 2,981,381, forward strand.
AAAAACTGCTCAGCCGTCTGTTTCAGCGCGTCAAGATTCTCGCCGAAGACAGCCATCGTCGGTCCCCAGCTGCTCATGGCGGCGCCGTATGCGCCTTCGCGCCGTAGATGTTCCGCCGTCTCCCGCACGATCGGCTCCTGAACCTGCCACTCCACCTTTTTCCATCCAACGCCCCCCATCGCGTCCAGGGCGGCGGCGGCGGTCTGCAGATCGTTTTCCGCCAGCGCAGGCAGGAGGCTCATCGTCAGCAGGTGCGAGACGCGTTCAGCGGCGCGCGGCGGCATCGGACATTTAGAACGAAAAAGCCGTTTCTCCTCCTCGCCGGAAACCTGCCGCGCGCGCGGCGACACCAGCAGCATCTTCCAGTCAGGGAAATCGCGCCTCAACAGCAACGGACCGGGACCGACGCCTTCAGCCGCCGCGGACGGCAGAAAGTCATCTTTTTGAGACGGAAAGCGATGCCCCCCGTCCACAAGGAAACCGCCCTTTTCAAAAGCGTACAGACCAATCCCGGACGCGCCCCCCCGACCCGACAGCGCCGCCGCCTCTTCAGCCGACAACGGAATCTCGTATAAAGCGGCAAGCGCATGGATAACGGACAACGCCGCCTGCGTCCCTGAACCCAAGCCGACATGCGCCGGTATCGTCTCCTCATAACGCAGATGAACGCCGCCGACCTTCCACAGGGCGCGCAGCCGTTTCGCCAACCGCTCCACGCGCTCTTGATGGACGCCCGCGCCCACCGCCTCCACGCGCTCCGCCTTCCGCGCCTCCAATACAAAGCTGGGCTTTTCAAGCGTCAGCCCGATGCTGCCGTCGATGCGCCCCAGCCGACCTGTCAGATCGATCAGCCCGAAATGCAGGCGCGAGGGCGTTTCGATGCGTACCGTTTTCACCGGCTCATCGGCTTTTGAGTTCCGCCCAGACAGACGCGGCGCGGTTCTTTGGCGAAACGGACATCGGATTGTCCAGCAGCGACAGCGCCTGCTCCAATACCTTGTCGGCGGAGGGGCGGTCAGCCTTGTCGGCGCCGACATATTTCCACGCGGCGACGCCGCTGCTGTCTAGAACAAAGACAGCCGGCTTTGCAATGTTCGCCGCCGCATTCAAGATGTCGTACGCCTTGATTGTCTCTCGGCTGACGTCGCTCAACAGCGGAAAGGTTAGGCTATGCCGCTCTTTCATCTGCTTGGCGGTCGCTGTCGGGTCGACGCTGATTGCCAGCAGCCCGATCTCGTTCGTTTCAAAGACATCGATCTTTTCCTGCAGCTCCACGAGCTGCTCATTGCAAAACGGTCAGAACATGCCGCGGTAAAACACGAGAACGCATGGCTTTCCGCGGTAATCTTTCAGTTTAACGGTCTCATTTTCCGTGTTCGGCAGTTCAAAAAGCGGCGCGCTCTCGCCGACATCCAGAGCCGAGGCGGTCAAAGCAAACGGCAAAAACAGCGCGGCGGCAAACAAAGCGGACGGTTTCATGGCGTTCGTTCTTTCGGCGTTGGTTGAAGCGGGCGTATCTGATCTAGTATCGCGTTCACGGAGGGGCGGTCTGCCTTGTTATCGCCGACATATTTCCATGCGACGACGCCTGACGAGTCGATGACGAAGACGGCGGGCTTCGCAATCTGCCCGCTTTCAACGCCGTATTCGCGTATCGTTAAGCGGGCCGGGTCGCTCAACACATTATACTCAAGGCTGTTTTCGTTCGCCATCGCCTGCGCGTTTTCCAAGTTGTCGGCGCTCAACGCCACGAGACGCGCGCCGAGGCGCTGAAAACGGTTCAGGTTCTGTTGCAGCTCCACGAGCTGCTCGCTGCAATTCGGTCACCACAAGCCGCGGTAAAAAACAAGAACGACAGGCGCGCCTTCCGCCCCGTTGAGCGACCAGTCGCCGCTGGAGCCGCTCAAGGCGAATGGCGGCGCTTGCTGCCCGACCTCGTTTCCGACGCGGATCTGCGGCGCCGGCGTCTCGGCGGCAGGTTTGGATGAGCAGGCGGCGAAGACCATCGACAGCGCGAGAGCGGAACAGGCGGGCAGCGTCCAACGGCGCATCGTTTTCTCCATTTCGGTTGACAGCGTTTCCAGGCGCTCGGCGGCGCGGCAGGTTGAATCGCATCCATTATATTATGGCATGCGGACAGCAAATCTGCAAACGGCGCCCGTCGTCATTCCCGTGAAAACGGGAATCTTAGGCGTCGGAGACGCCTACATATCGCGTCTCCGACCAACATCATCGCATGAGCGTACTACCTGATTGACCTTACGTCTTTAGTTGGGACATGCCGGCGGGCGGACGCGGACGGTTTCTGCGGCGCCTCTGGATTCCCGCACGTTTTACCGCACGGGCGGGAATGACGACCTGGGATGCGGCATGTCGGGCGGAATGCCGCCTTTCGGCAATTCTCCTGGCAATCTTTTCAATCATGCAAATCTTAGTTCAGACGACAACTACGGCGGCTACGGTCTAAGATTCCCGCATGTTTCACCGCAAGGGCGGGAATGACGACGGGCGGGGACCGTAGCGGCCCCGCCCTGATCGTCATTCGTCCTCGTCTTCGTCTTCCGCCGTTTGGCTGTTTTCATCGGCGGAAGAGGACGCCTGCTCCTGTCGCCGAAGCCGATCCTGACCCTTCCACATCTGGTACGCCTCGTAACGCTGCTTCAAGCTGCGGCGCACATTCTCCGGCACATCCGCGTTCTCGATGAGATGCAGATCGAGAAAGTCAAAGAAGGCGTCCACATCCTCGCGGCTTCTGCCCGGCGACTTCGGCAGCTCCACGCCCGGCGGCAAGAGCAGCGGAAGTTCCTGCGCCTGTTTATCCGTAGCCGCGCGATCCGCTGTCAGCTCATCAGGCGGGGCGGGAACCCCAGAAGGCGCCGGCGAAACGGGCGGCGCATCGGAAACTCCCGTTCGACCGCCGTCCGTATAATCGATCAGCGCGCCCGTATAGTCCGCCATCGTCATCCAGTCAACGATTGTCATCTCCTTCACCTTCTCGGAGTTCAAGAATTCAACCGCTTCTTGGAGAGCTTCCTGCCGCTTATGCTCGGACATGGCGGCGACGCGGTCCTTCCAGTCCAAGCGCATCGGCTCGCTGTCAGGCGGCATCACTTCGTTGTTCTCGTCAATGTAAAACACCTCAATGTCCTCAGGAGCGACTCCATGGTATTTCAGAAGATGCGCCTCTTCACCGGTCAGGTCTCTCTTGCGCGGTCCTAACATGAACACGGTGTGATCGGGGTCCCCCGTCGCGATCTTGACATGCATGTGGTTGTCTTTGGTCATGACATACCGGTTTCCCAGACGAAAGCCGCCGGTGCTGTCCGGAAATTTGCGCATCGCGTCGCGCCACAAGATATTGTCCATCGCGGCTTTCTTGATCTGCTCGTCAATGTACGCGTTGAAGTTGGCTTCGTCTTCAAGCCCTTTTCGCTGATAGAGCCGGGCGAACCGTTTCGGCTCGCTTTGGATCCATTCAATAAGCCCGCGCACCTGCATAATTCCTGCGTAATCGTAGTTGTCGAGAAAAACGACCCCTAGATCCAGGGCGCGTTGAATCCACTCATTGCGGGGGAAAAGCATGTCGAGATCGCTTCCCGGCGGGGAGTGAGTACGGCTGTAGTACTCATCATACTCCGCCATGAGCGCGTTGACGGTCTGCGGCCCGTCGTAATCCGCCATCACATATTCCTCATTGTATTTGAATGAAACCTCCGACAGCCGCGGGGGGCGTCCATCCTTCGTGACGAATTTGTTGTAGAGATCGGTGAGCTTCTTTCGAATTTCCTCCTCTGTTTCCTTCGACAGCTCGCCCGCCCCTGTCTTTTTCTTTTGATCCTTCCTGAGCGTCTCAAGCCCCATTTCGACAAGCTGCTCCTTGGTCACGATGGGGTCATCGTCGGCGTTCGTTCCGTCATAAATGGTGAGGTCTGGATGCTCCGATTTTCCCTGCTCAGCCAGTTGGGACATCAGGACGATGTGTGAGGGGGAGGGCGGCGGCTCGGCCGCCCGCTCTTGTCCAGAATCCATCCAAAAGAACATCAGAGCAGCCGCCAAGAGAATGACCGCCGCGCCAATGAGAGCGATGCGCGTCTTTTTCATGCTCATTGCCCTTCCTTTACGGGGTTACGGGATCCCCTTTGTTGAAGCATTCCTCGTTGTTGCCTGTGCCGTCTTTGCTCCAGTAAGTAGCATGGTCGGCGTCTTCTATCACACCTTAGCGTTGGTATGTCCGCCGACGAGGAGAGCGGAGGCTGCCGCAAGAAGGAGAGCCAGGCCGATGTCAGGCAGCCGACTTACGCGGGGAGGGGGGTACATTGCTTACATCATGACGGTCGGTTCGTCCGAGAAGCGCGGACTTGAGATTTTTCAGTCGTTACATTGGTTTATCGTTCCTTTCGACGTTTCAGAAACTTCGCTTGCGACTTTATCCTAACTGAGTCGTTCTCCCGTGTCAACGCCTTTTCACTGACCTCACGTCTTAAGTTGGGATATGCCGGCAGGGAACGCGAACGGTTTCTACCAGGACTCTGGATTCCCGCTTGCGCGGGAATGACGACCTGGGATGAGGCATGTCGGCGGAATGCCGCCTTTCGGCAATTTTCCTGGCAATCTTTTCAATCATGCAAATCTTAGTTCAGACGACAACTACGGCGGCTACGGTCTAAGATTCCCGCTTACGCGGGAATGACGAATTGGTTAGCGGAGGCTAAGATTCCCGCTTGCGCGGGAATGACGAGGAGAGAGCGCGGAAATGACGAACTGGTTAGCGCTAAGGGGAGGGACCGACGCATGGGCGCGCCCCGATCACAGGCTCTCCATTCACCAGAAGCGGGCGCGCCGTCTCCGTCTCCAGATCGAACGTCCAGACCTGCCCGTTTCGTTCGTAGATCAGCCCTGTTCCGCCGTTGAGCCATTTGGGTCGGGCGCCGCCTTGCTGCGTGATTTGGCGAAGCGTTTTCTCCCCGTTTTTTGAAAATTCGGCGATCCATATCTGCGGGCGTTCGTCCTGAACGCGCGTGAAGGCAAGCGTCATCGGATGCGTCGGCGACCATGCCGGGTGGGCGTCGTAGGCGCTGCCGACAATAAGCGGCTCCAGATGCGCTCTCTTTGTGTCGTAAAGGTACAGATTCGAGTCGGCGGCGGCGTCCGCGCTGTCCGATTGTTCAGCGGCTGAAAAGGCGATCAGGAACCCGTCTCGACTCCATGCAAGCCCGTCGATCTGTTGGAGCGGAACGGCGGCAACCTCCTCCGTCCCTGTTTGCTGACGGCGAATGCGCAGCTGCCCGCCTTTCAGATAGGCGATCGTCTTCCCGTCCGGCGCGGCGGCCGCCTGTCCCGGCGCCTCCTCCGCAGGAATGAGCTTCGGCGGTCCGGCGCCGTCCCAGAAGCGCAGATTGCGGTCTTCGTCGCGGAACCATACCCCTTTTGTCGACATGGTCAGCTCGCTTCCGATTCCGATCGGTTCCTGCGACCCGTTCGGCGCCAGCGCCCAGATGACGCTGTCCGCTTCATAATACACCGGCTCGCGGACGACCGAGGAGACGGAGAACGGCGTCTGCAGCGTCAGGTTGTCGGGGCGCAGACGTTCTAGGGCGGCGCGGTTCGGCTCAAAGGAGCGCGACTCTTCCAGCTCCCAGCCTGGACCCTTGGCGGCAAACGCAAAGAAAGCGCCTTTCTCCCAGTAGCGCCACTCTTCGATCAAGCGCCCGCGCGCCATGCGCCGATAGATGTCGTTCGGCTCGCCGTATTTTCGCCGTATGAGCGCGCGGGAGCCGTCGTCCAGCGGCGCGTATCCGCCCGCGTTGTCTGTGGCGACGGCGCTGACGCGCATATGAATATACGGCGCGACGCTCTCCTCCCAAACATACACCTCCGACGGCGCGCCGGTGAGAGGCGCGTTCGTTCCATAAACGGCGACCCCGTCTCCGCGCCCGACCGTTTCATCGCCGGTCGCGTCCACCACCGCCATGATGTAATGGCTCCCTGACGGCAGGCTCAGCGCGAAGTTTCCATAGGCGTCCAGATCGACGCGGCGCGGCGCGGCGTCCTTGAAGTCGGGCGTTGAAGAGGCGAAGACCCATGCGGCGGAGGGCGTCAAGCCGTCCCAGACGATTCGCCCCGCGACGCCGGTTGAAATCCCCTCGGACGCTCCGCGGTCGGATTCGACGGCGCCGATAGAGACGACGCGCCCCGCGGGACCGTAAACGCCGGTGATCGGAGCGACCGCTTCAGCCGGCCCCTCCTCCATGTTCTCTTTCAACTCAAACGGAAGCGGAGGAAAAGAGGCGATGTTCGGCGAACCGTACGCCCCGATGCCGTCCCCAGGGCTGATATACCCGTCCCCGTCAAAGTCGGCGTTCGCCAAGATGTAGTAGGAGCCGGGGGGCAGCTGGATGGAAAATTTGCCGTTCGGGTCGGCGGAGGTGTGCGCCGCCGGACGCATCAGGGACGGGTCGGCATGAATCTCAACGGTCGATGAGGCGGAAACGCCTTTAGGCAATTCGACTCTGCCGTTCAAGGTGAGCAGGTTTCCGCTTCCTTCTTTTGTTAAAGGCTGCAGCCGCCCTTCCCCGTCTCTCTGCGCGGCGATCTTCAGTTCAACCCCCTCCACGATTCCGCCGGCGGCGTTGAGCGGTTCAGGTTCGATCCGCCCCGTCTCGCTGTTGAGCGCATCGAGACTGCCGAAGGCGTCGCCGGCGTCAAAAATGTTGGAGCGATTTCGGTCGGCGACCGCGGCAAGGTAGACCGTTCCGCGCGGCGCTTTCAGCTCAAAAGAGCCGTCTGGGTTGACGCGCGTTTGTCCAACGCGGCGGCGGCGCGCCGGGTCGTCGAAGGCGAGAATATAAACCGGACCCTTGACGGTGGAAACCGCCTTGCCGCGTATGACCGCCTTCTCCTTGACCGCCGGCTGCGGCAGCCCGTTCAGCTCGGCGTCCTGAAGGCTCACGATGCGCGGGCGTCCCTGGAACTCAACGCGGGCGGCGGAAATCGGCACCTGTATGTTGTAGGTTCGGCGTCCGCTTTCGATCTGGACAGCCTGCTTCGTCTCCCGCGTGTTTCCCCAAGAACGAATGCCGTACACGCCGATGGCGTCCCCGGCGTCGAACCCGCCGTTACGGTTCCGGTCGATGACAGCGGCAAGATAGTACTCGCCCGGCGCCGCTTCAATGTCAAACTTCCCGTCCGCCGCCAGCAGCGGAAACGCCTTCTCCACCTTCCGAAGCGTCGGGTCCGAGTACAGGTAGACGACCGCCCCTTCAAGGTTTCCATCCTCCCAAACGACCGCCCCGCTGACGCGCCCAGGGTCTGTCTGCTCAGGCGCCGAGGGGGCTGCCGCTTCTCCATAGGCGGCGCCGGCATAGGCGGCGATCAACGCGCAGGCGGCATAGATACCGATTCGCACATCCAACTCCTTTTTCTGACCTCATGCTGAAAGTTGGGACACTGAACGACCAAAGCCTTTATTCATGGGGAAAAAGGCGCCGCCAACCAGACCGTCCCCCGCTTCCGCGAGGGCATGCATTCCCGCGCAAGCGGGAATCTAGAGGCGTCGCAGAAGACGTCCGCGTTCCCATGTTGACCCGTCCCAACTAAAGACGTAAGGTCATCTTTGTCATTCTCCGACGCGCATATTCATCAACGTTTCCATAATTATAGACGCAATACGGCTATAGAGGTTGATTAAAAGGAGCCTTCCCCGACAACCGAACCGTGATGCATTACCTGAAAACGCCATTCCCGCCGATCTGCAGGCGCTCGAATCGATGCGCCGAACGACTTCCCGCCGTCCGTTGAGCGCATCTCCGCCTTGAACGTCTCGCCCTCCGAACTGATCTCAACGATCAACCCGCCCCCAACAATAGGCGAACTCGGAACCGCCGCAATCTCGACAAACCCAGGATGGATGGGATTGATGTATCCAGCCGTTGTGAACGAAACCCCCTCGCCGATCCGCCCCGAATATTCATAATCGGCGGCGGCGGCGTTGCTTGCAGAGGCAGCGGCAAACCCAATCGATACGACGACTCGATCAACCGACTTTCCAAACTCTCCAAACGAGCCGACGGCGCGCCCCCCCGCCGACGAGAGCTGAAGCGAACGAACCCCCCGCAGCTGCGTTCCGTCCAGCAGCGCGGCGCGAACCTGAAAATCGCCCGCCCAGCGCTTCGGCGCTTTCAGCTCAAATTGGAGCGGGGCGGAACCGCCGGCCGGCGCGCGAAACTCTATAAAATGGGAACTCCAGTTCTCAATCTGCGCCGTATGAGTCGGCGTCGGCAGCGACCAGATCCGCTTCGGACGGATGCGAACGTTCAGTTCCTTGAACCCGTATCTTCCGTCCTGATACGCCGCGTCGTCCGACGCCAGCGCCGTTTGCCAGTCCGCGAACAGCTGCTCTGCCGTTTCAAAACGCCCCCCTAAACGCAAGGCGCTTTCAACGCTCTGCATGCCGTTCTGCGAATGCTGCACAATCCGCCGAATCATGGATACGCCGCCCCGATGCTCGTAGATATACTGCGCGAACAGAAACGCCGCCCCGTATTGGGCAAGCGAGCTGCTCAAACCGGACGACCAGTTCACCAGCGATACAGACGGATCCTCCTCAAATTCGCGCACATGATCAAGCGGCGCGTATCCGCATAACGACATCGCCAGCTCCGAAGCCGCCTCGTCCAGCCAGGTCTCTTCGTTCGCGTCGTACCGGTAATGAATCAGATGCTGAAGCTCATGCGCAACGATGCCGAACGCGCCCGCCCCGCCCGGATTGAGCGGATTGGTGTCGATGTACAGCATCTCTATCTCGTTGCTGTGAAACACGACGCCGCGGCGTCCGTCCCGCACCTGCCCCCGCGCTTGATTGACCGGCGAAAAATACCCCGCCACATAGGAGCCGAACGGAGGAGTATAGCCGTCTTTGACATCCAGAAGCAGCAGGTAGATTCTAGGGTCTCCGTCAATGTCCGGCGGCGCGCCAAACGCCTCCGCCTCAATTTCATAGATTCCGCGCGAGCTGTCCGCCGCCGTCCGATTTTCAAAGACGTTCAAAAGCGAGTCAACCGTCCGCTGTCCGACGCGCCGATTCCATTGCGAATTCTCGACATAAATGTAGCAGCGGTCTCCGACGGCGCGGAGCGTAGCGCGGGAAGTGTACTCGTTCTGGTTTTCAAAATCGAAGGCGAAAAAGTCGCGCTGATGCCCAACCTGACGAAGCGGCGGCGCCCCAAGAGGAACAGCCCGCTCCGCGTCCGGCGCCGGCTGAAGATGCCGAAACAGGTTCTTGAGATACGCCGTGCCATGGATGCTATGCGAAGCGGCGGCGCCGCACAAAGCAAACAGGCACAAAACGACAGCGAGCGCCGCCCGTCTACTCGGCGGCGGAATGTTCAGAGGTTTCGTCTTTGGCATGCTGCCGCACTTTCGCTTCGATTTCAGCGTTGTCAGGGTCGAACTCCAGCGCGCTTCTCCATGACTCAATGGCCGCGTCCGCTTGATCCATCTTCAGGTAAGCGTCGCCGAGATGGTCAAGGATAACGGCGTTGTCCGGGGCGCCTTCCGCCGCGCGTTTCAGGTAGACCGCCGCTTCGTCGTATCGGCTCTGCCGATAGTACGCCCATCCGAGGCTGTCGAGATAAGCGGGGTTGGCGGGTTCCGCCTCCAGCGCCTTCTGGATCAAGGCCACCGCGTCGTCCAGATGCAAGCCCATATCGGCGTACACATACCCCACCGTATTGAGTATATTGGGCGACAACGGCGTCGGCGCGCCGGTTCCGCTGACGATGGCTCCCCGTATCATTTCTGCCGCGTCGTTGGGCGCGATTTCGTTCTCCGCGCAGACCATGCTGATCTGCTGGACAGCGCCCATATTTTCAGGACTGATTTTGAGAATGGTTTGAAGCGTCAGCAGCGCGTTGTTGAGATCGCCCATGCGCCCGTAGGTCATGGAGAGGCCGAAAAGCGCGTCCATGTTGTTTTTGTCGATCTGCAGCGCCGCGGTGAAACTCTCAAGGGCTTTCTCAGGATCGTCGGAAGCGATCAGATGGTATCTTCCCAGCAGCGCATGCGCCTCGGCGATGTTTGGATCGAGACGAATCGCTTCTCGAATATGCGACAGCGCTTCGTCGTAACGCTCCGCCGCCAGGCAGAAACCGCCCAGCGCGAGCCGCGCCTTGATCGACTCGGGGTCGATCTCAACATACCGCTTGAGCGCCTCAAGAGCCTTGTCGAACCGCTTCATCCGCAAGTAGATCCCGACAAGAATGTCCACATAATCGTAGTTGGGAGACAGCTTGAGAAACGCCTCATAATTCTCGGCGGCGGCTTCAAAGTTTTCGAGATAGCTGTGAAGATCCCCCAGGCTCAAAAAAGGCGCCGGCCAGTTCGAGTTGATCTGCGCCGCGCGTTCGTATTCTTGGATGGCAAGCGTGTAACGCTCCTCGCGCTCATACAGCGCGCCCAGATGAAGGCGGTAACTCGCGTTCAACGGGCGCATATGCGTCAACGCTTCCAGCGCCTCAACCGCCCGTTCCCATTTGCGCAGGTAATTGGCAAGTCGGGCGACCATCTCTAAGGAAGCCGCATGGGACGGGTCGGCGTCGACCGCTTTCTGAAACATTTCAAACGCGCTTTGAGTTCGTCCGCTGCTCTCCGCGGCGCGCCCCATGATGTAGTATGCATGCGCGCAGTTCGGATCGATCTCGACCGCTTTTCGGCACATCTCATTCGCTTTGTGCAGGTTTTGTCCAAAGAGGTAGATCTGGCCGGCATAGGCGTAAAGCCGCGCGGAAGCGTTCCCGCTTTCGTTCGCCAGCTGGATCGCCTTGTTGATGGCGTCCCGCGCGCCGAGAGTATCGCGCCGGTGGAGGCGGTAAAGAGCGTTCATATAATGGGCGCGCGACTGCGACCGCGCGCGCTCTTCAGGCGCCAGCGGAGACGCCTCTATTTCTACAGAATCGAACATCGGCTCAACCGCCTGCTCCTGCGCAGCCGCGCCAAGAACCCCGCCAACCGCGCCGATGATTAAACCGATCATAAAACCGCGCCATGCCAGACCGCGTTTCATCTTAAACCTCCCCGTCCATCTCTTGCGCATCGTCTCTCGCTTCCTCCTCATTCGACTCTTCCAAATCCGCTGTTTCGCCGCCGTTGTCGTCCAGATCGCCGCCGCGCTCCAGAACCGCGATGTCCTGAATCCGCTCCTCCTCCTGAAGCGACATGATCCGCACCCCCTGCGTGTTGCGCCCGATCGGGCGTATATCGGACGCCGCCATGCGCGTCACCATCCCGCGCGAGCTGATCACAAACAGATCGTCGTCTTGGGACACGAGACGCGCACACACCACTTCTCCGTTTCGTTCGCTCGATTTGATTGCAATAATACCGATTCCGCCCCTGCCTTGCAAGCGGTATTCGGAGATTCGGGTGCGCTTGCCGTACCCGTTCTCGGTGACGACAAGGAGCGTCGGCTCCGCGCCGCCGTTCTCCTCTTCCGCCTCTCCCTCCGCCGCGTCGATCGGCTTTGCGACGGCGATGCCGACCGCCTCGTCTCCGTCCCGCAGATTGATGCCGCGCACCCCCTGCGCCGACCTGCCCATGACGCGCACATCCTCCTGCGAAAACCGTATCGACATGCCGCTTCTGGTCGCCATGACAATCTCCTCGTCCGGCTCCGTCAGGCGCACATCCATGAGCCTGTCCGCTTCGTTTTTGAGCGTGATGGCGATGATGCCGGAGGCGAGCGGCCTTGAAAAATCCTTGACGGCGCACCGCTTCACAATGCCCTTCCGCGTTGCAAAAAACAGGGTGCGCGGGTCATCCTCCGCGCCGCTGCGGTAGGACGCGAGCAGCGGAACGACCGCGGCGATGTTCTCCTCCGAGCTCAACCGCAGCAGGTTCACCAGCGCGCGCCCTCTCGATTGGCGCGTCGCTTCCGGTATCTCATAAACGCGCAGCCAGTAGCACCGCCCGCTGTCCGTGAAACAGAGCAGGTATTGATGATTGGAGGCGGTGAAGATCGACTCGACAAAGTCGCCGTCCTTCGTTCCCATTCCGCGCACGCCGACTCCGCCGCGCCGCTGGCTTCGGTAGGTTGAAACGGGCAGCCGCTTGATGTAACCGCTTCGCGTCAACGTGATGACCATCTCCTCGTCGGCGACAAGGTCTTCGACCGACAGGTTGCCGGGGTCAATGGCGATGGCGGTGCGCCGCTTGTCGCCGTAATCTTCCTTCAACTTTTTCAGCTCCTCCTTGATGATGTTGCGGATGAGCAGGTCGCTTTCAAGAATGGCGCGGTATTCCTCCGCCTTGACGAGCAGGTTGTTGTAATCGTCGTTGATTTTCTGCCGCTCAAGCCCGGTGAGACGTTGAAGCGTCAGTACCAAGACGGCGGACGCCTGCCGATTTGTCAGTTCAAACCGCTCCATCAACACGCCGCGCGCCTCGTCCGGCGAGTTCGCTTCTTGGACAATTTCAATGATTTCGTCGATGTTGGAAAGCGCGATTCGGTAACCTTCCAGCAGATGCAGCTGCGCCTCCGCCCGCCGAAGCTTGTACGCCGTCCGCCGCCGCACCACCTCCCGCCGATGCTCGATGTAGTAATGCAGCATTTCAGGCAGGTTGAGCCGACGCGGCATGCCGTTCACCAAGCAGAGCGACAGAACGCTGAACGTGGTCTGCAGATAGGTGTGCTTGAACAGCTTGTTCAGAACGACCTGCGCCGTCTCCCCCCGTTTCAGCTCCACGACGACTCGTATCTCTCGATCCGATTCGTCGCGCACATCGGCGATGCCTTCCACCACCTTGTTGTTGGCCGCTTTGGCGATCTGCTCGATGAGCTGATTTTTTTTGACATCGTAGGGTATCTCGGTGATGACGATGATGTCGCGGTTTTTGCCTTCGCCCGGTTCGATATGCGTACGTCCGCGGAGCGGAATGGAGCCGCGCCCAGTGGAGTACGCTTGATGAATCCCCTCAACGCCTAGAATGATGCCGCCGGTCGGAAAGTCGGGACCCTTGATGAACTGCATCAGATCCTGCAGCGTCGCTTCCGGCCGATCGATGTAGTACACGATGGCGTCGATCACCTCGCTTAAATTCTGGGGCGGAATGCGCGTCATATATCCGACGCCGATGCCGGTCGTCCCATTGATGAGCAGGTTCGGCAGCTTGGCGGGCAGAACGGACGGCTCCGTGGTCGACTCCTTATAATTGGGATGAAAATCGACCGTGTCCTGGTCAATGTCTAAAAGCAGCTCGTCGGCGATGCGCTCCATGCGCACTTCGGTGTAGCGCATGGCGCCGGGCGGGTCGTTGTCGATGGAGCCGAAGTTGCCCTGCCCCTCAAGGAGCGGGTAACGCATCGCAAAATCCTGCGCCATGCGCACCAGCGTCTGATAGATCGATCCGTCGCCATGGGGGTGGTAGTTTTTCATGACCTCGCCGACAACGCCCGCGCATTTGTCGTGGGCGCGGGAGGCGGTCAGATTCTCTTCTCTCATGGCGTAAAGGATGCGTCGGGAGCTGGGCTTCAACCCGTCTCGGACATCCGGGATCGCGCGGTTCGTGTTGACATTGACCGCGTAAGTGAGATAGGCGTTGCGCAGCTCGTCCTCAATAGACCGCTCAACAACATGTCCCCGCAGGTCCGGTTCGGTTTCTATCGCGTCGTCGTTTTCGGGCGGGCGCATCGTCCTGTTTGGCTCCCTGTGGGTTGAATGAGTTGTATCGCTCCGTCGGCGTCTCTAATATGATACAATATATGAGCGGAAAGCGCTAAATTGAGCGTTGCGCCGCCGTTGCGCCGACACTTTGGAGATTGTCCATGAACGAGCATTTTCCCGACATACCGACCATCCCGTTTGAGGGTCCGCAGAGCGAAAACCCGCTCGCGTTCCGCCATTACAACGCCGAGGAGCAGGTTGAAGGGCTGGCGATGAAAGACCATTTTCGGTTCGCTGTCGCCTACTGGCACTCCTTCCGCGGAACAGGGCAGGACCCGTTCGGCGCCCCGACCATGCTTCGCCCCTGGGAAGCGGCTGACGACAGCGTCGACAACGCGAAGCGGCGGGCGGAGGCGGCGTTTGAGTTCATCTCCAAGCTGGGCGCGCCCTTTTACTGTTTCCATGACCGCGACATCGCGCCTGAAGGCGAATCGCTCAAAGAAACGAACGCGAACCTGGACGCGGTCGTCGACACGCTGGAGCGGCTGCAGGAGGCGGCGGGAGTCCGTCTGTTGTGGGGGACGGCGAACCTGTTCTCCAACCCGCGCTTCATGCATGGCGCGGCGACCAGCTGCAATGCGGAGGTTTTTGCGTACGCCGCCGCCCAGGTCAAAAAAGCGCTGGAAGCGACCCATCGCCTCGGCGGAGAGAACTACGTCTTCTGGGGCGGACGGGAAGGTTACGCGACCCTGCTCAACACCGACATGAAACGGGAACTGGACCATCTCGGCGCTTTTTTCCACATGGCGGTCGATTACGCGAAAAAGATCGGCTTCACAGGGCAGTTTCTGATTGAGCCGAAACCGATGGAGCCGACAAAGCACCAGTACGATTTTGACGCCGCCGCGTGCATTGCCTTTCTGAAAAGCTACGGACTGGACAAGCATTTCAAACTGAACATCGAAACGAACCATGCGACGCTGGCTGGACATACGATGGGGCATGAGCTGGAAACGGCGGCGATGCATGGACTCCTCGGCTCCATCGACGCGAATCGAGGCGACACGCTGCTGGGCTGGGACACCGATCAGTTCCCGACCGACATCTACCTCACAACGGAGGTCATGCTGATCGTGTTGAAGCATGGCGGGCTGGCGCCGGGCGGTTTCAATTTTGACGCGAAGGTTCGGCGCGAGAGCTTTGAGCCGCTTGACCTGTTTCACGCGCATATCGGCGCGATGGACGCTTTCGCCCGCGGGCTGAAGATCGCCGCGGCGATACGCGCGGACGGAACGCTGAACGATATGCTGACAGCGCGCTACAGCTCCTGGGACAGCGGACTCGGCGCGCAGATCGAATCGGGCGATCTCGGCTTTGAGGAGCTGGAGGCGGTCATGCTTGAAAAAGGCGAACCCGCCGCCAACGAATCGGGGCGCCAAGAGCTGTTTGAAAATGTCGTCAATCGGTTTATCTGACCTCACGTCTTAAGTTGGGACATGTCAGCATGGGAACGCGGACGTCTTCTGCAACGCCTCTAGATTCCCGCTTACGCGGGAATGACGGTTTGGTCAGCGGCGCCTTTTTCCCATGAATAGAGCGATCGTCAGTTCAAATGTCCCAACTTTCAGCATGAGGTCAAGTTCATCTGACAGCGCCGCATGGAACCAACATAGGCGGATCGAATGCGACTAGGCATCCTCTCGCGCGCCGCCGGCGCGTACTCTACCCGCGCCTTGATGCTGGCGGCAAGCCGCGCCGGGCATCATACAACCGTCATGGACCCGTGGAAATGCGCGCTTTACATCCGCGCAGGTTCGCCGCGCGTCATGTATGAGGGCAAATCGGTTGATCATCTGGACGCGGTCATCGCTCGATTCGGCTCCGCGACGGCGGCATACGGCATTGAGGTACTGCGGCAGTTAGAAACCGCCGGCGCGTTGGCGTTGAACTCCGCGGCGGCGGTTGAAACGGCGCGGCATAAGTGGCGCAGCCTCCTCGCTTTTGAAAAAGCCGGCCTCCCGATTCCGCCCACCTTCACGGCGGGCGATCCAGAAGTCTTGGAAAAGTCGGTGAAACGTGTCGGCGGCTACCCGTTCATAGCGAAGCCGTTTCAAGGGACGCAGGGGTCGGGCATCATTCTCTTTGAGACGCCCGTTTCCGCAAAATCGACCCTGTCGGCGCTGTGGAGCTTGAGCCGCAACTACATCGCGCAGCAGTTCTATCCGGAGGCGGAGGGGGTCGACATCCGCGCGATGGTGATTGGCGGAAAGGTGGAGGGGGCGATCCGCCGCGTCGCGCCGAAGGGCGAATTCCGCGCCAATCTGCACTGCGGCGGATCAGGGTATATGACGCGCATTAGCCCCAGCATGGAGCGGGTCGCCGTCGCCGCGGCGAAAGCGGTCGGACTCGGCTTCGCGGGGGTCGATATGCTGCAGGTCGGACAGAACATCTATGTGCTGGAAGCGAACCCGTCCCCAGGGCTGGAAGGCATGGAAACGGCAACCGGCATCGACATGGCGGCGCGCGTCATCCGATATGTTGAAACGCTCCTGAAAGGAAAATGAGCGCATGGCGACTCGCCCGAACATACTTTTTCTGATGACAGATCAGATGCAGGGGCGGACGGTTGAACCTGACCATCCCTGTCTGACGCCGAATTTTGATCGTCTCGCGGAACGCGGCATGCGTTTCACGCGCGCCTACACGCCCAACGCGGTCTGCTCGCCCGCCCGCGCGAGCCTCATGACGGGGCTGCTGCCGCACACGCATGGCGTCCTTGAGGTGACCCACTGCGTCGACGACGACCAGTGCGTTCTGCGGACGGAGCATCCGCACTGGGCGCAGCGGCTTGAAGCGGCGGGCTATCGGAACGGGTATTTCGGAAAATGGCATGTGGAGCGGTCGAACGATCTCTCCGCGTTCGGCTGGCAGACCGACTTCGGCAGCCAGAGCGCCGGCTTCCGCGCCTATAGGTCCAAGGTACAGAAAGCGGCGGGCAAGGAGCGTCTTTCCCTTTCCCGACAAAACAATCTGCCGTCCGGCTACAACAAAACGACGCTCTACGGCGTGACGAACCTCCCGCCCGAAGCGCGCGGCATGGGCGTTACAACCGACCTGGCGCTGCAGTTTCTCAATAAAGCTGTCCAAGGCTCCGACCCATGGTGTTGCTTTGCGAGCGTAACGGAGCCGCATGACCCGTTCATCGCCGGCGAGGAGGCGTTTGCGCTGTACGATCTGGACGCGCTGGAGCTGCCGCCGAATGTCCATGACGACATGTCGGATCGGCCGGGCGTCTATCGGAAGGCGGCGCGGACCTGGGCGGATATGACCGACCGCGAGAAAAAAGAGGCTGCCGCATGCTACTACGCCTCGATAACGGAGATCGACGCGCAATTCGGGCGGCTTCTAAACGCCGTGGAGGAGGCGGGGCAAATGGACAACACGATCGTCGTCCTGACAAGCGACCATGGGGAGCTGCTGGGCGCGCATGGGCTGTATTGCAAGAACTTCACCGGGTTTGAGGAGGTGTACCATATCCCGCTGATGATGAGCGGTCCGGGCGTTCAACGGGGAAGCGTCAGCGCGGCGCGCGTCGGGCTGCATGACCTGGCGCCGACGCTTTTAGAGATGACGGGCGAAGAACCGATCGGCGCGCCCGATTCGCGTTCCTTCGCCTCCGCCCTGCGCGACCCCGATCAAGCGGGCGATTTTACGCAAGGGTTCGCCGAATACCATGGCGGCAGATACCGAGTGACGCAGCGCGTCGTCTGGGACGGGTCATGGAAGCTGGTTTGGAACGGGTTCGACTTTGACGAGCTGTACGACCTTGAAACCGATCCGTTTGAGATGAACAACCGCATTGACGATCCGTCCTGTCAGGCGCGGGTCGAGTCGCTCATGCGTCATGCATGGCGCGTTGTCAGGGACACGAAGGATCGGGCGCTTTTCAATTCGCATTATCCGATACTGCGCCTCGCCCCCGTCGGACCGAACATCTTGGACGAGTAGCGGACGTTCTTTAAAGCGGGAATCTTATGGAAAAAGGCTTCGCCAACCAGACCGTCATTCCCGCGTAAGCGGGAATCTTAGCCGCGGTGTCGTCTGAACTAGGATTGCCAAGATTGAAAAGATTGCCAAGAAAATTCCCGCGCCGCTCTCTTGGGAATCTTAATCATCCTTCAATCTTAGTTCAAAACCAAACGCAACCCGCGTTCACCTCAAACGTCCGGCGGACAATTCGTCATTCCCGCGCAAGCGGGAATGACGAATAGCCCAATAACAGCGGTCGGGGCGCGGTTTCTGGACTCCCCCCTTGAAAAGGGGGGCTGGGGGGTTTTAGTTCCGTGCGCGGAATCACGATTAGCATAACTCAAACGGGATTTTCGTCGTCATCGCCTGTAGAGACTGCCCCAGAAATTTTTTCATTGCCATCGCCGCCGTTCTGTTTTACAATAAGGCAAATTAGCAGGATCGGGCGCGTGTGGGCGGGTCATGTCATTAAATGAAACGCCGCCGCGCCGCTCCAACGTTTGTTATGTGTGGAATCTATCCCATGCGGCAAGACAGGCGGCGGCAATATGCAACTTGAAATGCGATACGGACGCGCAGGACGGGCGGTGCGCTTCCCCCAACGTCAAACCTCCGTACTGCGCATGAGGCGCAGCGAGCCGCTGAAAGACCCCCTCGCGGAACTGGAGCATGCGCTGGCGAACCCCATTGAAGCGCCCCCGCTCGCCGAGACGGCGCGCGGACGCAGCAACGCCTGCGTCGTCATCTCCGACATCACCCGCCCCGTTCCCAACCGACTCATCCTCCCCCCCATTCTCCGAACCCTCGAAGAAGCGGGCATACCGCGCGACCGAATACTCATCCTCATCGCAACGGGAATCCACCGCCCCAACGAGGGCGAGGAGCTGATCGAGCTGGTCGGCGAAGAAATCGCCGCCGCCTACCGCATTGAGAACCATGACGGGCTGAACCTGGAAAGCCACCGTCTTATCGGCGAGACGCTGGACAGCGCGCCTGTTCTGATCGATGAGCGGTTTTGCGCCGCCGACCTTAAAATCACCACCGCTCTCATTGAGCCGCACCTGATGGCGGGCTATTCAGGCGGGCGCAAGGCGGTCTGCCCTGGCTTGGCGTCGATTGAAACGATGAAGACGCTGCACGGACCGGAGCTGCTGTCGCATCCGAAGGCGGCGGCGGGGGTACTGGACGGCAACCCGTTTCATGAGGAGGCGCTGCGCATCGCACGTTTGGCGGGAGTCGATTTTAGCCTGAATACGGCGCTGGACGAGAAGCGCCGTCTCGTCGGCGTCTTTGCGGGTGAGATCGACGCCGCGCACCGCCAAGGATGCGCCTTTGCCGCGGAGCGCGCCGCCGTTGAAACGGAGCCTGCCGACATTGTTGTAACAACCTCCGCCGGCTACCCGCTGGACCAGACCTTTTATCAGGCAGTGAAAGGGCCGGCGGGCGCGCTGGAGGCGGTCAAGCCGGGAGGAAGCATCCTGCTCATGGCGGAATGCGGCGAAGGCCTCGGCAGCGAACCGTTCCAACGACTCATCCTCGGCTCCGAAAGCTTAGAGGCGTTTGAAAAACGGCTGTACCATGGCGGGCATTTCTCCATCGACCAGTGGCAGCTGCAGGAGCTTGCAAAAATATCCCAGAAAGCGGACATCTACCTGTTCAGCGAGGGCATTCCGTTTGACGAACAGAAGCGGCTGTTCGTCAAGCCGGTTCGAACGCCCGAAGACGGCATCGAAGAGCTGTTGGAACGGTATGGACGCGGCGCGCGGCTCAACGCCATTCCCGAAGGACCGTATGTCCTTCCCGTCGCAGCCGAAAAGGAGGCAGGCAGATGAATAACCGCAAATCGATTTTGGTGCGCGGATGCACAGGCGGTCTGTTTATCACGGTCGACGACTCCATCGATTCTAAGGAGCTGAACGACCTCGTCATGGAGCGCATACGGCGCGTCGGTCCCGAAATCAGAGGCGAATCGATCATTCTGGAGGTGGACAAGCGCGCCATGGACAGCGACGCGCTCCAATCGTTTCAGATGCGGCTCAACGAAGAATTCGGCATGTCGGTTCAGCAGCTGATCACCAAATCGGACGCGACGCGCGAAGCGGCAAAAGAGCTGCGCATCCGTTCCGCCCCTGTTTTCACCACGGGGCGCGACCCGCAGGCGGACACGGTGAGCGTCCCGTACACGCTGCGGTCGGGCGAATTCAAACGCAACCCGCGCGGCAATATCCTGATATTAGGCGATGTGAACCCTGGCGCGGAGGTGTCCGCCTCCGGCGATGTGATCGTCATGGGAACGCTCTGGGGCGTCGCCACCGCGGGGGCGCTCGGCGACGAAACGGCGGTCGTCATCTCCTTAAACATGCAGGCGACGCAGCTGCGAATCGCGGGGCATTACGCTTACGCCCGCTCGCCCAAAAACTCGGAGAGAGAGCTGAATCCGGAGGTCGCCCTTCTTGAAAACGGAGAAATTGTGGTGCGAAACTTTATCGAATTCAATCTGTTAGAGCGAGAGGTCAAAAAATCATGGGGCGGGTTATCGTCGTAACATCTGGAAAGGGCGGGGTCGGAAAAACAACCGTCTCCGCAAATCTAGGTACCGCGCTTGCCATGCTGGAGCAAAGCACGGTCATCGTTGACGCCGACATCGGCTTGCGCAACCTAGACCTTGTCATGGGGCTGGAAAACCGCGTCGTCTTCAATTCGCTGCACGTCATGGAAGGCGAATGCAAGCTGGAGAGCGCCCTTGTCAAAGACAAACGAGTCGAAAACCTGTACCTGTTAGCCGCCCCGCAAAGCCGCAACAAGGACGACGTCGAACCTGAAAACATGGAGAAAATGGTCAAGCAGCTCTCCGAAAAGTTCGACTTCGTCATCATCGATTGTCCGGCGGGCATCGAGCAGGGGTTCCAAAACGCGGTCATCGGAGCGAAGGAGGCGCTGGTCATCGTCACCCCGGAGGTCTCCTCGGTGCGCGACGCCGACAGGGTCATCGGACTGCTCCAGGCGACCGGCATCGAAAGCTTGAGTTATGTTCTGAACAGGCTGTCGCAGCAGCTTGTCGACAGGGGAGACATGCTGAGCCAGCCGGATGTGCAGGAGATTTTGCGCGTTCCGATCATCGGCGTGATTCCTGAAGACCATCACATCACCGCCTCAACAAATGTGGGAAAGCCGCTCGCCATTGAGGGCGGAACGCCCGCCGGGGACGCTTTCGGGCGAATCGCCCGCCGCGTTCTCGGCGAGAAAGTGCCGGTGCCGGAATTTCGATACGAAGGTAAAATGGCGCGGTTCTGGAAATGGATCTCCGGAAACAACTAGACGCAACACCAAAGAGAGAGCAACATGGGAGCATGGACTGATAATTTTTGGGCGATGCTTGGTCGGAAAAAGAAAAAAAACTCTAACGATGTGGCGCGTGAACGGCTGCTCAGCGTTCTGCAAATGGACAGAGCGGCTGTCAACCTGCTTTCGATAAACGTCAACTTCGACGCCATGTGCGCCGATTTGGCGGATGTGGTCGCGCGGCATCTACATATGACCCCAAAAGACGTTGTGATCGATTACACCAAGGGCGAAAACCGCGTCTTTTTTGAAGCTGGGCTGCGGGAAAGCCGGCGCGGCGAATGAACGTAACGTGAACCCGCAAGGGGGAGATCTGACCTCATGCAGAGAGTTGAGACATTTGAACTGACGATCGCTCTATTCATGGGAAAAAGGCGCCGCCGACCAGACCGTCATTCCCGCGTAAGCGGGAATCTAGGGGCGCCGCAGAAGACGTCCGCGTTCGCCAAGCGAAATGTCCCAACTCTTGACGTAAGGTCAGGGAGCTGATCATGCCCGCTAAAATACTGGTCGTCGATGACGAACCTGACATCCTTGACCTGGTGGAGCTGTCGGTCGCTTCCGAGGGCTTTGACGTCATCAAGGCGACCAACGGAGAAGAGGCGCTTCAACAAGCGGAGCGCGACAGCCCGGACCTGATCCTGCTCGACATCAGCATGCCGGGAATGGACGGGTTTGAAACGCTGGAGGCTCTGCGGGAGAATCCGCATACGAAAGGGATACCGGTTATTCTACTCACGGCGCGCGCCCAGATCAGCGACAAGCTGCGCGGCATCAGCTCCGGCGCCGAAGATTACATCACAAAGCCGTTCAATCCGAGCGAGCTGATTGAGCGCGTCAAAAGCTCTTTGAAAGACCCAGAGCCGTCTGGCGCGCGCGTCGATACGCTGAAAAACTGGTCGGGCGAGATCACCCAGCTAGCGCAGCACCTGGAGGCGGCAAGCGAAATACAGCGCGCTTTGCTTCCAAAAGAGGCTCCGTCGGCGCCCGGTCTGGACATCGCC
Source organism: Candidatus Poribacteria bacterium (assembly GCA_963665845.2). GTDB lineage: Bacteria > Poribacteria > WGA-4E > JAPPNK01. The sequence goes on from OY762492.1 coordinate 3,003,411, forward strand.
GGCGACCATCAAAGTTCGCTCAACGTCTCCGGCGACTTTTACGACTTTCTCGCCCTTGAAAACGGGCAATGGGGAATCGCCATCGCGGACATCAAGGGTAAAGGAATACCCGCGGCGCTGCTCATGGTCATGGCGAGAACGGCGCTGCGCATCGCCGCGCGCGAGCTGAAACCGCCGAATGAAACGCTTAAAACGGTGAACGATTTTCTGGCGGACGAGACGGAAGCGGACCTGTTCGCCACGATGGTGTATGCGGTGGTGAACCCCAGAACGCGCTCCTTCGCTTACTCGAACGGGGGGCATAATTATCCGATCTTGGCGCGCGGCGACGGAAACCTGCGCTATCTCAAAGAGGGCGGACCGCTGGTCGGCTCCTTCCCAGAGGCGCAGTTTGAAACCGAAACGATACAGCTGGAAACGGGCGACCGCATCCTGCTGTACACGGACGGCGCTGCCGATATGCTGAACGAACAGGGAGAGCCGTTTGGAGAGGAGCGGCTTGCCGACATCGTTCAGACCGCTTCGAGCATGGACGCCCATGAGCTGTGCGCCGCCGTGCGGGAGCGGTTGAAGCAGTACAACCCGGACCCGAACCTTGCGGACGATATGACGATCGTCGCCGTCCACGCCTCTCCGTAAAGAAACAAGACGCGGTGAGATTTGAGCATTTTATTCAGCCCCTTCCGAAAAGCGGGGAGCGCGTTCAGACGATAGCGGCGGCGTTTCCAAGCGCGCTGAAGTATGTTCCCGCGCTTGAAGCGATGGTGCATTCGCTTGCGCGGGCGTTGTCGTTTGACGAACGGGGCGCCAACGAAATCGCCGCCGCCGCCGTTGAAGGAGCGATGAACGCCCTTCAGCACGGCAACCAGAAAGACATCTCTAAAAACATCTTCCTTGCCGCCATCGTGGAGCCGAACCGACTCACCATCAAGATCAAGGACGAAGGCGCCGGTTTTGATGTGGAAAAGGTCGAAGATCCGCGCGAGGGGGATCGAATCTGGAAAGACAGCGGGCGCGGCATCCTCATCATGCGCTATTATATGGACAGCGTCTCGTACGACCCGAAGGGCGTAGAGCTGACGCTGGTAAAGAAACGGCCTCGTTGAACAATTTGGAGGGCGCGGATCGAAATGAAACTGCGCATACGTCAAGAAGAGAACGGATGGGTGGCGCAAGTGGAAGGCAAGGTGATCGCCCAAGAAAGCGTCAAACTGGGGCGTAAACTGGAAGAAACGATCCTGAACGCGCAGGAAAGCAGCCCGAATATCGTCGTGAATGTGGCGCAAACGGCGTATCTGGACAGCCAGGGACTCGGCGCTCTCGTCCGGGCGCGGCAGAGCGTTCAGGCGCGCGGCGGGCTGATGGCGCTCTCGGAGGCGCCGCAGCATATCCTGCGCCTGCTGGAGATCACCAAGCTAAGCCAGATCATACCGGCGTATCCGAACGACGCGGCGGCGCTGAAAGCGATGCGCGCTCAAGCGGACGGCGGCGCGTCAACGCCGACGACCGCATGAACGAGCGCGAACGAAGCCCCATACCGGACGGCGTCTGGATCCAATGCGGCGAATGCGGCGAGGCGATCTTCGCGCGCGAATTTGAACGGGCGGGAAAAGTATGCCCCCACTGCGGTCAGCATGACGCGCTGAACGCCGCCGAACGCGCCGCGTATGTCCTGGATGAGTTCGATGAAGAGTCGGACGCGGACGGGCGTCCGTCGGGTCCGTTTCATACGGTGGGCGAGATCGCCGGCTTTCCGGCGGCGGTTGCCGTGATCGACGCCGAGTCGGCGGGGGTTTCTTCCGGCGGGCTGTTTCGTTCGGTCGCCGAGCTGGCGGGGTTGTCGAAGCCGCTCATTGTGTTTGCCGCCAACGGTACAGGGGCGGGTGAAGAGAGCGCCGAGCCGCGCCTTCGACTCACGCGCGCCCTGAAACGGCTCGGAGAGGAACGGCTGCCGTACATACTGGTCGTCACGGACGGGTCTGAAGAGGACGGGTACCGCGCCTTTCTGCCGCCCGGCGACATCGTTTTGGCGGAAACGGGCAAACGCAAGGAGGCGGAGAACCCGCTGGAATCGGCGCATCCGCATATCGACAGCTTTTTGACGCGCCATGAGCTGAACGAGACGCTGCCCAAACTGCTCGCCTTTTTCCGACAACGCGGGAGCGAAGATGGCGCACGTCCGAATTGAAAACGTACATAAAATTTATCCGCCCGACACGGTCGCCGTTCAAAACGCGAATCTAGAGGCGCTGGACAAGGAGTTCCTGGCGCTGGTCGGTCCGTCGGGATGCGGAAAATCGACGCTGCTGCGCATGATCGCCGGGCTGGAAAGCGTCACGCAGGGCGACATCTACATTGATGAGCGGCGCGTCACCGACGTTCTCCCGAAAGACCGCGACATCGCCATGGTGTTTCAAAACTACGCCCTTTATCCGCATATGACCGTCCATAAAAATATGGCGTTCGGGTTAAAGATGCGCAAGACGCCGAAGCGCGAAATCGAGCGGCGGGTGAAAAACGCGGCGGAGATTTTAGGAATAGAGCCGCTGTTGAACAGGCGCCCGCAGCGTCTCTCCGGCGGCGAACGGCAGCGCGCCGCCCTCGGACGCGCCATTGTACGCAACCCGAAGGTTTTTCTCTTCGATGAGCCGCTGAGCAACCTGGACGCGCAGCTGCGCGCTCAAATGCGGGCGGAACTGAAAAAACTGCACGCGCGGCTTGAAGCGACGATGATCTACGTAACCCATGACCAGACCGAGGCGATGACGATGGGCGACCGCATCGTCGTGTTGAAAGAGGGCGCCATTCAGCAGATTGCGACGCCGCTGCATCTCTACGAGCAGCCGAAAAACAGGTTTGTGGCGCAGTTCATCGGAAACCCGCCGATGAACCTGATCGAAGGGCGCATGGCGACGCGGGAGCAGCGGCGCGTCTTTGAAGCGCCCGGCATGGAGTTGGACCTGCCGCGCCCCCTCTGGCCGGCTCTTCAGGCGGCGCCGGACGGGGAGATCGTCCTCGGCGTCCGCCCTGAACATGTGCGCATCGACCCCGAATTCACGCAGACGCGCCCGGCGGCGCGCATCCCTGCAGTGGTGGAGGTGGTGGAGCCGCTTGGAAGCGAAACGCTGGCGTATCTGAACGCGGAGGGAAGCGTCTTTATTGCGAAAATGCCGCCGACAAGCCTGCCGCGCGTCAACGAACGCATCGACGCCGCATTTGAGCCGGAGCAGATTCATTTCTTCAACGCCGCCTCTGGAGAAAGCTTCACCGCCTAGAGAACTAGAGGAAGGGGCAGGACGATGACACAACAAGAACGGCCGTTCCCTTCCGTCCGCGCATCTGAACCGCTTTCAAGTCCGCCGCAGTGGGCGATTCTGCAGCGCGCGCTCATAGACGCCATCAATGAGGCGGCGGAGCCGCTGGTTGAAAAGTATCTGCGCCCCGACGGGTCTCTGATGTGGCCGCCCAGCCCCGATTTTCAAAGCATCGACGCGCTGGACGACGCCTACGAGAGCTTTCACAACTGGCCCCTGTTTTATATGCTCGGCGGGAGCGAGTCGTTTCTGGAACGCGCCGAGGAGCAGTTTGAGTCGATCAACCGAAATATGGCGCGCCATCAGACCGGGCGCGGCTATCCGATGGTCGTCAACGAATACCAGCCCGGCTACGACTGGTTTCATCAAGGCGAAGGAAATTATCTGTTTTATATGCTGTGCGCGGCGAATCCGTCCAATCCGAAACATCAGGAGCGGGCGCGCCGGTTTGCGGGGCTGTATATGAACGAAGACCCGAACGCCGACAATTACGACCCCGTACACAAGATCGTCAAATGCGCGCACAACGGGAGCCTCGGACCCGCGTACGGCAACTTCGCAGGCGATTACGCATGGACGGCGCCTGGGTACGGGCTGCATTTTTACGACATTCCAGGCGTTGGGACGGTTGAGGACCTGGAGGACCCTGTCAAAAGCAAGCGTTACGGCGCCGAAGCGAACGCCCGACGCGCGCAGGGGGACGCGGTCGTCAACCTCGCCGCAACCTCCCTGGCGGCGACCGCCTATCTGCTCACTGGCGATGAAAAATGCAAAGAGTGGGCTATCGAATATATCGACGCATGGAGAGAACGCGCCGAACGAAACGGCGGCATACTCCCCGACAATGTCGGCGTCAACGGCGTCATCGGCGAGCATATGAACGGCGCTTGGTACGGAGCCAACTACGGCTGGACATGGCCCCATGGATGGCACGGGGTCGGGGAGGCGGCCGTCATCGCGGGACAGAACGGAGCGCTTCTCGCCAACGATCCGCGCTATCTCGACCTGCCGCGCTCCCAGATCGATTTGCTGATCGAGAACGGAATCGAACGGGAGGGGCAGCTTTACACTCCTTTTAAACATGGAGCGCCAGGGCGCGTCCGGTATGAGCCATGGCCCTTCCTGAACGCGCTGCGGAACGAGGACGGAACGGCGCTGGAAACGGACGGCTGGTTTGAGTTCATGCCGATGCATCCGCTCTACATCGCGCATGTTTGGAACGGGTCGATGTCGGAGGGGGATATGGAGCGTTTTGAAACGCTGCGCCGTTCAGGAGCGGGCCCCGGTCTGAGCGAGCCGGCGTGGCATCATATTAAAGACCAGGGCGGGCATGACGGAGCCTGGCTCGCGTATCTCCGCGGCGAGTTTCCAGAGTATCCGGAGCGAATCCTTCAACACAACCTGAATCAAGTGTATGCGCGGCTCGCGTTCATGCAACGGGACGATGAAGACCCCGCGCATTACGGCGACAGCTACTTCCAGCGTAGAAATACCGTTACATGCGAGGGGCTTGTCCAGCTGACGATGGGCGCGCCGCTGCCGATCTACAACGGGGGGCTGCTGTTTGCGAACGCCGTTCACCACGACGCGCAGCGCAAGCGCCCAGGGCTGCCGCCGGACGTCTCGGCGCTAGTTGAAGAGCTAGGACATGACAAAATGACGATACAGCTTGTAAACCTTAGCCCGTCGCAGTCGCGGGAGTCGTTGATACAGGCGGGCGCGTTTCGGGAACATCGCATCGCCTCGGCGCGCTGCGGAGAGGAAGAGATCAAGGTCGGAGCCGCCTATCTGAAAGTCGAACTGCCGCCGGCGGCGCAGATACGGCTTGAAATGCAGATCGAGCGGTATGCGAACCAACCGTCTTACGGAACGCCATGGGAAAACGATTGACGCGACAGGCTTTAAAAACGCTGCGCGCCCCTTCGGTTCAGGCGCATGCGAGCTATGCGGTTTTGTGCGCCGTTTCGTTGGCGCTGGGATTGGGTCTACAGCTGGACGCGCGCCTGCATTTTGAGTACCGCAGCGCGCATGGCGTCATCGGATGGGTGAGCGTCCACGAGTATGCGAAGTCGCAGGAGACGCTGTATTATCTGCTCGCTGTCTTCGGCGTTCCGCTTTTCATTGCGCTGTGCCTGTTTGCTTGCGCGTTGTTTAGCCGATGGATGTCTCGGCAGACGGGGCAGTCAGAGGCGTGGACGTTTCAGCGGTGCGCGTTCGCGTTGACGCCGCTGCTGCTCGCCTGTTTCTTTTTTAAGACGGCGGTTGGGTTAGCCTTGCTGTCGTTTTTGACGGTTTATACCGCGGGCTATTTTCTTTCGTCTAAGCCGCCGCCTGAAGCGAAACACGCCGATTCCGCTTCCCAGCCAAAAAAGAGCGCGCCCAAAACGCCCGCATGGAAAACGGCGCGACTCCTTTTAATATATGTCCTGATCCCGGCGCTTCTTTATCTGCTGTACTATTCGGGGGGAATCAACGGCGGCATCGACATGTTCCATGAGGGCGAACGGCTCGCGCCGCTGAACGAAATGCTGCGCGGCGGCGTTCCGTATCGGGACATCTACATTCAGCATGGGCTGTTTGAAAACGCTTTTTTGGCGCGCGTCGGGGCGGCGCTGTTCGGAGAGACGCTTGCCGGCGTTCGGCTGATGCAGCGGCTGCTCGGGCCGGTCGGTTATATCGCGCTCTACATTCTCGGCGTTCAGTTATACCGCGGCTCATGGGCGTCCGCGCTGATACTTGTCATGATCGCGTCGGGGCATCATACAGGCGTCACGGCGCGGCATACGTTTGGGCTGTTGTGCGCCGCCATGTCGGTCGCCGCGCTTCAACAGGACGGAGCGCGCCGTCTTTGGATGATCGGCGCGTCGGGTTTGTGCGCCGGCTTCGCGTTCTGGCACAGCGCCGAGATCGGAATGTATTCGATCTGCGCCGTCGGCCTGTTCTGGACAATTCGCCTATTCGCCAAAGCGGAGACGAGAGACGAGCGGCTGCGCCCTGTTCTGTTTTTCAGCGCGGGGGTCGCTGCTGGGCTAGCTCCCGCCGCGCTCTGGCTGCTGCGGCATGGCGCGCTGGACGACGCCGTCCGCAACACGTACATACAGCTCGCTTACCAGTTGGACACGTGGGGTTTGCCGTTCCCGCCGCTTGAGCGGGCGCTTCAGCCGTTCAAACAGCATGGGCTGCTGGGCGGATGGAATGAGTTTATCGGAAGCGAGCCGCTGCGTTGGTATCTGCCGCCTGCCGCGTTGATCGCCGCCGGCGCCGTTCTCGTTCGGCGCGCTGTTCAAGGCGGTTTTTGGAAACATGAGGCATGCGTTAAGGGTTTGCTGACGGCGCTCTGTTTAGCCGCTTTTTTCCGCACGGCGCTGGGCAGGTCGGACGGCGGGCATCTGGTCTTCGGGTCCACCTTCTTTTGGCCGCTGCTACTGCTTCCGCTGGACAGGTCCGCCGCGGGCGTCTGGGACGCGCTTCGGGCGAAACGGAAGCTGACCGCGAGGCAGTGGGCATGGGCGGCGCTGCCGATACTGATCGCCGCGCTGTACGCCGGGCGCGTTCATCGCCCCGTTGCGGCGTTTCAAAGCCGATGGAACGGCATGCTCCAAAACCAGTTCAACCTGCCGAGAGCGGAGGAGGAGCTGACACGCGCCGGCCCGATCGACCTGCCGGACGATCAGGTTCAGCAGATTCAAGCGGTGGCGACGTTCATACAGGAGAACACGGCTCCCGGCGAACGCATTTTCGATTTCTCCAGTCAAGGCGCGTACTACTTCTTCGCCGACCGCCCCGCCGCGACCCGCTACCATCAGATCTGCTACGCCTCGGCGCCGGAGCTGGAGCGGGAAGTCATCAACGCGCTTGAAAAAGACCGGACGCGGCTTGTTCTGTATAAAACGGGCGGCTGGTTCGACACGGTGGACGGCATCGACAGCGAGCTGCGCTACCCCCAAATCGCGCTTTATTTATGCGATAATTATGAAGAGTACATTAATATCGATGGCGCGCGGGTATGGATGCGCATTCATGGGGCGGATTCCGCTCAACCGCCCTATTGACATGCCCGCGGTATAATGTTACAATCGCCTTAGCCTGCGCATAGAAGACGAAAGCGGCGCCAATGAAGCCGCTTCAGATTTGTTTATTGGTACGGAGAATCGAGATGCCTGCAATCAATCCCCGCCTGATCCTTGAAGCGTATGAGCAGCCGAACTACGGCGGCGTCGCAGGCTATTTTGTCGACCCTGAACCGTCGCTCTGGCGCGTCGGCTTTCGCAACGGCTTCCGATCCGCCCGCGTCTACCGCGGACCTGGATACAAACGCGGACCGAACTACCGAATCGTTCTGTTCGACCGCTCCAACTACGAAGGGCGCAAACTGGTTCTCGCGCCCGGCTATTATCCCGACCTGCTGGACGTTGCGGTTCAGCACACGGGGCGGTTCCGCTCCTTCAACATCGCGCCGGATTACAACATCTCCGGTCCCGAATGGGGTACGGTGCCGGTCATCGTTCAGCTGTTCAACGACCCCGACTACAGGGGGCGGCATGCGACCGTTCTGCGCGATGTGCCGAACACGCACAGCGAACTCGGCATGGCGGACACGATCAGCTCCGTCCGCGTCATCAAAGGCTCCGACTTTCCGCCGCAGGGCGCGAAGGTGCGCCTTTTCGAGCATCTGGACTACGGCGGTCCGTTTCTTGAAATCGCCATGACAACCTACGACATGAAAAAGGAGATACCCGACCTGTCGATGCTTCCGATGGTCGGCGGGCAGTACGCCTCCACTTTCGGAAACGCGATCTCTTCGGTGCAGATCGAAGGATGGGCGTCGTCGGGAGAGTTTATGGAGATGGCGTACACCGACGAATTTGACCAAGCGGGAATGAACGAGGTTTGGCAATGGGTCGACCCGGCGGGCGGCGGAGAATGGCGCGAACGGCAAGGGTATCTTGAAATGCGCGCCGACCCCGGACAAGACCTGTGGCACGGCAACCCGCCCGGCAGCGGCGGCGATATGGACGCGCCGAGAATACTCATGGAGTACAGCGGCGACTTCGCCATCGAAACGCGGCTGCCGGTCACCCCGCAGCTGCGCGAACATGGCGGGCTGCTGGTCTGGAAAAGCCCAGGGCGTTTTTTGAGGCTTGAAAAAACATCCGGGGCGCATGCTTTCCGCGGCGCGGTGCGTTTTGAACGGCATGTGAACCGCGTCTTCCGCCTCGTCGGACGAGGACCGAACAACCTGATCCGAACGCGGCATCTCTACCTGCGGCTTGAACGCCGGCGCAATCAGTTCACAGGCTTTGCCAGCCAAGACGGGCAGACCTGGGCAAACTGCGGCGTCACGAATGTCGGCATGGGCGATCCTGTTCAGATCGGACTTCACGGACTCTGCCCCGGCAACATACCGCCGACCATCACCCGTTTCGACTACTTCCGCGTCTTCTCCAGAAAAGGCGAGGCGGTTCAGCTTCGGTTCCGACCGCAGGAGATCGAGCTGGACGAGCAGCAGGCAGACGCGCGGCGCATCGCCGCCCTGAGACGATTCATGGACGCATAAGAAAGGCAGACCTCATGCGTAAAGTTGGGACATTTGAGCGAATAATCGCTCTATTCATGGGAAAAAGCCGTCGCCTACCAGACCGTCATTCCCGCGCAAGCGGGAATCCAGAGTCTACCCCGAAACCGTTCGCGTTCACAACCAGAATTGTCTCAACTCTAAGGATGAGGTAAGAAGAAAGGCGCACGAACCATGGCGGTCAATCCGCGCATCATTGTTGAGCTGTTTAGGGACAAGCACTTTCAGGGGACGAAGGCGACCGTCGTGGAGCCGATCGACGATCTGAAAGAGATCGGGATGGACGAAACGATTTCCTCCATCAAGGTTTATCACGGACCGGGCGCCGCGGCGGCGCCGAATCAGCGCGTCGTTTTCTTTGAACAGACGCGGTATCAGGGGCGCAAGATCACGCTTCCGCCCGGTTTCTATCCGGATATTCATGCGATACCGTACAACTTCGGCGATGTTGTGTCCTCGCTCAACTTTTCCTCCTCCGCCCGGCTGACCGCGCCGAAATACGGCTGGATGCCGCTCATCGTGGAGGTGTTTCAAGACCTGAACTACAAAGGGCGGCGCGCGACCATCATGCGCGACACCAGCTACATCGGCGAGATCGGCATGAACGACCGCATCTCCTCCATGCGCGTCACGCGCGGACCGAACTTTCCGTTCACGGGATGCCGCGCCGTTTTCTTTCAGCATCCCGACTATGAGGGGCGCGAGCTGTCGATCGCCCTCGGACCGCGCGACTTCTCCGTCCAGATCTCCAACCTAGACGACTACAACCTACGGACGCGGGCGGGCGAAACGATACAGCATATCGACGCCGACCGCGGCATTGAGAATCTGACAAAAACAGGCTTCGACAACACGATCAGCTCCGTCAAAATACTGCCGACCGGCAACTTCAACGTCCTCGTCATCGAAGGCGATTCGCACACGCGCGAACCCGGCATTTTGGAGGATTTCCGCGAACATCAGGGCAACATCTTCCGCTTCGACCATGTCCGCATCAACCAGGACATAGAGAACAGCGGCTCGGCGGACGCGGTGGAGTTTGAATCGATTCTGCACCTGCTCGACAATTACGACATCATCTGGCTCACCTGGAACGCGCCTGGGCATAACGGCTCCTATTTTCTGGAGCCGTCTGGGGAACGCGCCATACAGGAGTGGGTCAAGGCGGGCGGAACGCTCTGGGCGTCCGCGATGGACGACAACATTGAAACGGACGAAAAAGAGGGCAAGAAATGGAGAGGCGACTGGCTGCCCGTTTACCGGCACCCGGCGCGCGTTGTGAACTCGGAGGATGTGAAGGTCTGGATGACGCGGGAGGGGCGCAAGACGGGGCTTTTCACCTGGCCCGATAAAGTGGACCCGGAGCGCATTCAAACGGACGACCACTGGGTCACGACCGACCCCTCGTACACGATTTTAGCCCGGCGCGACGACAACCAGGAGCCGATTGCCGCGCAGTTGCCTTGGGGGGACGGGCATTATATTCTGTTTGCCGTGGACACCCGTTCGGATGAAGTTGCCGAGGCGGCGCGTCCGCTCATCGGCAACGCGCTCTGTTTTCTCGCCAGCTTGGCATGGGCGACCTCGCCGCGGCAGCCCCTGCGCGGTCGCGCGCGGTCGGCAGGGGGCATGTCCAGCGCCGGCGTCGTTGACCGGACAAGAAATCGACGGCCGCAACCGTATCGAAGGAGCGTCACATGAGAATTGGAATTACGATCGGCGTCGCAGTGATCGCAGTCTTCTTCGCCGCTATCGCGCCGGAAAGGCTCGGCATGGATAATATGATCACTGACAAAACGATCTCTGGATTGCTCAAGTACGGCATGTTGATCGGCTTGCCGGTCGTCGCGGCTCTGGCGGCGATGTACCGTTATGAAAAGCCGCGCGCCGATCAAGCCCTGGTGCGGACGGGGGGGCGCAAGGAAAAGATATCCATCACAGGCGGCCTCTGGGTCAATAAAATTATCCATGAAATACGCCAGATTTTTCTGGACACGGTGCGGCTGGACATTGTCCGCGTCGGGCCGGACGCGCTCATCACCAGCGATTTTTTAAGGGCGGACATTGAGGCGGCGTTTTTTATACGGGTGGAACCTGACCCGGACCAGATACTGCGGGCGGCGCAGAGCCTCGGCGAACGCACCATGACCGCCGAGGAGCTGACGGAGCTGCTTGAACAAAAACTGGAAGGCGCCCTGCGCACCGTCGCCGCCGAGAAGGAGCTGCAAGACCTGCTTCAAAAACGCAAAGACTTTGGGGAAGCGGTTCAAGAATCGGTGAAAACCGACCTTGAAGAGAACGGCTTGACCCTAGAGACCGTCTCGCTCATCCGAGTCGACCAGGCGCCGCTGGAATCGATGGACGAGAACAACCAGTTTGACGCGCAGGGGATTCTCAAGATCACCGAGATAACGCAAGAGAACCGATATGAAGCGGAGAAGATACGCCTGGAGGTTGACGTTCAGATCACGGAGGCGGAGACCAGTACCCAGGAAGAGAAGCTGGAGCTGAACAAGCGGCTCGCGTGGGCGGAGGCGGAGCAGGCGAAGGAGATCGCGACCTACGCCGCCGAGAAAGAGGCGGACACGCTTGCCTTCCAGTATGAGCAGGATCAGCGGATTCAAGAGACGGAGCAGATGACGAAACTCGCCATTGAGCGCGCCACGATTGAGCAGGAACAGGGCGTGCTGGAGCGCGAGATCGAGAAGCTGCTGCATGTGGAGACGGCGCGGATACAGCAGGAGCAGTTCGTTCAAGAGGCGGAGATTGAAAAGAACCTCAACGTGGAGCTGGCGCAAGTTGACCAGTCGCAGAAGGTTCAGATCGCCGAAGTGGAGCGGATGCTGGCGGTTGAAATGGCGCGGGTCGCTCAAGAGCAGACGGTGGAAGAACGCGAAATTGAGCGGAATCTGGGCGTTGAAACGGCTGAAATCGCGCAGCAAGAGGCGGTTCAGGTGCGCGATGTGGAGCGCGTCATGGCGACCGAGACGGCGCGCATTGATCAAGAACGTGTCGTCCAAACGCGCGATATTGAAAAGAACCTCATCATCGAAACGGCGCAAATCGACCAGACGCGGCAGGTTCAGGAGGCGGAAATCGAACGAAGCTTGCGCGTGGAAACGGCAAGAATCGCCCAAGAGCAGATCGTTAAAGAACGCGATATTGAGCGCGAACTCGGCATCCAGATTGCCCAGATTGCGCAGCAGGAGGGTACGCAGGTTCGAGAAATTGAGCGTGTCTTGGCAACCGAGACGGCGCGCATCGATCAGGAGCGGGTCGTCCAAACGCGCGACATCGAAAAGAACCTGATCATTGAGACTGCGCAGATCGATCAGACGCGCCAAGTCCAAGAGGCGGAAATCGAACGAAGCTTGCGCGTTGAAACGGCAAGAATCGCCCAAGAGCAGATCGTTAAAGAACGCGATATTGAGCGCGAACTCGGCATTCAAATCGCCCAGATCGCGCAACAGGAAGGAACGCAGGTCAGAGAAATTGAGCGGGTCTTGGCAACCGAAACGGCGCGCATTGACCAAGAGCGTGTCGTCCAAACGCGCGACATCGAAAAGAACCTGATCATCGAAACGGCGCAAATCGACCAAACGCGGCAGGTGCAAGAGGCGGAAATCGAACGAACCTTGCGCGTCGAGACGGCGCGCATCGCCCAAGAGCAGATCGTTAAAGAACGCGATATTGAGCGCGAACTCGGCATTCAAATCGCGCAGATCGCGCAGCAGGAAGGAACGCAGGTCAGAGAAATTGAGCGGGTCCTGGCGACTGAAACGGCGCGCATCGATCAGGAGCGGGTCGTCCAAACGCGCGACATCGAAAAGAACCTCATCATCGAAACGGCGCAAATCGACCAAACGCGGCAGGTGCAAGAGGCGGAAATCGAACGAACCTTGCGCGTGGAAACGGCAAGAATCGCCCAAGAGCAGATCGTTAAAGAGCGCGATATTGAGCGCGAACTCGGCATCCAGATCGCGCAAATCGCGCAGCAGGAAGGAACGCAGGTCAGAGAAATTGAGCGGGTCTTGGCAACCGAAACGGCGCGCATCGATCAGGAGCGGGTCGTCCAAACGCGCGATATTGAAAAGAACCTGATCATTGAGACGGCGCAAATCGACCAAACGCGCCAAGTCCAAGAGGCGGAAATCGAACGAACCTTGCGCGTCGAGACGGCGCGCATCGCCCAAGAGCAGATCGTTAAAGAACGCGATATTGAGCGCGAACTCGGCATCCAGATCGCCCAGATCGCGCAACAGGAAGGAACGCAGGTTAGAGAGGTTGAGCGGGTCCTGGCAACCGAGACGGCGCGCATCGATCAGGAGCGGGTCGTCCAAACGCGCGACATCGAAAAGAACCTGATCATAGAGACGGCGCAAATCGACCAGACGCGGCAGGTTCAAGAGGCGGAAATCGAACGAACCTTGCGCGTTGAAACGGCAAGAATCGCCCAAGAGCAGGTCGTTAAAGAGCGCGATATTGAACGCGAACTCGGCATCCAGATCGCGCAAATCGCGCAGCAGGAAGGAACGCAGGTTAGAGAAATTGAGCGTGTCTTGGCAACCGAAACGGCGCGCATCGATCAGGAGCGGGTCGTCCAAACGCGCGACATCGAAAAGAACCTGATTATCGAAACGGCGCAAATCGATCAGACGCGCCAAGTTCAAGAGGCGGAGATCGAACGAACCTTGCGCGTTGAAACGGCAAGAATCGCCCAAGAGCAGATCGTTAAAGAACGCGATATTGAGCGCGAACTCGGCATCCAGATCGCGCAGATCGCGCAACAGGAAGGAACGCAGGTCAGAGAAATTGAGCGGGTCTTGGCAACCGAAACGGCGCGCATCGATCAAGAGCGGGTCGTCCAAACGCGCGACATCGAAAAGAACCTCATCATCGAGACGGCGCAGATTGATCAAACGCGCCAAGTCCAAGAGGCGGAAATCGAACGAACCTTGCGCGTTGAAACGGCAAGAATCGCCCAAGAGCAGATCGTTAAAGAACGCGATATTGAGCGCGAACTCGGCATTCAGATTGCCCAGATCGCGCAGCAGGAAGGAACGCAGGTTCGAGAAATTGAGCGCGTCTTGGCAACCGAAACGGCGCGCATCGATCAAGAGCGGGTCGTCCAAACGCGCGACATCGAAAAGAACCTCATCATCGAGACAGCGCAGATCGACCAGACAAGGCAGGTGCAGGAGGCGGAGATCCAGCGCACCTTAGTGGTGGATACGGCGCGGATCAATCAGGAGATGATGGTCGCCTTGGTCGGCGAAGACAAAAACATCTCGATCTTCAACCGTCAGCGCGACACCGAATTGTCTGAACGGGACAAGCTGGAAGCCGAGGCCGAAAAGGCTGAAGCGATGGTGAACGTGTCGGCGGTGGAACGCACGCGCGAAGCGGAATGGCAGCGCGAAGTGGCGATCATCAACGCCGAGAGTCAGGCGCAGCCGATAGAGCGGCTTGCCGAAGCGATACTCGCCGAGGCGCAGGCAAAGGCGGAAGGCGAAATGGCGCACCTGCAAGCGCGCAACACCGCCGAACAGCGCGTCCTCGTACAAGAAGCGGTTATGGAGCTGATCGACCGCTCCCCCGACATCGTTGAGCAGATGGTGAAGCCCGCCGAGCAGATCGACAGCATCAAAATACTGGACATGGGGCAAGGCGACGGACCCGCCAACCGAAACAACATGGGCAAACTTGCCAACACGATACTGGACACGGGCGTTCTGTCGCCGATTTTGAAGGAGCTGTTCAACTTCGCCGATGTGGACGCGGAGCAGATTGCGGACAAGCTGACCGAGTATCTGGGCGCGCTCATTCGTCCGCAGGCGCCCGACAACGACTAGCGGCGCATGGGGGCGTTAGCCGAGATCGTCGGGCATGAGACGCAGATAGAGTTGCTTCGGAGCGCCGTTGAATCGCGCAGTCCGGCGGAGGCGTATCTGTTTGCGGGTTTGCCGGGCGTCGGGAAAAAGACGCTGGCGCTCGCCTTTGCCGCGGCGCTCAACTGCGAGGAGTCGGCGGACGACGCATGCGGCGAGTGCGTCTCATGCAGAAAAGCCGTCTCGCTGAACCATCCGGACGTTCGCCTCTTTCAACCGGACGGCGCCGTTTTTAAGGTGGATCAGGTGCGCGAAATACGCCGCCTGCTCACCTTTCAACCGATGGAGGCGCGGCGCAAAGCGTATGTGTTGACCGACGTGGAAACGATGCGCGCCGAAGCGGCGAACGCTTTTTTGAAGTCGCTGGAGGAGCCGCCCGGCGCGACGACGATTATCCTGACAACCTCCAACATCAACGCGCTGCTGCCGACGATACTATCCCGCTGCCAGATTTTGAAGCTGCTGCCGGCCTCCATGGAGACGCTGACGGCGGCCCTCGCGGAGCGCGGCATGGAGGAAGCGGAGGCGCTGGCTCTCGCGCGGCAGTCCGGCGGACGGGCGGGGCGCGCTTTTCAAGCGATGTCCGCCAAACAAAGCGCCGGCGCGGACGAGCAGATCGAAGCGCTGCGGCAGGCGGACGAGCTGGACGCCTTCCGTCTGGCGGAGAGCTGGCAGACGCGGCCTGAACAGCTGGAGGATCTGATGGCGTCGCTGCGGCGGGCGCTTCAGTGGCGCGTCGGGATTAAGCGGGAGGAATGCTCCGTCGCGCTGGCGGCGTTCGCGCGCGGCGAGACGGAGCGGTCGCTTCAACGCAAAATGCGCGCCGTCATGGAGGCGCAATACAGGCTCAAACGGAACCTGAACGGCGCGCTTGTGATGGAATGCCTCGCCTTTCAGCTGCTGGCGCCGCCCGGCGGACAGCGGCGCCGTTAGGGGCTTCTGCCGGCGTCCCAGACGCGAATCGCGCTTCCGCCTCCGCTGACAAGCCTCAACCCGTCCGGCGAAAAGGCGAGCGAGCGAACCCTGTCCGTGTCTCCTTTGAACGTTTGGAGACGCTTGCCTGTCTCGGCGTCCCAGACGCTTATCGTTTTGTCGTAGCCGCCGGCGGCAAGCTTGGCGCCGTCCCGCGAATACGCCACAGCGTAGATAGAGGACGGACCCCTTCTGAACGCATGCAGCTGCTCTCCTGTCTCGGCGTCCCAGACATAGACCGCGCCGTCTCGGCCGGCGGTGGCGATCTTGGAGCCGTCCGGCGAATACGCCGCCGAATAAACTTCGAGCCGATGCCCTCTGAGCGTTAGGAGAACGCCGCCTGTTTCGACATCGAAGATGTACACTTTATGGTCGGAGCAGCCGGCGGCGATCCTGGAGCCGTCTGGAGAATAGGCGGCGGTACGGACGCCTGAAGACGCCGCGAAGGTTTTTAAAAGCGCTCCGGTCTCGGCGTCCCAGACGCGTACCGTGCCGTCGTAGCTGCCGCTGGCGATCCTGGAACCGTCCTGTGAATACGCCGCCTCCGTAACCGAGTGTGTATGCCCCTTGAGCGTATGCAGAAGCGCGCCGGTCTCGGCGTCCCAGATGCGTACCGTCTTGCCGGCGCCGCCGGCGAGCCTGGAACCGTCCGGAGAATAGACGCTGCCCGAATGCCCTTTGAGCGTTCGCAGCTCCTCGCCTGTATTGGCGTCCCAGATGCGAACCGTCGTGCCGACGCGGCCGGCGATCTTGGAGCCGTCCGGCGAATAGACTGCCGCCGCATGCGACGCCTCCCCGTTTCCTCTTAAAACGGCTCTCAAAGCGGGATCGTTGAGATAAATGTTGGACGCGGCATTGTCCCCGACGGAGCTGAGCGGAACGCTCACCTCAACCGCGGTCTGCCCTGACGGTTCGATGATCGCTCTGTAGATGGAGCCGACGCCTTGAAAGCCGCGGACGCTGCCGTATTTGACAGAGATGTCCTCATGCGTGAAGCCGTCCGCGACGCCGCTAAAGGCGATCGTTACCTCAAACGGAATCTGCATCCCTTTTTCAGGTCCGCTCACCGTCACGGTTAACGGCGGCGCCGGCTCCGCCTTCAGCCGCCAAATGCGCATCGCTTGATCGTCTCCCGCGCTCACAAGCGCGCGTCCGTCCGGGGAGATGTCCACCGCGCGGACGGCGCCGTTATGCGCCTTGTATGTTTGCGCCGGCTCGCCTGTTTCGGCGTTTAAGAGGCGAATCATGCCGTCCTCCCCGCCGTCGGCGAGCGCGTTGTCTTCAAAATGATCGGCTAAATACGCCTCCCCAGAAGCGCCGGTCAATGTGCGAATCGCTTCGCCGGTCGAAGCGTCCCAGACGCGAACCGCCCCGTCCTCTCCCGCAGAGACGAGCGACTTGCCGTCGGAGGAAAAGGCGGCGAATGGTACGGCGCCGGAATGCGCTTTGATCGTTTGAAGAATAACCCCTGCCGCGGGGTTCCAGATATGGATGGAGCCGTCCGCCCCTCCGCTGACAATCATCGTTCCGTCCGGCGAATATGCGGCGGTATGGACGGCGCCCGTAGACCCCTTCAGCGTTAGGAACCGCTTGCCGGTTTCGGCGTCCCATAGATGTATCGCGCCGTCCGCCCCGCCGCTGACAATCTCGGCGCCGTTGGGCGAATACGCGGCGCACAGTACGGAACCTGTATGCCCCGTCCATTCCGCCTTCAAGAGGAGGCAGGCGGCGTAGATGTTGGAGGGGAGATGGCTGCCTGCGGCGTTTGCGGGAACTTTGACCCGCGTGTAGTCGGCGCCGATGGGCTGAATGAGCGCCTGATACGCGGCGCCAGAACCGCTTAGGCTGACAACCTTTCCGTTCACCGCCTCAATGTCGGACGGCTCAAAGCCGCTGACCGGTTCGCTAAAGACGATGTCGGTTGTAAAGGCGCCGTCAACGACATCGTCGGGTCCGCTCACCTTCACCGTCAAGGGCGGAGGCGGCGGTTCGCCCGCTTTGACCGTCCAAAGCCGAACCGAGTTGTCCGAGCTGCCGCTGGCAAGCATGAAACCGTCCGGCGAAAAGGCGATCGAAAGTACCTCATCCGTATGCCCTTCATATGTTTGCAGCGGTTTGCCGGTTGCGGCGTCCCAGATTCGCGCCGTTTTGTCTTCGCTTCCGCTGGCGATCATGGAGCCGTCCGGCGAAAAGGCGGCGGATCGAACCTTGTCGGTATGCCCTGTGAGCGTGCGGATCGTTTCGCCCGTTTTGAGTTCCCAGATCCGAACGGCGTCAGTCTCTCCGGCGCTGGCGACCAGTTCGCCGTCCGGCGAAAAGGCGACCGTATGAATGGAACCAAAAGGATCGTTGAACGCGCGGATCGTCTCGCCCGTCTCGGCGTTCCAGATGCGTACCGCGCTTCGGCTTGCGCTGGCGAGCATAGACCCGACCATCGAAAAGGCGACGATATTGACCTCGTCGGAATGCCCTGTGAGCGTTCGCAGATGCTCCCCTGTGGCGGCGTCCCAGATGCGTATTGTTTTATCGTCGCTTGCGCTGGCGAGCATGGAGCCGTCCGGCGAATAGGCAACCGAACGCACATAATCGGAATGCCCTGTGAGCGTTCGGATTATTTTGCCGGTTTCAGGACTCCAAATTTCAACGTTTTTGTGCGGATCAATGGCAAGCATGGAGCCGTCCGGCGAAAAGACGGGGAATCCCCTCTCTCTAATCTGTTGAAGCGTCTCGCCGGTTGCAGGGTTCCATATCATCGTCCATGGATAACCGCAGCTGGCAATCAGGGAGCCGTCCGGCGAAAAGGCGACCGAAACGACCCCATCGGTATGCTCGGTGAACGCCGCTTTCGCGGCTGGATAAAAGGAGTACGCGTTGGATTGGATGTTGTTCGCGGCGGCTTTCTTTGGAACGCGAACGCGCGCGGCGTCCAAGCCGGCGGGCTGGATCGTCGCCGTATAGAGATCGCCGTCTCCGCTGAAGTTCGTCACGGCGCCGTTTTCCACATGAATATCGGACTTCCGAAAGCCTTTCACACTCATGCTGAACTGGATCGTTATATCAAAGGTTCCCTCTCCGCTCGCCTTCCCGCCGTTGATCCGCACAGAGGGGCCGGACATAGTAGGCAGGTCTTTCCAGAGAAGAATCGTCTTGCCGTCAACGCCTGCGAGCGTCGTACCGTCCGGCGAAAACGCTTCAGATGAAACAAAACCTGTACTCCCTTTGAACGTTCGGAGAAGCGCGCCCGAGTAGGCGTCCAAGATCTGATTGTCGTCGCTGACAGCAATCATTTTTCCGTCCGGCGAAAACGCGATGGACCAGCTGTTGCCGATATTCCCTTGGAGCGTTCGGAGAGGCGCGCCCGATTGGGCATCCCAGATGCGAATCGTGTTGTCGGCGCTTCCGCTGGCGAGCAGTGAGCCGTCCGGCGAAAAGGCGACCGAATAGATGTTGTCGGTATGCCCTTCGAGCGTCTGGAGAATCTCGCCCGTCTCTGCGTCGCGGATGTGTACCGTATCGCCTCTGCCGCCGTTGGCGAGTTTGGTTCCGTCCGGCGAAAAGGCGGCGGAATAGACAACAGGCGTGAATCCTTCCCGCTCATTGCCTCGAAGCGTCAGCAGCCTGTCGCCGGTTTCAGGGTTCCAAACCCCGAACCTATGCCCTCCGCCGACGAGTTTGGTTCCGTCCGGCGAAAAGGCGATGGAAAGGTAACCTTCCGTATCGATTGTTCGCAGATGTTCGCCCGTTTCAGGGTCCCAGATGCGTATCGTCTCATCGCTTCCTCCGCTGGCGAGCATGGAGCCGTCCGGCGAATAGACGAGGGAACGGATGTTTTTTGTATGCCCTTCCAGCGTTTGCAGCGTCTCGCCTGTCTTCAGGTTCCAGATGCGTATCGTCTTGTCATCGCTTCCGCTGGCGAGCATGGAACCGTCCGGCGAATAAGCGGCAGCCCTGACCAAATCGGCATGCCCTTCCAGCGTTTGCGCCGCGTCAGGTTTGTTGAGATAAAAATAGGCGCTCACCCCCAACGCAACTGCCGCAAAGAGCAATCCGATACGCGCGGGCGTGGATGAGACGGCTTTTTTCATGCGCGTTTTCATCTTCATTTCTTCTCTCCGTTGGCGCCGGCGGGGGCGGGAATCTCCCAGATGCGGACCGTCTTGTCGTCGCTGCCGCTGGCGAGCGAGCGGCCGTCCGGCGAAAAGGCAACCGCAAAAACGCTGCCGTAATGCCCCTCAAGCGTTCGGATCCGCTTGCCGGTTGCGGCGTCCCATATCCGAATCGTATAGTCTCGGCTGCCGCTGGCAAGCATGGAGCCGTCCGGCGAAAAGGCTAACGAATAAGCCCAATCGGTATGCCCCGTGAGCGTGTGGAGCGGCTTTCCTGTCGCTGCGTCCCATATCCGAATCACGTCGTCCGATCCGCCGACAGCGAACGCGGAGCCGACCGGCGAAAAGGCTAACGTAAAATAGTCGCCGAATTGCATTTGGAACATTCGCGCTGTTTCTCCTGTTGCGAGGCTCCAAATCCGAATCGTATTGTCGTAGCTGCCGCTGGCAAGCATGGAGCCGTCCGATGAAAAGGCGGCCGACGCGAGATCGTCCTTATGCCCTTTGAGCGTTTGCAGATGCTCTCCCGTGTCGGCGTCCCAGATGCGTACGGTTCGGTCCCCGCTGGCGCTGGCAAGCATGGAGCCGTCCCGCGAATACGACACCGAGTTGACCGAGCCTGTATGCCCTTTGAGCGTTTGGAGCGTTTTGCCTGTTTCGACGCTCCATATTCGAATCTCGCTGTTTCCATAGCCGCTGACAAGTTTCGTACCGTCCGGCGAATAGGCTAGAAAGTTGACCCATCCAGCGCCTTGGATGGTTCGAAGCGGCTCTCTTGCCGCAGGATTCCAGAGATGAATCTCTTGGTCATCGCCGATGGCAAGCGTCTTCCCGTCCGGCGAATAGGCGACAGCGCTGACCGAATACGCATGCTCCTTCAGCGCCGTTTTCAATGCGGAGTTGAAACGAAAGATGTTGGAGGCGGCGTTGCGGTCGACTGCGTTCGCCGCAACCATAACGCGCGTTGTGTCAAGGCTCATCGGCTGGATGGTCGCTTTGTAGGAATCGCCAGAGCCGCTGAAGCGGATAATGGCGCCGTTTTTTACCTGAATATCGGACTGCTCAAAGCCTTTCACGCTTTCGCTGAAGGAGACGGCTACATTAAATGCGCCTTTGCCGTATTCGCGCTCGCCTGTGATCCATACAGAGGGGCCGGTCAGGACAGGCGCTTCCCATATCTGAATCGTGCCGTCATAGTTGGCGCTGGCAACCGCTTTCCCGTCCGGCGAAAAGGCGGCGGAATAAACAAAAGGAGGATACCCTTCCAGCGTTTGGAGAACGGCGCCCGAGTAGGAATCCAGGATATAAAAGACGCCGTCCCAGCCGTGGACAACCATCGTGGAACCGTCCGGCGAATAGTAGGCAAAATAAACATAATCCCCGTCTCCCTCAAAGATGCGGATCGTCTCGCCCTTTTCGACATCCCAAATGCGAACGGTGTTGTCGATGCTTCCGCTGGCAAGCCGCGTTCCGTCCGGCGAAAAGCAAACGGAGTAGCAGTCTTCGGTATGCCCTTCCAGCGTTTGGAGCGTCTCGCCTGTTTCAACATCCCAAATGTGAATCGCGCCGCCGAACCCGCTGCCGTTGACCAGCCTTGTTCCGTCCGGCGAAAAAGCGAGGGCGCTGGCGGCGTCCCTGTGTTCACTCCTCTCAAATGTTCGGAGCGTCTCGCCTGTTTTAGGGTTCCAGACGATGACGACGCTGTCGCCGCAGCCGCTGGCGAGCATGGAGCCGTCCGGCGAAAAAACGATCGAATAGATATGAGCGGTATGCCCATGGAACGTTCGGAGCGTCTCGCCCGTGTTAGGGTCCCAAATGCGAACGGCGTTGTCGCCGCCGCCGCTGGCAAGCATAGACCCGTCCGGCGAATAGGCGGCGACATAGACGTCGCCCGTGTGTCCTTTGAGCGTTCGTATTGTCTCGCCTGTTTTGGCGTCCCAGATGCGAACCGTATCGTCTCGGCCGCCGCTGGCAAGTTTTGCGCCGTCCGGCGAATAGACCACTCTCAGAACGGATCCCGTATGCCCTTTGAGCGATTTTCTCACGGGCTGGCTGCGGAGCGATCGGTTACTTCCTAGCGCCAACGCGGCGAGGATTAAGCAGGTCAAAACGAGGGCGGACGGGGGGCGTCTTCTCATCAGGTACTCCTAGGCGGCTGACTCATTTTACCGCCTGCTGAA
The DNA here is from genome assembly GCA_963665845.2 of Candidatus Poribacteria bacterium. Classification (GTDB taxonomy): domain Bacteria; phylum Poribacteria; class WGA-4E; genus JAPPNK01. The sequence continues at coordinate 3,025,446 of OY762492.1, forward strand.
TAAGATGTGAACCCGCATGAGAAAGGGACAGGGTTCTTCCTTGCCGCGCCCGCCGACTGCGGAAATTTGCGCAACGCCAAACGCGCCCCGCGCCGCCTTCCTGTCATTCCCGCGTAAGCGGGAATCTTAGGCACAGAAGACGACATCTGCAGATGTCGAAACCCCCCTAGCCCCCCTTTTCAAGGGGGGAATCCGCCGCGCAAACCCCCCTAGCCCCCCTTTTCAAGGGGGGAATCCGCCGCGCAAACCCCCCTAGCCCCCTTTTCAAGGGGGAATTCTCTGCTCCCTATTTCAAAACGACCATGCGCCGCAGCGCCGTGAACGAACCCGCCTCTATGCGGACATAATAAACGCCGCTGGCTACAGGTTCGCCCAGGCTGTTCCGTCCGTCCCAATGGGCGGACCTTGACCGGCTGCGGTAGGCTCCCGCCGGCAATTGTCCCAGCTCCAAAACGCGGACGGTTTGACCCGCCGAGTTGTAGATCGTCAACTTCACGCGGGACGCTTCCGACAGATCAAACGGGATCCAGGTTTCGGGGTTGAACGGGTTGGGGTAGTTCGGCAACAGCGCGTTTGTGGACACAACATGCCGCGGCGACCGAAGCATGCCCTCCAAAACAGCGATGCCGCGTTTCGCCGAGTCGCTGCGGACAATCAGCCTTTGAGCGTCGTTCAGCCATGCCGAAACCTGCGGAACGGAAAGAGCCTCCCGCGCCGCCGCCAACGCTGGAGCCGCCGCAACCGCCCCGGCCTGCCCAGCCAGGGCGTCCACAACCAGCAGAACGTCGGCGATGTCGACGACGCCGTCGCCGTTCACATCCGCGCCGCTGCCGCCGCCGCTTCCGTAGTTCGCCGCGATATGCGCTAAGTCGGCGATGTCCACAACGCCGTCGCCGTTGGCGTCCAGCTGGGGCGACGGCATTGACCAGAAGCGCAACGTCCTGTCCCGGCTTCCGCTGATGAGCGCTTGACCGTCCGGCGAATAGGCAACCGCGTAAACGGTACCCGTATGCCCCTCTAACGTTTCTTTATGCCGGCCGTTTCCGGACGCCCAGAGATGAACGGTTCCGTCCTGATTTCCGGAGGCAAGCGTTGAACCGTCCGGCGAAAAGGCGACCGAAAACAGGAGACCCGCCGTCCCGCCTACCGTACGAGTATGGAGAAGCGATTGCGATGAGACATCCCAAAAACGAATCGTCTCGTCGGCGCTGCCGCTCGCCAGAACCGTTCCATCCGGCGAAAAGGCGACCGAGTAGATCGTCCGCCCATGCTTTTTCATGGTCGCAAGAGGCTTGCCGGTCTTGGCGTTCCAGAGGCGGACGGTTCGGTCGGCGCCGCCGCTGGCGATGAGCGTTCCGTCGGGAGAGAAGGCGGCTGTCCGAACGACGCCCGCATGCTGAGTCATCGTTTTGATCAAGGCTCCCGTATTCGCGTTCCAGAGGCGGACGGTTCGGTCGCCGCTTGCGCTGACGATAGCGGATCCGTCCGGCGAATAGTCGACGGCGTAAACGTCGCCCTCGTGTCCTTCCAGCGTTCGGACATGCGCGCCCGTTTCAGCGTTCCAGAGGCGTATCGTGTCGTCGGCGCTGCCGGCGGCGAGCATGGTTCCGTCCGGCGAGAAGGCGGCGGAGCGGACATCGCCCGTATGCTCCGTCAGTTCAAGGAGCGGCGTTTCTTCATTCACATCCCAGATGAGAACCGTATCGTCCGCGGAGGCGGTGGCGATGCGGTTTCCGTCAGATGAATACGCCGCCGCTAAAACGGCGCCCCTATGGCCAGTCAATACCCGCGGAGGCGCATAGTGGACGGTATAGACGGCGGAAGCTAAGTTATTCCCCGCGGCGCCGGCGGGAATGCTCACCGTGACGGCTCCCGCGCTGGACGGCTCAATGGCCGCTGTGTAGGAGTTGCCGCTGCCGGACAGGTTCGTTACGGCGCCGTTTGCCGCGTCAATATCCGACGCTTCAAACCCATCAACCGCCGCGCTGAATGTGATGGACACATAAAACGCGCTATTAACGCTGCCGCGCGGTCCGGAAATCTCCGCCGTAACAGGGGCGTCTTTCAAACTCCAAATTCGAATCGTTTCATCGTCGCTTCCGCTGGCAAGAAAGGAGCCGTCTGGAGAATACGCCGCTGAATTGACCGAACCTGTATGCCTGTCGAACACTTGCATCATCGCGCCCGTTTCGGCATTCCAGATTCGAACCGTATTGTCCCTGCTGCCGCTGGCAAGCCGCGTACCGTCCGGAGAATACGCCGCGGATTCAACCAAAGACGTATGCCCCTCAAGCGTCCGTATCAAAGCGCCTGTCTCGGCGCTCCAGATTGCTATGTTATTCCAGCTGCCGCCGGCAAGCTGGAGGCCGTCTGGAGAATACGTTACAGAACTGACCCGTAAATTTTCTCCGCTGCGTATGAGCGCGCCCGTCTCGGCATTCCAGATCCGTAATGTGTTGTCATCGCCGCAGCTGGCAAGCTGGAGGCCGTCTGGAGAATACGCTATGGAATTAACCGAATCCGTATGTCCTATGAGCGTTCGGACATGCGCGCCCGTCTCGGCGCTCCAAATGCGAATCGTATGATCGCCGCTGCCGCTCGCAAGCCAGAGACCGCCCGGCGAATACGCTATGGCATGGACCGAGTCTGTATGCCCTGTGAGCGTTCGGACATGCGCGCCTGTATCGGCGCTCCAAATGCGAATCGTATGATCGCCGCTGCCGCTCGCAAGCCAGAGACCGCCCGGAGAATACGCTACGGAATGGACCCAATCCGTATGCTCTGTAAGCGTTCGGATATGCGCGCCTGTTTCAGCGTTCCAGATGCGAATCGTGTCGTCTAGACTGCCGCTGGCAAGCTGGCGGCTGTCCGGAGAATACGCCACAGATTCGACATAAAACCGATGCCCCGCGAGCGTTCGTAAGCGTTCGCTCGTCTCGGCGCTCCAGATCCGTATGGCGCTGTCGTCGCTGGCGCTGGCAAGCCGGGCGCCGTCCGGCGAATACGCTATGGAGTTGACCGACTTCGTATGCCCGGCGATTGTTCGGAGATGCGCGCCGGTTTCGGCGCTCCAGATCCGTATGGCGTTGTCGTCGCTGGCGCTGACAAGCTGCATACCGTCCGGCGAATACGCTACAGAATTGACATAGCCAGTATGCCCTGTGAGCGTTCGGAGACGCGCGCCCGTTTCGGCGTCCCAGATGCGAATCGCGTTGTCCAAACTGCCGCTGGCAAGCCGGGCGCTGTCCGGCGAATACGCTACGGATTTGACATATAACCGAGTCCCCTCAAGCGTTCGGACATGCGCGCCTGTTTCGGCGTCCCAGATGCGAATCATATTGTCATTGCCGCCGCTGGCAAGCTGGACGCCGTCCGGCGAATACGCTACAGAATTGACCGAGTCCGTATGACCTGTGAGCGTTCGGAGATGCGCGCCGGTATCGGCGTCCCAGATGCGAATCGTATGATCGTCGCTGCCGCTGGCAAGCTGGACGCCGTCCGGCGAATACGCTACAGAATTGACCCAGTCAGTATGTCCCCAGAGTGTTTGTACCGCCGCGCCCGTCTCGGCGTTCCAGATCCGTACGGCGCCGTCCCAGCCGGCGCTGGCAATCCGCGTACTGTCCGGAGAATACGCGACGGAAGTAACCGGACCCGTATGACCTGTGAGCGTTCGGACATGCGCGCCCGTCTCGGCGTTCCAGATGCGAATAGACCGGTCTTGGCTGCCGCTGGCAAGATAGGCGCCGTCCGGAGAATACGCTACAGATTCGACAGAAGACGTATGCCCCGCCAGCGTTTTCACCGCTTGCGCCTGGCTGTTTTGGTTAAAAATGCCGGCGAACAGCAGCGGCGCCGTCCAGCAGAAAAGGCGGAACATCACAGAACGAAGCGGGCGTGTCATCAGGCTCTCCAAATCAGATCGACAGGTTGGTTCAGCGGACAAGCGTATGATACCGATTTGGACGCCGGCGGGCTATTTTAAATGCGGCTGCCGATTTTCAGCCTCATTCCGAATCCAGCCCCTCTTTTCAATCCTGAAAATCTTAGTTCAAACAACGGCTAAGATTCCCGCACGTATTACCGCAAGGGCGGGAATGACCCCCGTTTTCACGGGGGCAGGCTATGGGCGCGGGAACGACTCCCCCCTTGAAAAGGGGGGCAGGGGGGGTTTTGAGCGCGGGTTGCGCTTGGTTTTGAACTAGGATGGAAGGATGATTAAGATTGCCAAGACAGCGGCTCAAGGGAAATTTCTTGGCAATCTTTTCCATCTTGGCAATCCTAGTTCAGACAATGGCTAAGATTCCCGCTTGCGCGGCAATGACCCCCGTTTTCACGGGGGCAGGCTATGGGCGCGGGAACGACTCCCCCCTTGAAAAGGGGGGCAGGGGGGGTTTTGAGCGCGGGTTGCGCTTGGTTTTGAACTAGGATGGAAGGATGATTAAGATTGCCAAGACAGCGGCTCAAGGGAAATTTCTTGGCAATCTTTTCCATCTTGGCAATCCTAGTTCAGACAATGGCTAAGATTCCCGCTTGCGCGGCAATGACGATTTGAGACGCGGGATGCTTGGGGTGAACGCGGACGGTTTCTGTCGGGACTCTGGATTCCCGCTTACGCGGGAATGACGAGGACGAGAAGCGGGAATGACGAGGACGAGAAGCGGGTTACTCGGCAGATGTGAGAACAGCGACCCAGCCCGAGTCGCTCGGCGCCTCTATGCGAGTCGCTTTGCCCGCCTCGATGGACGCTTCGCCGCCCCATTCGCCTGTTGAGACGTTCAGCCAGCGCAGGCGCGCCTTGCCCGCCATCTCCGACAGGTCGATGGAGACGGCGCCGCCTTTTGTGAAATAAAGCGCGTAGGTTTCGCCCGCCTTTCGCGCGAGATACGCTTCATTCTCTTCGCGTTCGCTCAACAGCTCCTGCATCGGCTCCATTTCCCAGAACGGCGTGATCGCCTCCAGCAGGCGCGCCGCCTTGACCGACGCCTTCGCGCGCTCCGCCAACCCAAGCCCTGTCGGCGGTCGGTGAAAGCGGGACGACGCCGCGCCTCCGATCACATGGCGCCACCAACGCTCCACCCCCTCCTGCGAGTCGTAAAATTGTCCGCCGTCCGCGCCGTAAGTTTTGACGGCGTTCAACGGACGGGGGCGGTCGGCAATATAGGCGCGCGCCCACTGGAAATTGTCCCAGTGAGTTTGACCCGTTTTTTGATTGTTTTGCGATATGTCCGCAAAATCGTATCGATCAGGATGGTCAAAAGTGCGCTTATGGCGGTCCGCCCGCAGGTCCCAGTCGTCCCACATCTCCGTGACGCAGACCTGAACGCCCGCTTCCCGCGCCCGCCCGCGGATGTAGCTTGACCAGTAGACCGCCCACTCCTCCTCCGCGCCCGTTTCGTTGTCCATGCAGTAAAGAACATGGCGGTGTTTCAGCGTGTAGGAGAGCATTTTGTCGACGAACATCTGCTGGTATTTCAACACGACTTCGTTGTTCCGCTGTTTCGGCGTCGTGAAGAAAAACGGCTGGTCGTTTCGCCCTGGATGATGCGGATAATCCGCCGCCAGCCCCGACTCCTCATGCGTGTAGTTCACGTTGTTTTTCGGGTTGTAAGGATGCCCGATCCAGTTGTCGCGCGAGTAATCGAACCGATCCCACACTTCGATCTGGACGATGATTTCGCGCTCCGCCGTCCATTTGAGCATGTTTTCAAACCGCTCCCAGTACGATTCGTTCCACTGGTCAAGGTCGTAACGCCCGTCCGGCAGCTGCGCGACGCGCCACAACTCAAAGCCGCGGTCTTTTCGGTCGCTCATGGTGTTGCGGATGTAATTGGCGCCCGCCGCCTTCATTTCGTCCAGATGCGCTTCCAGATGCGGTATCTGGAAGAGGCTGTCCTTGACGCTCGCGCCGAGAAGCATGACCGTTTTGCCGTTGTATTGCCAGTAGCGCGGGTTTTCATCGGAGGGGCGGATGCGGTTCTCGTCCGCTTCAGCCGCCGCGCACAAGAGACCCGCGACGCATACTGCAATCGACATCATTCTCGACTCCTTTAATGTTTCAGCCCGCTTTTTCCAAAAACAGCTCCTGGTTCGTTTTTGCCGCGTAGATGCGCAGCTCCTTCGCCTCCGCGTCGTACGCATGGCGCGCCTGACGGCTTAAATTCGGGAGCGCAAACTCGGTCAGGAAGCTGCCGGGGAAATCCGCGTCGCGGTTCACCGCGTCCGCAAAGGCGGGGTCGTCCAGTATGCCTTCCACATAAAGAACGCCGTTTTCAACATAGACGCGAAGCGAATAGTCCGGCAGGTCGGCGGGCAGCCGCTCCTTGCGCGGACGAAGGCTGACGGGGGTCTTGCGCGGCAGCTCCAGCGTAATCTCATAACCCTCCTTCGTCTCGGTCAAATGGTGCGCCATGCCGTATCGCCGGCGCCGTTCCAGTTCGTCTGTAAGACGCGCCTCTCCGCCCGGCAGCGGCTTGTCAGGCGGCTGGGTGTCTTCCATCGGCGGACGGGCGAGCGTGCGCGCGATCCCTTGAACCGCCGGCCAAACGAGCCACCCAAGCGCCCAGCCGTAAAGCGACGCTTTATACTGCCGATGAACAGGCGCATCCGCGGCGATGACCGACCAGGTGCGTACCAGCGCCTCAACGAAGCCGAATGTCACGGCGAGCGTCAGGTAAAGGTTGGTCATCGGGCTGATGTTCCACCGCTCCGGTCCGACAACGGCTTGCGCCCATGCGAACGCGGCGAACGTGTAAAGAACCGCGTTCAAGCCGACATTCCACCAGGTGGAGGAGGCTGCGTTGAAACGCTTCTCGCCGGCGTAGCCTTCCAGCATATATTTTGCGCGGGCGGGCAAGGCGCCGAGTATTGGCTGCGCCGCCCAGATCAGAAAGCCGGCGATGCCGCCGATCGACATTTCGGGGCGGGGCGGGGGAGTTTCGACAACAGGCTCTTCTTCAGGCTCAAATTCGGGGTCTTCCTTATAGCCTTTAGGGACGACGAGGATATGCCCGCGCACCTCTTCAGGCGTTTCAGGATCGATCTTTTCGGCGCCGGGCGGGGGCGCGGTTTCGGCGGGGGAAGGCGCGGCGGGCGCGCTCGGAGCGGGAGCGGCGGGGCGAACGCCTGTCAACTGAATCAGGGCGACCTCGGCGTCCAGCGTCCCTTCTTCGACCGTTTCAAGGATGCGCCGGACACGATCGCGCGTTAGACTCACATCGCCGATCTCCACGGCTGCGGACGCGGCGGCGGGCTGCGCCAACTCACCCTCTTCCTCCTCCACTGAGGAGACGGCGTCTTCAACCGAAAGCCGCTCAAACGCCTCGCGGTTGATGTCGATATACGACTCCCACTGGCTCGGGACGTCCGACTCCTCAAAGATGGCGTCCACAGGGCATTCGGGTCGGCAAGCGTCGCAATCGATGCACTCGTCGGGATGAATATACAGCTGATCTTCGCCGTCAAACTCATAGATGCAGTCGACGGGGCAGACGATGACGCATGCCGTGTCTTTAACGTCTACGCACGGTTCGCAGATGATATATGCCATGTGTATTTCTCCATATACGCCTCGGCGTCCAGGCCGCCGATCAATACAGGCGCGGACTGCAGCTCGGCGGCGCTTCGCTCCGCGTCAAACCGCGCGGAATCGATCAGATAAACGCGCCCGCCGTTCGGGTCGCCGCGCCGTTTCATGTGTGTGAAGCGGACATATCCGCCCGCGCGGGAGGCAACGTAACCTGGCAGATAATTCGGATCGTCCGACAAGCCGATCTCCGCCTTGACGAACGGCGCGGACGCCGCCTTGGACGCCAGCGCGAGCGCGTCAATAAAACGAACGCTCAACCCGCGCCGCTGCGCCCATTCCATGGCGCGTTCCCGCGCTCCAGGCTCCCAGTCAAATGCGGACACGCGAACCCCTTTCTCTCGGTTCGGATCCAGGCGCGCGCCTGTTTGGGCGTCCATCAACGCCGCGCCGCGCATGTTCGGTTCGCGCGTCAACGTTTCAACCGCCCGCCGCGCCGCCGACGTTGAAACGCCCCGATCCCGCAGTTCCGTTTCCGCCAAAGAAAGCCCTTCCGCCGCGCTTTTCACCCAAACCGTCGTTACGTTGAGGGCAGGCGCTTTGCGTATCGCGTCGGCGCGGATCGGCTCTAGCGTCAACGCGATGCGCGCGCCGTCCAGTTGACAGCGGCGCATCAACTCGGCGACAGCGCCATGCCGCTCCGACATCGGAACGAGACGCTCCGCGCCGGAAACATGCCGTCCGCCGAGACGGGCGCGCATCCTTGCCGATACCCAACTCTTCACAGCCTTATGTTGCCATGCAAGACGCCAAAGGGCAAGGCTGGCTCTCGACCTTACCCTTTAGTTGGGACGCGGCGGCATGACGTCTTACCGGAAGGGCGGCGCCTAAGATTCCCGCTTACGCGGGAATGACAGCGATGAGTGCGCGCGGCGGCTTGCTTACTGCGTTTTGACGTCCGCCCAGGTCGCCGCCAGTTTGCCGCGCGGGTCGACGGAGAGCAGCGTCGTCAGCCCCTCGTTCATGAGCGTCTGCATGTCGTCCGTCGTCAGCGCGGCGCTAAACAGCGCCACTTCGGACAGCATGCCGTTCAGCGTCTCGGAGGTGTTGTCCGTCCATCCGCCGATGTTGACAGGGGTGTCGTTGCGCGGCGCGGGCGGTCCGAGTCCGCCTGTGAAGCCGATCTCGACGCCGTTTTCGTAGATGCGGATCGTTCCCTCGCCATCGTAGGTCGCGGTCATGTAGAGCCAGACGCCCTTCTTGACGGAACCCTTGCCCCATGCGCCTTTCCAGCCGTTATTCGCAAAATACGCTTCCCAGCCGGTTCCGTTGTTGCTCGTTCTGAAGGCGTAATTGGCGACCGTGACGCCATGGGGCCGTTTCGCCAAAATATGCCCGTAGCTGGTTTCGGCGTTGTTGACAAATATCCATGCGGTGATTGTCCATGCGCCGTCGATGTAGAGGCTGTCGGAATCGGGAATGATGACGCGGTCGTCGTTGCCGTTGAGGCTCAAGGCGGGGCGTCCTTCGCGCCCGTCGACCCATTCGCCGCCTTGACGTTCGCCGTCGTTGCCGTTGTCGGAGCTGTCTTTAATCTTGTCGCCGCTGCCTTCGTCCAGCAGCCAGATGCCGCGCGCGTCTTCAAAGTTCAGTTCTGCCTGCGCCGCCGACGCGAAGATCAAGCCGACCGCCGCCGCCGAAACGCAGATCGTTTTCCATGTCATGTTGCCGCCTTCAGTTGAGTTGCCAGTATTAAGGGCGTAACGCCGCCAGTATAAACCGCATGTTTGACGAAGGCAAGCTTTTCAGACTGACCTTACATCTTTAGTTGGGACATGCCGGCGGGCGAACGCGGACGTCTTCTGCGGCGCCTCTAGATTCCCGCTTACGCGGGAATGCATGTCCTCGCGGAAGCGGGGAACGAATAGCCCAATAACAGCGGTCGGAGCGCGGTTTCTGGACTCCCCCCTTGAAAAGGGGGCAGGGGGGTTTTGAGCGCGGGTTGCGCTTGGTTTTGAACTAGGATGAAAGGATGATTAAGATTGCCAAGAGCGCCGCTCACGGGAATTTCTTTGGCAATCTTTTCAATCTTGGCAATCCTAGTTCAGACAGCAGACGGTTTCGGCGGCGCCTCTGGATTCCCGCACGTTTTACCGCAGGAGCGGGAATGACTATCAGATCTGTTTCAGGCGCGCCTTTTCACAAACTCGCGCAGATCAACCGTCATCACATGCAGCGCCGGTATCAAAAAAAGCGTCAACAGCGTTGACGCCGCCAAGCCGAAAATGATGACGCTCGCAATCGGTATCCAGATGGGCGACTTGCCGCCGATGCCCATCGCCATCGGGGTCAGTCCGGCGATTGTCGTAACGGAGGTCAGCAGCACGGGGCGGAAACGCGCCTTCCCCGCGGCGAGCGCGGCGCGGAACTTGCCCATCCCCCTCTCCCCGCCTTTCTTGATGAAGTCCATCAGCACAATCGAGTCGTTCACCACAATGCCCGACAGCGCGACGACTCCAAACAGCGCCACGATGCTCAGCGTCGCCTGTATCGCCAGCAATCCGAGCATCGCGCCGATGATGCCGAACGGCGCCGCAAACATGACGACAAACGGCTCAATAAACGATTTCAGCTGCGCCCCAAGGATCACATAGATAGCGAGAATGCCGACAATAAACAGCTGCCCAATCTGCCCGAACGACTCGTTGATCTGGTCAAAGACGCCGCGAAAATCGAGCGAGACGCCGGGATACAGCCCGCTGAATTCCGCAAACGAACTCTGCAGCGCCTTGTTGACCGCGACCGGGTCGTTCATTCCCTCCTCGATGGAGGCGGTGACGGCGATGGAGCGCTCGCCTTCAAAACGGCGTATCTCCGCCAGCCCCTGCGTCATGCGTATTTCGGCGACGTCTCTCAACGGCGACGCTCCGATCATGATGTTGGCGAGGTCGTCGGGCGACTGGAGCGACTCGGGCGCGTATTTGACGACGATGTCGGGCGATTCGTCCGCGTCCCTGTAGGTTGTGGAGACGACGCCGGCAAGCGCGGCGCGCGTCGTTTGCGCGATGATCGCCGCGTCTAAACCGAGCGCGCGCGCCTTTTCCTTGTTCACATCGATCTGCAGCTCATTTCGCCCGACAAGGTAATCGTCCGTCACCTCATAGACGCCGGGCATTTCGCGCAGGGCGTCTTGGAGACGTTTTGAGACGGCGCGCATCTGCTCAAAATCGCTTCCGATCACCTTTACATTGACATCTCTGCCGGAGGGCGGACCGCCGAGGGCTTTCTCGACCGACAGCGTTTCGATCTCCGCAATCGGCTCAATCTTCGCGCGCAGCTCCTCCACAATCTCATCTACCGAACGGCGCCGCTCATTCTTCGGCGTCAGCTCAACCGACACCTCCCCGACATTCGGACGCGCGGGCGGCGAGTCGAGATTCGACCGCGCCGACTGCAGCCCGACGCGGCTCGTCACCGCCAGCCGCTCCTCCTCGGACAGCTCCATCGCCATCGCCTCAATGACGGCAATCGTCTTGCCGGTTTGCTGAAGGCTGTACGATGTCGGCGTTTCGATCCGTATATTCACCTGCGGGAAATCTTCGCCCGGAAACAGCTCGCGCGGGAGTATGCTGAACGCCGTAACGGTCGCCGCCGCGCCGATTAGCAGCGTCAACCCCAAGGCGATGTACCGATGCCGTATGACGCGCGCCAAAAGCCGCGTATAACCGCGCCGCAGCGCGTCGAACCAGGGCTGACGACTGGGGCGCCCGCTGGCGTCCAGGCGCGGCGGCTTGCCCCATTCCGCCGCATGGGACGGCAATATGACAAACACCTCCAGCAGCGACGCGCCCAGAACGATGATGGCGACCGTCGGAACGATGCGCATGAACTGACCCGTCACCCCCGACAGGAGCATCAACGGCGCAAACGCGGCGATGGTCGTCAAACTGGCGGCAAGGACAGGCGACCCGATCTCTTCGGCGCCGCGTATCGCCGCTTCTTTCGGCGGCAGTCCCTCTTGGACATATCGAAAGATGTTTTCGATGACGACAATCGCGTCGTCCACCACAATGCCGACGACCAGTATCAGCCCGAACAGCGCGACCGCGTTGATCGTTCCGCCCGACCAGTAAAGAAACAGAAACGCCGCCATGAACGCGACCGGTATGCCTAAGCAAGCGAACAGCGCGTTGCGCCAGCCGAGCAGCGCATACAGCAGCAGCGCGACCAGAACCAGTCCAAAAAGCGCGTTGTTCTGCAGGATGCCGAGACGCTCTCTCAAGATGACGGAGGAGTCGTTGACAACGCTCATCTCCACATTTGGGGGCAGGTCTGCTTGTCGGCTGGCAGCGTATTCGCGTATCTGTTCAACGAGGCGGATCGTGTTGCCGTCGTTTGTTTTGAGTATGTCGAGGCTGACGGCGCGTTTGCCGTTGAGGCGGGACAATGTGCGCGGTTTTTCAAACGTGTCGGAAACGGTTGCCACATCGCCGACGCGCAGCGGCTCTCCCGACGGCATCGACCGAATCACCGCGTTTTCAATGTCCTGTAACGACTGAAACTGCGCCAGCGAACGGACCGAATACTCAAGAGCGCCGACCTCCAGCGGACCCGCCGGAACGTTCAGGTTCTGACGGCGCAGCGCGAGCGAGACGTCCTGAAGCGACAGGCGGTACGCCGACAGCCGCTCTGGATCAACCGCGACCCAGATTTCGCGGTCGCGCAGCCCGGAGGTTCGGACGTCGGAGATCCCCTGTATTTTCATCAGATCCGCTTCGATCTCTTCGGCAAGCGCTATCATTTCCGATTCAGACGCGGCGCCGCCGACCACGACCGTCGCGACCGCTTCAAAAGAGCTGTTGATCTCGATGATCTTCGGCGCGTCCAGAACCTCGTCGGGCAGGTCGTCGATATTGGCGACCGCGTCGCGCATGAGCCGCATTTCGCGGTCGAAGTCCCGGTCGCTCAACTCCTCAAACTGTATCGTGACGACCGACAAGCCTTCGGTCGAAAACGATGTCATCAGGTCGATGTTGCTGACCTCTCCCTGTACCGCCTCTTCGATGGGTACCGTAACGAGCGATTCCACCTCTTCTGGAGAGGCGGACGGATAAACGGTTCGCACCTGCGCAATCTGGAAAGAGACGTCTGGGGTGAGTTCGCGGGGGAGCGTCAGATAGGCGTAGCTTCCTGCAATCACGATGGCGACCATGAGCAGGTTTGCGAAGACAGGGTTTTCGACCGACAGGCGCGGTATCGACCATTTGCGGTTTGAGGTTGAGTTCATAGGCTCCCGCTGCGGTTTGAACTTCGGCTGCGTTTTATTTCTTTAATGATAGCGGGCGCGCGTTGAATCTTCTCTAGGCTCCGCGTTTAGGCGGGCGGTTGATTCATTAGCCCGGCGTGCCAACCCGCCAAAAATCCGCCGTCGACCGGCAGCATCTGCCCTGTGATGTAACGCGCCGCGTCGGAGGCGAGAAAGACGGCTACATCGGCAAGATCCTCGCCCAAACCGGAGCGCCCCAGCGGCGTCTTGTCAAGCAGCGTCTCAAGCCATCCAGGGCGCTGAAACACCGCGCGGTTCAGGTCGGTTTCAAACCATCCGGGAGCGATCCCGTTGACCCGTATGCCGCTCGGTCCCCATTCAATCGCGAGCGACTTGACGAGCGCATGGACCCCCATTTTTGTCGCGCCGTAGGGTCCGATCGTCGGCGTTCCGATATAGGTTGTGAGCGACCCGATATGGATGATCGCGCCCGACCGGCGCGGAAGCATCAGTTTGCCCGCCTCTTGGCTGCAGAAAAAGGCGCCCTTCAGGTTCACATCCACGATATGGTCCCAGTCCGCTTCGGCGTAGTCGACCGTCGGCATGCGCCGGTTGACGCCGGCGGCGTTCACCAGTATATCGAGCCGTCCGTCCGCGGCGTCCGCCGTTTGGCGAAACAGGCGGCGTATCGAGTCGACATCGGCGGCGTCGTAGGAGAAGCCGGCGGTTGGACGTCCGTATGCCTGCTGTATTTCGTCGGCGGTTTGGGCGATGCGTTCAGGGTCGCGGGCGGCGATGATCGCCGCGGCGCCGGCGCGCGCGAGTCCGACCGCCATCGCTTTGCCTAAGCCTCGGCTGCCGCCCGTGATGAGCGCGTTTTTTCCGGTTAGGTCGAAGGCGTCCATGAAGAGTCCTATCGAAACGGGTCAGAAAGGGCAAGACGAGACGCGGTAAAAAATGGGGCCAGCGAGTGGATTTGAACCACCGACCTGCTGATTACGAATCAGCTGCTCTGCCCCTGAGCTACGCTGGCGTCCTGATTGGTGGCGGGAGGCAGAGTTGAACTGCCGACGCAGGGATTTTCAGTCCCTCGCTCTACCACCTGAGCTACCCCGCCGCCCTGGTTGCTTGGGGGCGCAACCGCCTATTTAAGATAACCTGTTGAGACGCAGGCGTCAAGTAAAATCGACTGACCTCATGCATAAAGTTGGGACATTTGAACTGACGATCGCTCTATTCATGGGAAAAAGGCTTCGCCAACCAGACCGTCATTCCCGCGTAAGCGGGAATCTAGAGGCGCCGCAGACGACGCCCGCGTTCGCCCGCCGGCATGTCCCAACTTAAGACGTGAGGTCTGGAGGAGGGCTTACGCCCGCGCGCCGTTTGCGGTATCATGCCCGTGGAACGCATATCATAAATGGAGCAGGCGGATGGCGAACTTGAAAGTGTCGTATGTTGGAACGGGAGGCAACGCGCAGGGGCATCTGGGCAGGCTGTCGAAGATGGAGGGGGTGGAGATTGCCGCCTGCTGCGATATTATCGAAGAACGGGCGCAGGCGTCCGCCGAAAAATACGGCGGCAAAGCGTTCGTCGACTGGCGGCGCATGCTGGACAGCGTCGAGACGGACGCATGCTATTTTTCGCTCCCGCCCTTTGCGCATGAGGGCGCCGAAACGGAAGCCGCCTCGCGCGGCATTCACATCTTCGTTGAAAAACCTGTCTGCACGGACATGGAAACCGGGCTGGCGACGAAGGAGGCGCTGGACAAGTCGGGCGCGCTTTCATGCGTCGGCTACCAGACGCGGTACAACCGCTTTCTGAACGCTGTGCGCGAGTTTGTCAAAGACAAGACGATCGGCATGGCGGTCACGGAGCGCTGGGGCGGCATCGCCGGCGGGCCGGCGCACTGGTGGCGCGTCATGGACAAGTCGGGCGGCATGCTGCATGAGCAGGCGACGCATCAGCTGGACATGCTCCGTTTCTGCGCCGGCGACATCTCCGAAGTGTACGCGCTGCACGCCCGCCTCATCAACAACGAGCAGGAGAACCATGACATACCGGACGCGGAGGTTGTGACGCTTCAGTTTGCCGGCGGCGCGGTCGGCTACATCACGACCACCTCCGCGCTCATCAGGGGCGGCGGCGGCTCCCGCGTGGAGCTGATTGTGGAGGGGCATCTGCGCGTTCAGTATTCGGGCAACAGCTCGCGCGTTCTCCCTGAAAGCGCCGGCCCGCTGCCTGAATACGAGGAGCCGCTCCCCGCGTCCATCGACCATGCGTTCATTGAAGCGATACGAACGGGCGACCAATCCATCGTCAAGTCGGACTACACGGACGGGCTGAAGACATGCGCCGTCACCATCGCGGCGCTGGAGTCGGCGGCGAGCGGAAAGCCTGCCGCCGTCCACCCTGTAGACTAAAACGCCGAACGGGAGGGCGCATATGACATACGCTTCGATGTGGGCGTATCCGTGGGACCTGCTGGACGATGGGCTTGAGGATGTGTTGTCCCGCCTGCGCGAAGAGGTCGGGCTGGACGCGGTGAGCGTCGCGGCAAGTTACCATTCGGTGACGCAGCTGCGCCTACATACGCGCTCCTCGCGGCGCATTTTTTCAACGAACGAAGGCGCCGTCTATTTTCAGCCGGACGCGGATCTTTGGCGCGACTCGCCGATTCAACCGAACGCGCAGCCGCTGGACGGCGCCGACAACCCGCTGGAAACGATCGGCGCGGCGGCGGAAAAGATCGGGATCAAAACGGTCGCATGGACGGTCTGCCTGCATAACTCGCATCTTGGGCGAACCTATCCTGAAGCGGCGCAGCGGAACGTTTTTGGCGACATCTACCCGCATCATCTATGCCCGTCCAACGAAGACGCGCGCCGTTATGTTAAAACGATGGCGGAAGACCTGTCGCGCAACTATCCGCTTTTTGCGGTGGAGGCGGAGTCGCTTTCGTTCGGCGGGTTTGCGCATTTTCATGCGCATGAGAAGATCGGAATGCGGTTGGGCGCTCTTGGGAATTTTCTGCTGTCGCTCTGTTTTTGTGAAAGCTGCCGACGGCGGGCGCAGGAAGCGGGCATTGACGCGGACGGGCTGGCAGATCGGACGCGGCGCATGCTGCTCGCCATTTTTGAAAAGGGGGCGCCGTCGCCGTTTGACGGAGTTGCCACCGCGCGCGACCTTGAACAGGAGGATGCGGACCTCGCCGCGTTTTTGAAGATGCGCCGAGACGCCGTCGCGTCGCTTCATGAAGAGGTGAAACAGGCGGCGGGCGACACGTTTTTAATCGCGATGAACATGGGCGACCCGACGGTCGCCGGTTTTGACAGCAAAAGATGCGCCGAGGCGGCGGACGCGCTGGAGCTGCTCTGTTACACGGCGGAGCCTGAAATGCTGGAGCAGCAGGTGGCGCATGCGAGCGGTTCGTTTTGCGGCGCGGACGATCTGATTGTCGGTTTGAGCGCCTATGCGCCGCACAGCCCGTCGCGCGGCGTCCTGGAACGAAACCTGGAGCGCGGGCTAGAGCTGGGCGTCCGCGCGTTTGCGTTTTACAACTACGGCATCATGCCGGCGCCCCATCTGGACTGGGTACGCGGGTGCGTTGAGATTCTGCGCAAGGCGGAGTAGCGGAAAGCGCGGAGATGAGCCGTCCCCGCGCTTTCAACCTTGACCTCATGCATAAAGTTGGGACGCCAATAGACAGCGGAAAACTGCCGCCCACTTGTCGTCCCCCGCTTCCCCGTTTTCACGAGGACATGCCCGCGAGGACATGCATTCCCGCGCCCCCTTTTCGTCATTCCCGCGCCCCCTTTTCGTCATTCCCGCGCCCTCTTTTCGTCATTCCCGCGTAAGCGGGAATCCAGAGGCGACGCCGAAACCGTCCGCGTCCCCCCAAGCGTCCATCCTACCCGCCGTCCCCGCTTCCCCGTTTTCACGAGGACATGCCCGCGAGGACATGCATTCCCGCGTAAGCGGGAATCTTAGACGCCGTAGACTCCGTCCCCCGCGGAAAACCCCCCCAGCCCCCCTTTTCAAGGGGGGAGTCTAGGAACCCGCGCCCTTACGCGCTGTCGTAGGGCGGCCCGTCATTCCCGCGTAAGCGGGAATCTTACGTCATGCCGACATTGTCCCAACTAAGCTGCCGCTATTCAGCAACCATGATGATTTCGACGCGCCGGCTGGCGGCTCTCCCTTCGCTGGAGGATTGCGTCCCGGCGGTTTCAAAATGTCCGCGTCCTCGGACGACGAGTTTGTTGCTGACGCCTTTGGATCGGAGATATTTCGCCGCGGCGTTGGCTCTCGCCTCGGAAAGTTGCAGGTTGGTGAGAAACGCGCCGCTCAAGATCGGCGTCGAGTCGGCATGCCCGGTGACGACGACGGTCGCGCTCGGCCGTTTTTTGACGGCGGCCGCGGCGGCGTCCAGCATGTTCTTCGCCTTGGCGGAAAGTCGGGTGGAGCCTGTGCTGAAATAGACGGTGGAGACCTTCGTCGGAATCGCTTTGTGAAGCATCTCCGCGGTTTCCGCTCGGAACGCTTTCATGTCGGAAGCCGATTTTGCCTGCAATTCGTTCAGCTGCGCCATGACCGACTTGGCCGATTTCGCCAGCGCCGCGTCCACCTCTTTTTTCATGGCTTTGTCGGCGCGGTTTGCGGACGCCATGGCGGCTTTTTTGCCTGCCGCAATCGCTTCGTCCAGCTCCATTCGGAGCGTCTTGTCGGCTTTCATCGCCGCTTCAAGCGTGTCGGCGTCGCCCTGCTCCGAGGCGGCGATGGCGTCGTTCTTCGCGTCCTCAATCGCCGTCTGCTGCATCTTGTCGGCGTTTTGAAGCGCGCTGATGTCCGAGGCGGTCTTCGCGTCCGCCGACGAGAGCGCCGAGAACCTGTCCTCATTTTCCGCCTTATACGCTTCGTATTCCGGCAGAAATTCGTCTTTTTTTAGATTGCCGCATCCGATCATGGCGCCGACTGCAAAGATTCCTGCAACCGCTGCCCAGAGAGTTCGTTTCATGAGCGTCCTTCCTAAACCGATGAAATCTGAAACACGTATACACGTTCACAGCGCAATTATAGACGAAGGTTTTTCAGACGTCAACTGGGGCAGATTCGAGGCGGTCTATAAACGGCACGATTCGGTATGGCAGAAAACGGCTTTCATAAGCGGGTCTGCGCCCCCGTCATTCTTCACGGGAATCTTGGTTTTGAACTAGGATGAAAGGATTATTAAGATTGCCAAGAGCGCCGCGCACGGGAATTTTCTTGGCAATCTTTTCAATCTTGGCAATCCTAGTTCAGACGGCAACAGCGGCTAAGATTCCCGCTTACGCGGGAATGACTCCCCTTGAAAAGGGGGCAGGGGGGTTTCCGCCGTTTGCCAATGGGGCGGCGCGCGTGTACAATGCGCATGTGGACGTTGACGAACCCGAAGAGGAACCCATGAAAATAGCGGTCGGAAACGATCATCCCGCTTACGAACTGAAATGCGCCGTCAAAAAACGGCTTGAAGAACGCGGACACGAGGCGCTTGACGTCGGCTCCCACAGCGCCGAATCGACCGACTATCCGATCTACGCCGCCGCCGTCGGCGAGCTGGTCGCGTCTGGAGAGGCGGACCTGGGCGTCGTCATGTGCGGAACCGGCATCGGCATTTCCATCGCCGCCAACAAGACGCCGGGGGTCCGCGCCGCGCTTTGCTGGAACATCACGACCGCCAGAGCCTCCCGCGAACACAACGACGCGAATGTGCTGGCGCTCGGCGCCCGCCTGACCGCCGCGCCGCTCGCCCTAGAGATACTGGATGCATGGCTGGACGCCGACTTTGAGGGCGGACGGCATGCCCGCCGCGTCGGACAGATTAGCGATATGGACGCCCGGCGCGGCGACGGCGGCTAAACCGCATGGGCAGTCTGCTCGCCATCGACGCGGGAACGACCGGCGTCACCGCGCTGTTGATCGACGAGAGCGGCGCGGTTGTTCAGCGCGGTTACCGCGAGTTTCCGCAGTACTTCCCGCAGCCCGGCTGGGTAGAGCATGACGCGGACGAAATATGGGCGGCGGCGTCGCAGGCATGCGCGGAGGCGCTGTCAAACGGCGCGGAATTGGACGGAATCGGCGTCGCCAATCAGCGCGAAACGACGGTACTGTGGCATCGAGAAACGGGCAAACCCGCAGCCCGCGCCATCGTGTGGCAATGCCGCCGGACAGCTGAACGGTGCGGCGAACTGATCGAACAGGGACTGGCGCCGCGCGTCTATGAAAAGACGGGGCTGACCATCGACCCGTATTTTTCCGCCGCCAAGCTGGAGTGGACGCTCAACCATGTTTCAGAGGCGCGCCGCTTTCCAAGCCGCTTCGCGTTTGGGACGGTCGACTCTTGGCTCATCTGGAAGCTGACCGGCGGACGGGCGCATCTCACCGACATGACGAACGCTTCGCGCTCCATGCTTTTCAATATCGACGCGCGCGAGTGGGACGGAGAGCTGCTGGAGCTGTTCGGCGTCCCGCGGGCTTTGCTGCCGTCGGTTCAGACCTCGTCCGGCTATTTTGGGGAGACGCGCGGCGTCGGCTTCGCGCCGGACGGCGTCCCGATACGGAGCGCGGTCGGCGATCAACAGGCGGCGCTGTTTGGGCAAGCCCGTTTCAAACGGGGCGAAGCGAAAAACACCTACGGAACCGGCTGCTTTCTGCTCATGAACGCCGGCGCCGAACGTCCAAAAGGCGGCGGGCGGCTGTTGACGACGCTTGCATGCGGGGCGGACGGCTCCCCCGTCTATGCGTCGGAGGGAAGCGTCTTCACAGCGGGGTCGACGATTCAGTGGCTTCGGGACGGGCTGGGGATACTGAAGTCGGCGGCGGAGTCGGAGCCGCTGGCGCTGTCGGTCGAGAACGCGGGCGGCGTGACGCTGATACCGGCTTTGGCGGGTTTAGGGGCGCCGTATTGGGACCCGCATGCGCGCGGCGCCATTTTCGGCATTACGCGCGGGACGACGCGGGCGCACCTTGTCCGCGCCGCGTTAGAGGGGATCGCCCACCGTTCCGCCGACGCGCTCGAAGCGATGGAGCAAGAGACGGGCGCGCGGCTGCCGCAGCTTCAGGTGGACGGGGGCGCCGCCGCCAACAACTTTCTGATGCAGACGCAGGCGGACCTGCTGGGCGTCCCGGTGAATCGACCGGCGCAGGTGGAGACGACCGCTCTAGGCGCGGCGTATCTCGCAGGGCTGCAGACCGGCGCATGGAGCGCGGCGGACCTCCGAGGCTTAAACCCGCTGGAACGCCGCTTTGAGCCAGAAATCAGCCCTGACGAACGCGCGGAGAAACGGCAAAACTGGCGCGAAGCGGTGGAACGGACGCTGACGCGGCGGAGATAAATCAATGCGCGCGGCGCGGTTCCGCCGCTTGTCAAATGAAACGGAGAAAACGGATGCGCCGAAAGTCCATGACCATGATCGTTCTAACGGCTGTCTGCTTTATGACGGGCTGTGAAGAATCTGTCCAGACGGAACCGCCGCAGGACGCCTTCGCCCGCCGTCTAGACGACGCTCTCCACGGTTTAACAAGGACAAGAGAGGATATCATCGAAAATTTTCCGCGCTCCGATCTTGCCCATAGACTGGCGAACCTTCTTAGCGATACACGGTTGGACCTGCGCTCATACGACAACCATCTCCGCAAGCAAAATCTGCCCCGACAGGAGCGGGTCGCGCGATTGAGGGAACGCTGCATCGAGTCCTTGAAGAACATGCATCGCATGGGAGAGGACGAGAACTCCCGTCTGCGGTACAATGACCGGCATTTTGAGTTCACCTTCTCTCATTCAGACAGTAAAGCAAATAGAACCACGATCAAATCTGCCGCTTTTTTGATCGAATGGTTTCTGGATCTGGATCAGGGCGTTGACCCTGTCGCGCGCGATCTGAACGCCGCTCTCGCCGATTTTGGCGCGGTCTATTGGCGCATTAAGGATTTGGACAACAATTTCCATTTTCTACATCATTCCAGAGCTTTAAGCCACATCAAAAACGTCGGCAAGATCCTGACTGACTACGACAATGAACTCGCCGCCGAAGGTCTATCGAGAGAAGAGCATGTCGCCAAGCTGCGGGAACGTTTTCTGTCTAGCGTCAAAAAGGCGGGCGGATCAATGATACGGTATGATGAAGCGACCTCCAGTCTGCATTTTTTTGACAAGAGCGGCGCCCCGTTTCTCGTGGACGGCCAGCCCGCTCATTACGCCATGCCGATCCGTCTCACAGAGTTTCTGAAACTGCCCGCCCCAAGCGGAACGCCGCTCATCATTCATTCGGACGCGCTCTCGATGGAGCTGGAGAAGGCGGTCAAGGAACTGAAACAGCGGCGCGAGAGCGCCTTCAGCGACCCGCCGACATCGGAAGCCGCCCAGGAAATCGTTGAAATCTTTGTCGAAATCGAAGATGAGACGTCCAGAGACGACGCCGAGCTGCGCCGCAAGAACATCCAGCAGGACAGGCGCATCGTCATGCTGAAAGGGCGTCTCCTGTACCGCATTCGTCTGTTCGACGCGCTGGAGCCTGAGGTTGTTTTTAGCCGGCGAGAGGATGGCAGCTATTTTGTGCGTTACGCTCCGCCCGATGCGCCGGACAAAAGCGTTGTTCTGGAGATGCCTGCAGGGCTTGCCAAGATTTTGAATGTGGAGTCGTCGTCGCCGCCGCCGCATCATCAGCATGCGCTGCGCATGCCCCTTCATTTCGTTCTTGGATTGGCGGGGGGAGCCGTTCTGGTTGCGCTGGCGCTTCTATATTTTATCATTGCGCAAAGATCCAGATGAACGCTCCAACGGCAGCGCCTCTTAAAACGGCGTTTCTATTGTATCAGGGGGCTTCGGACGAATCGGCGGATTGAAGCGCATTCCCCGCCCAGTTGTTGAAAATATCCAGCGCGACCTCCGCTCGATTGAGGCGGTCGTTGTAGACCTGCATCCAGATCCCGATGCGCCCGCCCGTTACAGCATGTTTCAAGATCACAGGATCGTATCCGAGCTTTCCCGTTCCAAAAGCCGTTTCCAGCGTCCAGTTCTTGTCCTGCGCAATTTGACCCGCTGAAAAAGACCTGTTCGAAATGAACAGACCGAGGCTAGAAACGCACAACTCCGCCTCTCTAGTCGGTTGAACCGCGTTGTCGTCTGTCCATAGATGAAATTTAGCGTCGGCGATGTTCTGCAGTCCTTCAGCGCCGTTGACCGCGCCGCCCTTCGACACATAGAAGATGTAGTCGCCGGTGTTCATGACGAAGTTGCCGTCATCTATAAACTTCTCCACAAGCGACCCGTCCGGCTGGCTGTTTCCCGGCGGATAGATCGTTTCGGGCAGATAGCCGAAAAGGACGAGGCAGTCGATGTCGCCGTCCCCCGTATTCTGTTCGACCCATTCAGCGATTTCACCCGTATTGTACGCTCTTGGGTCTTCAAACGTTTCGACGCCGGCGAGAATCGCTTCGCCAATTTCCTCTGCCTTCTTTTGGCTTATCCAAACAGATTGTTCATAAAAGAGAGCCATTTGTCCAGCGGCGGAAACTCCCGGCTTCTCCTTGCACGGATTTGAAAAGGGCGTAACGGTGTCATCGCTGCCGCATGACGCCGCAATGAACATTAGAGCCGCGCAAACGATGTTGACTGCTTTCCGCATGGCGAACTCCTGCGTTGATGGCTCCCCGTCTATATGGAAGCGAATGCGAAAGCGCGGGGCATGACCGCTGCGCCCTTCGCTTCCTTTATGTAGTGTGCCGCCCTTCGCCATGAACTGCAAGGTACCTGACCTGACGCCTAAAGTTGGGACATTTGAACCGACCATCGCTCTATTCATGGGTTAAAGGCGTCATCAACCGGGTCGTCATTCCCGCGTAAGCGGGAATCCAGAGTCTACCCCGAAACCGTCCGCGTTCACAACCAGAATTGTCCCAACTCTAAGGGTGTGGTCAGCAAGGTACTACCTCCAAGCGCAGTACCTACAGGCTATGACATTCATTTTGCGCGACGGCCGATTCATGCCTTAAGATTCCCGCGTACGCGGGAATCTTAAGGCATCGCAGCCGTCGCGCCATCTTAAACCCCCTAGCCCCTTTTCAAGGGGGAATCGGACGCGGCGGCTTTTCCTCTGGCCATCGCAGTCTTTGCGACGATGTCTCAACTTTATCCATGAGATCAGCCGCTCCGTTTCCTGAAACGGAAGCATGCCTTCGACTCGTTTAAACGGCAGGAGCAGCCTCTGGAGGGCGTCTGTGGAGAACTTTATACGGATTGAGGATCTGACCCGCGCGGAGATGCTCCGCTTTTTTGAGCTTGCCCGCGACATGGAGATCATGCGCGAGATGGGTTCCGACCTGTGCAAAGGGCGCATCTTGGGCGCCATGTTTTATGAACCCAGCACGCGGACCCGCCTTTCGTTTGAAAGCGCCATGTTCAGATTGGGCGGCAATGTGCTGGGCTTCGCCGACCCGAATTTCACCTCCTTTGCCAAAAAAGAGACGCTCGCCGACACGATTCATATGCTCTGCAACTACGCGGATGTGCTGGTCATTCGGCATTTCTGGGCGGGCGCGGCGCGGCTCGCAACGCTGCATTCCACGGCGCCGGTCATCAACGCGGGCGACGACGCGAACCAGCACCCGACGCAGACCTTGACCGACCTGTACACGCTCTGGAAGGCGCGGGAAAATCTGTCGGGAATGACGGTCGGGGTGTGCGGCGATCTTCGTTTTGGACGGGCGGCGCATTCGCTGGTGTACGGCTTGGCGGCGTTCGATGTCAACATCGTTCTGATTGCCCCAGAGGGTCTTGAACTTCCTGAAGAGGAGAGGTGGCGTTTAGATCAGCAGTACGGCGCGAAGGTGTCGCTCGCGCGCCATCCTGGGCATGTGATTGAAGACCTGGACGCGATCTATGTGAACCGCCTTCAAAAAGAACGGCTGCCGGACGATCTGGACGCCGAGGAGATACAGCGGATTGCCAGTCAATACCGCATCGACGCGGCGCTGATTGCGCGGGCGAAGCCGACCTGCTTGACGCTGCATCCGCTTCCGCGCGTGGATGAGCTGGCGCGCGAGCTGGACGACGACCCGCGCGCCGTCTATTTTGAGCAGTCGTCCAACGGCGTTCCGGTGCGCATGGCGCTGCTGGCTCTCGCTCTCGGCAGGGCGACGCGCAACCCGTTTGAACCCAAAAAGATAGAGGCGCAGACGCATGCCGCCCCTGTTTGCCGATCCAAATCATGCGTCTCGGCGCATGAGCCGGACGTTCCCGCGCTAACGGAGACAGTCGGGCTGGCGGCGCCTCGGCGCGTCTGCCACTTCTGCGGCAGATTCGTCTAACGCATGAAAAGAGAACTTTTAGAGCGCATTTTGACGCGCCTTCCGCGCAAGACGATCGCGGTTGTCGGCGATTTTTTTCTGGACAAGTATCTCATCATCGATCCGTCTTTGGATGAACCGTCCATCGAAACGGGCTTGACGGCGCATCAGATTGTCTCAAAGCGGCTCTCTCCCGGCGCCGCCGGAACAATAACCGCCAATTTGAGCGCTCTCGGCGTCGGAACCGTTCTCGCTGTCGGAATCATCGGACAGGACGGCGAAGGTTATGAGCTAAAACGCGGGCTGAACGGCATCAACGTCTCAACCGAATATCTGGTGGAAACGCCGAAGCGCATGACGCCGACTTACACAAAGCCGATGCGCCTATCGGAAGACGGATCGGAAACGGAGATGAACCGCCAGGACATCAAAAACCGCGCGCCGACGCCGCCCGAACTGGAGGCGAAACTGATTGAGCGGCTGCGGGGAGCCGTTGCGTCCGCCGACGCGGTCATCGTGATGGATCAGGTCTCGGAGCCGAATTGCGGCGTTGTTACCGACACGGCGCGCGCCGAGATCGCCGCTCTCGCCCGCGCCTATCCTGAAACGATCTTTCTCGGCGACAGCCGAGAACGGGTCGGGCAATACCGCGGCGTCTATATCAAGCCGAACCGGCAGGAGGCGGTCCGCGCCGTGTATCCTGACTGGAGCGGCGGAGAGCCTCCGCTTTCAACGGTGAAGGAGTGCGCGGAGACGCTCGCGCAGCGAACAGGCAAGCCGCTTTTTGTGACGATGGGCGAAGAGGGGGTCTTGACGTACGACGGCATGCGTTTCCGCGTCAGCCCGGCGATGCGGTTGACGGGTCCGATCGATATTGTCGGCGCGGGCGACAGCGCGTCGTCGGCGATCGCGTCGGCGCTCTGCTGCGGCGCGTTGATGCATGAAGCGGCGGCGCTCGGCAACATTGCCGCCTCGATCGTCGTTCAGCAGATCGGAACGACCGGAACCGCCTCGCCGACGCAGATACGAAAACGCTGGGCAGAATTTGAAGCCGCCGACCGCTAACCGCGTCCAATTCTCCCCTTGAAAAGGGGCTAAGGGGTTTCTGGATTCCGACCTTGAAAAGGGGTGTTTCTGGATTCCCCCCTTCAAAGAGGGGATTTCTGGATTCCCCCCTTCAAAGAGGGTGTTTCTGGATTCCCCCCTTCAAAGAGGGTGTTTCTGGATTCCCCCCTTCAAAGAGGGGATTTCTGGATTCCCCCCTTGAAAAGGGGGGTTAGGGGGGTTTTAGCCGCGCGGACTGCCTTTCCCCGTGAAAACGGGAGTCATTCCCGCGCAAGCGGGAATCTTAACTTATCAAAACCTATTTATCGATTTCCACGCTATGCGCCGAGAAAAAATAACAGCGCATTAGTTTGTTTTTGTGTAATCGAATCGCGCCCGTTCGTCGTTTAATAAGCAAACGGGCGAAGGAGAACGCGATGGATACGCTGCGGAAAGAAACCTGGGAACGGTACGGAATGATGGCGCAGGCGGTGATGGCGGCGGCATGCCGAGACGCGTTGCCGGGTTCATCCGCCCCGGCGGAGATGCGGGAGGACGCGCGCGCGTTTTTGCATTCTGACGAGGCGCAGATATGGGCAAAAGGCGCCCGCCTTGACCTAAGGCGCATCCGCGAGCTGATGGCGGAAAAAGAGAGAGAAGCGAACGAACTGAACTGATCTGGAGCGGGAGGCTGTGCCGCGTACAGCCGCCGGGCGTTTCTTAAAAACCTAACGCCGGCGATCCCGCTCCACCGGCTCCACATCCATCAGCCCCAGCTCAAACTTCGCCTCGTCCGACATCCGCTCCATCGTCCACGGCGGATCCCAGACCACGTTCACCTCCGCCTCCGTCACGCCCGGCGCCGAGGCGACCTTGTCCTTCACCGCCAGCGGAAGCGACTGCGCGACGGGGCATGCGGGGCTTGTCAGCGTCATGTTCACCGTCGCCGCGCCCGCCTCGTCCACTTCAATCTCGTAGATGAGACCCATGTCGTAGATGTTGACAGGTATCTCTGGGTCGTACACCGTCTTGAGCGCCTCAACGATCTCCTCTGCGATCTGCTCGGCGCCGACAAGGTCGGTCAGCTGCGCTTTTTTTCCCATGTCCGTCTCTTTCGTTTATCTCTGGTCATTCCGTCGTGACGGTCGCCGTCTCTTGATTGAGCGCCGCTTTGAAGGTGTGCCATGCCAGCGTCGCGCATTTGACGCGCATCGGGTAGGCGCGGACGCCCGCAAACACAGCCAGCTTGCCCATCGACTCGACCGCGTCCATCGCGTCCTGCCGCGTCGTTACCAGCTCCTGAAAACCGGCGAACAGCGCTTCCGCTTCCGCAAGCGTCTTGCCAATCAGCGCCTCGGTCATGAGCGACGCGGAGGCGGTCGAGATGGCGCACCCGGACCCTTCGAACTGCGCGCCGCGTATGATGTCGCCGTCCAGCGCCACATAAACCCGCACCTTGTCGCCGCAGAGCGGGTTGTGTCCGTCCGCTTCTCCGTCCGCGTTTTCTAGGGCGCCGTAGTTGCGCGGGTTGCGGTTATGGTCGAGTATCACCTGCTGATACAGCTCGTTTAAATCGGACATGCGCGTTTATACCCTAACCTAAGATTTCAGTCACCTTGTTGAGGCTGCGCGCCAGCGCGTCAATATCGTCCGTCGTGTTGTAAAGGCCGATGGAGGCGCGCGCTGTCGCCGGGACGCCGAGGCGGTCCATCGCCGGCTGCGCGCAGTGATGCCCCGTGCGGATGGCGACCCCGTCGCTGTCCAGTATGGTGCCGATGTCATGCGGATGCGCGCTGTCCATCACAAACGAGACGACGCCCGCCTTTTCCGCCGCCGTCCCGACGAGCTGAACCCGCCGGTTGAACGACAGCGTCTCATGGGCGTACTCCAACAGCCGCTTCTCATGCGCGGCGATGCGCTCCACGCCGATCGACATAACATAATCCAGCGCCGCTTCCAGCGCCGCCGCCCCGGCGATGTTCGGCGTCCCCGCTTCAAACTTATGCGGCGGGTCGTTGTAGGTCGTCTTTTCAAACGAGACGGAGAGGATCATCTCTCCCCCGCCCTCGTACGGCTCCATCGACTCCAGATGCGCCTGCTTGCCGTAAAGAATTCCGATGCCGGTCGGTCCGTAGATCTTATGTCCAGAAAAGGCGTAAAAGTCGGCGTTCAGTTCTTGGACATCCACCTGTATATGCTGAACCGCCTGCGCCCCGTCCACCATAAAAACGGCGCCGTATTCATGCGCCATCCGCCCGATTTCATGAACAGGGTTCACCGTCCCCAGCGCGTTCGAGACATGAACGACGGAGACGATGCGCGTTTTTTCGTTTAAAAGCGGTTCATACTCCTCCATGATCAGCTCGCCGCGGTCGTTCATCGGTATGACGCGCAGGCGCGCCCCAGTCGCTTGGCATACCAGCTGCCACGGGACGATGTTGGAGTGATGCTCCATCGCGGTAACGACGATTTCGTCGCCCGGTTGGAGGCGCGGGCGCGCGTAGGCGTTCGCCACAAGGTTGACCGCTTCGGTCGTTCCGCGGACGAAGACGCATTCGCTGGCGCGTTCAGCGTTTAAAAACTGGCGCGCTTTTTCCCGCCCCGATTCGTACGCTTCCGTCGCGCGCTGGGCGAGAAGATGCACCGCCCGATGAATGTTCGCGTTGGAAGTGGCGTAATAGTTTTGAACTGCGTCCAGAACCGCCTGCGGCTTTTGAGTGGTGGCGGCGTTGTCCAGGTAGGCGAGCGGCTTTCCGCGTATGCGCTGTTGAAGCGCCGGAAAATCGCCGCGTATCTTGTCGATGTTGTAGCCGGGCGGCGTTGCGGGGGCGGCGCGCATCAGAACGCCTCCCGCGCCGCGGCGCCTTCAGGCAGCCAGGCAAACAATTCATCTTGAAGCTTGGAACGCAGCGGTTCAGGTTTCACCTGATCAATCACCTCGCTGGCGAAAGCGTAAATGAGCAAACTGCGCGCCGCCGGTCCGCCGATGCAGCGCGACTGCAGATAAAACAGCGCCTCCTCGTCCAGCTCCCCGACGGTCGCCCCGTGGCTGCATTTGACCTGGTCGGCGTAGATTTCCAATTGCGGCTTCGTGTTGACGCGCGCCTTTTTTGTCAGCAGCAGGTTCTCGTTTTGCTGATACGAGTCGGTGTCTTGGGCGTCCTGCTTGACCAGTATGCGCCCATGGAAAACGGCGCGCGAGGCGTCGTCCAAAACGCCTTTATACACCTCGCGGCTGTTGCAGTTCTCGCGCGCATGAACAAGCGTCGTGAAATGGTCCACATGCTGATTTCCGGTCGCCAGATAAAACGCATGGAGCGTCGCCGAGGCGCCGGGTCCATCCAAGGTCGCCGTCAGATTGTTTCGAAGAAGCCCTGCGCCGAGCGTGATCGTGTGCGTCGCAAAGGAGCTGTCGCGCTCTTGGCGCGAGCGGGTTGAGCCGATATGGAACGCCCCTTCCGCTTCCGCCTGCAGTTTGTAATGGTCGACAACCGCGCCGCGCTGACAGACGATTTCGGTTACAGGGTTGGTGAAATACGGCGCGCCGTTTGAGCCGTCCAAGCAGAGATGCGACTCGATGACGGTCAGCTGGCTGCTTTCTCCCGCGGCGATGAGCGTCCGCGGGTGGCAAGCGGCGGGTTCGTCCGCCGGCGTTGTGAGATAAACCAGATGCAGGGGCGTTTCAACCGCCTTTCCAGGGGCGGCGCGTACGACAACGCCTTCGCTTGCGAGCGCCGCGTTCAGCGCGTCGAAGATGTCGCTTTTCGATTCGTCCGCCGATCCAAGCTCCGCGTCCTCATTCAGCGGCGCCGTTGAGACGCCGTCCGCCTCCTCCGCGTTCGACAGGTTAGGGGCGTAACGCCCGTTCACAAACACGGCGCGCGGAAAGCCGAGGTCCGCGAATTCAACTGCGTTCAGCTCATCCAGCGAAAGGCGCGCCTCCGGGGCGGGTTCAAACGGGATTTGAAGAAAATTGCGCAGGTTGGTGAACCGCCACTCCTCCGTCTTCGTCGTTGGGAACTGCATGCCGCGGAAGGCGTCCAGCGCGCTTTTCCTGCGGACAGAGAGGCTTGAACCGTTTTGAACGCCGTTCAAGAAACGTTGTTTCTGATCAGCCGCCATGGGCATCATCCCGCTCGGTTAGCCAGCTGTACCCTTTTTCTTCCAGCTCTTCCGCCAGCTCCTTGCCGCCGGAGCGGACGATCTTGCCGTCGTTCAGCACATGAACATAATCCGGCACAATGTAGTTCAAAAGCCGCTGGTAGTGGGTGATGACGATAAAACCTCTGCCGTTCCCGCGCAGGCTGTTGATGCCGTCGGCGACCACCTTGAGCGCGTCAATGTCCAGCCCCGAATCGGTCTCGTCCATGATCGCAAGGCGCGGGTCCAACATCGCCATCTGAAAAATTTCGTTCCGCTTCTTTTCGCCGCCGGAGAAGCCGTCGTTCACAGGGCGGTTCAAAAGAGCCGTGTCGATGTTCAGCGCCTTCGATTTGTCCTTCACCAGCTGCATGAACTCAAAAGCGTCGATCTCTTGATCGCCGTTGTATTTCCGCTTCGCGTTGATGGCGGCTTTTAAAAAGTAGGTGTTGCTGACGCCGGGGATGGAGACAGGGTATTGAAACGCCAGAAAAACGCCTTCGCATGCGCGTTCTTCAGGCGCCATCTCCAGCAGGTCTTGCCCAAGATACTGGACGCTGCCGGCGGTCGCCTCATACTCCTCCTTGCCGGCAAGCACATGCGCGAGAGTGCTTTTGCCCGAACCGTTCGGACCCATGATGGAATGGACCTCGCCGGCGTTCACCGCGAGCGACAATCCTTTCAGGATCGGCGCCCCGTCCACGCCCGCCCAGAGCTCTTTGATTTCAAGCATCGCGGTCTATATCTCCCGTCTGGTTTAACCGACGCTTCCTTCGAGGCTGATTTCAAGCAGCTTGGTCGCTTCAACGGCGAACTCCATCGGCAGCTCCCGAAACACCTCCTTGCAGAACCCGTTCACAATGAGCGAGACGGCGTCCTCTTCAGAGATGCCGCGCTGCTGGCAGTAAAAGATCTGGTCTTCGCCGATTTTAGAGGTCGTCGCTTCATGCTCAACCTGCGCCGTGTTGTTGCGGACGTCTATATACGGGAAGGTGTGCGCGCCGCAACGGTCGCCGAGGAGCATGGAGTCGCATTGCGTGTAGTTGCGCGCGTTGTCGGCGACGGGGTTGATGCGCACCTCGCCGCGGTAGACGTTCTGTCCGCGTCCGGCGGAGATGCCTTTGGAGATGATCGTGCTGCGCGTGTTTTTGCCGAGATGAATCATCTTCGTTCCGGTGTCCGCCTGCTGTTTCATCTTTGTCAACGCGACCGAGTAAAACTCGCCGATGGAGTTGTCGCCGCGCAGGATGACGCTTGGATATTTCCATGTGATGGACGAGCCTGTTTCGACCTGCGTCCATGAGATTTTGGAGTTGTCGCCGGCGCAGATGCCGCGCTTGGTGACGAAGTTGTAGATGCCGCCGCGCCCCTCTTCGTCGCCGGGGTACCAGTTCTGTACGGTTGAGTATTTGATCTCGGCGTCCTTCATCGCAATCAGTTCCACATTGGCGGCATGGAGCTGGTTTTCGTCGCGCATCGGAGCGGTGCAGCCTTCCAGATAGCTGACATAGCTCCCCTCGTCGGCGACGATAAGCGTCCGTTCAAACTGCCCCGTATTGGCGGCGTTGATGCGGAAGTAGGTCGACAGCTCCATCGGGCAGCGGACGCCCTTGGGGACATAGACGAACGTCCCGTCGGTGAAGACAGCGGAATTCAGCGCGGCGAAGAAATGATCGTTGATCGGAATGACTGTCCCAAGATATTTCTGGACAAGCTCCGGATGCTCCTGCACCGCTTCGCTGATGGGGCAGAAGATGACGCCCGCTTTTTGCAGCTCCTCTTTAAAGGTGGTCGCGACGGAGACGCTGTCGAACACGGCGTCCACGGCGACGCCCGCCAGCATCTTCTGCTCTTCAAGCGGGATGCCGAGGCGCTCGTAGGTGCGCAGCAGTTCTGGGTCCACCTCGTCCAGGCTTTTCGGTCCGTCCTCAAGCGATTTCGGCGCCGAGTAGTAGATGATGTCCTGATAATCGATGGGCGGATATTTCACAAACTGCCAGCTCGGCTCCTCCAGCTGCAGCCAGCGGTGGTACGCCTTCAGCCGAAACTCAAGCAGCCATTCAGGCTCCTTCTTTTTGGCGGAGATGAAACGTATGATCTCCTCGTTCAATCCGGGCGGCGCTTCGTCCGCTTCAATGTCCGTGAAGAAGCCGTGCTGATAATCTTGATCGGCGATCTGTTGAAGCTCTTCGACTTCGGAGGAGGACATGAACAACCCTTTCTGTTTGCCGCTGCGCGCTCTTGCCTGTTGATTCATAGTTTAACGCGCGCTGGAGCGTTTGTCAAATCCCTCTGCGCTGAGACAGTACGCTCATGCGATGAACTTCATTTTTTGACCGTAAAGCGTCGGCGCCGCCTGACGTCATTCCCGCGTAAGCGGGAATCTTAAGGCATCGCAGCCACTCGCGCCTTAAACCCCCCTAGCCCCCCTTTTCAAGGGGGGAATCGGACGCGGCGGCGCGAATATCCCCGTATGAGCGCTCTAACTTTCAGCGCGGCATGCCCTAACCTAAACGCGAACGCCGCAATCACAATTGCGCAAACGGCGCGCAGATGCCATCATGCAGGGGGAGGTATGCATATGAGAGCCGCGCATTTAGCCGTTCCGCTGGCGCTGTTGACGATGTTGACCGGCTGTTTCATGTTCCGTTCATGGGAGGTGGATGAAGCCGCCGTTGAAGATTCTGCGTCCGCCGTTCAGAGCGTCGAGAGGCGTTTGAGAGGCGCCCGCCTGCTGTCCGAGCGTTTTGAGGCGGAGCCTGACATGTCAAGATGGCCGCCCGAGCGGGTCGAAGCGCATGAAAAGGCGCGGGCGTCCGTAGAGGCGTATGCGGCGGCGGAACAGGAGCTGTTGACCATTGAAACGGCGCTGCTGTCCGCCCTACAGGACAAGTCGGTGTCGTTTGAAAAGAGAGGCGCGGCGCTTGAAACGGCGCGTCAAGCCGAGATGAACGCCTACAGCGCCCTCGGAAGCGCCGTCCAAGCGTTGTCGGAATGGACGCCTCCGCCCTTGCCGGCGGGACGGAAAACCGAGTCGGTTGGGCGCGCCGCCTATCTAGAGGCGTTCGACCGCCTGCGCGCCGCCGAGAGAGAGCTGGAGCAAGGAAGCGGGGCGGAAGAAGCGCTGCGCGCCGCCGTTCAGGAAGCGCGCGAAGCGTTCTGGACGGTGAAGGATCGGGCGGGCGTTCTCGTTTGGGGATGGGAGCCGCCCGCCGCGTCGGAACCTGCCGATTACATTGGTTCGCCGCTGGAGCGCGCCGAACGGGAGATGGAGCGCGCCCTGCGCGAAACGCAGAAATACGCCGTCTACAAATGGGAAAGTCCGCATCGAGACCGGTCGCTGCGCCGGCGCGGTTGGCATCATCCCGAACGCAGATGGGACGCCGAGCGGATCGCGCTGCATAAGGCGGTGGCGCAGGCGGCTTTGCGCTGGGGTTTGGCGGCGCGCGGCTGGCGCGATACGCTCATCGCGGGAGCGTCCAACAAAGAGGCGGCGGAAGCGGAAGAGCGGACGGACGCCATGCGCAGCCAATGGGACGCGGCGAGGCAGTCGCCCAAGTTTTTAAGAGCGCGGCTCGGCTGGGAACGGCGCGAGGAGATCCGCTGCGCAAACGAGGTTCTGGAGAACGCCTACAGGTCGGTCGATGCGCATACGATCTCAACAAACATGTTGCTCTGGGACGCCGACAAGATGGAGCAGCTGGAGTTGCCGCCTGAAGAAAAGCGGGCGGAGTTTCGCGCCGACATGGAGAAGCTGGCGTACTATCTGCACCATCTGTGCGCGGCGAAGGTTTGGCGCTCCACCTTGACCGACATCAACGCCGATGAAGACGCCAAGCGCGTCGCCCAAAGCGAAGCGACCCTCTCTAGATTCATGGACGGCCCTTTCGAGGACAAGTTCAGGGGGCATATGGAGTTGTACGGGTTCAAGGACGACCGCGTCAACTGGGATCAACCAATGGAGCCGCTCATGGCGCCAATTCAACCGAAAAAGGGAGACGCTCCCGCTTCGGCGGGGCGGTAGACAAACTGAATGAAACAACGATTGAAAAGAGCCGCCTCCTCCGCCTTCGTCCGAGCGTTCTTGATACTTGCGGCGGCGGCTGCGTTGGCGGTGTGGGCGTTCCTTTCCGCCTTTGAACCGTCCATAGGCATGAGGCAGACGCTTGAGGGGCATACGATGACGGTTTTTGCGGTCGCCTATTCGCCGGACGGAAAGCGTCTCGCCAGCGGCAGTAGGGACAATACGATTCGCATCTGGGATCTCAAAACGGGCGAGACGCTCGAAACGCTTGAGGGGCATACGGACGCGGTTAGAACGATCGTCTATTCGCCGGACGGAACGCAGCTTGCCAGCGCCGGCCAGGACGGCGTCATGCGCATCTGGAACCTCGATACAGGGATGTCGATGCAGATGACGGAGGCGAGTAGGAATTTCATCGTTACCGTTGCGTATTCGCCGGACGGGACGAAAATTGCCGCTCCAGACATCCATACGATTCACACTTGGAATCCTAGGACAGGGGCGCCGCTGCAATCGATCAAAACAGAGACGGACCGAAGCGCGCCGATGGTCCTTTCCGTTGCCTATTCGCCGGACGGGACGAAACTCGCCAGCGCCGGACATTCGTTGAAGATCTGGGACGCCGAAACAGGCGCGCTTCTCCGAACGCTTGAAGGGCATCTACTCCACGTTCGCTGCGCCGCCTTTTCGCCGGACGGGACGAAACTCGCCAGCGCCGGCGCGGACAAAACGATTCGCATTTGGGACGCCGAAACAGGCGCGCTTCTCCGAACGTTCAAAGGCGCTCCAGCCTATGCCATCGCTTTTTCTCCGGACGGAAAGACGCTCGCTCGCGCTGGCTCTGGTCAGACGATTCGGATCATGGACACTTTTTCTGGTACGATTCTTCAAACCTACACGGGGGATAAAGGGCCCGTTTATTGTATCGCTTACTCGCCCGACGGGGCGGCGTTTGCCAGCAGCAACTTCCACAATACAATTCAAATTTGGGACGCCCCGCCCGCCCCAAGCGGCGCCTCTGTGAGAATCGACGGAGAGCAGGAACATGGCGAGGGAGCCTTTGATGTGTCGATCGTCTTCAGCGAGAGCATAAAAGGTTTTGAGCGGTCCGACATTCACGTTGAAAACGGCTCGATAACCGCCTTCAGCGGCTCAAAAGATTCCTATACGGCGACCATTCAGCCCTCAGACGTTGACACGGTGCGCGTGCGGGTTCCAGAGAAAACCGCCGGCAACCACGGGCGTTCCAACATGTTTGCCTTCTACCCGGCGTTGAGAACGACGCTGACAGATCCGTATTATAACTGGTCAGCCGCCTTTTCGCTGGACGGCTCCATGCTTGCCATCGCCAACGCTCGCACCATGATTCAAATTAGAGAGTTAGCGACCGGCGAGACGATCCGAAATTTCGGCGGACAGGGTTTTTCGACAGACGCAGGCAATCATATCCTTTATTCGCCGGACGGTTCTATGCTCGCCGCCGGCAACCGCGACATACTAATTTGGGACGCCGACACCTTTAAGGATATTCATATTCTCAAAGAGCCTAAGAGGGAAACCGTCAGATCCGTTGCTATTTCGCCGGACAGTACGATGCTTGCCAACAGCAGCGGCAGCGATGTTCGCATCTGGAATCTCAAAACGGGCGAGGAGATTCGAACGCTCACAGGTTTTAAGAACGATGTTTTTTCGGTCGCGTTTTCTTCAGACGGAAAAACGGTTGCAAGCGCCAGCAGAAACGATGTCATTCGGTTCTGGAATGTCGACACAGGCGAAGAGCTGCGGACGATTCAGATGCAGTTCGGCAGGGCTGAAGCGGTCGTCTTTTCGCCGGACGGTTCCATGCTTGCCGGCGGCGGTCAAGACGATGTCGTCCGCATCTGGAGCGCTGAAACAGGCGAAGAGATCCGAACGCTCACTGGACATACGGATGACGTTACATGCGCCGCCTTTTCGCCGGACGGCGCCATTCTCGCCAGCGGCAGCGAAGACGGTACCGTCCGCATCTGGAACCCGACGACCGGCGAGACGCTCCAAACGCTTGAGGGGCATCTAGGGGAGATTCGGTCAGTCGCGTTTTCATCGGACGGTTCGCAACTGGTTGTCTGCAGCGACGATGTCCTCATTCGCATCTGGGATATTGTCTCCGCGCAGTCATGGAGCTCGAAATGAAACAACGATTGAAAAGAGCCGCCTCCTCCGCCTTTGTCCGAGCGTTCTTGATACTTGCGGCAGCGGTTGCGTTGGCGGTGTGGGCGTTCCTTTCCGCCTTTGAGCCGTCCATGAGGCAGACGCTTGAAGGGCATAGGAAGTCGGTACGCGCCATCGCCTATTCGCCGGACGGAACGCAGCTCGCCAGCGGCAGTTGGGACAATGACATTTGCATCTGGGATCTCAAGACCGGCGAGACGATCCGAACGCTTAAAGGGCATACAGACGCGGTCAGAACCGTCGCCTTTTCGCCGGACGGAAAGCGTCTCGCCAGCGGCAGTTCGGACAATACCATCCGCATCTGGAACGCCGAAACCGGGGAGGCGATCCGAACGCTTGAAGGGCATACGAACGCGGTCGTAACGGTCGCCTATTCGCCGAACGGAATGCAACTCGCCAGCTCCGGCAGGAACGAAGGAACCATTCGCATCTGGAACCCCGATACAGGAGAACCGCAGCAAACGTTCGATTCGGGTAGACGGTCTGCTCTCTATTCGATTTCTTATTCGCCGGACGGGGTGAAACTTGCCGCCGCCTACGGCGACAAAAAGATTCGCATCTGGGACGCCAAAACCGGCGCGCTTCTCAAAACGCTGACGGGACATGCGAACCATGTCGAATGCGTCGCCTATTCGCCGGACGGAACGAAACTTGTCAGCGTTAGTCCAACGGGCAATAAAAGGATTCATATCTGGGACGCCGAGACCGGCGCGTTCCTCCGAACGCTCAAAAGGTTTCTACACTCCGCCGCTATGGTCGCCTTTTCGCCGGACGGAAAAATGCTCGCCGGCGCCGGCAAAGATAGAACGATTCGGGTATGGGAGTTTTTCTCGGGAGAGATTCTTCAAACATATACGACAGATGGGAGCGTCTTGTCCATCGCCTTTTCGCCGGACGGGGCGGCGCTTGCCAGCAGCTCGCGCCGTCTTAGAGGTAAAGATGCGGTTCAAATCTGGGACGCCCCGTCCGCCCCAGCCGGCGCCTCGGTGAGAATCGAGGGCGAGCGGGAACATGGCGCGGGAGCCTTCGACGTGTCGATTGTCTTCAGCGAGAGCATGAAAAGTTTTGAACGGTCCGATATTCAGGTTGAAAACGGATCGGTAACCGCCTTCAGCGGCTCTGGGGATTCCTATACAGCGGCCATACAGCCCTCTGGAATTCACACCGCGCGCGTATGGATTCCAAAGAAAGCCGCCGGCAACCATGGGCGTTCCAACACATTCGCCTTCTATCCGGCATTGAGAACGGCGATGGAGGAGAATGAGTATTTTAGGGCAGCCGCCTTTTCACCGGACGGCTCCATGCTTGCCAGCGCCGGCGCTTTTTCCAAGGTTCGAATTAGAGAGCTAGCGACCGGCAAGACGCAGCGCAGGCTTGACAGCGACGGACAACTCCGCATTGGCAGAAAGTACAGCGGAGTCAATTCGATTCTCTATTCGCCGGATGGCTCCATGCTCGCTGTCGGCAACATAGACATTCTGATTTGGGACGCCGCTGACTTTAAGAAGCTCCATACGCTCAAAAGAAGAGCGGAAGAAACCGTCTTGTCCATCGCTTTTTCGCCGGACAGCGCCATACTCGCCAGCGGCGGCGATGACGGTACCGTTCGCATCTGGAACCCGATCACAGGCGAGCTGCTGCGAACGTTCACAGGGCGTCCAAGCGAGGTACAGCCGGTCGCGTTTTCGCCGGACGGAACCAAACTTGCCAGCTGCGCCCGCCGTACGATTCACATCATGAATGTCAAAACAGGCGAAGAGCTGCGGACGATTCAGATGCAGTTCGGCAGGGCTGAAGCGGTTGTCTTTTCGCCGGACGGCTCCATGCTTGCCGGCGGCGGTCAAGACGATGTCGTCCGCATCTGGAGCGTCGAAACAGGCGAGGAGCTGCGAACGCTCACTGGACATACAGGCGCCGTTACATGCGCCGCCTTCTCGCCGGACGGCGCGATTCTCGCCAGCGGCAGCAGAGACGGTACCGTCCGCATCTGGAACCCGACAACCGGCGAGACTCTCCAAATGCTTGAAGGGCATCTAGGATGGATTGGGTCGGTCGTCTTTTCGCCGGACGGCTCCCAGCTTGCCGTTCTCAACTATGACCTTGAGCGCGCGATTTGCATTTGGGATATTGTCCCCTCGCCCGATCTTTAAACCCTGACCTCATGCTTAAAGTTGGGACATCTCGGCATGGAAACGCGGACGGTTTCGGGGTGGACTCTGGATTCCCGCTTACGCGGGAATGACAGTCTGGTTGGCGGCGCATCGTCTTGTCAATCTTTCAAATCTTTTCATCTGAGTTTAAAGCTTAGGGAGCGGTTGCGAAGCCTTAAGATTCCCGCCCGTTTACCGCAGGGGCGGGAATGACGCTCTGGTCAGGCGAAAGAATTTGCCAAAACCAAAACGGCGCGCTATATTAAATGCAGGCGTCCATAGCTCAACGGATAGAGCATCAGACTTCGGATCTGAGGGTTGGGGGTTCGAATCCTCCTGGGCGCGCCAACGCGATGGAGCGCCCCTCTCCGAACGATCTCGACCGCGCGCAAAAACCTATGGGCGCAAGCCATGCCGACCCAAGACGGAGGGCGTACATGTCAGAGCAGTCAACAGCGTGGAAAGACGACTGGCGCGATCTCTTCAAAAACGGCGTCAAAAAAGCGGACGACCTGGAGCCGTTTCTCACCCCCGAAGAGATGGAGGAAGCCAGGCGAATCGAAAAAGAATTCCCGGTGCGAATCAACCAGTACTACATGGGACTCATCGAAGAAAAAGACGACCCGATCTGGAAACAGGTCGTCCCCGACAAACTGGAACTGATCGACACCTACGGATGCGAAGACCCGCTCGATGAGGAGGGCGACAGCCCCGTCCTGAACCTCACGCACCGCTACCCGGACCGCGTTCTGTTTTACATCAACCATCAATGCCCGATCTACTGCCGATTTTGCACCCGAAAGCGGAAAGTCGGCGACCCGCACTCTCTCCCGAAAGACGAAATCCTGCGCGGCATCGAATATATCCGCGAGCATACCGAAATACGCGACATCGTCATCTCCGGCGGCGACGCGCTCATGCTGTCCGACAACCGCATCGAGTGGGTTCTGCAGCAGCTGCGCAGCGTTCCGCATCTGGAAATCCTGCGCATCGCGTCGCGCATTCCGTGCGCTCTGCCGC
This sequence comes from Candidatus Poribacteria bacterium, assembly GCA_963665845.2. Taxonomy (GTDB): domain Bacteria; phylum Poribacteria; class WGA-4E; genus JAPPNK01. The sequence goes on from OY762492.1 coordinate 3,064,145, forward strand.
AGCGCGTCACCCCAGAGCTGTGCGATATGCTGCGCAAATACCACCCGCTTTACATCAACACCCATTTCAACCATCCGCGCGAGGTCACGCCGGAAGCGGCGAAGGCGTGCGGAATGCTGGCGGACGCGGGCATCCCGCTCGGCTGTCAAACCGTCCTGCTGAAAGGCGTCAACGACGACCCTGAAGTGATGAAAGAGCTGATGCAGAAGCTGCTGAGCATCCGCGTCAAGCCGTACTACATCTATCAGGCGGATCTGGTGTACGGGACGGAGCATTTTCGCACATCGGTTGAAAAGGGGCTGGAGATCATCCGCGCGTTGCGGGGGCATACATCGGGAATGGCGGTGCCGCATTATGTGATCGACGCGCCGGGCGGCGGCGGCAAAATCGCCCTGACGCCCGAAGCGGTGGTCGACTGGAACGAGAACGAGATCGTCCTGCGCAACTATGAAGGCAAGATCTACCGGTATCCGAACCTGAACGACGCCGGCGGCGCTCTCTCCGCGTTCAACGCCGATTGAACCGCCATGGGCGACTGCGTCATGCTGCGGGGCGTCCGATTTTTCGGCAGGCACGGCGTCAGCCGGAGCGAACGCAAGGTTGGGCAATGGTACTCGGTTGACATAGACCTCCGCTTGGACTTAACCCGCGCCGGCGAAACGGACGACCTGAAGCAGACGGTCGACTATGCGGAGGTGTGCAAGCTGATTGTCAAAACGGGAACGCGCCGGCGGTTTCGGTTGATGGAGGCGCTGGCGCATCAGATGGCGCAGGAGATTTTTAAGGCGCATCCGTCCGTTGAAAACGCGCGCGTTCGCGTTGTCAAGACGCCGCCGGCGGGTCTCGTCGCTGACCTGCATCGCGCGGGGACGCTGGAATACGCCGCCGTCGAAATTGAACGGGTCAACGAACCTGAAGCCGAATCGCTGGACGAAGAAAAATGAATCGAGAGCGCTCCATCGCTGTCATTGTGAACCCGGCGGCTGGAAAAGGACGCGCCAAACGGTATGCGAATCAGGTTCAGCAGGCGATCCCGCATGCCGAAATTCTTTTTACCGAACGCCCAGGGCATGGGACGGAGATTGCTAAAGAAGCGGCGGAACGCGGCGTTGAAATCGCGGCGGCTCTCGGCGGGGACGGCACGGTGCGCGAGACAGCCGCCGGCCTCTTCGGCTCCGAGACGGCGCTCGGCGTCCTTCCCCTCGGCTCCGGCAACGACTTCGCCCGCGCGCTCAACATATCGCTTCAGCTGGACAAGGCGCTGGACGCGCTTCTGAACGCCGAATACCGCCAGGTCGATGTCGGCGAGGATGCGGACGGGCTTTTTGTGTGTATGAGCGGCGTCGGCTTCGCGTCCGAGGTGACGCGCAACGCCGCCAACGCGCGCCTCTTTCGCGGTCCCGCCGCTTACGCCTACGGCGTCGTCAAAGCGCTTCTCCAAATGCGCCCCGTTCCGATACGGCTGCATCTGGACGGCGACACGCGCGAAATGGAAGCGCTGTTCGTCCTGGCGCAGAACATACCTTACTGCGGCGGCGGACAGCTGATGGCGCCGGACGCGCTGATGGACGACGGAAAGCTGGATGCGGTCGTAGTGGAACCGGTCGGTCGGCTGGAGCTGCTGCGCATTTTCCCGCGCGTCTATTCAGGGCGGCACATAGAGCATCCCGCATGCCATGTGTTTCGATCCAGCGCCGTACGGATCGAGAGCGAGCGTCCGTTATTGAAGCTGCTGGACGGCGACCTGACAGGCGACGCGCCGCTCGATTCGCGTATTCATTCACGGGCGTTGAGAGTCGCGGCGCCGTCCTCTTCCTCCTCCTGACCCTCCATCTGCTCTAATCGTCGATACAGCGTCCGCAAGCCGATGCCGAGTATGCGCGCCGCTTCCGATTTATTGCCGCCCGCCGCCTTCAGCGTTTCCATGATCGCCATCTTTTCGATCTCCTCCATGCGCATGCCGACCTGAAAAACGGCGCCTTTGGCGGCAAGCTGCGACGGCGCGTCCGGCAGATCGGAGGGGCGTATCTCGGACCCGTCCACATTCAGCGCGAGATACTGTACGGTGTTGCGCAGCTGGCGCACATTGCCCGACCAGCCGCGCGCCTGCAGAATGCGCACGGTCGCCGCGTCCATGCGCTTCGGGGCGACGCCATGCTCCTCAATCGCTTTTTCTAAAAAATGCTCAATCAGCAGCGGTATGTCGTCCCGCCGGTCGCGCAGCGGGGGCATCGTGATCGGAAACACATTGAGCCGATGAAACAGGTCTTCGCGGAACTCCCCCTCCGCCGCCGTTTTTTCAAGATCGCGGTTCGTTGAGGCGAGGATGCGCGCGTCAATCCGTATCGGGCGCGTTCCGCCGACGCGCATGATCTCTTTTTCTTCTAGGACGCGCAGCAGCTTTGCCTGCGCTTCCAGCGTCATTTCGCCGATCTCGTCCAGCAGGAGCGTTCCGCCGTCCGCCTCTTCAAAATAACCGGGCTTGTCGCGCGCCGCCCCGGTGAACGCGCCGCGCATATAACCGAACAGCTCGCTCTCGACCAGCTCGCGCGTCACCGCCGCGCAGTTGAACGCGAGAAAACGCCGCTCCCGCCGCGGGCTAAGGTTATGAACGGCGCGCGCCGCCAGCTCTTTCCCCGTCCCGCTTTCGCCCATGATCAGCGCTGTCACGTTGGTCGGGGCGACCCGCCGTATCTCCTGATACACGTTGCGCATCGCGCTGGAGCGCCCGATCATGTTTTCTAAGCCGAAGGCGGAGTCCAGCTGCGACTGCAGCTCTTCGTTCTGCCGTTCCAGCTCATATTTTTCTAGCGCTTTTTGGACGCGCGCCCGCGCCGCGTCGATGTTGAGCGGCTTTTCTAAAAAATCGAGCGCCCCCGCCTGCATCGCCGACACCGCGTCCTCAATGGAGCCGTATCCGCTCATGACGATCATCTGAACGTTCGGGCGCGCTTTTTTCGCTTTTGAAAGCAGCTCATGCCCGCTCATAGAGGGCATTTTCAGGTCGGTCAACACGGCGGCGACCTGCTCTTTTTTCAGTATCTTGAGCGCTTCTTCGCCGCTTCCCGCCTGCCGCGTTTGCACCTTTTCACGCCTAAAGATGCGCGCGACCGCCTCCCGCTCCGAGGCTTGGTCGTCCACAATCAACACGATCGGCTGCGTCTCGCTGCTCATCGTTCCCCGTTCATCGTTTTGACAACTCTCGAATCGGCCAGCGGAACTCCACCAGCGCGCCGCCTCCCCCTGGGCGGTTTCCCGCCTCAACGGTTCCGCCGTGCAGCTCCGCCGCCTGCCGCGCGACCGACATGCCGAGTCCGGTGCCGCCGGGCTTTGTGGAAAAGAACGGCTCAAAAATGCGCCCCTCCGCCTCCTGAGCGATGCCGATGCCGGCGTCCGTAAACAGAACCTGTACAGACGAGGGAGACTCGCTGTCGTCCTGGCGCGCCTCCACCTTCAATTCGCCGCCGTCCTGCATCGCCTGAAAAGCGTTCAGAATCACATTCAAAAACGCTTGCTGAAGCAGCTTCGGGTCCGCCGCCATAACCGGCAACGGTTCAATCTCTCGAACAATCTCGATGCCGCTCTGCTCCGCCGTCGGCGTCATGAAGTCTAACGTATCCTCGATGAGTTGACCAATATCGGCCGCTTCGGCGCGCATCATGATTCGCGCGTAACGCTGAAAATCGGACAGCACCGCCTCAAGCCGCTCCGCTTCGTTGCGGATGAGACCAAGCTGCGCCTTCAGATCCTCCTTGTCGATCTCGTCCTCTTTCAGGTCTTCTTCCAGAAGCTGAACCGTGACGCTCATCGCGTTCAGCGGGTTGCGTATTTCATGCGCCAGCCCGCGCATGACCTCATACTGCGGCGGCGCCCAGGGGAGCGCGTCCCGTTTTGGCAGGCGCGTACGAAGCAGCGCCATCAGAGCGGCGCCGCCGCAAAACCCGACCAAGCCCGCGATGATCCACCAACCCAACGATTTCAGCCCGTCTCGGCGATGCGTTCCGACTCGCGCCGGTACGCGTTTTCATTAAACAGCAGAAAAAACGCCGCCGCCGCAACGACCGTCAACGCAATGGGAACCATATAAATCCATGTCCATTCGTATCCGCCGTCCGGCAGTTTGTAACGCCCATGGATCCATCCGCTCAAAAAATGTCCAGCCAGCATGCCAAGCCCGTTCGTGGCGAAGACGATCAACCCTTGCGCGCTCGCGCGGATGTCGGACGGGCTAAGGCGCTCCACGGCGACCATTCCGCCCACAAAGAAAAAGGCGTAGCAGACGCCATGCAGCGCCTGCGATCCGATCACCAGCCAGGTTGGCTCCCCCAGCGCGAAGATGGTATAACGAATGGGCCAGGCAAGTATCCCTAACAGGATCGTTGTTTTCATGCCGAGGCGCCGTATCGACGGAAACAGCAGCAGCATGACCAGTATCTCGGCTACCTGTCCGATCGTCATGGCGAAGGTTGCCGAACTGCTTGGGAGGCCGATTCCCGCCGCCGCGTCCGTAAAGAAAAGAAAGGTGAGGTTGTAGTAAAACGGCAGCTCAATCGCCACCAGAAACGAGATGATGAGCAGCGCCGCAAAGTTGCGGTTGCGCATCAACGAGAGCGCTTCTAGGAACGCATACGGGTTTTTCGCCTCTTTGGCGGGGGGCGTTTTCGGAAGCGTGAGGCAGTAGACGCCCATCAGAACGCCGACGCAGGCGGCAAGAAGCAGCGAATCCCCCACCTTGCCGCCGCTCATCCCTTGCCCTTCCCAGTGAGCCAGATACCGCGCCAACGCCCAGTTGACCGCGATCCAGCCGATCGTTCCCCAAACGCGGACGGCGCCGAACTTCTCCGATTCGCCCAGATGCCGAAACGCGACCGCGTTGGTGAGCGCGACGGTCGGCATATACAGAATGGCGTGGATCAGAATCGCCGTCCAGAACGGCGCGAACTCGGTCTGTCGATGCGTAAAGAACAGCGCGCCGGCAGAGAGAAAATGCGACGCGGCGGCGAAGTATTGAGCCGAGACGAATCGGTCGGCGATCCAACCGGCAATCAACGGCGACAGCAGCGAGCCGAACGCTGTCGTGCCAAACACGAGCGCCATCTGAAACTCGGTGAATTCCAGATACTGCATATGCCCCGCAATCACCGGCGCCCAGAAACCCCAAATCGCGAACTGGAGCAGCATCATGAGGGAGAGGCGCGGGTATGCAAGGCGCGTTTGAGGCATCGTCATTCTCACAGGAACGAAGCGCCCCGGCGAAACCGAGGCGCTTCAGTCAGGGTCGGTTCACTGCGTCTTGACCGCCGCCCATGTGGAGGTCAATTTGCCGGCAGGATCGACCGATGTCGGCACGTCGGTGACACTGTCGGCGAGCGTGTGCGCGTCGTCCAGACCGCCGGAGCCGACCGCCAAGTAGAACGCGATCGGGTCGCTTGTCTGCCCTGCGGTCAGGTCTTGGGACAGGTTGTCATGGATAAGGTGCATCCGCCCGTCCGCCTGCCATGCGTCATTCACCGCCGCCGTTCCGTTCTCGGTGTACATGGCAAAGTACCCGTCGCTGTTTGCGAAGGCGACATGGTGGAATGGGTCTTCCCACAGCATATACTGATTTTCAGCGCCTTTTCCGTTGCGCGGTTCGCACATCGGCTCATGCCCGTTGGTGAGCGATGCCAAGGCGGCGCTCGCTTCAATGGCGAGCTCATGCTTGAAGTAGGGGACGCCGTCCCAGTAGGTGGCGGTGACATGGTACAGCTTGCTGCCGCCGTCGTTCATGACATATTTCATGACAAGGTAGCCGCCTCCTTCTTCGACGATGTTCACCTCAGCGGCGGCTCCCCAGTCGCGCCATCCGCCGTAGTTGGAGGAGTGGTAGAAATTGCGCCCCTGGTCGGCTCCGAGAAGGCTGCCCCCGTCCACAATCGCTTGCGAGTAGCCGGCTTGCGCCGCCACTTTGAAGTGAACCGTGTACCCGTCCGTTTCAATGATCCAGACGCCGTTGTCTTCCGAAACTGACACCGCCGACGCATGGCTGACTCCGAGCGCCATGACAACGGAAATGAGAAGGCTCAACAGCGTTTTACGAATGTTCATGCGATTCCTTTCAGTAGTTGCGCCGCGCCTCAACTGCGCGGCATTTGAGTGAGATTACCGTTTCAATTGCGCCCAGCGGGTCGCAAGCTTGTCTTTTGGATCGACCGAGAGCGAGGCGGGTTCTTCGGTGACCTGATCAGCCAGTTCATGCGCATCGTCCAAGTCGCCAGGTCCGAGCGCAAGGTAGTACACAAGCGGATCGCTTGATTCGTCCTCCTTCAGATTGACGCCCTGTTCATTGTGAAGCAGATGCATGCGTCCGTCTCCCCCGCCCCCCCAAGCGGCATTGAACGCCGTTGCGCCGACTTCGGTGTACATGGCAAAATAAGAGCCGTCGGTCTCCATCGCCACATGGGGGAACGGGTCGTCCCACTCCATATATTGGTTGCCTGCGCCTTTGCCGTTGTGCGGCTCCACCATCGGTTCGTGACCGTGGCTGAGCGACAACACCGGATTTTTCGCCGTCACGACCAGCTCATGTTTGAAATACGGCGCGCCGTCCCAGTAGGTGGCGGTGACTTCATAAACTTTGCTTTTGTTGTCGTCCACGGTGTATTTCATGATGAGCGTTTTGTTGGTGTTGGAAATCTCTTTCACATCCACCGCCATTCCCCAGTCTGTCCAGCCGGCGTAGTTGGCGGAATGGTAGAAATTGCGCCCTGCCGCTCCGAAGAGCGACTCCGCCCCCGCTTCAGTGGAGGGGAACGCTTGCGAGTAGCCCGCCTGCGCCGCTACTTTGAAATGCAGCACATAACTATCGGTTTGGATGGTCCAGACGCCGCCGTTTTCATCCACTTCCACGGCGCCGAGATCCGATGCGAACGCCACCAAAAAGCAAAGGGCGGCGGCAGCCGTCAACAGCCTTTTCATTTTTCAGCCTCCTTTCAATCAGCCAGCCGAGCCTCCCGCTGAAAAGGAAACTCGGCGTAAAATAGAATGAACGCCTTTTTTTACCATATCTTATCGGCGGCGTCAACATACAATGCAAAGCGTCGCGCGGCTAAAACCCCCCTAGCCCCCCTTTTCAAGGGGGGAATCGGACGCGGCGCCTTCAAGGGGGAATCGAGCGCCGCGCTTTCAAGGGGGAATCGAACGCCGCGCGGCTAAAACCCCCCTAACCCCCTTTTCAAGGGGGAATCGGATGCGGCGCCGTACTCAAAACGAGCGTTTCAAATCCGCCCAGCGCATCGCCAGCTTCTCCGCCGGGTCAACCGACAGCGACGCCGGCTCCTGCGTAACCTGTTCAGCCAGATCATGCGCGTCGTCCAGATCGCCCGTTCCCGCCGCCATGTAGTACACCAGCGGATCGCTCGAATCGCCCTCTTTTAGTTGGACGCCAAGATCGTTGTGGCTCAGATGCATGCGCCCGTCCGGCGCCCATCCGCCGGCAGCGATGGCGGTTCCCATCTCCGTATACAACGCGAAAAAGCCGTTCTCATTCGCAAACGCCGCATGCGCAATCGGAGCGTCCCAAGCCTGATATTCGTTGTCGGCGCCCATGCCGTTTCGAGGCTCGCTCATCGGCTCATGGTTGTCTGAAAACGAAACGACAGGCTTTTTCGCCTTCACAACCACCTCATGTTTCCAGTACGGCGCGCCGTCCCAGTAGGTGGCGGTGACCTCATACACTTTGCTGTCGCCGTCGTCCAAGGTGTAGCGCATGATGAGCGTGTTGTTGGCGTTGGAAATCTCCTCCACATCCACCGCGGTTCCCCAGTCTATCCAACCGTTGTAATTGGCGGCGTGGTAGAATGTTCGCGGCTGCCCCGCGCCGAAGAGCGACTCCGCCCCCGCTTCAATGGAGGGGAACGCTTGAGAGTAGCCCGCCCGCGCCTCTACTTTGAAATGCAACGCGTAACGATCGGTTTGGATGGTCCAGACGCCGCCGTTTTCATCCACTTCCACGGCGCCGAGATCCGATGCGAACGCCGCCAAAAAGCAAAGGGCGGCGGCAATCGTCAACAGCCTTTTCATCTATCAGCCTCCTTTCAATCAGCCCGTCAAGCCTCCGGCTGAAAGGAAACTCGGCGCAAAGTAAAACGAACGCCTTTTTACCATATCTTATCGGAGGCGTCAACATCCAATGCAAAGGGGACTACTTACTTAACTAACCTCGCGTTTTGCGCTAGTATACATGCTAGTCATGGCACAAGGAGCAATCCGATGCAGTTTAGCAGCCTTTACGATTTATTCGAGCAGATTCCAAACGAGAAAGCAGCCGCGCGGTTCTTTGAGCAGCATCGCTGGCCAGACGGCAGATGCTGTCCCAAATGCGGCTCCAAAAACACGATGCGCGTCCAAAATGTGAAACCGATGCCGTTTCGATGCCGAACCTGCCGCAAGCATTTTAGCGTCCGGACCGAAACCTTGATGGCGAACAGCAGGCTTGCGCTCCGCAAGTGGATCTTAGCGATTTACCTGATGCATACCTCGCGCATGGGCATCTCCAGCGTTGAGATGGCAAAAAAGATCGGAACGACGCAGAAGACGGCATGGTCCCTAGGCCACCGCATTCGAGCCGCAATGGTGAGCGACGACGAAATGCTGAGCGGCATCGTGGAGGCGGACGAGACCTACATCGGCGGCATCGAGACAAAAAAGCATCGCAGGAAAAAGCTGGGCATCGGAAGCGGAACCAGCGGGAAGCAGCCTGTGATGGGCATGCGTCAAAGAAACGGCGAGATCCGCGCATTTCTGCTGGACAATGAGCTCAAGAAAACGCTGCAGGATGCTGTAAGGGCGAACGTGGCGTCCGGTTCGTCCCTTTATACCGACGCTCTTTCGTCTTACCAGGGCATGCTGGAATACAGGCATGCCTATGTCTCGCATCAGAAAGGCGAGTATGTTCGCGGCGATGTTCACACCAACAGCATCGAGTCGTTCTGGGCCGTGCTGAAACGCGGGTATCGCGGCGTTTACCATTTCATGTCGTTTAAACATCTGGGTCGCTACGTCAGCGAATTTGTGTATCGTTTCAATGTTGGCGTCGACAACAGCTTGGACACGATCGGCAAGCTGATTCCGCGCATGGTTGGCAAATGCCTTACTTACGCGGAGCTGAAAGGAGAAGGCGGCGTAAAACGACAGCAAAAGGCTATCTAGGGATATAGGCCCCTTTTCAAGGGGGAATCGGACGAGGCGCCTTCAAGGGGGGAATCTGACCTCATGCTTAAAGTTGGGACATTTGAACCGACAATCGCTCTATTCATGGGAAAAAGGCGCCGCCAACCAGACCGTCATTTGTATGATGACATTGCCCCTCGAGTTAGCGCATACTTAAGGGGTAGCGCGGTGAGACTCCAGACCGTCTTGGGCGCGTTGCTTCGCAGCGGCGCCGTGCGGGAGTATCGAGAGCCGCGCAAAGAAGACAAGAAAGACCGGAGGCTCCGCACAGATACCGTGTTCTTGTTACAGAATACAAGTAAGGAGGCCGGTCCTTCTTGTCCTTTTCTCCCGAAAGGAGAACGAAAATGAACATACCACGCCACGACGAAAACAGCAACAAATCGCCGCCGGAATCGACGTGTCCAAAGACACGCTTGAAATCTCCATCAACGGCGGGGAAACCTCCACCATTAAAAACGCCGCGAGCCCCATCAAGCGGTTCATCAAACGCCTCCTGACGACCCACTCCAACATCAACATGGTCGTCTTTGAACCGACCGGCGGATACGAGCGGAAACTGGCGTCGCTGCTCGCCGAAGCAGAGATCCCTTACCGCCGCTGCCATCCAAACTTTGCCCATAACTTCATCCGCTCCTACAGCGTCCGCGCCAAGACCGACGCGCTGGACGCCAAGATGCTCGCGCTGTATGGGCTGAGCCGCGATCTGGAACCAACGAAACCGATCGATCCGGTCGTGAAAAAGGCTCGCCGCTGGATGACGATACGCATGCAGCTGGTGAAAACGATCACTCAGTGGACCAATCGGAAGCATCTGCTGGACGGCGAGGCGACCAAGGATGCGACCGAAGAGATCATCCAGTCCCTGAAAGAGAGGCGCGACGCGGCGGAGCGGGAAGCTCTGGCATTGGTCAAGAAAGAGGCAGAGCTTCGCGAGAAGTTCAGCCTGTTGAAGAGCATTCCGGGCTTCGGGGCTCTCATTTCCGCGTATCTGGTTCTTTATGTGCCGGAGTTGGGCAATCGGAGCGGCCGTCAGATCTGTTCCCTGCTTGGTTTGGCTCCTTGGGCGCGCGAGAGCGGGAAGTTGACAGGTCGCCGCCGCATTTGGGGCGGTCGGAGCGATGTTCGCGCGCTTCTGTATATGTCGGCGATGTCGGCGATACAGTATAACCCGGACATGAAGGCGTTTTACGAGCGTCTGACGGATCGCGGCAAGCCTGGGAAGGTCGCGCTTACGGCGGTGATGCGGAAGTTGGCGGTTCTTGCGAACGCGATTCTGAAGCGTGGAACGCCTTGGGTTCCCTTGGATGAGTTGCATTCTTTGATTTCATCGGAAGAGTCGGCGTCTTCCGATGAGCAGGATGAAACAGCGGCTGCGGCGCCATCGGAAGAGTCGGGGTCTTCCGATGCGTCGGTCGCGGCGCCGACCGGAACATCTGCGTCTTTGGATGAAGCTGACGGGGAGGCGCTGCCGGCGCCTGGAGAAGCGCCGGCGGCGTCTTCCGATCCGCAGTCAAGCGACAGGACGCAAGGCTGATGAAAACATCTTTCCGAAATTTCGCTGCGGCGGCTCCTTCGGTTCTGCCGAAAAAGATCCGCCGCGGCGACTTTCTGGACTACGGAGAACGAGATATGGTTGACTTTGAACACAGATACTCCCGCGCAAGCGGGAATCCAGAGTCCACCTCGAAACCGTCCGCGTTTCCATGCCGACATGTCCCTACTTTAGGCGTGAGGTAAGAGACTCCCCCTTGAAAAGGCGTTTACGGGCGCGGCGTCCGATTCCCCCTTGAAAAGGGGGCTAGGGGGGTTTTCTGCGCCGCCTTAAGATTCCCGCGCGTTTTACCGCAAGGGCGGGGATGTTCATGTCCAAGACGCAAAAACGGCGTTGTATTCAGGGTCGGTGCGATGGTTCCAAGGGACGGTCAGATCTTGCCAAAGACAGCTGTACGCGGCGGGATTGACCGAGCGCATTGCATCGGCGTATTCCACCGTAAAACGCCGGCAAGCGGAGCATTCGTTCAGCGCGGCAGTTTCATCGGCAAACGCGCGCAGGCGCACGGCTGTCGACGGATACGCCGCCTCAACCGCTTCAACCGCCCGGCGCGGCGCGCCGAGATGCATCGCCAGCGCGAGCGGATCCAACGTATAGGCGAGCAGCGTCTTGCTGACGGAACGCCCGCGAACGTCCCCCAGCGGATACTCGGTGAACCAGCAGCATGGGTAGGCGTATCCGCCGTTGACGGCGATCTGGTCGTCCCCGTCGGAACCGAGAAAGCCGCGCGCCCCCGCATGCCGGCTGCAGTATCGAACGCCGTTGTCCCGCTCTGAAATCAGCCCGGCGCGCACAGCGCGGATGTTCGGCGCCAGGTCTTCAATGATGAACCCGTCAAAACGGTTCTGAATGTCGGCTCCGAAAAAGTGAACGGAGAGAACGCGCGGATCGTCCGGCAGCTCCTGAAAATTGCCGCTTTTGACAACGACCGTTTGAATTTGTTTCAGGTTCTCTTGGATGCGCGCATAATGTCGAAGCCGCTCCTCAAACTGCTCCTGCGTCGACGAACCGCGCCCATGGTAGATGTCCATGCTGGCGATGACGAGACGGCGCAGACCGCAGCGTTGAAGCGCCCGTATCGTCTCGACGCATCGGCGCGGCGACAGGAGAAAATCGCCGTTCGTTTGGAGCGACAGCATCAGATTGGGGCCGTAACGCTCGAAGCAGAGGCGCAGCGTGTGGAGTGTCAACGGAAGCGTCTCTGGCATGAGCGTCTCCCCGCCGCTGATTTCGATCTCCCGCAGCGGAAATGGCAGGAAAGCGACCGTCTCTTCGATCTCCCGCTCTGTCATGGAGACGCCGTTCGGGCCGGAGCCGTTCAGGCAGTGGGCGCATGTTCGGAATTGGACGCCGCCGTTGTCGTCTGCATAGGCGCGTCCGTTGTTGCAGCGGGTTGTGATGACGAAATAGACCGAGTCTTTACGGGCAAGGTCGGGCGGCAGGACAGCGTTTTCCAGCGCGTTCCAGAAGGACGGCTCCGCCGCGGCGCGCGTCAAGCGGGCAAATCCATCGGCGCCGAGACCCGCCTCTTCAGCCGCCTCTTCGATGCGCAGATTCAGCGGGCGATCGTCGTTCCGATTTAAAAACGAAGGCGACCGAACCGCCCTAGCCCAAGCGTATAAATTCTCAAGCGCCATCCGCTCTCCTCTTTACCCCGATAAGTTTAGGTTAACGGACCTTACGTCTTTAGTTGGATCGTTCCACTTGGCAAACGCGAACGTCTTCTGAGGCGCCTCTAGATTCCCGCTTGCGCGGGAATGACGCCTCGCGGGGCGGAGGCTTTTCTACTGACCATCGCGGCTCGTTCATGACGATGTCCCAACTTTACGCATGAGGTCAGCCATCCGCCTCCCCTTTACGCTCATAGTGTAGGTTAAAAAGGAGCGCGGCGCAAACTTGACGCAGCCGACCCTTTCATGTAGCATGCCGACGCTAAGCAGATCGAATGGAGGAAGCGTATGAAACGGTTGTTATGCGCCGCCGCCGTATTGACCGCGGTCGGCGCGGTTGAGGCGTTTGCCGTGAACGTAACCGAAAACAACGGCGTCTGGATCATTGAAACCGATACGTATGTACTGCATTTCAGAGAGGAGAACCGCGCCGGTTATTCAGAAATCTACCCGTCCAGGCTGTTGGACGCGACATCGCTTGTGGGTCCCGATCAGCCGCGCTCGTTTTACCATTCGGCGCAGTACGACGGATGGGTTCAGTGGGGCAACGCGGTGAGCGTTGACGAGGTCTTAAACGAAAAGAAAACGCTCATCATGGAGTATCAGGTGGACGACGGGAACAGCAAGCGGTATCTCGTCACGGCAACCTACTGGGACGGCGCGCCGTACTGGAAACATGAGGTGGTTGTGAAGGCGAAAAAGCCTGTCGTTTCGTTTTCAGACAACCATGAGCCGATGAGCGAGCCGCGCAACGGCATGGGCGCCGACAACGAATACCAGGCTTGGGACGCTCCGATTGCGCATGCGGCGTTTGCGAATGAGAACGGCTTTTTCGCGTTGTATACGGAGATGGGAACCGCCATCGCTGCCGGCGGATGGGCGCCGGACGGGCGCATGCATCTGAGCCACAACGATCTTGGCGTCCAACTAAAAGAGGGCGATTCGAGCGATCCGCTGGTGTACTACATGGCGGCGGGAACGGGCGATCTGGACGACGCGCATGATCTGGCTGAACAGGTTACGCAGGAGCCGGCGTCGCTGTCGGTCAACCCGGCGGAGAAGCTGGCGGCGCATTGGGCGGAGTTAAAACGCTCGTTTTGAGTACGGCGCCGCATCCGATTCCCCTGACCTTACGTCTTAAGTTGGGACATGTCGGCATGCGAACGCGGACGTCTTCTGCGGCGCCTCTAGATTCCCGCTTACGCGGGAATGCATGTCCTCGCGTAAGCGGGGGACGGTTTGGTTGGCTGCGCCTTTTTCCCATGAATAAAGCGATTGTCGGTTCAAATGTCCCAACTTTATGCATGAGGTCAGCGGACATCTTCTACGGGGCCTCTGGATTCCCGCTTACGCGGGAATGACGATCTGCGGAGAAGAGGGCGGGTCCAAATGCGCAGGGATGACAGGACAGGCGGCGGGCTGTATGCTTTGACCAAAACCGAAAGGGCGGAATATGGACGCAAAGACGCTGGTCGCGGCGGCGGGAATCGGATTGCTCGCGTTTCTGTTTTATCCGAGAACGGACGAGACGACAACGACGGGGACTGCCGAATGGGTCGAGACCGCGAAGCAGATCGACGGGGAACCCATCAAGCTTGCCAGCTGGGGGAGAGACGATCCGCCGTCCGCAACACTCGACCTCCGCTTCATCTATCGGCTGGATAGGGCGCAGATCGAGTTTGAAAACGCCGCTGAAGACGGACCGAGAGCGTATGAGATCGTTGTCAGCAAGGAGAGAAGCGAGGGGTTTCAGCGCGTCTTTACCTTCAAAAGCTCCTCCCGAAACTATCCATACGCCGCGCTCGAATTTCAAAACCGACAAGAAGGGCGATGGGTTCAGGCGGCGGTCAATGACTGGTTCAGCGTCAAGCCCGCTGTCAAGGCGTTTCGGGTTGGCGCTGTCTATACGCGCGGCTGGAGTCCGATAGCGCGCGTCGATACTTCCCACAACAGAGCTGACGCCAACCGGCTCATGGACGGCGTCTTGGCGGAGGAGTCGATCTGGGCGGGCGCGGAGGCGTCGTCAGAAGAAAAAGAAGGCGAAACGGCAACGCCGTTTCAAACGCCCGCTGAACAGGTGTGGGCGGTTGTGGAGCTGAAGGAGGCGGCGGTTGTGTATGGAATGCGCGTCGCAACAGGGGGAGCTGGCAACGGCGTTCGCGCTTATCGGGCGTATGCGAGTTTGGACGGGGAGCGGTATCGTCTCATGGGTTCGGCGTCTGATCTGGCGGATGAGCCGATATTGAGCCGTCTGATGTTTCAAGAACCTGTGAAGGCGCGGTATCTGCGCGTCGAGATCAAACAAGACGAATGGCATGGGTCTTATCCTGCGCTGCGGGAGATCGAAGCGTTCACCGATTCTTACCGCCCCGCGCCGTCCGTTCAACCGCATGGAGAACAGGATGGCGCAGACGGCGTCAGCTTCATACAGATACGGCGGGACAACTGCGGACGGAGCCTGGAGCGTTCGCCGCATCTGACGCAGGGCTTTCCGTATGACCGAGGCGAAGGCGTCGGCGCGTCTGACGTTTCACCGCAAAATCGATACGGATGGATCGAAAAGGAAGAAATCGAGGGCGAGGCGGAGGAGAACCTGCGGACGTTCGCTTACCATTACGACGCAGTCCGTTTTCATTATGACGGGCTTTCAAAGGAGCGCCGCTACACCTTATATGTGTCGTATCTGCAGAATGTTGGCGGGGGCCGCCGTCAAAATCTGATTGTGGACGGGTATCTGCTGCATGGGGATTTGCCGGTTCCGACGGCTGCTCAGCCTCCGCGCGTGTTTGCGGTTCCGCCGCAGGCCGTGGAAGACGGGGAGCTGGTTGTGTCGGTCAATCGGCTGGCGGGACCGAACGCGGTTGTTTCTGAAATCTCGCTTTATGAGTCGGCGCGGTCGGCGGACGAAGCGGTCGCCGATGAACGCCGAACCGCCAAGATACTCCAAGCGCATGCGCCGATGATCATCGACGGCAAGCTGGACGACTGGAGCCGACTGCATCCGCTGGGCGTCGGGGAGGGGGAACCGTCTGTCTGGGCGGAATGGGACGAAGCGGCGCTGTATGTGGCGCTGTCGATACCGACGGGGCTTCTCTCGGAGGCGCCGTCGCTGCAGGACGCCTTTGACCTGTTCATCGACGCGCGGGTGGACGACGCGGAGCATGCGCCGTCGCTTGCCGCCTATCAGAAAGGCGACATTCATATACGGCTGCTGCGCGTCGGCGCGAAGTTTCCAGCGGCGCGGTATGTGCGTCATGAGACGGGGCAGGGGGCGTCGGCGCCGTTGGGGTTGCCGGCGGTTCAAACGGCGGCGCGCGTGGAAGGCGGGATTTACACGCTGGAGATCCAGCTGCCGAAAGAGGGCGCGCTTCCCGACTGGGAGCCGAAAATCGACCGCCTGATTGGTTTGAACTACATCCTATCGCTTCCGAACACGGAGACGGGGCTTTGGCATCTGTCGGCGCGGCGTCCGCATGATCCGCCGATGCGCTGGCGGCGCTGTCGGCTGATCGGATCGATTCAGGGGCGTCTGCAGTTCGGCTCCGCGCCGGTCGATTTTGAAACGGCGGACGGCGGCGTCTTTCCATACTTCGCCGGCGGAAGCCTCTGGGCGATGGCGTACGATCCGGACGCGAACCGCGACCCGTCCGTTCAGGAGTCGATCTCCGCCGTCGTTATCGGCGCCTTTGACGAGCGGATGCGCCTTGAGCTGCGGGAGGGAGCGCTGGTTGTTGGAGAGGGGGGCGAAGTAGAGCTGGAGCCGTCCGCCGACAGCGAGCGGTTTTTTGCGCCTGTTCAGACCGAATACGCCGAGGCCCCGTTGAACGCCCCGGACCGCATCTCGGCGCGGGGGGGAGAGCTGTTGACCGTCTCATACGAGGACTCGTTCGCGCGGCCGGACGGGTCGGCGGAAACCGCCTCGGCGCAGGCGTCCGCCGTAACAGGCGCGGACGGAGAGATTCAACTGGAACCTGCCGGACGGTTCACCGCCGGCGACATGCTGCGCATCACAGCCGTTGACGGCGACGAACATGGGCTGCTTGAAATCGTAGAAGAAACGGCGGCTGAAGATGCCAACGAAACGGCAGAAGACGGTTCCAATGAGGCGGCGGAGGTTCCGACTCCGGCTAACGAAGAGGCGGCGGAGGTTCCGACTCCGGCTAATGAGGAGGCGGCGGAGGTTCCGACTCCGGTTAAAAAAAAGGGGCGCGAGGCGGTTGTGTCGGCGCTGGATCTGGGCGAGGCGCGGGATGTTGAAACGATCCTTTTAAAAGAGAATGAGAGCGGCGCGTATGAAGGCGCGTTGCCGACCGTATACAGCATGGAGCCTATCAGGGGGGACGGCGTCTTGCAGATTGCGGGAAATCAGATTGCGCTGGCGGCGTATGTCGACAAGGCGCGGGCAAGCGGAGAAACGGAGGTTTCCGTAACCGCCTCGTCGCGCGCCGCGGCGGGGGACACGGCGCGTCTCCAAATACGCATGCCCGGCGGGTCTTTTGAGAAGGGCGCCGTCGACTCGACCGCTCTCTTTAGGGCGGGGTCGCCGCTTATTGTGCGCGTGCGCGACGCCGACTTAAACAAAGACTCGTCCGCCGCCGATACAGCGGTCATTCAGGCGGGAGGCTCCGTTTTGAACGATTCTTTGACGATTGGATTGACCGAGATATTGCCGAATTCCGGGCTTTTTGAAGGCGCTGTCCCGACGCGCTACGGCGTTCAAGCGGAAGAAAATGAGAGCATCGAAGCGGCGGGCGGGGAACGCATCGTCTTCAAACATCTGGACGCGCTGCAAGCGACGGGCGAGCCGAACGTTCTGGTGGAGGCGTATGCTGAAGCGGAAACGGGCGGCGACGGACGGCTCGCCGTTGTGCGCGATGACGGCGCGACCGAAACGGCGCTTTTCAACGCCGGCGACCGGCTCCATCTGCGCTTAGAAGAGCCGGACGACATCGGGCAAGAGGCGCTGGTTCTGCTTGAAACGCGCGGCGACAACGGACAGGCGCTCGACTCCGAGACCGTCATTTTGCGCCGCGCCGCCGGCGACTCGACGCTTTATCTTGGGTTCATTGCGACCGCATACGGCGCGGCTGTTCCGTCGGACGATACGATCCAAGCGCGAGGGGGCGTTGTCGTTCGGGCTGTGTATCGAGACGCGCTGCGCGTCAGCGGCGAAACGAATGTGGAGGCGTTTGCGTCGGCGTCGGCGAACGCGGGGAGCGACGGAATAGTGCGGGCGCTTGACCTGTTTGGAGAGGCGGAGACGGACGCTTTCCGCGCGGGTGAAGCGATACTCATTGAGGTGAGGGACGACGACCTGAACGCGTCGGACGAGGCGATTGAAACGGCGTCGGCGACGGCGCGGGAGGCTTTTTTGGGGGACTCGGTCGTCGTCGTTCTGCGGGAGACGAGCGGGAGCAGCGGCGTGTTTCGGGGGGAGCTGCGGACGGCGTATGCGGACGCGGCAGTGGAGGACAATGTGCTTCAGGCGCGGGGGCAAAGTTATGCGGTCATTGAGTATATTGATGCGCTGTCGGGGGACGGGGAGGCGGGGGCTATGCGGACGGCGGCTCTGTATGCGGCGGCGGGCGAGCGGGGGCGCGTCATGGCGTTGACGCTGGACGGGGGGCGGCGCGTCGGGAACCTCGCGCCGAACGGAACGGCGCTCATACGGGTTGTGGACGGCGATCTGAATGTTGACCCGCTGTTTCGGGAGTCGACCGAGGTAACAGCGGAGGGCAACCTGCTGGGCGACCAGTTACGGCTTGCGCTGCGTGAAACTGGGGCGGACACGGGCGTGTTTGAGGCGCGGCTGGCGACGGAACTTTCTAGCGAGGCGAACCGAAGCGATCTGCTTTTACAGACGGCGGAGCAGGAGACGGTGACGGTCGTTTATGTTGATGGGTTGACCGACGCAGGCGAGCCGAACGCGCCTGCGAGCGTCCGCCTTGTCGTCGCTGGTTCTAGTCCGGGGCGCATTGAGATTGTGGAGGCGGACGGGTCGGAGATGACAGCGTTTACGGCGGGGGATTTTCTCTATGTGAGGGTTCAGGATTTGCTTTTGGCGGCGGATCCGAACATTCGCCCTGCGGCGCTGTTCACGGCGTCTGAATCAGGAGACCAGGCGCGGACCGTTCTGGAGCCTGTTCCAGGGGGAGCGGGGCAATTTTGGGGGCGGATATCGACGCGGTACAGCTTGCTGCCATCAAGGGACGACACGCTGGATGTTCGCGGCGGGGAGACGGTCGCGGCAACCTATGCGCCGGAAGGGCTGTTTGGGCGGGTCATCGCGGATGAGACGACGGCGCGGCGGGGTCAACGCGGTCAACTGACAGCGGCGATGGCGGACGGGTCGCCGCTTCTGGAGCTGGCGCCGGGGGATACGGCGATGGCGCTGTTGTATGACGGCGACCGAAACGCGGACCCGTTCGCCGTTGAGACGGTCGAGGCGACGGCGTCGGCGCAGGGAGGAGCGGAACCGATACCTATAGTACTGCAGGAGACGGCGGCGAATTCTGGGGTTTTTCAAGGCGCGGTTCTCACCTCCTACGGTAGAGAGGCGGATGCGGGAGTCATCGGTCTCACAGGCGGCGAAACAATCAAGGTCGCCTACGTTGATCCGCTGACGGATACGGGCGAAGCGGGCGTTGAGATTGAAACGACGGTTCGAGTCCGCAAGGTGGGGTTTGCGCCGTATTCTGAAAACAGAGTATCGGTGGACGGCGTCCCGAACCTGTGGGCTTTGGAGCGGGCGATGAGTTCGTCGGGGGAGGAGATACGGGTTTGGGCGTTGTGGACGCGCGACGCGCTCTATTTTTTCATTCAGGTTAAAGACGAGTCGATTGTTGTGGAGGATGTGACGCGCTGGCATATCGGCTCCGATGCGGTGGAGCTGCACTTGACGCCGTTTCAGGAGGAGCGGGATTTGCCGGGGCATCTGCTGTCGGCGGGGGCGTCGGCGCCTGGGTCTGTTTTTTGGATATGTCCGCGAGGGGGCGGGTATTCAGGCGATCAGCCCTATATCGGTCAGGCGGCGCCGCGGCGCGTTTATAACCTGTCGGGACGGGCGGGCGCGGGGCTGGCGGTCAAGACGGGGGACGGATACTGGACGCTGGAAGCGCGGCTGCCGTACGGGGCGGCGCTGGGCGGGTTCGATCCGTTCACGTCTCGGAAGCGGCGGAAGATCGGGTTCAACGTTCTGCTGTACCGCTCGGACGCGGCGCAGGTCTGGTGGGCGGAACCGCTGCGGCGACCGAGCGGGGCGGGCGTTCTGTATCTGGAGGGCGGTCCGTGAGTTTCTAAAAATTTGGTCAAAATAAATAAAACGCTTGCAATGCGCGGCGAGTTACAGTAAGTTACTGAGTAACGGCATCGGAAGACGATAGGCTCAAGCATGAGTGGGGCATGAGATGGCGCATCTGGAGAAGATTTCAGCGATTCTCAGGGATAGCAATTACCGCCTAGATTTGTTCACCGACGATGAAGTCCGAAATCTGGACGATAAAATCAAAATGCTAAAAAGCAGGAGCGTTCCGCTTATTGAATGCACCTTTCGGAAAAAGTCGGTTCAAGCAAAGCCGGAGGAGCTGGTTCGCCAACTCTACGCGGACCGCCTCTGGGATTACTACGGCTATCAGGATCGCATCAGGTTTGAGCATCTTGTGAACTTCGGACGCGAACGAAAGCGCGCCGATATCGTCATCCTCGACAAGGAAAGGGAGGAGTATCCTTATATCATCGTTGAGGTGAAGAAGCCGAAGCTGCAAGATGGTAAGGCGCAGCTGCGTTCTTACACAAACGCAACAGGCGCGCCTATCGCTGTCTGGACCAACGGAGAGAAAATTTCTCACTACTATCGCAGGGACCCGAACTACTTTGAGGAAATCACCGACATTCCGAAGGCGGACCAGACGCTCGCGGACATTATCAAGGAACGGTTTACGCTTAAAAATCTCATTCTCAAAGACAAGCTGTTCACGGAGCGCAAATCCTTAAAGGATGTCATTTTAGACCTGGAGGATGAGGTGCTGGCGAACGCCGGGGTTGACGTCTTTGAGGAGGTGTTCAAGCTGATCTTCACGAAGCTCTACGACGAGTTCAAAAGTCGCGACGACAAAGAATTTATCAACCGCATCTTGCGTCAAAAAGCGAACGTCGAAATCCGAGAATCTAGCGCGCCATACGGTTCTGGCGTACCCGATCATGAAACCATCAGAAATGCGGTTGCGGATATTTCAGATGATGATTTTCGTCGTATGGAATTTCGCAACACCGGGCAAACCGATGCCGAGCTCAATGCAAAAATACACAGGCTATTCAAAGAAGCAAAAAGCCAATGGAGCGGCGTCTTCCCGGACTATTCAGAGTTTGAGCTTTCGGACAGCCACCTCGCCGTTTGCGTGTCCAGCTTGCAGGATGTAAGATTGTTCAACTCCAACCTGCAGATTGTTGATGAAGCGTTTGAGTACCTTGTCAGCAAATCGGCGAAAGGCAAAAAGGGGCAGTACTTCACCCCGCGCCACGTGATCGATATGTGCGTCAAAATGCTGAACCCGAAACGCGGCGAATACATGATTGACACGGCGGCGGGAAGCTGCGGCTTTCCGGTGCATACCATTTTCAAGCTAACTGGTACGCTTTTCACGAACGCGGAAATTCCAAAAGAGGATAAGGAAAACGTCCTCAAGGTGTTCGGCATCGATTTCGATGAAAAAGCTGTAAGGGTCGCGCGGACGCTTAACCTGATTGCAGGCGATGGCGAAACAAATGTCCTGCATCTCAACACGCTCGACTATAAGCGGTGGAACGAGCGGACAGAACGGTGGATAAAGACATACGGCAAAGGATATGATCGGCTCAGAGACAGAGCGTCGCCCCGCGGACAGAACAAAACGTTCGACTTCGATATTCTGATGGCGAATCCTCCATTTGCCGGCGACATCAAGGAGAGTCGCATCCTCCATCAATACAGCATCAGCTTCAGAGAAAACGGCAAAGCGTATTCGAAAGTCGGGCGCGACATTCTGTTCATTGAGCGAAATCTGGATTTCTTGAAACCCGGCGGACGCATGGCGATCGTGTTGCCGCAAGGAAGATTCAACAACACAACCGATCAACGCATCCGAGAGTTTGTCGCGGAGCGCGCCCGCATCTTGGCGGTTGTCAGTCTGCATGTCAACACATTCAAGCCGCATACGGGGACGAAAACTAGCGTTCTGTTTCTGCAGAAGTGGGACGCAGAATCAACTGAGGAGCCGGTCTGCCCCAAAGTAAGCGACTACCCGATCTTTTTTGCGGTCAGCGAAAAAAGCGGCAAAGACAACTCCGGCAAGTATGTGTATCTTGAAAGCAGCGGCGGGAAATACAAAATGGATCGAAATGGCCACCTGATTGTGGAGCACGATCTGCACAATCACGATGGCGAACTGCCCGACGGCGTCGCCGAAGCGTTTATCGAATGGGCGAAAAAAGAAAAACTGAGTTTCTGGTCATGACATACATCGGAAATGAACTCCAGTGGAAGCAGCTTGTCGAGGTTGACTGGTTGGGACAGTACGTTAAAGCATGGGTCGCCTTCAACGCTTGGTATAGCAATAATTTCAGGCATCCGGACGCGGGAAAACGCTTTAGAGATCGCGAAATCATCGAAAAAATCAAAAACGATGAAGGCAATGTCCGTTCAAAAGTAGAGCGTTTGCTATCAGGGGAAGGATCCGACCAAAAGTCTTTCCAGACAAACTTGGCGGACCTTCACAAATCCTTGGGAGATGTTACTGTGAAGTTGAGTGGGATACGTGTTTCATTCGAAGAAGTTGAAGATTATAAATCCGCAAAATCTATCGATAGAAAGCATTTCGGGATACAATACAATATAGAAGTTAATCCCGACAAAAGAAATCGGTTAATAACGGTTAAAAACAGAGCGAATACGAATATTTTCGATGAAGTTATTACGTCAAGCGATGAGGAAAAGTTTAAAGGCGTTAAATGGTTTGAGGATTTGAGGGAAAGTGGGTTTTTTGTAAAACTAAACCCCCATCAAATGAAATATCTTAGGACTTATATTACAGAATCGACACCCATCCACAATTTATTATACAAACATGTCGGTGATTTCACCGATCCCGACGTGTCTTACATAGATATTGGACAGTATAAATTTATTAACGATAAAGTTTTAATTGCGCGATCGCTCATTGAAATTTTATACAAATTAAGAAATTCGCTCTTCCATGGTGAAGTTGTGCCGAATGATGTCCAAAATGTGTACCAAAACGCTTATTTGATCTTGAAATATATAATACCTGATGGAGTATGATCTTTGCGACATTCAGCCGTTAATTCCTCAGAAGTTGCGCGCGTCGGCGGATTTAGAATCGACGCAGATTATTGGGATCCTGTCTATATTGAAAACAGCAAACTGGTTTCATCTGGGTACAGGTTGAAAGATTTTGTATCTCCGCATATCGCCAACATCAAAACTTCCCCTGTCAACCGAGACTTCGAGTATCTGGAAATCTCCCGAATCTCGATGACCAACGTTGAATATCGAACAGCTACGGTGGCGCAAGGTGCAGCGCCGGACCGCGCCCGTCACATCTTACAGAAAGGGGATGTGGTCGTGTCTACCGTCAGGCCTAACCGAAACGCTGTCGCCCTGATTGAAGAGGATGGCGTGGTCGGTAGCAGCGGCTTGTCGGTTCTAAGACCGAGTGCCACTGTCTTAAGAGGCAAGATAGAAAGCGAGTACTTGTTTGCGTTTTGCAAGACCCGCTACTTTGTAAACTGCCTAATGCGGGCAAACAAGGCGAGCATGTACCCGGCTGTTTCAAACGCTGATGTGCTGAATACGCCATTTTATAGTGCTTCCGAATCTTTCAGAAATCAAGTCGCGCGGATAGTCCGACGCTCTATTTCCTGTCTATCTGAAGCTAAGACGCAGCGCGCTGAAGCCGAAGCGATACTCCTCTCTGAAGTCGGCTTAGCCGACTGGCGTCCGGAGCAGGAGCTCGCTTTCGTCAAAAACTACTCTGACGCGTGGCACGTTGAACGCATAGACGCCGACTACTTCCAGCCGAAATACGACGAAATCGTTGACGCGATCAAGGCGTATCCGGATGGCTGGGATACGCTGGGGAATCTATGTTCAACAAAAAGAGGTTCTTTAATCAAAGATTCATTCTATGATAAAAAAGAAGGAACACCTTATATTCGAGGAGGTAACTTCTCTGGCGGCGTATTATCATACAAAAACATGGTTTATATCAATTCTGAATTTAAGCATTCAAAGGAGACACAAGTATATGAAAATGACATTGTTTTTTCCTTAATTGGCAGCGTCGGGGAATCTGCGCTTGTTACAAAAGAATTCCATGGCGCATATATATCAAACAATACTGGCAAAATAGAATGTAAATCGCTCATTTTTGCTACTTTTCTCCAAATTTTACTTGCGTCAATTGTCGGGAAATCGTATTTTGAGAAGTATAAAACCCAAACTGCCCAGCCAAAAATATCGGACAAAGATTTGCATAATTTTGTTATTCCTATTCTGTCTACAGACAAGCAACGCCAAATTGAGCGAAAGGTCGCCGAGGTCTCTGAATCTCTCAACCTGCGCCAGCGTTCCAAAGAGCTTTTGGAATGCGCCAAGCGCGCTGTAGAGATCGCCATTGAGCAGGATGAGCAAACCGCCATCGACTGGCTGCGTCAAAAGACGGAGGGCGGCGCCTAAGATTCCCGCGCGTTACGTTTACCGCAAGGGGCAAGGGCGGGAATGACCGACCGGACGCGCGCTCATCATTCATCCTGCGGCTCATCCGGCTCTTCAGGCGGAAGCGGAGGCGGAGTCGCCGCCTCGACAGCGCGCGGCGTCCGGTCGTCCACGGCAAGCAGTATGTCCACCAGCGCCTCGCGGTCAACCTCCCGCGCGTCGCGCAGCGCCTGCATCGACTCGTTCAGCGTTTCCATCTCGTTGCGCAGCGCCGCGATCTCCTTCCGCTGCTTTCCCTTAGAGAAGACGTGAACGCCGCGCGAACGGTAATGCATATAGATCGCAAACAGCCCCGTCAGCGTTCCCCCAGCCGCAAGAATCGTAAAGCACTCCATCATCAGTCCGACTCTCCTCCAAAAACATCCCGCAGCGCCGCCGACACATCCTCGTATCGATAGCCGCGCCGCATGAGATACTGATACAGCCGCCGCCGCGCCGTTTCTCTCGGCAGGTTTTGGTAAAGGCGCATCTGTTTTTGCGCCAGTTTCAGCGCCGCTTCCCGCTCATCCTCGTCGCTCACCGCGCGCAGCGTCCGCTCGATTGTCAGCTTGTCGATTCCCTTCTGGCGCAGCTCTCGGCGCAGCGCCATCCGCCCTTTCGGTTTGGAACGCAAACGGCTTTCCACAAACGCCTCCGCAAACTCCTCATCCGAAATATACCCCAGCTCCTCGATGGCGGAGACGGCGCGCTCCGCCGCCTCGGCGCTGTAACCTTTGCGCCGCAGCTTGTCGGTCAGCTCTTTTCGGCTAAAGAGGCGCGCGCGCAGCATATCGAACCCGCTCGCCTTCGCGCGCGTCCACTCGTCCTCTTGGCGCAGCTCTTCCAGTTCCTCCTCGGTCAGGCGCGTCCCGACCGCAAGCCGGCGCCGCGCGACCAGCGCCAGGTCCAGCGTGAACGCCTCGCCGTTGTCGAGCCGTATCTCGCGCCGGGACGATCGGCGCGGCAGATGGCGTATGTCCTCGATCATTCGCATGCTGTCAGCTCCTTCACCCGCGCCACCACCGCCTCCGCCGCCTGCTCTATCGTGAGCGGCGTCGTGTCGATGACCAGCGCGTCCTGCGCGATCCGCAGCGGGCTGTGTTTGCGCGTTTGGTCTTGCATGTCCCGTTTGCGTATCTCCCGTTCAATCGCCTCCAGCGAGACCGTTTCGCCCGCCTCGGCGAGTTCTTTGTGCCGCCTCCGCGCCCGCTCTTCGATGCTCGCGTCCAGATAAAACTTTGCCTGCGCATACGGAAACACAACCGTTGTAACATCGCGCCCTTCGACGACCACATCGCCCTCCGCGGCGATCTTGCGCTGCTGCGCCGTCATCGCCTCCCGCACCGACGGATGGACAGCCGCTTTCGCCGCGGCCTCCGTCACGGCGCTCGTGTACAGCTCAACGCTCACATCCTCGCCGTTCAACAGAACTGCCCCGCCATGTCCAAAACGCATGTCGGCGTCTTCAGCCAGAGCGGACAAGCCCGCTTCGTCGTTCAACGCCGCGCGCCGCCGAAGCGCCAGCAGCGCGACGCACCGATACAACGCCCCGCTGTTGAGATGCGTATAGCCCAAAAGAGACGCCGACAGACGCGCCACCGAGCTTTTTCCCGACCCCGCCGGCCCGTCGATGGCGGCGATCATATGTTGACGCATGCTCCGCAGCTCCTCTGACATTTTGACACTTTATACGCCGCGCCGCTTCATGACAAGCTCTCCAGCAGCTCCCAGAAGCCGGGAAAGGAGGTGTCGACGCAGCCGACATTTTGAATCGTCGTCGGGCGGCGCGCCAAGAGACCGGCGACCGCCCCTGTCATCGCCATGCGGTGATCGCCTCGGCTGGAGCAGACCCCGCCTTGAATCTCCTGCGGTCCGTCAATGACGAACCCGTCCGCCCGCTCCTCCGCCTGAACGCCCAGTTTTCCAAGTTCTTCCACAACGGCGGAGATTCGGTCCGTCTCTTTGACGCGCAGTTCGGACGCCTCGCGCACTATTGTTCGCCCTTCCGCTTGGGACGCGCACAGCGCCAGTATCGGCATTTCATCGATCATGCGTACGACGATGTCTCCGCCGAACTCGACGCCGCGAAGGGCGCCTGAACGCGCGCGGATGTCCGCCGTCGGCTCAAACCCTTCCATGCGTTCGTTTTCAATGGCGATGTCGGCGCCCATCCGTTGAAGCGCGTCCAAAAAGCCGGTTCGCGTCGGGTTGACGCCCGCGTTTTCAACCGTGATTTCGGCGTCTTTCATCAGTACGCCCGCCGCAATGAAAAAAGCGGCTGAAGAGAGATCGGCGGGGATATGCATATCCCGCGCTTGAAGATCGGCGCCTGGATGTATCGCCGCGGTCAATCCGTCCCGTTCCAGATCGGCTCCCATAGCGGACAGCATCCGCTCCGTGTGGTCGCGCGAGAGATGCGGCTCCGTCGCCGAGACGGGCGAGTCGGCGTAGAGACCGGCAATCAGCACGGCGCTTTTCACCTGCGCGCTGGCGACCGGCGAGATGTAACGCATGCCGCGCAGTTGTCCGCCGCGTATGCGCAGGGGGGCGCGTTCGCCGTTTGCCGCGCCTTTGACCTGCGCGCCCATCATGCGCAGCGGCTGAACGATTCGCCCCATCGGGCGCCGGCGTATCGATTCATCGCCGGTGAGCGTCGTTTCAAACGGCTGCCCGGCGCACAAGCCGGACAAGAGGCGTATGCCCGTTCCAGAGTTGCCGACATCGATCGGACCGGCGGGCGGTTTGAAACCGCGCAAGCCGACGCCGCTTATCTGGACCGCATCGCGCTCCGCCTCAATCGGAACCGCCATCGCTTGAAGCGCTTGGAGCGTGTTGAGGCAGTCGGCGCTGTTGAGAAAGCCTGTTAAACGGGCGGAACCCTCCGCGGCGGCGTTCAAAAGGGCCGCGCGGTGCGAGATCGACTTGTCGCCGGGAACCTGAACGACCGCGCGCGTCCGCGTCCGCGGGGTGACCGTTTTATTGATCATTCCGCGCCCGCCGCGCTTCGTCCAGCCGTTTGTGTATTTCGCGCCCGTCGCCGTCGGCGAGCGCGTCCGCAAAGGCGGTCAGCTCCTTCGCATAACGCCGTATCAGTTTTTCAACCGGCTTCGCATTCATTCGCAGGATCGGTTCCCACAGATCGGCGGAGCCTTGCGCGATGCGCGTTGTGTCTAAATAACCGCCGCCGGCGAACGCGGTGGCGCGCAAGCCGTTTTCAGACGCCGCCCCAATCACAGACGCCAGAACCGCCGCCGCCGCATGCGGCAGATGGCTGGAAGCCGCCAGCAGCGCGTCATGCGTTTCAGGAGGCGTTTCGATGACGCGCATTCCCGCCAGCTCCCACATCTGTCGAACCAGCGCGGCCGCCGCCGGGCATGTCTCGGCGGTCGGCGTCAAAACGCAGACGCGCCCGTCAAACAGCTCCGCCTCCGCGGCGCCGGCGCCTGTCAAATGCGATCCCGCTATCGGATGCCCGCCAACAAAATTTCCCCCGGAAACAACCGACTCGCATGCGCGGACGATGGACGCCTTGACGCTTCCAACATCGGTGAACACGGCGCCGTCAGTCGCATGCGCATGGAGGCGGCGTATCGAGTCGCTGATGAGATGAACGGGCGCGCCGGAGACGATCAGATCCGCGCCGTCCAGCGCCGGCGCCGCTTCCGTTTCCAGCGCATACTTGTCGATAGCGCCCTTCGCCTGGGCGATTTCCAGCGTCTCCGCCCGGCGCCCGACGCCGGCGATTTCGCCCAAAAAACCGGCGCGCCGCAGAGCCAGCCCCAGCGATCCATTGATCAAGCCGACCGCGTAAAGCGCGATCTTGCCGACCCGCTCATTGAACGGCGTATCCAACGCATCCGAGGAAGGCGCCTTACCGGATCGGCGCATCAGGCTCAACCGCCGGAATCTGTTCAAACGACCGCTCCAGCGCTACTGTCAGCAGCGCGTTTTCAGGCGGCAAGCCGACCGTCACTCGAATCGACTGCGGATAACGGTATCCGCTCATCGGGCGCACAATGATTCCTTGCCGCATGAGGCTCTCCGCCAGCGGCTCCGACGGACGCCCCGTGTGCGCTAAAATGAAATTCGCCGCGGACAGTTCATACTGAACGCCGAGCCGGTGGAACTCGCGCTGCAGATAGTCGAGACCATGGAGGTTCAGGGCGCGGCTAAGCTCCACATATTCAACGTCTTGAAGCGCGGCGCGCGCCGCCGCCTGCGCAATGATGTTCGCGTTGAACGGCTGACGAACGCGGTTCATCCAGTCGATGATCTGCGGCGAAGCGACCGCATAACCGACGCGCAAGCCCGCCAGCCCGTACGCCTTTGAAAAGGTGCGCGTTACGACAACGTTCCGCCCCTGGCGCAGATACTCCAGCCCGTCGGGATAATCAGGTTTGATCTGGGCGTACTCAAAATACGCCTCGTCCAGAACGACGATCGGCTCTTCAGGGATTGCGTCAAAGAAGCGGTCCATCTGCCGCTTGTTGACATAGGTTCCGGTCGGGTTGTTCGGGTTGGCGATGAAGACGATCTTCGTCGTTGGCTTGATCAGCTCCGCCAGCGCTTCCATGTCGTTCGCCGCGTTTTGAAGCGGAGCCGTCAACGCTTTGACATTAAAAATCTTGGCTAAAATCGGATACATCACAAACGACTGATCCGAAAAAACGATCTCATCGCCTGGATTTAAAAATGTCTCCGCCAGTATCTGCAGGGCGTCGCATGATCCGTTTCCGATCAAAAGGCGGTTCGGCTCAACATTCAGGAACGCCGCCAGATCGTTTTTGAGATAGTAGGCGTTTCCGTCGGGGTATCGATGCGTCGAATGCGCCGCCTCGGTCATCGCCTCCACTGCCGCCGGCGGCGGACCGATCGGGTTCTCGTTCGAGGCGAGCTTGATAACGCTTTCAAGCCCGTAGTCGCGCTTCACCTCCTCGATGGGCTTGCCGCCTTCATAGGCGCGTATCGACATGATGCCGGGCGTCGGCTGCGTCAACGCATCTACCTCAACCGCGGATAAGAGCCGAGTATCTTGATCGACAGGCAGACGGAGCGCAGCTGCTGAATCGTTTCGTTCAGCGGCGACTCGGTCGAATGTCCGAGGCATTCGATGAAAAAGCCGTATTCCCACGATTCAATGCGCGACGGGCGCGACTGAATCAAGGTCAAACTGACATCGTGTTTGGCAAACTGCTCCAGGACGCGCATGAGCGCGCCCGCCTCATGCCGCGCCGTGAATAGAATGGAGGTCTTGTCGTCGCCGGACGGCGCGGCTCTGTCGTTGCCGATCGACAAAAAGCGGGTCGTATTGTCGCGCAGGTCTTCGATGCGCGCCTCCAGTATCTGCAGGTCGTACACCTGCGCCGCCAGTTCGCTGGCGATGGCCGCCGTCTTCGGCTCTTCCGCCGCTTTGCGCGCGCCCTCGGAGGTGCTGCTGACCGCGACCAGCTCCGCGTCCGGCAGGCGCGTCTGAAGCCAGGTGCGGCACTGCGCCAGCGCCTGCTGATGCGAATAGACCCGCTTCACCTCGCCCAGAGAGGAGCCGCTCATGATGTTATGCGAGATCGAAATCTCCGTCTCGCCGCAGATCTGAACGCTGGAGTCCACAAACTGATCAAGCGTGTCGACCACCACCCCATGCGTTGAGTTCTCAATCGGCACGACGCCTTGGTGGCAGACGCCGCGTTCGACGGCGCGGAAGATGTCCGCTTGGTCGCTTTGGGGAAGGTAACGCGCGCCTTCTCCAAAAAATCGGCGCGCCGCCATGTGCGTGAAGCTCGCTTCCGGACCCAGATACGCGATGGCGGAGGGCGCCTCTAAGGCGCGCGTCGCCGAGATGATCTCGCGGTAGATCGCCTTGACCGCATGGTTCGGATAGACGCCGTTGACATTCAGCGCTTCCACCCGCTCCAGCACATTCCGTTCGCGGTGCGGCGCGTAAATGGCGATGGATTCATCGTGCTTGGCGGCGCCAATCGCCTTGGCGGCGCGCCCCCGCTCATGAAGCAGCTCCATGATCTGCTGATCAATGTGATCAATGCGGCCGCGCAGCTCCTGAACGCGCGTTTCGTCCGCGTCGACCGGCTTTGAACGGCTCATCTTATGAACGCTTGCCGCCTGTCAGCTCGCGTATCCGTTCGATCATCTGTTCGTCGGACGGGTTTTCTTTCACCAGCTTGGTGAAATCTTCCGCCGAGATGCCCGTTTTTTGAAGCCATGCCTTGTCCGCCGGGCAGGGATAGATGTAGTCCCCCAGGCTGCCGTTCAGATGCGCCCGCGCCTTGTCAGTGATGCGCGGAAGCCAGCGGATGCCGCCGATAACGTTGTCTCTGCCGCGCGGTTTCCAGTCCAGCGCCATATGTGTGCCTTTCCGTTCGTGACGTTTGGTTTATGTTGCCAAAGACGCGCGCCCGCGTCAAGAGCCGTCAGCGCGCTTTCAAGTCGCCCCAGACAGCCGCCGCTTTCCCTTCAGGGTCCACGGACGCCAGCGTCGGATCGAAATACGCCTGAATCTCGACCCAGTGCGACCATTGATTCGCGGTGCTGCCGCCGATCCAGGCATGCAGATACCGCGCCTCTACCGTGTCAAACAGGATCTTATGTCCAGCCGCCGACTCCGCGTAGGTATCGTCGTCCGCGTCGGTGTTGAAGACCGCTGTCAAATCGTCGATACTGTCCAGGTTGTCCTTGTCGCCGTCCGCGACGTCGCCTTCGCCGAGCGCGGCGGACAACGCGATGATGTTGCCGTTGTAGGCGCGCCCGTCGCCCCAGTAGTGCCAGATGTGAATGCCGTTGATTTTGACGACTTCTTCAAAGTCGATGCCGACGCGGGTCGGACCGCCCAGATACGGGTCGGTTGCCGTGTTTCCGTCTGTCAGAAGTCCGACGTGTCCTTGACCTGGATTCCCGTTGGCCCACGCCGGTTTATCAAGCGCCAGGTTTTCGAGTCCTTCAAAGGAGATGTCGTCCTGCTCCTGCGCGTTCACGAAAGCGGCGCCCATTATGAGTAAAGCGGCCGCCGTTACAATTGTCATGATCTGAATTCTCAATGAATTCTCCCTTCAAAATGCGCTCCCGCTCATGAATCGCCGGGAGCTTTCTTGTTCTGATGGCGCCTTTCTATCTTATTCCCCGCCTGTTTGACGCAGGATCATGTCAGCGCGTTTTCAAATTTCCCCAGACGGCAGCCGCTTTTCCTTTAGGGTCCACCGAGAGCAGATCAGGGTTGAAATACGCCTGAATCTCCACCCAGTGCGACCACTGGTTGGCGTTGCTTCCGCCGACCCAGGCATGCAGGTACTGGGCGTCAACCGTCTCAAAGATGATCTTATACCCCGCCTCCGACTCCGGGTAGGTTTCGTCGTCGGCGTCTGTGTTGAAGATCGTCACCATACCGGGGATATTGTCCAGTTTGTCCTTGTCGCCGTCATTTACATTGTCGAAGTCAAGCGTTTCGGACAGCGCGATGATGTTGCCGTTGTAGATGCGCCCGTCGCCCCAGTAGTGCCAGATGTGGATGCCGTTGACCTTGACGACCTCCTCAAAGTCGACGCCGACGCGGGTCGGACCGCCCAGATACGGGTCGGTCTCGGTTTTTCCGTCTGTCAAAAGCCCTGCGTGTCCTTGACCGGCTCCTCCGTTGATAAAGGTCGGCTTTTCAAGCGCTAGGTTTTCAAGTCCCTCAAAGGAGATCTCGTCCTGCCCCTGCGCGTTGGCGTCCAAAGCGGCTCCCAGTATCAGCGCGGCGACGGCCGCTGCAGTTGTCATGATCCGAAGTCGCATGTATTCTCCTCTCAAAATGCGCTCGCTCTGTCGGACGCTAGAATAACAGAAACGCGCCCGCCATGTTACCGGGTTTTCAAATCGCCCCAGACGGCGGCCGCTTTCCCTTCGGGGTTGACCGACAGCAGCGCGGGGTTGTAAAACGCTTGAATCTCCACCCAGTGCGACCACTGGTTCACATTGTTTCCGGCAAGCCAGGCATGCAGATACTGCGCCTCTATCGGCTCGAACACGATCTTCTTTCCCGCTTCGGTTTCAGGGTAGGTTTCGTCCCCGGCGTTCGTGTTGAACACCGTCGTAATGCCTTCGATTTCATCCAGCCTGTCCTTGTCCTCGTCCGCTAGATCGTCGAAATGCAGCGCCTCGGACAGGGCGATAATGTTGCCTTCGTAGATCGGATTCGTCAGCCAGAAGTGCCAGATATGAACGCCGTTGATGAGGACAACTTCCTCAAAATCGATGCCGACGCGGGTCGGTCCGCCGAGATACGGATCGGACTCCGTATTTCCGTCGGTCAAAAGCTCTGGATGTCCCTGACCGATCCCCCCGTTTGTCCATACAGGCTTTTCAAACGCTAGATTTTCAAGCCCCTCAAAAGAGATGTTGTCGTCCTGCCATTCTTGACCGTTCGCGTTTGCGAGACAACAAAGCGCGGCAGCCGCCATGAAAACGCGCAGCGCCGCTTTTGCCGTATGAGACCGCATTGATGCTCCTTTCAAAATCACTCCCGCATGATCGAGTAGTTGGGAGCCTCTTCGGTGATGATCACATCGTGCGGATGGCTTTCTCGGACGCCCGCGGATGTGATTTGAACAAATTGCGCGTTGGCGCGCAGCTCCTCAATAGAGGCGGCGCCGCAGTAACCCATCGCCGACCGCAGCCCGCCAATCAGCTGGTAGGTCAGATCGGCAAGTTTGCCTTTATAGGGGACGCGCCCCTCAATGCCTTCTGGAACCAGTTTTGCCTGCTCCATCGTTCCGCCTTGAAAGTAGCGTTCGCGCCCGCCGCGCTCGCGCATGGCGCTCAATGAACCCATCGCGCGGTACACCTTAAAACTGCGCCCTTGGTAGATGACCGTGTCGCCGGGGCTTTCTTCGGAACCGGCAAAGAGCGATCCGATCATGACGGAACGGGCGCCCGCCCCAATCGCCTTCGCAATGTCGCCTGAATAACGGATGCCGCCGTCCGCGATGATCGGTATGTCCGCCTCCGCCGCCGCTTCGACGCATTCCGCAATCGCTGTAACCTGCGGAACGCCGACCCCCGCCACAACGCGCGTTGTGCAGATGGAGCCTGGACCGACGCCGACCTTGACCGCGTCCGCGCCGGCGGCGATCAGGTCGCGCGCGCCTTCTTTTGTGGTTACATTGCCCGCCGCGATGGGGATATGTTCATGCCGCGCCCGTATCTTTTCGACCGTTTCAATGACCGCGAGCGAATGCCCGTGCGAGGCGTCCACCGCCAGCGCGTCCACATTCGCTTCAATGAGCGCGTCCGCCTCCTCCATATGAACAGGCGCCGAAACGGCCGCCGCGACGCGCAGCCGACCCTTTTCATCCTTGCAGGCGTTCGGATACTGAATGATCTTGTTGATGTCTTTGATCGTGATGAGTCCGCGTAGAATGCCTTCCTCATCCACAATCGGCAGCTTTTCAATGCGCCGTTCATGGAGAAGCCGCTTCGCTTCCTCCATCGTGACGCCCTCGCGCGCCGTGATGAGTCCGGCGCTTGTCATGACGGTATGCACCTCGGCGCTTTCATCGGCCACATAGCGCAGGTCGCGGTTCGTCACGATGCCGACCATGCGCTCCTCCCCGTCTGTGACGGGAAAGCCGCCGATCCGGTACCGCTCCATCAGGTCCAGCGCATGGCGTATCGGCTGGTTCGGGCGGAGGGTGATCGGGTCGACGATCATGCCGCTTTCGGAGCGTTTCACATTGTCGACCATGCGCGCCTGCTCTTCGATGGAGCAGTTTCGGTGCAGGACGCCGATGCCGCCTTCCCGCGCGATGGCGATGGCGAGGTTGGAGTCGGTGACGGTGTCCATCGCGGCGCTGACAATCGGAATGTTGAGCGGTATCTGCTTGGTGAAGAGGGTACGCGCATCCACATCGGCTGGATGGACGCGCGATTTTTGAGGTACGAGCAGAACGTCGTCGAATGTGAGAGCCGTTTTGATGTTCATCGTCCGCATCCTCCGCCTGCTTGCGCTGGGACCGCCTGTTCGGAAGTTGGCTTAATCATACATCTCGGCGCGGCGCATGGCAAGCCCGCGTCACTGACCTTAGCGCTTTAGTTGGGACATGCCGCCTGGGGAACGCGGACGGTTTCTGCGGCGAAACCCCCCAGCCCCCTTTCAAGGGGAATCGGAGGCGGCGGCGCGGTTCGCCTTTCCTTTCGGGTTTCTAAAACGCCCTTTTGCTGGCTCGCTCAATTTGCTTCGCTTTTTTGCGGTCTCTTCTGGCTTTTTTATGCTTGCCCTTGTCGGCATACGCCAAGCCGCGCTTTTGATAGGCGGCGCCAAAGTTTGGATTCAGCTCAATCGCCCTGCCGTAGTTTTTGATGGCGGCGCCAAGACGTCCCTTTTTGAAATAAGCGTCTCCGCGGCTTTTATAGGCGGCGTCAAAGTATGGCTTCAGCTCAATCGCCCTGTCATAGTCTTTGAAGGCGGCGTCAAGATCGTCTTTCTCGGCGTGAGCGATGCCGCGGTTGAAATAGGCGTCGGCGTATCTTGAATCGAGTGAGATCGCTTTGTTGTAATCCGCGATGGCGTTGTCCCATTCGCCCATTTTGGCATAGACCAACCCGCGATGGTAACGCGCGCCGGCGTGATCCGGTCGAAGCGCGATGGCCTCGGTGATATGGTGAAGAGCTTTTTCGTAATATTTATTCGGTTTCGCGGTCATTTACGC
The DNA here is from genome assembly GCA_963665845.2 of Candidatus Poribacteria bacterium. Taxonomy (GTDB): domain Bacteria; phylum Poribacteria; class WGA-4E; genus JAPPNK01. The sequence goes on from OY762492.1 coordinate 3,099,023, forward strand.
CATCTCCCCTTTTGAGGCTAGCAACGGATTTATAAAGTTTTGTGTAAAAATCTATGTGAATGTCCTGATTTAAAATAAACCCATGAACGTCGTTGTAGATGGATTCCGTGGAGACGCCATGATAATCCTGCAGCCATACCCGTATCGGCTCTTTCAGCGCCTATCGATTTTTTCTTGAATATCGTCTCGGTCGGTTTTTTGATCGTTCATGATCGTTCGCTCTATGTTGCGTTTCTAACACGCAATAATTTACGGCGCCCGCCGGCGTACGTCAACCCTGTGAATGTTGACCTTACGTCACGTTTTTAGTTGGGATATTCCGCTTCGAGAACGCGGACGTCTTCTGCGGCGCCTCTAGATTCCCGCTTGCGCGGGAATGACGATGAGTGGGCGCGGCGGCTTTTCCGCTGGTCATCGCGGTTCTTTCGTCATGATGTCTCAACTTTCAGCGTGAAGGCAAGCGGCGCGCTTTGACAAGAGGCGCGCCGCGCGTTATACTCGTCAGGAAGCGTATTGTTTTAAAAAGGGCGGCGGCGAAACGAAGGGAGCGGGGCTGAATGCAAACGGCGGGCATTTCACCGATGAGAATAGCGGTACTGGGAGCGGGCGGACTCGGCTCGGCGGCGGCGCGGATGCTGTCGCAAAAACGCGAACTGCGGCTGGACGCCCTCGTCGACAGCCGAGGCTTCGCCTTCGACCCTGAAGGTCTGGACGCCGAGGCGGTTCTCCATGCCGCCGCCGAAAGAGGAGGAGTCGCCTTCGCCCCCAAGACCGGCGCCCCGTCGGACGACCCGATTGGAGAGATCATCCGGCGCGCGGAGGCGTTCGACGGCGTCTTTCTGGCGCTGCCGAATCTGCCGAACGAGTTTGTGCCGGGGGTCGCGGCGCGCTTCGCCGCCGGCGGATACCGCGGCGTCATGGTGGACGCGCTCAAACGAACCTCCGCGGCGGAGCGCGTCCTGAAACTGGACGAGCTGTTTAAGTCGTCCGAGATTGTCTATATCGTCGGTTGCGGCGCGACGCCCGGTCTCTTGACCGCCGCCGCAAACCTTGCCGCGCAATCGTTTGCGGAGGTGGAATCGGTTCGCATCTGGTTCGGCGTCGGCATCCAAAACTGGGAGGCGTACCGCGCGACGATACGCGAAGACATCGCCCATATGCCTGGGTTTGACGTCGAGTCGGCGCGCCGACTCACCGACGAGGAGGTCGGCGAACTGCTAGACGAACGGGGCGGCAAACTGATCCTCGAAGAGATGGAGCATGCGGACGACGCGATACTGGAAGCGGCGGGCGTCGTCTCGCGCGATTGCGTCAGCGTCGGGGGCGTTGTCGACACGCGCAGCGCTCAAAAACCTGTCAGCACAACCGTCACGGTCGCAGGCATAACCTTTGAGGGTCGGCGCAGCGCGCACACCTTCACCCTCGGCGACGAGACCTCCATGGCGGCGAACGTATGCGGTCCCGCCTTCGGGTATATGAAAGCGGGGCGGTGGCTGCATGAGATCGGGGCGTACGGCGCGTTCTCATCCGCGGCGGTCATGCCGCGCTTCGTCCGCTAAACAGGCGCGGCGGACGCATGATCGCGCATGAGCAGCTGGCGCTTTTTCAACGTCAATCGGACCAGTTTTGGCGGTTCACTCTAGAGCAGTTTGAGGCGAAGGGCGGAACGGTCGCCTGCAAGGCGGGCTGCGTTCACTGCTGCAAGGCGTATGCGCAGTGTTCGGACGCGGAGGCGGATCAGATCGCCGCGGCGATGCGCGCCGACCCCGACGGGCTTGGGCGTTATGAGGCGCGCATTGACGCCTATCTGCGCGAGCTGGCGGAGAAATGGCGCGCCGCCGGCGATCCTGTCCCCGACTTTGAAACGCGGGCGGAGATGCATTTTGGGCTGAATATGCGCTGCCCGTTTTTGACAGCGGAGGATCGGTGCGCCGTTTATGAAATGCGCCCGCAGGCATGCCGAACGCACTGGGCGGCGGGAACGAACGAGCTTTGCAAACGCCCGGAGACCGTCTCAAAGGCGTTGAAAATCGCGCCGACGGAGGAATCGACCCGACGGTTCGTCGAGGCGCTGCGCCGAGAGGGGCGGGCTGAAGAGTTTGCCGCATACGACCGCATTCAGGAAGCGCTGTCCCAAGAAGGGTCGTTGACGCTGATCGCCGCCGCTGTCAAAAGGGCGCTGATGCAGCGTCCGGAGCGCGGAGAGCCTGCCTGAAAGAAAGCCGTGATGGAACGCGCCGCGCCGGTCGATTTCACCTATACAAAGCTGCTGAAGAGGGTGGCGCCCGCCGCGGTTGCAGTCGCCGCTTGTTTATCGCTGCTCTTGCTTGGGAACTGGACGAATCAGCATGAATGGGCGGTCGGATGGCTTCGCCGGCGGTATGAATATCTAGACCCGATCCCGTTCACGCTCTGGATGGGGCTGGAGCGGGGCGGCGTCGTCATCGCGCTGGGCATCGTTGCGATTGCCGCTCATCTCATCCGCCGGCAAACGCCTCAAAACGCCAAAGAGAATGGAAGCGCCCCTGAGAACGCGGGATGGTTCAAACGGCTGGAAAACGGCGTCGGAGACGCGATCGGCTCCGCGCTTTCCTGCAGAACGTTGGCGATGTTCACGGTTCAAGCGGCGGCTGTCGTTCTATTGAAGCTGCTCGGCGCCGGCCCCGGAACGCTGGCGGCTGCGCTGTTCTGCGTGAGCGGCTGTTTTTCTTACAGGGATGTTGGCGGCTCCCGATGGATGAGAACCTTGCAGGGCGCCGCCGGCGGCATCTACATCGGTTACGCCTTCGCGCATTGGAGCGCCTTTTCTTGGTTGAGCGCGTTGTGGGTAACGGCGGTTCTCTTCGCAGCGGCGCGTTTGGCGCTGCTCGCGCCGCTGACAGCGGAAGCTGCCGCAAGACAGATAAAGGAATTTATCCAAGTCGCCGTGAAAAATTGGAAATGGCTGGCGGCGCTTGCCGGCGCGGCGGCGTTATGGATCTGGATTGACGGCTCGCTGGAATGGACGGTCGGCTGGCTGGAACGGCGGTATGAAAAGCATGACCCGTGGCCGTTTTGTTGGCGCATTACGGCGGAAACGTTTCTCGTCTCTTGCGTCCTATTGATTCTCGTTTACTCCTTTGAAAGCAAACTTGAGGCGTTTAAGAGGCGGATTGAGACGCTTTTCCTTGACCGAAAGGCGGCGGAAAAAGAGACGGACTTCGAAAAAGAGGAGGATTCAGATTCAGAAGAACCGCCTGAAAAATTGGATAATGAACAGCTCAAGAATCTAATGTTTGCCGCGGTATTTGTCGCTCCCGTCGGCGAGACGCTCGCGCTGCAGGCTCTCATCATCGCCCCGTTGAGCGCTCTCGGAGCCGACATCGGAACGCAGACGGTCGTTTCGGCGCTGCTGTTTACGCTGATGCACTGGAGAGAGTCGCCCGTCAAAGGAATCGCCGCGGGGCTGCCGGGCGGGGTCTATTTTGGGTTTACGTTTGCGTACTGGTATCCTCAATCGGTCTGGACAGCTCTATGGGTCACGGCGTTGTCGCACGCATTGGGAAACCTGTTGGTTCCCGTAGCGGCTTTACCCGTCGGCATGATTAACTGGTTGCGCGGAAAGCATAAAAAGAGCGCGGAAAACGACAACCGCGTTGAAACAAAAGAAGCATGATGGAACGCGCCGCGCCGGTCGATTTCACCTATACGAAGCTGCTGAAAAGGCTGGCGCCTGTGGCGGTTGCAGTCGCCGCTTGTTTATCGCTGCTCTTGCTTGGGAGCTGGACAAATCAGCATGAATGGGCGGTCGGCTGGCTTCGCCGGCGGTATGACGGGCTTGAACCGCTCCCGTTCACGTTTTGGGTAGGGCTGGAGCGCGGAGGCGTCCTGATTGCGTTGAGCGTCCTTGCCGCGCTCATTCGATTCATCCGCCAAATGGCGTCTTCAACCGAGCGGGAGAATGAAGAAACCGATTCGCCGATGGAACAGAAGCTGTTACAAAGGTTCATGGTCTGTTTCGCTTCGTTCTTTTCTATCAACTCTCCCTTGATCTATGCGCTTCAGGTCCCCGCGCTCCTGCTGTTGAAGCTGCTGGGGGCGGGCGCCGGGACGCTGGCGGCGGCGTCGGTCTGCGTGTGCGCAGCGTTCGCTTACCAGAAAAAAGACTGCTCGCGTTGGTTGAGAACCCTGCAGGGCGCCGTCGGCGGCGTTTATACAGGCTTCGCCTTTGCGCATTGGTTTGCGTCCTCTTGGCGGACGGCGCTGTGGACGACCGCGGCTCTCTACGCCGTCTCGCTTCTGACGCTTTTTGCGCTTTACACATTGACAGCGGCGGCGCTTCAGATACGAGAGCTTTCCATGGCGGCGCTGGAACATTGGAAATGGACGGCGGGGGTCGCTGCCGCAACAGCGTTATGGCTCTGGCTCGGCGGCTCGCTTGAATGGACGGTCGGCTGGATTGAGTATAGATATATGGATCGCTCGGCATGGTCGTTCTGCTGGCGCGTTGCTGTGGAAAGGGTCGCCGTTACGCTCCTGCTCATTATTGCCATTCATCCTTTTAAAAAAAGGCTTGAGGCGCTTCTCCCTGACGCAAAAAAGAAAAAGAAGAAGTCCGATTCTAAAATGACGCCTGAAGAGACGGCGTCTGCCTTTGAATTGATATGCCACAGCGCCTTCAAGATTGTAGCTGTCGCTCCCGTCGGCGAGACGATCGCGCTGCAGGCTCTCATCATCGCGCCGTTGAGCGCTCTCGGCGCCGACATCGGAACGCAGACGATCGTTTCGGCGCTTCTGTTTGCGCTGGCGCATTGGAGAACATCGCCCGTCCAAGCGATCATCGCGGGGCTGCCGTGCGGGGTCTATTTCGGGTTTATGTTCGCGTTCTGGTATCCTCAGTCAATCTGGACAGCTCTATGGGTTACGGCGCTGTCGCACGCATTGACCAACCTGTTGTCGATCTTCTCAACAGCGCCCATCATCCTCTTCAAGATGCGGAGCGAAATGCGTAAAAGAAAAAGAGCGCGAAAAACGACAACGGCGCTCAAACAGACGAGGCATGGCGGAACGCGCCGCCCGATCAAAGATTAGCCGTTGTTCTCGACGCGCGGCAGAACGATGCCGACCTGCCCCTGATATTTGCCGCGCTTGTCGCGGTAGGAGGTCTCGCATGGTTCGTCTGACTGCAGGAAGATCGCCTGTCCGATGCCTTCGTTCGCGTATATTTTGGCGGGCAGCGGCGTCGTGTTGGAGATCTCGATGGTGGCGTACCCTTCCCATTCCGGCTCAAACGGTGTCACGTTCAGGATGATGCCGCAGCGGGCGTAGGTGGACTTGCCGAGGCAGACGACCAGCGCGTCGCGCGGGATGCGCCAATACTCGACCGTGCGCGCGAGCGCAAACGAATTCGGCGGAATGACGCAGTGATCCGCCTTCATCTCCACAAACGCCTCCTGCTTGAAATCCTTCGGGTCGACGACGCTGGAGAACACGTTGGTGAACACTTTCCATTCGTCGGCGACGCGGAAGTCGTAACCGAAGGAGGAGACGCCGTAGCTGATGCATCCGCCGTCGCGCACCTGCTTGCTTTCAAACGGCTCAATCATGCCATGCTTCTGCGCCATGGTTCGGATCCACCTGTCCGATTTGATGGTCATGAGGTCTCCTGCGGGTCGACTGCGTGGCGTTTTACATGGCATATAAACGAAGGCTTTTTGCGGCGGTTCCAGCTGTTTTGGGAGGGTCGGCGCCGCGCTTCCTTCAGGCGTCTTTTCAGATATGACCTTATGTCTATAGTTGGGACATGTCGGCGGGTGAACGCGGACGGTTTCTGTGACGCCTCTAGATTCCCGCTTACGCGGGAATGACGCCCTGGTTGGCGGCGCCTTTTTCCCATGAATAGAGCGATCGTCGGTTCAAATGTCCCGACTTTAGGCAGGAGTTCAGATTCAATGCTTGACGCGCCGGCGCAGGTCAGTTTACAATCTCGGCAGGCAATTAAGCGGTTCCATTGGCTTAAGGAGGCGAAGCCAATGCTTAAAAAACGATGCGCCATTCTCGCCGCATTCTGGTTGGCGGCGCTGGCGCCTGCCGCAGTCGCGCAGTTTGAGTTTCCGACGCCGCTTGAGGATGTGCGACGGGTTGTGAAGCCGACAATCTGTTACGCCGGCGGGGACAGCGTCTGGCTTGTCGATTGGGACGGTCAGAACAACCGCCTTTGGATCCCCCGCCAAGGCGACAGCGTCTGGTTTGGCGGACCTCCGAGTTGGAGTCCCGACGGAAAGCGCGCTGCAGCTGTCGCATTCACGCCGCAGGATGGACAATACAACCTTGTCATTCTTGATCTAGAGACGGGGGACGCGCCGAATTACAGAACCAAGTTCTTTCCTCATCTGAGCTTCACCGGCCCTCAGTGGTCGCCGGACGGCAAATGGATCGCCTGCGACGGCGGTCCATTAGCCTCCAATCTTGACGTTTACAAAATGAACGTCGAAACAGGAGAGGCGACGAATCTGACGAACGCGCCGATGAATCACGACGCAAATCCAACATGGTCGCCGGACGGCAAAAATCTCGCCTTTAAATCACGGCGAAAGAACTTGGACGGCAAATGGCAGCATGACATTTATGTCATGGACGCCGACGGAACGAACGAGATAAGGCTCACGGACCATCCCGCTCAAGACGGGGGACCAAGATGGTCTCCAGACGGAAAGACAATCGCCTTTGAGTCGTATGATCGGTCGGAACCTGCAGGCAAAAATCTGTATCTCATGGATCCGGACGGTTCAAACATTCGGCAGTTGACGTTCGATCCTCATTGGGAAGTTAGCCCATCATGGTCTCCGGACGGCAAGTGGATCTTGTATTCTGCTGGCGAGACAGGAGAAGGAGTGGATCTATACCACGGGGGCGCATGGAACATTTACCGAATCCATGTTGAGACCAAAGAGGTTGTCCAGATAACGCATGGCGATCCTGGAGGGCTTGGTCAGGAGTGGGTTTTTTCAGGAGGGAGCGGCAGATTTCCTCTGGGTTTTATCCCATGGGGGCGGCTGAAAGCGGCGACAGCGACTGACGAAGCCCGCTTTTAGCGGAGTCAACCGTCCTCATCCGCTTCAGCGCGTCAATGGATAAAGGGGCTTGGGATTTTACTCTTGCCCCTTGCCCTTCTGCTCCAGCCCAAGCATCTCCATCACCTTCTGCATATCCTCCCAAACATACCGCTTGCCGCCTGGGTTGCGCAGCAGATAGGCGGGGTGGTAGGTCGGCATGACCTGAACGCCGCCGAGGGGATGGAACCGCCCCCGCAGGTTGGAGATGCGCTCCTTGCTGTTGAGCAGCGCCGCCGCCGCATAGCTGCCCAGCGCCACCACCGCCTTCGGCTGTATCAACGCAATCTGCCGCTCCAGATACGGACGGCAACGCTCCGCCTCCAGCGGCAGCGGGTTGCGGTTCTCCGGCGGGCGGCATTTCAACAGATTCGCAATATACACATCCTCGCGGCGCAACCCCATCGCCTCAATGATCTTTGTCAACAGCTGACCGGCGCGCCCCACAAACGGCAACCCCTTCAGATCCTCATCCCGACCGGGCGCCTCCCCGACAAACATGAGGTCCGCGTTCGGATCGCCCGACCCGAAAACCACATTCGTTCGCGTCGCATAGAGAGGACACAGCTCGCACACGCTCGCCTCCGCCCCCAAAGCGGTCAACGCCTCGACGGACGGCGCGGGCGCCGCCGCCTGCGTTTCCTCTTCGCTCTTGGACGGGGGCGGAGTTTCCTCTTGGTCGCTGTCTGCCGACTTCGCTGCAAACGCGGCGTCCTTTTCAAGCGGCCGCCCCAGCTCCGTTCTCTCTTCAAGATGCCGCCGCACCGTTGAGAGTACCTGAAGATAATCGCCTCGGTCGTCCATCGTCCGCCGCTCCTTGTTTTCTTTTTTAAAACGCCGCTAATCCGCGTCCGGTTCCCGCCAAACGCCGTCCAGTTTCAGCAGCGACACCAGCTCCTGAACGCCGTTCTCCTGCGGTATGCCCTGTTTCACCGCCTCGCGTCCGCGGTACAGCGCGATGGTTCCGCCCTTGCCGACATACCCGTAATCCGCGTCCGCCATCTCTCCAGGCCCGTTCACAATGCATCCCATGACGGCGATGTCCAGACCGACCAGATGCGATGTCGCGTCCCGAACCTCGTTCAAAACGGTCGGCAGATCGAACTGCGTCCGCCCGCATGACGGACAGGCGATATATTCGACCGTCGTCTTGCGCAAGCCGAGCGACTGCAGGATCTCGTAACAGACGGGAATCTCTTCCAGCGGGTCTTCAGCCAGCGAGACCCGTATCGTGTCGCCGACCCCCTCCGCCAGCAGCGTTCCGATGCCGACGGCCGATTTGACCCGCGCGTATTGTCCGTCGCCCGCTTCCGTCACGCCGAGATGGACAGGGACGCGGATGCCCTCCTTGTCGGCGGTCTGCGCGAAGAGGCGGTTCGCCGCCATCATGATCGGGACGCGCGACGCCTTCATGGAGACGATGATTTCCCGAAAACCATGCCGTTCGCAGATGCGCAGATACTCCATCGCCGACTCGACCATGCCCTCCGGCGTGTCGCCGTACATCACCAGCAGCCGCTCCGAGAGCGAGCCGTGGTTGACGCCGACGCGCATGGAGATGCCGCGGTCTTTGCAGATGTTGAGAACGGGAAGCAGCTGACGCTCAATCGCTTCCAGCTCCTCCTCCACTTCGGCGGGCGAATAATCGATGCTGCGCCCGATCGGTTTGCGGTACACAAACAGCCCTGGGTTGATGCGCACCTTGTCGACCACTTTTGCCGCTTCGATGGCGATATTGGAGCCTTGATGATGGACATCCGCGACAAGAGGGATGCGTATCTTCATTTGGTCAAGCCGCCGTTTGATTTCGGCGATGGCGCGGGTGGACGCCATGGTCGGCGCGGTGACGCGCGCGATTTCGCAATTCGCCTCCGCCAGCCCGACAATCTGCCGCACGCATGCGTCCACATTTCGCGTGTCTTCGGTGATCATCGACTGAACGCGCACCGGCTCGGAACTTCCGACCCCGACATCGCCCACATACACAACGCGGGTCATTCGGCGCGGCGCAAACAATTCCATTCGTTCCTCCATTTCAGCATGAAACGCTTACCATGCATGATGACCGCAAACGGCTTGCAGTTCCAGTTTAAGACGCGGCATTCCGTCCTACTCTCTAGACGCTCATTTTCGCTCGACGCGCCGACGCCTTTTTCAAAAATTTCTTTAAAAAGACAAAACCGAAGCCGACAGCGACCCCAATCAAGACGGCGGCAACAGATTGCCGGAGCATGATGTACGCATACGAACCGATCAAGATGAACAAGCCAAGAAGGAGAAGATGCGCCCGCAGCTTTCTGCTAAGCGGACGCTTTCGCGCCAGCTCAACCGTATCTAAAAAGATGCGCCCGCCGTCCAGTACCGGTATTGGAATCAGGTTTAAGACTGCCAGTTCGACGCTGACCCATGCCGTCAGATACAGCGCGAAAAAGAGCGCCGTCCAGCTCAACCCGCCCGACACAACCGATTCGGCGACGCTGTTGACAGTCAGCGCCTTTCCGTTTAAACGGGCAAGCGTGATCTCATCCCCGCTGAGGAGCGGTTTCAAGATCGACAAGACATCCCCCGCCGACTCGACCGTCATGGAGGCGCCTTTTCGGAACGAGCCGAACCATCCGTACCGTTCGTTCGGCGCAGCCCGCTCCGTCAACGCGAGACCGTCCATGCGCAAATCGGAAGACGACTCCGCCAAATTGGAGCGTAGAGTCAAACCTTCAATCTGCGCGTTTCCGTCCGCGATGGAGGGCAGAAGCGCCGAACTGACGCAGCAGCCGCATGCGCTGTCGGTCTCTTTTCCAACCGCCTTGAGAGCGCGGTGGGCGATCCAGGCGCGCCCCCGCGTCAAAAATGAGGCGGAGCGGGTAAAGGTCGTCCGCAGCGGTTCTGACGCGGCGGTCTTCTCCATAACGGCGGCTCGAACGCGGCTGTAATAGGACGCCGAGACGCCGTCCGCCGACTTCAACCGGTCGCCGACGCGAACGCTTGACAACGACGGGTTCCGCTCCGCGTCCGCCGCCGCAACCGTCACCGTCAGATGCCGGGAAGGGTTCGTCTCGACGGTTTGCGTCGTTCCGTCCGTTTCAAAAACCATGCGGACGCTCCTTGAACCGAGCGCCTTCAACAGCGCGGCGCGCGCGTCCTCAAGGGAGCGTATCGGCGCGCCGTCGATCTTCATCAGACGCGACCCCTCCTTGACGCCCGCCGCGGCGAAGCTCTTCGACGCTGTTAGCGCCTCAACATAGCCCGAACCCGACCCCGGCAAAAAGCCCTCCTCGGCGAACGCGGAAAGCGGACGCAAGCCGACCTGCTCAACATGCATGGCTTCGCGCAAGCCTGGAGGCGGCGTTATTTCAAACATCAGCCGTTCGCCGCGGCGCTCCGCCTCAACGACGGCTGGGCGGTCCGGTTTGAGCGTCAGCTTCTTTTGAACATCCGCCCATGCGCGGACCTTGCGTCCGTTGACGGCAAGTATTCGGTCGCCTGGCTGGACGCCCGCCTGCGCCGCGGGGGAGGCGTAGTTCGGGTCGTCCCAGTAGGAGCTGCGCAGCGGCGCGTTGACATCGACGGCGCCGACGACAGGCTCGATGTCCGGCTGAAGAACGCCGCCCGCCGCCACCGCCGTAAAAAGAAGGACCGCAGCCAGTATGTTGACGGCGGGGCCGGCGGCGTACACAAAGATGCGGCGTTTGGGCGGCTCGCGGTCTAGAACGGTTTCTTCAAAGTCGTCGTACTCGTTTTCAGGCTCCGCCTCCGCAAAACGCACATATCCGCCGGCGGGTATCAGGGAGAGGCGAAACTCGGTTCCGCCGCGCGTGAAACTGAACAGCCGTTTCCCGAAACCGACCGAGAATACCGACACCTGAACGCCGATCGCCTTCGCCGCTAAAAAATGCCCCAGCTCATGCAAAAAAACCAGCGCGCCCAGCAGCAGAAATAAGATAACGACGCCCAACAGCGTTTCAAGCGCAGCCATACAGCGCCTCCCTCACATGCAAAGTATATCTGTCAACGCGGCAAACGCAAGCTGACGAACTGATCTCAACCTTAGAGTTGGGACAATTCCGGTTGTGAACGCGGACGGTTTCGGGGTGGACTCTGGATTCCCGCTTGCGCGGGAATGACGACCTGGCTGATGACGCTTTTCCATCAATAAAGGCTTTGGTCATTCAGCGGTCCCAAACTTCAGGTCAACTTGCGCTGGTTGACAAACCGGAAGAGAAGCGGCAAACTGCGCATAGTCGCATGGCAACCGTTTGAAACGCGGAACCAGTAGGAGAGTCGTATGAAACTATGGACGCTGCCGCTCGCTCTATTTGTCTTTGGAATACCGCTCAACAGCGGCGCAAAGGAGTTGACCGTGGACGATCTCTTCCCGCCCGACCGAGTTCTGGACATACAGATCTTCGTTGAACAGAGCGACTGGGACGAAATTCGGCATCAGTCGAGAGATTTCAGGTCGGCGCTGGACGAATCGCGCAAACAGGGTCCCATCAAAAGACCCTACACCTATGTCCAGGCGCGCGCGACCATCGACGGCGTTGTATTCCCGGCGGTCGGCTTGCGCAAAAAAGGGTTCATCGGCTCGCAAAGCCACACGCGCCCCTCGCTCAAAATCAAGCTGGACTATGTCGACAAAAAGGGTTCTATCGACGGGATGAAACTCCTGACGCTCAACAACAACAAGCAGGACCCCAGCCAGGTTGATCAGTATCTCGGCTATGCGCTCTTCAACGAAGCAGGCTCCCCCGCCCCAAGATGCGCCTTTGCGAAGGTGAGCGTCAACGGGCGCTCCCTCGGCGTCTATTCGCATGTGGAGAGCATACGCCCGCCGTTTCTCAAACGCCATTTCGGCGGCGACAGCGGCGTCCTGTATGAAGGTACCGTCGTCGACTTTTTTGACGGTTGGGAAAACTCTTTTGAGCATAAACGCGGCGACGACGAACTCGGCAGAAAGCGCATCCAGCAGTTGACCGCCGTTCTAAGCGATCCGAACGCGACGGCGGAATCGATCGGCGAACTCGTTGATCTGGACTCCTTTTACCGCTTCTGGGCGTTGGAAGGTTTGGTCGGGTTCGGCGACGGATACACCGGAAACATCAACAACTTTTATGTGTACCTGAATCCAGAGACCGATAAGTTTCACTTCATCATATGGGGCGCCGACGCGCTGTTCCGCAAATATAGCCATGTGGAGCGTCGAAGAGACCAGCGCGCGCCCATCTCGGTCAAAATGAAGGGGCGGACGGCGCGCTCGCTGTACCTGATGGAAGAAGGGCGCGAGCGGTACCGCCGCGCGATGATGCGGCTGCTGGAGCATTACTGGAACGAAGAAACGCTGCTGGCGGAGATTGACCGCGTCGCGGCGATGATTGAGCCGCATTTAACGCGGGAGCAGCGCCGAACAAGAAACGAAATCAATCAGGAAGCCTCGTTTGAAAGCGAACTGGAGGATGTGCGGCGGTTCATCCGCCTGCGCCGAAGCGACATCATGGAGGAGATACGGGACGGCATGCCGCCTTGGGAATCGCGGCTGGAGGAGCCGTTTGTGATGCGGTCCGACGACCGGCGCTTCCCAGAGCTGCCCAGAGAAGGCTTGTGGCATGACGCGCGCATGGGAGACATCAAGGCGGCGGAGCTTCGCCTAGCGGACGGGGCGGATGTGAACGAGCGGGATCGGATGTTCCGTCTGGCGCCGCTGGGATGGGCGGCTCTTTACGGGCAGACCGACATCGCCCGCGCCCTGCTGGACAATGGCGCCGATGTGAATATAACGGACGGGTCGGGAAACACGGCGCTTCATACCGCCGCGTTTCTGGGCGATGTGAAAACGGCGCAGCTGCTGATCAAACACGGGGCGAATATCCGCGCGAAGAATCATGAAGGCAGCATGCCGATCAACTCAACGCAAGCGCCGTTTGAGATGACCGCCTTTATCGGCGCCATCTTTCAGATCAAGATCGACCGTCGGCGTTTTGCCGCCATCGAAAACGGCAGGAAAGAGATTGTCCAGCTGTTAAATACCCAGTAAGCGAGACGACATTTTCATTCAAAGGCGTCTGCAGCTTGCGGCTTTGCGGAGGGGGCGGGCTGCTCGCGTCTTCGTATGAAGTACGCTGTCAGAGCGGGAACGACAAGCGTCGCAATAAACCCTATCGCCAAACCCCATGTTTTGAGCGAGACAATCTCCTTTTCAAGCTTGGCAAGGTCCTCTTTGGTCGCAAGCCCCGTAAGGTCTTCTTTGGTGGCAAGCCCTGTGAGATCGGCTTTAGTGGCAAGCGCCGTTCCTCCGATCACGCGCCCGTCTTCCGTCAGGACAATCTCGCCCGTCGTCATTTGGCAGAGCGCAGTCAATGCAGCCGCCCATGCGGCAAACATGCATGCCTGAAAAAACATCGTTTTTGTGTTCATGCGCGTTCTTCCTTGCTGTTTCTTTTCTATAATATACCGCAAAGCGCGAACGGATGCCAACATTTTGGGCAGTCTCTACAGGCGGCGCTTTGATTTTAGAGAGCCGTTTTGGAATGCGGAGGCTATTTGGGAAAACTCTGGATTCCCGCGCGTTTTACCGCAAGGGCGGGAATGACGATCCGCCCGATGACGGCAGGCAGGGCGCGGGGTTTCTAGACTCCCCCCTTGAAAAGGGGGGCAGGGGGGGTTTCCGCGGGCGCGGACAGCGCCCGCGGCGCCTAAGATTCCCGCGCGTCTTACCGCAAGAGCGGCATTCTGCTTCGATGAAGCCGCCCTTTCGCCCGCGATGTCTAAACGCCTTCCAGATCGAAACGCACCGGGACGCTCAAACGCATGCTCGCCGCCTGAATGCTTTCCGGAAACGCGGTCAATTTGCCGATGCGCTGAACGCTCTTGACCGCCGCCGAATCCAGAATGTCGGAGCCGGACGAGGTCTCTATCGACACCTCCGCCACCGTTCCGTCCCGTTTCAACAGGATATTCAGCGCCAGATTGCCTTCGATCTCCTGCGCGCGCGCAAAGTGCGGATACTCCTGCGCCCGTTGAATCGCCTCGCGCACGGCGGATTTGAACGCCTCAAACTCCTTCGCGCCTTGATTGCCGGCGCGCGGCGCGCTCACCATCGACATGAGACCGGGCGATGCGCTCGTCAGCGACGTACTGATCGGAGCCGTCCCAGCCGACCATGTCTCCATTTTGATCTGTCCGCTGAAGGAGACGGTTGCCGGGCGGGTCTGCATAGAAACCGCCAGCTGCGGAGCCGCCGCCTCCTTCAGCGCCTTCGCCACCTGATCGCTCTGCGCGTCGCCTGCAGGGATGTAAAATCCGTCCGCGGCGCCGTTGGAAAACTTTGCCGCGGTCTGAATCTGCACAGGCTTGTTGAACGCTTGCCGCGCCGCCTCTTTTCGCTTTGGACTCGGCGGACGCGCCCGGCGCGGCGGAACCTTCGACGCCGACTTGGACACCTCCACCAACTCGCCGTCCGCGTCCTGCGTCTCCTGCTCATGCGTCCAGATGACGACAAAGCCCAGAAGCAGCGCCGCCGCGCCATGCGCAATCATCGAGACGATCAGCGCCCGTCGGCTATTGGCGCGGCGCCCCTTAACTCGCGACAGGCTCACGTTTGTTCGAAGCGGCGCCTGTTTCTCATGTTCAGAATGCATACCGTTTCCTTCCTTCATCACTCCTTGTAACTTAAAAGTTTGTAATTGCCGTCTTTCATCACAACCGAGCCGAGTATGCGCAGGTCGTACCGCTTGCCTGTTTCATCCTCTAAGATCAGCGCCGTTCCGCGCAGCAGCTTGAACCGCCTATACCGGTCGGTCGGCTCCTCAAAACGCATTTCGACGAATTTCCATTGCCTGCCTTGATACCGTTCCGCCCAACGCCGCTCTCCGAGGGAGCTGTTTTTGTTTAAATTGCTCCATGCGAAGTCGGCGGGAAAATTCTGCGGCGGGTTGCTGGATGGAAACTCGCGCCATATCCAGTCCAGGTAGTCTTCTTTGTTGACGCGCAGTTTGCGCAGCGCCTCCGCGTCGCCGTCCGACAGCGCCTGCGCCGCCGCTTCGCCCAGCGCCTCAAGCGACGCAAACGAACCCTCCCAAGGCTCGCTTTCTCCGCATCCGCCCGTTAGGAGAATCAGCGCGGCGGTCCATGCCGCAAGGGCGGGAATAACGGCGGGCAGGGCGCGGGTTTTCTGGACTCCCCCCTTGAGAAGGGGGGCTGGGGGGGTTTTCTGGACTCCCCCCTTGAGAAGGGGGGCTGGGGGGGTTTTAGCCGCGCCCAGAATGATGGGCGGGATGTTTCGATGATCGCGCATGTATCGCTCTCAATTCAAAAAACGGCGGGCGCGCGCGGCGCCCGCCTATTGAGCGAGGATCCAGACGCGGGAACAACTAGTTCTGGTCGGAGGTTGTCCATCCAGTTGTCCAGTTGTTCGCCGGGTCGACTCCGCCGATGTAATTCACCGGGGAGAAGAAACCGTCCGACGGAGGCGTCGCAACCTTCACGGAGCCGTCGGTCGCGGCGCCGCCCGGACGGAAATCGGGGGCTGTCTTGTTGAAGGCGTCCGCCAGCTTCGGGTCCGCCTCCGAGTTGTTGTGGGAAGCCTCTTTCGCCCAAGCGGCGATGTCAAAGCCTCCTGTTGCCGCGGCAAAATTGCCGCCGCTGTTGTCAAAAAAGATGGAGTTCTGCACGGTCAAGCCGCCGCTTTCAGCAAGCCGAATCGTGGAGCCGTTTGCAATCACAAGACCCGCCCCGCGGAAGCCTGTGACAATGAAGTTGCGGTAGACGCCGCCGGCGCCTTCGCCGATGAGAAGTCCAAGACCGCCTTTCGGTCCTTCCGGATCGCCCGCCAGCGTCACATTGTACACTTGCGGCATCGAGCGGGGTTCGGCGTCGTTGTTCTTGGAGCTGTTGTAGTTTTCAAAGCCGTTGTGCGCTTCGTCGCCGTACTGCTGCGCGACCCAGAACTGACCTTTGCCGGTCCAGCCGTCTGTCCAGTCGAAGGAGTCGTCGCGCGCGCCGGTGACAAGCAGATGTTTTGTGTTCACCGTTCCGCCAAAGAACTCAATGCCGTCGTCTCGGCTCATATGCACCTGGATATAGTCGACCTTCGTCCCAGAGCCGACGCCCTGGAAGGCGATGCCGTTCAGCTCGTTGTCGGGGCTGAATTCAATGCCGGCGTATTCGACGCGCACATATTCGAGAACGCCGCTGTTGTCGTCGGGGATTTCGCCGCCGAAGTCGCCGGTGTCGCCTTCGCCCGCCTGAATGCCCTGATTCGTCGGCGCGTACCCGTTGATGATGAGGCCGCCCCATTGACCGCGCCCGCGCTCGCCGACCTCCTGGTCGCTCGTCATGACGATCGGGTTCGAGGCGGTGCCGCGCGCCATGATCTTGCCGCCCTGGTGGATGACGAGCGTTCCTGTTGAGGCGCCTTCGCCGTAGATTTTCGTCCCCGCTTCAATCGTCAGCGCCGCGCCGCTTTCAACCGAAACAACGCCGCGCAGCAGATGCTCTCGGTCGGCGGTCAACGTCATGTCTTCAGCGATCATGCCTGTAAGGATGTTGACTTCGCCGCTGCCGTTGCCGTTTCCGCCGTTGTCGTCCGGTTCGTCTTCGCCGCAGCCCAGGAAGAACGCGGCGCCGAGCGATAAGGCGAACGCCATGATCGATTTCCATTTTCGTATGTTCATTATCTCGACTTCCTTTCAGTTAGAGGTTGTATTGGACGCCCGCCGAAAAGGAGCGCCCTGTCCGGTACCGCAAATAGGTTTCTCCCCCTTGCGTCAGCAAGGTTTCCGGATTCAGCAGGTTATTCCCGCTAAGACTGATCAGAACAGACGGCGTCAGCCGCTTGTCGATGGATAGGCTCAACTCGGTTCGCCCGTCTTCATACACATCGGGCAAGCCGTGACTTCCGACGCTCGCGATGCGCCGTCCGAATGAGTGGATGTTCATGGTTCCGCTCAAATTCGCGTCAGGGTTGTCGTAGACAAGCGCGATGTTCAGCAGATAAGGCGACTGCCCCTGCAGCGCGCGGTCGCTGGAGGTCTGAATGCCGATGTCGGGCAGTTCGACCTGCGACTTTATCAGCGTCAGACTCGCGTTCAGCAGAAACGGCGAGAGCGTCTTTGCGACCTTATCCAGCCGCTGCCGCCATTCCATTTCGACGCCGTAATGGCTCGCGCCGAGCGCGTTGGCGTAGGTCGCGATCACCTCCGCGGAGGGCTGAATGATCTCCTCAATCGGATCGTTGAACCATTTGTAAAAGCCGTTCAATGCCATGAGTTCGCCTTCGCGCGGAAAGTATTCAAAGCCGATGTCGTAGTTTTGAATGAGCGCGCGCCCCAGATCGGGGTTGCCGATCTCCTTGGAACCGCCTACAAAGTCGGTGTATTCAAACGGCGCCATCTCGCGCAGATCGGGGCGCGTCAAGGTGCGCGAGGCGGCGGCGCGCATTTTAAGCCGCTCCGTGAAGCTGTAACGCAGGTTCAAACTTGGCAGCAGGTCGACCGCCTTCAGCTCCGCCGCAATCGGAACCGCCTCGGTTGAAAATGGGTCGAAGGTTGTTACGACCTGGTCGGACGACTCTAGGCGCGCGCCGATGATCGACTGAAGCGCGCCGGTCGTCAACTCGACCTGAACATAACCCGCCATGGTGCGCTGCGACGCTTCATAGTTGTCGGTCGCGCGGGTCGACTCGCGCAGCTCAAACAGCCCTGGGGCGATATTCTCCTCGGCAAACAGCTCCTCCGGCGGCGCCGACAGATCAACCGCCTCTTCAATGTTGCTGAACGGCTCAAAGCGGAACCGGCGCGCGTTAAATGTCCGCTGCCGATCCCGCGCAAACGCGCCGAATTTCACCTTCGAGTCGCCGGCGGGCGAAATCGGCGTCGTCCAGTCGACCCGTCCGCTCGCTTCGTTGTCGGTTAGGTCGAAGAAGAAACGGCTGCCGCTCTGCGTGATGTCTCTAAAGTAGAAGTCATCGCCGCGGAATTCATACAGCGTCTCGCGCGAATCCGGCTCGTCCCGCGCCGCCTGCGACAACGCCGCCCGCCACACAAACTCCGAATCGCGCAACCCAGAAAAGCGATGCTCGCCCGACAACTGCGACGAAATCAGCTGCCGCTCAATAAACAGAATGCGCCCGCTGCGCAGGTCGGTGGAGCGGTCGGCGTTATACCCTTCCCATGAGCGCGCCTCCTTGTCGGTGGAACGGGTATAAAGCGTCTTAATGCTGAGCCGATCGCTGTTGGACAGGCGCAGGCTCGCGTTCAACGCCGCCGACAGCGCCGCGTTGTTGGTCGATTGCGCCGTGTCGTAGTCTGTAGTCGGCGTCAGCTCCTTTTCGCCCGCATCGTTCGTCGTCAGGCGGAAAGTTTTACGCTCCGTCTCGCGCGTACTCCAGTCGTTGCCGTAGGTCAAGACGCCGATGTAGCCGAACGGCTTCCCGAACATCTGCGTCGAGTTGCCGAGCGTCATTTTGTAGCTTTGGTTGACCGGGGCGGAGATCGTTTGAGGCGACCATACATTGTTAAAGGAGCGCCCGAACGCCTGGATGTCCTCGTCTTCAAAGCCGAGAGGGGTGAATCTGCCGCGCTTACGGATGGCGGCGCCGCCCGCTTCGGAGAGGATCAGATCGGGTATCTCGCGCGTTCCGTCGTCGAAGCCGAGGAAGTCCAGCCCGCCGCCGTCGTAGGTCAAGGCGTCTTTGCCGGTCGCCGCCGTATTGGAGGAGAGCGACGCCGATAAGGAGAACACAAAATCGTCCGGGAAATCTTTTGTGACCACCAGAACGGAGCCGCCGGAGAAATCGCCCGGCTGATCCGCGGTGAAGGTCTTCACCACATCGATATTTTCCAGAAGCGACGCGGGAAACAGGTCCATCGGAATGACGCGCCGGTTCGGTTCAGGGCTGGGCATCTGAATGCCGTTCACCAGCGTGGAGCTGTAACGCTCGCCCAAGCCGCGCACATATACATATTTGCCGCCGACGAGGCTGGTTCCGGCGACCGCTTTGAGCGCGGAGCCGGCGTCCGAGGCGCCCAAGACGCTCATCCATTCGGAGCTGACGCCGTCCGTGAAACCTGCCGCCTGCTGCCGCTGGGCGATGCGCCCCGTCTCGCTGCTCATTTTCGGAAGCGGACGGGAGCGCACCGAGATTTCGCCGATCTCATAGACGCGCGGATTCAGCCCGATGACCGCGGGAGAAGCGGGCGAACCGCCTGTCGCGTCGATGGAGAACCTGCCGCTCGTTTCATATCCTTCGGCGACGGCGCTCAACTCGTATTCGCCGGGCGGGACGTTGAACGCGAACCGCCCCTGCTCGTCCACGCGAATCGATCGGTTGAGAGGGTGAATCGCGACGACCGCATGCGGAAGAGGATCGCCGACCGCGGCATCGCGCACCGAGCCTGCAATCTCTATCGTCTCGGAGGAAGCGGATGCGAAGCCCATGAACGCGAGCGCGCAGAAAAGAACGTGTCGAAAGCGGAGCCTGCCCGCGGCCGAGAAAGGCGTTTGCATAGTACCCCATCGCCCGTTCGGTTTCAGGGGAGGTACTAGGCCGCTTCGCCGTTCGCGCCGCTGTCAAACGAAATCGCTGTTGGACGTTCGCTTACTGAACCTGCTTGTCGTTCGGCTTGCGTCCGCGCCGTTTTTCAATTCGGTAGTTATCGTAACCGACGCCGGCGGGGGAGTCAAGCTTTTTTCAGCTGGAGGGTGAATTTCTGCGGAGGCGGCGCAAAACGGTCAGCATTCGCATGACGCAAGCTCTGACAACGCTTAAGATTTCCGCGCTTTACCGCAAGGGCGGGAATGACCCCCTGGGCAATCGAACGCCGTCTGAAAAATGAATCCCGCCGAATAGGCGCAGGCAGTTTTATGGCTCACTCACCGGATCGTCATCTTCGTTCTCCTCCCGCCGTTTCAGACGCTCCTGCTCATCAAAGCGGCGGAAGACCCGCTCAACCTCCTCGCGCGAATGGCGTTTGCGGACGGCGTTGTAAGCGTCCTGGGCGCGCTGGGCGTCGCCCGCCCTGGCGAAGGCGCGCGCCATGCCGAGCAGCGCGCTCATGTAGCCTTCGGGCGTCGCCTCGGAGAGACCGTACTCCATCTCAAACGCATCTTGGTACGCCTTCGCAAAGTTGGCGTATGCCGCCGCCATGTCCATCTCCGCGCCGGGCGGCGGAGGGGGCGGCGCGCCTTCAGGGCGCGGGGCGTCTGGATGATCATGCGGAGGCGGCGGCTCCATGTCCCGCGGATCGGGCGGACTTTCAAAGCCGGGCGCAGAGAGAGGTTCCTGCTGCGCCGCTTCAGCCGCCGCAGCCGCCCGCTCCTCCCAGATGGACGGAAACCGCCGACGCTCCGGCGAAAAATCCCACGCAGGATATACAGACGGCGACTTCGGGTACGTTTCAGGAATTGGAATGTAACCGTTGTGGTAGACCGCTTTGTCCATCATGTCCAAACGCTCATAGGCGAAACTGAGATACATGTGCGCCCATGTTGGAGTCTCCTT
Organism: Candidatus Poribacteria bacterium; assembly: GCA_963665845.2. GTDB lineage: Bacteria > Poribacteria > WGA-4E > JAPPNK01. The sequence continues at coordinate 3,119,606 of OY762492.1, forward strand.
CGAAGCGAACAACGGCTCTATTGCTGCGATCGCTTCCTCCGGGAAATCGCGCCAAAGCGCGCTTGTCGCTTGGTTCACAGCCCATGTGTCGTCTGGATACAACTCAATAAGGCGGCGGGCGGCAGTTCCTCTCTCTTCCCAGGGACTCATGGCGATCTTTAAGGCAAGACCTTCGCGCGATGTCGGGTCTTTTGCGAGCGCGCGCTCCAGATACATCTTGCCGTATTCAGGCTCCGATCTCCATTCCCATCCAGGAGCATAGGTATAAAGTTTCTGGGCCGCGGTCAGATCGTCCAGCCCCTCCACCAAAACCTCAATGATCTCCGGCGGCGTGATCTCGGAACTTTTTGGGTAGCGCGTCGTGCCGTTCAACTCAAACAGCTTCTGACGAATCCGATTCCGTCGATCTGAAAATCCGGGGACCCATGCCCATGTGGAATGTCCCGCATTGGCGAGATACTGCTCCCACTCGGAGGGGTCCCTGCTTTCCAGCTCTTTGCGTCTTTCTTCGAGACGCTTTTCAAGCTCTTCCCCTTGGACGCCCTTTGCTTCCAGTTGCTTCCGCGCAATATGAAGCCATCGCTCAATATCGGGTCCAAGGGCATCCAGGAGCGTCTTTGGTCTGGACTGTTTAGGCGTTCCTTGAACGCTGTTTGGACTTGTCTGAGAGGGGAGATCAACCGCCTGATCGCTTGAAGGCGGCGCAGGGAGGGCGGCCTCTTCAGCCGGTTCCTCCCTGTCCTTGCTTGCATGGCTGTCCTTGTTCTCGCCGCCGGCGTTGGCCGGCGCTTCTTGTTGGGCAGTTTCATCGCGCGAATCTTCGGCGAAACGGAGCGCCACAGTAAAGGCAACCGCGACGGTCAATGCCGCCAAAACTGCGAACAGCGCGAATCGAATTTTTTTAGTACTGGTCATAGGTCAGTTGCCCTTCATGGTTGCTGTGCAGCTTGTATTTTGAATCATGGTTTTCCCAGTCATCTCCATCGAGAGGATCTCCGCCCGGAGGGGTGTTGTGAGTGTGCGCGTAACCCATGCCAGCCCATCTGATGTACGTAGCTGCATCGCGGACAGGGTTAACCATCACGCAGACGTCCGAGTCTGCGACGGGAAAAACAACCTCGCCTGCAGCATTTAAAACGAGCGAATGATGTTCCAAGTTGACAGCATGACCTGCCTCATGAGCAATGACGATCGGCAGGATTGCATCAGCCTCGTCATTATAAAACTGTCGAATCCGAACAGTGTAGATCACGCAGTCAGAATTATTCGGGGTGTATGGTTCAGGCCAATCAGGTCCTATTGTTCCGCCGAAGATCACATTTTCTGCGCCAACTGGAATTGGGGAGCGATCTTCATAGATATGAATGGGCCTCTGAAGAATGCCGCCGATGCCTCCTTGGCAGAAGTTTACGTGGTTGCCATCCCACTCATCTTCGCCAATGATATGCACTTCCATTGGGAGATTGCGGGCGTAGCCTGTTTCTCCGTTCGGACCCACCTCTGAGCGAATGAAGACGTCTTTGTACTCTGGGTGGAGATGGCGGTGGATTCCTCCGATCATGAAGCCGCGGTATTCTTCGAAAACCGTGAACCCATCGCCGGAATTCACGCCAGACTGACGCCATTCGCCTGCTTGATCCCTGTCGCGCCAGGTCTGCTCTTCAGTAAATCGATCAGCTGTCTGTGTGTCCATAATAGTGGAGCTCCCGTACCAATAAAGATGGTTACGGTCCCATTCGTCGGCAAGCTTGTTGCCCGCGACGCCTTCCAACAATGTGCCGGACCTGTAGTGGTGCGCCTCTTCCCCGTCGTCCTTTGGAATCGTGAGGGTATCGGACTTGCTCGTCTTGCCTCCGGCGCTCACGGTCGCTTGAATTTCACCGTAAGCGGCGTAGTCGTTGCAGACGATGTTCACAGGAATCACAATCCAAGCTGGCGTTTTAACAGGCCTTGTCGTCCAACTGGCTGTGACAGATGTCAAATCCTTGTCGCCTCCAGACCATGTGATTTTGCTTTTTCCGTTTGCGTCAGTATACAACGTCTGATCTTGCTCCGCGGCCGGCGCAAAGTAAAGATCCGCGCCCGTGTTGTCAGGGAGGTTCCAGTTGCTGTCGTTCATGTACCGGCCTTCGTAGCTCGTCACCCCAGACAGTGCAAATGTGATGGAACCCTCACCAGAAGGGGTGGCGTCCGTTGCTGCGGTGAAGACGATCGTTTCCGTATCCGAGCTTTCTCCGACGCCGGTTGTTGGCATCCAGCTTTCCCATCCGTCCTGAGGCGTGAGCGTGATCTTATAGGACGGGGGCGCGATTTCGCGGGCGGCGTGTCCGCGCATCAGCGCGACGCTTGCGAGAGCAAGCAAGAGGAAGAGAGCGGTCAGCGCGCGACTTGCGAAGGAAGGATTCTGTTCATTATGTTTCTCATGAGTTGCTCCTTCATCTGAAAGTTTTTCGGCGGTCAAGTCCGCCTACATTGATCATAGCAGAGACTCTTTCGCCGCGCAACGCATTCGTTAAGTTTCTAGAGCGATCTTGCTGGCAAAGTACGCCGACAGGATCGTCTCCTGGTATTGCCGTTCCCAATGCTCCAGGTCTTCGGCGGCGGACGGCTCCAGCGAGCGCGCCTCTTTCACCATCTCGCCCGGCGACAGGTCATGCAGCCGGCAGTTGCGTATCTTCGGCAGGATGTCAACCGCCGAGCCGCGCACATCCACCGACAAGTTCAACGCGCGCGTCCCCGGCAGCCCGAAGGCGGGCAGCGTCCCGTGAAGGCGGGCGGAGACGACAACCTTCGCCTGCGCATAGGCGCGCAGAAGCGCGTAGCTGTCCCCCTGATACCAGAGGTCGCGCGCGGCGACGGCGCCCTGCAGCGCGAGATACTCCTCATACCCATGACACAAAACCTTTGTATGCGGCTCCGCCGATTTGAAGGTGAGATAAATCTCCGCCCATTGCCGCGCAAACTCGCGCTTGTCCGAAGAGGGTCCGTAGCGCGGATGGGGCGGCACCAGATACAGATACGGGCGCTCCGCATCCGGCTCAATGCGCCACATTTTCGTCGCCCAGACGGCGGAGCATGGCAGCTGTACGCTCGGTATTTCCAGCGCGTTCAGAAGCGCCTGCGCGTACGGGTCGCGCGTCGTAAAACAGAGGCTCGGCTCGACGCGCTGTTGAATGATGCGGCGCGTTCGGCGGCTGGCGGCGCAGTCGGCAACATACTCTTCGATGCTTGGGAACTCGGATCTGGAACCGGCGCCGCCCGCCATCGTAAAGATTTTCAGGTTCCACCCGATGAGATACCGCCGCCACATTTTGTCGTCGTACCAGTGAACCCACTTGTCGTAGTTGTTGTATTGCGGCATGCCTCCATAGACGATGAACGGCGCCGACTGGAGCAGCCGCCTCTGCCGTCGAAACGCTTTTGGGTCGAATCGGTCGATGAGCGCCCAGCGCAGCGTTGTTCCAAAGGCGCGTTCAAACAGATGTTGAAGCCCCGCGCCGATGAACGTGTCGCCTGGGTTCCGCTCGGTTCTCTGCGCCGTAGTGATCATCGGGATGATATGGTTCATGGATGGCGGAGCCTTCGCTGAAGCGTTTCTAACCATGCGCCTAGCCGTTCGATCTGGGCTTCGCCGGCGCCGTCGTAGAGCTGTACGGCGGCGTCTCGAAGCCGCTGGGTTTGCGGCAGGCGCGCGTCGACAAGCGAAATCTGCGCGGCGATTGTCCAGACAGGGAGCGACGCTGTCCGCGCGTCCGCGTTGTCGTCTTCACGCATACTATGATGGAAGAAGCCGCGCCATAGTTCAACTCGATCGCGCGACAGATACGGCATGCCTTCGGTCCGTTCTGGGGGTAGGCTTACCGCGGCGGCGAGCGCGCATTCCGCCGCTTTCAGCGCGTCGCTTCGGCTCCATGCCTGCGCGCCGAGCGTTTTGAGTTTCGTTTCATAAAGCGGCGCGTCCGCCGTCCGCAGATTCGCCAGCAGATGTCGATGCGCGGGCGGACGGCACAGAATCAAAGCGGCCGCCTGCCCGCTCCAGAACAGAGCGCATCGTATGTTCCAAAGCGGAAAGGCGGAGTCTGCCGCTTCGTCCGCCTGTTGAAACGCGGCGTTCAGAAGCGTTTGCGCCCGCGCCTGCGGATCGGCTCTTCGCGCTGGGTCTTGCGCCGCCTGTATGAGCGGGCTTAGCTTGCCATGCGGATCGTAGAGCGGAACGGCGTCCGCGATCTCTTCAGAAAAAAAGGGGCGTTGAAAGGCGCGTTCGATCTCCTGAAACTCATCCCACAGCAGAAACTTCCACTCAAGAGGCGCCGCGCCGCGCATTTCAAACCGCGGCGGCGGCAACGGCGGTTCCGCCAAAAAAACGCGCAGGTCAACATCTGAAAACGAGTCCGCTTCCCCGCGCGCGGCGGAGCCTCCAACAAAGGCGCATACGACGCGCGAATCGGCTTCAACGTACTCCATGACAGCGGCGCGCGCGGCTTGTATCATGGCGTCTCGGTTCAGTTTTCGGCGCGGTTCGCTTGACCCGATTCGCGCCGGCGCGTTAAGATTGAATCGTAACGCCTTGTTTGTTTGGAGCGCCGGCATGGCAGTTCCCGTTTCGCTGCGGTTGATCACTAAACGTTTCGGCGACATCGCGGCTGTCGACCGCTTGGACTTAGAGATACCGGAAGGCGAGCTGTTTTTCCTTCTCGGTCCCTCCGGCTGCGGCAAGACGACTCTTCTGCGCGCCGTCGCTGGATTTTACCACCCTGACGAGGGGGAAATCTACTTTGGGGAACGGCGCGTCACCGCCGAACCGCCGCACCGGCGCAACGCCGCCATGGTGTTTCAAAATTACGCCCTATGGCCGCATATGACCGTCTATCAAAATGTGGAGTACGGGCTGAATATACGGAAGGTCGAGGCGGAGGAGAAAAAGCGGCGCGTCGAAAAAGCGCTCGATATTGTTCAGATGCTTTCGTATGCGAAGCGCAGCCCGAATCAGCTCTCCGGCGGTCAGCAGCAGCGGATCGCCCTCGCCCGCGCGATCGTCATTGAGCCGGATGTGCTGCTGCTGGACGAGCCGCTGAGCAATTTGGACGCCAAACTGCGCGACGAAATGCGGCAGGAGATCAAGCGCATTCACAACGAACTGCGGGTGACGGCGATCTACGTCACGCATGACCAGAAGGAGGCGCTGTCGCTTGCCGACCGCATCGCGCTCATGAAGGAGGGGCGACTTGTGCAGGTCGGTTCGCCGCGCGAGATCTACACGGAGCCGGCGAACGTTTTTGCGGCGCATTTTGTGGGCGAGACAAACTTCATTGAGGGCGTTGTGCGGGACAGGTCGGAGAGCGGTTTGAAGCTGGAGACCAACATCGGACAGGTGCGGACGGAGCGGACAGGCGATTTTCAGCCTGGAGAGCGGGCGGTTCTGTCGTTACGCCCAGAGTCGATTGTTACGGACGCGGCGGCGGACGGAGAAGCGAATCGTTTTGAAGCGGTCGTGAAAAGTTCAGCGTATTTGGGTCATGTGGCAGAGCTGCTGCTGGAGGGGCCGGGCGGGTCGGAATTGCGCGCGGCGGTGTTCAACCCAGGCGCCGGCGCCTTTCTCCCCGGCAAGCGAACCAGCGCTTCCTTTAGCCCAAGAGACGCCATTCCGCTTCGACCAGAGGAGGAGAATGAGGCGGAGAACGATGATGAGTAACGGACAAAGCGCCGTAACCAAAAAAGAGAACGAAAACGAAACGCCGCTGCTGCTGGAAATCTACGGCAAGGAGGAATGCCCCCTGTGCCGAAAGGCGGAGCGGGCGGTCAACGAAGTTCTGCGCAAGCTGGACGGGATGCCGATACGGATGGTAAAGCATGACATCGAACAGGACGAGGCGCTGTTTGAGAGGTATCGATGGCTCATTCCCGTTGTGCATCTGAACGGCGAACAGGCGGCGTTATACCGCGTCAACAAGCGCGCCCTGACGAAGCGGATACGGCGCGCATGGAAAGCAATCTCTGAAAGGGAGAACGATGGTTCAATTTGAATACACGCGCATCGTGGATTTGTCCTACCCGGTGGACGCGGACGCGCCGCGCGAAATGCCGATCGGTCCGCCGAAGCTGTACCATACGGCGACGATGCAAAAGGACGGTTATTTTGAATCGCGGATCGATCTGTCGGGGCATTGTTCGACGCATATCGACACGCCGTCGTTGATGTACAAGGACGGCTACTCGGCGGAAGGGATCGACGTGGAGCGGCTGGCGGGGGAGGCGGCGCTGGTGGATCTGTCCGGCAGGGAGCTGGGGAGCGTCCTGGACGCGGCGGCGTTTCAGGCGTGGGAGGACGCGGGGGGCGATCTCGGCGGGCGGCGCATCGCGTTTGTGAAAACAGGCATGGAGGCGCATTTTGGGGAAAAGGCGTACAACCATAACTGGATCGGCTTGAACGGGGACGGCGCGCAGTGGCTGGTGGACAGGGGCGTTCAGCTGGTCGGAACCGACGCATGCGCCATTGAGAGCATTTGGGGTCCGCGGGACAACTTCCCCGCGCACCATACGTTTTTGCGCAACGGCATTCCGATTGTGGAGAATTTGCGCGGCTTGGACGCCCTGCCGGACCGCTTTTTCACGGTCGTGTCGCCGATGAAGCTGTCGAATTCGTCCGGCTCTCCCGCCCGCGTGTTCGCGTTTTTATGAGGTTTCGTCGAAGCGCCTCCTCCGATTCTCTTGAAAAGGGGCAGGGGGTTTCCGCGCGGGTTGAAGTCGGTTTTGAACTAGGATTAAAGGATTTTAAGATTGCCAAGATGAGCGGCTCACGGGAATTTCTTGGCAATCTTTTCAATCTTGGCAATCCTAGTTCAGACAACGGCTAAGATTCCGCGCGCTTTACCGCAAGGGCGGGAATGACAGCGTGTAGGATGGACGCTTACGGTGAACGCGGACGTTGTCTGTTGAACTCTGGATTCCCGCTTACGCGGGAATGACAGCGATAGGCGGCGCGGACGCTTTAAGGTGGAAAATTAATATCTCCGCATGGGCGTACCGCCGGTCAGCGTTCAATCTTGCTTTCTGCCGTGGAAAGTCTTAGCATATAGGCGGAATGTCGTTGTTGGCATCTAGTCATTGGCTGTGGCAGTTTTAAGTGTGATCTTAAGAGGCGTTTTATAAAGATGAGATACGACATTGAAGACGCGGCGAAGATGCTGCAGACCCAGGCGCGGAAAGAATTCGATGCGTTTGTGAACGCCCACGGCGAATGGAACAAGGCGCTAACAGCGTTGAAAAAAGAAGCTCCCAACGAGTATAACGCATGGGCGGGAGTGCATGACTTGAAAGTAAGCGCTCCAGAGTCTGAACTTAAAAGACTGACAAAGCTTTATCAAACGGCGACGCAGGCAGTGGAGTCGGCGTTAAAGAAAGCGGCGCCCAATGAATGGAATCGGTATGAAGAGGCGGTCAAAGAACGCAATGCGGCGGAGGAAGCGTTAGCCAAAGCGGCGCCCCACGCATGGGCAAGATTTCGCTTCACTGACGCCTTCTAACGGACGACCGCCAGCTTTCCGAACCGCCGCTTTCCGTTCCATTCAACCGCAAAAAGATAGACGCCTGGGGCGGCAGGTTCCGAGCGCGCGTTTCGAAGGCTCCATTCCCAAAAAGAAGCCCCCGGCGCGGGAGACCCGTCCGCCGCTCGCTGTCCGTCCGCGCCGTAGATGGTCACCTGCGCGCCCGAAGGCAAGCCGTCAAAACGAACGCGCGCCGGCCCGCGCGACACCGACACAGGATTCGGATAGACGCGCGCGCGGCTCAAATCGGTATAGACCGGCGGCGCCGGCGGAGCGTAATGAAACGAAACGGACGAACGGGACGGATCCAACGGCATCCCCGCCTGACTGCGCGACAGGCGCGGCGCGGACGCGCGAACCGTATAATCGCCCGCTTCCAGCGGCCTGTCGAGCGTCAAGATGAGGCGGCGGGAACCGAACGCGCTCAACGCGGAACGCGCCTCCCATAAAACGCCCCCGCTTGACGCAACGGCGTAACGTCCGCCCCCGCCCATCGGCTCCGTGAACAGCAGCAGCACGCGGTCGGCGGCGTCCGCCTCCGCCGATTCCAACCCCGGCTGCCGCGACACAACCGCCTCCGCCCTGTTGGAACGCAATAAGCCGGAAACCGCCTGATACACATATTTCGACCCGACCGAGACGCTGTCGTCCAGGTATTCGCCGCCGGCGATCCCGGACGCGACGCGCCGCATCGACCCGCCGTTGTCCGCCCTGAAGATGTTCGCCGTATCGTTCGGTTTTGGTTGAATCCATGTCAGGCGCGCCGTCTGTTCGTCAATCGGCTCCGCTCTTAGAAAAAACGGCGCGTCGGCGCGCAGCGGGTCGGGCGTCGGCAGCGTCATGCGCAGCCCTACGCTGGTGTCGAAAACAAGCGTCGACTCGGCGCCGAAGTCGGCTAAAAACACGGGCGAGGCGCCCAGCCGAATCGGCGACGACCAGACGAGCGCGCCCTCTTTCAAAACATAGGTCCATCCGCCCGCCGTCGCCGCCAGCTCTCCCGACGGCGACGCCGCCAAGCGCGATTCGGTACGGCTGCCCGACACCCAAAGCGGTTCAAACGACTCATCCTGCGCAAAGGCGCCGTTCCGCCAGCGGTATAAAACGACCGCGGCGAGCGGTCCCATCTGTTCATTTTCGCCCAGGATGTAGGCGCCGTCGGTTCCCGCCGTCTCCGCCGCCCAGACGCGCGTGAACGGAAGCCGCTGCGTCCGCGCCTGGCGCAGCTGACCGCCCGCATACTCAAAACTGACCAGATCGCCGTCCAGATCAATGACCGTCAAGCGGGGCGCGCCGTCCGCCTCCAGCGCGATGAACCCGCGCGAGATCCAGTTCTCCCCCTCCGTTTCGATGCGAAGAATCGATCTGAAGGCAAAATCGTTTCCCGCCGGCGCGGCGACCGCAACCTCCGCGGAACCGCGCCGCGCGACAATCTCCGCGCGTCCGTCCCCGTCCAGGTCCGCATAACGCGCCCCGTAAACGTTGCTGCCGACCTCGCGCCGGGCGGACGGAAACGCCCCCTTCTGCGGCGCCTCGTACGCAACGAGATTCCCGTCCTCCAAACCGATAACCTCCAAAAGCCCGTCTCCGTCCGCGTCGCCGATGTCCAGCGGCGTGAACGCGGTTGAAAACTGATGCGCGGAACGCAAGCCGAGTATCGGGTTCAGCTCGTAAATCTGCGTCTTCCGAAGGGCGCCGGGAGCGCCGCCGACAATCTCCGGAACGCCGTTGCCGTTGAAATCGACGGCGCGCCGCGCGATGTCGAGCGACGGAAGCCTGTTTGCGAATCGATCCGTTCGGGCATACGGGTTTGGAACATGCGGCGACAGGTCTACAGCGCCCGACCGGTTCAGCTCCATACCCGCCAGATTGCGCGCGCGGAACGTGTAAGAAACGACGCCCTCCATCCCCGTTGACGAAAGAAACTGACGGGTCGGAACCGCGTTGCGCAGCGCCGGCCCCCCTTCAAACGCATACTCGATGAACGACTCGTCGTCCAGAACGCACCAAGCGATGCGGCTCAACAGCCCGCCCGACAGCGCCGACGCAAAGAGCGGCTCCTCCTCCCCGCTAAAGGGGGAACGCAACAGGCGCGGCGGCGTCCTGTCAACAACGATGAGGCGGTGGTCGCGCGCCGTCCGCCCCTCGGCGTCCAGCGCTTCTAAACGCAGCAGATACTCCCCCTCCTGCAGGTTGGCGGTTGACCAGAGATGCTCAACGCGCCCGTCTCCGCCGCGCTGTTCGGTCAGCGGTTCAAAAAGTTCAGGGGCCCGTCCGCTTCCGTACAAGAGCCGCCAGCCCGCATATCTCGGTCCGCCCGTCCATCCTGTCACGCGCAGCGACTCGGCGGCGCCGGGCGGCATGCGCGGGTCGATCTCGGCGGCAAGCGCCTCGCTGGCAAGCAGCGCCTGGTAGACGTTCAGCTTTCGGACGCCGAGAAGCGCCCGTTCTTCAACAAGCGGGTCCGCGGACGCTTTCAAAATCGCCGCGATTTCGGCGGCGCGCAGCGCGGGGCGCTTCGCCTTCATCAACGCCGCCGCGCCGGACACATGCGCCGCCGACATGGAGGTGCCGCTCAAACGGCGCAGCCCCTCGTTCAGATGCAGGCTCTGAATGTTGTAGCCGGGAGCCGCCAGGTCCGCCGCCGCATAGCCGCTGGTGAACGACGCGGCGGAGCCTTCAGTGTCCGATGCGGCGACCGCAAACGTTTCTGGAAACGCGGCGGGGTAACGTATGCCTAAATCGCCCCTGTTTCCGACCGCGGCGGACATGAAAACATCCAGCGAATGCGCGTAACGTATCGCGTCCCGCAGCAGAAAGGAGCCGCCTTCGCTTCCCCAGCTCATATTGATGATGTCCGCGCCGTTCTCGGCGGCGTAGACGATCGCCTCCGCCGAATCGTCCGACTGCAAGGCGACGCCGGAAATCGCCCCGGCAAAACCGGACCGCAGCGCCATCAGCTTGCAGCGCCATGCCACGCCCGCGATGTGCTTCCCGTTGTCCGGACGCGCGAGAACGATGCCCGACACATGCGTTCCATGCCCCGTCTCATCCTGCGGTATCGGGTCGGGGTTTTGAAAATCGCCCCTCGCCAGGACGGTCGGCGCGTGCGTGAAATCCCACCCGACGATGTCGTCCACATACCCGTTGCCGTCGTCGTCCAGCCCGTTGCCGTCGATCTCATCCGCGTTCGTCCAAAACTGCCCCTGAAGATCGGGATGCTCCAGATCGGAGCCTGAATCGACGACGGCGACGACGACGGAACTTTCCCCCTTCTCGACGCTCCACGCCTTTGGCATCTGTATGTCGCGCAGGTTCCACAGGTTTTCCCACTCTGGATCGTTCGGGATCGTCTCGTCTTCGCAGGGTCGCAGGATCCAGTTCGGTTCCGCCCAGACCGTCCATGTCTGCTTTTCGTAATACCGGCGCGCTTGGTCAAGATCGGCGTTGTTTTTTGTCGGTTTAAAACGGAGCCGCCAGGTGCGCTCAAGCCGTTGTCGAAGCGCGGCGCTGCGGCGCGGGAGCTTTCTTTTTTTGTTTAAAGACGGCAGCAGCCGCTCCGCCGACTCGAGCGTCCACCCAGGCGGCGTATGCGAAGCGGGATGGCGGTCGTCTGACGTCTGTATCAACAGCTCCCAGGGCGCCGATTCTTGTAAGGAAACGGAGGCGGCGTATGCGGTCGCCGTTAAAAAAAACGCCGCCAGCGCCGCCGCGCCGCATTTCACCACCAACCGATCTGCTTCCACCATAAGCCTCCAATGCCGAGCCAGACCGCCAGATGCATGAGCGAGACGGCGAAGCCTGTTTTGAACCAGCGGGGCGCCTGCACATATCCGAAGCTGAAGTAGATCACCAACGGGCCGGTGGAGTAATTCGTCAGGCAGCCGCACAGGTTGGAGAAGTAGGCGATCAGCGCGACCGACGCCATCGCAGGGGCGCCTGCTCCCGCCGCCGCCGAAAGGAAAACTCCCGCCAGCGCCATGATATGCCCCGTCAACATCGAGAAGCCGTACATCGAGTAAAAATAGACGACCGCCAGGACCACAATCGCCGCCGCAGCGCCGAAGCCTGAAGCCCAGCCGCCGACCTGCTCGCCGAACCAGCTGGCGACGCCTTTCTCGCGCAGCAGGGTTGCCATCGACAGCAGCCCGCCGAGCCAGACGACCGCGTCCCACGCCGCGCTGTTTTTGATGACGGCGCTCCACTCTTCAAGCCTTGTCAACAGAAGCGCCGCGACGCCGAGCCATGCCACCTCCGTTGAACCCAGCCCGTGCAGATGTTTATAGGTTGCCCATAGAAAGATCATTCCCGCGAAAATGACGCCGATTCCGATCTCCCGCCTTGACCAGGGACCCATCGCTTTCAGCTGCGCGCGGGCGGACTCTTGGGCGGGGCGCGTGTCTTCAACCGTCGGCTTTGCGAGCCAGCGTATGAACCATGGCAAAATGCCCAGCCCGAACAGACCAGGAACAATCGCCCCCCATGCCCATGTCGCCCATGTGAATTCGACGTCCAAGACCTCCTTTGCCGCGTCTTGAACGAGAGGGTTCGCCGCCATGCCGGTGAGAAACATCGCGGCGGCAATCAGGTTGGCGTGGGCGCCGAGCTGGATCAGATACTGCCCCGCCCGCTCCGAGTTTTTGTCAGGATGAGAATCCAGCGCCTCCGCGAGAGAGCGCACAATCGGCGACAGGACGCCCCCGCCGCGCGCCGTGTTGGACGGTATCGCCGGACCGAGAATCAGCTCCGCGCCGCAGACCGCGTACCCGAGTCCGATCATGGAGCCGCCCCACTTGTCGACCAGCGTCAGCGCGATCCGTTTGCCCAAGCCGGACGTTACGACCGCGTTCGCAAACAGAAACGCCGCCGCGACGAGCCAGACGACCGAGTCGCCGTATCCGGCAAGCGCTTCCTTTTTTGTTACGGTTTGCGTCGTCATGAGCGCGGCGATGCCGAAGACGACCGCCGCCCCCATCGGAAACGGGCGCAGTATCAGCGCCGCGATGACGCCCGCAAAGACGCCGAGTATGCGCCACGCCTGCGTTTCAAGCCCCGCCGGCGCCGGCATGAACCAGATCAAAAGCATCAAGAAGACGCAAGCCGCCAGCCCCGTCCATCGTCTCGTTTGCTCGTTCACAGCCTCTCCCGTTATCGTTTCTGTTGAGGAGAGTGTCGCATATTTCCGCCCCCGCCTCAACCGCTCTTCCATGTCGGCAGTACGTTCATGTCGTCATTCCCGCGCAAGCCATGTCCTCGTGAAAACGGGGAGGGAATCTAGAGGCGCCGCAGAAGACGTCCGCGTTCGCCAGGCGGGATGTCTCAACTAAAGACGCAAGGTCAGGTCATTCAGGGCGCGGCTAAAACCCCCCCAGCCCCCCTTTTCAAGGGGGGAGTCCAGAAACCCCGCGCCCGGCGACCGTCATTCCCGCCCTTGCGGCAAAACGTGCGGGAATCCAAAGGCGTCCCAGAAACGGTCCGCGTTCGCCCGCCGACATGCCCCAACTTAAGACGCGAGACCAGGCCATGTCTGTTGCCTAGGGCGGCGTTTTTCAGTATTTTAGGAGTCGGCGCGCCGCGAACGGCGGGCGTCCAACGCAAGTATTATGTAACGGAATGCGCGGCTTCTATCGTCATATAGGGTGTAGATGTTCATGGATTCCAGGTTTAGAAAGAAAGGCATCCTCATGTTTGTAAGCGCCCGAAGAGCTGCGGCGGCTTTCGCGCTCATTTTTGCGCTCGCCTTTACTGCCGCCATCGGCGCCAACGCGGCAAAACAAGCGGCCCCAACAGCGTCTATCGTCATAGAGGCGGAAACAGGGCAGGTACTCTCCGAAACGCGCAGCGGCGAACTCAGACCCCAAGCGTCCCTTGTCAAAATGATGCTCGCGCTCGTCGTCTTCGACCGCGTCGAAAAGGGAGAGGCGCAGATGGACGCGCCGATACGAACCTCCGCGTATGCAAGCCAGACCGGCGGCTCGCAGGTGTATCTAGCGCACGGCGAAACGTTCACGCTCGGCGAACTCATGAAAGCGATTGAGATCGCGTCCGCCAACGACGCATGCGTCGCTGTCGCCGAGGGGCTTGTCGGAAGCGTTGAAGCGATGACGGTTCTCATGAACGAACGGGCGCGCGAACTCGGCATGAAAAACACAAACTATGTGAACGTCCATGGACTGCCCGCAGCTCCGGACAGCATGTCGACGGCGCATGAGATGGCGATGCTGGCGCGGGAACTGATTGCGAAGCATCCCAGCGCGCTCAAATGGAGCGCAACGGTCAAGGACACGTTTCGAAACGGAACCTTCGACCTTTACAACACGAACAAGCGTTTTTTGGAAAATTTCCCTGGCGCGGACGGACTCAAGACAGGTTACCACAGCAAGGCGGGGTTCAATCTCGTCGCGACGGCGGAACGGAACGGCATACGCCTCATCTCGGCGGTTATGGGCGCCTCCTCCGACCGCGAACGCGCGCGCGAATCGGCGCGTCTTCTCGGAACCGCCTTTGCGACGCATGACCGGCGCGTGATCGCAAAAGCGGGCGACCTCATGCCCAATCTGGTCTATGTGAACGGAAGCGCCCACGCATACGCCCCCATCCGCATTGCGCAGGACATGGAGGCGTTTGCAAAACGCTCCGACTTTGAAAAGATCGTCTTAGAGCTGGCGTCGGCTCCCAAACTGGAAGCGCCCGTCAAAAAAGGCGATTCGGCGGGATTCGTCGCGGCGAAACTGAACGGCAAGACGATTGCGACCGCTCCGATAGAGGTGAACGCCGACATCAAAAAAGCGTCCATCGTCTGGCGCGTCTGGAACTGGCGCACCCCCCGGCCGACAAAAGGCGACCTGATGCCGCGCGAAACAGCGAACGCATCGAAATAAACGGCAAACGAGGCGGGGGAGGAAACCTTCTCTCCCGCCGCTCCATTCCCCCTTGAAAAGGGGGGTTAGGGGGGTTTAGAGGAGGATACGCCGCGGCTGTCGGCGCATACGGTTTCTGCCGGGACTCTGGATACCCTCCCCGTTTTCACGAGGACATGGCTTGCGCGGGAAGGACGATCTGCGCCGCCTCGACGATCCCCGTATGAGCGTACTGCATGTGGAAAGATCGGCTTGCAAACGGGCGGGAAAAGAAGGATGATAGACGCGTCAAAGCGGAAGCGTAAAAAGAAAGCGGCAACAAATGAGCGCGCCCAAAAAGACGATCTATCTCGCCAACCCATACGGCTTTTCAAAGCAGCAGCGGGAGGGACCGCTGGCGGAGCTGAAGGCGGCGTTGTCCGCGCTGGGGCTGGAGGTGTGGGAGCCGTTTGCGCGCAACAATCAGATCGACAAGGCGACGGCGGGATGGGCTTATCAGGTCGCGCTCGCCGATATGCGCGATGTGCGGGACGCCGACGCCATCTTCGCTGTCGTCAACGGATGCCCGCCCGACGAGGGGGTCATGGTGGAGCTCGGAATGGCGTTCGCATGGGAGAAGCCGGCGTTTCTGTTCCGCGACGACTTCCGCCACTGCGCCGACAGCGAAGAATACCCGCTCAACCTGATGGCGTTTGCGGGCTTGCCGAAAGAGAACTGGCGCGACTGCTGGTATGAATCGGTGGAGGAGATCGGCGATCCGTCCAAGGCGCTGGCGCGCTGGGCGCGCGGCGGCATATCAGCGCCCTAGAGACGGTTCTATCAGAACTGACCTTATGCCTAAAGTCGGAACATCTGAACGAACAGAGCCTTTATTCATGGGAAAAAGCGTCGCCAACCAAACGGTCATTCCCGCGTAAGCGGGAATCTAGAGGCGCCGCAGAAAACGTCGGCGTTCGCCAAACAGAATGTCCCAACTTAAGACGTGAGGTCAGATCAGAAAAATTGCCCATGCTTTCCAACGAAGCGCTGTCCATCATCCAGCAGACCGCGGGTACCATCGAAGCGTTGGAGCTGATCAGCCAAACGCATCACCGCGTTTATTTGGTTGAAACGGAATCAGGGCGGCATGCTGTGAAAGAGATTCTAGATCCAACAGAGTCTCCTTTTATTGAGAAAGCGGTTCTCGAGAAGCTCCCCCCTAACGACCTCTTCTGCCCGATTTCGCATGTTCAACGGTTGAAGGAATCTGAAGGATCCTTGACGATTCGGCCGTATATTGACGGCTCTTCATTGGATTCGGTCATCCGCAAGGGCGGATTTTCACTGGAACAAGCGAAGGCGTGGGCGGGCGATCTGCATCGGACGTTTCAGCATTTGCTGACCGTTCCAGCCGAAGGCTTTGGGCGTCCAACGCTTGCGGGGTCTCCCAGATTCGCTTCATGGAGCGATTATATGGATACATATCTGAATCAACAGCGGGACAAAGGGCCTCGTATGGCGGCGATGCGGTTCAAACCGCTGCGGGAGCGTTTTGAATCGCTGCGCAATAAGCTGGATGAGGAAACGCCGGTTCCGCGTGTCATCAACGCGGATCCCAATGCGCGCAACTATCTTGTCGTTTCTCCATCCAACCGCCTGCGTCAAATACATATGCCGAATATACAGTATGGCGATCCAGCGGCGCCATACGGCGATGCGATGATTCATTATCACGGTACGCCGATCTTGGACGAATTGCTGAAATTAAGCGCGTTTCCGAGTTGGAGGCTCCACTTTTACGCCGCGTTTGCAGCCTACGCTATTCTCGTGTTTTGCGAGCGGTTTAATTCTACCCCGCTCGAAGAAGCCGTCCCGTGGGGAGTCGATCGTCCGCTTCTGGATCTCTTGGATGAGAATTTGGAAGCGTTACAATAGCGCTTTAGTTGAGACATTTCGCCTGGTGAACGCGGACGTCGTCTGCGGCGTCTCTGGATTCCCGCTTGCGCGGGAATGACCCCCGTTTTCACGGGGGCAGGCTATGAGGGGCGCGGGAATGCATGCCCTCGCGGGCATGTCCTCGTGAAAACGGGGAAGCGGGGGACGGCGGGCATATGACAGCGGTAAGCCGCGGGTTTCTAGACTCCCCCCTTGAAAAGGGGGGCTGGGGGGGTTTAAAGGACGGGAGCGGCGGCTGCAATGCTAAGATTCCCGCTTACGCGGGAATGACGGGGAGAGGGCGCGGGAATGACGGCGAGTTGCGCTGCAACTTTCCCGCAGGTCATCGCGGCTAATCCTCCAGCGCCTTCCGCAGTGCCGCGTTCGCCAGTTTCGGGTTCGCTTTGCCGCGCGACAGCTTCATCATTTGTCCGACCAGAAAACCGATGGCGCGGTCGTTCCCGGCGCGTATTTTGTCGGCGGCGTCCGGGTTCTCCTCGACAACCTGCCTAGCCCACTCATCGATGGCAGACTCGTCGGAGACCTGAATAAAGCCGCGCTCTTCGACCACCTGCTGCGCGGGCTTGCCTGTTTTCATCATCTCCTCCAGCGCCTCTTTCGCCATGCGCCCGCTGATCAACTCGTCGTTGATCATCTTAATGAGAGCGCCCAGCTGCTCAGGCTTGACCGGCGAATCGTGAATCGAGCGGTTCTCCGCCCGCAGCATTCCGATCAGATCCCCCTGAACCCAGTTCGCGGCGCCGACAGGATCGCCGCACGTTTTCGCCGTCTCTTCATAGTAATCGGCAAACGCTTTTTCAGCCGTCAGCGCCTTCGCTGTCTCCGCGTTGATGCCGTATTCGTCTTCCAAACGTTGACGCCTCGCGCGCGGCAATTCAGGCAAACGGCTCCGCGCCTCCTTCACCCATGAATCGTCGATGACAAGCGGCACAAGGTCAGGCTCTGGGAAGTAGCGGTAGTCGCTCGCTTCCTCTTTGGAACGCATCGCGCGCGTCGTCCCTTTGGCGGGATCGAAGAGGCGCGTTTCTTGGTCGACGGTTCCGCCGCCGTCCAAAATGCGCGTCTGCCGCCGTATCTCATACTCCAGCGCGGTCTGCACAAACTTGAACGAGTTCATGTTCTTCAATTCGGCGCGCGATCCAAGCGTTTCCGATCCGACGGGGCGCAGAGAGATGTTCGCGTCGCAGCGAAAACTGCCCTCCTCCATGTTGCAGTCGCTGACCTCGGCGTATTCCAATATCTCCTTGACAGCGCGCCAGTAGGCGATCGCTTCGTCTGACGAACGCAGATCCGGCTCCCCGACAATCTCGATCAACGGAACGCATGAGCGGTTGTAATCGACCCAGCTGACGTTGGCGCCGCCCTCGGCGTGGATCAGCTTTCCCGCGTCCTCTTCAAGATGAATGCGCCGAATGCGGCAGGAGCGGGTCTCCCCGTTCAGCTCATACTCCGCCATGCCGTCTTTGGCGATGGGCAGGTCGTATTGCGAAATCTGATACCCTTTCGGCAGGTCGGGGTAAAAATAATGTTTGCGGTCGAATTTGCTGTACGGCTGAATCGCGCACTCCATGGCGATCCCGGCGAGTATCGTATAGTCAACCGCTTTTTTGTTCAGTACAGGCAGGACGCCCGGCATTCCGAGCGTGATCGGATCGATGCGCGTGTTCGGTTCGCCGCCGAAGCGGTTTTCTGTCCATGTGAACAGCTTTGAGTTCGTGTTCAGTTCGGCGTGTATTTCGAGACCGATGACCGTTTCATATCTCATCGTCGGACGCATCCTCGTTCAGTGTCAGCGGAACGCGCAGGAGCCGCGCCGTCAAACGGCTGCGCACGGCTAAAACGGCGCCGAGAGCGGCTAAAAACGACATGATCAGCGTCACGTAGCTCAAGAACCGCCCCTTCGCCAGCTCCATAAAACCGCTTCCGCTCAAAATCACTTCTGCTTGAGCCTCCGCGGTCGCCATGTCAATGTTATACGCCTCTGCAAACTCCCGCGTCAAGTAAATCAGGCTGTTCCATCGAACATCCAGAAGCAAGCCGATTCCGATCCCGACGACCGCAATGAGAGCCGCCCCCGCGGCGACCGACCATGCGCGCGTCTTCCCAACGCCTAACGCCGAAATTCCGACGACCGCCCCCATGCCGATCGCGACGGAGTAATGGACGCCCATGCCGCGCGGAAGCGTATACGCCAGCAAGAACGAACAGAGAACCGCCGGCGTGAACGCAACCGCCAGCCCCATCTCCGGTTTCGGCGCCCTGTTCATGACGCTTCCTCCAACGGCGGCAGTAGATCATGGAGACCCGACGCCTGCTCAAAAGCGTAAGCGGCGCGCAGTACCGATTCTTCGTCAAACGGCTTTCCAAGCAGTTGCAACCCGATCGGAAGCCCGCTTTCGCTAAATCCGCATGGAACGGAAACGCCCGGCAAACCTGCAAGGCTCGCCGGTATCGTGAAGACGTCTGACAGATACATCTGTAACGGATCGTCGGTCATTTCGCCCAGCTTGAACGCCGGCGTCGGAGCCGTCGGCGACACAATCAGGTCAACGTTTTCAAAAGCGCGGTCAAAATCCTGTTTCACAAGCGTCCGCGCCTTCATCGCTTTCAGATAATAGGCGTCGTAGTAGCCGGCGCTCAAGGCGTAGGCGCCGATCATGATGCGCCGCTTCACCTCGTCGCCAAAACCTTCCCCCCGCGTTTTGCGGTAGGCGTCAATGAGACCGCCGCCGGCGCTGGATCGGTAGCCGTACCGTATGCCGTCGTATCGGGCGAGGTTGGAGCTGGCCTCCGCGGGCGCGATGATGTAGTAGGTGGCGACGCCGTATTCGGTGTGCGGTAGGGAGAGTTCGTCTATCTGCGCGCCGAGACTTTCCAGCGTCTGTATCGCCGCCTGAACGGCCGCCTCCACTTCAGGGTCCAGCCCCTCGATAAAATACTCGCGCGGAACGCCGACCCGCATGCCGTCCAGTCCGCTCCGCAGCGCCTCCGTGAAGTCAGGAACGGGAAGATCGGCGGAGGTTGAATCGAGCGGATCGTTGCCGCAAATGGCGTTCAGAACCAGCGCCGCGTCCCGAACATTCCGCGTCAACGGTCCGATCTGGTCAAGCGACGAAGCGAACGCGACCAGCCCAAAACGGGAGACGCGCCCGTAAGTCGGCTTGAATCCGACCGTTCCGCAGAACGCCGCCGGCTGCCGGACGGAGCCGCCCGTGTCGGAACCGAGAGCGGTTGCCGCCATGCCGGCTGCAACCGCCGCGGCGGAACCTCCGCTGGACCCGCCGGGCGCGCGTTCCAAATCCCAAGGGTTTCGCGTCTTCATATAGGCGGAGTTTTCGGTTGAGGAACCCATCGCAAACTCGTCCATATTCAGCTTTCCGATCAGAACCGCTTTCTGCTCGCGCAGCTTACGGATAACGGTCGCGTCGTAGGGAGAGATGAAATTCTCTAGTATCTTGGAGCCGCAGGTAACCTGCTCGCCTTTGGCGCAGATCACATCCTTGACGCCGACAGGGATGCCCGCCAGCGGCGGCAGTTTCTCTCCGCGCTGGAGCGCCGCGTCTACCTCTTGGGCGGTTCGCAGCGCCTGCTCCTCGTTCAGCGACAGATACGCCTGTATTTGCGGGTCGAATCGGCGTATCTGTTCAAAAAGGTGTTCGGCGGTCTGTACGGCGCTAATGTCGCCCTGCCGAAGGCGGCGCGCCGTCTCATGCGCCGGCAGAAAGCATGTGGACATGTTATCGGCTCGCGCGTTTTTATTCGATCACCTTGGGCGCCTGAAAGAACGCGCCGCTTGCGTCCGGCGCCAACTGCAGGGCGTCTTCCCTGTTCATCGGCTCATCGGCGCGGTCTTTTCGAAAAACGTTCTGAATCGTCAGCACATGAGAAGTCGGCTCCACGCCCTCGGTGTCCAGCTCATTCAGTTTTCCGATGTATTGTAGAATGCGCCCGAGTTGATCTACCAGCGCCTCTTTTTCGTCGGGCTGTAGATCAAGTCGGGCGAGTTCCGCGGCGTATTCCACATCTTCAAGCGAGATGCCTGCCATGTCGGCTCCGTTCGTTTAAGCGGCGGAGCGCCGTCCGCGTCGATTTTTCATGGCGCGCTGCATCATCTTTTCCATCGCCTGCGTTTCGATCTGGCGCACGCGCTCTTTGGTCACATCCAGCTTTTGCGCAATGGCGCGCAGCGTTTCGCCTTCGCCGGTCGCAAGCCCGAAGCGCAGATTGATGACGGTGCGCTCGCGGCTCGTCAGAACCTCCATCAACCGATCCACCTCGTCGCGCCGCTCCCATTGCTCGATATGCTTGTGCGTCTCGTTCGAGGTGTCCTCAACAACGTCGGAGAGAGTCGTGTTGCCGTCCGGGTTGCCGACCGGCGTTTCCAGCGGGATCGGCTCCTGCGGCAGCGTCTCG
The DNA here is from genome assembly GCA_963665845.2 of Candidatus Poribacteria bacterium. Taxonomy (GTDB): domain Bacteria; phylum Poribacteria; class WGA-4E; genus JAPPNK01. Next base: position 3,140,355 of record OY762492.1, read on the forward strand.
TTGTATCGGGTGCGCTCAACCGTCTCGCCGATGTTTGCCGCCAGCTCCTCCGCCGTCGGCATGCGCCCAAACAAACGCTCCAGATCGGCGCTGACCCGCTTCTGATTTCCCATCATGGCGAGTACGTACGACGGCAGCCGAATCGTCCGCGCGGCGCGGTCGATATGGCGCGAAATCGCTTGCCGTATCCAGTGAACAGAGTAGGTGCTGAATTTGAAGCCGCGCCGCTCATCGAAGCGCCGTATCGCCTGCAAAAGTCCGCCGATGCCCTCCTGGAGCAGGTCGACCAGGGGGACGCTGTGCCGCCGGTAACGCAGCGCGAGTTTCAGAACGAGACGCAGGTTGCACATGATGAGCCGCTCCTGCGCTTTTTGATCGCCCGCGCGTATGCGCTGCGTCAGTTCGATCTCCTCCTGGCGCGTCAAAAGCGGATGCGCCTGAGCCATTTCGATCCAGACATCCTGTGTTTCCCGTTCGTTCGGGTCTTGGCTGATGGTCACATACTCGCGAACCGGCATAAACGAGAGAGTCGTCGATTTTATCGTCTTCCGCCTTTCGTAACGTTCCTATCGCAGCGGAGCCTCTATAGCAAGAATTGTGCCAAGCGTTTCATGCGGGTCTGGAACCGAGGCGGAGCGGCTGTTTTTTGTTAAAGACGGACGCCGCGCCGCCTGGATACCCGTAAAGAACGGCTGTTAGCGGATGAATCGGCGCCCTCGGCGCGATTTTAGCAGGACAAGTCGAGACAACGGCGCTATACTTAGTACAAGCGCGCCGAACGAAAAAAGCGGCGGCGAACGTCATAATTTGCGCATGATGCTCAATAGTTGAGCGCTGTATTGCTGTAGGGAGTGGACATGTCGGCTTCAGTAGCGGAGTTTGAACGCCAGAGCGAAACGATACGGGAACAGCTGGAGAAGGCGATCGTTTCCTACCGGCAGCTGGCGGAAATCGGATTGAGCGAAATGACGCGCGAGAACGCCGCCGAACTCTACCGGCAGTTTGTGGAGGTGGAGGCGGTCTTTGAGGGCGTCGGCGGCGTCCTAGATCAATTGCGGACGGCGATCCACCGCGCCGGCGAAAGCATGACGGATCATATGGAGCAGATCGGATTTGACGGCGAACGCAAACCGACCATCACCGAGATTGTGGAGGATGAAGAGTACGGCGCCGCCGTTTCGGAGTGAGTTGTCATCCCGCGTCCGCGGGGACATGCATTTCCGCCCCTGCGGTAAACGCGCCGGCGAAAGCCATGCTGCAATGGCGGTACAGCATCGGGGCGGTCTTTAGATCAAAGGAGGCCGTGAGACCGAATCCCGCCGCGAAGTTCCTTTTCGAATGAGCTTGCTGCGCGCCTGGTTTTCATAAAAGGAGTTGATGATGCGCCGAAACGCCGATTTGTTCGCCGTTTGCGCGGTTGCCGCTGCGCTGCTGTTGGCGGGAGCTTCGCGCGCTTCCGCAGTCGGCGCGCTGCCGACGCCGAGAGAGGATGTGACGAAGCTTGTCAAGCCGACTCTCAGTTATTGTACTCCTGACGGATACGAGATACGCCTTATCGATTGGGACGGCGAGAACGACCGAGTTTGGCTCAGTGACGGCAAGGCGCGGTTCTCTGGCGGCGTTGTCTGGACGCCGGACGGAAAACGCGCCGCGGCGGTCGTATACGACGGCGACTACGCGCCGTATGTTCTTGAGCTGAAAACCGGCAACGTCCAGAACATGTTGAAATGGCTGCCCCAGAACGCCGCGGGCGACTATATCCATGCCGCATGGTCGCCCGACGGGATTTGGCTCACTCTCATCGCCGACAGGCGCATCACAAACACCATTATTCACGCGGACATCTACAAAGTGAATGCCGTTAACGGAAGGTATGTCCGCATGACGAACTTCCCAAAGCTACAACCTTCCCATCCGGTCTGGTCGCCGGACGGGAAACGGTTGGCGTTCTACGGCTTGAACGAGCCGAAAGAAAACGGGGGGCATGTGAACTATGAGGTGTATACGGTCAACGCCGACGGGTCGAATCTCGTCAATCTGACAAACCATCCGACATTGGATAAGGTACGGTCATGGTCGCCGGACGGGAAGAAGATTGTTTTTCGCTCCTGGCGCTCTGTCCTGGACGGCGCGGAGCCGAAGAATGTACCCGATCTGTATATGATGAACCCGGACGGCTCCGATGTGGAGCGTCTCACCTTCAGCGCAGCTCTTGAATTCGATGCCAGTTGGTCGCCCGATTCTCAATGGATCGTTTATGCGTCTTCGCCCGCGGATACGGACGATCCTGCTGACGAAGGCATCTACCGGCTGCGCGTCGCGACGAAAGAGGTTCAGTTGATCAAGCGTGTTCAGGCGGACAACGTTGCATGGGTTTTGGCGGGCAAGAGCCGCTTCCTCTCCGTCGACCCAGCCGGTAAGAAAAAAGCGCAGTGGGGAGCGTTGAAAGCGGCGGACGCTGAAGAAACGCCGATGGAGAAAAACGCCTCCGCCGACGAATGATGCGCGGACGCGCCCCTTCGCTTGAAAGGAGCATGGCATGACCTTCTCCGCCTTCACAAAACGCTTGGCGGCGTTCGCGGCCGCCGTCTTCTTGCTTCTGCTGTGCGCTTCCGCGCCGTCAAGAGACTTTGTCCCGATGGAAGATGTGACGAAACTGGTAAAGCCGACCATCTGTATCGGGCGGGGACAAAACCTTAGACTCATTGACTGGGACGGCCAAAACGAAAGGGTCTGGATGACCGGAGACTTCAACCATCCGGCAAGATTCAGCCGGGACGGCAAGCGCGCCGCCATCAGCGCCAGTACGGACGGTTCCTTTTACACGCTGTTCATCCTGGAGCTGGAAACAGGGCGGCTGATCAACATGACCGAGCGCCTTAAAAACAACCGAAAATTCAAAACGATCTACATTCCATTCGCAGTGTGGTTTCCAGACGGGAGGCGTCTTGCATGCGGCGCAACTGACACAACCGACCCGTTCCCGTTTGGAGACATTTATGTGTTGGATATCGGCTCCGCAACGCTGGAGCAGCTCACGAAGACGCCGACTCAGGATGAATATTGGCCGTCCGTCTCCGGAGACGGCAAGAAGATCGTTTATTATTCCACTCCCAGCGACAAGGAGAGAGCGGATCTGGGCGGGCTTCCTAAATTTAGCAATCATCTCTATACGATGAATGCGGACGGTTCCAACGTCGTGAATCTGACATACAGCGCTGCAACCGAGATGCTGCCTGAATGGTCGCCGGACGGCAAGAAGATCGCGTTTCAAGCGTACGACCGCAAAGAGCAGGAAGGCGAGATACGCGCATTGGACCTTTTTATGATGGACCCGGACGGTTCCAATGTTGAGCGTCTCACATCCCGCAAAGACGGACTGGAGGCATGGGGGGGAGGCGATTGGTCGGCGGACAGCAAATGGATTCTGTTCCATATGAAACTTGAGGACAACCTGCTGAGCGGACTTTACCGCATTCATATCGACACGCGGGAGATCGTGCGCATCGGCCGATACGGCGCCGCGACTTGGGTTCATGCGGGCAATAGCCGCTTCCTTTCCGTTGATCCAGCCGGTAAGAAAAAAGCGCCATGGGGAGCGTTGAAAGCGGCGGACAGCAGCCCAAATAGTCCAACGCCGCAAGACAGCGAATGAGGCGCCGGCGGGGGCATGCCTTCCCTTAGCATCTTTCCGCGCAGGAAACGCCGCGCTTATTCGTCCAGCACAAAATGGACGAGGTCGCGTTCGGACACATGGCGCAGCAAAAAGTCGGCGCTGAACGGGCGCATCGTCTGTTCGCCATGTTCCGTCGCCGCGATTTCTAAAAACCGCGCCTGGCTGTCTAGGCGTTCGCCGAGCGGCGCCTTTGTCCATTCATAAGAGCCGTCCGGATTCTGCATCCGCGCTTGGCAATTGTCCCTTAGATGCAGCTCCAGCGTCTCCTCAATGATGCGCCGTTTCAAGCGCGGATCCTCGATTGGAAACATGATTTCCACCCGCCGCAAAAAGTTGCGCGGCATCCAGTCCGCGCTGGACAGATACACCTCTTCGGAGCCGTTGTTGCGGAAGTAGTACACCCGCGTATGTTCCAAGAAGCGTCCGACGATGCTGCGCGCGCGGATATTCTCGCTCACGCCGGGAACGCCCGCCCGCAGACAGCAGATGCCGCGCACAATCAGATCGATCTGAACGCCCGCCTGCGACGCGCGGTACAACGCCCGAATGGTGCGCGGGTCCACCAGCGAATTCATCTTGGCGATGATGCGCCCCTGGCGCCCCTCCTCCGCATGCTTCTGCTCCCGCCGTATCATTTCGACCGTCGCGTCCTGCAGCTCCAGCGGCGCCACAATAAAACGGCGCCAGACGGGGAACTCCGAAAATCCTGTCAACAGGTTGAAAAGGCGCGAAGCGTCCCGCCCAAATTGAAGGTCGCACGTCAAAAGCCCCAAGTCGGTGTAAAGCCGCGCCGTTGAGGAGTTGTAATTGCCCGTTCCGATATGCACATAACGGCGCAGCCTGTCCAGCCCCTCCTCCTGCCGCACCACCAGCAGCGCCTTGCAGTGGGTCTTCAGCCCGACAAGCCCGTACACCACATGCACGCCCGCCCGTTCAAGCCGCCGCGCCCATGCGATGTTCGCCTGCTCGTCGAACCGCGCCTTCAGTTCCACCAGCGCCGTCACCTGCTTGCCGTTTTCCGCCGCCGTTTCCAGCGCCTGAACGATGGCGGAGTCGCCATCCGTTCGGTACAGCGTCTGCTTGATCGCCAGCACATTCGGGTCGATGGCCGCTTGGTTCAAAAACTCAATGACCGTGTCGAACGACTCATACGGATGGTGGAGCAGTATGTCCCCCTCCCGTATCGTTTCAAAAATGTCCTGCGACGCCTTCATGCGCGAGATGGTGTGCGGGACAAACGGCGGATAAAACAGCTCTGGGAGATCGATCTGCGCCGTCAGCCCCATCAGGTCGCGCAGCCGAAGGATGCCGTCAACCCGGTACACATCCTCCTCTTTCAGGTCCAACCCGCGCATGAGATGCTCCAGGACATCGTCTGGGCAGTCGGCTCCGATGTCGAGCCGCACGACGGCGGTCGTCGCGCGTTTGCGCAGCTCGCCTTCAATCATTTCCAGCAGGTCTTGGCTCTCCTCCTCGTCGATTTCCAGGTCGCTGTCGCGCAGCACATAAAACGGATGGCAGCTCTCGATCTCTAGCCCATGGAACAGGTCGCCGATGAACTCCATGATGATGTCTTCCAGCAGGGCGAAGCGCAGCCCCTCGACAGGCAGGCGGACAAATCTGGAAAGCGACTGCGGGGTTTGGACGACCGCAAAATAGGAGTTCATGCGCCCGCCCATGCTTTTGCGCAGGGAGACGGCAAGGTTCAGGGTCAACGACCGCAGGCGCGGAAACGGATGCCCAGAGTCGATGGCGAGCGGCGTCAACACCGGAAACACCTGTCGATGGAAGTAATTGTCGATCCATTCGTACAGGTCGGGGGAGAGTTCGCTGATGGGATGAATGACGGCGCCGCGTTCTTCAAGGGCGGGGAGCGCGTCTTGTAAAAGGCACTGGTACTGGGCGCGTATTTGTCGGTGGCATGCGGCGGAGATTCGCTCCAGCTGCTCGGCGGGCATGAGTCCGTCGGCGGCGGCGTACAGGGCGCCGGATTCCACCTGCCGTTTCAATCCCGCGACGCGCACCATGAAGAATTCGTCCAGGTTGGAGCCGACGATGGCGAGAAATTTGAGCCGTTCGGCGAGCGGTTTTTCAGGGTCCTGCGCCTCGCCCAGGACGCGCCCGTTGAACTCGATCCAGCTCAGCTCTCGGTTGATATAGAGCGACGGGTCTTTGAGATCAATGGTTGGCGCTTCGGTATGCGCTTGCGCGGTCGCTTCTGCTTGTTTCACCCGTCCGCCTCCTTTGTGGATGCCCGCCGCCGATATGAACGTCCATATCATATACAACAACGGCGCAAACCGCAAATGTTTTGAGAAAGCGGCAGTCTCTACAGGTACAGGCGATTCCGTCATTCCGCGCAAGCGGGAATCTTAGCCGCCCCCATCCGCCTCGTTTCCCCAGATCGTCATTCCCGCGCAAGCGGGAATCCAGAGTCTACCACTTGCGGCTAAAAACCCCCCAGCCCCTTTTCAAGGGGGAACGATCCGCGTCCACTCTAAACCCCCCTAGCCCCCCTTTTTAAGGGGAAACGCTGGCGTCAACCTCCTTGATCAGCGTTCTCAAGTGTTCCAAATCGGCGCGCGTCTGCCGTTTCAGATGCTCAAGCCCGCGCTCATAAAAGTTGTGCATGCAGAGCGGTCCGTCGAAGCTGGTCTTCTGAACCGCCTTCAGAACCTGGCGGTAATCGACGGCGCCTTCGGCAAGCGGCGTCCATCGGCGCGTCCATTTTCCGTCCGCCGTTTGAAAAAACGCCGCATTTTTCACCCCCAACATGCAGAGATAGTCGCCCAGTATGTCGAACCCGATCTCCCAGTTCTCGTACCCCTCTTGGCAGATCATGTTGCCGGGGTCGTGGTGAACGCCGATATAGGCGGGGTTCAGCCCTTCAACGAGGCGGATTGACGCGCTGGCGCTTGGGTGAATGGAGCCGCCGTGCGTCTGTAAAAAAGCGCGTATCCCATGCTTTTCGCCGATTCGCTCCCATCCGTCAAAAAAACGTTTGGCGCGGTCAAGGTCGCTGCGGTATGTTTTCGGACCGCGGTATGGGATATGCTTCAGACGGAACTGCCGTATGCCGTTTTCCGCCATGGCGGCGGCGCCCGCTTCGGCGCCCGGCTCGTTCGGGTCCAGATATTCGGTCGTCGCGTTCTCCGCCGACAGACCAAAATCGTACATCGTACGTACGAAATGGTACAATGTTCGGGGCAGATTGGACGGCGTTATCCAGTAACCGTCCCGCGCCATGACGTCGACTCCGTCAAAGCCGAGGCGGTTCAACTCGCTTGCCAACTGCGGTACGCTCAGTTTTTGGAAGAATCTCGGAAAGACAATGCAATGCATGAACCCGCTCCTTTGAATGAAAGCCTGCGCTCATCAAGCAATAACAAGCAACAATCGTGCCAACTCGTATGAACGCGGTACCGACGTTCCTGCTCATCGCCGCGACAGCGCTCTGGGGCGCGACTTTTGTCGTCGTGGACGAGGCGATCCAGGCATACGGCTTCTTGAGCTTTTTGGCGGTTCGGTTCGCCTTGGCGACAGGCGGGCTGTTTCTGTTCGCTCTGTTTAAAATGACGCGCCGCGATTTCTTCGTCGGGCTCATGCTCGGCTTGCCGATCGCGCTCGGCTATTTTTTACAAACCTGGGGCTTGAAATACGCCTCGCCGACGAATTCGGGACTCATCACGGGCTGCGTCGTTCTAATCGCGCCGATCCTGGACAAGGCGCTGTTTCAAAAACCTGTGTTGAAGACGACCGCCGTCTTTGCGCTGGCGGCGTTGGGCGGACTCGCCTTGATGACCGGCGCGTCGCCGGCGGAGGCGCGCCTGGGCGACCTGTTGACGCTCGGCTGCGCGTTCGGCTTTGCGCTGCATTTGACGCTCACCTCCCGCTTTGCGCCCGGTTTGAACGCGGTCGCGTTGACCTTCGCGCAGATGCTCGCGTGCGCCGTTCTGTTTTCCGCCGCGGCTCTTCTTTTTGAGGGCGTTTCCGCGCCGCCGCCGTCTGTCTGGCCGGGGCTGCTGTTGACGGGGCTTGGCGCCTCTGGCGTCTGCTACTTTATCTTGACCTACGCGCAGCAGCGCATCTCTTCCGCGCGGACAGCGATGCTGCTGACGCTGGAATCGGCGTTTGCGCTCCTTTTTGGCTTATGGCTCGGCGGCGACCGGCTTTCCTTAATACAATGGATCGGCGCCGGCGCGCTGCTGGTCTCCATCGCCGCGCATGAAGCGGCGGCTCTCCTGCGCGGCGGAAGCGCTAATGAATCCGACGCTGAACCGCCTCCTGAATCTGCGCGACGCTCTCCCATTCGCTCCCAGGACCGTCAAAGATGAGCGAATAGGGACCGTTGAAATCGGCGTCGTCCGCAAGGTCGAGGCACTTTTCAAAATCTTCCCGCGCCATCTGTCCGGCTGTCGGATAATGCGCCTTCGCATGCAGCACATTCGCTCTAGGGATGATCTGGGCGAGCTGGTCGTATTTGCTGCCGCCGCTGTAGTTGCCGAAGTCGGCGCACAGCCCGACCTTCCCTTCGCACAGGTCTAGAATGGCGAGCAGATTTTCCGCCGTTTTCGTCAGCGGTCTGAAATTTTCGGTGTTCACCTGAACGCCCGTTTCAGCGGCTTCGCGGGCGAGCGCGAGAAGCGTCTCGGCGCTTTGCCGAATGACAGGGTGATCTTTCGCGCCGCCGTTTTGCGCGCCGATGTCCATACCGCCGGCGACGACGCGCGCATGCGACGCCCCAATCTGCGCGGCGATCCGTAGCCAAAACCGAATCGTTTCGATCTCTTTTTGCCGCTGATCATCGTCCGGATGCGCGATGTCGCCTGTGTCGATGAGCAGGCTGTACAGTTCGATGCCCGCCTCGTCCAGCGCGGCGCGGAACTCCTCCAGATAGGCGTTCTCAAGCGAAGGGAAATGGAAGTGGCATACCTCCAGGGCGGCGATGCCACGTTTTTGAAGCTCGGCGGGCGTTTCCAGCAGCGACAGGTTGCCGGCGCCGGCGCCGTTCGGGATCATCTCTTTTGACCCATGCTCCGCTTGTCGATACATCGCTCCAAGCTCGCGGTGAAGCGTCCATGTTGAGATGGCAAGTCTGCGCATTGGCATGTTCCTCTTGATGAATGCGTCTATTTGAAGCCTATTTTGACGGGCGGATTGGCTCGTGTCAAGCGAAGCCCGCGTCTGTAATAGGCTCACTCCTCCTCGCCGCTGTCGTCATTCTCCTCCTCGTTCGGCGGCTGCCGTTTCAGACGCTCCTGCTCATCAAAGCGGCGGAAGACCCGCTCAACCTCCTCGCGCGAATGGCGTTTGCGGACGGCGTTGTAAGCGTCCTGGGCATGCTGGGCGTCGCCCGCTTTGGCGAAGGCGCGCGCCATGGCTAGCAGCGCGTTCATGTAGCCTTCGGGCGTCGCCTCGGAGAGACCGTACTCCATCTCAAATGCGCTCTGGTATGCCTTTGCAAAGTCGGCGTATGCCGCCGCCATGTCCATCTCCGCGCCGGGCGGAGGAGCGGGAGGCGAGCCTTCAGGGCGCGGCGCGTCCGGCGTATCTGGCGTGTCCGGCGGCTCCGGGGCGTTCGGCTGGCGCTGCGGCGGTGTTTCAGGGGTCTCGCTTGGCGGCGCAGGTTCTGGAGGCCCTTCGGTAAGACGCTCGGCGGCGCGTTCCTCCCAGATGGACGGGTAGCCGCGTTCCCCCCGCTCTATCCTTTTATAGCGCCCATAAGCGTACATATCGCCGGCGGCGTACGCCTTCTGAAACTGATCCGCCGCTTCATACATCATGTCCAGACGCTCATAGGCGTTGCCAAGTGTGCGATGGAATAATGAACTGGAATGCAAGCCATCCTCCGGCAATAAGCGGGAGATCGCCTCAACCGTTTCTTCAGGATAACTTTTAAAAGTGATGCGAACACCCTCTTTCACCGCCCTTTCGTCATTCGGATGATATTTGAGGAGACGCCGCGCCGATTCGATCGCATCATTTAGACGTTCTGCCGAACGCGCTTTGATGATCAACGCGTCGCGGGAGGTCGGATCCGTCGCCAAAACACGGTCCGCGTATTCCGCCGCATACTTAACCTCTCTTCTCCACGGCTCCCCGACCTCCTCTGCAAAATCTGAAGAATAATAGCCTCCTTTTCCGCCGCCATACAGGTACTTGGCGGCAGTCAGGTCGTCCATTCCTTCCACCAGAATCTCGATCACCGCCCGCGGCGTTCTTCCGTTTTCTTCGCGGTGTTCGACGCTTCCATATCGGTTGTAGAAGTATTCGCGGATTCGGTTCTCTTTATCCGAAAGGCTTGGATCGCGTGGATCGTAGTTGGGGTTGGACGGATCGGAGCCGTAGGAATGAGGCTTCCCCAGCGCAAAATCCCGCATCTCTTGAATATGCCCCTTCAGTTCTTCGCCGCTGTAGTTTCTCAGGAAGATGAAGTCTGTATGGAGCTCGCTGGCAATTGCGTCGTCGTCTTTGCCGTCTTGGATCCGCTTCGTTCCGATCCAGACAAGCCATTCATGAACCTGCGGATCGGACGCGCGCTCATTGTCAATGTACAGCAGCGTCAGATGGATCGCAAGCCGCTCGCTTGGGTCGGACGACGCCCATTCCTCCAATAACCGGATCCACTCCTCGGGCAGGTCGTCCGCGTCATCGTCGAATCCTGTTTGCGTGATTTCGCGGTAGGCGTCCATCCATGCTTTCACCTTCTCGGCGTCGGCGCCTTGGACAAGCTCATGCTGCGGCTCGGATCCGGACGCGCCTTTCGGGTTGTCTGTTGTATTGGACGAAGCAGGATCGTCCACGCGGAAAAGAATTGCCGCCGCAACCGCCAAAGCGGCCAGCAAGACAGCGCCGACCAGAAGCGCGAGGCGCGCCCTGCGGCGTGATGAGCGTTGCGTCGTTTTCATCGTCTTGACTCGTTCCAAGTTGCTCAGCGCGTCTAGGAACAGCATAACGCCTCGGCGCTAGAGCCGCAAGCCGTTCACTCCTCCTCGTCGTCATCCTCCTAGTCATCGTTCGGCGGCTGCCGTTTCAGACGCTCCTGTTCGTCAAAGCGGCGGAAGACCTTCTCAACCTGCTCGCGCGAATGGCGTTTGCGGACGGCGTTGTAAGCGTCCTGGGCATGCTGGGCGTCTCCCGCTTTGGCGAAGGCGCGCGCCATGCCCAACAGCGCGTTCATGTAGCCTTCGGGCGTCGCCTCGGAGAGGGAGTATTCCATCTCAAACGCGCTCTGGTATGCCTTTGCAAAGTCGGCGTATGCCGCGGACATCTCCGCCTCTAAGTTGGGCGGAGGAGGGGGAGGCTCCATGCCGCGCGGAGTTTCCGGCGGCATCGGCGCGTCGGGCGGACGCTGCGATGGCGTTTCAGGGGTCTGGCTTGGCGGCGCAGGTTCAGGCGGATTGACGGCAGCGCGTTCTTCCCAGATAGACGGAAAGGCGCGTTCCCCATGCGCCAGCATATGATACCGCCAACTTCCAGCTGTTCTGCCGGCGGCATACGCCTTCTGAAACTGATCAGCCGCTTCATACAGCATGTCCAGCCGCTCATAGGCGTTGCCGAGATACATATGGTAAGCGGATTTGGAATGCAGACCGTCCTCCGGAAGAATACGCGTGATCGCCTCAATCGCTTCTTCGGGATGATTGAGATACAGCTCGCCGCCCGCTTCGAGAGCCGCGCGCTTGTCGTCCGGATGATGCTCAGCCAGAAGCCGCGCCGACTCGATCACATCAACTCCCGAATGTATTTTCACAATCAACGCATCGCGCGAGGTTGGGTCTTTCGCTAAAACGCGGTCGGCGTATTCCGCAGCATACTCTTTTTCGCGCGTGCTCCAGTACTCCCCTTTCACCTCAGGAAAAAGACTGCCAGACACCGCGTCAATCAGATACTTGGCGGCGGTCAGATCGTCCATCCCCTCCACCAGAATCTCAATCACAGGGCGCGGCGTTTTCCCGTCAACCTTGTAAGCGAGTGTATTGTACCCGAAATTGTCGTGGAAATACTTGCTGATGCGATTCTCTTTCGCTGAGAATTCCGGATTGTACTGCCAGCCGTCGCTTTCGGTCTCGTCGTACAGATGGTCTTCCCGCGATACTTCGATGTACCTTTCCAGCTCTCTCGGATTCTCAATCTCCCGCATGTCCCAAAGATCCATGTCAAGAAAACTGACGATATGACCGTCCTCTTTCCCGTCGGCGATCATCTTGTTTCCGTACTGCACAAGCCATTCGCGAATCTTGGGATTCGATTCGGGTCCTCTATGGTCGTACAGGGTCTGGAGTATCTTTGCCAAGCGGGGGCTGATTTCAGCTTGCTCTTTCTCCTGCGCGACGCCCCCTGCGTCGGGGGCTACAGTCTCTTCTCTCGGCTCGGAGCTGCCGTCAGCTTTCAGCGCGTTCGTTTGCGCGGCGGGGTCTGTCTCGTTTGCGCGAAAAAGAAGCGCGACGCCAATCGCCAGCGCCGCCAGCAAAACGGCGCCGACCAACAGCGCGAGGCGCGCCCTGCGGCGTGATGAGCGTTGCGTCGTTTTCATCGTCTTGACTCGTTCCAAGTTGCTCAGCGCGTCTAGGAACAGCATAACGCCTCGGCGCTAGCGCCGCAAGCCGCTCACTCCTCCTCGCCGCTGTCGTCTTCCTCCTCGTCCCCGCCGCTCGGCGGCTGCCGTTTCAGACGCTCCTGCTCATCGAAGCGGCGGAAGACCTGCTCAACCTCCTCGCGCGAATGGCGTTTGCGCACGGCGTTGTAAGCGTCTTGGGCATGCTGGGCGTCGCCCGACTTGGCGAAGGCGCGCGCCATTCCGAGCAGCGCGTTCATGTAGCCTTCGGGCGTCGCCTCGGAGAGACCGTACTCCATCTCAAACGCAGTCTGGTATGCCTTGGCGAAGTCGGCGTATGCCGCCGCCATGTCCATCTCCGCGCCGGGCGGAGGAGGGGGCGGCGCGCCTTCAGGGCGCGGGGCGTCCGGCTCTGGCGCGTCCGGCGGTTTCGGGGCGTCCGGCTGGCGCTGCGGCGTTTCAGGAGTCTCGCTTGGCGGAGCAGGCTGCTGCGCCGATTCAGCGGCGGCAGCGGCGCGCGCCTCCCAAATGAGCGGAAACGGCTCGCCCCGCTCAAGTCGAATGATATTGCCGCCAAGAGGAACGAATCCTGCCTCTTTCGCAAGAAGATACTGATCCAGCGCCTCCGCATACAAGCCTAACCTTTCATAAGAAACGCCAAGTTTGTTGTGAAGACGACCATCAACAGCTCCTTTTGCCTGGTCAAGATAAGGCGCAAGCGCAGCAATCGTTTCTTCCGGGTGGTTATAAGAAAATGTACGCGTTGCGACGATGAGAACCTCTTCATCGTTTGGATGATGCTCTATGAGTTGACGGGATACCTCGGCGGATTCAGCCATGTTGTGTTTGAGAATCAGCGCATCGCGCGAGGACGGATCCTTCTCAAGAGCGCGGTTCACATACTCAAGCGCGTATTCCCGCTCTCGTAGCCACCCCCATCCGTCAGGAGGATCCGCCAGATGGCGCGCGGCGGTCAAATCGTCCAGCCCCTCCACCAGAATCTCAATGACGCGGCGCGGCGTTTTCCCTCTCGGATTGAATGTGCCGTACTCCTCAAAGATCGCTTTCCGAATCAGATTTTCGCGCGCCGACAAATGCGGTTTCCATCGCCACACATAAAATCTGCTGAAGTTTCTCACATACTCGTCCCGCTCTTCGGGCGGCAGCTTCTCCAGATCCTTCCGCATCATTTCAAGGCGTTGGACAACAGATTCATCATTTCGTTTATGCGGCGAAATCTGGCTGCGCACAATCTCAATCCACCGGTCCGCGCTGTAACGGAACGAGAAGTCGGCTGTCTTGAGTTCGGCGTTGGAGCCGCTTTCTCCGCTTTCGGTCGACTTGGAGACAGGCTCATCAGGCGCGTCTACAGGCGTGGTCTCCTTCTGGACGGCGGTCGGCGCGTCAACCGGCGTCTCATGTTCTGCCGTTTGCGTTGACGCGCGCATAAAGACTGCCGCCGCGATCGCCGCCAGCAAAACGGCGCCGACCAACAGCGCGAGGCGCGCCCTGCGGTGTGATGAGCGTTGCGTTGTTTTCATCGTCTTGGACCGATCCAAGTTGCTAAGCCGTCTAGGAACAGCATAACGCCTCGGCGCTAGCGCCGCAAGCCGCTCACTCCTCCTCGCCGCTGTCGTCCTCATCCTTGTCATCGCTCGGCGGCTGCCGTTTCAGACGCTCCTGCTCATCAAAGCGGCGGAAGACCTGCTCAACCTCCTCGCGCGAATGGCGTTTGCGGACGGCGTTGTAAGCGTCCTGGGCGCGCTGGGCGTCGCCCGCTTTGGCGAAGGCGCGCGCCATTCCAAGCAAGGCGTTCATATAGCCTTCAGGCGTCGCCTCGGAGAGACCGTACTCCATCTCAAACGCGCTTTGGTACGCCTTGGCGAAGTCGGCGTATGCGGCCGCCATGTCCATCTCCGCGCCGGGCGGAGGAGGGGGCGGCGCGCCTTCAGGGCGCGGGGCGTCCGGCTCTGGCGCGTCCGGCGGTTTCGGGGCGTCCGGCTGGCGCTGCGGCGTTTCAGGAGTCTCGCTTGGCGGCGCAGGCTCCTGCGCCGATTCAGCGGCGGCAGCGGCGCGCGCCTCCCAAATGAGCGGAAACGGCTCGCCCCGCTCAAGTCGAATGATATTGCCGCCAAGAGGAACGAATCCTGCCTCTTTCGCAAGAAGATACTGATCCAGCGCCTCCGCATACAAGCCTAACCTTTCATAAGAAACGCCAAGACTGTCGTGAAGGCTTCCATGGACAGCTCCAACAGCTCCTTTTGCCTGATCAAGATAAGGCGCAAGCGCAGCAATCGTTTCTTCCGGATGGTTGTAGTCAAGAGCGAGTGATGCGTACCAAAGCGCCTCTTCGTCTTTCGGATGATATTTAATGAGTTGACGCGCGATCTCAGCGGCATTCGTCCCTGGAAGATAGCGTTTGAGAATCAGCGCCTCGCGCGAGGACGGATCGTTCTCAAGAGCGCGGTTCACATACTCAAGCGCGTATTCCCGCTCTCTTTTCCACCCCCAGCCGTCAGGAGGATTCGCCAAATGGCGCGCGGCGGTCAAATCGTCCAGCCCCTCCACCAGAATCTCAATGACGCGGCGCGGCGTTTTCCCTCTCGGATTGAATGTGCCGTACTCCTCAAAGATCGCTTTCCGAATCAGATTTTCGCGCGCCGACAAATGCGGTTTCCATCGCCACACATAAAATCTGCTGAAGTTTCTCACATACTCGTCCCGCTCTTCGGGCGGCAGCTTCTCCAGATCCTTCCGCATCATTTCAAGGCGTTGGACAACAGATTCATCATTTCGTTTATGCGGCGAAATCTGGCTGCGCACAATCTCAATCCACCGGTCCGCGCTGTAACGGAACGAGAACTCGGCGGTCTTGAGTTCGGCGTTGGAGCCGCTTTCTCCGCTTTCGGTCGACTTGGAGACAGGCTCATCAGGCGCGTCTACAGGCGTGGTCTCCTTCTGGACGGCGGTCGGCGCGTCAACCGGCGTCTCATGTTCTGCCGTTTGCGTTGACGCGCGCATAAAGACTGCCGCCGCGATTGCCGCCAGCAAAACGGCGCCGACCAACAGCGCGAGGCGCGTCCTGCGGTGTGATGAGCGTTGCGTCGTTTTCATCGTCTTGACCGTTCCAAACGGCGTTCACGGCGTCTAGGAACAGCATAACGCCTCGGCGCTAACGCCGCAAGCCGCTCACTCCTCCTCGCCGCTGTCGTCTTCCTCCTCATCGCTCGGCGGCTGCCTTTTGAGACGCTCCTGTTCGTCAAAGCGGCGGAAGACCCGCTCAACCTCCTCGCGCGAATGGCGTTTGCGCACAGCGTTGTAGGCGTCCTGGGCATGCTGGGCGTCGCCCGCTTTGGCGAAGGCGCGCGCCATGCCCAGCAAGGCGTTCATGTAGCCTTCGGGCGTCGCCTCGGAGAGGGCGTACTCCATCTCAAACGCGCTCTGGTACGCCTTCGCAAAGTCGGCGTATGCCGCCGCCATGTCCATCTCCGCGTTTGGCGGCGGAGGGGGAGGTTCCACGCCGCGCCGAGCGTCGGGCGGCGCTGGGGCGTCAGGCGGGCTATGCGGCGCGGGCGCTTCTGCGGGTGATGGAGGCGTATGCTTTGCCGATTCAGCGGCAGCGGCAGCAGCCCGTTCCTCCCAGATGGACGGAAATGTGCGTTCACCCTTCTCTAGCACCTCATAACGGTAGCTAGCCCACCTGTGGCCTGCAGCGAACGCCTTTTGAAACTGATCCGCCGCTTCGTATATCATATCCAGCCGCTCATATGAATTGCCGAGAGTGAAATGGAATCCTGACTTGGAATGCAGACCGTCCTCAGGCAGAATGCGCGAGATTGCGGCGATCGTCTCCTCGGGAAAGTCGCGGTACAGATTGTCGACAGCGTAGGACACCGCCCTCTCATCGTCTGGATAATGTTGAATCAGAAGCCGCGCCGATTCGACTTCGTCCTCATTCGCATCCGCTTTCAAGATCAGCGCCTCGAGGGAGGTCGGGTCCTTTGCCAGGACGCGGTTGGCGTACTCGATGGCGTACTCTTTTTCCATAGGCCACTTCTCGCCTCTGATTCCCCAGTCCGAGCTATACAGATACTCGGCGGCGGCCATGTCGTCCATCCCTTCGACCAGTATTTCGATCACGCCGCGCGGCGTCCTTCCGTTCTCCTTGCGATGGACGTCGCTGCTGCCGTACTGGTCATAGAGATACTTGCGGATGCGATTCATTTTTTTGGATTGGCTCGGATCGTATATCCAGCCGGAGCGGTCAATCTCTGGCATATCGTCCCGCGTCGTTTGAATCTCAGGGCGAGAGTTGAGTTCGGGCGGTTTCTTCTCCTGCCCCGGTTCCGTTTCCTGCGCGCCGCCCGCTGTTGCGTCGGGAGCTTTGCCGCTTTCGCTCATGACAGTCTCGCGGACAGAAGGCTCCTGCGCGGATTCCATCTCGGCAGGATCTGGGTCGTCCGCGCGGAAGAGAAGCGCCGCGGCAACTGCCAGCGCCGCCATTAAGACGGCGCAGGCAAGCAGCGCGACGCGCGCCCTGCGGTGTGATGGGCGTTGCGTCGTTTTCATCGTCTTGGCCTGTTCCTAGTTGCTAAGCCGTCTAGGAACAGCATAACGCCTCGGCGTTAGCGGCGCAAGCCGCCTATTGCGCCGCTTCCAAAAATGCGGCATTCTAAACGCCCAACAGAAGGGCGGAGACCTATGCCGAAGCAGCCAAACATCTTGCTCATCCAAACTGACCAGCAGCGCGCCGACACGGTGCGCGCCCTCGGAAATCCGATCATACAGACCCCCGCGCTGGACAGGCTTGCCAACGAGGGCGCCGCGTTTTTATCGGCGTATTGTCCGTCGCCTGTTTGCGTCGCCTCGCGCTGCAGCCTCCTTCTTGGGCAATGGCCGCACCGCACCGGCTGCCATTCCAACAACCCGATGCCCCACGACCGCGTCTCGCTCATGCAGACGCTGAACGAAGCGGGCTACCAGACGCACGGCATCGGAAAGATGCATTTCTCGCCGAAGCCGCGCAGCCTATGGGGGTTCGAATCGCGCGACTACTCCGAAGAAGGTTCAGGCGTGGACGACTTCCGCGAGTTTATCGACGCAAACGGGTACGACCACATCGCCGCGCCGCAGGGCGAACGCAGCGAGTATTACTACATACCGCAGCCTTCGCAGCTTCCCGCCCGTCTTCATCAGACACAGTGGGTCGGCGACCGGACGCTGGATTTCTTGGAGCGGCGCGACCCTGACCGCCCCTTTTTCTGCTGGTCAAGTTTCATCAAGCCGCATCCGCCGTTTGAAAACCCTGTCCCGTGGAACCGCCTCTACCGCCTCGTCGAGATGCCGCCGCCGTATATGCCGGACGGATACGAGTCGCTGCTCACCTACTGGAACCGAAACCAGAATCGGTATAAATACCGCGATCAAGGGTTCGACATGAACCTGATACGGCTCACTGCGGCGGCGTATTACGGAACGATCTCGTTCATCGATTACAATGTCGGGCGCATTTTGGAGGACTTAGAGCGGCGCGGGATTCTGGACGAGACGCTCATTCTTTTCACCTCCGACCATGGCGAGCTGCTGGGAGATTACGGCTCTGTCGGAAAGCGGTCGATGCTGGACGCGGCGTTCCGCGTGCCGCTTCTGGCGCGTTATCCGGCGCGGTTCGCCGCGGGGGCGCGCGTTGAGACGCCGGCGAGCCTTGTCGACATCTTTCCGACATGCGCCGCCGCGGCGGGCTTGCCGTTCGACCGAGACGACCGGGACGGAGAAGACCTTGCCGACCTCGCCGGCGGCGCCATACCGCTGCGCGAAGTGACAGGGCAATTCAGCCGCGCCGAGACGGGCCTCTATGCGCTTGTCAACAACGATTTCAAGTACGTGTATTCGGCGGCGGATCGGCGCGAGTGGCTTTTTCAGCGGCATATCGGAATGCCCGACTTTCGCAGCGCGGACGGGAACCCCGCCTTTGGGCGTCAGCTGAACGCGATGCGCTCTCGGCTCATGGAACGGTTCCGAAACGACGGGTACGACGAGCCGCTGGACGGCAACCGCTGGCGAGAGTTCCCGCAGCCGGCGATGCCGAACAACCCGGACGCATGGCAGCTGTTCCAGGACGGACGCTCCGTCTCCGACCAGTTCCCGGAGGGTTACGCGCCCGCCGTAGACACGATGAAGCCGCCGCCGGTGAAGCAGTATCATGTCGACTGACCTGACATTTGAGCGCGAGGCGCCTGTAGGCAAATCAATTCTTGAATGCAAACGCCGCATGGGTTATACTAATTCGGCAGTCGGGGCGTAGCGCAGTCCGGTAGCGCACCTGAATGGGGTTCAGGTGGTCGGAGGTTCAAATCCTCTCGCCCCGACCATGATTTGATGTAAGGCGCAGCGAAGATTCCCGCTTATGCAGGAATGCATGCCCTCGCGGAAGCGGGGGACGACGAGAGGGGGCGCGCCTGATTTCCCCCTTGAAAAGGGGGGTTTAAAGCGCAGCGAAGATTCCCGCTTACGCGGGAATGACGACCAAGGAGCGAAGATTCCCGCTTATGCGGGAATGCATGCCTTCGCGGAAGCGGGGACGCCCCCTGGATTGGTCGGTTGTTCAAATGCGGAGTTCGATAGAGACTTATGGCAGATCCGCCCATCCGCGCAACGGTTGTTGGTAGTTATCCCGTCCCCGACTGGCTCAAGGCGTACCCCGCCCGTTCGCATCTGCGGGACGCGGTCATGGTCGTTCTCAAAACGCAGGAGCTGGCGGGCATCGATCTTCTCGCCGACGGGGAGCTGTACCGTTTCGACCTGAACCATCCCGAAACGAACGGCATGATCGATTATTTTATCGGCAAGATGAGCGGCGTTTCGACCGAGTTCACCGCCGATGAAATCGCCGCGTTCCGGCGCGACCGGGAGATGCGTTTTCGCGCCCGGCCCGCCGGCGTCATACGCGGACCGATCGGGCCCGGGACGCTGAATCTGCCCGGCGATTATGAAGCGTTTAGCGGCCTCACCGATAAGCCGCTGAAGTTCACCGTCACCGGTCCGCATATGCTGTCCAAGACGCTTGTCGACTCGCATTACGGCGATAGGGAGGAGGCGGCGACAGCGATCGCCGATGTCCTGCGCGGACAGCTTCAAGAGATCGACGCCGCGGCCGTTCAGCTGGACGAGGCGAACATCTCTGGACACGCGGACGAGGCGGAATGGGCGGCGCGCGCCGTCAACCGCGCCTTAGAAGGCGTCCAAGGCGAGAAAGCGGTTCATATCTGCTTCGGAAACTACGGCGGGCAGTCTGTCCAGCGGGGGCTGTATGAATCGCTGCTTCCGTTTATGAACGCTCTTGAGGCGGATCATCTCGTGCTGGAATTCGCGCGGCGCGGATACGCCGAGCTGGACGCGCTGCGCGGTCTGCGCCCTGAGATTGGCGTCGGGCTTGGCGTCATCGACATCAAGGACAACGGCATTGAAGACCCGAACCGGATCGCCGAGCGCATTGAGCTGGCGGAGAAGCGTCTCGGCGCCGGGCGCGTCCAGTATATTCACCCCGACTGCGGTTTCTGGATGCTGCCGCGCAGCGTCGCGGACGGCAAAATGCGCGCCTTGACGGCGGGGCGCGATCTGTTTCTCGGCGTCGCCTGACTTATACGACAAGGCGCGGGGCTTCTGGACTCCCCCTTGTCAAGGGGGGCTGGGGGGGTTTAGACGGCGAGGGGGCCGTCGGGGCGGCGCTTCCCGCCGCGGACGGACGGCTCCGCAGCCCACTTCGCCGACAGCTTCCGCACAGCCTCATAAACCGCCTCATCAAAACCAAGCAGCTCGCACAGGACGGCGCGATCCAGATCGGCGCGGGACTGGTCAAGGTCGGCGATATACGCAGGCTTGAACTCCACACCGCGGAAGTCGTTGAAGATGCGCTCCGCAATCGATAGCTGATCATCCGACAAGGCGCGGAGGTCTAGCGTCGGGAGCGATTTAGCAGCCGTGATCGTGACACTTCCGCGTCCAGGGTGTTGACGACTCGCATGCCACCAATGCATGAGCAGGCCGAGAGAACTGTTTCCCCATATTGCAAAAGCATAATCAAAACGTTCGTCGGGAAAAATAACGTTCGACCATGCGCTCCCGCCTATCGTTTTATGCTTAGTAAAAGAAACAGCAAGGGGCTGTGAGTTGTATCGAAAAGCGGCGCTATGATGACATCGGCTGGCAGTAGCCCATATCTGGTTGGCTCTTGATTCCATTCCACGGCAGACGTTCAGCTGAATGTCCGGTTCGCACACGATCCGTTTTTCATTTTGAGCGTTATGGTTCCAAAGGGCGGGATAGGTAGCCGTTGGCGTATACGGCGCTTTTTCAAACGGGCCGCGCGGAGGCGGCGAGATGTCGCGGTGGAGGAAACCCATTCTGCCGACGCTTGATATGGGGGACATTTTCAGGTCTAGAGGCTCTAAGGAACCTGGCGTCCATAAAACGGATTGCGACAGCGCATAGGCGGTTTGAGCGACAAAATAGTCATGAATGCGCGGAACTCCCCAGTTCTCCCCGTCAAGATCAGCGTTGGAGCGCAGCATGGCGCCCTCTTCTATCTTCCCAATCATTATGGAGGTTCCGCCGTAGGGTCCGTCTTCGAGACGTCGAACATTTTGCGCGTTCACAATTCGCTTTGCGACTTCAGACGCATGGACAAAGCTTTGAGGCCGTTGACGCAACGAAGTGAAGCGGATGTTCGCCCCGATAGATTTCTCCGGCGCGTTGGCGCCGTTTTTTCGGGCGATGATGAGACATTCCGCCATGTTCGTATCCGCTGAAAACGAGACTTGGTCAACCTCCTTGGCGGCAATGCTCAGAACATCTATATCGTCATAACCTTTTGCGAGCATCCGACGCATTTTTTGCCAAGACTTTCCTGATACAGCGGTCAACGGCAAAACCAATGCCAGCGCGCCGCCCGGCTTCAGCTTCAGCTCTCCCAGCTCAACAAACGCGGACGCAATCCCGGCGTTGCCGTCGTAGCATATGCCCCTAGCCAGATTCTTCATCCGATCTTGCATGTCTTTCATGACTTCGGGAGTGGCGTCGTAAGCCGCAAAGACGGGATTGATCACATTGGCATGCTCGCCTGCATGGTTGGTGGCGGTTGTGAACGGCGGATTCATGATGATGAGGTCCACCGATTCATTCGGCATATCGACGTTGACCTGCTCCGCCGCTTCTTCTCCGCTTCCGCCTGCGCGGGTTCCTGGATCAGCCATATTGAAGAGCGGCATGGCGGAGCTTCCGACCAACAATTCCAGCGATCCGATTCGCACCACTTCGCTTCCGCGTCCGCCGCTTACCGTTCCGTACGACAGCGCATGGAGCCGCGTA
Source organism: Candidatus Poribacteria bacterium (assembly GCA_963665845.2). Lineage (GTDB taxonomy): Bacteria > Poribacteria > WGA-4E > JAPPNK01. The sequence continues at coordinate 3,161,954 of OY762492.1, forward strand.
TTTTGCAATTTGACGTTCGGTCTTGCGCCCGCCAAGGTTGAGGCGGTGATATGGACAGCGGAAGGGATGACGTCAAAACCAAAAATAACATCTTTCATCAGGGCGGGGTGAAGCTGGTCAAGATTGCCTCCCTTGCGTTCATGTTCAGAGGCGATCAGATCATAGACAGCGGCGAGGAGCGCGCCCGTCCCGCATGCAAAATCGGCAATTCTCAACTGTTCAATCGATTCCTTAGACGCCCAATATTCGCTTGGCAATTTGCCGACCGCCAGCCTTGCCAAGAGAGCCGCTGAATAGGGGCGGGTATAGTAGGTCGCCAGATACTGCCGATCTGAAATGAGGTTCTGATACACGTGACCCGTGATGTCATGGGCGTAGGTGATGCCGGCTGATTCTACCGACTGGGCGGCGCGCCGAAGCAAGTTAAGAATGCCCGATGCGCTGGACGTTGGCAGGCGGGCAAGGATTTTATTCGCTATCGAAAAGATCGGAAAGTAATTGTAATCGAGAATTTCTTTCCATGCGCTCATCAAGGCGTCTTGCGGACTATCGCCTCCGCATACGAACTTTAGCGGTTCAATCCGTATCTGTTCGTCATGCATCCCAGCGATATGCTCATGAAAAATCATTGCGTTTGCGACGATGGCGCATGCGATTCGCCTTGTTTGCTTGTTGTTTTCCAAACCCACCAATTTTGAAATCTCAACGGACAATCCAGGGCGTTTCTCGGCGTCCTCATCCAAAATGAGCGCGGCCTCTTCAATGCCGATTTCCAGCGCTTCGGCGGCTCTGTCCACCTCTTTTTGCGGAACGGAGATCATCCGAACCATGTCGGACAGATCCTCCGCCGTACCCTCCAGCCATCCCGATTCGGGAAAGCGTGTCGGCTCCTCCATCGATCCGCGCGCGTCTTCTTGAAAAAAGCAGTACTTGAGAACGGCTTGACTCATCTCCGCCTTGAGGTCATCCGCCGTTTCCAGCTCTTCGGGATAGATCAGCGCGACGACTGCTTCCACTGGGCGCGTCTGTCCTTCAGGTTTGGCGCCGAGCCGCAGCTTTGCTTCCTCTTCAACATGCCGCGCGGGTTCGTATTCCGCCTCGATGATGACGGGTGAACGTCCGCTTGCCGCGATGAGTATGTCGGGCTGATAGCTGCCGCCTTCGCGGAGGACCCTGGTGTTTTCTGCCTTCAGATCGCTCTTCGGCGCCATCTCCTGCAGGATGTCGGCAAGTACGAAGTTCAGGTTCGTTTCAGCGTGATGCGCCATGCGTTTCTCCGCGTTGTCGGCGTTTGCCTGCGGTATAATATGCGTCTTTTGCGCCCTTTCGTCAAGGGCAAGGGGTTTCTGGACTCCCCCCTTGAAAAGGGGCAGGGGGTTTCTGGACTCCCCCCTTGAAAAGGGGGGAAGGGGGGGTTTTGAGCGCGGACGGCGCCTTGCGGCGCCTAAGATTCCCGCTTGCGCGGGAATGACCCCCGTTTTCACGGGGGCAGGCTATTGAGGGGTGCGGTTTCAGTATCGCCTCTGGATTCCTGCTTGCGCGGAAATGACGGTAGGGTGTATCATATAGATCAGAAGCGCGGGCGGGCGGACGCCGCGCTCATGGGAGAGAGGCGCTGTATGGAATCGGAAATCGCGCAGATTGTCCAGTATCCGAGCGAAGAGGCGCAGGAAGTACTGCGTCGGTTGTCGCTGCGGGGGCGCATTGAGGATGATGAAATCCGAACGACCGTGCGCGAAATTATACGGCAAGTCCGCAAAAACGGCGATGGCGCCGTCCTGGAGCTGACGAACCGCCTCGACTGCCCAGACGCCCCCATCCGCCGGCTGCGCGTCCCCGACGCCGAGATAGACGCCGCCTATGAGTCGATTTCAGACGATCTGCGGTCATCAATGCGTCTCGCAGCGGAGAACATCCGCCGTTTTCATGAGCGTCAAAAGGCGGTCTCATGGTTTGTGGAGGAAGCGGACGGCGTCGTTTTGGGGCAGTATGTTCGCCCTCATCGGCGCGTCGGCGTTCTGGTTCCGTCCGCGAGCGCGCCGCTGTTTTCGTCGCTCATGATGGCGGCAGTGACGGCGAAGGCGGCGGGAGTTGAGCAGGTCGCGGCGGCGGCCGCCCCGCGCCGATGCGGAACGGTTCACCCGGCGATTCTGGCGTCGGCGCGCGTGTCGGGCGTGGACGAACTTTACGCATGCGGCGGCGCGCAGGCGGTCGCCGCCATGGCATACGGCATCGACTCGATTCCGCGCGTCGACAAGATCGTCGGCGCCGGAAATCTGTACTCTCAACTGGCAAAAAAAGAGGCGTTCGGCGCTGTGGATGTGGACAAGATCGCCGGACCGAGCGAGGTGCTGATCATCGCCGACGAGACGGCAGACCCCCGTTACGCCGCCGCGGATCTGATCTCCCAAGCGGAGCATCTGGACGACTGTTCGGCCGTTCTGGCGACCGACTCGGCGGAGCTGGCGCAAGCGGTGAAAGCGGAGCTGGCGCGTCAAACGGCGCGCCTGCCGAGGCGCGAAATCATCGAGGCGGCGCTGAAAAACTGGGGCGTCCTGTTTGTCGTTCCGAGCATGGACGCCGCCGCGGAGCTGTCTGACGAGATCGCGCCTGAGCATGTTGAAATACATGCCGCCAACGCGCATGAGATCGCGGGTCGGCTGCGCCATGCGGGCGCCGTCTTCATCGGCAAATACACGCCAGAGGCGGTGGGCGATTACGCCGCCGGACCGAACCATATTCTGCCGACGGGAGGGGCGGCGCGTTTCTCTTCCTCCATGACCGTCTTCGACTTCATCAAACGTTCCAACTTTTTGTCCTATACCAAAACGGCGCTGCGCGGCATGGTCAAACCTGTTGAAACGCTCGCCAAAGCAGAGGGGCTGGAGGGGCATGCCGCCGCGATGCGCGTCCGTTTTTTAGACGAACCTTCGGAGGATGTATGAACGGCGCGCCGTTGCCGAAAGCGATGCGGGACGACCTGCGCGGCTTAAGCCCATACCATGTGGAGAAGCCGCCGGGCGCCGTGCGGTTGGACGCGAACGAAAGCCCGTTCGACCTCCCGCCGACGCTCAAGGCGGAGCTGGCGCAGGCGCTCATGGAGGCGCCGTTGAACCGCTACCCGGACGGACAGGCGCTGGAGCTGAAACGCGCGCTCGCCGAGAGCCTGAAGGTGGACGCGGCGCAGATTGCGGTCGGCAACGGCTCCGACGAGCTGATTGCCGCGCTTATTACGGCGCTGGCGCGGGACGGCATGCGCGTTGTGTCGCCGACCCCCTCCTTTGCGATGTACGGCATCTCGGCGCAGGTCGCCGGGGCGGAGTATGTCGGCGTTCCGCTTTTAGACAACTTTGAGCTGGACGAGGAAGCGATGCATGCCGCCGTTTCGCATGACGGCTGGAGCCTTGTTTTTTTGAGTTATCCGAACAACCCGACCGGCAACTGCTGGGACAGGGAAGCGATCCTGCGCCTAGCGGAGCGGGAGCGAACCATCGTCGCGGCGGACGAGGCGTATGTGGAGTTTTCAGGCAAAACCTTTTTAGACGACATAAGTCCCAGCCTGCTTATCCTGCGGACCTTTTCAAAAGCGTTCGGGCTGGCGGCTCTGCGCGTTGGATTTATGGTCGGCGGGGCGGAGTGGGTTGAGTGCATCGACCGCGTTCGTTTGCCGTATAATGTGAACGCATTTTCGCAGTTGGCGGCGTCGGCTCTCTGTCGGCGGCGCGGGTATGCCGCCAGCCGCGTCGAGGCGATCCTGCATGAGCGGGGGCGCGTGTTTGAGGCGCTGGAGGCGTCGCCGCTGTATGAACCGTTTCCGACGGATGCGAATTTTATCCTGTTCCGCGCGCTGAAAGGCGGACAAGCGGCGTTTGAACAGGCGCTGGAACGGGGAGTCCTGCTGCGCAATTTAAGCAAGCCCGGACCGCTCCAAGGCTGCCTCCGCGCGACGATCGGATCGCGCGCCGAGAACACGCTGTTGATGGAGGCGCTGGACATCGCATGACGGTTGAAAGAACGCGGGTTTCTGGACTCCCCCCTTGAAAAGGGGGGCTGGGGGGTTTCCGCAGGCGCGGACAGCGTCTGCGGCGGCTAAGATTCCCGCTTACGCGGTAATGACGATCGGCGGGGCGGGAATGCATGTCCTCGCGGAAGCGGGGAACCCCCGTTTTCACGGGGGCAGGCTATGAGGGCGGAGGTTTCTAGACTCCCCCCTTGAAAAGGGGGGCTGGGGGGTTTCCGCAGGCGCGGACAGCGTCTGCGGCGGCTAAGATTCCCGCTTACGCGGGAATGACGATCGGCGGGGCGGGAATGCATGTCCTCGCGGAAGCGGGAACTACCGGCGGGGCGGACGTTGATGGCTAAAAACGAACGAGAGAGGCGAATGAGCGCAAGAACGGGACGCATCGAACGGGAAACGCGCGAAACAAAGATCTCCCTGCAGATCGACATGGACGGAACGGGCAATAGCGGGATCTCTACCGGCGTCGGATTTTTAGACCATATGCTGGAGCTGTTCGCCGCGCATGGCTTCTTCGACCTGCAGATCGAAGCGGAGGGCGACACGCATGTGGACGATCACCACACGGTGGAGGATGTCGGCATCTGCCTCGGTCTGGCGGTTGTGGAGGCGCTGGGGGACAAGGCGGGCATCCGCCGTTTTGGCGGAGAGACGGTTCCGATGTACGAGGCGCTCGGCTCGGTTTATCTGGACATCTGCGGGCGTCCATTTTTGGATTTCCGCGCGCCGCTTGACGGCGGAAAGGTCGGAACCTTCGATGTGGAGCTGGCGGAGGAGTTTTTTCACGGCTTTGTCAACAACAGCGGCTCCACCATGCATATCGACGTCCCCCGCGGGCGCAACGCCCACCATATCATCGAGTGCATTTTCAAGGCGTTTGGGCGCGCGTTGAATCAGGCGTCCCGCATCGACCCGCGCGTTCAGGGCGTCTTGTCGACGAAAGGGAGCTTGTGATGATCGCTGTCATCGATTACGGAATGGGCAATTTGCGCAGCGTTCAGAAAGGATTCGAGCATATCGGCGCGCGGGCGGAGATTGTGCGCGACCCGAACCGAGCGGCGGACGCCGCGGCGCTTGTTTTGCCGGGGCAGGGCGAATTCGGCAGCGCCATGCGCGAATTGCGCGCCGGCGGAATGGACGAAGCGGTTCTAGACTTCATACGCGCCGGGAAGCCGTTCATGGGGGTCTGCATCGGCTTGCAGGCGCTGTTTGAATCGAGCGAGGAGGCGCCGGGAACGCCGGGGCTGGGCGTCCTGCCCGGCGTCGTGAAGCGTTTTCAGCCAGGCTTGAAAATACCGCATATGGGCTGGAACCAACTGGAGATATGCGCGCGCCCGCCGCATCTGCGCGATGTGAAGGAGGGCGATTATGTCTATTTTGTGCATTCGTATTACGCCGCGCCCGCGCTGGAATCGGATGTCGCCGCGGCGGCGGAGTACGGGGAGCGGTTTGCGGCGGCGGTGTATCGGGAGAACATCTTTGCGTCGCAGTTTCATCCTGAAAAAAGCCAGTCGGTCGGGTTGAGCATTCTGCGCGCCTTTGCGGAGCTGGCAGAATGACAGGGCGGACAGCGTTGGCGGCATGGCTCTGCGTCTGCTGCGCGGCGGGCTGCGGCGGGGGAGACCTCGGGCCGGAGGAGACCGCCGTCGCCTTTATCGAAACCTATGTGTATGAGGCGAGTCAGGAGAAGGCGCTGCTTCTGTCTGAAGGGCTGGCGGCGGAAAAACTGCGCAAAGAGCTGGCGGAAGTCGCGCCGCACCGCCAGAGCGGTTTTGAAGAAGCCGCCCAAAGACCGCCCCTCCACCGCCAGCTGATTAAAAAAGAGCAAGAGAACAAGAAGACGATTCTTTACACCTACCGCATCGAGACGCGCCCAAAGTCCGGCGGCGCCTTCTCCCGTATGACGCTCATTCACCTAGAGCGGCGCGAGAACGGCTGGCGCGTCGTCAACTACGAATTTTGGAACGATCCTTGACGCCTTGAGCGCGGGCGACGCCTCCGATTCCCCCTTGAAAACCCTCTTCCGATTCCCCCCTTGTCAAGGGGGGTTAGGGGGGTTTAAAGGGCGCGGCGGCTGCGACGCCTTAAGATTCCCGCTTACGCGGGAATGACGGCGAGCCGACAAACGCCGCGCCCGCCGCTTCTAGATTCTCGCTTGCGCGGGAATGACGATCTGTTTATGGAACGACTAAGGAACCTCCGCCGTCCGCTCTATCGACCCGCCTGCCGCGAGATGGACGACCGCCTTCCACACATCCCCCCTGCGCGACGGCGCCGACCCCTGCAGCCATGTCGTCTTGTAATTCGTCAGGTACGGCTCCACATAGGCGCGGTCGTACAGGTCGCCGTTGCGGTAAAACTCCACATAATCGACCGTCTCCGGATAAAGGCTGGCGAGGCGAACCCACCGCTGTCCGTCATATTCAGCCCCCTCTTCCAGCCCCTGCAGATAATACCGCTCCTCTTCGGGCAGCGGCGGCAGTTCGATCCCGATACCTTCCGCCATGCGCCGCGCAAAAAACTGATCTTCGCCGCGCGTGATTGTCCAGTCGGTCGGCGGCTCCTGTTTCGTGTTGTTGTTGTAGTAACCCCATGAGGCGCGCTCATTGTAGGTAACGCGCATGTTTCCGATCGCCTGCGAATCCTCGTTGAAGACGATCGGCTTGTTCAGCTTCCATCCGCGCATTTCCTGTATCATCTGATGGATGCGCTGGCGCGTACAGCCGTTGCCGTGTACGAGTATGACGTCGCTCGCGTCCGCAACGGTTCGGTTGATGTAGCTTCCGCCGCCGCTGCATCCGACAGGGATGCCCGCCGATTCTTCCCGCGCCAGACGCAGCAGCGACGCCATCCCCTCCGCCGACTGAATGACCGGACGCGCGCTGTACGGCTGCAGGTTATGCTCATTCGCCGGCTCGATGATGACGTTGCTTCCGCCGATCGCATGAAGCCATCGGGACGCCGTAATGACCGCGTTTCGGACAGCGTCGTCGTCTTTAAGGCGCCGTATCTGCGCCGGGTAGAAATAGCTGACGATGACGACCATGCCGAGCTTGTCCGCCGCGCGAATAAGACGCTCCATGCGGTTCGCCGCCGCTTCCTCCAGACGCTTTCCGTCCGCGCCGAACGGGTTCACCTCCATGGCGCTTCGGTTTTGAACCGTCGCGCATGGTCCGCCGCCTTGAAGTCCGACCGTGAAGGCGCGCAGCCCATGCGCATGCCACTCAGGGAGCGCCGCGATCAGATTGTCCGTGTTCGTTTCAGGGTCGAAATCGCCGCGCCCCCACTTCGAATAACGGGACGGGTCCGATTTGTCGTCTAGGACGCCCTGTATGAACCGCGCGTTCATGAGCAGCCCATGCGCTTCCGGTCGGCTTCCGTCGATCTCAGCGTAGGTCGGTTTTCCGTTGATGAGAAACGATTCGCCCTGTATGGAGAGGTTTGTGTTGTCCATGCGCGTTCGCCGCTTTCCGTTATGCTGTTGCGTTGTATTAGTTATAATCGATCCAGTCGCCGCGCGCTTCGTTCCATTCTTTTAGCCGGGCATGCAGCTCCTTTAAAACAGGCTGAACCGACAAATCGCCCGCTCGGTTTTGCGTCTCCAGCGGGTCGTTTTGAAGGTCGTACAGTTCGGGAATGTCGTCAGGGTCGTACACATATTTCCATCGCCCGCTGACGACGGCGCGCCGTATGTCGCCAATAGCGGGATTTCCTGAATAGCAGATGTAAGCGGGGCGCGCGTCCAGAGTTTCCCCGCGCTGAACGCAGCCCCAAAGCGAACGCCCATCTAGTCCGTTCAGAATGGGCAGCCCGTTCGGGATCGGCAGCCCCGCCGCCTCCAGCAGCGTCGGCATGACGTCCAGATGCGAGACAACCTCATCAACGGCGCGGGGCGTTTGACCGGGTACTTTAACCAAAAAAGGAACTCGAACCGCCTGCTCATACATCTCCATCTTTTGATACATCGCATGCTGTCCGAGATGATCGCCATGGTCGGACATGAAGAAGACCGCCGTTTCGTCCGCATGACCCGTCTCCTCCAGCGCGTTCAGGACGCCGCCGATGGCGTCGTCCGCGAGCCGTACCAGCCCTAGATGCGCCGCCCATGCGCGTCTCCATCTGTCCAAAGAGACGCCCTCCGCCATCCGCGCGGCGATGCCTCGGCGCCGGTTGGGCGGCTCGCCGACAGCGGGTACGCCGACATTTTTAGGCAGCTGAATCTCGCGCGGATCAAACAACGACGCATACGGCTCCGGCAGAACAAGCGGCGGATGCGGCGCCCATAGATATAAAAACAGGGCGAAGGGGCGTTCGCGCGGCGCGCGTAAAAACGCCTCCGCCTGACGACCCCAGTAAGCGTCTTTGAAATGGCGCGCCTCATACGGAAAGACGCCGATCTGCGCGTTTGAGTATGCCCGCTCAACCGGCTTCCCGCCATGGTTTTCAACGAAATGGCTTTTATACAGGTCGCGCCCGCCGGGGTACGGGTTGTCAAGCCCGTTCTCTTCGGCGTAGCGTTTGTAGGAGCCGTTGTCGTTCCAGACGGCGAAGCGGACGCGCTCGCGCAGGGTCGGCTTGACGCGGATATGGTCGACGCCGATGTGGGCGACATCGTAACCGGCGTTGTACAGCGCCTCATGAATTGGCATGTGGTCGCCGGCGCGTTTCCCGCGCCAGTCGTTTGTGGTGACGCCGTTGGCGGTCGGATAAAGCCCTGTCGCCAGCGCCGTTCTAGCGGGGGCGCAGAGCGGGGCGGCGTTGTAAGCGCGCGTGAAACGAACCGACTCGGCGGCGAGACGGTTGAGCGCGGGGCATGCCTCCACGCCCGCCTGCGTCATGCCGAGGCTGTCATGGCGCTGATGGTCGGTCATGATGAAAAGCAGGCTGCGGCGCGTGGACATAGGCGGAGTGTAAGGGTATGCGGCGCGTTTTGCAAGGGGCGCCGCGCGCCCGGGAATCGTCCCCCGTTTTCACGAGGACATGCATTCCCGTGTCAGCGGGAATCCAGAGGCGCAGGGTGTACCGGATCGTCATTCCCGCGTAAGCGGGAATCTTAAGGCATCGCAGCCGCCGCGCCCGCCCTTAAACCCCCCTAGCCCCCCTTTTCAAGGGGGGAACGATCCGCGCCCGCCCTTAAACCCCCCTAGCCCCCCTTTTTCAAGGGGTACTACACGTTTGACTAGATAAGCGGATTGCGCTACACTAAAGGGAGATTGAGAAAGGAAATTCCAATGCAGTCTACCAGTATCTACGAGATTTTTGAAAATATCCCGATGAAAAAAGCGCCGCCCGATTCTTTGAAGAAAGCCGATGGCCGAACCACATCTGCTGCCCCCGATGCGATTCCAAAAACATCGCCCGAGTGAAAAACGCCAAACCGATGCCGCTCAGATGCCGAACATGCCGCAAGTATTTCAGCGTCCGCACGGGAACCGTCATGGAGAAAAGCAAAATCCCCCTCCATATGTGGCTTCTGGCGCTCTATTTGTTCCTGACGTTTAAGAAGGGCGTATCGAGCGTTACGATGGGTAAGCTACTGGGCATAAGGCAGGACTCCGCATGGTCCCTAGGCCACCGCATCCGAGCCTCGATGGTAAACGACGACGAAATGCTGAGCGGAACCGTGGAGATAGACGAGGCCTACATCGGCGGCAAAGAGAGTAATAAGCATCGCAGGAAAAAGCTGGGCGTCAGAAGCGGAACCCGCGGCAAGCAGACCGTGATCGGCATGCGTCAAAGAAACGGCGAAATCCGCGCGTTTCTGCTGGACAATATGAAGATAAAAACGGTTCATGGCGCTGTAAGGGCGAATGTGGCGCCTGGGTCAACCGTTTATACCGACGCTCTCCCGACCTACAAGGGCATGGAGGAATACGCGCATGCCGCTGTCTCGCATCAGAAAGGCGAGTATGTTCGCGGCGATGTTCACACCAACAGCATCGAGTCGTTCTGGGCCGTCCTGAAACGCGGGTACCGCGGCGTTTACCATTACATGTCGTTTAAACACCTGGGTCTATACGTCAAAGAATTCGTCTACCGGTTCAATGTTGGAAACGACAACCGCATCGAAACGCTTGCCAAGATTGTTCCGCGCATGGTCGGTAAACGCCTTACTTACGCGGATCTGGTGAAATAAAGCGGTTGCAGTTCTAAAACCTGTGAGGCAGGATACATGCAGGCATCGTGCGTATGGTTGCAGCGGTAGATTGTGCCGAATGCGCCAAAACAAGCGCGAAAGCGGAAATAACATCGGCAGTTCTAGGAGATGAAATGAAATGGGCTGGCAGTGTTGCGTCCAACGCAACGCCGCCAGCCCGAGATGAGTCGTAAGCAACGAATTACGGCAAGAAAAAACGTAAAAAAAAACGCAACGCTGAAAACAATGGCGGGGTATATGCCTCTGGCAAATCAAACGTGTAGTTCCCCTTGAAAAGGGGGGCTGGGGGGGTTTTAGCCGCGCGCGGAATCGGGTTTTTCGTACATTATCGCCTATCTGTAGAGACTGGCTCAAAGGGCCTGACCTCACGTCTTAAGTAGGGACATGTCGGCATGCGAACGCGGACGTCTTCTGAGGCGCCTCTAGATTCCCGCTTACGCGGGAATGCATGCCCTCGCGGAAGCGGGGGACGGTTTGGTTGGCGACGCCTTTTTCCCATGAATAGAGCGATCGTCAGTTCAAATGTCCCAACTTCATGCATGAGGTGAGAAAGGGCGGGTTGCGCTCAAACGTCCATGCGTGTATGATTCCCCTATGAATCATGGAGGGCGGCAAATGCCTTTGACAGACAACGACCGCGACTTTTTCATCGACAACGGGTTCTTTGTAAAACGGCAGATCATCGACGCCGATTGGATCGCCCAGATACAGGACGAGACTGAACAGCTTCACGAACGCATGGCGGAGCATACGCCGCAGGGCGTCGGCATCTCATGGGAGGAATTTGAGGACGACCGCCCGAAGCGCATCCGCCAGCTGATGCATGGCGAGGTTGTGAGCGAGGGGTTGAACCGCCTCACCGACTCGGACGAGGTGTTGAGCTGCCTTGAGCCGATCATGGGACCGAACATCGCCCTGTTTCACTGCAAGCTGCTTCTGAAAGCCGCCAAAGACGGCACCATCACGCCATGGCATCAGGATTACGCCTACTGGACGCGGCACAACAACGAGCCGAAGATGATGAACTGCATGATGTTCATCGACGACGCCAACGCCGAGAACGGCAGCATTCAGTTTGTGCCGGGAAGCCACAAGCTGGGTCTGCTTGAGCATGACCGGGCAAACACATCGTTCGGCGTTTTTCTGCCGGGCTTTTTTCAGGAGCGGGAGACGGCCGTCACGCTGGATATGAAGGCGGGCGACGCGGTCTTTTTCAACTCTCTGGTGATTCACGGCTCGGACGCGAACAGGTCGCCGAGGCAGCGGCGCGCCGTCACGATCGCCTATGATGTCACGGGCAACGGCTACTGCAGGCGCGTCGTGCGCGGCGAGGCGCAAGCGGATAAAACCTACTAACGCCTCCATCGAAAGGAGCGCGCCATGGCGACCGGACGAAGCAGAAAAAACAGCGGCAGGGAACCCCAGAGCGCCGACCTCCGAGTCTCCTCGGCTCTGGATCTGCTTTACGCGCTGATTGAGTCGACCGACGAGAGCGACCCGCGCCGGCAGCTGCTGTACCGCCTGCGCAGGCAACTTGAACAGGACGAGAGCAGTCGACTGGAGCTGGAGCGCGCCCGCGCCGCCCTTGAGGAGGCGGTCGAAACGCTGCGCGCCCCGGCAAACCGCGTCGGCGTCTATATCGAATCGCCCAAACCTGGCACGGCGCATGTGATGGTCGGCGGCGCAAGCTACTACTCCAACATCGATCCCGAACTGGACGCCGACTCGCTCAAAGCAGGGACGCAGGCGCTGCTGAACGAAGCGTATGCGGTGGTCGGCGACCTCGGCTACCCGACGACAGGGCGCATCGAAACGATCGCCGAGGCGATGGAGGATGGGCGCATCCGCATCGGGTCGAAGCCGGAGCCGTCCAATCTCCTTCTCCGAGCCGCATGCGTCGAAGAGGCGGAGGTGGACACAGGCGACGAGGCGCGGCTTGACCCAAGCGGGCGGTTCGTCGTGGAGGTGTTCCCCAAACGCGAAACGCAAAACTATTATCTGGACGAGACGCCGGACGTCCCCTGGGAAAAGATCGGCGGACAGGACGACGCGATTCAGTCGATACGGGACGCCATCGAAATGCCGCTGCTGCATCCAGAGCTGTTTGAAAACTTTCAATATCAGCCGCCGAAGGGGTTTCTGCTTTACGGACCGCCGGGCTGCGGCAAGACGCTCATCGGAAAAGCGACGGCGCACAACCTTGCCGCCAAACTGAGCGTCGACAGCGGAGAGACGGTTCAGGGGCAGTTCATGCACATCAAGGGACCCGAGATCCTGAACATGTGGCTGGGCGAATCGGAGCGGAAAGTGCGGGAGATCTTTGAAACCGCGCGGCAGCGGCGAAAAGAGGGTTTCTTGCCGTTCGTGTTTATCGACGAGGCGGAGGCGGTGCTGGGAACGCGCCGCGCCCTCCGCTCCCATAACATTTCCAATACGGTGGTGCCGATGTTCTGCGCCGAAATGGACGGCATCCACTCGATTCAAGATGTCGTCATCATTCTGGCGACGAACCGCCCCGACCTGATCGATCCCGCGATTCTGCGTCCTGGACGCATCGACCGCAAGATCAAGGTGAAGCGGCCGAACAAGGACGGAGCCCGCGAGATTTTTCAGATCTACCTGACGCATGGCATGCCGATTCACCCCGACGAGAACATCGAATCGCTCATCGACAAGTCGGTGGAGGAGCTGTGGGCGAAACGGGACGACACGCGCTTTCTGGAGATCGAACTGCGAGACGGACACCGCGAGACGCTGCATCGAGGCGATCTTGCCAGCGGCGCTGTCATCGCGTCGGTCGTTCAGCGGGCGAAGGAGACGGCGATCAAGCGCTCCATCGCCGAAGGAAAGGAATCGGGCGTGACAGCGGACGACCTGTTTGAAGCGATTGCGGCGGAATACCAAGAAAGCGAAATCTTCCCCTCCACAGGCGATGTCGGCGACTGGCTCAAGCTGATCGACCGGGATCCGGAGCGGGTGGCGGCCGTTTCGCCGGTCTCTTTGAAAAAGAGCCGAGCGCGTCAACAGTGGCTGGAAGGCGCCATTTAAAATGAATCGGCTTATGGGCATCGAAACGGAGTACGGCATCGCGCTTGACCAAGAGAAAGAGTCGGACCCTGTCGCCGAATCCATCGCGCTGATACATTGTTACCGCCCGGACGACCCTGCTCCGCGCTGGGACTACTCGCGCGAAGATCCGTTTCGGGACGCGCAGGGCGGGCGGGCGGCGGTTCTCCATGAGCATCCCGACGAAAAAAAGGAGCAGAAGCGCGACGCGAAGCGCGCCCTCTCCTTTGAGCAGGTGAAAAGCGACCGCATCCTGTTCAACGGCGCCCGACTATACAACGACCACGCGCACCCCGAATACTCCACCCCCGAATGCCGCAGCCTGTTCGATCTGGTCGCGCATGACAAGGCGGGGGAGCGCATCCTTCTGCAGTGCGCCCGCCGGCGGACGGAGCAGCTGGGCGTCCGCTGCCTGTTATATAAAAACAATACCGACTTTCGCGGACATTCCTACGGCTGCCATGACAATTATCTCATGTCGCGGGAGGTTCCGTTTCGGTATGTGCGGGAGAGCCTGCTGGCGTTCAACGCGACGCGGCAGATTTACGCGGGCGCGGGCAAGATCGGCATTGAGACGGAGCGCGGGTTGAAAACGCCTGGGCATTATCAGATTTCGCAGCGCGCCGATTTTTTTCAGGTGAAAGCGAGCGTCGACACGATGCACAAGCGCCCGCTTGTCAACACGCGCGACGAGCCGCATGCCGATCCGTCCAAATACCGGCGGCTGCATGGCATCGCCGGGGATGCGAACATGTCGGAATATGCGACAGCGTTGAAGGTTGGAACGACGGCGCTGGTCGTCGACCTGATTGAGCAGCGGGCGGTTCCGGAAACGCTTCGGCTCACGAATCCGGTGGGGGCGGCGCGGCGCATCTCGCGCAACGCGGAGGGGGATTGGCGCGTCCGCATGGCGGACGGGAGCCGCTCCAACGCGGTGGAGGTTCAGCGCGCCTACCTGCGCCTCGCCGAGAAACACACGCGCGAAACAGGCGCGGACGCCGAATGGACGCTGAACGAATGGACGCGCGTTTTGGACGCCCTGGAGCGCGATCCGATGGAGCTGCGGCGGGAACTGGACTGGGTCGCCAAAAAGTGGGCGTTGACCGTGTTTGTGGAGGAGGAGGGGCTGGAGTGGGACGATCCTTGGCTGCGCAGCCTTGACCTGGAATACCATAACATCGACATGGACGAGGGCATTTTTTACGAGCTTCAGGCGGCGGGAGAGATGCGCCGCGCCGCGTCCGACGCGGCGGTGGAGGAGGCGGCGTTCTCGCCTCCGTCTGACACGCGGGCGTATGTCCGCGGGCGCGCTTTGGAACGTTTTGGCGCGCAGGTTCAGGCGGCGCAGTGGGGGGCGTTGACATTTGAGATAGAGGGGCAAAAGGCGGAGCTGGACCTGACGCCGCTAGCGGAACATGACGAGGCGGCGCGGCATATTCAGGCGCTGGACGCTTCCGAGACGGCAGGCGATTTTTTGCGGGCGGCGGGTCTGCTTTAAAATTTAGCGCTCTTCCATCGTCAATGTATCGAAAGCGCGAACGGAGGCATTGCTGTGAAGAGGAGCGTTTTCTTTCTCGCCGCGTTTATTGCCGCGGCTCTCATGTGCGTGAACAGTCAGGCGCAGGAGCCTCGTTTAACGGTTGAAGAAGGGATCGCCTTTGCCGGACATTCGCGCCGTATGCGCATGTTGACGTATTCGCCGGACGGCAAACTGATCGCCAGCGGCGGCGACCCTATTGAGCGCGCCGTTCATATCTGGGATGTGGACAAAGGCGTATGCGTTCGAACATTGAGGCTGGACGCCGCGCCGAAACCAGCCTTTTCGGGCGTCAACGCCCTTGCCTTTTCGCCGGACAGCAAGACGCTCGCCGTCGGGACGCTGAGCAATCTCTGGATATGGGATGTCCGTACAGGGCGTCTCATTCGAGAGCTGAAAGGGCATACAAAAGGCGTCTCCGCGGCGTTCTTTTCGCCGGACGGCAAGACGCTCGTTTCATGCGGCGGATTGACCGGCGAGGCGCGCTTTTGGAACGTTGAAACCGGCGCGCTCCTGCGCACAATAGACATCTATAAAGAGCGCGTTTGGTCAGCCGCCATGTCGCCGGACGGCAAGACGCTCATCACCGGAGGCGGAGACGGCGAGGAGATGCTGCGTTGGGACGCGCAAACAGGAGCCGCCCTAGGCGCTCTGGAGCATAGAGGCGCGGTCGAATCGATCGACATTTCGCCGGACGGTCAAACGTTCGTTGCCGTCGGTTATGGAATAAACGATCGGATATGGGGCATGGACGGGCAGCCTCAAGCGGCGCTGGAGCGGGGCAGTAACGGGGCGGAGGTCGCCGTCTTTTCGCCGGACGGGACGATCATCGCCGGCTCCGACGGAGAATACGCTGTCATGTTCTGGGACGCGCAAACAGGCGCCCTTCTTCATACGTTCGAGGCGGAAAACACGGCGGTGTCCAGCGTCGCGTTTTCGCCGGACGGCAAAACGCTCGCATGCGGAATCGGATGGGCGGTTCAGCTGCTGCATCTGAATCCTCCGCCAAAGAAGCCAAAGAAGCCGACCCCACAGACGCCGGCTCCGTCCGCCCCGCTTCCATTGCGCATTCAAAAAGGAGTTGTCTTGGAAGGACATGAAACAGCGGCGGCCGCCGCATATTCGCTTGATGGCAAACGGCTGATCAGCGTCCACCGCGACAACACGCTTCGGCATTGGAATCTTGAAGCCGAAGAAAGGGGAGATTCAACGGAACGCGCGCCCCTCATCGCGTTGACAGGGCATGATTTCAGCGGCGGAACGGAAAAGATCCCAGGAGTCGCTTCCATCGAGTTTTCCCCGGACGGCAAGACGTTCGCCAGCGGCGGCAACTTTATAGACGCGACGCTGCGCATCTGGGACGCGCAAACAGGCGCGCCTCTCCAAACGCTAGCAAAAGAGGGCATCTCTTTCTATGCACTCGCCTATTCGCCGGACAGCCGGCGGATTGTCAGCGCCGGCTTCTCGGTACAGCTTTGGGACCTTGAAACGGGAGAGCTGGTCAAAGCGCTCGGCGGCGGACAAGACTTCTTCCTTACAGCTGTTGCCTATTCGCCGGACGGCAAGAGAATCGCCAGCGACAGCGGCAAAGCCGTCTGGCTCTGGGACGCTGAACGCGGAGGATGCGTTCGGTTCAAACCGCTGCGGGGGCATACGCGCGGGGTGGCATGCCTCGCCTTTTCGCCGGACAGCAAGCGGCTTGTCAGCGGAAGCTACGACGGAACGCTTCGGATATGGAGCGCCGAAGACGGGGCGCCTCTCCAAACGCTGACTGGACATACAGGGTCGGTTACATCGGTTGTCTACTCCCCGGACGGAACGCTCATCGCCAGCCTCGGTTGGAGTCGAGGCGGTCCGGAACGGCCTATACGACTCTGGGATGCGCAAACAGGGCGGCTGGTCGGAATGATACAAGGCGTCTATTACGGACCGCTCGCCTTTTCGCCGGACGGACGCGCGCTCGCATGCATTGAGCGGACGAATATCCATACGTGGAGATTGGAGCGGTAGATTCTGCAAGCCGCTTCTTAGAGGTCGGAAATGTCCCAAAGGAGGATGGTACCGTCGCTGCTTACGCTGACGATCGTTTTTCCGTCCGGGGAGTACTCCGCCGAATAGACCGTATCCGTATGCCCTTTGAGCGTTTTGATTGTTTTGCCCGTCTCGGCGTCCCAGATGCGTATCGTTTTATCCCCGCTCGCGCTGGCGATCGTCTTTCCGTCCGGGGAATACTCCGCCGAAAGGACCCCATCGGTGTGTCCTTCGAGCGTTTTGATCGTCTTACCCGTTTCGATGTTCCAGATGCGTATCGTTTCATCCCAGCCCGAGCTGACGAGCTTCTTTCTATCCTGCGAATATGCCGCCGAATAGATCTGAACGATATGCCCTTTGAACGTTTGGATCGTCTTGCCCGTCTCGGTATTCCAGATGCGTATGATATTGTTGCGGTCCGAGCTGACGATCGTTTTTTCGTCCGGGGAATATGTCGTCGGGTAACCCCTTCCGATGAGTCCTTTGATCCTTCTGATCTCTTTGCCTGTTTCGGCGTCCCAAATGTAGATCGTGTTGGATGCGCACCCGACGATTCTCTTTCCGTCCGGCAAAAACGCCGGTCTTCCCATATTCCCTGGGATATACCTAAATGTTTGGAGAAGCGCGCCCGTTTCGGCGTTCACTATCCGCATCTTTTGGGCGCCTAGGAGGGCGATCGTTTTTCCGTCCGGAGAATATACCGCCTCACTCGCATACCATCCAGCGTTTTCTTCGAACCTGTTGGAAAACGCGCCGGTCTCGATGTCCAATATCTTGATCGGTCCGCGAAACCCAACAGCGAGCCGTTTGCCGTCCGGCGACAACGCAGCGCATCTGACTATGTAAAAATGTCCGTAAAACGTACGGACAAGAGCGCGAAGCTTGATGTTCCATATGTGAATATTCTTGCTGTGGAATAGACTGCCTGCAATGAAATGACCGTCCGGCGAAAACGCGATCGAAGAAGCGCCTTTTTTCTTGTCGATCGGATAAAGAGGCGAGCCGTAAGCGACATTCCACAGCGTCAGTTTGAAAGAGTCTCCGCCGGCGAGATGGTTCCCGTCCAGCGAAAATGCGGCGGCGCGCTGGCCCTGAATGTCCCATGGCAGCGTTCGTATGAATTCTCCTGTCTTCGAGTTCCAAATCCGAACCTTAGCGCCCATGCTGGCGAGGATCGTTCCGTCCGGCGAATATTCCGCCCAAACGACATCGTCTGTATGCCCTTTGAGCGTGTTAATCAGTTCGCCCGTCTCGGCGTCCCAGATGCGAACCGTCTTGTCTCTGCCTGCGCTGACGATTCGTTTGCCGTCCGGCGAATACGCCGCCGAGTTGACCCAATGTGTATGCCCATTGAGCGTCTTGAGCGGCGCGCCTGTCTCGGCGTCCCAGATGCGAACTGTCTGGTCTCTGCCTGCGCTGACGATTCGTTTGCCATCCGGAGAATACAAGGCTGATCTGACGATTTGTTGATGCCCTTTGAGCGTTTTGAGAAGCGCGCCTGTCTCGGCGTCCCAGATGCGGATGATGTTGCTGTAGCTGGCGCTGACGATCGTTTTCCCATCTGGCGAATACGCCGCGGAGTTGACCCAGCCCTCATGCGCGCCAAGGAGGGCGATCTCGCCGCCGTAGAGCGCGTCGTAGATCCATATGCCAATGCTGCTGGCGGCGGCAAGACGCCGACCGTCCGGCGAGTAGTCGACCGAATGGACAGACCCCCTGCCGATGCGCAGCTTGGCGCCGTCCGGAAGCCCAAGCTGCGAGATGAGCGGCGAGGGAGAGGCATAAAAAACGCAGCATAGAAAAAGGCAGGCGCATAGCCAATAAAAGCGGCAATTGTATCTGCGGGGGAGGTTCATAAGCCGCTTCCTAGAAGTTGGAGATGTCCCAAAGGAGAATGGTTTGGTCGAAGCTCAAGCTTGCGAGCGTTTTGCCGTCCGGCGAATATCCGATCCATACAATTCCGCTTGTATGCCCTTCTAGCGTTTTGAGAAGCCCGCCGGTCTCGATGTCCCATATCCGTATGACGCCGTCAACGCCGCCGCCGGCGAGCGTTTTTCCGTCCGGGGAATATCCCATCCCAAGCGCCTCACCCCTACGCCCTTTGAGCGTTTTGAGAAGCGCGCCCGTCTCGGCGTCCCAGATTCGTATGGCGCCGTATTCGTCGCTGCTGGCGAGCGTTTTTCCATCAGGAGAAAATCCCGTCCAAAACGCCGCGCCCTGATGCCCTTCTAGCGTTTTGAGAAGCGCGCCCGTCTCGGCGTCCCAGATCCGAACCGTTTTGTCCATGCTTGCGCTGGCGACCCTCTTTCCGTCCGGCGAATACGCCGTCGAATTGACCCATCTTGTGTGTCCTTCTAGCGTTTTGAGAAGCGCGTCGGTCTCAGCGTCCCAGATATGAACCGTACCATTTCCGCCTCCGAGGACGATTCTCTTGCCATCCGGCGAATAGTCCGCCGTCCAGACCTTATCTGGCAGATCCATAAATGTTTTGAGAAGCGCCCCTGTCTCGGCGTCCAGTAGTTGTATCCTTCTACTAACTCTATTGAGGAGAAAGATCGCTTCTCCGTCCGGAGCATATGCCGCTTCATTCAGAACCCCGCGAATGTTATCTTTGAACCAGTAGGCAAACGATCCGGTCTCGATGTCCAATATCTTGATCTCTCCATTGAGCTCAAATGCGAGCCGCTTGCTGTCCGGCGACAATGCGGCGTACTCGGAGATGCCGATATGTCCGTCAAACGTACGGACAAGAGTGCGAAGCTTGATGTTCCAAATGCGGATGTCCGAGTCCGTTCCTCCTGCAATGAAATGACCGTCCGGCGAAAACGCGATCGAAGAAACGCCTTCGCCGCTATGAATCGGCTGAAGAGGCGAGCCGTAAGCGGCGCTCCACAGAGTCAGTGCGTAGACGTCTCCGCCGACAATATGTTTCCCGTCCAGCGTAAACGCGGCGGTAAGAACGTTGGCGCCGCGCTTCGATAGCGTTCGTACGGGTTCTCCTGTCTGCGCGTTCCAAATTCGAATCGTATTGTCCTCGCTTGCGCTGGCGATGATCGTTCCGTCCGGGGAATACGCCGCCCATGTGGCCTTGTCTGTATGCCCTTTCAGCGTTTTGAGAGGTTCGCCCGTCTCGGCGTTCCAGACGCGCGCTGTCTCGTCCCAGCTTGCGGTGACGATTCGCTTTCCGTCGGGTGAAAACGCGGCAGACGCGACCGTATCCGTATGTCCTTCGAGCGTTTTGAGTAGCGCGCCTGTCTCGGCGTTCCAAATGCGCGCTGTCTTGTCCCAGCTGGCGCTGGCGATCGTTTTGCCGTCCGGAGAATACGCCGCTGAAATGACGATGTGTTGATGCCCTTTGAGCGTTTTGATAGGTTCGCCTGTCTCGGCGTCCCAGATGCGGATCATTCCGTCGCGGCCGGCGCTGACGATTTGCTTGCCGTCCGGCGAATACGCCGCGGAGTTGACCCAGCCCTCATGCGCGCCAAGGAGGGCGATTTCGCCGCCGTAGAGCGCATCGTAGATCCATATGCCGACGCTGCCGGCGGCGGCAAGACGCCGACCGTCCGGCGAGTAGTCGACCGAATGGACAGACCCCCTGCCGATGCGCAGCTTGGCGCTGTCCGGAAGCCCAAGCTGGGAGATGAGCGGCGAGGGCGAAGCATGAATGACGCAGCACAGAAAAAGGCTGAAGCATAGAAAATGGAACCGCCGTTTTACAAAGGCGGGGTTGTTCATTAGCCGCCTCCTAGAAGTTGGAGATGTCCCACAAGAGGATGGTACCATCGCTGCTGGCGCTGGCGAGCGTATTTCCGTCCGCGGAATACCCTGCCCATTTGACCGAAGCCGTATGTCCTTTGAGCGTTTTGAGAGGTTCGCCCGTTTTGGCGTTCCAGATGCGGATCGTTTTGTCGCTGCCTGCGCTGGCGATCGTCTTGCCGTCCGGCGAATACGCCGCATAGTTGACCCTCTCCGTATGCCCTTTGAGCGTTTTGAGAGGTTCGCCCGTTTTAGCGTTCCAGATGCGGATCGTTTTGTCGCCGCTTGCGCTGGCGATCGTTGTTCCGTCCGGCGAATACGCTATCGAAATGACTCCCTCCGTATGCCCTTTGAGCGCTTTGATCGTCTTGCCCGTTTTGGCGTTCCAGATGCGGATCGTTTTATCTCCGCCCGCGCTGGCGATCGTCTTGCCGTCCGGGGAATACGCTATCGAAAAGACTTCCTCTGTATGTCCTTTAAGCGTTTTGATCCTCTTGCCGGTTTCGGCGTTCCAGATCCAAATCGTATTGTCTACGATCCCTGCGATTCTTTTTCCGTCCGGCGAATACGACGGTCTCCAGATACCATCGGGCAGACGAGTAAATGTTTTGAGACGCGCGCCCGTTTCGGCGTCCAGTATCTGTATATCGCTTCGGCTGCCCATGAGCGCGGCGAACTTCTTTCCGTCCGGGGAATATGCCGCCAGATGCGCATATCCGCCGATATTTTCTTTGAATCTGCTGGAAAATGCGCCGGTCTCGATGTCCAATACCTTGATCCGTCCATTAAGCCCAATTGTGGATGCGAGCCGCTTTCCGTCCGGCGAAAATGCGGGGCGGCCAAATTCTGCGCTATGTCCGTCAAACGTACGGACAAGCGCGCGAAGCTTGATGTTCCAAATGCGAATATTCGCGCCGTATCGACCGCCTGCAATGAAATGTCCGTCCGGCGAAAACGCGATCGAAGTGGGGCCGCTGTTCCCGTCGAATGGCCGAAGAGGCGAACCGTAAGCGGCGTTCCACAGCATCAGGTCGAAATCATTCCCGCCGGCAATATGCTTCCCGTCCGGGGAAAACGCCGCGTTATAGCCGCCATGGCGGCCCTTCGATAGCGTTCGTATGTGTTCCCCTGTCTGCGCGTCCCAAATCTGAATCGGATCGTATATGCTTCTGCCAGAGCTGGCGATGATCGTTCCATCCGGGGAATACTCCGCCGACTTCACCCAATCGTTATGCCCTTTGAGCGTCTTGATCAGTTCGCCCGTCTCGGCATTCCAGATGCGAACCGTCCTGTCGTTGCCGGCGCTGACGATTCGTTTGCCGTCCGGGGAATACTCCGCCGACCTGACCCAATCCGTATGTCCTTCGAGCGTTTTGAGAAGCGCGCCTGTCTCGGCGTTCCAGACGCGCGCTGTCTTGTCCCAGCTTGCGCTGACGATTCGTTTGCCGTTCGGAGAATACGCCGCTGAAGCGACCGGCCGTGTATGCCCTTTGAGCGTTTTGAGAAGGGCGCCCGTCTCGGCGTTCCAAATGCGAATTGTCTTATAGGGGTTGGCGCTGACGATCGTTTTCCCGTCTGGCGAATACGCGGCTGAATTGACCCAGCCCTCATGCGCGCCAAGGAGGGCGATTTCGCCGCCGTAGAGCGCGTCGTATATCCATATGCCAATGCTGCTGGCGGCCGCAATCCGGCGGCCGTCCGGCGAGTAGTCGACCGAATGGACCGAACCTCTGCCGATGCGCAGCTTGACCCCGTCCGGAAGCCCAAGCTGGGAGATGAGCGGCGAGGGCGCCGCTTGAATGACGCAGCACAGAAAGAGGCAGGCGCATAGAAAATATACAGAGGCGAGGTTGTTCATAAGCCGCTTCCTAGAGGTCGGAGATGTCCCACAAGAGGATGACGCCGTCGTATCTTCCCCTTGTTGCCAGCGTTTTTCCGTCCGGGGAGTACCTTGCCCATTGGACCGGCGCCGTATGCCCTTTGAGCGTTTTGAGAGTCTCGCCCGTTTTGGCGTTCCAGATACGGATCGTATTGTCGCTGCTTGCGCTGGCGATCGTCTTGCCATCCGGCGAATACGCCGCATAGTTGACCATCTCCGTATGCCCTTTGAGCGTCTTGAGCGGATCGCCCGTTTCGGCGTTCCAGATGCGAACGATTTTATCACTGTGCGCGCTGACGATTTTCTTGCTGTCCGGGGAGTACTCCGCCGACAAGAATTCCCCTTTGAGCGTTTTGAGCGGCGCGCCCGTCTCGGCGTCCCAGACGCGGATCGTTTTATCTCCAGCTACGCTGACGATCGTCTTTCCGTCCTGGGAATATACCGCTGAATAGACCCATCCTGCGTGTCCTTCAATCGTTTTGAGCGGCGCGCCCCTTTCGGCGTCCCAGATATGGACCTTGCCGTTTTCGCTTCCGAGGACGATTCTTTTGCCGTTCGGCGAATACGCCATCTTCCAGATTCTACCCGGCAGACCCATAAATATATTGATTTTCATGCCTGTCTCGGCGTTCACTATATGTATCATTTGTCGGCTGTCCATGAGGAGCGCGATCGTCTTGCCGTCCGGAGAATATGCGGCATCGTCCACATATCTGGGAACTATTTTGAACCTGTTGGAAAATGAGCCTGTCTCGATGTCCAATATCTTGGTATATCCGTCAAATTCAGATGCGAACCGCTTGCTGTCCGGCGAAAACGCGGCGAACCGGAAGGAACCAGCATAGCCGTCAAACGTGCGGACGAGGGCGCGAAGCTTGATGTTCCAAATGCGGATGGCGTCGCCGTTTCGCGCGCCTGCAATAAAATGTCCGTCCGGCGAAAACGCGATCGAATCGGCGCCTCTGTTCCCGTCGAATGGACGCAGCGGCGAACCGTAAGCGACGTTCCACAGCCTCAGGTCGAAAGGGCCCCCGCCGGCAAGACGCTTCCCGTCCAGCGAAAACGCGGCGGTTTCGCCGCCAAAGCCTTGCTTCAACAGCGTTCGTATCTGTTCCCCTGTCTGCGCGTCCCATATCCGAATCATCATGTTCATGCTTGCGCTGGCGATAATCGTTCCGTCCGGCGAATACGCCGCCGAGTTGACCCAATCTCTATGCCCTTTGAGCGTGTTGATCAGGTCGCCCGTCTCGGCGTTCCAGATGCGAACCGTCCTGTCTCTGCCCGCGCTGACGATTCTTTTCCCGTCCGGCGAATACGCCGCCGAGTTGACCCATTCTGTATGCCCTTTGAGCGTTTTGAGCGGCGCGCCTGTGTCGGCGTTCCAGACGCGAATCGTCTTGTCGGCGCCGGCGCTGACGATTTGTTTGCCATCGGATGAAAACGCGGCTGAAGCGACCTGCCGTGTATGCCCTTTGAGCGTTTTGAGAAGGGCGCCCGTCTCGGCGTTCCATATGCGGACCGTCTTATCGTTGCCGGCGCTGACGATTGTTTTGCCGTCCGGAGAATACGCCGCGGAGCTGACCCAGCCTTCATGCGCGCCAATGAGGGCGATTTCACCGCCGTAGAGCGCGTCGTAGATCCAGATGCCGATGCTGCCGGCGGCGGCAAGACGCCGACCGTCCGGCGAGTAGTCGACCGAATGGACAGACCCTCGACCAATGCGCAATTTGACGCCGTCCGGAAGCCCAAGCCGCGAGATGAACGGCGAGGGCGCCGCTTGAATGACGCAGCACAGGAAGAGGCAGGCGCATAGTAAATGGAAACGCAGATCGGATCCGAGGAGGAGGTTCATAAGCCGCTTCCTAAGAGGTCGGAGATGTCCCAAAGGAGGATGGTACCGTCGCGGCTTGCGCTGGCGATTGTTTTTCCGTCCGGCGAATAACGGATCCAAAGGATCGCGTCGGTATGCCCCTCAAGCGTTTTGACGAGTTTGCCCGTTTCGACGTTCCATATGCGGATCGTTTTGTCTTCGCCTGCGCTGGCGAGCGTCTTGCCGTCTGGAGAATACCCCGCCCAGTAGACCGAATCGGTATGCCCCTCAAGCGTTTTGAGAGCCGCCCCGCTGTCGGCGTTCCAGATGCGTATTGTGTTATCGCCGCTTGCGCTGGCGATCGTCTTGCCGTCTGAAGAATATCCCGCCCAGTAGACCGAGTCCGTATGCCCCTCAAGCGTTTTGATCGGCGCTCCGCTGTCCGCGTTCCAGATGCGTACTGTTTTGTCGCCGCTTGCGCTGGCGATCGTCTTGCCGTCCGGGGAGTATGCCGCTGAATAGACCGAATCGGTATGCCCCTCAAGCGCGTGGGCAGACGCCGCGCCCCATATTAGAACCGTTTTGTCGCCGCTTGCGCTGACGATCGTTTTGCCGTCCGGGGAATACTCTGCCGAATAGACCTCTCCCGTATGTCCTTTGAGCGTTTGTAAAACCGCTCCTTTTTCAGCGTCCAGTATCCGCAGCGCCCCGTCGTTTCCGCCTGCAAGGATGGTCATTTCGTCCGGCGAATACGCCGCCGAATTCATATGCTCAGCGCCGTTTTGGAATGTTTTGAGAAGGGCGCCGGTTTCAGCGTCCCATATGTGCAGGTCAAGTTGAAGCCCCAAATGGTTGGAGGCAAGCGTCTTTCCGTCCGGCGAAAACGCGGCAAACTCTGCCCAGCCTGTATGTCCGTCCATCTTACGGACGAGGGCGCGGAGCTTGATGTTCCAGATACGGATGGCGTCGTTGTTTTGCGCGCCTGCGAGGAAGTGTCCGTCCGGCGAAAACGCGGCGGATCGGGCGCCGTTGTATTCATCAAGCGGCCGCAGCGGCGAACCGTAGGCGCCGTTCCACAGGCGCAGCGATTCAAAAACGCCGGCGCTTGCAAGGATTTTTCCGTCCGGCGAAAACGCCACCGAATACGCTTCATCCAATTCATCCTGCGAGAGCGTTTGCAGCAGCGCGCCTGTTTCAGCGTCCCAGATGCGTATCTTTTCGCCAACTCCTGCGCTGGCGATTCTCTTTCTGTCCGGCGAATAGGCGACTGAACTGACAGGCGCCGCATGTCCTGTGAGCGTTTTCAGAAGAACGCCTGTTTCAGCGTCCCAGATGCGTATCGCCCCATCCCTGCAGCCGGCGGCGATTCGTTTGCCGTCAGGCGAAAACGCGGCGGAATTGGCGTCTGCTTCATATGTTTTGAGAAGGGCGCCGGTGTCGGCGTCCCAAATGCGAACCGTCTGATCCGAGCTGGCGCTGACGATTCGTTTGCCGTCCGGCGAATACGAAGCCGAATGGACCATCTCCGTATGCCCTGTCAATGTTTTCAGCGGCTCAAAGGTGTGGGCGTCCCAAACGCGGATTGTGTTGTCGTCGCTGGCGCTGACGATTCGTTTGCCGTCCGGAGAATAGAACGCTGAATTGACCCAATCGGTATGCCCGCGCAGCAGGGCAATCTCTTTGCCGAAGCGGGCGTCGTATATCCATACGCCGATGCTGCTTGCGGCGGCAAGATGCGCGCCGTCTGGAGAGTAAGCGATTTGGGCGATGGAGCCTTTGCCGATGCGCAGCTTAGCGCCGTCGGGCAGCCCCAAAGGGGAGACCTGCGGCAGCGCCTCAACAGCGCAGCATAGAAAGAAGCAGGCGCATAGAAAATGGAAGCGCCGTTTTACAAAGGCGAGGTTGTTCATTAGCCGTCTCCTAAAGGTTGGAGATGTCCCACAAGAGAATGGTACCGTCGACGCTGGCGCTTGCGAGCGTCTTTCCGTCCGGGGAATACGCCGCCCAGTAGACCGGTCCCGTATGCCCTTTGAGCGTTTTGATGGTTTTGCCCGTTTCAACGTCCCAGATGCGTATCGTTTTATCTTCGCCCGCGCTTGCGAGCGTCTTTCCGTTCGGCGAATACGCTGCCGCCTCGACCGAACCCTTATGCCCTTTGAGCGTTTTGATGGTATTGCCCGTTTCGGCGTCCCAGATGCGTATCGTGTTGTCCGCGCTTGCGCTGGCGATCGTCTTGCCGTTCGGCGAATACGCCGCTGAATAGATCCGCCCTGCGTGTCCTATGAGCGTTTTGATGATTTTGCCCGTTTCGGCGTCCCAGATGCGTATCGTATTGTCGCTGAACGCGCTGGCGATCGTCTTGCCGTTCGGCGAATATGTCATCGAATATGCATGTCCTATGGGTCCTTTGATCGCTTTGATCGTTTTGCCTGTTTCAGCGTCCCAGATGTAGATCGTTTTGTCGCTGCTCGCGGCGATTCTCTTTCCGTCTGGGGAATATGCCAGATTCTCGATCGTATCCGGCAGGCGCGTAACTGTTTTGATTGTCTTGCCCGTCTCGGCGTTCAGTATCTGTATTTCTCTTCGACTGCCCATGAGAGCGGCGATCTTCTTTCCGTCCGGGGAATACGCCGCCTCCTGCACAAACTCGAACGCGCCGACTTTTTCTTTGAACATGCTGGAAAACGCGCCGTTCTCGATGTCCAATAACTTGATCTTCGCTTTCAGCTGAAACCCAATTGCGAGACGCTTGCTGTCCGGCGAAAATGCGGCGTACTCGGGGCTGAAAAAATGCCCGTCAAACGTGCGGACAAGCGCGCGAAACTTGATGTTCCAAATGCGAATATTCCCGCCGTATCGACCGCCCGCAATGAAATGGCCGTCCGGCGAAAACGCGAGCGAAGACGCGCCTCCGCCCGTGTGAATCGGCTGAAGAGGCGAACCGTAAGCGGCGTTCCAAAGCGCCAGTTCGTAGACATCCCCGCCTGCAATATACTTCCCATCCGGCGAAAACGCGGCGGTAAGACCCTTAGCGTCGCGCTTCGATAGCTTTCGCAAATGTTCACCTGTCTGCGCGTCCCATATCCGAATCGTATCGTACCTGCTTGCGCTGGCGATGATCGTTCCGTCCGGCGAATACGCCGCCCAATCCACGATGTAGTGATGCCCTTTGAGCGTCTTGAGCGGTTCGCCCGTTTCGGCGTTCCAGATGCGAACCGTCTTGTCTCCGCCGGCGCTGACGATTCGCTTTCCGTCCGGGGAAAAGGCGGCAGAGGCGACCGTATTCGTATGTCCTTTGAGCGTTTTGAGAAGGGCGCCTGTCTCGGCGTTCCAGATGCGAACCGTCTTGTCTCTGCCCGCGCTGACGATTCGCTTGCCGTCCGATGAATACGCCGCCGAAAGGACCCTGTCCGTATGTCCAGTCAATGCTTTCAGCGTCTCAAAGGTTTGGGCGTCCCAGATGCGGATGGCGCTGTCGCCGCCGGCGCTAACTATCGTCTTGCCGTCCGGCGAATATGAGGCTGAATGAACCGCCTCTGTATGTCCGCGCAGCAGGGCGATCTCCCCGCCGTAAAGCGCGTCGTAGATCCATACGCCGAGGCTGCTTGCGGCGGCGAGACGCCGACCGTCCGGCGAGTAGTCGACCGAATGGACCGACCCTCGACCGATGCGCAGCTTGGCGCCGTCCGGAAGCCCAAGATCGGAGATGAGCGGCGAGGACGACGCCTGAACGACGCAGCAGAGGAAGAGGCTGGCGCATACAAGATGGAAATGCCGATTGAATCTGCGGGGGATGTTCATGGGCGTACCCTGTTTTAAAAAGAAAAGGCGGCGTCTTAAGCAAACTCAAAACGCCGCCCGGTATGCGTGATGGATCGGTCTTAAGCTAGCGCAGCAGCTTCCTCATCCGAACCGGCCGCGGCGTTGTTTTCCAGCGTTTCAATGACGCCGGCGCCGACGCTGTCGCCCCAGACGTTCACCGTTGTGCGGAACCGGTCAAGGAGCCAGTCGACCGTCAGAATCAACGTGATCCCTTCAATCGGCAGTCCCACCGCGTTCAGCACAATCACCATCGTCACAAGCCCCGCTTCAGGGATGCCGGCAGCCCCGATCGCCGCGAGCGTCGCCGTCAGCGCGATGACAATCTGATTGGCAAGCCCAAGATCCTCGCCGTACATCTGCGCAATGAACACGACGGCGACCGCTTCATACAGCGCCGTCCCGTCCATGTTGATCGTCGCCCCCAGCGGCAGCACAAAGCTGGAGGTGCGGTTCGAGATCTTGTTCTCCTCTTCAACGCCTTCCATCGTCAGCGGCAGCGTCGCCGAGCTGGAGGCGGTTGAGAAGGCGTTCATGAGCGCCTTCGCCATGCCGATGAAGTATGTCCACGGATTGCGCCTGCCTAATACCCACAGGATAAGCGGCAGCGTGATGATGCCGTGGATGGCGAGGCCGATCAGCACCGTGACGAAGTACTTGCCGACCTTCACCAGCTCCGGCAGAAACTCTGCAAAGCCGTCTGCTTCTCCAATCTTTCCCGCCAGCAGCCCCATGATGCCGATGGGCGCAAAATACATGAGCCAGTGGACCATCTTCATGATCGCTTCGTTAATTCCGCTCACGAACTGGATGACCGGCCGTCCGACCTCGCCCAAAACCGTCAGAACGGCGCCAAGAAGCACCGAGAACACAATCAACGGCAGCACATCCATTTCGACCATGGCTTTGAAGATATTGACCGGGATCAGACCAAGCACGACATCCTTGAGCGTGGAGACGATGTCTCGATCCTTTTTTGCCGCCACATTTTCGGCTTCGCGCGGCTTGATTTCAACCCCCGTACCCGACATGGATTCGGGCATCACCTCAACCAGCTCTCCGTCCTCATAAACGAGCGTCTTGCCCGCATTGGAGGTGAAGGCGGTCATGCCTTCGGCATCAACATGGTTCCATGCCTTGACCGTAATGGAGTTGGCGGTGGCCTCCTTGATGTCGCCGACCAGTTTCTGGTCTGTGAGCATGATGGCGTATTTGCTTTGCATGCTCTTATC
Organism: Candidatus Poribacteria bacterium; assembly: GCA_963665845.2. Taxonomy (GTDB): domain Bacteria; phylum Poribacteria; class WGA-4E; genus JAPPNK01. The sequence goes on from OY762492.1 coordinate 3,191,259, forward strand.
TTTTTTGGCTTCGTATTCGCTGGCATACTCTTCAGGGTTAGAGCTCGTCCACTCGTCTACGATCAGCTTGATCGTGTACCTGTCTTCAATGCGGTACTCCGCCGTCTCATGTGTTTCGCCCGCCTCCATTCCGATGCCCGGACGGACGATGTTGACGAGAATAAGACCGAGGACGACCGACAGCCCCGTTGTGGCTAAGTAGAAGGCGATCGTACGCCCCCCGATGCCTCCGATCTTTCGGATGTCGCCCAGCGAGGTGATGCCGACCAGTATTGAAAACATGACGAGCGGGACGACGATCATCTTCAAGGCGTTCAAAAAGATGTCGCCGAGAAATCCCAGCTCTTCTCCGACGGCAGGGGCGTAACCCCCGATTGCGATGCCCAAGACGATCGAGATCAGAATCGCAATCAGCAGCCCGAAGCTGCCCGATTGCTGCGCGTTGCCGTTGTCGTTCATATGCGCTTCTCCTTTGTTGAAATTTAGGCGTTGTTTGTCTCTGAATGTTGTGATGGAATCTTCACAGGCTCGCCCGCTTCTCCGACCCAGGTTCGTATCTGCGGATATTTTGCGGACAGGTATTCGGTGAAATCTTGCGGATTGGCAGAGTTGCCTTCAAACATCTCATAATGGGTCGGAACCGCCCAGCGCGTCGAGATGTCCCCCGCGAGATCGACCGCCTCCTGAAAGGTCATGTTGCCGAGGCAGCCCGCTTTCAAACGGCGCGCGTCCCGTCCGTTGATGGGCAAAAAGATGGCGTCAAAATCCCATGCCTGCAGCGTCGACACAAGCCCCTCATACACGATCGTGTCGCCGGCGTGGTACAGCGCGGCGCCGTTCGCTTCGATCACATAGCCGAGATACGGATAGCCGAGGACGGGGTCATGGTCAAAAAACTCATGCTTGCCTTTCACCGCCGCGACCCGTATCCAGCCGCCTTCATATACGTCTTCGGCGTTGAGGCTGACGAGCCGCTTTTCGTCAACGCCGAGGTCCAGCATGCGTTGACGGGCTGTCTTGGGGGCAACGAATACGGCGTTGGAAGCCGCCTTTGCGATGCCGGGAAGGGAGCCAGGGTCGATGTGATCGGTATGGTCATGCGTGCAGAGGATCAGGTCGGCATGCGCCGTTTCGGACGGAAGGAGCAGGGGAGGAGTCCGCCGGGCGGGGTTCGGCGAAAGGTACGGGTCAATGTAAACGATGCGGTCGCCGAGCTTCAGGATAAAACTGTGCTGACCCATCCACCAAAAGACGGCTTCGCCGTATGCCGTTTTGGTTTCCGAGACGCTCTCTAAAAGTTGTTCATGTTTTCGCATGCGCCCGCCCATCCGCCTCCATTTTTGCATAACGAAACGCCGCTGTCAATCTCTTCTCCTCTGACCTTGAGTCTTTAGTTGGGGCATGTCGGCGGGCGGACGCGGACGTCTTCTGCGGCGCCTCTGGATTCCCGCTTGCGCGGGAATGACGAACTGGTTGGCGACGCTTTTTTCCCATGACCTTGAGGCTTCTGTTGGGACATGTCGGCATGCGAACGGACGCATAAGATTCCCGCTTGCGCGGGAATGACGATGGACAGCGCGCCGCTTGCGCGGGAAAGATGGTTTGATTCGACGGCCGCCGCGCGGGAATGACGACGGGCGGCGCGCTGCTGGGTCGCTCATCATGAGGGTTCTCTTTACGCATCTTCTCTCGCGGTTTTGGTTAAGGTTTACGCGCCTGTCCGCTGTGGGCGAAGCCGCGCGCCGCGTAGTCCGCCAGCTCCATATACCCCTGCGCCCATTCGTGGCTCAACTCGCCGATTTTTTCCATGGACGAACCTTCCTCGTCGTAGAGGCTGTGCGGGACGTCCGTCGCCGAGTCGAAGCGGATATTGCCTTTATACAGCCGAACGGCGATTTCGCCGGTCGCAAAGCGGGCGATCCCCTCCGTCACGCCGATGAGCGACGCCGCATGGGGCGTGAACCATTCGCCTTCGTAGACCGCGTCCGCCATCTGGCGCGAGACGATGTCAAAAAACTTGCGCGAGTTGCGGTCCATGATCAGCTGGAGCAGCTTGCCGTATGCGTAGCCGAGCAGCGTCACGCCCGGCGCTTCATAGACGCCGCGCGACTTGATGCCGATGCGCCGGTTTTCGACCACATCCAGCCCGATGCCGACGCCGTTGCGTCCGGCGATTTCGTTCAGCGTTTCGTACGCTTTCACCAGCCCGGTCGGTTCGCCGTTGATCTGAACGGGCGCGCCCATCTCAAACCGTATAGAGACGCGCTCCGTTTTGTCGGGCGCGTCCATCGGCGAGCAGCCCATGATAAACGACACAAAATCGGTCGGCGTCGACAGGCTTTCAAGCTTGCCCGCTTCATGCGTCAAGCCGCAGAAGTTGGCGTCGGTCGAGTACGGCTTTTCGCGCGTCGCGGAGATCTGCAGCCCGTTCGCCTCGCAATAATCGATCATGAGGCTCCGCCCGCCGAGCGCGTCCACAAATTCGGAGTCGCGCCATGGGGCGTAGACGCGCGTTTCAGGCGCCAGCGCCGCCAACGCCAGCTCAAAACGTACCTGATCGTTGCCGCGCCCGGTCGCGCCATGCGTGACGATGTCGATGCCGAGGTCGCGTATCGCGGGAAGCGCCGCCGCGACGCTTGCCATCCGCGCGATGCCGGTCGTGTTCCAGTACATGCCCTCATGCCGCGCCTGCCCGTGTATCGTTTGGAGCATATACTGCGCGAGCCGCTCCTTGCCGTCCACCAGCAGCGCCTGCGACGCGCCCGCCGCTTTCATGCGGGCTGGAATCGATTCAAGGTCGTCTTCGTCCGGCTGACCGAGGTCGATGGTGACGGCGGTTACGTCCACCCCCGCCTGCGCGAGCCAATGCACAATCGTTGTGCTGTCGAGTCCGCCTGACACCAGAGCCAGTACCTTTTTATCGGACAAATCGACGCGGGGCATGACATTTTCTCCTGAAGGCGCATGTTGCGTTGCGGAATTTATTATAGACGGGAGAGGGGCGTTTTGGAAATTTCATGCGCGGCGTTTCGGTGGTACGCTTATGCGATGAGATTCATTTTTACCCTAAAGCGTCCGTCCTTTAAACCCCCCTAACCCCCTTTTCAAGGGGGGAATCGGACGCTGCGCCTCGAACCGTTTTCCCGCGTATGCAGAAACGGCGGCGGCATTCTCCCTGCCGTCCATTCCGCCGCTAAATTAAAGCGGACTGCGTCGGCGTTTTTGCGTTAACGCCCGCGTTTGATCTCCGCCCAGCTGGCAGCCAAACGGCCGGCAGGCTCCACATTCAGTTCCCCGATCACGTATCTGAAGTACACGTCGTCCGCTTCGTCGTTTGGACCGCACCATGCCCAAAACGCTTCGCTGTCGGGGTCTTTCAGATGGTTGCGCATGGCGCCCGCCCCAAAGCCCCAGATGCCTCCGCCAAACTGCTCATAGTAGGTCAGCTCCATCCATTCCGAATCGTCAAAATCGCCTGTTTCCCATCCGTCGTTTCGAGAGGCGATCGCCTCTCCCGCGTCGCATTTCCATCGAGGGTCGTCGGGATTTGTCGAAAGATATTCGCCGTCATCGAGAATGATGTCCGCCAGAAATCCGCCTTTGCCGGCGTTTCCAGGTTCCGCGTCATGAACGTAGATTCCGATCAGCGCGTAGCCTCGGTTGTCCAGCTGAAATTCGGTCACGGTCGGAGCCTGCCAGTTGTTTCCCTCGGCGATCATTTCGCCGTTGTGAAACACCTGCCATGCGTTGTCTCCGCTCACGCGAACCGCCGCCGACTGCGCCGCAGAGGAAATCAGCAGCGCCAGCGCGCCGGCAATCCAAAAAATTCGTTTCATCGTCTATTCTCCTGATGGTTGAGTGTCTGCCCATGAGTACACATTTCTATGCTCAAGTCAACAGAATTCCGCTGACGACAATCTCTATAGGCGATGATGTACGAAAATCCTGTTTGAGTAGGGCTAATCGTCGTTCGGCGCGCGGTTAAAACCCCCCCAGCCCCCCTTTCAAGGGGGGAGTCCAGAAATCCCGCAACCCTACCCGCCGTCATTCCCGCCCCTGCGGTAAAACGTGCGGGAATCCAGAGGCCCGCGGAAAACCCCCCAGCCCCCCTTTCAAGGGGAGTCCAGAAAAGCCGCCCCCCATAGCCTGCCCCCGCGCAAGCGGGAATCTAAAGTTTTTCCAGACAACCTCCGCATTCCAAAACGCCTCTCTAAAATCAACATCATCGTCTAAGAGACAGCCCCGTCAGATTTTTTGTAGCCGAACGGCGCGGATGTACGTTATAATAAGCAGTTGCGTTTCAAACGATGAAAGGACTGAACTTTGAAAAGACTGATTTATGCGGCGCTCGCGTTGGCGCCGTTGTTTCTGCTGGTCTCGTGCGGCGAAGACGAGCCTGACCCGCCGGACATTGATCATGAGAAGATCATTGCCGATGTGAACGCCCAACTGGACACGGTCGGCATCGTCTTTAATGCCAACCTCACTACAGGCGAGGTTGTCACCTTTAACTTCAAAACCGCCGACACGGCTGAAAACAGGGCTTTGTTGAACGTGCTTGCCCCAAACGCCCCGTCCGACGGGCGCCTCATCGTCCGATCCAAGGATGATGACCCCGACTCTGAGGAAGCGGCGCCTTTGGAGCTCGGCAACATGAAGCTGTCGGTTGCGTCCGCAACGAGCGTCGCCATGAATGTACAATTCATCGGCATCGTGACGATCGATGAAAATGGAACGCCGGTCGGACTCGTTCCGCATGATGAGATTGCCGACGAAACGTTCGCGATCACATATCCGCTCAAGGATGGCGGGCTTGAGATCGACGGCGTCTGGTATGCGGCGGCGCCGCCGGAGGAAACTCCCTGACGCGGTTTGAAGCGCGGGCCGGCTCTTCAGCCGGCCCCGCGCCGCTGCGGATTCCGCATTTCTGTCGGTTATGTTACTGTTTACGGGCAACCTGAACCTGGGAGAACCTCATGAAGTGGGCAATGTTTGCGGCGGCGGTCGTTGGCGCCGCGTGTTTGATCTCGTGCGGCGAGGATGAACCGGAGCCGATTCCAGAGCCGACCCCTCAGGAGATCATTGACAAGGTGAACGCGCGTTTGGACGCGCTTGGCGGCGTCTGGAATACCGGCGGTTCCGCCGGCATGGTCGTCTCGTTTAATTTTAAAACGGCCGACACGGCAGAGAACAGGGCTTTGTTGGAAGTACTGGCGCCGAACGCCCCGACCGACGGACGCCTCATCGTCAGAACCAAGCAAACCGTAGAACAGTTCACGGCTGGGGACGTTCCGCCGATGGAGGTCGGCAACATGAAGCTGTCGGTCGAATCCGATACGAGCGTCGCCATGAATGTGGAATTCATCGGGACGGTGACGATCGATGAAAATGGAACTCCGATCAGCGTCGACACGAGCAATACAGGCTCCGAAACGTTCCTGATCACATACCCGATGGCGCAGGGCGGGCTTGAGATCGACGGCGCCTGGTATACGGCAGTAGAGGTAGAGGAATCTCCCTAACGCTACTTGAATTGCGCCGCCAGCATTTCAGCCCACTGTTTGTTCGCGTCGATGGTTCTGCCGGCGTTGTGCGGCGTATGCACGACGTTCGGGCGGTCTAACAGCGGATCATCCAGCGGCAGCGGTTCGATGTCCCACACATCCGCGGCGAGGGCGAGTTCGTTTGCCAGAACGCGCCTGCGCACCGCGTCCATGTCGCAGATTCGGGCGCGCGTCACCAGCACGACGAGACAGCCTTTCGGCAGCGCATTGATATGTTCCGCCGTTACGATTCCGCGGGTTGAGTCGCGTAGGGGAACCATCGGCGCAAAGATTTCCGCGTCGGAAACAAGCCTGTCGAGCCGCCATTCTTTGCGCGCGCCGCCGCGGTGGAAGCATGGGTCTGGGGCGTAAGGGTCCCACGAAGCCACATCCGCTCCAAGAGCCGAGCAGAAGCTGGCGTAGCGGGAGCCGATATTGCCCGCCCCGACGATTCTGACGCGCTTGCCGTGAATCGTTCCGCTTGTGAAGCTGGGATCGTCGCCGAACTGATGACCGCGGGCGCCGGGTTTGCCGACGCCGCCGGGCGGGTTGTAGTTCCACGGGGAGAGGTCGTCGATGATCTGTCGATGGAGTTGCGGGATTCGCCGCAAGGCGGAGAGGGTGAGCGCGAGTCCGTATTCGGAGACGGTCTGCCCCCAGAATCCTTCGCTGGTGTGGCGGTAGGTTTCGACGCCGCGCTCCTTGAGCAGCTGCCGCGCCTCGTCGTTGAAGTTGGAGCCGTAGCTGCCTTGGAAGGTGGCTTCTTCCAGTTTCGGCATCGCCTTGAGACATTCGAGCGTCACGGGCGCGCCCATGCTGACAAGGCGGCGGACGTTTTCAGGGGCGGAGGCGGCTTGCCCGACCGTTCGGCTGTCGCCAGGTTCCAAACGGATAAACTCAACCCCGCCCTGCGCTTTCCATAGGCGGCGGAAGTGATCGGCGGCATACGGCCAGACGCCGTCAAAGTTTGGGTGTACGATCATCAGGCTTTCGCTCATACGGGTTCTCCATTTCTTAAATCGCTTGAGTTGAAGCGGTTAGACAGCTCCTTATTTCTTTTAAATAGCCGAAGGGCGGCATGCGGCGCATCCGACACCCGCCGACGCGCGTCCTTACAGTATTCAGGATTGATCTCGTAGCCGATATAGCGGCGCCCCATGTTTTTACAGGCAACCGCTGTCGATCCCGACCCCATGAACGGATCTAAAACCAGCGCATCGGGCGGCGTCAAAAGATGCAAAAACTCTTCGACGATCTCGACAGGATAGATCGCCGGATGCTTGTTGCCTTTGACCGCGGCGACCGGCGTCTCGATCACATCGCGCTTGAGACGCCTGCCATGCATGCGGATGATGGTGAACCCCTTGTTCTTGATCTGCAGCTGGCGTCCTCCCGCCTGTCCGCCAAACGGCTTGGCGTGGACGCCTCGTATCTTCATTCGAAAACTGTGAATCTCCCCGCGGCGAACTTCTTGGATGACCTCGGTCAATTCGCGTCGGGCGCCCTTTTTTTCTTTTTCGGACAAGTCCGATTGTTCAATCAGCTCAAAATACCGTTGACCCATCTTGGAGGACGGCTTGCCGGCGGCTTGCATCGGGGCGTCAAATTTCGCCAAAAATGCGTCCATATCGTAGTAGTACCGATCCGATTTGACAAAATGAAAAAACGGTTCTGTGCTGCTGACAAGGCGCCGGCGAAATTGCCTCGGCGTCGGATTGCGCTTCACCCATGTGATTTCGTTCACCAGCTTGACCAGTCCAGTTTCGGTTGCCGCAAGCGCAAATCGGTACGGTACCAGAAGCAGGCTCCCGTCCAGATACTTGTCGCCCACATTGAAGACGAGACTCCCGCTCTTCTTTACGACCCGGACGCATTCGCAAAAGAGACTCAGCAGTTTCTCGATATAGTCGTCCACATGCTGTTCGTTGCCCATTCCGCCGCCGTAGTCGCGCTGCTGAAAGTAGGGCGGAGAGGTGATCGCAAGATCAACGCTCTCATTCGGCAGCCCGCGAATCAGCTCTAGGTTGTCGCCGCAGACGATCTGATCAACCGGCAAGGGTTCGAATCGGTCAAAGCCGTCCATCGTCAAACTCGCCGCGCCGCCCATTTCGCCGCGTTCACAAACACCTTGCGGCATGGCTCCTCAAACAGGATATGGTAGGTCTCATGCCCAGGGCGGAAGTAGAAGATGCGCCCCCGCCCGCGCTCCCAGCAGCAGCCGGTCCGAAACACTTCGCCCTCCCGAAACGAAGAGATCATGACGACGCAGTCCGGCGTCGGTATGTCGAACGGCTCGACATACATTTCCGCCTCCGGCAGCGTGAACTTCTGACCCAACCCCTCGGCAATCGGGTGGGACGGCTCCACGATATACACATGCTCCTCTTCCTCCTCTTCGCGCCAGCCGGCGATGTTGCCCGTCGTTCCGAGAAGGGCGCGAAACGGCTTAGAATGCAGCGCCGAGTGGATCGGGACAAAGCCCATCCCCCGCGCGAGAACATGTTTCAGGACGCGCGCCGTCGAGTCGTCTGTCACCTGTCCGTGGCGCGAATGCCCCCACCAAAACAGCACATCCGCCCTCGCCAGCGCCTCCTCGCTCAAGCCCTGTTCAGGATCGGACAGCTGCGCCGTCTCCGCTTCGATGCCAGCCTCGCGCAGCGCGTCCGCGACGGCGCCGTTGATCCCGTCCGGATAGACCGACTCCGGCTCCGACCGTTCCGTCCAGCACAGCGCTTTGATTGGTTCTTGACTCATGTAACATGCTCCTTTGTTTGCGTTATCGTTCTTTGCGCCGCTCTCGTATCTGCTTTATGGTCGGCGCGCCCATCGGTCCGATCGTTTCGACGGCGAAGGAGGCGGCGCAGTTTGCAAAGTCGACCGCCTCGCCCGCCCTGCCTGTCTTTATATAATGTATCAAAAACGCCGCCGCAAACACATCGCCCGCTCCTGTCGGGTCAAGCTCCTGCGCTGGATACGGCGGGAACGACTCCGCCCTGCCCTTCTCATACAGGACAGCGCCGCGCTTTCCCTGCGTCAAGACGATCAGCGGCGTCAGCGCGCGGAACTGTTCCAGTTCGTCCGGAAAAGGGGCGATGTCCTCCTCGCTCAAAATGAGCGCGTCCAGCTGCGGCAAAATCCGCTCCGCATGCTCCATGCGCTTCGCGCGCACAACGCCGTTCTCGTCCCACGCGCGGAGCCACCCCTGCGGCGCCGCGCCTGTCAACTTCCCGCGAACCGCCTCCAGAACGCATGGCGCCACCTCGTCCGCCAACGGGCATAGATAAAGAATGTCCGGCTTTCCAATATCGGTCGGCAGGGCGTTTTTTGTCAAGGGCGCGGCGCGGCTGTGCAAGCGCTGCGTTCGGCGCCCGTCTTGATCGTATCGGTTTTCAAAGGTTGTTGTGCATTGAGAGGGGGCGCGGCAGATCTGAATATCGTCGGGGAGGGCGGGGTCAAAATCGGGCGCGAAGGAAGTAATGAGCGTCATTTCCGCGCCAAGATGGCGCGCCGTAACGCCCGCATAAGCGGCAGACCCGCCCAGCATATCACCGCTTGGAACGATGTCGCGGCATAAATGGCCGACGCTGACAAACCGCATGCTCAATCCTTGCTTTTGCGCCATTTTAATTCGAGAACGCGCCGCGCGCAAGAGCCGCTTACTGACTTTACCGTTTTAGTTGGACATTCCGCTTGGCGAACGCGGACGTCTTCTGCGGCGCCTCTAGATTCCCGCTTACGCGGAAATGCATGTCCTCGCGGAAGCGGGGGACGACCTGACTGCCGCCGCGCCTTCGCGCTTTATCTATGCGGCTAAATCGGGTAACATAAAAGCGGAATGGAGCGGAACGATGCGCAATTTGCGTCCAGGCGATCTTTACTCCCGCTTGATGAGTCGAGGTACTTCCTCGCCTTATTTTGGGCATGCGGTGATCGGCGGCATTTTGCTGATTGTTCTGACCGTCCTGCTCAACAAGTTTCTCGGCGTGGATGTCGGGCTGACCGTTTTCATTGCGGTCAGCGTCGGCGGCGTTTTTATTGTGGCGATGACGATCCGCGCCGCGCGCGCCTCCAAACGCCGGCTTCAAGAGGAGCGCGAAAAGTTTTTTCAACAGATCGAAGCGATGGGGCAGGAGAAACGCGATGCCGAATAAACCGCTCACCTACCGCGCGGCGGGCGTCGATCTGGACGCGAAGGCGACGGCGTTTGAGCGGGTCAAGGCGCTCGCCAAAACGGCAAGCCGACCCGAAACGCTCGGCAAACTCGGCTCCTTCGGCGGAATGTTCGCCCTCGGCGCCTATGAAGAGCCGATACTGGTCTCCAGCATCGACGGCGTCGGAACGAAGCTGAAGATCGCCGTTGCAATGGACAAGCATGACTCGGTCGGGTACGACATCGTCGCCCATTGCGCCAACGACATCGCCGTTCAGGGCGCCGAGCCGCTTTTTTTCTTGGACTACATCGGCATGGGGCGGCTGAAGCCTGACACGGTCGAGGGGCTGATTGAGGGCATCGCGCGCGGCTGCCAAGAGGCAGGCTGCGCGCTCATCGGCGGAGAGACGGCGGAAATGCCCGACCTGTACGCGGACGGCGAGTACGACCTGGTCGGATGCATGGTCGGCGTCGTGGAGCGTTCGCAGGCGGTCACAGGCGAATCGATACGCCCCGGCTGCGCGGTCGTCGGCTTCCCCAGCGCAGGGCTGCATACGAACGGGTTTTCTCTGGCGCGCAAAGCGCTGCTGGAAGCGGCGGAAATGGCGCTGGACGATCCGCTGCCCGAACTGAACATGTCGGTCGGCGAGGCGCTGCTCGTTTCGCACCGCAGCTATGCGCGGGCATGCCTGGCGCTGCATCGGGAGTTGGGCGTTCTGGGGTTTGCGCATATCACCGGCGGCGGGCTGATGGACAACCTGTCGCGCATACTGCCGGACGGATGCCGCGCCGTCCTGCGCCGAGACGCTTGGGAGGTTCCGCCCATCTTCGGATGCATTCAGCGCGCGGGAAATGTGGAGGACGCCGAGATGTTCCGCGTCTTCAATATGGGGATCGGGATGGCGGCTGTTCTGGAGGCGGAGAAGCTGCCCGCGGCGATGGCGCTGCTGGAAGCGGCGGGGGAACAGCCGCGCCTCATCGGCGAAATCAAGGCGGGCGGTAAAGGCGTCGACATCGTTTGAGATTCCCGCCCCCGCGCGGGGGCGTCAACCTTCCCCGATTGTCATTCGCCGTCCTGCGAAGTTGGACTATTCGGGCTGCTGTCCGCCGCTTTCAACGCTCCCCATTCCGCTTTTTTTTTACCCGCTGGGTCTACGGAGAGGAAGCGGCTCTTGCCCGCCAAGACCCATCTCGTATCTAAAATGCGGCCGTCCAAAACATGCCGAACCTCCTTCGTATCGATATGCATCATGTAGATGCCCTGCACATCCTTGCCGCCCTGCTTCACAAACGATGTGTAAACGAGCCATTTGCCGTCCGGCGACCAGTCCTTTGGAAAATCGCCGATCTCGTTAAAGGTAAGCCGTTCGACGTCAGACCCGTCCGGACGCATCGCATAGATCTCCGCGTCATGCCACCGCTCAGGGTCAGGGACACCTGAGCGGTTGGAGGTAAAAGCGATCCATCTGCCGTCAGACGACCAGACCGGGTCGTAGCTGTCGAAACCGTTCGATTGCGTTAGATTTGTGCGGTTTTTGCCGTCCTTGGCGTAGATCGTATAGACGTCAATGTACCCTGTGCCTGGCAACGCTCTGAAAACGATCTTTTGACCGTCCGGCGACCATCTTGGAGCCCAGTTATGGCTTGTCGGAATGTGCGTTAATCGAATCAGTCTGCGCGAGTTCACATTCAACTTGTAGATGTCGTCATCGGGCCCGATCCCTCCCGCCGTAGCGAGCCATCTGCCGTCCGGCGACCAGCTAAGTTGAGTAAAGGTCAACTCTATCGGGAGAGAAGCCCATTTCTTAAGGTTTGTCGCCCGCCCCGTCGCTAGATCAAGAACATAGGGGGTGTAGCTTTCGTCGGTCGGATCAAACATGACGGTCGCCGCCCGCTTGCCGTCCGGCGACCATTTTACGCCGCCTCCAAAGCTCGTCTTTCCGCCGGTGTCCATCCATAGCCGTTCGTTTTCGCCGTCCGCATCGACAAGCCAAATCTGAAACGTGCGATGCCGAACAGGATCCATCTTCTCAAAAGAGAGAGTCGGCTTTTCCAGCTTCGTCACATCCTCAAGCGGTTTCGGCGGATGAGCGACCGCAAACGCCGAAGGGGAGCCAACCAGCAGCAGAACGAAAGAGAGCGCGGCAAACGTCCAAATGCGCATGTTGGTCTCCTTTCAAGCTGAAGGGGCGCGTCCGCGCGTCATTCTTCGGCGGAGGCGTCCATTTCCTGCGGCGCCTTTTCAACGCCCGCTTCTTTCACCGCTCCCCACTGCGCTTTTTTTTTACCCGCTGGGTCAACGGAGAGGAAGCGGCTCTTGCCCGCCATGACCCATGCAACGTTGCGCGCCTGAACCCGCTTGATCAACTGAACCTCTTTCGTCGCGACGCGCAGCCGGTAGATGCCTTCGTCGGCAGGATTGTCCGTATCCGCAGGCTTGGACGAGGTCGAATAAACGATCCATTGAGAATCGGGCGACCAACTGGCATCGAATTCAAGAGCTGCGCTGAAGGTGAGACGCTCCACATCGGAGCCGTCCGGGTTCATCATATACAGATCGGGTACATTCTTCGGCTCCGCGCCGTCCAGGACGGAGCGCCAGGAGCGAAAAACAATCTTCTTCCCGTCCGGCGACCATGACCGGACCTTATCCAATGTCGGATGGTTTGTCAGATTGACGAGATTCGACCCGTCGGCGTTGACCGTATACACCTCATGGTTTACATGCCCCCCGTTTTCTTTCGGCTCGTTCAAGCCGTAGAACGCCAACCGTTTCCCGTCCGGCGACCAGACCGGATGGGAAGGTTGTAGCTTTGGGAAGTTCGTCATGCGGACATACCTTCCGTTAACGGCATTCACTTTGTAGATGTCCGCGTGAATAATGGTGTTTGTGATGCGCCTGTCGGCGATGAGAGTGAGCCAAATCCCGTCGGGCGACCATGCGGCATGGATATAGTCGCCCGCGGCGTTCTGGGGCAGCCATTTCAACATGTTCTGGACGTTGCCGGTTTTCAGCTCAAGAACATACGGCGCGTAGTCGCCGTCGTATACGACCGCCGCGGCGCGTTTTCCGTCCGGCGTCCAGACAACGCCGCCAGAGAACCGCGCCTTGCCGTCACTGAGCCAAACTCGGTCGTTCTCGCCGTCCCAATCGATAAGGCGTATCTCGTATGCTTTAAGAGAGCGGTAACTGAGAGTCGGCTTGACAAGCTTCGTCACATCCTCTCTCGGCGTCGGCAGCGCGCCGACTGCGGAAGCGCGCGAAGCTCCCGCCAACAGCAGCGCAGCGGCAACCGCGCAAACGGCGAACAATTCTGCGTTTCGGCGCATCATCAACTCCTTTTATGAAAACCGGGCGCGCAGCAAGCTCATTCGAAAAGGAACTTCGCGTCGTGATTCGGTCTCACAGCCTCCACGCCTGTCTCCGGCAGGCCATTTCCTTCTCCTCTGTATCGCACAATGGCTTTCGCCGGCGCGCAACAACGATTTCTGCGCAAGCGACTCCTTGCCTGCCCAGAATATAACATAGGCGCTCTCCCGATACAACATCTTTGTCCTGATGACAGTCTCCACAGCCGATGACGAAAAAGGCGCAGACAGTCGTCCGCTCATGCGCCGCGTCCGATTCCCCCCTTGAAAGGGGGGCTAGGGGGGTTTAAAGGGCGGGCGCGGCGGCTGCGATGCCTTAAGATTCCCGCTTGCGCGGGAATGACTGGATCGACGGCCGTCGCGTAAAATGGGCGTACCGCCGGAATAACCGCCGAGCTCATGCGCCGCGTTTAAAACGGCGCTGAAAAACCCAGTAGTACGCAATGACCGAAAGTATTTTGAATCCAGCGCGCGCCGACCCGATCCATGTCCCCGATATTTTAGACTGTCCGACGCGCCGCCGATAAGCCGCCGGCAGCTCCACAAACGGCGTTTTCAAGACGGCGGCCTTCACCTGCATTTCCACCGTCCATCCATGCCCCGTGTCGCGCATTTGCATGCGTTCCAGCGTATCGCGGCGGATCGCCCGAAACGGTCCCAGGTCGGTGAAACGGACGCCCCAAAGCAGGCGAATCAACCGCGCCGCAAGCCAGTTTCCAAACCGCGCATGCGGCGTCAACGCCCCGCGCTCCCGCTCGCCGAGAGTCCGCGACCCGATCGTCATCTCCGCCTCGCCGTCCAGTATCGGCTGAAGCAGCGCCGGCAGCTCGGACGGATCGTCGCTAAAGTCGGCGTCCAGAAACGCGACGATCTGTATATCGTCCGAGAGCGCGTTGATGCCGGCGAGGCAGGCGCTTCCGTATCCGCGTCTGTTTTCGCGTATGACGCGCGCGCCGTATCGGGCGGCTTCCTCGGCGGTGCGGTCGACGCTTCCGTTGTCGACGACGATCGTTTCGGCGGCGCATCCGTCGGGCAGCGCGCCTAGGGTGAGACCGATGGAGCGTTCCTCGTTCAGCGCGGGAATGATAACGGCGGCGCGCGCCTTATTTTGCATCATAAAACCGCCGCAAAAACGCGTTGGTTTGTGTCGGCGTCCGCTGGTTCGACAAGGCGCGCCCTTTCAACAAGCCGCAGAGAACGCGCAGGTCCGCCGGCGTGTCGACATCAAAACAGAGCGGAAGCTGGACATAACGCGGCGACGGCATCTCCGCCAGGCGGTCCAGCGTTTTTGATAGGACATCCGCGCCGCTCCATGGAATCTTTTCAAACAGGCGCGGCAGAAACGGCAGGGCGGACGCGCTCGCCCCAATCAGCCCGTATCCGCCGTCCGGGGAGGGGGCGAGCGCGATCTCCGCCTCGTCCAGGCTTTCGAAAGCGGCGTCGATCTCCGCCGAGGTCAACAGCGGCGCGTCCGATCCGATCAACACAACCGATTTCTCCGTCTTCAACGCCTCTTGAAAAGCGTTCAGCATGCGCTCCCCCAGATCGTTTCCGCGCTGCCGCCGCCATTCCGCGCCTCCTTTAAAAACGGCGCGCAGACGAGACGGCTCCCCTTCGCCCGTCCAGCAGACGATGCGCCGACTGCAGCGCGCGGCGGCGATTTCGGCGGACAGGTCATGCAGCATCGCTTCATACAGGCAGACCCGCTCCATCGGCGAGAGGGCGGGGGCGAGGCGCGTTTTTGCCGAGCGCGCGTCCGGCTCCTTGACAAAGACGATGAGCGCGCGGTTCACAGGCTCCGACCCTCCAAAATTATGAACCGATCCAACGGAATAGAGCCGCTAAAAAGACGACCGCCGCAATTGCCGCCATCAACCACCCGGCGGCGCGCAGAAAATCGCTCGGATTGTCCGCCGCGCCGCCGCCTTTATACACTGCTTCCACCATGCGCACAAATTGGGGAAACTGCTTGGCGCCGCGCAGATGCGCGTATAAAAGCGCATACTCTTTTTCAAGCAGGATCGCAAACTCCCGCCGCTGCGCGCTGATGTCCAAAAACTCTTCCCACTCCTCCTCCGGCACTGCATAAAACGGCTCCGCGCCGACCCGCAGCTCATACCCGTAATGCTCAATATGCACGATCTCGCCAAGGCTTGGATCGGAAACGATCGTCTGAACAGGCGCGTCTATCGGAGGCGGAGGAGGAGGCGGCGGAGCGGCGAACGGTTCTTGACCGTTCTCCTCGTCCTCCTGGCTTCGGTTGAGCGCTTCCTCTACGCGCATGCGCGCCAGTTCCGCCTCCATCGCATACTCAATCGGTACGCGGATCTCTGCCGCCCCTTCGCTTTTGATTCTTTTAAAAGGTATCTCGGCGTGGATGAGCGCGGCGCGCAGCACATTCAGCTGCCATTCGTCCTCGGAGGCGAAGACGCGCGTCCAGCCGCCTGTGTCGGTGAAGATGTCGCGCCGTTCTCCGCGCATATCGGCTCTCAATAGGACTGCGACCATAAAAGCGCTTCTTGCACAGCGGCGAGGTTGGCGGCGGCCGAGGCGGCGGCGTCCCCTCCCGGCGGCGCGTCGATGACGAACCCGCCCTGAAATTGAACGGCGTTCAGCGCGGCGGCGATCGGCTCAAAGCGGACGACCCCCATCCCGATGGGGCATGAGGAGCCGTCGTCGCCTTCGTCGCGCGCTCGGAGCTGATGTATGCGTTCGTTCAGCTGCCGTATCTCTTTTTCCGGTTTACGCCCTTCGCGCGCAGCGTGAAGGATGTCGTAGTCGAGTCCGAGGTTGTCGGCGCCGACGGCGTCGAGAAAGCGCAGGGAGTCGTCCGCGGAGAGCGGCAGCCCGACAGCGAGGGAAAAGCCCCTTTTGGACGCCTCGCGGCACCTCGCAGCAAGCGTTCGCGCCGCCTCTTCGCATGTATGGGCGGATTGGAGCGTCTGTTGCGCGACCGCGACGGTCAGGGCGGAAATATGCAGCTTCGCCGCGCGCGGCAGAAGCGCCTGAAACAGCTTCTGTCCGAGAGGGCGGTTCAAGCCGAACGCCTCATAGGAGCCGAGATGCGCGGACGAGATGCGCGCGGAGGCTTCCTGTAAAAAATCCGCCATTTTCATCAGCCCCTCTCGGCGCCAGATGAGATGCTTCGGCATGTTGGGTCCGCCGATGGAAAGCTCCACCCCGTCAAAGCCCAGGTTTTGCGCGATTTCAAACGCGCGGTCAAGGCTCGGATGTACCGATCGGTCGCGTATCGAGATCTTCATGGCGGATCAATCCTTGCTGGTTCGCTTCTTGGTACAGTTCCGCGGCGCATCGTCCGCAGAATTTGCGCCGATAGCCGGAGACAAAGGTTCGCTCAATGAGTCGGTCGGGGGGCGATTCTTCTCCGCAGAGGCTGCATACGGCTTCTGGCGGACGGCGGTTCTTACTCTGCGCCCGCGCCTGATTGACCAGAAGCAGCCCCGTGAGAACGATCATAAATGCGCAAAAGAACCAATGAAACCACGACATCGTATCCACATGATATGCATAGAAAGCGGCGCGCGCAAGACGACGCTGCCTATGACAGAGGATAGGGCGCGGCATTTCTAGACTCCCCCCTTGAAAAGGGGGGCTGGGGGGGTTTTTAGCCGCGCGCAAAATGAACGCCATCGCCTACACGTATTGCCCCGCCAAAGAAGAGGTTGTTGAATTTAAAAAGATTGTGTATCATAAAAGGAAGCGCGAGCCGATGCGTCCAAAAACCGAAAGGATGGCGTCCATTGAAACACTCAACCGGAATGAAACGTGCCTACCAGCTCCTGGCGCCGCTGTGCGGAATGATGCTCGCCGCCGCGGCTCTCCACGCGCAGACCTGGGACCCCGACAAATTCATGGGGGCGGAAAATCTCAAGCGCGGAATGACTGGACATATCCTCACCGTCGTTGAAGACACCAAGATTGAGCAGCTGCCCATCGAAATACTCAGCGTCGAAAAAAACAGCTTCCCTAAAGGCGACCTGATCTGGGCGGTCGGCAAGGGGGACAAGTTTCAGCATCTGGGAACGGTCGGCGGAATGAGCGGCAGCCCCGCTGTCATCGATGGAAAGATCATCGGCGCGCTCGCCTACGGGTACTCCAATTCAAAAGACCCGCTCATCGGCATCACCCCCATCAAGCAGATGCTGACCGTCTGGGAACGCAACATGGTTCCGACGCCGCCCGGTCGAAAATCCGCCGCCCCCGGCGCCGGGGCGATACTGCCCGACATGCGCATGTGGACAGACGCGCTTGAAAACGAAGCCGACAGCGCCGTCAACCAGCTGGAACTGCAGTACGAGATGCCGGAAGAGATCTTAAAAAACGCCCCGCAATACGACTATCTGCGCGGACAAACGATGCGCCGACTCGACATACCGGTCGCCGTCACCGGCTTCAGCCAAGCGATGGCGCCGTTCATTGAGGAGATGTTCGACAAACGCGGCATGACCGTCTTGCAAGGCGCCGGCAGCGGCAACCCGAACAACGTTGACTCGAACCCGCCGGTCGTCGCCGGCTCCGTCGTCGGCACCGAGTATATGCGCGGCGACTACGCTATGTACGGATTTGGCACGCTCACCTACCGCGAGGGCGACAAGATACTCGCTTACGGACATCCGGCGGACGGCGAGGGACACACCTATCTACCGCTTTCATCCGGCACGGTGCATTTTGTGATACCGAGCCGCGTCCGCTCCTCCAAGGTCGCGTCCGGCTTGCAGGTGATCGGAACGCAGACGCAGGACCGCGAACCTGCCATTGCAGGCGTCGTCGGCGACGCCCCCGCCTACATTCCGATGACGGTCGTCATCAAAAAAGAGGGGACCGAGGACCGCGTCTACAACTATGAGCTGCTTGACGAGCCGTTTTATACCGGCGCCGTCGCGCGGACGGCGGCGGGCGTGTCGATAGACTCGGCGGAGAAGTCTTTTGGCAAGTACGCTCTCTCGGCTGACGTAACGATCGAGTTTGACGAGGCGTCCGGTTTGGAACCGCTGCGCAAGCGGGACAACTTCTCCGGCTCCTTCGGCCCTGGTTTCGCCGCCGCGTCGATGATGTCGCCCATCTCGCCCATTTTAAACAACTGGTACGACGAGGTCGCTATCAAGCGGGTTCATCTGGAGGTGGAGTATCGGGATCGGCGCGAAAACGCCTCCATTCAAAAAGTGCGCATCGGAAAACGGCGCGTCCGACCGGGCGAGCATGTGGAGCTGGCGGTCACCTACCGCCCGTTTTTGGAAGCGCCGGTCGTGAAGCGGTATAAAATACAGATACCGGAGAATGCGGCGGATGGGTTCGCGTTTGTCTTTATCGGCGACCCCAGTTCGCATGAATTTTGGGAACTGTCGCGCGCCTCTCAGCGGTATCAGGCGGGCAGCGTTCAGCAGCTGATCAAGAACCTTGAGCGCGGCGGCGGCGACCGCGGCGTCGTTATCAGCGTTGTGTCGGCGCGAATGGGACTCGCGGTGGACGGCGGGGAGCTGCCGAACATCCCCGTGACGATGCTGAACGTCATGGACACGCCGCAGCACCGAGGCGGCGCCGGACTGACCAGCGGCTCCATCATCCTTGAGGAGCGGCGCGAGACGCCGTTTCTGGCGAACGGCAGCGCGCTCATGACCTTCTTCATCGACTCGCAGGCGCCGTAACCAAATGAAGCGGCTGGTACGACAGCGCCGAAAGGGGAAGCGCATGTTGAAAAGCGGAAGGCGCGCATACTGGCTCCGTCCGTTTTGGACGGCTCTCTGCGTGTGCGCCTTTATGTCAACCTGCGCGCTTTTTGCGCAGCAGGAAAGCGGCGGGGATCCGTTTCTAGACCATACGAAGCTGCGGCGCGGAATGAAAGGGTATGTCCTGACCGTCGTTGAAGACGCGAAGATCGAAAAGCTGCCGTTTGAAATCTTGAGCGTCCGCAAAAACCGCTTTCCGAAAGGCGATCTGATCTGGGCGGTCGGAACAAGCGACAAGTTCCGACACACCGGAAGCGTCCGCGGCATGAGCGGCAGCCCCGCCTATGTGGACGGGAAACTGATTGGGGCGTACGGTTACGGCTACTCGAACGCCAAAGACCCTCTCATCGGCATTCGCCCCATCAAGCAGATGCTGCCGGTATGGGAACGCAACATGGTTCCGACGCCGCCGACCCGCAAAACAGGCGGCTTCTCCGGAGCCGACGCCATTCTGCCGGACTATGAGGAGTTTACGGAGGCGGCTGAAGAACTGGACAGCCCGTACCATCGGCGGCATGAGATGCCCGAAGAGATTCTAAGAACGTCTCCGCAGTACGAATATTTGCGCGGAGAAAGCATGCGCCGTCTCGATATGCCGGTCTCCGTGAGCGGCTTCAACGCGGCAATGGCGCCGTTCATTGAGGAGATGTTTGCGAAGCGCGGCATGGTCGTCCTTCAAGGCGCCGGAAGCGGAACGGCTCCCCCCGACGCGAACCCGCCCGTCGTCCCCGGCTCCGTTATCGGCACCGAGTATATGCGCGGCGACTACGCCATCTTCGGATACGGCACGCTCACCTACCGCGAGGGCGACAAGATACTCGCCTACGGACATCCGCGCGACGGCGAAGGCGACACGTACGTTCCGCTCTCCTCCGGCACGGTGCATTACATCATCGCAAGCCGCGTGAAATCGTCCAAGGCGGCTTCCGGCGCGCGGGTTGTCGGAACTATGACGCAGGACAGGGAACCCGCCATCGCCGGCGTCATCGGCCATGCGCCGCCGTATATTCCCATGTCGGTGACCGTACAGAAACAGAGCGGCGAAACGGAGACCTTCAATTATGAACTGATGACCGATCCGCTCGCGACCGGCTCTCTGGCGCAGACGGCGGCGGGCATCTCTCTCGACACTGCGGAAAAGCAGATTGGCAAGTACTCTCTCTCGGCTGAACTGACGGTGGAATTTGACGATGCCTCAGGTTTAAAGCCGCTGCGCAAGCGGAATGTGTTTTCAGGAACTGCCGGCCCGGGCTTGGCTGCCGCGTCCATGCTGTCGCCCGTCACGCCGATTTTAAACAACTGGTACGACGAGGTTTCCATCCAGCGCATTCATCTGGAGGCGGAGTACAAGGACAAGCGGGAGAACGCTCTCATTCAGACGGCGCGCATCGGAAAACGGCGTCTCCGCCCAGGCGAGCATGTGGAGCTGGCGGTAACTTTCCGCCCGTATCTTGAAAGCCCTGTTGTGAAGCGGTATTCGATACAGATTCCAGAGAACGCGCCGACAGGTTACGCCCAGCTGTTCGTCGGCGCGCCCGATTCGCATGACCGATGGGAGCGGTCGCGCGCGGTTGAGCGTTATCAGGAGACGAACCTGGAGCAGCTGATCGAGAACCTATCGCGCGGCGGCAGTCAACGCGGCATCGTTGTCAGCGTCGTCTCGGCGCGGCGCGGCGTCGCGGTGAACGGCGGGGAACTGCCGAACATCCCCCTCACCATGCTGAACGTCATGGACGCGCCGCAGATACGAGGCGGGGCGGGCTTGACCGACGGCTCCATCATTTTAGAGGAGCGGCGGGATACGCCGTTTTTGGCAAGCGGAAGCGCGTCTATGACCATCCTCATCGATTCGAAAGCGCCTTGATGAACGCGGCGAAGCGCCGATGGACGCGGGACGAGGCGGAGGCTCTGCTCCGCAAGCCGCTCTTTCAGCTGCTGGATGAGGCGCGCGCCGTCCATCTGCGCCATTTCAAAGCGGACGCGATGGAAAAATGCGCCCTGTTGAGCGTCAAAACGGGCGGCTGCCCCGAAGACTGCGCCTACTGCGCGCAGAGCGCCCGTTATCCGACCGGCATTCCCGCCCAAAAACTGACGCAGGTTGACGAGGTGAAGCGCAAGGCGGAAGAGGCGCAGCGCCAAGGCGCCACCCGATTTTGCATGGGAGCCGCCTGGCGCAGCCCCAACGACCGAGACATCCCCTCGCTGTGCGGCATGATCCGCGCCGTCAAATCGCTCGGCATGGAAACATGCATGACAATCGGAATGTTGACGCGCGAACAGGCGGAGCGTCTCAAAGAGGCAGGGCTGGATTATGTGAATCACAACATCGACACCTCCGAAGAGCATTACGGGAATGTGATCACAACGCGCGCCTTTCAAGACCGCCTGGAGACGCTGCGCATCGTGCGCGAGGTGGACATGAAGGTGTGCTGCGGCGTCATTTTAGGTCTGGGTGAAACGGTGGAAGACCGCGCCTCCATGCTTTGTACGTTGGCAAATCTGCCGGAACATCCGATGAGCCTGCCGGTGAACCGCCTGATGCCGATGCCGGGAACGCCGCTTGAGAAGGCGCCGCCGGTGGAGGACATCGAGGTTGTCCGCTTTATCGCCTGCTGCCGCGTTATGATGCCGCGGACGCGGGTGCGCTTGTCGGCGGGCCGCAACGCTATGAACGCCGCCGCCCAGGCGCTCTGTTTTTACGCTGGGGCGAATTCGATCTTTTTGGGAAATCGTCTGCTGACGGCGGACAATCCGTCCGCCGCGCAAGACGCCGAACTGTTTGAACGTTTAGGTCTGGACGCCGATTCCGAGGCGCCCTTGACCGCTACCACAACTCCAACGAGGCAACCGTGTCAATGAAAAGACGCTGCTTACAACTGCTCATCTGCGCCGCCGCAACCGCCATGGCGCTGCCTTCCCTCGCCGTCAACACGCGCTACTTCACCGTGCAGGGGCGGTCGGGGTTCGAAAGCGGAGACCTCAAAAAGGTCGCCGTCACCAGCATGGGACAAATCCAGCTTGCCCCCGAAATCAAGGACATCGCCGAAACCGAAGACCCGTTCCTCTGGTGTTTAGCGCAAAATGAGGACGGAACGATCTACGCGGGAGCCGGCAACAGCGGGCGCATCTACAAGATCGCCCCGGACAGCGACGAGGCGCAGATACTGGTCGACACGCCCGAAATCGCCATCACATGCCTGCTCATCGGAAGCGACGGCATGCTCTACGCCGGCGGCGCCCCAGACGGCATCGTGTACCAGATCGACCCGGCCATGGAGAAGCCGACGCCGAAGACGATCTTCCAAGAAGGCGAAAAATATGTGTGGGCGTTGATTCAGCCAGAAGAGGCTGGACCCATCTACGCCGCGACAGGCGACAAGGGCAAGCTGTACTCCATCGCGCCGGACGAGGAAAACCCAGGCGCCTACAAGGCGGAGGTCGCGTTTGACGCGGACGACCCGCATCTCCTGAGCCTCGCCTACCATGACGGCATGATCTACGCCGGCAGCGACAACGAAGGGCGGCTCTACCGCATCAATCCGAACGAGCCGAAGAAAGCGTTTGCCGTGTACGACACGCAGCAAAAAGAGGTGAAGCATATCCTGACCGACATAGAGGGCGGCATCGTCATCAACGCCTCGACAGGTCCGGCGCCGCGCCCGCAGATACCCGGCGCCCCGCCCCCCTCGCGCGATCAGATGGAAGCGAAAGGCATCCTTTACCAAATACTGCCGAACGGCGTCGTGAAAACCTTGTGGAGCAGCCCGGAAGGCGTCATCCACGCCGTTGCGCCGAACGGCGAAGGCGGGCTGATTGTCGGAACGGGCGACGAAGGCAAGCTTTACGTTGTACATGCTGACCAGACCTGGATGTCGCTCGGCAACGTGTCCGAATCGCAGACGCTCGACATACTCGCGGGCGACGGGCGCTACCTCATTGCGACCGGCAACTCCGGAAAGATTCAGTCGCTCGGAATGAAGGTGGCGAAGGAAGGGACATGGGAATCGGAGCCACAGGACGCAGGTTTGGTGTCGCGCTGGGGTTCGCTTCTGGTGGAGGGCGAAACGCCGGAACGAGCCGGCGTGTCGACCGAAACGCGCAGCGGCAACACCCGCAAACCGGACAGCACATGGAGCCAGTGGGAAGCGACGACCGAGAAGATACTCAGCCCGGACGCGCGCTATCTGCAGATACGGCTGAAGCTGTCGTCGGAGAACATGGAAGCGACGCCGACGGCGCGGCTGCTGCGGGCGGCGTATCTGCAGGGCAATGCGGCGCCGATGATCGCCTCCATACGTGTGAGCGCCGGCGAAGACGGCGAGTCGACGCAGCTGCGCGCCCAGTGGAGCGCGGCAGACCCGAACGGCGACCGCCTCGAATTCGCGCTGTATGTTCGCCCTGAAGGCGAAGAGCTGTGGACGCTCATTGAGGATGAGCTGACAGCGCCGATGCATGCGTTCGATTCGCGCCCGATGCCGGACGGCGACTACCGCCTGAAAGTGACGGCGACCGACAAGCGCTCCAACCCGCGCGGGACGGAAGAGTCGGCGGAGCATGTCGCGCGCAGTACATTCCGCATCGACAACACGCAGCCGACCATCGCCAACATGAAGGCGGAGCGCGGCGAAGAGGGGTTGATGGTCTCGTTCGTCGCTGAAGACGGAACGAGTTACATCGTCTCGGCGGTCTATTCGTTCAACGGCGAGGACTGGTACACGCTCCATCCGGACGATTCGATCTTCGATAGCCGGCGGGAGGAGTTCCTGTTCTATGCGCCGGAGGACGCCCCCGACCGCGGCTCGGTGGCGGTCCGCATTCGGGACGCAGCCGGACATGAGCAGTCGGCGCGCCTCCGCTATTGAGGCGGCGGTTGTCAACTTTGTTGGATAAACAAGCGGCGGCTTCTACACAGGAGCCGCCGCTTTTTTAACGCCCCTTCCTTGCCCTTCCGCCCGCTCAACCTTTCGCCGCCCCGCGCGTCTAATTAAAACGCAGGGGCGGAACATCCGCTCCGCTTCTTCATTGATGAAAGGTTCCGAAACATGAAACGATCCCATCTTTACGCTCTTCTCGCCGTTTGCTTCGGTCTCGCCGCTTTCGGCGCGACCGTTCTCGCCCAGCGCCCCGGCGGCCAAGGACAGGGGCAAGGACAAGGGCAGCAGCGGCAGCAGCGCGAAATTCCCGCAAACTTCCAAATCATGCGCATCCAGCAGATGACCGAAGGGATGCAGCAGAGCATGTGGGCGTACGTCTCCCTTGAAATGGACATCAGCGACGAGCAGCTGATCGCCTTGCGCCCCATCGCCGCAAAGTCATGGAAAGAGACGCAGGCGATCTTCGCCGCCGCCGAGGAAGCAGGCGACGCGGCTGACGTCAACGCGACCCAGCAGTCTGTCGGTCAAAACCTCTCCGCGCTGCGCGAATCGGTACGCAATCAACTGGACGACGAGCAGAAAGCAGTATTGGGCGAATGGCTCACAGAGCAAGCGGCGGCCATTCAGCGGCAAGCGCAGCGGTTCCAGCGCTTCGGCGGCAGGCAAGGCGGCGACGCTCAAGGGCGGCGAGGCGGCGGCGAACAAGCAGCCCCCCGCGAAGGACGGCGCCCAGCCCCTGAAGCGGAAAACGAAAACGACAGCGACAACGACGACTAAGCCCGCCCGGCAACCTGTTCGCAGAACGCGCGCATCTTCGCGCCGATGGCTTCCCATCCGTAGCGCTCTTCGACGCGCTTGCGGGCGGCGGAGCCTAAGGCGCGGCGGGCGCTCTCGTCGGTCGCCAGACGAACCGCCGCGTCCGCAAAGGCGGCAGAGTCGTCGGCGATCTGTAGATCAAGCCCATTTTTCACCTCAAGACCCTCCGCCCCGATGGTCGTTGAGACGACCGCTTTTTCCATCGCCATCGCTTCCAGTATCTTTAACCGCGTTCCGCCGCCCATGCGCAGCGGAACGACAAAAACGGACGCTTGCGCGATATGTTCCTGTATGTCGTCCACCCGCCCTGTGATGTCGATTCCGTTGTGTCCATGGAGGGCGAGCATCGCCGCGGTCGGGCGTTTTCCGACGGCTCGAAATTGGGCGTTCGGCAGCGCGGCGCGAATGCGCGGCCAGATGTCGGCGCAAAAATAGGCGGCGGCGTCCGCGTTCGGCTCCCAGTCGTAACTTCCGGTATAAACAAAGGCCGCGGGACGCTCCTTGTCAAAACTGGGGCGGTAGGCGTCCAGGTCGACTCCGTTGTCGATAGCGGCGGCGAGCGCTTTTGGCGCATGTTGGCGCAGGGCGTCGGCGTCCCGCTCCGAGACGGCGGCAAGCGCGTCAAACTTCGGGCAGAAGCGCCGCTCGGCTCGGCGAAACACGTTCGCCTGCCATCGATACGCGGCGCGGCGCAAGCGGCTTTTCTGCCCTTCCGCCGCCCTGTCCCACACCTCCGAGTCCAGATTCTGCGTTGAAAGCAGCGCGGGAGCGTTGGAGAGGCGGCGCGCCATCGGCAAATACGGCGCCGTATGCATCATTTCAAACAGCAGCAGATCGAACGGCTCGGCAAGCTCCTCCGCCAGGGCGCGCCGCATCGGTTTCAGCTGGTATTTGGAAACGGCGAGCGGCATTCCGCGCAGAAGCGAGCGCGCCGCAGAGACCGGCGTCAAGGGCGGCGGGTTTGGAGTTTCGCGCTGGATCAGCCGCGCGTCAATGCCGACTTCCTTGAGCGGCTGTATCGAGTCGCGGTCGGTCGGCTCCGTTTCAAGGGCGGCGAGCCGCACCGAATGCGTCCGCGCCAGTTGACGCAGCAGGTTGAAAACGCGGATTTTCCCGCCGTCCGTCAACGGATACGGCAGCGATGTGGACAGAGCGAACAGCTTCATGGCGGGCGGCTACGCAGGGTGAATCGGGTTCACGGATGATAGCATAGGCAAGAGCGCGTTTCTAGACCGCCATTCCAGCGCAAGCGGTAAAACGCGCGGGAATCCAGAGGCGGCGCAAAAACCGTCCGCGTTCACCCGCCGACATGTCCCAACTAAAGACATAAGGTCAGTGAACTAGGATCAACAAGATTGAAAAGATGGACAGGAGGATTGCCGAAAGTGGATATTCCGCCGACGACATGCCGACCTCTCTAAAACCCTTTAATCCTATCCATCCTGAAAATTTAGTTCAAAGCCAAGCGCAACCCGCGCGCATATCGTAAGAACAGGTTGCGAAGGGGAGCCGAACCGCCAATTCTAATCAAAAGCTAGAATTTCGGCTCCCCAGTCAAACGTCTTTTTGCCGCCGTCGTAGGGAACCGCGAGACCCGCTTCGATGAGCGCGTCCGACGCATTCACCTCTCCGCCCTCAACGCCCTTGCCCGGAATGTAGTCGAACCGGTACACGATCACATCCGCGACGACGCGACCCGCGTACTTGTCATGCTCCGGATTGCGGATCGTGATCAAGCCAGGGATGATAGACCGCTTGATCAGCGCCTCCAGAAACGCCTCCGCCGCCGCGGCCCGCGCTTTGATGCGGGCGCGAACCTCCTCCGGCAAGCTGGTCGAGACTCGATGCTCCGGCGTGTCGATGCCGCGCAGCCGTATGTCAGCCAAAACATAGATTCCATCCGCCCGCTTCTGAACGCCCGGCCAAACCTCGACAGCGGCGGCTGTCTCGGCGTCCTTAAACTGATGCAGCAGTACCGGCACATCCAGGAGCGTGTCGCCGTCATAGACGCTTTTTTCGATATCCTCGATGATTTCCGTATAATGGAGCGCGGCGGCGGGATCTTTCGTGTTGCCAATCATATAGGCGCCGCCCCACGCAACAGCGGCAATGCCAATCGCCAACGCGGGCAGGCGCAGCGTTTTCAGTTTATCGCGCATCGTCCATTCCTTTCGGCAGACGCCCAGCCGTTTTATTGAGGCGCAGGTTGCCGTCTGTCCAGATGGCGCGGCCGTCGGTTCCGCCTGTTTTAGTTTTAACAGACGCGCTTCCCTGTCCGTTTCGTTTATGGGTCGAATCGGATGCGGCGTCTAGGGTCAATTCAGCTTGCGCGGGATGACCCCGTTTTCACGGGGGGAGGCTATGAGGGCGCGGGAATCCAGAGGCGCTGCAGAAACCGTCCGCCCTTGCGGCAAAACGCGCGGAAATCTTAGAGGTTTTACGCTCAAAAAGTTGCAGCGCGGATAAAACCTAAGGTACAATGGCGATGCGGCTTGGGAGAAGTTTTTAGCGCATCGGTAAAAAAGAGGTTGACTCGAAAACGAAGCCTCGGATGTTTATATGATGAATCCTGACGGTTCCAACGTTGAGCGTCTCACATCCCGCAAAGACGGAAGACGGGCAAGAGTCAGCGACTGGTCGGCGGACAGCAAGTGGGTTCTGTTCAATATGACTGACAACTCGCCGTACGAACTTTACCGCATTCATATAGAGACGCGGGAGATCGTGCGCATTTCCAAAGGCGGCGCCGCGACTTGGGTTCATGCGGGCATGAGCCGCTTCCTTTCCGTCAACCCGGCGGGCAAGAAGCATGCGCAATGGGGCGAGGTGAAAGCGGCGGACGCTGAAGATACGCCGACGGAGGAAAACGCCCCCGCCGATGAATGACGCGCAGCCGCGGCGCCACTCTCAGAAAGGAGCATGACATGACGTCTATTGCCTTCTCAAAGCGTCGCGCCGTTCTTGCGGCGGTCAGCCTGCTCATTCTGCTTTCCGCTGACGCCGTTGGAAACGATCTTGAACCGCTCGAAGATGTGACGAAGCTGGAAAAGCCGACCATCAGCTACACAGACAACTCTGCGGGAGGCGTGTTTCTCATCGACTGGGACGGACAAAACAACCGACTCTGGCTGAAGGGAGAATACGGACTTCCAATATGGAGCATGGACGGCAAATACGTCTCGATCGGCGGCGGCGTACCGGACAAGTTCTACGGCGATTACGTTCTGAACCTCAGAACAGGGGAAGAAGTAAACGTGACGAAGAGGATCATCCAGAACATGGGCATCGACTTCTGGCGCGAATTCGACATACTTAGCAGCCGATGGATGCCCGGGGGGCAGCGGATGGTCTGCAGCGTCGGGGGAGACTTTCTGCCGCCTCATGGCCCGCCCAGAGATCTCTATATGCTGACAAACAGCGCGGGCAAGATGGTCAACATCACGAACACGCCGGGCAAATCGGAAAATCAGATGAGCGTGTCTCCGGACGGAAAAATCGCGTTTTCTGCGAACGCGAAGGAGCCGTATCATCACAGCCATCAACTCGACATCTTCACCATGAACGCGGACGGATCGGATGTGAAAAACATCACCAACACCCCCGATGTGTTTGAATCCTCTCCTAGGTGGTCTCCGGACGGCAAGAAGATCGCGTTCAACGGCGAGAGAGGCATTTTTATGATGGATCCGGACGGCTCCAATATGGAGCGGATCACACAAGACAAGGGTCTTTGGAAAGAACTCACTTTTTGGTCTCCGGACAGCAAGTGGCTCTTATACGGGATGAATCCGGACAACGTTCACTTGGGCTACCGCGTTGTGCGGGTGAATGTGGATACGAAGGAGATTGTTCGCGTTACGCCCGAAGGCGTCAACGCCGTGTTCGGGTCCTGGGTCTTGGCGGGCAAGAGCCGCTTCCTCTCCGTTGACCCTGCCGGTAAAAAAAAAGCGGAATGGGGAGCGTTGAAAGCGGCGGACCGTAGCGATAATCAAACTCCGCAAGACGGCGACTGACGCGCAGAAGGGCATAGAGGGCTGACCTTACCGCTTTAGTTGGGACATGCCGCATGGCGGACGCGGACGGGTTCGGGCATGACTCTGGATTCCCGCGCGTTTTACCGCAAGGGCGGGAATGACAGGAAGAGGGCGGCTTTTCCGCTGGTCATCCCGTTTCTTTAGTCAAAAACGCCTTCCGTATCTTGGCGACATAGGTATAGGTCGGGTTCACAAACTGCGTGCAGCGCGCTTCCAGCGTCTGCCCTAGCCAAAGATACGCCTCTTTTCGGCTGAACCCGTACTCCTGCTCCATCCACCGTATGAGAGCGGCGAGCGCGTGTCTGAAGGCGTCTTCCGCCGGTTTCGCCATGGCGACCGTCATGAGATGCGTATCGTTCACAACGCGCGGGCCGACCATCGCGCTCGGCTTTCGGCTCAATTCGCAGCGCAGCGTCGCCGTTCCGGACGCTTCAATGCCGCCCGCGCCGCAGATTTCGCCGTCGCCTTGAATGGCATGCATATCGCCGACATGCAGCAGCGCGCCCTGCACATTGACCGGCAAAATCACCTCCCCCCCTGGCGCGATCTCCTGAAGGTCGAAGTTGCCGCCCCAGTCGCCGCCCCAGCCGTTATGAAACGTCTGACGCGCCGGCGAGACGCCGACAAAGCCGAGCATCGGCTGAAGCGGAAGCGTTCGTCCGCCGCCCCAGTGAAT
The DNA here is from genome assembly GCA_963665845.2 of Candidatus Poribacteria bacterium. GTDB lineage: Bacteria > Poribacteria > WGA-4E > JAPPNK01. The sequence continues at coordinate 3,220,468 of OY762492.1, forward strand.
CTTTCCGCCCCGTATCTCCACGATCCGCTCCGCCGCCCCGACGCCGGACGGTCCCATCCATCCAGGCATGGCGCCGGTGCTGCCGCCGTACCGCGTGAACCCAAGCGGATCCACCTCAATAGTCTCGATATGCACATGGAGCGCATGCCCCGGTTCCGCCCCCTCCACATAAACGGCGCCGCTGGACGGGTTGCCGCCGCGCAGACGCTTGCGCAGCGCGTCGCCGTCGGGATGGGAATCGAGCCACGGCCCGCGGTTCAGCTGCGTTTGAACCTGAAACCGTTCGCCGGGTTGAACGCGCATCGTCGGCGCGTTGTGCGGTCCTGTTTCAAAATAAAGCGTCTCGGTCGTCGCTTTTTGCATGCGGTCTGTCCGTTTCTTTGGTATTTTAAAGCAAGCATATTATAGCGGAAGGCGCAGTGTGAAACACGCAATGAGCATCGACATCGGCGGAACGCGCGTCAAATGGGGCGTCGTGTCCGAAACGGGCGAGACGGCGCAAAAAGGCTCCGAGGACACGCTGGCGCGTTCCGGACCGCGCGGCGTCGCCGAGCAGATCGCCGCTATCGTCCAGCGGGCGCGCGGCAACTTTGACATCGCCGGCGTCGGCGTCGGCTGTCCTGGGCTGATCGACCCGACCCGAACCATTGATCTGTTCTCGCCAAACCTGTATAACCCTGACGGAACGCCTTGGCGCAACGTCCCCTTGGCGGCGCAGATACAGGAGGCGCTGGGCGACCCGTCTTTAGAGGTGAAACTGGAAAACGATGTGAACGCGATGGCGCTCGGCGAATATATGTACGGCGCCGGGCGCGGCGTTACGGACATGATCGGTATGACGATCGGGACCGGCATCGGCGGCGGAGTCGTGTTGAACGGCAAACTGTACCGCGGCGCCGGCAGCATGGCGGGCGAAATCGGGCATATGACGGTGGAACCGAAAGGGCGGCTGTGCGGGTGCGGCAACTTCGGCTGTCTAGAAGCGATGGCGGGCAAAAACGGCATCATCGCGCGGACGCTGGAGGCGTTGGCGGACGATCCGCGCCCGTCGCTGCTGGACGCGCATATCGACGCGCTGAAGGCGATGGACGACCGCTGTCCGGAGATCATCGAGAATGCGGCGCGGGAGGGGGACGCGCTCGCCGCCAACATCTTCGCCGAGACGGGGCGTTATATCGGGCGCGTTCTGGCTTCGCTGGCGAATTTTTTGAACCCGCAGGCGGTCGTCATCGGCGGCGGCATTGCGAACGCGGGGGATATTCTGTTTCCGCATATTGAGCGGGAGATAGAGCGGCGGGCGTTCCGCGAGTGCGCGGACGGACTGCGCATTCTGCCCGCGCAGCATGGCAACGACGCGGGAATGCTCGGCGCGGCGGCGCTCATTTTAAACCCTGAAGCGGCTGGTTAAACAAGCAAAGGAGAACGACATGTCGGAGTGGACGATCTACCATAACCCTGAATGCAGCAAGTCGCGCGCCGCGATGGCGTATCTGGACGAAAACGGGGTGGAGGCGCGCGTGGTGGAGTACTTGAAGCAGCCGCTAGACGCGGAGGAGCTTGCCGAAACGCTGCGCAAGTTGAACCTGAAACCGCGCGATATTCTGCGCGGCGGGGAGGATGAGTATGCGGCGCTCGGTCTGGACGATCCGACGCTGTCAGACGCGGACATCTTGAAGGCGATGGCGGAAAATCCAGCGTTGATGCAGCGGCCGATCATTGTGCGGGGCGGGCGCGCCGTTGTCGGCCGTCCGACGGAGGCGATTGATGAGTTGATGGACTAACCTTCAATTTCGAATTGGGACAGTTGAACGAACAAAGCCTTTATTCATGGGAAAAAGGCGTTGCCAAACAGACCGTCATTCCCGCGCAAGCGGGAATCCAGAGGCTCCGCAGACGACGTCCTCCCTTGACATAACGGCGCAAACGGCGCACATTATACCCCGTAGGCAACGCGGAGAAACGCATGGCGCATCACGCCGAAACGAACCTGAACTACGTCCTCGCCGACATCCTGCAGGAGATGGCGCAGAAGAGCGGCGTGATAGCTGAAAACACCAGGGTCCTCCGCGAAGGCAGAAGCTATCAGCCCGATATATTCATCGCCGCAAGCGGACGCTCCCCCGTCATCATTGAGGCGGAATACGAACCCGCGCGGGATGTTGAAGAGGAAGCGAAGCGGCGTCTCGGCGCCGAACCGGAAGGGCAGACGCGACCGGTGGAAGCGGTCGTCGCGCTGCGCTATCCGGCGGCGCTCAAGTCGGCGGGCGACGTCAAGGCGGAGATGAGCCAGGCAATTCTCCAATACTGCTTCTTTCAAGAAGCGGACGAAGCGGAGGAGGCGCCGATCCGTTTTCCCGAAACCGGATGGCTGGAAGGGACGGCGGAGAATCTATCCGACCTGATACGCATGATCTCGGTTCCGGAAAAAGAGATCAATGCCGTAACCGAGAAGTTAGAAAAAGGCATCCAATACGCCGCCTACGTTATGGATGAGGACTCTGAAATACGCCTTGGTCTTTACAATAAAATTGCGAAGCTGCTCGGAATGTCCAACGTTCCTCTCACCCGCCAAATGGCATGCGCCATCCTTGGGAACGCGCTTGCCTTTCATGAACGCATCGCCGGGATGCGGGAGGATGGGGAAATCGACTCGCTGGCCCGGGTCTTTAACCGCGGCAGCCTGAATCCGCAGGGCAGCGTGTTAGATGAATGGGAAAAGATCCTCAACATCAACTACTATCCGATCTTTGCCATCGCCAAAGATATTCTGATCATGATGCCGTCTCATCTGGCAGCGGATGTCCTGTTACAACTGCTCCCCGCCGCGCAGGGCGCGCATCTTGTCAACGCGCATGAGCTGATCGGGCGCGTCTTTCAGCGGCTCGTCTCCGACCGCAAATATCTCGCCACCTTCTACACCCTTCCCGTTCCCGCCGCCCTTTTAGCAAGAATCGCGGTCGCCAAAATAAAAGGCATCGAATGGAACGACAGGGAGTCTATCGAACAGCTGCGCATCGCCGATTTCGCATGCGGCACAGGCGCGCTCCTCGCCGCTGTCTATAGTCAGATGGCGGCGCGGCATGAGCGGGCGGGCGGGGATATGAACGCGCTGCACTCCGCCATGATGGAGAAGGTTCTGTACGGCTGCGATGTCATGCCGTCCGCCGCGCATATCACCGCCGCCAGCCTTTCGGGCGCCATGCCTGAAAAGAAATATGAAAACTCGCTCATTTACACCCTTCCGTATAATAGACAGGAAAGCGGCGATGTGCGCATCGGATCGCTGGAGCTGCTAAGGGACGATTTCAACATCAAACCGCTGCATGAAACAAGCGACCCGCGCCGAACGGGTCAGCATGGCGACGAAAGGCGCGAGGCGCCGAACGTCGATATGCCCCATGAGTCGTATGACCTTGTCATCATGAATCCCCCCTTTACCAGCGCGACGAACCATGAGGGGAGCCATGCGAACGTGATCAACCCCGCGTTTGCCGCCTTCAATGCGACGAAGGAAGACATGCGCGACATGGGGAAGCGGTTGACGAAACTGGCGAAGGACACGTGCAGCCATGGCAACGCGGGCATCGCCTCGGCGTTCGCCGCTTTGGCGGATAAAAAGTTGAAACCTGGCGGCGTTCTGGCTCTTGTGCTTCCCTTGACGGCTGTGTCCGGCGAATCTTGGCAAAAAGTGCGGAATATGCTGGCGGAACGGTACTGCGATATGGATGTGTTGAGCATCGCCGCCAACGGACATGATATGTCTTTTTCGTCCGATACCGGCATGGCGGAATGCTTGATCATCGCCCGAAAGAAAACCATCGAGGCGCCGCCCATGTCGTTGGCGCGTTTCACTTCCTTGCGGAGACGGCCCCACAGTTTCGTCGAAGCTGCCGTCTTAGCGGAGACCGTTCTTCATGCAGACAGCGTCCGCCAAGTTGAGGATGGCCCTTACGGCGGCGATGCCATCCACATCGGCGGTCAGTTTGCCGGCGAGATGATCTGCATGAACCCGCGGCGGAGCATACATAACTGGGCGGCGGCGCGCGTCGCCGACAGCTATGTGGCGCAAACAGCCTATGCGCTCACGCAATCTGAATTGTGGCCGCCCGGCGTTTTTAAGCCGATCGATCTAAAGATTGTCAAGATGGGCGAGATCGGAAAGCGCGGATTTTTGAGCCGCGATATTACGGGTCCGGCGCCTCGCGGGCCGTTTGACAAACTTCCGCCAAGCCCAACATCAACGTTTCCTGCGTTGTGGAACCATGACAACGAAAAAGAAACGCGGCTCATTTGCGTCCCGGATTCGCAATTGCAGGTTCGCCGAGGACTTGAAGAAAAAGCGGAGGCGGTGTGGAACACTGCAAGCCGATGCCATCTCAACACGGAATTTACTTTTGGCGCGCAGCCTTTGGCGGTCGCGTTCACAGAGAGAAAAAGCATGGGAGGGCGCGTTTGGCCGAACGTTGTTTTCGAAGACGAACGGTTCGACTACGCCTTCGCGCTTTGGGGCAACTGCGCGCTTGGTCTGCTCTCATATTGGTGGCATGCGAGCCGTCAACAGTCAAGCAAAGCAAGTATCGCTATCAGCACGATTGTTTCGCTCCCGACGCTAGACCTCCGCGCCTTGTCGGACGACCAGCTCTCCCTCGCCGAGGAGATCTTCAACCGCTTCCGAGAGCGCGAATTCAAACCGGCGTATATCGCCGACCTTGACCAGGCGCGCGCCGATCTGGACCGCGCCGTCCTGTGCGAGCTGCTTGGGTTGGACGAGTCGGTCTATGTTGCCGTGCGGGAACTGTCGGTGAAGTGGGCGGCGGAGCCTTCTGTCCGCGGGGGCAAGCGCCGACCCAACGGCTCCCTCGCCGTTTAAACCCCCCAGCCCCTTGACAAGGGGGGCGTTCAGAAAGTCCCGCTTCCCCGTTTTCACGGGGACATGCATTCCCGCGCAATTCGTATAACATCGTCTATAAAAATGCCGTCCATAAAGGAGCTGCCGCAGATGATACCCGTCCCGACAGCGCAGCAGATGCGCGAGATCGACCGATATACCATCGAAGAGATGGGCATTCCCGCCCGCGTGTTGATGGAAAGCGCCGGCGAAGAGACGGCGCGGCAGATACTCAAACGGCTTCGGCGCGGCGACTCAACCGCCGTATTATGCGGGCGCGGAAACAACGGCGGAGACGGCTTCGCCGCCGCAAGGCGACTCCAACACGCGGGAGCCGACGCGCAGATCTATCTCGCGGCCGAGCCTGTCCACCCCGACGGACCCGCCTACGAATGCCTTCAAGCGGCGCAAAAAGCGGGCGTTCCCGTCCATACGCCGCCCCATGACAACCTACAACTTGACAAGCATGCCTGGATCATCGACGCGCTGATGGGGGTCGGGGGGAAAGGCGCGCCGCGCGGCGAATACGCCCGCCTCATCGACGCCGCCAACCGCTCCAGCGCCCGCGTTCTCGCCTGCGACATGCCGAGCGGCATCGCCGCCTGGGTTGACGGCGAGGGCGACTGCGTCCGCGCGGACATCACGCTCGCCATCGGCTTTCCGAAACCGCCGCTGGTATTGTATCCAGGCGTTGAACGGGTAGGACGGCTCATCGCGGCTGACATCGGCTTTCCGAAGCAGGCGGTTGAGCGCGCCCGTCCGCATCTTTTTTGGGTTGAAAAGGGGGACGCCGCCGCGCCGCTGCCTGTCCGTCCGCCGAACGCGCACAAGGGCGTTTTTGGGCGGGCGGTCATCGTCGGCGGGTCGAAGGGCATGACGGGAGCCGCCTCGCTCGCCGCGCATGCCGCGCTTCGGGTCGGCGCCGGGCTGTCGACCGCGGCGGTTCCAGCCTCGGTCGGGGACGCGGTCGACGCGTCTGTACAAGAAGCGACGACGCTTTATCTGCCTGAAACGGAGGACGGGACGCTTAGCCCGCGCGCCGCGGAACCGATACAAGAGGCGGTTTTCCGCGCCGACGCTGTCGCTGTCGGTCCAGGTTTGTCGCAGCATCCGGAGACGCGCCGCCTTCTCCAGAACCTGTACGCTGAATGGGCGGAGGGTCGGCGTCCGCCTGCGGCGCTGGCGGTGGACGCGGACGGGCTGAACGCCGCGGCGCCGCTTTCGCAAACGCGGACTCGTTTTCCAAAGAACGCCGTTTTGACGCCGCACACGGGCGAGATGGCGCGGCTGATCGGATCCACGCCCGCGGAGACGGAGAAGAGGCGGATTGAAGCGCCGCGTTCGCTGGCGGCGGCGCTTGGGGCGGTGGTTCTGTTGAAGGGCGCGCCGACCGCGGTCGCGTCGCCGGACGGGCGCGTGTTTTTGAACCCGACCGGCAACAGCGGCATGGCGACCGGCGGATCGGGCGATGTTCTGACCGGGGCTTTGACGGGGCTTCTGGCGCAGGGGGTGGCGCCTCTTGACGCGGCGGTCTCTGCGGCGTATCTTCATGGATTGGCTGGCGACATCGCTCATCGACAACGCGGCGCCGGGCTGACCGCGCGCGACATCCTGCGCGCCCTGCCCGCCGCCCTTCAACAAACGCTGCGAAAGGAACCTCATGCAAGCCGATACCGCCGTCATCGGAGGAAGCGGATTTTACCAAATGGAGGGTCTCACCGATAAAAAAGAGGTCGAGATCGACACCCCCTTCGGACCGCCCAGCGACAAGCTGCTCCTCGGCAAACTGGACGGGCATCGGGTCGCGTTTTTGCCGCGGCATGGGCGCGGACACCCGATACCTCCCTCGCAGCTGAACGCGCGCGCCAACATCTACGCCCTGAAAACGCTGGGCGTCGATACGGTCTTCTCGTTCAGCGCTGTCGGCAGCCTGCGCGAAGAGATACCGCCCGCCGCCTTTGCGATTCCCGATCAGCTGTTTGACCATACAAAACATCGGCAAAGCTCCTTTTTTGACGAGGGAATGGCGGCGCATGTCAGCATGAGCGAGCCGTTTTGCCCTGTTCTGCGGCGCGTCTTGGAGGAGGCATGCGCCGACGAAAACGAGACGGCGCATATGGGCGGAACCTATATCTGCATGGAGGGTCCGCAGTTTTCCACGAAGGCGGAGTCGGAGCTGTATAGGCGGTGGGGAATGGACATCATCGGAATGACGGCGGCGCCGGAGGCGAAGCTGGCGCGGGAGGCGGAGATGTGCTACGCATCGCTGGCGGCCGTGACCGACTACGACGTGTGGCATCCAGAGCATGAGACGGTGACGACGGAGATGATCTTGAAAAACCTGTTTCGGAATGTAGACGCGGGAAAGCGGGTCGTGCGCGCCGCGTTGAAACGGCGCCCGATTGAGCGCGACTGCGGCTGCCGTTCGGCGCTCAGCTCCGCCTTTGCGACCGATCCGTCCGCCGTGTCCGCCTCGACGAAGAGGCGGCTTCGCGCCCTTCTTCAAAAATATCCAGCGTATGCGCCGGACGATTCTTAGCGAATGACGATGCGCCAAGCGCGGACTTTCTGATTATCATGCGCCGCGCCGTTGAAGCGTGTATCATGCGCCAAACGCGCAGCCGAAAACGGAGGCAGGCATGATCATCGGCGTTCTATCCGATTCGCACGACAACTTAGAAAAATTGAGCGAAGGCGTCCAGCTGTTATGCGCTGAAAAGCCGGCGCTGATTGTCCACGCGGGCGATTACATCGCGCCGTTCACCGCGCGCTGTTTTGCGCCGTTGAAAGAAAACGGCATACCGTTTCTCGGCATCTTCGGAAACAACGACGGGGAGCGGTTCGGGCTGCGCGCGCTGTTTGAGCCGTACGGTCCGATTCATGAGGACCCGCATCTGTTTGAGTTCGGGGGACAGCGGCTGCTCTTGACGCACAAGGAGACGCTGGTCGACTCGCTGGCGAAAAGCGGCGATTTTGATGTCCTCATCTACGGACACACGCATGCGGTCGATGTTCGGATGGAGCCATGCCTCATCGTGAACCCCGGCGAATCGGGCGCATGGACGACAGGCGAGTCGAGCGCGGCGCTCATCGATTTAGCGAATCTGACAGCTGAGATACGGCGGTTTTAGGCGATGTACCGCATTCTTGGATCGGCGCGGCTGAAGGACGGCGGACGGCTGGAAATCGGCGTTGTCGAGGCGCCGGACGCGGAGCATGAAAAAAATCGCCTCAAACTGCAACGTTTATGCGGCTCAATCGTATAACATTATGAATGCGGACGAGACGCTTGATTTTGGCAAGAGAGGTCGCGGTAAAGATCATGAGTGAACGCAGAGAAACGGTACGCAGAAACGGAATCGTGAGGCTTTTGTCAAAGATGCGGGATTGGTCGGTCGCGTCGGCTCTCCTGCCAGTTTTAGCAATGTTCGTCCGCTGGCGTCCGGTTGCGGAAGCGCCGACGCCGAAAACGACGACAGACAACCATGCGCGAACAGACGCGCAACATAAAAACGCAAACCGCGTCGGGCGACCAAACGGCGCGGCGAAACGAAACACTGAGAGGAACCGACGAATGAAACGAATCCTGAACGCCCTGACGACGAAACTTGCTGAACGAGTGAAGCCCTTCCTGAACATCCCGACGGCTCTCATGATGGCGATCGCCTTTGCTGGCTTTGGGCTATCGCTTTGGATGGTTGATGACGCGATCGAAAACGCTCCGTCTACTTACGCGGCTATAACCGCGCCTAATGGAGAAGGAGATAATATCGCGTCGGGGAGCAACGATGACAACGACGATTGCAACGACGACGATGACGACTGCGACGACGATGACGATTGCGACGACGACGATGGCGACGATGGCGACGATGACAATTGTGAGGTGCTACGTATTGCTGTGACGATAGCAGAGATTAATTACGATTTCCATTGGCCAATTTACGACGATTACGCTCATAGGCACGAGGAACAAATTAAAGATTTCAGAGCTGAGTATGACACCCAGAAGGGCAGACGCGATCATTATTTTGCACAATTCGGACTCTTTGAAGGATCTATCGAGGCTCTACAGGATAAAATTGTCGAGCTGAGAGAAAAAGCGGAAAAAGAGAAACACCGCGGCGAAGATGACCCGATATATCTCGCAGCCGTGAATGAACTTGAACAAGCGGAAGAGCAACTCGAACTAACAAAGGGTATACTAGCTTCTCTTTTAGCTCAATACATGAAAGCACAGAGACTCATGAGGGAAGCTTGTGCAGCTTGGAAAAAGATAATCACCCCTGAGGTAATTGCAAGATTAGCCGACTTGTATGCAAGTGCTGTTGACGCTCACACAAAACTTGCAGAAGCAATTGCCGCATACAATGCAGAGTGCAAACCTCCAATGGAACCTCCTATAGCTCCCCCTCCCTATGATTCTCTTATACCGCCATGCTAATGGACTGGCAGCGGATAGCAACCTGTCGGGGGCTGCAAGTTTTTCGCGACAGGAGAGGTTGTCGGGCGCGTTCATTCCATCTAAACGCGCCCGACATCAAGCGTAGGAAAGGCAAAATGATGCGCATATGGAAAATCACAATGGCAGCGGCAGCGTTGTTGTTTGTAGGATGTTTTACAAAGCCTCCTCCTCCCCCGCGCTCAACTGTGGATTTGCCAAAGAGCGAGGAGGTTTCCTTTGAAAGTGAAAGATCGCTTGAAGAATTGCGTATCATTAAGGATGTAGTTGTCCCGTACAATCGTTATAAAAATCACATGCAATTTGCCACAGACCTAGGTTCTCTAGCGGATATAGCTGTTCTGATGGATTTAGACGCCTTTCCGAATCTAGTCTGTATCTATAAGGATAGAGTTTTTATTGTGGAAAACGACATTGGGCTAGATAGCTTCAACAAGACGCTTGACGAGCAAGGTCTAATAGGCTCAAGAGGCGCGCACATATTGGTGTCTGAATCTTGCGTGGAATGGCGGCAAGCGTTGATCGGCTATTTGACGCGCTTATCAAAAGGCTTCCAGTTTGTTCATCATGTTCAGGAGAGCCAGATTATAAATGTGGATGAATCGCTTTCGCTGCACGATGCGATGTTAAACATTGAAAAGATGTGGCTAGCGTCGCTCAAAAGCGGGGAGCCGTTGCAGAAAGCGATGCGGGATCGGGTTCAGGCGCATGCGGCGTTCATGAAGAAGGCAGGCTCAATGCGAGCCGCTTTGCCTCCTCCATATTTGCCTCCTCCAGCTATGATAGGCAAAAGTCCGGACTTATCTGAGGCGGAAGACGCCGCGGCGAAAGCAAAGCGCATTCTTGAACAAGCCGAACGGATTGGTCAAAAGCTTGCGCGTAAAGCGGATGTTTCGGGGTGGACGCCGACGCAGATTTCCAAGCATGAGACCTTGCGCTCCGCTGTTGAGGATTGGCGCGTTGCCGCGGCAAAGCGATTAGCGGCAGAAGTCGGGTATCGCGAAGCCGCCGCAAGCGGCCTAGGGCAACTCTTTTCAATGAAGTCGGTTTGGGAATCGCGCTATGCTTCCTATGCCGCTTTTGCGGAGGCATGCGCTGCGGCGATAGACGCTGAATGGAGAGCTCCGCTCCCGCCTTATGTCGCTCAAAACGGCGTGAGGGGGGAGGATAATTGGCGATTAGATTCGGTCTCGGCGGCTTTGGAAGAAGCGAGAGCGAGTTTGTCCGTATGGGAGACCGATTGGGTTCGGTTCAAGATTCCGAACGTCGGCTCGCTGCCGGCATACCAAGAATGGCGCGCAGCCGCTCAAGCGTGGGTTGCGGCTGTCCAAGAGTGGCAAGCAGTCTTAGCGAATGACGGTTCCGACGCTCTGGCAAAGAGTTCTGCAGCCGACGCCGCCTCAGCCGCTCGATACGCATGGGAGGCGGCGGACATGCCGCAGTTGCCCAAGGCGTTTACAGATCTTCTCCCTGCGGTGGGACATGATGAGAATAGAGAAATGGATGTTGACACCCTGATCTACGAGATCGTTGTGTATAAGATCACGGAGTGTTTTATCGAAGCGATCGACATTAAGAACATTCGTCCAGCGTATCAACGCCGCAGCTTAGAAGCTCGCGCGGCAGCAGCCTTAGAGCAGCTGATTGCGGCGAAAGAGTGGAAATCAGTCGCCATGGAGCGCAGCGCAGACTTCGAAGAGAAGCGGCTCGCTCGAAGCATAACGTTGTCGTTCGGGCCTGAACTATGGCTTCTCGCTGAGGAATCCATGCGCGTTGTTGACGACATTCATCCTCTATCAAGCGTTAATTTTGACATTAGGCCATCTCTCCATCGTTACAGGAAATTCATGCGCTAAGCGCCGCTGCGCGGTTCAACGAGACGGCTGCAACCCTGCAGCCGGCATCGGAACGACACGCGCCGCTGAACGGCCGGCGATGCGCTCTTCAAGGACAAGCCGCCGCCCAGAGGGGCTGAACGAAAGGCGCATCCGTTTCCCGCCGCTGTTGATCTGAAAAAGCGGGCGGGTCTGTCCAGTTTCGGCATTGATCAGCGTCAAGGCGCCGGGCGGGTTGAGCGTTTCTACGGCGATCCAGCGTCCGCATCGGCTGGCGGTTGCCGAACGCGCTTGGATGTCGGCGGCGGGGCGCAGATTCTCTCCGTTCCGTTCAATCGCCTTCAATTGTCCGTTCCGCGCGATGAACAGTACCGTTTCCGATTTTCCCAAAAACGACTCGCATTCCACGTTTTCATCTGGGCGGTGAAGATAGAGCGGGCGGTCTTTCCAGCCGCGTATCGTGACGGTCCACATGCGCTGCCCGGAGCGGCTTGAATACAGAACCCAGAGCGGATTGGCGGGGCAGCAATGCGCGCGGCGTATAGAGCGGGGCGGGTCGAAGAAGATTTGAGCGTCGGATCCGTCCGTTTGAATGCGGGCGAGGGCGTCCGAGGCGTCTTTTCGGACGACAGCGGCCAGCGCCGTTTCGTCTGCATTCAGGCTCAGCGAATCCAGAACGGCGCTGTCAAAATCTGCCAGCGTCCGCTCCTCCAATGTATCTAAATGAAGACGCATCGCCTTTCCGCCGACAGCGTAATACAGATACGGCTCCGCCGCGCTCAAGACAGGCGACGACGGACAAACCTTTCCCGAATCGGTCAACGGAACGATGGCGCCCGAATCGAGCGGCGCGCTGTAAAGGTTCCACCCGCCGGCGCGGTTCGACAGAAACAGAAGGCGCGTTTCGTCCGCGTCTATCGAGGAGCTTGCGTAGGGCAGAGGGCGGTTTTCATGCGGGCCGGCGGCGATCGTTTTCATCCGTCCGCGTCCGGCGCCGGCCATTCCACCGTTTCAGGGTCCGCGCCGATGGTCAAGATCCATTCGCCGGCGGAGGCGGACGGATACAGCGGCTTCGCCCAGACGACGCCTGAAACGGGCGCCGCAATCGTCTCCAACGGCTCGTCAAACAGGTTTCGCATCGTGGCGATCGTTTGCCCCGCCTCGACTTGGTCGTATAGGTTCACATGCAGGTCGGCAAATCCGCCTCGGTTGCATCGGACGGTGACGAATTCGCGCACCAGCGTTTGCCGCGCCGGGACATCCGCCTCCCCTTCGATCAACCCGTGATAGCGCAGTATGTTCATGACGCCGCGCAGCCCTTTTTGAACGCTGTTTTCGTCAAAGCCGTGGCAGCCGCCCAGTTCAGGGTCGATGGTCGGAATGCCGCGGTCGGGCGCTTCTTGGGCGAGTTGACCCGCCGGACCCTGCTCGTCCAGTATGTAACCGACGCCGAACAGAAGGGCAAGCTCCATGCAGGCGGAATGGGCGGGATGGTCGGGCGCTGTGCGAACGCGCACCTCGTCGATCATCGGGCGGACGCCGCCTTGGTGCAGGTCGATGCAGATGTCCGCTTTCAGAACGGCTTGAAAAAGTGCATGGGCGAGCCGTTCGCTTGCGGAGCCGTCCGGACATCCTGGAAAGCAGCGGTTCAGTTTTCGTCCGTCCACGGGGTTGAAAGCGGTTCGCGCGCGGAACGCCTGTATATTGGCGACCGGAACGAGAATGAGTCCGCCGCAAAGCTGTTCAGGATCGATGCGCCGCAGGAGCCGGTGAACGACCGCCGCGCCGTTCAGTTCGTCCCCGTCGCTGACCGCCTGTATGTAGACGACCTTGCCGGGATTTCGTCCGCGTAGGAGAACGAACGGGACGCGCGCCGCCGACCCGTCATGCGATTCGCCGACCGTCAAATAGCTCTGAACGCGCTCTCCCGGCAGGGCGGCGGCGCCGTCCAGCTCAAGCGGCTCGTTTCGTCCATGCAGCATGGGGCTATTCGTGTTCGCCGGCGAGGCTGCCGACATGGATGTCGATCTCGTCCCGGTCGCGTATCTGCTCCACCTTGCCGTCGCGGATATAGACGACGCGGTCGGAGACATCCAGCATTTTCAGATCATGGGTCGCGCTGACAACGGTCACATTCTGCGATTCGTTCAGCTCTTTGAGCAGGTTGATGATTTCGCGCCCCGTTTTGGTGTCCAGGTTGGCGGTCGGTTCGTCCGCGAGGACGATGTCAGGATCGTTGGCGAGCGCCCGCGCGATGGCGACGCGCTGCTGCTGCCCCCCTGAAAGTTCGGTCGGGCGGTGGCTCCATCGGTCGCCGAGTCCGACGATGGAGAGCAGCTCCTTGCCGCGCTCCTCGCGCTGTTTCGGGGACAGCCCGGCGAAGATCATCGGCAGCGTTACATTTTCCAGCGCCGTCATGACGATGAGCAGGTTGAACGACTGAAAGATATACCCCATGCGGTTGCAGCGTATCCAGGCAAGCTGCTCCATCGTCAGCTGCGCCATGTTTTCGCCTTCGATAAAGACGTCGCCTTTGGTGGGCTGGTCTAAGGCGCCGACCATGTTGAAGAGCGTCGATTTGCCGGAGCCGGAGGGTCCCATCAGCGACAGATATTCGCCGCGGCGGATGTCCAGGTCGATTCCGTCCAGCGCGTGGACGACCTCGGATCCCATTCGATATTCTTTATGAACGCCGATTGCGCTTACGACGATGTCGTTCGCCGCCATCCGCTCCCTCTCCTTTTTTAAACCTCGACGCGCATCGCTTCAACAGGAGGCATTTTTGCGGCGCGGAACGCCGGCCCCGCGGCGCCGACGACCGCGAGCGCCATCCCGACAAGGCAGCCAAGCAGAATGACAGGGGCGACTCCGAGCGGCGCGCCGTTCACATCGGTGAACCACGGAAACTGATAAAAGACGCGCCAGAGGCTCCATCCGGCGGCGCGCAGGTTCACCAGAAGCGCAAAGAGCGTTCCGACGATGGAGCCGGCGATGGCGCCCGCTAAGCCCTGTAGACTCGATTCCAATAAAAACAGCAGCACCACGAACCGATCCAAAGCCCCCAGACATTTCATCGTTCCGATCTCCCGAAACCGCTCCGTCACCGACATGAGCATCGCGTTAGAGATGCCGACGACGCAGACGATGAGCGACATGATCACAAGCCAGACCTGATGCGGCGGTATGGTCGGCTCCGCTTCTTGGGCGAGGGAGTCGACCGTTTGCGTTTCGTCCGCCTGCACGGCGGCTTCGATGGTGTTGCCTGAAATAACGGCGACCAGAAAGGCGATGCCGAAGAGAATGCCGAGCGTTGTGATGATGGAGCGCCAAAAACGTATTTTGAGGCTCTGGAAACTGATGCGCACCGCCTCTGAAAACGGCAGGCGTATCTGACTTCGAATTGCGGAATCGGACTGCGCTTGCTGCTCCATCGCATTCTCCACTTTTAACGAAATATAGGGTAGCGGATGCGCGGCGGTTTGTCAACATGAGGAATTTATCGCCCCCTTGAAAAGCGGGGCTGGGGGTTTTCTGAACTCCCCCCTTGAAAAGGGGGGCAGGGGGGTTTAAGGGCGGGCGCGCAGTCTGCTGGGTTTCAGAACTAGGATGGAAGGATTGAAAAGATTGCCAAGAATGCCCATCCTGATAATCTTTTCAATCTTGGAAATCCTAGTTCAAACGACAACGGCGGGTAGGGCGCGGGGTTTCTAGACTCCCCTTGAAAAGCGGGCTGGGGGTTTTGGTTCCGCGCCCAGAATGCATGTCCTCGTAGAGACTCCCCGATCAAACTTTTTCTTGACGCGCCGTCTCCGTTATGGTAATCTGCCGTTCCAATGCCAAGAAAAAGGAGCGCAGAATGCGAATGCGAATCATTTACGGAATAGGCGCGGCGGCCGTTTTGGCGCTGGCGCTGGGCGGATGCGCGGCGGTGGTCGGAGGCGCCGCCGGCGGCGAATTGAGCGACAATCTGGCGCTCGCCTCCGCAGGAGCCGCCGCCAACAATCCAGTGTTCAACGACGGAAATATCTACACGCAAGCCCCGACGCAAACGCCCAAGATCGACAGAGGCGACCCGAACTGGCGCGAAGCCGAACGGTACACCATCGCCGAGGTGCTGTTCAAACAGCCGACAAAGGTGAACCAGATCGTTGTCCGATCTAAAGACCTTGACAGACCTCTGCAGCAAGGAATGTGGATCGCGCTGGAGTATCTCGACGACGACGAATGGAAAACGGCTAAAAAGTGGCAGCACGGCTCTGTGCCGCGCAACCCGAAGGTCAATATGGACGCGACCGCCGGCGGAATCCGCGTGCGAGTCAAACGTCCGTCATCCTTCTTCGCAGGCGGGGCAGGCTCCTCCGGACAAAGCGGCGACAACGGCGAACGGCTCATCTACGAGGTGGAAGCGTACCAGTATCTTCCCGAAGAACAGCTTCCCGCCGAAGAAGGCTAAGCCCGTCCATGCCTAGAACGGAACTGGACGACGAGACGCGCGCGGTCGTCTTGCTGAACGAGGTGAAAGGGCTTGGCGCCGTCAACATCGCCAAGCTGGTCGGCTATTACGGCAGAGCCGACCGCGTCTTGAAGGCGTCCGACCGCGAACTGCAGGAAGCGGGGCTGCCGTCTACGGTGATTGCGCGCATCCAAGAGGCGCGCCGAGCGGCTGAAGACCCGGAAGACGAGCATCGCGGAATCGACCCTAAAACGGCGCGGCTGCTGCGCGATCCGAGCCTCGGCTTCGTTCATTGGAGAGACGAGGATTATCCGCCGCTGCTGCGCCATATCTACGCGCCTCCCGCGATGCTGTACGCGCGCGGATCGCTGGAAGGGGTCGGCAAAAGCGCGGTGGCGATGGTCGGCTCGCGCAGCGGATCGCGCGGCGCTCTTGAAGCGGCGCATCGAATCGCATACGAGCTTGCCGAAGCGGGTCTCGTTGTTGTGAGCGGGCTTGCTAAAGGCATTGACGCCGCGGCGCACCATGGCGCGTTGGACGGCGGGGGGCGCACCGTCGCCGTTTTGCCGTCCGGTCTGGGTACCGATATTTACCCGTTTCAAAACAAAAAGCTGTCCGAGAGGATCCTCGAATCGGGCGCGCTCGTCTCGGAGCTGCCGATGACGTTTCCCGTAAGAAGAACGAATTTTGAACAGCGCAACCGCATCATCAGCGGCATGTGCTGGGCGACCGTCATTGTGCAGGCGCAGATGCGCAGCGGCTCGCTCATCACGGCGCGCCACGCGCTGGACGCCGGCAGAACCGTCTTCGCGATGGAGTGGGGCAATACGCCGTTGGCGGCAGGCTCCAACATGCTCCTTGAGGAAGGCGCCGAGCCGGCGGAATCGGCAGAGTGTATTTTGAAACATCTTCGCCGCCCGGCGCCTACGGAGGTTCATGTCGACCTTGAAACCGCCGCGCAGACGCTCTGGGAAGCGTTGTCGGAGAAGCCGACCTATATCGACGCGCTGGAACATTCCACAGGTCTTCCTAAGGAGGTGATCCTCGACGCGCTGCAGATACTTGAAGAGCGGGAGATGGCGCGTCAGCGCGCCGGCATGCGTTATACGCGCTTGGAGCGGCCCGATCAGCCCGACCATCCCGACTCGACGGCGCCGCCCAGGGCGGAACCTCAAAACGAGGCGAAACCCAAGACGAAGCCTAAAACGGAGCCAAAGCCCCGCCGGACGGCTAGACCTCGACGGGAACCGCGCGAAGAAGAACGGCGGGAGACTGACGCTCCAAAACGCGAGCCGAAACGGAAGACAACCGAACCGAAGCGCCGATCAAACGAAGCGGAGCCTGACCTGGAAGGGGCGGAGGCAAAGGTATGGGAGGCGCTGACCGATCAGCCCGCGCATATCGACTCCATAACGCAGGCGACGGGGCTGTCCGCCCAGGCAGTGTCGACAACTCTCCTGACGCTTGAGCTGAAAGACCTTGCCCAGCAGCATCCTGGGATGCTTTACAGCCGCGTCAAAATACGGCGGTAATGGACAAACTCATCCGAGCCGAGAATCGCCGCAGACTCCCCGTATTGTAAGGGAGCTAGGGCGCCGTTTCCGCTGTCAGCGAGGTTCGCCAAAAGTGTTTCCACGTCAGCGGATGGGGCTTGTAGTTGGCGACATTCGCGCGGGCGGCGACCACATCTTTCACATGCGCGACCGGAACCCATGGGGCGTCCTCGCGGACAATCTCCTGCGCCCTGCGGTACAGTTCGACCCGTTTTTCTTGGCTCGACTCCCGCTGCGCCTCTAACAGCAGCTCTTGGAGCGCGTCGCTCTTGTAAAAGGCGATGTTGCCCGCCGGCTTCTTCGCGTTGTCCTTGCTCAAGAGAACGTAGAGGAAATTGTCAGGGTCGGGATAATCGGCGATCCATCCCAGCATTCCGAGGTCATGCTCGCCGCTCTGCACCGCGTCCAGATAGGTTTGCCACTCCAGATTGTCCTTGGTGTTGACCGGTATGCCGACCTTCTCCAGATCGGACTGTATCGCCAGCCCAACCGACTTCGGATCCAAAAAGTAAGGGCGCGGATTCGACATGATATACAGCTCAAGCGGCTGCTCAAAGCCGTTCGGCAGCGCCTCTTGGATGAGAGCGCGCGCCTTTTCGGGGTCGTATTCAAACGGCTCAATATCGTCGTTGTAACTCCATAACGTCGGCGGGATCGGATTCTTAGCCGCGGACGCCAGCCCGCCGTACAGCTTGTCGACGATCTTCTGCTTGTCGATGGCATGGTTGACGGCGTGTCGGACGCGCGGGTCGTCCATCGGCGGCTTCTGCGTGTTCATGGCGATGTAGCCGACATTCATGCCCTCCTCTTCAAAGATGCGCAGCTCTGGGTTTTCGCGCACTTTTGGGACGCTTTGCGGCTCAATGAATTCTAGGAGGTGGATGGCGCCGCGCTCCAGCTCCAGCAGGCGTGTGACGCTTTCCGGTATGGAGCGGAAGACCACGTTTTTGAGCGGCGGGCGCCCTCCCCAGTACTCGTCGTTGCGTTCCAGGACGATGCGGTCTCCCGCCGACCAAGAGAGCAGCTTGAAGGGGCCGGTGCCGACAGGGTTCATCCCGAAATTGGCGCCGGATTCCTGCATCGCTCTTGGGCTGGCGATGGCGAACGGCGGCAGCGCCAGCGCGTACAGAAACGGGGTGTACGGTTTTTTCAGGGTGAAGACGACGCGGTAGTCCCCGTCCGCTTCGACGCTCTCGATGATATTGTCCATGCCGAGGTCGATCCAGTACAGGTAGGGTCCGCCCTGTTTATGGAGCGGATGCGCGGGGTCGTACTGCCGTTGAAACGACTGGACGACCGCGTCGGCGGTGAACAGATCGCCGTTGTGAAAATGGACGCCGCGCCGCAGCTCAAAAGTCCATGTGAGGTTGTCGTCGGAGGGCGTCCATGAGCGCGCCAGCCCAGGCTCGATCTCCATCGAGTCGCGGGCGTATTGTATGAGCGTGTCGAAGATCAGTTCCGCCACCTTGAACGATTCGCCGTCGTTCACTTGGGCGGCGTCTAGGCTGCCGGAGTCGGCGCCCCTGCCGATGATGAAGGTGGCAAGCGGGTCTGGTTTATCGCCGCCGCATCCGATGAGCGCCGCAAGCGCCGCTCCCGCCAAGATGAGCAGGGCGCCGCGCCGCATGAAATTTTTCAATTCGGTTTCTCCGTTCTGGAACGCATGAGGTTTGCGAAGTACTCGACCGTATGGCGCAGCCCCTCTTCAAGCGAGACGCGCGGCTCCCATCCGAGCAGTTTTCGGGCGCGCGCGATGTCGGGGCGGCGCTGCTTCGGGTCGTCTGAATGCGGGTTTTCAATGAAGGTCAAACGGCTCTTGCTGCCGGCGATGCGCACAATCGTTTCCGCCAGCTTCAGGATCGTGACCTCCGTGTCGGGGTTGCCGATGTTAACAGGCTCCGTTTCGTTCGACATGAGCAGGCGGTAGACGCCCTCCACCTCATCCTCCACATAGCACAGGCTGCGCGTTTGGGAGCCGTCGCCATGGATGGTGATGTCGTCGCCTTTCAGCGCTTGGTTGATGAAGTTGGGAATGGCGCGTCCGTCGTCGGGCCGCATGCGGGGTCCGTAGGTGTTGAAAATGCGCAGCAGGCGCGTTTCGATGCCGTATTTTCGGCGGAACGCCATCGTCAGCGCTTCGGCGTAACGCTTCGCCTCGTCGTAGACGCTTCGGCGTCCGATCGGGTTCACATTTCCCCAATACGACTCCGGCTGCGGGCTGACGAGCGGATCGCCGTACACCTCCGAGGTGGACGCCTGCATGAAGACAGCGTTTTGACGCAGCGCCAATTCCAGCAGATGATAGGTACCCCACGCCCCCGTCCGCATGATCTCAATGGCGAGCGGGTCGAAGTCGACAGGGCTGGCGGGGCTGGCGAAGTTCAGGACATAATCTATTTTTTGGTTGATGCGTATCGGCTGGGCGATGTCTGCCTGGATAAACAGAAAATCAGGTTCGTTGACAAGGTGGGCGGTGTTGTCGGTTCTGCCCGTTTGGAGATTGTCGAGGCACAGAATGCGGTATCCTTCTTTTAAGAAGCGGTCGCACAGGTGCGAGCCGATAAAGCCGGACCCGCCGGCGATCAGAACGGTTCGTTTGCGGTGAGATGACACGTTCGCCCCTTAGACGCAGCCTCTAACTATTTTTCAGCGCCTGCTAGGATGGAATGATGACACAGACGACGGCAAAAGGCAAGCGGCGCGCTCGGCGCCTGCGGCTTCATCCGTGCAAGCGGCTCGACATGTCCTGGGCGGACTGGCTCCTTGCGGCTGTCTGGGCGTTGAAAAATGCGGCGCGGCTGCCGGTCCGCCGTTCGGCTAAAGCGGCGCTGGCTTGGGAAAACGCGCTCGTCTGTTTGACCGTCCGCTCCGCCTTCGACCTGTATCTTCAGGCGCAGGGTTGGCCGCCAGGGGGCGAGATCGTCTTCGCGGGGCTGACCGTGCCGGACATGCCGCGCATCGCTCAAGAACATGGGCTGCGACCCGTTCCGCTGGACATTGACCCGTTGACGGCGGAATGGAGCGTCAAGGCGTTGAAGCGGAGCGTCGGACCGCAGACGCGCGCCGTTGTGTTGACGCATCTGTTCGGCGCGAAGGCGGAGATCGAGCCGTCTCTAGAGATTGCGCATCGCGTCGGGGCGTCTGTTGTGGAGGATGGCGCGCAGGCGTACCGCGGGCAGGGCTGGCTTGGGCATCCAGAGGCGGATATATCGCTTTTTTCATTTGGACCGATGAAGACGGCGACCGCTCTCGGCGGGGCGGTTGCGCGCGTCCGGCAGCCTGACATCCGCGAGCGCATGGCGCAGATACAGAGCGGCTGGCCGCTTCAGCCGGCGGGAGAATATCTGCGGCGCGTTCTGCTGGGCGGGCTGATGCTGGCGGGGTCGAACCCGACAGCGTACGGCGTCTTGAGCGCGCTGGCGGAGGCGGCGGGCGTCGACCGCGAAGCGGCGCTGCATCGGTTCACGCGCAATGTGCCGCCGGGGGAGCTTTGGGCGCGTCTTCGGCGCCGTCCGTGCGCGGCTCTGTCGGCGGTTTTGGCGAGGCGGCTGTCGCAGGGCGAGTCGCTTTTCGAACGTCGCCGACAGCTTGGACAGAAGCTGTTCGAGGCGGCGGGACCGGAGGCGCCCATCCCGACGCGCCATGCGCCCGACCACGCTTTTTGGATGATTCCGCTGCTAGTTGAGGATGCGCCGGCGGCGAAGCGCCTTTTTCGGGCGCATGGGTTTGACGCGGTCTCCAATCGGCTGTACCCTGCTCCCGGCGCTAGAGTCCCAGGGGCGGAACGGATCGCCGACGCGGTTTATCTTCCGTTCGACCCGCGCATGAGCGAACGCGAGATGGAGCGCCTCGGCGCGCTGGTGAAGCGGTATTTTTGATGAGGATACGGGTTCGCCGCGACGCGCATCGTCCCCCGCTTCCGCGAGGGCATGCATTCCTGCGCCCCTCCTCGTCATCCCGCGTAGGAGGTTTCCTAACGTTGACGCTTGAGTTGGGACATGTCGGCGCGCGGTTCCGTTTGGTCATTCGGATGCGGTATGACGCTCCGCGCCTGTATTGACGCGCATTCGGGGATATATTATGATGTATTGCCGTTGCTAGATGCATCTTGACACGAAATGCTGCTAAAATATTGTTCAGTTGAGCGACAACGCATTGCGGTAGATAAGGAATGGTCATGCTGAAGATTCGATTCGCCGCCTGTTTGACAGCCGCCTCGCTGCTGCTCTGCGCAAGTCTGCAGTCGGCGCATGCTGTCCTGCCCCTGCCAAAACCGAAAGAGGATGTTACGAAGCTGGACAAGCCGACCATCGCCTATGCAACGCCCGATGGGTATGAGATTCGCCTCATGGACTGGGACGGAGGAAACGACCGACTCTGGATGGGAGACGGAAAGGCGAGATTTTCAGGCGGCGCTTACTGGTCGCCCGACGGGAAGCGCGCCGCTGTCGTTGTGTTCGACGGCGACGACTGGAGCTACACCCCCTATCTGTTGGATCTCAGGACCGGCGGCGTCCAGAACCTGCTGGAGTGGCTTCCTGAAGGAGAGGGGGATTTCACACATCCCTCCTGGTCGCCCGACGGAAACTGGGTGACGATTATCGACTCTTGGCATATTACGAATGTCATCCTAGCATCGAACATCTATAAGGTGAATGCGCACAACGGAAAACATGTTCAACTGACCGATTTTCCGCGGAGGTATCCTTCATCTGGATCCCCGTCTTGGTCGCCGGACGGTCAAAAAATTGCGTTCGACGCATTGGAAGAGCCGCGGATGGCGAACGACGCAAAAGTCAAATACGATGTCTATGTCATGAACGCTGACGGGTCGAATATCGTCAATCTCACCGATCATCCGAAAGCGGATCGTTGTCCGTCTTGGTCGCCGGATGGACGGAAGATCGTATTTGAATCCTTGCGCGGCGATCCACGGAACATGGAACTGTATATGATGAACTCGGACGGGTCCCAAGTGGAGCGGCTCACAGACAGCTCCCCCTATGTCAGCCATGCGGTATGGTCGCCCGATTCGAAGTGGATCGCTTACTTCGGCGGCTCTATTGATCCGAACGATCCAAAGCCGCTTGGCATATACCTCATGCATGTCGCGACGCGAAAGGCGAAGCTGATCAAGCCCGACGGCGATTCTCCGACATGGGTTTTGGCGGGCAAGAGCCGTTTTCTCTCCATCGATCTTTCGGGCAAGAAGCATGAACAGTGGGGAGACATCAAAGAGGCGGACGCGGAGGCGCCGCAAGAGAACGGCTCTGAAGAATGAGCGGCGCGGGGATGACGAACGGAAAAACGAAATGACAGCGCCCGGGTCGCTGTCTTTCCGCTACTCATCGCTGTTCTTTCGCGATGACGCCCCAACTTTACGCATGAGGTCTGTCCCTCCGCTATCTACAGCCCGCAGGATGTGGTAGACTTGTAAGCGGCGGAAGGGCGGGCGTATGGCGCTGGACGGCAAGAACATTCTGCTGGGTGTAACCGGCAGCATCGCCGCGTACAAGGCGATCGATCTGACCAGCATGCTGCGCAAAGAGGGCGCGGACCCGCATATCGTCATGACGCCGAGCGCATGCAGGTTTGCCGCGCCCGCCGCGTTTGAGACGATTTCGCGCAACCCTGTTCATCTGGACGCTTTCGACAACGCGCGCTGGGAGCCTGAGCATACCCGCCTCGCGGACGACGCGGACCTCGCCGCGGTGATTCCCGCGACAGCAAACATTCTCGCTAAGTTCGCCCACGGCATCGCCGACGATCTGCTCTCGACGCTTTTGACAGCGGTTCGCTGCCCCGTTCTGGTCGCGCCGGCGATGAACGTTCATATGTACGAAAGCCCGATGACGCAGGCGAATCTGCGCGCCTTGACAGGGCTGGGGGTCGTCGTCGCGGAGCCTGAAAGGGGACCTCTCGCGTGCGGGTATGAGGGGGTCGGACGGCTGCAGTCGGTTGAACGGCTGCTGGAAGCGTTGAAACATTTGGAGGAGCGCTCGTTTTACAGGTCGGGCGTCAAGCGGGATATGGCGGGTCTGCGCGCGCTTATTACGGCGGGACCGACGCGCGAGCCTCTCGATCCGGTGCGTTTCATCAGCAACCGCTCCTCCGGCAAGATGGGCTATGCGATGGCGGAGGCGGCGCATGCGCGCGGCGCGGAGGTGACGTTGGTGTCGGGCGCGGTCGGTCTGCCCGCTCCGCGCGGGGTTGAGGTGGCGTCCGCGGAGACGGCGCGCGAGATGCTGGACGCTGTCATGCGCCGTATCGCGTCGGTCGATCTGGCGGTCTTCGCGGCGGCGGTGGCGGATTATGAACCGATGGAAGCGGCTCCGGATAAAATCAAAAAAGAACAGGATCGGATCGCCTTGACGCTGCAGAAAACGCCCGACATCGCGCTGGAGGCGGGTCAAGCGGACGGGAACCGCTTTTTGATCGGATTCGCCGCCGAAACGAACGCCTTGCCGCAGGGCGGCGTTCAGAACGCGCGCCGTAAATTAAACGAAAAAAATCTGGACATGATCGTTTTAAACGATGTGACGCAGCCGGGAGCCGGCTTTGATGTGGACACCAATATCGTAACGCTGCTGGATCGGCAGGGCGGACGGACCGATCTGCCGCTCATGCCGAAACGCGCCGCGGCGCACCGCATTTTGGACGCGGCGATTTCTCAAATGAACGTCGACCGGAGCCGCCCGTGAAAATCGGCGCGTCCGTTGTCGCTCTCTTCTCCGCTCTTTTATTGACAGCGGCGCTGTCGGTCGGATGCTCCGACTCGTCCGACGCGCCCTCCAAAACGCCGGCGCAAAAAACTCCCGCGCCTAAGTCAACAACGACCGCTCCGCAGGTTTTACCGCGCGTTTTACCGCAAGGACGCGCGACCGCCGCCGACTGGCCGATGCATATGCGCGACGCCTCCCGTTCAGGCGCCGCCGCCCATTCAGCAGAGACGGGCAATTTGAAGCCTCCTTTTAAAACGGACTGGGCGTTCAAAACGAGCGGACGCGTCATCGCCAGCCCGATTGTCGTAAAAGGCGTCGTCTATGTCGGCTCAACCGACCAGTATCTTTACGCGCTGCATGCGGACAAATGGGGTGAGAAGTGGCGCTATCTGGCGGGCGGCGAGATCGTATACGCGCCCGCGTATGTGGACGGGGCGGTCGTCGCGGCGGATATGTCGGGCAAGTTGACGGGGCTGGACGCGGAGACGGGCGCGAAGCTGTGGGAGCGCTCCTTTAGTCAATGGATCAGCTCGCCGCCTGTCGCGGCGGACGGGCTAGTCTGGGTCGGGCTGCATCCGAACGGCATCGCCGGGCTGAATCCGTTGACGGGCGACACCGCCTCTCAACTGCAGCGGCGCGCGACCATCGGCGGGGCGGCGCACTATTCGCGGCGGGGGGAACTGCTGCCCATTTCGCCGGCGACGGCTCCGCGCCCCGCCGGCAACTGGAAACACACATCGGTTGAGCCGGTGCGGGCGAACGGGTTTCTCATCGCCGCGTTCGGCGAGGGAACCTTGCGGGCGTTCGACAGCGCCGGCGCCTTGACTTGGGAGGATCGCGTCGGCGAAGGTTTTGAGGCGCCGCCGGCGGTCTGGGGCGGGCGAATCTATGCGGCGTCCGTTGACGGAAATGTTTACGCGCTGTCGCCGGGCGAGCCGCCGGCGGAGGCGGAGCAGGCTGATATGGCGGAGTCGACGCACAGCGCCTCTCCGACGCGCGCCGCGCCGAGCTTTGAGGCGGAGGCGGGGCCGGTTTTCAATGTCGGCATGCGCGTTCCGCTTTTAGAGAACCGCGGCGGATGGGCGCGCGTCAAAGACCCGAACGGCGAGGAGCGGTGGATGGCGCCGAACAGCTGGGCGGCTCTTGAACGCGCCGAAAAAGGCGCGCCGTTTTTAGAAAACCGACTCTGGTGCAAGATCGACGGACGAATCGCGATGCCTCCTGGGGCGGAACAGCCTGTCTGGTCGCCGGACGGCAGGCGGGCGGCGTTTTACGTGCGCTCGTATGTCGGGTCGAAATACTGGCGCGCCTCGTCGATCTGGTTTTACGACTCGCGGAACGGCGAGACGCGGCGCGCGGCGGACGGCTTATTTATGAACCCGCGCCTCTCATGGTCGCCGGACAGCCGATGGGCGGCGTATGAAATGTACGGCGAGGAGTCGACGCAGGCAGGCCCTTCGATCTGGTTTGTCAACGCGGAAAGCGGGGAGCCGCGCCTTTTGATTGAGGGGGAGGCGCCCGCGTGGTCGCCGACGCGCCATCAACTCGCGCTGGTTCAACGCCGAACCGAAGCGGACGAGCTGGCGCTTCTCAACAGCAACGGAACGGAGCTGGCGTATCCCGCCCGGTATGCGTTGAAGGGTCGGGTTGAGGATTACCGCCCGCATACGCTGCCGGCGTGGAGTCCGGACGGAACGCGGCTCGCCTTTGCGACAGGCGCCAGTTACCACCCGGACGGAAGGGCGCGCATCGGCGTTTCAGGCGTTGAGCAGAGCAGCTTTTCAACCTATCTCACGACGACGGCGGAGCGCATCTACGCGCTGACATGGTCGCCGGACGGGACGAAAATCGCCTGCGCAGTGAGCGGACACGGCGGCGAGAGCGCGGACGATCCCGACAGCCGGCGCATCGTCGTCTATTGGGCGGACGAGTCGAAGCCTGGGTTCGTCCTTCCGCATTCGCATCCGACCTGGATTGACGGGTCGCGGCTTGCGTATGCGCAGTTCCCGACGGTTCCGGGGGATCAGACGCGCGTTTGGGTGGTGGACGCCGACGCGCGGCGCAAGCATCTGGCATTGAAGACCCGCCTGAACGTGTCGGGGCTGCAGTGGATGGAGGCGCG
This sequence comes from Candidatus Poribacteria bacterium, assembly GCA_963665845.2. Lineage (GTDB taxonomy): Bacteria > Poribacteria > WGA-4E > JAPPNK01. The sequence goes on from OY762492.1 coordinate 3,246,503, forward strand.
GAAGCGGCTGGCGGTGTGGACGTCGGAGCGGCCGCGGAAGGACGGCAAACTTCAGGCGATGGAGACGCGCTGCTGGTTCGTCCGCATCTCTGACGAGGCGCAGTATTGAGTTCCGCCTCTCGCTGTCATTCCCGCCCTTGCGGTAAAACGTGCGGGAATCCAGAAGCGGCGCAGAAACCGCCGCGTTCGTATCCAACATGTTCCAACTAAGCCGTAAGGTCGGCAGTTGCCCTTGACCCGTCTCCCGCTCTCTTTTAAGTTAAGAGAAACCGACTCAAACAGGAGCCGCGCATGAAACGCCGCCTTCATTGCCTATGCGCCTGCTTGTTGACAGCGCTTGCGTTCCAGGCGTTTCCGTCGCCTGAAATCTCGCGCCTCGGCCTTCCAGAAGGCGCCAAGCTGCGCATCGGCAAAGGTACCATCAACTCGCTCGCCTACTCGCCGGACAGCAAACGGCTCGCCGCCGCGGGCAGCCTCGGCGTCTGGATATACGACGCGCTCTACGGGAACGAGATCGCGCTGCTTCAGGGGCATACAGATTCTGTCAGGTCGGCGGCGTATTCGCCGGATGGAAAACGCATTGTCAGCGCAAGCAGGGACAAAACGGCGCGCATCTGGGACGCCGAAACAGGCAAGACTCTCAAAACGCTTACAGGGCATACTTATTCGGTCAATTCAGCGGCGTATTCCCCAGACGGCAAGCGCATCGTCAGCGCAGGCAACGATTACACTGTACGTATCTGGGACGCCGAGACGGGCGCGCTTCTCAAAATGCTTGACGGGCATATCAGCGCGGTCAATTCAGCGGCGTATTCCCCAGACGGCAAGCGCATCGTCAGCGCAGGCAACGTAGCTGTACGTATCTGGGATGTGGAGACAGGCGCGCTTCTCAAAACGCTCGATGGGCATATTTATTCTGTTCATTCGGCGGCTTATTCCTTGAACGGTGAGAGAATCGCCAGCACAGGCGAGGACGGGAGAGTCTGTATCTGGGACGCCGAGACGGGCGCGCTTCTCAAAATGCTTGAGCCGCATATGTCGGGCGGGTTCAGTTCGGTCGCGTTTTCGCTGGACGGAAGGTATCTTGCCGCAGGAGACCGCTCCAAAGTACAGCTGTGGAACGCTGACAGCGGCTCGCCTCTTCCGCCGTTTGAAGGAAACGAAAGCGTCAATCCGATCGCATTTTCTCCTGACTCTCATTTTATTGCGGGCGTTCAATACAACAGCGGCATTCAAATTTGGAACATAGAGATCGGCGCTCTTGTCCGAACAATTGAGGGGCATATAGATTTTGCCAAGTTCGCCGCGCTCTCGCCGGACGGCAAGCGGATTGCTGTCGAATCGCAAAGACGCCGGCATATTCAGATACGGGATGTCGACACGGGAAAGCTGCTCAAAACGCTGAAAGGATTGGAGCAGTGCCAATCAGCGGCGTTTTCGCCGGACGGAAAATCGGTCGTTGGCGCAGGTTGGGACGATGAGATACACATATGGAACGCTGACATAGGATCGAGTCATACGCTGAAACGGCATACAAGATCTATTACTTCAGCCGCGTATTCTCCGGACGGCAAGCGTATCGTCAGCGCCAGCTACGACAAAACCGTACGGATCTGGGATGTCAGGATGGGAATCCTTCTCAAAACGCTGAGAGGGCATACAGGAATCGTCTATTCGGCGTCCTATTCTCCGGACGGCAAACGAATCGCCAGCGGCAGTTTTGACGAGACGGTACGCGTCTGGGACGCGGAGACGGGCGCGCCTCTCAACACGCTCACTGGGCATACAAGCATCGTCAACTCTACCGCGTATTCTCCGGACAGCAAGCATATCGTCAGCGCCAGCTACGACAAAACGGTACGCGTCTGGGACGCCGACACAGGCGCGCTTCTCAACACGCTTGACGGGCATACGGGCTACATCCGCTTAGCCGCGTATTCATCGGACGGCAAGCGTATCGTCAGCGCAAGCGACGACGCGACAGCGCGCATCTGGGACGCCGACACGGGCGCGCTTCTCAAAACGATCAAAGGGCATAAAGGATGGGTCGTCTGGGCGGCGTTTCTGCCGGACGGAAAGACGCTGGCGACCGCAAGCCGCGACGGTACCGTCATCCTTTGGGACATCTCCGACCTTTAAACCGAGTTACATGGTAAAAGAGCCGCTTATTTAACCGACCTCACGTCTAAGTTGGGACATGCCGGCGGGCGAACGCGGACGTCGCCTGCGGCGCCTCTGGATTCCCGCTTGCGCGGGAATGACGGTTCCAATGTTCCAACTTTATGCATGAGGTCGGATTTAACGGTCGCGTTCTGGGTTGAAGTCGTCCAGCGGGATGGGCGTTTCTCCCGTCAAAATGCCCTCCGCGGCGATGCGCGCTGTCGCCGGGGCGAGCAGCCATCCGACCTTGTAATGCCCCGTTGCGACCCACAGCCCAGGGCGCAGCTCCCCGATATAAGGGTAGCGCCGCGCCGGCGCCGGACGCAGCCCCGCCCATGCCTGCAAGACGCGCGCGCCCTTGAGACCTGGCGCCGCCCTGAACGCCCCCTCCCGCAGCTGCTCTACGCCCTCCGGTGTGACGCTCTTGTCAAATCCCGCCTCCTCCACCGTCGCTCCGACGATGAACGTCCCGTCCGCGCGCTGCGCCAGATAGGTTTCCTCCGCGCTGACGACGCGCGACAACGCCCCAGGCGGCGCCTCCATGCGTAAAACCTGTCCCCGCACTGGACGCGCCGGCAGAAACAGCCCCGCGCGCTCCGCCAGCTCTCCCGACCAGCAGCCGGCGGCTAACAGCGTCGTCTGGGCGCGTCGTTCTTGCGTCTCCGCCTCCGCGCCGACGCACCGATCCTTCTCAAAAAGCAAACGGACAGCAGCCTCCCCCAGATGAATTTTCCCCCCAAGCCGTTCAAAAGCGGACGCGAGCGCTCTCAAAAAACGGGGCGGGCGTATCTGCGCGTCCCCAGGATAAAAACAGCCGCCCAGCGAATCGGGCGTCAAAAGCGGCTCCATCTCTACAACGCCCCTTGGCTCCAACCACTCAACCGACACGCCGCGCGATTGTTGAAACGCTGCCAGACGGCGCAGCGACTCGCGGGAGGCTTCGGTCAACGCGATCTGCAGCCCGCCGCAAGCGCGGTATTCAGGGTTGATGCCGGAAACGTTCATCAGCTCCGCCGCCAAGCGCGGATACGCCTGCATGCTGGTCTGGGCGATCCATCCGTACGGGTCGTCCGTTGTGATGCGCTGGCGCAAAAATCCCGCCGCCGCCCATGACGCCTCGCGCCCCGCCTGCGCGTTCCGCTCCATGATTTCCACGCGCGCGCCGCGCTTGACCGCCTCATACCCCGCCATGAGACCGATGACGCCGGCGCCGACGATGAGCAGGTTAGGCTTTACCGGTGCCAATCGGCAATCTCCCATCCGGCGCGGGAGGCGAACCAGCGCAGGCGCCGCTTCGGCGTCACCGCCACAGGCGTTTGAACGCGCTTCAACAGGGCGGCGTCCGAACGGCGGTCGGCGTAAGCGGTCGCTTCTGATAGGCGGAACCCATACTGCTCAGCCATCTCTTCGGCGATGGTCGCCTTATGTCTGCCCATCGGATGCAGCGCGGCGAGCCGTCCCGTGGCGATCCCGTCAGCTGTTTCAAGGACGGAAGCGCGGTAGCCGTCCGCGCCGAGATGCGCCGCGATGGGCGCGACCAGCATATCCAGGCTGCCGGAGAGTATGAGGATCAGGTCGCCGTCCGCGCGCCGCTTGTTGATCGCTTCGTATGCGTCGGCGGCGATGCGCGCCTTCATCTCCGCCTCAATGAAATGCGCCGCGGCGTCCCGCAGCAGATCGATCGGCTTGCCGCTCAAATAGGAGCGGTTCGCTTTCAGGGCGCGGGCGGGGTCGCGCGGCAGGTCAGCCAGCATATGCGCAAACCAGCGCGCAAAATCCTTGAACTGAACGACGCCCTTTTCAATGAGATGCGCCGCAAACTTTTTTTCAGACGAACAGTCGATGACGGTGCCGTCAAGGTCGAAGATGGCGGCGCGGCGGGTTGGAGGCATACGCGGCAAATTCCCGGCGGGTCAAACTTGGCTCATAGGACGTACATAATGCCAGACAACGCCGATTTCGTCAAGCGCGCCGCTCCACCCGGATCGTCATTCCCGCGTAAGCGGGAATCTTAAGGCATCGCCGCGCCCGTCCTTTAAACCCCCTAGCCCCCCTTTTTAAGGGGGAATCAGAGGCGCGCCCATTTTCAAGGGGGAATCAGAGGCGCGCCCATTTTCAAGGGGGAATCAGAGGCGCGCCCATTTTCAAGGGGAAGCGGGCGCAGCGCGCCGCGAATATGCCCGCATGGGCGTACTGCCGCTCTAACTGCCGCTCGGCGTCTTCAGCATGCCCCATGTAACAGGCGCTCGATGCAGCGGGTTCACTGAAAAGGACATGTCCATCCATTGCTTCAATTCGGTCTCGTCCAGCGCGCGGTTGAAGAGCGCGAATTCGTCCAGAAGCCCCTTGAAATAGGAGCTGTTGTGCGCCCGTCCGCCGATAGAGGAGTTGTTGTCGTTGAAGATGATGGACGGGTTGCCCGCCCGAACCGCCATGCTGTCCGCTTCGACGCCGTTCACATAGATCGCCATGGTTTCGCCGTCGAAGGTTGCCGCCATGTGCGTCCACTGGTTTTCTTTGATGCCGAGATTCGGCAGCGTCAGTTTCGTGTCCACATCGGCGCCATCAAACGGTCCCATGCGGTCGGCGCCGCCGGGTCCTGTGTTAAGGTAGAGGCAGGCGCCGCTTCCGCCGAGCAGGACGAATTCGACCGAGTCGTCGCTCGCGCCGGATTTTTGGTAGATCATGTTACCCCATGTGTGGCATGTTCCGCCGTCAAAAATTTCGGACGGGTTCACCCACGCCATCGCGGTCAACTGCTCAACATCGAGTCGGTCGTCGTCCGGGACGACCGCGATGCCCGATTCCAACTCGACGCCGCCTCCGACTCGTCCGTCCGCCCATTTGAAGTCTCCGTTGAAGGTCGCTTCAAAGTTGTTGGGGCTGCTGTCGGCGGCGGTTTCTCCTCTGCCCTCTTCAAAGGCGAGATAGAGAATGAGCGCGTCCTCGCGCGGCAGTTCATCGGCGGCGGAGAAGAAAGGCGCGGCAAAAAGAACGGCAACAGCGCATGCCGTCAAAAAACGTTTCATCGTCCAGTCCTTTAAATGCGGGCTGTTCATCTCTATGTCAACATCTCTCCGATCACGTTAACCGAAACTGCCGTAAAGTTCAATCCTCTTCAATCGGAGGAGCCGCGCGGGTTGCGCTTGGTTTTGAACTAGGATTTTCAGGATTTGAGATGCGGGCATGTCATGGGCGGCGTGTCGGTTTTCGGCAATTCTCTTGGCAATCTTTTCAATCATGCAAATCTTAGTTCAGACAGCAGACGGTTTCGAGTTCGCCTCTGGATTCCCGCTTGCGCGGGAATGACGATTTGTGCTGCTGGACGTTTGAGTTGAACGCGGATGGTTTCGGGTTTGCCTCTAGATTCCCGCTTGCGCGGGAATGACGGCCTGGTTGGCGAAGCCTTTTCCCATGAATAGAGCGATCGTCAGTTCAAATGTCCCAAGTATATGCATGAGGTCAGAAGGGCGGGTTGAAGAAAACGGCGCATCGTAGTACGTTGTCTATGCAGTTGTATGAACAGCCGTCTCAACAGAACACGGCCACAAAACGATGGAGCGCATATGACAGCCGAAGAACGTTTTTTGTTTGACCTGCAGGGTTATCTTGTTGTCAAGGGCGTCCTGGGCGGCGATGAGCTGAAAACGCTCAACGAGATCGCCGATGAGCGCATCGCAAAAGACGACAAGCCGAACGAGATCAATTGGCGCCGCAGCCGATGCAGCCTCTGGGCGCAGGAGTGCGTCAACCTGATTGACCATGAAAAGCTGCTCCCGTACTGGACAAGCCTGCTCGGACCCTTCTTTCGCCTTGACCATGACTACTGCCTCTTCATGCGGAAAGGCGCCCCCGGCGGACAGCTTCACGGCGGGGCGCATGTTTCCCACCGCGCCGGCGATCACTGGTATAAGTGGCAAGACGGGGTCATGCGCAACGGGCTGACCGTCTTCACCTACAACCTTTCCCCCGCCAAGAAAGGCGACGGCGGATTCGCATGCGTCCCTGCGAGCCATAAAACCAACTTTCTCACCAAACTGCCCGGCGATGTGCGCGCGTTTCAGCGGGAGGCGCATTATGTGGTCCAGCCGGCGGTGGAGGCGGGCGACGTCGTCATCTTCACCGAGGCGCTCATCCACGGGACGATGCCCTGGACAGCGGATCATCAGCGGCGCGGGCTGCTTTACAAATACAGCCCTGGACACTCCGCATGGTCGCAAAACGGGTACAACCTGAACGAATTTGAACGGTTTCAGCTCACCGACCGGCAGAAGCGCATCTTGGAGCGTCCATGCGTCGGCGGACGGGAACCTGTTCTGCAAAACTAACGCGGAAAGGAAAGCGGACATGACTGACGAAGAAAAATTTGTGTTCGATCTTGAGGGTTACTTCGTTCTCAAAAATGTGTTGAACGAGGATGAGCTGAAGGAGATGAACGCTGTCGCCGACGAAACGATGGGTCAAGGCGGCGGGCGCGGCGGGCGCGTCTGCCAATGGGGACCGCAATTCACGAACCTGATTGACCACCCGCGCATTCTTCCCTACCTGCTGGACCTGATGGGTCCGAAGTTCCGCCTTGACCATGACTACAGCATCTTCATGCGGAAAGGCGACACGGGCGGCGGGCTTCACGGCGGCACGGACGGCGGCGCGCACATGGGCGAGGCAGATCACTGGTATAAATACACGAACGGCGTTATGCGCAACGGGTTGAGCGTCTTCACCTTCTTTTTGACGCCCGCGCGTCAAGGCGACGGCGGCTTCGCATGCATACCCGGCAGCCATAAAAGCAACTTCTACCGCGAAATACCGGGCGAGGTGCGGCAGTTCAAACGACGGCCGAGCTATGTCGTTCAACCCGAAGTGGAAGCGGGCGACGCGCTCTTTTTCACCGAGGCGCTGGTGCATGGAACGATGCCCTGGACAGCTGACCATCAGCGGCGCGCCCTGCTGTATAAATACAGCCCTGGACATTCGGCGTGGAGCGGCAACTTTTACAACCTGGACGAGTTCGATTCGCTCACTGATCAGCAGCGGCGGATACTGCAGCCGCCCTCCATCGGCGGAAGGCCGGACGTCGTCGCGCGGACATGAAAACCGCCTACTTCGACTGCTTTTCCGGCGCCGGCGGGGACATGATACTCGGCGCGCTCGTGGATGTCGGCATGCCTGTTGAGGCTCTTGTCGAGGCGCTCAAGACGCTCCCCGTGGACGGATGGAAAATAGAGGCGCGTACCGAACGGCGGCAAGGCATCGCCGGTACGCGCGTCGAAGTGAAAACGGAGGCGCAGCCGCATGCGCATCGCCGACTGAACGACATCCTGCAGCTGATCCAGGAAAGCGGACTGAACGCGCCCGTTCAACAGAGCGCCGTCCGCGTGTTTCAACGTCTCGCCGAAGCGGAGGCGAAAGCGCACGGCGTATCGGTTGACCAGATTCATTTCCATGAGGTCGGCGCGCTGGACGCGGTCATCGATGTCGTCGGGGCGGCGGTCGCCGTGGACGCGCTCGGCATTGAACATATCGCCGCGTCGCCGCTGCCGGTCGGGCGCGGGTTCATACGGTGCGAACATGGCGTCATGCCGAACCCGGCGCCGGGAACGGCGGAACTGCTGCGCGGCGTTCCCGTCATGCCGACGCAGATCGACATGGAGCTGGTCACGCCGACGGGAGCCGCCGTTTTGACGACGCTTGCCGATTCGTTCGGCTCCGTTCCGCCGATGACGATTGAGGCGGTCGGATACGGAGCGGGAAAGCGCGACCTGAAAGAGCAGCCGAACCTGCTGCGCGTCTACCTCGGCGAAAGCGCGGAGGCGGCGGACGGGTTGCAACGCGGGCGAATCGCCGTCATCGAAACGAACATCGACGATCAGCCCGCGGAAACGCTCGGATACCTCATGGAGCGTCTCATGGAGAGCGGCGCGCTGGATGCGTTTTTCACGCCGATCGTCATGAAAAAAAGCCGCCCTGCGCATCAGTTGTCGGTCATTGCGCATGTGAACGACGCCGACCGGCTGGCGCGCCTTATTTTGCGCGAGTCGACGACGCTGGGCGCGCGCATTTATGAAACGTCCCGAACGACGCTGCCGCGCCGATCCAAGAGAGTGGAGACGCCGTACGGGTCGGCGCGGGTCGTCGTCGCCGAGGGGGGCGGCATCCGCAAAGCCGCGCCTGAATATGAAGATTGCCGGCGGCTCGCCGACGAAACGGGCGCGCCGATACATGACATCTACCGAGCCGCCGTTCGCGCGCTCATGGAGGCTGAAGAATGAAACGCGCCGTTCGCCTTGCCGCTTTCGCCGTTGTTTGCGCCCTGACGCTGTCCGCCCATGCAGAGTTGTGGACATTGCGCGTTGTCGGAAACCTGCATTTTGGCGAGGGTTGGACAACCTATTTTGAAAAAGAGGGGCCGGAATACCCGTTCGCCCAGCTCGCCGAGTTCTTGTCTGAAGCGGACTGGACGGTCGGTTTCTTTGAGGGGGTCGCTTCAGGGCGGGAAGACCTTGCGCCGTTTGTGGAGGAGCCGCTGCGCTCCAGTTCCCTTGCGGCGGAGGCGCTGCGCGTCGCCGGGTTTGACGCGGTCTCGCTCGCCTCTCCGCGCATCATGGATTACGGGCTGTCAGGGCTTCAGCAGACCGTCGGCGCCTTTGACGCGGTCGGGCTTGTCCATTTCGGCGCGGGAGAAAATCTGACGCTGGCGCGGACGCTCGGCACGGCGAACATCAACGAATACGAGATCGCCTTCGCCGCTTTTCTGCATGGCGTCAGCCGCGCGCAAGCCGAAGAGCGGACGCCAGGGACGAACATACTCGCCCCCTCCATTTTGAAATCGGACATGGCGAGCGCGGACGCCGCCTCGGACGCGGTCATCGTCTTCATCCGATGGGCAGACTCAGCGCGGGAAAATGTGACCGACAAACAGAAAATGCTGGCGCATATGGCGATCGACGCGGGCGCGGACGCCGTCTTCGGAGTGCGCGGACGCGAATTGCTCGGCGTCGAAATCTACCGCGACCGCCCCATCATTTACGGACTTGGAGAGTTCATCCGCGGCGTCGATACGCCAAAAAAACATGGGCGCGTCATGATTCCGACCGTCGCGTTCGACGGCGGCCTCCCGATGCGCGTCGATTTAACCCCCGTTCGGGTGGACACCATCCTGGAGAAAGGGCAAACGCTCGCCACGAAGCTGCAGCCGCGTCTGCTGATCGGGACGGAAGCCGACCCTGTCGTCAACCTGTTCATAAAGCTGTGCGAAGAGCTCGGAACCGCCGTCGAAAAAACGGACAGCGGCCTCCGAATTCAGATACAGGAGCTGCCGTGACAAGCGGTACGCTTATGCCGGGCGTTCCCTGTTTCACGGGGACATGCATTCCCGCGTTCTTCGCGTTCCCCGTTTTCACGGGGACATGCATTTCCGCGCCTTTCATTTCGTCATTCCCGCGCAAGCGGGAATCTTAAGGCATCGCAGCCGCCGCTCCCGTCCTTTAAAACCCTCTAGCCCTCTTTTCAAGGGAATCAGACTCGGCGCGGATGGGCTTTTGATCACTCGTCTTCGTCGTTGCCGCCGTCTTGGGAGGGCGGAGGCTCAACGGGCGCGCCGGCGGGACCGGTCATCAAAGCGCGCAGCTCCTGTATCCGCCGGCTAATCTGCGACCGCGCCGCCTCCGATATTCGCGCCTTCTGCGCCTGCTTCTCCAGCGCCGACACATACGCCTCGGCGACGCGCCTGCGCCGCTGTTCAGAATCGCCCCGCCCCGCCATCGAAGCCGCGGGCTGCGGAGGAGACGCCAAGGGCGCGGCAGCCTCCGGAACCTGACCTCGATCCGCCAGCGCCGCCAGCGACGCGTCGTACCTTTCCACTATTTGCATCCACGCGGCGCTGGAGCGCTCCTGCGCGTCGGGCTGACTTAGATATGAGGGAAGCGCAAACAGCAGCTGTTGAAGGTTCGACTTGTTCAGACGCTTCACCGCGTCGCGCTCGTTGAAAGACGGATACTTATCGAGCGGCAACTCGTTGTCGTTCTCGTCCTCAAGGCGCAGCCGAAACCCCTTTGGAGCGATTCCGTAGTATCTGATGTTGCGCCTCTCCTTTTCTGTCAGATCGCCGCTTCCTCGGCTTCCGCCCGCCCGGACGGTCGAGATGCCCATGCCCCCGCCGCCGCCGTATCTGTTCCAAAAGAGCGTCACATTCAAGGTTCCTTCGCCTGTCTTAGCGGCATGGTTGTGCTGCTCCTTTCTGATCGGCCAGGAGCGAATCACATCCGCGATCCATGTCTCTTCTACTTCTTCAAGCTCTTCAAGCGAAGCGTCCGTTGAGAGATCGAAACGATCCCTGTAAGGAGACGACGGGTTGGCGTTCATACGATGCAGCCTATTCATCAGGTTGTGTCCGTATTCGAGCGCGTCTCTGTAATCGTTGACGACAGCCCCGCGCGCGAGAACCCGTTCCCAATGCGCCAGCAGTTTTTCTGCCTTCTCGCCGGTTGTGTACGGAGAGTCGAAGACCGCGAAGATCGCCTCCGCGGTCTGAGGTCCGATATAGCGGCGATAGATGTCGCCGCGTACAGAAACGAGCCACGGGTGCGGATCGCGCCACTTGTATCCGTCAAGAACCAGCTTGCCGTTCTCAAAGGGCAGCGGCGCAACAGGTTTCTTTCTGGGTTTCAGGATCGACTTTCGCTCGGTCAGATTCCCTTCCGCAGCGGGCTGTTCGCCTTCGTTTAAAAGAACGCCCCCGCCGGCAATCAGGAGAGTCAACGCGGCGATCCCTGCGAGAAGAAACGCGCGGCGCGCTGTCATGTTTTGCAGTCGATGCATGCAAGTTTCTCCTTAAACCTTACTCGGAAGCGGACCCGCTCTCCGCCGGAACGACCCGCGCCGCCGCCCGCAGCTGCTCAATGCGTTTCTCCCCGATGCCTTCCACTTTCAACAGGTCTTCAAGCTTTTTAAACCGCCCATGTTCGTTCCTCCAGTTCACGATGCGCTGCGCAAGAACAGGACCGATGCCCGGCAGCTGTTGAAGCGCCTCGGCGTCCGCCGCGTTGACATTCAGCGGCTCATCTCGGTTCTCCTCGGTTTCTTCCGCTTCGTTCGTTTCGGTTGAAGGGAGAAGCGCATGTTGGTCGGCGGCGTTGAAGGTCGGCTCGCCGTAAAACAGCTCTGGAAACAGCGAATGCGCCGCCGAAACCGCCGCGCTCACTGCTGTGAACGCGACGAGCGCCGTCAGCAAGGCGCGCTCCGCTTTGGTCAACGGGCCGCGCTCTTTGAACCGCCGCGCTAAATCTCGAAGCAATGGCTCTCCGTCCCCGGTATGTTCATGTGAAAGTTCGCTTTCTTGTCGCTGGAAAGGCAGAGCAGAACCGCCTTTCCTTGACGGGTATGCGGAAGCGCCGCCTTCTCCAGAGAGACGCCGTACGGCTGCGCAACCTCTAGATTGTCCAACACAACCGCCTGTTTGTCCGCCAGCGCTTCTTCCAGCAGTTCGGAAAGCGTCAGCTGCAGCAGCGGCAGGATCTTCGCTGGATTCGCGCCGATTCTCTCCAGCGATTCCTCCTGTTTCAGCCCGTCCAGCAGGGGGCGCCCGGCGGAGACATACCGCGCCTCTGGGTCGTCAAAATGGCGCGCCAGCCAGTAGCGCGCGAGCGTTGTTTTTCCAGACCCGAACGCCCCTATCAAGCAGATCGGGGCGTAGACGGGCTGACTCGCCAAAAGCGATTCTATAGCGTTGAACGCGGCGCGCTGCTTCGGCGACAGCTCAACCTTTCCCCACCGATGCAGCGGCTTATCGAAAATCAATGGATCCGCCCGAGGATTTGAACTTCTGATCCGCCGGCGGCTTTTCTTTCCAGACAGGCGACTGCACTTTCGGAAAATCTTCCGGCAGTAGACGATGGGCGATGCGCATCCATGTGTCCTCCCGCAGGTCCGACATGATCTGCTCCTCCGGCACGGGCGGACGTTCGGGCGCGGCGGATTGATAGGCGCGCGCGTATCGTATATGCCCCGTAAAACTTTTCGCTTCGTTCGGCGGCGTGGAGCCTGTTTGCCACACCACCTCGCCCTGCGGGTTCACGGCTTTGAGCGACACCTTCACCGTCGCCTGCTGCCATGTGATGAAAAACTTTGTGTCCGCAATGGAGAGACCGCCCGCCTTGCTCATGTCGTACACAGGCGTTGTGTCCTCTTTAAGCGTCAGCCGCGGTTCCTCTATTCTGCCGACAATCAGCAGGTCGACGCCAAGGTTTTCCGCCACCTTGCCCGCCAGCGCCGGATTGGCGAACATCTCCTCGTCGGTCAGCTCTAGGTCCATGAGCGATTCCGTGACCGGTTGAAGCGCCTCGGACTGGTCAAAAAGCACCTCGTACCCTTCCTTGACGCGGTCGAAATGGAGCTGGAAGCGGTTGCCGAGATCGCGCGCTGTCAACATTCCAAACTGAGGATCAAAAGAGGACAGAAACGGAGCGACCGCAATCTTCGACGAGATCGTCATGTCGGGCGGCGGAAGCTCCTTGCTCCCGCACCCGGCGGCAAGAATGAGAACGGCGGTCCCGATGAACGCCTTACGGACTATCGAACGCATGAATGCTCTCCTTAATTGTTGAGTTTTGACGGGCGGGTCGGCGGCGCAGCGCCTTTACCCGCTCCAATTTCCATACACATCCACATTCTGCCCCTCCACTTTTGGGCGGACGCCATGGACGACGACGCCAGGGCGGCCGAGAGCCTGACCGGCCGTCTGGGCGTTGCGCGGATCGCGGAAACCGACGCGCACCAAGCGGCGCCACCGCCCGCTGTTGTTCACCGCCGATCCGTGAACCGTCCAGAGATGAAACAGAACCACATCCCCCGCCCGCGCCGGAACCGACACCGCATCCTCCAAGCGGTACTGGTCGGTCGGAAGGTGCGGCGCCGTGTCGGGACCCAGTATATGGTCAAGCGGGCCGTTCTTATGGCTGCCCGCAAGAAACTTGATATTTCCGCTCTTTTCGTCCGCGTCGTCTAAATGAATCAGCGAGTCGATGTAGCGTCCGTCCGAGTGGGCGTAAAACGGAACGTCCTGATGCATTGGAAACGGCGCGCCGGCGCTCGGCGATTTTGCATGCAGCGTGCAGTGATGCATCTCGACGCAGTCGGTCTCCAGCAGGCTCGCAACCGCCGCGCCGATGTCCGGCTTCGTCAAGGCTCTCGACCAAGCGGACGAGTAATGCTGCAGCTCATGAATCGCGACCAGGACCGCTTTTTCCTCCTCTTCTTTGTCCAGGTACTTCTCGCGCCACGGACCGCGCCATGCGGCGTTCCAGTTGGCGAAGGTCTCCATGACATACTCCAGCTCGTCCAGCATCCGCTTCAGTTCATCCGGCGGATACACCTGCTCCATTCGGACGAACCCGTTTTCGTGAAAAAATTCGATCTGCTCGGGCGTCAACGCCACCATCTATCGTCCTCCGCAATGTTTAACAATCGACAGCATGATACAACAGCTTTCTTAGAATACAAGTACCGCCGCCCTGCGTCAACTAACCTTGCCTGATCTTACGTCTTTAGTTGGGACATGCAGGCGGGCGAACGCGGACGGTTTCTGCGGCGCCTCTAGATTCCCGCTTACGCGGGAATGACGGTCTGGTTGGCGGCGCCTTTTCCCATCAATAGAAGGATCATTCGTTCAGCTGTCCCAACTTTCTGCATGAGGTTCGTAGTTCAGACAGCGAAGGCTCCCTTACCCCAACACGCCAATGCTGCGCAGATAACGCACCGACGAGGCGACGCGCTCTTTAGCCCCCTCTTCGGTCAGATTCTCTCCCTGAATGCCTTCCAGCTCCATCGTGAACGGACCGTAGAAACCGCGCGCGTTCAAGGTTCTAAACACCTTCGGAAAATCCACAACGCCTTCTCCCAGCGCCGGAAAATACCATTCGCGGTATCCGCCGCTCGTGTCTTTCAGATGTACCGCCGAGATATACTCCGCCGTCTTATTCATCTCCTCGACGCCGTCGATGCCTTCGTTGTAAAAGTAGACGTTCGCGGTGTCCCAGTTGACGCGGATATTCGGGTGGTTGACGCCCTGCATCGTTTGGCGGGCGACGGTTCCGTTGGTGATCATGTCGGGGTGCGTCTCCATGACGACCGTAACGCCATGCCGCCCGCACACATCGCCGACGGCGCGCAGCCGCGCGTACGCCTCGGAGCGTTTCAGCTCCCCCGCGTTGACGCTCACAAAGACGAGCCGCGCTCCAAGTTGGCGCGTGATCAGCGCTGTCTGCTCAAACTCCTGGGCGATGTTCGGGTTTTGAATGTCGAGCCGCCCCTGCGAGGTTGCCGCCGACAGCCCGCGCCGCTCCAGCTGTTTGAGCGCTTCGTCCACCTTGTCGGGCGCCGGTATCGGCATCTCCACATATTGGACGCCGATCTCGGCGAGATGGTCGTAAGCGAGGTTCTGGTGCGGGCCGTAGGAGGCGGGGCGGCATGACAAGATATTTTCCATAACGCAAACCTTCTCTCATGGGGACAAACTGCGCAGCGCAAATAGGATGCCCCGTCCAGCGCAAAAACGCAACCGAAAGATACTGACCTTACGTCTATAGTTGGGACATGGCGGCGGGCGAACGCAGACGGTTTTGCGGCTCCTCTGGATTCCCGCTTACGCGGGAATGACAGGCGGCGCGGACGGTTTCAGGACTCCCCCCTTGAAAAGGGGGGCTGGGGGGGTTTTCCGCGGACGGTTTCTGCGGCGTCTCTGGATTCCCGCTTACGCGGGAATGACAGGCGGCGCGGACGGTTTCAGGACTCCCCCCTTGAAAAGGGGGGCTGGGGGGGTTTTCCGTGGACGGTTTTTGCGGCGTCTCTGGATTCCCGCTTGCGCGGGAATGACAGGCGGCGCGGACGGTTTCAGGACTCCCCCCTTGAAAAGGGGGGCTGGGGGGTTTTCCGTGGACGGTTTTTGCGGCGTCTCTGGATTCCCGCTTGCGCGGGAATGACGATTTGGTTAGCGACGCTTTTCACGTGAATAGAGCGATCATGCGTTCAAATGTCCCAACTTTGTGCATGAGGTCAGGTATTTCTCCGACCTTATCTCACACAGAGCGGCCGGCGATGATCAAAAACAGCAGCAGGTAAAACAGCAAAAAGCCCCCCAGAGCCGCCCCGCACATCAATCCCGACCCGATCGGACGCGCGCCCGACGGCAAACGCCGCTTGATCCGAGCCGTCATATGAAAATAAAAGCCTGAAAACGCGAAGGTCGTACCCCAAGCGAACGGAACGAACAGCGGCGCTCCCAGCGCGGTCAAATCTGGAACCAGCGTTGCGTTCCATACCCATAAACCGCCCCATAAACTGCCATGAACGCCGAGCGCGTCGATCCATAAACCGAAGCAAAACCCCGCCAGTCCCGCGCTTGCGCCTGCTGTCAAGGCGGAACGGGAACGGCGGGCGTAGAGATAGACCTCCAGCGCGACCGCCATGAGAGCCGCCCGCGCCACCGACGGACCGACCGCCCATTCCAAACCAGCCAGCTCCACCTGCCGATAAAAAAGCAGCTTGGAACCGGCAAGTGTGAAGTCGATGGCGGCGGCTGACGCGCCGGCGGCGAGAGCCGTCCACAACGTTTCTTTCTTCTCAACCGCCCGCCAAAGAACCGCCCACGCGCCGATGCCGAGCGCGAGGCATGCCCATGCGTTTCCAGACGCCGCCGCCGCGAGAGCCAGCGCCGCCGCGAGCGGTCTCACCGCCCCTCCGCCAGACGCAGCGCGTTCATCTCCGGCAAGCCCGCTTGAACGATCTTGATCTGCGCTTGGCGGATGTCGTATCGGACGCGGCAGAGCGTGAGGCGGAGCGTGTTGGTGTCAAAAAGGGCGTAGGCGGCGCGCGGGTCGCGGTCGCGCGGTTGACCGATGGAGCCTGGGTTGATGAGATACCTTGCGCCCATCTGGAGCGCGGCTTCCGCGTTCGGTTCCGCCGGCCATTCAAAGACGCGCCCGTTCATTTCCGCAAAGATCCCGGCGCGGTGGCTATGCCCAAAAAAGAGCAGCTCCGTCTCCATATAATAAAACGTATAGGCGGCGTCTTGGGCGAAGATGATATACCCGTCCTCGTCTTCCCAGCTGCCGTGGCATGCCGCCATCTGGGGGTTTGGCTGAATCGGCCCCTTCGGCAGGGCGCGCAGCCAGTCGAGCGTTTCAGGGGTGACCAGATCGCGCGTGCGGAGCGCCGCGTCGCGCGCGATGGGCGAAAAGCCGTCCGGCTCCTCAATGCCGGCGACCACCTTGTCATGGTTGCCGCGGACAGCGCACGCCAGCCCCGTTTTGGATAAGAGGCGCGAGGTCTCTTCGGGGTCGCCTCCGTATCCGACCGCGTCTCCGAGAAACCAGATTTCATCGATGGGCTGCGTTTCGAGACTCTCCATGACCGCTTCAAGCGCTTCGAGATTTCCGTGAATGTCGCTCAGAATGGCGAGGCGCATAGTGGGGCGTCCGCTGCCGCGTTTAAAGAAAGGTTGCCGCTTCGTTTATTATGCGCCGAATCGGGCGCTCAATCAAGAGCGAAGATTCTGACCTTGCGAAGCGGAAGGCGGCAACCCCGTAGGCGTTTGAACCAAGATGGAAAGATTTTATAGATTGCCAAGAACGACGCGCTATCAACGCCGGCGCTTTCCCGATCCTGGCAATCTTTTCAATCCTGCAAATCCTAGTTCAGACAGACGCCTTGACCGCCCTTAAACTCCTCTCGATTCCCGCCCGTTTAACCTCAAAGGCGGGAATAATGTCCTGGTTACAGCCGCTTATTCAGCCGGCGGGATGGGCAGGATTTCCCGCTCCGCCTCATGTACTTTATCGGGGTATGTTTTTCCGCGCACCCACATGATAGGCTGCCCTTTGCCTCTTCCGCGCGGCGGGGCAGGGTTCGCCCATTCCGCCTGCGCGCTCAGGTAATGGCTGACGTAGCTTCGGCGAAATCGCCGGCTATGGTTGTCGGTACTTTTATGCAGCAGATGGCTATGGAACCAGACGACCGCGCCCGGCTCCGCTTCCAGCGGTATGCCGTCCTCGTCGCGCGCGCCGCGCGCCAAGCGAAACTCCCGCTGCTGCGAGCCTTCCAGGTCGTCATGCTCATGGATGTCATGCCTGTGGCTGCCGGGGATCACATAGAGGCATCCGTTGCCTTCATCGGCGGGGTCGATCGCCGTCCATGTGCCGACGGTCGTTTCGGTGTTGAACCGGTTTCGGAAGTAAAACTTGTCCTGATGCCACGGGAAGCCGAGGCCGATCTCCGGCGCTTTCCAGATGAACAGGTTGTTGATGCCGAGTATGTCGGGTCCGAGGATGTCGACCAGCGGATCGGTCAGGCGCGGGTCGCGGACGCGGTCTAGAAACTCCTGGCAGAAGCAGCTGGGGTGATGGATTTTGTGCATGGCGTAGACGCCTTCGGCGTCCGCTTTGCCGTCCCTGACAAGCGCGTTCTGGTCGATATGCGCGGTCGGAAAAGGGCGTTTGCCGTCCACGATGTCTTCGGCGGTTTGACGCAGGATGTCGTTCTCTTCTTTGCTGAAGACGCCCCGCCGTACCAGAAACCCGTTTTCGTTCCAGAACGCTTTTTCTTTCTCGCTCAATTGATGGCTGCGTTCTTGCGCGTTCGTTTTGCCGCTCATGCGTCTCTCCGTATCGTCTTATGTTAAACGTATCGCCCGACAGCTTCATCTTCAGCCTGCGCGTCAGTATAACCCGTTTCTTGTTGAAGCGCAACCTCCGCCCTTGACAGGGGATTCCGTAACTCTCCCCCCTTGAAAAGGGGGGCAGGGGGGGTTTGGGCAGGCTGGTTGCGATTGGTTTTGAACTAAGATTTTCAAGATTGATAAGATTTTCAGGATGCGGCGGGCAGCGTATCGGTTTCAGTAATTCTCTTGGCAATCTTTTCAATCCTATCATCTTAGTTCAGACAGCAGGCGGTTTCTGCTTCGCCTCTGGATTCCCGCTTACGCGGGAATGACGGGTTGGGGGCGCAGGCATGATGGGTTGGGGAGGGAATGGCACGGCGGGCGGCGTTTGCGCCTCAACAGAAAAAGCGGTATGCTCTTTGAACTGGCTGCGAATGAGCAGGTCGAATATTGGAGGAAAACGTGGCAGATTTCAAAGCGGCGATCATCGGATGCGGCGGACGCGGACGGGCGCATGCGGGCGGATACCGCGCCTCAGAAGATGTCAAAATTGCGGCGTGCGCAGACCCGTCCGAGGCGAACGCGCAGCGCATGTCGAACGACTGCGGCGGCATCAACGTCTACGCCGACCACCGCGAAATGCTTGAAAAAGAGAAGCCCGACATCGTGAGCGTCACGGTCTGGACGGAGCTGCACCTAGAGCTGATACGCGACGCGGCGCAAAGCGGCGTCAAGGCGATTCACGCCGAAAAACCGATGGCGCCCACCTGGGGCGAAGCGCGCGAGATCTACGACGTCGTAACCGAAAACGGCGTTCTGACCACCTTTTGCCATCAACGGCGGTTCGGCGCCAACTTCGTCAAGGCGCGCGACCTGGTCAACGAAGGCGTCATCGGCGACATCCTGCGCTTCGAAGGCTTCTGCTCCAACATGATCGACTGGGGAACGCACTGGTTCGACATGTTTTTCTGGTACAACAACGATGAGCCTGCCGAAGCGGTTCTCGGACAGATACATCTGGACGGCGCGCCGCGCAAGGCGTTCGGCTTGCCGATTGAGAATCAGGGAATCAGCCATGTCTGGTTCAAGAACGGGCGGAGGGGGCTGCTGTGTACGGGCGTCGGCGGAGGCGGCGCGGGCAACCGCATCCTCGGCACAGACGGCGTCATTGAGATCGGCGGTCCCGCGCCGATACGAGTCCTCCGCGGAGACGGCGGCAACGGATGGGAGCGCCCCGACCTGTCCGACATTCACCCAAGAGGCAACGAAACAACGCTGTCGGTTTTGGACCTGATTGGCTGCTTAAAAGACGGCGGCGAGCCGCGCTTGGATGTGCGCAAGGCGCTCGCGGCGACGGAGCTGATTTTTGCGACCTACGAGTCGAGCCGCTCGCGCAAGCGCATTGATCTGCCGCTTGAGACGACCGACAGCGCGTTTCTTTCCATGGTGGAAAGCGGGGAGATGGGCGGCTAAACAAAACAACGAAGGAGACGGACGATGCGGGGGACAATGCGGCGGATGAGTCGATTTGCGGTTGCGGCGGCGGTGTGCGGAACGGCATGGCTGGCTTGGGGTCAGGGACCGGGAGGCGGACCGCCGAATGAGGGTCCGCAGATCGATCTTGTTGAGCAGTTTGACGCGGACGGCGACGGCAAGCTGAACGACGCCGAACGGGCTGAAGCGCGCGTATTCGCGCAGCAAAACCCGCAGCGCCGAGGTCCTGGCAGACGCGGAGGCGGACAAGCAACTCCCGCCGCGCCGGTAGTCTTAGAGCCGAAGACCACCCTCGAACAAGACCTGGAAGCGAGCCGTCAAAACGCGGTCGACGAAAGCGCCGGGCTTTATGACGATACCGTCCTTCGCACGTTATATATGCGCTTTCCGAACAACGACTGGCATCAGGAGCTTGCCGACTTTTACAACACGGGCGTGGAGGTTCCCGCAACGCTCATTGTGGACGGACGGCAATATGACAGTGTCGGCGTTCGTTTTCGCGGGAATTCATCCTACTTCACGCTGGGCGGGTCGCTCAAAAAATCGTTCAACCTGTCCATGAACCATGACGACCCTGACCAGCGGCTTTACGGGTATCGGACGCTGAACCTGCTGAACTCGCATGCGGATCCGTCCTTTTTGCGCGAGGCGCTGTTTAGCCGCGTCAGCCGAGAGTATGTCCCGGCGATGAAGGTGAACTTTATGCGCCTTGTGGTGAACGGCGAGAACTGGGGCGTCTATGTGAATTCGCAGCAGTTCAACAGCGATTTCATTGAAGAAGCGTACGGACAACGGGGCGGCGACCGATGGAAAGTTCCCGCCAACCCAAGAGGCGGCGACAGCGGCATCGCATGGCTGGAGGGCGGCGCGGAGGCGTATCGCCGGCGGTACGATATACGGTCGGGCGACGAGGAGCAGGCATGGGAAAGCCTGATGGAGCTGTCGCGCGTCCTGAACGAGGCGCCGGCGGAGGAGCTGGCGGCGCAATTGGAGCCGATTTTGGATCTGGACGAGACGCTGCGTTTTCTGGCGCTGGACAATGCGTTCATTGATCAGGACGGGTATATGAGCCGCGCGAGCGACTACAACCTGTACCGCGGAACGGACGGGCGCTTTCATCTCATCTCGCATGACAACAACGAGACGTTCCGCTTCGGCGGAGGAGGCGGCGGTCCGAGCGACACAGGCTCCGATCCGCAGGTTTCTCCGCTCATACATCTGGACAATCCGCAGCGCCCGTTGATTCATCGGTTGCTGTCGAACGCGGATTTGCAGGCGCGTTATCTGGGCTATGTGCGCCATATCGCGCAGGAGTGGCTTGACTGGGAGCGTCTTGGTCCGGTCGCGGAGGCGTACCGCGCGTTGATCGACGCCGAACTGGAGCGGGACGACAAGAAGCTGACCTCGTATGACGATTTCAAACGCAGCGTGGAGGAAGACATTGCCCGCGGAGGCGGAGGCGGCGGTCCGCCGGGCGGTTTCGCGGCGCCTCCTCCGCTTGACTTCAATCCGTTTGGACCGCCTCCTGAAAGCCCCGATCCGCCGGCGGTTCAAGCCGCCCCAGCCGGCCCCGGCGGACAGGCCAGACGAGGCGGCGGACGAACAACTCCAGGGCTGAAACGGTTTGCGGCGGAGCGGCGCGCCTATCTGCTGGCGCAGACGGAAGGCGTCCCCGCCCTTGAGCCGCCGCCGATGCGCAAGCGCGCCGCCGATTCGATCCCGAACGTCGATTTTCCCGTTGTCATCAACGAGCTGATGGCGCTGAACCGCGCCGCGGTGGAAGGTCCGGACGGCGCTTTCCCCGATTGGATTGAGCTGTACAACCGCTCCGACAAGGCGGTCGATTTGAGCGGCATGGCGCTTTCGGACGACCCTGACGAACGGGACAAGTGGCGCTTTCCTGACGGGACGGTCATTGAGGCGGGCGGTTATCTGATTGTCTGGGCGGACGGCGGAGCGGAAAATGCGGAAGGGCTGCATGCGTCGTTTCGGTTGAACCGAGATGGGGAGACGCTGCTGTTGACAGGCTTGGCGGACGACGGCTCCCCTGCGCTGGATGCGGTTCAGTTTGAGGAGCAGGAGGCGGATGCGTCGTTCGGGCGGACGGCGGACGGGGCGTTTGCGCGCCAAAGCCCATCGCCGGGGAGGGCGAACGAGGTACAGTAGCTGTGTCGAAAAAGAGGGCTTTTCTTGCTGTTGGAATCGCGCTTGCGGCGGCGTTGGTTTATTTCGGCTATCGGCTGACGAGACAGACCGAAATGCCGTATGCGGATATTCTGGAGACGGCAAATCAAAAGTGGGGTTTGCATTTTTTGGACGACTGGAGCGTCTGGGAAAAGCGGGTTGATCGGCATATCAAGGAGTTTTTTAAAACAGAGAGGCGACGAAAAAAGCCGCACGAAGTTGAGTATTTCAAATGGCGCTACCATCGGCTTTGGGCTATGGACGAAGACCTGGACGATCTTCCGCTTCCAGCCAGCCTTGAGCCGGAGGGCGGAATAAGTGAAAACTCTGGAGGGACGATAGCGACCGGCGGCGGGAAAGGGAGAAGCGTCGAATCCGCCATGATTGTGGACCTGCGGGAAGGGAAGGTACTTGACGGCGGCTTGGTTGACGGCAGCAGAAGCTTTGGCGGCGGGTTCAGCTTTGTTAGCAGCGGCAGCCTTGATTTAACGGATGAGGAGCATTACCGCGCGATGTATCGGGGCCTCCCTCCCGTTCAGAAAATGAGCATGCTCGTGCCGCTTTATCGGACGGTTTATGTTGAAAGCGTTGATCCGCTGAACCGTTCCATCGGCGAATTGCCGCCCGAGCTGGACCCTGCGGAACCGTTTAAGCAGATGGACGACGCCGATCTGCAGCTGGCGGTTCGGCAGCTGGCGCAGATCGTGAACCGTCCGGCGCCTCATCAAGAAAAAACGCTGCGCGCCGCGTCTCAAGACCCTGTCGATAGGATGTATGTCGCCGACCTGTTCAACGGCATTATGCGGGCATGGCGGGAGCGCCGATCCGCATGGGCGGACGTCTCGATGACGCCGCTGCTTCCCGCTTTATCCGGCGTTAAGCAGGCGAACGCTGTCAAAGCCGCCGCCGAAGAGCCGACGCCCCCGCCCGAAGGGACGCCGTATCTTTACGCGGACGCCTATGCCAGCCCCGTTCGAGCCGTCGGCAAGATTCATGGCAAGCTAAACGGATCGGCAAGGGGCGGGAGCGAAACGTATAAGGGCAGGGGAATCGCAGACTCGTCCATCGCGTTCACCGACAACCTAGCGGCGCCTCCGATTGTCGAGACCTACTCTTATCTAGGGAAGAAGTCATATCCCAATCGAGACGGCGATGAGGGGTATGGAGAGGCGCGCATTCGATTATTTGACGGGTGGTCAAGGCAGGTCAAGAATCTCAACGCGCGGACATACTGCCCATGGGACCGGTTCTGGCTTTGGCTGAACGATCCCGCCCGTTATTCGATTTCAAGCCGCGCCAGCGCCGAGATTCAAGACGCTGGAGATTTCGCGGCGCCTGCAGTCCAACGCGAAGCGCGTTATCCCTGAAATGCGGTAAAATGAATGCGGTAAAATGAAATGCGGCGTCATGCGCTCAAGCGGAAAGGTTTTGCGCGTTTATGTTGAAAAAGAGGGCTTTTATTGCCGTTGGAATCGCCGTTGCGGCGGCGTTTATTTATGTCGGCTCTCGGCTGACGAGGCAGACCCAAATGCCGTATGCGGATCTTCTGGAGACGGCGCAACAGAAATGGGGCTTGCATTTTCCGGAGGATTGGAGCGTCTGGGAAGAGCGCGTGGATCTGTATCTTACCGATTACTTTGGACCTCTAAAAAAAGATCCTAAGATAGTTGAGTATTTTAAGACAGAGTATCAACGGCTTTGGGGTTTGGGCGAGAATCTTGACGAGGCTCCGCTTCCCATTGTCCTTATGCCGGCCAGCGGGGTGTCATACCATATCGCTTCCGGGACAGCGACTATCGGCGGCGCAGAGGTGAAATACGAGCCGACCGTGTACGTGGATCTGTTTCGCCGAGGGTTGGTCTATGAGGGCGGCGGATGGAATTTTGACCATACGCTGCGGGGCGCCAGTACCGATTTTGGCAGCGAGAGCAAGGCATTCCCGCTCATGGATGAAGAGCATTATCGACTGAAATACCGCGGGATTCCTCCGGAACTTTTGCGCATAGAGAGGCGGATCCCCATCCCCAAAACGGTTTATATTGGAACACACGGGAAACCTCTGACGCTTGCCTTTGGCGAGCTGCCCGCGGAGATAGACCCGTCGACTCCTTTTAAAAGGATGAGCGGCGCCGAGCTGCAGTTGGCGGTTCGGCAGCTGGCGCAGATCGTGAACCGCCCGACAGCGCATCAACAAAAAACGTTGGACGCCGCCTCAAAGGATTCGGTCGACCGTATGTATATTGCGGATCTGTTTGCCGGCATTATGGAGGCATGGAGGGAGCGTCCGTCCGCATGGGAGGGCGTGTCGATGGAGCCTCTCCAAGCGGCTGCGTCCGGCGTCGAGCCGGCGAAGGCGGCAAACGACGCGCCGGAGGAAAAGCTGCCGCCCGCCGGAACGCCGTATCTTTACCCGGACGCCTACGCCAGCCCCGTCCGGGCGATGGGAACGATTTACGGCAATCTGAACGGAAAGGCGAAGGTCGGGAACGCGCAAGAAGTGTATGTAGGAACCGGGCGGGCGGCATCGTCCATCGTCTTCACCGACAACGGAACCGATCCGCCGGTTGTCGAGACCTACCCGTATGACGGAAAAAGCGGCAACAGATCGCATGACAGCGATCCAAGTTATGGAGACGTTCTCATTCTGACGCAAGGCGGCAGTCCGGTCCGTGTTGAGTATCTGAACGCGCGGACATACTGCCCATGGGACAAGTTCTGGCTTTGGCTGAACAATCCCGCCCGCTATTCGATTTCAAGTCAAGCCAGCGCCAAGATTCAAGATACCGGCGCCTTCGCAGCGCCTGTAGTCCAACGCGAAGCGCGTTATCCTTGAAATGCGCAAATGAAGCGGTGGTACGCTCATGCGGGATTTTCATTTTGATTCTAAAGCGTCCGCGCCACCGGTCGTCATTCCCGCGTAAGCGGGAATCTTAAAGCATCGCAGTTGTCGCGCCCGTCCTTTAAACCCCTAGCCCCCTTTTCAAGGGGGGAATCGGAGGCGCCATCTAAAAAATGCGGGTTGACGCTTGTATGCGCCGCGTTTTTGCCCGATTCTTGCGCATTCAACTTGCCATCGCCCGCCGTTACAGAGTATATTAATTGACTGCGCCGCCCATGCGCCGTTGGCGGAGGAAGCGTCTGCGTTTAAAAAAAACGGCAAAACGCAAACTTTGCTTGACGCATGCCGGAGTCGGCGTTACTATTATTTTCTTGGTATGGGCGGCGTATGTTGAACGCCGTTTGTTCAGCGCATGTTTGGAAGCCTGCTTAACGCGGCTTTCATAAATGGATATGGAGCGGTTTATGCCTACGGTCAACCAGTTAGTTCGGAAGGGTCGCAAGCGTACGACCAAGAAAAGCAAATCGCCGGCGCTGGAGAGGTCGCCGCAGCGCCAGGGCATCTGTCTCCAGGTGCGGACAAAGCCGCCGAAGAAACCGAATTCGGCGCTGCGCAAGATCGCGCGCGTCCGTCTCACCAACGGGCGCGAAATCACGGCGTACATACCCGGCATTGACCATAACCTGAACGAGCATAGCTCCGTCCTTGTGCGCGGCGGAAATGTGCGCGACCTTCCGAATGTGGGTTACCATATTGTGCGCGGGACGCGCGAATGCGACGGCGTTGAGAACCGCAAGCAGGGGCGCTCAAAATACGGCGCGAAGCGGCGGTAATTTTTTAAGCAGGAGAGGAATCGGCAATGCCGAGACGTAACGCAGCGGAACGACGGCCGACGCCGCCCGACCCGGTATACGGGAGCGTGGACCTTCAGAAGTTTATCAACAGCATCATGCTGAAGGGCAAGAAAAGCGTTGCCGAGCGCATCGTGTACGGCTCGCTGGACACGATCGGCGACCGGACGGGGCGCAATCCGCGCGAGGTGTTTGACGAGGCGCTGGACAATGTGAAGCCGGTGGTGGAGATTCGCCCGCGGCGCGTCGGCGCGCAGACCTATCAGGTGCCGGTGGAGGTTCGCCCCGAACGGCGCTTGTCGCTCGCGTTTCGCTGGATTATCACCGCGGCGCGGGAGGCGCGCAACGAAAAGACGATGTCGGCGCGTCTCGCCGCGGAGCTGCTGGACGCTTCCCGTTCCGAAGGGCATGCGATTCGCCGAAAAGAAGAGACGCACCGCATGGCGGAAGCGAACAAAGCGTTTTCGCATTACCGCTGGTAGAAGGGGTCGATTTTGAAACACGCCGCTAGGCCGAACGGCCGCGAGCATCTGAAACAGACGCGCAATATCGGCGTCATGGCACATATTGACGCCGGGAAGACGACCGTGACGGAGCGCGTTCTGTACTATACCGGGCGGACGCACCGCATGGGGGAGGTGCATGACGGCGCGGCGACGATGGACTGGATGGAGCAGGAGCAGGAGCGCGGCATCACGATCACATCCGCCGCGACCACCTGCGAATGGGACGGCAGGCGCATCAACCTGATCGACACGCCTGGGCATGTGGATTTCACGATAGAGGTGGAGCGTTCGCTGCGCGTCCTGGACGGCGCGGTGGCGGTGTTTTGCGCGGTCGGCGGGGTGGAGCCGCAGTCGGAGACGGTCTGGAAACAGGCGGATCGATACGGCGTTCCGCGCATCGCTTTTGTGAACAAGATGGACCGCATGGGGGCGGATTTTTTCCGCGCGCTGGATATGATGCGCGAACGCCTCGGCGCGCGTCCTGTGCCTGTTCAGCTGCCGATTGGGGCGGAGGAGACCTTCCGCGGCATCGTGGATCTGATCGAAGGCAAGGCGTATGTTTGGGACCCTGAAACGCTCGGCGCCTCCTATGAGGAGACCGAGATTCCCGCCTCTATGATGGAACTGTACGAGGAGCGGCGGGCGGAAATGGTCGAAGCGGCCGCCGAGCAGGATGAAGCGCTGATCGAGAAGTATCTTGAAGAGGGCGACCTGTCAAGCGAGGAGATCAAGGGCGCTTTGCGCAAGGCATGTCTAGAGAGTCAGCTGTCGCCTGTGCTGTGCGGCGCCGCTTTGAAAAATATCGGCGTTCAGCGCGTTCTGGACGCGGTGATCGATTTTCTGCCGTCGCCTGTGGATGTTCCGAATGTGCGCGGCGTCAATCCTGTGACGGAGGAGCCGCTGGATCGGGAGGCGTCGGACGAGGCGCCGCTGTCGGCGGTCGCGTTCAAGATCATGGCGGATCCGCATGTCGGGAAGCTGGCGTTTCTGCGCGTCTATTCAGGGTCGATCGGTTCGGGCGATTATGTGTTGAACCCGCGCACGGGCAACAAGGAGCGCATCGGTCGTCTTCTGCTGATGCATGCGAACAAGCGCGAGGAACGGCAGCGCATTTACGCCGGGGACATTGCCGCGGCCGTCGGCTTGAAAAACGCGCTGACAGGCGATACGCTATGCGACGCGCAAAGCCCCATCGCGCTGGAGTCGATGCATGTTCCGGAGCCGGTGCTGAAGATCGCCGTAGAGCCGAAGACGGAAGCGGACCGAGATAAATTGAGTACGGCGCTGGGGCGTCTATCTGAAGAGGATCCGACGCTTCAGCTGTCGTCCGATCATGAGACGGGTCAGACGCTCATTTCCGGCATGGGCGAACTGCATTTGGACATCATCGTGGAACGGATGCGCCGCGAGTTTCGGGTGGAGGCGAATGTCGGGCAGCCGCAGGTGGCGTACCGGGAGACGATCAAAGGCGCGGCAAAGGCGAATGAGCGTTTTGTGCGTCAAACGGGCGGGCGCGGGCAATACGCGCATGTTGTGATTGAAATTGAACCGACAGAGCCGGGAAGCGGCTTTGAATTTGTGAATGAAATACGGGGAGGCGCGATACCGACCGAGTTCATTCCGTCCGTTGAGCGCGGCATCAAGGAGCGGATGGATCAGGGCATTCTGGCGGGCTATCCGATGACGGACATCCGCGTTCGTTTGCTGGACGGCTCCACGCATGATGTGGATTCGTCGACGGTCGCGTTTCAGGTTGCCGGTTCGCGGGCGTTTCGTTCGGCGGCGGAGAGCGCCGGCCTCGCGCTGCTGGAGCCGTTTATGGAGGTGGAGGTGATTGCGCCGGAGAGTTATCTCGGCTCGATTATCGCCGATTTGAGTTCTCGCCGCGGTCAGATTGTGGAGACAGAAGCGCGGTCAGCGGGGGTGCATATGGTGAAAGCGATGGCTCCGCTTGCGCAGATGTTTGGTTATGTAAAGGATTTGCGGGCGTTGACGCAGGGACGCGCCGCTCTTTCACCGATGAAGTTGGATTCGTATCGAGAAGCGCCACAGGACGCGGCGGAAACAGCCATCCGCATGCGCATGGCGCCGCTTGAGTCTTAAAAGCAGAAACCCGCAAAGGAGTAGCCGATATGGCGCGCGGAAAATTTGAGCGGACAAAACCGCATGTTAACGTTGGAACCATTGGGCATGTCGATCATGGCAAGACGACCCTGACGGCAGCCATCACCCTCATTCAATCGAATCGAGGGCTTTCGGAAGTGCGCGACTTCGATAGCATCGACAACGCGCCGGAGGAACGCGAGCGCGGCATCACCATTCAGACCGCCCACGTCGAATATGAAACCGAGAACCGCCACTACGCCCATGTGGACTGCCCCGGTCATGCGGACTATATCAAGAACATGATCACAGGAGCCGCCCAGATGGACGGCGCCATCTTGGTCGTATCCGCCGCCGATGGACCCATGCCCCAGACCCGCGAGCATGTGCTGCTGGCGCGGCAGGTGAACGTCCCCGCCCTGGTCGTCTTTCTCAACAAGGTCGATATGGTGGACGACGAGGAGCTGCTGGAGCTGGTCGAGCTGGAGGTGCGCGAGCTGTTGAGCGAGTATCAGTTCCCTGGAGACGACATCCCGGTTGTCATGGGCTCGGCGTTGAACGCTCTGGAATCGGGCGACGCCGAGGGCGACGGCGCCTGCATCGTCGAACTGATGGACGCGGTGGACGAGTATATCCCGGAGCCGGAGCGCGACATCGACCGCCCGTTCCTGATGCCGATTGAGGACGTGTTCAGCATCTCTGGGCGCGGCACCGTGGTGACGGGGCGCATTGAGCGCGGCAAAGTGACGGTCGGCGACACGGTTGAAATCGTCGGAATTCAGCCGACCCGGTCGACGGTCGCCACCGGCGTTGAGATGTTCAACAAGCAGCTGGACGAAGGAATCGCAGGCGACAACGCGGGGGTGCTTCTGCGCGGAACGGCGCGCGACGAGGTGGAGCGCGGACAGGTGCTGTCGGCGCCAAACTCCATTCAGCCGCACAAAAGCTTCAAGGCGGAGGTGTATGTCCTGAAAGGCGAAGAAGGCGGGCGCAAAACCCCGTTCTTCACCGGCTACAGGCCGCAGTTCTACTTCCGAACAACCGACGTGACCGGCGCGGTGACGCTGGACGAAAACATCGAGATGGTCATGCCCGGCGACAACGCGACGTTCAACGTGGAACTGATCACCCCGATCGCCATGGACGAGGGTCTGCGCTTTGCGATTCGCGAAGGCAGCCGCACCGTCGGAGCCGGCGTCGTTACCGAGATATTCGACTAACGACAGGGGATCTGGATGGCGACGACGATACGCATAAAATTGGAAGCTTACGACCACCGTCTGCTTGACAGGTCCGTGTCGGAGATCTGCGACATCATCAAGCAGACGGGGGCGTTGGTGAGCGGACCCGTTCCGTTGCCGACCCACCGTAGGGTCTGGACGGTGAACCGAAGCACATTTGTGGACAAGAAATCGCGCGAGCAGTTTGAAATGCGCATACATAAGCGCCTCATTGACGTGACTGACCATACGCCGAGAACGATGGATGCCCTTGGGCAGTTCGATCTGCCGTCCGGCATCAACATCAAGGTGGCGTTGAAGTAGAGGATGAAACGATGAGCATCGGCTTGATCGGTACCAAAATTGGCATGACGCGCCTGTTTGACGAGGCCGGAATTTCGGTCGGCGTTACGGTGATCCAGGCGGGTCCATGCCCCGTCGCGCAGGTGAAAACGCAGGAGCGCGATTCGTATTCCGCCGTTCAGCTCGGCTACGGTTCGCGGAAGCGTCCGAACCGTCCGACGCGCGGACATTTTGAAAAATCGGGCGCGGAGCCGACGCGCGCGCTGCGCGAATTTCGCGTGGACGACCCGTCCGAATACGCGGTCGGAGACCTGATTCGCGTTGAGGATCTGTTCGCTTCAGGCGAATATGTGGATGTGAGCGGCGTATCAAAAGGGCGCGGGTTTGCGGGCGTTGTGAAGCGCTGGGGCTTTGCCGGACAGAAGGCGAGCCACGGCGCGGAGAAAAATCACCGCCGACCCGGCTCCATCGGCTGCAGCGCGACGCCTTCCCGCGTTGTGAAAGGGCGCAAAATGCCCGGACGCATGGGCGGCGAGCGCAAGACGGTACAGAACCTAAAGGTGATGCAGACCGACGCCGAGAACAACTTGATTGTGGTGAAGGGCGCGGCGCCCGGACCGAACGGCGGCTTTGTGCTGGTGCGCAAGGCGGCAAAACGGTCCAGCTAGCGGAGGAAAGACGTCCCAAGATGGAATTGCGGATAGTAGATCAATCAGGCGCGGACGCGGGATCGGTGGCGGCGCCCGCTCTCTTGGCGGAGGGCGAGATCCATATGGCGGCGCTGCATCAGGCGGTGACCGCTCACTTGGCAAATCGACGCAGCGGCACATCAAAAGTGAAAACGCGCAGCGAAGTGCGCGGAAGCGGACGCAAAATGTTCCGCCAAAAAGGTCTCGGCAGAGCGCGTATGGGCGACCGGCAATCTCCCATACGGGTCGGCGGCGGAATCATCTTTGGACCGACGCCGCGCAGCTACCGCCAGAAGACTCCCCGAAAGATGAAACGGCTCGCGCTGCTGTCTGCCCTGCGCGATAAACTGCAGAGCGGAGGAATCAAGCTGATCGACTCGTTCCCAGAAAACGGGGAGGTTCCAAAAACGAAGCGGGTCGTCTCTCTCTTGAAAAGCGTCGGCGTTGACCGGGAGAAGACGCTGCTGGTGACCGCCGAGAGCAACCCATGGCTGCTCATCTCATCCCGCAATCTGCCGTATGTTGAGGCGGCGTTGAGCAGTCAGATACATCCGTATCAGATACTGACGCGCGATACGCTCATCTTTTCGGTGGAGGCTTGGGAAGCGCTGCTTTCCCGCTTGGGCGTAGAAGACGCGCCGGCGGTGGAGCCCCCCCTAGAGCATTCCGAAGAGGCGGATGAAACGCCTGTTGAAGTGGATGTAGCGCCGGCGGAAGTCGAAGAGGCGCCCGAAGAAACGCCCGCGGAAGCTGACGAGGCGGATGAAACGCTTGTTGAAGTGGATGTAGCGCCGGCGGAAGCCGAAGAGGCGCCCGAAGAAACGCCCGCGGAAGCTGACGAGGCGGATGAAACGCCTATTGAAGAAGCGGTTAAAGAATCTGAAGAGGCGTCTGAAGAAGCGCCTGTTGAAGCAGAAGAGGCAGTTGAAGAAGCGCCTGTTGAAGAAGCGCCGGCGGAAGAGGCGCCTGAAGAAGAGCGCAGCGATGACGAAGATGAATCGGAGGCGTCCTGATGGCGATGGACCCGTATAAGGTTTTTCAGCGCCCGCTGATGACCGAAAAATCGACGATACAGAAAGACAAATACCGCGAACGCTTGGGCGCCGAATCCTATGTGAAATACACATTGGAGGTGCATATAAAAGCGACGAAGCAGGATATTCGCCGCGCCATCGAGACGCTGTTCCCCGAAACGGAGGGGCAGATTATCAAGATCAACACGATGCGCAAGCGCGGAAAACTGCGCGATCCAGAACGTTTGAGAGGCTACCGCCACCGCCGTTTTCGACCGGGGCGCACAGCCGGGCAAAAAAAAGCGATCGTGACGCTGCGCGGCAACGTGACGATAACGCAGTTTGAAGGAGCGTGATCATGGCAAAGAAACACCGCCCCTACACATCGTCGCGCCGTTTTATGACCACCTCCGAGTTTTCTGAAATAACCGCCTCAAAGCCGAAGAAGTCGCTCACAAGCGGCAAAAAACGGATTAGCGGGCGCAATTCGAAGGGGCGCATCACGATGCGTCGGCGCGGCGGCGGACATAAACGCCGATACCGCGTCATCGATTTCAAACGAAATAAGACAGGCATACCGGCGACGGTACTCTCCATCGAATACGACCCGAACCGTTCGGCGCGCATCGCGCTGGTTCGGTATGAGGACGGCGAGGAGCGGTACATCTTGGCGCCGCATGGTTTGAAGGTCGGCGACGCGGTACAGTCGGGTCAGGACGCCGGCTACAATATCGGCAACGCGATGCCTCTGGAGAACATGCCGCTCGGCAGCGTGATTCACAACATCGAAATGCGCCCTGGAAAGGGCGGTCAACTGGCGCGCAGCGCGGGCGGTTCGGCTCGCCTTATGGCGCGGGAAGGCAAATACGCGACCATCCTGCTGCCGTCCGGCGAACAGCGCATGGTACTGTCGCGCTGCATGGGGACGCTGGGGCAGGTCGGAAACATTGACCATGAAAATATCGTGATCGGAAAAGCGGGCAGGTCGCGCTGGCTTGGACGGCGCCCGAAGGTGCGCGGCGTGGCGATGAACCCTGTCGACCACCCCCACGGCGGCGGCGAAGGCAAAAGCTCCGGCGGCGGAAGCTCCGGCGGCGGCGCGCATAAAAGTCGACATCCGGTCACGCCATGGGGCGTCCCAACGAAGGGGCGCAAGACGCGGAAAAAAAATAAAGCGTCGGAGCGGTTGATCATATCGCGTCGGAAGAAACGTTAACTGAAGGAGCGCTGCGATGGCGCGTTCATTGAAAAAAGGCCCCTATGTGGAGCCGAAACTGGTCAAGAAAGTGCAGAAGCTGGAAGCGGCGGGCGAACGGGGCAAGGTGATACGCACCTACTCGCGCCGCTCCACCATCCTGCCGGAGTTTGTGGGTCATACCTTTTCGGTGTACAACGGAAAAAAGTTTTGGCCCGTGTTTATTTTGGAGTCGATGGTCGGACATAAGCTGGGAGAGTTTTCTCCGACGCGGACATACCGCGGGCTTCGGACGACCAGCTGAACAAGCGGACAGGGAGCGCAGGAATGAGCGCGCGAGCGATACATCGGAACGCGCCGGTTTCTCCGCGCAAAGCGCGGCTGGTGGCGGATATGATTCGCCGCAAAACAGTGGAAGAGGCGCAGGATATATTAGAGTTCAACCCGCAGCGCGCGGCTTATCTCATCGGCAGGCTACTGCGTTCCGCGGCAGCGAACGCCGCCGAGTTGAGCGAGAACGACAACTGGCGCGGCGGGGAGGAACTGGATGAGAGCAATTTGTATGTGAAACGGATTGTCGTTGACGAGGGTCGGCGCTTAAAGCGCATGCGCCCGCGCGCGCGCGGAATGGCGTACGGCATCTTGCGCCGGCGGTGCCATATCACTTTAGAACTGGACGATCGATAGGGGTAGTTTTTTGGGTCAAAAGACGCATCCGCGCGGTTTGCGGCTAGGCATCATACAGACATGGGACGCGCAGTGGTTCCCGAAACGCAAGAGCGATTACGCGGAATGGCTGCAGGAAGATATTGAGATCGAGAAGTTTATTCGTCAGCGCATGGCGCGGGCGGCCATCGCGCGGGTGCGCGTGGAACGATGGGACGAGGAGCGGTTCAAGATCCATGTGCATACGGCGCGCCCAGGCATGGTCAT
The DNA here is from genome assembly GCA_963665845.2 of Candidatus Poribacteria bacterium. Taxonomy (GTDB): domain Bacteria; phylum Poribacteria; class WGA-4E; genus JAPPNK01. The sequence continues at coordinate 3,279,645 of OY762492.1, forward strand.
CGGGCGCCGAGGCGCCGATATTGAGCTGCTTCAGGAGGAGCTGGCGAAGAAGATCGGCAAGCCCTCCAAGATCGAAATCAAGGAGATACGGCAGCCCGACCTGGAAGCGTATCTGGTGGCGGAGGGCGTCGCCGCGCAACTGGAGCGCCGCGCGCGTTACAGGGACGCGATGAAACGCGCTGTCCAAAATTCGATGCGCTCCGGCGCTCAAGGCTGCAAGATCATGGTGAGCGGGCGTCTCGGCGGCAACGAGATTGCCAACTCGCATTACGAGATACAGGGGCGCGTTCCGCTGCATACGCTCCGCGCCGACATCGATTACGGTTTTGCCGAGGCGAAGACCACCTACGGCGTCATCGGCGTCAAGGCATGGATCTTCCGCGGCGAAGTGATTTCGGGCTTTGTCGGTCAAGACGACCTGCAGATGTTGAAACCCCGTTCAGGCTTGAATTCGCCGCCCCGCGGAACGCGCGGCAACCAAGACCGCGGGCGCGGGCGGGTCGGCTTTGGCAGACAAGGACGTTCCCGATGAAAGGCTCTCACAAATGTTGATGCCGAAACGGCCGAAATATCGTAAATTGCATCGCGGTCGAATGAAAGGCGCCGCCTCGCGCGGCAATACGGTCGCCTTTGGCGAATACGGCTTGCAGGCTCTGGAGCCTGGACGCATATCCAACCGGCAAATTGAGTCCGGGCGTATTGCAATCACGCGCCATGTGCGGCGCGGCGGAAAGGTCTGGATCAAAATCTTTCCCGACAGGCCCGTCTGGAAAAAACCGCTTGAAATGCGCATGGGCAAAGGAAAAGGCTCGCAGGAAGGCTGGGTCGCGGTCGTTCAGCCGGGGCGCATCCTGTATGAGCTGGCGGGCGTCCCGGAGGATGTCGCCCGCGTCGCCATGACGCGCGCCAAGCACAAGCTGCCCATCAAAACGCGGTTTGTGCGCCGCGGATTTGGAGGTCAGTAAAATGAGAATACCCGCAGAAGAGATCGGAGCCGACTCCATCGATGAATTGCGCGAGCGGACGCCCGCCGAATTAAAAGAAAACCTGCGGACGCTGCGCCGCCTAAGCGTCGACCTAAAGTTTCAAACCGTGTACGGACAGGTCGAAAACACGCGCAGGATGGGAAACACGCGGCGCAATACGGCGCGCGTCTTGACTGTTCTGCGCGAAAAGCAGATACAGAGCTTCTTGATGAGCGACCCTGACGTACAAGAGGGCTTGAACGAAGGCAGATACCACTTTTCAGCCGGGAAGCAAGACCCCAAGTCCGCCATCGGACTGGACGACATCTCCGGCAACGACGCGCGCTCCATCACGCTGGCGATGCGGCTGTGGGCGTCGCTGCGCAAGGAGCCGTCCTTTTTTGAACGCACGAGGCGGCTGCCGAAGATATGAGCGCGTATTTTGACTTTGAAAAACGGAGAACAAGATGAACGGCAATGAGCGGGGCAACCGCAAAACCCGATCGGGCGTTGTGGTGAGCGATAAGATGGATAAGACCGTTTCGGTGCTGGTGGAGCGGGCGTTTCCGCATCCGGTCTATGGAAAGATTGTGCGCCGCTCCAAGCGGTATCTTGCCCATGACGAGCATAACGAAGCGAACGCGGGCGACCGGGTGCTGCTGATGGAAACGCGCCCGTTGAGCCGCCGCAAGCGCTGGCGGGTGGCGGCGGTCTTAGAGCGGGCGCAGTGATCATTGGAAGCGATTTTTTGAGGACACGGCGATGATTCAACGCGAAACATACTTACAGGTTGCCGACAACAGCGGCGCCAAAAAGATCATGTGTATCGGCATTTTAGGCGGAACGCGCCGCCGTTACGCCCGAGTCGGCGACATTATCCGCGCCGCCGTGAAAGAAGCGGCGCCGGACAGCAAGATCAAAAAAGGCGAGGTGGTCAGCGCGGTTGTAGTCCGAACCGCGAAAGAGTACCGCCGCCCGGACGGATCGTATATCAAGTTTGACCAGAACGCGGCGGCGATCATCGACACCGAAGACGACAATGAGCCGATCGGATCGCGCATCTTTGGACCGGTGGCGCGGGAACTGCGGGAACGCGGTTTTATGCGCATCGTATCGCTCGCCCCGGAGGTGTTTTAGAAAGGAACCGGTCATGCCGAAACGAAAGCGTATGAAGTTTCGCGTCAAAGTGGGCGACCTGGTCAAGGTGATCAGCGGCGACTGGATTGACGTTCAAGGCGCGGTGACGGAGGTGGACCGCATTCGCGGGCGCGTCGTCGTCGAGGGAGTCAATCTGAAGACGCGGCATCTGCGCCCTAACCGGCAGTTCCCCGAAGGGGGAATGGTGGAGCGCGAGGCTTCGATACACATCTCCAATGTGCAGGTGATCGAAGAAGCGGCAGATTCGTAAGGAGAAGCGATGGACAATTTGACGCGGGAAAGCTATGAACGGGAGGCGGGAGCCGCTTTAAAAGAGCGGTTCGGCTTTCATAACCCGATGCAGATACCCCGTTTAGACAAGATCGTCGTCAGCATGGGTCTCGGAGCGGCAGGCGCCGCCGGCGGCAATTCCGCCCTGATCGATTATGCGATGAACGATATGGCGAAGATCACAGGGCAGCGCCCGTCGGCGAGAGCGGCGCGCAAGCATGTTTCTAACTTCAAGATACGCGCGGGCAACCGCGTCGGATGTATGGTGACGCTGCGCCGTCAACGTATGTATGCGTTTTACCATCGGCTGGTGAAGATCGCGCTTCCGCAGATACGCGACTTTCGCGGCGTGAACCCAAACTCGTTTGACGGGCGCGGAAACTATGCGATGGGCTTGACGGAGCAGATCATCTTTCCGGAGATCTCATATGACGATATGGAGCAGACGCTCGGTATGAACATCGTCATCGTAACGACAGCATCGACCGACGAGCATGCGCGGGAGCTGCTGCGGCTTCTCGGCATGCCGTTTCGAGACGACATTTCACAGACAGGCAGGGAGATATGACACGAAAAGCGTTGTTAGAGAAATCGAAGCGAACGCCGAAGTTTTCGACGCGGAAGCGGAATCGCTGCGGGCAGTGCGGCCGTCCGCGCGGTTATCTGCGTCAGTTTGGTTTGTGCCGCATCTGTTTTCGTCTGCTGGCGCGTCAAGGGCGCATTCCAGGCGTTGTCAAAGCGAGTTGGTGAGGTGAGCGCATGTCGATGACCGATCCGTTGGCGGATATGTTGACGCGGATACGCAACGCGGGAATGCGCCGCAAAACCAGCGTGGACGCGCCCGCGTCAAAACTGCATGAGGCGGTGGCGCGCATCCTGGTTGAAGAGGGGTATATCCGCGACTACCGCCGCCTAGAAGACAACAAGCAGGGAATGCTGACGATCTATCTCAAATACGGCGAGAACCGCGAGCCGGTCATCGTCGGAATCAAACGGGTGAGCAGCCCAGGCAGGCGCGTCTATGCAGGCGCGCGCAACATGCCGCGCGTGTTGAACGGCTTAGGCTCGGCAATCGTGTCGACCTCGCAAGGCGTGTTGACCGGCAAGGAGTGCGCCCGGCGCGGCGTCGGCGGCGAGGTGCTGTGTCATGTATGGTGAAACGGTAGACGAAAGGAAGAAAGCATGTCGCGGATAGGACAGGTTCCCGTCCAGATTCCGTCCGGCGTGACGGTGACGATCGGCAATACGGCTGTCACGGTGAAGGGACCAAAAGGTACCTTGGAAATGCCGACGAATCCTTATACGGAGCTGACGCAGGAAAACGGCGAAGTGCGGGTGACCCGCCCGTCCAATTCGCGCCGCCACCGCTCCATGCATGGTCTCACGCGGACGCTGATTGCGAACATGGTGGAGGGCGTTTCGAAAGGTTTTGAAAAACGTCTGCAGCTGGTCGGTCAAGGTTACCGCGCCCAGGCCCAGGGGCGCAATTTACAGCTGACGGTCGGCTTTTCGCATGTGGTGAATTATACGGTTCCGGAGGGGGCTTCGGTGACGGTCGAAGAATCGGGATCGATGACCGTTGGAAACAGCTCGGTGCCGTTCATTCCGATCGTGGTGTCCGGCATCGACAAGCAGTTTGTGGGCGAAACCGCCGCGGCGATACGGCGCATCAAAAAGCCGGAGCCGTACACGCCGTCCAAAGGCATTCGTTATGAAGGCGAAGCGGTGCGCAACTTGGCGAAGAAGCAGTCTTAAATTAAGGAGTATGGAGAGTGAGAAATACGGGGCGGCTGCGGAGAGAGGCGCGTATTCGCCGTCATCGCAGAATACGCCGAAAAATCAGCGGAACCGCGGACGCGCCGCGCCTGTCGGTGTTTCGTTCGTCGCGGCATATTTATGCCCAGTTGATCGACGATGAACGCGGGGAGACCCTCGCGGCGTCCTCAACGGTGGAGCGGGATGTGCGCGGCGCGGTGAAATCAACCGGCGCTGTTGCGGCGGCGGCGGAAGTCGGAAAGCGGCTCGCCGAGACGGCCGCGTCCAAAGGCATTGAGCGCGCCCACTTTGACCGCGGCGGGTTCCAATACCACGGACGGGTGCGCGCTTTGGCAGAAGCGGCGCGCGAAGCGGGGCTAGACCTCGGAAGGTCGCGCGAACCGAAGCGGCGGCGCAGCGGCGGCAACGGCAGCGAAGACGCATAGCGGACAAGGAGAACGAACATGAGACAGAACAATCGACGCAACAGGCGGGACCGCCGAAACGATTTTGAAGAAGAGGACGACGGTTTTGAAGAGAAATTGATGTATGTGAACCGCGTCACACGCGTGCGCAAAGGCGGAAAACGGCTGCGTTACAACGCGCTGACCGTCGTCGGCAATAAAAGCGGGATGGTCGGGCTAGGTTTCGGAAAGGCGAACGAGGTGCCGGAGGCGCGCCGCAAAAGTTTTCAAGACGCGCGAAAGAACATGTTTCAGGTGCCGATTATCAAAGGCACGCTTCCGCACAGCATCGTCGGCGTCGCCGGTTCGACGCGGGTGGTGATGCGTCCGGCGTCGCCGGGGACCGGCGTCGTGGCGGGCAGTTCGCCGCGGTATATTTTTGAAGCGGCGGGCGTTCAGGATGTGTTGAGCAAGATCATCGGCTCCCGCAACAAGATCAACGCCGCGCATGCCACCATCAACGGATTGAAGCGAATGCGCAGCGCCGAAACGATCGGCAAACTGCGCCATCGAAGCGTCGGCAACATCTTAGGAATCGAGTCGGACGACGAAAGCTAGCAGATAGGAGAGGCTGAATGCAGGCGCATGAATTAAAGCCGCCGCGAGGCTCCAAGCGCAACCGCAAGCGCGTCGGCCGAGGGGACGGATCGGGATACGGAACGACAGCGGGGCGCGGCACCAAGGGACAGCGTTCCCGTTCAGGCGGACGCACGCGCCCGTTTTTTGAGGGCGGGCAGATGCCGCTGTTTCGCCGCTTGCCAAAGCGCGGTTTCAAGCCGTTTCGTCGAACGCGGTATGCGGTGGTGAACCTTCATGGTCTTGAGCAGGCGTTTGAGCAGGGGTCGGCGGTCGGTCCGCCCGAATTGTATCAGGCGCAGTTGATGAGCCGCAAGAAAGGGCTTGTCAAAATACTCGGAACGGGCGCCTTGACGAAGCCCTTGACGGTGCGGGCGCATAAATTCTCGGCGTCGGCGGCTGCCGCCATCGAGTCGGCGGGCGGAAAAGTTGAGGTGATCCTGTGATTGAAGCTCTGCGCAACGCTTGGCGAATGCCCGACCTGCGCCGTCGGATTCTATTCACGATGGCGGCGCTGGTCGTCTATCGGCTCGGAAGCCATGTGTTCATACCCGGCATTGACCGAGACGCGCTGGAAGCGTTATGGGAGCGCATCTCGGAAAACTTTGGCGCCCTTGCCGTTGTGAACGTCTTTTCGGGCAGCAACCTCGCCACCATGACCGTGTTTGCGCTCGGCATCATGCCGTATATCAGCGCGTCCATCATCCTACAGCTGCTGACGGTCGTGATTCCGCAGCTTGAGCAGCTGTCCAAAGAGGGACCGAGCGGACGGCGCAAGATCAACCAGTACACGCGCTACGGCACCATCGGCCTCTCGGCGTTCAACTCGATCGTCATCATCGCCGCGCTGGAGAGACCCAGCACGTTCGGCTTCCAGGAGCGGGTGATTCTGGACCCCGGCTTCGGCTTCTATTTTATGACCATGCTGACCTTGACCGCCGGGACGACATTCGTCATGTGGCTCGGCGAACAGATTGAGGAGTACGGGATCGGGCAGGGCATATCGCTCATCATTTACGCGGGAATTGTGGCAGACACGCCGCGCGGAATCATGAGCATCATCAATTATATGCAGAATCAGCAGGGCGGCGCGGCGTTGATCAGCGTCCTTGCGATTGTCGGCGCGGCGCTGCTCATTGTCATGGGTACGATTTTCGTCACCCTTGCGGAACGGCGCATACCGGTTCAATACTCAAAACGGATCGTCGGGCGGCGTCAATTTGGGGGGCAGACGCAGTATCTTCCGTTGAAGGTGAACACGGCGGGCGTGATGCCGATTATCTTTGCGATCACGATCATGCAGTTCCCAATGACCTTCGTCAACCTGCCGATTTTTTCGGACGGCGTCCGTCAGGTCATGCAGAATATCTTCAGCCCCGGCGCCACCTACAATCTGGTGTATGCGCTGCTGATTGTGTTCTTCACCTACTTTTATACGGCGGTCATCATCAACCCTGTGGACATCGCGGACAACCTGAAGCGTTACGGCGGTTTTATTCCAGGGGTACGTCCTGGGCGTCAGACGGCGCGGTACCTTGACCGCACCTTGAGCCGCATCACGCTGCCGGGCGCGATCTTTTTGGCGGCGATTGCGATCGTTCCGCTCTGGCTCGTTCAGTTGTTGACCCAAGGCGCGCTGTTTTTGAGCGGCATTGCCGGGACATCAATTTTGATTGTGGTCGGCGTCGCTCTTGACCGGATGCAGTGGCTGGATGCGCAGTTGCGGACAAAGAATTATGACGGCTTAATGAAAGGATTGCGCCACGGCGGTAAGATGAGAGGTCGGCGGTAAAGGACGCAGCGCATGCGATTGGCGATTCTAGGACCGCCCGGGGCGGGAAAAGGCACGCAGGCGGGGCGGCTTGCCGCCCGTACCGGCATATGCCACATCTCCACCGGCGACGCGCTCCGCAACGCGGTGATGAGCGGAACAGGCACCGACCTGCATGCGATGGTGCGGGACGGTTCGATGGCTCCGGACGAACTGGTGGCGGAGATCATTGAGAGCCGCATTCAGCGGAACGATTGCCGTAAGGGGTATATACTTGACGGATTTCCTCGCACGGAGCGTCAGTTGGAGATGTTGAAGGCGTTGACCGCTCGGCTCGGACACTGCTTGGACGCGGCGCTGCTGCTGGACGCGCCGGAAGAGGAGCTGATGCGGCGCATCGTCGGACGCATGGTATGCTTGCGCTGCCGGCGCAGTTATCATTTGGACCATGCCCCCCCGTTGATGGCGGGGATATGCGACAGCGACGGGGAGCCGTTGACGCGGCGCCCTGACGACACGGCGGAGGTGGCGCGGAAGCGTTTGCGAATTTACGAGCGGCAGACCCGCCCCTTGATCGAACGGTATCGAGCGGAGGGGCTGCTGGAACAGGTCGGAGCGTTAGGCTGCCCCGACAAGATTGAGCGCGAGATTGAGGCGCGCTTAAGAAAAAGAGCGCTGAAAGGAAGGCAAAATGGCGCAGGATTACATTGAGGTCGAAGGCACTGTTCTGGAGAAGTTTCCGAACGCGCAGTACAAGGTGGAGCTGGAAAACGGCCATGAGGTGCTGGCGTACATATCGGGAAAGATGCGCATTCGGTATATTCGTCCGATGCCGGGCGATCGGGTTCGGGTGAAGTTGTCGCCGTACGACTTGACCCGCGGGCGCATTTTTTCCATCGATTACTCCGCCCAGGGGCGGGGAAAGGCGGATACATGAAGGTGCGCGCGTCGGTGAAGCCGATCTGCCCGCGCTGTCGGGTGGTGAAGCGGGGAGGAGTGGTGCGGGTGATCTGCTCAAACCCTCGTCATAAGCAGCGTCAAGGCGCTCGAAAAGGCGCCAGCAAGAAAAAGAAATGATCTGAAGGAGCGGGAACATGGCGCGTTTAGCGGGCGTGGAATTGCCGCGCAACAAGCGTATCGAAATTGCGTTGACCTACATTTACGGAATCGGCCATTTTACGGCGGGCAAGATCATTGAGTTCACCGGGGTGAACCCAGCGACCAAAGCGGGCGAGCTGAGCGAGGATGACATCAACCGTCTCCGCGACGCCCTGGAGCGGCTGGACGAGGCGATGCCGCCGCATGAGACCTCATTTTTCAACACGAAGATTGAGGGAGATTTGCGCCGTCAGCGCGAGATGGACATCCGCCGCTTGATGGACATCAACTGCTACCGCGGCTTGCGGCATCGGCGCGGCGTTCCGGTGAGAGGGCAGCGCACCAGCACCAACGCCCGCACCCGCAAGGGCAAGGCGAAAACCATCGGCGTCGGACGAAAGGCGAAAGTGAAGCACAAAGCTTAAAAAGGGGAGCGGAGTGAGAAGAAGAAGCAACCGACCGAAGCGTCGGACGCGCAAAAATGTGTTGAACGGCATCGCGCATATCAAATCGTCGTTCAACAATACGATCATCACGATCACGGACGAGCGGGGCGACACGCTGGCATGGGCGTCGGGCGGCATCGGCGGCACGGTGAGCGGGTCGCGCAAAAGCACGCCGTTTGCCGCGCAGCAAGCCGCCGAGGCGGTCGCGGCGTCTGCCAAGGAGCATGGCATGCGGCGCATACAGGTCTGGGTGAAAGGTCCCGGCTCCGGACGCGAGTCGGCGATTCGTCAACTGCAGGCCAGCGGGCTGGAAATCACGCTCATCAAGGATGTGACGCCAATACCGCACAACGGCTGCCGTCCGCCAAAACGCCGACGCATCTGAACCGGTCGAGAGGAGCATTTTTGTCCATGAAGCCTATTCATATGGAAATGCCGGAGCGTCTGCTGGCGGATGTTGACACGCTGACGCATGAGTACGGCCGTTTTTATGCGGAGCCTCTGGAAAGCGGCTACGGCATCACGCTTGGGAACGCGCTGCGCCGCGTTCTGCTGTCGTCTCTGCCGGGCGCCGCGATTACCGCCGCGCGCATTGAGGGCGTCGCGCATGAGTTCTCCACCATGCCGAACGTCGTAGAAGATGTCGCGCAGATTGTGTTGAACCTGAAAGAGATACGTTTTAAAGTGAACGCCGAGGCGGACCGCTTTTTTGAATGCCGCATTGAGCGGGACGGCGAGGGGGAAATCACCGCGGCGAATATACAGATGCCGGCGGAGCTGGAAGCGGTCAACCCAGACCAGCATATCGCCTATCTGAATGAGGGCGCTTCGTTTCGGATGACGCTGGATGTGGCGGTTGGGCATGGTTTTCAGGTGGCGTCGTATGATCCGCCGGAGAACCGCGCCATCGGCGTCTTGCCGGTGGACGCGATCTATTCTCCCGTCCGTAAGGTGAATTTTAATGTGGAAGCGACGCGGGTCGGGCATCTCACCGATTATGAGCGGCTCGTACTGGAGATCTGGACAGACGGCGCGATGTCGCCGAAGGAGGCGTTGACGCAGGCGGCGGGAACGCTCATCAAACATTTGGAGTTCTTCAGCGACTTTGACGAAACCTATGTGGAGGAGGTGATCGTCGAGACGCCTGAACAGAAAGCCCTGCGCGAGACGCTGGACAAGCCGGTCGCCGAGCTGGAGCTGCCGGTGCGCGCCGCGAACTGCATGGAGTCGTACGGCATCCGCACCGTCCGCGACCTTGTCGTTCGCCCTGAAAAAGATATGCTTGAGATGAAGAACTTTGGAAAGAAATCGCTCCAAGAGGTGCGCGAAATTCTCCAAAGCATGAATCTCGAATTCGGAATGACTCAATATAAAAAAGCGGAATAGAACGGAACATCATGCGGCATCGAAAGCGGTATCGAAAATTGAATCGGACGCCGTCGCACCGCCGGGCAATGCTGGCGAACATGGCGACCTCGCTCATCTATGAGGAGCGCATTCAGACGACCGAAGCGAAAGCGAAAGAGCTGCGCCCCTTTATAGAGAAACTGATCACCAAGGCGAAGCCTGTCGAGGCGGAGAAAAGCGTACATCGGCGGCGGCTCGTCGGGCGGGTCATCCGCGATAAAAAAGCGGCGAAAAAGCTGTTTGACGAAATCGGCCCGCGCTACGCCGAACGCCCAGGCGGATACACGCGCATTATCAAACTGGGCAGGCGCCTCGGCGACAACGCCCCTACAGCGCTCATTGAACTCATACGCGAAAGCGCATGAAACAGCCGAACGTACTCTGGGTCTGCAGCGACCAGCAGCGGTTCGACATGGCGAGCGTGTACGGCAATCCGTTTGTGAAGACGCCGAGCGCGGAGCGGCTGGCGGCTGAAGGGACGCTGTTTGAGTACGCTTTTTCGCAAAGCCCCGTCTGTTCGCCGAGCCGCGCCAGCTTCTTGACGGGGCGGTATCCGCGCACGACGCGCTGCCGTCAAAACGGGCAGGCGATCCCGCCCGACGAACGGCTTGTTACAAAGGTTCTGGCGGAGAACGGGTACACATGCGGCTTGTCCGGCAAGCTGCATATTGCCACCTGCTCGCCGCGCCACCGCCCGTCAGGCGAAGAGCGCATTGACGACGGGTACGCCGAATTTCATTGGTCGCACCATCCGGACCCGAGTTGGGCGACGCAGGAGTACGCCCACTGGCTGCGGGAGCGGGGAGAGACTTATGAGCGGCGTCCGCGCCCCGAATCGCGCTTTCTTTCTACGACGATGCCTGCCGAGCTTCATCCGACGACATGGTGCGCCCAGAAGGCGATCAACTTTATCGAGGCGCATGCGGACCGAAACCGCCCTTGGCTGTTTAGCGTCAATATCTTCGACCCGCACCATCCGTTCGATCCGCCTGAAGAGTATCTTGAGCGGTATATGTCCCGTTTGGACGAAATCCCGCTGCCGAATTACACGGAGGGGGAGCTGGAGAACAAGCCTGTTTTTCAGCAGTTGAACCATCACGGCGCTTACAATCAGCCGCGCAACCACCCTTACAGCAAGATGGACGAGAACGACCACCGCTGCGTCCGCGCGGGCGCATGGGCGATGTGCGACCTGATCGACGACCAGCTGGGGCGCATGATGGACGCGCTCGAAGCGACGGGGCAGCGCGAGAACACGATCGTCATCTTCATGTCGGACCACGGCGAAATGCTGGGCGATCATGGCATCTATCTGAAAGGTCCGTTTTTCTATGAGGAGGCGGTGCGCGTCCCGCTCATTATCTCTTGCCCAGACCGCTTTCAAAAAGGCGTCAAAAGCGGAGCGCTGACGGAGCTGACCGACATTGCGCCGATGCTGCTGGACGCCGCCGGCATTGAACGGGAGCCTGGCATGCAGGGGCGGTCGCTTTATCCGCTCCTGACAGGCGAAACCGCAGACGACGCCTTCCGCGAGGATGTGTATTCGGAGTACTACAACGCGATGCCGAATCACCGCAACCCGCAGGCGCATATGACGATGGTTCGGACAAGGACGCATAAACTGGTCGCGGCGCACGGGCTGGATGTGTGGGAGCTGTACGATCTGGAGAACGACCCAGGCGAAGTGGTGAACCGCTGGAACGACCCCGACTATGCGCGCGTCCAGACGGAGATGACGATGCGGCTCGCCGACCGGATGGCATGGACGGTTGACCCGCTGCCTGAACGGATCGGCCCATTCTGACACGGAGCCGCATGAAACGCCCGCATATCGTTCTCTACCTGTCGGACGATCACGGGGCAGAATTTGCGGGCTGCTACGGAAACGCGGATGTCCACACGCCGAATATCGACGCGCTTGCCGGCGAAGGCATGCGTTTTGAGCGCATGTTCACAACGACGCCGACCTGCGCCCCGTCCCGCTCCACGTTATACACGGGCTTATATCCGCAGCGGCATGGCGCCATGCGCAACCACACCGCCTGCCGAGACGGCTTGACCGCCCTTCCAACGCGCATGCGCAGGCTCGGTTACCGCGCCGCGCTGGCGGGAAAGAAGCATGCGTCTCCCGACGCGCTGTTTGACTTTGAAAACGCGGGCGGATTTCTCCCGCGGCGGCCTGAACAGCCGAGAAAATACCGCGCCGAGGGGCTGGATGTGGGAGCGGCGGAGCGGTTCATGGAAAAAAGCCTGGAGGAACGCCCCGATGAGCCGCTGTTTCTTGTTCTAGGCGATCCGTCTCCCCATGTTACATGGGAGAAGCGGCGCCGATTTGATCCTGAACGCCTGACTCTGCCGCCCTATTTTGTGGACACGCCGATGACGCGCCGCGCGCTGGCAAACTACTATCAGGACATCGAGACGCTGGACGGGCGGGTCGGGCGGATCATGGCGGCGATGGAGCGGCTCGGCATCGCCGACGATGCGCTTTTCATCTACACGACCGATCATGGTTCCGAGTGGTACCGCAGCAAGTGGACGCTTTACGACGCCGGCATACGGGTTCCGTTTATCGCGCGATGGCCGGGGCGCGTCAAGGCTGGCGCCGTTTCCAACGCGATGGTCTCGTTTGTCGATATGCTGCCGACCTTCATGGAAATCGCGGGCGGAGAGCCGGACAGCGATCTGGACGGCGCCAGTTTTTTGGAGGTACTGTTAGGGCGGCGGCAAGGTTTTCGGGAGAAGATTTACGCGACGCACACAGGCGACGGCAAAATGAACGCGACCCCGCAGCGTTGCGTCCGCGATGGGCGGCATAAGTATCTTTTGAACCTGAACCCTGGGCGCGCCTTCACATCTCATTTCACGGAAGTCGAGGGGCTTGAGGAATCGCATGGGGAAATCTGGAAGACATGGATCGAAAAAGCGAAGACGGACGCGGAAGCGGCGGCGTTAGTGGAGAAGGCGGTTCATCGTCCCAAAGAGGAGCTGTACGACCTAGAAGCCGACCCGTTTGAGATGAACAACCTGGCGGAGCATGCCGATCATCAGAAACTGCTTGAGACGATGCGCGCCGATCTGCAGGCATGGATGGACGAGACGGCGGATCCTGGGATCGTCATTCCCGCGCCTTCCTCCTAGTCCCCGCTTCCGCGAGGGCATGCATTCCCGCGCCCCTTTCTCCTCGTCATTCCCGCGTAAGCGGGAATCTTAAGGCGTCGCAGCCGCCGCGCGCAGAAAACCCCCCTAGCCCCCCTTTCAAGGGGGGAATCGGCGCGCCCGTTTTCAAGGGGGGAATCGGCGCGCCCTTCGCTTCATTCCCGCGCTTTTTTCTTCGTCATTCCCGCGTAAGCGGGAATCTTAAGGCATGCAGCCGCTGCGCCCAGAAAACCCCCCTAGCCCCCCTTTTCAAGGGGGGAATCGTGGCGCCCGTTTTCAAGGGGGGAATCGGGGCTTGAGCGCATTGCCTGTTGATGTTGGCTGTATAGCATGACAATCTCCGATTTGGCGAGCGACGGGTTGCCGGCGGTGCGCGCGGCGGCTTCTTTCCAGTCGATGCGCTGCATGGCGTCCGCGACGCCTGGGGCGTTGACGGCGATGAAATAGTGCGATGTCGGGGAGAGGGCGCGCGGGTTGAACTTGACGCTGCCCGCGTTCGCCCCGACGCGCTGTATCGCAAAATCCGCCTCGCCCGGCTGCGCAAAACAGAAGTCGGGATGCGTCGTCGGAGAGGGCGCTGTCAGACGCGCCGTTTTACGCTTCAACCAGATCTGAAAGACGCATGGGACGGCGTAAGGCGCGCCGTCCAGCGTGAACGAATCGCGCGGCAGAAGAAGCTCTGCTTCCAAATGAAAAAACCGATTCAACCGCCGCGCCGTACTTTCTTTTTGAAACGTGCGCGGATGAATCATGGCGACCGCGTCCGCAAAGCTGGCGGCATGGTTGAAAAACTTGACAGCGAGGCTCGCGTTTTTGCCGAACGGCGGATTGCCGACAACGATGATCCGCCCCGCCTCAACAGGCGGCGTCCAGTCTAAAAAATCGGCCTGCGCGATGTCAGGGCGGGCGGGCGGCTCAATGTCCAGCCCGATCTTCGGCTCCGGCATCAGATCGAAGAACGCGCCCGCCCCCGCCGACGGCTCTATCCACAGGTCCCACGCCGACGAGCAATGCTCCGCCAGGAACGCCATGCACCGTTTCGCGGCGGATCTGTTCGTGTAAAAACAGTCGCGCCGCCGGCTCCCCGCGCCGCTTTTTTCTTCGCTGCCGACATCGAACAGCCGATTCACTACGCCGCTTCAGGCTTGTCTTTGAACCCTGCGACGACGATGTTGTTGTAGACATCCTCCGGCTTTTTGTTCGGCGGACGAAGCCGCGCGTCATGAAAACCGAACCGAACCGATTTGCGCCAGTCGCCCGTCCGGTTGCAGTCCGACCAGTGGATCATGTTGTAGCTAAAGAAGATCATGTCGCCTGCATTCGCCGGCACAAGAACCGTCTCGATGAAGTCCGGATGGTACTTGTCGGTCGGGAGATGCGGCGCGGTGTGGGCGCCGGTGATGTGTTCCAGCGGGCCTCCAAGATGGCTGCCGGGGACGACCTGCAGACAGCCGCTCTCAATCGGCGTGTCGTCCAGATGAAGCAGGCAGTCGATGAAGCCCGGGCCGTCATGCGGATAAAACGGATGGTCTTGATGCATCGGAAACGGCGTGCCGAGAGTCGGCGGCTTCGCATGCAAGACCGTGTGATGCCACTGCATGCACGGCGCGACCAGCTGCTGAACGCAGCGCGTCAGCCCCTCGTGAAACAGAACGCGCCCCCATGCCGACGAGTAAAAATGCGGGTTGTGGAGAAAGACCGCTTTGGTCGATTGCTGTTCCTCTTTATTGAGGTAACGCTCGCGCCACGGCCCGTGCCAGCCGATCGTCTCCTGCCCCCATTCGTTGATGATGCGGATCATTTCGGAGCCAAGCTCCTCCGTCTCTTCGGGCGAGAACAGCCCCTCCACCTTCAGATAGCCCTCGTCCTGGTATGCCTGGATCTGCTCTTGGGTCAACATGTTTTTCTCCAAAAACGCTTCGCTGTCAGGGTAAGATACGCAAAGCGGAGGCGGATGTCAAGCGGCGTATCAAACCGAGAAAACTTGACTTTCCAAAAGAGGTCTGGCAAATTCTAAGCAAGACGGCTGGTTGACGGAAGGCGGCGAAAATGTCCAGGAAAAGCAGACAGCAGGCGATACTGAAAAAGCTGGCAGAATCGCGCATGTCGGAGCGTGTGGAGGCTCTAAGAGCGTCCTTTTTTGCCGCCAAGAAAAAGGCGGATACATTGCTTCCGCCAAACGCGCTGTTTCCCATCATTGAGAAATTCAACGCGGTATTGCCTTCTCCAAAAGGGACGCCGCTGGGTTCGTTCGAATCACATTTTCCGCACCGCGAATTTGCAGAAGCGATCATGCAGGCGCAGCGAGCTGAAATGCGCAGCGATCTGTTCGACTCCGAGAAACAGCTCAAAAAAGAATTGTTTGCCGCAGTAAAAGAAGAAATTGCTGAAATCGACGCAGGACTGGACCTGATAAAGAAAGCGCACAAATCTGACAATCCGAAAGAAATGATCGCGGCATTGACGGCTTGCCAAGAAGCATGCCAAGAATTGGAGGCGGCGCTCACACTGGAATAATGCGCCGCCTGACCGCGCGACTGGAAACGGGCAGCCCGTTCAATGCTGAGAGCGTTCCAACAATTTCTTCAGCGAAGGGTAAAGGAACTCGAATTTTTGGACGACCCTGTTCAGTCCGTGAACGAGCTTTTCCCGGTGAGAATATCTGGGCTTGCCGCTAGTCCCCTCGAATTCTTTGAAGTCGATTCTGAAAGACCGTGTATAAGGCTCTCCTGCAGAATCTGTGTAGGAGACAACAATCTCGACATTTTCTTTTTTGAGAGCTTCGAAATGGGAAGTTCCATCCCTAGAAAGCATGTAACCTATGTCAAGGTCTCTTCTTTCTCCGGGGGCAAGATAGTTGACGCCGTGTTTTACGGCGCCGACGCCATCAAAGCTATCAGGTCTCTGTTGAAGCGGAAGATTGCAAATTTTATCGTTCAAATCGTCGTTGAAGCGAATGTCGCGGGCGATACCCGTGCCAAAGTTTTCGACCCAAAATTTCATCATGTTCGCGTGGTCTTTGTCAGGGCTGATTCCTGCCATCACATTAGGGATGTCAAGAGCTTTCACCTGCTTCTTTGTAACCCCCACCAACTTCTCTGTGACTTCCACCAATTTTTCCGTCGCCACTGTGTATCGTTTTGTGTGTCGGGCTACAATAATGGCGATCCATGCTCCAACACCGCCAAGCAACAGCTGCACTGCAATTCCAGCAATTTCAATCCAGTCAGTTGTTCCGTTCATCCGATTCCTTTCAATGTGATTGGAGCGGCGTTAGTCCGCCCCATGTCCGTTGCCTTCACTTACGTAATGGTACGTTTCGGCGTAAACGTAAACCTCTTTTTCGTGTTTCACGCAGATTGCCCCCGAACTTTGCGCAACAGCTCATCAAGCGACCAAGAGAGCGCGTATTTCAGATCAACAGGCTCGCCTTCTCGCGTGTGTCCGTCCTTATCGTTGCGCTTGCGGAGTTCTATCAGCGTCAAGCGGTTTCCCTTCTTGGAGTTGCAGGGTTGGCAAAGCATGGCGCGATTTGAAATGTGATTCGTGCCGCCTCCGCTTTTCGGGATGATGTGGTCAATATGCAGGTAACGATCATCGGGCGGCTCATAGTTACACCCCCAGCAGCGGCAGCCGAACTCGCCAATCAACGCCGCCTTCATTTCCTTATGCGTGTGCGGATTTTCGGCGGCGTAAACGCCTTTCAGTGTCGGCGCTTTCGTTTCGCTGTCGTCTGTGCGTTCTGGAGCTTCGGCGCAGTAGTAGACGTCGAAATTGTCCATCTGCTTTTCGAGCCATGCGCTGTCCGTCGCAAACTTCTTGAGCCGGTCGCGCTCCTTTTTGGGAATTCCCATCAGCCTTGTCAGGATATGGAACCGCGCATCGACTCGCCTGTCGATCCCGACCCAGCGCCTGTTCAGATTGTTCGCCGCGATGATCGTCGTCGCGCAGCCGCAGAACGGATCCAGTACCAGACCGCCCTCGTTGGAGGACGCCTTGACGATGCGCTCATAAAGGGCAAGCGGTTTCTGGTCGGGCGAACCTGTGCGTTCTCTTGCCATCGGATTTAGAGCGGGTATATCTGTCCAAACATCCAGCGGCAATTTGTCGGTGTTATCGGCTGCGATTCGCGCTCCTTTAGGATTTTGCGCGCGCTTCAACGCTTTTTCTGTGCGCGGCATTCTAACAGCGTCAGGATAAAATCGATATTTGTCCGTTTTCACATAGAACAAAATCACATCATGTTTACGCGCAAACCGTTTCTTAGATACGCCGCCGGTTTGATAATGCCACACAATTTCGTTTTGAAAGTTCTTCTTGCCGAAGACAGCGTCCATGAGCATTTTAATGTAGTGGCTCGCTGTCGGGTCGCAATGCAGGTAAATCGATCCCGTCGGTTTCAAGACGCGATGCATCTCCAGCAGCCGGACGCTCAAAAAACAGAGGAAGGCGGCAGTATCGTCGCCCTGACAGTCCCTTGCGGCGTCGATGGCTTTGTAAAGCGCGGGGTGGTCGTCTTTGATTTCCTCCAGCCATTTTGGATGCACTTCGTTCCATTTCCACTGGTCTGGGAGGATTCCCGTGTCGCCCCATTTCCAGTTGTCAACATAGAAGCCCGCCGAGCCTGCGCGGTTGCGCTTCGTGTTGAACGGCGGGTCGGTCGCAATCAGGTCGACCGTGTCGGAGTTCATGCCCCGCAGGATGTCTAGGTTGTCCGCTTCATAGAGGACGTTGTTTGGAAAATTCTGATTCGCCGGCATTTCCATTTTGACCTTCCTCGGCTCATTCGGCTAACGCGATTCATTGTAGCATGCGGTTCGCCCGTTCAGTAACTTTTGACCGACCTCGCCCCTTGAGTTGGGACAATTCGGAATGATGTCAATGTAGGATGGACGCTGGAGGTGAACGCGAATGGTTTCAGCGGCGCCTCTGGATTCCCGCTTGCGCGGGAATGACGGCGTGTAGGATGGACGCTTGCGGTGAACGCGGACGGGGTCTGCGGCGCCTAAGATTCCCGCTTACGCGGGAATGACAGGATGGGGGCGCGGGAATGACAGGATGGGGGCGCGGGAATGACAGGATGGGGGCGCGGGAATGGCAGGATGGGGGCGCGGGAATGATGGGGCGGATGGGGCGGGGGATGGTTCCCCCCTTGAAAAGGGGGGCTAGGGGGGTTTTAAGGCGCGGGCGGCGCCTCTGGATTCCCGCTTACGCGGGAATGACGATTTGGGCCGCCGGACGCTGGGGGTGAACGCGGACGGTTTCAGCGGCGCCTAAGATTCCCGCTTACGCGGGAATGACAGGATGAGGGCGCGGGAATGGCAGGGTGGGGGCGGCGCATGACGACGCGAGAGGCGGCGCATGAAAAAAATGGGCGGAATCGGCTGTCGGATGCGATTTTTTCTGCGAAAGGTGTAACCGCGCGCGCTAAGGCGGCGTATCCATGTTCAGTGGCATTGGAATCATCGCATTCATCACATAAGGCCGGGCGTCATTGCCTGGCTTTCTTTTTTATCCCGCTCATCTCCCGCCTCACATGACGGCGGACCCGTTCGACCGGACATGCTGAACCCATTGCCGGGCAAAGCTCGCATATTCAGGGTTCAGCTCGATGCCGACAAATTCAACGCCCATCTCTTCAGCCGCCGCGCATTCGGAACCTGTCCCCGCAAACGGAACGAGCAGCCGTCCGCCCTCCGCGCCGATGCGGGACAGTATCAGCCGCTTTGTCAGCGCCATCGGCTTCTGCGTCGGATGTTTCAGGATGTCATGTTCGCGGTGCGCGTTCAGTTCCGCCGGCGGATACAGCTTGCCGCCGCAGTCTCGGCATAGAAACCAGCGCTCCGACCTTCCCGCCCCGCCCGCCAGCGCCGGCGTTTTGAGAACGTCGCGCGGCAGGGCGCCGTTTTGATGCGCGTTATAGACGGTGCGGCGCCCCGTTTTGCCGTATCGAGAGGGGGTGTCTTTCCGCTCGCGCCCCGCGTTTTTCATGAAGGCGGAGGTGTACGGCTCCCGTATCTGGTCAATCTCAAGCCGAGGGCGCGGACGCCCAGGCTTCCATAAACATAAGATCGTTTCATGGGAGCGCTGCCAAAACTTTGAGGACGGAACCGCCTTGTTCGTGTAGTGCCAAACAAGCCAGCGCTGCCGATCTATCGGATAGGCGGACGCAATTCGCGCGACAATTTCTGGATAGCCGTAAAGATAAAGCAGTCCATCGTCCGCGAGCAGCTGCAGACAGTCGTCAATCCAGCCGCGCGCCCATTCGATATACCTATCAATCGGCATGTCGTATCGGCTGGCGCCGAAGTCTTTGCCGATGTTGTAGGGCGGGTCGGCGATGACCAGGTCGAACCGCTCGCCGCGCCGTTTCAGCTCCCGCAGCGCCTCTACAGCGTCCGCTTGCAGTATCATGGAGGCTGGCTTGAAGTTCATCGGCGCCGCCGCGTTGTTCGTTTCGTCCGCTCTCTGCTCTGTCATGCGTCCCATCGGCGTTTTGTCAAGATGCGTTAGCCGATTCTATAAACGCGCAGACAGGCGCAAACGTTACGCCGCGGCGGCTTGGAACCCTTTTTTGAAGTTTTCGATGGCGGCTGTGATCTGATCCAGTTCCTCGTCCGACAGCTTCTCGCCCGTCTCGATGCGCTCAACCAACTCCGCTTCATGCTCCTCAAAATGCGCATGCATGGCGGTTTCAAACGCGCGAATCTCGTCGGTCGGGATGCCGTCGCAAAGCCCCTGCCGTCCTGCGAAGATGCTCAACAGCTGCTGCCAGTGCGGAAGCGGCGCGAACTGGTCTTGCTTCAGAAGCTCCGTCAGCTGTTCGCCGCGCCGCAGCTGCTCCTGCGTGGAGGCGTCCAGCTGATCAGAACCGAACTGCGCGAATGATTGTATTTCGCGGAAACGCGCCAGCTCCGCCCGTAACGGACCGGAGACCTGTTTCATGGCGTCGGTCTGCGCGTTTCCCATGAGGCGCGAGACGGAAAGTCCGACATTCACCGCGGGGCGGACGCCGCCGTAAAACAGCCCTGGCTCCATGATGATCTGTCCGTCGGTGATCGACCAGACGTTTGTCGGGATGTAGGTCGTTACATCCTCCTCCTGCGTTTCGATGATCGGTAACGCCGTCATGGAGCCGGCGCCTTTTTCGTCGCTCATTTTGGCGGCGCGTTCCAGCAGCCTTGAGTGCAGGTAAAACACATCGCCGGGGTACGCTTCGCGCCCCGCCGGACGCCGCAGGTTGAGCGACATCTCCCGATACGCCCATGCGTGCTTCGTGAGGTCGTCGTAGATGATGAGCGAATCCATGCCGTTGTCGCGGAAATACTCGGCGATGGCGCAGCCGGAGTACGGCGCCAGCCAAAGAATTGGGGCGGGTTCGCTGGCGGTGGCGGAGATGACGGTCGTGTATTCCATCGCGCCGTTGTCTTCGAGCGCCTTAACCAGCTTGGCGACCGTGGAGCCTTTTTGCCCGATGGCGACATAGACGCATCGGACGCCGCTCTCTTTTTGGTTGATGATCGCGTCAACGCAGATCGCCGTTTTTCCGATCTGCCGGTCGCCGATGATCAGTTCGCGCTGCCCGCGTCCTACAGGCGTGGTGCCGTCAACGATCTTCAGCCCTGTCTGCATCGGCTCGCGGACCGGTTGGCGGTCAATGATGCCCGGCGCCTTCCGCTCTACGGGGAGGAATGTGTCCGTTTCGATGGGACCCTTTCCGTCCAGCGGCCGCCCCAGCGGATTGACGACGCGCCCAAGCAGCGCTTCGCCGACCGGAACCTCAACGATGCGGTTCGCCCGTTTGACAGGGTCGCCTTCTTTCACATGCGCGCTGTCTCCAAACAGCACGGCTCCGACATTGTCCTCTTCGAGGTTCAGAGCCATACCAAGCACATCGCCTGGGAATTCAAGCAGCTCGGCCGCCATGACGTTCTGCAGCCCGTGAACCCGCGCGATGCCGTCGCCGACCTGCAGAACGCTGCCGGCGTCGTACACATCTATTTCGGTTTCGAACTGCTCTAGCGATTCCCGCAGGATGCGCGAGATTTCGTCGGGTCTGACCTGTTGCGCCATATTCGATCCTTTACGCTGAAGAAGGTTGAGAGAGTGTCTTTCGGATGCGTTCCAGCTGCGTTCGGAGCGAGCCGTCGTACACGGTGTCGCCGACGCGGGCGGTGAAACCGGCGATGAGGCTCGGATCTTGCTCGATATTCAGAATCGTCCGCCGCCCGACCGCCTTTGTCAGCGCGTCGGACAGCGCCGCCTGCTGCCGCTCCGTCAGGGGCGCCGCGCTGACAACCTCCGCCCGTTCAACGCCTTCCGCCTCGTCCAGCTGCCGCAGCGTTTCCTTGAGGACCGCTTCCAGCTCCCGCTCGCGTCGGCGTTCAACCAGAAGCGTCAGAAAAGCGGACGCGATGGGCGGCGCCTCGTCGTCCAGGAGACGGCGCAGCGCTTCCTGTTTGGCGGAGGGCGCGATCATCGGGTTCGCCAAAAAACTGCGCAGCGGTTCGGAGGATTCAATCGTCCGCTGTAGAGTTTCAAACGGCTGGCGCAGCCGGGGCGCGCTTTGCTCCTGTTTTGCCGCATGCAGCAGCGCTTTGGCGTACGCCCTTGCGGCGCGCGTATGCTTCATTCGTCAGCCGCAATCTGCTGAATCATCCGATCTACGATCTGCCGCCCCTGCTGTTCGTTGAGCGTGTCGCCGATGAGGCGCCTTGCGGCTTCAACCGCCAGGTCGGCCACTTCGGCTCTCAGGGCGAGGATCGCCTCATTTTTTTCTTGTTCGATGATCAGCCTTCCGCGCTCCATTTCAGCCTCCGCGGCGGCTCGAGCGTCCGCGGCGATCTGGGCGGCGCGCGCCTCCGCCTGTTCAACCGCCTCTTGGATGCGCCGTCTCGCTTCGTTTTGCGCGTCGGCGAGTTGACGCTCCATCTCTTCTTTGGCGGCGGCGGCGTCCGCTTGGTCTTGCTCAATTTTGGCGACGCGGTCGGAGATGGTTTTCTGCCGCGCGTCCAGCGTCTTTCCGACCCTCCTGAAAACCGTCAGCCAGAGAAGGGCAAACAGCGCCAAGAACCCGACCGCCTGGGCGAGAAACACATCCCATTCAAAATGGATGTCGCTGGCGATGCCGCCGCCGTTCGATTCCGCCGCGGCTGTATAAACAAGCGCAGCCCATTGGGTAACGTTCATAAAACAGCTCTCATGTTAACGCCGCCTCCTGATGAAGAGAAAGACAAACAGCGCAGCGCCAAGCATGATCAGCAATCCGACCGCCTGGGCGAGAAACACCCATGTGTCGAAATAGTTGCCGCCGGCAACGTCGCCGCCGTTCGATTCCGCCGCGGCTGTATAAACAAGCGCAGCCCATTGAGCAGCGTTCATAAAACAGCCTCCATGTTAACGCCGCCCCGCGCTGATGGGCGGGCTTGTGTCGGTTTAGTCGCTTTGCGCCATTTTCAGGGCGTCGGCGCGTTCCGCCTGTTCAGCGGCCGCTTCCGCCTGCGCCGCCTGAACCGCCTGATCTGCGGTGATGGCCGGCATCTTGCTTTGTACAAGGAACGCAAGCACAAAGGCGAGAAGAATGAACAGCTCAATGAACGCGAGACCAATCAGCATGGCGGTTTGAAGCTGTCCGGTCAGTTCGGGCTGGCGAGACATGCTTTCAACGGTCTGCGAAATGGCGCGCCCCTGCGCGATGGCGGCTGCCACGACCGCGACGGGCAATCCAAAACCGACGGCAACCGCCATCGCTACGAGATACAGTTCCATGTGGTCGACTCCTGTCTGTTGATGCAGTTGAGCGGGCTTTCTGCCGCCCGCGGGTTCTTATACGCCCGCGCCTCAATGGTGCGCGGGAGCCGTTTCTCCATGACTTTCTTCATGATGATGGCCGGCATGCTCCACAAACTGGCCAATATAAACCGCCGTCAAAAGCGCAAAAATGAACGCCTGAACGAGACTCGCCAGAATGCCGAAAAGCAGCACCGGCAGCTGTATCGGGATAAAAAACAGCTTCACCGCAAGCCCGTATAACACAATCAGCAGCATTTCTTTGGCGAAGATGTTCGCAAACAGCCGCAGCGACAGCGACACAACGCGCGACACCTGCGTGATCAACTCAATGACGAACATAAACAACATGAACGGCAGCATCGGCAGCGAAAACTCAAGGGTACACAGATGCTTGATATACCCGCCCAGCCCCAGCTCCTTGACCGCAATCAGCTGAACGGCGGTCAACGAAACGGCGGCGAGCGCCAGCGTCGTGTTCAGCTCGGCGGTCGGCGACTGGAAGCCTGGGATCAAGCCCGCGAGGTTCCAGCCGAGAATGAGAACGAAGTAGGCGTTGATGAACGGGGCGTATTTCTCGCCGGCGGAGCTTAAAATCGGTTTGAAGACGCCGTTGAGACCTTCGACGAGCCATTCGATGGCGGTCTGCGAGCGCGTTTCTGGAAGAGCCTTGAGCCGACGCGCCATCCAGATCAGAACGACGACCACCAGCAAGCCGAAAAAGACCGTGTTGGCGATGACGTCCAATTGCCCCCAGTTTTCTTTGGCGTAAAGGACAGCGCGCCATTTTTCTGGGGTGATGAAGGCGAGCAGCGAGTGGTGTTGTTCGGCGGCGTTTGCCGTCATGCCGTTGAAAAGAGCCGCGGCAAACGCCGCAATGCATATTTTTTTCATGCCCCGCTTCTTCTCTGCTGTATTGCCTGCCGTATCAGCTGCGCGACGGAGGCGAAGTAGACGACCGTCATGCCGCCCGCGACCGCTTCCATCGGAACCGCCCCGCTCTGGACGACCGTCCACAAGACGATTCCCAGCAGCGCGTATTTGCCGATCCAAGCGAGCGCGGCTCGGAGACGCCATTTTTTCGTTGCCGATCGGTTGAGCGTCCAACGCAGCATCCGTTCCAGTTGCCAGAACGCCGCAAGGGCGACCGCCGCCCCCGCCGCGATTCCAATAGATAAGGATAACCTAAAAGGCGCCGCTCCGGCGAATGCAATTGCCATTAAAATGAAACTATTTTGGTACACGCCGGCGACAAACGGGCCGCGCGCCGAGACGGATTTATGATTCGCTGCGTTCGTCATTCGATCCGCCCGCGTTCATTTTGCGTACCGTTTTGATCAGTTCCCATGCCGCCGCAACGACGCCGATCATGAGACCGACGACCGTTCCAAGGTCGGCGTTTCCCAGCTTTCCGCCGATCCATCTCCCCCCAAGAAAACCAATCAGAACGCAGACCGCCAGCGTCATGGCGAGCGAGACCGCCTCTCCCGCTTGAATAGCTTTTTTCGGGTTCAGTTTCATAGGTTCGGTTCATGCTGTTTACGGCGCCGCTTCGCTGGGAACGTTTTGAACAGCCGTTTCCGCGGCGTCGGTTGAAATATGAAAAGCGTTCATCATCGCCTTCGGCGCTGTTCCGCCGATGACGACCAGAGCCGCCGCCGCGATGAGAGCCGCCGCCGCCGTTTTATGTCGAACGGACGGGGAATGCGCCGCCTCCTTGGACGGCTGCGTCATATACATTTTGACGACGACGCCGAGATAGTAATAAGCGGAGAGCGCGCTGTTGAGCGCCGCGACAATCACGAGCCAGCCGAGATCGGCGGCGTAAGCGTCCTTGAAAAGCAGCAGCTTGCCGGTGAAACCGGCCGTCGGCGGCAAGCCTGTCAGCGAAAGCATGAACAACGTCATTCCGATCCCGACCAGCGGGCGGCGGAAGCCGAGTCCCGCGTAATCGTTCAGTTCCGACATCTCATTCTCTTTAGAGGAGAGAGCCGAAACGACGCCGAACGCGCCGACGCTCATAATAGCGTAAGCGGCAAGGTAGAACTGAACGCTCTCCGAGGCGCCCGCCGCGACGCCGACCAGCGCATACCCGACATGCGCGACGCTGGAGTAGGCGAGCATCCGCTTCAAATTTTTCTGCGTCAAAGCGATCAGGTTGCCGACCGTCATCGACGCAACCGCGAGAACGGCAAAGATGGTTGACCATTCGGCTTGCATGGAGACTGCGGCTTGAAATAGATAAAGAAGGGCGGCGAAGGCGGCCGCTTTAGGCGCGGAGGCGAAGAAGGCGGTCACAGGCGTCGGCGCGCCGTCGTACACATCCGGCGCCCACTGATGAAACGGGGCGGCGGCGATTTTAAACGCCAGCCCGACAAACGTCAGCGCCAGCCCGATCGCAAACAGCGGGGACGAGGCGCCGCTCAGCTCATTAAAATGGGTGGAGCCGGTCGCGCCGAAGATGAGCGCAATGCCGAACAGCAGGAACCCGCTGGAGAACGCCCCCAGCAGAAAGTATTTCATGGACGCTTCGCTGGACGCGTTCCCGCGCTGAAAACCGGCGAGGATGTAGAGCGGCAGCGACATGAGCTCAATGCCGATAAAGATGAAGATCAGGTCGCGGCTGCCGGCGATGATCGCCATTCCGAGAGCGCACAACAGCGTCAGCGCGTAATATTCGGGGCGCAGGGCGCCGCGCTGACGCAGATAGCCGATGGAAAGCAGGATGCAGAGCGCGGTTGAGACGAGGCAGATCAGCATGAAGGAGCGCATCATGCTGTCGACGGCAAAAAGGGCGATCGGAGCGCCGTCGGAGTTCCGCGCGCCGAAGGAGAACAGCTGCCCATGCCCGTCCTGCATGAGCGTCAAAAGAACCGCGGCGGCGATTCCAATCAGAGACGCCCAGGCGGCGCGTACCGCCGACGCTTGCGAATGTCCCATCGACAGCGCGACCACAATCAGCGCCGCCGCTAAGAGCGTGAAACTCGGAGCGAAGGCGCCCCAGTCGAAGTCCAGAATCTGCATCATCGTCATCAAGGCCTTTCACGGGCCGGTTCATACTTCATCCGCCGGCGGTTCGTCCGTCAGCGCCGGCGAATATCGACATGCATAAACTTAGCAGGTTTTGCGCTTAGAATCAACATGCGCTTTGGGCGGCAGTCTCCATAGGCGGCGGTGTACGAAAATCCTGTTCAAATCGGGCGAATCGTCATTCCCGCCCTTGCGGTAAAACGCGCGGGAATCCAGAGGCGCCGTAGACAACGTCCGCCCTTGCGGTAAGACGTCATGCCGGCATGTCCCAACTAAAGACGTAAGGTCAGAGCCTTTGGAATTGACTGACCTCATGCCTAAAGTTGGGACATTTGAACCAACGATCGCTCTATTCATGGGAAAAGGCTTCGCCAACCAAATCGTCATTCCCGCTTACGCGGGAATGACGTCAGGCGGTTCCGACGCTTTATGGCCAAATGAAATTCATCGCATGGGCGTACTGCCGGTCAGAATTGACTCTTGCGCGCCTTTCGGCTATAGTGAGTCTAAGAACGAAATCATGCGCTCAACGCTCAAAATCAGAATGGCGCGCGTAAACAATAACCAATGCCAATCTGGTTGCGCAGAAAACATGGCGGTGGCAAAGGCTATAAGAAATGCACAAGCAGCTGTCCTTAGATGCTGAAAACGCCGACATTTCGCAATGGAGCCTGCCCGACTCGAAGAATCTGATCGCCCGTTTGGGACAAGGCCGTTTAAACGCTCTCGCGCTTTCTCCGGACGCGGCTTGGCTTGCTGTCGCATGCGACGCGGGACTTTGGCGGTATGACACCGCCTCCATGTCCCCCGTCTCCCTCTGGACCGGGAAGGCTGCCCATTCGTACAGCGTCGCCTTTTCGCCTTCGGGGCGGCAGATGGCTACAGACGATCGGAACATTGCGCATATATGGGATGTTGAAAGCGGAAATCTGGATTTCGCTCTGGAGCATACGTCCAAAAGTTGGATAGAAGAGACCGCCTTTTCGCCGGACGGACGCTGGTTTGCCGCCATTGCGACCAACCGAGGCGGCGACCCCGGCAGCCTTGCGCTATGGCGGGCAGACGCGGGAGAAAAGATTCCCTTGCTAAAGGAAAATGTAACAGATCATTGGAACGGCCCGCTTGCGTTTTCCCCTGACGGACGCTTCTTGGCATGCTATACGGGCTATCGCGATTATCAAAACAAAGTTGACGGCGAAGAAACGCCCGTAATCCATGCGGTCACCGTTTGGGATATGGAAACGGGAAAAATCGCCGCGCATCTCACAGACGCTTATGCGCGCAACCTCTGTATTTCTCCCTGCGGACGGTATCTTGCGGCGGGGCTTTGGGCGTCCATTGAGGTCTGGGACATCGCCGCCGGTCAAATGGTTCAATCCTATTCTGACTACGGAGAGCGGTATATACATGTCTCCTACACGCCGGAGGGCGTCCTGCGCGCCGCGGCAGTACCAGGGAGCGACGGAACCCTGTCCGTGTGGGATGTGGAGCAGAAGCGGACGATCTACATGGATGAGCCGCGAGAAAACCATATTCATGCCTCCTTTCTGGATGGAACGGCGTTGGCGTATCTCACGGATCGTGAATGGCGCGTCTGGAAATACGGCGAAGAGGAACCGCGCGTCGGAAAACACACCCATATTCACAGTACCCATTCGCTTCGTTTTTTGCCGGACGGCAAAACCTTAGCGGCTGTTTCCATTCAAAACGGCGTCGATTTGTGGGACGTCCAAAACCCTCAGCGTCCGCCTCGCGTCGTCCGTCCGGCAGGCGAAGGGAAGTTTTCGATAGATGTGTCGCCTGAAGGGAAGTTGTTCATCTTAAGCGTCAACGAGAACGAAAACGCCGTTCGGCTGCGGGAGATCGACAGCGGCGCGCCTCCAATTGAGTACAAGGGTCCTATTTTCGCGGAGATTGATCGTACGTCGCTTTCAATAGCCGCCGGGCTTGCCTCCCACAGCGACGAAGGCGGGAACACCTATCTATGGGACGCCGGCGACGGAAGGTTGATTCGGATCGATAATTCTCGTTATTTAGGCTGCCAAATCAGCCCCGACGGAAAATACTTGATTGGCGGCGGGGAGTGGGGAGGATGGTATCTACGGGACATCCAAAGCAGAGAATATGTGTTGAACGCCGAAGAAAAGCATATCGATACCAGTGAAGATCACAACAGCGCCTTTTCGCCGGATGGGCGCGCCATTGTCGGCTATGGACATGGCGAAGAGATGATTGTGTTGTGGGACATTGAGCGGCGCAAAGCCCGCTTGACGATCCCATGGCCTGACGCTTGGGATGTATCCCAAACAAGCTGCGAATCCTACGCTTTTTCGTCGGACGGGCGTTATCTGGCAGGCTGCTACAAAGAGGGAACCGTGCCTGTATGGTCGGTTGATACTGGGGAACAGGTCGCCATTTTTGCGCAGCCCGGCGCGTACTGCCTCGCCTTTTCGCCGGACGGATCGTTGTTGGCGGTTGCCAGCTTTGGCGGCGAGATCCTTCTTTGGGACATGACCCAGTATATTCAATAACGGATGCGGGCGGAATGGATCATCAACGCTTCGTTTCCTTATCGGCGGCAAGGCGCAGGAGCGTGTCCGCCCAGGTTTCCCCCTCCCGCTTCAGCTGATCCGTCCGCCCCGAAGCGGCGAGTCTGCCCTCATGCAACGCGGCGGCGGCGTCCGCGAGCGATTCATATGTTTCAGGGGCGTTGGTCGCAATCAGCATCGTTTTTTTCATGCGCTTGAACTCTGCCAAAATGCCGAGCGCGTCGGTCTTGGCGGAGGGGTCCAGGTCGGCAAGCGGCTCGTCCATCAGCAATGCCCGCGCGTCCATCAGCGCCGCGCGCGCCCAGTCGACCCGCCGTTCTTCGCCCGGGGACAGCCTCTCCAAGAGCCGCCCGCGCAGGCTCTCGATCTCAAACAGCGCCGCCGCCTCGTCCAGATCCGAGCGCCTTCCTGCGCAGGCGCGCAGATAACGCTCCACCGACACGCCCGGCAGCGCCGGCTCCCGTTGACGCATCAGGGCGGTTGTCTTGCGCAGGAGACGCCGATTTTTTGAGGCGGGGCGCCCGTCCGCCAGAATCTCGCCCGACGCGATTTTCAGATCGCCTGCCAGGGCGCGCAGCAGCGTCGACTTTCCCGACCCGTTCAGTCCGACGATGAGCGTCGTTTCTCCCTCGACAGCGCGCATGTTCACGCGGCGGAGACGCTCCGCGCCGTTCAGTTTGACAGACAGGTTGACCGCTTCGATCATCGGCGGCGCGTCTCCCTATGAAAAAACCTGCGCAGGCGTATCGGGCGCAGCCGGCGCAGGTTTCAAAATCTTGGTGGAGCCGAGGGGAGTTGAACCCCTGACCTCTAGAGTGCGATTCTAGCGCTCTCCCAACTGAGCTACGGCCCCTAACACGCTTATATAATGCCTTGAACATGGCGCGTTGGCAAACTTTTTTCTTTCGCAGTTGCGCCCGCTGCCGCGTCAACGTATCATGCGCCTGTTGAACCGACACCGTCATTCGTAGAAAGGGCGTCAGGAATGCGTGAAATCATTGCCACCGACAAGGCAGGACCGCCGGCAGGAGCCTACTCGCAAGCGGTCAAGGTCGGAAACCTTGTGTTCACCGCCGGCATGGGTCCCAACGATCCGGCGACAGGCAAACTTGTCTATGCAGGCGACATCTACAAGCAAACGACCCGCACGCTGGAAAATCTGCAAGCCGCGCTGGAAGCCGCTGGAACCTCGCTGGAACATGCCGTTCGGTGCGGCGTCTTTATTCATGACATCGGCGAATGGCTCACCTTCAATGAGGCGTACCGCGCCTTCTTTTCCCGCTTCGACGCGCCGCCGCCCGCCCGAACGACCATCTCCGTCGGCGGCTTCCCAGAAGGGATGACCGTTGAAATCGATGTGATTGCGGTCGTCCCCGACTAAAACTTCCGGTGTCTGACGGGTTAAGGCTGTGAATTGGATAAGGCGTTTCTATCGATGGATACGGCGGCGCCTGACGGGTCGTCATTCCCGTCCTTACGGTGAAACGCGCGGGAATCCAGAAGCGCGTCTTTCAGGTCGTCATTCCCGCCCATGCGGTGAAACGCGCGGGAATCCAGAAGCGCGCCTTTCAGGTCGTCATTCCCGCGTAAGCGGGAATCTTAAAGTTCTTGAACAAGAGATAAGGCACATCGTTTGCTAAGAACACCGCATGCCCCTGATCCACCATAGCGACGGAAATTTCTACCAACCCAGCGAATCGCTGCAGCGCATGTTTGACGAGGTAATCCTCTGTCCGCTGCGCCGGGAATTGCGGGACTTATGGCATCATAGGCGCAATCTGGACGTGTTAGAGCGCGTCCGGGTGAATGTTTTGGATCGCGGATGTACAGATTTCAACCAGCCTTATGAGGGTCCGTCCCCCTTGGACGGCGCGCCGGTCTGTTATTCGCCCGCGCAAAAGGTTCTGCTCTACTGCGCCGTCTATATGCCGATGCATCTGTACAGCTCCTACCATGTCTATCGAACGTTTTTACCCCGTCCGCGCGTGAAGGTTCTGTTTGTCGATGTCGGTTGCGGACCGTTGACGTCAGGGATCGCTTACCGCTCCTTTGCGAAGCATGCCGACATCTCCTATATCGGCATCGACCGCGCCGACGAGATGATCAACATAGCGGAAGAAATAGACCGGCGCGGACCCGGCGGGCAGACTCTTTTCAACTGGAGCGCGCTCATTTTCGACTACAGTGCGCTTCCTGACTTCGTAGAATCGCACGTTTCAGGCGCAGAGGCGATTCTCATAAATTGCTGTTACTGCCTTGCCAGCTACTCGCTCAACGCCGACGATCTTGCGGACGCGCTGGTTCGGATTATGAGCCAGTATCCAAAACATCCGATGCGCGTCGTTTATCAAAACCCGAAAGGATTTCTGGATAACTGGAACCGTCTAAAGTTTCGTTTGATGCGACACGGGTTCCGGTCAACCGGACTGAACCCCCAGCAGTTCTCTTATCCTAGACTTACGGGCGGAATACATCGAGACGCCCCCGTGGAGTGCGAAACGCTTTACAAACCGCTTATTTGACAGCATATTTATACGAAGGAGGCCCGACCATGGAGCAGCAAAGCCTTTTTTCTTCGGATGAGCCAATCGAAAAGCGGATTGACGGCTTAACGTATGTCGAGGACTATATTGACCAAGAGCAGCATGACTGGCTTTTGAAGCGCATTGACAAGCAGCCATGGCGGGAAGATCTGAAGCGGCGCGTTCAGCATTACGGCTATCGATACGATTACAAGGCGCGGCGCGTCGACAACAGCGACCGTCTCGACGAGCTGCCTGAATGGCTTCAGCGGCTTTGTAAAAAGCTGAAAGCGGACGAGCATCTGCCGTATCTGCCTGACCAGGTCATCGTGAACGAATACAAGCCGGGGCAGGGCATCGCCAGCCATATCGATTGCGAGCCATGTTTTGAGGACGCGATCGCTTCGTTGAGTTTAGGCTCCGCCTGCATCATGGAGTTCAAAAAGAAGGCGGATAAAGATCAGAAAGAGTTGGCATGGCTGGCGCCCAGAAGCCTTGTCGTTTTGAAAGGCGCCGCGCGGTATGAATGGAAACATGGCATCCCGCCCCGAAAAAGCGACACGTGGGAGGGCGTGAAATATCTGCGCGGGCGGCGCGTCTCGCTCACCTTTAGGAAAGTGATTGTCGATGAAATCGACGGGCGGCCTCCGCGCGGAGCATAAGCCCTGACCTCAAGCGTAAAGTTGGGGCTGTTGGACGAACGAAGCTTCTATTCATGGGAAAAAGGCTTTCCCAACAAGCCGTTCCCCGCTTCCCCGTTTTCACGAGGACATGCCCGCGAGGACATGCATTCCCGCGCAAGCGGGCGTCTAGAGGCGCCGCAACGATGTCCGCGTTCATCCGCCGCCATGTCCCAACTAAAGACGTAAGGTCAGGAAGCCCCGCCTTGCCATAACGCGCATCTGACGTTAAAATTGAATCGATCAAAACTTTGGAGCGCTGTATGCAAGTCGTCATGTTTTCAAAGCACCTTCAGGAGCTGTCGGTCGAGGAGGCGGGGCGCGCCGTCAAGGCGATCGGATTCGACGGGCTAGACCTGACCGTCCGTCCCGGCGGACATCTGCAGCCGGACAATGTTCGAGAAACGCTGCCGAAGGCGGTTGAAGCGCTCAAAGCGGTCGGCGCCGAAGTACCCATGATCACCACCGCCGTAACGGACGCCGACGAAGCTGCCCAGAGCGCCTTTGCCGCCGCCCAAGAATGCGGCATTCGCTATCTGAAGCTGGGGTACTGGAGCTACGGCGGATTTGGAAAGCTGGACGAGAACATGGCGAACGCGCGCGCCGCCATCGAACGCATCGCGCAGCTCGCCGAGGAGCGCGGCGTGACGGCATGCCTCCACAACCACTCTGGAGCGCACTTGACCGCTTCGGGAAGCCTCGTCGCGCGCCTGCTGGACGGCTTGAACCCGGACGCGGTCGGCGCCTACATCGACCCTGGACATTTGACGCTGGAAGGCGGGCTGTCCGGCTGGAAACTGGCGATGGACGAAATGAAAGACCGCATCCGCCTCGTCGCCGTCAAGGACTTCGGATGGTTTCGAGAAGAATCGAACGGAAACGCGCGCTGGCGCCAAAAACTGGTGCCGCTCAAAGAAGGCATCGTCCAATGGAAGGAAGCGTTTGAATGTCTGCGCGCCGTCTCGTTCGACGGCGTCGTTTCGTTCCACTCCGAATATCAAGGCTGGGGAAGCTGGAAAGACCTGAACACCGAAGAGGTTCTGCGCCAAACGAAAGAAGATTACGAGTATATGCGCCCCATCCTGAACCGAGAGTAACTGAACGGCTGAGGGAGAAACCGATGGAATTTCAAGATTTACAAGAGCTTCAGGAGCTGCCGGAGGACGAGCTTTTTTCAAAAAAAGAGCCGGAGCCTGTCTTCCGAATCACCCCAGAGATGTCGCAGATGCCGGCGTCGCCGTTGTCGGACGGCATCAACGCCTACCATAAAGGCGATTACGATACCGCCGTTGAACAATTTGAGATCGTTCTGGGCGATCATCAATACGACGGCGAGAGCCAGATCAAAGCCGCCTACTGGAGAGCGGAAGCGTTGACGCAGCAGAATTATTCGCGCGAGCGCGTCCAGCTGTTTCTGGAAGTGGCCGCAATGAGCGGCAAGCATTGCCTCGCAACCGCCGCCAAACGGCGCGCCGAGGCGATCCAGCGCTACTTCGACATCGTCGACCCGCAGCCGCAAGGGGGAGCCGAATGATCGACCTGCGCAGCGACACCGTCACAAAACCGACGCCCGCCATGCGCGCCGCCATGGCGAACGCAAAAGTGGGCGACGACCATTACGGCGAAGACCCGACCGTCAATGAGCTGGAGCGGCGCGCCGCCGAAGCGATGGGCAAAGAAGCGGCGCTGTTCACCCCAAGCGGCACGATGGGAAACGCGATAGCGCTCATGACGCATGGACGCCCGGGCGGCGCCGTCCTCCTAGACAAAGAATGCCATATCTACATCTATGAGCAGGGCGGATACGCCGCGCTCGCAGGGATGAACCCGCTTCTGTCCGACTCGCCAAACGGCTGCCCCCCGACCGATTTTGTGCTGGAATACGGGGGGCGGACGGCGCTGCGCTATCCGCCCGCCGGTCTCGTCTGCGTTGAAAACACGCATAACCGACGGGGCGGGGCGGTCATCCCGCCGGACGATCTTGCCGCGCTGAAACGCGCCGCGGAGCAGGTCGATCTCCCTGTCCATATGGACGGGGCGCGCATCTTCAACGCGGCGGCGGCTCTGAATCTTCATGTCCGCCGGCTGACGCAGTATGCGGATACGGTTCAGTTCTGTTTTTCAAAAGGGCTGGGCGCGCCGGTCGGTTCGGCTCTCGCCGGATCGGCGGAGTTTATTGAGCAGGCGCGGCGGAACCGCCGGCTTCTCGGCGGCGCCATGCGGCAGGCGGGAGTCATCGCCGCGGCGGCGCTCGCCGCCCTTGAAGAGATGCCGAAGCGGCTTCATGAAGACCATGCGAACGCGCGCCGCCTCGCCGAACGGCTTCAGGAAATACCGGAGCTTCGGCTCAACCCAGACGATTATCCAACCAACATCGTCATCGTCCATACGAAGCGGGTCGGCGCCTCCGCCCAAGAAGCCTCCGACGCCCTGAAAGAGCGCGGCATCTTGACCTCCATCTACGGACCTGCCATGCTCCGCTTCGTCTTTCACAACGATGTTTCCAATGAAAACGCCGCCTTCGCGGCCGACGCGGCGTATGCATATTTCGAAAAACTAGCGGCCGAACTGCGTTGAACGACACATTATATAAGGAGAGTCCCATGTCCCGCGTTTGGCCGTTTTTGTCGCTGCTGCTGGTCGTCCTTGCTTTCATCGTCGGTCTCATTGTCGGCTCGTCCGAAGAGAGCGGCGACTTCGCCAACTACTACCAAAAAGCCGCGGAGCAGTACCAGCTCGCCCTCCAGGTCGACACCCCGCCCGCCGGCGCCGATGAACCTGAACGGTGGGAAAAAGCGATCGCGCTGTACCGATCCGTCTTCGATCATTACCCGGACAGCGAGTACGCGGACGACGCGCTCTTCGCCGTCGCGTCCCGTATCGACTACAAGCGGCAGCCGGACATCGCGCTCACGTTGTACAGGCGTCTCATCAACGATTATCCGGACAGCGAGCATGCGCCGCCGGCTCTGAACGCTGTCGGAGTCGCGCATTTTCACCGCAAGGACTACGACCGCGCGCTGTATATGTTTGACCAGTTCCTTGAAGCGTATCCGACCAGTCCGCTGCGGAATGAGGCGATACTGAACCGAGCCGTCTGCCTCATGGAAAAAGGCAAGTTTGACGAATCCCGCGCGGAGCTGGAGAAGCTGGCAGGCGCGGCAGACCTTGAGCATGCCGCCCAGTTTTATACCGGGATGGCGTATCATAAACAGCAGGCGTTTCCGGACGCGCGGACGCATTTTAAGAATGTGATCGACTCTGGGCATCCCGATTTTGCCGCCGAGTCGCAGCTCAACATCGGGCAATGTTACTTCGAAGAAAGAGCGTATGAGGACGCGATCGCTTCCTATGAAGAGACGATCCAGAACTACCCCGATTCGCCGTCCGCCGTTGACAGCGCCTTTCAGATCGGATGGGCGTACGAGCGGACAAAAGAGTATCAAGCCGCTGTCGACGCGCTCAAAAGCGCCATCGACTCGCATCCGAACAGCCCCAACACTCCCGCCGCCCAGGTTTTCATGGCGAAGATCCACATTGAGGGGCTTGACCAGCCCGAAGAAGCGGCGGAGGCTTACCGCGCTATCGTCAACGAAACGATACCGCTTGCCGCCGCTGAAACGGAAGACCGCGCCGTTTACGACATCCGCCGAAACGCGCAGTACCAGATTGCGCATATCTTCGAAAAAGCGGGCGACCGGCGCGCTATCGCGGAGTATGAAACGATGCTTGAAATGTTTCCAGAGCCGCACAACGCCCCTGAACACAAGTCGAACGAGATCGACGAAACCTACATCTTTGATTTGAGGCAAAAGCTGACGGAATGAACAAATCGCTCGTCTTATGCAAGCCGGACGCCGTCCACAGAGGTCTTGTCGGCAAGATCATCGCGCGCTTTGAAGCAAAAGGGTTGAAGATCGCCGCCCTTAAAATGATGCGCATGCCGACCGCCACCGCCGAGAAGCTGTACGTCGAACACAAAGGCAAACCGTTCTACGACCCGCTCATGAGGTTCATGGCGGAGCAGCCGATTGTGGCGATGATTGTTCAAGGCGTCGAAGCGCCAAGGCGCGTCCGCGCCATGCTGGGCGACACGATGCCCTCGAACGCGCTGCCGGGAACGATCCGCGGCGACTGGGGAAACCATCCGCGCCTGAACCTCGCGCACGCTTCCGACTCCGACGAATCGGCGGCGCGCGAGATGCCGCTCTTCTTTGAGCCGTCGGAGATTCTCGACTACATGCGCTGCGACGAACCATGGCTCGATCAGGGCGACTGATACCGCTGCTCATAGCGGCGCTCTCTCTTTGTCCGCCGGCGGCTGAAGGCGCGCCCGACTCCATGCGGGATTTGACCGGCAGGCGTTTCGTCCGCGCCTCCGTGGATCCGCCCGACCCATACGTCCGCCAGCAAACGACCTACACGCTCCATTACTATTTTGAAAATTACCCCCCGACGACCGAGAAAATCTCCTATGCTTTCCCCGCCTTTCCCGACTTTGAATTGGAAGACCTCGGCGGCTCCACCCGCGAAGTCGAAGTGGACGGCAAGCCGTATTATGTGGAGGAGATCCGCGCCGCGCTGTTTCCTTTAACGGAAGGCTACAAAAACATACCGCCGGCGCGCCTTGTCTTGCCCGCCTATGCCGGGCGCCCGCCTTATACGTTGGAAACGAAGCCCGCGTCCGTGACGGTTCGTCCCTTGCCAACGCCGGTTCCCGACGCTTTTTCAGGCGGAGTCGGCAACTTCAAGGCGGGGATACGGTCCAACCGAAACAGGCTGAAACTGGGAGAAGCGGCGCGTCTCACCGTGACGATAGAAGGCAGGGGCTATCTCAAAAGCCTCACCAACATTCCGACGCCCGCCGTTTCCAACGGAAAGATCCATGCGCCCAGCGTCAAGGATGAGCAGAACGCGCAGGAACGCCTCCTCGGGGGGCGGCGCCTCGTCGCTTATCCGTTCACGCCGGGTCGAGAGGGGTATGTGGAGGTTGAGCTGCCCCCCGTTCATTTCTTTCTGCCGGACGAAGGGCGGTACGCCGCCTCGCCGCCCCTGAAAGTTGGGTTGACCGTCGAAGCGGCGGCGCCAGAGGCGGTAGAAGCGGAGAACGGCAGCTGGCGGACGGGGCTGCTGTTGACGGCGCTGGGGATGTGTCTTTTGGGCGTCGTTGGATGGGGAGCGGCGCGTCTCTACCGCAGCCGACCGGCGCCGGCGGCGGAGAACCCGCTTTTGGAGAGGATTCGCGCCCTTGAGACAGGCGGCGGCGCCCCGTTCTGTCAAGAGCTGGCGCGTCTCATACGCCGGTGCGCGTCAGGCGGAGGCGCGGCGCAAACGCTGCGGAGCAGCCGCTCGCCCGCCGCAAAGGAGCTGCTGGAGCTGCTGGAGGCGTGCGGCGCCGTTCAATTCGCCAAAGCGAGCCTGTCGATAGAGCGTCAGAAAGAGATGAAGCGCCGCGCCGTCTCTGCCGCCGCCGCCTACATTGCGGAGACGAAAGCGGACGGCAAATAGACGCGCCGGATGCGCCAAGGAGAACGCTAAGTGTGAACGCGGACATCCGATCTTTCCGATTCGAAGGCTTGTTGGACTCTTGATATGCCCACATTTCATCGATCGAGAACCATCGCCTTCCGGCGCTATCGAGACCGCCCCTCTTGCGCCCCTTCACTTTTTGAGCGATCATGGCTCCGACGCGGAATAGAACCTTCCTGAATGGAGCCTCGGATGAAATCGCCCCAAGGCCGCCTTGATGTAGACCGCCCGCTTGACAAGGTCCTCACCGGTCGGAAACGGCCAGACGGCGTCTCCACAACCGATCTGATTTTTTCCGCCCATGTCGGGAACAATGCGGACGTCTTTCCTCATATTCTGCAGTTGCATGTGGAGGAGGGGGCGGCAATTGCGGACGTCACGTACGGCAAGGGCGTTTTTTGGCGCAAGGTTGACACCTCCAAATACGATTTTCGCCCATCCGATATCGCAACTGGAATCGACTGCCGCGATCTGCCGTATGAGTCGGGATCTCTCGATGCGGTTGTATTGGATCCTCCGTATATGGAAGGTTTTTACCGCAGCGGAAACGCTGTCAAAGCGGGGGCGGGAACCCACCGCGCCTTTCGAGAGCATTACTCAAACGGGGATGAAGCGCCGAAGCGGGGCGGCGGAAAATGGCATGCCGCCGTTCTGGAATTTTACGAAGAAAGCGGAAAAGAAGCGCATCGAACGCTGCGCGACCGCGGCGCGTTGATTGTGAAGTGTCAGGACGAAGTGAGCGCAAACCGCCAGAACCTGACCCATGTTGAGATCATCAACGCTTACGCTGAAATCGGCTTTTACTGCAAAGACCTCTTTGTGGTCGTGAGGCAAAACAAGCCGGGAATGAGCCGCGTTTTGAAGCAGGTACATGCGCGAAAAAACCACTCTTATTTTCTTGTCTTTCTCAAAATTCCGAAAGGCAAAACCTTAAGTCAGATGCGCTCCTGAATGATTTCGTTCATGAGCGTGAACGGCTCATCGCGAAAGGGAGGCGTAGGGGGCCAGCTGACAGTCACAAGCGTCGCTAACAGATGCCGCCTCTGATACGGGGTGTACTTTCGGTAACGAGATTCGGGAAGATCAGAATTCTTTGCAAAAACAAACCGCCATTTTTCTTCAAAAGCAAATATATTGACGGCAAGAATATCGAATTCTCCTCTGAGCAGGCAGGTTGTGCTGATACGGCTTTTGTCGGGAAGTGAAATCTCTCGGCGGTCGCTAGCGTCAACCTGCGCTTTTCCGATCCATCGGTCGTCCGTTTTCTTGACAGACGCGCTCTGCAGAGATTTAGATTCATACACGAATGTATGGTTTTTATAGCGAATGATGCGGTCGCCTTTTCGTTTGCGATCATGATCGTCATGCTTCGCCACTTCCGATATTTCGCTGTCCGAAAGCCAGAGCTTCTCAAGTTTCAGCTCCGCTAAATAGCCTAGAATCATTCCTCGCAGGCTAGGATTGTTCTCTACAAGCTCTGTCAGCTCTTCAGGGGTCATGTCCCATCGTTCAAAAATTGTTTTCTGAATCTTCCAACTCCCTCATTGCCGCTCTCTCACTATCCTAGCCTAAAGCGGAGGGCGGCGCTTGATTCTGCGGCGCGGAAGGGGAGTCTCACCGGCGAGCAGATGCGTCGGCGCTGGAATCGACAATCGCCGCGGTTCCATCGTTCGTAAACGTTAGGTTCGGGACAACGCCGAGAGCGCGCCCTCCC
Source organism: Candidatus Poribacteria bacterium (assembly GCA_963665845.2). GTDB lineage: Bacteria > Poribacteria > WGA-4E > JAPPNK01. The sequence continues at coordinate 3,318,527 of OY762492.1, forward strand.
AAGACGACCGCGGTGAACTCGCCGTCGAAGACATCGCCTGGAGCGGCGGACGCGGCAATGTCGTAAACCAGCCAAAAGTAATTTTCGCCCGTCCGTAAATCTCGATGCGCATCCTCAAAGGAGATCAAGGGGTCGGGAGAGCCGTTTTGTTCCGCGACTAGGCTGGCGCGGGAAAAAGAGAACTCCGCGTCATTTCCCGTGTGATAGACGGCTGTCCGCTGGATATGGGAACGATCGGTCGTCGATTCGACCGAAACGGTGAAAGAACGCGCCGGCACGGGCGCGAAACCGTCGACCGTCTCCAAACGCAGCCGCGCTATCCAAACGCTGTGCGGCGCGCCTTGTTCCAGCAACCGGTCTTCTCCGTACTGATCCGAAGCGGAAAAGGTCATCGCGGTTGCCGGGACGGGTCCGATATAGTCCATCGGAAAATAAAGACCGCCGCGCGCCCTGACCTTCTCCACCTGGGACGGATCAAGCGCCCATGTTTTGGGGCGCGGGTTCATGAGATTGTTGCTGCTGACATGAGGAAGTCCAAGATTATGTCCCATCTCATGCGCCAACACCCGACTGTTGCGGCCTTGGAAATACAAGCGGTTGCCGTTGATGACAGCGTTGCCGCGGCTGTAATTCATCCAGCTGATATCATGGACGTTGCCGTTGGCGGATCTGTATTGCTTAGGAAACAGGCCTATAAGCGCGCGCGATCTCGGCAGGTCGCGCGGGAGCGCTTCGTCAAGAAACGTTTCAAAATCCGGGTCTTCTCCTCTGTAGAGCGCCATGCGCTCTTCGCGGTCCATGTAATTATAGCGCGAGGAGCGGCAGACCGCTGTCGGCAAATAGACGACTTCGATGTTCGCTAACCGCCGCCATTCCGAGTTCACTTGGTCGATCCGATCAGGGTATACGTTGGAGCCGTCGTCATCGGCGAATGCGACCGGCTGAAAATAGACATAGAGGCGTTCGCCGCGTTGTCCTAATTTCAGGTAGGTTCCGTTTGCCCCGTCAGTGAACGATACGGCGTTGACGCCTTCTTGAAGCTCTTCGCCGTCTACCGCGATTTTGGAAAAATGCTCGGCGCGGACGGAATCTGGCGTTTCGTTCGTGAAATGGATCAGCCCAGAATAGTCGGGCGCGATATGGACGGTTGAGTTGTTCAACGGGTTCTCTCCGCTCATGAGCGTCAAACGGGCGCAGCCTGCCAGCGTAAGTTCTATTCTAGAGAGGTAGCCGAGTTGGACGGCTCCGCCGTCAACGGTCATCGGGCTGCGCGTCTCTCCGTCGTCCGAGTTGTCATGCCGAATCCCCTGATTGGAGGCGCCGCGTAGAACTCCGCCGTTCACATCAAGGCGCTTTCCATTGAGCAGGATGGGAGAGTCGAAGCCGCTTGATCCGCCGGGGTTGCCGGACAGAATGCGAAGACGCCCGCCGACTGGAGCGCCAGGGTCTATGTTTCCGCTGGTCGGCGCCCGCGCGTCTTCGATTTGCGGATCGGCTCCCCAGTTATTTTCGTCGAAGACGGAATGTCCGTCCGCTTCGCCTGTCCATACATATGCATGGTTCGCCGGCGGGGAGAAAATGCTGCCGATCTTCACGCAGCCCGCCGCGGCGCAGAGACATATCAACGCGCCGATCCAAACGCGGCTTGCCAAGGGCGAATGTTTTCTCAATCCGCTTCTCCCGTTTCAACGCTCCTCTATTCTACCCCGTTTCTAAGCGGGGCGCAAAACCGCCTGACCTTACGTCTTTAGTTGGAACATGCCGGCATGACGTCTTACCGCAGAGGCGGACGTCTTCTGCGGCGCCTCTGGATTCCCGCTTGCGCGGGAATGACGGTCTGGTTGGCGGGGCCTTTTTCCCATGTTCTAACTTTAGGCATGAGGCCAGTTGATTCCCCGGCGCGAATGGCGCATCATGCGTTTGGGAGGCGAACAATGCTGACGCAAACGCAAAAAGATCATCTGGACGAACATGGGTATCTCGTTCTAGAAAATGTCCTGGGCGGGGAGGAAATGGAGCGGTTTGCCGCGCGCATCGGCGAACTGGCTGAAAAAGAGCGCGCCGACGGCTCCGCCGTTCTCCATACCGACCAAAAAGGGCAGCATGTCCGATGGCTTGTCAACAAGGGAGCCATGTTTGAGCGGCTGATGACCGAGCCGCGCGTTGTTCCCGTCTTTGAATACCTTCTCGGCGCCAACTACATCCTCAGCACGCTCACCTCGAACCTGATCTATCCAGGCGCGCCGGAGGGCGGATACCATGTGGACGGCGCGGTCGGCGCGATGCCGGAGCCGCTCCCGTCCTTTCCGATGACCGCAAACAGCCTCTGGCTTCTGGACGACTTCACCGAAGAGAACGGCGGAACGCGCTTTGTACCCGGCAGCCATAAACGGCTCCGCAAGCCGCCTCCCGGCTTGACGCATGACCCTGAAGAGAAGCGGCTGACGGCGCCAAAAGGCTCCGTGTTCATCTTCAACGGCGCCACATGGCACGCCGCGGGCGCCAACCGCACCGACAAAACGCGCCGATGCCTCATCTGTTTCTGCTGCAGGGCGTTCTTGAAGCCGCAATTCGACTTTGTGCGCCATCTGGACGCGGACGCCCTGGAACGCGCGACGCCTCATCTTCGCCGGATGTACGGGTTCGACTCGCAGCCGCGCGGGCCGGACAAGCCGACAAAACCCGCCGCCTCTTAAGGCGCCTTCGCTACTGCCCCGCTGTTTCGTAGTTGAACCGGTTGACGTTTCCCCCGTGTTTCATGGCGTAGATAAACAGGTTCGTCATGAACCGGTAAACGTCGGTCGAACGGCGCATGCGCAGCATGGTGCGGCTTGTCACCTCCACCGTCTCCATCGCGCACATGTAATCTTTGCGGTTGAACAGGACGGCGACGCGCCCGTCGATCAGGATCGCTTTATGCGTTTTGAATTTGGACGCCTGCGGATTGTTTTCCGATCCCCAGAACACATCGCCGCCTTCAGGCGGGCCGGAAAGCTCGTAGTAGGTCGTGTAAAGCTCATGGTTATGGGGCAGGTCCACGAGATCATGTTCGGGCATGATCTGCTTCAATTCGCGCTGAATTTGAGCGGCGAAGACGCCGTTGAATCCGCAGTCATCGAAGAAGAGAGTCCCTTTTCGGTCGACCAGGTATTCCCTTAGATTTTGCCGTTCTTCGTCGGAAAGCTCGGAGACAAGCGGCCCGCCGCGCGCCATTCCTCGGCCGGCGGTGATGTCCTTGTCATGCCCTGTCATGATGAGCAGCGGCGCGTCCAGAATGCGGTTGTCGTCCAACTTGAGCGCCCCGCCTTCGTATTTCATATCGGCGCGCAGTTTCGTGTTGGATTCAAGCCACTTAATGAGACTTTCCATGGCGGTCGGGTCTTGCCACCAGTCGGACAGGCTGTGTTTGATTCTAATGAGCCGTATTTGTCCGGATATATTTTTCCCCTCTCCGATCAGCACGGCGCCGAGTTCGTCGTGGGGTATCAGCTGCGTCAAGGCGGAGGGGCTGATGTTTTCAATGTCGGCGAGTATGTTGCCGCGCAAGTTGTCGAGGCTTCCGCCTTTGATGCGCACAGGGGCTCGAGACATGTCGCGTCCAATGGCGGCGGCGCGGGATGCCGGCGCCGCAAGCGGCTGCGCGCTTCCTTTGCCGATGGAGGAGGTCGCGTTCGGCAGGTCGGCTTCGGTCGTCAGCTCCGGCGCGAGATCGATATCCGAAACGGCTTCAAGATCCTGCGAAATCACATCGTTGATTGCGTTTCCGGGCGAAGCGGCTATAATCTGTTGATGCGCGGCGGACGGCGTTTTCATGTTTTTTGTGAACGGATCGGGCGGCCTCGGTTCGCGGGGCGGCAGCGTTTTTCGGAAGTTGAAACGGCGCCTGGTCTGCTCTTTGATTTCCACCGTCCACACCATCGTCTCCTCAGACGACAGGCGGTCGCGCTCAAAGGAGTTGGCGATCTGGTAAGCGGCGTAAAACGCAAAGAAAAGATGTACCGCTATCGAGATCATGAAAGCGGCGTTGTAAGATTTTTTTTGCCGATGTTTGTTTTCAGTCATAGGAGCGCCCCATGTCCGCAGTGATCATTGACGGCCGCGCCATTGCCGGCGAGATTGAACGCGAGCTTCGCCGGGACATTGCCGCTTATTGTTCATTATACAGCGCCGCGCCCTCGCTTGTTGTGATGGCTCTCGGCAAAGACCCGCGTTCCATGTCCTACATCCGACAAAAAACGCGCGTATGCGCCCGCGTCGGAATACGGGACCGAACGATTTTCCTCCCGCTCGAAACGCGGGAGGCGGATCTGCTGGACGCCGTACGCGCTGTGAACGAAGACAGCTCCGTCCATGGCGTCCTGATTCAAAAGCCTCTACCTGATCATATCGCATCGCTGAAGGTTCTGCAAGCGATCGATCCCATTAAAGATGTGGACGGCTTTCATCCTGAAAATGTCGGGCTTTCGGTCATCGGCGCGCCGCGGCATGAACCCTGCACACCGAAGGGCATCTTTGAAGCGCTGCATCGCATCGGCTGCGCGCCGGCGGGACAGCATGCGGTCATCGTTGGACGCTCCAATCTGGTCGGCAAGCCGATGATGAACATGCTGATTCAAAAAACGGAACGCGCGAACGCGACCGCGGCGCTGTGCCACACCGGCGCGTCCGACCTAGCGTACCACACCCGGCAAGCGGATATACTCATCGCGGCGGCAGGCCAACCTGAATTGATTAAAGGAGACATGATCAAACCGGGCGCGGTTGTGATCGATGTCGGCATCAATGCGGTGGACGATCCGAGTTCCAAAAAAGGTTATCGGCTCGTCGGCGACGTTCATTTTGAATCGGCGCGCGAAGTCGCGTCCGCCTTGACGCCCGTCCCTGGCGGCGTCGGTCCGTTGACCTGCGTCATGCTCGCGTCAAACACTCTGGCGGCGGCGCGCCTTGCGGCGGCGCGCTCTTGAGACGGCTGACGCTGCCGCTGTTGTTTTTGATGGCGGCGCTGTTGAGCTGCGCATCCGAAGACGAGAAGCGAATCGAAGGCGTCCTCGACGATTTAGCGACAGAGTCGGCAGAAACAAAGCTGGACGCCATACGCCGCCTTCGCCTGCCGATGGATCTGCGGGATGAGCGGATAACGGCGCGGCTGCATGAACTGATGGGCGATTCGGACGAAACGATACGAACGCGCGCCGCGGTCGCATACGCCCAAATCGGACGTTCGGTCGGCGAGAACTTGACGCTTGATCTGTCTAAAGCGGACGGCGCGCGCCTCCATGGAACGCTCGCCGCGCTGCTGGCGATGAAACGCCCGCCCGATTCTGCCGCCGCTTTCGCTGTGAAGGCGATCGGAAGCGGGGATTCGTTGACGCGCCGACTGGCGGTCGTTCTGTCGGCGGAGCTGGGCGACTCATCCATCGAATATCTGTTGACCGCTTTAGACGATTCAAGCGCGGAAGTACGGCGCGGCGCGGCGCAGGCTCTCGATATGATCGCGTCTGTCGATCCTGAAGCGTCTATCGACGGCGCGGAGGCTCTTTTGAACGCGGTTCAGGATGCGGACGCGCGCGTTCGGCTTCATGCGGTCAGGGCGGTCGGGGCGTTGCGCGGCGTTGATCAAGCGGAGAAGGCTCTGCTCACGGCGCTGAACGACGAGGACGCTTTTGTCCAAGAGGCTGCCGCCTATGCGCTGGGGCGTTTAGAGAGGCGGTCGCCTGACCTTGAAAACGCGGTGTTGAAAACGCTAGCGGACGGGAACGCGGAGCGCGGCGTCCGCATCGCCCTGTTATACGCTCTATGGCGCCTCGACCCGTCTGACGAGGCGGCGGCAAAACTGGACGCTTTACAATTAAACCAAAACAGAAGCGGGCTGACGCGGCTCTTTTTTGAACGCGCCGCCAAGAGAGCTGTGCAAGCGGCGCCGGACGCATACGGAACGGCGCGCTGGGAAGCGTCCGACTACTTAGCCTGTTTATCGTCGCCGCGCGCGGCTGATTTCAACGGCGACGGCGTCCTGGATCTGGTCGTCGGACGAGGGGCGGAGCGGCTGTCGGGCGAGTATGTTCTGCATGGCGCCTTTCGCGCCGCCGATCTGCACTCAAGCGTCGGGTATCTGTCCGCATACGACGGGCGGAACGGCGCGGAGCTGTGGCATGCGGACGCAAGCGGCGAGCTGTTCGGCGCGCCCCTGCTGACCGATTTAAACAAGGACGGCGCGGCGGATGTCCTGATGGGCGGGCGAAACGGCGCGCTCATCGCCGTCAACGGCGCGAACGGAAAGCCGCTGTGGGAATTCACAGGAGAGAAGAGCGGGTCGTACTTAAATTACTACACGGCTCAATTGATGTCGGAAAAGGTTGACGGCGACCCCGCGCTCTTGATCGCGCATGGCGGAGATCCTTCGCGCCCGCCGTTTGCGCCGAGGCCGTCGGGGCGGCTGCTTCAGCTGAAAGGAACAGACGGCAGCGTCCATGTTTCAGTCGAACCGACCGACCGCGCCGAAATCTACATGGGAGCGTATGAAGCGAACGGGCGCATTCTCTACGGAACCGGCGGAGAAACGCAGCCTGGGTCGCTCTGGTCAGTCTCGATGCCGAGTTTCCTGCGCGGCGATTTGAGCGAGTCGGTTCCGCTGCTGAAGCCGATCACATTCAAAGGGATGGTCGCGCCGCCCGCGCTGGCGGGTCAAAAAATCGCGGTCGCTTCGTTTGACGGCAGGCTCGCGCTAATCAATTCGGAGACGGGCGGCATTTTGTGGGAACGGACGATTCCCGCCGCCGAAACATGGGGAACGCCCGCATTTGGGCGTTTCAACGCGGACGAAGCGCCCGATCTGTTCGCCTGCTTTTCCATCGGTCGATGGCCGCATTATGCTGGGTCAACCTATCTGGCGGTGGACGGGGCGTCGGGGCGCGTGTTATGGAAAGAGGAGCGGAGGGAGCCGTTTTTCGCCTCTCCGCTGACGGTCGATATGGACGGGGACGGCATAGACGAAGCGCTCATACTGATTGCGGACATGGCGCGCGGGCGTTCCCAGCTGTACCGTTTTAACGCGGACGGCGGACCGCTGGAGCCTGTCGGAGAGCCGCTATTGGGCAGGGCGGTCGGGACGCCGCTGATTGCGGATCTGGACGGAGACGGCTCGCTTGAGATCGCCATGACAGCGTTCACAGCGCCCGTGGACGGCGCCGTCTCCACACTGTATGTTAAAAGTCTGAACGTCCCATCAACCAACCATGTCGGCTGGGGCGGCTATCTAGGTACGCGCGGGGACGGAGTTTATCTGCCTTAAACTTGCGGAAAACGTCCCCCTGTTGTAGCCTTGCGGTTGAAGCTCTTTACATGGAAGGAGCTGAACGAATGACAACGACGATCATCGCGGCAATTGGGAGTCTTTTTATGACAGCGGCTGACGCGGAAAAAACAGGGCTTTACGCTCCTCATATTTTCAGCGATTACATGGTCATTCAGCGCGACCGCCCCATTCGAGTATGGGGGCGCGCGGAGGCGAACGCGGAGACGCGCGTTCAATTCGCAGGGCAGGATGCGACGGTACAAGCGGACGAAGCGGGAAACTGGCTGGCGGAGCTGGAGCCGATGCCGATGAACGCGGAACCGCAGACGCTCACGATCTCATCCGGCGGCGAGACGATCGCCTATAAAGAGATTTTGATAGGCGACGTGTGGCTGTTGAGCGGACAGAGCAACATGGAGCATAACATCGCCAACGTCTACCACGGGGACGCGGAGACGGCGTCCGCAAATTACCCGAACCTTCGCCTCATGACGATACCGCACATGGCATGCCCCGAACCGCTGGAGGATTTTGAACGGCATGAGGATTACGATTCATGGGCGGAACGGGGAGAGCGCGGCGAGCTAAAAGGCGCCTGGTCGCCCTGTACGCCCGCCTCAACGCGCGATTTTTCAGCGATTGGATATGTGTTTGGGCGGCGCGTCCATACGGCGTCGGGCGTTCCGATCGGCCTCATCGACGCTTCTTGGGGCGGAACGACTCTGGAAGCATGGCTTCGAATGGACGCGATGGAGGCGATCCCGTTAGCGGAGCCGTTTCTGCAGATGTGGCGCGAGCGCATTGAGGAGTTCGACCCTGACGAGAACCTGAAGATGAAGATTGAGCGGTGGGAGCAGGACACGGAGCGGCGCAAGGAACGGGGCGAGCAGCCGCGTCCCAAGCCGACCGAGCCGGACCAGAGTCCCGCCTTCAACCGAGGCGGTCCCGCCGCCGCTTTCAACGGCATGGTCGCGCCGTATGCGAACTTCAACATCAAAGGCACGTTGTTCAACCACGGCTTCAATAACGCGCTGGGCGATTCGCGCCCGAAGCTTTACGCGGAGGCGTTCCGAGAGCTGATTGTGAACTGGCGCGAAGTGTTTCGAGACGAAGAGATGCCGTTCGGAATCGTGGAGCTGACAGCGGGCGGACAACCGCAGACGCATGAAAATTTTGAGGAGCGGATGGTGGACGCGGCGCCGTATATCCGCGAGGGTCAGGCGATGGCATGGCGCGCCTTGCCGAATGTCGGCTTTGCGTCGGCGTATGATCAGCAGGTGAACTGGTACCATCCGCAGAAGAAGTTTGAGCTGGGCGAGCGGATCGCGCGCTGGGGGCTGGGCGAGTTTTACGATCAGGAGCATATCGGCTGGCAGCCCGCCGACTGCATCGAGTGGGTACTGGGAGACGGTCACGCCGTCTTGAAGTTTGACCGCCCCGTTCAGGTGAATGACGGGCGCCCATTTGAAGGGTTTGCCGTCGCGGGCGAAGACCGCCATTTTTACCCCGCTTCAGCGGAGTATATGATCATCGGGAAGGACGACCGAGGGCGCGATCAGCTGGACAAGGCGATGCTGAGGGTGACCAGCCCGTTTGTGGGGGAGGTTCATGCGGTGCGGTATGCATGGGCGCGCAACCCGCTTGGAAATGTGGTCAACGACGCGCACCATGAGCGGACGATTCCGATCGTCCTATTCCGGACGGACGACTGGGAATACCCGGAGGCGCCGTATGGACATGAGGCGTATATGGAGCATCGCGGCGTTCTGCATCGGCTGCGTCAACAGGCGATCGCATGGGCGCGCGAACGGCGCCTCCAAGAAGCGCGCCTCATCCTTGAAGAAGCGGAAGCGGACGGAAAATGAACAGGCTGACGCCGCGGGCGCTCCATCGCTTTTGGAGCGCCCGTCGTCAGCTCGCGCCCCATCTCGTCATTCCCGCGTAAGCGGGAATCTTAATGAGCGTAACTGCCGTTAAAACGCTTCACGGCGGATGATGCGCCTCGGTTCCCGTTTGCGTTCTTCGTCTTGCATTTGCCGCCGCCACTGCAAGAACCGCCCCGGCTGATCGGTCTCTTCAAATTCGGTGAGAACGACGATCGGGTAGATCTGATCGAAGCCGGCGATTCGCCCCTGTATCCGTACGCGGTTGCCGCGGTTGAGCAGGCGCAGGTTGTCGAATTTCAGGCTCGAATGAAACACAAGCCTCTCGCGCGGATACGGCGCGTCCATGTATGTCCAAATGCCGGGGCTGCCGCGTTCAAAGAGAGGAACGAAGGCGGGGCGACCGATGCGTCCGCGCGCGAAGCCGAAATGGTCGCGCAACTCGCCCGACGCGGTCACCACCGCTTTCCACAACCGGCGCCCGTCGTTAACGCCTCGGTCGTCGTCAATGCGTTGAACGATGCCGTAGATATTGAGCGGCCATCCCTGCGGCTTGATTTCCACGACGGTGACCCATGGATGGATGGAGCCGTCGGCGCGCTTCATCTGTCGGAACGAGACGCATTCTTTGGGCATATAGTGCGACACCATGCGCACAATCTGATTTTTGCTTCGCTGGGTGATTCCGCCGTACAGGTACAGGTCTAGCTGTTCAACCTCGGCGAGGGCGGCGTTTGCCATGCAGAGCGCCGCGACGGCGCATAGCAGATGTTTGAGGCGGGTCATCGCGCTGCCTCCTTATCGGTTTGGGGCGTCGGTTCTTGTTGAAAAAGCGCAAAAAAGGCGTTTCCGTAGGCGTCTTTGACGAGGCGCGCCATGTTCGGATACGCGCTCTCTTCGCTCAGCAGTTCGTTGGAGTCGACAGCGAGCCATCCGCAGCCGTTCCATTGCCGTTTCTGTTGAAGCGTCCATTCGGGAAGCGGCAGTCCAAGCTGGGCGCACACTTCGATCCAGACATCCAGCTCTTCGCGCCCCCTTGCGGGCTTGGAGCGGGCGTCCGCCAGCGGCGCGGAACGGGTCAGATCGTCTAGGGCGCGGCTGGGCGGCTTCCCGGCGTAGACCCGCGCGCGCAGGCGTTCGTATTCGGCTCTTGGGCTGCTCGGTATCGGCTTCATAGCTATACTATACGCTGAAGGGCGGGGCGCTGTCAAGAACGGCGCTTGCCGCGCCGCCATGCGTACATTATCATGAAAGCGCAATAGGGAGAAAGAACATGCGTTTGACAACATTCTGCGCCGCAGTTCTGTCGTCGAGTTTGTTTTTGTTCGCGTCCTGCTCTTCGATCCCGCATCCGTTTGAAGAGAGGGAGCCTTGGCAGCATGCGATGGCGCAGGCGCGGCGGGCGGCGCACCGCGAGGCGGAGCATGTCGTCCGGGCGGCGAAGCTGCAAAGCAATCTGAAAAGCGGCGTCACGCTTTCAGACAGGCAGGTACATATCGGCTCCTACGGCGTACAGGCGGTGCATTGGCACAAAATAAAAATGTCCTGGTTGAAAGAGGCGCGCAGGAAAGGATTCACCGGCGACGACTCCGAGGCGGATCCTAAATGGTACCTCAAATGGAAGCGGGTACTGGGACACGCGGACTGAATTTTCCCCATGATGAAGGCTTTGTTTGTTCAACGGTTTCAACTTTAGGCATGAGATCGGACAGGCAACGAGCGCATGGCGCCGCGCGCCCTTTCAGCGCTATAATATGAAAGCGGGCATCCGCTCCTTCGAAAAAGAGAGGTTATCGAACTTCAATCACGCAACGCGGAAAACGAATCATGAAACGCTCGGCGCTTTTACTTTTACTGCTCATCGGCGCGGTCAGCGCGTTCGCCGATGAACAGACCGACTACAAGCTCGCCTACCTCCTATACGAAGCCGGCGACTACGAGACCGCAAAAGACGAATTCAACCGCTTCGCGCGCAACTACGCCGACAGCGACAACGCCGACGACGCGCTTTATCTCGCCGGCGAAGCCGCGCGCAAACTCGGCAAATACAACGAGGCGATACAGGCGTATCGAACGCTCCAGAACGACTACCCGCAGAGCGGCTTGCGCATTCAAGCGCTTCTCGGACACGCCTACGCCTGGCGCGAAAGCGGACGGCTTGAAGAAAGCGTCCTTGCCTTTGAAAAGGTCGCGCAGCAAGCCTCGGACGAGGCGGTGAAGGCGCAAGCCGTCTATATGCTCGGCGACGCGCAGTACAAAATCGGCAACTACGAACGCGCTCTGGAAGCGTACGACCGCATCTTGGCTGAATATCCGAGGGCGAACGAGGCGGGTCCCGCCGTATACGGCAAAGGCTGGACGCTCTTCTTTTTAAAACGGTACCAAGAGGCGCATGACGCCATGTTGAGCTTCGCGCAGACTTATCCGAACGCGCCGGAGGCTCCCGAAGCGTTATACCGCGCCGCCGAAGCGCTGTTTGTCGACCCTGAAAAGCGGACCGACCCGCAGCAGAACGAAGCGGCAAAAAGCTTATACGAGCAATTCATACGGCGGCATCAGGAGAACGCGGAGGTTCGGAGGCTCACAGCGGACGCGGCGCTGCGCGTCGGGCAGTGCCTCTTTCGGTTGAATCAGCCGGTCGAAGCGCGGCGGCAGCTGGAACTGGTGATACAGCGTTACCCTGAAATCGACGCCGCTGAAGACGCGCAGCTCTGGATCGGCAATGTCCTGTTCCATGAAGGCTCGGACGATCCGAAGCAGTATGAGCGCGCTGTCATCGAATATCAGCGGCTTCTGAACGCTTACCCTGACAGCGATCTGGCGGACGAGGCGCAGTACAGCATCGGGCGGTGTCATCTGGCGCTGGATCGGTTTCGGGAGGCGGCGGAGAGTTTCAAGCGCGTCGCGGACAACGCGGAGAGCCGATTTCGCAACGCCGCCGCGTTTCATCTCGCTGAATGCAGGCGCAATCTGGATGAACACAACACCGCGCTGATCTGGTATCGGCGCGTGGAGCCGGGAACGGAGTATGAGGACGACGCGCTCTTTGGAAAAGGCAGCTCCCATTTTGCGCTGCGCGAATACGAGGACGCGATACAGGCGTACGAGACCGTTTCAACGATGCAGACGTCGCCGTGGCGCAAGACGGCGATCTTCAACCTTGGGCGGTCGCTCTTTAGCGCGGGCAAATTTAAAGAGGCGGACGCGGCGTTTGATCGTTTTTTGAACGATCCCGCCAAGAACGACCCGATTGCGCAGAACGATCAGGCGCTGTACTGGCAAACCCGCTCAAGGTATGAGTTGAAAGAATACGCGCAGACAGCCGCCTCGGCGAATCGCCTACTGAGCAGTTATCCGAAAAGCTCCTACGCTTCGGAGGCGCGCTTTTTCTGGGGGGAGGCGCTGTACTGGCAGCAGAATTACTCGGCGGCGCGCGAGCAGTACCGCCGTCTGATTCAAAGCGATCCGAAAAGCGCCCACGCCGCGCAGGCGGAGTACAACATCGGATGGACGCATTTTTCAGAAGCGCAGAATGAACAGGACAACGAAAAACAGCAGGCGGGCTACCAGGAAGCGGTGAACGCTTGGCGGCGGTTCATCGATAAAACGGAAAACAACCCCGCTCTGACCGCCAAAGCCGCCTTCGACATCGGCGTCGCGCAGCTGAATATGAAGCTGCATGAGGAGGCGATCGAGACGTTTTTGAGCGTCTCCGCCGAGTATCCGAACAGCGACTGGGCGGACGACGCGCAGTACCGCGCCTCATGGACGCGCTACATCCGCGAGGATTACGAAACGGCGTTGAACGGCTTCACCGACTTTTTGAAACGGCATGCCGGGAGCGTTCTCAAGCCGGAGGCGATCTTTTTCAGGGGCAACTGCTACTTCAAACTGAAGCGGTACCAGGAGGCGATTGCGGATTACACCGCCGCCGCCGAGCAATACCCGAACGCCGAATTTTCCTCCCAGAACGCGAACACGCAGCATATACGCGAAGAGGCGCTGTATCAGATTGGGGAGAGCCGCTACAACCTAGGGGAGCATTCGCAGGCGATCGAGTCGTATCGACGGCTTCAAGAGCTGTATCCGAAAAGCGAGCTGGCGGACGACGCGCAATTTGCGGTCGCGGAGGCGCAGCGGCTGATGGGCGAAGCGGAGATGTCCTTGACGTCGTACCGGGAATTGGTGGAGAAGTACCCGAAAAGTCCGCTGGCGCCGGGCGCGCTTCATGCGATCGGAGTGCAGCGTTATGATCGTCAGCAGTATCAAGAAGCGATTGCGGAGTTTCAGAAAGTGATTTCGCTGTACGGGACCTCCGCGGCGGCTCCGCGCGCCCAGTACGATATCGGGCAATGCTATTTTGAGCTGAAGTCGTTCCCGCAGGCGACCGCGGCGTTCGACAAGGCGGCGGCGATGCCGAACGCGACGGCGGCCATCAAGGCGAGTTCGCTTTACTTTAGCGCATGGGCGCTTCAGGACGCGCAAAATCCGTCGCGCGATCTAGATGAAACGGCGCGGCGTCTGCGGGACCTTATTAAGACGTATCCGAAGTCGCCCGAAGCGCCGCGCGCCTATCTGCTCATGGCGGACGCCTACGACCAGCAGCGCAAGCCTGAGGAGAAGATTCAGGCGTATCGGCAGCTGATTGCCGAGTATCCGAAGACGGAAGAGGCGAATGCGGCGCAGATCGATCTTGGAAGTCAGCTGCTGGAGCTGACGCGGAACCAAGAGGCGCTGGATGCGGTCGCCTCCATCACCGAGAACCAGAGCGATTACAAGCCGAGGTTGGTTACAGCGGCGCAGCTGATTGCGGGGGATGCGCTTGTCGGCTTGCGCAGGTATGAGGACGCGGCGCGCTCCTTTTTGATTGTCGCGGTGGTGTATCCAACCCTGGATCCGTATTCGACGCTGCGCGCTCTTGTGAAAGCGGGAGACGCTTATGAGCGGTTGAGCAAACTGGACCTCGCCTTGCGCTGGTATGATAAGGCGGTTCAGGATTATCAGCGCAGTTCTCAAAAGACCGCCGAGTGGGATCCGTTTCTGAATCACGCGCAAAACAGGCTTGAGGCGCTGCGTCAGCAACAGGGGCAGGATGAATGAAACGATTAGCGACAGCCGTTTTAGCGGTATGCGCCGCCGCGCTGACTGCCCAAGCGCAAGAGCTGGAGGGCGTTCCTGGAGAGATTGTCGGGCGCATCATCGATGTGACGACGCTGCGCGCCCAGCGGTCGCCGTTTGAAGCGAGCGGGCTGCCGGCGCCGATCATGTACCGCCTTACCATGCCGGTTGAACGGGCGTGGCGGTTTCCGTACACCCGCCCGCAGCAGCGCCGTTTTTTCGTTCAAGAGCGCGCGCCGATGAAACGCAGCGCCATCGCCGAGATTGCCGCGCAGGCGCCAGGACGCGCCCAGTACAACCTGTTTCTCTCCGGCGGAGGGGAGAACGCGCGGGCGTCGGCGCGTCTCATCGGAGAGGCGCAGAACGGAACCTTCACCCAAGGAAGAGGCGGAAGCAATCATGCCGACGCCGCTGCAGGCGCCGCCTGGGACTCGGAAAAGAGCGCCCTGCGGTTGAACGCGCGCTGGAGTACGCGCTCATCCAACTGGATCCAAACGCCCGAAGAGACGATTCCAAAAGAGAAGACGCTGCTTTCCGCCGAAATCGCCCTCAACCGAAAACCGCCCGCAAGCGGCGGAACGCGCCAGCAATGGACGATTCAAGGAACCCGATACAGCCTTCCGCATGAAAAATTGACAGGGACAATTGCAGAGGGGCGCGCCGAGGGAGTCGTGGAGCTGCAGTCGATGGGCAAGAATCCGCGCCGTTTGCAATTCAGCGGAGCCGTCCGTTCCGCCGAGGATCCGTTGACGGCGGGGACATACAATTCCGCTGTCGGAAGCGTCTCGTTTGAGGACAGGCATGCGGCGACCGCCGTTGGAACCTTCAGCTGGAGCGTCGGCGCCGCCGCCGTTCGTCAACCGGACATGACGAGCGAGACGGGGGAAAGTTCGCGAGCGCTGCCTGCTTTCAAAGCGGCATGGACGACAGGGCTGGACGAGGGCTGGGGCGCGCGTTTTGAGGCGCAGAACGGCGCGCGGCTGACGCCTATAGAGCAGTATGTCGAGACTGACCATACGATTGTGAACGGGCAGTTGAAGCCGGAGGTCGAACTGAACGGCGGCGGCGCCGTCTGGGCGCGGCGCAGCGGCGTGGAGGCGAAGGCGGGCGCGAAATGGCGGAACGTGGAAAACATGGCTGTCTGGGACGAAACCCGCATCAACGAGGCGCCGGCATGGCGGCTTGTGAATGTGAAGGCGCAGCTGGTTGAGGCGCGGGCAAGCCTGCGCATCGACATGAACCCGCGCTTTCGGCTGCAGTCGGAACTGGTATGGGAGCGCGTTCAGTCGGTGGAGAATCTGAACCTGGACATGCTGCCGTACCGCCCGCAGCTGCGCGCGGCGGCGGAAGCGTACGCCGCGCTGAACGAAGCCGTTCAGTTGAAGGCGGGAGTGGAATGGATCGGCGAGCGGCATAATATACAGGATATTTTGAGCGAGAGTCCAGTTTCAACGGCGCTGGAGCCGTATGCGCGTTTGAGGGCGGAGGCGTCGTTCGCGCTGTCCGAGGCGGTGTCGATACAGTTGAACGCCGAGACCAGCTTGGGGGAGTACCGCGAATTGTCGTCCGAGAATGCGCTGTATGAGATGACGCAGCATTCCGCCGGCGTCGGCTTCGCCGGTCGTTTTTAAAGAACTGAAGAGAGGGATATGGAAAACATTTTTGAAGGCAAAACGGCGGTTATTACGGGAGGCAGCTCCGGCATCGGCGAAGGGCTGGCGCGTCGTCTGGCGGAAGAGGGCGCCAATGTGGTTCTCGCCGCTCGAAACCGCGCAAGGCTAAAACAGGCAGTTGACCAACTGCGCGAAATACGACCTGACGGTCAATACTTAACCGTACGCGCCAACGTGCGCGCTGAATCGCAGATCGAAAGCCTGAAAGCAAAAACGCTCGCCGCCTTCGACACGGTTGACATTCTCATCAACAATGCGGGCATCGGCGCATGGCATGAGATTGTCGACATGCCGACGCGCGAATGGAACGCGGTCATCGAGACGAACCTGACAGGCGTCTTTTTGGCGACGCGCGCCTTTCTGCCGATCATGATGCAGCAGGGGTCGGGGCATATCTTGAACATCTCCTCCGTCGCGGGCAAGCTCGGTTTCAAAAGCGGCTCCGCTTACTGCGCTTCAAAATGGGGGCTTCTGGGGTTCACGCGCGCGCTGGCGGAAGAGGCGAGACCGCATGGCGTTCGAGTGGACGCGCTCTGTCCTGGGACGGTCGAGACGCCTTTCAAAAACAGCCCCGCCGCGTCCGATATACGGCTTGAGGTGGAGGACATCGTCCGCGCGGCGGTTTATCTGATGACGCTTCCGAAGCATGTTCGGGTGGACGATATTGTCATGTATCCGCAGGGTTAATCGCGCGCCTTCAGCATGCGTTCAACGACAGCGCGAACGACAGGGACAGCGACCGAGTTCCCCGCCAGACGCCGGGCGGCGCTGACGCTGTCAGGCAAATTATAGGAATCGGGAAAGCCCTGCAGCCGAAACATTTCGCGCGGAGTGAGGCGGCGTATTCCGTCCACCAGCAGGTAGTTGTAGCTCGCGCCCGCCCGCAGCGCGCATGAAAACGGATGGCTGGACACATTCCCGCCCTTGTTCTCATGCCATATCGCGGGGCGCGTCTCGGATTTATGCGCCTTTTGACGCGCTTGACGTATGCGTTCCGAGGCGGTATGGCGCGGGTCGGGGTTCTCTTCCAATATCTCTGCAAGGGGCTTCATCGGAACGCCGCCCTCCGGCCATGGAAACTCCGCAAACTCAACATCCAGCCCGACAATGAAAACCCGCTCCCGTTTCTGCGGCAAACCGAAATTGAGCGCGTTCAGGATGCGCCAATCGACCGTATAGCCCAGCGCTTCGAGCGTCGCAACGACGCATCGTATCGTCTTTCCGCCTTGAATCGTCGTGAACTGACGCACATTTTCGATGAGAACGGCGCGGGGCTTCTTCGCCGCGATGACGCGCGCCGTCTCTAAAAACAGGTTGCCGCGCGAATCCTTGAACCCGCCCCGTTTGCCGATGATGCTGAACGGCTGGCACGGTAAACCCGCAAACAGAATGTCATGGTCGGGTATCGCGTCGGGGCGTATGTCGATGATGTCGCCTTCGGGTCGTATGCCGAAGTTGGTCTCGTAGGCGTCCTGCGCGTCTTCGTCAATGTCGCATGCGAAGGCGCATTTCAAGCCAAGGTCCGCGGCGGCGGCATGGAATCCGCCGATGCCGCAGAACAGGTCTGCAAAGGTCTGTATCGGAGGAAGACTTTCACTGCGGATCGTGTCGCCGTTCATACGCGCCTCTCTGTTTGAAACGGTCGCGATGTACCTGTTAGCAACTAGATATAGGACATTTGGGCGGATCTGTCAAGCGCTGTCTTCCGACCTCATGCTGAAAGTTGGCACAGCTGAACGACACCGTCATTCCCGCGTAAAGCGGGAATCTAGAGGCGCCGCGGAAACCGTCCGCGTTCGCCCGCCGGCATGTCCCAACTAAAGACATAAGGTCAGCTATCTTCTTACGGCGGTACGCCCATGCGGAGAAATTCATTTTCACCTCAAAGCTCCGTCCTTTAAACCCCCTAGCCCCCCTTTTCAAGGGGGGGAATCGGACGCGGCGGCGCCGTCAAGCGCTGTCTTCTTCCTCGTCCAAATTGGGCAGGTTGCTCCATCCGCACGAGAGGCAGACGCTTGTGGAACCGGCGATATGGAACAGTTCGTCGCCGCAGCTGGGGCATTCCATGTCCGCTTCTTCTTCCGCCGTTTCTACGGCATCCTCCAGTTCGGTCGCCAGCGCTTCTTCCGATTCCTTCGGCTCTTCCTCAACGATGATCGCCGGCTTTTCCTCTTCGATCTGTATCTCTTCCGTCTTTTCTTTTTCTGAAGAGAGCGCGGAGCTCCAGTTAAACTTCGGGATGTCCGCCGGGATCGACAGCCCCTCCGTAAGCGTCGGCGGCGGAAGCGCCGCCTGCTCCGTACGCGGCTCTTCTAAAGGCGGCTGCATGGGCGGCTCCGCGTCCGTTTCCGTCTGCTTTATCCGAAGCCGTTTCAAATAACGCAGAGCCTGGTTGGCGTTCGCCTGCGCAATGTTCTGTCCGGTGTCCATGCGCGTTATGCCGCTCAAATAGATCTGCAGCCGCGATCCGACCGTCTCGTACCGGGCAAAGACGCGCGCGTTGTTCGTTTTGACGCAGTAGCACAGCTCGGGCGGAACGGCTCGGTCAAAAACAAGATGCGCCCGATGCCCCTCCGCGTCGGTCATCTCCGGCTTGACGCCGAACTCTTCCTCCAGCCGCTCCTGCTGTCGGGTTGAAAAAAGAAAGCCGCGTTCCGCCCCGCGCATATTCAGAGAGATCCACTCCATCCCGGCGTCCAGCGCGATGCGGCGCACATAGCCGATGTAATGGTTCCACGCCGAGCTGCGCGTGACGCGTCGAATGCGCTCCTGCTCCATCGGGGAACGGTCGCGGAGCAGCTGCTCGTCATGAACAAGCTTGTCGACCGGCACCACCTGCTCCCATGAAACGGCGCCTCTGGACGAACGCATCTCCATGCGCGCTGTCTTCTCCGGGACGATCTCAAGACGATAAAAAAGATGATCCATCTGCATAAAAAAGTCCACCGCAATCTCATCACGTTCTGCGCACAGCGTCATGCGCTTGCGTTTATGATACGAACGTAACGCCGCCTTCGTTCCGACAGATCAACCGGCTGCCGTTCGGCGTCCCATGATGAAACTGCGCTCGCGCATCGAACGCTTACACTTTCGACCGCTTCCGAAACCGCTTGTAAATCAACTGGGCGACAGGGCGCGTCATGCTCGGAACGGCGAGTAGATCGTCCAGCGACGCCTCCTGTATCGCGCTCACATCGCCAAACCGCTCCAGCAGCGCCTGTTTGCGCCGTTTTCCAACCTGCGGTATATCGTCCAAAATCGAATGCGTCAGCTGGCGGCTGCGGAGACGGCGCAGATAGGAAACGGCAAACCGGTGCGCCTCGTCCCGCAGATGTTGAATCAGATGCAGCGCCGGCTGGTCTTTTCGAAGGCGCATCGGCTCCGAACCGCCCGGCAGATAGATATGCTCAAAACGCTTGGCGAGACCCAGACGCGGCTGCTGCGGATAATCGACCTCCGTCAGCGCCTCCTCCGCCGCTTTCAGCTGACCCATCCCGCCGTCGATCAGGATCAGATTCGGCATCGCGGAGCCTTCCTGGATCGCCCTAGAGAAACGGCGGTAGATCAGCTGCTTCATCGCGGCGTAATCGTCCTGCCGCTCCGCGTCCCGTATTCTGTAGCGGCGGTATTCGGAGCGGGCGGGCTTCCCGTCCTCAAACACCACCATGGAGCCGACGACGATCTCGCCGCCCGCGTTGGAGATGTCGAACCCCTCAATGCGGCGCGGAAGCCTGTCTAGGTTCAACGTCTCCATGAGCTGCTTCAGCCCAGGATGCTCGTCGGAGCTGCCGACCACATGCGCCGCCCGCTGGGCGAGAGCCGTCTCAGCGTTTTTCGCCGCCAGCATTGTCATGTCGCGCCGCCGCCCGCGCGTCGGGGCGTAGAGACGCGCCTTGGCGCCGCGCTTTTGTTCAAGCCATGTCTGCGTCAGGTCGGACATTTCGATCTCTGTTTGAAGGGCGACCGCCGGCGGCACGTAGGACGCCTCAGCGTAATACTGCGGCACAAATGCGGAGAGGACGCGCTCCGGCGTTTCGCCTTCCACGTCTGTCAGAAAAAACTGCTCCCGTTCAATCAGCTTGCCGCCGCGCACCATGAGAACCTGCGCGCATGCCATCGTTTCCAAGACGGCGCATCCGATCGCGTCATACGATTCGCCCGACGAGGATTCGACCTGCTGCCGTTCCGACAGCTGCTCAATTTCGCGTATTCGGTCGCGCAGGCGCGCCGCTTTTTCAAAATTCAGCTCCTTGGACGCCGCCGCCATTTCGACGCGCAGCTCCTCAATGAACGACGCCGTTTTGCCGCTCAAGAACATCAACGCGCCGCGCACAATCTCCGCATACTCCTCCGTGGAGATATGGTCGGCGCACGGGCCGGGGCATTTGCCGATATGGTAGTCGAGGCAGACGCGGTGGCGGTTGCCGCTCTTTTTGAGGTCCAGCGAGCAGGTGCGCACCGGGAAAAGCGTCGTCAGCCGCTTCAAAGAGCCGCGCACGGCGCGCGACTGCGCAAACGGGCCAAAGTAGCGGTTGCCGTCCTGTTTCGCCTCGCGCGTGACCGAAAGGGCGGGAAACGGCTCCTTCGTGGAAACGCGCACATACGGATACCGCTTATCGTCCTTCAGCTTGATGTTGTACCTGGGCAGGAGCTGCTTGATCAGGTTGTTTTCTAAAATCAGCGCGTCAACGGCGCTGTTGGCGCTGATCGTTTCTATCGATTCCACGCGCGGAATGAGCGCCGCAATGGTGGACGATCTCGGTCCGGACGCCGGTTGAAAATAGGAACGCACGCGCGCTTTGAGCGACGCCGCTTTGCCGATATACAGCGCCTCGCCGCCCCTGCCTTTCATGATATAAACGCCCGGCGTTGTCGGAAGGGCGTCTAAGGTGTCGCGTAAACGCTCCGCCTGCATAGATAGGGACTCCAGCGCCGCGCGGAAGGAATGGTTGCCGGGGAAGGATTCGAACCCTCGTAACTTGGTCCAGAGCCAAGCGTCCTGCCGCTAGACGACCCGGCAACGTAACGAAATCATACCATGCCAGGTCTCCGTCTGCAACTAAAACGCTGTCGACCGAAACGCTTTCTGGCGCCTTTTTCTGATGGGAATGGGCTGAATCGGTTCAAAAAACGCATTTTAGGTTGACATCAACCCGCCCCCCTGTTATGATAATAATGCGGAAGCGACGGACCGAAAGGGCGAGTGGTGGAACCGGTAGACACGACGGACTTAAAATCCGTCGCCCGCGAGGGCGTGAGGGTTCAAGTCCCTCCTTGCCCACCAGATAATTTGACGCGGGGTGGAGCAGTCTGGCAGCTCGGTGGGCTCATAACCCACAGGTCGCAGGTTCAAATCCTGCCCCCGCTACCATTTAAAATCCAGCGGGAACATACAACCCGCTGGATTTTTTTATACGAACCCCGCAGCGAACGGAGAGCCGCGTGGACAACAGAACGCGCCAAGCGTTGAACGCCATTGACGACGCGAACCGAAACGATCCGCGCGTTTGGACATACGGCGCGGAAGGCGAACCGGAACCGTATGAGCTGGTCTATTCTCAAAAGCTGTATGTTTGGGTGAAGGCGCTTTGCCCCGACCCGTCCGAAGAGCTGATTCTCGCGGCGCGGGGGCTGCATATTGAACGTTGGAAAATTCCGCGCAGCGACTACCCGATGACGCGCAAAAGTTACCATGACTGGCGCGACGCGCTGCGGACGCTGCATGCGGACAGAGCAGGCGAGATCATGCGCGAAGCGGGCTATGAGGCGGCGGCAATTCAACGGACGCAGGAGCTGATTTTAAGGTCAACCTATCCGGACGATCCGGAAAGCCGCGTCATTGAGGATGCCGTATCGCTGCTTTTTTTGGAGACGCAGTTTACGGAATTGGCGGAAAAAACAGAGCGCAAAAAGATGGTACGCATCCTGCGCCGCGTTTGGCCGAAGATGACCGTC
The DNA here is from genome assembly GCA_963665845.2 of Candidatus Poribacteria bacterium. Lineage (GTDB taxonomy): Bacteria > Poribacteria > WGA-4E > JAPPNK01. The sequence goes on from OY762492.1 coordinate 3,340,450, forward strand.
AAGGCGCAGGAGGCGGCGCTCCAACTGAACTACACCGATTTTGAAAAAACTCTGCTGGAGGAAGCTCTCGGCTCTTAGAGAGCTATTCCGCCGACGCTTCGCTTGTCTGTTGGCGGCGTTTGGCGATTTCTAGTTTCTTTCGTTTGGCGCGCCGTTTTTGCTGTTGCCGTATCAGCGTTCGGCGCCGCTTTTTTCCGCTCTTGCTTCTTGCCATGTTGACTCCTTTCGAAGCGCGTTTCATTAATAATGCCCTGTTCTCGGCTCGGCGTCAAGCGGCTTTGCTTTCCGACCTTACCCTGAGAGTTGGGACAACGCTGAATATGAACGCGAACGTCGTCTGCGGCGCCTCTGGATTCCCGCTTGCGCGGGGGCAGGCTGTAAGGGCGCAGGTTTCTAGACTCCCCCTTGAAAAGGGGGGCTGGGGGGTTTTTAGTTGCGCATGGAATGACGACGGACGAAGCGTTTGAAATGGCCGGCCGCGCCCAACGCAGGGGGGGCAAGCAACCCCCCCATAGCGCGCATGCAGTGAGTAGATAAGCGGACGGGGGCGTCCGCCGGACCCGCGCAGCCATTAAATCGCTTTCTGACCGCGCTCCCCTGTGCGGATACGGACAACCTCTTCGACCGGAGAAACGAAAATCTTTCCGTCCCCGATGTTGTCCGTCTTCGCCGCTTCGATGATCGCTTCAATGACGCTGTCAACGACATCGTCGGCGGTCACCACTTCAATCTTCGTCTTCGGAATGAACTCAATGGTATACTCGCTGCCTCGATACAGCTCCGTATGCCCCTTTTGACGTCCGAAGCCGCGCACTTCGCTCACGGTCATGCCTTGGATGCCCAGCTCGCGAAGCGAATCTTTGACGTCGTCCAGTTTGAATGGACGAATGATGCACTCGATCTTTTTCATGAGGTCCGTCTCCTTGTTGCGCCGTTGGTTGAGCCGTCAGGCGGACGCGCCGCGGCGCGCCCGCCCGACAGCAGGTTGAAACTCAAATGTCATGGTACAGGTAAAACTCGTGCGGATGCGGACGCAAACGAACCGCGTCCACCTCTGAATCGCGCTTGTACTCGATGTACTTCTCGATCAGGTCGGGCGTGAACACATCGCCCTCCAGCAAGAAGTCATGGTCAGCCTCCAGCGCGTCCAGCACCTTGTCAAGAGAATCCGGAACATGCTCAAGAGCGGCCGCTTCCTCCGGCTCAAGGTCGTACAGATCCTTGTCCATCGGCTCGCCGGGGTCGATGCGGTTCCGCACGCCGTCCAGCCCCGCCATCAACATCGCCGCGAACGCAAGGTACGGGTTGCAGGACGGATCCGGCGTCCGAAGCTCAACGCGCGTCGCCTTCTCCGTCTTGGAATAGACGGGGATGCGGATGCAAGCGCTGCGGTTGCGCTGCGAGTACGCCAGACTCACCGGCGCCTCAAACCCAGGAACGAGACGCTTGTACGAGTTGGTCGTCGGCGCAATCAACGCGCACAGCGCCGGCAGATGGCGCAGCAGACCGCCGATGTAATGCAGAGCCGTCTCGCTCAGGTTCGCGTAGCTGGAACCCGCGTCGTAGAACACGTTCTCGCCGTCTTTCCAGACGCTCTGATGGACGTGCATTCCAGAGCCGTTGTCCTCGAAGATCGGCTTCGGCATGAAGGTGGCGACCTTGCCGTGGTCGCGCGCGACCGTCTTGACGATGTACTTGAAGAGCATCACCTTGTCGGCGGCGGCGATCATCTCGTCGAACCGAATGTCGATCTCGCACTGACCGCCCTGCGCCACCTCATGATGATGCAGCTCCACGTCAATGTTGGACTCCATCATCTTCAACGCCATCTGCGAGCGCACATCTTGCAGCGTGTCGGACGGCGGGACGGGGAAGTACCCCTCCTTCGGCCGCGGTTTGTAGCCGAGGTTCGGGTCTTCTTCGCGCCCCGAGTTCCAGTTGCCTTCAACGGAGTCGACCGTGTAATGGGCGAAGTTGGTTCCGCCGCCGTACCGGATTTCGTCAAAGACGAAGAACTCGGCTTCCGGTCCGAAGTAGGCGGTGTCGCCGATGCCGGTGTCGGAGAGGTAGTTCACCGCTTTCTGGGCGATGTAGCGCACATCGCGCGAGTAACTCTCCAGCGTCACCGGGTCTTTGATGTTGCAGACCATGCTCATCGTCGGAATTTTGCATGCCGGGTCGATGATCGCGGTCGATGGGTCGGGTATCAGGAGCATGTCGCTTTCGTGAATGTCCTGAAACCCGCGGATGCTGGATCCGTCAAATCCAGAGCCGTCTTCAAACAGGTCCTCCGTCAGCTCCTTAACAGGAATGCTGAAGTGCTGGAACATTCCAGGCAGGTCGGTGAACTTCAGGTCCACGAACAGAATGTTCTTGGCTTTCGCAAACTCAATGACGTCTTGAACGGTCATTTATGTATCCTCCAACAAGTTTTGTGCGTTGACACGCATTTGCCGACATTCAAGCAATTCGCGTGCCAGTTGCCGCCGGCGCCGGGCGCTGTTACCGTCCGCTTTAGGCGCAGCATACGCCTTCAGCGCCGCATAAGGCGCCTCTTTTTTTTGCATGCCAGCGCTCTATTGTTCAGCGCTTTGGCGCGTATGTCAAGAGCCGCATAAAAACGACCTTACCCAACAGGCGACCGCATTCATTTCCGCGACGGCCGATTCATGCTGTCATTCCCGCGTAAGCGGGAATCTTAAGGCGTCCGCAGCCGCCGCGCCCGCGCTTTAAACCCCTAGCCTCCTTTCAAGGGGAATCGACGCGGCGCGTATGTCAAGAGCCGCGCAAAAACCGCCTCGCAAAAAAATCGCGCTGACGCCGTTTTCCATACGGCGTACCCGCCGCCCCATGACCCCCGCCAGGGATCACAAGCATTTCAAAATCCTTGTCCGCCTTGATGAGCGCGTCCACCACCTGCATCGTCGACGCAGGATCCACATTCCTGTCCAACTCGCCGACGATCAACAGCAAATCGCCTTCAAGGCGGCGCGCCTGATCAACATTCGAGGAGGCCGCATAATGCTCCCCAATCGGATACCCCATCCATTGCTCGTTCCACCAGATCTTGTCCATGCGGTTGTCATGGCAGCCGCAGTCGGCGGAGGCGGCTTTGTAAAAGTCATGATGGGCGATGAGCGCGCGCATGGCATTTTGTCCGCCGGCGGAGCCGCCGTAGATGCCGACGCGCGACAGGTCCATCCAAGGGCGCGTCTCCGCCGCCGCTTTGATCCATAAAATGCGGTCGGGAAAACCGGCGTCCCCCAAATTTTGCCAGCAAACATCATGGAACGCCTTTGAGCGGTGCGATGTCCCCATTCCATCGATCTGCACAAGAATAAAGCCGATTTCCGCCATCGTCTGCGGTCCATAATGATGCGCAAAACGTTTCGGCACATGCGCCGAATGCGGACCGGCGTAAATCATCTCAATGACAGGATAGCTTTTGGACGAGTCAAAATCGGTCGGCTTGTATATGACGCCGTAGATGTCGGTCTTGCCGTCCCGCCCTTTTGCTGAAAAACGTTCTGGACGCTGCCAGCCCGCCTCCTCCAGCGCCGAAGCGTCCGCCGTCTCAAGCCGCGCCGCCAAACGCCCGTCCTCCACGCGCCGCAGCTCCGTCGCAGGCGGCATATCCACCCGCGAATACCGGTCGATCAGATAGTCTCCGTCCGGCGAATACTCGATCTCATGCGTCCCGTCCCCCTCGGTGAGCCGCGTTATCTCGCCGCTGTCCATATCGACTCGGCAAAAATGGACATGGTACGGGTCTTCGTCTGGGTTGATGCCGCCCGCTTGAAACCAGACCTGCCGCTTCTCCGCGTCCGCCGTCTTGACGCCGCGCACAACCCATTCCCCTTTTGTCAGCTGCCGCTTGAGCCGCCCGCTGTCCAGATCAAACAGGTAAAGATGGCACCATCCGTCCCGCTCCGACATCCATACGACTTCGCGCGTCTCGTACAGCCGCCGGCAAAACGTCTTGGACGAGTAGCAGACGAACGTTTCCGGCGCTTCTTCGATGATCGTCCGCGCCTCTCCCGTCCGCGCGTCAACGGCGATGAGGCGGTAGATCTGATGCCCCCGCTCATTGTATATAAACGTGAAGCGGGTCGAGTCGGGGTCCCATTCGATGTCTCTAAATGTTCCAAACGGGTTTGGAAACAGAGCGTCGGAAACGGCAATCTCCCGCCTGTTTTCAATGTCGAACAGGCGCAGGCGATGATGATGAAGCGGATCGCCCGGCTTCACATAATCGAACGAATGCAGAACCGGCTGAAGCTGTTCCTTCGGAGACGATTCCACAAAATGAATCTTGCGGACCTCCGCCTTTTTTTCTTGAATCGCCAGCAGACGCTTCGAGTCGGGCGACCAGATCAGCGGCGGCTGAAACGGATCGCTGTCGGTTCCCGCCGTTGTGAGCGGAAACTCCTCGCCCGTCTCGATCTTGACCAGCGCGATGTTATGCTTGCGCAGCTCGGCGCGCCAGACGCCGTCCGGCGATACAGGACCTTTAGGCTCTTCCTGTTTTTCTTGACGCGGTTTCTCTTGCTCTTCGCCATGCTTCCAGCTGCCGTCCACGACGGCGGTTCCATGCCGTTCCCGCGCCTCATAGACGCCGATTGTCCTGCCCTCCGCGTCCCGAACAAGCCACACATGCCCGGCGTAGGTGTGCTGTCGATGTTCCCCGCCGGGAGCTGCCGCCGCATAGAAGGTCGGGTTCTCGACATCGTTCACCCAGAAAATGCGTATTTCGCCGTCTGTTCTGTTGAGAAACAGAATCTCCGTCTCCGGTCCGTTGCGCCGCGCTGTCCGCGCGCTGGGGAGTATGTTGACGGTCGTCTTCTCCTCCTGCGGGGAAGGCTCCAGCTTTTCCAAAGCGGCGGGGTCAAGGTAGTATCGAAACCGATGCCCGCCCGCGTTGAACTCGATCTCGGTCATCGAGTCGGAATACTCGATGCTTTGAAACGGCAGGCGGTCGGGGTCAATCTCTTTCTCTAAAGCGGCGGACAGGGAGGCTGCCAATTCCGCATGGTCAAACGCATGCCGCCGATCCCCATGCTCAGGGTCGACAAAGATGAAGCGATGCCGCTCCGGTCCGACATTGACGCGGTACCAGAAAAACGGGCCGCCATGAATCCAGTTTGGGTCCACCTTGTCCCTGAAAACTTTTCCAGCGAGGCGGCGCCCTAGGTTGTCGGCGCGTTCGTAGACTTCGCGGTTCATCCGCTTTCTCCCTCGCCGGCGAAGTCGCGGTACGCCTCTTCCGCCGCCTCTTTCGAGAGAGCCTTGCCTCCGCTGACGATCCAGCGGTAACGCAGCGCCGCCGTTTCGCCTTTCGGTATCTCCAGCGTCGGAAAGGCGCCGAAGCGCCCGTAATCCCGATACGCCGAAAAGACGGTCCCGCGCGGATTGTCAGGGTGATTCAAAATGAGGACCGAATGGAGGGCGGCGCCTGTCGACAGGCGGAACGTTTCGGAAACCCAGGGCAGGTCCAGATCCTTCGTCGGATCAATTCCTTCCTCATGAAAAAGGTATTCCGTCTCGTCGGCGGCGATGTCGTCCGCCGGGCGGAACTGCGCGCCTGCATGTTCAGGGTCGCCCGACAACCGCGCGTCTCCGGCGGTCGGCGTCAGCTCGCTGCGCATCTCAATGAGCGCATACGCCCCCGCGGACGGCGGCAAAAAGCGGTGCGTCCGCGCCTCCATCAGCAGCGTGTCGCCCTCGTTCGTCATCCACTCCACCTGCGAAGTGAACTCGGCGCCGTTCTCATCCGCATGCATGCGCGTAAAGCGGCGGTGAACCTGGACGCCCTCTTTCATGTGCCACAGGTCGCGCCGCGTCCCGTCGATTTCAAAATGGTTGTACCCGTGGAAGATGCCGCGGTGGTGCGTGAAAAGTCCGCCCGCGCCTTTGGTGATAAGCCGTCCGCCGTTTTTGCTGTAGACATGCAGAAACGGCTTGTAGGTGTCGTGTCGGCTCTCCGGCGCGGAGGGATCGTAGGCGTATTCGTAGCGCGCGAGCGGCTTTCCGCCGTATGCGATCTCCAGCTGACAGCGTTCGTCGTTCGTTTCAAGGGTGTATTGCGGGGGCGTCAAATCGGCTCCTTTCTCTAAAAAGCCAAGCGATGTGAGAAAACGATCCGTCTCCAGCAGCGTCTCATAATAACATCGAGGGTCGGCGTCCGGTTTGAACTCCAGCGCGTTGAAGAACCCGTGCGGCTGTCCTTTGTATAAAAACAGCTCGCTGCGGGAGCCTGCGCCCCGCATTTTCTGTTGAAAGCGGCGCGCCGTTTCAACAGGTATCAGCCCGTCCTCTTCGCCCAGAAACACAACGGCGGGCGGCATGCCGCGCTCAATATGATGCATCGGCGAGATGTCGGCATATTTTCCGCCGCCGAAACCGCCCTGCCCATTGTCATAAACGGGGTTGAAGAGCAGCAGCGCGTTCGGGGCGGCGCTGACATTCAGGTCGTCCGTCTCTTCGTTCAGGTTATGGATCGCCGCGGTTGCCGCCGCGAGATGTCCGCCCGCGGAGCCGCCGCCCGCCGCGATTCGGTCGGGGTCGATGCCGAGACGGTCGGCGTTGGCGCGCATCCAGCGCATGGCAGACTTCGCGTCCTTGACCGCTTCATAGGGGGTTGTTCCGTGTCGGCTTTTGACGCGGTATTCGGCGCAGGCGGCGAGCATGCCCCTTGAGGCGAGATAGCGCGCCTGCGGGGCGAATTGTTCGGGCGTCCCGCCGACCCATCCGCCGCCGAAAAAGAACACGGCCGCCGGGACAGGCGGCTTCTTGTCCGGTTTAAAAAGGTGGAGGGCGAGCTGAACATCGCCGACCGTTTTATAAATTTCGCGCTGCGCGTCGTTCATGGGCGTCTCCGTCTCTTTACGTTATGCATCGTACAAAGATATGCCGCCCGTGTCAAAAGCCCGCGCAGCGATGAACCCCATATTCGCTCCTTGTTCAAGGGTTCTAAGATTCCCGCTTACGCGGGAATGACAGCCTGGATTAGAGGAAGGACTCTAAGATTCCCGCTTACGCGGGAATGACAGCCTGGATTAGAGGAAGGACTCTAAGATTCCCGCTTACGCGGGAATGACAGCCTGGATTAGAGGAAGGACTCTAAGATTCCCGCTTACGCGGGAATGACAGCCTGGATTAGCTGTCCCAACTTAGGGCATGAGGTCAGGGGCGGCGCTTGACATGCGGCGCATCATATCGTATAATACGTAACATGAGAAGGAGACACCAATGCCATCAAAAACGCTGTACTTTACAGAGATCGGCCCCGTCTGGAGAGACTGGATACAGGTCATCAACATCGGAAACGCGCCCGCCGAGGTGACATGCATCGCGCGAAACGGCGAGGCGAAGCCTGTCTGGTCGGTCGACAAGGAGGTGGACCCGTTCACCGGATGGGTTCCGCCCGTTGATCAGGTCAAAGACCGCGCCTCGCTCACCATCACCGCCGATCAGATGATCGCCGCCGAGCGCCATATGCACCAAGATACGCAGGTGCTGGACTTCCCCGGCGCCTGCGTTGAAAACAAAACAGTCGGAAAACGGCTCTTTTTTCCTGAACTCGTCCCCGGCGCGCTCGATTGGTTCCGCGTGCTGAATGTGGACGAGGAAAATGCGCATGTGTCGGTCATTGTGCGCAACTCAAAAGGCGATGTCGTCCGGCAGCATACCCGCGCCATCGAGCCGTTTCACTGGTGGGAAATCGATGAAAAGCAGATGGGCAATGTAAAAGGGACGGTCGAGATGGTCAGCACGCAGATGATCGTCGGCGAACGGCATCTGCATTACCATGGCGGCAAGGTGACCGTCGGGCAGCTGGGGCAGGCGCTAGACCCTGAATGAAGAACGGTGAGCGCCGCATGATCATGGGCGTCGGCAGCGCGAATATCGACATCGTGTACCGCGTGAACCGCATCGCGCGCGAAGAGGAAAAAACCTACATTGCGCCGGACGAATCGGGTCGGCTCGCGCAGGAGATTGTCGGCGGGGTGACGCTGAATCATCTCTCATGGGCTGCCGCTCTAGGCGCGCCGGCGGGCTATTTCGGGTATCTGGGCGACGACCGAAACGGGGATCTCCTGCGCGAAGCGATGGACGCGCGCGGCGTTGACCGCCGGCATCTGCGCATACGGCGGGGGAAGTCGTCCGGAACCGCCGTCATTTTTGTTGACGCAAACGGCGAACGCGCCATCTATATGAGCGGCGGAACGACCGCGGACATCTCTCCCGACGATCTGGAGCGCGACTTTGCGGAGGCGATTCAGCAGGCGTCCATCGTCTCGTCCGAGGCGTCGCTTGTTTCGTTGAAAGGGGTCGCCGCGGCGTTTCGGGCGGCGAAGCGGGCGGGCGTCTTAACGGCGCTGGATGTGGACGCGCCGCCGAGCGCCTGCGCCGAGGCGGGTCTCGGAACGCGCGCCGAGCTGGAGCAGGCGCTCTCGCTGGCAGACATCATCAAGCCGTCCAAAGCCGCCGCGGCGGAGCTGTCCAGCGCGCCGACGCTGGAGCGCCAGGCGGAGGAGACGCGCGGGCGTTTCGGCGCAACGTTGGTCGCCGTGACAGACGGGGCGCGCGGGAGCGTCTTGTCAAACGCCGAGCGGACGCTGCGCTTTCCCGCCGCTTCGGTGGCGGCGGTCGACACGACCGGGGCGGGGGACGCCTTTTTTGGCGGTCTGCTTGCCGGTTCGGCGCTGCCGTTGGAGGAGCGCGGCCGCCTGGCGAACGCATGCGGCGCCGCCTGCTGCGCCGTTCTGGGCGCGCCGCCTCGGCGCGGAGAAAGCATGAAGCTGGTCAAGCGGCTCTACGGCGCCCCCTTCCCCCTTTGAACGGCGCGCCCGATTCCCCCCCTTGAAAAGGGGGGCTAGGGGGGTTTAAAGAACGGGCGCGGCGCCTCCTCTTCAGGGCGTGTCGACGGAGATGAGCGGCACGGCGCCGCTCATCACCTTCGGCAAAGTCCCGTTCCACATCTCCAGCGCGCGCAGCTCCATCACCTGCGGATTTTTCTGCAGCGCTTCCGCCTCAATGCGGATCGCTTCCGCCTTGCCGCGCGCCTGTTCAACCGCCTGCTCCGCCTCATACTTCACCTGCTCCAGTTTGTTCTTGGCGGTGAGAGCCTCCTGCTCCGCCTTCACCTTCATCTCAATGGAAGCGTTGAAGTTGTCAGAGAAATCGAAGTCAACGATATTGAAGGCGTCCACAAGAATGCCATGCTCATCCAGCTTTTCAACCAGAAGCGCCTTGATCGCATCGCGCACATCCGCGCGTTTGGTGATCAGCTCCTCGGCGGTGTAGTCCGCCGTCGCCGCTTTCATCGACTCTTGCAGGGCGGGCCTGATGATGCGCGTGTTGTACTGCCGCCCGACATCTTGATACAGTTGCGCCGTCTTCAGCGGGTCGATCATGTAGTTCAGCGCGACGGTGGACTGAACCGTCTGAAGGTCGCTGGAGGAGGCTTCTGATTTCGCCTCTTCCAACTGAACCTGGACATCCATGATCTCGACCGCGTCAATGAACGGAGCGATAAAGTAAAGACCCGGCTCCTTGATGTCGCCGGTCACTTCGCCGAAGCGGGTATGAACGCCGCGCATGCCGGCGTCAACCGTGCCGAAGGCGGTGAAGACCAGCAGAAGCGCTGCGCCTGCGATCACGAGAACGACAATGAGCGCAGGACTAAGTCTGGGTAGATTGCTTTGGTTCATCCGACAACTCCTTTGTTTTGAGAAGGCGAGCCTTTCACGGCGTGTCGATGGAGATGAACGGTATCTCGCCGCTCGTCACCTGCGGCATGATTCCGTCCCACTTTTCCACCGCGCGCAGCTGCAGCACCTGCGGATTTTTCTCCAGCGCCTCCGCCTCGATGCTCATCGCTTCCGCCTTGCCGCGCGCCTCTTCAATCGCCTGCTCCGCCTGAAACCTCACCTCCTCCAGTTTGTTCTTGGCGGTCAAGGCGTCCTGCTCCGCCTTCACCTTCGCCTCGATGGAATCGTTGAAATTTTCAGAGAAATCGAAGTCGACGATGTTGAAGGCGTCCACGAAAATGCCGTGCCTGTCCAGCTTTTGATCCAGAAGCGCCTTGATCGCATCGCGCACAACGGCGCGCTTGGTGATCAGCTCCTCGGCGGTGTAGTTCGCTGTCGCCGCTTTTATCGACTCTTGAAGAGCGGGCGTGATGATGCGTTTGGGGTATTGCCGCCCAACATTTTGATACAGGTTCGCCGTCTCCGTCGGTTCGACATGGTAGTTGAGCGCGACAGCCGACTGAACGATCTGGAGGTCGCTGGAGGAGGCGGTCGCTTGCGCTGGGTACACCTGCACCTGCACATCCATGATCTCAACCTTCTCTATGAACGGTATGATGAAGTACAGCCCAGGCACATGGATCTTTCCGGTCACTTCGCCGAAGCGGGTATGAACGCCGCGCATGCCGGCGTCAATCGTGCCGAAGGCGGTGAAGACCAGCAGAAGCGCCGCGCCTGCAATCAGGACAATGACGATGAGCGCGGGGCTGGGTCTGGGGATGTCGCGTTGATTCATCTGGTCGGCTCCTTGTTTATCGATATAGTCAGCGCGTTATCGATTTCGATCTAAAGCATACGGCAAGAGAACCGTTTTTGCAACGGCGCGGTACTGACCTTACGTCTTAAGTTGGGACATGCCCGGCGGGTGGACGCGGACGGTTTCTGCGGCGCCTCTAGATTCGCGCTTGCGCGGGAATTAAAGCTTGGGTCGTCAGCGGTCCCAACTTTAAGCATGAGGTCAGGAAAGCGCGGACTATTCGCTTACAATCATCGTCTGAACGCCCGCCGATTCCGCCCGCTTCTCTAAATTCGGCGGAATGGAATTGCCGGCAACCGCCGCGATGACCGGAACCCCATACAGGACGCCCAGCGCGGCAGCCGATTCTTTTGCCCGGTCAATATCTTCCGACCCGACCGTGTACGAAGATTCCACCGCGACCCATATCTCCGAGCCGTTTTGCTTCCGCCGCGCCCGCAGGATAAAGTCGGTATTCTGAATTCGGACGTACTGCTGATTCGTGATGCGACCTTCGTTGAGCGCCTCGTCCATCGTGTCCTCCATGTCTTCATTCATCACATCTACGCGGCTGGTCATCACTCGCGCCCTGCGCAGCCCGAATCGTTGTGAAGCGATCGATTTGATGGAACGAGCCAGCGATAATTCTAGAGATACGCCTTTCACAACCCCCATGTCAATGTTAATTTGCTTTACCTGAGTCGTGATCTCCGCAATGTTCGCCTCCATCCGATCAAGGCGTTCATCTCGCGCAGCCCCCTGCCGCTCCATTCTGGCAAGGCGTTCATCCCGCGCAGCCCCCTGCCGCTCCATTCTGGCGATCCGCTCATCCCGCGCAGCCCCCTGCCGCTCCATTCTGGCAAGGCGTTCATCCCGCTTCGCCCCCTGCTCCTTGATCTCCGCAATGTCTGCCTTCATAGAGTCGATGTCGTTCTCGATATTGGCAAGACGCGCCTTGATCTCCGCAATGTCCGCCTTCATAGAGTCGATGTCGTTCTCGATATTGGCGATCCGCTCATCCCGCGCAGCCCCTTGCTCGCGGAGATCGGCAAGTTCCGCCTTGATCTCCACAATGTCCGCCTTCATAGAGTCAATGTCCGCCTCCATCCTGGCGATCCGCTCATCCCGCTTTGCCCCCTGCGCCTTGATCTCCGCGATGTCCGCCTTCATAGAGTCGATGTCCGCCTTCATCGAGACGATGTCCGCCTCTATATTCGAGAGACGTTGATGGATCTTATCCTCTTGCTCGTTCATTCCGCAATGTCCGTCCATAACGATTGCCGTTAAAAAGAAGCCTGCGTCTCCATGATACAGCGGCGAGGCGCATTTGTAAAGCGTCAGCCTCTGACCTCGCGTCTTAAGTTGGGACATGCCGGCATGCGAACGCGGACATCTTCTGCGGCGCCTCTGGATTCCCGCTTGCGCGGGAATGACGGTCTGGTTTGCGGCGCCTTTTTCCCATGAATAGAGCGATCGTCGGTTCAAATGTCCCAACTTTATGCATGAGGCCAGTTTAAATGCCCTAGCCCTCCTTTTCAATGGGGGTATCGGATTCTGGATTGGACGCCAGTTCAACGCCGAAGAAGGAGGCGATCTCCTCCGCGGTTGCGTTTGGCGGGGGCGCATCGTCTTCCTCTTCTTTCGCCCGTTCCCGTTCGGCGCGCCTCTCGGCGGCGTCTTCTTCCAGTTTTGACATGCTTTCGGCAATTGCTTTGAGCATTTCCCGCGTCTCCCGATGTCTCCGTTCCTGCCGCGCCTGCGTCAAGACGGAACGCCATAACAGCAAACCCGCCGCCGCGCATACCGCCCATAACGGCGGAGCCGCCCGCCCAAACTCAAACCAAGGAAGGACGGCTCCCGCAAGCGTCAACGCCAAAGCCGCGCCCAATGCCCACATCGTTTTATCCTTCCTTCCGCCTCTCAATTTGCCCTTGCTCAAGAATCATGGTCAAATAACAGCGCTGCGGTCTATGCGCAGATCGATTCTACACCATGATGTTCTGAAGAGCATGCGTTACTCCCTGACCTCACGCCTAAAGTTGGGACATCCCGGCATGGAAACGCGGACGGTTTCGAGGTGGACTCTGGATTCCCGCTTACGCGGGATGACGGCTTGGTTGGCGGCGCCTTTTTCCCATGAATAAAGCGATCGCCGGTTCAAATGTCTCAACTTTACGCATAAGGTCAGTTACTCCCATACGGCGTTTTCAGCAAACGATGATACGCAGATTCGCGTATTCTTTACAGCGGATTGATCGACTGCTGCGGCGCGCGCTGTCATGCTTTTGGAGCTGTCTGGCGGGGTTTGGGCTGTTTTTAGTCCACGCTGAGGCGGCGCCTGAACAGTATGAGGCGTCGCTCATGCAGGCGGAGATAAGGTTCATTGCGGAGCAGGAAACGGCGCTTTACGCGCTGCCCGATTCGTTTCCGCTTGCTGACACGATCCATATCGAAACGAACGGCGCGCCTCTCATCAAGGAGGTCGACTATAGCTACCGCCGCGCGACGAACGCGGTCGCTTTCACGCCGCCGCTGCCGGTCGGGACAGACATCCGCATTCAATACCGCCGTCTCGCATGGGACGCCCCGCGCCGATACGCGCGCCGCATCTTTGAGCTGCCGGCGGAGCCGCTCGCGTGGGAACCGCCGGCGCGTCCAAAAGCGAAGCCCGCTTCGTTCGATCCCAGCCTGCTCCAGGTGAGCGGCGCCAAAACGTTCGGATTGAGCGCCGGGAACCGCCGCTCCTTCGCCCCAGACCAGAGTCTTCATCTGAATCTGGACGGGGAGATACTGCCCGGCGTCATGGTCTCCGCCGCGTTGACCGATCAGCGGCTGCCGTTTCAACCCGACGGCGTCTCGGAGCAGATCAGCCAGCTAGACCAGACGCGCATCCAGCTGCGCAGCGAGTCGATAGAGGCGGCGGTCGGGGACGGGGAGCTGTCCCTGCGCGGACCGGAACTGGCGCTGTTTCGCCGCGCCATGCTTGGAATGCGGGCGTCGGGAACCTTCAGCGGCTTCAATCTGCAGGCGGCGGCGGCTCTCCCGAAAGGGCATTCCGACAGCGTCGTCCTCGCCGCGGAGGAGGGGCGCAGCGAATACCGCATCGCGCCGAGAGACCGGTACGTCGTCATGATCGCCGGCAGCGAAAAGATCTGGCTCAACGGCGAGCGAATGAAGCGCGGCGAAAACAACGATTACGTGATCCGGGACTACGGCGATCCGGTCGTTGAATTCACGCCGCGCCGTCTCTTGACGCGCAACGACATCATCCGCGTTGACTACGAATACGCGCCTGAAGACGAAGGATGGAGCCGAAGCCTTTACGCCGGGCGCGTCGGAGCGCCGCTGCGGTTCAACATGTCGGGCGGAAGCGGCGAAGCGGGCGTTACTTACGCCGTTGAGTCGGACGACAGGTCGCGCCCGCTCGCGCCGTTGACCGAGGCGGACATGGAGGCGCTGCGTCGGGGCGAAACGCAAACCGCCGACGGAAAACGGCTTGACCCGCCGACGCAGCGTCAAATCGCCGCATTCGATGCGGTTTTAAACCCGACGCCGTTTGTGCGAATGCGCGGCGAATGGGCTATGCAGCGGTTCAACCCGAACACGCTCGCCCGTTCCTCTGCGCATGAGTCGAGCGGAGCGTGGCGGTTTGAAACGAGCGCGGACGGCGGATGGATTCAAGCGTCCGGGGAAGGAGAGCGTCTTGGACGCGGCTATCTGCCGATTGGAGCGGCGAACGGGAGTCGGCGCGGCGGGGCGCGTTATGCGCAGGCGTTTGCGGAGGGCTGGTCGGGGGGCGGTTTTGGGGACGCGCGTTTGGGAGGCAATCTGTCGGCGCCGCCTAATATGGAGCCGCCCGAAGAGACGCGGTGGGCGGGGCGCGTCAACGCGGAGCCGCTGAACGGCTTGACGATGCGCGGAAATGTCGGACAGACGTCAGAACGGCATGCGGACGCGGTTTATGACGCGGACAGGCGTCAGCTAGGCGGCGGCGCCTCTTTTCAACGAAACGGACTGCCTGAATTGCAGCTGCAACGGCGGCAATCGGCTGAAAGCGGATCGCATCAAAAAGCGGAAAATGAATGGACGCTGGCGCATGAAATGAGCGGCGTCCGCGCCGAATACGCAGGCAGGCGGTTCCTTTCAGTAGAGCTGGAGGATGAAGCGGTTGAGGGCGGATACGACCGAAACCTGACGCAGCGCGCCGACGCGTACTCGGTCTCGGCTGGCTTCATCGGCGCGCGGTTTGAAACGGAACGGGAGGCGCGCCGCTCCTTCGAGGGCGTATGGACGCCAAGCAGCCGCGCCGAAACCTACAGGCTGGATGCGCGCCATCGGCATGCGTCCGCGTCGTTCGGCAGACGGACGCTGCGCCTGCTGGACGATTCCAGCGATTCATCGTCCGCCTCATACATCGCGCAGCTGGACGGAAACGCGGCGCCGTTTCAGGGGGCGTTGGATCTGGGCGCTCATTTTGAGATCGACAAACGGCTGTCCAGCAAGCGCGAAGAGATTTTTACAAACATCATCGAAATGAACGGAACCGCTGTGCCGCTGCTGCCGGGTCAAGGAACGCATATCAAAGTGGACGAACAGCATTATGTGGAAGACGCGGAGGAGGGCGATTATGTGCGCGTTGTGCGCACGGTGGGCGATCAGCCTGTCGGCGCTTTAGAGGCGCAGCTGCGCGCGCGCTTGGACCCGTCGCGCCTGTTTCGAGCGTCGGAGGAATCGACCGGCGGGTTTCTGCAGGCGGCGTTGAGAGCCGTTTCATGCAGCGCGCGGTGGAGCGCCGAAGAGGAGCAGGAGGACGCTTCGTTTCAGGATCTGCTGCAGTGGCAAAACTTTCGCGGGGCGCGAACGGCGTACGGTCAGCGGTCGGCGCAGTTTCGCGCGTCGGTTCAAGCCGAGCCGCAAGACGGGAAGCCCGTTTTGGCGGACGCGAGTTTCACGGAGCGGGATACGTTAAACAGGCGTTTCAACAATGAAACGCGCCGAACGGAAAGCGCCTCAACGCGGTTTCGCGGCGTCTGGACGCTGTCCAAGCGGTGGTCAATTGAGGGAGAGTCGGAACGGCGCCGGTCGCGCCATCGCGTTGAGGGGGAGTCGGATCTGCGGCGTTTGGAACGGCTGGCGGCGGCGGGCGCGCGGTATGAGTGGGATCGGACATGGGGGGTCGGGCTGCGTTTTGAGCGGAAGACGGAGTCGGCCTCCGAGTCGCGCGTCGGTTTGCCGATTGAAGACGCCTCAGGCCGTTCGTTGACGCGCGGAGCGGAGTTGAGCGGGTCATGGTCGTCTTTTGGAAAAGGGAGGGCGGAGCTGTCGTTTCGTCTGGCGGACGGTTCCAGCGCGGGAGAGCTGCCGTCTCTCTCGGCATTTCGGTTTTATGAAGGCTGGAGCCGGGAGGCGCGCGCGGCGGGCGAATACCGCGTTCGCAGCTGGACAGATTTGACCTTTCGGGCGAATTATCGAATGCTGGATGCGGACGGGCAGCCGGTTGAGCATCGGTTTGATCTGGAGTTGACGGCGGAGCTGTGAGGAGATGAAGTAGACGCTTCAGTTGTAAGCGGGAATCTTAACAGCCGCAGCGCCCGCGCTTTAAACCCCCTAGCCCCCCTTTTCAAGGGGGGAATCGGACGCAGCAGCGGACGCTTCGTCCGTTTTCTCGTTAACGCTAACCAGCAGCGCCATCCCCGCGGCGAAGAACAGCCCGACGCACAACATGGCGGGGCGGAAACCGAAAAGGTGATTCAAAGCGGCAAAGGCGCCTAACCCCCAGAAGCCGGGAGCCTTGTTGAAGATGGAGTAGAACCCGTAGAATTCGGCGGCGGATTGTTCAGGGATCATCTGTCCATAGAGGGAGCGGCTCAACGCCTGCGCGCCTCCCAAAACCAGCCCGACTAGAACCGCCAGGGCGAAAAACTGCGTCTGCGTCTGAATGAAAAACGCGCACACAACGGCGGCGGTCCACCCAAGAAGCGATACGATGACGGTACGCTTCGCGCCGAGGCGCCCCGCCAACCATCCAAACAGCAACGCCCCGCCAAATGCGATGAACTGAATGATCAGCAGCGTCGTCATCAGCCCCGTCGACTCCATCTCCAGCTCATTGGTTCCAAACAGCGTCGCCATATGGATCACAACCTGAATGCCGCCGCTGTAGATCATATACGCAATCAGGAAACGCAGGACGGAAGGCATGCGGGCGATTTTGCGCGCTGTCGTCCATGACCGGCTGAATCCGTAGCCGAGGTACGCCAGCGGCTTCGGCGCGCCGCGGAATCGTTCGGGCAGCGCCTCGGAGGCGGAGGTCTCCTTCAACAGAAACGCGGTGATCAGCGCAAACCCGCCCCACCAAGCCGCCGTCATGAGCATGCTGACGCGAACGGCGCCGCTCTGGGAAAGGCCGAACATGTCTCTCCCGACGATGAGAGCGAGGCAGAGCGCAAACTGAATCCCGCCTCCGATATACCCGTATGCGAACCCTTTGCTTGAGACCCAGTCCTGTTTGCCTTCAGGCGCGATCTGGGGGAGGAAGGCGTCGTAGAACACATTCGCGGCGACGAAGCAAAACTGCGAGACGATATAAAACAGCGCCGTTTGCCACACATCGCCGTATGCGCATATGCTCAACAGCCCCGCGTTCAAAACGCCCATATAGCAGAAGGAGAGAAGCAGCCGTTTTTTAACGGACGCGAGATCGGCGGCGGCGCCGAGAGCCGGCGCGGCAATCAACACCAGCAGCGAAGCGAACGCGCCAAACGCCGGCCAGAGCGTCGCCGAGTTGAAGGTCTGCCCAAAGAGAACGATCCCGTCAGCGGGCATGACGCCTTGTTTGAAGTAGATCGGCAGCAAGCCTGCGACGATGGCGGTCGAATAGGCGGAATTTGCCCAGTCGTACACTGACCAGCCGAAGATGACGCGCCTGTTTCCGCGTATGTCGTCCGACAGCGTTTTCTCCTTTCAAACGGCGAAGCGAAAGCGGTGAAGCGAAGTGTAGCGCGCTCCGTCGGGGCGCAGCTCGCTCTGAATCAAATGAAACTGATCAACCTGGAACGAAAGGACGGCGTCTTTTGGTTCCGCTGTCGACAGCCAGCCGCGCAGATCGCTCGGCGGACGCAGACGCGCCAAGGTGATATGCGGCGTGTAAGGGCGCGTTTCGCGGGCGAATCCGATCAGCTCAAGCGCATGCTCAACCTGGGCGGCGGCTTCAGCGATTTCGTTGAAACCTTGATCAACTCCCCGCCAGACGACGGAGGCGCGCCGCGCGTTCGGAAAACATCCCAGACCGCCGACAGAAAGCGTGAACGGACGCAGCGCCGACGCGGTTGACTCCAACGCTAAAGCGATCTGTTGTATGTCCGTCTCGGCAACATTGCCCAGAAACTTGAGCGTCAAATGCAGCTCGCGAGCAAAACGCGCCCCCGGCAGACTCTCCCATGAACGCCGCGATTCAAGCAGCGCCGATTCAACCCGCTCTGGCAGCGTCAACCCGACAAACAACCGGCGGCGCATGCCCGACGACGCCTACTCTTCCGAATCGTCGGTATCGCCGCCGGAGCCGCAGCAAAGCGACCAGCCCAGCGCGCCCGCCAAGAGCGGAAAGCCGGCGTCCACGAGGATCCAAATGATCGACGTTGCCGACGGAACCTTAATATCAAAGCTGTCGCTCAACAGATCGAACCAGTTGAAAAAGAACAGAATGCCGACAAACAGAAAGCCGTAGAAAACAACGTTCGCGCCAAGATAGCCGACCGTCACAGGGCTGTCCTTTTCAAGACTCGCGCCGCGCTTGCGGCAATGGCCGTATAAAATGCCTGTCAGTACCGCCGCAGCGGTGATGTAGTTGATCCAGGTCCATTGCGGGCTGTAAGGCGACGGATCGGCTGCGCTTGATGTGTGGTACAGCGGCTCAATGACGGTATGAACGCCCACGATGAGCGCGGCAGCGATCAAAAAAACGCCGGCGATGCGGTGTATCATCTTTTGCTCCCAAAAGGTTGCTTCTTCTGTTGGCACATAACATACGTTATCCGCGCGCGTTCGTCAAGTTGCGCAGCTTCGCCCGGTTGTAAAGAAACTCAACGCCAACACAATCTCCGGCAGGTACGACTCGGCGGCATTGTCCAGAAACTTAAGCGTCAAATGCAGCTCGCGGGCAAACCGCGCCCGGCAGACGCCGCCATGACCGCCGCGATTCAACCTGCTCTGGCAGCGTCCATCCGACAAACAACCGGCGCCGCATGCCCGAAGACGCCTACTCTTCCGAATCGTCAGAACCGCCGGCGGAGCCGCAGCAAAGCGACCAGCCCAGCGCCCCCGCCAAGAGCGGAAATCCAGCGTCCACGAGGAGCCAAATGGTTGACGTTGCCGACGGAACCTTAATATCAAAGCCGTCGCTCAACAGATCAAACCAGTTGAAAAAGAACAGAATGCCGACAAACAGAAAGCCGTAGAAAACGACGTTCGCGGCAAGATAGCCGACCGTGACAGGGCTGTCCTTTTCAAGACCGGCGGCGCGCTTGCGGCTGTGGCTAAATAAAATGCCTGTCAGGACCGCCGCAGCGGTGATGTAGTCGATCCAGGTCCAGTGAGGGCTGTAAGGCGACGGATCTGCAGCGCTTGATGTGTGGTACAGCGGCTCAATGACGGTATGAACGCCCACGATGAGCGCGGCAGCGATCAAAAAAACGCCGGCGATGCGGTGTATCATCTTTTGCTCCCGAAGGGTTTCTTCTGTTGGCACGTAACATACGTTATCCGCGCGCGCTCGTCAAGTTGCGCAGCTGCGAGCGGTTGTTGTAAAGAAACTCAACGCCCGACACAACGGTGAGCGTCATCGGAAACAGCATCATCCAGAAGATGGGACCATGCGTGTCCTGCACGCCGCCGACGCGCAAACCGGCGCTGTTGACCGCAAGCAGAGCGATGCCGAGCGTCACAACGGCGATCTGCGACGCCGTTTTATACTTGCCCCATTGCGAAGCGCTGATGACCCGCCCGCCACGCGCGACAAGGGCGGAACGCAGCGCCGTCACCCCGACCTCGCGCAGCGCCATGACCAGAAGCATCCAGAGCGGAATCAGCTCGCCCCAGCGTTCGAACGCAAAGAGCGTCCCAAGAATCAGCAGCTTGTCGGCGATCGGATCGGCGAATTTGCCAAAGTCGGTCACGCCGCGCTTGCGCGCAATCCGCCCGTCCAGATGGTCAGTCAACGCGGCAATCCCGAACAGTCCCAACGCCCCCAGATAGAACCAGACGGCGCTGCTCTCGGCAGTTTTTGCCCGATCATAACCGCGCATAAAAAGCATCAGCAGAAACGGAATGATGCATATTCTGAGGATCGTGAGCGCGTTCGCCAGCCCTTTAGGCGTCCAAGTCGGTTTTTTCATTGATGCCTCGCTTCATTGTGTCCCCACTTTATACCGGAACGGCGAGCAGGTCAAACTCGAACGCGTCCACGACGCGCGCATGAACGAACTCCCCGCAGGCAATATCGGCGGAAGCCCCGCTGTTTTGGATCAGCGTCAGGTCATCGATTTCAGGCGCTTGCGACGCGGAACGCGCCTCAATCAGCGGCGTTCCCGGTCGGCGTCGATCCGCCAATACTCTAAGCGTGTCGCCGACCCGCTTTAAGCGCATGCGCTTCGCTACTTCATACTGCGTCGCTGTCAGCTCCAGCATCCGCTCCTGCTTCGCCTTCTCGCTGATCTGATTTGCCCATGTGGAGGAAGGCGTCCCGTCCTCCGGCGAGTACTCAAAGACGCCGCAATGTTCAAATTCAGACTCTACTATAAAATCGAGCAGTTTGCCAAACGCCTCCTCCGTCTCGCCGGGGAAACCGACAATAAACGAGGTGCGCAGCGCCGCGTCGGGAATGCGGCGCCGAATGCGCTCGATCAAGCGGCGGATGGACGCCTCGGAGGTTGCCCGCCCCATACGTCTTAATACGGCGTCGTCGATATGCTGAAGCGGTATGTCAAAATAGGCGCACACCTTCTCCTCCGACGCGGCGGTTTCAATGAGCGCGTCGTCCACGAGCGTCGGGTAAAGATACAGCATGCGTATCCACTCGATGCCGTCCACGCGCGCGAGCGACCGAAGCAGCTGCGGAAGCCTGCATTCGCCGTAAAGATCGCGCCCGTACCAGGTCGTGTCTTGGGAGATGAGAACCAGCTCCTTGACGCCCCCGATGGCGAGCTGCCGCGCTTCTTGCACAAGCGTTTCTATGGGGCGCGACACATATTTTCCCCTAAAGGACGGAATCGCGCAGAACGTGCAGCGGTGATCGCACCCTTCGCCGATTTTTAAATAGGCGTAATGCATCGGCGTCAGCTGCAGGCGCGGAAACGGCTGCGTGTACTGATACGCCGGATGAGAAACCTTGATAACGCGCCGCTCCTCGACGCGCGTCTCTTGAATGACGCCGCCGATGTTCATA
Organism: Candidatus Poribacteria bacterium; assembly: GCA_963665845.2. Classification (GTDB taxonomy): domain Bacteria; phylum Poribacteria; class WGA-4E; genus JAPPNK01. The sequence goes on from OY762492.1 coordinate 3,361,439, forward strand.
AACTCGCTTGTGCCGACGAAGGCGTCCGCTTCAGGCATCTCTTCAGAAAGCTCTTGGGCGTAACGCTGCGCGAGGCATCCCGCCACAATGAGGCGGCGCGACGAGTCTTCCTCTTTCCAATGACCCGCTTCGATGATCGCGTCTATCGACTCCTCTTTCGCCTTGTCGATGAAGGCGCATGTGTTGACGACGACCGTATCGGCGGAGGCGGCGTTCTCGGTCAGCTCATACCCGTCCTGTTGAAGAATGCCCATCATCGCTTCAGAGTCAACCGTGTTTTTTGGACATCCAAGCGTGACGATTTTGACGCGCTCTCTGCTCTTCTTTTTTGCCAAAAGCGGAACCCTTTCTTTCATTTGCGGCGGAAAACTAGGCGTTCAAATATTGACGGTAGATGTCGACCGTCGCCGCCGCCATCGCCTCGTCGTTGAACCGTTCACGGACCGCTTCGGCGCCTTGCCGCCCCAGCTGTTCCCGTTCGTCTGGATGGTCGCGCAGATGCGTCAACGCTTCCTCCGCCGCCTCCGCGGAATTCGGCTCAAACAGAATTCCGCCGCCCGCCGTTTCGATCATCTCCGGGAAGGCGCCGTGTCGGGGAACGGCGGCGGGCGTCCCGTTCGCCATCGCCTCCAGCGCGTACAACCCCTTCGGATCGCGGTAGACAGCCGGAACGCACAGCGCATGCGCCGACCGCAGCAGCCGTATTTTTTCGGGGCGGGTCACTTCGCCATGCCACTCAAACGACGCTCTCAACCCCGCGCTTTCGATCCGCTCAACCTGATTCCGAAAATACGGCTCATCCCGTTTGCCGAGATAACCCGCCGCTTTCAGCTTCAGTTCAGAGCCGCCCAGCTTCGTTGCCATCGACAGAAACGCCTCAACCAGCAGATGAAACCCTTTTTCAGGACACATGCGCGCCAGATAAGCGATCGTGAACGGGCCGCTGTCGGACGGCGGCTCCCCCTCGCCATGCCCCTCCATACGAATACCAAGCGGGACGACATGGAACTTCTCCCGCGGCGCGTTCAGCGACTTGGACATGTAATCGGCGTAATAGTCGCACGGCGCGATGAACCCGTCCAGATCCTGCGCCCGCTCCTGAAGAAGCGCGAACGCCTCGTCCCTGTACGGCTCGATCAGATCCTCTAAAAAAATGTCCTCCCCCTGAACGGCGCACAGAACGGGAACGCCCGTCCTTTCTTTGATGAGCCGCGCAAATCCGACATACATCGAATTCGTCAGTTGAACAATCTCCGGCTTCGGCTCGATCAGCATCCAGTCGATCAGCTTTTCCAGCTCGGGGCGTTGGACGCCTTCTTCTCCTTTTAAAGTAGAGACGGTCAGCGCGCCCAGCTCCTGCGCGTTCGTAGAGGTACTGAAACGGGAGATGAAATTCAACAGCGCGGGCGAATCGAGCAGGTTATGGATAAACGCCGGCGCGCGGCGATACAGCCGGCTTTTCAGACGAAGATAGACGTTCATACCGCCGAAGAAAACGCGGTTGACGCTCACATCCTCCTCGTCGGTGCGTATCGGGGTGTAGGTCGGCATGAGCGTTACCTCATGCCCCTGACGCATCATGGCGGCGGCAAGCGTGTTGTCATGAATGCAGGAGCCGCACAGCATGCCGGCGGCTCCCGCGGCGATGTAAGCGATCCTCATCTCACTCCTTCGCTTCGGGGAAGAAACGCGCGAGCCGCTCCTCGCCGGGCGGCTGCGTCAACAGCGAGACGACAATCATCGCCAGCGCCGACGCGGCGAACATGGCGGTCACCGGCATGACGCCTGACTCATAGAAGGTGTACTCCTTGCCGCCCTGATAGAAAAACAGGACCAGCCAGGAAGCGATCACCGTCGCGACAGACGCCAACGCGCCCCATTTGGTGCTGCGTTTCCAGAAGAGAGCCGCGATGACAACTGGGAACAGAGACGCGAACCCTGAAAAGCACCAGATGCCCAACCCAAAGATGCTGCGCGGCGTGAACTGCGCCAAAAGGAACGTAGCCCCCAGAACGACCGCCAAAAAGACGCGCCCGATCATCACCTGCTGCTTGTCGTCCATCTCGCCCTTGCGGTAATGCTTCACGATGTCGTTCGTGAACATGCTGCCGATGGAGAGCGCCTGCGAGTCGAGCGAGGACATGATCGCCGCAAAGACGCCCGCGCACAGCAGACCCGCCAACACGCCCGGCGTGTACTGATTGATCATCTGTATCAAGACGTAATTGGACTGCGGGCCTTTGAGACCCGCAAAGTCGACCGTCCCTAAGACGCCCAGCAGGACGCTCGGTATCCACACCGCGGCGATGCAGACAGGGTAGAGCATGAGCGGGCGCTTGAAGGTGGACGCTTTCTCGGCGGTGAGCCAGTGCATGAACATATGCGGGAACATGCCGACCGAGAGCGGAATGAAGGTGTAGGTGAGAAGGTGAAGCGGCTGGAAGTTGCCCTCCCGCACCAGGTATTTTTCGTTCACCTTGTTGAGCGCGTCTTGAAGCCCGCCCATGTTTTTCACAATCACATAGACCGTCACGCCGCCCAGTATCATGAAGACGAGCGTTTGGAAGGCGTTTGCCCATGCGGTTCCGCGCAAACCTCCAAAGCAGACGTAAGCGAAGACGACAGCCGTCACGAGCGCGCCGCCGACCCATTGAGGAACATCCCCGCCGGTGATGCGGTTGAGCGCGCCGCCGCCGCCCATGACGCCGATGAGCAGATACGGTATCAGAAGGAGAACGACGACGATAAAGAGCAGCAGACCGACCATGTCGGAACCCCAGCGGTCGCGCACAAACTGGATCTGCGTCAGGTAGCCATGTTTTTTGCCGAGCGCCCAGACGCGCGTCCCGACAAAGAAAAAGACGGCTGGAATGACAATGGCGGAGATGGAGGGCATCAAGGCGAAGACGCCGATACCTTCATGGTACGCCTTGCCGGAGCCGCCGAGAATGGCGAACGCCGTCATGTTCGTCCCGAAGAGCGACATCAAAAGAAAGAAAGGGCCGATGGTGCGGCTTGCGACGAAGTAATCTTCGCCGGTGCGCCGGAAGAGGCGGTTGCTCATGCTCCCAACGAGCAGAACAAGCGCGAGATAGATGATGATAATGGTCAGCGTCATTCGGGCGCGTCCGTTTCTTCTTCGTCCTCAAGGGACGGGGGCCAAGCGAATTTGACAAGCAGCGTCATCATGACGGAGCCTGCAACGCAGTAAAGAATGTGGTAGGTGAATCCGATCGGAAGTCCCAGGACGCGCCGCGCGTCGTCCCAGTACCAGAGGTCGTTGTGAAGCAGGATCAGCGCAGCCAGCGCTAGGTAAAGCAGTATTTTCATATCGCATATCCTCCCGTGCGGAGATATTTATACCACAGCGCGCCGAGCGATTCAAGCGGCAAAAGCGGTACGCTTATACGGAGGTTTTCATTTTAACCCTAAAAGCGTCTGCGTCGCCGGTCGTCATTCCCGCGCAAGCGGGAATCCAGAGTCTACCCTTGCGGCTAAAACCCCCAGCCCCCTTTTCAAGGGGGGGAGTCCAGAAACCGCGCCCCAACCGCTGTTATTGGGCTATTCGTTCCCCGCTTCCGCGAGGACATGCATTCCCGCGCAAGCGGGAATCCAGAGTTTTCCCATAGAGCCTTCGCATTCCAAAACAGCGCTCTAAAATCGAAATCATCGCCTATAGAGACTGCCATATCTGCCGCCCGTTGACGGCTGCTCAAAAACGTCTATAATCAACATGAAAGCGAAATGCGCAGAAAGGAGTAACCCATGAACGCGTATCGAAACCGAGTCGTCATGACGGCGGTCGCGGCGGCGCTGCTCATGGGTAACGCCCGCGCGCATGAAGACGCCGTTTCCTATCCCAGCGTCATGCTGATTGGACATACCGCGTCCGTTCGGGCGGTTGCGTTCTCGCCGGACGGCAAGACGCTTGCCAGCGGCAGTTTCGACGCGACGATTCGGCTGCGGGACGTCAGCGCCTATAAAGCGACAGCGTTGAAAGGGCATGAATACGGCGTGTACTGCCTCGCCTATTCGCCGGACGGCAAGAGGCTCGTCAGCGGCGGCATCGATTCGACGGCGCGCGTCTGGGATCCGAAAACAGGCAAAACCATCCAAACCTACGCGGAGCATCGAAACACGATCATGCGCATTGCGTACTCCCCTGACGGAAAAAAGATTGTCAGCGGCGATCTTGATGGTACCGTCCATCTTTGGAAGGTCGGCGCGGGAGAGACGATCCATCGCTGGAGCGTTGAAGCGGAAGACGAGAAGGAAAAGAACAGCTATATCCAAGCGATTGCGTATTCGCCGGACGGCAAAACGATCGCCGCCAGCCGAGGCGTATGGGAATCGGTCATCCTCCTATGGGATTCAGAGACGGGCGAGTTGAAACGAACCTTCACGGCGCATCGTTCGGACGTCAACGCCGTTCAGTTTTCGCCCGACGGAAAGTTCATCGCCAGCGCCGGCGGCAACGCCGTTTTGGTCTGGGGCGTCAACACTGATCAGAAGTTCAAGATTCAGGTCAACCCGCAGGACAAGCCTGATCAGAAGTTGAGCGATCGGATTTACGCCTTGGCGTATTCGCCGGACGGCAAGACGCTCGCCAGCGGAGGAGCCGACACCATCATACGCCTTTGGGACCTTGAAACAGGGCTTTTGAAGGCGGAGCTGGAGGGGCATACGGGAACGGTCTATTCGCTCGCGTTCTCGCCGGACGGCAAGACGCTCGCCAGCGGCGCAGGGCAGACGCAATGGAATCGCCCCAAAGACCATACGGTACGCCTCTGGCGTCTAGACGAAAACGGCGGCGGGAGTTGACCGACAGACAGCGTATCATCAACATGAGACGTAAGGCGCAGAGATTAGGAGACATCCATGAAAGCATTTTGGAATCGAGCAGTCATGACAGCGGCCGCGGCGGCGCTGCTGGCGCTCAACGCGCAGGCGCACAACCCCCCGGAATCCTACCGAAGCTCCATCTTGATTGGGCATACGGGGACTGTTCGGGCGGTCGCGTTCTCGCCAGACGGCAGGACGCTTGCCAGCGGCAGCTTCGACGCGACGATTCGGCTGCGGGATATGAACGACTATAGGGCGGCAACGCTGAAAGGGCATGAATACGTCGTGAACTGCCTTGCATATTCCCCGGATGGGAAGACGCTCGCCAGCGGCGGCGGCGGCGACGCAGCAGCGCGCGTCTGGAACGTAGCGACTGGAGAGACCGTCCAAACCTATACCGGCCATGAAAACGCGGTAACGAGCCTTGCATATTCCCCTGACGGCAAAACGATCGTCACCGGCAGCTACGATAAGACGATCCATCTATGGAAGGTCGGCTCTGGACAGGTCGTCCATAGCTGGAACTTCAAATCGGAAGATAAAGAGGACGACAAGAATACCCGCACAAACGAGGTACATAAGGTCGCGTTCTCACCGGATGGCAGCATCATCGCCGGCTGCATCGAAGGAAAGACGTCGCCAGTTTATCTATGGGACGCCGAAACCGGCGAAACAAAACGAACCTTCCATGAGCATCAGGATGACGTGAACGACTTTGTATTCTCGCCCGACGGAAAGTTCATCGCCAGCGCCGGCGACGACGAAGGCAAAATACTGGTCTGGGGCGTCGAAACCGACCAGATGATCGTTCTCCAAATCGACCCTTCGGAAATACAGAGCGTCTATGCGAGCGCCGATATTCTGTCCTTGGCGTTTTCGCCGGACGGCAAGACGATCGCCAGCGGCGGACGCGACTATTTCGTACGTTTGTGGGATGTCGAAACGGGCGCCTTGAAGGCGAAACTGGCTGGTCATACAGGCGTTGTTAACTCGCTCGCGTTCTCGCCGGACGGCAAGACGCTTGCCAGCGCCGGCGGCATCTCGCAGAACCCCAATCAACGCGACGACAGAACCGTTCGTATATGGAACCTGACCGAAGGCGAGTGAACGATGCATAAAGCGGCGCGTCCATTTTTAAAACGAGCGCGGATGCGGGCTGCCTTGCGCGGCGCGTTATACGGTTCTTTTCTCGGCTCTGCGGCTCTTTTTGCCGCGTTGACGGCTGGACGGCTCATGCGTTTTCCGTCCGCTTTTTTAGGCGCGGCGCTGTTTATAGCATGCGCCGCTGTCGGCGCCGTTTTCTTTTTTAAAAAAGCGCGCCGCGCGCCGCCGACACTGGCGGAAATCGACCGCTTTTACGACCTGAAAGACCGCGTCCAGACCGCCTACGCGCTTGAAACGGACGGCGCCTCTACGCCTATGGAAGAAGCGCAGATCGCCGACGCGGTGGAGCGGCTCTCCAACGCGGACGCGAAGGCATGGATTCGGCGCCTCTTGCCGCGCTGGGCGTGGATGCCGCCGTGCGCGCTGATTCTGGCGTGCGCTCCGCTGCTGACGCCTCCGCCCGCGCCCGACCCAAACGCGATGACCGACAACGAACGTACCGCCGCGCTTGAAGTTGCCAACGCCCTCTCCATGGACAGCGAAGCTCATCAAAAGCTGAAACGCGCCGAGACGCTCCGCGAAGCGTTTGCGGCGCTGGCGGAGGCAGAAAAGCGGGCTGAAGAGGCGGCGCAAAGCGCGGAGGCTCTTGCGGCGGCGCAAAAAATACTGGCGCAAGACAAGCCGCTTTCAGACGCCCTGCGCGGCGCGGCGGCGGACCCTCCTCCCGACATCGCCGAACGGCTGCGCGCCCTGCGCGACGCGCTCGCCTCCAACCGGTCGGCGGGGGCGGTTTTGGACGCGCTTGACGGCATCGAAACGGCGGCCGTCTCGGCGGCGAAGCTGAACGCCATCGCCGACGCGCTGCGTCAACTGGAACAGCGCGCCGACCCGAACGCCGCCGACACCTTGAAACGCATACGGGCGCAGAAACGCAAACTTGCCGCCGCCGCTCTCAACGCTCCCCCTCAAAACGGCAGCCGAAGCGGACAGACCGCCGGCGGAAACAACGCAGGTACCGATCACGACAACAACCCTTCCGCGCGGACGCCGGCAGCTCTTCCTGAAGAGGCGCCTCAAAACAGCGCGCAGCTCCTTTTAGAAACGTTGGAAAACGCCGGCGCGCGCCAAGAGACGGTCTACTCTTCCAAAAAAGAGAGCGGAAAACCGAACGCAGAACCAGAACTGCTTCCGTTCAAACAGGTTGCGCTGAACGCATCCCGCGCCGCCCTGGAAAACGCGGACGCGGAAGCCGTCAACTCCGAGAGGCTCCCCGCCGCTTACCGCGACCGCATTCGAAGATATTTCAAGGCGGTCGAAGCGGCGGCGCGGAACATGCCATGAGCAAGGCGGCGGAGCGGGTACAAGAAGCGGCGCGTCGGTTTCAGGCGGCGCGCGCCGAGATCGCCAAGGCGGTCGTCGGGCAGGAGGAGGCGGTGGACGGCGCGCTCACCGCCGCTCTCGCGGGGGGGCATGTGTTGCTGGAGGGGCCGCCGGGCCTCGGCAAAACATCGCTGGTGAACGCGCTGTCGGATGCGCTCGGTTTGACGCAGCGGCGCATTCAGTTCACCCCCGACCTGATGCCGTCCGACATTACAGGGTCGCGCATACTCATGGAATCGGCGGACGGGCGGCGCGCGTTTGAGTTTCAAAAGGGGCCGGTGTTCGCCAATGTGGTTTTGGCAGATGAGATCAACCGCGCCTCGCCGCGCGCGCAGTCGGCGCTGCTGGAAGCGATGCAGGAGCGCAGCGTCACCGACGGCGGCGACGCCTACCTGCTGGACGCGCCGTTTCTGGTCCTGGCGACGCAGAACCCGATCGAGATGGAGGGAACCTATCCGCTCCCGGAGGCGCAGCTGGACAGGTTCATGTTCAAGCTGATCGTGTCGTATCCGAGCGAGCCGCAGCTGGCGGACATCTTAGAGCGGTCGGCGACCAACGCGCAGCCCTCCGTTCAGCCGGCGCTGGATGCCGAGGCGGTTTTGGAGTTTCAGTCGCTGGTGCGCGAGACGGTCATGCCGGCGCATGCGCGCGCCTATATCGTCCGTTTGACGCTTGCAACGCATCCCGCCTCGGAGCATGCGCCAGAGTCGATTCGGCGGTATGCGGCGTACGGGTCGAGTCCGCGCGGCGCGCAGGCGCTGGAGCTGGGCGCCAAGACGCGCGCCGCCGCCGACGGACGCTTCAACGCCGCAATAGAGGATGTGGACGCGGTCGCTGTCTGGGCTTTGCGCCACCGCATCCTGCTCAACTTCGACGGCGAAGCCGACCGTATCAACCCCGAAGACCTGGCGCGGGAGGCGCTAGAAGCATGCCGCGCCGACTAGACTTTCCCTTGAAAATGGGGCTGGGGGAGGGTTTGAGCGCGGGTTGCGCTTATCTTTTGAACTAAGATTGAAGGATGATTAAGATTGCCAAGACAGCGGCTCGCGAGAATTTCTTGGGAATCCTAGTTCCGACAACGGCGAAGATTCCCGCTTGCGCGGGAATGACGCCGGGCGGCAAGACGCCTAAGATTCCCGTTTTCACGGGAATGACGCCGGGCGGCGGCAAGACGCCTAAGATTCCCGTTTTCGCGGGAATGACGCCGGGCGGCGGCAAGACGCCTAAGATTTCCGCTTGCGCGGGAATGACGACGGGCGGCGCATGCGCGTACTGCCTTCTAGGTTATTTCTTTTTCTTCCTGAATATATCTTTTCCGGTAATCCAAACAAAGAAATAGAGCAGTGCGAACATCCCAGCGAACTCAATGACGCACAATAGAGTCGCGTTCAACGGGCGGCCTACGCCCGCTTCGATCAACAGCAGCGCTATTTTTCCGCCGTCCAGCGGCGGTATCGGCAGCAGGTTGAACGCTCCCAGCGCGACGCTGATCCCGCCGGTCAGCAGGCAGAGAAAAGTCAACCATGACCAGCCCCCTGTCACCTCTTTTTGAGTCTCGTTGACAATGCCGATCATCTCGCGAAGCGAATCGGTCGATTCCTTGCGCGCGATAGCGCTTCTCATGCTGGCGGCAAAGGTCTCTTTAAGAATGCCTGCGGTCATTGAAACGGTCTCGACAGAGGATGAGTCGGATTTGTCCCGCTCTGGAGGCGGAGGGGGGCCGTCGGATTCATTCTCTGCGGGTCCGACAGGGGGCAATTCGGATATTTTCCACTGCGGCGGCGGGGAGTCGGCGGTTTCATTCTCCATCGACAGCTTCCTCTTCTTTTTCTTTCCCGCCGAATCTAACTTGTTGAAAAGCGCGACGGCTGCGAACAACAGAGCCGCGAACAGAACGCTGCTGATCGGACCCGCGCCGATTGCCGTCAACCGCTTCCAGACGGGCTGCGACTTGAAAGGCGTCTCTCCTTGCTCAACCTTGCCAGGAAAACGCACATATCCGCCCGCCGGAATCCAGGAGAGACAGTATTCCGTGCCGCCGATCTCTGTTTTAAACAGAATAGGTCCAAAGCCGACAGAAAAGCGGTCTGCATGGATTCCGACCGCTTTTCCAGCAAGCAGATGCCCAAACTCATGGGCGCTCACCGCCGCGCTCAACATGAGCAGCGCCGCAAGGATCTTCAACAAACCCAACGCCCAACGCCGCAGCGTCCGCTCGTCAGAAGCGCGGGGGTCGGTCGAGTTCATGCGGTTGATTTACCAGTAGAGAATGTCTTTTAAGGTGATGACCGCAAAGAGCGCCATCAAAGCCCATATGCTGACATTTTGAATAGCCGCTTGAATCTTCAAGCTCAACGGGCGCCCGCGCGCGCCTTCATATAAAAAGAACAGAATCTGACCCCCGTCCGCAATCGGTATCGGCAGCAGGTTCACAATCGCCAAGTTGATGCTGATCCAAGCCATCAGCCGAAGCACCGAGTAGACGGTCGTCCATGTCCAGCCGTCGCCGAGCATCTTCTGCGTCACATTCACAATGCCGACCGGCCCGCTCACAAACTTTGGCGACACTTCTCCAGAGACGAGCCGCTTCAAAAAGGAGACGATCTCCTTGACCGAATCGCCCGCCATGGAGACGCCCTTGCCGATGGAGCCGATAGCGCCGTGCCGTTCCGTTTTCGGGGGAGCCGCGCCGACCAGATACCGCTCCGACGCGTCGGCGTCGGTCAACACAAACTGCTCCGCAAGCGCCAAGCCGTTCAGCTTCAGATAAGACGGATTTTCGGCAAGGTTGGACCGCAGCGTCAAGCCTTCGATCTGGACGCGCCCGTCCCGAACGACCGCCTCCGTTTCGATCTGAATGCCGCCGCCCAGAACGGCAGAATCGCGCGCAAACTCTAAGGTCGACAACCTGCCCTCGGCGGAAGCGCGCTCAACCGACGCGAGCGCGCCGTCATAGTCGGAGACGGGAACGCCGTTCACGGAGATCAGCCGGTCCCCCAAGCGCAGCTTCTCGACGGCGGGGTTGACCGCGGCGTCCGCCTCCGCGGCCGTAACGGAGATCGACAGGGCAAGCTTCGCGTACAGCGGCTGAAGCTCTTCTCCGTCTTTTTCAAAGGTCAGTCGGCGCGTCTCTTGATCTGCGCCGCTCAAGATAAGAGCGCGGGCGTCCGCGGCGGAACGTATCGGCTTTCCGTCAATCTCGGTCAGATAGGAGCCGAGCGCGACGCCTTTTTCCGCATACGCCTCTGCAGGTTCCTGCGCAACCGCCACGCGCGTCAGCGCCGTGAAACGCCCCGTCCCGCCGTCCTCAAACGCCACCTCGGTTTCCTTCCCCGCCGAGTTGCGCAGCGCCTCTCCGAGGTACCCCTCCACTCCGCCGATGGACGCGATGACGCGAGGCTTCGCTGTTTTATCGCCTTCTTTGTAGGCGGCTAAGGAAAACATCCGCCGGACGCCGATCTGCCCCATCTCCATTTTGTCGCGCATGACAGGTCTTGGGGTGAGGTTGATCTCCATCTCGGCGCCTTCCCGCAGCGCCTTGATGGTGGTCGGCTTGTCGGGGCGCAGCATCACCTCTTGGGTCAATTCGTTGAAGGAGTCGATGGGGCGCCCGTTGACTTCTAGGACGCGGTCGCCTGGGCGCAAGCCCGCCATGGCGGCGGGGGAGCGGTAGGACGGGTCGTCCCAATAGGCGCCTTCTCCCGCTTCCGTTTCGGTCACCTCGCCGATGAGCGGCTCCGGTTCAACAGGGATTCCGCCCGCCGCCAGAACTGCAAAGAGAACCGCGCCGAGCAGAATGTTGCTCAACGGTCCGGCGCCGACGACCGCGAGACGCTTCCAAACAGGCGCTTGATGAAACTCCCCCTCTAGCCGTTCTTCGTCTTCAGAGTATTCGCCGGGGAATTTCACATATCCGCCGGCGGGTATCATGGAGAGTCGGTATTCGGTGCCGCCGCGCGTGAATTTGATCAATGGACGGCCGAAGCCGATCGAGAACACCTCCGCATGGATTCCGACCGCTTTTCCCATCAAAAAATGCGCAAGTTCATGAATAAAAATGAGCGCGCTCAACAGCAGCAGCGCAATCAGGATCGTCAATACGCTTCCAAACATTGATCAAACAACGCCTTCCATTAGTGATTGTACCTCTTCTTTCGCCCATTCGTCCGCCGCCAGCGCCTCTTTTAAGGTCGGCGAGGCGATGGAGTCGTGCCGCCGCATCGCCTCTGACAAGAGGGTCGGAATCTGATCGAATCGTATTTTTTTCTTTAAAAAAGCCGCCGCCGCCGCTTCGTCCGCTCCGCTCAACGCCGCCGGCATCGTTCCGCCCGCTTTTCCCGCCTCATACGCCAGACGCAAACACGGGAACCGCTCTAGGTCGGGCGGCTCAAAGGTCAAGGAGCCGATCTCGGCAAGCCGCATACGCCCGACTCCGCTCGGAAGATGACGGGGGTAGGTCAACGCATACTGAATCGGGACGCGCATGTCGGGCAGACCCATCTGCGCCAGGACGGAGCCGTCCTTCAACTCCACATAAGAATGCACAATGCTCTGCGGATGCACAACCACATCGATTCTGTCCATGTCCATGTCGAACAGCCAGCGCGCCTCAATCGCCTCAAAGCCCTTGTTCATGAGCGTCGCCGAGTCGATCGTCACTTTGGCGCCCATGTCCCAGTTTGGATGGTTCAGCGCCTGTTCGGGGGTGATTTCTTTAAAGCGTTCGCGCGGCGTTTCGCGGAAGGGGCCGCCGGAGGCTGTTAATCCGAGGCGCGCCACATCGCCGCGGTTTTGGACGCCTTCTAAGCATTGAAACACGGCGCTCATTTCGCTGTCGACCGGCAGAATGCGCGCGCCGCTTTGCGCCGCCGTTTTCATCAGCAATTCGCCCGACAGCGCCAGCGCTTCTTTATTCACAAACGCGATGTCAATCCCCGCCCGCGCCGCTTCAAAGGTCGGGATCAGCCCTGCCCGTCCGCCGATGCCGCATAGCGTCATATCCAGATCCGGAAGGGAGGCGGCTTGGGCGAGGCTGTCTTCGCCGGCGGCAACCTGTATGTCCAGCCCGCGCAGCCGATCCGCCAGTACAGCGGCGGCGTCCGGATTCGACATGACCGCAAGGCGCGGTTTAAAACGGCGCGCCTGCTTTTCCAGCAGGTCCACATTTGAATGCGCCGACAATGCGGTCAGCTGAAACAGGTCGGGATGCAGCCGCGCCGTTTTGAGCGCGCTGCGCCCGATGGAACCTGTTGAGCCTAAAATTGCGATCCGCTTTTTCGGAATCATCGCCTCAGTTCGTTCATTTTTAAACGTTGGACAGCCAGTACCAGTAATAATACAGCGCCGGGAACGTAAAGACGAAGCTATCGAACCGGTCTAAAAAACCGCCATGCCCCGGAAACAGCGTTCCCGAATCTTTGACGCCGCCGCTGCGTTTCAACGCCGAGGCGAACAGGTCGCTCATTGGGGCTGTTAGCCCGACAATCATTCCCGCGCCCAGCGCCGCCTTCCATTCAACGGCTCCGAGCCATGCGCCGGCGAGCCAGCCGGCAACGGCGGCGCCCGCAAACCCTGCCGCAAACCCCTCCCATGTTTTCCGCCCGCTGATGTTCGGCGCCAGAGGCAGCTTGCCCAAATACCGCCCGACGAAATACGCCGCCGAGTCGCATATCCAGACCGTCAAGGCGGTCAACAGAAGCCAGCGCGCTCCCTCCAGGCGATGCAGCCGAATGCCATGCCAGCCAAAACACCAGCCGAACAGAACGACCCCGAACAGAACGCAGCTGGACCGCTTCAAAAACGTATCGACCGGACCTTTGAAGACGACAGGGATAAGCGAGCCTAACGCCAGCAAGCCGATCCAGCCGCCGAAGAGCGACGCCGCCCCCGCCGCGAGAGCCGCCCATGCCCGTTCTATGCGGTTGAGCGGCGCGCCCGCCTCGGACGCGATTCTGCCGTACTCCCAGCACATTCCCGCCGAGAGCGCGCATAATAGCCCCGCCGCCGAAACGCCCCATGGGTCGAACCATAAAATATACAGCCCGATCGGGAGCAGTACCGCCGCTGTCAACAGACGCCGGCGCATCAATCCGCGCCGACCCGCGAAGCCTCTACCAATGCGCGAAACAGGCGCCGCGCCTCTTCCAGCGAGTCGCCCATCGATTCAGGGTGCCATTGAACGCCCGCCGCGAACCGATGCGCCCGGCTCTCAATGCCCTCAATGACGCCGTCAACGGCATGCGAGACGGCATGAAACGGCTCTGGAACATTCGCGGCGGCTTGATGATGAAACGAATTGACGCGGAAGGTCAGCGAGCCGAACGCTTCAGCCAGCAGGCTGCCGCTTTCAACCTTCACCATATGGACTCCCAGCCAGACAGGCGCTTTTTGAACATGCTGTATCGGCTTTGGAACGACCGAGGGGATGTCCTGGATGACAGAGCCGCCGGCGGCGACGTTCAATATCTGAATCCCCTTGCATACGCCCAAGACAGGCATGTCCCGTTCCAGCGCGAGGCGGCACAGGTTCAGCTCAAACAGATCCCGCAGCGGGTCAACCGCCCCCAGCCCCTGCGCCGGTTCCTCGCCAAACAGATGCGGGGCGATGTCCCCTCCGCCTGAAAAGAGGACGCCGTCTACCGCGTCCAAGTACGCCTTCGCCGCTTCAGGGTCGGTCGCGGTCGGCAGGAGCAGCGGCGTTCCGCCCGCCGTCCAGACGCTTTGCGCATAATCGTCCTTCAGGCGATGCGTTCCGTTCATGCGGTTCGGGTCGCGCACCCCCTCGGCGGGGTCCAGCTGGCAGGTGATTCCGATGATGGGTCGGTTTGGCAAATTTGCCTCCTATAAAGCAAACAACACTCTAGACCGTCATTCCCGCGTAAGCGGGAATCTAGAGGCGGCACAGAAACCGTCCGCATCCGCCCGCCGACATGTCCCAACTAAAGCCTCAAGGTCAGCAATTAAAGATGACAAAGCGGCTCCATTGGGGCAATATTAACACAAAAGAGAATGGAACGCAAGAGAGGGTAGTACGCTCATACGGGGATATCTGCGGCGCCGCGTCCGATTCCCCCTTGAAAAGGGGGCTAGGGGGGTTTAAAGAACGGGCGCGGCTGCTGCGACGCCTTAAGATTCCCGCTTACGCGGGAATGACGACAAGCGGCGCGGGCGCTTAGAGTCAAAATGAAATCCCCGCATGGGCGTATCACCCAAGAGAGAGCGGAAGGACGAAAACGATGACGATCTATCCAGCGATCGATATGCTGGGGGGGCGGTGCGTGCGTCTTCAGCAGGGGGACCCGAATAAGGAAATTGTTTTTGCCGACGATCCGGTGAGTATGGCGCGCAAGTGGGCGGAGCAGGGCGCGGAATGGCTGCATATTGTGGATCTGGACGGCGCCTTTTCGGGTCAGCCCCGCAACGCCGAAGCGATCCGAAACATAGCCCGGTCGGTCGATAGGCCGATGCAGCTCGGCGGCGGGCTTCGGAATCCTGAACAGGTCGAGGCGGCGTTTGACGCCGGCATTCAGCGGGTCATCATCGGAACCGCCGCCATTGAACAGCCGCAGATGGTCGCCCAGGTGGCAAAGAGGTTTCCGAATCGAGTGGCGGTCGGCATTGACGCGCGGGACGGGTTCGTCGCGGCGCGGGGATGGCGCGATGTGACCGACATTCCCGCTGTTGAATTCGCTCAAGACGCCGAACGGCTCGGAGCCGCCGCCATCATTTATACGGACATCGGGCGCGACGGCATGCTCACCGGGCATAACATTGAGGCGACCGTCAAGATCGCCGGCTCCGTCTCGATACCGGTCATCGGTTCGGGCGGCGTCAATTCGCTTCAAGATATTGAAAACGCCGCGAACGCCGACTCGCCCGGCATTGAGGGACTCATCACCGGCATGGCGCTTTATCAAGGCGTTTTCACCTTGAGAGAAGCCATCGAAACCGCCCAAAAAGCGGCGCGCAGCCGCTCATAAATCGAACCTTTCCTTTTAGAAAGCAATGCCGCCAAGCAACCTGATCGAACGCATGCGAACGGAAATACTTGTCGGCGACGGCGGAATGGGCGCCTATCTCCATACGAAAGGTCTGCCGTTGGAAACCGCGTTTGATCAGTTGAATCTGACCCATCCGCGGCTCATCATGGAGGTTCATCAAGAGTATATCGAGGCGGGCGCGCAGACGATTGAGACGAACACCTTCGGGGCGAACCGCGTCAAGCTCTCTCTGGCGGGGCATGCTGATCAAACGCGACAGATCAACATCGCCGGGGCGCAGATTGCGCGGGAGGCGGCGGGAGGACGCGCCTATGTTCTCGGCTCCATCGGACCGACCGGCGATCCGAAGGCGCAGGAGAGCCGCCCTCCGTCCGATGTGTTTGAGGAGCAGGCGGACGCGCTTGCCGAGGGAGGCGCGGACGCTTTTATCATTGAAACCTTTGTTCGCCTGGACGAATTGACGGCGGCGGTCTCCGCGGCGAAGCGGGCGGCGGATCTGCCGGTCATCGCGCAGATTGCCGCGAGCGCGCAGGAGGAGGCGGAGCCGAAGCGCATTGTGGAGGCGCTGCTGAAGGCGGGCGCGGACGCGGTCGGCGTCAACTGCGGAACGGGCGGACCGAACGCGGCGCTCAAAGCGGTTCAGGCGTTCGCCGCGTCGACAACGGCTCCGCTTGCCGCCCACGCGAACGCCAGCTTTCCGACCTATGTTGAGGGGCGGTATATTTACGCGAACAATGTTCCGTATTTTGCTGATATGGCAAAAAAAATGGCGGAGGCGGGCGCCAATCTTGTCGGCGGATGCTGCGGCACAACGCCTGAACATATCCGCGCCGTTCGGCTTCAAATCGGACAGCGCGCGCCGACGCCGAGGCAAAAGAAAAGATCGGCAAGCGTCTCCAAAACAGGGGCGCGAAGCAAAAGCAAGCGGCTTAACATCGCCGTTCCGCCGCCGCCGAATTTTCTGGAACGCAAAGATCGGGATGTGAAGATCATCGTGGAGGTGGACCCGCCGAAGGGGTTGAATGTCGACAGCGCCGTGCGCGCCTCCGAGAAGTTGGCGGCGGCGGGCGCGGACGCGGTGAGCGTCGCCGAAAACCAGCTCGCCTCCCCAAGAATGAGCAGCTGGGCGTTGAGTCGAATTATTCAGCGCGTCGCGGGCATTCCCGCCATTTGCCACTGCACCTGCCGCGACCGGAACCTGATTGGGCAGCAGTCGGAACTGATGGGCGGATACATTCTCGGCATCAACCATGTGCTTGCGATCACCGGCGATCCGATGTCGCTGGGCGGGCATGAAGGCTCCTCCGTGTTTGACACCAACTCGTTTGGGCTGATCGATATGATGAGCCGTTTGAACGCCGGCGAAAACCTGCGCGGCGAATCGATCGACAAGCCGACTCGGTTCATCATCGGATGCGGCGTCAACCCGAATCGGCGCAAGCTGGCAGGCGAAATACGCCGCCTTGAAAAAAAGCGGAGCCTCGGCGCCGTCTTTGCCATGACGCAGCCGCCCGCCGACATCCATATTCTGCGCGGCCTAAAGCGACAGACGGCGGAGATGGAGATCGAAATGTTCATCGGCGTCGTTCCGCTGGTGAGCGCGCGGAACGCCGAATTTCTTCATAACGAGGTGCCGGGCATCAACCTGTCAGACGAAACGCGCAGGCGCATGGCGAACGCCAAAGACCCGAAAGCCGCCGTCCAAGAAGGCGTCCAGATTGCTAAAGAGCAGGTCGGCCAGATCCTTGAGATCGGCTTCAAGGGGATTTATATCATACCGATGCTGCGGCGGTACAGCATGGCGCTGGAGCTGATCGAACATATACGGCTCCAAACTTAAACGCGGAAAGCGAACCGATGGCTGTTTGGAAAACGCGCGACATCGAAGAGATGTTCAACGAACGGGCGATGCTCATCGACGGGGCGATGGGAACAAGCATACAGGCGCTGAATCTGTCGCCCGGCGATTTTGGGGGGGCGAGTCTGGACGGCTGCAACGAGCATTTATGCCTTGTCTTGCCGAACGCCATTGAGCAGATTCACCGCGACTATCTGGCGGCGGGCGCCGACATCATCGAGACGAACAGCTTTGGCGCGACCAGCATTGTTCTGGCGGAATACGAGCTTGAAGAGCAGGCGTTTCAGATCAACCGCGCGGCGGCGCAGATCGCGCGCCGCGCCGCAAACGCTTATTCCGATTCGAAGCCGCGCCTTGTCGCCGGGTCGATGGGTCCGGGGACGCGCTCCATCTCGCTCACAGGCGGCGTTACATGGGACGAGGTGGAGGAGGCGTACCGCGAGCAGGCGCTTGGGCTGCTGGACGGCGGCGCCGATATGCTGTTTCTTGAAACGGCGCAGGACGCCCTCAACCTGAAGGCGGCCGCGCTGGGAGTCATGAGGGCGATGAATGAAACGGGCATACAGGCGCCGATCATGCTCTCCGGCACCATCGAAATGATGGGTACGGCGCTGGCGGGTCAGACGATAGAGGCGCTGATTGCGGCGGTTGAACATCTGCCGGCGTTCAGCGTCGGTCTCAACTGCGCGACCGGTCCGGCGTTTATGACCGACAGGCTGCGCGCCGCCGCCGAGCTTGCCAAGACGCGCGTCACGGTCGTCCCGAACGCGGGCTTGCCGGATGAGAACGGCAACTATCTTGAAACGCCTGAAAGCATGACGAAAACGCTGGAGCGGTTTGTCGACAACGGCTGGGTGAACGCTCTCGGCGGATGCTGCGGCACAACGCCCGCCCATATCGCCGCCTTCGCCGAGATGCTGGAGAACAAGCCGCCGCGCCGCGTCCCTCAATACTCCAAAACGCATGTGTCGGGGCTTGAGTATCTTGAGATTGAAGAGGACGGGAAGCCGTATCTTGTCGGCGAGCGAACGAATGTGCTTGGGAGCCGGCGGTTCAAGCGGCTTATCGCGGATGAAAAATATGAGGAAGCGGCTGAAATCGGACGGAAGCAGGCGCGCGGCGGCGCCAATATCTTAGACATCTGCCTGCAAGACCCTGACCGAGACGAGCAGGAGGACATTCAAGCGTTCATGACCCGCTTAACCAAAATCGTCAAGCTGCCGCTCATGATCGACTCAACCGATCCCGCTGTCATCGAAACGGCGCTGAAGATGTGTCAAGGGAAATCGATCATTAATTCGATCAACCTTGAAGACGGGGAGGAGCGGTTTGAGCAGGTTGTCCCGCTTGGAAAGCGGTACGGCGCCGCCTTTATTGTCGGGACGATTGACGAGGATCCTGAGCAGGGGATGGGGGTTACGGTTGAGCGGAAGCTGGAAATTGCGCGCCGTTCGTATGATCTGTTGACGCGCAAATACGCTGTTCCTGAAGAGGATATTATATGGGATCCGCTCGTGTTTCCCATCGGCGCGGGCGATGAAAATTACGCGCATGCGGGCAAGTACACCATTGAGGCGGTTGAACAGATCAAGGCGGAATTTACGCAAACGAAAACAGTTCTCGGCATCTCAAACGTCTCCTTCGGTTTGCCGACGGCGGGGCGGGAGGTACTGAACGCCGTTTTTATGTACCACTGCGCGGAGGCGGGGCTTGACCTAGCGATCGTCAACACGGAGCGGCTTGAGCGTTACGCCTCCATACCCGAAAAGGAGCGGCAGCTGTCGGAGCGGCTGATATTTGACAATTCGCCCGACGCGGTCGCCGAATTCACCGACTTTTACCGTAAAAGAAAAACGAAAAAACAGGCGGACGAATGGAGCGGCATGACGCTGCACGAACGGCTGGCGCGGCGCATTGTCGAAGGCGTCAAGGAGGGCATGCAGGCAGATCTGGACGAGGCGCTGCAGAGCCGCGCGCCGCTGGAGATTGTGAACGGTCCCCTCATGAGCGGAATGGACGAGGTCGGCCGTCTCTTCAACAACAATGAGCTGATTGTGGCGGAGGTTCTCCAGAGCGCCGAGGCGATGAAAGCGGCCGTCTCTCATCTGGAGCCGCATATGGAAACAGACGGCGAAGCGAGCGCGCGCGGCGCCGTACTTCTCGCCACGGTGAAGGGGGATGTCCATGACATCGGCAAAAATCTGGTCGACATCATTCTCACGAACAACGGCTACCATGTGCATAACCTCGGCATCAAGGCGCCGCCGGAAGCGATCATTCAGGCGTTCCATGAGAGCGACCCGGACATCATCGGCTTGTCGGGGCTGCTGGTGAAATCGGCGCATCAGATGGTCGCGACGGCGGAGGACCTTGCCAGCGCCGGCGTGTCGATACCGATACTGGTCGGCGGCGCGGCGCTGTCGAAGCGGTTCACCGAGACGCGCATCGACCCCGCCTACACAACAGGGCGCGCCTTTTACGCCAAGGATGCGATGGAGGGGCTGGCGCTCGCCAACGCGCTCATGGACAAAGAGAAACGCGAACAGCTTCTTCAACCGACCGAGAAAGAGGCGCCGGCGAAGCGTGTCAACATCGAACGAACGGCGCCGACAAAGCCGAGAACGCGCAAGGCGGTTCAGCCTGTCGACCCGCCGAATCCGCCCAACCTGAACGCGCATATCGTGGAGGACGATCTGGACGCGCTGTTTGAATGGATCAACCCGCAGACGCTTTACGGGCGGGCGCTCGGTTACCGCGGCAACTTTGAGCGCAACCTGGCGGAGGGCGACCCGAAGGCGCTGGAGCTGCGCGGCATTGTGCGCAAGACGCTGGATCTGGCGTCGGTCAACAACTGGATACAGCCGAAAGCGGCGTATCAGTTTTTCCGCGCCGCGGCGGACGGCGACGCGATTCTCATCTTCAACCCGTCCGAAGAGGACGCGGTTGAACGGTTTGAGTTTCCGCGCCAGCAGGACCGCGACAGGCTCTGCCTTGCCGACTATCTGCGCCCTGTCGGGTGGGAGGGCGGCTTAGACAACATAGCGCTGTTCGTGACGACAGCGGGCGAGGGGGTCATGCGTCAAGCGGAGGAGCTGAAAGAGGCGGGCGAGTATTTGCTGTCGCACGCGCTCGGCGCGCTGGCGTATGAGACGGCGGAGGCGTTTGCGGAGAAGCTGCATAGCCGCATCCGCGCCATGTGGGGCTTCCCCGACCCGCCGGACATGACCATGAAACTGATCATGCAATCGCGCTACCGCGGGCAGCGGTACAGCTTTGGATACCCCGCATGCCCCGACATGAGCGATCAGACAAAGCTATGGCGGCTGCTCAAGCCGGAACGCATCAACGTTCATCTGACGGAACTGCATATGATGGATCCAGAAGCGAGCGTGTCGGCGCTGACGTTTCATCATCCGGAAGCGCGCTACTTTAAGGCGGGGGCGGAGGCTGAATAACCACTCCGCCCCGACCGCTCATAGCCTGCCCCCGTGAAAACGGGGGCCATTCCCGCGCCCCCTCCTCGTCATTCCCGCGCAAGCGGGAATCTTAAAGGCATCGCAGCCCGCCGCGCTTTAAACCCCCCTAGCCCCCCTTTTCAAGGGGGGGAATCGGACCGCGCCCTTGAAAAGGGGGAATCGGACGCGGCTTTCAAGGGGGAATCGGACGCGGCGCCGCCCCTTAAGAGCTTTATTCTATGCCTGTTACAACGCGCGCTTCGTTCCGCAGCGCCTCCAGCGTCAACTCCCCTGCCGCGAACCGATCGATAGAATCCTTTGAAACGCGGAACGCCATGAAGGTGTCGGTCAACGCATGCCCTGACAGAATCGTCGCGGATGAGCGGTACTGAACCCCGTCCTCGGAGCGGTCATGCGTCTCCGCCGTTGTCGTTTCATAGGTCGGGGCGCCGAGAACGGCGACAGCGACCGTCTCCGCCGGCTCAAGCCGCAGCCTTACGCCATGCTTCAACGCCTCCATGAGCCGCGCTGTCAGCGCTTCCGCCTTGCCGGCGTCGTATGGGCGTGGAAACGCGGACGGATCCATCTTTTTCGCAATGTAGTCCATCCGTTCTTTTAGAAGACGTTTGAAATCTTCCCTCAATTGGAAAGGTTCGAAATCTATGTCCAGCTCTGGAAACTCCTCTAGGCGCGGAAAGAGAGGGCGAACCGCCAAATCTTGCGGCAAGTTCTCCTCCCAGAAAACGCGCCATAGATTCTCTAAATCTGAAAAGCGGCGCTGCGCTTCGAGCGTTCCAGGATCAAGCGGCGGCGGCGCGGCGTCGGTTTGCGGCGGCGCGGACAACGGCAGCTTCGCATCGGCTAAAAACAGAACGCCGTACCCCTCAATCGGAACGCCGCGGATGTTGTAGACGGAGTTGTCCGCGCCCGCCGTCTTTTCTAAGACGCGCGCCATGACCGCCGCATCCTCTAGCGCCGGGGAATCCTCCAGCGTCTGAAACTGTACAGAGACATCCTTCGACCTGCGTACGGTCAGGATCGAATGCCGCTTGCCGACCGCAACGGCGGCGATCGGACCGAGAGTCTTGACATCCCAGTCGGCGTTTTGGACCGCCTCCGTCAGCGCCGCTTTCAACAGCCCTGTCATTTCCGCGTTCTTGTTGAAGCCGTCAGTCAAATCGCGCAGCGCCTCGTCCCATGCGTCGCCTGGATCGCCTGACGAGTTTGCCGCTTCGCCGTTCAAAACGAATGGAACCCTCGCGGCAAAAACGACTCCCGCGCTTCCGAGGTAAAAAGCGTCGCCGTTGAAAAACGGCTCGTTGAGCGCTTGCCGCAGGCGTTTTTCAAGGCGCGTTTCCAGGGACGCCGTAGCGTCGGCGGCCGTTCGCGCCTCCTCCGCCGACAGCGCCGCGGCGTCCATGAGCGCGAGCGGCTTCGGCGCCGACTCCGCCAAAAGAGAACCGGGCGCGCACAGCGCCAACGCAAGCAGCGCCGACCAAAACAGATGTTTCATCGTCTCATCTCCTTCCAAAAGCGGCTGTCTCTACTTCTGCCGCAACTTTTCTTGAAATTGTTCGCGCGTTAATTCGCCCTTGCCGTAGGCGTCCAGATCGCGTTTCAAGGCGCGGAACGAGATCTGGGTGCCTTCCGCGCCGCGTATCAAAACGGCAACATACTCCTCCGCGTCCATGCCCTGTATGCGCGAGGCGTATTTGAGCGCGTCCCAAACCCCCTCCGTGAGCAGATCCTTTAACTGCTTCTCGTTTTCAGAGGTTGAAAAGCCGCCGCCTCTTACAATAACGGGGGAGCCTGACGGTTGGATGACAGGAGTTACGACAGCGGTGTATGTCTTTCCGTCGTCGCTAACTGTCCATTCGCTGACGTCTGGGGCTCTCCAGCGGTTGGCGCGTCTGCCGCCGCGCAGTTCCCGCGCCGACTGCTCCCACAGGTCGTCTTCCCTGCGCGGAGCCAGGGGGAACCGAACATCGGCGACGAACAGGACGCCGTACCCCTCTAGATAGACGCCGCGCGCGCCCTTGCCGGGATGCGCTCCTGATGCGCCGGCAGACGGGTTGCCCGTATAAAGCCGCCCTGGCCGCCCCATGCTGTATTTGCCGCCCAGCTTCCCATGGAGCGTTTTATCCAGTACGCGCGCCATGACGACGGCTCCGCCCTGCGCCGTTGAAACGTCTATGCGTCCAGAGGCGGTTGAGGGGCTGGCGAGGCTTCCAAACTCGGCGCGGGCGGAGAAGTAGGTCGGCGCAAGACCGCCGCCGCTCATGGCGTAGACGGCGAGGAGATCGGCGTCCGCAAAATGGCGCATGTTCGACGCATGTTTGAGCGCCGACAGAACCGCGTTTACGAATTTGGACGCCCTCTCGGCGTCGTAGGTTTCATCCGAAGAGTCGGAAGAGCCGACCCCCATCCTCTGCCGCGCCGCCTCCCAGACCGCGTCCGTTTCGGCGTCCGCCCTGGACGGGCGCGAGTCGACAAGCAGGGACGGAAAGTCCACTAGATAGAGGCAGCCGCGCCCTAGATACACGGAATGAATTCGCAGCCTGATCGGCAAAATATAATCTTCCGGGAACTCCTGCTCAATCAGATCGGACAGCACCGAATAAAACACCCTCATGTCCTCAAAGATTTCGAGCGTCTGCGTTCGGTTCCGCCCGTCCTCTACGCCGACAAGAAGCGGCTGCGCCATGTCAATCGCCTGAAGAGGGATGACTTCTATCGTATCCGAAAAAGTGAATGGCACATTGAAAGGTCCGCCTCCGCTGAAAGATTCGCCAGGCGTAACGGTCTCTATAATAGGATGCCCTTCCGTATCCTCCGCCGCCCAAATCGAAGAAATCTTGCCGTCGTCTCCCACTACGAAGCGCAGTTTGTCCGCAGAAAAATCTTCTACAGCTTCGTCAAAAGTGAATGTCACAGTGAAAGAATCGTCAGGCGTAGTTTCCTCTATAGTAAGAACTTTCTGCCATACCGTATCTTCCGCCGCCAAAACCGAAGCGCATGCCGCCAGCGCCAGCAGCGCCGCAACCCATATTCGTCTCATTTCTCTTCTCCTTTCGTGACGTTGGGCTTCCCCGCCTCTATTGCGAGACCGATATTCTGAATGTCAGCCTGGTTCGCCAAATCCATCGCCTCCACGATCCGCTCATGATGTACTTTGGGGCTGGATCGAATGATGAGCTGTTTTTTCTTTTCTGCAGGCGCGCTGTTGAACCGCTCCTTCAGCTGCTCCATCGTCGCCGTTTCGCCGTCCAGCGTCATGCTGCCGTCTTCGCTGATGGTCAGCGTCAGCATTTTATCCGACCAAGCAAGCGACTGCGCAAGCTCCTCCCAGCTCAACGAGAGCATGTCGATCTTAATCGACACTTTTTCTCGAAACGCGCTGATGTCCAGAGCGCCGCCGCCGTAAGCGTCCGCATGCCGCTTCAAGGTCCGAAACACGAGATTGGAACCGTCGTAGCCGCGTATCGACACGATCAGCGCCTCGTCCGGATCCATGCCGCTGATGCGCGATCCGTAGCGCAGCGCTTCAAGGATCGTGTCCACTGTTCGGCTTCTGAGAAAGACCGCTTCATGCGGGGTCGGGAGCTTATCGCGATCCAAGCGATGCGCTCCGAAGTCGGGGCGGATTTGAGATCCGCTCCGCAGCTCGCTGAGCGATTCCTGCCACAGATCCGCAGGCAGTTCGTTGTCCGCCTCATCTGCGCCGACCGGGTAATGAACGTCGGTGAAGAAAAGCGCGCCGTACCCCTTCAGGTAGAGGCTGCGGACGCCCTCGCCTACAGGAACATATAAGGTGGAGGAGGTTACCATGGTAATGCCGTCTTCGACGCTGACCTCCATCGGTCCGCCGCTGAATCGACTGCCCAGTTTAGCGCGCAGGAGTTTGTCGATCACGCGCCCCATCGCCGCCGCGTCGCCCTGCGTGGAGGGGCTGCCCGTCCATTCCGCTGCGAATTGAACGGCGGATAGGTCTTTGAAAGAGGCTCTTGCGGTCAAGATCGATTTTGCGGGGGGGATCGCTATGCCGACTGCCGCGACCGCGATGAAATCGTCCGTTTTAAAATGGCGAATGTTTTTTGCCAGAGCCAGCGCGGTCTGCAGCGTCTCTTTGAGCCGCTCCGCTCTGTCGGGCGGGACATCTGCGCGCGGCGCGTAACCTAACTTTCGGCGCGCCGCGTCCCATGCCTCGTCCGACGGCTGATCGGGGCTTTGCGTTTCGGCGCCGGCGACATGAAACGGCAGATCCGCCAAAAAGAGACAGCCGCTCCCCAGATAATAGGAGCGTATCATGACATGCCGTATATGCGGATTGTCAGGGAAGGCGTCGGCGATCAGCTCCCCCAGCGCGGACGTCATGACGCGCATGTCCTCCAAAATGTCATGGACATGCGCCGACGGGCGGCTCTCTGTGTTCAGCAGAGCGATTGGCGCCTTATGAAAAAAATCGGGATCGATTTCCACCTTCGGTACTTCCTTCGAAGACGCCTCTGCCGCCGTCCAGCAGATGAGCAGCGCCAGGATTGTGAGCGTTCGCATGTTCGTTCCTTTCGTTGTTTGCCGATGCCGTTTCATCCATTCGCCTCTCATTCTTGTTGGGCGGCGTAGAGCCTCATGTTCGCTAGGCGGAGAACGCCGCTCTGCAGCGCTTCGATGTCTTGGACATATTGCCGGTCTCGGCTGTTTGCCCATTCCGCTAAAAAGCTTTCTTTATGCGCTTGGTCTTCGATATAGTCGTAGTTGAATCGGTCGAGCCAGCGCTGCAGCTCCTTCTGCGTTTCGGTTGAGAACGCCGCCATGTCCCTGCGCGAAGCGGCGTACAGGTCGGCGTAGATCTGGCGGCGGGCGGCGTCCATGGTGACGACCATCTCATTCGCCATCTCTTGCGTCAGCTCTTTTTTTAAAGAGACGCGCAGTTCGTCATGAAGGGAGGCGCGCAGGCTCTCTACAGCCGCCTCGTCCAGCGGGCGCGAATCGGCATGTTTCACCGCCAGCGCCGCCCCTGCATATCCGAGCCCCAGCGCCAAGCAGGCGGCGGCAGCCCAACGCAGCGCCGTTCTCCAAGGGCTTCGCGCTGGGCGTTTTGGCGAAGATTCCGACTCCCACTGATGCAGCGCATACATCGTCTCGCGCCAGCCGTCCACTAGAGAGCGGCACTCGGCGCAGTTTCGCAGGTGAACCGTCCGCTTTTCCTGTTCAGCTTCAACCGCTTCGCCGTAAAGATACTCCGCCCATTCTTCATGCGTCGGACAATTCATGAACGCTCCCTTTCTTTTTAACGCCTTTCTAACGCCCGCGCAGCAGCGGTTTCAAACGCCGCGCCAACTGGTTCAGCGCCTCCGCCATGCGCGATTTGACCGTTCCGACCGGTATGTCTAAAATCTCCGCGATCTCTCGAAACTTCAGCTCCTCGTAATGCCGAAGCGCGACGACCGCGCGGTACTTCTCATCCAGCGACATGACCGCCCTTCGCGCCGCTTCCGCCTCCTCCCGCTGAATCAGCTCCCTTTCGACGCTGGGGGGAACGAAGGTCGGCAGCTCCATGCGCTCCATCGCTTCCGTTTCGCGCCGTTGGCACCGCAGTTCGTCCAGGCAGCGGTTGACCGCGATGCGCCAGATATAGGTTGAAAACTTGGCGCGGCGCGTATATCGGCTTCGGGAGGCGAACAGCCGCGCGAACGTCTCCTGGCGCATATCCTCCGCCAGATGCGCGTCGCCGAGCATTCTATAACACAACCTCTCCACCGGCGCCTCCCACCGCTTCATCAACAGCGCGAACGCTTGATGGTCGTCATGGTCGCGCGTCCGCTCCATCAGCGCTTCGTCGCTTGCGCGAAACCGATTCCATGCCACATACGGCTCCCGTCCTGCCTATCATCTATGAAACGCCGCAGAGCGGAAAAGGATCGGTCTATTTTCGTTAAATTCCGAATTTCACTTTGACGCAAAAGAAAACGGCGATGAACGCGAGCAATCCCAGAGCCATTGAGACCGCAAACCCGACGCGCCTGGGCGCCTCTCCCTCTTCAAACGCCGCCGTCCATTTGCGCAGGCGGCGCGCATCCAGTATGAGCAGAACGTAGATCAGCAGAAACGCGGTCAGCTTCGCGTGGAACCAGCCCTGCGACCAGATCTCTGGGCGCATTATGCTGAGGAGTATGCCGAAGAGCGGGGCGATCGCCGCGAGCGGCATCTCCACGCGCAGCGTCAAGAAGCGGGCGAGGCGCGCCCGTTCCAGCGTCAAACCGCCGCAGCATAACGCCCGCGCCGATAAATACGCGCCGAACCAGCCCGCCGCCGCAATGAGATGGATCAAAAGCAGCGCCGTATGCAGATAAATCGAAGTCTTTGTCGTCAGCAACATCGCAATGCCCTTCTGTAGCGTTTGTTGAAGCGTCGCCTCTATTGTATCCGAATTGCGCAGTATCTGAAGGCGGCGGCATTTGATGAAGGCGTGCAGGGCGCGGGTTTCTGGACTTCGCCCTGAAAAGGGAGGCTGGGGGGTTTTAGCCGCATGCGCATACAAGCGCTATCATTAAAGAAAACGCTGTCTAAGGAGTTCCGCATGAACGACGCGACGCGCCAACCGAACCGACTGATCCATGAGACCAGCCCGTATCTGCTTCAGCATGCCTACAACCCTGTCGACTGGCATCCATGGGGGGAGGAGGCGTTGGAACTGGCGCGGCGCGAAGACAAGCCGATTCTGTTGAGCATCGGCTACTCCGCCTGCCACTGGTGCCATGTGATGGAGCGGGAGTCGTTTGAAGACGAGGCGATTGCGGAAGCGATGAACCGCGGCTTTGTCAACATCAAGGTGGACAGGGAGGAGCGCCCCGACCTGGACGCGCTCTATATGATGGCGACGCAGGCGATTGCGGGGCAGGGCGGCTGGCCGATGACCGTCTTTTTGACGCCCGATCGCAAGCCGTTTTACGCCGGCACCTACTTTCCGCCTGAAGACCGCTACGGGCGCCCTGGTTTTCCGCGCGTTCTGCAGGCGGTGAAAGAGCATTACGAAACGCAGCGGGCGGCGCTGGATCATCAGACGGAGCGAATTGCGCAGGCGATTCAAAAGGCGGCGGTCCTGCCCGCGTCAGACGAGGCGGCGAATGAGCAGACGCTCAACCGCGCCTACTGGCAGCTCATGGCGGAGCATGACCGGTATGAGGGCGGTTTCGGACGCGCGCCGAAGTTTCCCCAGCCCAGCAAGATCGAGCTGTGCCTGCGCCATTACAAGCGGACGGGCGACGAAAACGCCCTTGGGACGGCGTCCACAACGCTGCTGAAAATGGCGCGCGGCGGGCTTTACGATCAGCTCGGCGGCGGTTTTCACCGCTACTCGACAGACGACCGCTGGCTTGTGCCGCACTTTGAGAAGATGTTGTACGACAACGCGCTGCTTCCGCCGTTGTATCTGTCGGCATGGCAACTGACGGGCGAGGCGGAATACGCCGAGACGGCGCGCGGCTGCCTCGACTACGCGCTTCGGGAAATGCAGGATGAGGGCGGCGGTTTTTATTCGGCTGAAGACGCCGACTCGGAGGGCGTTGAAGGCAAGTTTTATGTGTGGACGCGCGCGGAGGCGCTGGAGCTTCTCGGCGACGAGGAGGGCGGACTGTTCTGCGCCTACTACGACATCACGGAAAGCGGCAACTGGGAAGGCAGCGCCATCCTGAACCGCCCGCGCGGACTGGAGGAAGCGGCGTCAACGCTGGGCGCGTCGACAGAACAGCTGCAAGAGGCGGCGGCGCGCGGGCGCAAGGCGCTGTTTGAGGCGCGCGAGCAACGCATCCGCCCCAGCCTGGACGACAAAATACTGACCGCATGGAACGGTCTCATGATCAGCGCGATGTCGCAGGGGGCGTTCGTACTGGGCGAGGCGCGGTATCTGGACGCGGCGGAGCGGGCGGCGCGCTTTGTGCTGGAGAACATGACGCGGGAAGGGCTGTTGCTGCGTTCGCATCGGGCGGGGGAGTCGAAGATCGACGGGTTTTTGGAAGATTACGCCTACTTCGCGCGCGGTCTGTTGGACCTGTTCCATGCGTCTCAAAAAATGGAACGGTTGACGGAGGCGCTGGCGACGGCGCGCCGCATGCTGGATCTGTTCTGGGACGAGAAGGACGGCGCTTTTTTCACAACAGGATCGCATCAGGAGACGCTCATCGCGCGGCTGAAGGATTCGCATGACGGGGCGACGCCGAGCGGAAACGCGGTCGCGGCGGAGACGCTGCTGCGCTTGTCGGCGTTGACGGGAGACGCGGAGCTTCAGGAGACGGCGGAAGCGACCTTGTCCGCCTTTGCGGCGTCCATGGAGCGGGCGCCGTCTGCGCATTGCGAGATGCTGTCGGCGCTGGACATACATTTGCATCCGCCGAAACAGGTCGCGCTGGTCGGGCGGCGGGGGGAGCCGGCGCTGGAGGAGGCGCTGTCGCGGCTTGGGAAGGCGTATCTGCCGGGAGTCGCGGTCGCGGCGTTTGAGGAGGGGGAGGCGGCGCCGCTGAACCCGTCCTTTACCGAAGGAAAGACGCGCATCGACGGCAAGCCGGCGTTTTATGTGTGCGAGAACTATGTCTGCAAACAGCCCGCGACCGATCCAGACGAGCTGGAGGCTCTGCTTCTGGAGTGAACATTAAAACAAAAAGGAGCGGAAAAGTGAGCCTGCATCGACGCGCGATTCTTTGGGTCATGGTCAGTCTCGTATCGGCGGGAACCGCGGCGTCTGACAGGAATGCGCCGACTCGCGCTCCTCAATATGCGCCTTCTGCGACGTTTCTTGAAAGAGGCGTCGGTCCGTTTGATGAAATGGACTATTCGCCCGATGAGAACAAGCTGGCGATCCAAGCGGCAGACGGCGTCTGGATATACGACGCGCAAACCTTTGAAAAAATCGAACGGCTGCAGGGCGCGCGCCCATTAAACGATTCCTATACGCACATCATTTTTCAGACCTATTCGCCGGATGAAACGCTTGCCGCAGGGAGTACCGTCGCCGGCCATCTTCTCATCTGGGATATGGAGTCGGACCGACTGAAACATGCGCTGAAGGAGCAGTCGGGTCGGGTTGTAGGTGCGGCGTTTTCACCTGACAATATGTCTTTTGCCGCTTCTGTACGAGACTATAAGATACGCCTGTGGAATGCGCAGACGGGCGAACTGCAGCATACGCTGGAAGGCGATTTTGGATGGGTGGATGCGCTGCAATATTCGCCGGACAGCCGCGTCCTCGCCGCCGGCGACGGCAGAAACCATGCGATTCTGCTTTACGACGCGCAGACGGGCGAACTCAAAAAGAAGCTGACCGGACATACGGGCGACATCGACGCGCTCGATTATTCGCCCGACGGCAAAACGATTGCGAGCGGCAGTTGGGACGGGACGATACGGCTTTGGGACGCTGAAACAGGCGACCCTCTCTCCGTTCTACAGGCGCCGCCCAAGGATATTGTCGAAACGCTCGATTATTCGCCCGACGGCAAAACGATTGCGAGCGGAGAAAGCCGCAGAGTTCGCCTATGGGACGCGCAAACGGGTCGACTGAAAACGACGCTGGTCATGCCTAGATTTGTCAGCTCGGTTCGATTCTTGTCGGACGGGAACACGCTTGTTGTTGTGGACAGCTTTTACGCCATGCTCTGGGATTTAAAGACGGGAGCGGAGGTTGTCCCTTTGCAGGGTCATACAGGCGCGGTCGCCTCAATAGCGTTTTCTAAAGACGGCGCGGCTGTCTTGACCGGCAGCCATGACAATACGGCGCGCCTATGGAGCGCCGAGACAGGGGAGATGATTCGCGCATTTGAAGGGCATACCGCGCGCGTCAATTCCGCCGCATATTTGAAAGACGGAGAATCGGTATTGACCGGCAGCCATGACAAGACGGTACGCCTATGGGACGCCGAAACAGGCGCCGAGATTCGAACCTTGAAAGGGCATGCGGGACCGGTGTTGTCAGCGTCGGCTTCACCAGACGAGCAGACGATCGCAAGCGGAGGGCATGACAAGACGGTTCGCCTATGGGACGCCGAGACGGGCGCGCTCATCCATACGCTGGGCGGACATACCGACTGGGCGACCTCGATCGCCTTTTCGCCGGACGGCAAAGCGGTTATGAGCGGCAGCCTCGACTCAACCGTTCGGGTATGGGACGCGCAAACGGGCGGTCTGATACTGGAAACGAACCTGCTGCCCATGAATATCTACTCGGTCGGCTATCTACAAAACGGCGACATGTTCGTTTCGGACGCAGCGCTGATACAGACGCTAGACCGAAAGAGGGGGCATCGGATCCAATGGATCGAAAGCCATATGGCCGGCGAGGATGGGCTTCATGGCAACGCGCTCACGGGCGAGTATATCCCTCTTGACATCCCGAATAGGGTCTCGAATAGGGAGTATTACGAAAACTGGTATTTGGCGGCGGCCGTCTCGCCGGACGGCAAAACGGCCGCCGCCGGCGCCGTTGACAGCCTCCTCATTTTGATCGATATGGAGACGCGGAAATATAAGCGGCTCTTCGGAGGGCATTCGTCTTCTGTCAAGTCGGCCGCATATTCGCCGGACGGGACGCGCCTCGCCAGCGGAGGGGAGGACGGTTCCGCTCTGATTTGGCGTCTGCCGAAGACTGTTCAGGAGGTTGAATGATGCGCTTGCGTTTGCTTTTTTGCGCCGCCGTTTGGATGTTAGCGGGCGTTGTTTCCGCTCAACAGTATGCGCCCGCCGCGACCATTTTTAATAAACACAAAAGTTATTCCGGCGGCGCGGCGCTCTCTGAAGACGGAAACATTCTGGCGCTCATAGGGCGGGAGGGGGTCTGGCTTTATGACGGCGACACCTTTGAGACAATCAAGTTGTTGAGCGTCCCTGAAAATTTAGCCCCGCCCTTTAAAAATATCGCCGCGGCGGCGCTGTCCCCTGATGGAACGCTGGCTGCCGGCGGCTCCTTTTACGGCGCGGTTCTGATCTGGGATGTTGAATCGGGTCGGCTGCTGCATGCGCTGGGCGGTTCTACAGGCAAGGTCGGCGCGGCGGCGTTTTCGATGGACGGCAAGACGCTCGCCGTCTCAGGCGACTCCAATAACAAAATACAGCTCTGGGATCCGCTGAAGGGTCAACTTAAAAAGACGATCAACGCGGAAATCAGCGGCGAGAAATCGATGGCGTTTTCGCCGGACGGGCGGACGATTGCGAGCGGACGTTGGGACGACTCGATACAGCTCTGGGACGCCGAGACGGGCGATTTGAAAAAGACGTTGACTGGACATACCGGCAGGGTTTCTTGCCTCGCCTATTCTCCCGACGGCAAGACGTTGGCGAGCGGAAGTTGGGACTACACGGCGCGTCTCTGGGACATCGACACGGACAAGCCGCGCTCAACCGTTTTAGAAGGGCATTTGGAGATTGTCGAGTCGGTCGCTTTTTCTCCAGACGGCACAACCCTCGCCGCCGGCGCCGGCAGAGCGGTACGGCTCTGGGACGCCGAGACTGGACAGCTGAAGAAAACGCTGGTTGGAACGATGCCGCTTGAAAAGATACGTTTCTCTTTGAACGGCAAAACGCTTGCGGTGGAAGGGCGTTATGAAATACTGCTCTGGAATTTAGAGACCGGGGCGGAGATTATGCCGCTGGAGGGGCATACGGACGCGGTCGCCTCCATCGCATTTTCTAAAGACGGCGCGCTTGTTTTGACCGGCAGCCATGACAAGACGGTACGCCTATGGAGCGCCGAAACGGGAGAGGCGGTCCGAACGCTGGAGGGGCATACAGAGAGAGTCAATTCCGCGGCGTTTTCGCCGGACAGCAAAGCGGTTTTAAGCGGAAGCCATGACAAGACGGTACGCCTATGGAGCGCCGAAACGGGCGAACTTGTCCGAACTTTAACAGGGCATACGGCGCCGGTATTGTCGGTTGCGTTCTCTCCTGACGGACGGACAGCGGCAAGCGCAGGGCATGACAAGACGGTGCGGATCTGGAATGTCGAGACGGGCGCGCCGCTTCATACGCTGGGCGGGCATACGGACTGGGCGACATCTGCCGCGTTCTCGCCGGACGGCAAGACGGTATTGAGCGGCGGGCTTGATATGACGATACGAGTCTGGAACGCGCCGACAGGCGAATCCATACGCGCCGAGAAACCGTACTTTGAAATTTTCTCGGTCGGCTATTTGCAGGACGGCGGCATGTACGCCTCAGGCGGCTCCCAGATTCTGTTCATGTATTCGGACGGCAGAAACAGAAACATGCTTGAAAGCCATATGCAAGGCGAAGACCATATGAATAGCGACGCGCTCACAGGAGAATGGGTTCCGATCGGGATCCCGAACGCGGATTTTTATGAAAACTGGTACCATGCCTTCGCTGTCTCGCCGGACGGCAAAACGGTCGCGGCAGGCGCGCGGGACAGCCTGGTTGTGTTGATCGATGAAGCGACTCACAAAAATAAAATGTTTTTCGGCGGGTTTTCGGCGCCTATCAAGTCGCTCGCCTATTCGCCGGACGGGCGGCTTCTTGCCGGCGGCGCCAAAGACGGTTCCGCTATGATTTGGCGGCTGCCGAAGCATGTTCAGGAGGTTGAATAATGCGCTTGCGTTTGCTTTTTTGCGCCGCCGTTTGGATGTTAGCGGGCGTCGTCTCCGCTCAACAGTATGCGCCCGCCGCCGCCATTTTTGATGAACACAAAAGTTATTCCGGCGGGGCGGCGTTCTCTAAAGGAGGAAACATGCTGGCGCTCATAGGGCGCGAAGGGGTCTGGCTTTATGACGGCGACTCCTTTGAGACAATCAAGATGTTGGAGATTCCTGAAAATTTAGCCCCGCCCTTTAAAAATATCGTCGCGGCGGCGCTTTCCCCTGATGGAGCTTTGGCTGCCGGCGGCTCCTTTTACGGCGCGGTTCTGATCTGGGATGTTGAATCGGGTCGGCTGCTGCATGCGCTGGGCGGTTCTACAGGCAAGGTCGGCGC
This sequence comes from Candidatus Poribacteria bacterium, assembly GCA_963665845.2. Classification (GTDB taxonomy): domain Bacteria; phylum Poribacteria; class WGA-4E; genus JAPPNK01. The sequence continues at coordinate 3,395,050 of OY762492.1, forward strand.
GGCGGCGTTTTCGATGGACGGCAAGACGCTCGCTGTCTCAGGCGACTCCAATAACAAGATACAGCTTTGGGATCCGCTGAAGGGCCAACTTAAAAAGACGATTGACGCGGAAATCAGCGGCGAGAAATCGATGGCGTTTTCGCCGGACGGGCGGACGATTGCAAGCGGAAGTTGGGACGACTCGATACAGCTCTGGGACGCCGACACGGGCAATTTGAAAAAGACGTTGACTGGACATACCGGCAGGGTTTCTTGCCTCGCCTATTCTCCTGACGGCAAGACGTTGGCGAGCGGAAGTTGGGACTACACGGCGCGTCTCTGGGACGCCGACACGGGCGAACCGCGCTCAACCATTTTGAAGAGTCATATGGAGATTGTCGAGTCGGTCGCTTTTTCTCCAGACGGCAAAACCCTCGCCGCCGGCGCCGGCAGAGCGGTACGGCTCTGGGACGCCGAAACTGGACAGCTGAAGAAAACGCTGGTTGGAACGATGCCGCTCGAAAAGATACGTTTCTCTTTGAACGGCAAAACGCTTGCGGTGGAAGGGCGTTATGAGATACTGCTCTGGAATTTGGAAACGGGGGCGGAGATTGTACCGCTGGAGGGGCATACCGACGCGGCCGCCTCAATAGCGTTTTCTAAAGACAGCGCGGCCGTTCTGACCGCCAGCCATGATCAAACGATACGCATATGGAGCGTCGAAACTGGAGAGACGATTCGAACGCTGGAGGGTCATACCGACGCGGTCCATTCCGCCGTATTTTCTATAGACGAAAAACATGTGTTGAGCGGCGGGCATGACAAGACGGTACGGCTCTGGAACGCGGAAACAGGAGAGTTGATACGGACGCTGAAAGGGCATACGGCGCCTGTGTTGTCGGCGGCGCTTTCTCCTGACGGACGAACGGCGGCAAGCGCAGGGCATGACAAGACCGTACGACTCTGGAATGTCGAGACGGGCGCGCCGCTTCATACGCTTGGAGGGCATACCGATTGGGCGACCTCCGCCGCGTTCTCGCCGGATGGCAAAGCGATTTTGAGCGGCAGCCTTGACCGCTCCATACGGCTCTGGAATGCGCAGACGGGGGAGCCGATAGAATCGATGCATTCGCATGTGCAAGAGGCGCTTTCGGTCGGCTTTATGCGGAACGGAAACCTCATCGCGTCGGGCGCCACTCTCATTAACATTAGCAACGCGCGGCGGAATTATTCCTGTCATTGGGTTCAAGGACATATGGCGGGCGAGGACGGGATGAACAACAACGCGCTTACGGGCGAGCTTTTTCCGTCTGAAATTACGACAGCGGAGCTGTATGAGAAATGGTTTATGGCGGCGGCTGTCTCTCCGGACAGCAAAACGGCCGCCACTGGGACGGTGGACGGACTGATTCTGTTCATCGATGTCAAGACGCGCGCTTATCAAACACTCTTGGGCGGGCGGCTGTCGGCTGTCAAGTCGTTGGCGCATTCTCCTGACGGGCGGCGCCTCGCTGTAGGGTACGAGGACGGTTCCGCTCTGATTTGGCGGCTGCCGACGACTGCCCAGGAGGTTGAATGACGGCGCGCCGGCGCGGTTCGGGTCATGATTCCGTTTCGGCTTCTTTGGCGGAGTTGCGCCTCATAATAAAAAAGAGGCCCGCCAAAAGAAGCAGCAAGAGAGCCGCCGCTCCGCCCATCAGCAGCTGCAGACGATTTGCGCTTCCCTGTTTGGCGCTCGGCATCTTCAGCGCCGCCATCAGCTTGGGCGGAAACTCAAACACGATAGGGGCGCCGGCGCTGTCAACGATTGTACCGCCGGCGTCGCGGAACGGGATTTTCACAGAGTCGCCCACAACCTGAACCTCCAGCCCGATATACTCGACTTCTCGGATGATTTCAAAAAAAAGGCGCCGCAGCTCCTTGGCGCGTTCCTCGCGCGCCGCCTCCCGCTCCGCCAGCTCCACATCCAGTTTCGTCAGCTCATATACGATCTGGTCCATGAGACTTTCAATGCCTCTATTGGACCGGGACCGCCGCATCTGGGTAGGGGTCAATCCTCTCCGATTGGGGCGGACGATCGCCCTCTCGACAATATGATGGATTTTGTCCATATGGCTGAATTCAAAATCCACCCACTCCCACGGGAGATCCCACAATGCCTCCGTAAGATCCTTCGCATATGGGTCGCCGTTGATACTCTTCCTTATCTTGAGCAGCGATTCCAACTCCGATGTGAACTTGTTGCCGCCGCCTCCGCCGCCTCCGCCTGAAGGATCGTTATAATGAAAATACAGCGTCTGGTGGCGCTCATTGTACCGCGCCATGGAATTGCTGTCCGGCGTCATCTTATGGATTTGGCGCATCTGCTGGAGATACAGCTGGCGCAGGATCGGTATGCGCTCATCAACCGGCGTCTTTTCCGCTTCCATCTGTTCATTTCGGAGCAGCAGCTGGGAGCCAACCTCCGAGAACAGATTGGAAAGGTTATACGCTATGACAGATTTTGGAGCTTCGGCGACGAGTTCCCGCCCATGTTCAACCAGCGGATGGATCGCCTTTTCCAGATACGCCGCGAAGTTCAAGGAGGGAGGCGGCGCGGACGGTTTAGCGGAGTCAGGTTGTACGTCCGCATCCAGCCCTAGAATGCGCATCAACGAATACGGATATCTGAAGGCCATCGGGTCGCCGGCGGCGTCAACCCTCTGCCCGCCGATATTCCGGTCTAAAAAGACAATCCAACCAAGATCCTCATCGTAGTGAACAATCGGCCATATCTCGCCGACCCGCTGAACGGTTTCTAAAAACCGCTCGCGCAGTTTCTGGGAGCGCTCCTCGTCGGTCAGATTCTGTTCGCCCAGCTGAATATCCAGTTTAGCGAGCTCATAGACGACAGCGTCAACCATGGAGCCGGCGCCGGCTGGAAACTCTAGTTTAAGCGCGACACGGGATGCCGTATCGTCTACCGGCAACTTCGGCTTTGCGCGGCGCAGATTGAGATAATCATGGTTTGCGAAGGAGAAATCGTTCCATCTGCTGCTCAGCGTCTTCAAAGCGAACAACAGATTCTCCGAATATGAATCGTAGCCTTCGATATGATATTGCCCGATATTGAGCAATTCCTGCAGTTTTAAAGAGAGACTGACGGCGCCGCCCCCGCCGGAGTACTCGCCGGACGATCGGACATTGTAATGGTAAAATTTCAGCGATTGCATCTGCTCATTGTAGAACGCCGCGGAGGCGCCGTCCGTCTTCATCTCATGGATTTTGCGCATCTGCTGGAGATACAGCCGGCGCAGGATCGGGACGCGCTGATAAACCGGCGTATCTTCCTGGCGCAGCCGCGCGTTCTCTTGAAGCAGCTGTTGCCCGACATCCGTAAACAGGGCGCTCAAGTCTTTCGCTATGGACGAGTTTGGATCGTCTTCGGCAAGTTCCTCCCCCTCTTTTTTCAGCTCTTCAACGCCCGCTTTCAGCTCGCGGGTGAAAGAAGCGTCGTCGGCGCGCAGCGGCAGGCATACAAACGCCAGCATAACAAAAACGGCGGTCGTCCAGGCGGTTCGGGTCATGACGTCTCCTTACAATCGATGCGGTCAACCTTTGACGCAACGCTGTATAGCAACATTCGTGCCAAGACGCATCCGGCAGCGGAAAATGCGTTGTAATCGACCGCCTAATGCGCATCAACCCGCTTCAATACAGGCGCGGAGCGTCATACCGCAGCCGACCGCAGCCGAAAACCAAAACGTACCATATGGTTACGTCTCCGCCTCAAAACGTACCATTTGGTACGTCCGCCGCTGAAACAGATCGGCAGTACGCTTATACGGGGATATTCGCGCCGCCGCGTCCGATTCCCCCTTGAAAAGGGGGGCTAGGGGGGTTTAAAGGGCGGGCGCGGCGTCTGCGCCGCCTAAGATTCCCGCTTGCGCGGGAATGACGGCTTGGTTGGCGACGCCTTTTCCCATGAATAAAGGTTTTGTTGGTTCAGATGTCCCAACTTTAGGCATGAGGTCAGAACCCCCTAGCCCCTTTTCAAGGGGGAATGAGCCGCGCCCGCGCCGCCCTTCTCGCCGCCCTTCTCAAGGAGCGGTTGCGGTTTAAACCAAAATAGACGATCATGGCGCCGCTTCAAAATGCGACTCAACCGAAAAGGAGAACGAATGAAAGCGGTCATGGTCATGTTCGACTCGCTCAACCGGCATATGCTGCCGCCGTATGGATGCGATTGGACGCATGCGCCCAATTTTCAGCGGCTCGCCGAGCGTTCCGCCGCGTTTGACCGATCCTACATCTGTTCAATGCCTTGCATGCCCGCCCGGCGCGACCTCCACACCGGGCGCCCCAACTTCCTTCACCGCAGCTGGGGACCGCTGGAGCCGTTCGACGACTCGGTTCCGCGCATGCTGCGTCAAAACGGCGTCAGCTCCCATCTCATCAGCGACCATTACCATTACTGGGAAGCGGGCGGCGCCACCTACCACACCCAGTACAGCACATGGGAATTCTTCCGCGGACAGGAAGGCGATCCGTGGAAAGGGCAGGTTGCCGATCCGCCGAAAGTGGACGCCGCCGGACGCAACGCCGCCGACAATGTATGGCATCGACAAGACCGCATCAACCGCGAATTCATGCGCAGAGAGCAGGATTTCTCCCAAGCAAAAACTTTTGACGCCGGCGTCGAATTCATCAACCGAAACGCAAACGAAGACAACTGGTTTCTCCAGATCGAAACCTTCGACCCGCATGAGCCGTTTTACGCCCACCGCTCCTTCAAAGACCGGTACCCTGAACATTACGCCCACTACGACGGGCCGCTCCACGATTGGCCGCCGTATTCAAAGGTGACCGAAACGCGCGAGCAGGTTGAACATATGCGGTATGAGTACGCCTCGCTGCTGACGATGTGCGACTCAAAACTGGGCAATATCCTTGACCTGATGGACGAACACGGCATGTGGGACGACACGATGCTGGTCGTCTGGACTGACCACGGCTTCCTGCTGGGCGAGCATGATATGTGGGCGAAATGCTGGATGCCGTTTTATGAGGAGGTGGCGCATACGCCGTTCTTTGTGTGGGACCCGCGCTCCGGCGTTCAAGGCGAACGGCGGCAAAGCCTCGTTCAGCCCTCCATCGACCTCGGTCCGACGCTGCTGGATTTCTTCGACTTAGAGCCGACCGAGGACATGACCGGCAAGCCGCTGACCGACGTTGTCGCCAAGGATGAGCCGCAGCGCGAAGCGGCCATCTTCGGACAGCACGGGCATCAGGTGAACTGCGTCGCCGGGCGGTATGCATATATGCGCGGACCCGCCGCCGAAGACAATCAGCCGCTTTACGACTACACGCTCATGCCGACGCGCATGCGGGCGCATTTTTCGGTGAATGAGCTGCGCGGAAATGTGGAACTCGCCGACCCGTTCTCCTTCACCAAAGGATGCCAGACGATGAAGATACGCAGCGGCGGACGCAGCGGAATTCATCGATACGGCTCGCTTCTGTTCGATCTGGAAAACGATCCGAAGCAGGAAAACCCGCTGGACGATCCGGCGGTTGAGCGGCGCATGACCGCGCATATGCAGCGGCTCATGCAGGAGTGCGCGGCGCCCGAAGAGCAGTATGAGCGGCTTGGGCTGTAAAAGCGGAGGCGGACGATGGCGCATCTGAAAATGCCTGTGATGGCATGGTACGGCGACAAACAGGCGTCGCTGTCGATACCGGACAGCTGGCGGACGGAGAGACGCGTACCGCCGTTCAGCCCGCCGTTGACGCGGGAGCAGATGCGCGCCGCGCTTCAAAATCCGATCGCGACGCCCGACCTGCGCGAAATGGCGCGGCTGAAGTCGGCGCGTTCCGCCGCGGTGGTGGTGGAGGACATGACCCGCCCGACGCCTGCGCGTCTCTTCATACCGCTTCTGCTGGAGGAGCTGCGCGCCGCCGGTTTGGGGGAAGACGCGGTTCGGTTCGTCTTCGCCTTAGGTTGCCACCGCCAGGCGCCGCGCGCCGAGATGGTCAAAAAGCTGGGGCATAATGTCGTCGGACGGTATGAGACGCTGAACCATGACCTGACCGGCAAATTCCGCGATTTAGGCGTCTCCGAACGCGGCGTCCCGATACGCATCAGCGAGGCGGTCATGTCAGCCGACCTGAAGATACTGATCGGAACCGCCTATCCGAGAGGCGGCACCGGCTACGGCGGCGGCGCCAAATGCCTTGCGCCTGGAGTCGCCTCATTTGAAACGATCAAGGCGTACCATGGGCTGCGCGGCGGAGAGCATCTGCAAACGGACAGCGACATGCGCCAGGAGATTGAACAGATCGCGCGGACCGCCGATATCGATTTTATCGTGAACGCCGTTTTGAACGGGAAACGGCAGATCATCGGTCTCTTTGCGGGCGATGTCGTCCGGGCGCACCGAGCGGCGGCAAGATGCGTCAACAAAACGGCGCTGACGCCCATGGCGGAGGAGGCGGATGTTGTCATTTCAAACGCCTACCCGTTCGACACCAACCTGCGCTACACATGGCGCGGAACATGGGCGTTTGAGGCGCATCCGAACGCGCTGCATATTCTGGTCGACTATTCGCCGGAGGGGTCGGGTTACCATCAGCTGTATAAGGCGGGGGGCGTTCCGTTTGCGCCGCCGCCGAGCGGGGAGCCGTCGTTTCATCTGTATTCGCCGCTGGTCGGCGCGCGGGAGGTGAACGAAGTCTTGGCGAATGTTCAGCATCATGCGTCTTGGGAGAGCGTCCTTCAGCTTGTCCAAGAGAAGAAGGGGGAGACGCCCAGAATCGCGTTTTATCCGTATGCGGGCGTTAGTTGGCGGGCGGATTTCGGATTCCCTCCTTGAGAAGGGGCCGCGTCCGATTCCCCCTTGAAAGGGAGCTAGGGGGGTTTAAAGGACGGACGCTTGGGGTTAAAAAATGAAGTTCATCGCATAAGCGCGCCGGTCCTGAAATAGCGCGGCAAACCGCGTTTTAGGTTAAATGGAAGAGCCGCTCTAGGGCGAGGGCGGCTCCGTCCTCGTCGTTTCCGCCTGTGACGAAGTCGGCGGCGCGGCGCACTTTTTCTGGCGCGTTTGCCATGGCGGCGCCGCATCCGCAGGCGCGCAGCAGATCTATGTCGTTCAGGTTGTCGCCGACCGCCGCCGTCTCTTTGAGCGTGAAGCCGTTCGACGCCGCATAGGTCTGCGCCGCAAACGCTTTGGAGGCGTCCGCATGGAGCGCTTCTAAAAACCAGTGGGATCCGTCGTAGAGTCCGCCGGAGGTCATCAGCCGGACGCCGGGAAGGCGAAACCCGGACGCAAGCGCCGCCTCCACCTTCTCTCTCGGTTCAATGGCGACCGCTTGAAGCGGAATCCAGCCCGCCCGCTCCGACAACGGCGCCTCGTCCGCGCGCGCCTCCTCCGCATTCGCGTCTAAATAACGGGCGAATACATCGTTTGGAGAAACGCCGCGCCAGCGCAGCTCCGCCGTTCCGTTGGAAACGCCGTATGCGAACGGGTCGCAGTCCCAGGCGGCGAAAGCGTCTCGCAGCGTCTCCAGCGCGCCGCTCGGCAGCGGCTTCATGAACAGAATTTTGCCCGTCTGTCCGTCGGCGGCGGCGGCTCCGTTGTGCGCAATGAGCGCATAGGGTCCTTTGAAGGCGGACATCGCGCGGCGCGCCGCCGTCAGGTTGCGCCCCGTCGCAATGAGCAGCTGTACGCCGCGGTCGGTCAGGCGGTTCAAGACGCGCAGGGTACGCTCGGAGAGACGCTTCTCGGTCGTCAGCAGCGTGCCGTCTAAGTCGAGCGCCGCCGCTTTAAACCGTCTCATCTTTTTCGCCGCCTTCATTCAACTTCCTGTTCTGTCCGCCGTTCGAAGCGGCGTCTGCCCGCTGTCTGCCATTCCCGCCCACGCGGGAATCTAGAGTATAACAGACGACGTCCGCGCCCGGCTCTCATGCCCGTCCCCACTCCTCGTCCCCCGCTTCCCCGTTTTCACGAGGACATGCATTCCCGCGCCTCATAGCCTGCCCCCGTGAAAACGGGGGTCATTCCCGCGCAAGCGGGAATCTTAGTACCTTGAACAGGTTGCGCCGCCCTCCGCGCTCGTGTATGATCTTTATGAAGATGTTTTGAAATCGCAGGAGATGAGTACGGAAAGGACGCCGACATGATGATCTGGACGCCGCAAGGCGCTGACACAAAACGATTCGCTCTCCGCCTGACGCTGATTGCCGCCGCCCTTGCCGCAGTTGCGGGCGGCGCATGGTTCCTGTCCACTACCGCGCACAGCGCCGCGCCGAAGCCAAAAAAATGTCAATGCATTCCTGAGAATGGTCTGGAGTTCAAGGACTGGCAAGCGGGGCCGGAGCGTGTCCACTACATTCCGGAGCGGAGACCGAGGAAGACCTTCATCACAAACCGGCAGACGTTTTGCAAAGTTTATGCAGAAGCTGGGACTGTATGTCCCGAAGATGCCGACATCCCCCCGATAGAGTGGTATTGGTTTCCATCAATGACACATGGTTTCAAGTTGCGGCCGAGAGGCATGTTTGCAGGGCTATGGATGGAGGGGCGCTTCATTTATTGGGGCTCAGGCTTTGGGGACAGACATGAGCCCCAGAGCTGCGCAGGCAACGGACGGGGCAATACTCCGATGCGCATTGACCTCACTTTAGAAGCCTTATATGAGTGTCCTTCTTTCTGCGGGCGTTGCGGGGCATTTCCTGCGTGTCCTATGTGGGGAGTAAAGCGTACTTATACCGCCAATCTTGTCCTGACCCAGGACCCGATAGACGAGATTCGGCAGGAGTATGTCGACCATGATGACCATCCTAAGTTAGGCGCAATTTCCGTTCCCAGCCGCGGCGATTTTAAGGCAAAAGTCGATCTCTATGCGCCGACCTCGGACCCGCCCAACTGGATGGTGGATACGGGGAGTGGGCGCGCCGAGTACCATGCCAGCTGGGCGAAACACTGCACGGATGTATTGAGAGAAAAGGTGAAAGAGCGTCTGAAAAAACAGGGGATGGGAGAAAAGGAGGCGAAAGAGAAGGCGGACACGTATACGCTCACGGTGGATGATCTGCCGATCAACAGTGGTTACCGAAATCCCGAGCACAACTGGGAGCATGTGAAGGCGCAGAGTAAAAAGTATAAACCGGCTTGGCACAGTGAGCATCAATACGGCACTGCGCTGGACGTTAACGCCCGCAATATCGATATGGACGACGACGGAGAAAGCGGCACGGATGCGGACAAAGACCTAATGATGAAAGCCGCGGAAGCGTCGTTTGCTGCTTTCGGCGTAGGCGGCCACACACAAAGATACGGCAACACCAACCATGTCCATGCGGATTGGAGGCCTTAGAAATGACGACTCGCGCGCTCGCAAAAATCATGTTGGCGGCCGGGGTCTGTGTTTTGTTGGCGTTTGGATACATGGCGCTCAAATACGGAGGCAAACCGGAGCCGGAGCCTGAGTTCATTCAAACGCCGAAGGCAGAGCCGCAAGCCCCCGTTCCCGAGCCGGAGCCGCAAAAGCCCGCCCCCGCGCCTTTAAAAGAAGAGGTCAAACCGTCGGTTGATTCCACAGAAAGCGCCAACGCCCCAGACACGCCGTTGGATCCTGACGCGACTGCCTGGGACAAGGTGGAGCATATCCGCAACAACCTGCATCTCTACGGGACTTTCCACCCAGACGCCGACGCCATCATCGCGCAATTGATGCCTCCCCCCGACGGATTTTTGAACGCAAAATCGGGGTTTACCGAATGCGGCGAATTCATTCATGACGAGGCGGGGTCAGAACAGGTGATCGCGCTGTTCAAGCAGCTGATCCCATTGAAGGACCCTCGCACCGCAGAACTGCTCGTACGATACAGCTACGAGTACGGCACTAGAAGCGCCACGTGGTCGCGCGCTCTGGTGACTTTGGGCGCGCCCAGCATCCCGTTCTTATTGGAGCATGCGGATGACAAAGTGTGGGGCGATTCTGTGGCCGTGCAGTTGAAAAGGATTGTCGACCGCCATCCTGATTTGGACCCCGACATCGTGACCGATATCCTTGAGCCGCTGTTTGAGAAGCATAAAGGCTGGATCCAGCAGCATCAGGAATGGGGTACACTGTAACTCTGATACCGGGCGGATTTAGAGATGAGGACCCGCGCGCTCGCAATGATCATGTTGGCGGTCGGAGTCTGCGTTTTGTTGGCGTTTGGATATGCGGCTCTCAAATACCGAGGCAAACCCGCGCCGGAACCTGAAATCATCCAAACGCCGAAGGCGCAGTCCCCCGCCCCTGAACCAGAGCAGCCGCAAACGCCTGTCTCCGCGCCTTTAGAGGAGGTCAAGCCGTCGGTTGAGCCTACAGAAAGCGCCGACGCGCCAGTCGCCCCGTTGGATCCTGACGCGACTGCCTGGGACAAGGTGGAGCATATCCGCAACAACCTGCATCTCTACGGGACTTTCCATCCGGACGCCGACGCGATCATCGCGCAATTGATGCCCCCGCCCGACGGATTTTTGAACGCAAAGTCGGGATTTACCGAGTGCGGCGAATTTATTCATGACGAGGCGGCTGATGAACTGGTGATCGCGCTATTCAAGCAGCTGATCCCGTTGAACGATCCGCGGTCTGCAGAACTGCTCGCGCGGTACCTATACGAGTACGGCTCGGGGGGTACTTCGTGGACACGCGCTCTGGTGAACTTGGGAGCGCCGAGCATTCCCTTCTTGTTGGATCATGTAAAGATGGAGGATGGCGCGTCTAGGTCTTCCGTGGTCGTTGAGTTGAAAAGTATCGTCAACCGTCACCCCGATTTGGACCCCGACATCGTGACCGATATTCTTGAGCCTCTGTTTGAGCAGCACATATCGCTGATCCAGAAGTATCAGGAAATGGGCATACTGTAATCCTGATTCCTCCTTGGGAGCCTTAGAAATGACGACCCGCCGCCTCGCTGTGATCTTGGGTTGCGTCGGAGCTCTTGTATTCTTGGCGTTTGGATACGCGGCGCTCAAATACCGAGGCAAACCCGCGCCTGCGCCTGAGATCGTTCAATCGCCTGTGGTTCAGACCCCAGAACCCTCGCCGCCCGTTTTCGAACCGCCGAAGACGCCGCCGCCTGAACCGAAGACGCCTGAACCGCTGGCAGACGCGGAGATTAAACCGAAGGCTGCGCGAAAAGAATCGGCAGCGGAGCAGAAGGCTCCGTTGGATCCCGCGCGCGTCGCAGCCGCCCGAGAGAAGGTGGAGCATATCCGCAACAACCTGCATCTCTACGGAACTTTTCATCCCGAAGCGGACGAGATCATTGACCAATTGCTGCCTGTTCCGGTGGAAGGTGTGGACGAGGCGGAGGCAGAGGAGGCGCTTGTTTTGTTCGAGCGGCTCATCTCTTTGAACGATCCGCGCGCTGCAGAACCGCTCGTGCGATGGCAAATCGCGGGACCTGCGAACAGCGGCGCATGGGGGGACGCTATGATAGAGTTGGGCGCGCCTTGCATTCCGTTCTTATTGGAGTATGCGGATGACGATTTGATGGGTACAGATGTTGCCATAGATTTGAAAATGATCGTCAACCGCCACCCCGATTTGGACCCCGACATCGTGACCTATATCCTTGAGCCGCTGTTTGAAAAGCACAAACGCTGGTTCGAGCTTCGCCAGGAATGGGGCATACTGCCGAGCGGCATACTAGAACCTTGATTCCTCCTCGGAAGGCGTTAGAAGGACTCCCCGCCCATTTCACAGCGCGCTGATCGGATCCATGTCAACCACAATAGACGCGGGTCCTTTCGCCGTTTGAAGCGCCGCGCGCGCCGCCCGCCGAAGAGCGCGCGCGTCCTCATGACATAAAAAAAGATGCCAGCGAAACTGATTGCGCAGCTTCGAAAAGCGCGCCGGCGCCGGACCCTTGACAACAACGCCCGTCTCCTCCGCATGCGCCTTCAGCGCGTCGCCGAGCTTGTAGGCGGTCTCCCTTGTCCGATCTTCGATCTCATCATGAATCAAGAAACGCAGCGCATGCGTGAACGGCGGATACCCGTATTCGCTCCGCGCCTCCATTTCCTCCTGTTGAAACGCTTCATAATCGTGCCGGCTTGCCGCTTCGATGCTGTAATGCCCCGGCTGATACGATTGAAAGATCGCCTCGCCGCCCAGCTCGCCGCGCCCTGACCTGCCCGCCGCCTGCGTCAACAGGTTGAACGAACGCTCGCTCGCGCGAAAATCGGGCAGATGCAGCGCCGTCTCTGCCAGAATCACCCCGACCAGCGTCACGCGCGGAAAGTCCAGCCCCTTCGCAATCATCTGCGTTCCGACCAGTATGTCGATCTCCCCTGCGCGAAACGCGGACAAGATGCGCGCATGCGAATCGCGCCCTGAAGTGGAGTCGGCGTCCATCCGTTGAACGCGCGCCGCCGGAAACGCCTCCTGCGTCATCTGCTCAATCTGCTGCGTTCCGAGTCCGAGTTGGCGGATTCGCGCGCTGCCGCATCTGCCGCACCGTTCAGGCATCCTGCGCGTATGGCTGCAGTGGTGGCACAGCATCAGCCGGCGCCAATTATGGTAGGTCAAGGTGATGTGGCAGTTTTTGCAGATTTCGGGCTGTCCGCAGTCTCGGCAGAACACGTAGGTGGAATGCCCGCGGCGGTTCAAAAGCAGCAGCGTCTGCTCGCGCCGTTTCAGCCGCTGTTCAACCGCCGAGCGCAGCTCCCTTGAAAACGGCGTTCGGTTGCCCGCCTTCAGCTCCTCGCGCATATCAACGACGCGCACGGGCGGAAGCGGTATGTCCAGAACCCGCTTTTTGAGGCGCAGCATCCGATCCGTTCCCTCTAACGCGCGGCGCATGCTTTCCAGCGACGGCGTCGCGGAGCCTAAGATGAAACAGGCGTTGGACTGTTCAGCGCGGCGGCGCGCCGTTTCGCGGGCATGGTAACGCGGCGCCGGCTCCTGCTGCTTATAGCTTTCCGCATGCTCCTCGTCGATGATCAGGATGCCGAGGTTTGAAAGCGGCGCAAACACCGCCGAGCGCGGACCGACGACGATGTCCGCTTCTCCGCGCCGTATGCGCATCCATTCATCGCGCCGCTTTGCGTCGGACAGCCTGCTATGGAGAACGGCGACTCGGTCGCCGAAACGCGCTCTCAAACGGCGCGAGGTTTGGGGAGTCAGGGCGATCTCCGGCACCAGGACGAGCGCCGAACGCCCCCGCGCGACGGCCTCCTGCATCGCCTGCATATACACCTCCGTTTTGCCGCTGCCGGTGACTCCGTAAAGCAGGAAACGGGAGGCGGTCTCCGACAGGACAGCGGCGCGCAGCGCTTCATACGCGGCAGCCTGCTCTGGGTTCAGCTGAAGCGGGGAATCGTTCAATTCAAACGACGCGCTCTGCTCAGGCGGCGCGCCGCTTTCTTTAGGGAGAGGCTCCACAATTGCCAGCCCCAGCGCCTGCAGAGCGCGCGCCGTATTATGGGACGCATCCGCCGCCCGTACTGCAGACGCGGCGGGTATCGGCTCCGCCTGTCTGCATAGGTACTCCAGCAGGGCGGCTTGCTTCGGCGCTTTTTTCTGTTTCAGTTCCGCCTGCTCCAGCGCCTGTTCGGGCGCAACGGCGAGCCGTATGCCGAGGGGGCGCCGCGGTTGTCGCCGCGCGCTGGACGGGGACGCCGCGGCCAGCGCCTCCCCCCATGAACAGAGATAGTAGCCGCCGACCCAGCGGCACAGCTCCAGCATCTCCCGCGAAAAAAAAGGCGTCTCATCCAGACAGCTCAACAACGGCAGCACGCGCGCCGCCTCCACGCCCGCCTCGCCGCTCAAACCGACCGCGGCGCCCTCCAAACGCCGCCCGTTGAACGAAGCCGTCACGCGGCATCCTTCCTGTACGGTACCGATCAGCTCGTCGGGAACGCGGTAAGAAAACTGCCGGTCGACAGGCACCGGAAACGCGACCGAAACGTATAGTTCGGACATATCAGGCGCGTTCCAGTTCCGTTTTGACAAGCGCCATATGCATCTTTCCCTCCCTGTCCATGCGCGTTCGGGCGTTGGCCGGGGCGTCCAGATCCATCATGAGCTGACTTCCGTCGATCCAGGTAACGCGCCGTTGAAACGCGCTGGAGGGCGGACCTTCCAGGGGGTGCGTCGGCATGACGCGGACGCCGTTGACCTCCGAAAAAACGCCCAGCTCAAACTCCGCCTCGATCAGCGCCGACGCCGCCTCCTCGCCCAGCGCGACAATCACCCGCGGCTGAATGCGCTCAATCTGCCGAAGCAGATACGGACGGCAACGCTCCGTCTCCCGCCAAAACGCGCGCCCGTCTGTCGACAAACGGCATTTTAAAAGGTATGCTACATACACATCCTCTCGGCGCAGGTCCGCCGCTGCGATCAGGCTTTCCAAGCGCGTTTTCGGCTCCGGCATCTGATACGGCTTCCCTTTTCGATCCTCCGCTCCGCCTGGCGCCAGCCCAATCAGCATGAGGTCGGCGTCCGGCTTGCCTTCTCCAAAAACGACATGCTTTCGTTCAAGATGAAGCCGGCAGCGCCGGCAGCCGCTCGCCTCTTCAGCCAGCGCGGACAGCTCCATGCCGGCAAACGAAATCTCGGCGTCGAGAGTAAAGGCGGAATCGCGCAGCGGAAAGGAGCGGTTTCGGAACGATTCAACATCGCCCTTGGCGTCCGCCGCGCCGATCATGCCTAAAGCCTGCGCGATCCATGTTAAATAGGAGCGCGCCAGCTCTTTGTCCATATCGCTGTCGCCGGGGTGGGCGGCGGCGTTTCGCGCCGAGCGGATCAGATAGGTCAAGCTTTGGAACATGCGGTCGGTTCCGAAATCGTTCTCAAACGCCTCGCGCCAGTAGGTTCGGACAATGTCAGGAAAGTCGCCGATGTCGAGCGCGGCGCCGACATTTCCGCCGTTTTCCAGCAGCGTTCGGTTGAATTGGCTCGCGCGGTCTCGATGCATCGCGTCGCTGACGAGCGTTTGCAGGTTGCCGCGCCCCTGGATTCGCTTCAGCGCTTTTGGAATAAAGACGCGCATCTCGTCTCGGTACACAGTTAGAGCGTCGTTTAGAACGGCGATGTTGGGCGTTTGCGGCATGGCTCTCTCCAAGAGCGTCGCGGCATTTGCCCATTCTAACACAGACGCCCCGCCCGTTCGATGCGCCTTCCGTCGGGTTCGTCATTCCCGCCCTTGCCCTGCGGTAAAACGCGCGGGAATCTTAGGCGCTGCCGAAACCGCCCGTGTTCGCCCCAGGCGTCCATCCTACCCGCCGTCATTCCCGCCCTTGCGGTAAAACATGCGGGAATCCAGAGTCTACCCGAAACCGTCCGCGTTCACCTCAAACGTCCATACCGCCCGCCGCGCGGAAACCCCCAGCCCCCTTTCAAGGGGAGTTTAGCCGCCGCCGCTGTTGTCGTCTGAACTAGGATTGCCAAGATTGAAAAGATTGCCAAGAAATTTCCGTGCGCCGCTATCTTGGCAATCTTAGTAATCCTTTCATCCTAGTTCAAACCGACTTCAGCCCGCGCGCCCTTTAAGATTCCCGTTTTCACGGGAATGACGGGGAGGAGGCGCGGGAATGACCCCCGTTTTCACGGGGGCAGGCTATGAGGCGCGGGAATGACCCCCGTTTTCACGGGGGCAGGCTATGAGGCGCGGGAATGCATATCCTCGTGAAAACGGGGAAGCGGGGGATGAGTCGCCGGCGCGGGCATGATTGCCGGACGCGCACGGCTTTTGCGCCGCCTTGCTTAAAAGAGAAGGTCCCGTTTTGGAACGGCGCCGTTCTCTGACGGAGCGGAGGCTGACATTTCGGCAACGCCCGCCGCTTCGTTCGATGTATCCGACTCTTCCGACTCTTTATGAGACGCGGGCGTTTCGGGAGCCGTTTCTTTCGGTTTAGAAACGCCGCCTGTTTCCTCCTGCGCGCGCAGTATCTGGCGCGTCTTCGCCGCCAGCTCCTTAAACAGACCGGCGTCCCTTGACGCCGCCGCCAGCTCCGCCGCGAGCTGCGCCCAGTGATCCTCGCGCATGTCGTTGCGCGATTCCACATGAAAACGGCGCCGCACATAGTTCCAAAAATCGTCCTGCGACACGCCTTCGTTTTCAAAACGGCTGCGCAGCTTTTGCGCCGCCGCAAACGCCGCCTTCTGATGATTCGTGATCTTGTCGTTCAACGGTTTCTTCGGCGCCGTCTGAACCGGACGGCTCCCCCGCCCCTTCGCCTGACGGTAAAAATCGATCACCTCCAGAATGACCGGCGTCGGCAGCAGCTGCTTGACCGCGTTGCGCTGCGCCTTGTGAACCGCCTTCGTGAACGCATACGGATCGTCGCGCCCGCCCTGTTTTTTCGGCTGTTCGCAGGCGCCGTAGCGGGAGTTGCCCGTCAGCGTGTCGGTCGCCTTCACTACGGCGATCCAGGAGTTCTCCCGATCCTCGTACTCCGCCTCTTCGACCTGGATGCCGCCGCGCCGGTTCGCCGCCTCGTTGATGCCCGCCAGCGTCAGCGCCTCCACCGTCCTGCCGCTCTGTCGAAACGAGTACACATAGGCGTCGATCGCCTGCCCCGTCATCATCTGGACAATCTCCTGATCGTCCCGCTGATCAATCTGATCAGGGCTTTCGATGACGACGACCGCGTCTGCTGTTTCGTTGCCGCGCGTTTTGTCGTTCCGTTCCTCTATGCTCATCGGCTTTCTCCCGCGTTTGTCTGATTGTTCATGGGGCGCCTGCCGTTTTTGTCAAGGGTCAATGCTGTTTTATTGCAAATTAATCAAAAACGAAGCCGCCGCTGCCGCCCAAAAGACAACGCCGGCGACAATCAGATCGTAAGCGAGCCAGAACGGAGCGCCTCCCGGAGCGTCCATCCCGCCGACCTCCTCCCAAAACCGCAGCAGCAGTTTGGAACGGACAAGCCGCCGGTATCCGATCCGCCGCGCCGCAAGCCATGGAACGATCATCGCCAACGCCAAGAGAAGGACAGCGACGAAGATCAGCTTATCCTCCATTGGCCGCTCATCCGCCAACTCTGTTGTTAAAACGAGGATCAGAAAGGCAAAGACAACGCATCCGACAAGCGCTGTCAACAGCGCCGCCCAGTAACGCCAGCTTTTTCGGTTCGGCGTCGAAATGTCCGCATGCGGCTCGGCGATGCGCAGCTTCGCTATTCCGACGCTCATCAGAAAAAGCGCGCCGTACGCCCAGGCGTCCCAGCGCCAGATGAAAACGTTGTCCGAGGCTCTAAGCGGGCTGATATATGCCGTTTCAAGATAAGCAATCAGCGCCGCAGGAAAGCAAGCGGCGCCGAAAGCCGCCAGTATGCGTCCAAACCAGAAGGAGGCGCCTTGGCGCGGGGTTTCGGGCATGTTCCCGCCGTTTTCAGACGGCTGCGCAAACGCGGCGAGCGCCTCGCCCAGCTCCGCCGCTTTTAACCCGATGCGCAGCTTCGCCGCGCCGAGGCTCAACAGCAAGCCGCCCAAAACAAGCCAGCCGATCCCGCCATACCGGACGCCGCCCAGCAGCAGATAGAGCAAGACAACGCCGACCGCCGCCAAAAGCATGAGCCAGCGCAGGCGGTCTAAATGGCGGTAAGTTTCATACCGCTGCTTGTAGATTTCCAGATCGTTTTGATCCGCCATCTATTCGCCCTCCGCTCCTTTGCCGCGTTTGATTAGCATACTTCAGGGCTGCGGGCGCGTCAAGAACCGCTCTCGTTTTTCAACGCCGCAGCCGCCATTTCATCTGCGGAGGCTGCCGCGGAAGAAGCGATTTGATTTTTTCAACGTCTTCAGGTATATTAATTACGGGGCGTATCATGCGCCTCAACTGAAGACGATGTCCGGGCGAAATCGACATGAGCCGACGCTCTGTGTACCGGTTTCGTTGAAAGGAATGGTGTGAAGAATTTACGCCCCATTGGCGGATTCGTTCTCGGTCTAGCGCTTTTCTTCCTGAGCATTGAGCTGATGGGAGACGCTTTTGAACTTTTCAGCGAAGGCGCCGCAGACCATCTTCTCAAGAGCGCGAGCAATCCGTTTGTCGGACTGTTTATCGGGATACTTTCTACGGCGCTGGCGCAAAGCTCCGTTGCTGTCATTTCTGTAACGGTTGCCGCCGTCGGGAGAGGATCCATCCCCGCCGCTGTCGCCATTCCGATCGTTATGGGCGCCAACATCGGCACGACCGTCACGAACACGCTCGTTTCGCTCGCGCATATCCGCAACCGGGAGGAGTTCAAGCGCGCCATCGGCGGAGCGACCGTCCATGACTTTTTCAATATCATTGTCGTCGCGATCCTTTTCCCGCTGGAGCTGATAACCGGCTTCATGGATCACATCTCCCGTTACTTAGCCGAAGCGTTTCAAAACTTCGGCGGTCTCGATATTGCCAGCCCGCTCCAGCAGTACTTCACCGGCCCTGTCAGCAAGACTTTTATCGAGTATGCCGGCAGAGAAGGGTGGATCGTTCTGATCATCGCCGCCGCGTTCCTTTTTTCCGGGCTGTTCATCCTTGTTCGCTCGCTCAAGAGGCTGGCGCTGGATCAAGCGGACAACGTGATCGAGAGGTATATCTTCAAGGCAAGTTCCGGCAGCTTGCTCTTCGGCGTTGTCATCACGATCCTTGTTCAAAGCAGCTCCATCACCACCTCGCTTGCGGTTCCGTTTGTGGCGACGGGCGCGCTCTCGGTCGCGCAGATCTTTCCCTACGTCTGCGGCGCCAACATCGGCATCACCTTCACGGCGCTTTTAGCCGCTTTAGCCGTCGGGAGCACCGAGGCGCTGGCAGTCGCGCTTGTGAATTTCTTTTTCAACGTGATAGGCGTTCTCATTGTGTTTCCGATCAAGCAGCTGCGGAAGATTCCGATCTGGCTGGCGGAGCGGTTCGGCGAGCTCGCCAGCCGATACAGGCTGCTCGCCATCGCTTATATGGTGGTGCTGTTTTACGCTATTCCGCTCGCGGTCATCATGCTCAGTCGGCTGTTTTAAAGCGGCGGGCGGTTGAGTTGGGCATGCCTGCGCGTCATTCCCGCCGTTGCGGTAAACGCGCGGGAATCCAGAGCCGCCGAAGACGACGTCCGCATTCGCCGAAACCGTCATTCTACCGGGCGTCATTCCCGCGCAAGCGGGAATCTTAAGGCTCCGCGCCCTTTAAACCCCCCTAGCCCCCCTTTTCAAGGGGGGAATCCAGAGGCCCCGCCCCAATCCCGTCATTCCCGCGCAAGCGGGAATCCAGAGGCGGCGCAGACGACGTCCGCGTTCACAACCAGAATTGTCCCAACTTTAAGGATAAGCTCTGTCAAAAAACATTCGATTCTTCCATCGCTTTCGGGTATGGTACTGATCGGCGTTTCAAACGCCTCAATTGAAAGCGAGATCCGGACGAAATCGACATGAACCGCCGTTTTGTGTACTGGTTTCGTTGAAAGGAATGGTGTGAAGACTTTACGCTCCATTGGCGGACTCGTTCTTGGGCTGGCGCTTTTCTTTATCAGCATTGAGCTGCTGGGCGACGCGTTCAAACTTTTCGGCAAAGAAAAAGCGAATGAGTTTTTGAGCGCCGCCAATAACCCGTTTATCGGCTTATTTATCGGCATTCTTGCCACGACGCTCGCTCAAAGCTCCTCCACCATCACCTCCTCGACGGTCATTCTTGTCGGAACGGGAGCCATTCCCGCCGCTGTCGCCCATCCGATCGTCATGGGCGCCAACATCGGCACGACCGTCACGAACACGATCGTCTCGCTCGCCCATATCGGCGACCGGGAGGAGTTCAAGCGCGCTATCGGCGGCGCGACCGTCCATGACTTTTTCAACATCATTGTCGTCGCGATCCTTTTCCCGCTGGAGATGTTGACAGGCTTCATGGACAAAATCTCCCATGTTTGCGCCGGCGCGTTTCAATCGTTCGGCGGGAGGGAGATGGGCAGTCCGCTCAAAGATTATTTCACCGGACCCGTCAGCGATTTCATGATCAACCGAGTGGACGGATTTGCGCCTGCATCGATCAAAACATGGCTGGTTCTGATCATCGCCGGCGCGTTTCTCTTCTTTGGGCTGCGCATTCTGGTTCGCTCGCTCAAGGCGCTCGCCCTTGATCAGGCGGACAATGCGATCGAGAAATATATCTTCAAAGCGAGCTGGGCAAGCCTGATCTTCGGCGTCGGCGTCACCATTCTTGTTCAAAGCAGCTCCGTCACCACCTCGCTTGCGGTTCCGTTTGTGGCGACGGGCGCGCTCACCGTCGCGCAGATCTTCCCTTACATCTGCGGCGCCAACATCGGCACCACCTGCACCGCGCTGCTGACCGCTTTCTATTTAGTCAGTACGGGCGCAGACCTGTCCGATCCTGAAAAGCTAGCCGTGCTGGTCGTCGCGCTGGGGCATTTCTTTTTCAACCTGACCGGCGTTCTGATTGTGTTTCCGTTTCAGCGGCTGCGGAATATCCCTGTCTGGCTGGCGGAGCGGTTCGGCGAGATCGCCAGCCGATACAGGACGCTTGCCATCGTCTATACGCTGGCGCTGTTTTACGCCGCGCCGCTCGGCGTCATTTTGATTGCGGGTCTCTTTTAAAACTTAAAGAAAATGACCAGCTCTTGCAGCAGTCGTCGTCAGAACGTCCCGTAGAGGCGCCGTCTGTCCGTTGCGCCGCCGCCTGCTTTGCGGTAAAATGATGCAAGCGAGGGGCATGTATGGACGTCAAAGCGTTTCACGTCACCATTTCGCTGATGCTCGCGGCGGCTGCCTGGGTCGGGTGCTGGTTCATCGGCATAACGTATCTGTCGCGCGGATGGCGCGAGCGGGACAAGCGCGCCCGCGCTGTCGGGCTGCTCTGGTTCCTCATACCGACGCTGATCATGGCGGTTTGGACCTGGCCGCACATCGCCTATCTATGGACCGAGTATCAGTGGCGCGCCCATTTTTCCAACCCTGACGGCGACCTTGCCAGCTACGAAAAGGTGTTTGAGCGCATGCTTGCCATGCGGTGGCAGGTGTTCGGCATCTATTTCGGGGTCGGCTTTGCGTTTCTGTTTCTGAATCTGCTCATTGCCCGTTTCGTCTGCCGGCTGCGCGGCGACATCGAACACTGGGCGGTGACGCAATCGAGACTGATGCATCGGCTGCTGACAGCGGTATGTTTGGCGGCGTCCGGCTTGCTGGCGTTCATTGTCATGTGGCAGTGGGAGGCGTACTGGAACGCGGAAGCGTACGACAAGGAGGGGGTCGGCCGCGTTCAGGCGATTGTTCAACATCAACCCGCCCTTTTTGGGACGCCCGACCATCCCGCGACCGCCGCGCCATGGACAGACGCGTCGGCGCTGGAGACCTTCACCGAGGAGATGGAGGCGGCGCTGGAGGCGCGGTTCGCCGACAATCCGAACGTTCAGTTTCTCCGCATCGAAGGGGAGGAGAAGACGGGAGCGAAACAGGCTCCTGAACCGCCGCACTACTTCCTGCGCGGGTTTTTGTCGGTTGAGCCGGACGGCAAATCGTTTGGCAAATCGGTTTCTCTGGAGCTGACAGGCGGAACCGTCCTTAAGCGCGACGACACGATGCCTAGAAACTCTGAAGACAGCCACAAAAAGAGAGTTTCATTCGAAGCGGCGGCGACTGAAGACGAAGCGGCGATGACTGAAGAAGAGAGAAGAGCCGCCGACTTAGCCAGTTTGACCGAGCAGGCGGCGAAGTCGGATTATCTGAAGGACGGGTTCTGCGACCCGATTTTTCATAAAAATGTCGGCTATTACCTGTTCAGATTTCCGCGAACGCGCTATGAAAGCATGTGGATTCTGGCGGTTCTCTTCGCGGCGCTGGGGCTGATCGCATATCAGTACCGCTACTACTACCATCGAGACGCGAATTCGATGCCGCGCGCGTTGAGAGGCGTCGCGGCGCAGGGGACGCTGCTATGGATTGCGATACTGGGCGCGTCGGCTTGGAAGGCGGATGTGGACCGCCAGTCGATGCTGTATCTCGACCCGATGATCAATTTGAACTTTTCCGATACGAAGTTGAGCGTCGACTACTTTTACATACTCCAGAACGTTCTGACGGAGTACTATATTGGGGCGTTGGCGGTTCTGGCGTTGGCGCTGCTGGTGAATGTGTTTTGGCAAAATCGGCGGCTGTGGTGGTGGGTCGCGGTTGGATGGGCGTCCTCGTATCTGCTGATCCTCTGGGCGTCTCCGACGGTTTACAACATTTTTTGGATTAAACCGAACCTGCGGAATTATGACCGTCCGTATCTTGAACGGCACATCGCCATGACGCGGCGCGGTTACAAGTTGGACGCGATTCAAAAAAACACGCTGATCCAGGAAACGTCCACCATGCAGGATGTTTTAGCGCGTCCTGAAGTCCTGAATAACGTGCAGCTTTGGAACCGCGTCACCGCCTGGAAATGGATCGAATCCGAGCATGTGTTCAATTTGCTGTCGCACACATTCCACAAGTATATGGACGTGGATCGGTACCATGTGGACGGCGAAATGCGGCAGCTGCTGCTTGGCGTTCGGGAGTTGGATCGGAAGTTCGTATCTGGGCGCGACTGGTGGACAAAGCGGCTGAAATATACGCATGGGTACGGGGTTGTCGCCTCTCCCGTCAATGAAACGGACAAGGATCAACCTAGAATTTGGACAGATAAAACGTTCGACATTCGCCGCCCTGAAGTGTATTTCGGCGAACTGAACAACGACTATGTTTTTGTGGGAGCGTCAAGGGACGAAATCACCCTCAACATCACGCAATCAAATGAAGCGAAACCGTCGACGACACGGTACTCCGGACGCGGGGGCGTCGAGATCGGGCAGGGACTGGAGCGCTGGGCTTGGGCGACTCGGCTGTTGAGACCGATTCGCATCGGATTGTCCGGTGAGCTGGACGCCAACAGCCGCGTCTTGCTCCATCGGCATGTCAAAAGTAGAGCTGAGATACTGGCGCCGTTTCTCAAATTTGATAAAGACCCGTATATTGTGATCGGAGAAGAGTCCGGGAAATTATGGTGGGTGATCGACGTCTATACAACGACCGGAAGGTACCCGTATTCCGAAAAAAGACGCGCCTTGAACATTGAAGGGAAGCCGATCCGCGATCTCGGCGGCGGCGTTTATTCGGAGCCGGATTTCAAGGGGTTCAATTACATACGCAACTCCGCCGTGGCTGTCGTGGATCCGTACAACGGCGACGTCTTCTTTTACGTCACCGACTCGCACGATCCGCTCATCAAGATGTACCAGCATCATTTTGGCGCGCTGTTTCATCCGATAGAGAAGATGCCGAGAGAAATCAAAACGCACCTCCGTTACCCCGACTATCTGCTTTGGACGCAGGCGTATATGTACGGGCGGTACCATGTGGACGACGCGGAAACTTTCCGAGACGGCGCCCAGCAATGGGGCGTTCCGTTTGAATATATCTACAATCCGGATCGGAAGGTAGACGGAAAGTCGAAGCCTGATAACGAGAAGCAAGCGATGATGCCGTATTATACGGTGTTGACGCTTCCAGGATCGGACAAGCCGGAATTTGTCAGCGTACTTCCGATGGCTCCTAAGAAGGAAGCGTCTCGCAATTTGCTTTCCGCATGGCTTGTGGCGCGCTGCGACGGGGAAAATTACGGCGATGTCGTCTGTTATACGCTTCCCGTGTCGCCCGAAGAAAAATTGGACGGCCCCTTCGGCATTGAACATCGAATCGACACCGAAATGAGTAAGGTGTTCGAGCTTTGGGGCACTGATAAAGCGAAAGTTATTCGAGGCAGCCTGCTTCTGCTGCCAATACAGACCAGGAGCGGCAATACGGCGCTGATCTATGTAGAGCCTGTTTATTCGCAGCCGTTGACCGAAAACGAAAGCGAAGGCGAACCGAAGAAAGGCAAACCGACATTAAAAGCGGTGTTTGTCAGCGCCGGCGGCGAGATCGCATACGACGACAGCTTTCAAAAGGCGCTTGACAAGTCGCTTCGGGCGGGGCTGAACGCCTCCATCGCCGGCGTCGTTTCTGACGAGGAGGGAAATCCGATCAACGGCGTCGGGGTTCAGATCGCCGATAAAGAAAACGCGATCATGGACGCTGGGTTGTTCACCAATCGGGACGGCGAATTTGAGTTTAATCAGCTGGAGGCGGGGGAAAATTACACACTCCATCTGGGCAAATCGGGTCTTGAGGCGAAAAGCGTACCGATCACAACCCTGGTCGGCGAAGAAACGATCCAAAACGTGACGATGTCGCCGCCCGCGCCTGAAAAGCAGGAACGGACGCTCGCCGACATGATTCTCTCGGCGAAGCAGCAGCTAGACCTGTACAAAGACTCCAAAGCTGGCTTGACGACGCTTGAAAGCGATCTGAACCAGCTGATCCAGCGCGCCCGTTCAAAGAACGACCTTGTCCTTCAAGATCTGGCGATGTCGGCGAACGCGGCGCTTTCCAACTACAAACGAAGCAAACGAGAGGGGCTGACCGTCGACGCGGGGGAGCAGCGCGCGCAGCTCGAAGCGGACATACAGGCGATCTTCAAGCTAGCAACCGAAGCGGCGGCGAATGGCCAACCCTGAGCATTTAAAGCGGATCGCCGCCGGCGCGGACGCTTGGAACGCTTGGCGGCAAGAGAACCCCGCCGTTCAACCCGACCTGTCGAACGCCGATCTGCGGCGGATCGATCTGATAGGCGCCCATCTTCAGAACGCCGAGATGCAAGGCGCCGACCTGAACGGCGAAACGATTGCGGACGCCGACCTGTCCGGCGCGAATCTAGAGAACGCAAACTTTGAACGCGCCGTACTTTCCATGTCCCTGATGAACGACGCGCGCCTCAAAGCCGCCAACTTCAGAGACGCGAATCTGCGCCAAATCGACCTGTCCGGCGCCCATCTGGAAGGCGCTGTTTTCCGCAGGGCGTCCCTAGACCAGGTCGGCTTTGAGAACGCGAATCTGACCGGCGCCTTCTTTTTCGGGGCGCGGTTTCGATATGCGCGGTTTTCAAACGCCGTTCTGCGCGACGCCAACCTGTTTCAGACGCGCCTCGCCAACGCGCCGTTTTCGGACGCGGAGCTGATTGGGGCGAATTTGCGCAATGCCGACCTGACCGGCGCCGATTTTTCGCGGGCGGTTCTGCGCGGAGCCGACATCAGCGGCGCCGACCTGACCAACGCGATCCTCGCCGAAGCGGACCTGCGCGGAGCCGAAGCGGAGGGAGTCGTTTTGAACGGCGCGAACCTGCAGAACGCGCGGCTTGAGCGCGCCCGCCTCTCGTCCGCCCGCTTGGAACGCGCCGACTTGTCGAACGCAGGGCTGGCGGACGCGAACCTTGCCGGCGCCGTCCTTGAAAAAACGATCTTGACCGGCGCGACGATGCGCGCCGCAAATCTGGAGAAGGCGCGCCTCCAGGACGCGCAGATATACGGCGCGGCGATGTGGGGCTTGCGCGGCAGCCCCGCCGCCGAGGAGCGGTTGATCTTGACGCCGGCGGACGGGCCGCTGGTGAGCGTGGACGGGCTGCCGCTGGCGCAGTTCATCTATTTTTTACTTCACACCCCCGACGCGCAGAATTTTATCCAGTCGGCGTCGCTCAAAACGGCGCTGATATGCGGCAGGTTCAGCGAGCATTCGCAGCCGTTCTTGGCGGCGGCGCGGGCGGCGCTTCAAGAACGCGGGCTGCATCCGATCATGTTCGATATGCGCGGACCGACGATACGCGCCTTAGGGGGCGGATTTTTAAATCTGGCGCGTATGTCGGCTCTCACGGCGGTCGATATGACCGGCATCTCAACGCTGCCGGAGCCGATGGCCGCGGCGGTCGAAGAAGGCGCGCTCATGCAGCCGGTCGTGGATAAAAGCCGCTGGACAGAATGGCGCGAAATGCCCCAACTGCGCGCCCGCTTCCGCAACGCGCTCCCGACCCGCGCTTACGATTCGTCTAAGCCCAAACCGGACGCCTCCTTTTTAGGCGACTCGCTTCGGCGAACGACCGCGGCGGCGCCTATAGACGCGACTTCAGCCGACCCCAAGAGAGCGCCATCCGCCCCTGCGGATTCACCGACAGGAACTGCCTGATTCCCGACTCGGCTAGATCGGCAATCTCCGCGTCTTCCAAGACGACGTTCCAGATGGAGATTTCGTCCAGCGCGCCTTTCCACGCAAAGCCGCGGTTCGCGTCCAGCTCGCCGATCCAGACGGGAGACGGGTCGGCGTTTGTCATCGGGTCGCCGTGGACATTGACCCCTTCCTCCTGTCCGTCCAGGAGCAGGCGCGTCGCCATGTCGCCGCCGTTCGCGTCAAAAAGATACGCCAGATGGTACCATTTGCCGTTCTCAATGGCGGTCGGACCGATGATCTGCCCTTTTCCGTTGACGCGCGCGTGAATTTTCCCGCCTCCCCAGAGAAAAATGTTGAAAGCGTCCCCGTTCTGATGCCCGATCCGCTTGGAGATTATCGACATGCCTTCCAGGTCGCCGACGCCCTCGCACTTGAACCAGGCGGCGATCGTGAACGCTTCTAGCCCCGCCAGTTTGTCGGCATGCTCAATCTCGATCAGGTTCTGGTTGTTGCCGTCAAAATCGATGGCTTTTCCAATTCTTCCTGTTGTGGAACCCAAGGCTCCTTTCACCGCCATGGCGGTCGGATTTTCCGAGATGTCTTCAGGGCTGTCGGCGTTTTCCATGAGCAGCCCTAACGCTAAGTTCTCTATTTCTGCGGCATGGGCGCAGATCGTCAGCGCCGCCGCGATGAACATTGCCGCCGCATTTCTCATTTAAGTACGCTCCTTTCAACGTCAAACGCGGTGCGAGGCGGCGCTTGAGTCCGCGGACCGCGCGCCGCCTTCTGGATTCGTTTCAGCGGTTCGGCTAGCGCGTCCACTTCAGCCGACCCCAAGAGAGCGCGAGACGCCCCTTTGGATCAACGGATGTGAACTGGTTGAGGCCGTTGTCCGCCACATTGGCGATTTCGCCTTCTGTCAAGGCGCCGTTCCAGATGGAGACCTCGTCGATGGCGCCTTTCCATGCGAAGCCGCGGTTCGCGTCCAGTTCGCCGATCCAGATAGGAGACGGGTCGGCGTTTGTCGCCGCGTCGCCGTGCGCGCCGGCGCCTTCTTGCTTTCCGTTTATGAAGAGGCGCACCGCCGCGTCCCCGCCGCTTGCGTCAAACACATGGGCGAGATGGTACCATGTTCCGTTTTCAACGGCGGTGGAGCTGATCAGCTGCCCCTTTCCGTTGACGCGCGCGTGGATTTTTCCGCCCGCCCAGAGAAAGATGTTGAAGGCGTCCCCGTTTTGATGCGCGACCCGCTTGGAGATGATCGACATGCCTTCCAGCTCGCCGATGCCCTCGCATTTGAACCACGCGGTGATCGTGAACGCTTCTAAGCCTGCCAATTTGTCGGCATGTTCAACCTCAACCACGTTCGCGTTGTCGCCGTCAAACTGGATCGCTTTGCCAAATTTGCCTGCGGCGGAGGCAAGCGTTCCGTTCACCTTCACCGCGGTTGGATTTTCTGAAATGTCCGTCGGGCTGGCGGAGTTTTCCATGAGCAAAGTCAGAACCAGCTCCGCTGCGTCGGCGGATTGAATGCCGAACGCCAGGGCGGACATGACGCATATTGCCATCGCTTTTTTCATCAAACGCTCCCTTGACATAAAGATAGGAATCGAACATCATGCCGAGTATAAACGCAATGAAACGGGAACGCAAGAGCAATTTGCTAAGGAAGGTTGATGATGAAACAGCGCGCGATCCTATGCGCCGTTTTCTTTGGGATGGCGGCGCCCGCATTCGCTATCGAATTCACCCTCGCATTTTTGACGGGCGGGGACGGGCTGGCTGACGAAGTCGCGGAAGCGGCGTTTGAGTGGGCGTCGGCCGATCTGGGCGCCGCGCATCTGACCGCGGACGGCAACGGCGGATTCACCCAGAACGGCGCCGCGCGGCCGCTGGATCAATACGCGGTCGTCTGGATACACCACTCCGCATCAAACACGACGCCGGCGGAGATCGTCTCGGACAACACGATGGACGCGGCGATGAATTATCTGGAGGCGGGCGGGTCTCTGTTTTTGTCGGCGCAGGCGGTTCGTTATGTGAACGACCTGGGCGTGGAAACGAACGGCAACCTGCGCGTTTTTCAGCCGCTAGGCAAAGGGCCGCCGGAGATCGGCGTCCGTCCCGCCGACGGCGAAGAGAACCATCCCATTTTCAGCGGCTTTGACGCCGCGGAGCCGATTTTTCTATGCAGCATGGACCAGCCGGGCTTCACCGCCGATTTTCACGGACGGCCCGCCTTGGACGGAAAAGTGATCGGTACGAAAACGCGCGGCGGAGGAGGCGGAGGAGGCGAACGCCCGATCGTCGAATACAAGGTCGGGGAGGGGCTTATCTTGACGCTCGGACATCACAACGCCGTTTATTCGGACGCCGACTCGGACGAAGGCGGGAACCTGCGTCAACTGACCGTCAACATTCTCGCCTACCTGGCTGAAAACTCCGCCTTCTTTTCGGTGGAGCCGCGCGGGAAGTTGAGCCTCGTTTGGGGGAAGCTCAAGTCGGAAGGCTAACCGCCGCCGGCGCTCTCGGCGGCGGAGACGGCTGACAAGGTGCGCGAGACCTCCTCATGCGTGAAGCAGATCAGAACGTCGCCCTCCTCATAGGCGCTGAATCCGTTGACGGCGATGCCGCACTCGTACCCGGAGGAAACCTCCTGGACATTTTCGCGGAACCGGCGCAGCGAGTCGACGGAGCCTTCATGGACCACCTGTTCGCCGCGCATGACGCGCAGATTGGAGCCGCGCACAATTTTGCCCGCGTTCACATAACTTCCGGCGGCGAGTCCCAGTCTAGAGACCTCAAACACCTGCCGCACCGTCGCGCGCCCGATGACGCGCTCCTCAATCGCCGGCTCCAGTAAGCCTTCCAGCGCCGATTTCACATCGTTCACGATGTCGTAGATGATGTTGTAAAGGCGGATGTCCACGCCTTCCCGCTCGGCTGCCTGTTTCGTTTCGTTGGAGGAACGCACATTGAAGCCGAGTATCACCGCCTGGGACGCCGACGCGAGCATGACGTCGCTTTCGGAGATGTCCCCGACAGCGGCGTGAATCACCGTGACGCGCGCCTCCTCGGTGTTGAACTGCGACAGAGAAGACTGGAGCGGGTTGATGGAGCCTTCGACATCCGTTTTCAGGATGATGTTCAGGTCTTTCGTCATGCCGCGCTGTATCTGCGACGCTAGGTCTTCTAGGCGCAGTTTCGCTTTGAGGGAGAGCCGCTGCTCGCGCCGTTCCTGCTTGCGTTCGCTGGCAAGGGCGCGGGCGTCCTCCTCCGAGAGCGCCAGGAACTGATCGCCCGGCGTTGGAACCGAGTCGAATCCGAGCGTTTCGACCGGCGTTGAGGGTCCCGCTCCAGAGAGCCGCTTGCCTTGATCGGAGATGAGCGCCCTGACGCGCCCAGACGCGGAACCCGCCACAAAGTAATCGCCCATTTTAAGCGTTCCATTTTGGACAAGCACGGTCGCCACCGCCCCCCGTCCGCGGTTCAGCTCGCTTTCGATGATGACGCCGACGGCGCGGCGGTCCGGATTCGCTCTCAATTCCAGCAGCTCCGCTTCAAGTCTGATCATCTCCAGCAGTTCGTCCACGCCGTCGCCCGTTTCCGCCGATACGGGAACGCAGACCGTGTCGCCGCCCCAATCCTCCGGCATAAGCCCGTTGCGCGACAAGCCTTCCTTGACAAGATCGATGTTGGCGGTCGCAAGGTCCATTTTATTGACGGCGACCACAATGCGGGCTTCAGCCGCCTTCGCATGGTTGATCACTTCGATGGTTTGAGGCATGACGCCGTCGTCCGCCGCGACGACCAGCGCCACAACGTCGGTCGCCTTGGCGCCGCGGGCGCGCATGGCGGTGAACGCCTGATGCCCGGGCGTGTCGAGAAACACGATGCGGCTGTTTTCCAGATGAACGTCGTAAGCGCCGATATGCTGCGTGATGCTGCCCGCCTCCCGCGCCGCCACGTTGGAACGGCGAATCCTGTCCAGCAGCGTCGTCTTTCCATGGTCGACATGACCCATGATCGTCACAATCGGCGCGCGCGGCTCCATATCGTCGATCTCATCCTCGTCCTTCTCGCTGTCGATGACCCCTTTTTCGATCAGCTGCTCCTCAACCGACTGCTTGCGCGAGGCGACAAACTGGAACCGCTCCTCCAGTTTTTCCAGCAGGTCCATGTCGAGCGCATGGTTGATGGTCGCCATGATGCCGTCTTTGAACAGTTCGCCGACGATGACGCTCACCTTGATGCCGAGCATTTCGGCGAGTTGGCCGATGGTGGTTCCATCCTGGACCTCAATCGGCTCGGAATGCGCCGCGACAGGGGCGGCGCTGCTGGTATCTTTGCCGCTGGGGACGATCTCCATGGTCTCTCGAGAGGCGTCCAGCTCAAGCTGCTCCTGCATACGCTCTTCGCGTATCCGCTCCCGTTCCTTTTCTCGCCGCATGCGCTGCGCGCGGGACGATTCTTCAACAGGCGGCGCCGACTGGTCAGGCTGGGGGACGGGACTGCGTTCCTGTTTAGGCGGCGCGGGCTTCGGCTCCGGCTTTCGCCTAGAGACCGACGTTGATGACGAAGCGCCGGCGGTACGCTTGCGCGACGGAAAACGTATCGTTTTGCCGGTGCTGCTGATTCGCGCCGAGGTCGGACGGGCGGAGGGGGTCAACTCTGCCGACCGCAGATCCGAAATGGAGCGCCCGGCATGCCGCTGCCCGACGCGGCTATGGTACGTTCGGCTGGCGGGACCGCGCCCCTGCTGCCGGCTTGAGTAGGCAACGCGCGGGCTGTCCTCGGTTGAACGGTCGGATTCCTCCGGGGCAGGGGAGCGGCGCGCGCTGGTTCGGCGCGACCGAGATGCAGTCCGGCGGGCGGATTTTGGCGCCGGCGCGGCTTCTTCTGTTTTTTCTTCAGGCGCCGCTTCTTCAGGCGCTGTTTCCGCGTCCGCCTCTTCGGGCTGTGTTTCCGCGTCCGCCTCTTCAGTCGGCTCGCTTTCCGCCGAGTCGGTCTCTTGATCAGCCGCGTCTTCATCCCGTATCGCCGCCGGTTTTCTGACGCTGTTCATCCATTCCAGTTTCGCTTCCCGGGCATCGTCCGGGTCTATCGTGCTGGAATGCGATTTGACGTCAAGACCGCGTTCCCGCAGCCATGCAATCAGCTCCTTGTTGCTAACGCTCAATGCCCGGGACAACTCGTAAATGCGCACCGGTTTTGAAAAATCAATTTCCGCTCCGTTCGACATATCATCCGCTCCTTTGCTCATCCATCTACAATGTTAACGCCAACTCGCGCAACGCGCTCAAGGCGCGCCTTGTCTTTAATGAGTCCGCCGCCGCGTCCAGACGCAGCGCGCGGCTCAAGTTCTTCCCGGTCAAACCGCGCTCCATGCATGCCGCCTCTGCGCACACATAAGCGCCGCGCCCGCCGCCGGTTCCCGACGCATCCAGAAACGGAACGCCCGACCCCGAACGACCGACGCGAACCAGACGGCTCTTCTCAAAACGCCCCCGGCAACCGAGGCACATGCGCGTCGGAAAACGGCGGGTCAAGGCGACTCCTCCGCGTTCAACGCCAAACGCGCCGTTTCAACCATCTTCTCCGTCGTCTTCACGCCGAGCTTCAACAGTTCCGACAGCCGTTCAGGGTCCGCCTCCGCCAGATCCGCAATCGAGTCGTAACCATGCTCCTTCAACATCTGCGCGATCTTCGGCGCCATGCCGGGCAGCTCCTCCACCGAAAGACCGGTCGGCGGTTCTGCGGGCGCGCTTTCTGCCGTTTCCGCTTCCTCCGCCTCCTCCTCGTCCGATTTGAACAGGTCGATTGCTTGCGAACGCGCCTCCGCCCCCGCTTCCCATTCGCCGACGATGTCGATATGCCAACCGGTGAGGTCGCTGGCGAGGCGCGCGTTCTGTCCGCGCCGTCCAATCGCCAGCGACAGCTGATCGTCCGGCACCACCACAATCGCGACAGGCTCCCCGTTCTCATCCTCCTCCAGCGTCACGTTGGTGATGTCCTTAACGGGGCTAAGCGCGTTCGCAATGAATCGGCGCGGGTCTGGATCCCACTCGATCACATCGATGCGTTCGCCGTTCAGCTCCTGCATGACCATCTGAACGCGGGAGCCGCGCACGCCGACGCATGTGCCGACCGGGTCGATTCCGCTTTCGCGGCTGGACGCGGCGATCTTGGAGCGTTCGCCAGGGTCGCGCGCGACCGCTTCCACCAGCACCAGTCCGTCCGCAATCTCCGGCACCTCCTGCTCAAACAGCCGTATCAGCAGCACCGGATGGGCGCGGGACAGCACGACCGACGCTCTTGGGCGCCGCCCCTGCCGCTCCATGTCCTCTGGATCGACCACATCGACGATGAGAGAGCGGATGCGGTTGCCGCGCTCATAACGTTCATTGCGCAGCCGTTCCGCCGCCGGAAGAACCGCCTCGGCGCCTTCGATTTCAACAATCACATCGCGGTAATGCTCCTGCTGAACGACGCCGGAGACGATCTCTTCGATGCGGTCTTTGTAAAGCGCATACACATTGGCGCGTTCGGCGTCTTTGATTTTTTGAACAAGCATTTGCCGCGCCAGCTGCGCCTCAATGCGCCCAAAGTCGCGCGTTTTGACGGGAACCTGTATGACCTGTCCGACGCGCGCTTCAGGGTCTATTTTTTGCGCTTCGTCAACCGGTATTTCGGAGGCGAAGGAGCGCATGATCTCCACGACGCGCTTCGGGGCGGACATGCGTATTTCGCCGGTGGAGTCGTTGAACTGCACGCTTACGGAGGCTTCCGCGCCAAACCGCCGGCGCGCCGCCTGAAGCAGCGCTTCCTCAATCGCCTCCACAAGGATATTTTTCGGCAACCCTTTTTGACTCAATATCTGCTGCATGCTTTGAAGCAGGCTCTGGTTCATCGCTCTTGACCTCACTCTTAACGCCTATGCCGCGGCGTACGGCAAAATACAGCCGTTAGGGCGCGCCGTTTTGACGCAGACCTACTCCGCGCTGCCTTTTACATGTTAACGCAAATCGGCGGCGGCGCCAAGCAAACAACCAACCAACATGCCTTTAATTCGCTAAAACGCTATCATAAGAGCGGAAAAAGACGCCGCGGAACATGAAAGGACGCCCATGAGCGAACAGAAACGGCTACTCACCGGCGACCGGCCGACAGGGAAAATGCATCTCGGACATTATGTCGGGTCGCTCGAAAACAGGGTACGGCTTCAGGATCAATACGAATGCTACATCTTCGTCGCCGACCTGCACATGCTCACCACCAAGCCGCAGAAGGAGCATATCGACGCCTTGCGCGACAATGTGCGGGAGGTTGTCCTTGGGAACCTAAGCGCAGGGCTTGATCCTGAACGAATCACATTTTATCTGCAGTCGGCGATCCGCCCCGTTTATGAGATGAACCTGATCTTCGAAATGCTGGTAACCTTGCCGCGCCTGACGAGACTGCCGAGCATCAAGGACATGGCGCAAGGCGCGCAGATCGATGAGGAGGCGGTTCCGTTCGGGCTGATCGGATACCCGGTGCTGCAGGCGGCGGACATCCTCATGCCGAGGGCGCATATCGTTCCGGTCGGGCAGGACAACAAGGCGCATGTGGAGATCACGCGCGAAATCGCCCGGCGGTTCAACCGTTACTACGGCGACGTGTTTCCGATACCGGAAGCGATGATCGGCGACGTTCCAACGCTGGTCGGCATCGACGGACATGCGAAAATGAGCAAGAGCCGCGGCAACGCGATCTATCTGAACGACGATCCGAAGACCGTTGAAAAGAAGGTGCGCGGAATGTTCACCGACCCGAACCGCATCCGCGCCGACATCCCAGGGCGCGTTGAGGGAAACCCTGTCTTCATCTTCCATGACGCCTTCAACCCGAACCGCGAAGAGGTGGACGACCTGAAGCGGCGCTACCGCGAAGGGAAAGTGGGCGATGTGGAGGTGAAGCAGAAGCTGACGATCGCCGTCAACAACTTCCTCGACCCGATACGGGAGCGGCGGCGGCGGTATGAAGAGGACAAGGGGTATGTGGAACATCTGCTGTATGAAGGCTCGCGCAAGATGACCATTTTTGCGGAAGAGACGGCGTCGCAGATGCGAAAGGCGATGGGGTTGGCGGGCGTATGGAACCGCATCTCCCGCCGGGCGCGCGACCGCGAGAAACGGCTGGCGCGGCAAAACGAAGCGTAAATTGAAAAGATCGCGGCGTTTGCTTCGTTAATAGCGGTAAAGGCGACCATGAGGCTTAAGTTGGAACCGTTGACGAACGTGGTTTTCTATTTACGGAAAAGGTTTTGCCAACCAAATCGTCATTCCCGCGCAAGCGGGAATCCAGAGGCGTCGCAGAAACCGTCCGCCGACATGTCCCAACTAAAGCCGTAAGGTCAGCTAGAAACGTTGAAAGGACGGCGCCGTTCAGATGAAGACGCATTCGCTTGGCAAAATGTTCCATGGCGCAGAGCCGATCGTCGCCTGCGAAGACAACATGGCGTTCATGGAGAAGCTGGGCGATGAGACGATGTCGCTTATAGTTACCTCGCCGCCGTATAATCTCGGCAAGGCGTACGAGGGTCGCCGCTCGTCGCTGGAGGAGTGGCTTGAAGGTCAAAAGCGGGTCGTTGCCGAATGCGTTCGTCTTTTGCGGACGGACGGCTCCATCTGCTGGCAGGTCGGCAACTGCGTTGAAAAAGGCGCCGTCATCCCGCTGGACGCGCTGCTGTACCCTGTCTTTTTGGAGTTCGGGTTGAAGCTGCGCAACCGCATCGTCTGGCATTTTGGGCATGGGCTGCATTGTTCGCGCCGGCTGTCGGGGCGGTATGAAACGATCAACTGGTGGACGAAAACGGACGATTACGTGTGGAACTTAGACCCGATTCGCGTCCCGTCCAAATACCCTAACAAGCGGCATTTCAAAGGACCGAAGATCGGGCAGCTTTCAGGAAATCCAAAAGGGAAAAACCCAAGCGACGTTTGGGAGATACCGAATGTCAAAAGCAACCATCCTGAAAAAACGAATCATCCGTGCCAGTTTCCGGTGGAGCTGGCGGAGCGGCTGGTCTTGTCGATGACGAATGAGGACGGCGCCGTGTTCGATCCGTATATGGGCGTCGGGTCGACAATCATCGCGGCGCTGAAACATGGGCGCATGGCGTACGGGTGCGACATCGTCCCCGAATATGTGGAGACGGCGCGGGAACGCATCGCCCAATATTACGCGGGGACGTTGAAAACGAGACCGATGGGGAAACCGATTTACGACCCGACGAAGCCGAAAGGCGGGCATTAATGAAAATCGGGGCGTCTTATTCTCATCTGAACGGCGTCGAATATCTTCTTGTTCACCACGAGGATTTGTGGAAAGAGGTACTGGCTGTGATTGCCGATGTGGACGCATCCGCCTGTCGAACTAAAATCTCTAAAGAAAAAACGATGAAGGGCAAATTGCTGTATTCGCCTGAAGACATGAACGCGGCTTTCAAACAGGGTTTTGTTTCTAAAGGATGGAAGCAGCGCAGAAACACGTTCTGGGTTACGGCAGACGAAAAACTCATGCGGGGAGTCTACAGCCTTCCGCCGGAAGAGCAGAAGCGCGCCATTATAGAGGCCGGACATGATCCGATTATGTCCTATAACCAAACCGATTTTGTCAAAGACCGCGTCGCCATCGAAGTTCAATTTGGGAAATACGCTTTTGTAGCGCACGATCTTTTTGTAAAACATTTGAGTTTTTATGTGTCCGACATGATTGATGTCGGCATCGAAATTCTGCCAATGAAAGAGCTGGAGCGGGAAATGTCCTCAGGGGTGCCTTATTACGAAAGAGACCTGTTGAATGTGTTGCGTCAAGGCCGCGGAGTTCCTGCGGTGCCGTTGGTTCTTATTGGAGTGACGCCTTAAACATGAAACGTCTGAATCGAGCGGAGGAAAAGAGAGCCGCATGCTTGACCTAAACGCCCCCGGCCGCCTGTTCCATTTCAGCGGCGATCCGCGCATACGAATCTTCAACCCCAGGGAGAGCCATCGGACGCCGAAGCCCGCCGTCTGGGCGATCCATGAGCCGTATGCGTACCAGTATTTGTTTCCGCGCGGCTGCCCCCGCGTCACATACTGCGCGAACGCCTTGAGCGACCTCGCAGACATAGAGCTGCATCTGAGCGGCGGAGAGGCGCCGGCGGTCGTCGCGTTTGAAACGGCATGGCTGGAGCGCATGCTGTCCGCGCGGCTGTATCGATATGAGCTGCCGTCCGAAACCTTTATCCCGCAAGACACATACGAAGGCTCCGTCACGGCGCGCGCCCTCGTTTCGTATGAGGCGGTAGAGCCTGTCGGCGTTGAGCCGATGGAGAATCTGCTGGGGCGCCTGGGTCGGCTGGGCGTGGAGGCGCGGATGGTGCCGTCGCTGTGGAATCTGCGCGACCGCATACTCGCCTCGTCGCTTCCGTTTTCGTTTATACGCATGGGCAACGCAAAGCCGAGAGAGACATGACCGCTCAACCGCAAAGCGCCAAGCTGGAAATCCGCGCGCCGCAGTTTCAGGGACCGCTGGACCTGCTCCTGCTGCTCATTCAGAAGCGGGAGGTGGAGATTGAGGACCTGCCGATTGCGGACATCGCGGATCAGTATCTGAACTATCTGGACCTGATGCAGTCGCTCGACATCGACATCGCGTCCGAGTATCTTGTGATGGCGTCCACGCTGCTTTTTTTGAAGTCGCAGAGCGTCCTGCCGTCCGCGAATCAAGCGGCCGCCGAAAAGCATCCTGAAGCGCAGGAGCTGCTGCGCCAGCTGATACAGTATAAGCGTTTCAAAGAGGCGGCGCAGTATCTTGAAAAGGAGGAGAATCGACGGGCGAACGCGTTCACCCGTCCGCCCGATCCCGGCTATGAGCAGGGCGCCTCGAAGGAGTATCGTCTGCATGCCACCTTGTTTGATTTGATGGCGGCGTTTCAGCGGACGGTTGACCATCAAGCCGCGTTTGAGTTTTACGACGACTTCCAGGACGAACCGCTTGAAGAGGAAGCGGCGACCGTTGAAGAGAAGATATACGAGATACTGGATCGGCTGGAAGCGGAGGGCGCGTTGGAATTCGCCCAGCTGTTTTTGCCGCATATCGGCAAGCTTGAGCTGGTGTGCGTCTTTTTGGCGGTTCTGGAGCTGGCGCGCATGCAGCAGATCTTGGCGACGCAGGAGGAGCCGCTTGGACCGATACAGATAGAGTTGATACCCGACCGACCCGAACTGCATACCTTTGAATTGAGCCGATATGATGACCAGCGACAGCCCCATAGTATCGATTGAACAGGTCGACGCCCCTGACGCGGAGGAGACGCCGTCCATCGCGGTCGAAAACGATTCCGCCGGCGCGGAGCAGGAGAGCGCGGAAGTTGATCTGGAGCGTTCCAAACGCATTATTGAGGCGGTTCTGTTTGCGGCGGGGAAACCTTTGCGCGCGCGGCAGATTGCGGACGCGGTGGAGAGCGTGGACGCGCGCGCTGTCCGCCGCCTGTTGAAACAGCTCGCGTTTGAATATGATGAAGCGGAGCGCGGGTTCCAGATTATTGAGGTGCAGAACGGCTTTCAGCTGACCGCGCGGGAGGCGTACGCGCCGTGGGTGCGCCGCCTCTTCACAAAGGAGGTGTCGGCGAAGTTGACGCCGGCGGCGCTGGAGGCGCTTGCCATCGTCGCCTACCGGCAGCCGGTCACGCGGGCGGATGTGGACGAGATTCGCGGCGTCAACAGCGGCAGCGTCATGAGTTCGCTCATTGAGCGCAATCTCATCAACATAACAGGGCGAAAAGACGCGCCTGGACGTCCGTTTTTACATGGCACCACCGACCGCTTTCTAGAGCATTTCGGTTTAAAAAATCTGAACGATCTGCCGACGCTGGAGGAGATTGGGGAGATGTTCAACCCGTTGGCAGAAGACGATGCGGTTGCCGATGCGTCTAGATAAGTATCTCGCCGCCGCAGGCTCCGCCTCCCGCCGAAAAGCGAAGGCGCTGATTGCCGACGGGCGCGTCGCAGTCAACGGCGTGACGGTTCTGGAACCGGGCGCGCGCGTGAACGAAAAGACGGACCGCGTCGCCGTCGACAACCGCCCTATCGACTCGATGCCGCCGCCTGTCTGCCTCATGCTCCATAAGCCGCGCGGCTATCTCACTACGGCGCGCGATCCGCAGGGGCGGCTGACCGTGTACGACCTGCTGACCGATCTGAAGGAGCGGGTCGCTTACGCGGGCAGGCTGGACATGGACGCAAGCGGGCTTCTGATCATGACAAACGACGGCGAGCTGACCTTCCGTCTGACGCATCCGCGCTTCGGCGTTCAAAAAATCTACGAGGCGGAGACCGCCGCCCAGGCGTCCGACGCGCAGCTGCGCCGTCTCACAGAGGGCGTTCTCCTGGAGGATGGACCCGCCAAAGCGGACAGCGCGGAATGGATCCAACGGCGGCGCGGGAAAAGCGTCTTTCGCCTCGCGCTCCATGACGGGCGCAAGCGTCAAGTGAAACGCATGTGCAGGGCGGTCAAGATGCCGGTTAAACGGCTGGCGCGCGTCGCCTATGGACCGCTGCGCCTCGGCGGGCTGCCTGTCGGGAAGTATCGGCGGCTGACCGGCGACGAAGAACGGAGGCTGCGCGAATGCGTCCAGTTGACCTAAGCCGAATAGACGCGGTTCTGTTTGACCTGGACGGGCTGCTGGTCGACACGGAGCCGATACAGATGGCGGCGTTTCAGGCGGCGGCGCGGCGTTTCGGCGCGGACGCGGAGACGGTAGAGCGCGAGATGACCGACGCGCTGCATGCGCAGTTTGTCGGCAAATCGGACGCCTTGAACGCCGAGCGGTTGATCAAAATGCTCCGCCTGAACGCCGCGCCTGACCGATTCGTCCGCGAGCGCGGCGATATTTATGTGGAGCTGTTGAAACGCGGCGCGCCGCTCATGCCGGGCGCGCGGGAGGCGATCCGATGGGCGCAGGGGCGCGGGATGAAATTGGCGGTCGGCTCCAGTTCGGTCCGCCGTTTTGTGGAGGCGTCGCTCAACGGCGCGCTGCCGGACTGGCGCGTTGTTTTCGGCGCCGTTGTGTGCGGCGACGACGCGCCTATTCAGGCGCGCAAACCGGCGCCGGACATCTATCTGCGCTGCGCCGAGCTGCTGGAGGTTTCGCCCGCCCGGTGCGCCGTCTTGGAAGATTCGGAGTCGGGGGTGGAAAGCGCCGCGCGGGGCGGAATCGGGTTCATCGGCGCCGTTCCGAACGCCTTCACCCAGAACCATGATTTCACAAAAGCGCGCCGCATCATGAAATCTCTGGCGGAATTGGGTATCATGGGCTGAACTCTCGGCAAAGCCGAAAGGAAGGAGAGAGCGTGCCAATCACGCGGCGGGATTTTTTACAGACGATGGCTGCTGGCGCCGCGTCGGCCGCCGCCCTCTCATGCGCCACTCGGAGAACCGATATGCAAGACGACTCAACAACGAAAAAGCCGAACATCATCTTCATACTTGCGGACGACCTCGGATACGGCGACCTCGGCTGCTACGGGCAGACGCGAATCAAAACGCCGCGCCTTGACCAGTTTGCCGCTGAAGGCATGCGTTTCACCGACGCCTACGCCGGAAGCACCGTCTGCGCGCCCTCGCGCTGCTGCCTCATGACAGGCATGCATACGGGTCATGCGTGGGTGAGAGGCAACGCGCGCATCCCGCTTCGACCCGAAGATCAGACCGCCGCCGAGACGCTCAAAGAGCAAGGTTACCGAACCGCCATCGTCGGCAAATGGGGGCTGGGCGAACCGGACACAACAGGCATTCCGAACCGCCAAGGGTTCGACTACTGGTTCGGCTACCTAAACCAGCGGCATGCGCACGACTACTACCCCGACTATCTCTGGCGGAACGAGGAGCGCGTGACGCTGGAAGGCAACCTTGAAAAGCCTGGGACGCAGTACACGCATGACATGTTCACCGAGGAGGCGCTGCAGTTTGTTGAAGAAAGCGCGGACGACCCGTTCTTTCTCTACCTCGCCTACACGATTCCGCATGCGAACAATGAGCTGGGGCGGGAGACCGGCAACGGCATGGAGGTTCCGTCCGACGAGCCGTACACGGATGAGGATTGGCCTCAGGTTGAAAAAGACACTGCCGCCATGATCACGCGCATGGACAGAGATGTCGGGCGTCTCATCGACAAGCTCCAGGAGCTGGGCATTGACGAAAACACATGCGTCATCTTCACCAGCGACAACGGACCGCACTCTGAAGGCGGGCATCGTTCCGATTACTTTGAAAGTTCAGGTCCTTTGCGCGGGATGAAGCGCGATCTGTACGAAGGCGGCATACGGGTTCCGACGTTGGCGCGTTGGCCGGGCGTTGTCGCGCCTGGGTCGGTCAGCGCGGTTCCGTGGGCGTTTTGGGATTTCCCCGCCACTGCCGCCGAGATCGCGGGAACGGCGTTCAACCCAGACGCGGACGGCGTCTCCATTCTGCCGGCGCTGAAAGGCGCGGAGTCGCTGGATCGAGAGTATCTGTACTGGGAATTTTATGAGCGCGGATTCTCCCAAGCCGTCCGAATGGGAAAATGGAAAGCGGTCAAGCAGAAAAAAGGCGGCGAACGCAACATGGAGCTGTACGACCTGGACAGCGACATCGGCGAGGCGAACGACATCGCCGCCGACCATCCCGACATCGCGGCGCGCATGCAGAACATCATGACCGAATCGCGCTTTGACAACGAAAACTACAAAGCGCCTGAAGACGCATGAAAAGCCAACTCGCATTGCATGGCGGCAAGCCTGTCCGAACGGCGGGATGGCCTCAATGGCCGCAGAACAGCCCAGAGCTATGGGAGTCGAAGATCGAACCGGCGCTTCGGCAGGTGTATTTGAGCAGGTCGGAAGGTTTGCCGGGGACGCAGGCGAAGCGTTTTGGGCAGGCGTTCGCGGACTACTGCGGCGCGGCATACGGCGTTATGACCCCGCACGGCACCGACGCGCTCATGGCGGCGCTAACCGGCGCGCTGAACCTGGACGGGTTCGACAGCGGCGGCGAGATTATCTTGCCCAACTACACCTTCATCGCCACCGCCAGCGCGGCGCTGGATAGGCGTCTCTCGCTCTGTTTTGTGGATGTTGATCCAGATACGTTCGCGCTTTGTCCAGAGGCGGCGGAGGCTGCCATCAACCCTGAACGGACGCGCGCCCTCCTGCCGGTTCACCTTGGCGGCCATCCCGCCGATATGGACGCCATCAACCAGCTCGCTCAACGGCATGGGCTGAAGGTCGTTGAAGATTGCGCCCAGGCGCACGGCGCTGAAGTGAGCGGGCAAAAGGTCGGCTCGCTGGGAGACGCGGGCGCCTTCAGCTTTCAATCCTCCAAAAACTTGACCGCCGGCGAAGGCGGCATGGTCGTAACGAACGACGAAGCGATACGCAACCGCGTCGTCGCCTTTAAAGATGTCGGCAGGCATCCTGAAGGCGGGCGGTGGGAATATCCGCGCATCGGATGGAACTACCGCCCGTCCGAATACCTTGCCGCGCTGTTGAGCGTGCGGCTGGAGACGCTGGAGGCGGAGACGCGGCTTCGCAACGAGAACGCCGCCTATTTGACCCGTCAGCTGAACGATGCCGGCGGGTTGACGCCGCCTCATCTTGCGCCGTATGCGTCGGTTCACGGGTTCCATTTATATATGTGTCAATACGACGCGGACGCTTTCGGCGGACATAGCCGGGCGGAATTTTGCGCGGCTCTGCGGGCGGAGGGGGTTCCATGTTCGCCGGGATATACGGAGCCGCTGTCCGAATCGCCCGCGTTGAAACGTCTGCGGGAGCGCAGCCCCAATCTGATACGGGTGGAGCCTTGCCCGAATGTTGAAAAAGCGGCGGCGGGAAGCGTCTGGCTGATGCAAAACATGCTTCTCGGCGAACGGAGCGATATGGACGACATCGCCGAGGCGGTTGCAAAGATACGCAAAGCATACGCATAAGCGGTAAACGATTTAAATAAGGAGAGACGCAATGAAACGATTCATCATAGCAGGGGCGGTCTTCGCATGGGTCTGTTTAGAGGCATGGGGCGCGGCGCTCCAGATAGACGGGACGGCGCTGCTGCGCAGTCAGCATAGGGACCTGATACCGGCGGCGGATTCGGCGCCTCAAGACGCGCCTGTCCGTCAGGTCGGCTCTCAATTGTTGTTTTACGCCTACGATTTTCCGCAGGCGCTCCACTACCAGGTACCGTCAACGCTGCGCGCCGTCGGCGACCACTGCTATGTGTATGTGGAGGACAGCGAGTGGGACGAGGGGCGCGTGTCGCAGGCGGACGCGGACGCCGCGTTGAGCGCGTTTGAAAAGCGAACCCCCTCCGACGCGGCGCGCGGCGCGTATCAGATACTCACCGAGGCGTTCGGCTCCCCGCCGGACATTGACGGCGAGCCGCGCATCGTCTTGCTGCTGCTGGATATACGGGACTGGCATACCGGCCCGGGCAGCGGCTATATTTCAGGTTACTTTTCCTCGCTCAACCAGACGCGGCAGCCGGACAGCAACGAAACGGAGATGCTGTATATCGACGCAAATCCGCAGGATCTAAGCGATCCCGAATCGTTCGCCAACGCGGCGCATGAATTTCAGCACCTGCTGCATACCGCAAGGGACTGGGACGAGGAGCATTGGCTCAACGAAGGCATGTCGGGGCTGGCGGAGGCGCTGTGCGGGTACGACATCTCTTTGCATATCAACGCTTTTCAGAACGACCCGTCCGGCTCCTTGACCAGCTGGCCGGAGAACGCGGCGCGGCTGGCGGACTACGGGCGGGCGTATCTCTGGACGCTGTATCTGTACGAGCGTTACGGCGGCATTGCGACGATACAGGAGATTGTGCGCAACCCGAAGAACGGGATGCCGACCGTGGACGCGGCGCTGCGCAATTTGGGCGTTCAGGCAACCGCTTCCAACGTGTATCTGGACTGGATCGCGGCGCTGGCGGCGGACGACAGCCGCCATGAAGACGGGCGGTATTCGATACAGATTGCCGATATAAAAGCGTCGCCGACCCGCGCGCATTTTCAGTACCCGACCGATGAAACGAGCGGCGTACTGCAGGGATGGGAGGCGCAGCACCTTGAGTTTCATCCGCCG
Source organism: Candidatus Poribacteria bacterium (assembly GCA_963665845.2). GTDB lineage: Bacteria > Poribacteria > WGA-4E > JAPPNK01. Next base: position 3,438,195 of record OY762492.1, read on the forward strand.
GCGGACGGGGCGGGCAGCTTGCTCATCGAAATCGACGCGCCGATGGATCTGAAGGCGCGCGCGCTGCTGTTTGACGGCGGGCGCCTGGCTGATGTGCGGAATATCGACATGATCAACGGCTTTGGAGAGGCGTACGACCGCGTCGTCGTCGCTCTCGGTTACCATCCGCAGTCTGAACAGGAGTCGGAGACGGTCTCATACGCTTATTCGGCGCGCGTCTCAGTAACGGACGAGGATCGCCCGACCGTCACGATCACAGGTCCGACAGCGGTGCAGCGCGGCGCGTTTCAGATCGATATTGCGTTCAACGAGGATGTGGTCGGTTTTGAACGGAGCGATCTGGCCGTTGTGAACGGTACCGCGGTCGGCTTTTCAGGCGCGCGCGATACGTACCGCGCATCGATCGACCCGATCGGCTCCGGAGAGGTTCAGGTGAGCGTCCCTGAAAACGCCGCGCATGATCTTGCCGGAAACGGAAACACAGCCTCCAACGTTTTTTCGGTTGAGGCGCGTAAAGTCGCTCAACTGCTGATCGTCGCGGGCGTCCTCCAAAACAGCGACGGAACGCCGGCGCCAGGGCTAAAGGTCTCCTTTCAAAACGTTACGACGCAGGCTGACGCGGTTTTTGCGCCGGATCCAACCGACGCGCAGGGGCGTTATTCGCTCACGTTGTTCCATCTGAACGGAGTCGTCGAATCGGGTCAAACCATCGCCGCCCGCGCCTATGCAGATGTGAACGGAACGCAAACCCTAGTCGGAGAGGTTGAGCGCGTCATAACGGACGCGGATATTGACGCGGCGTCTATTCAAGTGAACATACAGGTCAACATTCCGAAGCCGCGCCTTCCCGCCTTTGTATTGAGCGGAGTTGCCGCCGACATGGACGGATCGCCCGCAGAGGGCGTCACGGTCGAAGGCGTAAACTCAACGACCGTATCAGACGCATTCACCGCGGGCCCGACAGACGCGTCAGGCGCCTATACGCTCACCTTTTTTGATCCGAACGGCATTGTCGGCGCCGGCGAAACGTTAACCGTACGCGCCTATGCGGATGTGAACGGGACGAAAACGCTGGTCGGCGAAGCGTCCCATGTCATAACGGAAGAGGAGATCGACGCGGCGGCTGCCCAGCTGAACATACAGGTCGACATCCCGGCGCCGCGCCCCCCCGCCTTTGTGTTGAGCGGAGTCGTCTCGGATATGGACGGCTCGCCCGCGGAGGGCGTCACAATAGAAGGCGAAAACGCATCCACCAAATCGGACGTCTTCGCCGCCAATCCAACAGACGCGGCAGGCGCCTATACGCTGACATTTTCTGATGAAAACGGCGTTGTCGGCGCCGGCGAAACGTTAACCGTCCGCGCCTACGCGGATGTGAACGGGACGAAAACGCTGGTCGGCGAGGCGTCCCATGTCGTCACGGAGGAGGAGATCGACGCGGCCGCGGCGCAATTAAACATACAGGTTGACATCCCGGCGCCGCGCCCTCCTTCGTTTGTGTTGAGCGGCGTTGTGTCGGACATGGACGAATCGCCGGCGGAGGGCGTCATGATGGAAGGCGAAAACGCATCGACCAAATCGGACGTCTTCGCCGCCAGTCCGACAGACGCATCGGGCGCCTATACGCTGACCTTATCTGATGAGAACGGCGTTGTCGGCGCCGGCGAAACGTTAACCGTCCGCGCCTATGCGGATGTGAACGGAACGAAAACGCTGGTCGGCGAAGCGTCCCATGTCATAACGGAAGAGGAGATCGACGCGGCGGCTGCCCAGCTGAACATACAGGTCGACATCCCGGCGCCGCGCCCCCCCGCCTTTGTGTTGAGCGGAGTCGTCTCGAATATGGACGAATCGCCCGCGGAGGGCGTCACGATAGAAGGCGAAAACGCCACGACCAAATCGGATACCTTCGCCGCCAATCCGACAGACGCGGCAGGCGCCTATACGCTCACCTTATCGGATGAAAACGGCGTTGTCGGCGCCGGCGAAACGTTAACCGTACGCGCCTATGCGGATGTGAACGGAACGAAAACGCTGGTCGGCGAAGCGTCCCATGTCATAACGGAAGAGGAGATCGACGCGGCGGCTGCCCAGCTGAACATACAGGTCGACATCCCAGCGCCACGCCCCCCCGCCTTTGTGTTGAGCGGAATCGTCTCGAATATGGACGAATCGCCCGCGGAGGGCGTCACGGTGGAGGGCATAAACGAAACGACCAATTCAGTCACCTTTACTGCAGCCAATCCGACAGACGCATCGGGCAATTATGCGTTGACCTTATCGGATGAAAACGGCGTTGTCGGAGCCGGCGAAACGTTAGCCGTGCGCGCCTATGCGGATGTGAACGGGACGAAAACGCTGGTCGGCGAAGCGTCCCATGTCGTCACAGAAGAGGAGATCGACGCCGCGGCTGCAGAACTAAACATACAGGTTGACATTCCAGCGCCGCGCCCTCCCTCGTTTGTGTTGAGCGGCGTTGTGTCGGACATGGACGGATCGCCCGCGGCGGGCGTCACGGTCGAAGGCGAAAATGAAACGACCAAATCGGACACTTTCGCCGCTAATCCGACAGACGCGGCAGGCGCCTATACGCTCACCCTATCTGATGAAAACGGCGTTGTCGGCGCCGGCGAAACGCTCGCTGTACGCGCCTATGCGGATGTGAACGGAACAAAAACGCTGGTCGGCGAAGCGTCGCATGTTGTCACGGAAGAGGAGATCGACGCGGCGGCTGCGCAGCTGAACATACAGGTTGATATACCGAAGCCGCCCGCGGACTTTGCATTGAGCGGCGCCGCGTTCACGTTGGACGGAATTCCCGCGCCGGGCTTTCATATCACAGCGCAAAACGCGACCGCTCAAACGGAGGAGTTTGAAGCGGACGCCCCGACCGACGCGGCGGGAATGTATGCCGCCGCGTTGACCGGGACGGCTGTTGAGGCGGGCGACGCCCTGATTGTCCGCGCGTATGAGATCGTTGACGGGGAGCGGACGCTTGCCGCCGAGCGGACGCATACCGCAACGCAGGCGGAGGCGGAAACGTCCAAGGCGTCGGTCGACCTGACGATCCAGCGGCTGGCGCATGGCGGCGCCGTGTTATCGACCGCCTTTTCGCCGGACGGGCGCCTGTTTGCGACCGGCGGAGCCGACCGGACGCCCCGAATCTGGCAGGTTCAACCGCGCCGTCTGCTGCTGTCGCTGACGGGTCATACGGGAAGCGCCGCCGCGGTCGCCTTTTCGCCGGACGGGCAGACGCTTGTCAGCGGATCGTACGACGGCTCCGCGCGGATATGGGATGTCCAAACAGGCGCGCTTGTCAGAGAGCTGCAGGGGCATACGGATCGGGTGTACGCCGCCGCCTTCTCGCCGGACGGTCAAACGCTCGCGACCGGCTCCGCCGACCGTACCATCAAGCTGTGGCGCGCGTCAGACGGAAAACTGATGAAAACGATGACCGCCCATGCCGGCGCCGTCTTGGCGGTCGCCTTCTCGCCGGACGGACAGACGATCGCGTCCGGCAGCGCCGACCGTACGCTCAAAGTATGGAGCGGCGGCGGACAGCTGATCTACTCTCAAAAGAGGCATGGGCGCGCTGTACGCTCCGCCGCCTTTTCGCCGGACGGACAGACGATCGCGACCGGCAGCAGCGATGAAACGATTCGCTTCTGGAACGCCGCGGACGGGCGGCATCTTTTGACCGTCGGAGGCGGCGGAACGGGGCTTGTCCATTCGGTCGCCTTTTCGCCGGACGGACAGACGCTCGCCAGCGCGCATCATGACGGCAGCGTCTGGCTCTGGGCGGCGGGGAACGGACGGCGCAAGCGCCTCTTGGAGGGGCATACGGGAACCGTCTACACGCTCGCCTTTTCGCCGGACGGGCAGACGCTGTTGAGCGGATCGCGCGACCGAACCTTCCGCTTCTGGCATACGCCGCCGCCACGCGTTGATGTGAACGGCGACGGCGCCGTCGACTTTGCGGACCTGGCGCTCGCCGCCGCGCAATACGGGCAGACGGAGAACATCACAGCCGATGTGAACGGCGACGGCGTCGTCGACATTCTGGACATCCTGCTCATTGCGGACGCGATCGATCAAGCGGCGGGATGGCTTGCCGCGCCGCCTGCGCATGCGTCCGCCGCGTTTTCGTCGGCGTATGAAGGCGAGGCGGCGCGCTGGTTTGCGGACGCGGAGCGGCTTGTTGTGAAAGGGTCGGCGACGCGGCGCGGAGAGGCGGCGCTGCGCAGTTTATGGGCGCATGCGGTCTCGCTGCCGGCGCGTTCATCGCTTCTGCCGAATTATCCGAACCCGTTCAACCCTGAAACCTGGATTCCGTTTGAGCTGTCGGAGGCATCCCATGTGCGCTTGACGATCTACAGCGCGGACGGGGCGGTCGCGCGGGAGATGGATCTGGGAGAGCTGCCTGCAGGCGCATACCGCAGCAAGGCAAAAGCCGCCTACTGGGACGGGCGCAACAACCTCGGAGAACGCGCCGCCAGCGGAACCTATTTTGTCCGCATTGAGGCGGGCGGATACACGGCTCTGCGGCGCATGGTTTTGTTGAAATGAGAGAAATTTGAGTTGGCATGTGGAAAAGCTGCTGTCCCCCGCTGTCATTCCCGCGTAAGCGGGAATCCAGAGGCGCCGCAGAAACCGTCCGCGTTCATCCAGGATCGTCATTCCCGCGTAAGCGGGAATCCAGAGGCGCGGCAGAGACCGTCCGCGTTCATCCAGGATCGTCATTCCCGCGTAAGCGGGAATCCAGAGGCGTCGCAGACGGCGTCCGCGTTCGCATTTAAGGTTGACGTTCGCTGTCGGGCATGCTAAATTCTCTAGCGTATTGATTGGAGCGGCGATATGAATGAGAAAAAGCCTATTACGAGCCTGGCCGAGTTTCTGAAGTGGGCAGAGCAGTTCGAAGACGGTCAGTATCTGTTCCGCGGACTTCCGAAGGAGAGTTGGCCAAATCAAGAGTCCGCCTATCGTCGTCTGCCTAAATATCAGCGCGACAATCTAGAACTTCTCCTCGAAGTCAATAAGGATTTAATCAACAAGGCGCGTCTCCGAGGACACGACCGAAAAGATGGAAACCGTCTTTCGGATCTGGAGCTGCTAGCGGAACTTCAGCATTTCCGCGCAGCTACCTGCCTAATTGATTATACGCGCAACGCTCTTGTGGCGCTTTGGTTTGCATGTAAGCAGATTGATATTGAGGACACGGAGGAAAATGCTAAAAGTAACGAATCAACGCAAAAAAATAAGGAACCGAAAGGAAAGGTTTACGCAGTACGCATTGACGACCCGGCGCGCTTTAAAACAATTAATTCTGAATCGATAGGAAATGATCTTGATTATTTCTATAAACTTGAGAACAGCGGCGAATCGTCGCTAAAATTATACCTTTGGGAACCGAAATTTCAAAATAACCGCATCGTTGCGCAAAATTCTGTTTTCATACTCGGCGCCGCTGACATTAAACATGACGAAACATGTATTGTCGACTCAAGCAGCAAGGAAAGTATAACGAAACAGTTAGATAAATTATTTGGCATAAATGAAGCGAGTTTATTCCCAGATTTTGATGGGTTTGCGCGTCTGCATTCTCAGCGTAATCCGTATGTTGAGCTTGATGCTCCGGGCTATCTGCAACGAGGTATGGACGCGCATTTAGCAGGCAATTTGGACGACGCAATTGATAACTATACGGAAACGATTAAACTGAAGCCAAACGAAGCCAAACCCTATGTCTATCGCGGCTTGGCTCACGCTAAAAACGACGATTTCGACGACGCCATCAGGGATTATACCAAAGCGATTGAACTGGAGCCAAACAATGCCATGGTCTATAGCGATCGCGGCCGGGCTTACGCCAGAAACGGCGATCTTGACACCGCCATCAAAGATCTTGGCAAAGCGATTGAACTGAAACCATATGATGTCGGGTTCTATATAAGCCGCGGCCGGGCTCACGCCAGAAACGGCGATCTTGACACCGCCATCAAAGATTTTGATCAAGCGATTGAACTGGAACCAAACAATGCCATAGTCTACAGCGATCGCGGCCAGGCTTACGCCGGAAAAGGCGAGCATGAAAAAGCCAGACAAGACCGCGAAAAAGCGACGGAACTTGAGCTGGCTAGCAGAGGGGAATCTTAGAAACCCCGAAAGGAAAGGCGGAACAATGGCGCAAGACTTCAACCCCAACACCCTCTACTACGGCGACTGCCTAGACTGGATGCGCGAATGGGAATCGGACTGCGTTGACCTGATTTACCTTGATCCGCCGTTCAATTCCAACGCGAATTACAACGTCCTCTTCAGCGATAAAGGCGACGGAAAAGCGCAATACCGCGCCTTCAACGACACATGGAGCTGGGACGCCGCCGCCGCCGAACGGTATCGGCAGTTTGAAAACGCGCCCGCGCGTCCGGCGCATGACGCCATCGTCGGGCTGCGCCGCATACTCGGCCGCTCCGGAATGCTGGCGTACTTGACCTACATGGCGGAGCGTCTAGAGGAGATGCGCCGCATGCTAAAACCGACCGGCTCCATCTACCTCCATTGCGACCCGACCGCCAGCCACTATCTTAAAATCGTCATGGACGCTGTCTTCGGCAAGGAGAATTTTAGAAACGAGATCGTCTGGGCATACCGCACAGGGGGCGTGAGCAAAGCTTGGTTTGGCAGAAAACATGACATCATCCTCTTCTATACGAAGTCGCCCAAACGAGAGCATGTCTTCAACCTAAAGAAAGAACGCTCCTATAATCGAGACTTCAAGCCGTATAAATTCAAGGGCGTTTCGGAATATCAAGATGAAGAAGGCAAATGGTACACCATGGCGGCAATGCGCGATGTTTGGGAAATCAACGCGGTTGGCAGATCGTCAGGCGAGCGACTCGGCTATCCGACGCAGAAACCGCTGGCGCTGCTGGAGCGCATTATTGAGGCGTCGTCCAACGAAGGCGATATTGTGCTGGATCCGTTTTGCGGCTGCGGCACAGCGGTGGAAGCGGCGCGCCGTCTCAACCGCCGCTGGGCGGGGGTCGACATCAGCTCCTTCGCGATTGATCTTGTTCGGCAGCGTCTGCAGGACGAGTCGATTCCGGTCAAAGGCATTCCCGCCGATCTGGAGTCGGCGCGTAAGTTGGCGCGCGAGAAGCCGTTTGAGTTTGAATCCTGGGCGGTGACGCGCCTCCCTGGTTTCGCGCCGAACACGAAGCAGGTGGCGGACGGCGGCGTGGACGGTCGCGGCATGCTGTATGACGAGCCGGACGATTGGGACTCGCGTCTCGCTCTTGCGCAGGTGAAGGGCGGTAAGTTCACCGCCGGCGCGCTGCGCGACTTTATCGGCGTCATCAACAGCGACGAGGCGGCGATCGGACGTTTCATCACGTTGGATCCTGTCGGGTCGGCGGACGCAAAATCGCGCGCCGTGGAGCAGGGTACGATCGTCGTTCGCGGTCAAACGTATCGGCGGCTGCTTCTCTGGTCGATGGACGATTATTTCAACAACCGCCCCTGCCCCCTCCCGCCGATGACGAATCCCTATACGGGCAAGCGGATGCAGCAGGGGCTGTTTTAGCCGCGTCCGATTCCCCCTTGAAAAGGGGCCCGACTCGTTCCTCTTGAAAAGGGGCCCGACTCGTTCCCCCTTGAAAAGGGGGGCTAGGGGGGTTTTCGGCGCCTTAAGATTCCCGCACGTTTTACCGCAAGGGCGGGAATGCATGTCCTCGCGGAAGCGGGGAACGACAAGCGGCGCCAACGCTTTAAGGTCAAAATGAAGTTCATCGCGGAAATTTGACTTCCGGGCGCGTTCGGAGTATCGTTACTCAATGCCCATTTCCAGCGGCAGAATATGGAGAATGCGATATGTACGCAATTATTTCGACAGGAGGCAAGCAGTACCGCGCCTCCGTCGGCGATATGATCGATGTTGAAAAGATAGAGGGCGGGGTCGGCGACGAGGTGATTCTCTCCGACCCGCTTTTTGTGATGGACGAAAACGGGTCGGCAAAAGTCGGCGCGCCCGGCGTTGAGGGCGCCTCCGTCGTCTGTACAATCGTCAAGCAGGACCGAAACCCGAAGGTGATCGTGTTCACATCAAAACGCCGAAAGCGGTATCAGCGCAAGATCGGACACCGCCAGCATTACACGCGGCTGCGCGTCGAAGCGATCAACGTTTCTTGACCGAACGGCAAACGAAAGGAGAGCCGTATGGCGCATAAAAAAGGACAAGGCAGTTCTCAAAACGGGCGCGAAAGCCACTCCAAACGCTTAGGCCTCAAACTCCATGACGGGCAATTTGCGAAGGCGGGCGCGATACTGGTCCGCCAGCGCGGAACGCGCATCCACCCTGGCGTCAATGTCGGGCGGGGCGGGGACGACACGCTTTTTGCCAAACTGGAAGGCGTCGTCAAATATGAGCGCGTCGGGCGGCGGCGCAAACAGGCAAGCGTCTATCCCGTCATCTGAACCGCATGATCGATCTTGTTGAAATCGATGTCAAGGCGGGGGACGGCGGAAAGGGGTGCGTCTCCTTTCGACGGGAAAAGTTTGTCCCGAAAGGCGGACCGAACGGCGGCAACGGCGGGCGCGGCGGAAGCGTCTATGCGGTCGGCAGCCGCTCCGTGTCGACGCTCATTGACCAGCGTTACCAGAAGCATTACGAGGCGCAGCGCGGGTCGCACGGCATGGGAAAAAACGCGCACGGCATGGACGGCGGCGACATCGAGATACCGCTCCCGATCGGCTCCGTTTTAACCGATCTCGACACGGAAGAAACGATCGGCGAGCTGCTGGCGCCGGGCGACCGGCTGCTGTTGGCTGAAGGCGGCATCGGCGGGCGCGGCAACGCCGAGTTCAAAACAAGCGTCTATCAGGCGCCGAGAGCCGCCGAGCTGGGCGAACCTGGGCAGGCGCGCCGACTGCGCATCGAAGTGAAACTGATTGCCGATGTCGGATTCGTCGGCTTTCCAAACGCGGGCAAGTCGACGCTTCTAAGCGTCGTTTCGGCGGCGAAGCCGAAGATCGCGCCGTACCCGTTCACGACGCTGTCGCCCAACCTGGGTCTGGCGCGCGTCGCGGCGCAGAAGAACTTTGTCGCGGCGGATCTGCCCGGCATCATCGAAGGCGCGCACGCGGGCGCGGGTCTTGGACACGGCTTTTTGCGGCATGTGGAGCGGACGCGGCTGCTGATTCATGTGGTGGACGCTTCATCGGCGGACGGGCGCGATCCTGTGGAGGATATACGCGCCTTGAACCGAGAGCTGGCGCTTCACAGCGACCGGCTGGCGGACCTTCCGCAGCTGATTGCGCTGAATAAGATCGATCTGCCGGCGGGACGGGAGGCGGTTGCGTCGATACGGTCGAAGCTCAAAAAGGCGCCCGTTTATCCGATCTCGGCGGTCACGGGCGAGGGCGTCCAGAAACTGCTTTTTGACAGCTACACCGCTTTGCAGCGCATTTTGAAACGTGAAGAGGAATCGGCGGCGAAGGCGGAAGCTGAACAGAGCGCCGCGGCGACGATATACCGCAGCGAAGGGCGAATGCAGATACAGGCGCGCGGCGGCGGATTTGCGGTGGAAAGCAAGCAGGCGTACCGCGCTGTCGTCATGACCGACTTCAGCAACGACGAGGCGGTCTGGCTCATGGGAAAGCGGCTTGAACAGCTCGGCGTTCGTCAGGCGCTGAAACGGGCGGGCGCCAAAGAGGGCGATTCCGTTTTCATTGGAGGTCGAGAATTTGTCTTCTCAAACGAACGGCAGCCAGATTCCGTTGCGGAGTTTTTGGCTGAAAGACGCGCGGCGGGTCGTCGTCAAAATCGGGACGAGCGCGCTGACCGCAAACACGCGGACGCTCAATAAAACGCGCATCGAATGGGTCGCCGAGCAGATCGCCGAAATGCGCCGGCGCGGCATTCAAACGATACTGGTAACGTCAGGCGCCATCGGCGCGGGGACGGGTCGTCTAGGGTTAAAAAAACGCCCCTCCAAAATCAGCGAGCTGCAGGCGGCGGCAAGCGTCGGACAAAGCCTGCTCATGAAAATGTATGAAGAGGCGCTGCGGCCCTACGGGCTGCCCGCCGCGCAGGCGCTGTTGACGACGGAAGACCTGCAGAACCGGCGCCGGTATGTGAACTTCACCAACGCGCTCAACGCGCTCTTCCACTTCGGCGCCGTGCCGATTTTAAACGAAAACGACGCGGTCGCCACGGAAGAGATTCGCGTCGGCGACAACGACACCCTCTCCGCCCATACCGCCGTCGCTGTCGGCGCCGACCTGCTCATTCTGTTGAGCGACACGGACGGCGTCTTCACGGCAGACCCGATCCGATTCCCGGACGCCGAGCGCATTCCGATCATCCATGAGATCGATGCGGAGCTGATGCGTATGGCGAACGAATCGCCCGGCGGGAACGGAACGCAGCTCGGCACGGGGCGCCTTTTAACGAAACTAAAAGCGGCGCAGACCGCCGGCTCCTCCGGCATACCGACCGCGCTTGCGAACGGCGGACGGCGCAATTCAGCCATCGACATACTGGACGGAAAGGATGTCGGCACACTCTTTATCCCCAAAGGAGAACGCAAAACGGGCAAGAAGCGTTGGATCGCGCACGCGCTGGACGCCAAAGGCGTTGTTGTGGCGGACGAAGGCGCGCGGGAGGCGGTTGTAAAGCGTAACGCGAGCCTGTTGCCGGCGGGCGTCTGCAGCGCGACGGGGGAATTTCAAACGGGCGATCTGGCGCGTTGCGTCGGGCTGGACGGCGTCGAATTCGCGCGCGGGCTGGTCAACTACAGCGCCGATGAGCTGAACAAAATCGCCGGCAAACGCGCCAACGACATCATGAAAACGCTTGGATACCATTACGCAGACGAGGCGATCCATCGAGACAATCTTGTGTTGGTAGAGAACGGCTAGCAGCCGATGGCAGATAAAACGGCAGTACGCCGATACAGGGATATTCGCGGCGCCGCATCCGATTCCCCCCTTGAAAAGGGGGAACCAGGGGGGTTTAAAGATGGGCGCGCCGCATCCGATTCCCCCCTTGAAAAGGGGGGCTAGGGGGGGTTTTCTGCGGCGCCTTAAGATTCCCGCTTACGCGGGAATGACAGGTAAGATTGAATGACAGGTACGATTCCCGATTAAGCGGGAATGACGATAGCGGAAGGAGAGCGATATGACGGACGGGGTCAACGGAAACGAACTCGCGCAGAAGGCGATTCGGCAGATGCGCATGGCAAAAGAGGCGGCGCGGCAGATCGCCGTAGCGTCCACCGAGCAGAAAAACGACGCGCTGAAACGCATGGCGGCGCTGATCCTTGAAAACCGCGCGTTCTTGGCAATTGAAAATAAAAAGGACATGGAGGCGGGGCGCGAAAACGGACTCTCCCCCGCCCTGCTGGACAGGCTGGAACTGACCGACCCGCGCATCGACGCGATGGCGGACGGCTTGCGTCAAGTGGCGGAACTGCCCGACCCTGTCGGACGGCGGTACGACCGGAAAACGCGCCCGAACGGCCTCGTCGTCGAAAAAGAGCGCATACCGCTCGGCGTCATCGGCATCATCTATGAATCGCGCCCGAATGTGACGGCGGACGCGGCGGGTCTCTGCTTCAAGTCGGGCAACGCGGTCGTCCTGCGCGGCGGATCGGAGGCGATCCATTCCAACGCCGCCATCGCCCAGCTGCTCCATAACGCCATCGAACAGGCGGGGCTTTCCAAAGAGATCGTCCAGTTCATCAACACAACCGACCGAGAGGCGGTGAATGTGATGTTGAAACAGGACGCGCTCATCGACGTCATCATCCCGCGCGGCGGAAAAGGGCTGATTCGGCATGTCGCCGAAAACTCGACGATACCGGTTATCAAGCATGAGGACGGCATCTGCCACGTCTATGTGGACGAGACGGCGGATCTGCAGAAAGCGGAGACGATCTCTCTGAACGCAAAGATACAGCGTCCGTCCGCCTGCAACGCGATGGAGACGCTTCTGGCGCATGCGTCGATTGCGGAAGCGTTTTTGCCGTCGGTGTGCGCGAAGATGGCGACGGCGGGCGTGGAGCTGCGCGGCTGCGAACGCTCGCGACGGATCGCGTCCGGCATGAAACCCGCGGCGGAAGAGGACTGGCGGACCGAATACCATGATCTGATTTTGTCGATAAGGATCGTCGACTCGCTGGAGGAGGCGGTTGAACATATCGAGACGTACGGCTCAAACCATTCCGACGCGATTGTGACGCGGGACGAAGTGAGCGCCCGGCGGTTCACGAAGGCGGTCGATTCGTCGTCCGTATTTGTGAACGCTTCGCCGCGGTTCGCGGACGGGTACGAGTACGGCTTGGGCGCCGAGATCGGCATCAGCACCCAGAAGCTGCACGCGCGCGGACCCATGGGGCTTGAGGAGCTGACCATCTATAAGTTCATCGCGCATGGGGACGGGCATATTCGGGAGTGAGCTTCGCCGCCCTTCCCGCGCCCTTTTTCGTCGTCATTCCCGCGTAAGCGGGAATCTTAGGCGTCCGCCCATCGTCATTTATGGAATGACTCCCGCGCAGAATGCATGGGCGCGTGAAACAATGTAGAATGCATCAAAGCGGTTTCAAGCGAAAGCCGTTTGCGCGCATCGCGGGAGGAGGAGCCAAATAAAAGTCTATAGGTCTCCAATCCCTGGAATCTTTATTGCGTTGGGGCTGATGTGGATTGCACTGGGATCCGGCAAAATCGCCTCCGCAATAGACGAAGGCGCCAGAAGAGTCTACAGCGCGTTGGCCATTGAGAATTCGCCTTATATTTCGGCGCATTCGTTTGAGAGGTTTGGCGTTCTTTGGGTTGCGTTATGCGCTCTCATGTGGTTGATCATGTACATCAAGACTGACGCTGCGTATATTGGGCAAGAGGCGGGCGGAAAGAGGCGTCCCGCGTTTCTTGCGGCGGGGGCCGTCCTGGTTGCGGCGCTCTCCATTCTGATTCAATCCGCCGTTGAGTTTCAAACGGCTTCACAGGCGTACTTCGCGTTTGGAATGTCCGCCGCGCTGCTGTCTTTGAGCGGCGTATGCCTCCGGCAGCTCCAAAGCGCGCTCCGCCGCGGCATGCCAGTAACAGCGGACAGTTATCTGTTAGCGGCGTTTTTAACGTTGTTCGGAGCGGTCAGAGCCATGCTGGTTTATATGGAGATTGCCCCGTTGACGCCATTTTCGCATACGGCGTTCTCGATCATCTTGTATGCGCCGATCTTCGTCGGGTATTTCTGGATGCGCCGCCGCTTGAATCAGATTCGAGAAGCGCATGAGCCAATGCTAGAAATGGAGCATGCGGAATGAAAAATGCGCCGCTCTGGATTCTTAGAGCGTTTGCGGTATCAAGAGAGGAGGCGCCTGAATGAGCCTCAAAGCTAGAATCATCAATTTCGCCGCCATGGTTGCGGTCGGGCTGGTTACCCTTAAACTCATATCGGGAGTTGAGTTTCCGCCTTCTGTGTCAACGCTGGGCAATTTAATGCTTGCGGCATTGGCGCTCACATGGATCGCGTCCATCTTCATGAACGCTGCGCAGGAGTCGGGAAAGAAGCTTCCTGCGTTTCTTGCGTCGGGGGCGGCGCTGCTTGCGGTACTCTCCATTCTGATTCGATCCGCCGTCGAGTTTGAAACGATTTCACAGGCGTACCTCGCGTTCATAATGGTTGCCGCGCCGCTGTCGTTGACCTGCATATGCCTCTGGCAGCTCCAAAGCGCGCTCCGCCGCGGCATGCCAAGAACAGCGGACAGTTATCTGTTCTCGGCGGCTTTGCTGTTGGTCGCGGCAGTCGGCGCCATGCTGGATTATATGGAGCTTGCGGCGTTGATGCCGTTTTCGCGTACGGCGTTCGAAATCGCCTTGTATGCGCCGATCATCGTCGGATTTCTCTGGATGCAACATCGTTTAAATCAGATTCAAGAGGCGCAGGAGCGGTTGTTAGAAACGGGGCATGCGGAGCGGGAATCTTAAAGACCAGAGCCGCGCAGCTCCCGCAAAACGCCGCGCGTGTCAATAACCGGGCAGGGCGCGTTCATAACATGACGCTCTCGGCGGACGGGACGCGCCTGCTCATCGCAAGCGTATGGATGCGCAGGGCGCGCCGATCGGCCGCTTTTCTCTCTCTTTACGCATCCAAATTCAATATTATTAATGTACGGGTCAACCTTTTCAGGCGGCGCTGCGTTGTATGATTTAGAACGTTGGTTTTAAATCATGGAGATGCGCAATGCATAATGTCAACAATCCCGCTCGAATTTATGCTCAAATCCCAGCTGTCAATTTCCATCTGTGGCAACCTTGCAACATGCGCTGCCACTTCTGCTTCGCTGAGTTTCAAGACGTCAAAAAAGAGATGCGCCTCCCCAAAGGACACATGCCAAAAGAAGAATGCGCAGCGGTTGTCGACCGCATCGCAGCGTACGGGTTTGAAAAGATCAATTTCGCCGGCGGCGAGCCGACGCTCTGCCCCTGGCTGCCGGAGATGATTGCGCAGGCAAAGCGGCATGGAATGACGACCTCCATCATCACGAACGGATCAAGAATAACGAAAGAGTGGATGGACAGCGCGCGCGGAAATCTTGATTGGATCGGTCTGAGCATCGACACGGTGGATCCTGCAATACAGATACGCTCCGGACGCGCCCTCCGAGGGAAGGACCCTGTCTCCGAGCAAGAGTACATGGACGTCGTCAACATGATCAAGCGGTACAAAATGCGCTTGAAGATCAACACCGTCGTTCATTCATTGAACTGGGAAGAGGATCTGACGCCCTTCATCCGATTGGCGAAGCCTGAACGATGGAAGCTGCTGCAGGCGCTTCCGGTCGGCGGCCAAAACGACGCGCGAATAGACGAGTATATCGTCTCGCAGGAACAGTTCGAGACGTACGTTCGACGCAGCCAGATTGCTGAAAAGGACGGAATCGCTGTAGTGCCGGAAAGCAATGAGCTCATGACAGACAGCTATGCGATGGTTGATCCAGCAGGGCGCTTTTACGACAACGCGCAAGGTTTTCATCGTTACAGCAGCCCCATTTTAGAGGTCGGCGTTGAGGAAGCTTTGAAGCAAGCGTCCATCAACCCTGAAAGGTTCCGCCGGAGAGGCGGCGAATATGATTGGGGCGGGAAGCCCCCGTCTTAAAACAAAGCCCTCTTTTATGAGGGTCGGTCTGATCCGCGCAGCTCCCGCAAAACGCCGCGCGTGTCAATAACCGGGCAGGGCGCGTCCAGCAACGGCGAATAATCGATGGCGCGGTGTTTCGTCAAAATGACGGCGATGTCGATGGAATCGAGCAGCTGATGCCAGTTCTCGTAGCTGTCAAAACGCTTGTTCTCGCAGAAGACGACCGGCACGTTCGGGTCATGATAAACCAGCTGTGCGCCCTGTCGAAGCAGCAGCGTCATGACATCAATGGCGGGCGACTCGCGCACATCCGCCACATCCGACTTATACGCCGCGCCGAGCAGCAGCGCCTGCGAGCCTTTGATCGACTTTTGCCGTTCGTTCAGCTCCCTGTTCACCTTGCTTGCGACATGCTGCGGCATGGAGCCGTTGATCTCGGAGGCGAGCTCGATGAAGCGCGAATGGAACTGAAACTCCCGCGCCCGCCACGCCAGATAATGCGGGTCGACAGGTATGCAGTGTCCGCCCAGCCCCGGCCCCGGATAGAACGGCATGAACCCGAACGGCTTCGTCGCCGCCGCGTCGATCACCTCCCAGACATCCAGCCCCAGCCGGTCGCACATCAGCGACATCTCATTCGCAAGCGCAATGTTGACGCTCCGAAACGTGTTTTCCAGCAGCTTTGTCATTTCGGCGGCGCCGGTGGAGGAGACCTGGACAACCTCGTCAATAAAGCGTTTGTAGAAACGGGAGGCAAGCTCGGCGCATCGCCGCGTCACCCCGCCGACGATCTTCGGCGTGTTGGAAAGCCGATAACGCTTGTTGCCGGGGTCAATGCGTTCAGGCGAGTAGGCGAGAAAAAAGTCCTGCCCCGCCGTCAACCCGCTCTCTTCCAGCGCCGGCAGCAGCAGCTCTTCGGTCGCGCCTGGGTAGGTGGTGCTTTCTAGGACGACCAGCTGCCCCCTGCGCAGAAGGCGCGCGATGGTCTGCGTCGCCGACAGCACATGGGACATGTCCGGCTCCTTGCTTTTGCTAAGCGGCGTCGGGACGCAGATATGGAGTATGTCCGCTTCGCGCAGGCGTCGCGGGTTGATCTCGGCGGTGAACATGCCGTCGTTCAACGCGCGCAGCACATCTTCCGAGTCGACGTCCGCGATGTAGGAGCTTCCGTTCAGGAGCGCCTGAATCCGTTCAGGGTTGATGTCATGCCCGACGACGGGCATATTCTGGCGCGCAATCGCCATGGCGAGCGGAAGCCCGGCGTATCCCAGCCCGACGACGCCCGCTTTGACGTCTCCGTTGTCGATGCGTTTCAGTAATTGAGCGTAATCTGCGTCTTTCATTCGCGCCCGCGCCTGTTGTTTCTGGTTATGGTATCACAGGCGCGCCGATTTTACACATGCTCTTTTCTGACGGCAGTACGCTCATGCGATGAACTTCATGACCCTAAAGCGTTGGCGCCGCCCAGTACCGTCATTCCCGCGCAAGCGGGAATCTAGAGGCGCCGCAGAAGACGTCCGCGTTCGCACGCCGACATGTCCCAACTTAAGACGTAAGGTCAGTAAGAGCCCATGCTTCAGCGAGCTCAAAATGGTACTATTATCTTGGGCATTCGGCTAAATCGTGGGTCGATGTGGACAGCGAGACAAATAAGCGACACCCAGTCACTGGATTAAAGCCTTATGTTACCCGTTACCGATCAAGTTCACATCCCTGATCTCTCGCCGGCGGTCTCTCTTCACGGATTTATCGAAAGGAGGGGACGCAGATGAAACCTTACCGAATCGCGTTGATCGTTTCTCTCGCCTGTTTGCTGGCGGCTGTCGTCTGGGTCTTATGGCAGCGGGTCGGTCCGGAGCGCGCCGCCGACCTCAACATGGACCCGCCTGCCGGTTCATTTCAAAAAAGCGGCTCTGCTTTGAAGACCGAAGATCAGACGCCCGTTCAGAATTCCGTCAAGGAGCAGCCGACAGCGTCTGCTGACGCGGAGGAGGGCGCGTCGGCAGATGAAAAACCCCCTGTTCAATACGACTTCCGAAACTGGCAGGACGCGATGGGCGCCTACGCCGAGCTGGCGGGGCAGGCGTACGATCGGCTGAAACGGCTAGGCGCGCCTGAATCGGTCTTAGCGATGTTCGACGAATCGTACCAAAAAGAGCCCGCCATGTATCAGCGTATGGGCAAGACGCGCGCGGGCGAGGCTGAAACATGGGTGAGGCATACCGCTGTGGATGAAACTTTCGAGAAGCTGGAAACCGAATACCGCGGCCTGTTGGACGCCATGATTCCGTTTCTCAACGACATTCCTTTTTATGAATGGCGCCCGAACTATGTGCTGGCGCGCGCGGGGCGCATACCGCTCTCGGAAGCGCAGGATCTGGTCGCGCTTCCAAACGGCGATGTCATTAATTTGGACGAGTACTACAACAAAAAGATTGTGATCAAATTCCAAAAAAAGATGATCCCGACGATCGAAGGCGTTCGAGAGCTCATGCGACTGGAGGCGAAAGCGGCAAACCCGTCAACCCCGCTCACCGCATCGGAACTGATGCAGCTAGAGGAACTTCGCAACCCTGGCTACGCGGAACATTCGACGGAATATTACAAGGGAAATGGCGTTGAGGAGGACATGGAAGAGCTGATCATAGACCTGGGCGTCGTCAGGTAAAAGCGCATGGGGCCGCCTAGGACCGCCATTCCGCC
The DNA here is from genome assembly GCA_963665845.2 of Candidatus Poribacteria bacterium. Taxonomy (GTDB): domain Bacteria; phylum Poribacteria; class WGA-4E; genus JAPPNK01. The sequence goes on from OY762492.1 coordinate 3,456,034, forward strand.
CTTGCCCATGCGGTAAAACATAACGCGCGGGAATCTTAAGGCATTGCAGCCGCCGCGCCCGCCCTTTAAACCCCCTGGTTCCCCCTTTTCAAGGGGAATCGGAGGCCGCGCGGCGCGAATATCCCCGTATGGACGTATCTACACGGGATCGGTTTCTGTTCGATCCAACGGCGTTCGGCGCTATCATAACGTTATCAATGAACGGCATGGAGCGGCGGTTTGACGGAACGGATACGCATTGGAACGCGGGGAAGCGCGCTGGCGCTGGCGCAGACGCGGCTGGTCGCGGACGCGCTGACAGCGGAAGTGGAAACGCGCGTCATCCGCACAACAGGCGACCGCATCCAGGACAGACCGCTGCCGGAAATCGGCGGAAAAGGGCTGTTCACATCGGAGCTGGAGGCGGCTCTGCTGGAGGGACGCATCGACGCCGCCGTCCACAGCATGAAAGACATGCCGACCGAAATGGACGCGCGGCTCATGGTCGGCGCCGTTCCAGCGCGGGCAGCCCCGTTCGACGCGCTCATCACAGCCGACGGCGCCGCTTTAAAAGAGCTGCCTGAAGGCGCGCGCGTCGGGACAAGCAGCCGACGGCGCGCCGCCCAGCTGCTTGCGGTCCGCCCTGACATAAACGCGGTACCGATACGCGGCAATGTGGACACGCGCATACGCAAACTGCGCAGCGAACCGTACGACGCGCTCATACTCGCCGCGGCGGGTCTGGAGCGCCTTGGACGCGCGGAGGAAATCGTTCAGCTGTTGAAGCCGCCCATGATGCTGCCCGCCGTTGGGCAGGGCGCCTTATGCATACAGACGCGGAGAGGAGACGCGGAAACGCTGAAACTCCTGCAGCCCGCGCATGACGAGGCGGCATGGCGCGCCGTTCAAGCCGAACGCGCCTTTCTGCGCGCCTTAGGCGGCGGCTGCCATACGCCCATCGCCGCTTACGCCGTATGGACGGAGGAGGACGGCGCGGCGCTGACAGGGCGCGTCTTGAACGCGGACGGTTCAAAATGCGTGGAAGGCGCGCGCGTCGGACATGACCCTGAAAGGGTCGGGGCGGAGCTGGCTGAACAGCTGTTGAAACAAGGAGCGAAGGAGCTGCTGACATGACGGGGCGGGCGTATCTGATAGGCGCGGGTCCGGGCGATCCGAAGCTGTTGACGCTGCGCGGACGCGAGCTGCTGGAGCGCGCCGACATTATTTTTTACGACGCGCTGGCGAACCCGTCGCTGTTGAAACACGCGCGCCCGGACGCCGAAAAAGTGTATGTCGGCAAGCGCGGCGGCGAGAATTACATTCAACAGGAGGAGCTGAACGCGCGGCTCCTCCAATCGGCGCGGGAAGGCAAAACGATCGCCCGTCTCAAAGGCGGCGACCCGTTCATCTTCGGGCGCGGCGGCGAGGAGGCGGAAATGCTGCGCCTTGCGGGCGTCGATGTTGAGATCGCGCCGGGCGTTCCGTCGCCGCTCGCGGCGGCCGCTTACGCCGGCATTCCGTTGACACACCGCGAATACGCCTCTTCAGTCGCGTTCGTAACGGGTCATGAGGATCCGACGAAGCCGTCTCCCTCTGTCGACTGGAGAAAGCTGGCGGGCGCGGTCGACACGATCGCCGTTTTGATGGGTATGGGAAACCTGGCGCGCATCGCGGAGGAGCTGATGGCGGGGGGGCGTTCGCCAGAGACGCCGGCGGCGGTCGTTCAATGGGGGACGCTTCCGCGGCAGCGTACCGTTTTGGCGGCGTTGTCGACCGTCGCCGAGGAGGCGGAGAAGGCGGGCGTCGGCAGCCCCGCGATTGTTCTCATCGGCGAAGTGGCGCATCTGCGGGAGCGTCTGGCGTGGTTCGACCGCCGGCCCTTGTTTGGAAGAACGGCGGTCGTGACGCGCGCCCGTTCGCAGGCGAGTTCGCTGGTCGGCTTGCTGGAGGAGGCGGGGGCTGAAGTGATCGAATGTCCGGCGATTCGCGCCGTACCTTTAAAAGAGAACCCGCTTTTGGACGCCTCGGTCAAGATCCTCCGCGGTTTTGACTGGACGATCTTTTCAAGCGTGAACGCTGTGGACGCTTTCTGGGCGCGGCTGGAGTCTTCGGGTCTGGACGCGCGCGCGTTCGGCGCATGCAAGGTCGCCGCGGTCGGTCCGGCAACGGCGCGCCGCCTCCGAGAGCGCGGAATACAACCCGACCTTGTGCCGCGCGAGTCGCGTTCCGAGGGCGTTTTGAAGGAGATAGAGAATCCCATATGGAAGCGGTTTTTGCTGGTTCGGGCGTTGAAAGGGCGCGAAACGCTGCGCGAGGGGCTGCTCAACGCGGGAGCGGATGTGGTCGATGCGCCGGCGTATGAGACCCTTGCGGACGCGCAAAACGCCGACCTTGTCAAAAAACGATTAGCGCAAGGGGGCGTAAACGTGGTAACATTTACCAGCGGATCGACGGTCGAGAATTTTTTAAAGGCTCTTGAGTCCGAGGATGCGGCGGGATTGCTTCAAAATACGGCGGTCGCGGCGATCGGACCCGTGACGCGGGCGGCGGCGGAAGCGCGCGGCTTGAAGGTCGCCATCGAAGCGCCCGAAGCGAGCGTCGAATCGCTGGCGGAAGCGGTCCTCAATTATTTCGCGGGAAAGTGAGCGGCTTATGGAAAGCAAATGGATCAAGTTCGTTCTCGCCGGGACGCTGCTGACAGCGGCGGCGGTTCTGTTGAGCGTTGTCGCCTTCAACAGCCCCGGCGCCAACCTTGTCCGCTTCACCCCAGACCAGCTGCTTGCGGACCAAGGCGGCGCGTCCGCCGGCGTTCAGGTAGACGGATGGGTGGCAGAGGGGACGGAACAGTACGACATCGACCAGCAGGAGCTGCGCTTTCAGGTCCGCGACGCCGAAAGAACGGCGTTTATCGACGTCGTATACCGAGAAGGGCTGAAGCCGGACAGCTTCAAGGAGGGCCAGGGCGTCGTCGTGAGCGGACATTACAACCGCGCCTCCAACACCATTCAGGCGTCCAAGCTGATGACAAAATGCCCCTCCAAATACGAAGCGGCGGACGGCGGTTACGCCGAGTCGGAAGGCGCGGCTGAACAGACAGAGGCGCCGCAATACTCCGAAAGCTCTCCTGAAAGCTCTCCATGAACGACCGTCCGCGCGAGACGAAATTCGCTTTTTCCATCGCTTTTGCGTTTGTAGGCGTTTCGACGCTCATTTTTTTGCTGATGTCTAGGACGGACGATGTCGCTGCTACAGGATTTCCGCGCGCCGCCGTCTACATTGCCGCGGGCTGCGCGGCATGGGCATGCCTCGCGTTCGCTGTCGGGCTGCGCAGCCGGCATGAGGGCTGGCTCCGCAGCGCGCGGCGCGGGATTGTCGCCGCGTGGACGCTGATACTCTTTACGACCGTCTGCCTGCTCATCGCGCTGCTGTCCGACTGGCACCATGTCGAATATGTATGGCGCACTTCAACGCCGCAACAGCCCGTCCATTACAAGTTGAGCGCTCTGTGGGGCGGCATGTCCGGCTCCATGCTGTTTTGGAACGCGATACTGACCTCCTGCGCCGCGCTGATGGTCTGGCGAAGCCGCGGCGAAGAGGACAGGCTGACCGATTACGCGCTCGGCGTCATGTCGGTCGTCATGCTGTTTTATGCGGTTTTATCGGCGGGGCTTGTCCCGGGCATCAGCAACCCGTTTCAGCTGTTGAGCGACGACATCCGCATGCGCGTGGAGGCGGACGCGGCGGCGGGCGTTTCAACGCGCGGGCTTGGAATGAACCCGCTTTTACAGACCCCCTTGATGATGATTCACCCCCCGAACCTGTACGGCGGCTTTGTGATCTGCACCGCGCCGTTCGCCTACGCGGTCGGGTCGATGCTTCAAGGGTCGGGAAGTACGCTCTGGCTCGCCCGTTCTCGGCGTTGGACCATCGCGGCGTGGCTGTTCTTGACGCTCGGCAACCTGCTCGGCGGCGCGTGGGCGTATAACGAACTTGGATGGGGCGGCTACTGGGGCTGGGATCCTGTGGAGAACGCGGCGCTGCTGCCTTGGCTCATGATCACCGCGTTTCTCCATTCGGTCATGATTCAAGAGCGGCGCAACATGCTCAAGATATGGAACATCGCTCTCATCTCGCTCACCTTTCTGCTGGTTCTGTTTGGGACGATGCTGGTACGGTGCGGGCTGTTGACATCTGTCCATGCGTTTGGAGAGTCGAGCGAGCTGCTGACCTATTTTGGAAGCTTTTTGGCGCTTTCAACCATCGCTGTCGTTTTGTTGATCGCGCGCCGATGGCGCCGGCTGCGCAGCGTCAACCGATTCGATTCGCTGCTGTCTAAGGAGGCGGCGTTCCTTTTTAACAACTGGATCTTTGTGATCAGCGCCGCGGTTGTCCTGGCAGGCACCATTTTTCCGATCATTTCGGAAGCGTACTACACCTATGTGCGCGGAATTCCCGACCGCAAGATCGCCGTTTCGGAGCCGTATTACAACGCTTTCATCGTTCCGCTTGGGCTGATTCTGCTCGCGCTGACAGGCGTCGGACCGATGATTTCATGGAAAAAAGCGACAGGCTCGAACCTTCGCCGCAACTTCCTCTTGCCGACAGCGGCGGGCTTGATTGCGGCGCTGGCGTGCGTCGCCCCGTTCGTCATCATCGGGAATTCCTCCCCTGACGAATTCCCGTTATTGAAGACGATCTATTCGCTGCTGTGCGTTTTTGCGTCTGTGTTTGTGTTAGGGACAATCGCGCTGGAGTACTGGAAAGGCGTACGGATACGCATGCGGCGCGGGTCGCCGAATCTGTTTTCAGCCTTGTTCAAATTGACGAATCAGAATCGGCGGCGGTACGGCGGTTATATTGTGCATATCGGCGTCGCGCTGTTTTATATCGGCGCGCTGGGGTCGAACGGGTTTCAGCTGTCGGATCGGGTGATACTGGCGCCGGGCGAAACGCATCAGATTGCCGGTTATCAGCTAAAATACGCCGGCGAGCCGTTTCAAAAGCGCGGTCCGAACGCCGTTTTCCATGGCGTTCCGATTGAGGTGTCCAAAAACGGCAGCGGACCTATCGCCCAACTGGAGCCGTCCCGCGGCATGTACGACGCCAGCGAATCGGCGACATACGAATCCGACACGCTGCGCCGCTTGTCGGGCGACCTGTATATATCTCTAGGCGGGGTCAACGAGGAGGGGAAAGCCGATATGCAGGTGTACTACAACCCGCTCGCATGGGTCGTTCTATGGGCGGTTCCGATTGTGATGATCATCGGCGGGGCGGTCTGTCTAGCGGAGCGGATCAAATACCGGCCGACGAAAGGAGCGGAAGCATGAAACGGATCGCGTTTGCGGCGGCGTTGACCGTTGTTCTTACGGTTGGCGCCGCCGAGGAGAGCGGACCGCTGACGCCGATACAGCAGGCGGCGCTGAAGAAAGCGTCGCAAAGCGTCCTTTGCGGCTGCGCCGACTGCCCGCCGACAATTCTGCGCGACTGCATGTGTCATTGGGCGCGCGACGCCAGGGATGTCATGACGGAGCAGGCGCAGGGGGGAGAGACGGCGGAGCAGATTGCGGCGGCGTATATTGAAAAGTATGGGGAGCGGTATCTTGCGGCGCCGAAGAAGGAAGGTTTTGATCTACTGCTTTGGATCTTGCCGGCGGTTCTGTTTGCGGCGGCGACGGCGTTTCTCTGGTTTTTCTTAAAAACTCAAAAAGAGAGGGCGGAAGAGACGGCGGCGGAGCAGCCCTCGGACGAGTATCGAGAGCGAATTGAAAACGAGCTGAAGGCGCGGGGATGACGATTAACGGCGCGGAATGGTTTTGGCGGATGCGGACGTTGTTTGCGCCGCCTAAGATTCCCGCTTACGCGGGAATGACGAAGAGAGAGGGGCGGGAATGACCCCCGTTTTCACGGGGCAGGCTATGGGGCGCGGGAATGCATGCCCTCGCGGAAGCGGGGGACGAAGAGAGAGGCGCGGGAATGCATGCCCTCGCGGAAGCGGGGGACGAAGAGAGAGGCGCGGAACCGTATGAGCGTTGGGGCAGGTTCAAGATGACGGCGGAGACGGCTCTGTTTGCCGCATTGTGCGCGTTGGCGCTGCTCGGTTTGCTTTATTTGGGAAGCCCGATTTTGAGCGCCGGCGGGCAGCGTTTTGAGGCGCGCGACACGGAGCTGGACGAGCTGATGATCGAACGGGAGCGCAGTTATACGGCTCTTGCCGATCTGGATTTTGACAAGGAATGCGGTAAGATTTCGGACGCTGATTATGAGCGGCTGCGCGCCGATCTGATGCGCGAAACGGCGCACATACTGGCGGAGATGGACGCGCGCATTGAGGCGCGGGGAGGATCGCCGACCGCGGCCGCCGGCGCCGTTGACGACGACCTGCTGGAGCGGGAGATCGAAGCGTTCAAGAAAGCGCGGGAGCGGTACTGATGAGGCTTGCTGTACGGTTCGCCGCCGTTCTATGCGCAGCGGCGGCGGCGTTTTTAACTGCAGACGCCCAGACAAACGGAACGATACGCGGACGCCTTCTCGACGCGGCGACCGAGCAGGCGTACGACGGCGTGGACGTAACTCTCACATGGACGCAGGACGGCAAAACGGAGCGGCGCGTTCAACAAACGCAGAACGGCGGGCGGTATGAATTCACGAACCTTCCTGTTCAGCTGGAGCTGTCGTTCACGTTGTCGGCGGAGGTAGAGGGAGAGCTTATTGAGCGGAAGGGCGCCGCGCTGTCGGAGTGGACGCCGGAGATGGTCTACGATTTGAAGCGCGTTGCGGCAACTTCAGACAACGCCGAACTGGCGACGCGCCTCGTCATTGCGATTCACGATTCGGGCGACCGCGGTTCATGGAGGCTGGCGGAATTCATCACGATAGAAAATAAGGGCGCCGAGAATTATGTCCACGCGGACGCCGACGGCAAACAGATTCCTTTGCTTTTAGACGCGCCGGCGGGAGCGTCGGAGCTTTCTGGACAGCGTCAGGCAATTGACGGCGCCTCAACCCCGCTTCAAATAGACGAAATGGGCGCGCTTCTGAACGACCCGCTGCCGTCGGGTCAAACGCTCATCACCTACTCCTACAACCTTTCGGCGGAGCCGCCGCTGGACCTGTCGCGGACGCTTCATCTTCCGATGGACGAAATACTTGTGTTGGTCGAAAATCCGAACGGGAGAGTCGTTTCGGACGGGTTCGAGTCGACAGGCTCGCAGACGATTGGAGGCGCCACTTTCCAGCGTTTTGAGCTGAAAAACGCGCCGGCGGGACAGAATATACCGATACGGGTGGAGCTGCCCTCGTTGTCGGCGCAGCTGATGATCATGCTTCAGGCGGCGGAAACGGACGGGTTCGTTGAGGCGGTTGAGTTTCTGCATGTTCAAAACAGCGGGAGCGAGGATTTCAGCGAAACGGATCATGACGGAAACCCGATCGGTCTGCATATCCATCTGCCGGAGGGCGCGCGGGATATAAAGGCGGGCGGCGCCGGCGGGCGGCCGATTCAAACGCGGACAGACGAAACAGGCGTCAGCGTTGTCGACCCGATACCGCCGGGAATCACAACGATTGAGCTGGCGTATTCCATGCCGGTCGGCGCGCCGATAGACCTGTCGCGTTCGTTTCATATTCCGGTGAGCGAGATACGGGCGGCGCTAGAGAATTCGCGCGCCTGGATCGCCTCTCCGCTTTTCATCATGCAAGGCTCCGAGTCGATCCACGGGGACGGAAGCGGCGCGCCGACGATGCGCGTCAACCTATTCACGCGGCATAACATTCCGTTTGGCAGCCCCGTTCCGATACGGGTCGATTTTTTCGGCGGCGCGGCTTCCAGTACCGAGGGAGTCCCGGTTTTCTTGGCGGCTTTGATTGGCGCGCTTGCGTTGACGGTCGGCGGCGCGGTCGGCTCATGGGTCTCGCAGTCGCGTTCGTTGAACAAAAGAACGGCGGAGGAGCCGGAGCCGCCCCCTCGTCCGATGGAGAAGCTGAAACGTTTCAAGGCGGGCGATCTGGCGGTCATGAAGCGGATGCTGCTGGAGCAGATCGCCGAGCTGGACGCCCAGCGGGAACAGAACGCGCTGACAGGCGCCGCCCACCGGCAGATGCGCGATGAGGCGAAGGCGCGCCTTGCCCGCGTCATTGAGCAGCAAGAGGCGCCGCGATGAGCCGCCGATGAACGGGCTTTCGGCGGAGCGTCTAGAAAAGAGGCGCGGCGGGCTTCCTGTTCTGCGCGGGGCGACGCTTCAACTGGAGCGCGGCGCAAGCCTGTCGCTGATCGGAGCGAACGGAAGCGGAAAGACGACGCTGCTGGAGCTGCTGGCGGGGCTGTCCCGCCCGAACGGCGGGTCGATCTTTTGGAACGGCGTGGACGCGCGGAAGCGTCCCATGAACTACCGCCGCTGCGTCGGGTACGCGGCGCATGAGCCGTTGATTTATCCTGAATGGTCGGGTCGGCAAAACTTGCTTTTTTTTGCGCGGCTGCGGGGCATCGACAATCCGCGCTTGCAGGTTGAACAGGAACTGAACGAGGCGGGGCTGGCTCCCTTCGCCGAGACGCCCGCGCGGTTCTACTCAAGAGGGATGACGCAGCGTCTGGCGCTGGCGCGCGTTTTTTTGCGCCGTTCAGAGCTGCTGCTTTTGGACGAGCCGTTCGCCGGCTTGGACGAAGAATCGCGCCGGCGCCTGCTGGATCGGCTGCATCGAGAACGGGAGAGAGGAGCCGCGCTCATCCTTGCGACGCATGACGCCGAGATCAGCCGCCAAGCATGCGAACGCGAAGCGCGTCTGCTGGAGGGAGCGGTCGTTTTGAGCGGCGGCAATGAATGAAACACACGTTTGCGCAATTCAGCCGCCTCTTTTACAAAGACCTGTCGCTCCAATGGCGCAGTCGGGGGGCGATGGCGGTGGCGCTGCTGTTTTCGTTGACGGCGGTCATGCTGTTCGCGCTGGTGTACGGTCCCTTCTTCTCGCCGCCGGAGCTTCCGATGGAGGCGCGGCGGCGCGAGCTGGCGAAACTTGCCTCCAGCGTCTACTGGACGGCGGCGGCGTTTGCAGGCGTTGTCGCCGTGTACCGCAGCGCGGAGGCGGACAGGGAAGCGGGCGGAATCAAGGCGGTACGAATGGACGCGGACGGCTCCGTCATTTATGCCGCGAGAGTCTGCGCCTTGAGCGTCATGTTATGCTTGACGCAGCTGGCGCTCGGTTTGTTGACGGCGGCGTTTTTCGACATTGCCTGGTTGACGCTGGGCGATGTCCTGCGGCTGATCGGAGTCGGCGCGGCGGCGGCGGTCGGACTTGGAGCGGTCGGCGCGCTGATGGGCGCCATGGCGGCGTCTATGCGCGGCGGCGAAGGGCTGCTCTCGGCGGGAATGCTGCCCCTTCAGTTGCCGCTGCTTATGGCGGCGTCCAAATGCGCGGCTCCGATCTGGGCGTCCGAGCCGATACCGGAAAAGATGTGGATCGCGCTGCTTGCCTCGTATGCGCTCATCATGTCGGCGGTCGGGCTGCTGCTTTTTGAACTTGTTTTGGAGGATTAAAATGACGAAAATGCAGGCGGGGGCGGTCGTTTCAACGCTGGCGGTTTTTGCGGCGTTGACGGTCGTGTTCCTGTTTTTGCCGCTTGAAAAGGAGATGCTTGAGGCGCAAAAGATTTTCTATTTTCACGTCTCGTTTGCGTTCACGATGTTTCTGGCGTGCGTTGTGACGGCGGTTGCCGGCGGATATTATCTTGCGCGGGGAGGCGCGCTGGCGGACGCGGTCGCGGGGGCGTCGGCGGAAGCGGCGTTTCTGTTCGCGTCGATCGTGCTGTTGACCGGAATGTTCTGGGCGCGCAGTTCGTGGAATGCATGGTGGAGCTGGGAGCCGCGCCTGACCTCCATGCTGGCGCTGTGGGCGATCTACGCGGGTTATCTGCTGTTTCGGGCAAACGCGCGCGGGGAGACGCGCCGCCGCCTCTCGTCGGTCTACGGGATCGCCGCGTGCGTCATGGTTCCCATCGTGTACTACTCCATCAAGCTGTGGGGAAGCGTCATGCACCCGCCGCAGGGGACGATCTTCAACATGGAAGGTTCCATGCAGGTCGGCTTGCTCATCAGTTTCGCGGCGGTTTTAACCGTGTATGCGTCGCTGATCGCGCTTCGTTCTCAAATCGAGACGGCGGAGCGGCGCTTGGAGTCTCTCTGGCAAAACGAAGGAGGGCGGTAAGATGCGGGCGGCATGGATCGCGTTTGCGGTCAGTTTTGCGGTATGTACAGCGTTGGCGTTTATGACAACGGCGCCGGTGGGCGTCTCGGCGGAGGATGTGCGCGCCGAGGCGGAGGCTGCTCAAACGGCGGCTCCCGATCTGCTGTCGGACGAGGCAATTCAAAAGGCGGTCGACTATTTAGAGAAGAAGCAGCGCCGTCGGCTCAACTACCTTTTTTCGGCGTATCTTGTGTTGTGGGGCTTGCTGGGACTGTATCTTTACACGCTGGCGCGGAGACAGGCGCGCATTGACGCGGAGCTGGAGCGGTTGAGCGCGTTGTGAGAGGAGGCGCCTGAAGACAGCGGGGAGTGAACGCCGCCGCCCGCTGTCCGTCATTCCCGCGCGTCCCTTCCCGTCCCGTCATTCCTGCGCAAGCGAGAATCCAGAATCTACCTCATAAGATTCCCGCCCCGCGCGGAATGTCGGATCAGGGTCTCGATGAGCGCAAAGTTGCCCTGTATGAAAAGCGCATGCGCCTCTTCCAGACGCATGTATGCGATGCGCGCCTCCAGCGGTCCCGTCCGCGTGGAGAAGCCGGCGCGCGGCTCCCCGTCGCCGTATCCGACGCGCAGCTGAAGACGCCTCGCCAGGTTCCATTCCGCGCCGAAACGCCCGCCGCCGTCCCATTCAACCAACAAAAGAAAACGCCCCAGACGCAGCGACGACCCGACCGCGTAACGCTCAAACCCGCCGCCGCGCTCCGTTTGACTCCACCGCGCGCCGACCGTCCACCGCTCCGACGGCAGCAGCAAAGCCCCGACATCCAGCGCAGGCGCATGACCCAGAAACTGAAACCGGTTCGACGGATGCTTTCGCCAAAACTTTCCGCTGACGCCCGCCGACGCATGGCGCCCGATTCGCCGCGCCGCGCTCAAGTAGGTATGGTCGAAGACGCCGTCCGTTTGCCCGATGCGGTTGCCCCATGCGAGACCCCACCCGCGCCAGCGGTAGGAGGCGCCTTTCGGGTCGAAGGAGATGTCGGCGCGTCCTGTCAGGTTCGTTTGTCCAAAAAAGACGGCGCCCTGCCCAAAGCCGAGATGGGCGGGGTTGTGAAAAAAGCCGACGCCCCCGTCCAGAAGCGCCGCCCCTGCGCCTCCCATCGCGGCGGCGCGCGCGTCCACAGGACCCGGCAACGGCAGCCGTATCTCCGCATCCTCCGCCGAAGCGGACGCCGTTATGCAAGCCAAGAGCGGGACGCATAGCAGGCGGGGCAGGTTCAGCATGCGGCGCCGCCTGTTTGGAGAAGCCGCCGGACGCCTTCCGCGGCCGTTTCGGCGTCTCTCAAGGGGGTCGTCTGCGCGGGGGGAGTCCAGTCCGCCAGCGCGTCAATGGAAACGCGCCCCATGCCTGTCTTCTCGGCGATGGCGGCGTAGGTCGGCGCGTAACGGTCTCGACGGCGGGGCGGAATGTCCACGACAACCGCCGGACGTCCGCTGGACGCCGCTTCGCACACCATCGAAAAGGAGTCGACCGTGACGGCTGTCCATGCGCTGCGGGCGAGGACGTTCAGCGCCGCCATCGGTTTCTGCTCAGGGTCGCCGGCGTAGGCGGCGTAGACGCAGAGTCCGCTTTCGTCTAAGACGCGCCGTATCGCCGCTTCCGCCTCCGGGGGCGTTCGTCTAGATGTGGCGGCGGCGATGCGCATCCCGTTTTGACGCGCCGATTGGACGACCGCTTGCGCCGTCCGTTCCGCGGCCTGCGCCGTCCATGTATATCGCTTGTCGTTCCCCCCAAAAAGCAGTCCGGCGCAGAGCGGCGCCTCAATCCGCGCGCTCATTTCGTCGACGATTTCAGGACAGACGCGGTTCGGCGCGCCCAAGGTTCGGAGGACGCGCCCGCTTCCGCGTTCATGGAACGGCAGCGCCGCGGCGTCAAACGGGCGGACGCCCAGCGGCGATGGACGCATACAGACGACGCTTTTGGCGCCCAAGAGGCGCGACGCAATCAGGTTCGGCGCCGCAACGGAGGAGCCTGTCGACAGCGCGATGTCGGCATGGGAAACAGACGCCAGCTCCGCATATGAGTCAGGCTGAAGCGCATGCCGCAGCGCCGCGGCGAGCCGTTTGAACCCGACAACGCGCCGAAGCAGAACGGCGGCGCGCAGCGCGTTGTCATGCCGTTTGGACCGCCAGCGTATGCGGACTCGCGCGGCTTCAAAGTCGGGAAGGCAGCGCAAAACGCCTTCCGTTTGGCTTTCATGCCCCGGCTTGCCGTCCATCAGGGCGAGGATGACGGGAACTCGGTTTTCCATCGCCTGTGGGTCCATAACCATTGCGAAGGGCGCTCTCGGATCAGCTGTTCGAGCCTTGCGTAAATGTTTTGGAGCGTCTCGCGGTCGGAGCCGCCCTGCGGTATCGGTTCAATGAAGACGGCGTGTTTTCCGCCGCCGTTTCTAAACGGGGCGCATAGCAGAAGCGGGCATCCGAGTTTGCGCGACAGCGCCGCCGGGCTGCGCTCCGCCGAGGCGTACCGTCCAAAAAAGAGCGTCGGGGTCCCGTTTGGACCGGCGTCCTGATCGGCGAGAAAGCCGACAGCGCGCCCCTCCCTCAGACCGCGAACCACTTTTTTGAGCGCGCCTTCTCTCGGCGTCAGCTCAAGCCCGGCGCTGGACCGGCAGCGGGCGGCGAGCGCCTCCAGCGACCGATGCGGCAGCGGCTGCGCAATCGCCATCGGCTTCGGCAAAAACTGCGGGCTAAGCGGCGCGAGTATCTCCCAGTTGCCCGTGTGCGGTATGAAGAGAACGACGCCGCGCCCTTTTTCCGCCGCTTTTTCCGCCTCCGTCCGTCCCACAATCTGAACGCGCCTCTGAAAACGCCGCTCCCATTGCGGAAAGAGCAGCAGCTCCACGATGTTTTGACCCAGATGCCGAAAATGATCGCGGACGATATTTTGACGCTCCGCCGCCGTTTTTTCGGGGAACGCCGCGTCCACGTTTTGCCGCGCGACGCGCCGCCTTGAACCGAGCGCCGCATGCATCAAACCGCCGATTCGGGCGCCTAAAAAGAGCGCGGCGCCATGCGGCAATCGGCGCGCCGTGAACGCAAGCGCCAACGCGGCGAACGTCAAAACGGCGTATTGCGCGCGCTTTAGAAACGAACGTTTTTTCAACATCGCTTTATGTTATCATGCATGGCGGCGCGGCGGCAGCGGCTCCTGTAGGTTGACATCCAGGCGGAAAACGGTTAGCCTCATTCTAATGAAAAACCGCGCCCAGACCCCAATCTACACGATCGGATACGGCAGCCGCGCTCTGGATGCGTTCATAGAAACGCTGCGCAAATACGGCGCGCAGTATCTCGTTGATGTGCGTTCGGCGCCGTATTCCCGCTATAAGCCTGAATTTTCCAAACAGCCGCTGGAGCAGGCTCTCCGCCGAGAGGGGCTGCATTATATCTATATGGGCGAGGCGCTGGGCGGCAAGCCGAGGGACAGGTCATATTATTATGCGAACGGCAAGGTGAACGATGATCTCCTGCGAAAGGCGGAGTTTTATCAAAAGGGGATCGCGCGGTTGCTGAAGGCGGCTGAACGGGGGCTGACGATAGCGGCAATGTGCAGCGAGGAGAAGCCGGAGAGGTGCCACCGCAGCGAGCTGATTGGGGCGTCGCTGAAGGAGAAGGGCGTTGATGTGCGGCATATCGACGAAAACGACGCGCTTCTGACGCAAGATCAGGTTGAGGAGCGGTTGAACCCAGGCAGGCAGGGGTTGCTGCCTGGGATAAGCGCGGTTCGGTCGCGCAAGCGGTAACGGTAAAGAATGCGTATGAAGCGTCCAAAGATTGTCACCATCGGCGTTTACGGTTTTGACGAGGAAGGTTTTTTTGAGGCGCTACGCTCCGCGGGGGTGGATGTTTTCTGCGACATTCGCTTTAGGCGCGGCATGCGCGGCGCAGCCTATGCGTTCGTCAACAGCGTTCGTCTGCGGGAGCGCCTTGACGAAATGAAAATCCGTTATCTGCATCGAAAAGACCTTGCGCCGACGCAGGCGGTTCGAGACCGTCAAGCGGAGGAGGACCGCGCCTCTAAAACGGCGAAACGAAAGCGCGTCCGGCTGGGCGAGGCGTTTATCGAGGCGTACCGCGCTGAATGTCTTGACTCGTTTGATCCGCAAAGTTTACTGGACGATCTTGGGGAAGATGCGCAGGTCGCGGCGCTGTTTTGCGTTGAGAGGGAACCGAAGGCATGCCACCGTTCCTTGCTGGCGGAGAAGCTGAAGAATGAGCTTGGTCTTGAGGTGAAGCATCTTCTGCCATGAATTCCGCCATGATGAACGTCAGGCTGTTGATCGCCGCCAAAACGCGAATGAGGAATGGAGTCTGCCTCGGCGCGTTGACAACAAGGGGGGAGAATCTTCGGTTGATTCCGCCAGGCGAAATCTTCTTTCCCTTTGCGGATGCGGAACAGTTTGAGATCGGGCAGGTCTGGGAGATGACGGTTCAGCGTGTGAGGTCTGTCAAACCGCCGCATACAGAAGATGTTTTTGTTCATCAAAGAGAGCAAGATCGAACTCTGACAATGGAGGAGACGGAAACCGCAATTGAAAAGGTGGCGGAGATTGCCGCTGGGCGTTTCAGCGCGCTTTATGACAGGTTGTTGCGACGGACATCTGCGGGATCGCTTTACATATCGAGAGCGGGCGGCGTTCCGAATTACAGCGTTGGGTTTTGGCGTCCAGACAAGCCGCTGACGCGCTTTCCGACAGGCAACGGGCAGCGTTACCGTTATCCGACATCAATGGGGCCATTGAGTTTTAAGTTTGTCGGGTTTCAAGAGCCTATCGAGACGATTCCTGCGGATACGCTGGTTCGCGTTTCGTTGGCGCGCTGGTGGAAACCTGATGATCTGGACGTGGAGTTGCGCTGTTACGCGCAAATCTCTGGATGGTACAAAAAACCTTAGCAAGCTGATTGGGCGCTACTGACGAAGGCGGGCGTGGAGACGCTCTTAAGCGGTTCCGTTTCCCCCCGATGATGCGCGTTCAACGCTTCGTCCGCCATATTGCTTAGGAGCGTTTCGGATTCAGGCAGTCGGAACGCCGCGTCCCATTTTGCGTCGTCCTCCTCGTCTTCCTTTTTGATGCGCGCAAATTCAGCCCCGTATTTTCGGTGGTTCATCAGCTCAGGTTGAAGCGAAACGGCGGCGCTAAAATCCTCTTCGTAATTGTCCATATCGCCGATTTCTTTGTAGGCTAGTCCGCGGCATATAAACGCAGGGGCGCAGTATCTGTCTTGCTCAATTAGGCTTTTGAAGCATGCGATCGCGTCCGACCATCGATTTGCCCGCATATATGCGCACCCTAAAAGAGAAAGAGTCCTTGTTTCCATACTCTGGAGTTCCTTGCGGTCGTCAACGAAAAACTGCATTTTTCACTCCGCCTATTCAGCGCGCCGCGGCTGGGATCCCGATAAGGTTTTCATACCTGTCAACATTTCCATACTAGCCTAACATTAAAATATTCCCGAAGGCAAGCGGGGCGCCTGACCGGCAGTCTCTATAGGCGATGGTCTTGATTTTAGAGAGTCGTTTTGGAATGCGGAGGCTGTCTGGGAAAACTCTGGATTCCCGCTTACGCGGGAATGACGAATAGCCCAATAACAGCGGTTGGGGCGCGGTTTCTGGACTCCCCCCTTGAAAAGGGGGGCTGGGGGGTTTTAGTTCCGTGCGCGGAATCACGATTAGCATAACTCAAACGGGATTTTCGTCGTCATCGCCTGTAGAGACTGCCGCCTGACCTTACGTCTTAAGTTGGGACACGGCGGCGGGCGAACGCGGACGTCTTCTGAGGCGCCTCTAGATTCCCGCGCGTTTTACCGCAGGGGCGGGAATGCATGCCCTCGCGGGCATGTCCTCGTGAAAACGGGGAAGCGGGGGACGCTCTGGTTGGCGAAGCCTTTTCCCATAAATAGAGCGATCGTCAGTTCAAATGTCCCAACTCTCGGCATGAGGTCAGAGACGAAGAGCGTTGACGAACGCCGCTCCCGGCGTTAACCTTCATGCGTAAGAACGCTTCCTTTTCGAGAGGTAGATATGCGAAAGATTGCTGTCATTGCAATCGCGGCTGCGGTCGCGGCGTTTTTCATCTTCCGCGCATTGACGCGCCCGACGGGGCTGTCCGAGTCAGAGATCGCGCGTCAGTCGGCGGTCGGCTTGTCGACGCGCGACATAGCGCCGACCGATTACCGTTCCATGCCGCATCTTGAACAGGGGGCGAAGGGGGCGGTCGTTTCCGCCGTTCATGCGCATCATATCGCGGAGAAGGCGGGTTTCAAAAGCGGCGATCTGATCCTCTCGGTGAACGGCGTTGAGACGAAGTCGGCGGCAGAATATGAGACGGCGCTCCAGCAGGCGCTGGCGGCGGATCGGCTAGAATACCGCATACAGCGCGCGTCCGGCGTCGAGACGATCCGTTTCTCGCTCGATTACGGCGCCTCGTTCAACTCCATCGGCGCCGCTCTCATGCGGGACGGGCAGCTGGACGAAGCGGAGGCGGCGTTTCAGCGCGCCTTGGCGATGGAGCCGAATTTCGCCGAAGCGCATTACAACTTAGGAAACCTGAACCTTAAACGCGGCGATCCGGAGACGGCCGTCTCGATGTTTCAGAAGGCGGTTGAGGCGGATCCGAATATGCGCGAGGCGCGGTATCAACTCGGCGAGGCGTATGCGCAGCTGGAGCAGTATGAACGCTCCATCGCCGCCTTCAAGCAGCTGATCGCCGTCGCGCCGCCGGAGACCGCGGAGCGGGAGCTGCGCCCTGCGCATGCGGCGCTCGCGTCGGTGGGCGACGTTCTGCGCCAAATTGAGGCGTCGGGCGAGGTGGAAGCGGGAGCGCATGCGGCGGTGTATCCGAAGGCGCAGGGCGTTATTATAGAAATGTCAGCGGAGGAGGGCGACCGCGTTCAGAAGGGGGATGTTCTCGCAGTCATTGAGCATGAGGAGCTGAAGATTGCCGCCGTTCAAGCGAAGGCGTCTTTGGAAGCGGCGTCGGCGGCGTATGTTCAAGCGCAGAAGCTGGCGAAGACGTCGGCGCTGGCGCGGTTGAAGCAGGCGGAAGCGGGCGCGGCGCTTGCGTGGGCGTCTTTGGCGCAGGTGATGGACATCAGCGAAACGCGCGCCCGCGCCCAGACGGAGCAGGCGCAGGCGGGATTGGAAGCGCTGCGGGCGAACCTAACGAAACTGAAAACGGGTTTGCGCGAGGAGGAGAAACTGCAGGCGCGGGCGGCGCGAAATCAGGCGCGCTCGGCGTTGACAAGCGCCGAAAGCGAACAGCAGCGCGTCAAGGCGCTGTTTGAAGGCGGAGCGGTGAGCTTGCAGACGTTTGACTTGTCGACGGCGCAGCTGGACGCGGCGCGGGCGCAATTTGACGCGGCGGAGCAGGGCTGGGTTCTCGCGCAGAAGGGCGCGCGGGAGGAGGACATCTCCGCGCTGGAGGCGCAGGTTGATCAGGCGGAAGCGGCGCTTCGGCTGGCGCAGGCGCAGCTGGAGACGCAGACCTGGGAGAAGGACGCCGCGATGGCGCAGGCGCAGGTTGATCAGGCAAACGCCTCGCTCTTGACCGCGCAGGCAAGCGTGGACGCCGAATCGTGGCGGGCGGAGATTGCGGCGGCGAAGGCGTCTCTGGCGCAGGCGCAGGCGGCGTCCGATTTAGCCGAAAAAAGAGTCCGCGACGCCTCCGTGCGCGCGCCCATCGGCGGCGTCGTTTCCAAACGCATGCTGGACCTGGGCGGGCGCGCCTCGCCTCAGGAGCCGCTGTTTGAAATTCATGATCAAGACGCGGTGACGGCGTCTGTGCCGATACTGGAAGCGGACATCGCCTGGGTGAAGCCTGGTTTGAAAGCGCGCGCGTATCTGTCGGCGCTGGCGGAGCCGGTGGAGGGGGTCGTCGCGTCGGTCAGCCCGTCTGTCGACCCGAAGACGCGGACAGCGGATGTGGAGATCGCGCTGGAGAACCCAGGCGGAGCGGTGAAGCCAGGGATGTTCGCGCGGGCGGCCATCGATGTTGAAACGCGCGCGGACGCGGCGCTGGTTCCGCGCGACGCGCTGGTGACGGAGAACAGCCTCTTTGTCGCGCGGAACGGGCGCGCTCATTTGACTCAAGTGGAGGTCGGCTTGACGTCCGGAAACGCGGTGGAGATCTTGTCGGGCGTTCAGCCTGGAGACGCGGTTCTGTTTATCGGGCAGAGAAGCTTGCGGGACGGCGACTTTATTCAGATTGTGCGCAGCGTGGACGATTGGCGGTCGGAACCATGAGGCTGGCGCGCTTTTCCGTTAAAAATGTGCTGCTCATCAACCTTGCGATGGCAACGATACTGCTTTTGGGCGCGTATGCGTTTCTGGTACTGCCGCGCGAGGCGTCCCCCGACATCAACTTCAACTGGGCGTTTGTGACGACGGCGTATCCCGGCGCCGCGCCGATTGAGGTGGAGCAGCTGGTCACGATACCGATGGAGGAGGCGATACGCGAGGTGGCGGACGTCAACATGGTCACCTCCACCTCCAGCGAGGGTATCAGTTTTATCAGCGTCAAATTCGCCCAGAACATGTCGCGCGGCGATTTTGACAAGCGCTTTCAAGACCTTCAAACGAATATACGCGCCGCGGAGGTTCCAGACGGCGCCGAAGACCCGGACATCCGCAAGCTGGACACGCAGGACTGGTGGCCCGTTGTGAGCGTCGCGGTGAGCGGGCAGCTGCCGGAGCCTGTCATGAATCAGATCGCCGAGGATCTGATCGACCTGTATGAGCAGAACGACGATGTTGGGCAGTTGACCGCCGTCGGAATGCGCGAGCGGGAGATCTGGGTTGAGGTTAACCCAGACGCGATGAACAGCCTCGACATCGGTTTTCAGAGCGTCGTTCAGGCGCTGGCGGCGCGTAACTTAAACGTGCCGGGCGGAGAGCTGCGCCCCGGCGGACGCGGCGAGTTTCTTGTACGAACGCTCGGCAAGATCAACGCGCCGGAAGAGGCGCGTCAAGTCATCATCCGAACCGGACCGTCGGGGCGGCAGGTGCGCGTCGGCGATGTGGCTGAGGTGACCGATACCTTCGAAAAAGCGCGCATGATCTCCCGCATGGACGGCGAACCTTGCATCACGATCAATGTCGCCAAAAAGCGCGGCGCCAGCACCATCAGCGTCGTGGACGATGTGCGCGAGCTGACCGCCCGATACGAAGCGGAGCGGCTTGTCCCCGGCGCGCGGCTGGAGATGGTGAACGACTCCTCCGAATATATCATCAACATCATCGACAAGCTGCAGTCGAACGCCGTCTTCGGCATCGTCTTTGTGACGCTGGCGCTCTGGCTGTTTATCGGCTGGCGGGCGGCGCTGGCGGTCGTCGTCGGCATGCCTGTTACTTTCGCCGTCACCTTTATTTTCATGCGCGCGACGGGGCGGTCGCTGGACGGCAACGCGCTCTTTGCGCTGGTGCTGGTCTTGGGAATGATCGTCGACCATGCGATCGTCATCGCGGAAAACTGCGTCCGCCATCTACAGATGGACAAGTCGAAGGCGCAGGCGGTCATTGACGGCGTCGGCGAGGTGTTTCAGCCGGTGCTGGCGGCGACGCTGACGACCATCGCCGCATTTTTGCCGTTGATGCTCATGCCGGGCATCATGGGCGCGTTCATGCGCATCATCCCGCTTGTGGTGACGCTGGCGCTGGTCGCGTCCAACTTTGAGGCGTTTTTGATCTTGCCCGCGCATGTGATGGACTGGACGAAGCGGCGCGCTCAAGGCGTCCGCGCCGAAAACCGCTGGTTTCGCGCGGTTCGGCTTCGGTATATGCGCCTGCTGCGGCGGGTCATTCATCGGCGTTATCTGGCGGTGGCGCTGTTTTTGTTGATAGCGGTCGGAAGCGCGTTTTTACTGCCGCTGGTCGGCGTCCAATTGTTTGAGGGCGACCCGCTCTCCCGTTTCTATGTGCGGGTCTGGATGCCGCTCGGCACAAGCCTTGAAACGACCGACGAGACGCTGCGCGAAATTGAAACGATCGCCATGCAGCTTCCCGACACGGACGTCGCGGCGGTCATCTCAACGGCGGGCATGCTGCTGGACGACGAAGGGACGCGCGTCGGCGACCGGTATGGACAGGTTCTGGTCGATGTGCCGGACGGTTCAAAAGAGAGCCGACCCATTCCAGAGATTCTTGCCGACATGCGCATGCGCTGCAGCCGTTTGACAGGGTATGAAAAGATACGGTTCACGATGGACGAGGGCGGACCGCCGACCGGGAAGCCTGTAGAGGTGAAGGTGAAAGGTCCCGATCTAGATCGGCTGCAGGAGCTGGTGACGGAGCTGAAGGGGGAGCTGGCGTCCATGCCAGGCGTGTACGACATCGGGGACGATTTTTCGCCCGGCAAGGAGGAGCTGCGCATCAAGGTGAACGACGAACGGGCGCGGATGCATGGGTTGGACGCGGCGCAGATCGCCATGTTTGTGCGCACCGCCGTCAACGGGACGACCGCCACCTCCATCCGCGACGGCAACGACGATGTGGATGTGATTGTGAAGGTGAAGGGCGGCGCGGAGTCGCCTCTGGAACGGATCAAGAGCCTGCGCATTGCGGCGCCGGGGGGCGGTTCTCTTCCGCTGCGCGAGGCGGCAACCTTTGAGACGGGGCGCGGCTATTCGGACATTCTCCGCTTTGAATATGAACGCTCCATCACCGTCTTTGCGGAGGTTGACTCGACCATCGCGTCCGCGGTGGCGGTAAACAGGGAGATGGAAAGCAGGTTTGCGAATCTCGGCAAGCGTTACCCAGGCTACCGTCTCGATTTTCGGGGCGAGTTTGCGGAGTTCAGAGACGCTTTCAACAGCCTTGCGAGTCTGTTTGCGCTGGGCGTTTTCATCATCTTCCTGCTGCTGACGGCGCAGTTCAAGTCGCTCATACAGCCGTTCATCATTCTCTTCACGATACCGTTTGCGTTTGTCGGCGCGGTCGTCGGGCTGATTGCGATTCGGGCGCCGTTCAGCATCATGACGCTCTACGGGATCGTCGCGCTGGCGGGCATTGTGGTGAACGACTCGATTGTGCTGATCGACTTCATCAACAAGCGGCGTCAAAACGGGGCGGGGCGTTGGCGCGCCGTCATGAAGGGCGGGGCGCTGCGTCTTCGTCCGGTGCTGTTGACCTCCATCACGACGATTGCGGGGCTTCTGCCGATGGCGCTCGGAATCGGCGGCGGCTCGGAGGTGTGGGCGCCGCTGGCGAACACGATCGTATGGGGGCTGTCCGCGGCGACGTTCATGACGTTGTTTCTCGTCCCGGCGCTGTATGCGATCGCGGACGACGCGGCGGCGTTTCGGCAGCGTCTTCGGGCGCGCCGCCCCGCGCGGTTAGAGGCGGCGCCCGCCTCGGCAGATTGACATCGTCAAGCCTCGCGTTCTGACCTCTGAATGATCGCTCTATTCATGGGAAAAAGACCCCGCTAACCAAACCGTCCCCCGCTTCCGCGAGGACATGCATTCCCGCGCAAGCGGGAATCCAGAGTGCCGACAGAAACCGTCCGCGTTTACCCCAAGCGTCCATCTTACACGCCGTCATTCCCGCGCAAGCGGGAATCTTAGGCGTCGCAGACGCCGTCCATATCGCGTCTCCGATCAACATCATCGTATGAGCGTACTGCCGCCCAGCCGTTTTGGATGCATACCCTCCCCCGCATGTGTTATACTCTAATGCAATCGTTCCGGCTGATGCCGGCGTTACACAGGTTTGCGCACAGGCAACTCGAAAGGAGCGCCGCATAGATGAGGTTCCACAGATTCAACATCAGGAGTGTCGCGCACATGAAACTCACACGTGACGTACCCCCCCCCCCCCCCCCCCCCCCCCCGCGCTTGGTCCGCTGCTCTAGCGGCGGCGCTTCTCTGCGCATGGCTCGTTGCTGAAAACAGCAGCGCGCAACAGGTCCTGACAGGGCATACGGATGATGTCAGGTCCGTGGCGTATTCGCCGGACGGTCAGACGATCGCCAGCGGCAGCGCCGACGGCACAATCCGCATCTGGAATCCAGCGACGGGCGCGCATGTCCGAACGCTGGAAGAAAACGAAACCAGAGTTTTCGCTGTGGGCTATTCGCCGGACGGTCAGACGATCGCCAGCGGAAACTTCTACAACACGATAAGCGTCTGGAACGCTCAAACAGGCGCGCATCTCAAAACCCTGGAAGAGCGCGTGAACGGCGCGAGCGTCTGTAGAGTAGGCGACGTCCTACAGCCCGGAGACAGCTGCTATTATCCGGGAACTGACATTGTGATTCGCGCTGAGGGCGGAAGCCTTATCATTGGAGGCGCATCCTTCTCTGGGGCAACCATAAATCTCCAGGGCGTTACCATCGGCGGCGTACGCATCTCCATTACTGCCGTACGCGACGGAAATTCTTATAGAATTTCCGGAATTGCGAGCGCGTCCGCTGTCTACTCGGTGTCGTATTCGCCAGACGGAACGCGAATTGTCAGCGGCGGCGGCGGCGGCAGCGGCGACGACACGATTCGGATCTGGAACGCCGAGACGGGCGAACTCATACGAACGCTTGAAGGGCATACGGGTATTGTCTGGTCTGTGGCGTATTCACCGGACGGTCAGATGATCGCCAGCGGCAGCTGGGACGACATGATTCGGATCTGGAACGCCAACACGGGCGAACTCATACGAACGCTTGAAGGGCATACAGATAATGTCTATTCTGTGATGTATTCACCGGACGGTCAGACGATCGCCAGCGGCAGCGCCGACGACACGATTCGGATCTGGAACGCCAACACGGGAGCGCACATACGAACCCTCCAAGGACATACGAATACAGTCCTTTCTGTCCTTTCTGTGGCATATTCGCCGGATGGTCAAACGATCGCCAGCGGCAGCGCCGACGACACGATTCGGATCTGGAACGCCAACACGGGAGCGCATCTACGAACCCTCCAGGGACATACGGATGTAGTCCTGTCCGTGGCCTATTCACCGGACGGTCAGACGATCGCCAGCGGCAGCTGGGACGACACGATCCGCCTCTGGGACATCAGCGACCTCGCCGCTCCTGTAGACCGCCCAACGGCGACCGTCTCCGGCCCGAGTGAGACGCAAACAGGCGCGTTCGATGTGACCATCGAGTTCAGCTCCGCCGTCACAGGTTTCGAGTCGTCCGACATTGTTGTGACGAACGGCTCTGTGACCAATCTTGCCGGCAGCGGCGCATCCTACACGGCAACGATTCAACCGTCCAGCACAGGAGCCGTTACGGTGAGCGTCCCCGCCAACGCCGCGGGGAACAACACCGCTTCCAACACCTACTCTGTCAACGCTGAAACCGGAGGGCCGCAGGTCCTGACAGGGCATACGGATGATGTCTTTTCTGTGGCGTATTCTCCGGACGGTCAAACGATCGCCAGCGGCAGCAGGGACGACACGATCCGCATCTGGAACGCCAACACGGGAGCGCACATACGAACCCTCCAAGGACATACGAATATAGTCCTTTCTGTGGCATATTCGCCGGATGGTCAAACGATCGCCAGCGGCAGCGTCGACGCCACGATTCGGATCTGGAACGCCAACACGGGAGCGCATCTACGAACCCTCCAGGGACATACGCGTGTAGTCACATCCGTGGCCTATTCACCGAACGGTCAGACGCTTGCCAGCGGCGGCTTCGACAACACGGTTCGGATTTGGAACGCCAACACGGGAGCGCATCTACGAACCCTCCAGGGACATACGGATCAGGTATGGTCCGTGGCATATTCACCGGACAGTCAGATGATCGCCAGCGGCAGCGCCGACGCCACGATTCGGATCTGGAACGCCAACACGGGCGAACTCATACGAACGCTTGAAGGGCATACAGATTATGTCTATTCTGTGATGTATTCACCGGACGGTCAGACGATCGCCAGCGGCAGCGTCGACGCCACGATTCGGATCTGGAACGCCAACACGGGAGCGCACATACGAACCCTCCAAGGACATACGAATACAGTCCTTTCTGTGGCATATTCGCCGGATGGTCAAACGATCGCCAGCGGCAGCTGGGACGACATGATTCGGATCTGGAACGCCAACACGGGAGCGCATCTACGAACCCTCCAGGGACATACGGATGGAGTCCTTTCTGTGGCGTATTCGCCGGATGGTCAGACGATCGCCAGCGGCAGTTACGACGATACGATACGCATCTGGGACATCAGCGACCTCGCCGCTCCTGTAGACGGCCCAACGGCGACCGTCTCCGGCCCGAGCGAGACGCAGACAGGCGCGTTCGATGTGACCATCGAGTTCAGCTCCGCCGTCACAGGTTTCGAGTCGTCCGACATCGCTGTGACGAACGGCTCTGTGACCAATCTTGCCGGCAGCGGCGCAAGCTACACGGCGACGATTCAGCCGTCCAGCTTCGGAGCCTTTACCGTTACGGTGAGCGTTCCCGCCAACGCCGCGGGCAACAGAGCCTCCAACACCTACACGGTCAACGTTGAAATCGGAGCGCTGCGGGTCCTGACAGGACATACGGACCCGGTCTGGTCTGTGGCGTATTCGCCGGACGGTCAGACGATCGCCAGCGGAAGCTCGGACGACACGATACGCATCTGGAACGCCAACACAGGGGAGCCTCTCAGAACCCTCCAGGGACATACGAGTACTGTCAGGTCTGTGGCGTATTCACCGGACGGTCAGTCGCTCGCCAGCGGCAGCTACGACAACACGATACGCATCTGGAACGCCAACACTGGCGCGCATCTACGAACCCTCCAGGGACATACGAATTGGGTCAGGTCTGTGGCATATTCTCCGGACGGTCTGACGATCGCCAGCGGCAGCAACGACAACACGGTTCGGATCTGGAACGCCAACACTGGCGCGCATCTACGAACCCTCCAGGGACATACGGGTCAGGTCTGGTCCGTGGCGTATTCACCGGATGGTCAGACGATCGCCAGCGGCAGCGGCAGCGTCGACAACACGATACGCATCTGGGACGCGAACACGGGAGAGCATCTCCGAACCCTCCGAGGGCAGTCTTGGGTCACCTCTGTGGCATATTCGCCGGACGGTCAGACGCTCGCCAGCGGCAGCAGAGACCAAGCAAATCCAATTCGGGTCTGGGACGCGAACACGGGAGCGCATCTACGAACCCTCCATGGACATACGAATCCAATCCTTTCTGTAGCGTATTCACCTGACGGTCAGACGATCGCCAGCGGCAGCGGCGACGACACAATCCGCATCTGGAACGCCAACACAGGGGCGCATCTACGAACCCTCCAGGGACATACGGGTACGGTATGGTCCGTGGCGTATTCGCCGGATGGTCAGACGATCGCCAGCGGCAGCTGGGATGAGACGATTCGGATCTGGGACATCAGCGA
Source organism: Candidatus Poribacteria bacterium (assembly GCA_963665845.2). Classification (GTDB taxonomy): domain Bacteria; phylum Poribacteria; class WGA-4E; genus JAPPNK01. The sequence continues at coordinate 3,481,609 of OY762492.1, forward strand.
CCTCGCCGCTCCTGTAGACCGCCCAACGGCGACCGTCTCCGGCCCGAGTGAGACGCAGACAGGCGCGTTCGATGTGACCATCGAGTTCAGCTCCGCCGTCACAGGTTTCGAGTCGTCCGACATTATTGTGACGAACGGCTCTGTGACCAATCTTGCCGGCAGCGGCGCAAGCTACACGGCAACGATTCAACCGACAGGCGATGGCGCTGTTACGGTGAGCGTCCCCGCCAACGCCGCGGGCAACAACACCGCCTCTGACGCCTACTCTGTCAACTACGAACCGCCTTTGTTTGCGCATACGGGCGGCATTTTAGCGGCGGCGTATTCATCTGACGGAACCCGCATCGCCACCGCCTCCGCGGACGATACGGCGCTCATCTGGGATGCCGACGCGGAAACGCCGCTCCTTGAACTGACGGAGCATACGGTTGATGTCCGCTCCGCCGCCTTTTCGCCGGACGGAACCATGCTCGCCACCGGCAGCGCCGACGACACGATACGCCTCTGGAACGCTGAAACGGGCGCGCATATTCGAACGCTGGCGGGACACACGGGCGACGTCTATGCGCTAGACTATTCGCCGGACGGCGCGACCATCGTCAGCGCAAGCGGCGACCGTACAGTTCGGCTCTGGAACGCCGAAACCGGGGAGCTTGTCAAGACGATGACGCAGCATGCGGGGGTTGTTCGGACAGCCGTCTTCTCTCCTGACGGAACGCTCATCGCCAGCGGCGGCGCCGACCGTACCGTGCGCCTCTGGAACGCGCAAACCGGCAAGCTTCTCTCCACGCTGAAAGAGCATGGGCGGACGATCTACTCGGTCGCCTTTTCACCCGACGGAACGGTTTTGGCAAGCGGCAGCGCCGACAAAACGATTCGTTTTTGGGATGTTTCGTCGCAGTCGCTTCTCCATACCCGTACGGTGGGCGGGTCTGCGGGTCTCGTGTTTTCGGTCGCCTTTTCGCCGGACGGTTCCACGCTCGCTTCCGGGAACGAGGATGGGACCGTCCATCTCTGGGCGTCCGGAAACGGCCGGCATAAAGAGACGCTAGAGGGACATACGGGAACCGTTTACGCGGTCGCCTATTCGCCCGACGGTCAAACGCTCATCAGCGGAAGCCGCGACAAGACGCTGCGCTTCTGGTCAATGCCGAAGCCCAATCTCGATCTGAACGGCGACGGCGTCGTGGACGCGGCGGATCTGCAGATGGTCGCCAACAGCTACGGCGGCTCCGATCCGAACGCGGATGTGAACGGGGACGGCGTCGTGGATGTGAACGACGTTCTGCTGATCGCGGACGCCCTGGCGAACGCGCAGGCGGTCGCGGCGGCTCCGGCGTTGGCGTCGTTGCGGGAGGCGCCGTCCTTTCCGCAGGTGTCCAGCTGGCTGAACGACGCGAATGGGCTGATTGTCCGCAGCGATTCGGCAAAGCGGGGCATCGCCGTTTTGGAGGAGATGCTTCGGTCATCGCTGCCGGTTGTGTCCACCAGCGCGCTTCTGCCGAACTACCCGAACCCGTTCAACCCAGAGACCTGGATCCCGTTTGAGTTGGCGGAAACGTCCCGCGTAAAGTTGACGATCTACAACTCATCGGGTCAAACCGTGCGCGTGTTGGAGCTTGGGCAGTTGCCGGCGGGCGCCTACCGCAGCCGCGCCAAAGCCGCCCATTGGGACGGACGGAACAATCTGGGCGAACCTGTCGCCAGCGGCATGTATTATGTCCGCATTGAGGCGGGGTCGTTCACGGCGCTGCGGCGCATGGTTGTGCTGAAGTAAGGCATTTCTGTTTGCGCGGGAGCGCGTTGCCGTTCCCGCGCAAATTTTCCGCGTTCTCATGCCGACATGTCAAGCGCGTCAATCTCTCCGCTCCTCGCCGTCCCAGTAGCCGACAGCGTCTTTCTTTCGGAAGGCGCCGATGGGGCGCGCGACAATCTTCTCGGAGTCGGGGTATTCGCACACCAGATGCGGATGTTCTTCGCCCAGCAGAAAGAGAACGCACCGCTCCGAGCCGTTGTTGATGAACTTGTGCGCGCCGCTGCGTCCGGGCGGGAAGGCGATGAAGTCGCCCTTGCGCACCATGAACTCGCCGCGGTCGGTTCGCATCAGGCATTCGCCCTCCATCACGATCGCCGCTTCTTCGTCGAAATGATGAAAATGGAACGGGCAATTGAACTGCCCAGGCTCCAGCCGCCACAGCATATAACCTAGATTTTGCGCCCCAATCAGATGTCCAATCTCCGCCGTGAACCCCTCCTCCAGCTCCTCCATGTTGATGCGGTTGATGTACACATCGGAGCGGCTTTGGAGGCATTCGACAAGGCGGCGGCTGGCGTCATGAAAGATGGAATGTCCGTCTCCAACAAGGATAACTTCAGGCTGAAGGCGCAAGATCTTGCGCAGCTCCAGCGCCGCTTTGGCGGGGTTTGCCAGCTTTTCGTCCGGCAGCATGGACAGACGCCCCATCGGTTCGCCGGCAATCAGATCGCCCGCCAGAACGGCGTTGTGTTCCGGAAAGTGCAAGGCGATCTCCCCTGGGCTTTTGCCGTCTTCAAGGCGCACGGCGCGCATCCCCTCGACAACCTCTTCCCCGTCCTTGAGCGTTCGGTCGACCCGTATGGAGAGGAGCGGCGCGTCCGCTTCATGCGCGGCAACTTCGGCGCCGAAACGCTTGCGGAAGGCGTCCGCTTCGCGCTCATGGTCTCGGTTGGTGATGACAATCAGGCTGGCGCCCCCCAGCTGTTCAAGCTGCCGCTGATCCGCGTCCGACATCGGAACGGGGTCGATCAGTATGTTGCCTTGCGGGCGCGTCCATAGATGCCCGTTGAAGTCGATCTGGCGCATTTCGCTGAAGAGTGACCATGTATAAAATCCGTCGAGCGTCAGCTGTTTCATTGTTTCCCTTCGCTGTTGAGAGCCGCTGCAGACGCCCCTATTCTATCCGAAATAGAGGCGCGAAGAGAAGAGCGGATGAAACTTGCCGCGCCGCGCGCTGTCATTCCCGCGTAAGCGGGAATCTTAGGCGCCGCAAACGCTGTCCGCAGCGCTTTAAACCCCCCTAACCCCCCTTTTCAAGGGGGGAATCAGAGGCGCGCTTGACTCCCCCGCCCATACCAAGCATGATGCGGCTAACGCAACGCGGAGGATGAAACATGGCAGACGGCAAAGCGTTCCGAATCGGAGTTATCGGCGCGGGATGGGCGGCGGACGGGCATATCGCCGGGTTCAATATCGACCCGCGCGCGCAGGTTGTCGGCGTCGCCAACCGAACCAGAGAACGCGCCGAAGCGACCGCTCAAAAACATGGCATCCCGCATGTCGTTGGAAACCACACAGAGCTGCTCAAGCTGGACCTGGACGCTGTCGCGATCACAACGCCCGGCAAATACCATTATGAAGCGGCGATGGACGCCTTCGCCGCGGGCTGCCATGTGATCTGCGAAAAGCCGATGGCGATGAACGCCCAAGAAGCGTACGAGATGCAGCGGGCGGGCAAAGAGCGCGGACTCGCCGGCGCGATGGCGTTCACATGGCGCTACCCCGCGCGGTTCATGCGCATGCGCAAGATGATCGCGGACGGCGAAATCGGGCGCGTCCATGAGGTTCACGCGCACTGCATGTCCCCCTCAGGCAAAATCTCCGTCGATGGATGGATGAGTCGGCTGGAAGAGGGGGGCGGGCTGCTTTATCAGCTCGCGTCGCATGAGATTGACCGCGTCCGCGCGCTCATCGGGCGGGAGGCGGAAAGGGTCTGCGGACGACAAAAACGCGCGATCACAAAAGCCGCCGTCGACCCGAAAACGCGCTACTTTTTGGAGATGATGCGTTGGCGCCCCGACAAGCCGATTGAGGAATACGAGATGGTCGAAGCGACCGCGGACACCGGCTACGACATCATCGCCGACTTTGAGGAGCAGATTGCCGCCGTCTTCCGCGCCGGAAAAGGTCGAGGGGAAAACGGGCGCGTCATTGAAGTGTACGGCGACGAAGGAACGCTCATCTTGCGCGAGCATGAGCTGGTCAGAAGCCCCTACGGGGAACGCAAATTTGAGCGCATTGAGGTTCCCGAAACGTTTAGAGAGGCGACGGCGCATCTGCCGTACCTGCATCGGCTCTGGGCGGAACTGATTGCCGAGTTCATCAACCTGATGGAAGACAAGGAAAGCCCCGTCCCGACGCTGTGGGACGGCTACAAAGGCATGCAGATCATCGACGCGGCGCGTATTTCTGGGGCGGAGGAGCGGTGGGTTCGCATAGAGCCTTGAGGCGCGCGGCAATTTCAGATACTCATGGCTCCTTTGTTATGGTCTTTCGGCGCGGTTTCTGCTCAATCGAAACTCTGGATTCTCGTAGAAATCGTATAGATGCTCAATGCCAAGGCGTCTATAAAGATTTCGAATGGCCAATGCGACTCTTTCTCTCGTTCCTTCGGGACCTGGCGGGAGGGATGGGGACGGAAAGCTGGTAATCCGACTGCCGTGGGTGACGGGAAGCTCCCCTTGCGCGGAAACCATAAGCGTTTGCATCTCCTGCCGCAGCAAGGCGGCGCGCGAGGCGGCGCTGTCGCGACGCGCCCGGATCCAATTCGCTTCGAGGTTTAGGAACCGATCCAACTGCTCTGGAGATGGGCGAAAGCCTGTGCGTTTACCGTAATTCATCACGGTTGGCAAGTTCCCAAAATGCTGAAACGGTTTTCCCCAGTTGTCTAGTCGTGCTTCGTAAGGCCTCGTTCCGTCTCCGCTCCCTATGGGCGGTTCAAACCCCCAGAAATTTCGATACGATTCCCAGGTTCTTGGGTCTCGCCAATCGATTTCGAAGGGAGCTATCATTTTGCTTCCTCCCGTTGCTTGGGTCCAATCAATTGAGAGTGGAGGCCCCGTAGGGGTTGCGCGCGCTGCTTTCAATGATTTCGAATCAACTTTGCGCGTTGTGGTATCCCAATCGGGATTGATACGGTAGGGATTGCCTTGCCGCGTGTAGGCGATCCTTCCGTACCGTTCGCACCCAGGGGGAATCAAATTTGAGATTTCGCCGCTTGCAGTACCGGCGGCCGCTTTAGCGCTTGTCGCCGTTTCTTCATTCCGGGCGATTTCCTCGGCGTTTTCAGGCTTTTCGGCGGGGGCGTCCGGCGTCGTTGCCCGCTCCGTTTTGTCGATCTTGACGACAGGCGACTGGACGAACGTTTCATCGGCGGGAATGTCGTTCTCGGCGCTGTTGCGGTATGCCAGCCAGAACGCTCCCGCGATGATGAACGCGAGACCGACCAGCGCTCCTCCGATCGCAACTTTTTTCATGGCAAAACCCTTTCGTGTCGCTGCTTGCCTGTCGAGTCGTTTCGCATCGCTTCCGCGTTTCATGTTGGTTGTCTGCGTTACTTGCGGTTCTTTCTGAAATCAGGTTTTTCGTAAAATTCATACAGATGTTCAATGTCCATCCGCTTGTAAAGGTCCCTGATCGCAGCGTCACTGGTTCTTCTTCTGCTTTCACGGGTTCGTTCCACATTGCCAGTTCCTTGATAGATGATGGCAACAGTCTCGGTATTGGGGAGCATGCCCTGGGCGGAATCCCTGAGATTGCGCATCTTTTGACGCAATGCCTCTGCCGCGTCGGAATCGCCAACGAAACGCGCCCGACGCCATTCATCTTCAAGGTTCATATACCGCTCTAACTGCTCAGGGGAGGGTCGAAAACCAGTCCGTCTGCCATAGTCAATCACGATTGCGGTATTGTCATGCCATTGTATCGGCTTCCCCCAGTTGTCAATCATGGCTCTATAGCGGCTGGAACCGTTGGGGTTAAAAGGCGGGTCAAAGCCGAAGAAGTTACGGTAAGATTCCCACGCTCTTGGGTCTGTGAAATCAGCTCCTGGCACAAACTTTTTGATCGGATCCGATTTTTCCGCTTTCCACCAGGGAAGAGACAGCGGAGGTCCGGTCGGCTCTTCGGCGGCAGCAGCCCACGCGGTCGGATCGTGTATTGACGGCACAGGACCATACTGATGCGGGTTGATGATGTACTCGTTCCCCTGCCGCGTGATCCCAATCATCTCGCCTTTCTCGTTCGTATAGGCGACGCGCGGCTTCGTTACGAGCGGGGGCGCATCTCCATTCGCCGCGGCTTCCGCTTCGCCTTCTGCCGTTTCGGTCGGGGAGTCCTGCGCGCCTTGCTTGGCGGTCGGCGCCTCCTGGCCGGACTGGACGACGGGCGACTGGACGGGCGTCTCATCAACGGCAATGTCGTTCTCGGCGCTGTTGCGGTATGCCAGCCAGAACGCTACCGCGATAATGAACGCGAGACCGACCAGCGCTCCCCCGATGGCAACTTTTTTCATGGCAAATCCTTTCTTTCGTCCGACGCTTTTATTATAGACCATAATTGCATCCGCTCAACTTTAGGCGTATCATGCGTTTCGTTGAAACGCCGCGCATATCGGAAAGGCATGTTATGAAATCTGGGTTCATGAGTTCCGTCTGTCCAAAGCAGACGCTCCAGCAGCTGACCGCCTCCGCCCAAAAGTACGGCTATACGGGCATTGAGTTCCGCGTCGAATGGGGGCATGGGCATGGCGTTGAGCTGGACGTTTCGCCCGCCGACCTGCAGAACGCCCGCCGTCATCTCGCCGACGCCGGCATAGACGCCTCATGCGTCGCGACGAGCGTCAAATTCAACACAAACGATCCGCTTCACCATGAAAGCCATCAGGAAACGTTGAGGCGTTACATACCGCTTGCCGCCGAGATCGGCGCGCCATGCATCCGTACCTTTTCGGATCCGCTGCCTGAAGAGAACGAAGCGGCGCGCAGCGAGATCTTGAAACGCGCCGCCGATTCCTACGCCGCCGTGAACGAGCTTGCCGCGGAGCATGACATCCGCGTTCTCGTGGAGACGCACACGAACATGCGCGCCCACTGGGCAATGCAGGTTCTGGAGCTGGCGCAGGCGTCCCATCTTCAAGTTCTATGGGATCCTGGGCATCATGTGCGGCGGGGTCAGTCGGTTGATGAGGCGCATGGTTATCTGCAGGGCAGCGTCGCGCATCTGCATTTTGGAACGGCCGGCCCTGGGGAAGGCTCCATGTCGGAGGAGGAGCATGCGCGCGTGGTGGAGCTGCTGAACGCGGACCGGTTTGAGGGGTATTTTTCGGTGGAGGTGATCAATCCGGACGATTCGGACGCGGTCTTGGCATACAACAGCCGGCAGTTTGAAACGTATCTGGAGGCGGCGCGTCGATAAGATTCCCGCTTTGACCCAAAAGCGTTTGCGCAACCCGCTGTTCCCCGTTTTCACGAGGATATGCATTTCGGGCGCGGCTAAAACCCCCAGCCCTCCTTTTTTTTAAGGGGGAGTCCAGAAACCCGCGCCCTACACCCGCTGTCATCGTCCGCTGCATCAACCCTTTCTCTGACAGACAACGATGCATTCTTCATGCATCGTCGGCGCCGTTTTCCCGGCGATGTTTGCGGGGCTGTTCGTTTTCGGCATGCGCTTGTTCGGGATATTGCGGACGATCGTCTCTCGGTGGGCGAAGCCATGGCGTTCAAACGCGGCGGCGATGAATTCGTCTGTCCGCAGATATTCGCCTTTCACCCGGCGGTTTCCGACAACATAACAGACCGTCGACACGGGCTTCAGCGCCTTGGCGACCGCGGCGGCGCTGCGTTCCAGGTCGGCGTAAAACGCGGACGCTTCTCTCCCCCGTTTCTCGTCCTGCGCGCGAATCCTCTCAACCGCCGAGGCGACCGGCGAATCGGGGTCATGCGCCGCCTCTCCGACGCGCCCGCCCATGCTCATTTTGTCGACGCGCCGCGCCTCGGCGTATCCGATCCACTCCGACGCCAGCCGCGAAAATTGCCCGTACGCGACGGTCGTCTGCGAATCGCCGTACGGCGGCGAGGTCAGCGCGAGCGCATACCCGTTCGGCGGATGCGGCATCGGCAACTCGCCATGCGCCGTATTCGCGCTTGAAACATGCGCCTCCACCCGCTTTCGCTTCTGAAGATAGGCGGACATGCCCAGCCTGTTTCGGTACAGCTTTTTGCGGAAAACGTCAAAAACATCGGGGTTGAAAGTTTCCATCTTCGGCGCGGGGATGCGATGCAGTTTGAATTCGCCCGTCCGCGTGTATGAGCATTCTCGTACCGTTTCGGAAAAGGCGACCCAGAAAAAATCGCGGATCGAGTCATCCTCCTCGGCGCCGATTTCAGCCCGAAGAAACGCAAGCCTTTCGATCACATCGTCCGAGAACCAGTACTCAAGATTGAGTATGTCAGGGACGGGGCGTTCTGGGACGTCTCCCGAAAAGCCGACCTTCAGCAGCCTTCCGCTCAAGCGGTCTAGACGCAAATCCAAGAGGGCGGGCGGAATCGGCGTCGTCTTGACGCGCGCGATGAGCCGCGCCAGCGGGTTGATGTCGCACCCGACGCTATGCATTCCGAACAGCGACGCCTCCGCCAGCGATGTTCCTGTCCCGCAGTACGGATCCAGCAGCCATTCGCCCTCAACGCCGTACCGTTTCAGAAGCTCCCGCGCGATCTGCGGGATCATTCGGGCGGGGTAGTTGTGGAAGCAGTGCGTGTACTCTTTTGTGTTCGCCCCGCGGAAATCCCAGTCCGCCTCATGCGTCTTATTGATGGGCGTCCCTTTCATTCACCCCAGAGGTCCAAACCCAGCAGTTTCCGTCCGAGCGGCGAGAGCGGCGCCGGTCCGTAATTCTCCGCTTCCCATCCGCGCGCGTCGCCGCGGAAGGAGCCGTGTCCAGAAGCGCGCCGTTCGCGCCACAACGCGACGCGCCCATCCCGCGCCGCCTCGCTCGGAGACTGCGGCGCCGGACTCTGGTTGATGTACTGCGCGATGCGCGGCTTGTCGGAGGTGTTGCGCCCGTTGCCGTGCGGCAAGGCGCGGTGCCAGATCAGCAGGTCGCCCTGATTTGCCGGTATTTGGTGAAACAGCCCTGGCTCCAGCTTCGGCGCAAACGGGTCTTTCTCCCGGATCAGCGTCTTATGCGCCCCCGGCATGCAGACGAACGAGCCTTGATCGGAGGCGGTGTCGCGCAGAAACAGAACGCCCTGCGTCCCAAACCCCAGCGGCAGCTTCGTCACATCTGCGTCCCAGTGGTACATTCCCTTATGATCCCACTGCGGATGGTCGGGATGGCGCGGCGGTTTGAAATTGACGCGGTCAAGCGACGTCCACAGCTTCTCCGTTCCCCAAAGCTCCGAGAACGCCTGATGAATGCGCGGACTTTGCCGCGTCTGCCACATGGCGGGATGCTGATACATCTCCACCATGCCGGCGCCGGGGCGGTGCGGCGCTTTATACCAGTCGTTCGGATCGCTCGGGTCGAAGCCCAAGAAGCTGAAGACGGCGTCCACAACCGCTTCGCAATGCTTCTTCGGCGCCGCTTCGCGCACAATCACATACCCGTTTTCGTTAAAAAAGTCTCGGTCTTTTTGCGTCAAAACGCCCATTTTCAACGCTCCTTTCATGGAGAATTGCGCCTTACCGGTCGCGGACAGCCAGCCCGCGCGCCAGATTTATCAGCGCTTCCTTGGCGCCGCTTTCGGGCAGCGCCTTCAAATGATCAATCGCCTGCTCCGTATAATCGGCAGCGGTCTTCAAAGCGTATTTTAACCCGCCCAACGCCTCGGCGCGCTGAACGATCCACTCCGTCTCTTCGGGCGAACGCTCATCCGCCAGCATCAGTTCGCGCAGGCGGGCGCGTTCTTCGGGGCTGCAGTTGTCCCGAAAAAACATCGCCGGGAGCGTCATTTTGCCTTCGCGCAGGTCGTTGCGCGTCGGCTTGCCGAAAACGCTCTCCTCGCCGATCATGTCTAAGACATCGTCCATCACTTGAAACGCGATGCCGACCGCATGTCCGTAGGACGCCAGCGCCTCAACCGCGTCGGAACCCGCCGAGCCTTGCAGCGCGCCGATGCGGCATGAGCAGGACATCAACCGCGCCGTCTTCAGCTCTATCACCTTAAAGTAGTCGTCCAGCTCCAGTTCAAAGTCGCGCGCTTGGTAGGCGTGAATCACTTCGCCTTCGCACATGGACTGCGTCGCTTCGGCGACCGCCTCGTACACCTCTTCGTTCGCCTTGCATGCGACGAGTACGGCTAAAACGCGCGCATGCATATAGTCGCCGACCAGCACCGCCACCTTGTTGCCGAATTTGGCGTTCAGCGTTTCCTGTCCGCGGCGCATAGGCGATTCGTCGATCACATCGTCATGGGCGAGCGAGGCGATATGGATCAGCTCCATCGCGGCGGCGAGGTCGTACATGGCGCCGCCTGACGCGCCGGCGGCGCGCGCCGAAAGGAGCGTCAGTATCGGCCGCAGACGTTTTCCGCCGCCCTTGATGACATGTTGCGCCGCTTGATCGACAAACTCATAGACGTTCGCCGCCCGCTCCAAGAGGCGCCGCTCCACAATCTCAAGGTCGCTTTGGACGAATGCGTTCACCTTTTCAATCGACATGCGCGCCGCCCGCTTCAACCTCTTCAACCGCTTCTTTGAACGCTTTCTCGGTCGCTTCGATTTCCGCCGCCGTATGCGCTGTTGAAACAAAAAACGCCTCAAACTGCGCGGGAGGCAGGTAGACGCCGCGGTTCAACATGGCGCGGTGAAAGCGTCCAAACTTCTCCGTGTCGCACGCGAGCGCGCCGTCATAATCGGTTACAGGTCCTTCGCCAAAAAAGACGCACAGCATGGAGCCGACGCGCGCCGTGTAAAACGGACCCGCCGCCTCTGAAAGCGCGCGTCGAATGGCCGCCTCTAATTGCGCGCCGAGCGTTTCAAGCCGTTCATAGACGCCCGGTTTTTTCAACTCGGTCAACGCGGCAATGCCCGCCGCCGCCGCCAGCGGATTTCCGGACAGCGTCCCCGCCTGATAGACCGGACCGGTCGGCGCGACGACCGCCATGATGTCGGCGCGCCCGCCGTATGCCCCAACAGGCAAACCGCCGCCGACAATCTTGCCGAGACAGGTCATGTCGGGGGAGACGCCGTAACGCTCCTGCGCGCCGCCGTAAGCGAGGCGAAAGCCGGTCATCACCTCGTCAAAGATGAGCAGCGCGCCATGTTTCGTTGTCAATTCGCGCAGCGCCTCTAGATACCCTTCCGCCGGCGGAACCAGCCCCATATTGCCGGCGGCAGGCTCCAAGATGACGCAGGCGACTTCGTCCGGATGTTCCGACATGGCGCGGTCGACCGCATCGGCGTCGTTGAACGGAACGATGAGCGTATGTTTGGCAAAATCGGCGGGGACGCCCGCGCTGGTCGGCGTTCCAAAGGTGGTCGCGCCGGAGCCTGCTTTCACCAACAGATAGTCGGCATGTCCATGGTAGCAGCCGGCGGCTTTGACAATCATATCGCGCCCGGTGAAGCCGCGCGCCGCGCGTATCGCGCTCATCGTCGCCTCGGTGCCTGAATTGACGAGGCGTACGCGGTCCATGGACGGGTACGCTTCGAGGATCATCGCCGCCAGCCGCGTTTCGTATTCGCCGCAGGTTCCAAAGCTGGTTCCGCGCTTCAACGCTTCGCCGACCGCCGCTTCAATGGACGGATGCGCGTGTCCTAAAATGAGGGGACCCCATGAGGCAACATAGTCGATATATCGGTTTCCGTCGGCGTCCATGAGATGCGGCCCGGCGCCGCGCTCCATAAAGACCGGGTCGCCTTGGACGGCTTGAAAGGCGCGGACGGGGCTGTTGACGCCGCCTGGCATCGTTTGCTGCGCCTCCGCCCACAACTCCGCCGACCGACTCCGTTTGCGATTCGGCATCGCTCCAACGCTCCTGCCCTACAACTGCGATCGCTAATAAGCATACCATACCAGATTGCGCTCTGAATAGAAAGCGCAACTCTTCGACGGCGGTACGCTGATGCGGTAAAACGCGCGGGAATCCAGAGGCGCCGTAGAAACCATCCGCGTTCACCTGATGTCAAGAAAACGCGGTTTGACAACCCCCCAGCATCGTGTATAATAATCTGACAGCGCGGCATAGCGCCGCATCGGTTGCGATTGGAGCGAAGCATGGCTGAACGAAGCGAAATTCAGAGCGATCGATTTTTAGCGCATCTTACATCGCAGAGCATTGTTGCGGACAGTGAATCCATCTTTCAGGGCGGTTTTCAACAACCGCAAATCATGGCGTTTTCAGTAGAATCTAACAGTCCCCTATTCACCTCGCTCAATGAGGCTGTTGATCAAACACGGACTTCCTCTGATCAATCGAAAGGCTCCGGCGGCGCCGTTGAAGCGCAGCCTAAAGATCGGTCGGCTGCTCTGAACGAAATTGCAGATCCGAAACTTCGCGGAGCTCTGAATAGAGCGTTGAAATCGCAAGACGAAGCGGACGAAAAAGGCGTCAATAAAAAAACGCGCTACAGATTGCTGATGCAAGCAGTCGGGAACTACAGTGACGCTTTGGATTTGATGGCGCGACAGAACGAAGGCGAAAAAGACGTTGCGTTGGAATCGGCTATTCATAATGGCATTGGCGTCGCTTACGGGATTATTGGCCGTTCAGATGACGCAATTGACAGATTTGGCAAAGCCATCAAGATTGATCCCGACAATGCGATTGCCCACTACAATTATGGCGTCGTTTGCATACAGAGCGGGAAGATTGACGCGGACGCATATCATAGCCTGGGCGTCGGTTCCATGTTACGCGGCAACGCCGACGAAGGCGTAAAAAATCTCAAAAAAGCGATTGATCTAGGCTCTAAGAACTCTGACACATTTTTGTATTTGGCTACCTATTATACACAAATTGGCGATCTTGATCAAACTATAGCCTATCTTAAAAAAGCCGTTAATATTAGTCCAAAAGATGCAAAATTATATCACAGGTTAGGCATTGCGTATGGAGAATCGAAAAATCCGAACAAAGCAATTGAAAATTTTGAAATAGCCGTCAAAATTAATCCAAATGATGCGGGAATTTACTATAGTCTGGGTGTTGCTTACAGTCTGGTAGGCAATCGCAAGAAAGCGATTGAATATGGACATATGTCTATTGATCTCAATCCTGATTTTGCTGACGCTCTCTTTAACCTAGGGAATGAATACATAAGGGAAAGAGAATTCGATACCGCAATAAAATATCTCAAAAGGGCTATTGAAAAAGGTCCTCGCCGCATAGACGCTTATATGAACCTGAGCTATGCGTATGAGAAAAGCAACAGATCTGAGGATGCAATTGAATGTTGCCTTAAGGCGCTTGCGATCAACCCCGAAAACATCGTTGCGCATCATAACCTAGGTATTGCGTATGCGAGAGCCGACAACCTTGAAGCCGCCCTTGAAAGCAGTCTTCAAGCGATCCGAATGAAACCCGACTTCGCCGCCGCATATATGGGGCGCAGTTTCATCTATCTTATAAAAAGAGAACAGGACGAGGCAGCAGGTCAGCAGGACGAGGCAGCAGATCAGATGAATGAGGCAGCGGAAGACTTCGCTGTCGCGCTGTCGCTCAATCCAGAGCGGTATCAGGAGTATGCCGACATATTTGCTGATGTTCTGCGGAAGATCGAAGAAGATGAAGCGCCCTGGAACGAGCTGCGCGCCGCGCTCATCCAGGCGCAGTCGGACGCGGAGCATGAACAGCCGGAGGGATGGACGACTCTCCTCAATAGCGCGTTGGAGGCGGTCGACAAGCTCGCCCCGCTGCGAAAAGACATACGCCGCCTCAACCGCGCGGCGAAATATTTGGCGGTAGAAGAATGCCGCGATGTCCGGACAGAGCTTGGATATGTCCTGAACGAGGCGCTGGATCGATTAGGCTCTCTAGCGGCGTTTCAGCGCGAGACGGCGCGGCATGCGCTTTCGATGGAAGCGTCGGGAGAAGAAAAAGATGGCTTTGCGGCGGCGCTGCTCCGGCTCAATCGGTCGCTGGACGCCATAAAGATTGAGGAGGTCAACGATGATTTTCTGAAAATTCGGGCAGATAATTCGATGCAAACCCTCCGCTATCTGCAGACCCGTATCAAAACGGGCGGGCGAAAGTTCACATGGGAAGAAGCGAATGAGCGTTGATGCGTTTATCGATACAAACGTCGTACTATACAAGTATGACCATAAGGATGCGTCTAAACAAAGAAAGGCGGACCGTCTCATCAAAAGCGCGGTCGAAAATAAAGACGCGTGCATCAACTATCAGGTCGTTCAGGAGACGCTGGCTGTTCTGTCGGGCGGAAAATTCAGAGCGCCTCTTAGAGAGCTGGAAGCGGAGCTGCGGGATACGTTGTTGCCGCTCTGGACGGCAAACCCTGCGCAAAATGCGACGCCGACCCCAGACCTCTACCGCCGCGCCGCCGCTGTCATGGACAAGAGCGGCTACAGCTTTTATGACAGCGTTGTCATCGCCGGCGCTCTTGAAGCAGGCTGCAAAACGCTTTACACCGAAGATATGGAGGACGGACATCAACTCGAATCTGTAACGATTGTCAACCCGTTCAAAGAAGAGGAGAACGCGCATTCCAAATCCTGAGAATGAAAAGAGCGCTAATCAAGGAGAACCGCCGCCCAAAGACGCGCCGATAAAGATCGAGTACATGATCGGCCCCGATGTCGTCGCAGCCGCCTTTGACGATACGAACGGCAGGAGGCGTGGAATAGCGGAACAAATCATACAACGGGCGCTCAGCAACCAAAGCGGATGCGTCAGTTTCCAAGTCGTTCAAGAAACCCTCAACTGGCTTGACAAGAAACAAACGTTGCATCCAAGAGATCGCAACACTTATATGGAGACCGAGCTGATTCCCCTTTGGACGCAAAATCCTGTTTGGCAGAACCAGCCGACGCTGGACACATATCTGCGCGCTTTACAGATCCAAGACGCATACCAGCTGCATTTCTACGCTGGACTTCTTGTGAGCGGCGTCATCGATGCAGGATGCCAAACGCTTTACTCGGGGATGTACGATTCTCGGCAGAAAATCGAGGGAGTGGACATCGTCAACCCGTTCAACTAAAGAGGATGGGGCATGCTTGGTCAGAGCGTCGGCATTCGCAAGCCTCATGTCAATCTTTTCAATCTTGGAAATCCTAGTTCAGACCACAAACGCGGCGCCTAAGATTCCCGCGCGTTTTACCTCAAGGGAGGAAACGACTTGCGCCGCCGCCCCGAAACATAGACAATGCGCCTATGTCAAAGGCGCGCAGCGAACGCAAACGGCAGGATGAGCAATGGATGGCGCGCGCGCTGGAGCTTGCCCAAAGCGCGGCGCGGCGAACCTCCCCCAACCCGATGGTCGGCGCTGTCGTCGTCCAGAACGGGCGCGCTGTCGGCGAGGGGTTCCATCGAGGCCCTGGACATCCGCACGCCGAAGCGGAAGCGCTGAAACAGGCGCAGGAAAAAGCCGACGGCGCCGCGCTCTATGTGAACCTAGAACCATGCGCCCATGAAGGGCGAACGCCGCCATGCGCTGATCAGCTGGTCGAATGCGGCGTCGCGCGCGTCGTCTCCGCCATCGAAGACCCTGACGAGCGGGTGTCGGGGCGCGGACATGCGCGCCTGCGGGCGGCGGGCATACGGGTTGAAATCGGGCTGATGGCGGAAGAAGCGCGCCGCCTCAACGCCCCGTACCTAAAATGGAAACGGCGCGGCGTCCCGTTCGTCACGCTCAAAATGGCGATGAGCCTAGACGGCAAAACGGCGACCGGGACAGGCGAATCGAAGTGGATCACCTCGGAGGCGGCGCGCCTGGACGGCAGGCGTCTGCGCGTCTCGCATGACGCGATACTGATCGGAGTCGGTACCGCCCTCGCGGACGATCCGCATCTCACCGCCCGCCTCCCCGACAGCGGCGCCGATCAAGACCCGCTCCGCGTTGTCGCGGACACGCATGCGCGCCTCCCGCCGACCGCGCGCATGTTTCAAAACCGCGGCGGTAAAACGATCCTCGCCGTCGGCGAGACGGCTCCTGTCAGCCGCGTCCGCGCGTTGGAGTCGGCGGGGGCGGAGGTATGGCGCCTGCCGCTTTTGGAGGGGCGCGTCTGCCTTGAGTCGCTGCTTCGGCGCCTGGGCGAAGCGGGCGCGCTGAGCGTTCTGGCGGAGGGCGGCTCCGCGCTGCATGGAAGCCTCGCGCGCGGTCGGCTGGCGGACAGGGTCGCCGCTTACATCGCCCCGATCATCATCGGCGGAGAAGGGCTGCCGGCGGTCGGGGACGCCCAGCTCAACCGCCTCTCCGACGCCCTGCGCATACGCGACTGGACAACGACCCGCATCCCGCCGGACATACGCATCGACGGGTATATTGAAGAAGCGGACAGCGAATAGCGCGGTTGACGAACCAGAAAGCGTCCGCGCCACAATTCGTCATTCCCGCGCAAGCGGGAATCCAGAGGCGCCGCTGACGACGTCCGCATTCCCCGAAACCGTCATCCTACCAAACGTCATTCCCGCGCAAGCGGGAATCCAGAGGCGCCGCAGACGGCATCCGCATTCGACGTCATTCCCGCGCAAGCGGGAATCTTAAGGCATCGCCGCCGCTCCCGTCCTTTTAAACCCCCCTAACCCCCCTTTCAAGGGGGAATCCAGAGGCGCCGCATTCGCCGAAACCGTCATTCTACCCGCTGTCATTTCTGCACAGCGTCTATCAGCCTGTTGATTTCCTCTTCGTTGTTAAAAAGCGCCGCGGAGACGCGAATCCCATCAATCTCCTCCACATACCGTACGCGGATGCGCTCCTGTTCGTACAGCTCCGCCGCAAGCGTCTCGCCTGAAACGCCCTCGACCGAAAAGGAGGTCATCGCGCATGAATGCTCCCATGCGTCAGGCGTGTGGAGGCGGACATTCGGCGCCGTTTTCAGCCCCTCTTTCAGCATGCCGGTCAACGCGCGCATACGGCGCCATGCGTTCTCAAAACCGACCTGATCCCACCATTCAAACAGCGGCTCAAAGCCCGCATAACGCCCGCAGCCGCGCGTTCCGCATTCAAACCGCCGCGCGGAGCGGTCCAGCGTCAGTCTGTCCGCCGCCTCGTCGTAAATGCCCGAACCCATGCCCACCTGCGTCGGCGTCAGCGCGTCCATCAGCGCGGGGCGTATGCGCAGATAGCCCGTGCCTTTCGGTCCGAGTAGCCACTTATGCCCGTTGCCCGCGTAGATGTCCGCTTCCTCCGCCGCCTCCTGTATCGGCATTTGCCCCGCCGCCTGCGCGCCGTCGATGAGCGACAGGACGCCGCGCTCTCGACAGCGGCGCGCCATCTCGGCGGCGGGCGCCCGCTTGCCCGTGACGCAGCTGACATGGCTGAACGCCGCGAGGCGCGTTTTAGGGGTAAAGGCGGCTTCGAGAGCGTCCAGCGTTTCTTCAGGCGTGTTGCCAAAACGAAAACGGCGGACCGACACGGCGTTTTCTCCCGCGGAACGCTGCGCCAAAAACGCCCATGGAAACAGCAGCGCCGCATGTTCCTCGTCCGAGATCAGTACCTCTCCGCCGCCGCTCCAGTCAAGCCCATGGGCGGCGGCGTTGATGCCTTCGGTGGCGTTGCGCGTGAAGGCGACCTCGTCCGCGGAGACGCCCAAAAACGCCGCCAGACGCGCCCGCCCCCGTTCAAGCCGTTCAAGAGAGGCGGTCCACTCCACCTCTCCGCCCAGTTCAAACGCGCGGACGGACTCCTCCGTCTTCTCGGCGACCGACAGCGGACACAGCCCCGCCGCGCCTACGTTTAAATACGCGCACCGTTCTAACAGCGGAAACTCGCCCCGTATCACAACGCCACAATACGGCGCATGCGCCGCGCCGTTTCGATATGGTCGTCCCGCGATCCGCCCACCTCATGGATAACAGGCGCGGAATACCCTGCGGCGCGCAGCTCCGCCATGACGCCCGCCCAGTCGGTGTCGCCGTCCATGAGGCGGGTCCAGGCGTGCGGTCCGCGCTTGAAGTCCTTGAAATGAACCCGCTTGATGCGCGTCCCAAGCGCCCGTATCCACTGCTCCGTATAGCCGTATGCCATCATGTTGGCGGTGTCCAGATAGGCGCCGATCCATTCGCTGCCGACCTGGTCGATGAGTTGGCGCATTTCGCGCGGGCTGAGCAGAAACTTGTTCCACACGTTTTCAACGCCGACGGCGCATTGCCGCTTTTCCGCGATGGGAGCCAGCTCCTTGAGGCTGCCGCAGAGCGCGTTCCAAGCGTCGTCGTAGGTTCCTTCTTGGGGGAGGGCGCCGGGGTGAAGCAGCGTCGCGCCGGCGCCGAGAGCCTCCGCGATTTCGCATGACCTCTGGACGCGCAGAATGCCGTGTTCGCGCTGGTCGGGGTCGGTTGAAAGCAGGTTTCCGCCGCCCCCTTTCGGCGAGGCGGAGATGACGCTGGCGATCTCAACGCCGGCGTCGGCGCACCGCCGGGCAACGTCCGCCAGTTCGCTGTCGGTCATGTTCGGATGGAGGTCTTTGCCGTCGCGGAAAGTCAGCTCGACCGCTTCGTACCCCGCTTCTTCGCACAGGTTGAGCGTTTCGTCCAGGGTGGCGGCGCCGAGTATGATCTGTGTGATGCCGATTTTATTCGTTGTTGTCATGGCGGCTCCTTTTTCTTGGATTAAATGTAAGCCGATCGGGCGCGCAGGTCAAGCGCCCATGGTTATCGTCATGACGCGGCGGAGATTTGTTGCGCTCAAAATATTGCGGCGCGGCAAAGCCTATGCTATGGTTTCGGACGTTGGCAGCAAGCGTTCAGGTACTCGGCGGAAACACCGCCAGAGAGGCGTTGACGATGCGATTCACTGCGGCTTTCCAGACAGCCGTTTTGGCCGTCGCGCTGCTGTCGGCTTATTCCGCGGCGGCGCAGCTGCCGTCGCCCAAAGAGAATGTGCTGCGGCTTGAGAGGCCGACGATCGTTTACAAAGCCAACGAGGCATACGAGCTGCGCCTCATCGACTGGGACGGACAGAACGACAGGTTGTGGATGACCGACTCGCGCAAGCGAATGCGCTTTCTAGCAGGCGTCGAATGGTCGCCGGACGGCAGGCGCGCGGCCATTGCCGGATTTTACGGAGGAGGAAATTACGCGGTCAATGTTCTCAACCTGTCCACAAACCAAGTCGATATTGTGACGAAGCCTTTTGAAGGCAAGATCGTCCTCAACTCCCCTGCATGGTCTAGAGACGGCCGTTCGCTGCTTCTTGCAGGCTTTCCGTTGCCTCCAGGAGGTTTCTGGTCAGATATTTACAAGCTGGATCTATCGTCGGGGCGTCTGAAAAATCTGACAAACGCGCGCGACAACCTCAATCAATTTCCTTCATGGTCGCCTGTTGAGGATAAGATTTTGTTTCGCTCGAAGATCCCTGGTGAGGACAACCATGACATCTATGTGATGAACGCGGACGGCAGCGGCGCCGTTCGCTTCGTTGATCCGAGTTATGAGAATGCTCCCGCATGGTCTCCCGATGGCAAGCGGATCGCGTGGTCGTCCACCCGCGGCTCCAAATTTCCCGACTACAACATCTTTGTGATGAACGCGGACGGTTCGAACAAGGAGCCGCTGACAACCAGCCCGAACTATGATTACGCTCCGAGGTGGTCGCCGTGCGGAAAATGGCTCGTCTATTGTTCAAGAGAATGGGTTGACGGCGCCGTATGGAATGTGTACCGCGTTCATGTGGAGACAAAGGAGGTTGTTCAGCTGACGGTCAATGGGGGGCGCGACCCGCGGTGGGTCTTGGCGGGCAAGAGCCGCTTCCTCTCTGTCGACCCAGCGGATAAAAAAAAGGCGCCATGGGGCAAGATAAAAGAAGCGGAGGCTCAAGATTCCCGCGCGCTTTACCGCAAGGGCGGGAATGACGGTCTGGCTTGCGAAGCCTTTTTTCCATGAATAAAGGCTTTGTTCGATCAATGCCCCCACTTTCTGCCTAGTTCAGACAAACCCTGTATGCGCGAACATACGCAATTTCGCGTTACGAACGCTGCGGGCGCAAGCCTAGACCGCCTGCGCCCGCAGCGTAGATCAACCGCGAAGGATGTATTCTTTCCCCGCCTCCGTCTCAATTGCGACGAGTCCGTCCTCGTCCGCCGGCGCTGCGGCGCCGTTCACTTCCAGCGGTGACGCCGAACGAACGCGGCATGCGTTGCCGAGAATGGACAGAAGGCGCGCCTCCTTCAGCCCGCCGTTTTCCCACTCGATATCGACCTCAAAACCGCCGCGCGCCCGCAGACCCTTCACCCACCCGCTTTGCCAGGCAGACGGCAGCGCCGGCAGCAGCGCGATCTCGCCCGCGTGGCTCTGAAGCAGCATCTCCACAACGCCCGACGCGCCGCCGAAGTTGCCGTCGATCTGAAACGGCGGATGCGCGTCAAACATGTTTGGATAGGTGCCGGTCGCAATGAGGCTCTCCAGCATGAGATATGCATGGTCGCCGTCCTCAAACCGCGCCCAGAAGTTCACTTTCCACGCCTTGCTCCAGCCGGTGCCGCCGTCCCCGCGTATGAGCAGCGACTGCTTCGCCGCGTCGCACATGTCGGGCGTTCCGCGCGGCGCGATCTCGCTGCCCGGATGCAGCCCCCACAGGTGCGACACATGGCGGTGCCGTTCGTTCGGGTTGTCCTTGTCCTCAAGCCACTCTTGAAGCTGCCCCAGCCGTCCGATCTGGTTCGGCGCGATGCGCTCATGCATCTCCTGGAGCCGCGCGCGGAAGTCGGCGTCCACATCCAGGATCGCGCTCGCCTTCGCGCACGAGTCGAACAGGGCGCGGATGATCTGATGATCCATCGTCGGGCCGGCGACCAGCCCGCCCAGCTCGGGCGAGTTGGACGGCGTACTGATGAGCCAGCCTGTCTTCGGGTCTTCGATGAGAAAATCGACAAAAAACTGCGCCGCGCCTTTCATGAGCGGATAGGCGCGTTCCGCCAAGAACGCCTTGTCTTCGGTGAACAGATACCGCTCCCAAAGATGCTGGCACAGCCACGCGCCGCCCGTAACCCAGATGCCATGGTTGGAGGCGTTGATCGGCGCGGCGCCGCGCCACATGTCGGTGTTGTGATGGAGAACCCATCCGCGGCAGCCGTAATGTTTCTGCGCCGTTCGGACGCCCGTTTGCGCGACATCGGCGATCATGTCGAACAGCGGCTCGTGGCATTCGGACAGGTTTGCCGCTTCCGCCGGCCAGTAGTTCATTTCGATGTTGATGTTGACCGTATACTTGCTGCCCCAGGGCGGATTCTGGCTCTCGTTCCAGATGCCTTGCAGGTTGAGCGTCTGCGTTCCAGGGCGCGAGCCGCTGATCATGAGATAACGCCCGAATTGAAAGTACGCCGCCGCCAATTCAGGATCGTTGTTGTCGGCGAACGCTTTGATGCGTACGTCGGTCGGCCGGTCAGGGTCGTCCGAGTCGCCGAGGTGAATCTGAACGCGGTTGAACAGCGCCTGATAATCGTCGATATGCTCTTTTTTGGCGGAATCGTAGTCGGTCTCAAGGGCGAGGGCGGCGCGTTCGGCGCACAGCGCGGCTGGGTCGGCGTCGGCGGTTTGGAAGTCGCGCGCGCTGGACGCTCCCGTCAAAATGAGCGTCGCCGACTCCGCTTCTTCGACCTGTATATGCGCGGTTCCGTCCGCGATGCTGACGCTTCCGCCTTCTGTCTGAATGTGAAGCCGCGCCTCAAACTGCGTGACCCCGCGCTCCACCTTGCCGCGCATGACCAGCGCCTCGTCCGACAGCGGTTCCGTTTCAAACCCGCTGTGGGGCGACACCAGACGCGCCGCGAAGGAGATGGGCTTTCCTCCCCCCTGAATGCGAAGAAAAATCGCTTGGCGCGGCGCGCTCGCAAACATCTCCCGCGTCCATTCGATGCCGTTTTCGTCTGTGTATTGAACGGAGGCGATCGCGCTGCCGATGTCCAGCTCGCGCCTGTAGTTTTGAAACTCGCCGCCGCCTTCAAATTCTAGGAGCAGGTCGCCGAACGGCTGGTACGATTCTTGCCCCAGCGGTATGCTCATGAATTCGCGCGCGGCAAGCTCTTCCGCTTCACGCTGTTTGCCGTCGAACAGCAGCCGGCGTATCTCGCCGAGATGCTGCGCGGCTCCTTCATGGGCGTAATCGTGCGGTTGCCCCGACCAGATCGTGTCCTCGTTGAATTGTATGCGTTCCGCGTCCGTTTTGCCGAAGATCATGGCTCCGAAGCGCCCGTTTCCGATCGGATGCGCTTCGACCCACTGCTCAGCCGGCTTGTCATGGTAAAGTTTCATCGGCGCCCCGTTCTGTTGTTTTGTCCATGTTATACCATGCCTGCGCCCGCCCGTCTTTATTCTCTTCCGCCGGGCAGTTTCTATAGGCGATGATGTACGAAAATCCTGTTTGTGTCGCGCTACTCGTCATTCTACGCGCGGCTAAAATCCCCCCAGCCCCCTTTTCAAGGGGGGAGTCTAGAAATCCCGCGCCCTACCCGTTGTCATCGGACGGCCGTCATTTGTATGATGATCTTGCCCCTCGAGTCGATGCATACTTAAGGGGTAGCGCGGTGAGACTCCAGACCGTCTTAGGCGAGCTGCTTCGCAGCGGCGCCGTGC
Organism: Candidatus Poribacteria bacterium; assembly: GCA_963665845.2. GTDB lineage: Bacteria > Poribacteria > WGA-4E > JAPPNK01. The sequence goes on from OY762492.1 coordinate 3,504,115, forward strand.
GGGAGTATCGAGAGCCGCGCAAAGAAGACAAGAAAGACCGGAGGCTCCGCACAGATACAGTGTTCTTGTTACAGAATACAAGTTGGGAGGCCGGTCCTCCTTGTCCTTTTCTCCTGAAAGGAGAACGAAAATGACCATACCACGCAACGACGCAAACAACAACAAAATCGCCGCCGGAATCGACGTGTCCAAAGACACGCTTGAAATTTCCATCAACGGCGGGGAAACCTCCACCATTAAAAACGCCGCGAACCCCATCAAGCGGTTCATCAAACGCCTCCTGACGACCCACCCCAACATCAACATGGTCGTCTTTGAACCGACCGGCGGATACGAGCGGAAACTGGCGTCGCTGCTCGCCGAAGCAGAGATCCCTTACCACCGCTGCCATCCAAACTTTGCCCATAACTTCATCCGCTCCTACAGCGTCCGCGCCAAGACCGACGCGCTGGACGCCAAGATGCTCGCGCTGTATGGGCTGAGCCGCGATCTGAAACCGACGAAACCGATCGATCCGGTCGTGAAAAAGGCTCGCCGCTGGATGACGATACGCATGCAGCTGGTGAAAACGATCACTCAGTGGACCAATCGGAAGCATCTGCTGGACGGCGAGGCGACCAAGGATGCGACCGAAGAGATCATCCAGTCCCTGAAAGAGAGGCGCGACGCGGCGGAGCGGGAAGCTCTGGCATTGGTCAAGAAAGAGGCAGAGCTTCGCGAGAAGTTCAGCCTGTTGAAGAGCATTCCGGGCTTCGGGGTTCTCATTTCCGCGTATCTGGTTCTTTATGTGCCGGAGTTGGGCAATCGGAGCGGCCGTCAGATCTGTTCCCTGCTTGGTTTGGCTCCTTGGGCGCACGAGAGCGGCAAGTCGACAGGTCGGCGCCGCATTTGGGGCGGTCGGAGCGATGTTCGCGCGCTTCTGTATATGTCGGCGATGTCGGCGATTCGTTTCAACCCCGACATGAAGGCGTTTTACGAGCGTCTGAAGGAGAACGGCAAGCCTGGGAAGGCGGCTCTTGCGGCGGTGATGCGGAAGTTGGCGGTTCTTGCGAACGCGATTCTGAAGCGTGGAACGCCTTGGGTTCCTTTGGATGAGTTGCGTTCTTTGGCGCCATCGGAAGAGTCGGCGTCTTCCGATGAGCAGGATGAAACAGCGGCTGCGGCGCCATCGGAAGAGTCGGGGTCTTCCGATGCGTCGGTCGCGGCGCCGACCGGAACATCTGCGTCTTTGGATGAGGCTGACGGGGAGGCGCTGCCGGCGCCTGGAGAAGCGCCGGCAGCGGCGTCTTCGGATCCGCCGTCAAGCGACAGGACGCAAGGCAGATGAAAACCCTTTCCGAGAGACAGCTGCGGCGGCTCCTTCGGCTCTTGCCGAAAAATATCCGCCGCGGCGACTTTCGGGACAACAGAAAGTGCGAAATGGTTGACTTTGAACACAGATACTCCCGTGTAAGCGGGAATCCAGAGGCATCGGGGATGACGTCCGCGTTCCCATGCCGACATGTCCCAACTTAAGACGTAAGGTCAGGAACGATCCGCAGACGAACTTACCAAGCCGATGTGCTATCGTTGCGAAACTTCAGAGGGTGAACGTCTCTCGGATGACCTATTTTCTGTTTTGTCACCTGATAAGGCTCCCATGTGAATAGGTTCCCGTACGACATGGCAATATCCTGCGCGAGCCGAATCTCTTCCTCGGTCGCGCCGCCGTCCGTCAGAGCCGCCTGCCATTCCTTGACCGCAATCAGCTGGTCGAAAGCTCCCTCCGCCCTCTCTTCTCTGCCGAGCCGAACCAGATCATAATAGATATGTTCAATGTCCATAGCGATGGACATGCTCTCGGCGATTTTATGTACCGCAATCTCATAGACCGCCGTCTCCACATCCATGCTCGACTCTTCGCCTTCCATGAAGATCGGAATGCGGTATTTCTCATCCACAAACGACCAGTAATCCGGCTTCGGAACGGCGCGGCGCTCATCTTGGGCAGCGAGGACCGCCTCTGCCGCGGCAATCTTTTCAGCGTCGTCGGCGTTCTCGTCCACTAAAACCGTCTGCCAATTTTGGACTGCATCCCGCCATTTAAGAACAGGCTCCGATTCAAAGACAGCGATGTTAGCGGGCAGCGCTCTGAACGCTTTTCGGAATCCCTCGGCGCTTTTGTACGGCTCATAGCTGAGGATATTGCTATAGGGGCGCATGTCGAACCGCCTCCACACCGCGACGCCCGCCCGCGCCGCTTCAAGCGCGGCTGTAGCGGGGTCTAGACGCCAGTCCGCTTCGCGCTTGTTTTTGCTCATCCCAATGAAAGCGGGCGGAGACGGCAGCCATGCTGGGTTCAGCGCCTCAATGCATGCGTTTGCAAACGCCTCATACGCCGCGTAACGCGCTTTCCAAACGGACGCTTGAAATGGGCGCAGTTCTCCTCCTCCGCTCCTGAGAAATTCCGCGTATGCGTCTTCCGCTTCAAGCCTTTTTTCAGCGGCTATGAGCCACGTTTGAACGGCGGCGCGCGCCGCTTCATGGCGGGCGGTACGTTCAGGCGTCCATTCTGAAAGGTCGGCGGGTCTGGCAAGCTTCTGGGAAATCTTCTTCGCCCGATAGACAGCCTGCCAGGCTCTCATGACGCCTTCCTCCGCGTTCGGAAACTCCGGCGGAGACAGCTTTCCTCTCACGGTAACAAGCTCTTTGACGAACGCCGCGCAGGACTGTATCTTGTCTCGCTTTGCCGTTGACAAAGGTACGCCGCTCTTGAGCGCGCCCAGCCATGCTTGTTCAATCGCCGTCTTCTTTTCAAACATGCGCAGCGACGCCGCATGATTCTTCACGAGATCGCGATGGTCGCCCAGCCGATCGTCTGTCCCCCGCAAATAGTCCAGCAGGAATTGATCCCGTTTCAAACGCTCCTCGGCGCAGTGGATATACAAGCCCCGTATGCCGTCGGCGGCAAGCGCCTCATTGACAGCAGTTTTTTGAGGCATGATTAAAATGGGCGGACCATGCATATCGTCTGGCGTCGGATCGCGAAAATAGGCGACGCCGCCGTTTGCGGCAATGAGACGCTCTATGTCGTCCGTGTTCTGAATCGAATGGCCGATCAGGTCCGTAATGACCGCTATATCCGCTACGACGCCGAGACCTGGGATGGATCGGATATACCCTTTCCGGTAGTTGAGCGCGACTTCTCTAGAGCCGAAACTTACCTGACCTCGGCGCAAACGGCGATCCTCCGCCTCCATGCTTGCGGCAGCTGCATGCTCAGTCGCGGGAGGGGGCTGCTGCGTATAACATCCCGCTATCGCCAAGAGAGCCGAAGCAATGAGCGCGTTCAACAAGCGCGGCATCTTTCCTAACCTCAAAGGCGCGGGGCAGGCGGTAAAAACGTTCCAAGAGGAGCCACATCACTATGCCCTTTGTTACATGTTCATCCAACAAACGCATTATGGCATAGGCATTTGAGAAACGCAACCTTCTTCACGGCAGGGCAGTACGCTCATACGATGATTATGGTAGAATCCGATTTAAATTGGCTCAACAGGAGAATCGCAAATGGCCCGCCCACGCTCGTATCGTCACGACATTCGCTGCATCCACTGCGGATCCAACTGGATGGTGAAAAACGGCAAAGACGGCGAAAAGCAGACATACCTTTGCCAGGATTGCAATACCCGACACACTCCATCGGGAAAACGCCGCTGGTATTCGAAAGAAATCAAAGATCAAGCGGTGAAAATGTATGAGAACGGAACCAGCGGTCGCGCCATCGCCCGCATTCTAGGGGTAAGTCCCAGCGCGGTCTACAGGTGGATCAAAAAAAAAGCTGAACATGCGCTGCGGGTGAGGGAAGAGCGGAGAAAAAACAACCTGAAAAAGCGCATGGCCAAAGCGATCGCGATCGATGAGATGGTGACTTATCAGCGCGCCCGAAGGGGTCCTGGTCAGAAGAAGGTGTGGATTTGGACCGCGCTCATTGAATGGTTTGATGGGTCTCTGTCGTTCGATTTTGTCGTTGGAGATCGTACGGCGGAGACCTTTCAGAAGCTCATGGATCGTCTGCCTGTGGCGGAGACGTATCATACGGATGGATATGGCGTGTATGATGAGATTTCGCGTCGTCATCGTGTCATCGGCAAGGGAGGAAAGGTGAACCGCAACGAGTCGCTTCATTCTCGTCTTCGGGAGAGTTTATACCGCTTTCGTCGGGGCGCCAAAGGTCTTACGCGGAGCCTCTGGATGCTTGAGGCTTCGATTGCTCTCGTCGCTGTCATGAAAGGGTTTTTATGAATATCATCGCCTGTAGAGACTGCCGTCCAGAACCCTTGCGCTTTACCCGACGTCATTCCCGCGCCCCTCTTCGGCGCCGATCCTACCTGTCGTCATTTCCGCGCCCCACTTTCTGTCATTCCCGCGTAAGCGGGAATCTTAAGGCGCCTCATGCAAAGTTAGCGTTCATGTTAGGATTTGATCAGGCGTAGTCGGTCAACGCGCCTATCAGATACGGCAATTCGGACGCGACGCGCGAGTTGGACGCGACGATGTCGACCCCAAGCTCCTTCGCTTTTTGAAACGCTTCAACGTTCATATGGCTTCCGAAGGCGAGCAGCGGCAGCGTCTCGGCAAGCGGTCCCGATTTCACCTCTTCGATGAACCCGACCCAGTCGAACCCGTCTTTGTCCATGGAGACGAGCGCGGCGGTGAATTCGTTTTCTTTAAGCCGCCGCCGCGCAATCTCTAAGTTGCCCGCCCCGGTCGCTTCATAGCCGAGAACCTTGGCGCCTTCCAGCAGTTTGGCGAAGAAGAACAGGTCGGCGATGATGAGCAGTTTGCCTTTGCTTTCGGTCATACCTTCTCCTTTGGCGTCCATACCGTTTCATCTTGCCCGCCGCGTATCGCGACGGCGCGCGCCGCGACAAAAAGCAGATCGGACAGGCGGTTCAGATAGATGAGCGCGGACGGATGGACAGGCTCCTTTTCGGCGAGAGCCGCGACGCGCCGTTCCGCCCGCCTGCAGACGGCCCGCGCGGTATGAAGCGCCGCCGCGGCGCGGTTTCCCCTCGGCAGAATGAACTGTTTCAGCGGCGGAAGCTCCTTTTCAAGCTGGTCTATGCCGCGCTCAAGGTCCTCCGCCGCGTTCTCGTCCATCATCGGCGAGTCGCTTTTCGGCGCGGCGAGGTCGGCTCCCAGCTCAAACAGGCGCGCTTGCGACGCGGCCAGAATGTCCAGCAGGTCGCCGTTTCGCGCGTCCAGCTCCGCGTCTGCCGCGCCGAGAAAAGCGTTCAGCTCGTCCACGGCGCCAATCGCTTCCATGCGGGGCGAACTTTTAGAGATTCGCCCCGCGCCGAAGAGATCGGTCTCTCCGCTGTCGCCGCGCTTGGTGTAAATCTTCACGCGACCGTTTCGGCGGTGTCGCCGTCGTCCGCTTCCTCTTCCGCCTCTTCTTCGATGTCGACCCGTTCGCCGCCGCATGATTCCGCCCGGCGGGCGCGTTTCTCTTTGGAGAGTTCGACGCAAGCGTCCATCGTCTGGACCGCTTCGTCAACGCACTCGCTGACGCAGGATTTGACGCCCAGCAGCAGCTCCCGCTTTGCGTTCGTGAAATGTGTAACAAACTCTTCTGGCCAGATGGACAGAAACTCAGATGCCGCTTCTTCAAAGATGCTCGCGCTCATGTCGTTCTCCTCATGTGAATGCCTGTCTTTAGTATGCCAGCTCCCAGCCGACATAGTAAAGCGCGCCGTTGAAACCAAACGGGGCGGATCGGCGCGAATACGCAAAAACGCCCGGCGAATCGACAATGATATTGCCGTTCGCGTCCAGGATCGTTCCGCCCCGCGCCTGACCGATCTTGTTCGCGTCCGGCGTCGCATTGAACAGGTTGTTCGCCCCGAATTTCAGCCGCGCCGTCTCGCTGATGTTGAAAGCGATCTGCGCGTCCGTAACGATCTTGGGCGAATAGGTCTGGCTCCGTCCGCCGTCAATGACCGTGTATGCGCCGTAGCGGTGCGCGGCAAGGTCGATGTCCAGCCCTTCGCCTCGATACCGCGCCGACCATGAGAACCGATCTTTCGGCTGCCACGTTTCAATGATGGAGCGGTCCTGCTCCGAAAAAAGCGATTCAGGCAGATCGGCGGGCAGATTCACATCCGTAATCTCCGTCTCCGTCACATTGCCCGCGACGCTCAAAGTCAGAATGCCGCTCTCGCCGACCGGCTGCATGTAGGTTGCCACCACATCCATGCCGTTCGTTTCGGTGTCCGCGGCGTTCATGAAGAACTGCGCCCCGGCGACGCCTGCGGACGAAAGCGCGGTTCGCACAGCGTCGGGAAGCGAGTCGTCGCCCGCTTGCGCGCGTCCGCTGATGATGATGCGGTCTTCAATGGCGATGCGGTACACATCCGCCGTCACGGTGAATTGCGAATGCGGACGCATAATGACGCCCCCGCCGATATTGACAGCGGTCTCTTCGCTCAGCTCCGGCACTCCGACCGCCTTCGCGATCTCGCTGTCGTTGCGGAAGGTGCCAATCTCCTGCGGAATGTTTTCGCCCGTCACAGGGTCAATGTTGAACTGCGTGCTGACATTGTTGAAATACAGCTGCTGCATGGACGGCGCCCGAAAGCCGGTGCTGATGGAGGATCGGAACGCCAGCTCCTCGGTCAGTTCCAGCCGCGCGGCGATCTTGCCGTTGGCGGTCGCGCCGAAGTCGCTGTAATTTTCAACGCGGACGGCGGGGCTAATCAGAAACGACTCGCTCAAATTCAGCTCAAGGTCGGCGTATCCGGAGATTGCCGTGCGGTCTTCGTCCACAACGTTCGTCGGCTGAAAACCAGGGAAGACCTGAATGCCGCCGGAGGCTCCGCCTGGGCCGTCGTAGTCTTTATAGGACAGCTCCTCGCCCTCTCGAATTTCATAGCTGTCAAGGCGGAATTCGGCGCCCCAAGCCAGATGCCCCGCGTCCATGAACGGGTACGCGAAATCAAGATTGGCGGTCGTCAACCCAAGCTGCAGTCCGCCCGCGTCCGCCGACGTTTCGTCAGGGTCAGGACCGTTCGCGGCGACGCGCGAGGCGTTGTGCGAATTGCTGATGGTGAAGTCGAACGTGTTCAGCCCGCCCGAAAGGCTTGCGTCGATTCGCATGCCGTTCTCCAGCTCTTTTTCCGCCCCAAGCGCGACCGAATAATCAAAGACGTCCGTATTGATGAGCGGAAGAAAGCCGTCCGGATAGAGCGAGCCTTCAGGGTTTCTATCCAGCTGATTGGCGCGGCGGTAGAATCCCGCGCTTTCGTTGTTTCGGGACGAGATGTCAAAGGAACCGTACAGGTTGTATCCGCCCGCCGGCAGCGATCCGTTCAAGACCAGCGCATACTGCGTGGAGGCGGCGTCGCCCAGTCGGAAGTTGAGTCGGTCAAATTTCGCCTCTTTGCTTCCGGGGTCCGATTCGATCATTGGCGGATCGCTGCCTTCCACAAGCGTTGTGCTTGGAAATTGAACGTTGCCGGTGAGGCCGGCGCGGTTGGTCGCTTCTCTGTCGCGGAATTCTGCCGCGATATGCAGCGCGCCTTCTTTTCCGAGCCGCAGGCTGTGGTAGGCGTTCAGGAGCGTTGTCGCGCCGTCGCCTTCATGGGTGATCCCGTAAGAGGTGGAAAAACCGCCGCCGAACTCGTCTTTCAGGATGATGTTCATAACGCCGGCGATGGCGTCGGTGCCGTACTGGGCGGAGGCGCCGTCGCGCAAAATCTCGATGCGCTGGATGGCGGCGGCGGGTATCGCGTTCATGTCGACGCCGGCGGTTCCGCGTCCGACGGAGGTGTTGACATGGATGAGCGCGCTGCCGTGGCGCCGTTTTCCGTTCACCAGAACCAGCGCCTGGTCAGGTCCGAGGCCGCGCAGCGTCGCCGGACGGAGCGCGTCGGTGCCGTCGGAGATGGAGGAGCTGGAGAAGTTGAAAGAGGGCGCGAGCGTTTGCAGGATGCGCCCCAGTTCAGTATGCCCCGTTTGCCGCATCTGCGTTTCGGTGATCACATCCACAGGGGCGGGCGAGTCGAGTCGGCTGCGTTCAGGAGCGCGCGTCCCGACCGTGACGACAGGGTCTAACTCCGCGTCGGTTTCGGTTGACGATTCCGTTTCTTCGGTAGTTTCCTCTTCTTCATGCTGGTCGGCTTGTAGAGCCGCGCCAAAGAGCATCGACGCAAAAGCCGCTGTCCAAAAGACATATATCCATCGTTCAGTTCGCTTCATGAGACATCCTCTCCGCTTTCCGTAGACCGTCCAAAATGAACCGATTTTCGCATGAGAGTATAACGGCAATCGGGCTGCGCGTCTATATTGGCGTTTCTGAGGCAGTACCTACAGGCGATGATATGCATTTTTGCGCGACTGCCTGCGGATCCAGGCCGTCATTCCCGCGCAAGCGGGAATCCAGAGTTTTTCCATAGAGCCTTCGCATTCCAAAACGGCGCTCTAAAATCGAAATCATCGCCTATAGAGACTGCCGTTTCTGAGGCAGTACGCTCATGCGATGGACTTCATTTTGACCTTAAAGCGTTGGCGCCGCTTGTCGTCATTCCCGCCCTTGCGATAAAACGTGCGGGAATCTAGAGGCGTTTCAGAAGACGTCCGCATTCGCCAGGCGGAATGTCCCAACTAAAGATGTGATGTCGGAAGCTTGCTGACCTTATGCTTAAAGTTGGGACATTTGAACCGACGATCGCTCTATTCATGGGAAAAAGGCGCCGCCAACCAGACCGTCATTCCCGCGTAAGCGGGAATCTAGAGGCGCCGCAGAAGACGTCCGCGTTCGCATGCCGACATGTCCCAACTTAAGACGTAAGGTCAGAAGCTTGCAGTTGACAGCCGGCGCATGATCAGGCATACTTTAAACAACTTTGACCTAGGAATAAGCGAATGTCTCGACGAACAGCGGAGAAGAAATACACCAGCACTGAAGAGCGCGTCGCCTATAAAAACCGCGTCAAGCGGAGCATCATCGCAAATGCGGAGAGGAAGCGGCTGCGAAACCGTCGCGTCATGTCGTCGCTGCGGACCGCTCTCAAAAAGGCGCGGTTCAACATCGCCGCCCAGAGCGAAGACGCCCAAGAAAGCGTCCTGCGCGCCGTCAGCCTTCTCGACAAAGCGGCGAAAAAAGGCGTCATCAAAAAGCGAACGGCGAACCGCAACAAGTCGCGGTTGATGAAACGGCATCATCTCGAAACGATCCGCGCCGAGTGAGCGTTTAGACGCGCCTTGGTTTCGATTCCCCCTTGAAAACAGGAGCGTTCGGTTGCGGTACTACCCTGAGAATCTCGCGCGTTTGTTGACGGAGCTGCGCAAGCTCCCTGGCGTGGGCGAGAAGACTGCGCAGCGTCTTGCGTTTCATATGCTGCGCGAGCCGGCGGAAGATATTCGCCGCCTCGGCAATTTGATTGCAGAGTTGCATGATCATCTGACGCGGTGCGATGTGTGCGGCAGTTTCACCGACAAGGCGCAGAACCCGTGCAGAATCTGCGAAAGCCCCAACCGCGACCGCAGCGCGATCTGCGTTGTGGAGAAGCCGGACGACATCGCCGTCTTTGAGCGCATGGGCAGCTACCGCGGGCTTTACCATGTGCTGGGCGGCGTCCTGTCCGCGTTGAACCATGTCCGCCCCGACGATCTGCGCATACCGGAGCTGCTGTCGCGCGTGAAGAAGGAGCAGACGGCGGAGGTGATCTTGGCGCTGAATCCGAGCGTGGAGGGCAACGCGACCGTCACCTACCTGTCGCGCCAGCTGGAGCCGCTGCCCGCGCGCGTGACGCAGATCGCATACGGCATTCCGATCGGAAGCGAGATCGAGTATGTGGACGAGGTGACGTTGAACCGCGCCTTGGAGAGCCGAAGCGATGTGCCTTAAGAAGAGTCTCTCGGCAATTCTCGCGCTTTTTTTATGGGCGGGATTTCACACGCGCGCGCAGCAAATCCCGCAGATAGACGCCGACCGCGCGATGGCGTACTTGACGGCGCAAACGGACCTCGGACCCCGCAACCCAGGCTCGGACGGACACAAGGCGGGGCGCGACTATCTCGCCGCCGAGCTGAAAAAATGGGCGGACGAGGTACATCTTCAGCCGTTCACCCACAAAAAGATTGAGATGTGGAACATCGCTGCAACTTTCGGCGAGGGGGAGAATCCTGTCCTGCTGTGCGCCCACTGGGACACGCGCCCGTTCGCCGAGCATGACCCGAAGAAAGAGAATCGCAAAACGCCTATTTTAGGGGCGAACGACGGCGCTTCCGGCGTCGCGGTACTTCTTGAGATGGCGCGTCAATTTCATGCGGCGCCGCTTCCGTATCCTGTCGTCATCGTGTTGTTTGACGGGGAAGATTACGGTCCGACGACCGATGAGATGTTTCTCGGCTCCACCTACTACGCCGCGAATCCGATTCCGTCCAAGCCCCGCTTTGCGATTCTGCTCGACATGGTTGGGGACGCCGATTTGTCGATACCGGTAGAGCCGTTTTCGTATCGGGCGGCGCCGGAGCTGGTGAAAGGCGTATGGAAAACGGCGCATGAAATCGGCGCGGACGCCTTCGTCGAACGAATGGGTCCGGCGATACTGGACGACCATATTCCGCTCATCAAGGCGGGCATTCCCGCCATCGACATCATCGATTTCTCATACCCGCACTGGCACACCATCGCGGACACTCCCGACAAATGCTCCGCTCAAAGTTTGAAAACGGTAGGGGATGTTGTGCTGCGGTATCTGTTCACGCGCGTGTCGCCTCCATGACGGCGGCGGAGGCAATTCGAGAGGCGTTCTCGGAGGCGTCTCTTCCGCTTTCGGATCGTCAAGCGCGCGCGTTTACGGCGCATGCGGAGCTGATGCTGCGCTGGAATCGGACGCATAATTTGACGCGGATCGCGACGCCTGCCCAGATTGCGCGGCGCCATTTTTTGGACTCGGCGGCTGTTCTTGACCATGTTGATGCGCCGTCTGGAGCGTTGACTGCGGACATCGGATCGGGGGCGGGGTTTCCAGGGCTTGCGGTGGCGGCGTACCGCCCGGATCTGCGCGTTCGTCTTTTTGAGTCGTCCTCCAAAAAAGCCTCCTTTTTAATGGCGGCGCTGCCGGCGGTCGGCGCCGGCAACGTTCAGGTTGAGCATACCCGCTTGACGGTCGGCGCGTCCATAGCGAACAGCGGCGCGTATGATCTTATTCTGTCCCGTTATACAGGCTCGCTGGAATGGCTGGGTCGATTGAGCGGGCAAATGTTGAAATCGGGCGGATGGCTTGCGGCGCATAAGTTTGACGACGCGGACGAACGGGAGGCGCTGGCGCGTTTCCCGGACGAGTTTGGCGCGCGGCATGTAGAATGGCGCTCTGACGCCCGTTTGGACGCGCGGCGCCGTTTTGCGCTGGCGCAGTTTTGAGCGCGCGGGCGTTTGGCGCTAAACTGAAGACCATTCGGCGCTGGACAAAACGATGGAAAATCGCAAATCAACGCTGCGGCGCATACAGTACCGCTGGTTTGGAAGCTTGAGCGGTCAATTGCTGCTCATGTTTGTGGCGGCGTCGGCGATACCGGCTCTGGCGGTGGTGTTTTTGCCGAGGATCGGATTGTATGCGCAGAGCCGCGCGTCGCTTCAAAGGGCGATCGGATCCGAACTGCATAAAACATCGGTGGAAGCGCGCGAGAGCGCAACCCTGCTTGTTACAGAAGAGCTGAAATGGGCGGAGCAGCAGGCTGACCGCGCCATCGGCAAACATGTGCGGGAAATCGCCAAGCAGAACATGGACACGATGCTCATCATCGGCGCATGGGGAAGCGGCGAATCTCCTCTTGGCAGCGGGGCGGATATTATTGTCAGCAATATCGTCAGGGAACGTTCGCGCGTCGTCGGTTACACGATCGCCGACCATCGCGGACTGACCCTCGCATCCAACGAAAAGAGCCGTCCCGCCACCGTTTTAAACGAAACATGGTGGAAGGAGACGGTTCAAAACAACAGACCGCATATCGGCAAGACAGGTTTTCATAACAAACACGATTCGGTTGTCGCGCGGCTTGCCGTGCCGATACGCGAGAACTCCAACCGCAGCAGCAAGCCGGTAGGCGCGATGCGTTTAACGCTCTCCTTTCCAGAGCTGGCCGATCTCAGCGGCGCCGGCGCCCAGGAGGATCCGCGCCGCATTGAAATTTTAGGGCGCGATCCGCATGACCCTGACAACCGCTATGTGTATCTGGTCAGCTCATCGGAGCCTGGATGGGACCGCCTTGAAAACGAGGACACGGTCTGGGTGGAGCTGGAGCCGAGGCGAAGCGGGCGCGCCGCCGGCAACAACGGCGCCGTGAAAAGCCTGATGATCAGCGCGCGCGTCTCTCTCGGCAAATTTGCGCATCCCGACCTGGGCGAGGAAGAGTATGCGGTGGAGGGTTTGACAGCGTCTGAATTTGCGGACATGGCGTTTGAAAGGCTGTCCGATTCTCCAAATCCGCCGTTGGGGGTCATGGTTTCCGTTCGAAAAATGGGACTGACCTTTTCAAAATCGGCGGAAGACGCGACGGACGCCGCCAGCAGATCCGACGCCCCCGTCTACCGCATCGAACCGGACAGCAAAAATGTGGAGCGGGTCTGGGCATACGACAAGTTTATCGGACCGATACCGCTCTGGTCGGCGCTCGTCTCGGAGCCGACGACGGTCGCCTTCATCTCTGAACAAATGCTCTGGAAGCGCATCCTGTGGACGATCGGCTTGGCGGCGGTCGTTTTCGGCATCGTCTCGTTTCTCTTTGTGCGCCGAATTGTGCGCCCGATACGTCAGATCACCGACGCGGCGCACACCATCCGCCTCGGAAATTACCAGCAGGCGATACCGATCACAAGCCATAACGAGATCGGAATACTGGGCGAAGAATTCAACGCCATGACGCAGACGCTGCAGGACGCCCTGGCGCGAATCCGCCAAGAAGAGCGGAAGTTGAACTCGGTCTTGAACGGCATCGCCGAAGGGATCGTCCATTTAGACCTGGAGCGGCGCATTGTGCTGCTGAACCCGGCGGCGGAGGCGCTGCTGAATTTGCCGTCGGACGCGGTCGGCAAGACGGTCGACGAGGCGCTGGACCCGCAGCTGCTGGAGCGGCTCTTTCCGCCCGACAGAATGCGCCCATTGAGCCATCGAGTGAACGCCTACGAGGTGGAGATCGAACGGAATAAACAAAAAATCGCGCTCAAAGTGGTGCGCGGGCCGGTCTACTACACGGACGGGGCGCCGACGGGCGCGGTGTATGTGCTGGACGACATCACCCGCGAAAAAGAGATTGACCAGATGAAATCGGAGTTTGTCGCGCTGGTCTCGCATGAGCTGCGCACCCCGCTGACCTCCATTTACGGCTACACGCGGCTCATTTTAGACGGAAAAACAGGCGTCATACCAGAGGTGATGCGCGACAAACTGGAGCGGGTGGAACGGCAGGCGGTCAGGCTGTCCGGTTTGATCAGCGACCTGCTAGACCTTTCGCGCATCGAATCGGGGCGCATTGAGCTGAAGTTGGAGCCGCTGGACCTTGCGGAGGTCGGAAAGACGCGCATGGATGAAATCAGTCCCCAAGCCGCCGAGAAACGCATCCGTCTTTCGTTTGAAGCGGAACCTGGACTTCCGCTTGCGACAGGCGACGCGGACCGCATCGGGCAGGCGGTAACGAACCTGCTCGGCAACGCGGTCAAGTTCACCCCGGACGATGGAACGGTTGAAACGCGCGTCGGGCGGGAGGGCGGCTATCTTTGGTTGAGCGTCAAAGACACTGGCCCCGGCATCGCGCAAAGCGACCAGGAGATGATTTTCGACAAGTTCCGTCAATCGTCCAATCATCAAACGCGCAAGCAGGGCGGAACAGGTTTAGGACTCGCCATCGCGCGCAGCATTATTCAGGCGCACGGGGGCGAAATATGGGTCGAAAGCGCCCTCGGCAAAGGAAGCGAATTCGCCTTTCGAATACCGATAGACGAAGCGGGCGAGACGGTACAGTTCACCGAAAACTCGATCTAGGGAGGAAAGCCGCATGCGTAAAAGGGCGCGGCGCATGGCGGCTTGGACGCTCGCGCTGAGCATTCTAGCGCTGACCGGCTGCGGACCGGAAGAGCCGACGACCATGCCCCTCGGCGCATGGAAAATCGCGCGGCAAGGAAAATGGCGCGGCACGTTTTACGATCTGGAGTTTGCGAATGCCCAGACCGGATGGGCGGTCGGAAGTACGGAAGGGGCGCAGAAAGCTCTCATCGCGCATACCTCCAACGGCGGAGCGGAATGGACGCCTCAACATGCGGATGTACAAGGACCGATGCGCCGCGCCGCCTTTCAAAACGAAAAGGTCGGATGGATCGTCGGGGACGGCGGAATCGTTGTCGGAACGGGCGACGGCGGAACGACATGGACGCGCCTTAACCTGAACAGCTCCAGCGCCTTTTACGACATCTTTGCAGGACATGGCGCCGTTTGGATCGTCGGGGACCACGGCGCCGCGTTCCGCTCCCGGAACGAAGGACTCGATTGGGAACCTGCGGGGAAGGGGCTGGAGCAAGCGTCGCTGCGGGCGGTTCATTTTATCGACGCGCAAACGGGATGGGCGGCAGGATGGAGCGGGCGCATTTTCCGCACCGACGACGGCGGAGACGCATGGATCCCGCAGCAGACGCCCGATTCCATCGGCGGCGCCGAATTGACGCGCATCCGTTTTTTTGACGCGCAAAGAGGCTTTGCGGTCGGCGACCAGCGGACGATCCTAGCGACGGAGGACGGAGGCGAAACATGGCGCCATATCACCGACGGCTCCAACGAGCGGCATTTTCAAATCTACGGACAAAAACGCCGCCTCGGCGACGAGCCGCTTCACAGTTACATGCTGTACGACCTGCACATCGAGCCGCCGAACAGGTTATGGGTCGCGGGCGATCTGGGCGCGGCGCTGAAGTCGGAGAACGGAGGCAAAGTTTGGACTCACATGCTGGGCGGCCGCACCGGAAAGCGGGGGGCGCATCCCGTTTTTCTCGCCGTTGAATTTGCCGACGCAAACGCAGGATGGGTCGCGGGCGAAGGCGGCGGGATCTACGCCACCAACGACGGCGGAAAGACATGGACGGCGCAATCGACAACGGCGGGGCTGCTCTACGGCGTCTGCTTCGCCAGCCCGAAGGTCGGCTGGGCGGTCGGCGACCGAGGCGACGCCCTGTTCACCTCCGACGGCGGACTCAACTGGACGGCGCAGGACAGCTCCACCGACGAATGTTTCAGCTCAACGCATTTTATAGATGAACGGCGCGGCTGGGCGGCGGCGGAGTTCGGCGTCATCGTCCATACCGACGACGGCGGCGAAACATGGACGAAACAGGAGACGCCCGGCAATATCGACCTGTTGGACATCTACTTCGCGGACAAGCGAAACGGATGGGCGGTCGGCGTCGCAGGGAAGATTTACCGAACGGCGAACGGAGGCGCCGACTGGACAGAATCGGAGGCGCCTGTCAAGCGGGAGCTGTTTGCCGTCCATTTTGTGAACCCAAAGATCGGATGGGCGGCGGGGAAGGAGGGCGCCGTCGTACGCTCAAGCGACGGCGGCGTTACATGGACGCGCCAAGCGGAGCAGATCGGATCCGATGTGTGGCTGATGAGCGTCTACTTTCATGATAAACAAAACGGCTGGACATGTTCAGCCGAAGGGCGCATTTTTATGACGCAGGACGGCGGGCAGACATGGACAGAGCAGGAGACGGGCGTTGACGCAGTTCTTTACGACATCGCCTTTTTAGACAAACGAAACGGATGGGCGGTCGGCGGCGGCGGGCTGATCCTGCAGACGACAGACGGCGGAACCCGTTGGCGCAAACGGCCAAGCGGAGTCGATGTGGACTTAACAGGCATCGATTTCGCCGACTGGCGCAACGGCTGGATCGTCGGGCAATGGGGAACGATCCTGCGGTATGCCGCGCACGAATAACGGACATTCCGACGCCGATCCTGCCCGTCAGGACATCGTCCCACGCCGTCATTCCCGCCCCCTCCTTGTCATTCCCGCCCCCTCCTTGTCATTCCCGCCCCCTCCTCGTCATTCCCGCGCAAGCGGGAATCTTAGACGCCGCAGAAACCTTTCGCGCCCGCCAGACGTCATGTCAAGTATGACCTCACGCCTAAAGTTGGGACATTTGAACGACCAAAGCCTTTATTCATGGGGAAAAAGCCTCGCAGACCAGATCGTCATTCCCGCGTAAGCGGGAATCCAGAGGCGCCGCAGACGACGTCCGCGTCCGCCCGCCGGCATGTCCCAACTAAAGACGTAAGGTCTGATGTCAAGTGTCTTGACACGTGAATCAGCCGATGTTATTGTGTTGGCGCATCGGCAAGAAAGCTGTTGATTCAAAAGAACCTAGGTTACGGTATGTCAATGAACGAGAACACAATGGCGAATATAAAGCTTCTGCGTGAGAAGACGCAGCGGCGTCTGGAATCCAAGCTGGCGTCTGTGAATCTGGCGCCTGCAACGTTTGGTCTCAAGGCGGGATGGGATCCGACCCCCTATGTCGAGTATATCGACCAGGAGCATGTCCGCGTCTGCATTCAGGTTGGCGAATTCATGATCTTTCTCGATACGCAGCGGAAAGAGCTGTGCGGTCAACATAAATACGCTAAGCATGCGATCCCAGTGGGCGCTGACTTGGCGGAGATTGTCGCTGAATACTGGCAATGGCGGCGCGCCTGCATTCTGGCGCGGGAAGCAGAAATTGAGGCGGAGAAACAAGATATTCCTGTTTTCTAAGCGGGCTTCAGGCTCATCCGGCGAACTTCAATATCAAAACCTTTGAAAGCTCTCGCCCCAGTAGACATCCAGAAGCCAGGACTCTTCGCTCTCCAGCTCTTTTCGGCTGTAACGCCCGTATTCCGCTTCCGCCTCCGACCATGGGCGCAGCCGCAGCTCTACCCGATCGCCGACCTCCAAAGAAGCGGCGCGCGTCCACTCATGCGCGCGCATTCCCCACACAAACGCGACCGCCTCCGCAGGCGTCTCCGCGCCCGCGCCTAACAGCGACAGCTCGCCTAAACGAAGCGCGATGACGCAATCGCCGTACGGCGTGGAACCCGGCGCCGGCGGCCGCGTCAACTCCAACACCACGCCGCGCGCCAGACCCGCCTCTGACAGCGCAGGCTGCTCAGGCGAACGCTCAAACGAACCCATCGGATACAGCCGCCAATCGCCCCAAGACAGCTCCCGCGCCGCAAATTGCCACAACACAACCCGCGCGTTCGCCAAACGACCCGAATCGCGCGCCAGTTCGCGCCGCGTCGTATGGCTGCCCCCCTCGTTCAACACGATGCGGTCAACCGGACGCCCAAGCGCATAGGACAATTGCTCCGCAAACCCAGCCGACGATCCCCAGCTCATCTCCTCCAGCGAATAGATGTTGCTGAAGCTGTCGCCCAGCAGCAGAATTTCGGCGCCGCGCCGCGCCTGCCAAGGCGTTCCGTCCGCCGCCGCTATCGGCTCAATCTCGACCCGCTCCGCCGGCAGATCGATGTCCAGCATTCCCGCCAGATCGCCCCGCCCCTTGACCGAGCGCGTTTGGCGAACATATCGGTCGGTTTTCGGCGACAGATCAACGCGCGCCTCCTCAACCCGCGCTTCGATGAAACGCGCCGCCTCCTCCGATATCTCGCGCATCGCCGAGGGGGTCCAGTGCGTGTCGGTTTTCAGATAGGCGCGCGGAACCGCCTCCAGCGTCCAGACGCCCTCGCCGCGCAGCCGCTCAATAAACGCTTCATAGGACGGGTTGCGCAGGACAGTCCCTGGTTCAAGCCGCCGCCGCGTGAAATGCGTCCACTCGACCGCCGACTTCGGCGCGACCGGCATGACGATGAGACGAATGCCGCGCTCCTCCAGCTGACGCTGAAAATCCAGTATCGCATTCAGCGGCTGTTCAATCGAAAAGGGGGCGCCGGAGGTGTGTTCTATGTCCGGCTGATAAAAAAGCCAGCCGCCCTTGCCAAGATACGCCTGTCCGCCGCCCGCCGCGCCGACATGCGTCAACGCGCGCTGCGTCCAAGGGCGCAGCCGCTCCGACAACGGCGGCCGCTCCTCCAGCGCGTCCTCATACGCCTCTATGTGCGGGAGGGAAATGCCGGCGGGGGGAGGAGGCGCGCCTTCTCCAAACAGCTGATGAAGCAGCGCCGGAACCCCAACCGTCAAGCAGAAGAGAATGACGATCGCCCATCTCGTTTTAGAAAATGCCGCCATCTGTTGACCGCCTATTCGCCCGCTTTGATGAAAGCGAACTGATGATACCGCGCGCCGATGCCGCGGTCAACGGCGGCGCGTCCGATTCCCCCTTGAAAAGGGGGTTAGGGGGTTTGAGCCGCGCGCCGACGCGTCCGATTCCCCCTTGAAAAGGGGGGCTAGGGGGGTTTTATGCGCCGCAGAAACTGTCCGATCCTCAATTCGTCATTCCCGCGCAAGCGGGAATCTAGAGGCGCCGCAGAAGCCGCCCGCGTTCCCATGCCCTTAAGTTGGGACATTGTCTTGAGGCATTCCTCTCGATTCTTCATAAGCCTCGACAAGCGCTTTTGCCGCGCTTGGCGTCAATGCGCCTTCCGTCAACATCGCCCGAATTTTCAGTAAAAACGGATTTTCCGTATTCTCGAGGCTTCGCGTTAAATCCTCCAACATCGATTTTCTATGTTCAGCCTCTCTTATTCTTTTGAGAAGTACCGGAAACAAGACGCCGAAAATGATTGCGCCAAGGAGTCCGCCATAACCAAATCCGAACCATACGCCGTAAGGTTGTCCGGACAGAAATGCAGCGATGCCGACGACGAGTGAAACGACCGAGAGGAGAAACGCGAAGGCGTGGACTCCTAAAGTAAGTTTCACCGCTTTTCCTCTTGACGCAAACACGCCTCCCAATGTGCCGACAACCCCGCCAAGGATGCCCAATGTCGAACCGAGTATCCCCCCTATCCATCCAGGGTGGACCCAAGGTTCGACGACACGCGCTCCGTTTTGAGCCGACGCGCTCAAGCATAAAACCGAGAAGAGGACGCTCAACGCGGCGGCGAAGCGAACGAACCGATTGCCTGTCATGAGAAGAATTCCTCCATTCTTATGGTTAGTCTTTGCCCTGAAACGAATCATTGGCGCGTTTCTGCGCCGCCGACCATTTCGCCCGATATTCAGGATTCTCCTGTATCTTGCGCATGATATCTTGAGGCGTCATACCGCCCATGAGAAGCATTTCCAACTTTGAAGGGATGCCAATAGAGCTAGCCGCGCTTCTAAACATCGCATCCTTCTTTACACTTGCTGAATTTGCGTCGTGAATGATCATGCGATCCAAGACGTTGACGAAATACTTTTCGGATACCTGCGCTTTCCGCTCTTCAACCGACGCCCCTTGCCGCCGCAATTGAGCGTCCAGATTGGCAAGGTCCTCCATTGATTCGGTCATTACGTCCGCATACTCCGTCAATTCAGGCGAATGGGCTTTCAGCTTTTTTGCGAAGTCGAACACTTCCTGAATGCCCTCTAGGAGCTGGTTTGCAAAATCGTCAAGAACGTCGGCGGGAGCGGCCTCCGGGGGCGGAGCGGTCAAGGTTTCCGGCGTTTCGCCGGCGTCCTGCGGGGCGTCAGAAGAGAGCGTTGAGTCGGCGCCGTTAGCTGTTTCGGTTTGGGTTGAGACGCCGTCGTTTGAAGCGCCGTCGTTTGAAGCGCTGGTCTCGACAGGCGGCGTCTGCTCTTCAATCGTCAACCCCGGCGTCTCGCTGTTGGATGAACCGCCGTATTCCAGCCAGAGATACCCGCCCAGCAGCGCGAGAATCAGAACTGCCGTAATTCCAAGAACGATCTTCGTTGATTTTGTCATGAGAACGATTCCTCCAAATGCGTTGCGCGTCAGGTTGACAAGCGGCAAAACGAGCGCGATCTTCATGCCTTCCATTATTTTTTTGAGACGCTGTTTGGCGCGGTGCAGCCGTATCCCGACCGCCGAATAGGACAACCCATGCCGCTTCTGCAGATCGGCGTACGACTCCTCGTCCATATACCTCCCGCGCAGCAGATCGCGGTCAACAGGGTTCAGCCTGTTCATCGCTTGGCGTATCAGCTCGTTCCTCTCCGCTTGTTCGAGGGCGTCCAGCGGGTCGCTTTCGTCTGTCAGCTCCGCCTCGTCCGTCAGCGGATGCTCTGCCCTGCGGTAATGCGCTCGGTTCCAGTCGTCCGCCACGTTGCGCGCAATGCCGGCGATCCACTGCTTCAGCTTGGCAGGGTCGCGCAGCTGCGCTCGGTTCGCATAGACCCGCGCGATTGTTTCTTGGACGAAGTCGTCCAGCTCGTTTTGGTTGCGCAGTTTGCGTCTCCCGACGGCGCGTATATGCTCCATCTGTTCCAGAACCGTCTTGTCGAAATCGGTCAGCGGTCGATCTTTCAAAGCGCAACTCCCTCGTTCAGATGGTTTGTAGCGTTCGCCCTGCAGATTTTACATGTTTTTGCGGGCATTACGCTCATACGGGATATTCGCGGCGCCGCGTCCGATTCCCCTGACCTCATCCTTAGAGTTGGGACAATTCTGGTTGTGAACGCGGACGGTTTCGGGGTAGACTCTGGATTCCCGCTTGCGCGGGAATGACGGTTTGGTTGGCGGCGCCTTTTTCCCATGAATAAAGCGATTGTCGGTTCAAATGTCCCAACTTTATACATGAGGTCAGATTCTCCCCTTGAAAAGGGGGTTAGGGGGGTTTAGCGCCTGCGGTAAAGCGCGCGGGAATCCAGAGGCGTCGCAGACGACGTTCGCGTTCGCCCGTCATGCCCGCGCCCGGGAGGCGTCATTTATATAATGACTCCCGCATAAGCGGGAATCTAGAGGCGCCGCAAGAGACGTCTCGCGTCCGCTATCAGATTTGTCTCAAATCTATGGGCAGGCTCAGAGAAATCCCATTATTTGATGACCAGATTCACGATTACCATGACCAGGGGTCCCAGTAGACCAGCCGCAAGCCCGATGATGATAATGCTGCCGGCGATTTTTCCCTCGAGCCGCGCGATGGCTTTTCCATTGTCCAAGATGGCTTTTCCATTGTCCAAGATGGCGTTTCTGTTCACCTCAATGGCGTTTTTGTTCGCTTCAATGGCGTTTTTGTTCGCTTCAATGGCGATTCTGTTTTCCGCGATCGCGCTTCTGTTTTCCGCGATCGCGTCTTCGAGGCGGTCTGCCCGCGCAATGTGGGCGTCAAGTTTTTGGATCAGCGCGTAGAGTTCCCCACTGATGTCGTCGTTCATGGCGTATCTCCTCAGTTGTGGGCGGATGATGCCACCGCTTTCATCATACGATAAGCGTCTTTAAAATGCAAGCATTCTGTCGGCGAAGTGGGCTGCGGAGCTTTCCGTCCGCGGCAGTAAGTCCCGCCCCGACGCGCCCTTCGCCTTCTAAAATCCCCAGCCCCCCTTTTCAAGGGGAGTCCAGAAGCCCCGCGTCCGGCAGGCGTCATTCCTGCCCTTAACGTATTTTAGATGCGCTCGTCAGGTATCCGAGTCGTTTTCATGCTCTCTGTTTTGAAGCTGGCGCGTCAGTTCATCAACCTGTCGGCGGAGGTACGCCAGTTCAGCGTTTTGGGGCGATCTTGCGTCGCTCATCAGAATGGTTAGGTCGGCGATTTCTTGGCGCAGCCGCGCGACCTCCTCGTCCGGCGGCTGCTGCGCGTTTTTCAGCTGGCGCGTCAGGTCGTTGATCTGCTCCTGCATATGAGCGATTTCCCGCTCCGAACGCGATTCCCGTTCCTGCCGCCGCCATCCCGACGAAGCGGAAAAACGCCGACTCGTCCGCTCTCTTCTCGCCGTATAAGACTGCTCAACCCGTTCATAATCTTCCTCGTCCCACTCCATATCCCGCTCCCGCCTCTGCCGAAGCGTCCGCGTAAAACGCGGTTTCGGTACTCGCCGCAATAGCGTGTCCATTCTATTGCCGGACTCCGTGGACTTTTTCTGCCCCCCGAAAAAACCAATAACGGCTCCAACGCCGACCGTACCTAAAAGAAAAAAGCAGCAGCAAAGCAAGCATTCCAAAGAGCCTACCATCATCCTCCCGTGAGCAGGTTCGGTTAAAAAATGAAGTAGATAAAGGGATTATACGTCTGGGCGGACAATAACGCTAGCGACAGCCACAAGCCCGCCAGCGCCGCCCCCGCTTTCAACGGCGTCAACCGCTCCGTCCAGTCCCACGCCGTCGGAGAGAGCCACACCGTCAACCCGCTGACTGCCATGCTGATCAGATAATACGGCTGATACAGAACGCCCGATACGAGCGCCGCCTCCGGCGTCGGCGATCCGATCCCCGCCAGAGAGCCTAAAAACGCCCATGCCGAGCCGAGGTCAGGGGCGCGGAAAAACGCCCAGCCGAGGCACACCAGTAAAAAGGTCAGCCCGACGCGCGCCCCGCGCGGCAATCCGCTGTACGCCGCCCGCTTTCCGCGCCAGCGTTCCAGCGCCAGCATCCCGCCATGCAGCGACCCCCAGACGACGAAGTTCCAAGAGGCGCCATGCCATAGCCCGCCGAGTATCATCACCAGCGCGAGGTTTAGATAGGTGCGCCGCGGACCTTTGCGGTTGCCGCCGAGCGGTATATAAAGGTAGTCGCGCAGCCAGCTGGAAAGGGAGATATGCCATCGGCGCCAAAATTCGGTGATCGATTCGGAGCGGTACGGCGAGTCGAAGTTCTTTGGAAACGCGAAGCCGAGCGTCAAGCCGAGGCCGATCGCCATATCGGAGTAACCGCTGAAATCGAAGTAGATCTGAAACGCATACGCGAGCAAGCCGTACCAAGCGTCCAGAAAATGGAGCGACCCAGCCTCAAAGACCGTGTCTGCCATTTTACCGCACGGGTTCGCCAGCGCGACCTTCTTCGCCATGCCGACCGAAAAAAGAGCCGCCCCACGCGCAAACTTCTCCAACGTATGCGTACGGCTGCGCAGCTGCTCCGACACATCCGAAAAACGCACAATCGGACCCGCCACCAGTTGCGGAAACATCGACACATAACAGGCGAAGTCGATGAAACGGCGAATCGGCTGCGCGTCCCCCCTGTAGACATCGATCGTGTAACTCATCGACTGAAACGTATAAAAGCTGATGCCGAGCGGAAGCGCGACCTGCAAGGCGCCTTCCCATGCGGGCGACTCCAAACCGACGAGCCGCATGAGCGCGGCGGCGTTTTCAGAAGCGAAGTTGAAATATTTGAAGAAGCCGAGAAGCGACAGGTTCGCGCAGATGGAAACAACTACGGCGCGCTTGCGGGTCGATTCGCCGCCCGACATCGCCAGCCCGCACCGGTAATCGACCAGCGTGGAGCCGAGCATGAGCAGTATGAACCACGGGTTCGCCCAGCCGTAAAACAGGTAGCTGAACGCGGTCAGCGCCAAATGCTTCGCCCGCCGCGGCATCAGATAATAAACGGCGAGCGCCAGCGGCAGATAATAATAAACGAACAGCGGCGAACTAAAGACCATGCGCCATGCCGCGCCGGGCGCGCCGTTACAGCAGCGACGAGGGCGGCGGCGGAGGCAGCAGAGCGTTCCAGCCGTATCCAGGACCCTCGGCGTCCAGCGCCGTATCTTGCTCCATCAAGAGCGGCAACCCGTCGTCCATCGGAAACGCGTTGCTGACATAAGCGCCGTCTTGGGATTCATACGGGCGCAGGCGCAGTATATGCGCGCCGCCGATCTCATACGCCAGCGCCGGCTGACGCGCTTCGTTGCGAACCGCCCAGTGAGCCACGCGCAGGCGCAACTGATTGGTCAAACCCTTGATGCGCCGTAAAATGCGGTACTCATACACCACCAGCACATTGCGGAACGGCGCCTCTTCAAAAACGGGCAGCGGCGACTTCGCCACCAGCTCCGCCTCCACCATAAATTGGCTCTCCTCTACCGACGGATCGGAGCCGCTGTCCGCATCCTCTAAGGGCGGGTACGTTTCGTCGTCTATTGAGGCTGTCGCGCCGTTTCCGCCGCTCTCCGCGCTGTAAGGCTCAACGCTTTCGACATGCCGCTCGTTCGCTTCCCATTCGCGTATCATCTTTTCTAATTCGGCATTCGATATGCGTGAGCTTTCTTCGTCAAAATTCGGGTCTGCCTTTGAGACGGGAACATGCGTTTGGCGCGGCGTCTGAATCAACGGCGCCCCGCTCTCCTGCGAGCGGGTCGACATGCCCACATAATAGAGGGCTGCCGCCAACAAGCAGCCGAGTCCAAAACCAATCAAAAAAGCGAATCCGCGATCCGATTTGCGCATATGCCGCCGCCTTTCCATCAAGGGTCTACCGCGTAAAATAAGGGCGCATTAAAATCCGGTTCCAACGTGTCCGACATGTAAAACGATTCCAGTTGAGGGTTCCTCTCAAAAGGCTCAATGCGGAGGCGGACGGAGCTTCCCGCCTTCCATTGCGCCGAATCAAGCGTCTTGCCGTCCATGGCGACCCAGTGAACGACGCGCATCTTCGAGGGCGCCGCCGAGCCGTCCAACGCCCGCGCCGATTCATACTCATAAACCGCCAGCGCCTCCCGATACGGCTTGATCTCCTCTAGTGTCGGCGCGCGGGAGAGATTTGTCAAGGTAGCCTCCACCTCCAGCGGACGAATCGATTCGCGGCTCTCATAAAGACGCCAGTACGCCTCGCTGTTTTGCCGCGCCTCGGCGGCGTCCATCCAGCGCGAATAGATTGCGGCGCCCTCCAGACGCCCCGACCAGTCGCGCCCGCCGCCCCATTCGTCGCCGAACAGGAGCCGCTGCGCTTCCCAGTTTTCAAAACCGCCGCGAACGTTCGTAGTACGCAAAACCTCAACCCCGTCTCGATAGCATACCAGCAAACCCTGCCTATACGTAATTGAGACATGAACAGGCGAATTTTTAGGCAATTCGAACAACGGCGTTTGCGGATTAATCCCGTTCTCCCCTGTCGACGGCGTCCGAAGCCGCAAAATAAGCCGCCCGCCCTCCTGCCCCAACGTGAAATTGCGCGACGTTGCGCCGCTGGAAAAGGTAACAATACGCGCCGGCCCGAATTGGTCCATCGAGTCGGTCTGTATAAACGCCTCAATCGTCAACTGATTCGTCCGCTTTGCCGCGTCCAAAAGCCGCTTCGCCGCGCTCTCGTCGGCTAAAAACGCCCCGCCCGACAGCGCCATCCCATACGCGCCTGTCAAACGCCCCTTCCCTGTCGGTTTGAGGACGCATGCGCTGTTGCCGATAAGATTGTCCGCCTTGTCGGTCTGCCAAATAAATTGAAGGCCGGCGCGGCTCGCCGGCCAAGGCGTCGGGTTCTCCGCAAAACGCCGCTCGCGCAGCGCCTTAAAGTCGCGCCAGCTGCGCCGCGCCTCCTCAGCGGACAACGCCCGGCTGTGTGCCGCAAACGCCTCCACAACGCCGTTCCATCGGCGGTTTCCGTCCGCCTCGTCGCCCAGCAAAAAGTAATGGTCAGTCCACGCCTTCAGATCGCCTTTCAGCGCCGTTGTCTGAAACGCCTTCTCGCCGTCACGGTAGGCAGTCAATTGCCCGTTGCGGTACGCCGCGACGACATGGACGGTCTCGTACGCCTTCAGCGGAAACAGCGCGAACTCGCGGTAGCCGCCGCTTTCCGCTGTCGTTTCGGAGGTGCGCAGACGAAGGATGAGCTGGGCGTTCTGTTGACCGAGCGTGAAGTTGCGCGCCGACGCGGTGCTTGAAAAGGTAACGATACGGGCAGGACCGCTCTGGTCAAGCCGATCGGTCCGAAACACCGCCTCTATCGACATCTCTCCAGACGCGCGGCATGCTTTCAAAAGAGCGGCCGCGGCAGTCGGAAAACGAGCCGAGCCGCCTGAAAACTCCAAGGAACCGTCCCAGCCCTCTTGGACCGCGCCTTCGCGCTTCATTTCATGCGTTCCCGCGGACGCCTCGCCCGACGACCATGAAACGACCGCGGCGTCCGCATCGACCGGCCAAGCGGGCGGACGAACCGCAATGCGCAGCGGCTCCATCTCGTTCGGGCTTTGCGCCAAATCCTTCGCGCCCGACAAGATCAACGTATCTGTCGACTCCACCGGCTCCCGAAGCGTCAACGCCGCCGCGTCCGCGCCGACCGCCGTCACCGACTCGATCTCCACCCCAGACGCCAGCGACGCCTTAAAACGGCTCAAATCAACCGGCTCGCTGAACTGAACCCGCGCAAGCCGCTTCGATGGAAGCGACGCATCCTTTACATACGGAATGGTGCGCGGCTCCGCCTTGACGCGCCCGCGGTAGGTCTCTTCGCCGTCTGCCGCCGACACCTCATATTCGCCTGCTTCTTTGTAGATATAGGAGACGCTTGAACCGCGCAAACGGGTCCCATCCCCCATATCCCACGCGGCGCCCTTCGAAACGCCTTCAGGCGCCAACTCCACCCGCAGCGGAACCTCCCCCTCCGCCCTGCCCAACTCCAAACCGCGCAGATACACATCGGGGAAACGATCCGCGGCGCCGTCAAACGTATAGCGCGCCGGCTCGCCCATCAGCTCCAGCGTTTCAGGGTCGATGCGGGAGATAAAGATGTCGTAATCGGAGCGGAAATGGTCATGCTGATTGGGAGACGCGCCGAACGCGATCAGGTCGGAGCGGTCGGAGATCATCGGAAAGTAGATGTAGCTGCGCTCCGCCGGCAAACGGCTGTCATTTTTATAGAGGATCGCTTCCACGGCGCCCGTTTCAAGATGGATGCGGTTGACGGGTCCGCCCGCGCCAGCCATCCAGTACCCCCAGACGCCGTCGCGCGTGAAGTAGGGCTGACAGCCGCCGCGGTGTTTTCGGCGGGAGATCTGCTTGCTGCTCAAATCATAGGGGGAAAACTCTGGGCGGCCGGGCGTCGCATGCGTCAAGGAGGCGTTGATGAGCATACCGAACTCTTTTTGCGGCTCGGAGGTGAGGCGCAGATTGCTGTCCGTTTTCAGATTCATCTGATAGGTATGCCCGTCGCCGCCGATGTAGATAAATTCGTCGGGGCTGATCCAGACGGCGGCGCGGTCCTCAAAATAAGCGCGCGCGTTCTCAACGAGAACCCGATCCCGCCCTGTCTCGATATGGAACAGACGCAGCGGAACCTTGATGTTGTGCAGTTCGGGCTTGCCGTGGAGGTTCTTGTCGTAGCTGTTTCGCCCTTTCGGGTAGCTCAAGTAAAGAAGCCGCTTGCCGTCGGGAGAGACATGCGGGCAAAAGTGGTCGCGCCCGTTTTCATCAGGGACCAGCTGGCGCAGACCGCTCCCGTCCAGGTTGCGCATCCAGATGCGCCAAGCGCCGGTTCGGCTCGATTCCCACACGACAAAGCCGTCGCCGAGCTGCGCGATCTCTTTCCATGCCGCTTTTTCGCCGGCGGTCTGCGCCTCCGCCCCGCCCAGAAAGGCGGTCCCAAAAAGGAAATATCCCAAAGCAGACAACAGAGATAACCGACGAGAACTCATGGGCGAAGCCTTCCGCATTCCGTATCCGCATGAATCATACACTATAGCCCCGCCGGCTGATGTTATATGTTTATGAAATCAGAATAAAAAACGCCCCTGCAATGCGCCTCTCTTGTTAACGATGTCCAGAATCGAATGCGAAGTTATCTGACCTCATGCTGAAAGTCGGGACATTTGAACTGACAATCGCTCTATTCACGGGAAAAGGCGCCGCCAACCAGACCGTCATTCCCGCGTAAGCGGAAATCCAGAGGCGGCGAAGAAAACGTCCGCGTTCGCATGCCGACATGTCCTAACTTAAGGCGCGAGGTCAGGAAGTTACAGCTTCACAATGCGAAAATCCTCAAACCGTATCCAATGCTCGGCGTCCGGCGGGCCGTTGTAACACTGTATGCTGACCTGATCGGCGTCCGGCGCGGGCAGGGCGCCTTCTGCCGCCGTTTGAAATTCGGTCTCGCCTTCCGGGCGAAAGGTCGCTTCCCACGAATCCGCCGTCACAATCAGGCGCAGGCGAACGCTTTTTGTCCGCATGGAGACATGACCGGGGATGATCCAGAGATCGCCGTTGATCAGTTCCTTCACGATTTTAAAGACGGGGCGTCCGCCGCAATACCATGTGATGCCCGCCTGCTCGTACTGCTGAATCGGCAAGGTGTGGTTCATGACGGTTATTTCGATGGCGAAGGCGCCTTCGTTTCGGTCCGGCGCGGGGCGGCAAAGCGCGTTGATGACCGTGTCGGCGACGCCAGGCTCCACCCGTATCTCCAAGCCCCCGCCCTCCGCGAGGCGCCAATGGTCAGGGTTTTCGCGCAGCCATGTCCAGCCGTCTCCCAGCTGTCCGTCAAATGCGTCTTCAAAAATCGTTTCCATGCATTCCGTCCTCTTGTGTGGGTTCCGCGCCTTCATGATACATCAAAGCGCGCCTGAATAGTAGCGCCTATCTTCTTGCGGCAGTCTCTATATTCCGCTCGCGGCGAAAACCCCCCAGCCCCCCTTTTCAAGGGGGGAGTCCAGAAACCCCGCGCCCCCTCTTCGTCATTCCGCCCCACTCCTCGTCATTCCCGCCCCCTCTTCGTCATTCCCGCCCCCTCCTCGTCATTCCCGCCCCCTCCTCGTCATTCCCGCGTAAGCGGGAATCTTAGGCGCCACAGGCGCCGTCCGCATTCACATTGGGACTGAAAAGGACGGAGAAAATAAATGTTGGTTGGCCGGGTAGGATTCGAACCTACGATCGCGGGTCCAAAGCCCGCTGCCTTGCCGCTTGGCCACCGGCCAACATCGGACTGCTCAACGCCTCGGCGGCCAGAACGCGCTCGCTTCCGCAAACGGATAAAATCCCTGCAGAGCCTTCAAGGCGCCGTCGCGCTGCGCCTCCGTCTTGAAGACGCCGAAAACCGTCCCGCCTGTTCCGCTCATAAGGGCGGCGGCGCCGAAACTGCGGAGCCTGTCCCGCGCCTCGCGTATCTGCGGAAAACGTTTGAAGACAGACGCCTCAAAACCGTTTCGCGCGGCTCCCGTCTTGAACGGGTCGTCAAGCCATCCGTTTCTTATATTAACCCGTTCTAGAAACGGCGGCAAGTTAAAAGAGCCGAGAGGAGGGGCGTTCAGCGCCGCATACGCCTCGCCCGTATGTACCTGCGCGCCAGGATTGATCAGCAGAAGCGGACGCCTCGGCAGGGGCGGAAGCGGACGAAGGCGGGCGCCGACCCCTTCTCCAGAGGCGCATCCGCCGGCGACGCAGAACGGAACATCCGCGCCGAGCGATCTGCCCATCCGCGCGAGAACATCTTTCGGGTAACGGGTTTCGCACAGCGCGTTCAATCCGACCAAGACAGCCGCCGCGTCCGCGCTTCCGCCGCCGAGTCCGCCGCCGACAGGAATCCGTTTCATGATGCGGATATGAACGCCGCCGCTGACTCCCGTAAACCGAAAAAACAGGCGCGCCGCTTGACAGGCGAGGTTGCGGTCGTCTGTCGGGATGTCCGCGCCGGCGCATTCCGCCGACACGCCGCGCCTGCGCAGCTCCAGCTCAACATCGTCCGCCAGCTCTATCGAGTGCAGTATCGTCTGGACGGCATGGAGTCCGCTTGGGAGCTTGCCGAGAATCTCAAGGTACAGGTTGATCTTCGCCCTCGCTTGGAGGCTCAATCGGGTCGCCTTCATCGTTCACCCATATCGTTTTTGCGCGGGGGGGAAGCCGATGCCGAAACATCAACGGGTTGATCTCCGCGTTCACCTCCGGATCGGTCGCGTGGAAACGCATGCTCACCTGTTCTGGTTTGCGCTCTATGGAGACGTCCATCGGGCGGAGAAGTCCGCCGACGCTTCGGTAATTCCAAAAGCGGATGGCAAGCGTCTCCCCGCCGTCTGCGGCGCGCTGCTTCCACTCCGAGACGACCGGCTCCCCTTTGATCCATTTAAGCCGTATCTCCTCCTCGCCGCCGGTCGATTCCATCGGGCGTATCAGGACGGCTTCATCATCCGATCTGCGCAGATTTCCGTCGGTGAACGGCGCGCCGACAAACGGGTTGGCGGCAATGGCGCGCCGTATGTCAGAGACGCGCACATCCATTTCAAACAGCCGCTTCAAACGGGCGTCGCTCAACGGACCGCGCACTGCAGTATTGGAGCGGACATAGATCTCCGTCAGCTTCCCCTCCGACGCGACCATGACCGCGACGGGCGAACCGAAAGGATCCAGCGCGCTGAATCGAAACGAATCGGGCTTGTGAAAATGCAGTAAAGCGCGCGCCTCCTGCGATCCGCTGGGATCGTTCACCTTGACCGTCATCTGCGTACGCATGGAGTCCATCTGCCGCCATCGGACGTTCAGATCGTCAAGCGCGTCCCGAAACGCTTCGCGCTCCATCGGCGCGAAGACCGCCCCGCCGCCGCATCCGTTCGCCGCCGCGAAGAGCGCAGCCAAAAAGATGTGCGCCAAGCCCCGAACCGCCTTCATCCGCGTTGTTTCAATCCTCCGCAATGCCATACGCTTCCACCTCATGCAGACGAATGGTTCCTTTCACATAAAATTCATGTCGGCCGTACGCTCTGAACACATCCTGTTTTTGGGAGCCGTTGACCCAGAGAACGGCGGCGCGCAGATACTGCGTTTCGACAGGGTCGAACGACACGGCGAGACGGGGGAGTCGGTTGCCGCGCGTCTCGCCCGCGTTCACCCAGACGCTCTGGGCGTCGTCCCAATACTGAACTAGAACGTCCCGAACGCCGAAGCGGGTGGCGGGGTAACGCTCCGTGTCGACCGAATGCAGAACGACGCGCGCCGCCTTTCTCGGTTGGTCAAAACGTATCATGACCCAGCCGAAAGCGGCGTACTCCTTGCCGAGGCGGTAGTTTCGGCGCAGCCCCCGCCATTCAAACGGCTCCGCCGCCGCGTTCGCGTCGATCTCAACATTGAACAGGCGGCGCCGTTCCAACGCGCCGTCAAAGACCCATTCCCAGCCGGCGGCGGGCGACCATTCCTCCGCCGAAACAACGCCGTCTGTCAACGCGGCGGGATCGAACCCCTCCTCCCATGAGGAGACGGCGACCGTCGTTCCCGGCAAAAGCGTCAGGTTGACAAGTTGAGGAGGGGGCTGAAACAGCGCCGTTTGAGAGCCGCAGCCCGCGCAAACGATCCATACCGCCAACATCCATCGTACCATTCTCCACATGTTCAAGTCCCCTGTTCATTCTTCGTCGACTTGGCGGCGCGCGGTGTGAAACGCCGATGTCGGCTTTCCGTTGACAAAGGCGACCGCGGCGCCCGTCAATTGCGGGCATTCCAGCAGGCGCAGCGCCGCTTCCGCCGCCAAGCGCGCCGCTTCATGAAGATCGACTGAACCGCTGTAAATTACAACCGCCGCCGCCAGCGGCGCCTCTTCGCCCATCATGAGCGCGTCGATCTGGTCTATTGAGCCGTCGGACGAGTCGGCGTTTGGGAAAGCCAAGTTCGTCAGAATTTCGGCGTCGGGATACTCCTTTTGGAGCAGGTTTTTTATTAAGACGGCGCGGCGGGCGGCTCGAACCGCTTCTTTTTGGGTTGAGTCGGCGGAGCCGCGGCCCAAATACGCTTCAGCGCGCTCCGTCAGCGATTCTTCATCCATGCCGTCCACGGCCAGCGGAAACAGAAAACGGCCTAATTCGATTGGACGGCTGTCGGTCGGCGAATCGTCCGGCGGGGCGCAGCGCTCCCAGACAGCGTCCGCGTCAAAGTCGACAGGGTCTTTGACCTGTATGGGTTGAAGCGGGGCGGCGGCGTCTCCTTTTGACAGATCGTAGACATCCACATACTCCTCCGGGTCCCATCTGCTTAAAATGGATTCAATCCAGTCTGTCCAGCAGTTGCCCGCCTCGACGCTTTGCGGCGGCTTTTCTTTTTCGCGGGTGAAGAGGACAAGCCGCTCCTTCGCGCGCGTGAACGCCACATAAAGCAGCCGTTTCTCTTCCGCCCTTGTCCGCTTCCGGTTTTCGATCTCCAGCGCTTCCCACATGAACGGCTGGGGCGCGTTTTTTTCTTCAGGGTCTAAGGTTATTTTTACGGCGGCTTCGAACTCGTCCCGCCCGCCGAAACCAGGGAGGCGCCCAACCGCGACGCCCGCCCAGTTGCTCGTCGCATCGATACGGTACTGGAATCGAGCGTCCATGTCCGGCAGGATGACGACGGGCCATTCCAACCCTTTGGCGCGGTGGACCGTCAGCAGCTGAATGCTTCCCCCGTCGGGCAGGTCGGCGTCCCCGGCGTCTGAAAAGCCGGCGTCCAGCGCGTCCAGATACCGCATGAAATCGACCAGCGCGCCGGAGCCGACCGATTCCCAGTCGCGCGCAAAATCGATGAACTTTTCAACGTTCAGGACGCGCTGCTGTCCCAGAACGCCCATCGCCATCGGCGCGTACATGCCCGATTCTTCGATGACTGCCGTTAGCGTGTCCGCGACGCCGGACGCGCGCGACGTCTCCGTCCACCGAGAAAGAAGCGCCTGCGCCTTCCGCAGAGCCGCCGCGTCCTCTTCAGACAACTCGTTCAGCTCAGCGGGGTCTGACAAACGCTCCAAGCGGATCCGCAGCCGCCCCCTGGAAGACTCGCTCAAAAACAGCAAACCTTCGTCGCTGCATCCGATGAGAGGCGAGCGCAGAAAGCCGGCAAACGCGATCTCATCCGCCGGGTCGTTGATGACGCGGAGCGCGTTGCGCAGGTCGCGTATCTCCTGCCGTTGAAAAAAACCGCGCCCGCGCGACGCCGTAAAGGAAATGCCGCGCCGAAGCAGCGCGTCCTCATACAGCCGCTGGTGCGTTGAACGTCTGAACAGAACAGCGATGGCCGGTTCGGAGGCGGCAATGCGGTCGGCGATGCCGGGGAATTTGTCCTCTTGCCGCCCTTCAGAGATCTCCTGGATCAGTTCGGCGACAGCGTCCGCCTCGCGCGCGCGCGTTTTCTCCTTTTCGTCAGGCAAGACGAAGCGAAAGACGCATCCGCCTTCTTGGAGGGGCGCGCCTTCTTTGGGCGAAGTCGGGGCGTCTCCCGCGCGCAAAGACTGCGCCTCCGCCTCATAAGAGGCGCCGCCGGTCAAGAGCGAACTGAAGAAGCGGTTGAAGAAAAGGATCAGGTTCGGAAGCGAGCGGAAATTCGCGGTCAAGTTCAACTCGGCGCTCGGATCGAACTCGGCGCGCGCTTGAGAGAACAGGTCCACC
Source organism: Candidatus Poribacteria bacterium (assembly GCA_963665845.2). Taxonomy (GTDB): domain Bacteria; phylum Poribacteria; class WGA-4E; genus JAPPNK01. Next base: position 3,537,285 of record OY762492.1, read on the forward strand.
TCGCCCCCTCGGAAGGAGTAGATCGCCTGTTTTTCGTCGCCGACGATGAACAGCTTGCCGGCGTCCGCGACGGAGCCGTCCGCGTCGGTTCCGAGATGTTTGAAGATGTCCCATTGCCGCCGGTTCGTGTCTTGAAACTCGTCAATGAAAACGGCGCGGAACAGCTCCCGAAAGGCGCGCAGCCCCTCCGGGTGATCAATCAAACCGTGAGCCAGCCCTTCAAGGTCGTTGAAATCAAGCGCGTTCTGAATGCGCTTTCGCCGGCTGTACAGTTCTCCGCCCGCGTCCGCCAGTTTTGCCAGCGACTTGAGCGTTTCCAGCGCTTCGCGCTCTAGCTCCTCGTCCCAGGCAAGCTCCAGCGACGGCTCCGCTTCAACCAGCTCGGCGTATTCGTTCATGAGGGCGCGCAGCCGCTCTAGGGTTTCTTTTCCCCAGAAAGCGGCGCTGCCGACGCGGCCAAAGCTCCGCGCTTTGCCGGAGGCTGTTGTGAACAGCTCGCGGATGCGTACCGAGTCCCGCTTCTCTGTTGCCTCCAGCATGTTGGCGCGCTGTTCAGCCATCTTGTCCGCTCCGTCCTTGGGCGGAGGGCAGTTTTCAACGGCGCGCGTCAGTTTAACAACCAGCGCCGATTTGAAAAACTCCTCTTTAAGATTGGAGACATACTGCTCCGCGTCGGCGCGGTAGGCGTCCAGCAGCGCGTCTATATCGGTCGTCAAAAAACGATTCATCCACGGCTGCAGATCGTAACGCCTTTCGATCAACGCTTTCGCCGCGGAGCCGACCAGCGTTCTCCGCCGGCGATGCATGAGCCAGCGCTGCAGATCGTCCCGCAGCTCCGCGTTCGGAGTGAACGCTGTTTCGTCTAAGATGCGGTCAACGGAGCGAAGCAGCAGCGTGTCCGCCTCAAAGCCTTCGATGACGCGGTATTCTCGGTCGACGCCGGGGTCGTTGCCCGCGCCGGGGACAAGGTTCGGAAAACGGCGCAGGATCTTCGCAAAAAACGAATGCATCGTGGAAACGAAGTTGTCCGAATAGTTTTCTTTCAGGGAGGTGAGCCGCTCTAGGCGCGCGCCTTCCGCCGTTTCCATTTCGCTCATGACCGCGCGGTAGATGCGTCCGCGTATTTCGCTGGCGGCTTCCTCGTTGAAAGCAAGCACGAGAGCCTGCTCAATGCGTTCAAATCCGGTCAAGAGACGGATGATGCGATCTGTCATGGCGCGCGTCTTGCCGGTTCCGGCGCCTGCCGTCACGGCGACCGCCCCTGGCCGTTCGACCGTCTCCCGCTGCTCTTTTGTGAGGGCGAATTTAGCCGCCATTTTCTTCCCCGCCTCCAAACGGTTTTGGGCGGTACGCCGGCAGCTCTTCGGGCATTCCGCGCTGCCTTGTTTCATCCACCCTGCAGATTTCTTTGTATTGACAGTACGCGCAGCCGGCGTCGACCGGTTTGATGATCGTCGGGTGAAACCGCCCCGCTCGGATATGCGCGTCGATTTCGGCGATGCGCGTGCGCGTGAACAGCAGCAACCCGCTAAACTCATCTGACTGCATCATGCCTGAACGCCGGCTGGAGCCGCCCTCTAAGAGCGCGCCGACCGGCTCCTGCCCGCCGACGTCGCGCGGGTCGCCCGCTGAATAGTACGCGCCGCCGACCGGCTCCGCGCACTCTCTATGTCCAGACGCCGCCATCATATACAGGGGCAGTTGAAAATGCAGCCCCTCCAGCGTCAAGCGCGCTCTTGGCAGCCGCCCCGTTTTGTAGTCGTACACCGTAAACTCGCCCGTTTCAGGATGCTTATCGATTCGGTCGATGACGCCGCGTATGCGCATCGGCTCCATCTGACCGCGCTCAATTTCAACATACGGGAAATCAGGCTCTTTTGACAACCATGGCGCCTCGCCGAAGATCGCCTCGACAAAATGCCCGCGGTCAAAATGCTTCCCGAATTTAAAATGGCCGCCGTCCATCTCCGCGTCAATAAACCGGCGGAGAACCCCCTTCGGCTCCGTGTCGTCAAGGAGTCCACTCAACAGACCGCGCCGCCGCTCCTGCCAGTACAGGTTGCGGAAAAGAGCGTCGTACGGCCGGACGCAGTCCAGGGCGTGGCGATGCAGCTGCGTCCGAAGCCTCCGCTGCGCTTCATCGTCCATGTTCTCCGCGCGCCCCGGCCATGAGCGAAAAAAGCGCTCCAGTATCTGATGGATCAGCTTGCCGTAGGTCATCGAGTCGACGTCGGAATCGTCCTGATCCTCGCCTTGCAAACGCAAAACGCTTGCGAAGAAGTAGCGCATTGGGCAGCTCGCGTACATCTCCAGGCGGTAAGCGCTGTAAGGTTCCAGGGCGGCGCTGAGCAGCAGTTCGAGAGCCGCCGGGTTTTCGGTTACATGCCCGTCATGGACGCTCCATTCTTGGCGCGAGTGGCGCAGCCGCTCCTGTTCAATGAGGCGGGGGGCGTTGCTCTGCGGGAGGCGCAGCCGCTCATGCCCTTCCGCGTTCGCCTGTTTTCCCATTGCGATGAGGGCGTCGCGCGCGCAGAGAATCTTGGCGCGCTCATGCTCTTGAAGCGGGTCGATTTCGTCCTCCGCCTCTTCAAACAGCGCGAGCGCGTCGTCAATGAAAGGGGAGGGTTCCATTCGCTTTCCGCGTTCTCGGCGCGGATAAGTTAAGACGGCGGAGTCGGAGTTGAGCAGCGTCTGTTGAAAGAAAAAGCGGTCGGAGAGCGGCGCGCTCATTCGATCCGAAAATCGATGGACGCTGGACGGAGCCGGCGCTTCGCCTTCCGCTAGACCCAGTATAAACAGCGTGTCGAACGACAAGCCCGCCGCGTCTCGAAAGGAGAGAACCGAGACCGCGTTCATCGTTTGCGCCGAGTCGGCCGTTCGGCTCGGATCAGCTAAAGACTGCGCCAGGAAATCCGCATACGCGCCCGCTTTGAACTCATTTCTGTCGACATCTCTGAAGACGCGGACCGCCTCGTTCATGAGGTTGTTGAAGGCTGACCATGCGCTGCGCTCCTTCGGGGCGTTTGCCGGCAAGCCGTAATCTCGGAAGAGTTGATGGAGGGCGTTGCGGGCGTCGTCGGGGTTATCGGCGTCTGAAAACGCCTGCGCCTTTTCAACAAAACGTTCGATCTCGCTTAAATCGAAAGCGAGCTTGCGCAGTTTATCCTGGGAAATCGACTCCTCCTGTTCAAAAAAGTCGATCTCGTCGCGCGGCGCGTCGGTTAAAGACTGCTTGATGTCTTCCATCCATTTGTCGGCGTTGAACGGCGCGATGTAGAGGCCGGCGGCGCGCGCCTGCTGCGCGATGTCCCGCATAGAGAAACGGGTTCGGCGGTCGGGCATGTCGACGTCAACGCCTAGAAGCCTGGACGCCGCTTCGGATAGATCCTCTGAATGGGCGATTTCGGCGCGGGTCAGTACCTCGGACAGATCCTCGAGGTCCCATTGCTCCGAGAAGCCTTCCCCGCGCAGTTTTAAAGCGATCCGTTCTAGGAGCGTGTGCGCGAACCGTATCGCGGCAAATTGAAGGAGCGGCGCGCCGCGGCTAAAACGGGTCGGCAAGCCGTAGGACGCAAACTCGGACGCCGCCAAATCTTGATACAAGCGGAGAGACGGCGCCGCAACCGCGAAGCGCGTAAAATCTGCTTCGTCGGGGGAGGCGTTCCCTAGTTCCAGACGTATCAAACGGGCGGCTGTGCGCGCTTCATCGCGTCGGCTGGCGCAGCTCAACACGCGGAATCTGCCGTTTCCGTCGGAGGCTTCAACGCGCGCGTTTCGTTGAAAGACAGCGGCGCCGACCCGCTGCGTCAAGCTTTTTTCGCCCGACGGCGCGTTCAACTCCTCCGCCCCTAAGTCTACATGCCATTGGCGCAGCTCTTCGGTCTCTCGGCTAAGAGGAAGCGTCGCGGCAGCCGCTTCAAAGAAGGGCAACAGCGACTTGATGAGCCGTCGGTCTAAAGCGCGCAGACGGGTGAATTCATCCAACACAAGCGCCTTGGCGCGAACAGGCGCGTCGGTTCCGATATGAGCGGCGACGGAGCGCGAATCCCATAAACTTAACTGCTCCAGCGTCTCATCGTAAATATCGGCGAAGCGGGACAGGTCATGAAACGGGTCGGCATCCCCGCCGCCCATGTCGTAGAGCATATACAGCGCCTGCTTTGCAAAGTTGCGCGTTGCCGGCTCGCCGTCAAAGAGGCTCCGCTGCTGGATCAACTTTTGGGCAAGGCTCGTTCGCGCGCTTTCGGGGATCCACCGCCGGCGCGAAGACATGCTCAAGGCGCATTCGTAGAGAAACGAGTCGACCGTCCTTACCTGCGGCGACCAGACGCGCCCATTAAAAGAGCGGTCGACCGCCGACTTTAAAGCCTCGCCTCTCTCCCGGCTTGGCGCCAGAAGCAGCGCGTCCAGCTGCATGGAAGCGGGATGCTTATACCGCTCAAGCCATTTCATTAAGGCGCGCTGACGGTCGCGCTGTCGATCCGCTGTGATGAGAAGCAGGCGGTTCATGTGAACGCTCCTTTTCGTCTATCGCCGGACGCCGCGGAACAGAAGTACCGAAGCGCCCGCAAACAGTATATTCGCAAGCCAGGCTGCAAGCATCGGAGGCAGCCGCCCGTTTTCGCCCATCGCCTCAAAAGTGGCGCTCGCCAAGCCCCAGTAAATGAAGCTGATGAGCAGCGTGGCGGGAAAGCCGATCGATACCGCGAACCGCCCAAAAAGCAGCGACAACGGAAGACTCAACATAACGCCGACCAGCAGCGTGAACGAGTACGCGATGTTGTGATGAAACTGCACCTCCTCAGCGAGCGAGGAGAAACCGATGCGCCGTTTGAAATCGGCGACGCGGCGCAGTTCGGCGAAGGTCAGCTCCTCCGGCTTGGAGGAGGAGGCGAGCAGCGTGCGCGGGTCGGCGTCCAGAACGCGCTCCTGGCGGTCAAACGGTTCAAACTTGGCGACGCCGCCGCCGCTGTATTCGCGCGTCCATCCGAAGCTCAAGAACCATTTTTGGTCGTCCCAGCGCGCCTGTTTTGCATAGATTTGGCGGGTCGGTTTGCCGTTTTCGAATTCAAAAAAGGTGAGGTTTCGGGCGATTTTGTGCGTGACGGTCAGGCTTTGGATGAAGGCGAGAGCGCCTGTTTTTTCGCGGTAGACAACCTCGCGCGCCTGCGTCGCCGTCGGTTGCATCGGGTCGATTTCGGCGGCGAGGCGGGTACTTGGCGCCAGGATCTTGTCCGTAAAAAGAAGCGAAATGACGCAGACGGCGCATGTGAAAAGGCAGATCGGAACCGCCAAGCGGGTTAGGTTGAAACCAAGCGCGCGGAACGCGGTCAGCTCGTTGGAGCGTATCAGGCTGCCGGCGGTAAAGAAGCATGCCAAGATGCCCGAACCTGGGATCACCTCCATGACGCGCGGCGGCGATTTATACAAAAACAGAAGCCACGCCTGCTTCGCCGACCCCGCCGCTTTCATATGGTCAAGCTCCTTGTCGAACAGGCGCACAATCAGAATGAGGCAGACCCACATCAGAAAGCAGAGCAGGAACGAAACGGCAAATTTTTGAAGCGCATACCGGTCGCGCAGCGGCATCGGCAGCTTCCACACGGCGAGCGCCAGCAACGCGCACGGCAACAGAACATAAACGGCAAGGTCGAAGATCATCGCCGCGCCATCCGTATCGTGAGATAGATTCCGATTGCAAGCGGGGGAAGGTTCGGCAGCCAGACGCCCAAGCCCGCGCCGAGCCATGGCGATTCAAACAGCGGTCCGAGCATCGACCCGCCCCCGCCCTGCGACGCGCCGAGAAGCATGCCGATGTCTTCGCCCGCGCGCAGCATGACATAATAGACGATGATGAGCGGAAGGCCGATCGCCAGCCCCGCCATGAAACCGCTTCGGCGCGTCAACGCCCCAAGCGGAATACTGACAAGCGCAAACGCGAGACATGCAAACGGGATCGACAGCTTTTTATGCCACTCGATCCATGCTCTATAGATGGAGGAGCGGAGGTACATAGAGGTGTAGTCGGAGGGGGATTCTTCCAGCCGTTTTTCCAGTTTCCCGACTTCGTTCAGGATGTCGCCCATACGCATCGCGCGGAAGCTGGTGGAGCGGAAGGTAGCCCCTCTTGTGTCGTCCTCCATCGGCAAAAAGATGGCCTGCCGGTCGAAGGTTCTCCATGCGGCGGTTTCAGGCTGGTCTTTGTCGCCCTGCTCGTAGGTTGAGCCGTTGTAAAGGGCGAGGACGGAGCGTCCGTTTGCGGTTTCTAAGGCGCCTTCTTCGGCGACGCTGAAGGTCGGAATGCCTTTTTCGTACGACTGCCAGACGCGCACATCTTCAAGCCGCCCCGTTTTCAGATTGTCGCGTTCATACATCCAGAGTATCTTTTCTCGTTCAAAGGTGCGCATGACGGAGCCTTCCGTCAAGATAAGCGTCGGGTACTGACGGCTAATCTCCCAGCGCAGATGCGAAAATTGGCGGTTGCCCCATGGGAGCGCCAGCTCCATGACGCAGAAATCGACCGCAAAGAAAAACAGACCCATGCAGAGCGCAAACGGAGCCAGCTGATGTACGCCGATTCCGCTCGCCTTCATGGCGGTGATTTCGCCTGAAAAAGAGAGCTGACCCAGCGCCATGAGCATGCCCGCCAGGACCGAGATCGGCATCGTCAGCGCGAGAACGGACGGAAGCGCGTAAAACACCAGCTCCGCCATATGCCAGAGCGAGACATCCTTCTGCACAAATTGCCGCGTCAGCAGAAACACCTGACGCAGAATCAATATCGTAGTGGACGCCGACAGCATGAGCGAGAAATAGAGCAGGAACTCTGCCGCAACGTAACGTATGATTAGGCGCACGACGCTCTCAAGAACAGCCTCCTATATGCGATCGGTTCATATGCGCGCCTTTGTTCACACTGGAAATTCGGCGTTGCCGGCGGTCAATCCGCCGTCGATGACAAATGCGGCGCCGGTCGCAAACGAGGATTCGTCCGACGCCAAGAACAACGCGCAGTTGGCGATGTCGTTCGGCTTGCCCAGCCTTCCGAGCGGATAGAAGCGGACGATCTCGTCCCAGATGGCGGGGTTGCGCTCCAGCATCGGTTTCCATATCTCCGTCTGAACGGTGCCGGGGCAGATCGCGTTGACGCGGATGCCATGCTTCCCCTGCTCAACCGCGAGCGAACGGGTGAACGCGACAACCCCGCCCTTCATGGCGCTGTAAATATGCAGCCCCTGCAGCCCGAAGATGCCGTTCACCGAGGCGATGTTGATGATGCTGCCGCCGCGGTCTTGCATCGCGCCGACGGCGGCCATGGAGCAGCGGTACACGCCGCGCAGGATCACTTCGGACTGCGCCTCCCATTCATGCGCCAGCACCTGCTCGGTTCCGCAGACGGCGTTGTTGACGAGAATGTCCAGCTGTCCGTACTGTTCAAGCGCGAAGTCGAACAGCCGGCGCACTTGCTCTTCACTTGTCACGTCCGCTTTGAAAAAGGCCGCGTCGCCGCCGGCTTGGCGCGCTTCGGCGGCTGCCGCTTCGCCCCGTTCCGCGTTCAGATCGTCGATGACCACCTTGGCGCCTTCTTGGGCGAAGCGGAGCGCCGCCGCTTTGCCGATTCCCCGCGCGGCTCCCGTGACGATGGCTGTTTTGCCTTTTAAGCGCATCTGATTCCCGCGTCAATGGGTTTGAAAAAACTCGATCACTTCGCCGCTCGGTCCGATGAAGAAGGAGATCGTGACCTTCAACGCGCCGAGATCGACATCGGTCGGCTCCATCGTCACCTTGCAGCCGGCTTTGCGGACGCGCTCGGTGGCGGCTCTCGCGTCGGTCGTCGCTAAAGCAAAGTGTATCACCGGATCGTTGACGGCATCGTCCCCTTCTGAAGGAGTCGCGCCGGTGGGCTGAAACAGCTCAATATGGCTTCCGTCGCCGGCGTCCAGCAAGACGATCTTGCGTTCAGGCGTTCCGAATTCGGCGACCAGTTTCATTCCCAGGACGTCTTGATAAAACGCCATGGACTTGTCCCAGTCGCGCGTCTGGACAGCGATATGGTGCGTTCCGCAGCCCGGTATCGCTTCGTTCCGTGTTCCGACAGGCATCTTTCATGTCTCCAATCTTGAACGCGCCCGTTTGGGGCTTCTTTTTATGTTACCGCTATTTTCCTTCTAAAGCCTTGCGCATTTCGTCTCCGTTGCGGGTCCACCAGCTGCGCAGGATCGCAAAATCGCTGCTGAGGTTGAAATGGCGCACGCCGATGTCGAGCCACCGCTTGGCGTCGTCGGGGGAGCCGATCTCGGCGCGGGGAGGGATTCCCGCCGCGATAGCCGAGCTGAAAACGCGCTCCTGCGCTTTCACAACCTCCGCGGCGCCGCTCTTACCGATAAGCCCAACGCTCATCGAATAATCGGAGCCGCCCCATTGAATCATATCCAGCCCTGGCAGCTCCAGAATCGCGTCCAGCTGTTCGACGGCGCCTTTCTTTTCGATCATGAGAACGACGACGATGTCGCGCACCATCTGGGCGTAATCTTTTCCGCCGTAACCCATGTAGGTGAACCGCCGGGCGACGGAGCCGAAGGTTCCGCCGTCTTCAGGCGTGTCGGGGCGGACGGAGCGGATGCATTCCTGGGCGTCTTCAACGGATCGGCAGTCGGCAAACAGGACGCTCTGAAAGCCGGAGCCGACGGCGCGCTGCGCCAGGTATCCGCGCGATTCCGCCTCAACTTTGATCATGAGGTCGATGTTGTGGACGTCGGCGGCGCGCGCCAGGTTGTCCAGGTCATGGGCGGTGTAGGGGGCGTATTCCCCTAAAAACTCGACATAATCGTACATTCCCGACCGCGCCGCCAGCTCTATGACCGACGGCCAGGGGGAATTGACGCGGGTGCCTAAGGAGGGGGCATTCTCCTGCAGCAACTGACGAAGCCTGTTTTGACGCATCGCGCGCTCCTTTCAGGAACGTATCATTGCAGTTTACGGCGGAAACGGCAAGCTGTTTCTTGGCGGGCATTCTTTACGGACGGCGATAGCGGTAAAACGCGCGGGAATCTAGAGGCGCCGCAGAAGCCGCCTGCGTTCAACTCTCGGCGCCAACCTGCTGCCGTCTGAACTAGGATTTCCAAGATTGAAAAGATTGCCAAGAAATACCCGTGAGCCGCTGTCTTGGCAATCTTAATCATCCTTCAATCCTAGTTCAAAACCAAGCGCAGCCCGGACGCTCAAACCCCCCAGCCCCTCTTTTCAAGGGGGAGTCTAGAAACCCGCGCCCTACCTGCTGTCGTCAGGTTAGCCCATTACGCTTGACATCTCCCGCCGGCGCCTTTACAATGCGTTTCAAACAGCGCGAAGGCGGGAGTCTGGTTTATATGAAAAAAGTTGCGGCGGCGTTCTGTTTCGTCTTCATACTTGCGCCGCTTTTCGCCAAGGACCCGATGCGCTTCAAGCGCGACATCTATCCTGTCCTGCAGGCGAAATGCATGGCATGCCACGGAGCCGACCCTGACGAACTGCGCGGCGGGTTCGACCTATCTACCCGCGCGCTGATGATCGCGGGCGGCGACTCCGGCAAACCCGCCGTTCTCCCAGGCGACCCCGACAACAGCCCGCTCTACCGCGCCGTTCAATGGCAAGACCCGCATCTGCGCATGCCCCCCAAGAAGAACGACCGCTTGACCGACGAGCAGGTCGAAGCGATACGGCTCTGGATACTGGAAGGCGCCGACTGGAATCTGAACCCGACGCCGATCAGCTGGGACGCGCCGCCGGACGCGCACGGGCGAAAGCCGATCCCAACAAGCGGCGGACTGGCGGACGAATGGACATACAGGCTTTACCGCCCCGACGACCTGTGGGCGTTTCAGCCGCTGACGCGCCCCGCTGTCCCGCAGATAGAGGGGGTTGACCATCCGATTGACGCCTTTATACAGCGCAGATTGCGCGAAGAGGGTCTTGAAACGGCGCCGCCAGCCAGCCGAAGAGACCTCATCCGGCGCGTCTCGTACAACCTGACGGGGCTGCCTCCGACGGCGGAGCAGATCGCCGCTTTTGAACAGGACATCGAAGACGGCGCCTTCATGCGTCTAGTGGAGCGGCTTTTGGCAAGCCCTCAATACGGCGAGCATTGGGGGCGGCGATGGCTGGATGTGGCGCGGTATGCGGACACAGGCGGATTTTCCAACGATTATGAGCGCCCAAACGCATGGCGCTACCGAGACTATGTGATTCGGGCGTTCAACGAAGACAAACCGTACGATCAGTTTGTGAAGGAGCAGATTGCGGGCGACAACATGGACGGGGGCGGTTTGGAGCCGCTGATTGCAGTCGGTTTTCTGCGCATGGGGCCATGGGAGCAGACCGGCATGAGCGTCAGCGCCGAGACGCGCCAGTTCTTTTTAGACGACGCGACCAACAGCGTCGGCGCTGCGTTTTTGTCGATACCGCTGCGCTGCGCCCGCTGCCATGACCATAAAACAGACCCGATCCCGACGCGCGATTTTTACCGGGTACAGGCGGCGTTTGCGACGGCGCAATTTGCGGAGCGGGATGTTCCGTTTCTACCAAGTGAAAATACCGCTCGTTTTGAGGAGGGGCGTCAGCGCATTGAGGCGCTGTTGAACGAAACGAAGGCGCAGCAGTCGGCGCTAAACGCGAAGGAAGAAGAGGCGGCGCGCAAATGGATGGAGGAGCGCGGTCTGGAGTACCTCCCGTTCAAAGAGCGGCAGAAGCTGCCGAAAGACCAGAAACCGCCGCTCGCCTACGGGCTAACCTATCAAGACCTCGGAACGCGCAAGGCTCTCAACAAGCGCGCTCGAATTCTGGCGTGGCAGCTGGATCGTTACCGCCCCATCGCGTTGAGCGTGTACGACGGGCCGACGGCCCCGACCGGCAACATCGGAGCGCGCATCCGCATGCCGGAGTCGGTCGAAGGGGAGCCGGTCGATACGTTCATATTGGGCGGCGGATCGATTCATTCGCCGGGCGAATCGGTGAATCCAGGCGCGTTGAGCGTCATCGAGATGGCGGAGGGTCCCGCCGCGTCGATGCCTGACGGGTTGAAGGGTCGGCGGCTCGCGCTGGCGGAATGGATCGCGGACGAGGGCAATCCGCTCGCGGCGCGCTCCATTGTGAACCGCGTCTGGCAGTGGCATTTTGGGCGCGGGCTGGCGGCAAACTCGAACAACTTCGGCGCGACCGGCGCCAAGCCGACACATCCTGAACTGCTGGACTGGCTCGCCTCGTATTTCATCGACAGCGGCGGGTCGTTTAAAGAGCTGCATCGTCTCATTCTTAGTTCCGAGACCTATCGGCAGTCGGCGTCAAGCCCCGATCTGGCGGAGACGCTGGCGCTGGACCCGCGGAATGAGCTGCTGGCGCGTTTCGCGTCCCGGCGTTTGACCTCCGAGGAGCTGCGCGACAGCATGCTGCATGCGTCCGGCGAGCTGCGCATGGAGATGGGCGGTCTGCCCATTTTCCCGGAGATGAATCTAGAGGCGGCGCTGGTGCCGAGGCATATCATGGGTTCCATCGGGCCGGCGTATCAGCCCTCTAGAACGCGCGATGAACGGCATCGCCGCTCGGCGTATGCGTACCGTTACCGCGGGCTGTCGGACCCGTGGATGGAGGCGTTCAACCAGCCGGACGCGAACGCGGCATGCGAAATGCGCGAGTCGTCCATCGTGACGCCGCAGGCGTTCGCGCTCATGAACAGCCATTCCAGCCAGGACAGGGCGCTCGCCATGGCGGCGCAGATCGAAACGGAACGGCATGAGCCGACAGGTCAAATTGAGCGCGCTTTTCAACGCGCCTTCGGACGCAGCCCGACCGACGCGGAACGGCACAGCGCCGAACAGTATCTCAAGGCGGCGGAGAAACGGCATGAAACCCGCATGCCGACGCCGTACGTCTACCCAACCAGCGTTGAGCGCGAGATGATTGAAGAGATGACCGGCGAGCCGTTTCTCTATGTCGAACGGCTGGACATTTACGAGAACTATGAAGCGGATTTGAAGCCGTGGGAGGCGCCGCCGCGGACGCGCGCGCTCGCCGACCTGTGCCTGCTGCTGCTGAACGCGAACGAGTTTATCTACATCTACTGAAAAGGGCGACGGAAGGAACGCAACATGAAAGATCGGACGCACGCGCAATTGAGCCGATACGGGATACGGGAGATGAGCCGCCGGGAGTTCTTTTTTGGGTTGGGAGCGAGCGTCGGCGCCGCGGCGTTCAGCAGCTTGTTGACGCGCGAAGCGTCCGCCGCCGTAGACACCCCGCTCGCCGCAAAGCCGCCCATGTTTCCCGCCAAAGCGAAGGCATGCATCTGGCTCACCATGGAGGGCGGACCGAGCCACATCGACACGTTCGACCCGAAGCCGAAACTGGCGGAGCTGCATATGACGCAGTTTGAGCGGCGCGGCAAGGCGTTTTCGCCGATGGCGCAGGGCAAGCGGTATTATGTCCAAAGCCCGTTCAAAAGCCGAAAGGTCGGAAAGTCGGGCGCGGACATGTGCGATCAGTTTCAGCATTTGCCCGCTGTCGCGGACGACATCTGCTTCTACCGAGGCTGTCAAGGCGAGTCGGTCGATCATCCGACCGCGTTGTACCATATGAACACGGGGGCAAAATTCGGCGGCGACCCTGCCGTCGGCGCCTGGGTGACGTACGGGCTGGGGACGCTCAACGAGAACCTGCCGGCGTTCATCGTTCTCCCGGAGGTTGCCCATCCGCAGGGCGGCGCGGGGAACTGGTCAAACGGCTTTCTGCCTGCCCATTATCAAGCGACGCCGCTGCGCTCCAAAGGCTCGCCCATCTTGAACCTGACGCCCCCTGACGGCGGCGACCCCGACCATCAGCGGCGCGGGCTGGAACTGCTGAACGAGCTGAACGATTACCACGCCGAGCATCGCCCAAACGCCGCCGACCTGAACGCGCGCATGGAAAGCTACGAACTGGCGTTTCGCATGCAGATGGAGGCGCCGGACGCGCTGGACATCTCCGGCGAAAATGAAAAAACGCGCGATATGTACGGAATCGGCGAGAAGGCGACCGACGCCTTCGGACGAAAATGCCTGCTCGCGCGCCGCCTCGTGGAGCGGGGCGTCCGTTTTGTGCAGCTATACTCAAGCGGATGGGACTCGCACGACTACCTAGAGCGGTCGCACAGCGCTCTCATTCACAGCGTCGACAAGCCGATTGCGGCGCTCATTCAGGATCTGAAACGGCGCGGAATGCTAGAGGAAACGCTCATCGTCTGGGGCGGCGAATTTGGGCGAAGCCCCGACAACGGCATGCGGCGCGGCGGCGTCGCATACGGGCGCGACCATAACTCCAACGCGATGGCGGTGTGGCTCGCGGGCGGCGGCGTCAACGCGGGCAGCGTCGTCGGCGCGACGGATGAAATCGGCGAAACAGCCGTCGAAGCGGCGCGCCCGATACGCGACATCCATGTGACGATCCTGCGCCTGCTCGGTCTAGACGACAGCCAGCTGACCTATTTTCACGGCGGGCGGTATAAGCAGCTGTCCCAAACGGGCGGGGAAGCGATTGCGGAACTGATTGCTTGACAGGGGGGCTATTCCATAACTCCCCCTTGAAAAGGGGGGCAGGGGGGTTTTGCGCGGTCTGGTTGCGCTTGGTTTTGAACTAGGATTGAAGGATGATTAAGATTGCCAAGATAGCGGTTTGCGGGAATCTCTTGGCAATCTTTTCCATCTTGGCAATCCTAGTTCAGACAGCAGGCGGTTTTGGCGGCGCCTAAGATTCCCGCTTGCGCGGGAATGCATGTCCTCGCGGAAGCGGGGAACGATTTGAGCCGCCGGACGCTTGGGGTGAACGCGGACAGTTTCGGCGGCGCCTAAGATTCCCGCTTGCGCGGGAATGACGCTTTGGGCTGCCGGACGCTTGAGGGGAACGCGGACGGTTTCGGCGGCGGCTAAGATTCCCGCTTACGCGGGAATGACAGGAAGAGGGCGCGGGAATGACCCCCGTTTTCACGGGGGCAGGCTATGAGGGCGGCGATAGCGGAGGGAGGGCGTTGACGATCTCAACGGTCTTGAGGCTGACGGAAACGACGCGCTTGATCAGCTCTAGGATGTAGCGTTCGTTGTCGGGGCGGTTCGGGTCGTTTAGGATGCCGCTTCGCTTGTCCGTCTTCACCTGATACTGATTGACGACCCACTCCAGCGCCGACCGATTCCCCAGACGATACTCCAGCGCCGCAGGCGGTATGCCCGACAGCGTCAAATAATCGTTATATAGAATCGAGCGCTTGTCTTTGGAGAGGCGCATCTTCTCGACCAGCAAATCGACCGGCGCGTCTTTCTTCTCTTCCGTTTGCAGCGGATACGAGTCCGCCGACTCGTAGTTCACATGCAGATCTGCCAACGCCGCCCCCGCCGACGCAAACGCCCGGAATTCCGGCGCCAACGGAATATGCGGCAGGTCGCGCTTCAGATTCTTCTCATAACGCTCTCGATAATCGGGATGATGCAGCAGCCCGTAGACGTAATGGAAAATGTCCCAGCGCGAAATGGACGGATCGCCGTAATGCGAACGGAAAGCGGACAACGCCCAATCGGTGATGTTTTCGCGCCGGTTGGAACCTTCCTCGTCGTAGGTGTAGAACGGAAACGATTGACAGGAATCAATGATGCCGAGACACGGTATCACATCCACCATCAAGGGATGAAAAGGTTTCTTACTTCCGATGCCGTTGACACAGATTACCCGATTTTCATGTTCAGCCGCAGGGGTTGGAAAAATGGAGGGAAATACGTATACGCGCTCCGTCATCATTCTGTGGAAATAAAGGTTTGACTTGGTAAAGGGCCGATAAACGGAATCCCTCATATTTTCTTGTGAAAAATCAGCGGCTCGCCCGCTTCGCAAGTTTCGTTTGAGCGATTCACTCCAGCTGATTTTTGTATCGTCGTACCTCAAAAAATCATCCAACTTTGCGGCATCGTCGCCGCGCCGTTTCCACCTGTCCATTTCGGCATTGTAGTTTTCGATCATCCGCTGAACGTTGGAGGCAAGGGCGTTTCGGTTGAAGTTGTAAGCCCAAGCGTCGCGGCAAGTAACCACCCCTCGGCTATAAGTTTTGAAGATTGCATCAACGGCTTCCTCTTTTGACGCTTTCGCTTCCTTCGTTCCTATCGGGGTAAAGGTCTCGAACTCGGCGCGCATGCCGTCGGTCAACCAAGTATGCTTTGAATCTGTCTCCGTCCGCTTCATTGGAACGCTTGAGTAGCCTTCAAATTTGTTTAAAAGCTCTTGCTTCTCCTGCGCTTTCATGTAGTCGTCAACGGAGTAGATCGACACTTCAACCTCGTCAGAGGAGGCGTCAGCTTTTTTAATGAAAAACGAAATCCCGACGCCGACCCTAATCTGATCGTCAAATACGTTTCCGCCTTCTTGCCGTCTCCGCTCTCCGGACGTGCGCGCGTTTCCTTTCAGGTTGATATGGTAGATCTTCGTAAAATCCTGCGCCAAATGCTTGCGCATGCCGTCAAAAGCGATGCCGTCCAGAAAGCCGTTGTTCGTCACGAATGCAACGACTCCCTCCTCTTTAATGCGGTCGGACGCCCACCGAATCGCTTTTATATACGGATCGTAAAGCATGTTTTTATTCGTGGCTTTAGAATCGGCGACGTAAGTGTCCCGGACGCGCTTATCCATGACTTCGTACTTGCGGTTCTTATTGTTGTCGTTCTCGTTCACCTGCCCCGCGTTATACGGCGGATTTCCGATCACAACGAACATATCCGCTTCCTTCTGCTTCTTGACGCGCTCCGTATTTTCTGGCGTCAGCAGTTGTCTCTGCAGCGGCTCCAGCATTTCAAAGGTGTCGGCGAGGACGATCCCTTCAAACGGCAAATACCGCCGCATCCGCTGATAATACCCCTGCTCGATGTTCAGGCTGGCGATGTAGTAGGGCAGGAGCATCACCTCGTTGCAGTGCAGCTCATGGGCGTATTTATGCCGCAGCGCCGTTCCGTCGATTTCGCGCATGAGCCGGACGATGAAATTGCCGGTGCCGACAAACGGGTCGATGATATGGACGCCTTCGCTGGAGAGGCTTCTGCCGAATTCGGCGTCCAGGATATGCTGAACGCTGTTGACCATGAAGTCGACGATCGGCTGCGGCGTGTAGACGATGCCGTGCGTGTCAGCCACATCTTTGGAGTAGCTTTGAAAAAAGGTTTCATAGCATGCGTTCAGCAGCTCCTGTTTTTCGGAGAACTTGGTTCGGGTCTTGGCGGCGTTTTCGATGTTCTGATAATGCGGGTCGAGCGGCGACAGGAAATCGTCTCGGCTGAACGCTTGCTGCGTGAGCGCGTCCACCACCTTTTCGATCTCTTGGGCGATGATGTTTCGGCGTGTGAAATCGGAGTTGTGGAAGATCGTTCTGAAGACCCGCTCCATGATGATATGCTGAATGAGCATCTCTTCGACCGCTTCTTCGGACAGGTCGGGGTTGACGGCGTCTTTGCAGACGTCGTAGAAGGCGCCGAACGTTTCGGCGAAGGCGCCGTCTTCTTCCCGCTGCGTTTGGATGATGCGTTTCAGTTTATCGGCGATTTGCGGGACCCGCTCTCGGAACTGGGCGGCTCCCGCGTCCCAGTTTTCGATGTCGGGCGTTCTGTAGTTGAAAAGCTGGTTCAGCGCCTTGACCAGGTTCGCTTTGACGGCGATGTCGACATCCAGCGTCTTTTGTTCGTTTTGGAACAGGACGGCGCGCTTCGGCGTTTGGAATAAAATGTTTTGGAACGGGTAGCCCGCTTCGCGCTTCTCGTCTATCGCTTTGTCGAGGTTGTCATGGATGTCTTTCGCTTCCCAGTAGGCGAAGACGACGCCCGATTCGTGCAGCGCGGCTCCGTCGATGGAGATGGCGCCGCGGCTGCCTTTCATGCGGTATTCGCGCTGGAATGTGGCGTTCATCTTTTTTGCGCAGTACTGCATGAGCGCATAGAACGGTCCGCTGACGGCGCCTTCTTGGTCGGCGCCGTGGGCGTCCAGGTCGTTCATGTCGGCGTAATAATCCTTGACGGCTTTAAGCGATGGCGAGAGGTTTAGTTTCGGCATGGGCATGTTTATAGCGCCTTCCGCGGACGGGGTCAAGCGGCGCATGACTACAGACTCCCCCCTTGAAAAGGGGGGATGGGGGGGGTTTTGAGCGCCCTGGTTGCGCTTGGTTTTGAACTAGGATTGAAGGATGATTAAGATTGCCAAGATAGCGGCTCACGGGAATTCTCTTGGCAATCTTTTCAATCTTGGCAATCCTAGTTCAGACGGCAACCGCGGCTAAGATTCCCGCTTACGCGGGAATGACGACATGGGGCGCGGAAATGACGACATGGGGCGCGGAAATGACGACATGGGGCGCGGGAATGACGACATGGGGCGCGGGAACGACTCCCCCTTGAAAAGGGGGGCTGGGGGGGTTTCCGCGGGCGCGGGCAGCGCATGCGGCGGCTAAGATTCCCGCTTGCGCGGGAATGACTACCGGCGGCGCGGACGCTTTTGGGTCAATAGATAAGCTCAAGGCGCCATGTCGCCGACGACAAGAAATGTGGACGGCTTCATTTTAGCGCCTTTCATCGCGTTCTCCACAAAGACGTTCTCTTCCATCTCGGCGATATACCGTCCAGGCTTTAGATGCGCCGCGGGCGATTTTTGCGCCCCTTCGATTTCAGAGACCCAGTCTTGGGAGATGTACAGCTGACGCAGCGTTTTGCCGCCGATTTGAACGCCCTTCGTTTCGGTTAAGACCGCTCCAGCGCCGTTTCGGATGTTGGACGCATGATAGAGCTTGCCGTCATGATCGGCGTACCAAAACGCCTTGACGCCCGCGCCGAGGCGGTTGACAACCTTCAGCTTGCCGCCGTTTCGTTTCAGGTCAATGCGTTCGTTTCGTTCCTGTATTTTGCGGAATTTGAAATGCAGCGGTACTCTAGGCTGGATCCATTCGCCGCTCCAGCGCTGTCCGTCTGTCCAGTCGATGGATCCGACCGGATGATCGTCGGTCCCAACGGGTTGGACTATAACTGTCCAAGAACTTGCCGTCGAAGTTGCGCCGGCAGCGGACTTCGTCGGCGGTACACTCGTTGGAGCCCATGGCGTAACGGTATAAGCCTCCGATATCGTAGGCGTAGGCGGCGGACCGCTTACCGGTTCCGAAAAAGTAATTGTGGCTGAAAAAGAATCGGGCAGCGACGTTGCGCTCGGCGCAGGCGTAGGCGACGGACCGATTGTCAGAGCCGAACCCGTAGACCTTATCCTTCCCTGCGGCTTAAACGAATTATAATTGATACCGGACATAATAATATTGACGCCAGGCTGCAAATTGATGCCGGACACCATAATGCCGCCGCTGCCGGACGCCTTAATAATGCCGCCGCTGCTGGATTGGATCGTCAGCTCCGTTTCTTCATCGAAGAGCAAGCCGTCCGGATGCGCGGACGGCGAATAGTAGCCGACCCAGCCGATCGTGGACGCCGAGCGCGCCGCTTGATCTAAGTAGGTCAGGCTGCAGATGCGCATACGTTTGCCGTCGTCCCCAATCGCCGCGTAAAAAACGACGAGAACGCATGCAAGCAGCGAAGCGGCGGGAACCGTCCAGTACAGCTTCATGCGCCGGTCGATTTTTCTAAACAGGTAAATGTTCACAGGTCCGATGAGAACGGCGAGGAGCAGCATCAGAAAAAACATGCGGCGGTAGCTCGCCAGCTCATCGTACGGCTCCGCTACGGGCAGGACAGCGTTGGCGCCGCTTGGGGTGTAGGTTGCGTTCCATGGATGCTGCGTTTTCTTCCATGAATCGTACAGCGAATAGCGAACGGAGCCTTTATGAGGGGGCGGCTGCGCCAAAAAGAGCTGTCCAAATCCGATGTCATACCGCGCTGGCAGCCCGCTTTTCGGGATGGGGTTCTCCAGCCGCGCGTCAAGGCTCTGCCACTCGTCGGGCAGTTTGCCGCCGCCCATGACCGCGAGGGAGCCGCCGCTTTTCACATATTCCCACAGCGCTTCCCGCTCCGCGCCGCTCAACGCCTCCGCCTCATCCAAGGTCAAGAGAATCCCGTCTAGGCTGCCGTAGATGAGCGCATTCGTTTCTAAATCGCGCCGCCGCATTGTGCCGACCGATCCAGCGCCGGCATTCGAGGGCAGGCGCATCTTTTGGACGCTGTCCATCGCGACGACAGGATCGCTATCGCTGATCCTGAAATCAGGCGTCTTGGGGTTGTACAAATAGAAGACTCTCCTGGCAAAGCCGGGCAATGGCAGCGGTTCCGTCTGCTTCTGTCCGTCGATCCAGACCGACGCCTTGAGATGCCAACTGTTTAGAGTAAGGAACGGCTGACGGATATGGGTATGGACGGCCGCGTTCGGCGCAACCTCAATCGTCCTGGAAAGGGTTTTGATCGACCCGTCTTCATAAAATGTCTGGCGGCTCGCGTCAGGCTCAATGCGGATCTTGACGCGGCGCGTTTTGTTGGGTGAGCGGTTCTGAACCTGAACGCCGTAAGAAGCGTAGCCATGGCTTATTTCGTCTCCGACAGGATTGTCTATCGTTATGTCGATATCGCCGTAGCTGCCGCTGGATAAAGCGGATGCGTTCAGCGCGCATGCGATAAAAATGAGCGCCGCTGCGCAGATGAGTCGCCGCATCTTATTCTCCGTGTTTAATTTCTCCGACGACGAGGCATATGGACGCTTTCATTTTAGCGCCTTTCATCGCGTTCTCCAAAAAGACGTTCTGTTCCAGCTCGGCGATATATCTGCCCGGTTGAAGATAGGCGGCGGGCGATTTTTGCGCCGCTTCAATTTCAGGAACCCAGTCTTGGGAGATGTACAGCTGGCGCAGCGTTTTGCCGCCAATCGGAACGCCCTTCGTTTTCGCTAAGACGGCTTCAGCGCCGTTTCGGATGCCGGAGGCGAAGGCTTGGTAGAGTTTGCCGTCATGGTCGGCGTACCAGAACGCCTTGACATCGGCGCCGAGCCGGTTGACAACCTTGAGCTTGCCCCCGTTTCGTTTCAGTTCGATGCGTTCGTTTCGTTCCTGTATTTTGCGGAATTTGAAATGCAGCGGGATCCTGGGCTGGATCCACTCGCCGCTCCAGCGCTGTCCGTCTGTCCAGTCGATGGAGCCGACCGCATGCGGGTCGTGAGGCGGCCGCCCCGCCAGATATATAGGCGCAGCAAAGTTTATCCTTTGGCTCGCCTGCAGCGTCAACTCCGTTTCTTCATCGAAGAGCAAGCCGTCGGGGTGCGCGGACGGCGAATAGAAACCGACCCAGCCGATCGTGGACGCCGAACGCGCCGCTTGATCTAGAAAGGTCAGGCTGCAGACGCGCATACGCTTCCCTCCTTCCGCTGTCGCCGCGTAAAAAACGAAGAGAACGCATGCAAGCAGCGAAGCGGCGGGAACCGTCCAGTACAGCTTCATGCGCCGGTCGATTCTTCTAAACAGAAAGATGTTCACGGTTCCGACGAGAACGGCGAGGAGCAGCATCAAGAAAAACATGCAGCGGTAGCTCGCCCGATCATCGTACGAATCAATAACGGGAAGAACGGCATTGGCGCCCTCCGATGTGTACGTTTTTATCCATGTTCCTTGAGTTTCCTTCCATGAATCGAATATTTCCGCATGAAAGGTTGGGGTCGTCGGCATGGGACGATAATGCCTTGATGTCAAAAAGAGCAGTCCAAGTCCGATTTCGTACCGCTCAATCGCGTCGCTTTTAAGGGCGCGGTTCTCCAGCCGCTCGTCCAAGCGTTTCCACTTGTCGGGCAGTTTTCCGCTTCCGATCACCGCCAGAGATCCCCCGCTTTTGATATATTCCCATAACGCTTTTTGCTGTCCGCCGCTCAACGCCTCCGCCTCGGACAAGGTCAAGAGAATCCCGTCCAAGCCGCTATAGATGAACGGAATCGGCTCTAAAGTGTCGCGCGGAATATATTTAACGAAACTTTTATTCGGGGACCTGCCGGCCCTTCGGATGTCGTCTATCGCGACGGTTGCGCCAATCCCTTGCAGTATCGTGAGACGAGAGGGGCCGAAGCCCATGCTTCTACTGCCAGCGCCGCCATGATCAGTATAACCGGAGGCGCCTCCTCTTCCCTCCGCCTTCTCTCCGTCAACCCATATGCCATATCCATGAAGGTCGCCGAGGAGTCGAAGATACGGTTGATGCATGTAGGTCTCCACGGTTGAGTTTGGCTCAACCTCAATCGTCTTCGAAATGCTTTTAAGCCTCCCTTTTCTACTGCTGGAGAGCTGGGACTGCTCAAGGCTGATCTTGATGCGATGCGTCTTGTCGGGAGAGCGGTTCTGAATGCGAATGCGGTGGGAAGCGTAGCCGTGGCTCACATCGCCTCCGCTGCGTCTGTCGATCTCGATCGTGAGACGGCCGATCGTCGTTATGGATGCGGCGGCTGTGTTCAGCGCGCATGCGATAAAAATGAGCGCCGCTGCGCAGATGAGTCGCCGCATCTTCATTCTCCTTATTCCAGTTCTCCGACGACGAGGCATGTGGACGATTTCATCTCGGCGCCCTGCATCGCGTTCTCCAAAAAGACATTCTCTTCCAGCTCGGCAAAATACCGCCCAGGCTGTAGATGCGCCGCGGGCGACGCCTTCGCCGCCTCGATTTCGGCGACCCAGTTTTCGGAGGCGTATATCTCCCGCAACGTTTTCAGACCGATCGCTGCGCCTTCTGTTTTGGTTAAAACAGCCTCTCCGCCGTCTGGGACATCGACAGCCGTATAAACGTTGCCGTCATGGTCAGCATACCAGAAACCCTTGACGCCCGCCCCAAGCCGATTGGCAATTTTGAGAGCGCCCCCCTCCCGCTCCAGATCGATGCGTTCGGTTCGGTCCTCATTCTTGCGCAGTTTGAAATGCCGGGGAATGCGCGCCGACACCCATCCGCCCGTAAGCCGCTGCCCGTCTGTCCAGTCGATGGATCCGATCATCCGACCGCCAAACGCCATCGCTGTCAGCTCCGTGTTCTCATGAAACGCCAGCTCCTTGACATCCTCCAGAGGAGAGTAATAACCCGTCCATCCGATGGTCGCCGCCCGTCCAGAGCTTTGGTCAAGATGCGTCAGACTGACGACCCGCGTCTGTTGACGCCACCCAAACGCAACCGCCGCATACAACACAAGAATTCCGACCGCCAGCGCCGACAAGACGGGGGTCGTCCAGTAAGCCCATATTCGCCGCTTGATACGTTTTAATATCAGCAGGTTCACGGGTCCAATCAGAACAGCCGCCAGAAGCATGAGCGGAATGAGCCGAAGCAGCGTGGAGCGCAGATCAACCGTCTTCGCCATCGGAAGTACGTTGTTGGCTCCCTTCGCCGTGTGGAGTCGATGCCAAGCGGGCGCGGGGTTATACCATGATCTGGGCGCCTCGTCAGCTGAATCAGGGTATTTCCATGCGCCGAGACGTTTGAGCGTGCCGGACGAGGGAGGCGGGTCCATTTCAACGCTTAGATCGTACATACCGACCAAGAAGAGGACGCCGAAACCGACATCGTATCTCTTAAATGCGTTTTCTTGGCTGTCCGTCTCTGTAGGTTGGAGGTCAAAATCGGCGGGCAGTTGAGAAACATCCTCGGCTCCAAGGGGAGCCATGAGAACGGCGGAGCCGCCGCATTCCGCGTATCTCAACAGGGCGAGGCGCGCCTCCGGCGTCATCTCTTTCAAGCCGTCAACGGCGTACACGATTCCGTCAAACGACGAGTAATTGAGCCAGTTCGGATCAAAATTATTGTCTTTGCGGTACTTTTTTCCTTCAGAAAAAGAATAGTAGTATTTTCTATCGAAACCGTCGCTGTAAACGATCTCTGGAAAGGGGATGCTTTTCTTGCTTCCGTTGGAAGAATCGCGGGAAGTGAACTCTTTCGAAAGCCCGCGCGTCAGATAATTTAAATCGAAAACGCTCGACGTTCCGATCAACACGCGCGGCTTAAACGAAGAGGATTTGCCCAGCGGCTTCGTCGTCTCCGCCCCTGGCGCCGGCTTCAGATTGTTGCCATGCCGTTCAGAGTCGTTCCGAAGCAGCACATTGTGGGGATGCCGAACCCCGTTGACCTCAATTTCGCACGAGCCGTTTCCGTATCGTCCATACATTCGCAGCGCGGGTTGGTACATCGCCGCAATTTTGACGGTGGACGGTCCGATCTCCTCCGTTATAGACAGGCTTTCGATGCGCACATCGATGTCGGTTTGATCGTAATGGTACACTGGAATGCGCAGCGTGACGCGGTGGGTTTTGTCAGGCGACAGATTCTGCACTTTGACGCGATGCATCGCATAACCATGGATGCCTTCAATTTTCGGCGCGCGCCCGCCGTAACCTTCTCCTACGACAATGTCGTCTTGGTCAGCTGCGAGATTCGCCCCGTTCATTCCGAACAAGAATAACGTCAATACCGCTGCGGACAAGACCCGCCGCATGCTCATTTTGCCGTTCAAACCGCCTCTCCTTCCCTCGCCGCTCCCATGCCATTATACGCCTCCGCCGCTGAACGCTCAACCGTCCGCGCCGCCGATATGTCCCAACTTAAGACGTAAGGTCAGAAAATCGCTATTGTCAAAATGCGCTCAACGCGCTATAGTATGTCAAGAGGGGGAGTGAGCATAAACAAAAAAAATACGGCGCGGCAGGCGGATCTGATCGGATCGCTTCTAGAGTCGGAGGCGGAGGGCAAGCCGCCCCGCTTTCTATTTGTGCGCGACCCGAATCGTCTGATGGATGGGGCGCTCTGGGCGCCGTTTCACGGACGAACCTACCGCCCTGTCTTTTTCAAACATATCCTGTCCCTGCGCGACGCCCTAGAGGATCTGAAAGACGCCGAGGGGGAATTTCCGCTGGCGGTCGTCGTTCTGTCGGGGGAGCCGCCCAGCCTGCAGCCCGCCGCCGACCTGATCAGCCGCGCCGCCTTCGTCGACATCTCCCCGCTCAAAGCGCTGGAGCTTGCCGCGCCTGAACATGCATGGCCGGCGGGCGTCGACCTGCTTCATGGCGCTGACTTCTGGAACGCGCTGCCCGGACTGATCGAACGGCGGGCGGCATGGGGAGGCGAAGTCCCCGCGTCTCAAACGCCCGCGATGATCGCCGAGGCGTTTCTCGGCAGATCCCTGCGCGAACCGATGAGCGAAGAAGAAGCGATGGAACTGTGGCGCCAGACCGAAGAAGAGGATCGTCTCATCGGCTTTTTCACGCGCAACCGACCCGCCGCCGAGGCGGTTCAAACGGCGATCCAGCGCTGCGTCTCCATCGAACAGAAACTTGCCCGCGACCCCGACTTTGCCGCTTTCATCTGGACGACGCATTTTCTGCACAAATACGGCTCCAACCCGCGCCTGCTTCTTCCCCAGTTTTTCAACGCCGCCACATGGGCAAAATACTCCAACCATAGCCCGGAGGAGCTGTCCAACGTCTGCAGCGATATACTCCAAAACGACCCTGAACGCGCTATCTCCCATGTGCGCATCGCCGAACGCTCCCTCGCGCAGCTGCCCGAACGAGAGCAGCTTTTTTTCAACCTGATCGGCTTAGAAGGCGACAAGAAAACCGAGACAGCGCTCCGCATCGCCGCCGAGGAGACCGTCTCCGGCTACCTGACGGAGCGGTGCCTGCGCGTCCTGTTGCCGCGCGCGGTCGAAAGCCCAGGCTCCATCTCCAAAACGCGCTTGGCGAAACTGCGGCGCGTCTTGAACCAAACGCACCTAGGCGCCCGATACCCCGCCTACTACCGCAGCCTGAACGACGCCGCCGATCTGTTCATGTCGACGCTTCAGCTGTCGGAGCTGGTGGAGCAGTATTACGCCGAGAACTGGGAGGGACGCTTCAGAACTCTTGAGATTGAGCAGTGGATGGAGGAGCTGTATCCGCGTTGTTTGACGCCGATGTCGCTGCTTCGGGACAAGCTGCAGGGGAGGCTGTCGCGCGGGGCGGCGATGCTGTCGGGCGCGCCGGAGGCGCTTCTGGAGGAGGCGGGGCGCATTTTGGAGGTGTGCGATCTCGCGTTTGCGTATGCGGTGGAGCGCGGCTATGTCCGTTGGATTTCGCGCAAGGCGCCGCCGCCCGCTTTGACGGTCGATTTTTTAGACGTGTTCTTCTTGCCGGAGTGGAAGCGGCTGAACGCGCGCTCTCGTATGCCGCTGGCGGTGATTTGTCTGTTTCAGGGGCTGCGCTGGGACGAGTGGGAGCTGATCGCGCCGGTTGTGTCGAAAGCGCTGCCGCGCCACCGCCTTGAATGGACGCGCCCGATGCTGGCGCTGCTGCCGACCAGCTGGAAGTACAACACGAGCGCGCTTCTGCTCGGGCGGTTCCCGTCGATTGGCGATGCCGGCCCGCCGGGGCCGCTGCTGACAGACCGCCTTGCCGCCGAGTCGATCTATTCGGTGGAAACAACCGCGCCGCCGAATCTGCGTTTTCCTAAAATGACGCGCGGGGTCGTCCTGGCAAACATTGTCTTGAGAGGCGCCGGACCGATGAAACGCAGGGGCGCCGGCGATTCGCGCGCCGAGCTGCTGCAGGCGGCGGAGGAACAGCTCGACTCCTTTTTAAAAAAGATACCGCCGAGAGCCGTTGTGATGGCTGTCTCAAACGGCGGGACATGCGAAGCGGAGCAGCCGGTGTTTCTGGCAGATCAAACGCTAAACGAAATACATTCGCGGTGGATCGGCAGTACATCCATAGCGGACCGCGATTCGCGCATCTCCTTCGCGGCGTATTTCAACTCGGAGGCGATTCGTTTTCCAAATCCGAACACGCCGCAGTGCGCCTTTGCGCATCCAGGGTACTATTTTTCAACAGGCGCGGATGAGCAGGAAGGTTTTCAAAGCGGCGGCGTCTCCTTAGGCGAGATGATCGTCCCATGCGCGCTCTTCCGTTCAAAGCGCGCCGCTTCCTAGTAGGGCAAGGGTTACTACTGACCTTACGTCTCTTAAGTTGGGACATGTCGGAATGCAACGCGGACGTCTTCTGCGGCGCCTCTAGATTCCCGCTTACGCGGGAATGACGACCTGGTCGGCGGCGCCTTTTTCCCATGAATAGCGCGGTCATTCGTTCAAATGTCCCGACTTTCAGCATGAGGTCAGGTTTCTATGAGATTACGTCATTAGTTGGGACATGTCGGCGGGTGAACGCGGACGGTTTCTGCGGCGCCTCTAGATTCCCGCTTACGCGGGAATGACGGTCTGGTTGGCGGCGCCTTTTTCCATGAATAGAGCGATGGTCGGTTCAAATGTCCCAACTTTACGCATGAGGTCAGCGGGTAGTACGCTCATACGGGGATACTTGCGGCGCCGCGTCCGATTTCCCCTTAAAAAGAGGGTTAGGGGGTTTAAAAGGCGGCTGCATGCCTTAAGATTCCCGCTTGCGCGGGAATGACGAACTGGGGAGCGCAGGTTGCGCTTGGTTTTGAACTAGGATTTTCAGGATTTTGAGATGCGGGCATGTCAACGGTAGCGTGTCGGTTTTCGGGAACTTTCCTGGCAATCTTTTCAATCATGCAAATCTTAGTTCAGACGATAACTGCGAGGGCTGCAGCGGCTAAGATTCCTGCTTGCGCGGGAATGACGAAAGAAAAGGCGTACGGCTAAAAGTTATCCCGCGAATGCCAAACATACTGCCGCCGTGGAAAGAGACTCTTCACCGCCTCCCGCGCCTCGTCGGAGACGCCGAACGGGAGAGCCGTTTCAACAGGCAGCTGCCCCAGCGCCAGATCGACCGCCTCGGCATGCGTCAACTTTAACCGTATCGACGGCTCGCGCTCGTCAGACGGGTCAACAGCCTCCACGGATCCGCCGTCGATTTTCAGCTCAACAGGCTCCGCCAGCTCCGCCTCAATGCGTATTCGTTTCACGGCGTCAACGCCCCATTCCGACGCGGCGCCGTTTTGGAGGCGCTCCGCCATGCCGGGCGCCAACTTTTCCAGCAAACTTTTCAGGTTGACGATGCGGAACATGAGCCAGCGCAGCGGCTCCTCCTGAAACGCGAATCCGCGCCCCTCCAGCCCGCGCCGCAGCGTCAAAGCCCCTGGCATGACGCGCGTCTGCTCCCGTCCGCGCAGCGCCTCAACAGCGAGCGCTACAGCCGCCGCGCGCCCGCCCTGAACATACGCCGTCTCCTCCAGCATGCCGTCTCCAGAATGGCGCAGATACGCGACCATCCGCCCGTTTTCATACGCCGCTGTGAACTGCTGCTCCTCAAACGGACGCCAGCGCACATGCCGCAGCCAGTACGCTTCGGAGCGCTGTATCGGTCCGGTCGCGCCGCGGTTGAACTGGTCATACAGCCGCATCAGCTTCGGCAGCTCCTCGGGCCAGCGCACAGGGCGCCGTTCTCCCGCGCCGTCGTTTGCCAGCCCCTGCGGGACCGACGCGGTCAACGCGCTCGCATGCTCAAAGACGCGCCAGCCCGCCCGCCCGTAGTAGTCATGGATGCCGGTGAACAGCAGCGACAGATCGTAACCTTCCCGCTCCATAAAGCGCAGGGCGTCTTGGAGCGCCAGCGTTCCAAACCCGCGCCGGCGAAACTGCGGAAGCGTGCCGACGCTGCCGATGCCGCCCATCTTGACCGGAACGCCGCCGATGAACATCTCCCGCTCAAAGATCTGAACGACCGAGACGATGCGTCCGTTGAAGAGAACGATGCGCGAGTTTTCAGGGCGGAAGTACGGGTCTTCTTTATGGATGCGCGCGAAGAAGTCGGTCATATGGGCGGCGCGCTGGGCGTCTTTTCCGCC
This sequence comes from Candidatus Poribacteria bacterium, assembly GCA_963665845.2. GTDB lineage: Bacteria > Poribacteria > WGA-4E > JAPPNK01. The sequence continues at coordinate 3,565,046 of OY762492.1, forward strand.
GAACGCCGCGCCGCAGCATTCAATCGCCCTGTCCACCTCGTCGGGTCGGGCGCCTCTCGCCTCGGCTGCGCTCATCTGCGCCGCTCCGAATGCAGATCGATCGGCTCGCCCGCGCTCCATTTTGGAAAATGGCTCGGCGGGATATATTCAAACAGCTCGTCGTCCTGCGGGTACGGGTTCTCCTTGCGCTCATGAAGCGCGTATTGGTACAGCCGCGCCCGCCGCTGCATCGTCTCTTCGTTGAACCACCGATACCGCTCGTTCCAGCTCCATGCGCGGTTGTCAAAATAGACGACGCGGCGCAGATCGCTGGAGCGGTTCCGGTCGCTGCCGTGAAGAACCTTCACATGATGCAGCAGGACGTCGCCCGGTTCCATCTCGGCGGGAACGGCCCCGGCGGCTTCCATCGCCCGAAAATCCTCCCGCCCCTTGCGTATCCATTCAACCGCCTTTTGCGGCTCCCACAGATGGCTCCCCGGGACGCACCAGACGCAGCTGTTCTCGACGTTCGAGACGTCTGGATAGATGTCGATGTTGAAGATGCGCTCATCGCCGTCCACCGGGTTGCCGTCGCGGTGCCACGGAACGGAGGAGCCGTTGCCCGGCAGTTTAAACACAAGCGACTCGTAGCATGGCACAAAGTCTTGACCGACCATGCGCGTCAGCAGGTCGCCGATGAACGGATGCGCCAGCAGCCGCAGCGAAAAGTTGTTCGGATGAACATGCAGATAGGTCAAATAGTACGGGACGCCCTCCGGCCCGCGCATGCACATCCGATTCTCCTGCGTCTCCTCCTGTTGTATCCGTTCAATGAGCCGCTGCGATTCGCGCTGAAAGTTGCCCAGCTCGTCCGCGTTCAGCACATTCTTGCAGATCACAAACCCGTTCTCGTCAAAAAAACGTATCTCATCGTCCGTTATTTTGCGCATGCCGTTCCTTACCGTTGAGACGCCTGTAAACATTCCGCGAAGATGCCGACCCCTTCCCGTATCTCGTCTAGAGACGGATAGGCGAACGAAAAGCGCACATAGGGGATGTCCACCCCTGCCGCATGAAACGCCTGCCCGCGCGTGCAATACACATGCCGCGCCTCAAGCCGCGCCATGAGCCGCCCCATGTCGGTCCGGTCGGGAACCTTCACCCATGCGAACAACCCGCCTTTCGGCGGCTTGCAGTGGACGCTGCCGCCCAGCTCCGTCTCCAGCGCTTCGATGAGTACATCCCGCTTCTGCTGAACGATCTTGTTCGTTTTGCGTATGTGTTCCCACATATGCTCTTTCAGAAATTCGGCGAGGATGACGCTGGCGAAGGCGCTCGTTCCGCCGTCCCAGCGCCAGCGCATCACATGGCGCATGACGCCCGGCGGCGCGATCATATACCCAAGGCGCATTCCCGGCCCGATCGTTTTGGAGAAGGTGCCGGCGTATGCGACGCGCCCCGCCGGCGCCTCGGCGTAAAGCGCGCGGGGCGGATTCTCGTCAAAATAGATGTCGCCGTAACATTCATCCTCTAAAATCAGGACATCATGCTCCTCCGCCAGCTGAATGAGACGCTGTTTGCGTTCGGCGGACAGATGCATGCCGGTCGGGTTATGGTTCACCGGCACTGTGTTGATGAGCGCCGGTCGTACGCCTTGCCGACGCAGCTGGTCAAGTATCTCGGCGAGCGCGTCCGTATCCATTCCGTTTTCATCCACGGGGACGCCGACGATCCGCGCGTCAAGATGGCGCAGGATGCCGAGCGTTCCCATGTAGGTCAGCTCCTCCGTCAAGACGACGCCGCCCGGCGGGACATAGGCGCGTATGATCAGATCCAGCGCCTGCATCGACCCGTTTGTTATGGCGACCTCTTCGGGGGAGGCGCCGCCGCGGTTCGCGTCATTGAAACGGCGCGCCGCCATTTCGCGCAGCGCCGCGTTTCCCTGATCGCCGGGATACCGCACAAACAGCTCCCCGCCTTCGCCCAGAATTGCCTTTTGCGCCGCCTCCGCCAGCTTCTCCGCCGGGAACGACGCGGGATCGGGCATCCCGCCTGTGAACATATAACCTTGACGCTTCATGCCGTCCCCTCCCGCTTGAGCGCTCCCCGAACGTACTTAAAACGAATCCATGTCGATGATCTCGCCGGTATCGGAGGACTGGTAGATCGCGTTGAAGATGGCGACCGATTTGCGCCCTTCGCGCCCGTCCACCTGAGGCGTTTTGCCGTCCCGGATGGCGCCGACCATGTCCTCAATGATGTTGCGGGGCAGGTTCTCCCCGGCGTCGATATCGTTGATGGACGACTCCTTTTCTCCCTCAATTTCATACCGAACCAGGTTGGAGCCGTCCAACGTGATCGTGCCGTTGCTGCCGCTGATCTCAATCGCTGTGCCGAGGTTCGGGTAGCTGCATGTGGTCGTCTGGATGACGCCGAACGCGCCGTTTTTGAAGGTGAGCAGCCCGGCGCTGCAGTCCTCCGTGTCGATCTCGTGGGCGAAGGTTCCGCGCCTGCCTTGAACCGTCTGGACGGGTCCCATGAGCCACTGGAGCAGGTCGATGGAATGGACGCCCTGATTGGCGGCGGAGCCTCCTTCCGTGTCGCGACGGCTTCTCCAGCCGGGCGGCCAGCCGCCGTCGTAGTAGGACTGCGTCCGGTACCATTTCATGCGCAGGTCGCCGAGAACAATGCGCCCGATCTTGCCGCTCTGGACCGCTTCGCGGACGCGGTGAAAAAGGCGCGTGTAGCGCATGCCGAAATCGACAGCGAGTATTTTGCCGGCGTCATCCTGCGCGGCGATCGCCTTGTCGCACGCTTCCAGCGAGACATCCATCGGCTTGGTGGTGAAGGCATGCTTGCCCGCTTCCAGCGCTTCCCTGGCGAACCTGCAATGCGTTCCGCTGGGCGTGAAGACGCCGATCGCGTCGATGTCGTCTCGGTTGAACATCGCTTGATAGTCGGTTGTCCATTCGCAATCGAGCTCGGCGGCGCGCTGCTTCACCTTGCTTTCCTGTAGGTCGCACACAACGACCAGGTCGGCTCCGTCGGCTTGCGCCGCCATCTTGGCGCGCGACGACCCGACGCCCAGCCCCATGATTCCAAAACGCGCGTTTTCTTGATTCGCCATACTGTTCTCCACGTTCACTAGGCTTGCGTATGTTGAAGCGTATTCTAACGCTCTTTGCGGCGCGGCGCAACATGATCACGGCGGGTACGCCCATGCGGAGAACTTCGTGTACACCTTAAAGCGTCCGCCCGCCGATAGTCATTCCCGCGCAAGCGGGAATCTTAGCCGCCGTCTGAACTAGGATTGAAAAGATCGATATTCTTGGCAATCTTTGAATCCTTTCATCCTAGTTCAAAGACTCTGCAGCCGGCGCTTCATCCGATGAAACGCCATCGCCGCAAATATCTCCGTATGAGCGCGGCGTCGTCGAACGGTCATGGTTGACATAAAGACCAGCATGGTTTACGCTATGGAAACAAGGCGCGTTAAACTGACGCGCGCCAAACGCAAGGAGACAGGCATGACGCGATCGCGAACGGGTACGACCTTGGTATTTCTTGCGCTGGGCGTATGCTCTATATTGACAATAACGGCGTTGGCTGTTACTCAATCCGTTGCCAAGGATCTTCTGCGATCCGAAGACGGAAGCGTGGTTGCTGGAACCATGCTCGCCGCCAAGTCCGACATTGACGGCATAGAAACCGACATTCAGAAATTGGATCGCCGACTGGATAATCTGGAAAAAGCGATCGTCAAGATTCAGACATGGGGAGTGGTCCTGGGTTTCCTTATCACGCTTGGAACGCCGTTTTTGACGGTGTACTTAAATCGAAAACTCGGAACGCCGGATACTCTGGTTCAGGATGATCAGGGAAGACTCTTTCTGACGCTCGCAAAAAAGAAGAGAGCGGAATGAAAGATTTCACACCGCGCCAACCGTGAGAGTCATTCTTCAACACATGGCGAATAAAACCGCCGGCGTAAGCGACCGGCTAGACGCCGCTAACAAATGAGAGACGCCGGCGGCTGTGTGATTCATAAATGTTAAAGCGCGCATCCATCGGCGGAGAAGGAGAACATTCAGATGGCAAAACGCGGCTACTGCCTCAACACCAGCACAATACGCAATTGCGGCTTAAGCCCGATAGAAGAGATACAGCTGGCGGCTCAAATCGGCTACGACGGCATCGAGCTCTGGACGGCGGAAATCTTCCGTCATCTGTCGGGCGGCGGCTCTCTAGACGATCTGCGCGCCGCGATGGAGTCGAACGGCGTCCAGGCGGTGAACCTGATCGCCTTTTTCGCATGGGCGGAACCGGATAAGATAGAACGGGAAGCGGCTTTGGAGGAGGCGCGCGTCGTCTTTGAGATGGCGGCCGCCCTGAATTGCCGGTATGTTGCCGCGCCGCCCGCCGGCGTCCGCGAGATGAGCATCCCCGCCGCCGATCTCGCCCCCCGTTACGCCGCCCTCCAAAAAGCGACCGAGGACACGGGCGTTCTGCCGCTCTTGGAGTTCTGGGGCGGCGCGTCCACGCTCGGTACCCTTCAAGACGCGCTGGACGTCCTGGACGCGCTCGGCGACCCTGACGCGCGCATGCTGGCGGATGTGTTTCATATGTCCAAATCGCCCGGCAGCGAGGCGCTGCTGAGCGGCTTGCGCGGGGAGCAGCTGGGGCTGTTCCATGTGAACGACTATCCGAAGGCGGACGATCCGATGTCGCTCAACGACAGCGACCGCGTCTATCCTGGGGACGGCTGCGCCCCCATCGCTGACATCGTCCGCCGTTTAGACGAGATCGGATACGCCGGCATGTGGTCGCTGGAGCTGTTCAATGAATCGTATGAGGAGAACGGCGCTGAACATGCGGCGCGCGTCGGTTTAGAAAAGACGCGCCGCGTTTTTAGTTGAGTTTTCATTACAGGTTGACCGAGAGAGGATATGGAATGTCAACGTTTAAAGTGGGCGTCATCGGCGCGGGCGGAATCGTCGCCCGCCTCCATCTGCCCGACCTGGCGCGCAACGGCGCTTTTGAAGTCAAGCTGGTCAGCGGGCGCAAAAAGCATCGCCTAGAGCATCTGTGCGATCGGTTCGACATCCCGCGTTACACGACCGACTATGAGGCGGTCGTTGCGGACGATTCGATAGACGGCATCGTCATCGGGACGCCGCATCCGCTGCATGTCCCATGGGGGCTGAAGGCGCTTGCGGCGGGAAAGCATGTCCTGATGCAGAAACCGCTGACGGGCGAGATGGACGAAGCGAACGCCTTTGTGGAGGCGGTGGAGGGTACCGACCGAACGGCGCTCTGCATGCCGCATTACGGCAACGATGTCTACACGCTGCGCAAGGTGTGCAAAAGCGGCGCCATCGGCAGAATCTCCGGCGCTCGTTTTCGGACCAGCCATGGCGGACCCGAAATCTATTACGCCGAGATACGCGATATTTTTGGCGAAAAAGATGAAGACCTGTGGTTCTTTGACGCCCAACGCGCCAGCGTCGGCGCCCTGTTCGATATGGGCGTCTACTCCGTCTCGCAGTGCGTCGGCATCTTAGGGACGATGAAAAGCGTCTCGGCGGTCGTAACAACCTTCGACAAGCCGACGGAGCTGGAGGACAACGCGACGCTCGTCATGGAGACGGCGGAGGGCGGCATCGTTTCATGCGAGACCAGCTGGTGCGACCCCGCCCGAACAGGCGAGTATTCGATTCATGGGACGGCGGGCAAATTGACAAAACCGGGGCGGGACGGCGCCGCCGTGACGATGTGGACGCCCACCTCCTACACGCGCGAATCAGCCCCGCCGAAGCTGACGCCGGTGGAGCTGAACGAAGGCGTCGGGGGGCTGCATCAGCACTGGCTCGACTGCGTCCGCGAGGGAAAGCAGCCGCCGCTGGAAAACGCTTGGACGGCGCGGCATATCACGGAGATCATGCTCGCCGGGCTGGAAGCGGGCAAAACAGGGCGGCGCGTTGAGTTGACGACGACAGCGGACAGCCCCGTTTAAACAACTCGATGGCAGTACGCCCATGCAGCGATCGTCATATTTGCGGCAGCGGCGAGAGCAATCGAAGCCTCAAGCATCCAGAGGCTCCGCGTAAGGCCCTTGGCGCCCGACGAAGAAGGTCTCCGCATGGGCGTACTGCCAAAACCCGCGCCGATTTGCGCAAAAGAGGCGGTATGCGCTATCATGTTTAACGCAGGCAGAAACGCCCAAGACGAACGCAGAGGGACAGCGGCATGAACAACGACTCCCGCCCGACATTCCGGTTTCAAAACCTCGGACCCATCAAAGAAGCCGAGATGGAGCTGGGCGACCTGACGATCATCGCCGGGCGCAACAACACCGGCAAGACGTATGTCGCCTACGCCCTTTACGGCTTTCTGAGAGAATGGCCTTCCCGCCTCGCTATTCAGGGAAACGATCGGAAACTTTTTCCCATTCTCGCTGATCTTGTCTTGGCAGCTGGTAACTCGGAACATCTCAAGCTGCCTACAGACAAAGAAACGCTACGGAAGCATCGAACGGCTATCATTGACCAGACCGCGCGCTTCTATTCCGAAGGCTATTTGCGCGAGGTGTTCAGCGTAGACGCCGAAGCGTTTAAGGACGCATCTTTCGACGTTCTGCTGGGCGATCCTCCTGACATGAATCTTGAGCAATTCGAGGATCCGTGGGCGTCTTTAAATCAAGAAGGCGGTGAATTGATTCTGTCTCTCAAGGAAAGCTCTTTTTCGAAAATAAAAGACATATTTCTTCTTGCGTCATCTTGTATCGACGTTATATTTCCAGAACTGCTCCTTGACCCGTTTATTCTGACAAGCGAGCGGTTCAGCATTTCGCTTTTTCAGAACGAGCTCGACTTCGCAAGAAGCGAGATGGTGAGGAGGCTGCAGCAGATGGCATCCAACGACAGCGAAAAAGGAAGCGGATCGCGTTCCCCGTATGAGCTGATCAAGGAATCTTCCAGCCACTACGCCCGCCCGATCCAGGACAACCTCAATTTCACGCGCGCCATTCGCGACGTCGTAAAACAGAAAAGCGATCTGTATGAACAGAAGCGGCATGACAACATCAAGCGCATGATCGACGGCTACTACCGCGTCGAAAACGGAGGCGTCCGATTCGTTTCAACAGCGCGCGGAGACAGGCGGTTCAATATCCCTTTGTATCGGGCGTCCTCGTCGGCGCGGGGGCTTTCGGATCTGTATTTTTACATGCGCCATGTCGCCCAAAAGGGTCAACTTCTCATGGTGGATGAGCCGGAGGCGCATCTGGACACGGCGAACCAGATTGAAATGGCGCGTTTGCTGGCGCGGCTGGCGAGGTCGGGAGTGAAGGTTCTCGTCACGACGCACAGCGATTACATCGTCAAGGAGATCAACAACCTGATCATGTTAAGCCAGCCGTTCCAAAACAAAGAGGCGGTCATCAAGCGGTTGAAATACGGGGAAGACGAGTATTTGCATGCCGATCAAGTCCGCGCCTACATCGCTGAAGACGGCAGCTTGTCCCGATGTAAAACGAACCCGTACGGGATCGAGTACCCGAATTTTGACGACACGATTGACGACATCAACAACGTGGCAAATGAGCTTTCGGAGCGGGTATGGGAAGAGCAGGAAGAATAAATTGGAGAGTTTTGCGGACTGCCTGCGGGAAGTTCTGGAAGGCGGCGCGCTAACGTCTCTAGAGAGCCGCGATCTCGTTCTCAAAGAAGAAGATCCCAATTCCAAGCAAACGGTTCGATTGACGAACGCGCCTCCCGATCTTGTCGTTGTGGATGTGAGCGAAATCGGACAGATGAGCGGACTTAAGAAGAAGAGGAAGGAGAACGGGAACGGGAAGGGGTACGACTGGAATAAATCCTGCGACTATCTGCTGGCTTTTCGGTGGAATGGAGACGAACGCGCGCTCTTGATCGACTTAAAGAAGACGCTAGGCAGGAGAAATAAGCGGAAAGGTATGAAACAGCTCCGGTGGTCTCGCCCCCTGCTGGATTATCTGTGGTCTATCTATGAAGCTCGGAATGGGGCGCGCCCAGGCAGTCTTAAGCTCTCTGCAGGCTACGCGCTCATCACCGAGGACTTCCACCACGAATCCTTAAACAAGCAGTATGTCCATCTGAAGTCTGGCGAAACGACGCTGGAGCGGTACAAAAATATCGATATCTGCATAGCGGTTGGCAAGAGTGTGTCTTGGAAAAAGCTGCTGAGAATCAAGGAGAGAAACGGCGAACGATGAAATTCGAAGAAAACACGCTTTACTTCGGCGATTGTTTGCAGATCATGCGCGGTTGGTCGTCGGAATGCGTCGACCTTGTCTATCTGGATCCGCCGTTCAACTCGGACGCCAACTACAACAACATCTTCAAGGGCAGCGGGCTGTTCGGCAAATCGCTCAATCCGCAGGTGAAGGCGTACGAGGACATCTGGACATGGAGCGATGAGGCGTACGACCGCTTGGAGCGCGTCAAAAACGCCGCCGCCAACCCCGCCTCAAAAGTGATCCAAGGCTTTGAGCTGTTCATGCCGAACTCCAAAATGCTCTCCTACACCTCTTACATGGCGGAGCGGCTGTTTGAATGCTGGCGGGTTTTGAAGCCGACAGGGTCGCTGTATCTGCATTGCGACCCGACGGCGAACTCGTATCTGCGGCTCATCCTGGACGCGATTTTCGGCGAGAAGAATTTTCGGAATGAAATCGTTTGGAAGCGCACAGGAAGCCACAACAACGCAAAACGCTGGGGACCGATCCATGACACGCTGCTTTACTACAGCAAAAGCGACCGATGCGTATGGAACCGCGTCTTGCAGCCGTTCACACAGGAATATATTGATAAAAATTATCGTTTCGAAGACGAAAGAGGCGTCTTCGCAACATGGCCTTTGACAGGTCCTGGCAAACGCAGCGGCGATTCAGGAAAAGCATGGGGCGGCTTCGACCCCACCCAAAGCGGGATGGGAAGGCACTGGGCAGTCCCAGCTGAACGCGCTCTGCCCGATTGGTTCGAGTTTCCTGACGAATACTCACAATTCAAAACGCGGGAAAAACTTGACGCTCTTAATCAACAGGGACTCATACGCTGGCCAAAGAAAGAAGGCGGACAGCCGCAGTTTAAACGGTATCTTACAGAAAAAAGCGGTCAACCCTTGCAGAGCATCATCCTTGACATTCCGCCTGTCCCGAAGAGTGAGGAGCTGGGCTATCCGACGCAGAAACCGCTGGCATTGCTAGACCGCATCATCCGCGCCTCATCCAACGAGGGCGATACTGTTTTAGACCCGTTCTGCGGCTGCGGCACTTCTACGGAGGCGGCGCTCAACAACAACCGCCTCGCCGTCGGCATCGATATTTACGCGCCGGCGCTGAATCTCATCAACGATCTGCGCATCGTTCCGCAGGGGCGCCCCGCGTTGCCGGTGAAGGGCGCGCCGACCAATTTGACGGAGGCGCGTTTCCTGCATACGCAAGATCCGTTTATGTTTCAGGATTGGGCGGTGTCGCTCATTCCTGGGCTGGCGGTGAACCCGAAGAAGTCGGGCGACGGCGGCGTGGACGGGGCTGGGGTGATGGCGTCCAAGCCTGACAACTGCGCTTTGCGCGGGGTTGTGGCGGAGGTCACAGGATCGCCCGGCTCGCAGGTCGTCAAATACCGCGCGCTCAAAGGCGTACTGGACGAGAACGAGGCGGCGATGGGCATCCTCATCACGCTGGAGACGCAGACGAAATGGCGCGAGTGGGAGCGCGGCTCCAAGCGCCCGTCGGTTGAGGTGGGCGGGCGGGAGTATCCGTCCATGCAGCGGTTCTCCATCCAGGAGTTTTTTGAGCAGCAGAGCGACTGGAAGCGGGTCATCAACCTCCCCCTCATGCTGGATCCGTTCACGGGCAAGCCGGCGCGGCAAAGCCTGTTTGCGGATCTTGCATGACCTCACGCCTAAACAGGAATGGCGGTCAGGACAAGTAGGACATACAAATCGTCATTCCCGCGCAAGCGGGAATCTTAAGGAATCGCAGCCGCCGCTCCCGTCCTTTAAACTCCCCCAGCCCCCTTTCAAGGGGGGAGAATCAAAGCTCGCCTTTCCGTCATTTCCGCGCGTTACGTTTTACCGCAAGGGCGGAAATGACGGTCAGGACAAGTAGGACATGTCAGGATAGATCGGGAAGCGAGCGCACAATTCCTTCACCTCGGCGCGTATTTTCGCGCGTCCCTTTTCGCCTGTCGCTTTCTTCACCGCCAAGCTCATCCATTCGGCGATCTGCCGCATCTCTGGTTCGCGCATGCCGCGCGTCGTCAAGGCGGGGCTGCCCGGACGCAAGCCGCTCGTCACAAACGGCGAACGCGGGTCGTTCGGAACCGTGTTGCGGTTCACGATGATTCCCGCCTCTTCGAGTCGGTCGGCGGCGCGCTTGCCGCTGAACGGACGCTTCCGAAGATCAACCAGCATGAGATGATTGTCGGTCCCGCCGCTCACCAGGTCAAAACCGGCGGAGAGCAGCCCGTCCGCCAAAGCCGCCGCGTTCTTCACAATCTGCGCCGCATACTCTTTAAAAGACGGCTCCATCGCCTCTTTTAAATTCACCGCGCGCGCCGCCATCGCATGCATGAACGGGCCGCCCTGCAAGCCCGGAAAGACAGCGCGGTCGATGTCGGACGCCAGATCCGCCCTGCACATGACCAGCGCGCCGCGGGGACCGCGCAGCGTCTTATGCGTCGTCGTCGTCACGACATCGGCATATCCAAACGGGGTGGGATGAACGCCGCCGGCAATCAGACCGGCGATATGCGCGATGTCCGCCAAGAGATAGGCGCCGACCGAATCAGCGATCTCGCGCCAGGGGGCGAAGTCGATGAGGCGCGGATAGGCGCTCCCGCCGACGATGATCATGCGCGGGCGATGGCTCTCCGCCAGCTCCGCGACCTTGTTGAGATCGATATGCCCCGTCTCCTCGTCCACGCCGTAAAAAGCGACATCGTATAACTTGCCGGCAATGTTCTGCGCAAGCCCATGGCTCAAATGCCCGCCATGGCTCAACCGCATGGACAGGATGCGGTCGCCGGGTTCTAACAGCGCCTGAAACGCGGCGATGTTCGCCTGCGAACCTGAATGGGTTTGGGCGTTCACATGCTCGGCGTTGAACAGCGCCTTCGTCCGCTCAATGACAAGCGATTCGATGCCGTCCATCCATTCGCACCCGTTGTAATACCGGCTGCCGGGGTAGCCTTCCGCATATTTGTTCGTCATGACGCTGCCCTGCGCCGCGAGGACGGCGGGGCTGGCGTAGTTTTCGGACGGTATCAGAACGGCGTTGTCGCGCTGACGGCACAGGTCGCCCTCCAAAATACGCGCCGCTTCGGGATCAACGCCGCTCAATGAACGATGAAACGCATCCGCATGAATAGTCAATCGAGTTCTCCTATCTGTATCTGGGCGCGCGCCAGCTCGGTCAACGCCTTCAAGGCGGGCGCGGGTATGCCATGCGCCGAGGCTTCGCGCAGGAGCGCGCCGTTGATCTGCTCCAACTCGGTGCGTGAACCGCGCAGCGCATCCTGGAGCATGGAGGAGCGGTTCTGCGCCGTTTTTTGACATACCTCCAGCATGCGCTTCTGCAGGTCGGGCGGGAGCTGAATCCCGCGCGCTTCCGCCGCTTTGGACGCCTCCTTGACGACCCGAACGGCGAGACGGCGCAGCGGCTTGATTTGGCAAACGGCGCCGTTCTGGACGCCCAGCAGCGCCGTGATCGGATTCACCGCGGCGTTCACAACCGCCTTCGCCCAGACAGACGCTTCCCAGTCGGGGGCTGTTTTGGCGTCAAAGCCGGCGGCGCGCAGCCTTTCTATAAAACGACCCGCCGCCGCTGATGAGGCGTCCGACAGCGCGCCGACCGTTGTCGTTCCCGACCCAGCATGGCATATATGCCCTTCTTGAACAAGCCATGCGCCTTCGGAGGTGGAACCTGCCAAGACCCGCTCCGCGCCGTATGCCGACGCTAAAATCTCCGCGTTGCCGATCCCGTTCTGTAGGGTTACGGCGTAAGTATCCGTCAAAACCGCCGGCGACGCAAACGCCGCCGCTTCCGCTGTCGCATACGCCTTCACCGCGAACAGAACCCAAGCAGGCTTAAAATCCAGCGCGGACGGATCAGTGTAAACGCGCGGGGAAAAACGCCGCTCAACGCCGCCGCTCTCCACGCAAACGCCCGCGCGGTTCAAACGCTCCGCCCGATCCGCCCGATAATCCAGCAGCGACGCGCCCAGACGCGACGCAAACAGCAAACCTGTCGCGCCCGGACCGACGACCAAGCATGCGCCGCCTACCTCTTTTCCCACTTGATCAGCTCCGTCAGTTCGCTCAATGTGGCGCCGTCGTCGATCTCGCGGCGCAGGCGGTTTTCCAGCTCCATGACGCTCATGGCGCGGTTGGCCGTTTCCAGCGCCGACTTTGCGGGTACCGACACAACGCCGTCATCGTCGCCGACGATCCAATCGCCGGGGCGGATCGTCACATCGCCGATCTTGATAGGGGCGTTGATTTCGCCCATGCCCTTCGGCTCCCATGCGGTCGGGTGGATATGCCGGGCGTAGGCGGGGAAGCGCAGGCGGCGTATCTCGGTTGTATCGCGGATTCCGCCGTCCACGACGACGCCCGCCAAGCCTTTCGCCGCGGCGCTGTGCGTCGCAAGTTCTCCCCAGACGGCGCTCGGATGTCCGCCCGCGTCCACGACAATCACATCGCCCGGCTCCGCGATGTCGATCGCCTCGACAGGCTTTGCCCAGTCGCCGGGATACGTTCTCACTGTGACGGCGCGACCCGCCATTTTGAAACCGTCCATCGCTGGACGGAGATAAGGCAAACCGCCTGTTCGGTGCTGCGCGTCCGCGATGTTTGCCGTACTGACCTTCAAAAACGCCTCGCGTATCGAGTCGGCGTCGGCGCGTTTGAAATGCGTTGTCGGGATGCGCGCGCCCGTTTTCACCGCCTTGACGATGGCGCGCGCCGCTTCGCGCGGGTCTTCCGCCTTCGCGATGGCGCCGCCGACGATGACGATGGACGCGCCCGCTTCAACCGCCAGCGCCGCGTTTTCGGAATGAAGCCCGCCCGCCGCCGCGACCGGGACAGGCGACGCCTCGCAAACGCGCGCCAGCGTTTCAAACGGATCCACGCCGCGCATCTGCTCGTCGATGGGGGTGTGAATGCCGACATAATCGGCGCCAAGTTCCGCCGCCTCAACGGCGCGCTGGACAGGGTCGGCGACTCCGATCAGGTCGACCATGATCTTGCTGCCGTAGTTGGCGGCGGCTTCGATGCTTTCGCGCAGGGTGGCGTCCGAGGCGGCGCCGAGAACAGCGGCGATGTCGGCGCCCGCCTTGCTTGCCATCTCCACCTCAACGCGCCCGGCGTCCATCGTTTTCATGTCGGCGACGATCGTATGTCGGCGGAAACGGGCGCGCAGCTGACGAACCGCCTCCAGCCCCTCGCTCTTGATGAGCGGCGTTCCCGCTTCGATCCAGTCCACGCCACCCTCCACGGCCGCCTCCGCGGCGGACATGGCGCGCCGAAGGTTCATGAAATCTAGCGCCAACTGCACAACAGGAAAGCTCATTTCGATGCCGCCTCCGTTTCCCGTTCGCTGCTGTTTAATAAATCAGATCAACGCTGTCGACTTTCCACTCCCGCATCCCCGCCCTTCGCGATCAGATGTCATCCCGCGACAAATGCGCCTGCCACATGATCAGACACAGAAAGCCAGCGGGTGCGATTTTGTTCATACGAGGTCTCATTCCTCTTCCTGACTGTGTTCATTGGGGTGAGATGCTCTGTGTATCTGTCGGCAAGCCTCTTCTAGAACGCGTAGTCTTTGCCATGTGTCAGGCACTGCAGCTGCTAATGCTTGTGCAGCCTCATTTCGCGTATTTAGCGCATCCTCGTAAACTGCCTCTACGGCCGCAACAGCCTTTTTCCACAGGTTTTTCGCATCGCCCGTTGCCGCATCTCGCATCGCTATTGTTTCCGACAACAGCTGTCGCATGCTTTCTGCCTGTTCCACTGTATCGTCCCAGATGTGAAACTCATGCCGCGCCTGGCGTTCCAGCTTGTCGAGGACTTTCGCTCTTTCAATGAGCGCAATGCGCATCGGATCTTTTGCTTTATTCTTGGCATGTTGCTGGTCACTCATGGTTGGCCTCTAAGTCTTGCTTGGTCAGATCGAATCCGTCAATTTGCTGATATACAGCTTGGTCGATAGACCTTGCCCGTCCTCCAGCCTGCGAGGACGCGGGAGGATGTCCTTTGAGCGCCTGTTCCAGAGCGCCAAGTCGGCGGGAAATATACAGCATAAACCCGATCACAATAGCCGCAGCTGCGCCCTGAACGCCCAGGATAATCCCGATAAGCCACCTCTCCAAAGAGGTCATGCTGTTTTTCAGTTCGTCTTTCAGATTTAGCACATCCACCTTCGTAGCAGGCTCTGCCTTCAGGACGACGATATTCGCATCCTTCTGGGGCGTGGACAATGTTTGGTTAGACGCATCAACGGCTAAAGGCGATGTCAACGCCGCCATGAGCGCAATGATTCCGAACATAGCTGCCACAGTAAGCCATCTGGTTTTGCCGTTCATCTCGATCCTTTCTTTTGTCGGGCGGTGAATACGGCCGCCCAGAACGATCTACGTATAGAGTAGCGCTATCGTTCCGTTGCGGCAAGCGGGCTGTTTAAACGGGACTCTCCGCCGTCGTCGTCAGTTCAATGCGCCGCCCTGTCTGCCCGCCTCCAGCCCCTTTGACAAGGGGAAACAGCCTCGCTAAATGAGAACGATGAACAGCAGCGTCGCGACGATGAAGATCGGTATCAGGATCGCCGCCGACCAGCCCATATATCCAAAGAAGGAGGGCATTTTCACCCCGTCCTGAATGGCGATGGAGCGCACCATGAAGTTCGGCGCGTTGCCGATGTAGGTGTTCGCGCCCATGAAGACGGCGCCCATCGAGATCGCTTTCAGGAACGACTCAAACTGCTGCAGGCTGGTTCCCAGCTGCTCCGCCGTCATATTGAGGTCGGGATGGTTCTGCATGATCTGCTGAACGAGCGCGGGGTCGGCCGCTGCCGCGTTGAACCATGGGAGCGGCGACTCGCGCAGGAACTCCCCGACCGCCGGCTCCGTCAAGCTCAACTTGCCGAGCGCCGTATTGAAGAAGGTCAGGTAGGTCGGCGCGTTGTCTAAGAAGCTGGAGAGTATGCCTGTCAGCCACAGATACGCTGTCTCGGAGCTGGCGGCGCGGATGATCGGAGCGAGCGCGCCGTCTTCGCCCGCCTTCAAAATGGCGATGGCGGGAATGATCGTCATAAAGATGCCGGCGAAGAGTATCCCCACCTCGCGTATCGGCTCCCATGTGTAGCGGTTCTCCTCGCGCAGTTCGTTCTTTGTTGTGAAAAACGCGAGCGCGGAGATGCCGAGTATAAGACCGTCGCGCAGGAGGCTGGACGGGCTAACCTTCACCCCAAGCAGCGTGATCTCTTCAGGGCGCCAGACGCCGCTCATCAAAACGGCGCCCATGATGCCGAGCAGATAGAGAAAGTTATGTCCGCCGGCGATGGACAGCGGCGTCGTTTCGCTTGGCGAATGCGTCTCTTCTTTGGCGTCCATCTTCTTATCCAAGAAATAGAAGACCGCCAGCACAATCAGAATCACAAACAGCATCTGCGGCAGCAGGCTTAGCGTCCACTGAAACGGCACGCCATGCAAAAAGCCGAGAAACAGCGGCGGGTCGCCCAGCGGCGTCAAGGAGCCGCCGATGTTGCTGACGAGAAAGATAAAGATAACGACGATATGAATGCGCCGTTTGCGGTGCGAATTCGCGCGCAGAAGCGGGCGGATGAGCAGCATGGAGGCGCCTGTCGTTCCGATGAGCGACGCCAGAACCGAGCCGACCGCGATGAAACCGACATTCACAATCGGCGTCCCGACGAGAGTCCCGCGCAGCACAATCCCGCCGGACGCGACGAACAGCCCGCCCAGCAGGATGATGAACGGAATATAGTCGACCAGGTAGATATGCAGTATTTCGTGCATCGCCGTGTCATATTTGCCGCCCATGGAGTAGACGGCAACGAACGGGGCGGCAAACGCCAGCGTCCAGAACAGCGTCACCTTCGGATATTGCTTTTCAAACCAGTGATGGTCGACAACGGGGCAAACGGCTATAGAGAGCAGCATGCCGACGAACGGAACGATCCACCAAAGGGAAAGTTCAGCCCCGATGCCCGGGCCGGCGGCTTCGGCGGCGCCTGCCGCTGTTGTGAAAGAGATCAACGCGAGAGCGGCAAGGGAGCCTCGAATTGCGCGGCGTACGTTCATCAATGATCCTCGTCCATTTCGGTAGGCGTAGAAATCGAAGGAGCGGGCTGCTCCATGGGCGGCGTCGGTTCGACCATCGCCGTCTTTACGGTTCCAGGTTTTGTTAAATTGCTGATGGAGCCGTCCGCGTCCATTTTGTCAAGAAACGGGGTCGGGCTAATGCCGATCCAGAAGACGGCGGCAATCAACGGCAGCGCGGCGATCATCTCCCGCGCGTTCAGGTCTTTCAGCGCCTCATTCGCTTTCACCTTGATGGGACCGAAGAAGACGCGCTGAACCATCCAGAGCATATAGACCGCCGCCAGAATGACGCCCAGCGCCGCAGCGATTGCATACGCCTCGCGCCCCTCCGTCATGAAGGAGCCTGCCAAGATCAGGAATTCGCCGACGAATCCGTTCGTGCCGGGAAGTCCGATGGAAGCGAATGTGATGATCAAAAAGACAGCGGCGTAAGCGGGCATTTTCTTGGCGATGCCGCCAAACTCCTTGATCTGCCGCGTATGGCGCCGGTCGTAGAGCATCCCGACCAGCATGAAGAGCGCGCCGGTGGCAATCCCGTGATTCACCATCTGCAGGACGGCGCCTTTCGTTCCCATCTCGCTTCCGGCGAAGAGTCCTAAAACGACAAAGCCGAGGTGGCTGACGCTGGAATAGGCGACGAGGCGTTTCATGTCGGGCTGAACCATCGCGACGAGCGCGCCGTAGAGTATGCCGATGACGGCGATGACCGAGACGATGTCCGCGTTCGCGGCGGCGGCTTCAGGGAAGAGCGGAAGGCAGAAGCGCAGAATGCCGTACGCCCCCATCTTCAGCAGGACGCCCGCCAGTATCATGGAGCCGGCGGTGGGCGCCTGGGTGTGAGCGTCGGGAAGCCATGTATGAACCGGAAAGAGCGGAACCTTGATCGCAAAGGCGACGAAAAACGCCCAGAAAAGCCATACCTGCGCGCTCCCGCCGAAGCCCGTACTGGCGGCGTACTCCATAATGGCGGTCAGGTCGAAGGTTCCCGTCTGCATGCGTATGTACAAGATGCCGGCGAACATGAGCGCGCTGCCCGCCATTGTATAGAGAACGAATTTGAGCGTCGCATAGACCCGCTCGGAGACCTGCCCGAACAGAAACGTTTGACGCCAGCCTGGGCTGCCCCATATGCCGATGATGAAATACATCGGGATCAGCGTCATCTCCCAGAAAATGAAGAACAGGACCAGGTCGAACGCGGCGAATGTGCCGAGCATCGCTGTTTCAAGAACGAGCAGCAGGGCGAGAAAACCGCCCGCGCCTTTTTCTTTTTGCGGATACTCGTCAGACGGGTACGCGTCGCGCTGTCCGGAGTCGGGGATGGAGATGTTGCGCCAGGAGGCTAAGATGCAGATCGGGGTCAAAAAGGTTGTTAAAACGACCAGCCAGAGCGAAATGCCGTCGATGCGCAGATGAAAGCTGGAGCCGACGCTGGGCAGCCAGTCATGCTGGACCGAATCGCCGCCGTTGAAAACGAAATGGAGCGACAAGCCGAAGGTTACGAGCGAGACGATCAACGCCCCGATCTTGAGACCTTCGTTTCGGAGCCGCTGGTCGGGCGCCTTGGCGGTGGCGACCGCCGCGATTCCAAGCGCCGCCGCGCCCAGCAGCGGGAGAAAGATGGTTGAAACCAGTATCAAAGCCGACGCCTCCTATTTCGTCTAGAAAAGCCGAAGCAACACGAGAAGGACGGCTCCCGCAAAAATGACCGCCGCGTAGGTCTGTATCATGCCGTTCTGGGTGAAGCGCAGAATGGAGCCTGCCGCGTTCATCAGCGCGCCCGATACGTTCACGGCGCCGTCAATGAGACCCTTGTCGATGACGCGCCAGAGCGCGGAGAGGGACAGCCATTTCAGCGGACGGACGACCGCCCTGTCGTACAGTTCATCCACCCAGTATTTGTTCCGCCAAAGCTGGACAATCAGGTTGGCGCGCTGCAGGTCTTCCGCCGATTTGCCTTTATACATGAAATACCCGGCGGCGATGCCGACCAGTCCAAGCACCGTTCCGATGAGCATCGCCGGGTTAAAGAAGGAGGCTGCGTGATGTTCGCCGTGGAAAACCGTCTCCAGCGACTTGTAAAACGGACCCGACTCGCCGACGCCTAGGAAAGCAAATCCGCCGGCAACGGACAATACCGCCAGAACGATGAGCGGTATCGTCATAACAAGGGGCGATTCGTGGGCATGCGCGGTCAGCTCTTCGTCCCTGCTTTCGCCCATGAAGACGATGCTGAACAGCCTGAACATGTAAAACGCGGTCAGCCCTGCCGTGACAGCGCCGACGGCGAATATCGCCATGTTGTGTTCAAACGCATAGACCAGTATCGCGTCCTTGCTGAAAAAACCGCTCAACAGCGGGAAACCGGAGATGGCAAGCGCGGCGGTGGCGAAGGTGTAAAATGTGATGGGCATTTTGCCGCTCAATCCGCCCATCCGCCGTATGTCGCCGACATCATGGAGCGCGTGCAGGACGCTTCCCGCCGCGAGAAAGAGGAGAGCCTTGAAAAAAGCGTGCGTCATCAGGTGCGCCATCCCTGCGGCGTAGGCGCCCATGCCGACGGCGGCGATCATATACCCTAACTGGCTGATGGTGGAATACGCGAGAACGCCTTTGAAATCGAACGAGGCGACCGCCATCGTCGCGGCAAAAAGCGCCGTTGCGATGCCGACCCAAGCGACGATCCCGCCCGCGCCGGACAGGTCGAACAGGACATGGGAACGCGCGACCATATAGACGCCCGCGGTGACCATCGTCGCGGCATGGATGAGCGCGCTGACAGGCGTTGGACCTTGCATGGCGTCCGGAAGCCAGACATAAAGCGGAATCTGCGCCGACTTGCCGACCGCGCCCAGAAACATGGCGACGCATGCCCACCAGAGCGGCGTTTGCCCCAAGAAGAGCGGGGCGTCCGGCGCGCCCTCGGCGGCGTTGAAAACCGTATCAAAATTGAGCGAGCCGAAGGCCGCAATTAAAATGAACATTCCGATCAGAAAGCCGAAGTCTCCTATGCGGTTCACGATGAACGCTTTTTTCGCCGCTTCAGCCGGCCAGGTGGAGTCGCCCTCTTTGCGCTCGCGGTCGTACCAGAAACCGATGAGCAGATAGGAGCATAACCCGACCCCCTCCCAGCCCACAAACATGAGCAGAAAGCTGTTGCCCATGACCAAAATGAGCATGGAGAAGACAAACAGGTTCAGATAGGCGAAGAAACGGGAGAAGCCGCGCTCATCCTCATGGTTCATATATCCGGCGGCGTAGATGTGAATCAGCAGGCTAACGCCCGTCACAATCAGCGCCATGATCATGGAGAGAGAGTCGAACTTGAAGGCGGCTTCGACGGTCAATTCGCCGGCGGAGATCCATGTCCAGACAGCTTGATCGGGTACCTGTCCGCCGTTCACTGCTGGAATCATCGCGAGCGCGCCGATGAATGCCGCCGCGATGGCGCCGACTCCGATCAGCGCGGAGACGCTTTTTTTGAACTTCGCCCCGGCGATTCCGTTCAGCAGCGCGCCGAGAAGCAGCGGAAGAAACAGAAGTGAAATCGTTAGGTTCATCGCGCTCTTTCTACCGCCGCAGCAGTTTCAGCTCATCCACATTGACGCTGGAGCGCGTCCGAAAGACGGTCACAATGATGGCGAGACCGACGGCGACCTCCGCCGCGGCGACCGCCATGACAAAAAAGACGACCGCCTGTCCGTTCAAAACCCCCAGATGACGCGAGAAGGTCACAAACGCGAGATTGGCGGCGTTCAGCATCAGCTCAATGCACATGAAGATCACAATGGCGTTTCGGCGTATCAAAACGCCGGCGACGCCGACCGTAAACAGGACGGCGCTGAGCGTCAAACAGAGCCGATAGGTCAATTCAGGCGTCATTCGATTCCTCCGTATTGTCGGACGGCGGGCGGCCGTGGAAGCGTATCAGCACAACGACCCCAATCAGCGCCGCCAGCAGAATGAGCGAGACCGCTTCAAACGGCACAAGGTGGTTTTGAAACAGCAGGCGGGCGAGGCTTTCGGTATGCCCTTCGTCTTTGAAAGTGTCCGCGGTTTGCGCGAGCAGCTCTGGCTTGAGAACCGTCCACATCGTGCCGGCGGCGACGCCGATAAACAGCGCGCCGAGCAATGCCCCGACAGCGGCGCGAAGTCCGAGGCTCTCTTTCAGCGGTTTCTGACTGCGCAGATTCAGCAGCATGATGACGAACAGGAACAGAACGACGATGGCGCCCGCATACACCAGCGCCTGCGCAACAGCGACAAAATAGGCGCCCAGCATAACATAGATCGCCGAGAGCGCAAACATCGTCAGGACGAGGCTCAAGGCGGAATAGACAGGGTTTCGGTGAAGAATCACCATGACGGCGCCGACAGCGGCCGTCAACATAAACGCAGCCATGATCCAAGCCGACATTATGCTTGCGTCCTTTGCTGCGCGTCCGCCCGCGCGTTCAAAACGGAGGTCAACACAACCGCCCCTATCAGCGCCAGCTGTCCAGCCGCCATGACGGGCCACAGCGGCGCGTCCCACATCTCATGGACGGCGACCGCGCCCGCCGTCACAATCACATTTCCGAGAGCCAACGGCAGCGCCATCTTCCATCCAAGCCGCATCAACTGGTCAAAACGAAAGCGCGGGAACGTCCATCGAACCCACAAAAACACAAACAGAAACAGCAACACTTTGCCGAGAAAAATCAGGAATGTCAAATACCAAGGCAGCATCTCTTCAAGCCCAAACAGCGTCCATCCCCCCAAGAAAAGCGACACGTTCAGCGCCGAACTCATCGCCATGTTGCCGTATTCGGCGAGAAAGAAGGTGGCGAAGGTCATGCCGCTGTATTCGGTATGGTAGCCGCCGACCAGCTCCTGTTCGCACTCGGCGAGGTCGAACGGGGCGCGGTTCGTCTCGGCGAGCGCCGTCACCGAAAAGAGAAACCAAGCGACCGGCTGATAGAAAATGAACCAGCCGAAGCCCGCCTGCTGCTCCACGATCTTGTCGACCTGCAGCGTTCCCGCCATCAGCAAAACCGCGAGAATGGCGAGGCCGAGGGAGAGTTCGTAGCTGATCACCTGCGCGGAGGCGCGCAATCCGCCAAGAAGCGTATATTTATTGTTGGACGCCCAGCCGGCAAGTATGACGCCGTACACGCCCAGCGAAACGATGGCGAGAAAGTAGAGCACGCCGACATCGATCCTCGCCAGCTGAAACGGGATGCCGTCCGGCGACCAGTTTTCCGCCGACAGCAGCTTGCCGATAAAGCTGTCCGCCGGTATCGGTTTTGACCATGGGATGATCGCGCCGCTCATCAGCGCGGGAACAAGCAGCAGCGCGGGAGCCGCAAAGTACAGCTTGCGGTCGACGCTTTTCGGCGCCAGAACCTCCTTCGCCAGAAACTTGATGCCGTCCGCGAGCGGTTGAAGCAAGCCGCCTGGACCGACGCGGTTCGGTCCGTGACGGTCTTGAATCCATCCGCTCACCTTGCGTTCGCCGAGGACGAGCATCGGCACAATTGCGAGAATGAACGCGACGATGAACACCGCCTTCGCCGCTGTCGCCGCCAGTTCCATGAGCGCGTAATCTTCTATCGTTTGTTCCTTTCCGCCCGTTTACCGCCAGAAGCGGGAGGCGTACGCCCAGTTGTCGGGCGCGGTTTCTTCCGCTTCGCCGTCCGTTTTTTCTTCAAGGCAGAAGCCGCGCCAGTCGATCGCCTCGTCCGCGGCGCCGTTGAACGCGGCGGCAGTTGACGCGAGGTCGTCTGTAATCTGGGCAGCCGATTCATACTCGATATTGGCGCCCAGCGCGTTCGCCAGATGCGCCGCAAATTGCCATTCCGCCAGCGCGTTTCCGAGGTTCGGCAGCGCCTTAGAAAGCCGCTGAACCCGTTTCGCCGAGTTCGTAAAGCAGCCCTCTTTTTCGGTAAAGGCTGTGCCGGGCGCGGCGGCGTCCGCGGCTTCGGTCAACGCGGAGGGCAAAATATCGACCACAAGCAGATACTCCAGCGCCGTCAGCCGATCCATCAGCGCATCGTCCAGCGGCGCGTCCGGAATTCCGCCAAAGAACACCGCCGCCTTCGCGCCGTCCAGCGCCTCCGCCGCCGTTTTCAAGCCGTCTTCAAAGATCAGTTCAGCTCCCGCGCGGTTCGGATTCTTGTCGCGTTCGATGACAAACTTGGGAAAGACCTCGTCTTCCTCTTCAACCGTACCTTCAAACAGCCCGATCCGCTCCGTCCCGACGCCCTCCTCGGCGAGGCGCTTGACCGCATACAGCTCCTCGTTCGTCATCCACGCGGAGGCGATCACGGCAGTATTATCTCCGCCGAGCGCCTGTATCTTCTCCGCCGCCGCGTCGATCAGCTCGCGCCAGCCGGCGGGAACCAGCTCGCCGTTCTTGCGCAGCGCCGGAAGCCGCAGCCGGTCGGGGCTGTTCACATATTCGTAGCCGAACCGCCCGTCGTCGCACATCCAAAAATCGTTCACGTCGGCGTGGTAACGAGGGCGCAGGCGGGCGACCTCCCCTTCGCGCGACTCCACATGGATATTGCAGCCCTTGGAGCAGCGGTTGCAGACGCTCGGCTTCTTGTCTAAAAACCAGGGACGGGAGCGGTAAAGAAAATCTTTGCTGACCAGCGCGCCGACGGGGCAGATGTCCACCACATTGCCCGACAGCTTGTTGTCCAGCGGCTTTTCGGGCGCCACATCGATCTCGTCATGAACGCCGCGATGCATCAAGCCGATCTCGGCGCCGCCGGAGATCTCCTCCGTAAAGCGAACGCAGCGGGTGCAGACGATGCAGCGCGTCGAGAACAGATCCACCGTCGGACCGAGCGATTTCCGCGGCGGGACGTTCTTGATCTCCTGATAGACGCTGCGGTCATGTCCGAATTCGTACACATAATCTTGTAAAAAGCATTCGCCCGCTTCGTCGCATGTCGGGCAATCGAGCGGATGGTGCGCCAGGAGAAACTGCAGCGTCGTCGCCCTCGCCTGTTTGACGCGCGGCGCCTCGTTGGAGATTTCCATGCCGTCGCCGACGCGCGTTGTGCATGCGGTTGTCAGCTGACGTATTGGCCCGGGGGCGCCGGGCGGCGTCAGCTCAATGAGGCACATGCGGCAGTTGGCGGGCGCGCCCAGCGACGGATGGTAGCAGTAGTGCGGTATCGTCACGCCGACCTCCGCCGCCGCCTGCACGACGCTGATTCCGTCGCTCACCTCATACTCTTGCCCGTCCATGATGATCTTAGCCACGCGGACATCCTCGCTTCAGGTTCAGGTCGATTAATAGTCCCATGTCGGTTTCCGCTCCAGTTCAGGCAGCTCCTGCGGCCATGCGTAATTCTCTTCAGGGGGGGCGACCGCCTCGCTCACCGGGAGTATGACACATTTGCCCTGCTCAATATGCGCCTCAAATTCTGGGCGGAACTTGCGCGCAAAACTGACCGCCGGCCACGACACCGCAATGCCGAAAACGCAGATCGTGTTCCATGTAAACGTGTCGATGTTGGCGACATTGTTCGCCACTTCGATGAGATGGTCGACATCGCCCGGACGCCCCTTGCCCGCCTCAATGCGCGCGACGATGTCGCGCGTCCAGGGCGTCCCGACGCGGCATGGCGTGCATTGTCCGCACGACTCATGCGCGTAAAAATCCATCAGGTTCTCCAGCGCGCGGACCGTGCAGGTTGTCTCGTCCATGACGATAATGCCGCCGGAGCCGAGCATCGTTTTCGCCATCTGCAGGCAGGTGAAATCGACCGGGACATCCAGCTCATACGGCGTCAAGACGGGGGCGGAACTTCCGCCGGGGATGACCGCCTTCACCTCGTTTCCGCCGCGGACTCCCCCCGCCAGCTCCACCAGTTCGCGCACCGTCAGACCCATTTCCACCTCGTACACGCCCGGCTTCTCCACATGCCCGCTGACGCAGTACAGCTTCGTCCCTGTGTTCATCGGGTCGACTCCGCGCGGCGTGTCCTTATAGACGGCGCCGAGCGACTGGTACCATTCCGTTCCGTTGCTGATGATGTACGGCAGATTGGACAGCGTCTCCACATTATGCACCATCGTCGGCTGCATGAAGACGCCGATGGCGGCGGGGAAGAACGGCGGCTTGACGCGCGGCTGCCCGCGTTTGCCCTCCAGCGATTCGATCAATCCCGTCTCTTCGCCGCAGATATACGCCCCTGCGCCCGCATGCGTGTAGATGTCCAGCGCGAAATCATGCCCCGCCACCGACTCGCCTAGAATGCCCGCCGCATACGCCTCCTGAATCGCCGCATCCAGGCGCTTCTTGCCGAGCGTGAATTCGCCCCTTATATAAACGTATGCCTTGTGAATGCCGAGCGACCATGCCGCGATGATCATTCCTTCGATGAGCATATGCGGCTTGTGCTGCAGGATATACCGGTTGCTGAACGTCCCAGGCTCCGATTCGTCCGCGTTCGCAATCAGATATTTCGGTTCGCCTTTACCCATCAGGTTCCACTTGAAGCCGGCGGAGACGCCCGCGCCGCCTCTGCCGCGCAGACCTGAATCGCGCACCTCGTTCAGCAGCTGCTCGGCGTCCATGTCGAACAGCTTTTCAAGGGACGCATAGCCGCCATGTTGGCGGTACACATCCAGCGTGTGCATGTCGGGGGTGTCAATGTTTTCGTACAGTATGCGTCGTTCTTTAGGTTTGCCCATGTTTATTCCAGCGCGTCCATCAGCTCGTCCACACGTTCAGGGGTTAGGCGTCCATGCAGGTCGTCGTTGATCATGATCACCGGGGCTTGGTCGCATGCCGCGAGGCATTCCGAACTCAACAGCGTAATGTTGCCGTCTTCGGTCGTTTCGTCGAAGTCCACCTCCAGCCGCTCCTTCAGATGCTCAATGATTTCCCCGCATCCGCACAGGTCGCACGGAAGCGTTTTGCAGACCCGCACAATATGCTTGCCGACCGGCGCATCAAAGAACATCGGGTAGAAGGTGACGACATCCAAAACCTGCGCCTCGGAGACGCCGAGCAGCCCCGCCACATAGGTTTGAACCGCCTGCGAAATGTACCCGTTCTGCTCTTGCGCCAGGTGCAGCGTCGGAAGCATGGCGGCGCGCGCATGCTCCTCCGGATAATGCGTCAACAGCTCATGAAACTGCGCAAGCCGCTCCGGCGTGAATTCAAAAGGCTCCATAATTACCGATCTAGCTCTCCGGCGATCACATTCAAACTGCCCAGCGCCGTCACCACGTCAGACATCATATGCCCTTCCAGCAGGCGAGGCAAACTCTGATAATTGTAAAATGAGGGCGGACGGACGCGAACGCGGTAAGGCGTCCCGCTCCCGTCGCTCACAATGTAAAAACCCAGCTCCCCGTTCGGCGACTCGGTCGCGCAGTACGCCTCGCCCGCCGGAACCGGAACGCCATGCCCGTCCATGTTCACCTTGAAATGATGAATCAGCCCCTCGATGGAGCCGTACGGCTGGGTCGGGTCGTACGGATGCGTATGGTCGGGCGTTTTATACACATGCGACTTGTCCGCAAAACGCAGCTTATGGTCTTCGACGTTGACCGGCCCGTCCGGCATGTTGTCCAGCGCCTGTTCGATGATGCCGCAGCTCTGGCGCAGCTCCTCTAGGCGGACAAGGTAGCGGTCGTAGGTGTCGCCGCTGGCGCCGACCGGGACCTCAAACTCAAACTCCTCATAGGAAGAGTACGGCTCCGTCTTGCGCAGATCGCGCCGAACGCCGCTGCCGCGCAGACATGGACCGGTCAAGCCGTAGCCGACCGCCTCCTCGGCGGAGATGACGCCGACCCCCTGCGTCCGGTCGATCCAGATGCGGTTGCGCGAGAGCAGTTTTTCAATTTCGGGCAGCGCCTCGTCAATGAACTCTTTGACGAAGGCGCGCATCATCGGCTCAAACGAATCGGGCGTGTCATGAAAAAGCCCGCCGACGCGCGTATAGCTGACCGTCAAGCGCGCGCCTGCGCATGCTTCAAGAATCTCATACGCCTTTTCGCGCTGCTGAAAGGCGTAAAGAAACGCCGTGAACGCGCCGATGTCCAACGCATGCGTCCCAAGCCAGACCATGTAGTCGGCGACGCGCGCCAGCTCCGCCATCGCGACGCGGATATACTGCGCCCGCTTCGGAACCTCAACCCCCATCAGCTTCTCCACCGCCAGCACATAGCCGAAGTTGTTGGAAAGCGGCGACAGGTAGTTCATCCGATCCGTCACGACGATCCACTGGTTCCAGTGCATCGCTTCCGCCAGCTTTTCAAAGCCTGTATGGAGGTATCCAAGGTGGGGCGTTGTGCGGACGATCCGCTCTCCGTCCAACTCCACCTCTAGATGCAGGGTGCCGTGCGTCGCGGGGTGCTGCGGTCCGATGTTCAACGTCATCGTTTCCGATTCGATGGCTCCCCCGCCGCCGACGGTCGCGTCTTCCTTGCCGACCAGGTTGGAGGCGGAGGTTTCAAAGTTGAAAGCGGCGCGTTCGCCCAGCCCCTTCGTCGGATAATCTTTGCGCAGCGGATGCGATGTGAAATTGTCCGGCATGAGTATGCGGCGCAGGTCGGGGTGATTCTCAAACGTTATGCCGAACATGTCGTACGCCTCGCGTTCCGCCCATGCCGCCGCCGCCCAGATGTCGGAGACGGTCGGGGCGGTCGGGTTCTCGTCCGTTACAGGCGTTTTGACGCGCACGCGCTCTTCGTTTTTGGGGGAGTAGAGATGGTACACCACCGCGTAGCGCGCGCCGTCCAATCCAGGCTCGGCGCGGTTCAGCTGGGACAGGTCGACCGCCGTCAGGTCGCTCATATGCTCATAGGCGAGATCGCTGTCCGACGCCAGAAGTTGCAGCGCCGCATGGATCGAATCCAGCGCGACAACAGCGCTCCATTCGCCCAGCGCTTCGCCTGTATGCAGGACAGCGCCGCCGAAGGCGTCTTCCAGCTTTTCGATGGTTGGAGGTTTGCCGTTTGCGCTCATCTGTTCAGTCCCAATCGAGTCCACCCTTTCGCCAGACGTAAGCATAGCCGAGAGCGAGTATCGCCGCAAACACGATCATTTCCCAAAGGATGAACGGGCTTTCTTTCACCATGTCGCGGAAGACGACCGCCCACGGATAGAAGAAGACGATCTCAATATCGAAGATGATGAAGATCATCGCGACGAGATAAAATTTGATGGAGAAGCGCAGGCGCGCGTCTCCGAGCGGGTTGACGCCCGACTCATAGACGGTGTATTTCGCTTCGCCTTCGCGCGGCTTGATGGCAAACCGCGTGATGAGGCGGGCGATGAGAAGGATCGCGCCCGCGAGGAGGACGGCGATCGCAAACAGCAGCAGTATCGGAAAATATGTATCAGCGGCCGGCACAGGCGCCTTTCATGTAAATCCAACGACAGAAGCAATCATAGCGCCTTTTGCAAAAAATGCAACGGCGTCAACGCCATACGATTGTTCCAAAGGTTGAGGCGGATGTCAAGCCCGATTTTCTGACCTCATGCGTAAAGTTGGACATCATGACGAAAACCGCGGCGATCTGCGGAAAAGCCGCCGCAGAAACTGTCCGCGTTCGCCCGCCGGCATGTCCCAACTAAAGACGTAAGGTCAGAAGGCGCTGACCTCATGCTGAAAGTTAGGACATTTGAACTGACGATCGCTCTATTCATGGGAAAAAGGTTTCGCCAACCAGATCGTCATTCCCGCGTAAGCGGGAATCCAGAGGCGCCGCAGAAACTGTCCGCATCCGCCCGCCGGCATGTCCCAACTAAAGATGTAAGGTCAGAAGGCGGGGTTGAACACGCGGGCGAAGGC
This sequence comes from Candidatus Poribacteria bacterium, assembly GCA_963665845.2. GTDB lineage: Bacteria > Poribacteria > WGA-4E > JAPPNK01. The sequence continues at coordinate 3,593,211 of OY762492.1, forward strand.
TGGTATGCTATTCCTGTAAATATCAACATAAGCCTGCGGCCAGTCGGAATTGGTGGATAAATCTCTCGTTGATCTCATCACAGCGCGCGTCAAAAGCGAGCTGAACGCCCCCGCGGTGAACGCTTCCAGGCTCAACGGCGAGCATGACCGCGTACAGTTCCGCAGTTTTGCGGAAGAGGCGGAAGCATGCCGCACAACGGCGGGGCTGCGCCTCATCCCTGTCGGCGTGTCGGCGCGCCATGCGCATGTGACGCAGGAGCATCTGGAGATCCTTTACGGATCGGGAAGCAGGCTCACCTCCTACGCGCCGCTGTATCAGCCGGGCGAATTCGCCGCCAACGAAACGGTCGCGGCGGTCGGTCCGCGCATGCGCGCCATTGAACGGGTGCGCATCCTTGGACCGACGCGCCGATACACGCAGATAGAGCTGGCCCCGACCGACTGCGTCGCGCTCGGTCTCAACCCGCCGATACGAACCTCCGGCGACCTGGACGACGCGGAACGGATCACGCTGGTCGGTCCAAAAGGCTCGCTTTATATCAAAGCCGCCATCACGCCGACGCGCCATATACATCTGAACCCGTCCGAGGCGGGTTACTACGGCGTTCAAAACCAGGATGTGGTACAAGTCCGCGTCGGCGGCGCCAGATCGTTGACGCTCGGCAATGTGCGCATACGCGTACATCCGGATGTCATCGCGCAGGCGCATCTGGATACGGACGACGCCAACGCCGCAGGTTTGCGCGGCGGCGAAGGCATTGAGCTGATTATCTGTTGAACATGGCTAAACATCAAAGCGGGTATAGATGAACATAGACGAACGGCTGATTCGGCGCATCATCATCGAGACGCTTGAAAAGGCGGACGCGAAAACGGAACAGGCGGAGGAGTCTGAATCGGCGCCGTCCGTCGCCGTTGCGTTGAGCGCCGCGACTCCTCCAAAAGCGGCTGAATCGGCGGTACGTCTGCTGATCCAAAACGGCTGCTCCGTTTCTGCTGTCGGCTGCGCGCATCGCGCGCCTGAAGCGCTGTACGAGGCGGTTCGGAAGCATGGTCTTGACGCCGTGTGCGGGTGCGAGCCGCGCCCGCTGCCTGACGGCGTTCAAGCGGTCGCCGCTCCGATGTTGAGCCTCGGCGACGCGGCGAAACTGGCGGGCTGCATTCTGGACGACCTGCCTGCAGAATGGATCTGGACGGCGCTTTCCAACGGGGCGGCGGTGTTTGCGTCGCCTGGGTTCGGTTTTGGCGGAGAGTCGGGTTCCTCAACCGGACGCGCCGCCGAGGAGATACAGCGCGAATGCGAACGCCTTGGCGTTCAATGGACGGCGCCGGGCGAAATACATCTCGCGGCGTCGGCGGATCTGAACGCGGCGGGGGGAGGAACGACGCTGCATGTGCCGAACAGCAGCTCCCGCCCGCTCATCACCGAAGCGATGATCGACAATCTGCGCAGCGCGATTCAAACAATTGTGGTACCCTCGAACGCGGCGGTGACTCCGCTCGCGCGAGATCTTGCAAAAAAACGCGGCATCGTTTTACAAATGCGCTCATAAAATGAACCTTCCTCAAAAGATTCCTCCAAGCGATGAGATCGATAGCCCAGAAGCGGCGGCGGCAAGGCTGTTTGACGCCTGCCAAAAACCGCTTCATCTGCCTGACGCCGCGCGCCCGATCGCGCTCTTGGCGGCAAAAGCGCGCGCCAACCCGACCGAACGCCTCGACCCACCCCCTGATATGCCGAACGAACATGCGCAAGCCGCCCTGTCCGCGGCGATACTGGGCGACCCGAAACGCGCCGACAGCGACACGCGCATGCGCTTCGCCCAGATGAACGAAGAGGCGCAGCGGCTTGCCTTTATGGCCGCGGCGTTGTCGCGCCCCGCCGAGGCGCTGACCGAATGCGCTGTCGCGTTTGTCGATGACACCCGACCCAGGCTTCAGATTTACATCGCCGGTCCAAATGCGCAGAAGGCGGCGCCGGCGGCGAACCGAGCGGCGGCGGTATGGAACCTCTCCCTGCCGAGAGAGGCGCGCTTCGTTCATGACGACGGCTCAAAACCGTATTATCTGCGCCGCGGCGACACGATGCAGGCGGCGGCGTATAAAACGCTTCTCCTATTCCATCGAGAATGGAACGAACGCGAGAAGACGCTCCGCCAAGACAACGGCGCGCGCAGCGTGCATCAGTTTCGCGTCTGTTCGCGGCGCCTGCGGTCGATCTTGCAAACGTTCCGCTCCGTCCTCGGCAAGGAGACCGTGAAACCGTTGGAAAAAGCGGCGCGCGCCGTCTCCCGCTCTTCCAACCAGACGCGCGAACTGGACTCGCTTCAGCAGCTGATCCATGACGCGAACTGCCCGCGCCTCTCCGAATTCGCGTCGGAGGATCGGAAAAAGGCGTTTCAACAGAACCGCGGCGCCCTGGACGACGGCGCGATGGATCGGTTCAAGGCGGAGTATGCGGCGCTGCTGGACGCGCTTCATCCGACGCATCGGCGCATAGAGCGGGTGGAGGCGCAGTCGGCGCTGCGCGTGGAGGCGCCTCGGCTCGTTCAGCGGCAGTTGCAAGACCTGATTCAGCTGGGCGAAAACATCGATTCCGCCGATCTGGAACGGCTGCATGTGATGCGCATCGCTTCGAAGCGTCTGCGTTATTCGGTGGAGGCGCTGCGCGGGCAGCTGCCGAAAAAGGCGCGCCGCCTCATAGAGCCGCTGATCGAGTTTCAAGACCTGCTTGGAGACGACCGGGACGCGGCGCTTCAAGAGGAGTATATGGAGCGTTTTTTGAACGACAACCCCTCTCTTTCTTTTGAAGAGAAACGCGCGCTGGAGCTGCTGTGCGCGGGGCTTCGGCGCAGGCAAACAAAAGCGCGGTCTGATTTTTTGAAACGATGGAGATCGTTCGCCGCGCGCAACAAGGAGAACCCCTGAATGGGCAGATCGTCGCGCTTCCCATGGGCGCGGATGAAACGGCGCGCCGTCATTGACATCGGAACGAACACCTGCCTGCTTCTGATTGGAGAAACGCGCGCGTCCGGCGATTACGAAATCGTGCGCGACGAGGCGGTCATCACGCAGCTGGGGCAGGGATTTTACGCCGCCGGGGAGCTGCGCCCCGAAGCGATGGAACGGACGCTTGGCGCCGTCGCGCGTTTTATGGAGATATGCGGCGAGGAGGAGGCGGAGGAGATTGTTGTTACAGGAACGAGCGCGCTCCGAGACGCCGAAAACGGAGCCGACTTCGTCGACGCGGCGCTGGAGGCGCATGGCGTCGAGGTGGAGATCATACCGGGCGAGGAGGAGGCGCGGCTCTCCTACCTTGCTGTCCGGCTGGACGACTCGCTGCCGATAACGCCGGAGGCGCTGCGCGTCGTCGCGGACATCGGCGGCGGCAGCACAGAGCTGACGGTCGGCGCCGACAGGATACGTCAGGTCGCCAGCCTGGATGTCGGCTCGGTGCGTTTGACGGAGATGTTTTTGAAACATGACCCGCCCGCCGCAAGCGAGACCGCCGCCTTGAGAGAGTATCTGACCGAGGCGTTTGAAGACGCCCCGCCCGCCAACGAAGCGGAGGCGCTGATTGGCGTCGGCGGAACGATCACGACGCTGGCATGCATCGCCCTGCGCGCGGAAGGCTTCGACCGTTCTCCGCATGGGTACGCTCTCACGCCCCGGAACATATCGGAGCAGATTGCGCAGTTTGCCTCAATGCCGACGGAGCGTCGAAAACAGATCGAAGGCTTGGACCCAAAGCGCGCCGACGTGATCCTCGCCGGCGCGCTCATCGCTGAAACCGTCATGAAGAGGTTTCAAGGCGAAAAAATGATTGTGAGCGCGCGCGGCTTGCGCTACGGCGTCTTTCTGGACAGGTTCGTCAACCAGCCTTAGACGCTGGCAGTACGCGCCTTTCCTCGTTCCCCGCTTCCGCGAGGACATGCATTCCCGCCCCGCTCCTCGTCATTCCCGCCCTGCGGTAAAACGCGCGGGAATCCAGCGTCCAACGCCAGAAGACCATCATTCCCGCCCTTGCGGTAAAACGCGCGGGAATCCAGTGTCCAACGCCAGAAGACCGTCATTCCCGCCCTTGCGGTAAAACGCGCGGGAATCCAGCGTCCAGCGCCAGGAGACCGTCATTCCCGCCCTTGCGGTAAAACGCGCGGGAATCCAGCGTTCAACGCCAGAAGACCGTCATTCCCGCCCTTGCGGTAAAACGCGCGGGAATCCAGCGTCCAGCGCCAGGAGACCGTCATTCCCGCCCTTGCGGTAAAACGCGCGGGAATCCAGCGTCCAACGCCAGAAGACCGTCATTCCCGCGCCCCTCCTCGTCATTCCCGCGCAAGCGGGAATCTTAAAAGAATCTGCGCTCAACGCTCCAAACGGCTGCGGCTCAAGTCGTCCATCAAGATCGTCATTTCTGCCTGCCGCTCTTTGAGTTGACTCATCTCAACCCGTATCTGCTCCAGCTGGATCTGTATCTGGACCATCTCGTTTTGGGACGAGCCGCTCCCGCCTTCCCGCCAGCGCGTCACATAATGCATGACGATTGAAAAGGCGAGCAGCAGAAAACCGCACCCTAAAACAAGCAGCAGTAAAAGGATCAGCCCCGCGCTCATTGCTCCGCTCCTGTTTTCATGGGCGGTCCTTCAACGTTTTTTCTCCGCGCATCAGCTCCAGAACCGTATGCTGAAGAATGGAAAACTCGGACGCGCCGGTCGATTTCAGCGCCTCGTCCGCCTCCAGCAGCCGTTGATACGCCGCGTTCAGCTCCGCCAGCGTGAAACGCGCCGCCTGCGTCATGACCTTATACATCGCATACGGCGACTGCTTCAAAAGATTCAGCGACGAGTTGCTCGGAAGCCGCTGCGTCAGCGCGTCGTCCCATTTGCGGTACACAAGGCTGGTAAAGGCGCGGTAGCTCATGCTCGGCTTGAAGTTAGAGAATTGCCCCGCCGCCTTCAACAGATGCGCCTGCTTCATGAGACGCGCCTGGCGGATGAACATGGCGAGTATGCGCAGCGCCGGCTCGCCGTTCATGAGCAGGTTGTGAAGCGCGGACAAGCCCGCCTCCAGTTTCCGCTCGCCGACCGCGTCCATCAGGTTGAACACCGTTTGCGTTGAGCTGTCCGTCACGACCGCTTCCGTCTCCGCGGAGGTGATTTTGCCGCCCCGTCCGACATAGGCGCTCAACTTCTCGATCTCATCCGCGATCAGCTGTAGGTTGTCGTTGGCGCGTTCGCGCAGTATTTTGACCGCGCTCGGCTCTATCGAAATTTGCTGTTTTCTGAGCTGCGATTCGATGAATAAGGCGACCGAATCTTTTCCATACCGTTTCTGCGACAGGAGCGTGTCCACATTCGCAAGCGTCCCGCATTTGCCTAAGCGGGTCAAGACGGTTTTGGGGGGAGGCGAATCAAACCGAAGGATGAGCGTGGACGCGGAGGAGCGGTCCCCCTCCAACCATGCAAAAAAGCGGTCCTGGTCGTTGTCGGCGGAGGTTTCAGGGATCGGCGCGTCTTCAAGCCGTTCAGGCGCGGCGTCCAAAAACGGCAGCAGGTCGGGCTGACGTTCCGCCGCCTCGGCGCGCAGCGTTTCCATCTTCGATTGAACGGCGGAGGAATCGAGCGGCGCGGGGTCGATCTCCATCGCCTTAAACAGCAGCGAAAGGGCGCGCGTTTCGTTGCCTAATGAAAGCGCCTTTTCCGCTTGGTCGACTCGCTGCATGCGCGTCGGCTGCGCGCCGCCGATCAAGAAGCCGAGGTTTTTGACCGACACGATGCGCCTGCCGCCGCCCATCGGCGCGGTGTCAGCCATCGCCGCCAGCTCCTGAAACGCGGCGACCGACCCGTCCAGCGCGTCAAAATTGAAGTCCGCCAACGCGCCCGCGTCCGCCTGCAGCGCCTTCACTAGGCTGTCATGCAGCCTGTCCAGCAGATACTGGTCGGAGCCGTATAGGGCGTAGAGGGGCGACGTCTCGCCGTTTTTGACCGCGTTGGACAGGTCTTGCAGGTTTCTGAGGGCGCCTTGCGTTGAAGTTTGACGCATCGTTCATGTCCGGCGGTGCGGTATCGGCGTCGATTCCACCAGCCGAGAGACGATCTCCCGGCTGTCGATGCCGTCCGCTTCGGCGTTGAAATTCACGAGCGTTCGATGGCGCAGGACAGGTTCGGCGACCGCCTGGATGTCCTCTTCGGTGGCATGGCTTCTGCCATGGAGAACGGCGCGCGCCTTGGCGCCAAGGGTCAGATATTGAGACGCCCTCGGACCGGCGCCCCAAGAGACCCAGTCTTTCACAAAGTCGGGCGCGGTCGGCGAGGAGGGGCGGGTGCGCCGAACCAGCTCCACCGCATATTCGATCACATACGCCGGCGCCGGCACCTGACGCACAATGCGTTGAACCCGCTCAATATCCTCCAGCGTCAATACCGCCTCAATCTCCGGATCTAGAGCCGAGGTGGTTGACTCCACAATCTCTATCTCTTCTTCGAGCGACGGGTAATCGAGATACAGGTTGAACATAAACCTGTCCAGCTGCGCCTCCGGAAGCGGATAGGTGCCTTCCTGCTCAATCGGGTTCTGCGTCGCCAGGACGAAAAACGGCTTCGGCAGCGCGTAGGTGGTTCCGCCGACGGTCGCCCGCATCTCCTGCATCGCCTGAAGAAGCGCCGCCTGCGTTTTCGGCGGCGTCCGGTTGATCTCATCCGCCAGCAGCACATTCGCAAAGATGGGACCTTTGAGAAACTGAAACACGCGCCGCCCCGTCTCCGGGTCGTCCTGCAGAATGTCGGTGCCGATAATGTCGGTCGGCATCAGGTCGGGCGTGAACTGAACGCGCTGATAATCCAGATCCAGCGCGTCCGCCATGGAGCTGACCAGCAGCGTCTTCGCAAGACCGGGGACGCCCACCAGCAGGCAATGCCCCCGCGACACGAGCGCGATCAGCAGGTTGTCGATGATCTCCTCCTGACCGACGATGACTTTTCGAAGCTCCTTGATAAACCGCTCGCGTATCTCCGCAAAGAAAGCGATGTCGGGGGCGTCTGCAGACACTCTGTCTCCTCCATGGATGCGCTGAATTCCCCTATAACATACCGCCGTTTGACGAAGAGGTCAAGCCTTCGTTTTCCTGAACGCATGCAGAACGTTGGGACGACGTTCTCATCGGGCAAGATTAACGCTATACTTATTCCCTTGAAAAGGGGCTTCCGACGATCCCCTTTGAAAAGGGGCTTTCCGATTCCCCCCTTGAAAAGGGGGGCTAGGGGGGTTTTAAGGCGCGGACGCGCCGACTGCGACGCCTCAAGATTCCCGCTTACGCGGGAATGACGACCGGCGGCGCGGGCGCGGCGGCTTCCGATTCCCCCCTTGAAAAGGGGGGCTAGGGGGGTTTTAGGCGCGGGCGCGGCGGCTTCCGATTCCCCCCTTGAAAAGGGGGGCTAGGGGGGTTTTAGGCGCGGACGGCAAAGGCAATGTTACGGAAGGCACAGAAAGGAACGCAGCATGGCTAAATACAGGCGCGCGGCAGCGGAAGCCGCGATCGACATCATCGCCTGCGGCGGAACATTACAGGAAGCGGCGGACGCGCTGGATGTAACGGTAGGGACGCTCTTCAGATGGGCAAAACGCGGCAAGGCGCCAGACGCGCCAAAACATCTACAGAGCTTCGCGGAGCTGTTTGACGAAGCGCGCGCTCTCAAGAAAGGCAAATCAAAATCGACAGCGCCGAAACCGCCCCCGTCAGACCCGGCGGAGGAACTGAACGGCAACGGCGAATAGGCGCAAGGCTACGGAGAAATCACGCATGCAGACCCCCAACGGCAGCGATCAAGCCGTCCAAGCGGCTCTCGATAAACTGAATGAGAAGAGCTCTCAACAAACGGACGGCAAGTGGCTGGAAGAAATCGCCGTAAAAGCAGGACCGCATATCCGAGACTGGGACGTTTCGGAATGCTACTACTGGGGAGATTGGCCGGATCGAGAAAAACATTTTCCCGGCGTCAAACAGGTAGACATCGGCATTGACGTCGTCGCGGTAAGCGGCAGCGGCGAGCATATCGCCATCCAATGCAAGGCGCGCCAATTGGACGAACAAGGCGCCGGCGCTTCCGTATCAAAAGACGAAATGGCGAAGTTTATCAGCGCGTCGGCGCATTCGTTTTGGGCGGAGCGGTGGCTCGTCACAAACGGCAGCGTCCCGCAAAGCCCGCAGCTCAAATCCCTCCTGAACATGCAAGAGAAGCGCACCACATGGATCAACATCGCTTACGATCTGCAGCTCCAGCAGAGACCGGCAGACGAGGACGCATGCCCCCATTGCGAACCGAACCCTGACGGCGAATTCCGCCAACAGACCAAAAACTGCATGCAGCGGGAAGCGGTCGAAAACAGCGTCCGCATTCTAAAAGAGCATGAGCAGTCCAACAGCGGCGGACTGCCGATTGGTCAAGCGCGCGGCAGGATCATCCTCCCATGCGGAACCGGCAAAACGCGCATCTCTCTGCGCATCGTAGAGCAGCTGGCGGCGCAGGGCGAACTGGCGGTCATCCTTTGCCCCTCCATCGCTCTCGTCGCGCAGATACGGCGCGAATACCTGCAGCATGCGAACCTCCCAATGAGAGCGTTGGCGGTATGTTCCGATCAAACGGCGGGATACGATCCGAAAAAAGAGGACAGCGTCATCGCAAACGAAGACCCGACCATCGACCGAAGCAACGTCAGCGCCTCCGAAGTGAAAGGGAAAGTGACGACGAAGCCGATGGAGATCGCCGAATGGATAACGGCGTCCGACAGCGAAAACGCCGTCAACGTCATCTTCGGAACCTACCAGAGCGGACATCGCATCGCCGAGGCGCTGCGCCAAACCGAAACGAAAGCGGCGGTTCTCATCGCGGACGAAGCGCATCGAACCGCCGGACTAAAACGCAAACGCAGCAAGAGCAAGACCGCGTCCGAAGCGGAAAAGCGGATGCGCGACTTCACCCTGTGCCATGACAACGACGCATTCCCGGCGACATACCGCGTCTATCAAACGGCGACGCCGCGCGTCTACAACACCAGCAAAGGCGCCGACCGAAACGCCGACTATATCGTCCGCTCCATGGACGACGAACGGGTGTTCGGGGTGGAACTGTACCGCAAAAGCTATGTCGAGGCGGTCAAAAACGAATGGCTGTCCGACTACCGAATCATCGCGCTGGCGATCAACGACCCGGACGCTTACGAAGAAGCGAACACTCTGGCAAAAAACACGAAAAGCAAAGGACGGCGCAAACTCAGCTCGGCAGACTACATGCGCGGACTCGCCTTCGCCCTGGCGATGGGCGGCGCCGCCCAAGCCGCAGGCGACGACGGCATCAAAATCGAATCATGCATCGCGTTCATGAACACGGTCGACAAATCAAAAAACATGGCGCAAGACCTGCAAAGCAAAGCGGTCAAGCAATGGGTTCAAAAATGGCTCCATGAAAACAGCGCCAACGGAAAACGGGTCTCCGACTACCGACTCGAACACCTGGACGCCACCAGCAACGTCACCGAACGAGACCACGCCAAATTCAAACTGGCGACCGCAAGCGAAGAGAAACCGCATGGGATCGTCAATGTCGGCATCTTCGGCGAAGGAACCGACTCCCCCTCCCTGAACGCCGTAGCGTTCCTAGAGCCGCGCAAAAGCCCCATCGATGTGATTCAAGCCGTCGGGCGCGCCATGCGAACGGCGCCCGGCAAACAGTTCGGCTACATCGTCTGCCCCGTCGTCATACCGCCCAACGCCGATCCTGAACAGTGGCTCAGCGCCAGCAATATGACGGAGGGATGGCAGGAGCTGGGGCAGATACTGCTCGCGCTGCGGGCGCATGACCAGCGCATCGAAGAAAAGCTGGCGGACCTGATGCTTCTATACATACCGCCGGCGCCAGAGGTTCAGCGCACATTGGTCGCCATCGCCATGCCTGAAAGCAAGCGCATTCAGTACCGAATACATGAAGGTAAACCGGGAGAAGCGGAGCAGGCGGTCAAGCGAGTCCTGGACGGAAAAAGCGCCATGTCGGACGAGTTCAGCCGCATTGAAAAGGAGTCTTCGAAGGAGCCTTCTGACGCGATCGGGAGCGTCAAAGAGGAGCCGCAGCAGGAGCGGAAACCTGTTGAGCTGACCGCCATTATCGCCGGCAAGACGAACAGCGGCGGCGCGCCCGAAATGCGGCTCGCCTCCATTCAAAGAGACAAGCCGAAATCGGACGGAACGCCAGGGAAAGTCAATATCGAGAAGTCGAAGACAAAAGCGAAAAACATGATCAACAAAAGCGAAGGCGTCCGTACCCAGGCGCGCAAACCGAATCCGAAGCCCGCGAAACGGCGAACGAAAGAAGAGATCGCCGAAGACTCCGCCCAGCGGCTGCTGGAGCTCAGCGGCATGGGCGAATACGGCAGAGCCATCTGTATGAACCTGCTGACGAAATCGGGACTCAGAAGAAACCGCATCGAGAGAGACCTGAACATCTTGGAAAAAAGCGTCAGCGAAGCGGCGTTCGAACTCCAAAGCGACGGACTGAACGAAATACTGGACAAGCATTTCGGCTTGGACAGATTGAAAAAGACGCCCGGCAAAAAAGCGGCGGACGGCTGCACCATAACCTCCCTGCTCATGATGAACGCCGCCATGCTCCATCAGCGCATCAGCAACGGCGGATGGCTCTCCCAAATCAGCCCGTTGAGCGAGGTCAAACACGACACAAGGGTCGTCCAAAGAATATGCCGAGAATGGGAACGCATCATGCGCCATGACTTCCGACCCGTCCTGGAACCGGCGCTGGAAACGATCTACGCCATCGAAGAAACCGGCAAAACGGCAGGGCTGGAACGCGCCCTCCGACACCTCGCCGCCGAAGCGGAGCGCATCGCCGAAACCTACGCCGACATGGGAGCCGACCATGCAGGTCCCCTCTTCAACCGCGTCATGGGCAACCAGACCAGCGACGGCGCCTTCTTCACGCGGCCGGCGGCGGCATCCATCGCCGCCCGACTCACCCTGGACGCATGCGGAGACGCGGACTGGACAGACGCAAACGTGTGGAGAGAACACAAAACGGTCGACCTGGCATGCGGAAGCGGAACGCTCCTGACCGCCATGCTGACCGACATGAAACGGCGCGCCCAAGAGCAAGGCGCCAGAGAAGCGCTGATCGCCAACCTGCAAAAAATAGCGGTCGAGGAAACGATCAAGGGGCTGGACATCAACCCCGTATCGCTGCAACTGGCGGCGGCGCAGCTCACCGCGGGGAACCAGAACATACGATACCGACAGATGGGGCTGCATCAGATGCCCTACGGACCGCAAGACGAAAACAGCGAACGGGTGTCGGCGGGGACGCTGGAATTGCTGTCGCAGAAGGCGATCCTGCCGCGCCAAGGAGAGCTGGACATACCGGACGAGCTGATCGAGTCGCAAACGGTGTGGGATCAGCATGAGGACGCCGAGCTGGAAGACGCCGTGGACGCCGCGAAAAACTGCCGCATCGTCATCATGAATCCGCCGTTCACGAACCGAGCGAATATGGGGCAAAAGTTTCCGAAGGAGACTCAACAGAAACTGCGCGCGCAAACTGACCGGCTGGAGAAAAAACTGATATTCAACGATTCTGAAATGGAACGTTTTGTCGATAAGAATTCCATCGCCCCTCTGTTCGTCGCTTTGGCAGATTGCTGCTTGAATTCGGACGCGGCTGTGTTGTCCATGATACATCCGACAATAGCCTTGACGAATCCGTCGGGATTGAATGAACGACTGATTCTTGCTCAACGCTACCATATTCACACCGTGGTTACCTGCCATCAGCCGGGACAGGTGAACATGAGTCAGAATACTGGAATCAATGAGAGCATCATCATCGCAACGCGGCATGAAGGTGCCGCCCCTTCTACAAGGTTCATCAATCTAGACAGAATGCCGCTTCAAGAAAGCGATGTAGACGATCTGCATCGCTGTCTGCTTGAATGCAAGGAAGGCGAAATCGGCAACGGATGGGGCGCGGCGTCCTACTGGAATGCAGACCGCATAAAAGCGGGCGACTGGACGCCTGCGATATGGAGGTCGCCTGAATTGGCGGAGGCGGCTCATACATTCGCCAATCTTACTGGCATGGAAACGATCGAAAGCACACCCGGCCTATCGCCTGTGGAGACAGGCCGGGTGTTGCGCGGATCTTTCGAGAGCGCAATGCCCGACGAAGATGGCAGTTTTCTGATACTGAAATCGAAAAGCGCCGACGCTCAAACGCGGATTCAAAGTCAGCCTGACGAGCATTATATTTCGAAGAAACGCAGCGCCGCCGACACTAAAAAATTGTTGAATAAAGCGGGACATCTACTGATGACTGCAGGTCAAAATACATCAACTGGCCGTCTCACAGCGATCGCAAATGACAAGAGTTACGTGGGCAACGGCTGGATGCCGGTAACAGGATTGTCGGCGAAAGAAGCGAAAGCGCTAGCCGTGTTCATTAACTCAACGCCAGGTCGACTGCAGCTGATGCGTAACCCTGGTCGTCTGCTGATATTTCCTACCTACAGCGTCGCGGAAGCCGGTAAGATCCGCATCCCCGACATCCAAGACGCGCGCGTCTGCGGCGTCTTAGCGGACTGCTGGGAAGCGACGCAAGCGATGGAGGTTCCTCAGTTCCGCGACGGTGAATGCGATGTTCGCGTTTTATGGGATGAGGCGGTCGCTTCGGCTCTGGGCTGGGATGCCGCCGAGTTGTCCCGCCTCCGCCGCCTTCTTCACAAGGAGCCGCATGTCCGCGGCCTCGGCTATAACCAATACGCCTGAATGACTCCCTCCCCACAGGGGGGTTTTCAGGACTCCCCCCTTGAAAAGGGGGGCTGGGGAGGTTTTCCGCGTCCGGCCCCGGCTACGTCATTCCCGCGCCCCCTCCTCGTCATTCCCGCGTAAGCGGGAATCTTAGGCGCCGCAAGGCGCCGTCCGCGTCCGGCCCCGGTACGTCATTCCCGCGTAAGCGGGAATCCAGAGTCATGCCCGACCCCGCCCGCGTCCGGCAATCACCGCCATCCCGCCCGCCGTTGTCTGAACTAGGATTGCCAAGATTGAAAAGATTGCCAAGAAATTCCCGAAATCGCTATCTTGGCAATCTTAATAATCCTTCCATCCTAGTTCAAAACCCTGACGCCGCGCGCCGCGCTGTCATGCGCGCGTCCGGCAATCACCGCCATCCCGCCCGCCGTCATTCCCGCGCCCCCAATGCGTCATTCCCGCGTAAGCGGGAATCCAGAGTCATGCCCGACCCCGCCCGCGTCCGTCCGCCTCCTCCTCTGTCTGAACTAGGATTGCCAAGATTGAAAAGATTGCCAAGAAATTCCCGAAATCGCTGTCTTGGCAATCTTAATAATCCTTCCATCCTAGTTCAAAACCCTGACGCCGCGCGCCGCGCTGTCATGCGCGCGTCCGGCAATCACCGCCATCCTACCCGCCGTCATTCCCGCGCCCCCAATGCGTCATTCCCGCGTAAGCGGGAATCCAGAGTATGCGCCGCCCCCGCCCGCGTCCGGACGCCATGCCTGCATCCCCAGCCCGTCATTCCCGCGTAAGCGGGAATCCAGAGGCATGCCCGACCCCGCCCGCGTCCGTCCGGACGCCATGCCCGCGCCCCCTACCAGTCGTCATTCCCGACAGAATAAACCTCGTCAAGAAAAAACGCGGGATAAAAAAGCGGCTTCTTGCCCTCGTTTAACGCCTTCACCGCCTGCTCTTTACTGCTGCAGTTTTCAACGGTAAACGGCAAAACCTGCTTATTTTCACTACCCTCCCATGGTGAATAGTGGGATAGATTGCCATAATTATAGTAGTCAGATGCGGTGTCGTCCATGTTGTAGCTGTAATTTTTCACGAAAAAATACTCTTCAACGCCTTGTACATACCTGCTACGGAAAGACGCATTCGCCTTGCGTTTCGGCTCATGCGCTATCAATATGCAATTTCCTTGCTCATCAGCGTATTTTTCTGTGGAATCATCTCCTTTAACTATATCGATGATGGAATCTGTGTGTAGGCTTGAAGCGTCTATCGATCCCGACATAGAAGGCGCCCACCTCTTAACGGAATAATTGTACATGCGATTGAATACGTCAAAGATGGTCTTGAAATCATAGCAGCATCGGTGTATTATATTATGCTGATAGCTATATCGCTGCGTGTATGTTTTAATATCATCCAAACGTGATAAAAACCATTCAAACGTATTGGGGAAATATATTAGCTCCCGTTCCTGCACATTTACAGGGTCTTTACGCATCATTGCAAAACGTAAGAATTCCTGTTCCTGCACATATACTGCTACTGCTGGGTCTTTATATTCTATTTTAAGTCTTAGTTTCACCAATTCGCCAGCATAGAGCTTGGACAAGTCCCTGCGACTTGTTTCTAGTAGTTTAGCATAAATGTCATATAATTTATGACCGCCTGTTATTTTTGTGGTGTCTATAAACTCTAACCCCTTTAGGATTTGTTCGAATGCATTATGCACATCAAAGATTATGCATGCGTCGTCAATGCGTCCATGAGTTAAAGTTAACCCTTGAACTATCGGTTCGGATTTGATCTTAAAGAGTATTTTCATATTGTTAGCAAACCCCGTTTCAGCTTTATTGTTGAAGCTGAGTGCCATGTCGTGCAACTTCACAGGATCGCATGTTTTCACAGGTTTTATCGGCGCCATATCGTAGCCCTTTCAGGGTGAGCGGTCAATGCGCTGGCGACAAGCTTGCCCTGCCACCATGTCGTTAATGAGTATACGCTGTTCGGCGCGAAAAGGTTACCGCTTTTTTCAACGGCGACGGGCGCAGCAATTTCCCTGTCGCGCCCGCCGCTTGACAAACCCCTCCATCGTGTATCATCCTTTAACAGCCCATCATAAGGGCGTCGTCGGCATCGATTGGAGCAAAGCATGGTTAAACGAATCGAACTTGAACGCGATCGGTTTTTAGCGCATCTAACATCGAAGAGTCTTGCTGCGGGCGGCGAATCGGTTGAATGCTGCCTTAAAGCGGTTGAGGTCAATCCTGAAAACGAAGGCGCGCATTATCGCTTAGCCGTTGCGTATGCGCGAGCCGGCGACCTTGAAGCCGCCCTGGAAAGCAGCGCTCAAGCGATCCGAATCCAGCCCGACTTCGCTGAAGCATATCTTCTGCGCGGGCTTGTGTATGAGCAGAAAGGCGAGCTGGAGCTTGCCCATGAGGACATCGCTACTGCTGTCCTCCTGAAGCCTGAACTTTACGATGAGCGGTTTGAACCGATCATGGAAAGCATCCGCGAAGAGGAAGCGGAGTGGGACGAACTCACCAGCCGGCCGGAAGCGAAGGCGCTGTTTGAGAAATGGGAAGCGGAAGCGATGGAGGAGTATCGAGCGGGGAAAACGAAGCCTTTGGATCCTGAGGATCTATGATGCGCTCGCGCATATGTTCTCGGTTTCGAAAGCAATTCAGGCGTCTTCCAAAGGAAGTCCGGCAACGGGCAAGGGAGGCATACCGACTATTTAAAACGAGCGAACGCTACCGCAACTTACGATTTAAAAAATTACAGGGTAGCAGCCGCAAATATTCGGTTCGTTTTTATAAAAAATACCGCGCTCTCGCCAGAAAAACGGATGAGGGCGACCTCGTATGGTATTCGATTGGATCGCATGCGACATACGACAAGGATATAAAAAGATAAAAAGCTGTAGCGCCGCATGGTTTCCGCGCATCGAAAGTAGGCGATTGCGAGCGGGATCGTGTAGACTATGAGCGTCGGCAGCGATGGGAGGCGGACATGAGCGAACGAAGCGGAACGGAACGAAAACAGCATCGAGACCCTTGGAACGAACTGCGCGCCGCTCTCATCCAGGCGCAGGCGCAGCTGGCGCAGTTGGACGTTGAGCCTGAGCGGCGGGAGAACTGGACGCCTCTTCTCGATGGCGCATTGGAGGCGGTCAACAGGTTCAAGGCGCGTCAAAAAGAGATACCCGGTCTCCGCCGCGCCGCGGAGCGTCTGGCGGTGGAGGAATGCCGCGATGTCCGGACAGCTCTTGGATACGCGCTGAACGAGGCGCTGGAGCGTTTAGGCGATCTGGCAGTATTTCGGCGCGACATGCGCCGTCATGCCCTTTCGATAGAGGCGTCGGGCGAAGAAAAAAGCGGCTTTGCGGCGGCGCTGCTCTGTGTCAGTCGGTCGCTGGAGGCGTTGAAGATTGAGGCGATCAACGATGTTCTTCTGAAAATTCGGGCGGAGAATTCGATCCATGCCCTCCGCTATCTGCAGACTCGTATCAAAACCGGCGGGCGGACTTTCACTCGGGATGAAATGAATGAGCGTTGAGTATTTTTTGGATACGAATGTAATCATATACGTGTACGATGAGAAAGAAAATCAAAACAAAAGACAAAAGCGGAGGAATTAGTTATAACCGCGCTCACGCATCAGACGGGATGCGTCAGCTATCAGGTTGTGTTGGAGACGCTGCATGTCATGAAAACGAAACTAGGAACCGACGATAGGGATGCGAAGACCGCGCTGATTGAGGTTTTGATTCCGCTATGGAGAATCAACCCTGTCATGCAAAACCAGCAAACCGAACAGGTATTCATGGATTCGCAAATTTATGTGCGCGCTCTGGATATTTTCACCAGTCATGGCGTCCGTAACTACTACGACTGCGTCGTCGCCGTAAACGCCATGGACGCCGGATGCGCGACGCTTTATACGGAAGACCGCCACCTGCTGCGCGTCCAGCGGATCGAAGATATGGACATCGTCAACCCGTTCACCTAAAATAGGGGCTGAACTCAAAACAGGGAGCGGCGCAACTTGACAGCGCGTCATAAGGGCGTTGTCGGCAGCGATGGGAGGCGGACATGACCGAACGAAGCGGAACGGAACGAAAACAGCATCGAGACCCTTGGAACGAGCTGCGCGCCGCTCTCATCCAGGCGCAGGCGCAGCTGGCGCAATTGGACGCGGCGCCTGAGCGTCGGGAGAACTGGACGCCTCTTCTCGATGGCGCGTTGGAGGCGGTCGACAGGTTCAAGGCGCGTCAAAAAGAGATACCCGGTCTCCGCCGCGCCGCGGAGCGTCTGGCGGTGGAGGAATGCCGCGACGCTCGGATGGCGTTCGGACGCGCCCTGAGAGAGTCGCTGGATCAATTGAGAACCCTGACCAAATTTAGAGGCGAAATGCGCCGTCACGCGCTCGCTTTAGAATCGTCGGGCGGAGAAAAAAACGGCTTTGCGGCGGCGCTGCTCCGAGTCAGTCGGTCGCTGGAAGCGGCGCCGATGGAAGACGCCGACAAGGCTCTTAATAAACTTCTGGGGGAGAATTCTGTCCAAATCGCCCGCTATCTGGGGACCCGAATCAAAACGGGCGGACGTACCTTCACACGGGATGAAATGAATGAGCGTTGACCATTTTTTGGACTCCAACATCGTCATTTACTACTACGACGATCAAAGTCCAAAAAAGAAAGCAAAAGCGAGGCGCATGGTGGACAGCGCGCTCAATAATCAAAACGGCTGCATCAGCTTCCAGGTCGTTCAAGAAACAATGTATGTCATCAGGAAAAGCTGCGGGTGGACGATAAAGACGCTGAAGCCATGCTGAATGACATACTGCTGCGACTTTGGCAAGCGAATCCTGTGCGGGAGACCGACCCGACGCCGGAAATGTACAAGCGCGCTTTCGATCTCCATAAACGGGGCGGAATCGCCAATTTCTACGATTGCGTCATCGCCGTAAACGCTCTCGACGCCGGATGCGCCGCGCTCTACACCGAAGACGCGGGTCTGCTCCACGCCCAGCGGGTTGAGGATGTGGACATCGTCAACCCGTTCAACTAAAATTAGGCTGACTCAAACGGGGAGCGGCGCCATTTGACAGCGCGTCATAAGGGCGTCGTCGGCAGCAATAGGAGGCGGACATGACCGAACGAAGCGGAACGGAACGAAAACAGCATCGAGACCCTTGGAACGAACTGCGCGCCGCTCTCATCCAGGCGCAGGCGCAGCTGGACGCCGAGCATGAATGGCGGGAGGGCTGGGCGGACCTCCTCAATGGCGCATTGGAGGCGGTTGATAGGTTCACGGCGCGTCAAAAAGAGATACGCCGCCTCAACCCCATCGCTGAGCGTCTGGCGGTGGAGGAGTGCCGCGATGCCCGGCTAGAGCTTGGATACGCCCTGAACGAAGCGCTGGATCGATTGAGGTCCTTGACCAAATTTCGGAGCGAAATGCGCCGTCATGCGCTCGCTCTAGAATCGTCGGGCGGAGAAAAAAGCGGCTTTGCGGCGGCGCTGCTCCGCGTCAGTCGGTCGCTGGAAGCGGCGAAGATCGAAGACGCCTACAAGGTTGTTGATGAAATTCAGAGGGAGAATTCGCTCCAGAGCCTTCGGTATCTGGAGACCCAAATCAAAACGGGCGGACGTACCTTCACACGGGATGAAATGAATGAGCGTTGACCATTTTTTGGACTCCAACATCGTCCTCTACTACTATGACGATCAAAGTCCAAAAAAGAAAGAAACAGCGAGGCGCATGGTGGACAGCGCGCTCAATAATCAAAACGGCTGCGTCAGCTATCAGATCGTTCAAGAAACAATGTATGTCGTCCGGAAAAGCTGCGGGTGGACGATACGACCGCCGACTTCATGCTGAATAACATACTGCTGCGGCTTTGGCAAGCGAATCCCGTGTGGGAAACCGACCCGACGCCGGAAATGTACAAGCGCGCTTTTGATCTCCACAAACGGCGCGGAATCGCCAATTTCTACGATTGCGTCATCGCCGTAAACGCTCTCGACGCCGGATGCGCCGCGCTCTATACCGAAGACGCGGGTCTGCTCCATGCCCAGCGTATCGAGGATGTGGACGTCGTCAACCCGTTCACTTAAAATAGAGGCTGAACAAAGCGGCATAAGGGCGTTGTCGGCAGCGATAGGAGGCGGACATGACCGAACGAAGCGGAACGGAACGAAAACAGCATCGAGACCCTTGGAACGAACTGCGCGCCGCGCAAGACGCCTGAACGCCCGCGCCGTCCGCGCCCTCATCGCCTGCCCTGTGAAACGGGGTCATTCCGGCTCCCGTCCTTTAAACCCCCTACCCCCTTTTCAAGGGGAATCGAACGCGCCGCGCCGCGAATATCCCCGTATGAGCGTACTGCCGTCAAAAGCGGGCGGTTGCAATTAAACCGCATCCGACATACCATGTAGGCGTATGAAAATGCGAAAGGCGAATTATGAGCTCCAATATCCATTACGACGCCCCCGATTCCTTTTTTGCAATGGACGAATCCGCCCTCGGCGAGCTGGACGAAGAGCGAACCTACCACCCGCTCTGCCGCGCCGACGAGTTTGAAGAAGGCGAAGGCAAGCCGTTCCATGTGGACGGGTTCCATATCGCCGTGTTTCGATATGCCGACAAATACTACGCTGTCGACAACCGCTGCCCGCATATGGGTTATCCGATGTCGGAAGGCAGCGTGCGGGACGGCGTTCTGATCTGCCACTGGCACCACTGGGAATTCGACCTGCGCACCGGCGGCTGCTTCCTCTCCTTCGGCGATGACCTCAAAGCGTTTCCGGTCAAGGTGGAAGACGGCATCGTCTCGGTCGGGCTGTCGAGCGGAGAAAAAGAAGCGGCGCGCCAACGGCTCATCCACCGCGGAAAACGGCAGCTGGTTCAGGGTCTCAAAGACCGCAGCCCGTTTCTGATTGCGAAAGCGGTTGCCGCTCTGCGCGACGCCGGCGCCTCCGCCAAGGAGATCATCCATCAGGGTCTCTACTACGGCGCCAACAAAACGAACGACGGCTGGTCATCCGGCGTCGCCATACTCGCCATCGCCGCGAATATGTGGGACGAGATCGACCCTGCCGACCAGAACCTGTTCTTGGTGCATGGCTTGACGCAGACAAGCCGCCGCACAACGGGAAGCTCGCGCCGCCCCCGCTCCCCCTTCCCCAGAACCGAAAACGAGCATGAAAAAAAGCAGCTGTTCCGCTGGTTCCGCTACTTCATCCGCAAGCGCGATGTCGGCGCGGCGGAACGCATTTTAATCACCATCTTTGACCGCGGATACTCCAAAGAGGAGATCGCGCATTTTGTGTATTCCGCGGCGACCGACTACTACTTCACAGGCGACGGGCATGCGCTTGACTTTGCGAACAAATGCTTCGAATCGCTGCATTATCTGGACTGGGCGGGCGCGCAGGAGATTCTGCGCCCCATTGTGGTTGATCTCGCCCGGCGGACGCGGCATGAGGAGACCTCGCGCTGGGCGGAAGCCGTCCCTGTTATGAGAAACGTCTTCGGGCGCCTGGACGAGATTTGGAAGGAAAATCAAGCGAACCGCGCCGATCTGGACATACCCGCCTTCGCGCAGCGGATGCTCCAGGACGACTTCCGCGACATCGTCGGCGAGGTGGAAGAAAAGCTGCGCGAGGGCGTTGAGCCGACCGACCTGTGCCGCGCGATGACCTACGCGGGCGCCGTTCGCATCGTCCGTTTTCACCTGAAAAACGAAGGCGACTGGCATGATGTCGCCAACCTGTACTCCTACGCCCATGCGCTTTACCGCGCGTTCCATGACGCCCCAAGCAAAGAGCTGCTGCGCGGCGTCTTCCACGGGGCGGTCTATTTGACGATGCTGCGCTGGTTGAACATGCCGTCCGCGCGCGTCCCGAAACAAGGGCAGCGGCTGGATGAAACCTTCGAAAACCCGAAGCAGATGCTGGACCGTCTGCAGGAGTTTGCCGATTTTCAAAAGGTGCTGGACGCCGAAATTCTGGTGAGCCAATACCTGGACGAGGGGCTGGATGCCGGTGCCTTGAAACGCGCCCTGGCGCACATCACTCTGCGGGAGGACGCTGAACTTCACATGTTCCAGGTTCTGGAGGTGGCGTTCCGGCATTACGATTTCGCGGAAACCTTTGAAGAAAAGCGGACGCATCTGCTGGCGGCGACGCGCTATATCGCGGCTCAAAAGGCGATGAAGAACATTCTCTGGTCAACCGAAAACGCGGAGCGGCTGCAGCGGGGCGAACTGTTGAGCGAGCGGAACGACGATGAATAAACGCTTTTTGAACACATGAGCAGCCGCCGACTGCGATGCTGACAATCGCCGCCATCACGGGAATCATCGCGCTGACGGGCAGCTACGCCGCTCTGAAGCTCGCGCGTCGAATGGGCTGGTTTGCGCAGGAGAACTCGCGCACCATTCACCGCCTGCCGACGCCGCAGCTGGGCGGAGCCGCTGTCGCCGCGGCGTTCCTCATGGGGACTGCCGCATACGGCGTCTATGCGGACAGATTTTCCGTCTTTCTGATTGGTCTCATGGTCGGTTTTGCGTTGATGACAGCGGTCGGCTTGATCGACGACGCGCGCGGTCTCGCCCCTTGGCAGAAGCTGGCGGGTCAAACGGCCGCCGCCGCGGTCATCGCCGCCGCGCATGGAGGAGTCGCCCTGCCGGAGCCGATCGCCCGCGCGTTGCCCGCCTTCATGGAAACGCCGCTTCAGTACGGGTTGGCGCTGTTCTGGATCGTCGGCGCGACGAACGCTTTGAACCTGATCGACGGCGCGGACGGACTCGCGTCGGGCGCGGCGCTGGCGGCTTCGGCGGCGCTGGCGGCTGCAGCCGCGGGCGTCTCGAATATGGGAGCTGAAGCGTTCATCGCCGTTCTGCTGTTTGCCGCCGCCCTCGGCTTTTTGCCGTTCAATTTGCCGCCCGCGAAAATGTTTCTGGGAGACGCCGGGGCGCTCTCCATCGGCTGCGCGCTCGGCGCGATTGCGTTAAAAGTATGCTTTCAGCAAACGGAAAACATGGCTCTTTACATCTTTCCGCTCACTGCGCTAAGCCTACCGATCTTCGACACGGCTGCGGCGATTGTTCGGCGGCGCGGGCGATGGGCGGAGGCGGACAAGTCGCATATTCACCACCGCCTTTTCAAGCTCGGCTGGTCGCCCGCCAAGACGGCCGGGTCGCTCGCGCTGTTGAGCGCCGTATTCGCAGCGGCGGGGGCTGTCGCGGCTCGACTTCAAAGCGCGCCCTTGGCGCTTGCCGCGGCCGCGGTCAGTTTCGGCTCCTGGCTGTTTCTGTATCATGCCCCAAGCCGACAATCGAGACCCGCGCGTTAACATGAAACGCATCCGAGCGCTGCGCATCATCACACGTTATATAAAAGGCGGCGCCGACCGAAACGTTTGCCACTCCATCAACGCGCTCTTAAAAACAGGCAGGTATGAGATTGACCTGATTGCCGGGCGCGATTCGGACCGCGACTTTCTAAAACAATTCAACAATGTGCGCATACACCTGCTCGACAGCCTTGTGCGCGACATCTCCCCGATGAACGACCTGAAAGCGCTCTGGCAGATCTACCGCATCGTCAAACGGAACCGATACCGCATTGTGCATACGCATACCGCAAAGGCGGGTTTTCTCGGCAGAATCGCCGCGCAGAAAGCGAACGCGCCGTGCGTCATCCATGGCGTCCATGGCGTCACGTTCCATTCAAACCTCCCATGGATGCGCAACCAGCTTTACACGGCGCTGGAGCGATGGGCGGGAAGGCGCACCGACTGCTTCGTCTCGGTCGGCGAGGAGCTGACGCAGGTTTATCTGGAAGCGGGCGTCGGACGCCCGGAGCAATACCGCCTCATACGCAGCGGCATGGAGCTGGAGCGGTTCCTTGAAGCGGGGCAAAACCGAGCGCAGATACGTTCGGAAATGCGCCGACATCTAGGCTTTCAGGACAACCATATCGTCATCGGACTTGTCGGCAGGCTTGAACCGCCGAAAGGGTGTCATGCGTTTCTAGACGCCGCGGCGAAGCTGTCGCAGACGCGACCCAACGCGCGATTCTTGATTGCAGGCGACGGGTCATTGC
Organism: Candidatus Poribacteria bacterium; assembly: GCA_963665845.2. Taxonomy (GTDB): domain Bacteria; phylum Poribacteria; class WGA-4E; genus JAPPNK01. Next base: position 3,616,124 of record OY762492.1, read on the forward strand.
GCGGACAGCTCCAGGAACGCGCGCGGCGAAACGGCTTAAACAATACCGTCCGCTTCGCCGGCTACCGTAACGACATTCATCATGTCATGGCGTCTTTAGACGCGCTCGCCATCTGCTCAACGATAGAAGGCTTGCCGCAGGTTGCCGTTCAAGCGGCGGCGGTCGGAATACCGATTGCGGCGTTCCGCGCGGTCGGCGTCTCGGAGGTGGTGAAGGACGGCGTCAACGGCTACACCGTCGACATCGGCGACACGGAGGCGTTAACCGAAAGGCTCTCGGAGTTCGCAGCCGATCTGGAAACGGCTCAACAGATGGGCTTAAAAGGGCGCCAAATCGTCGGCGGCGAATGGACAATCGCCTGCCAGCAAGCGAAGACGGTGGAGCTGTATGAAGAGATGGAGCGTCGGTTCCTCGCCGCAGACGACGCATAAAACGTTCATTCTTTTTTTAATCGGATGGACGCTCTTGAACATCGCCCCGCCGTCGAACGCCCGCCCTCTTCCGCTCGCGGAGGACGCATGGCGGCTGCTGCGTTCGGCGTCTGTTCAGCAGCCCGAACTGCGCATGTTCATTCAGCCGCAGTTTGAGGAGGCGTTTCTCAAGATCAACCCGATCGGAAACGAAGCCCGCGCCGAACGAATCCGCCAGTATCAACGCCGCTTTAAAGAGCCGAACCGCGGCGTTGTTTCGGTTAAAACAGAGCAGGCAGACCTGTTCGCCGACATCGGCTTCCAAACGGACCTCCTCCTCCTCCGAGACGGAGACAGCGAAGATAAACGGCTCGCCGTCCTGTCGCTGCGCGCGTTGGCAGGCGCCGACTTTCAAAACGGATGGACGGCATCCGTCGAGATCGACTCCCGCATAGAGAGGGGCGCCGCCGACATCAGCCCCTACCTCCATGAAAACGACACGGGAAGATACGGCGCATCCCGTACGCCGAACGTCCTGCGCTCCGATCTGAGCTGGCGGCGCGGCGCCTTTCGGATCGCTGTCGGACGGCAGGAGGCGAACTGGGGTCCAGGGCTGCGGCATGGCATGCTTCTGTCAAAGAACGCCGGACCCGCGCCGATGTTGAAAGGCGAGGCGCGGATTGGCAAGGCGCGTTTCACGGCGCTGATCGCGTCTCTCATCGGACCGGAAACGGAGGACGGCAGTCGTACCCCAAAATATCTCGCGGCGCATCGCGTCCAGTTTTCCCCGACGCCATGGCTGACGGCGGCCGTCTCCGAATCGGTCGTTTGGATCCACCAGTTCGATCTGAAATACCTGAACCCGCTCGACATTTTTTATTTGGACACAAAGCCTGTCCATCCCGACAACCGAAACATAGGCATCGAGTTGAGCATTTTCCCGGCGCGGAATTTGCAATTGTACGCCGAAGCGTTGATCGACGATTTTCAGCCCCAGGAGGGAGCCAACGCTTTCAAGGCATGGGGAACGAAAGGCGGCGCGCGAATCGGAGCGTTCTGGACGGCGCCGTTTCAGCTGAAAAACGCGGATGTCTGGGCGGAAGCGCTTTTCATCAACCAATACGCCTACACCCACAAACGCGCGGGAGCCGAATACGCCCACCGCGGCTTGCATCTAGGGCATCCCGCCGGGCCGGATGTTCTGGAGTCGTCGGTCCGCGCTTCGTACTGGTGGACGGCGCGCGTCAAAAGCGAAGCGGAATGGACGCATACCCGTAAAGGAGAAGGCGCCCTCCTGAAGCCGCATGACCCGAAGGGGCAGGACGAATGGGAGTTTTTGTCGGGCGTTACAGAAACGGCAAACCGATGGAGCGGCGCGCTGGAATACAGCGCTGTCGAAGGTTTTTTGGCGCGGCTGGAGTTCGACAGCGTTCATCGTCAAAACGCCGACCATACGCCTCAAAAACAAGCGCATTCAACGCAGGCGCGCCTCGTCTTGGGGTATAATCATTAATTGCGGCGTTGTTTTGAGGGAGCCTGTACGATATGCGAACATTGACCTACGAACCTGAATGCGTTCTCATCACAGGGGGGGCGGGCTTCATCGGCTCCCACACCGCCGAGAGGCTGCTGTCGGACGGGCGCGCCGTTGTGATTGTGGACAACTTCGACCCGTTCTATTCTCAAAAACAAAAATACGCCAACCTGCGGGCGATCCAGAAACGCGGCAAGATCGAGTTTTACGAGGCGGACATCCGCGACAAAAACCAGATCGAAAAGGCGTTCCGCGAACAGCCCATCGACGCGGTGATCCACATGGCGGCGCGCCCTGGGCCGCGTCCGTCGGTCGGGAACGCGCGGGAATACCATGACATCAACGTCGTCGGAACGCTCAACATGCTGGAGCTGTCCGCGCAGGCGGGCGTCGGCAACTTCATCTTCGCCGGCTCTTCGTCTGTTTATACGGAGATGCCGACGCCGTTCCATGAGAGCGCGCCCGCCGACCGCCCCTATTCTCCCTACGCCGCCACGAAACGCGCCTGCGAAATGCTTGCCTTCACCTACTCGCGCCTCCATAGCCTTCCCGTATCAAGCCTCCGTTTTTTCACGGTTTACGGACCAAGGCTGCGCCCCGACCTGATGATTCACAAGTTCACGCGGCTCATTGACGCCGGGCAGACACTTCCGATCTACGGGGACGGCTCCGCCCAGCGCGACTACACCTACATTGACGACATCGTTTCAGGCGTCGCGGCGGCGCTCTCCTCCCCGTCGCCGTTTGAGATCTACAACCTCGGCAATTCCAAAACGGTTCCGCTCATGCGCGTCGTCCGGCTGCTAGAGCGGCTCATCGGGAAAAAGGCGAATTGCCGTTTTTTGCCGGTCAACCCAAGCGACGCGCCCATCACTTACGCGGACATCGGCAAGGCAAAAGACGCTCTCGGCTACAACCCGACCACCTCCATAGAAGAGGGGTTAAAGCATTTTGTGAAATGGTACCGCCAAAGCGCCCGCCGACCTGAACCAAAATGAATGCGGCTTATTCTGAATGCGGCTCTAGATCCAGCGCCTTCAGATACGCCTCAATCTCCCTAGCCGCCTCGGCGGCGTATTCGGCGGGGACATAGATGATCCCCCATGCGTCCTCGTTCCATGAGCTCGGTATGGCGCCGTATGCCGGGATGGAGCGTTCCTCTAGCCGCGCGGGGATCTCCGCCGCCTCCAGAACGCCCATCAGCATGACGCCGGCGACCGGATGCGGCGCGCCGACCGCCCTCACCCAGTCGATCCGCTCCACCATGACGGGGGCGCCTTCATGCCGCGTCTGTTCCAGCGCGCCGCCGCATTCGCCGCAGGTTGAGGCGCCGCCTGCAGAGATGAGCGCGCTGAACTTTTTAACGTTGGCGCCGCAATGGGGGCATCGGTTCATGTTTCAACCCTTCAATCTAGGCGTCTTCTGTTGAGAGGATAGTATGTTGGGGCGTCTGCGTCAAGCGGAGCTGTATGACCTCACGCCGAAAGTTGGGACAGATGAACGACCAAAGCCTTTATTCATGGGAAAAGGCGCCGCCAACCAGACCCTCATTCCCGCGCCTCTCTCCTCGTCATTCCCGCGCCTCTCTCCTCGTCATTCCCGCGTAAGCGGGAATCTAGAGGCGCCGAAGAAGACGCCCGCGTTCGCAAGCAGAATGTCCCAACTAAAGACGTAAGGTCAGGATTCCTGCTTGCGTCTTGCCGCCAAATGGCGTACACTATAGAGAAGAGAGGGCGGAGTATGCGTAAACTGAACGTCTCGGTCATTCCGCGCGCGTCGCGGCAGCGCATTCAATGGCTGTCGCCGACTGAAGCGAAGGTGTGGGTTTGCGCCGCCCCTGAACGCGGAAAAGCGAACAAAGCGGTCGTGAAACTGATTGCGTCGCAGCTCGGCGTCCGCCCCTCCAAAACCCGCATCGCGCGCGGATGGACATCGTCTAAAAAAGTGATTGTGATTGAATGAAAGGCGCGCCTTATGGCACAGATAGAATCGACGAACGAACTTGAAAACGCACTGACGCAACTGCGCGACCCGGACTGGAACATACGCCACACCGCCGCGCGCGATCTGATCGAAATCGGGCAGCCGGCGGTGGAGCCGCTCATCCTTCTGCTGGAAGAGGAGGACAGCTTTTTGCGCGGACAGGCGGCCGTCTGTCTTGGGCGCATCGCCGATTCGACCGCCATCGCGCCGCTCATTGAGCGTTTCAGCGACTCCTATTCGGCGGTTCGGGAGGAGGCGGTGCGCGCGGTCGGGTTCATCGGCGCGGAGGCGGTGGAGCCGCTCATGGGCAAGATCAACCACAAGATTTCGTACGTCCGCAAATGCGCGATCCAGGCGCTTGCCGCCATTCAGGACGCGAGCGCGAGAGACGCCCTTCAACAGATCGCCGACGACATGGACGCCTACCCCGCCGTGCGCTGGGAAGCGAAGTTGGCGGTGAACAGGTTCCGCGAAGGCGATCAGAAGCCGGTCCACACGAGCGATCAGTTTCGGAATACGGCGTACCATGTTCCGACGGTCGTCGGCCGCAAGCCGTAAGTGGAAACGCCGGCGGAGCGCGTTCAAACGGCGGCGGCTTTGAAAGAGCCTGACCGCGTCCCTGTCGACATTGGGTTGACGGGGCTGACGGGTCTGCGGACGGAGGCGCATGATCAGCTGTTGCGCCATCTGAACATCGACGACGCTTCGGAACGGCGGTTGAATGAGCCGATGCGCATCGCCGAGCCGCGCGCGTCGCTGCTGGAGCGTTTTCCGACCGACATTGCGGGCGAGTTGGCGGTCGCCCGCGCGGAAAACGGCGGCAACGAAATGGAGGACGCGGAGGAAGAAGAGCGGCTGGTCGGCTGGCGCGTTGAAACGGACGCCGAAACGCAGGCGGAACGGGCGGAAGACGCCTGGGGCGTTGAGTGGACGCGGGAGGCGGACGCGCCGCGCTTTCAACAAGCGGGCTTGCCTCTTGAGGGGGAGCTTCAGGACGGATGGATGGAGAGCCGCGATTGGCCCGAACCTGCGCAGGCGGAAACGCTCAAGGCGCCTGAAGACCCTGAAGACAGAGACGGGCTGGCGCGGCTGGTCGGTCCGTTCGGATACGGGCTGATGGAAACGGCGCTGCTGCTGCGCGGGCGGTCGGATGTGAACCGCGACATCGCGCTGGGGACAGGACCGACCTTTCCGCTGCTGGAAAAGATCGCCGATTTAAAGGCGGAGTATTGGGAGCGGCGGCTGTCGGAGATGGAAACCCCGCCCATGTTGTTGATGGAGCGGGAGCGGTTAGACCTGCTGCCGGGGCTGCCGATGGAGCCGACGCTGTTTCGCGCCGTTTTAAAACCGCGCTGGGAACGTTTGTTTCAAGCGGTTCGGCGTTGGTCGCCGTCTTCGTTATTGCTCTTTTTTTGCCGAGGTTATGCGTCGGAGACGGTTCAGGATTTCATCGAAATGGGCGTTCAGGCGGTCTGTTTAGACCCTCTCAGCGTTCGATATTCGAAGCCGTCTTTTTTGAAGCGGGAGTACGGCGGGTCGCTCGCGTTTTGGGGCGGCGGCGTTCGTTCCAAAGACGATTTTTTAAAAGGAACGGAGGAGCAGGCGAAAGATTGCGTCAAAGAGGCGCTAGACCTGTTCGCGCCGGGCGGCGGCTTTATCTGGAGCCTCTACCCGGCGGTTGACGCGGACATTCCGCCGCAAAATATCGAAGCGGCGCTAGACACAGCATACGAGTACGGTTTATATTAATAGAGAGACGCGCAAAAGATGGAGAGCGACATGGAGCAGAAAGACGATCCGAAACTGACCCACAACATGACCTGGTGGGAGCGGATGTACGTGCCGGAGGTGTTTAAAGGGATGGCGGCGACGCTTCGGCATATCCCGCGCAAGAAAAAAACGGTGCTGTACCCGGAGGCGCGCCCTGAACATCTGCGCCCCGAGCCGGAGCGTTACCGCGGAATGCATCGGTTGACGAAAGACCCGGAGGGGCGCGTCAAGTGCGTCGCCTGCTTCATGTGTTCAACCGCATGCCCCGCCGACTGCATCACGATTGTGGCGCAGGCGACGCCCGAAGAGTGGACAGACCGCGAAAAGATGCCCGCCGTGTTTGAAATCAACCAATTACGGTGCATCTTCTGCGGATACTGCGTCGAGGCATGCCCAGAAGACGCCATCCGCATGGACACGAACATCACCGTGCCGGTCTTCGGGCGGCGCGAGGACTTTATCTTTGACAAAGAGCAGCTGTTGAGCCATGAACCGAGAATGGACCTCGACGCCGACTACATGTCGCGGCGGTAACCGCTTCATCGACCGGTTTGGACGAGTCGTGCGCAGCTTGCGCGTTTCCGTCACTGACCGCTGCAACTTCCGCTGCGTCTACTGCATGGCGGAGGAGATGATTTTTCTGCCGCGCGCCGAGATTCTCACCTTTGAGGAGATCGAGCGTTTTGTCCGAATCGCTGCGGACAGGGGCGTACATAAAATCCGCGTCACGGGCGGCGAACCGCTGGTGCGGCGCGGCGTCCCCGACCTGATACGCAAACTGGCGGCGATACCGGGGATTGACGATATCGCGCTGACGACGAACGGCGTTTATCTGCCGCAATTGGCGGTTCCGCTTCGGGAAGCGGGGCTGGACCGCCTGAATGTGAGCCTCGACTCGCTGGACAGGGAGACGTTTGAGCGGCTCGCGCGGCGGGACGGTCTGCGTCAGACGCTGGACGGCATCGACGCGGCGCTGGAGGCGGGGTTTTCGCCCTTGAAAGTGAACGCCGTTGCAATGCGCGGATCAACGGAGCGGGAACTGCTGGACTTTGCCCGTCTGGCGCGGGAGAAGCCTGTCATCGTCCGTTTCATTGAGTTCATGCCGCTGGACGCGGACGGCGCTTGGAAACGGGAGAACATCTTGACGCGGCGCGAAATCGTGGAGCGGATTCATGCCGAATATCCGCTGGAGCCTGTTGATGGGCGCGGCAGTTCGCCGGCGGAGCGTTTTCGTTTTAAAGACGGAAACGGCGAAATCGGCGTCATCGCGTCGGTGACCGACCCGTTCTGCGATCAGTGCGACCGCATCCGCATCACCGCGGAGGGGAAACTGCGCAACTGCCTCTTCGCCGTTGAAGAGACCGACATACGCGCTCTCCTGCGCGGCGGCGCTTCGGACGATGAGATTGCGGAGGCGGTCGCCGACAATGTCGCGCAAAAATGGCGCGGGCATCTCATCAACCATGCCGATTTTGTAAAGCCTGAACGCGCCATGTCGCAGATTGGCGGGTGAAGACAGAACATGCAGATTTCGTCGCCTAAGATTCCCGCGCGTTTTACCGCAGGGGCGGGAATGACGACAACCAAAACCATAAACCAAAACAAACGAAGCGGAACCCTATGACGCTCCAAGAGATGATCGAAGCGCTGAACCGATACTGGTCTGAACATGGCTGCATACTCCAGCAGCCGTGCGATCTGGAGGTGGGCGCCGGAACCTTTAACCCTGCAACCTCGCTGCGCTGCCTCGGTCCGGAGCCGTTCGATGTCGCCTATGTGGAGCCGTCGCGCCGCCCTGCTGACGGGCGTTACGGCGAGAATCCGTATAAGATGGGGCATTATTATCAGTATCAGGTGATTTTGAAACCTGAACCTGAAAACAGCCAGGAGCTGTACCTGAACAGCCTAGAAGCGCTGGGGCTGAACCTGCAGAGCAACGACATCCGCTTCGTGGAGGATGACTGGGAATCGCCGACGCTGGGCGCGTCCGGTCTGGGCTGGGAAATCTGGTGCAACGGCGCCGAAGTGACCCAGTACACCTACTTTCAGCAGATGGGCGGAATGGAGCTGGACCCGATCTGCGTTGAGCTGACCTACGGGCTAGAGCGGGTCGCCATGTATCTCCAGGAGGTGGACAGCGTCTTCGACATCCGCTGGAACGATGAGACGATCTACCATGAGATTCATCATCAGACGGAGGCGGAGTACACCGCCTATTATAAGGAGAAGGCGTCCGCAGAGATGCTGACGCGCTGGTTCAACGACTGCGAACGCGAGGGGCGCATGTGCGTTGAGGCGGGTCTTGTATGGCCCGCGATGGACTACACGCTCAAGGCGTCCCACATCTTTAATGTGCTGGACGCGCGGGGCGCCATCAGCGTTTCGGAGCGGGTCGGGTATATTGCGCGGGTGCGCGCGTTGGCGCGGAAATCGGCGCAGGCGTATCTTGCCAAGCGGGAGGAGATGGGCTACCCGTTGATGAAAAAAACGCCCGCCCCTGCGAAACAGGCGGCGCCGAAACCCGCCCCTGAACCGACCGCGCCGACTGCAGACATGCTGTTTGAAATCGGATGCGAGGAGCTGCCCGCCAGTTATATTGAGCCTGCCCTTCAGCAGATGCGGGAGCAGACGGAGGCTTGGTTAAAAGAGAATCGGCTTGAAAGCGGCGGGATTTCCACCTTGGCGACGCCGCGCCGTCTCGCGCTTCATATCGAGAATCTGGCAACGGTTCAGGAGGATATGGAGGCGGAGGTAGGCGGACCGCCGGCGGCCGCCGCGTACGGCGCGGACGGCATGCCGACGCGCGCCGCGGAAGGTTTTGCCCGAAGCCAAGGCGTCAACGTCTCCGACCTGACAATCAAAGAGACGGAGAAGGGGCGGTATGTGTTCGCGCGCAAACAGGTGAAGGGGCTGCGGGCGGCGGATCTGCTGGCGGAGTATCTGCCGCGCCTCGCCTCGGAGCTGCGTTTTCCAAAATCGATGCGCTGGGGAGAGCCGGGGCATGGGCTGCGCTTCGCCCGCCCGATACGCTGGATGGCGGCGCTTCTCGGAGAGCATGCGATCGATTTTCCGTTCGGATCGTTTCGTTCCGGGCGCGAGACGCAGGGGCATCGGTTCCTTTCAAAAGAAACCGTCCGGCTGCCGAACGCAAGCCTGGAAGATTACAAGGCGGCGCTGAAAAAGGCGCGCGTCATCGTCGACCAGACGGAGCGGAGGCAGATCATCCGCGAGGGGGTGGAGGGTGTCTTGAAGGAGAACGGAAGCGAAGCGCAGATCGACGAGGCGCTGCTGGACGAGGTTTTATACCTAGTGGAGAGTCCAGAGTTTGTCGTCGGGGAGTTTAACGAAGCGCTGCTGGAGATTCCGCAGGAAGCGTTGACAGCGGCGATGAAGAAAGATCAGCGGTATTTTCCGATGTATCAGGAGGACGGGTCGCTGCTGCCGCGGTTCGTAGCCGTGTCGAACGGGACGGCGGGCGAAAGCGGTCCAGAGAACGCTCGGCGCGGCAACGAACGGGTGCTGCGCGCCCGGCTTGAGAACGCCGGCTTTTTCTGGAGAGAGGACCTGAAGCGCCCTCTCGGCGACAGGGTGGAGGATCTGAAGCGCGTCGCGTTTCAAGAGTCGCTCGGCTCGCTCTACGACAAGATGATTCGGCGGCGCAGCCTCGCCGATTGGCTCGCGCCGCAATTCAACCTTTCGACGGAAGAAACCGAGGACCTGCAGCGGGCGGCGGAGCTGGCGGACGCGGATTTGACAACGCTGATGGTGTCCGAATTTGCGTCGCTGCAGGGCGTCATCGGGCGGCGTTATGCGCTGGAGGCGGGCGAATGCAGCGTGGCGGCGGACGCGCTGCGGGATCGCTACGCCGCGCGTCCAGAAACGAAGGTCGGCGCGGCGCTCGCGGTCGCGGACAAGATCGACACCATCGCCGGTTATTTTGGCATCGGACTGACGCCGACGGGGTCCCAAGACCCGTATTCGCTGCGGCGCCATGCGATCGACATCTGCCGCATCTTGATGGAGCGCGGTTCTGCAGTGTCGCTGTCGGCGCTGATTGAGCGGGCGTGCGGCGCGTATGAGGAGGAGTCGCCGGCGGAGCAGATTCGCGCGTTTTTCTTGGCGCGGCTGGAGGGCATTCTGTATGAGAGCGGGTATGCGCGGGACGAGATCGCGGCGGTTCTATCGGTCGATTCTGACCGCCTCTCGCGGATGACGCCCCGTTTGGACGCCCTGCGCGCTTTTCGCGGTTCCGCTCTGTTTGAAGAGGCGTACCCGGCGTTCAATCGTCTGCTGCGCATTTTGCCGAATCGTCCAACCGACGCCGTTCCCGACCCTGCGAAGTATCTGGAAGAAGAGGAGCGGGTTTTGGACGCGCATTTCCGCCAGCTCAAAACGGACGGAAATTACGCGGAGGCGCTGGAGGCGCTGGCGGGTATCGCGCCGCATATCAACCGCTTTTTCGACAACATTTTGGTCATGGACAAGGACAAGGCGGTTCGGCGCAACCGTCTCGCGCTGGTGGAATGGATCGCCGGGAGCATGCTGCGCATCGGCGACTTCACCAAGCTGGAGGCGCCGAAATAGACGCGGCGCATGCATGTCCGCCCTTGACAACCCATTTCGCCGCCCCCTTAAACTGCCCAAAGCGCCGCCTTCAGGCGTCGCCTGCAAAAAGTTTGCCTATCGATGTTCGGGGCGCTACGATATATTTGAAAGAGAAATGGAACACGCGAACGTTAGACGGATGAAGTGAAAGGATTCCGCCTTGTCGCTCACGAAAGAAGAAACGGCCAACATCATTGCGGAGCATCGGCGAGGCGACAACGACACGGGAAGCCCCGAAGCGCAGATCGCCCTGCTCAACGCCCGGATCAAGCATCTCACGCAGCATTTTCAGACGCACAAACGCGACCACCACTCCCGCAGGGGGCTTTACAAGCTGGTCGGTCAACAGCGGCGCATACTGCGTTACCTTTACCGAAAAGACATTGAGCGGTATCGAGACATCATTGCGAAGCTCGGGCTTCGAGACCGCATCTCGCCGCGCAGTTCCTGACATCTCTGGAAAAGAGAGTCCGGCCGAACATCATTCACAAGACGCACCTGGAGAAACCGCATCGTGAAGAGCGTTGAAATCCCTCTCGGAGACCCCTCACACAACAAAACGATCGTCATTGAAACTGGAAAAATTGCGAAGCAAGCGCACGGATCCGTATGGGTCCGGCAGGGCGAAACCGCCGTATTGACAGCGGCGGTCGCCGACACCAAAGGACGGGAAGGGATTGACTTCTTCCCTCTCACCGTCGATTACCGCGAACGAATGTACGCCTCCGGCAAAATCCCCCAAATCTACGGCAGGCGGGAACCGAGGCCGGGCGTGGACGAAACCCTGACGGCTCGGCTCATTGACCACTGCATCCGCCCGCTTTTTCCGAAAGCGTTTCGAAACGAAACGCAGGTTCAGACGCTGGTCGTTTCCGCCGACCTCGTCCATCCCGCAAACAACCTGGCGCTCATCGGCTCCTCGGCGGCGCTGTCCATCTCGGACATACCTTTTAATGGTCCCATCGGCGGCTTGACCGTCGCGCGCGTCAGCGGCGAATGGGTCGCCCTCCCAACCTATGAGGAGATGGAGGAGGCGGATCTAGAGTTTCTCGTCACGGGCGGCAAGAACGGCATCATGTCGGTCGAAGGTTCTGCCCATGAGGCGGACGAAGAAACGATCGTGGAGGCGCTCGCCTTCGCGCAGGAGCAGATACAGACGATCATCGAGGCGCAGGAACAGCTTGTAGCGGAAGCGGGCAAGCCGAAGCGCGAGGTCGCGCCGAAGAGCGAATCGGAAACGCTGAAAACGCGCATCCGCGAGCTTGCGGCGACGCGCATCCGCGAGTCGATCGGCATGGAGTCGCTGGACGAGCGCGGCGCGCATCTGGACGGGATGCGGGAGGAGATCGCGGGCGAAATCTCCGAAGAGTTTGCCGAGGAGTTTGTGGACGACGAGGACGCCTTCCATAAGCAGACCGCGGACGCTTTCCGCCTTGTGGAAAAGGAGGAGATGCGCCGCTCCATCTTGGAGGAAGGCAAGCGGCTGGACGGGCGCGCCGTGGACGAGCTGCGCAAGATCGATTGCGACATCGGCATTTTGCCGCGGGCGCATGGGTCGGCTCTGTTCACGCGCGGGCAGACGCAGTCGCTCGCGGCGGTGACGCTCGGCACCGCGCTGGACGCGAACACGTCGCGCGGCTTGCGCGGCGAAACGACGCAGCGGTTCTTCCTGCATTACAACTTCCCAAGTTACAGCGTCGGCGAGGTGCGCCGCATCACCGGTCCTGGGCGGCGCGAAATCGGGCATGGCGCCCTTGCCGAAAAAGCGATCGCCCCGCTCATTCCAAGCGCCGAAGAGTTTCCGTACACAATTCGCGCCGTCTCCGAGATCACCGAGTCGAGCGCGTCGTCATCGATGGCGAGCGTCTGCAGCGCATGCTTGGCGCTGATGGACGCGGGCGTTCCGCTGCATAAGCCGGTGGCGGGCGTCGGCGTCGGCCTCATCAAGGATGGGGATCAGGAGTCGATCCTGACCGACATGATCGGCGAAGAGGATTTTCTGGGCGATATGGACTTCAAGGTGGCGGGAACGGCGGACGGCGTCACCGCGATTCAGCTGGACATCAAGATCGATGGCGTCTCGATTGAGCTGATGGCGCGGGCGCTTCAACAGGCGAAAGAGGCGCGGCTGCGCGTCCTGGAGCTGATGGCGGCTGCCATCGCCGAGCCGCGCGCCGACCTTGCCCCGCATGCGCCGCGCATTCAGATCACGCAGATCGATCCGGAGCGCATCGGCGAGCTGATCGGACCTGGCGGAAAAGTGATACGCGGGCTGCAGGACGAGTTCGGCGTCACGATCAATGTCGAAGAGGACGGCACGGTCCAGGTCGCCACGGCGGACGGCGAGGCGGCGGAAAAGGCGCTGGGCGCCATCGCCGACCTGTTTTACGAGGCGCAGCCGGGCGACGAGATTCACGGCAAGGTGACGCGCGTCGCTCCGTTCGGCGCCTTTGTGTCGGTGAAGCCGGGGCAGGACGGGCTGATTCATATCTCCGATCTGGCGTCGGGTTATCTCCGCCGGGTGGAAGATGTGGTCAACGTCGGGGATGAAATATCCGTTCGCGTGACGAAGGTGGATGAGCGCGGGCGCGTTGACCTGGAGCCGATTGAGAAGTTTGAAGGCTCCGAAGAGGAGCCTGATGATCGGCGCGGCAGCGGACCCTACCGCAAATCCGGCGGCGGTCAGTCAGAACGGCGCGGCAGCGGACCCTACCGCAAATCCGGCGGCGGTCAGTCAGAACGGCGCGGAAGCGGACCCTACCGCAAAAACTCGGACAGACGAAACAACCGCGGCAACGACGAACGCAGCGCTCCGAGAGTACCGAAAGCGCGCTTCTAACGGCGGACGGGCGGGGCAGCGCATAGGCGATGGCGTTCATTTTGACACAAAAGCGGTCGCTTCGCGCCCCCGTCGTCATTCCCGTGAAAACGGGAATCTTAGGCGCCCAAAGCGGTCGCTTCGCGCCCCGTCGTCATTCCCGTGAAAACGGGAATCTTAGGCGCCCAAAGCGGTCGCTTCGCGCCCCGTCGTCATTCCCGTGAAAACGGGAATCTTAGGCGCCCATGAAATATAGAGCGGCGGCTGCCGCGGTTCTTGCGGCGGCTGCGCTTCTCTCTGGATGCGGGGGCAAAGAGAAGCCCGATTCGATCGCATGGCGCCATATATCGCCGGACGGAAAATTCGCTGTTACCGCCCATCGCACAAGCGAGTCGATTCAGATATGGAATCTCGAAACGGGAAAGCGCATCTGAATCATCAAAAAGCTGCGCGGTATACCAAGATGTAAAAACAGGCAAGATTGTCAAAACGCTGCCGCGCTCCGACCGCGTCTTGAGCGTTGCGTTCACGGAGGACGGGAGCGAAATCGTCGGCATGTCCGCCGACCTGGCGATACAGCGCTGGGATCTCAAGAAGTGAGCGGTTTGGCGGCGACTGCGATGCCTTAAGATTCCCGCTTGCGCGGGAATGACCGTCAGCGGCGGCGCGGGTTTCTGGACTCCCCCTTGAAAAGGGGGGGTTTTCCACGGACGCGGGCATGACAGCCAAACGCGGACGTTATGCGTTCGCCTCTGGATTCCCGCTTGCGCGGGAATGACGGCCGGCGGCGCTTGCGCGCAGGGCGTTCAGGCGCTATGCTAGTCGCATATGAGCCTTAAGGAGCCGCCCAAAATGAGCGTCATGCGCATCGCGTCTGTTCTGTTAGCGGTGTCGGTTTGCGTCGGGTGCGGTTATCAATCGCCCGCGCTTTCCTCCTATCTGAAACATATCAAGACGATACGCATTCCGCCGATTGTCAACCAAACCGCCTCTTTTGAATTGGGCGACGAGATGACGAGCGAGCTGCAGAGCCGCTTCAGGTCCAAGTGGCGCGCTGGGGACGATTCGACGCTGCTTTTGACGGCGCTGGATTATGAAATACGCGCCCGAACATACGATGTGAACAACCTGCCGGAGCAGTACCGCATGTCGATCAGCGTTCAGTACGAGTTCATCGACAATGTGAAGCGCAAGTTGATCAAGAAAGAGAACGGCTTTCAGTACCATCGAGACTTTTACGCCGTTGAGGGCGCGCCGGAGCCGATGGAAACCGAAGAGCAGGCGCGGACAAAATTGATCGACGAGATCGCCCGCGCGTTGTACAGCCAGCTTGCTGAGCAGTGGTGACGTTGAAAACGGCCGCCGCGGCTCTTCTGGCGCTGGCGCTTGCCGGATGCGGGTCGTCAGAGCCGACAACCTACGCCGCTGTCCACAAGCGTACCGTGACGGCTGTTTGGAACGCTGTCGACAGGCGCGCCGCGCTGGAGGTCTTGAAGCAGTGGACGGCGGACGCCCCGCCGGACGCGCCCGAACCGGCGCGCCATTCCGCGGCGGATATAGACAGGCTGATGCCGGCAAGCGGCGCCGTCAACGGATGGGAGCGGGTTGAAGAGCCGCAGCCGTTGAAACCCGCAGAGCTGGAAACGATCCGCGGACTTGACCCAGCGCGGCTGAACGCCTTCCATTTCCAGAGCGGGCTGATCTGCGACTATAGAAACCCTAGCGTCTTTCCGCGCCCGCTTCTTCGCTGCATCCTTTTGGATATGGGAACGCCTGAAAACGCTTTTGCGTATTACGCCAGCAAGCGCCGCCCGGACGCCGACTATGAGCTGTTCGGATCGGAAGGTTTTATGGAGGCGGATTTGGCGGTTTTTTGGGAGGATCGGTTCTGCGTTGAGACGAGCATTTACGCCTACGCCACCGACACGGTCAAGGCGATGCGCCAGTTTTCCGAGCATCTCAGCGGGCGGATACGCGGTTCAGGTTCGGAGCCGGCGCCCATCGAATCGCTGCCGCTGTTGACAATGAACCCGCGGACGCCGCGCTGGTTTCGGACGCCTGAACAGATGCGCTACGCGACGCCCGGCTTATCCGGCTTCGAGGCGTTTGAAGGCGCGGCGAGGGGCTTCACCGCATGGCTGCATTTCGGCGGGGATGAAAAGGCGCCGGTTTTATGGGCGGAATTCGCGTCTGAAGAGCAGGCGCAAAAGGCGTTTGAAGATTTTAAAAAAACGCATGGCGGAGCCGCCTTTAACCTCAGAAAAAAGGGCGTTGAGGCGTTTAAAGCAAAAAAGAAAGCGGGGGACGGCAAATGAAACCGAACATCCTTTTTGTGTTTTCTGATCAGCACCGGGCGACCGATCTGGGATGCTACGGCAACGGCGCGATACAAACCCCGCATTTTGACCGCCTCGCCGAAGAAGGCGTCCGCGCGCGGACATGCGTCTCCAATACCCCCGTCTGCGGACCCTACCGCGCGAGCCTCATGACCGGCATGTATACCAGCCGATGCCGGTATCTCACGAACTATGTCCCGTTCAACCCGACCCGTCCATGCGTCGGCGACTGGTTTCAACAAAACGGGTATTCAACGGGTTATATCGGAAAGTGGCACCTGCATTTCCCGAAAGGCAAATCTGGGCAGGGGGGCAGGGGTTATGTTCCGCCCGACAAGCGCGGCGGATTTCGCGATTACTGGCGCGGCTTCAACGGCGGACACCGCTATTATCAGTGGACATACTACAAGGACGATGACACGGAGCCGACGCAAAGCCGCAGCTATCAGCCCGAAACGCAGGTTGATCAGGCGCTGGAGTTTATCGGGCGGAAGCATGAGAAGCCGTGGGTTCTGTTTTTGTCATGGGGACCGCCGCATACGCCGTTCAATCCGCCGCCGGGATACGCCGAGACCTATCAGGACGCGCCGCTCCCGCCGAATGTGCCGACAGGGCGGGCGTCGGAATACGCGCGGCGCAACCTTGCCCGGTATTACGGGCTGATTCATTCGCTGGACGACGCTTTCGGGCGGCTCATGGAAGGGCTGGACAAGTTGAGCGCGCCTGAAAACACGATCGTTGTGTATACCTCCGACCATGGGGAAATGCTTGGATGCCACGGCTATAAGGGAAACAAGCGTTGGCCGTATGACGCTTCGCTGCGCGTTCCGTTCATAATACGCCAGACGGATCGGCTGCCGGCGGGGGGCGAGCTGCGCCGTCCGCTTGGGACGCCCGACCTGTATCCGACGCTGGCGGAGCTGGCGGGCTTGCCGATTCCCGCGGGCTTGGACGGCAAGAGCGCCGCGCCGGCGCTTCTCAACGGCGACGAGAGCGGGCGCGGCGCGTACGCCTACTGCTCCATGCCGTATGCGTATGTGCCGTGGCCGGGCTGGCGCGCCCTGCGCGGAGAGCGTTGGATGTACGCCCGAACGAAAGACGCCCCATGGCTGCTGTTCGATTTGGAGAACGACCCGTATGAGCTGCGCAATCTTGTGGAAGAGGCGGAGCATGCGCCGCTTGTCAAGGAGCTGGACGCCGAGATGACGCGCCGCATGGCGCAGGCGGGCGACTCCTGGAACGACGCGCTGGAAGAAGGCGATTGGCAGCTTTGGTCTAGAGCCGGGACGGGCAAGATGCGCGCCAACTCGCTCGGCGTCCCATGGCCAGGTTCCGGCGGAATTGAGAAGGCGGATTGACGCTCCCTTATGACGCCGTCTGGAACCGCTCCCAGTTGCCGCCGGAGTCTGCCGCTTGCCGCTCCAGCTCGGTTCGCCAACCGACGAAGGCGCCCTCTTTGATCTGCTGAATGTCGAACCCGGAGTAGCGGTCTTCGAGTGTATCGCCGAGGCGGTGACGCTCCGCCCATCGGTCCCACGCCGTTTTCATCCATTCATGCGGCAGCGCTTCGCGAACGGCGGGATCCAGCATCCATGCGAAGCGCGCGTCCGCAACAGACGGCTCGCCCTCAAAGGGTCCGCCCCATTTTGACCAGCCGATAGAAAGCGTGTTGCGTTCGCGTTCAGGGACGGTATGCCCCGTGTGGATGGCGGCGCCGTTGCGTATGAGCGCTTCGCCCGGCTTGAGGCGGATGGCGGTCTGACCGGGCAGCGGGTCTTTGCCGTTCCAGCTCGGCGTGTGGGGGACGCCCTGATCCTTCATCGATTTCGGCAGCAGGACATCATGCTCAAACGGCGTCCGCCAGCGATGGTGGCTTCCAGGGATCATCTCGTGGCATTCGTCGTCCGTGAGCGCCAGGAACATGCTGACCCCGCTTCGGCTCTCAATGGAGCGTTCGTTGCGTTCCTGTATCTCTTTCCAGCGGATGCGTTCCACCTCTTCAGAGTAATCTTCGGACGTTTCGCCGCGCACTTCGCGCTGGGAGAAGTACCCCTTGCCGGTACCCCACCATGTGACGTCTCGATGCCAGCTGAGCTGGTTCTCGTTTTTTCGCGGATTGCACCAGAGCAGCATGTTGGTCAGCGCCAGCTCCTCTTTTTGGACGCCGCACCATGCGTCCACAAACTTGAGCATTTCGTCCGACCCGTGAAATTCGGCGAAGGACGGCTCCTTGAAGGCGGGGTGAATCAGCCCGCGGATCGCCCAGGGTTCGTTTTCGCCGGCTCGGTGGACATACCCTTTTGAGCAGTCGATGATGTCGTACACGTTTTCGGGCGCGCATGCCTGCGTCACCCGACGCCCCGCCTCGCGCAGTATCGGTATCCATGGGCTGCCGACAAAGTCGGTGATAATGACAAATCCATGCTCGCGCAGATGTTCAAGGCGTTCGGGGGTGGCGCCTGGGGCGGAAAGCTCCGGTTTGGAATCGGCAAACGCGGGGGCGCGGTAGGTTTCTTTTTCGGGGGACGTTTCGATGGACATCGCCGTTCTCCATTCGCGTTGATTATGGGCGTCAACCCTCGCCGCCCAGCATGCCTTCTTTGTGAGCGCGCGTCAAGCGCTGACGGTCAGCTGTCTGGAGGCGGCGCGCCATTGATGAATATGCTTTGCGATCTCGATGACGGGCGCCGTCCAGATGCGCTCGCGGTGTCGGTTCAGCGCCTCGCACAGCTCTCTAAAGTCGGACGCGCCGACGGAGAGATGCCCAGAGCCGACGCCGTGAAAGGTCATGATCGCCCAGCGCCCCTGCGCGGCGGCTTGATCGGCGAGTCCAAACATCTCCGCGCCGGACATGCGCCTGCAGTCGTACGAGGACAGGCAATGCAGGTCGCACAACAGCGGATGGTTCGCCCATTCGCCGATTCCGCGCGACGCGATAAAATGGCGCGCCGCGACCGGCACATAGCTTTGGCGCGTCTCCCCCTCGCCGACGAAGGTTTGCGCGCATGGGTAGCAAAAGGTGCATTCGGTCTGTTCAGGTATGCCTTCGCGCAGGCGCGCCTGGGCGTCCAGGATGTCCGCCTCGATAGTCTCCAGCGTGACCGTTTCCAGTCCGCCGCCGTCCGCGCGGAAACCGAAGTTGCGCGAGCAGATATGCTGAACCGTATGGTTCCCAATCTCATGCCCTTGGCGGTACGCCTCGCGCCAAGGTTTGAGCCATTCGACATAGTCGGCGGGCGGATTCACATAGAAGGTTCCCGCCATGTCAAGCCCGTTCATCATCGGTATGGCAGTCTCCAGCTGGGAGGGGTGTCCGTCGTCAAAAGTGAGAGAGACGGCGCCCGCGCGTCCGTCCGGCCATTCAAATGCCCCGCTCATGATTCTCTCCTATTCGATATGGATCATCTCGGCGCGAATCGTTTCGGCGCCGCTTGGCAGGCTTACGTTGGATTTCGTCTTCGTATAAAAGATGAAGCCGTTGTATTTTGCCGCGTATATCGATTTCATAAGCCCCCGCGCTTCCTGCACAATCACGAACGGCTTTTCGATCTTTCGAACGATCTGCTCAAACTCGTCTTCTTTAACCCTGACAAATCCGATTCCGCCCGATCCTGAGGATGTCGGTACCACTACTACCATCTTACGCCTTCCTTGCCCGTTTGCCCGCTTTCACGATAACGCTGTTGGGCGGCTGCGTCAACGAAAAAGGGCATAAAAGCTGGTTAACTTCACCGACAACGGTATCAATACTTTTTGAGCGCGCATGACTTGAGCCTCATCAGGCAGGTTGACATGATTAGAAACAGTGAAGAAGAGAAAACCGCTGCAGCTGATGAGATAAAGCGGTTTGACTCTCTTTTTTTGAAGAACAACGACGAACGGCTTCTCCATCTTGGCGGCAATGCGCTCAAATTCGTCGCTGTCCACCATGACCATTGCGAACGTTCCTGTCGGAAAAATGGTTGATGCGTCCATGTTTATGCCGCGCCTCGTCTGTATGTTGTTATGGGCTACGATACCGCTTTTGGGCGTTTGCGTCAATAGGGGCGCAATGGGGCAGTCTCTATAGATACGAGTTGCCGCCGTCTCCGCCAAGCGTTATACTGCCTGCGTCTAATCGATACGGCGACGCATCTGGAGAAAGAAACGATGCCGCAATTTGTGCGATTTATGGGAGACAACGGCTTGCCCGCATGGGGCGAAGTCGAACGTTCCGACGCCGCCGGGCGCGCCTCCGGCGGACTGCTCGCAGAACTCCCCCCTGAACATGACCCCAGCTATTATCCGTCGCTCATGAGAGCGTTAGAAGACGGCGGAGGCGGCGACCCGTTCCAAGCGGAACCGGGCATGATACTGCCGCCCGTCAGCCGACCGCCTGTCATCCTCGCCATCGGTATGAACTACCAAGACCATCTGGACGAGGTGAACGAGAAAAACGCGGCGGACGGCAAACCGACCATGCCGCAGCCGACCGAGCCGACCGTCTTTGTGAAGTTTCCCTCCTCCGTCGTTGGACATGAGGACGCGATCGTGCTGCCGCATATGGCGCCGAGCCGCGTCGACTACGAGGCGGAGCTGGCGGTTGTCATCGGGCGGAAGGTTGTCAACGCGTCGCCCGCCAACGCGCTCGACAGCGTCGCCTATTACACCTGCGCGCATGATGTGAGCGCGCGCGACGCGCAGCTGGAAGGTCCCAGCGGGCAATGGTCGCGCGGCAAATCGTTCGACTCCTTTTGTCCGCTCGGTCCGTATGCGGCGGTCGGCATCAACCCGAATTCGCTTGACATCTCATTCGTCTTGAACGGCGAAGCGGTTCAGTCCTCCAACACGCAGAATCTCATCTTTGACGTCCCGACGCTCATCTCGTATCTGTCGCACAGCATGACGCTGCTGCCGGGGACGGTCATTTTGACGGGGACGCCGGGCGGAGTCGGCGCCTTCAAAGATCCGCCCCGTTATCTGCGCCCCGACGACATGTGCCAGGTGACGATTGAGGGGATCGGAACGCTGCGCAACGAGGTCGCCGCGGACGATTATACGGGCTACACGCCCCCGTCCGCGTTCAAGGGCGAGCCGCCTGCGCCGATTCCGTCGGAGACTCCTCCTCCTGTTGAGGACGATCCTGACTTTGATCTGGAGACGGACCTGGATCTTGACCCGGATGAGGATCTGTAGCGCGGTTTTTTAAAAGGAGCGCCAGCCCAACCGCCGACGCCGCCGCGATGCAGCCCGCTGTCAAAAACACAACGGAAAGCCCCTGCCTGTCGGCGAGATAACCGCCGATGGGCGGGCCAATCGAATAGCCCAACGCCCATGAAAGCTGCAACAGCCCCAGCGCGCTTCCCCGCGCGCTGGGAGCCGCATGGTCGGCGATGAGCGCGACGCCGACCGTGAACCCAGAAAAGCTAAGACCCCATAGGGTCTGCGCGGCGACGATCCACGCGGGCGAATTTGCCCAGCCTATCAAAATCCAGCGAACGGCGCCGGCAAGGGTCGCGCCAATCAAAATCGGTTTGCGCCCCCATTTGTCAGAGAACCACCCGAGCAGGATGAGCGGCGGAATTTCAAAAGCCGCCTGCAGCGAGACGATGCGCCCGATGGACGCTTTCGTCATCCCGAACGTCTCTTCCAGATGGTTCGTAAAAAACTCCATACCCATCGAAGAGCCGACGCTTCCAAACGCAAAGCACACATACAGCGCGACCAGGTTGCGCTGTTTCAACACATCGCGCCATGCGCTCCATCCGCGCGTTTCGTTTTCGTTTACGGGCGGATCGCGCAGCGCGCCTCCCGCGCCGATAGCGCAGATCAGATACAGCCCCGCGATGCAGATGAACGCAACAGCGTAGCTCGGATCGCGCATGACAAGCGGGATCAGAAGCGAACTTCCGAGCGCGTATCCGACGCTCCCGCTGATGCGGTATTGCCCAAATTGGCGTCCGCGCGCCTTTTCGTCCAGCGTCATTGTAACAAGCGCATTGATGTTCAGATGATAGGCGACGAAACTGGCGGTACCCAAAAACACGATGACCGCGAATGTCCAGAACCCGCGCGCGAGCATATACTGAAGCGCGACGGCGCAGGACATCGCAAACCCGGCGAGAACCCATGGGCGCCGCCTTCCCTGTTTATCGGTTGCCGCGCCAAAAATCGGCGGACAAACAATCATCGCGCTGGCGCGGATAAAGCCGAGCCATCCGATCTGCTCAAAACGCAGGTTGATCCAGGACTCGCGGAAGTACAGGCTGCGCAGCGGCATGAGAACGCCCCATGCGAGGTTGTAGACGGCGGTCAAACCCCAGCACACTCGGAAAGCGGCGCGCCGCCATTCCGATTGAGGCGGGTCTGTTTCAGTCGCGCCGCGCATCAGCCGCTCCTTTTTTTAATGCGGGCGGTCTCCAACGGGAGACGCCCGTGTGAATATACCGCGCAAAATGGGCGTTTTTGGGAACCTTGTAGACGCAAACGTCCGCAAAGCCGGCGGCGCGCATCCACGGGCGTATGTCGGCGCCGGCGGCAATGACGGCAAACGGGGCGAGCCGCGCCGCGTTCGCCGCAATCGCTTGAAGATTCGCCGCGTCCGCCTGAAGATTCTTGCCGTACGGCAGGTCGGTTACGACAACGTCCGCGCGTTGTTGAAGCGTTCGCGCGTCCGCCTGAAACGCCTCCATTTCATACCCGAAATGGCGCGCGTTTTCAAGCGTCATGCCGACCATCTTCGGGTTCAGGTCGCAGCCGACGGCGCGCATGCCCAGCGACGCCGCCTCCAGCAGTATGGAGCCGGAGCCGCAGCACGGGTCGATGAGCGTCCGCGCGTCCGGCGCCAGGTTCGCCATCGCCCGCGCCAATCGAGGCGGCAGCGAGCTGGACATGCTGCGCGGCTTCTGTTGATGCGTTTCATAGGATCGATTCGGCTCCGTTTCAATGCGTCCAAATAAAACCGACCCGCCCATCGCCGCAAGCAGAAACCGTTCAGACGGGTTGGAAAGATGAGGACTGCCGTCGATGGCGTTCGCGGCGGCGGAGACCGCTTCCATTGTTTTTAAAGGCGCGTCAGGATTCAGCCGTCGAAACTCGATACGGAACCTGTCCGCGCGAAAGGAGCAGGCGCGCAGATGTCGGCACAGCGCGTCCATATCGTCCGCTTCAGCGACGACGCGAACGCCGTAGCGCAAATAGGCGGCGCGCGTCAGACGGCTGATGTCCGCGTTTCGGGCGACCGCATGCGTTAAGGCGCGGTCGGGCATGGCGCCGGTCAAAGCGGCGCATTCGGCGGCGACCAGCTCATTGTCCCGCTCGCCGACGCATACGGCGGCGCATTCCGACTCAACAGACGAATTCAATCGGCTCTATCGATCTCGTCAAAAGCTCATCACAAGCGAGATGCGGTGCGCGTCGCCGACCCCGTCCTCCGGCACAAAGGCGTAATCGATCTGCAGCCCCGCGTTCTCCAGCGGCGCGGAGCCGACCGACTTCAGTCCGATGCCGGCGCTGAATCCTTTTGCGGGATTTTCACCCTCTACAATGCGGTATCCGCCGCGCAGCGCGATCTGATCAAAAAACCAGTGTTCAATGCCGAGGCGCACGCTTGTATAGTCGCCGCTCGGAACGGCGATGTCCGCCGCCAATGTGGGTCCTTCCGGGGAGATCATGGCGGATATGCCCGCTCGGAATGTTGTCGGCAGGTCGGCGTCGCCGAGAGCCGGTCCGAGGCTCAACGCGCTGGCGCCGATCGAGACGCGATGGATGCGGTACACGGCGCCGAAGTCGAAGGCGGGGCCGGCATTCGTTTCAACATCGAACCGCTGCTGAATGCCTTTCGCTGTCGCCCCGACGGAGAGGTTGCCAAACGCATGCGCATAACCGACGCTGAACGCAAATTCGCCGGGCGTGAATCTGGAGTCAGGCTCAATGGTGTCGCCGGCGCGCCGTTCGATCTCTCCAAAGACGCCTTGAAAGGCGACCCCGAAAGCGCCCCCGTTCGACAACTTTTGCGCATAGGCGGCGGAGCTGTGGTTGACGCCGCCGAACGACATATTGTAGGTGGCGGCGAGCTGCTTGTTCTCGATCATGGACAGACCGCCGGGGTTCCAGAACATGCCGTCGACATCGTCCGCGAGACCTGTATAGGCTCCCGCGAGCGCGGCGGCGCGTCCGCCCGATTCCATATTCAAAAAGGCGGCGGCGCGCGTCCCGGCGTCGTCATGCGCCGCGGATTGAGCGCCCGCTGTCGACGCGGCGCAGAATACCGCAGCGGCGGCAAGGAGCGCCAGCGGGGCTTGGTAAAGTTTCATTTCGTGTCGTCTCCGTTGCGTTTAGAGTTTGAAGAAGATTGTTCATTGCGCCGCTGTTGATCCAGCGCGTCCTTCATCGCGCGCCATCTTTCAGGTTCACTGGGGCGGAAGACCCTGCCGGACGCTTCCCAATCAGAATGCTGATGCCGGCTGTCGGCGTCAAGGCTGCAGTATCGAAACGCTTCGCCGCAGGTTTTCCCTAGGATGCCGACGCTTTCTTGGCAGATGCGCTCTCGATGCCATTCAATATGACGCATACCGTCCGGCCAGCAGCGGTAGATCGCCACCCCGCACCCTGGGATCGTTCCGTCGTTCGGACATACGGCGGACTGCAGGCTGCCGTCGCTAAGGCGGATGTTCACCGTGTGATCTGTGTACGCTTTCAACGTACTGTCGCAACCGGGACAGGCGACAAATGCATCGGGCTTTTTCGGCGCTAACTTGTCCGACACAACGATCGGTTCCAGCAGAGTCACTTTAAAGGAGCCGCTTAGTTTCGCCTCAACATCCTCGACGCGCTCCTCCGACAAGTAATGCCATGCCCATTTGACGGCTTCTGTTTCGCCGTAACCTTGATGCGTCCCCCATACTCCCCACACGGTCGGCCAGCGTTTCGATTCGAATTCCTCTTCCAACTGCTTTTTGGAACCGTAGGCAAAGCGTATAGCCGCCGTACGAACAACTCCATCGCCTGCTAATTCCACAGTCCCGGAACGAATCTGCGATTCAAGCCCGCTGTTTTGAACGGGATGATAGGTTTCAAGAGAGGACGCCCGATAACCCTTCGGAAACGAATAGATCGCCGTATTCATAGTCGCTGTGGAAACCGGAGCCTCAACCGGTTCCGTAACGGCCGTAGGCTTCTTTTTTTGATGTCGGAATTCGCCCACCTCCCATGTTTTGGTGGTCCCTCCGCTTGTTGCGGGTTGCATCTTCAGGCGGACTTTGCCCATCCCTGTTGCCAGCGCTTTCAACGTGTAGCGGGTTACTCTCGGCGGAGCGTCGCTTTCCTCCCATGGGTCTTCGGGGGTTTTTCGATACTCCCACCGCTCGGCGTGGATCGGGCGTTTTCCGACCGGCGCGCCGTTGTCGATGACGGTCAATTGCCCGCGGAATTCGCTCCCGGCGGGGGGAT
This sequence comes from Candidatus Poribacteria bacterium, assembly GCA_963665845.2. Taxonomy (GTDB): domain Bacteria; phylum Poribacteria; class WGA-4E; genus JAPPNK01. The sequence continues at coordinate 3,641,009 of OY762492.1, forward strand.
TCGTTTCGATCCAGAGTTTTGAGATATTCACCTTCTCGGTCTTGCGCTCTAGATCGCCGTCGTAACCCTCGCCCCCGCCGATGATCCGCCAAACCGCCAGGCTCAATACGACCGCCGCAGCGATGCCGCCGTACATCTTTTTTCTCATGGCAGCTCTCTCGCCATGTTATTTCACCACCAGCATGCGCCCCATCTTGCGGAAGACGCTCTGCCCGTCGTCGATTTCCAGCCTGAACACATAGAGACCGCTGGCGACCGCCTGCCCCCCGTCGTTGCGCAGATTCCATGTGGCAGACTGGCTGTTCGCCTGCCGCTCCCGCTCCGCCTGACCCGACGCGCGGTACACCAACGCCCCCGCGACGGTATAGACGCTCAACCGCCATTCCGCCTGGTCCGCTTGGTTCGTTTCAAACGAGAAATGCGCCGTGTCGCCTCGGCTTCGGCTCAACGGGTTCGGCCAAACATAGACAGGACCCTTGAACGCGAGCGCCGTTGTGAACTCATACATCCCCGCGTCCACGACGGCGGAATTCCCCGCCCTGTCGGTCACGCGCACCAGAACGCGGTAGGTTCCCGAACGGCTCGGCAGGAAGTCGGACGACCATTGCGACCACGGGTTCTGCGCGTCGGGGCTGTCATCCTCCGCCGCTTCCCATTCCAGCTCTTCGCCGTCCGGCCCGACGCCTCCAATCTCCACCAGCGCGACGCCGGACGCCGGCACAGGCGGGCTGCCTTCGCCGCCCTGCTGCGGCTCGTCCAGCGCGGTTCCGGTCAGATGCGCAGGCTCGCTTTCAAAAATAGCGTTCCCAGGCGAACTGGTCACCGCCGCCGTCGGCGCCGTCTTTTCATACAGGAACGACGCGCCCAAAACGCTCTCCGGCTGAACGCCTAGACTGCTGAAATCGATGCCGACCGCCGTGACGGAGACGGCGTACACCCCCTCCCGCGTCAGCGGACCCGATTCAAACACCAGCCTGTCCAGATTGTTCTGTCGAAGCGTCCCGTCCACCTGCGAGCCGTCCGGCGCTGTAACAACGATGCCGGAACGCGCCAGGTCGACCCCGGCGCTCTCGTCCGTTACGGTGACCGCGATTTCAACGCCCGTCTCTGAATTGACGCTGGTTGGATAACCCATTTCGTTCGCGTCCGTGACGATCGTCAAGCCGTTCACCGTGAGCGAACCTGCGTCGATCGCAGGCGCCGTCAAATCCACAAGGAACTGGTACGAGACATCCGCTTCGTTCCCTGCCTTGTCAACCGCGCGGATGTTCAGCGTATAGATCCCGTCCTCCGACCCGTCGCTCGCAAGCGGCGTCAGGAAGACCAGCTGCAGAGTTTGAAGCAGGCTGCTTCCGGTCACGGTACCAGCCACCGTCTCGCCGTCTGCGTTTTCAAGCGACATCCATGTCTCGTCCACATTCTCCCAGTCGACCCCGGCGGTATCGTCCAGGACATTCACATAGAAGCCGGCGATGGCGTCGCCCGACTGCTGAAACTCGCTCTGCGGGAAGTAGGTGCCGATGGAGGAGAGTATCTCCGGCGGCTGCGAATCGTAGACAAAGGCGAAGGTCTGCGTCGTCCCTTGAATGCCCGCCGCGTTCGCCGGCGTGACCTCAATCTGATAGGTTCCGTCGTCGGAGCCGTCGTCGCGCAAAGCTCGCCCCAGCGTCAGAACCAGCGTGTTGCCGCCGCGCGAACTTTGAACCCCTGAAACGGGGTTGCCCTGCGGATCGATCAGCCGTATCGTGGAGACTCCAGGGGCGGTGGAGATGCCGCTGCCGGGCGCCTCGCGCAGAAGCGCCGACACCTCGGCCAGCCCGATCTCGGCGTACGCCGTCTCCGCAAGCCGCGTGTCTGGAACCGTCTGAATGACGGTCGGCGTGTTTGAGGCGTTGTAGAACCGCAGCTCAATGAGCCGCCGGTTGCCCGCCCTGTCAACCAGCTCCGCCGACAAGACATAGTCGCCGACCTCGGTCAAGATTTTTTCAAACGTGAATTGAACGGTCGAATTCTCGCCGTCGATGGAGACGCCTGTCGTTCCCGGTATCGACGCGCCGCTGGGCGATGTGAGCGTCATTGAGGCCGCGGCGGGATCGATCCCGCTCACCGAATCGCGCACTTGAAGCGCGATCTGGCGCGCCGTCGGGTCGATAACGGAGCCGTCGGCGGGGGTAGAAGCGGTCAGCGCAGGCGGCTGCGTGTCATACACAACGGCGCTGCCCATGCGCAGCGCGTTCCCCGCCCGGTCCGCCGCTTCGATCTCCAGCGTATAGACGCCGTCGCCGCTTCCGTTGGTCGGCAGCGGATTGTTCAGCTGCAGGCGCATGACGCCGTTTTCGTTGTAGGAGGCTTCGCTTGGAACTTCGCCGCCGCTTGGAGCCATCAACCGAATCGCCATCGCTCCCGCCTCCAAGCCGGCAGGTCCGACATCGACAACAGACGCTTCCAGAACGGAGAAGGATGCGCTCACATAGTTGGTCGGCAGCGCCGCATCCACCGGGCTGGACGAGGCAACGCGCGGCGCCTGCGTGTCCAATATAAACGTATGGGTCAAGGCGGGGCTGGCGCGTCCGCCCATGTCGACCGCCGCGGCGGAGACGGTGTAGGTTCCGTCGTCGGAGCCGTCTGTTCGGAGCGGTATCGCCGGCGTCCAGATGAGCGCGTTCCCGTCCGTTGTTAAGACGCCGCTGACGCCGCCGCGCGGTCCGGTTACCTGTAGACTGGAGCCTTCGTCGGTGAAGTCCAGTCCGACGCCGCCGCGGTCTTCAAAGTCGGCGCGCGCTTCGGTCAACGCGCTCGCATACGGCGGAGGCGCCGCGCCGTTGACGCTCAACCCGACCACAGACGGACCGCTCAACCGGACGGTGAACGGCGTCAACGCCGCCTCCGACATGACATTCCCCGCCTTGTCCGCCAAAACTGCGGAAAGGGTGTAGACGCCGTTCGTTTTCAGCGCGGGAAATACCAGTTCAACCGAGTTCCCGTCCTCCGTTTTTTGTAAAGGTATGGAGCCGCCCGGACCGCTCAACGCGAACGACGACGCGGACATATCCACCCCGACCCCCTCCCCGTCGGTCAAGGTCAACTGAATGCTGTTGATGGGCGCGTTCAGCTCCTCGTCAAACGCGACCGACGAGGACGCGACCGTCGGATGCTGCGTGTCCAGCGTGAACGGACGCGCCAGCGCGAAAGTATGCCCTGCCCGGTCGGCGGCCGTCATCTGCGCTACATAGGCGCCGTCGCTGGAGCCGTCGTCTGCGAAAGGCTCGGCGGCCGTCCAGATGATCGTCCCGGAGCCGTCGTCTGTGCGGACGCCTGCCACTTCCGCTCCGTCGCTGTCAAAAACGGCGATGGAGGAGGCGCTGAGGTCGACGCCGGAGGCAGCGTCCGCAAGCGTGACGCTGATGACCGTCAGCGGCGAGTTCAGATAGCCTAAGCTGGTCAACAGCTCCAGCGGCAGCGCCGATGTAACGCGCGGCGCCTGCGTGTCCAGTATAAACGTGTACGATTCGGTCGGGCTGGTTTGCCCCGTTAGATCGACCGCCAAGGCGGAGACGGTGTAGGTTCCGTCGTCAAGACCGTTCTCGCGGATCGGAACGTCGGGCGTCCATGTGAGCGCGTCGCCGTTCTGGGTTAAGGTTCCGTTCACCTCGCCGCGCGGGCCGGCCGCCTGTATGCGCGTCGCGCCGTCTGAAAAGTCCAGCCCCGCGCCGCTTCGGTCGGCGAAGACGGCGCCGACTTCAGTTAAAGAAGTTGCGTAGGATGAAGGCGCCGCCCCGTTCACCGTGACGCTGACGACAACGGGACCATCCAAGGTCACTGTAAAGGGCGTCAGCTCCGCTTCGGACATCGCATTGCCCGCCTCGTCGCTCAACCGAACCGAAAGCGTGTAGCCGCCGTTCTCATTGATTTCTGGGAAAACAAGCGTCAAGGTTTCGCCATCGAACGACTTCTGAAGCGGAATGGAACCGCCCGGACCGCTCAACGCAATCTGCGATGCGGACAGATCGACTCCGACGCCTTCGCCGTCGCTCAAGGTCAGCTGAACGCTGTTGATCGGAGAGGTCAGCTCCTCATCAAACGCAAGAGACGAGGAGACGACGGACGGCGCCTGCGTGTCCAGTATAAACGTATGGGACAAGATCGCGCTGGTTCGTCCGCGCTTGTCTACAGCCGAGGCGGAAACCGTATAAGAGCCGTCCGCGTCGATAATGCCGGTCGGCCGCCAGACGAGTCCCGAACCTTCCTCCTGGATAAAGCCGGTCACTGCGCCGTTCGGACCGTTGACAACAAGGCTGCTGCCGCCGTCGGTGAAGTCCAGCCCGACGCCGCCGCGGTCCGCAAACTGCGCCTGCGCTTCTGTTAAAGAGGAAACATACGCCGAGGGCGGCGCGCCGTTGATCGTCAAGCTGACCACCGCCGGACCGTCCAGCGTTACCGTAAAGGGCGTCAGCGCGGCTTCAGACATCGCATTGCCCGCCTCGTCGCTCAACTGAACAGAAAGCGTGTAGCTGCCGTTCTCATTGATCTCTGGGAAAACAAGCGTCAAGGTTTCGCCGTCGAACGACTTCTGCAGCGGAATGGAACCGCCCGGACCGCTCAACGCAATCTGCGACGCCGACAAGTCAACCCCGACGCCGTCGCCGTCGCTCAAGGTCAACTGAACGCTGTTGATGGGGGAGGTCAGCTCTTCATCGAACGCGATAGACGAGGCGACGACGGACGGCGTCTGCGTGTCAAGCGCGAAAGGGCGCCTCATGGAGGCGGTAAGTCCGGCGCGGTCAACCGTGTTGACATGAAGAGTATAACGCCCGTCCGGAAGCGGCGCCGCCGCCGTCCACACAAGACCGCCGACTCCGTCGTCCGTTTGGACGCCCCGCATAGATTTGCCTTCGCTGTTGAAGACGCGAATCGATGAGGCGGACAGGTCAACTCCGGAGGAGGCGTCGCTGATCTGGACGGAGGCTTCTATGAACTCGAAGCTCACATAGCCGCCCGCGCTGAAAACGTTTGCGGGCTGAAGTCCGCTGATGCGCGGCGCCTGCGTGTCCATCGTGAACGAGTATTGCAGCGTCGGACCGGCGACGCCCCCTGGATACACAGGGGTTATGCGCACAGTATAGTCGCCGTCGTCTCGTCCGTCCGACGCCAGCGGCGTTTCAAGGGTCAGCGTCAACCTGTCAAAGGCAAAAGAATCGGAGCCGGCGACCGGCTCTCCGTTCGGCCCGATCAGCTCCATGGTGGAATCGTAGGTGGCGCCGCTCAGCTCTGCGACTACCGAAGAGAGCGAACGCACATAGCTGCGGTGCGCAGGCTGAACGTTGGTGACGATCTTTTCCGCCTGCCGTATTTCAAAGACGGTTTGGGTCGGCGCGCTCACGTTGCCGGCTCGGTCGCGCAGCGTTGTTTCGATGCGGTATCGTCCATAGGCGGTGAGCCGATCCGTTGAAAGAGTAAAGATGCCCGATCCGTCATACTGTACCAGAGCCGGCAGGACCGCGTCGCCCGGCCCGATCACCTGTATTGTTGAGGCGTCAAAGTCGATGCCGCTGCCCTCGTCTAAAACGGAGATCGAAGCAATCAGCGGATACGATATGTCCAAGATCGCTCCGTGCGCCAGCGACACCGACAGGATCGACGGCGCCGTGGTGTCCAGCGTGAAGCTTGTCTCGATGACGGAGGCTACGCCCTGTTTGTTTTCAACGTAAATAGAGACCGCATAGACGCCGTCGGCGGAGCCGTTGTTGGGAGCGGGGGCGTCCGCGGTGAACGCAATCGTCTGCGCGTTGTCATGCGAGGCGCGCCCTGCCGCCGGCTGCCCATTGGGGTCGGCGACCGATATTTGAAGCGTGTCGAAGTTGATGCCGGAGCCGCTGTCGTCGCCCAGCTGCGCGGTGAACTGCGACCAGCGGTTCACATACGCCCCGTCGGCCGGTTCCGAAAGCGCCAAATACGGCTTTCGATTAGCGAGAGTGAACTCGCGCGTTTCGCTGACCGAATTCCCAGCGCGATCCACCAAGTCCCACACAACACGGTAGGTTCCGTCGTCCGTTCCGTCCGCGCGCAGAGGGGCAAACTCAAGCCGAAGCGACTCGTCCGAGTCGACGCGCAGCGAAGACGGCACGACAGAGCCGGACGGCGACAGAAGCGCCGCAGTAGTAGCAGAAGTGTCCAGCCCCGATGCGTCTGGAGCGAGGGATAGAACGATCTGTTCAATGCCCCCGGTCAACATCGAGTTGGGCGCAGGCGTCATCGATAAAATGCGCGGAGCCTGCGTGTCCAATAGAAACGTATGGGACAAGGTCGCGCTGGTTCGTCCGCGCTTGTCGACCGCCGAGGCGGAAACCGTATAAGAGCCGTCCGCGTCGATAATGCCGGTCGGGCGCCAGACGAGACCGGAGCCTTCCTCTTGAATAAACCCGTCCACCGCGCCGTCCGGACCCGTGACGGCGAGGCTGCTGCCGCCGTCGGTGAAGTCCAGCCCAACGCCGCCGCGGTCCGCAAACTGCGCACGCGCCTCCGTCAAGGAAGATACATACGCCGAGGGCGGCGCGCCGTTGATCGTCAAGCTGACAACCGCCGGACCGTCCAGCGTTACCGTAAAGGGCGTTAGCGCCGCTTCGGACATCGCATTGCCCGCCTCGTCGCTCAACTGAACCGAAAGCGTATAGCTGCCGTTCTCATTGATTTCGGGGAAAACAAGCGTCAAGGTTTCGCCATCGAACGACTTCTGCAGCGGAATAGAGCCGCCCGGACCGCTCAACGAAATCGCGGACGCCGACAGATCAACTCCGACGCCTTCCCCGTCGCTCAAGGTCAACTGAACGCTGTTGATGGGGGAGGTCAACTCCTCGTCAAAAGCAAGAGAAGACGAAACAACCGACGGAGCCTGCGTGTCCAATATAAACGTATGGGACAAGGTCGCGCTGGTTCGCCCGCGCTTGTCTACAGCCGAGGCGGAAACCGTGTAAGAGCCGTCTGCGTCAATAATGCCGGTCGGGCGCCAGACGAGACCGGAGCCTTCCTCTTGAATAAACCCGTCCACCGCGCCGTCCGGACCCGTGACGGCGAGGCTGCTCCCGCCATCGGTGAAGTCCAGCCCAACGCCGCCGCGGTCCGCAAACTGCGCCCGCGCTTCTGTTAAAGAGGAGACATAGGCTGAAGGCGGCGCGCCGTTGATCGTCAAGCTGACAACCGCCGGACCGTCCAGCGTTACCGTAAAGGGCGTTAGCGCCGCTTCGGACATCGCATTGCCCGCCTCGTCGCTCAATCGAACCGAAAGCGTGTAGCTGCCGTTCTCATTGATTTCGGGGAAAACAAGCGTCAAGGTTTCGCCATCGAACGACTTCTGCAGCGGAATGGAGCCGCCCGGACCGCTCAACGAAATCTGCGAAACGGACAGATCGACTCCGACGCCTTCTCCGTCGCTCAAGGTCAACTGAACGCTGTTGATCGGAGAGGTCAGCTCCTCGTCAAAAGCAAGAGAAGACGAAACAACCGACGGAGCCTGCGTGTCCAATATAAACGTATGGGACAAGGTCGCGCTGGTTCGCCCGCGCTTGTCTACAGCCGAGGCGGAGACGGTGTAAGAGCCGTCTGCGTCAATAATGCCGGTCGGGCGCCAGACGAGACCGGAGCCTTCCTCTTGAATAAACCCGTCCACCGCGCCGTCCGGACCCGTGACGGCGAGGCTGCTCCCGCCGTCGGTGAAGTCCAAACCGACGCCGCCGCGGTCCGCAAACTGCGCCCGCGCTTCTGTTAAAGAGGAGACATACGCCGAGGGCGGAGCGCCGTTGATCGTCAAGCTGACAACCGCCGGACCGTCCAGCGTTACCGTAAAGGGCGTTAGCGCCGCTTCGGACATCGCATTGCCCGCCTCGTCGCTCAATCGAACCGAAAGCGTGTAACTGCCGTTTTCATTGATTTCGGGGAAAACAAGCGTCAAGGTTTCGCCATCGAACGACTTCTGCAGCGGAATGGAGCCGCCCGGACCGCTCAACGCAATCTGCGAAGCGGACAGATCGACTCCGACGCCTTCTCCGTCGCTCAAGGTCAACTGAACGCTGTTGATGGGCGAGGTCAACTCTTCATCAAACGCAAGGGATGACGAAACAACCGATGGAGCCTGCGTGTCCAATATAAACGTATGGGACAATGCCGCGCTGGTTCGTCCGCGCTTGTCAACCGCCGAGGCGGAAACCGTGTAAGAACCGTCTGCGTCGATAATGCCGGTCGGCCTCCAGACGAGACCGGAGCCTTCCTCCTGAATAAAGCCGTCCACTGCGCCGTTCGGACCCGTGACGGCGAGGCTGCTGCCGCCGTCGGTGAAGTCCAGCCCAACGCCGCCGCGGTCCGCAAATTGCGCCCTCGCCTCCGTCAAGGAGGATACATAGGCTGAAGGCGGCGCGCCGTTGATCGTCAAGCTGACAACCGCCGGACCGTCCAAGGTCACCGTGAAGGGCGTCAACTCCGCTTCGGACATCATATTGCCCGCCTCGTCGCTCAACTGAACAGAGAGCGTGTAACTGCCTTTCTCATTGATTTCCGGGAAAACAAGCGTCAAGGTTTCGCCATCGAACGACTTCTGCAGCGGAATGGAGCCGCCCGGACCGCTCAACGAAATCGCGGACGCAGACAGATCCACCCCGACGCCTTCTCCGTCGCTCAAGGTCAACTGAACGCTGTTGATGGGGGAAGTCAACTCCTCATCAAACGCAAGGGACGACGAAACAACCGACGGCGCCTGCGTGTCCAGTATGAGGCTGGAGGCGATGGTAACCGCGTTTCCAGCCGCGTCCGCCGCGCTGACGGAGACGTCATATTGTCCGTCGTCCGCGCCGAGGGCGCTCAACGGCGTTTCGAGCTGAAACGAAACGGTCGACTCGCCGTCATTGTACAGCGTACCGTTCAACACGGCGCCGTTCGGTCCGCGCACCACGATGCCTGAAGCCGCAAAATCAATATCGGTGAAATTGTCGGAAAGGGTCAACACAACCGAGTCGAACGGCGAATTGGCGCGCGTCAAGGCGCCCGAACGCACATCGAACGGCGTTAAACTTTCGATGCGCGGCGGGGTTTTGTCATATATAAAGGAGAACGAACGGGCGACGGCGGCGTTCCCGGCGAGGTCTCGTACCCCCGACACCTGCATCGTATAGACGCCCTCTTCCACTAAATTCGCATAGGTCAGTTCGATTTGCCCGCCGCCGCTCGTTTCGGACAGATCGACAGCGACAGGAAACAGCGCGCCGGACGGAGCGGTCAAGGTTGCCTGCGCCGATCCAAAATCGATGCCGGAGCCTGTTTCGTCAATGACAATCTTCAAGGTATCGGACGCCAAGCCGATGAACCCAGGAACGACCGCCCCGCCGGAAGCGGACGCTTGACCGACAAGCGGCGCCACCGTGTCCAGCATGAAACTGGAGCTGCGGGAGGCAGCGTTGCCCGCTTCGTCCATAATGGAGGCGGTTACATTGTAGATGCCGTTTTCAGCGGTCGTCGACAGCGGCGAAGCGAAGACGAAACGCATGGAACCGCCGTTCGGGTCGATCTCCAAGGCGCCCGCCACCGGCTCGCCCGCCGCGTTCGCAACCTGAATGGAGAGGTTGTCAACATCGATGGGCGATCCGCCGAGAGCGTCCAGCCCCGCCTCAATCTGCGCGAGCGGAGCGTTCAACAGGGCGCCGTTGACAGGGGCGAACGTTGAAAAGGCGGGCTTCTTCGTGTCGATCATGATCGTCCGCTGCGCCGACGCCTCATTCCCGGCTCGGTCGGCGGCGCGTATTTGAAGCGCGTATTCGCCGTCCGGCAAGAACGCGCCCGTGATGTCGGTTCCGTTCCAAAAGGCGTAGCCGGCTCTGTTATACGGCGGTAAAAAAGCGGCGCTGGGCGCATTCAACGACGGACCGGAGGCGATGGAGATCTCTACGGAGTCCAGCATTTCGCTGGACGCAAAGCCGAGCCGGGAGACATCTTTTTGTCCGTCCGCGTTGGGAGAAAAGCTGTCGGCGGTAAAGGAGACCGCCGGCGCTTTTGTGTCGATCTCAATCTGAACCTGCGCCTTGACGCCGGTTCCGTTTCGCACCGCCGCGTCGGAGAAGCCGATCATCACTTGAACATCGTATGTTCCGTCGCCGACAAGGTCGCTGGAGTCCCACTGGGCGGTTCCGTCCCAGTCGACTCGTATGGCGAGGCTGTCCAATCCGCCCGCCTGCGCCGGCACAAGCTGTACGTTGGCGGCTCCCTGCCATGTCCAGTCGTCGTTTCGGTCAAAGACGCCGTCTGGGGCGCCGACGCCGCCGGTTCCGTTTGTATCGACGATGGCGCTGTAGAAGTAGCCGACCGACAGTTCAAAGACGACCGAGGCGGTTTGTACTGCCGGGTTGACGCTTGGGACGCCTGTTTCGCCGGCGTTGTCTACGGCGAAGGGGGATGTGAGAAAGCTCTGCGCGGAGGCAGACGCGGCGATCATCAATGCGAGCGCCGACAAGATGGGAAACGCCTTGCGCGCTGGATAACGGATATTCATTAGAAAAAACCCTGCTGACTTCCTGTCCGATGTTGATGGCATATGCGCAGTCCCGCCCGCGCGCCTTTGCGGTCAAACATTAGACGCCGGCGAAACGAAATAGGTTGAGCGAAAGGCGCTCGAACGCGCCGTAAAACGTTCATTCTTTTCTTTAAAACAGCTCTGTTCCCTCCAGTACAGGCGCGGCAAACGGAGAATCGGACGCAGAACGAGACAGCGACGCGAGCCAGTCCGCGATCCGCCCGCCCAAGCGCGGATGGACGGCGCCCGGCGCAATCTCCGCCAGCGGCTCCAGCGCAAATCTCCGCTCCAACATGCGCGGATGCGGTATCGTCAAATCGCCGCTTTCGATGCAGAGCGAGCCGAACAGAAGCAGATCCAGATCAATCTCGCGCGGACCCCACCGCCGAGACGGACGCCTGCCGAGGCGCCGTTCCGTTTCTTGCAGCGTTTTGAAAAAGGCGCGCGCGCTCATCGGCGTGTCCACCTGAACCGCCGCGTTCAAAAAAGGGGGCTGATCCGTAACGCCGATCGGCTCCGTTTCATACACCGACGAGACCGCCTTCACCTCTCCCGCCCGCTCCGAGAGCGCCGCCACGGCGCGCCGCAAATACCCCAGCCGTCCGCCTCGATTCGAACCGAGGCCGACATAGGCGGAGGTCAACGGCTCCGCGTCTCCTCTCATGCGTCCCACGCGCGAATAACAACGGTGGTGTTATGCCCGCCGAAACCGAAAGCGTTTGAAAGCGCGTATCGAAGCCGCGCCGGGCGCGCCTCGTTCGGCGCGTAATCCAGATCGCATTCTGGGTCCGGCTCGTTCAGGTTGATGGTCGGCGGGATCGTCTGATGTTTCACCGCCAAGATCGACGCAATCAGCTCTACGGCTCCAGCGGCGCCGAGAAGATGCCCCATGACCGACTTGGTCGAACTGACCGTCGGGCAGTCTTCAGGCGCGCCGAAGACGGTCTTGATGGCGCTCGTCTCGGCGATGTCGCCGACAGGAGTTGACGTGCCATGCGCGTTGATATAATCGATCTCGCCGCTGTCGACGCCCGCGCGGTCGATAGCGGCTTTCATGGAGCGCGCCGCGCCGCTTCCGCCCAGAGGCGGGCTGACCATGTCATGCGCGTCGGAGCTCATGCCGAAGCCGACCATCTCCGCGTATATGTTGGCGCCGCGCGCCTTCGCATGTTTCAGCGTCTCCATGATGAGAACGCCGGAGCCTTCGCCCATCACAAACCCGTCGCGCGTCGCGTCAAAGGGTCGGGATGCGGTTTCTGGGGCGTCGTTGCGCGTCGACATCGCTCTCATTGAGCAGAAGCCGGCAAAGGAAAGCGGGGTGAACGCCGCCTCGGTTCCGCCGGCTGCCATGACATCCGCGTCGCCTCTCGACAGGATGCTGTAGGCGCTGCCGATGGAATGGTTGGAGGTGGCGCAGGCGGTGACATGCGCTAGGTTCGGCCCGCGCAGCCCGCACTGAATGGAGATCTGCCCAGGCGCCATGTTGATGATCTGATGCGGAACAAAGAAGGGAGAGACTCGCTTCGGTCCGCGGGTGCGCAGGATTTCATGCTGCTGCTCCAGGACGTCAATGCCGCCGATGCCGGAGCCGACGGCGACGCCCGCCCTTTCGGGGTTGAAGCCGTTCTCATGCAGCCCGGCGTCTTTCAGCGCCGTCTTCGCCGCGGCGACAGCGAACTGGATAAATCGGGGCAGGCGGCGCGCCTCTTTCAGCGGCAGGTACTGCTCAGGCTGAAAGTCCTTCACCTCGCCCCCGATTCGCGTCCGGTATTCTTCGTCGGCATCGAACAGCGTGACGGCTCCGATTCCCGACTTGCCTTCCGCGAGATGCGCCCAGTAATCGTTGAGCGTCGAGCCGATCGGGCTGATGACGCCCATCCCGGTGATAACGACCCTCTCCATGTTCTATCCGCCCCTTCGTCTCAAACCTTTTCTACCGCGCAGCGCGGCAGCATACGCGCCCATGCCGTTCAGCGTTCCCGCCTTTCGGCGATGAATCTCTCCTGCGCATCGGCGGCGCATGGAGGCGCGTATGCTGAATGCCGCCTCGAAGCCCAGCTTAGAGAGGCGTCGCGTCCTCGCCGCCGCCCGTCGCTTTTGTCAAGTACTCAATCGCGTCCTGAACGACGCGGATCTTTTCCGCGTCCGCGTCCGGTATGTCGATCTCAAATTCTTCCTCAAACGCCATGACCAGCTCGACGGTGTCGAGCGAATCCGCGCCCAGATCGTCCATGAAAGACGAATTCAGGGTTACCTGTTCCACGTTCACCGAAAGCTCCCGCGCAATAATTTCGCACACCTTGTCGGCAAGACCTGCCATCGTTCACTCCTTGCGTCCATTTCCGCCGGCACCGCCGGACGTTGTTGATTCTGTTTGCGGACAAACCGCCCGCTTATATTATACATAAACTTGCAGTAACGCAAGCCTCTTTCATGACCTCATGCTGAAAGTTGGGACGTCTGAACGGCAAAGCCTTTATTCATGGGAAAAAGGCTCCGCCAACCAGATCGTCCCCCGCTTCCGCGAGGGCATGCATTCCCGCGTAAGCGGGAATCTAGAGGCGCCGCAGAAACCGTCCGCGCCCGCCCGCCTGCATGTCCCAACTTAAGACGTAAGGTCAACCTTTTACATCGCTAAGCCGCCGTCCACATGAAGAACATGCCCAGTGATATACCGCGCCTCGTCCGACGCCAAAAAACAGACCGCCGACGCCACATCGGACGGAGCGCCGAAACATCCTAGGGGCGTCAAGCCGAGAACATTCTCCCGTATCGCATCGGAAAGAACCGCCGTCATATCGGTCTCAATGAACCCAGGCGCTACAGCGTTCACCGTGACGCCGCGCGGACCCATCTCCTTCGCCAGCGATTTGGTCAAGCCAATCAAGCCCGCCTTCGAAGCGGCGTAATTCGCCTGACCCGCGTTACCCGTAACCCCGACAACCGAGGTGATATTCACAATGCGCCCCGAACGTTGGCGCATCATCCCGCGCGCCGCCGCCCGCGCAAAATAAAACGCGCCGGACAGGTTCGTCTCCAACGGACCGCTCCAGTCGCCGTCCTTCATACGCATGACCAATGTATCGCGGGTGACGCCCGCGTTGTTGACCAGTATATCCAGCCCGTCGAACGCCTCCGAGGCGGCGGCAACCGCTTCATTGACGGCAGCAGAATCGCGCGCGTCTACGGCGAACGGCAGCGCCGTTCCGCCCGCGCCGTTGATCTGGTCCGCCAGCTCTTCAAGCCGCTCCGTTGTCCGCGCCGCCAGCGCGGCCTTGACGCCATGCCTGGCAAGCGCCAGCGCGATCTCCCGCCCAATGCCGCGCGACGCGCCCGTTACTAAAGCCGACTTGCCATTAAGCGACTGCATCGATAGCCTCCTTGAAATCGTCCTCGCTGTCGGTGGAATAAACGGCGGCGGACGGAATCGTCCGTTTGACAAGGCTTGTCAACCCTTTTCCGCTGCCCGCCTCCACAAAAACGGAGAACCCGTCCGCAACCATCCGCTGGAGCGACTGCGTCCACAGAACGGGCTGGGCGACCTGTTGAACGGCGAGCGCCCGTATCGTTTCCGGCGACGACGCCGGCTCCCCCGTCACGTTCGAGTAAAACGCCATGGAGGGCGGATGAAACGCATACTGCTGCATTTCGGCTTCCAGCCCGTCCTGGGCGGAACGCATCCGCGCGGAATGGAACGCGCCTGAAACAGGTATCGGAACGACAAGACGGGCGCCCGCCTCTTTCGCCAGCCGAGCCGCCCGTTCCAACGCCGACGCGGAGCCTGAAATGACGACTTGACCAGGGCTGTTGTAGTTGGAGGGGGAGACGGCGTCCGCCCCTTGGGACGCCTCCGCGCAGACCGCCTCCACCGCCTCGTCTTCCAAGCCAATGACCGCGGACATTCCGCCGGGGTTCTCTTTTGCCGCTTTTGCCATGAGACGCCCGCGCTCCATGACAAGGCGGAGCGCGTCTTGAAACGAGACGATTCCCGCCGCGTAAAGGGCGGCGTATTCGCCGAGGCTGTGTCCGGCGGCGGCTTGAAATTCCGCCCCGTTCGACAGCAGAAGCTGATACGCGGCAACCCCCACCGTAAAGAGCGCGGGCTGCGCCGTTTCAGTTTGTTTTAAAGCGTTCGCGTCCGCCTCAAAACAGACGGCGCGCGCCGGAAATCCAAGCGCCTCCGCCTGATCAAAGACGCGCGACGCCGCTGGATAGACGTCCATCCACTTGCCCATGCCGGGCTGTTGTGTACCCTGTCCAGGGAAAATTGCCGCCGTTTTGGTCGTCATTTCAACCGCCTATAAACGAATGATGTTGGCGCCCCAGGTCCATCCCGCGCCGAAGGTGATCAAAAACACGGTGGAGCCTTTGCCGACGCGCCCCTCCGCCAGCGCCTCGTCCAGAGCCAGCGCGGCGCTTGCAGAGGAGGTGTTGCCGTACCGGTCGACGATGGAATACACCTTGTCGATGTCGATGCCGGTGCGTTCGGCAAGCGCGCCCATGATGCGTATGTTCATCTGATGCGGGATGAGCAGGTCGATGTCGTCGGGGGTCATGCCTGCTTCGTCGAGAACCTGTTTTATGACCGTCGGCATGAGCGACACGGCGATTTTGAACAGCTTGCGCCCTTCCATATGGATCGTGTGTTCTCGGTTTTCGACCGTTTCTTTGGTCGCCGGTTTTCTGGCTCCGCCGGCGGGTACGCTCAAGATGTCGGGGTCGGCGTATTGCGGCTCGGCTCCGATCTTCGTGTAAAGGATGCCGCCGGGCTTCTCGCTTGCCTGAACGACGGCCGCGCCCGCCGCGTCGCCGAACAGCACGCATGTGGCGCGGTCCTGCCAGTTCACATACCGCGTCAACATCTCCGCCGCCGTCACCAGAATCGTTTGATGCATCCCGGAGCGGATAAAACCGTTCGCCATATGAAGCCCGTAAGAGAAACCGCTGCATGCCGCGGCGATGTCGACGGCGGGCGTCTCATGCTCAATGCCGAGGCCGCGCGCGATGAGGCAGGCGGTGGACGGAAACAGCATATCCGGCGAGACGGTGGAGCAGATGATCAGGTCGATCTCGTCCGTCTCGATGCCGGCGGCGTCGATGGCTCTCTGGGAGGCGATGGCGCCGAGGTCGGAGCTGGCGACATCCGCTTCAGCGATGCGCCGCTCGCGTATACCGACGCGCGTTCGTATCCACTCGTCGGTCGTGTCGACCATCTGCTCTAGGTCATGGTTCGTGATTTTTTTCGGCGGCGCATAGGAGCCTGTGGACAGGATTGAGGCGTAAAGGTCGCTGCTCATGAAGGATCCGATCAGTCGATGTCAACGGAGATAACGGGTCGGGTCCACTTATGCGCCTTGTAGTACCCGCATTTTGGGCATGCCCTGTGGGGTATCATCCGCTGCGCGCAGTTTAGGCATAGGATGGTTTTGGTCGGTTTTAAGGCGTGGTGCGCCCGCCGCGTTCGCGTTCTGGATTGGGACGTTTTTCGTTTTGGATGCGCCATTTCGTTTGCTTTCGTTTGTTGAGGTTATACGGCGTCCGTTTTACTGGTTGAACAGCCGCTCTAGCTGCGCGCCGATAGCGGTTTTGGGGGGCTGGGCGGAATTGCCGCAGCCGCAGAGCGTTTCGTTTCGGTTGACGCCGCATTCGGGACATAGCCCCTTGCATGATTCTTGACAGACCGGCCAGAGCGGCGTTTCGAGCTGTAAATGCCGGCGCAGGTCGTCCTGCATGCGGATCGTTCCGTTGTCGTAGTATCCGAGTCCGATGTCCGATTCATCCTCCCAGTAATTCGGCTTCAAACGGACCGGGCGGTACAGAATGTCAAACTCAACCTCTAACCGAAGCGGCGCCGGCTCCAAGCAGCGGACGCAGATCTGCAGAGCCTCTACTCCCGCTTGGATCCGCATATGCGCTTCCTCTTGGTTTCGAGACACCCGCATGGTTCCTTCTAACAGCCCTGTGAACTGAAGCTCCCCGCCCTCAAAAGCGGCGACTTCGATTTCGGTCATCGGCCATTTCACCTGGAACGCCTTCGTTTCTTTGTCGGGAAACGAACCGATCGGCCATTCAAATGTTGAGGTCGCCATACGCCCTCGCCTGTAAAATCTAGCATGCGCCAACTCAAATCAGAAGGATATACCGTATCGGCAGAGGAATCAAGACGATTTTTCTGACATGGCTCCTTGAGCGGAACATGTGAACGGGCGCTCCCTTTTTTATGGACGCGCGAATCGATCTTTGCCGCGTCAGGAGGCGGCAGCGAATCGCTTGCGCAGAAATCGTTCTTGCGCCGGCGAATCCTATGCTATAATGGCGGTACGGATTGGGAACGTTTTGGCGCATCGGCAAAAGATGTTGCAAGGGTGGAATGCTGTTTACGAAGACTGATCTGAAATGATCCGCCCGCGTCCGCGCCGAACCATGCGTCTCGGCGCGGACGCTCCTCTTCAGCTTGAAAGGAGCATGACATGAGATTCTTTGCCTTCTCAACGCGCTGGACAGCTCTTGCCGTTGCCGCGTTCTCGCTTCTGCTGTGCGCCTCCGCGCAGGGAGCCGATTTTAAGCCGCTGGAGGACGCGACGAAACTGGAGCGGCCGACCATCTGTTCCTTCGGCGGAGACGGAATCTACTTCATTGACTGGGACGGACAAAATAGGCGGCTCTGGATGAAAGGAGACTTCGGACGCGTCATGTGGAGTCGGGACGGCAAGCGCGTCCTCTTCTCCGCCGACACGGAGGAGTTCGGCTGGTACACAAAATATATCATGGAACTGGAAACTGGGCGCGTGATCAACCTGTCCGAACGCCTGCACAAGAACGGATACGAACATATCGTCATTTTCAACACGTGGTGGTTTCCGGACGGGAAGCGGCTGTTATGCAGCGCGGTCGATAAAAGCAACGCGGATAAGAGCGATCTTTACGCGTTAGATATCCGAACAACAACGTTGAAACAGCTGACGCGGACTCCGATTCGCGAAGAGAACTGGGCTTCGGTGTCCCCAGACGGGAAGAGGATCGTTTTTGAACGTTATCCGCCCCTTTGGGAAGATCATGAGCCGCTCGGAGAATGGATCGACCGCGACGGCGATGGGAAAAAAGAGACGTTTCAAATGCCTGGCGGACGCACCCATCCCGTCCACCTCTATACCATGAACGCAGACGGATCGAATGTTGTCAATCTGACGAAAATTGCCGCGATCGATAGATATCCCGAGTGGTCGCCGGACGGCAAGAAGATCGCCTTCGATTCGGTCTACCGTCCGGAGCAGGAGGGGGAGATCGTCGCCGCGGATGTTTATATGATGAATCCTGACGGCTCCAACGTTGAGCGTCTCACATCCCGCAAAGACGGACGGCGGGGAGCTGTTGAGGATTGGTCGCCGGACGGCAAATGGATTCTGTTCAGGCTGACGGATCCGGTCAGTATGAGAGCTTCGCTTCACCGCATTCATATAGAGACGCGGGAGATCGTACGCATCGGGGGATTGGGCGGCCTTCCTACTTGGGTCTGGGCGGGCAAGAGCCGTTTCCTCTCCGTCAACCCTGCGGGTAAAAAAAAAGCGCCATGGGGAGCGTTGAAAGAAGCGGGCAGCAGCCCGAATAGTCCAACGTCGCAAGACGGCGAATGACGCGCCGGCGGGAGCATCTGACCTTACCCTTAGAGTTGGGACAATTCTGGTTGTGAACGCAGACGGTTTCGAGGTTGACTCTGGATTCCCGCTTGCGCGGGAATGACGGCATTGTTGATGACGCTTTTCCCATGAATAGAGCGATCGTCGGTTCAAATGTCCCAACTTTAGGCGTTAGGTCAGGAGCATGCCTTCCCTAGATGGACAGTTTCTGTAATCCTTAAAAACCCGTTTCAGACTGAATCTTCCGCCCTTCTCCAGTTGCCGCTTCTGGATTTCCGCCCGCTTGACAAAGACGGCGCGCTTCGGCATGCTATGTGCATGAAAGCAATTTGCAAGCATCCAATGAGGGAGGCGCGATCGATGAAACGAGTTATTTTGGGCGTCCTGGCTGGCGTTCTGGTTCTAGGGCTTGGCGCGCAGGCGCAGGCGGTCAACAGCGACAACTTCTCCGGAACCGACCTGGACTCCATGTGGCAGGTGATGAACCCCGACAAGGCGGATCTCACCGTCGCGGACGGCAAACTGAAATTTGAAGCGAAAAACAACGCGAACGTCTGGGCAAACCTGGACTCCACCTTCGTCTACCAGGAAACGGACGGCGACTTTGACGTCTCCGCCAATTTCCTGTTCGACTACGGCAACGCGAGCGTCGTCGCGGGGCTTGCCGCCTATTCGCCGACCACCAAAGACCATGCCAACCGCGACGGGCAGTGGGTCACCTTGAAACTCTGGGGGCGCGTCAACGACGCGATCATCCAGTACCAACGGCGCGAAAACCATGACGGCGGACTCGGCTACCTCGGCGAAGCGCCGGGCTACAAACCGCCCGCGGGCGCCATACCGGTCGCCATGCGCATGAGCCGAACCGGCAACGAATACCGCGCTTGGTATAAAAACGAGGGCGAAGGCGACTGGATCTCTGTCGGCGGAACGGTCGACAGCGCGCTGGCGAACCCTGTGCTTATCGGCGTCTACGCCGGTATCGCGGACGCCGCCGGCGGCAACCTGACCGTCTCGTACGACGACTTTACAGAAGCTTCCAACCCTGTTGCGTCGGTTGATCCGAACGGAAAAGCCGCTGCGGTATGGGGAGAGCTGAAACAGTAAAGGCGCAATGCGATGAAACGCATCTTTCAAACTGCCGCCCTGCGCAGTCTAGCTGCCTGGGCGGCGGGCGCGCTTGTCTGTTACAATTTCAACGAGCTGGGCGCGGACGCATTAGATGTGAGCTGAAACGACAGGAGAAAACCATGAACGCTTTTAAAATGTGCGCGGCGGCGGCGCTGCTGTGCTTTGCGGTCGGCGCGTCCGCGGCGAGCCTCGGCGACCCGTTCGACGCGACCGGCGACACGCTCAACGCTTTTGAAAACTCAAACTGGCAATGGGAAAATGAACCGACCGAGTGGGACCTCGGCAAAACGAAGCCCGGCTGGCTCCACATCAAAGGAGACGGAAACCGCAACCTGTGGAACGGCTACACCACCTCGCACCTCTACCAGATGCATGAGGGCGATTTTGACGTTGAGACGCGCATCATCTTGAACTATCAGCCCGCGTCGGTCGTGACGGGGCTGGTCGCCTATTCGCCGACGACCAATGACCTCCAAGGGCGCGCCGGCGAATGGGTCACGATCAAATACTGGGGGCGCGGCGGCGACGCCATCATCCAGTACCAACGGCGCGAAAACCATGACGCCGGAGCGGGCTTTGTCGGACATGTGGGCGGATTTCAGGAATTCCCCAACAAGGACGCGGAGCTGTACCTGCGCTTTGAGCGTCTCGGCGACGCCTTCACGGCATGGTATAAACAGACAGACGAGGCGAACTGGATCAAAATCAGCACGGCGACGCAGAAGCTGAACGACCCGCTGCGCTTCGGCATCTACGCCGGCGTCGCGGACGCGGCGGGCGAAATGGTCGCGCAGTACGATTATCTGATCGACCGGCTGAACCCGTTCAGCGTCTCGCCCGAAGGGAATCTTCCGCTCACATGGGCTAACCTGAAACAGCCCGCCGACTAAACGCTTACCCCGGCCCGCCGCGCGCGGGCCGGGCTTTCAAAGGAACGCCATGCGGCGCTGTATGCCGTCTTTTTTATATTCGGACGCCTTGGACGCTTCATGCAAACCGCCGCGAGTTTGATTGGTCTGCTCGGCATCGTCTTTTCGGCGGTACTGCCGATCATCGTATGGCGGCGCCCGCCGATGTACCGATGGGTCTGCCCGTCATGCAAATACGACCGGAACCTGCTTGGGCGCCTTCAATGCGAAGGATGCGAGCGGCGCATGCTGGAAAGCGACCAGCGGGAACATCTTCGGGCGCGCTGGAGGGCGCGCGACCTGCTGGCGATCTACTGCGTCTCGCTTGCCGCGTCGATGGCGGGAGCGCTGCTGATCCTGGGAGCGCTCAACAAACTCCCGCCCGAAAACGCCCCGCCCGCCGAAATCGTCCGCTTCTTTATGCGCCCGGAGCCGATCTGGACAACCTTTGCGTTTTCAAACGCAAGCCTGCTGCTGTTCGCCGTGACGGTCGCCGGGTCGCGGTTCCGATGGTCGATACGCGACCTCGGCTTATGCATCCAGGGGCAGGTTCGGTCGGCGTTCATCGGGGCGGCGGCGGGCGCGGTTCTTTTTTTACTCTCGATGCTGTTTTCGATGGCGGTCGGTTATGAAGGGGACGACATTTTTCCGTTCGAACTGAAAGACCCGCTCTGGACGTTGATCGTCCTAAATCTTGTAGCGCTGACGCCGCTGACAGGCGAGCTGTTTTTTCGGGGGATGCTCTACCGAATGCTGCGCCGGCGACGATCCATCGGCGCGGCGGCGTTCATCAGCGCGGCGCTCTACTCGATCGTTCTGGGAGCGCCGGCGCTGTTCACCTTCGCCGCGCTCGGAATACTGAACGCGGCGCTGTTTGAACGGTACAAGTCGCTCACGCCGGGGACAGCCGCCGCCGCCATGTTCGGCGCGTGTCTCATCGCGCTGTCGGCGGCGTCAGGGATACAGCTCATATGATCGATCTGCGTTCGCAAGCGGCGCTGGACGTGGAGCCGATACCTTACAACCGCTTCGCGCGCGCCTACGATGATATGATGAGCCATGTCGACTATCAGCGCTGGACAGAGTATGTCCTGCGCCTGTTTGAGCTGTACCGCGCCCAACCGCGCCGCGTCCTAGACATCGGCTGCGGAACGGGAGAGATCGCGCTGCCGCTCGCCGCCCGCGGATACGAGATGATCGGCATCGACCGAGCGCCGGGAATGCTGGCGGAAGCGCGCCGAAAAGCAAACCGAGCGCAGCTGTCGGTCGAGTGGATACAGGCGGACATGCGCGACTTTCAGATCGACGAACCATGCGGCGCCGCGCTCTGCCTCTACGACAGCATCAATTACATGCTGAACCGAGAGGAACTGCGCCAAGCGTTTGAACAGACGCGCGAGGCGCTGCTGCCGGGCGGGCTGTTTATCTTCGACATCATCAGCGAAAAAAACATTGTGGCGCATTTTGACCGCAAAACGTTCTCCGAAAACCGACCCGACTACACCTTCATATGGAAAAACCGGTACTCCAAACTGGAGAAACTGTGCCGCACCGAGCTGACCTTTTTTTACCGCGCCGGCGACCATTTTGAGCGGTATGTGGAAACGCACACGCAGAGGATCTTTGAGGTGAAAGAGGCGAAGGAGACGCTCAAAGAGGCGGGGTTTCAGTTTTTGAGCGCGTTCAACGCATGGACGACGCAGAAATATGACTGGCGATCCGACAGGATCAATATCACGGCGCGGAAGCCGTTTTAAAACGTTCTCGATAGCGTCGGTTATTCTATCGGCGGGAGGGCGTCGATGATGCGGGCGGACTCGACGCTCACATGGACGGCGCGCTTGATCGCCGACACGAGAGCCGTCGGATCGTCCGCGAACCAAGCGTTCGCGTCGTTCACGATGCCGCTTAGCTTGTCCTTCTTCACCTGATAACGGTCGATGAGCCACTCCAACGGCGACCGCCCGTTCACCACATACCGATGCGCATCCGCAGGTATGCCGGACAGCGTCAGGCGGCTGTTCACAACCAACGACTCTTTCGCCGCCTTGTCCGCAAACTTCATCTTCTTATCGATAATGCAGTCGCCCGCATGAAGACCGCCCGTATCGGACAAGTCGCGCCGAGACAAATGCGCCGTCAACGGAAACTCATCGCAGGTCTCATACCCAAGATGCAGCTCCGCCAGCTCCCGACCCGCCGACGCAAACGCATGAAAGCCTGTCCCCGACCCCGATCGGGGATCGGGCGCCATCGGAACGCGCGGCAGCTCTTTGGAAAGATCGTTGGCGAAACGCTCCCGGTATTCAGGCGAATGCAACACGCCGTACACATAATAGAAAATGTCGTCCTTCGTTACGGACGACACGCCCCCGCCGTAGCGCGACCGAAACGCAAACAAGGCGGAATCGCTGATGTTGTCGATACGCTCCGTACGCATGCCCCGGATGCCGCCCTCCGGCTCCTCGTAGCGCCAGCGGGGGAAGCATTGCGCATCGCCGACATAATGAAGATCTGGCAATGTGTCCGTCATGAGCAGAGAAAACGAGGCTTTACCGCCGCGGGCGGGAACGCAAATGACGCGGTTTTCGCTTTCGGTGTCTGGAAATATCCTGTCTTGCTGGGCTTTTGAGGCAATAAGCACATAATTAGCATAGCAGTTGGTTGCTACAAAAGGTCGGTATGCAACATTTTGGATGTGGCCCACATTAAACCGCGCGCTCTTTTTTCGCCTAAGGCTGTCTTTTAGTTGGTGATCCCATTTGATACGAGATCGATGTTTCAGCGTTACAGCGTTAACATCGTTGACGCTCGGCTTCTCAATAGGGGCTATTTCATCTAGCGCGGCTAAATAGCTTTCTGTCATCAAGCGGGCGTTCTCGGCGCATGTCTCCTTTGAAAAATTGTACATGTAGGCGTCTTTTTTTGTGATAATTCCTAGCGAGTAAAGCTGGAAAATCGCGTCGTCTGCTCTGCCATATTTCGTATCTCTTGTCCCGATAGGGTACATCTTTTGAAACGCTTCGCTGCGCTGATTGACCCATTCATGAAAGCGGTTCGGCTGGATGTCGCGCCAGTCGTCAATGCCGTTGATCGATCTTATTTCGTTTAAATTTTCCCGCTTTTCGACTGTCGTTAAATAGTCGTCCAGAGCGGAATAGCGGATGCGACAGCCGTCATGCTTAGCGTCCGGATTCTTCACGAGCAGCGTAATCGCCGGACCTGTAAGGATTGATCCAAAAATGTTCCCGCCCTCTTTTTTCAGACGCTCTCCTGAAGTGCGCAGATCGCCTCTTAGGTTCAAGACGTAGACGGAGCTGAACTCATCCGCGAAGCATGACCGTATTCCCGTATCGGCATTTCCTTCGATCCATGTACCGCTTGTAACAAACGCGGCGACACCGCGCTTCTGGATTCTGTCGGACGCCCATCGAATCGCCATCTTATAAGAATCATATAGCGGCTTTTTATTGCTCGCTGTGGATTGAGCAACATATGTCTCTTCAATGCGCTTTGTCATTACGGGATAAAACAGGTTCGGATTATTTTCCGCCGCATTTTTTTGTCCTGCCGACCATGGCGGATTCCCGACGATGACGTCAATCTCTTTATCTTTCAGGTTGTCGATCCGCTCTTTGTTTTCCGCCATCCAAAAATCGACGGCGCCCAGCTGTAGATTCGCTTCGTCGGTTTGCGGCGCGTCTTCGTTTTCGTTCGGTTTGATATTGAAGGTGTCGGTGAGCGCGATGCCTTTGAACGGCGCATACTCGGCGCCTTCGTCCAGGCGTCCGCGGTACGCCTCCTCGATGTTGACGGCGGCGATATAGTAGGCGAGCAGCAGGATCTCGTTGGCGTACAGCTCCTGTTGGAACTTGCGCTCTAGGTCTTCGCCGCGTATCAGTTTCGATTGGAGCAGCCTTGCCAGGAACAGCCCCGCCCCTGCGAACGGGTCCAGTATATGGACGCCCTCATCGCTGATGGTGCGTCCGAACTCGCTGCGCAGGATGTCGTCGGCGCTGTGGAGTATGAAGTCGATGATTTCGACCGGCGTATAGACGATGCCGAGCCTGTCGGCGTCTTTTTTGAAGGCGATCTGAAAAAATTTCTCGTAAAGTTCTTTGAGGACGGTCTGGCGCCCTTCGCTGTTGTCGAGGCCTCGGATGCGGTTCTGGACGCTTTCATAGAATCGCGCTAGGCTTTTCGTTTCGTCTTCGAGTCCGTAGTCGCTGAAATCGCTGCGGAGCGATTCGAGCGCTTTGGCGACCGGGTTTCGGTTGGCGAAGTCGTATCCTTCAAAGATCGCCTCGAATACGGGTTTCATGACGATATGCTGGGCGAGCATATCGCGCGCGTTTTCTTCAGTGATGGAGTCGTTGATGGAGCTGCGCAGTTCGTTATGGAATTCGCTGAACCATTCTTTTAGTTCGGCGGCTCCCCCCGATCGGGTCGGGGGCAGGCCTGGGCTCAACATGCCTTCGATGCGCTCTGTGGTGCGCTTGAAAATTTCGGCGACGTCGGACGCCCATTTTTCCCAGTATTTTCGGTCGCCGCATTTTTCAACGATCTTGGCGTAGATGGCTCCCGGCGGCACGTTGAAAGTTTTAAACAGCTGCCCTTGCCCTTGATCATCCGGATCATCCTCGCCGTATCCCTCTCCGCGTTCTCGGAGGAAGTTCGGATCGGGCGGGGTGACGATCCGCTTCGGCTTCTGCTTGTTCAGGTCGATCTGATTGATTTCGGCGTCCAGCCGTTCGTCATGCGCGCGCAGCGCCTGCAGGACATCCCATACCGGTTTAAACCGTTCGTTGTCGTCTAAGATTTGGGCGCCGTCCGCCTCCGCCGGACATGCGACGGGTAGGATGATATACCCGTCCTGTTTGCCTTCAAACTTGCGCATGACGCGCCCGACCGCCTGAACGATGTCGATGATGGACCGCTTCGGCTCGATAAAGATGACCGCGTCCAGGGCGGGGACATCCACCCCTTCCGACAGGCAGCGCGCGTTCGACAGGATTCGGCAGTCGGCGTTGTCGCGTTTGCTTTTGTCTTCGCCGCGTTTGAGCCATTCGATGAGCGTTTTGCGTTTGAGCGCGTCATCTTTTCCGTCCACATGCTCCGTCGCGCATTCATAGCCGCTTGGGAGCGGGTCGCTTTCTTGCTCTTGCTGTTCTTGCTCCAGTTCGATGGCGCGTTCCACGACCGGCATGAAGTTGTCTCGAAACGCCTCGGAGTTTTTGATCAGCCTTGTGAAGACGATGGCGCGGCTGAGCCGTTTTTCTTGTCCAGGTTCGTCATGTTCAGGGTTATGCAGCGCTTTCCAGCATCCGACGATCTTGGTTGCGTCGGTGATGCTGACGGCTCCGCGTTCGCCTTCCGCTTCTAGAAACGGCTCGTCCGTTTCGGCGCCTTCCGACACGGCGAAGATGACCACCTTATAGTCGGACAGCAGGTTCATGTTGACCGCTTTTGAAAAGGAGAGGCGGTGAAATTCGGGTCCATAGACGGTCTCATCGTCCATCGAGTAGATGCCGATGTCATGTTCTCTGGCTCTTGTTTGCGCCGCTTCCGTATAGAGTCGGGGCGTCGCGGTCATATAGAGCCGTTTGCGGGCTTGTATCCGTTCGTTGTCATGGACAAGGTTAAAATGGGAGATTTTTTCGGGATCGCGCTCAACGCCGGTGGTGCGGTGCGCTTCGTCGCATAGGATCAGGTCGAATTCTGGGGCGCCGTTCTCTTGCGCCTTTGCGATGATCTCCAGCGAATGGTAGGTGCTGAAGACGACCGTCATTTTCCCGCCGTCTGTTTTTTGGAGCTCGGCGCTGATCTTCGCCTCGTCTGTTGTGACCGGGATTTCCAGCTCATGCAATTGCGATTCCGCTTCATCGTATCCCGCTTTTCGGTCGGAGCAGACGCCGATATATCGGTGTTTCAGTTCCCTCTGCTCCGCCCATTCGCGCATCGATTGTCCGAGCAGGGCGATGGACGGGACGAGGTACAGGACGCGCCCGCCTTTGCCGGCAAGCTGTTCCGATTCGGCGATGCGCAGGGCGTTGAAGGTTTTGCCGGTTCCGCATGCCATGATCATTTTGCCGCGGTCATGCGTTTCAAAACCTTTCAGGACATTGTCCATCGCTTCTTGTTGATGCGGGCGCAGATCGTACGGTTTCCGCCGCGCCAGCTCCTCTGGGTTCATTCGGGCGAGGTCGGGCCAATCGACGGCGCTGCGTTCTAGGTCGGGTTGAAAAATGCGCTGGACAGGCGGGTTCTGATTTTTGAGGAGCCGTTCCGCGTTCGGTCCGAAGCCGGCGGCGGTGGAGACGAAGATTCTGGAGACATACTTTGTTTTGCTGGAGACGGCGATGAACGATTCCAGATGGTTCATATAGATGCGCGTGTCGGCGTCGTAGCATTTGCATTGGATGGCGCAATACCCGCTTCCGTCCGCTTCTTCGGCGACCAGGTCGATTCCGATGTCGGTTCCGTCTTCGTCGTCCTGTTCGAGCGTCCATTCATGGTAGGTTTGAACGTTGGCGAACCGCTGCTGGTAGTAGCGGTCTTTTTGGAAATACGCCTTCATGAGCCGCTCAAAGAGGCCGCCTTTGCCGCGTTCGCTGTCCGCTTTGGCGCGTATGAAATCGAGCGCCGCTTGGAAGCTGTTGTCTGCCATTCTGCTCTCCGCCTTTATGCGCATGGGTTATGTTAGCGCTTTGGGCGGATATGTCAAGCGGCGGCTTCCTAGACTCCCCCCTTGAAAAGGGGGCAGGGGGGTTTCCGCCGTAGGCGGCGCCTAAGATTCCCGCTTACGCGGGAATGACGGCCCGCGGCGGGCGCGGCATGACGCTTGATCAAAGAGTTTGACCGCTGGGCGTTGGCGCGCTATACTAATTGCCGCGAGTTCATATGCGGAAGTGTGCCGAAACGACGGACGAGGAGTGGGCGCGATGCAGCAGGTACGTATTGAGGCGGAGACGCGGACAGGTTCTGGCAAGGGGGCGGCGCGCGCGCTCCGAAGAGACGGCAAACTGCCGGCGGTGGTGTATAGTCAAGGGAAGCCGGCGCGTTCCATACAGATTGACGCGCGCCTTTTTCGCCGCGCGCTGGTGAACGAGAACGCAGAACGCGCGCTCATCAGCCTCTTCATTGACGGCGAGCAGGGAATCGCGGTCGTCAAAGAGATACAGCAGGACCCCGTCCGGCGCGATCTGCTCCATGTGGATTTCCAGAATATACGTTTGGATGAAGAGATCGTTGTCACGGTGGATCTCGAGCTGGAAGGCGACCCTGTCGGCGTCGATCTTGGCGGCATTCTTGAGTTTGTGACCCGTCAAGTGGAGGTGCGCGTGTTGCCGACCGCCATTCCGGATTCTCTGACGCTGGACATCTCCGAGCTGGAGATTGGGCAGTCCGTCCATGTTCATCTGCTGGAGCCGCCAGAGGAGGTGGAGATTTTGACCGACGGCGACATGGTGGTCGCATCGGTCGCGGCGCCGCGCGTGGAGGAGGAGCCTGTCGCCGATCTGGAAGAGCCGACCGAAGAGGATGCCGAAGCCGCCGAAGAAACCGAAGCGACGGAAGAAACCGAAGAGACAGAAGACGATGGCGACGCCGCATAAGCGGCATGAACGGGCGGTTGAGTGTCGACATCGAGCCTTTAGGCTTGCTGCGCCGTTCGTCTTGCTGTTGTGCGCGTTTCCGTTTGCGTCGGCGGAGCTGGGACCGATTACGGCGCGGCATGGCGCCGGCGGCGCGGTTGTGCAGATGGAGCCGCGCCTGCTGAGCAATGAGCCGTATGTGGCTGTGAAGGATTTGCGGGAGCTGTTTAGCGGCGAACATTCGCCTGTTCGCCTGCGTTATTTTTACCGCAGCTCAACGCGCCGGTTGTCGGTTCAGCTGCGCATGCCGTCGGGTCAGTCCAGAATTATACGTTTAAAGATGGGTTCGGCAGAAGCGGCGATCGGGGTGAGCGAGAGCGTTTCGATGCGCCGTCCTGCCGTGGAGATTGCCGGCGAGCCGTGGACGCCCCTTCAGTTTTTGACGGAGGCGATTCCGAAGGCGGCGCCTGTTCTGGTGGAGTATGACGCGGGGGCGCGCGAGCTGGTTGTGTACTCTGAAGCGGAGCCGTCCGATCCAACCCCGATCGTGGAGCCGGCGCTTCCCGAAACGGCGCCGTATGCGCTGACAGCGCCGGAGGCGCCCGTTTGGACAGGTTTAAAAGTGGCTGTTGACGCGGGGCATGGCGGTTCCGACATCGGCATAGAACGCGGCGGATTGGTTGAAAAAGAGTTGACGATGGCGCTGGCGAAGGAGATCAAGACGGCGGGCGTTCTGGCGGGCGGTTCCGTTTTTTTGACGCGCGCGGACGATACGGCGCGACCGCTTGAAGAGCGGACGCAAGCCGCCGAGGAGAGCGGCGCGACCGCGTACATCTCGCTTCATTTTAACGATTCGATCTCAACCGGTCGGAGCGGTTACCGCATCGTCACGCTCCCGCCCGCCCGACCTTCAACCGAAGGGGAGACTCCGCCGGAAGACGCCGAAAAATTAGCGGACGCGGTGGAGGAGGCGCTCAAGGAGGCGGGTTTTAAGGGCAAACGTTTTCGGCTGCCGCTGCCGGCGCTGGAGCGGGCGAACCGCCCCGCGCTGTATATTGAGATGGCGTATCTTTCCAACGCGGAGGAGGCGGGTTACTGGCGTCTTCCGCAAACCGTAAAAAGCGCGGCGGCGGCGATCTGGAACGGCGCCGCCCGTTACAAGCCCTGAACCGATGCGCCCGCGCAATCCAGAACGCGCCCGCGCGCTTGAACGGCGCCGACGGTTTCTAGAGCGCCGGCGGAAGGCGGAAGAGACCGACTCTTCCCATTCCGCGGAGGATTCTGCTGAAAAGATGCCCAAAATCAATCTTTACGGTTGCGCCGCGGCGCTCTTGCTGACAGCGCTGTCGGCGGCGGCGTTCATTATCTGGGCGGTCATGCTTCCCAATCCGCCGGCGGAGTCGGACGCGCCCGACCTCGGCTCCCCGCAAGATGTCCTTGACGCTTCAGGCAACCCCGTTCAGACGCAGGAGCGCTCGCTGATCATTGCGCTGCCCAGCGCCAAAGCGGACAGCGGGGCATGGTCAACCGAACGGCGCCAAGTGAACATACCTGAAGGAAACGCCAACAGGCTCAAACTGGTCGCGGAGGTGTGGATGACGGCGATGGCGGAAGCGGGCGGCATTGCTCCGTCCACCGAGCTGTTGAGCGCTTACATGGACGCGGAGAATCAGGCGTATCTGAATTTCACCGAGGGGTTTGCAGAAAGCCTTAACAAAGGTCTCACGCGGGAGCTGGAGATTGTGATCTCCCTGGCGAAGACGATACGCGAAAATCTGCCGGCGACGCGCCGCGCAGCGCTGCTGGTCGAAGGAAAAGAGCTGGACTTGAACGCTTCGCAGCTGCGCCTATCCAGCCCGATCGACCTTGCTTTTTACGCGGAACTTGACGATGCGCTTTGAGGCGGCGGTCGTCGGATTGGGCAACCCTGGCGCGAAGTATGACGGAACGCGCCACAACATCGGTTTTGAAACGGTTGATGCGCTCTCGCGCCGTTATGCATGCGGGTCGGCGTATCTCAAATTCAACGCGGCGCTTCAGCCGGCGGAGCTGGAAGGCGTCCGCGTTCTGTTGGCGAAGCCGTTGACCTACATGAACAGGAGCGGGCATGCGGTCCGCGCCTTGTCGGAAACATACGGCATACCCCCAGAAAACATCTGGATCGTTCTGGACGATTTTCATTTGACGCTCGGTTCGCTTCGGCTTCGGCTTCGCGGAAGCGCGGGGAGCCATAACGGGCTGCGCTCCGTCCTGCAGGAGCTGGGGACCGAGGAGGCGCCCCGCGCGCGTCTTGGGATCGGTCCGGCTCCGCATCCGTCCATGGCGTCAAACTTTGCCCTTAGCCCATTTCGCCGAAGCGAGAAGCCTGTCGCCGCGGAGCTGATCGAGTATACGGCTGACGCGCTGATATACGCCGCGGCGAACGGGTTTGAAGCGGCAATGAACCGTTTTAACCGCACAATTCGCCCAGATTCGCAGGCTGACGGCTAAGACGCCCGAACCGTTTTTTCGGCGAAGCGTCGAATGCGGCGAAGCGCCTCTTCTAAACGCTCAACAGCGGCCGCGTAAGAGATGCGGAGATGTCCAGCGCCGCCTTCCCCAAAGGAGGAACCCCACAGAGACGCGACCCCCGCCTCCTCCAGCAGCCGGTCGGCAACCTGCTTGTCGTTTCCAAGCTGGCGTATGTTTGGAAAAGCGTAAAAAGCGCCCTGCGGAGACGCGCATTCGATTCCGTCAATAGCGTTCAAACCGTCAACAACGATCTTGCGCCGTCTGGCAAATTCGAGCCGCATGCGCTGGACGCAGTCTTGGGGTCCGTTCAGGGCGGCGGCGCCTGCCCGCTGCGTGAACGGCGGAGCGCATGAGTTGGAATTGACGGTCAACAGCTCAAACGCCGTTTTCAGCGCCGGCGGCAAAACCGCCCATCCAAGCCGCCATCCCGTCATCGCATACGCCTTGGAGGCGCCGTCCACCATGATCGTTCGGGCGCGCATGCCGTCGAACGAGAGAACGCTCTCATGCGGTTCGCCGTATGTCAACCGCCCGTATACCTCGTCCGAGAGAACCCAGATGCCGCGTTCGTTCGCCGCGTCGGCGACCGCTTTCAGCTCCGTCTTGGAGAGCGTCCCGCCGGTCGGGTTGTGCGGCGAGTTCAAAATAATCATCGCCGTTCGGTCGGAGAGAGCGTCCTGAAACTGATCAATGTCGAAGCGGAAGCGGCGCGACTCTTTTAGGTAGTACGGTATGGGCGTTCCGCCCGCCATGCGCACAACCGATTCGTAGATCGGGAAGCCTGGGTTGGGGCATAAGACCTCGCCGCCTGTTTCGACGCAGGCAAGAGCGGCGAAGAAAAGCAGCGGTTTGGCTCCGTTTGCAACGATGATGTCATCGGGGTCGACCGGCAGCCCGCGGCGTTTGGAGGCGTCCAGCGCCGCCGCTTCGCGCATGTCGGGCAGCCCCATGGTGGGGGCGTAGCCTGTTTCGCCGGCGCGTATCGCTTTATAGGCGGCTTGGACGATATGCGCCGGCGTGTTGAAATCGGGCTGTCCAATTTCGACATGGACGATGTCGCGCCCCTGCGCTTCCAGTTCGCGCGCGCGCTTCAGAACCGAGAACGCCGATTCGGAGCCGAGCGTTTCAACGCGCGCGGCAAGACGCCTCATTGGAGCTGAAAATGAATGACGCGGCCGTAGTCGGTCATCGCCCACGCTTTCTTTTCAAAGGCGGCGACGCCGGCGACGGTCCTTTTCAACGGCGACTTCTTGCCGAAGATGGTGACCGGCACTTCGACGAGGGTCCATGTTTTGCCGCCGTCGGCGGTGTATCCGATGGTTCCGTTGTCGCCGGAGAACCATGCCGTTTTGTCGTCCGCGGCGGCGACATCTTTCAGGTCTTCTTCTATCCCGCTGTTTTGGAGCGTCCAGGTTGTTCCGCCGTCGGTCGTCGCTTCAACCAGTCCGTCGCGTCCAACTGCCCATCCGTGGTTTTCGTCGCCGAAGGCGAGGCTGGCGTAGTTCAACGCCGAGTTGTGCGCAATGATCCAGGTTTTTCCGCTGTCGGAGGTGGACATGACGACGCCTGCTTTGCCGGCGCCGATCAGTATCCCGTTTCTCTCATCAAAAAAATGAACGTCAAGAAAGGTGACCTCGCCTTCCCCGACATTCTCGCTGGGAATCCCGCCCAAGAGTATGTCCCATGAACGTCCGCCGTTATCGGTATGAACGACGGTGCTGTTGCTTCCGACAGCCCATCCGATCTTTTCGTCCAGGAAGAAGGCGCTTTGCAGGTCAACCGACACCTTGCTGGTTTGGATGCGCCAGTTTTTCCCGCCGTCTCTTGTGTGAATTACGGAGCCGCGCTCGCCGACAACCCATCCATGTTTTTCATCAACGAAAGCGCCGCCCATGAGCCGATCGGGCGCAAGCTTTCCTTGAATCTCCCAGGATTTGCCCTTGTCGCGCGAGAAGGAGACAGCCGCCTTCTCGTCCTCAAGCGTTTGCTCTCCGACAAGGTACCCAAACGAATCCTCAACGAAATAAATTTTGTTGTAGAATCCGAGAACATCGTTCGAGTCGGGCGGTTTGATCTCTTGAAAAGCGACCTGAGCCTCCGCGTTGACATGAACGAGCGCGAGCATCGAAGCGGCGGCGGCGAGCGCAATTTTTTTAAACATACACAGTCCTTTCCATTGACGTTGCAGGCGTCTTTTTTTAAGCATACCCTGATATGCAGCGGTACGCAAACGGAAGACCTGCGCGGCAGTACTCTCATACGGCGATACTCGCAGCGCCGCCTCCGATTCCCCCTTGAAAAGGGGGGAACCAGGGGGATTTTCGGCTCGCGCGGACGTTTTCTCCTGGACTCTGGATTCCCGCTTGCGCGGGAATGACGATCTGATTAAGAACCGCTCCGCCGATTAAATTACAGCGGCGCCTCCCCGCGCAGTACCGCCAGCGTCTGCTGAATGTCATCGGGCGGGCGGACGCGGAAGGTTCGGCGTTCCCCTGTCGATGGAAGCGCAAAGCCGAGCCGCTCCGCATGGAGCATCTGCCGCGCCGCGCTCAAGAGACCGCGCCGAGAACCGCCCCCGTAGGTTGGATCGCCGACGACGCCGAAACCGATATGCGACAGATGAACCCG
The DNA here is from genome assembly GCA_963665845.2 of Candidatus Poribacteria bacterium. Classification (GTDB taxonomy): domain Bacteria; phylum Poribacteria; class WGA-4E; genus JAPPNK01. Next base: position 3,673,965 of record OY762492.1, read on the forward strand.
TATCTGATGCGTCCGCCCCGTTTCAAGCGTTATGTTCAACAGGGCGAAGTCGGCGCCTTGATAGCGGAACCGCTCCGCGGCGCTGAAATGCGTTACGGCGCGGCGCGGATGAACTCCTCCGACCGTGAAGCGCGTTCGGTTGCGCGCGCTGCGTCCAATCGGCGCGTCGATGACGCCGGCGTCCGGCGGCGCCCCGTACACAACGGCGCAGTACCGCCGCTCCGTTGAATGATCGGCAAACTGCGGGCGCAGCGCCTCATATCCGCGCGTCGTTTTGGCGGCGGCGAGAAGCCCGCTCGTGCCTCGGTCCAGGCGGTGAACAATGCCGGGGCGCATCGGATCGCCGACATGCGCCATCTGCGGGCAATGCGCAAGAAGCGCGTTCACCAGCGTTCCCGACTCGGAGCCGGGCGCCGGATGCGTCGTCATGCCCGCCGGTTTGTTGACGACGAGAGCGTCCGCTTCTTCATAGACGATCTGAACGGGTATCGGTTCGGGCTGCGGGGCTTCGGGCTTGGGCGGCTGGAGCGGGTATTCGATTCGCTGCCCGGCGGAGACGCGAAAACCGGGCGCGGCGCGCTTGCCGTCAACAAGAATCTCGCCGGCGCGTATAGCGCGCTGGATGCCGCCGCGCGACCAGCCCGCGGCGGCTTCGACAACCAGCTTGTCCAGACGCATGCCGGCGCCCTCTTGCGACGCCCAGAAGGCGGCTTTATTCGACATGGGTATGCGCGGGCGCGCCTCAGCCTTTCGACGAGGCGCGCTGACGCGGCTTTCTCACAGGTTTAGTAATTGTCCGGGTTCAGCTTGTCGTTCATGATCGTCACGCGGATGGCATCTTTTACCGCCGGATAGTCGTATCCGTCGTTGACGAGATGGACGACGCCGTTTTCAGCCTCGCCCGTGTTCGGACCTGCCTGGCGCGGCGCTTGGTTGGGCCCGACGCCCGGCTCTTCGTTCACCTCGGTGCCGGCGTCCCAGAGCATGACCTTGTCGGTGATGTCTCCTTTCAGCGGAACCGCGTACTTTTCGTCAAACAGTTCGATTCCCATTTCGCTTGGGGCGTAAAAGAGATCGTTCGACTGGACGAACATGGTCGCGAAGGTGAGTTTGGAGCCGTACACGGCAGGGAAGGTGAACTCATAGGCTTCGCCCTTGCCAATCGGGGCAGGATCATGCGCGCCGACCGGGACGCGGAACGCGCCGCCGTAGAGAATGCCGGGGTCGGCGTCCAGATGAATGGCGAGTCCGGACGGGTTCAATCCGGTCAGCGGGTTCGGGTTGCCGTCTTCGGCGAGAGGCTCAAGGCCCAGAACGCCCATGCCGCCGTCCGAGAAGAGCGGCGCGTCCGTCGTATGGAGCAGCCAGATGCCTGGCGCCAGCAGCACGGAGCCGTCAGAGATGTTTTCAATGCGTACGGTGAAATGCACCGTTTCGACAGGACCGTCTGGATTAAGCGGGTAGGGGATCGTCTCGCATCCAGCGGTCAAGAGAATCATGGCGGCCGCGCCAAGCGCGGCAACCGAAAAGTGTCGTTTTCGAATCTTCATAGGACGAAATTCCTTCATTGAACAGGTTTGGATTCCGATCAACCGTCAACATACATCAAATTACCATAGCACACTCCCGCGCAATGCGCAAGAAAAACTGATTCGGCCGCGTCGGTCATTCTCCCGCCGCCGCTTCCAGTTGCTTGATCTGCTCCTGCGCCTTGATGCGCCACTCGCCGGGAACGCCCTTCAGCGTGAGCAGGTGGCGCAAACGCGCCGCCGCCAGCTTGGGCATGTCAAGATACTCATACACCGTCGCCAGGTTGTAGTTCGCCGAGAGATGCGCCGGGTTCAGCTTGACCGCTTTTTCAAAGGCGCGCGCCGACAAGCGCAGCTGCGATATATCATACAACGCCCGTCCGTACTCAAAAAACGCCTCCGGGTCCGTCGGGTTCAGCTCCGTCGCCTTCCCAAGATGCTCCGCCCCCAAGCTCGGATCCACCTCATGATGCATATACAGAAAACCGAGCCGCCGATGCGACATATACGAGTTCGGATTCACTTTCAGCTCAAGGTGAAAATACTGCATCGCCGCGTCATATTCGCGCCGCTTCTCCTCTAACAAGCCCAGCTCCGTATTCGCTTCGGGGTATTTCGCATCCAACTTCAACAAATTCTGAAACGTCTGGCGCGCCAGCTCCTCCTGGTCCATTTCGACAAACGTCTTCCCAAGCCAGTAACGCGCCTCAAGGCGCTTCGGTTCCAGTTTTGCGACAGCGCGAAAGTCGTCCGCAATGTCGCTCATCAGATACAGCTCCTCTCCCAGCTGGCGGTATTCGAACCGCAGACGGCCGCGCCAGTAATGCCGGTCCGCCGTCGGCTCAATTTCAATCGCGGCGCTGTAGGCGGCGTCCGCGGCGGCGAGCGCCGCTTCCCGCGCTTCAACATCCTCCTCCGCATCCGCGACCCGATGAGCGCACCGGGCGTACTCATACTGCCGCTCATGCATTTCAGGCTTCAGTTTAACCGATACGGCGTAATGCTGCATCGCTTCGGTTAATTTTCCGCGCTTGTCTAAAAGAGACGCGAGCGTGTACTGCTCGTCCGGCCGATTTGGGTCCCGTTCCAGCCCCAGCTTCAACCGCTCTATGCCGGTCTCTTCATCTTCGCGGTCCAGACTGATTTTTGCAAGGCGGAGGTAGGGGTTCGCGCGTTCAGGATCCAGCTCAACGACGCGCAAATAGGCGGTTTCAGCCGCTTCTGGATCGGTCGGCTCCAGCAGCTCACCGATCTTCTCATGCGCGGACGCATGCGTATCGTCCAGCTCCACAACCCGCTGATAGACAGGCAGAGCGCGTTCATGGTCGTCCAACGAAAACAGCGTCTCGCCGAGCATATAGTGCGCGTCCGGGTCGTCGGGGCGCAGCGCGGTCAGCTCATGCATCACCTCCAGCGCCTCCTCGCTCCGCTCCTGCGCGATGTAGATTTTGGAGAGGCGGAAAAGCGCGTCTTCAGTGTCGGGAGCGGTTGCCCGCAGCGTTTCGTACTGCTCAAGCGCCAGCTCCGTCTTCTCCCCCTCTTCGTAGGAACGAGCCAGCAAGTAGCGGACGGAGGCGTCGTCGGGATGAATCATGAGATGCTTGTCCCACGCCTGCGCCGCTTCCTCAAGGCTCCCCTTCGCATGCGCGCCTTCGGCGTATTCCGCGTATTTACGCGCTTCGTCTGGGTTCAGTTCAACCGCTTTTCGCAGCGCTTCGGCGGCGCGTTCGCGGTCTCCGTTGGCGTAGAGCAGATCGCCGAGCGGGAAGTAGATGGTCGGCTCGTCTGGGCTGATCGCAGCGGCGGCTTCATAATGGCGTATCGCTTCGTTTGCGTTGCCGCTTGCGGTTTCGATTTCGGCGTAGAGAAGATGCGCGGCGCTTTCTTTTTGCGGCATGAGCGCGTTGATGGCGAGCGCCTTGTCCAGCGCCTCGCGCGCGGCGGTTTCATCCGGCTGCTCCGCGTCATGGTACAAGGCGCGGGCCTGCTCAATAAAAATGTTTTCAAATACGGCGTCCAGCTCCGCCGCCGCTTTATATTCTATTGCCGCCGCCTCTTTGTCCCCCTTTTTCCACAGCAGCTCGCCTAGCTCATGGCGCGCGTCCGACATGAAGCGCGCGTTTTCAGGCGCCGCCTCTATAGCGCGCCGATAGTACGTCTCGGCGCGGTCGTCGTACTCCGCCTCCACCAACACGCGCGCCAGACGCAGCAGCTCATCTACCGGCGCCTTCCCCAGTATCCGCTCCGCCGAGTCGTATAGTTCCACCGCCTCCTCCGGCGAGCCTTGCGCGGCGCGCAGTTGACCGAGAAGAAACATCGCCGGGGCGTGCTGCTCGTCAATGACAAGCGCCAGGCGCGCCGACGCCTCCGCGCTGCCAAGGTCGTCCATCGCTTCATACGCGAGCGCCATCCCGTAGTGCGGCAAAGCCCATTCCGACGCGGACAGGCTCAACGCCGTTTCGTAATGTTCAAGCGCCAACTCAAACTCTTCCTGGACGCGCAGCGTTTCGGCGATGCCGTACTGGGCGGGCGCGAACGTTTCGTCAAGGGCGGCGCATTCTTGGTACGCTTCCAGCGCTTGCTCGAGGCTGTTTTGGTTGAGGTCGCGCTCTTTCTGCGCATGTTTCAGGAGGGTTCCGCCGAGCGTGAAATAGGCGAGGAGAAAATTCGGATCGATTTCGGTCGCTTCCATGAGCGCGCCGGCGGCGTTTTCAAGATCGCCAGGTTCGCTCCGCACCGCGAGCGCGTACCCGAACCCGTACAGCAGGGGGGCGTTTTCGGGCTCCATCTGCGCGCGGGCGGCGTATTCGTCAATCACGGCGTCCAGACGTTCCGCCCCGCTCCATTTTTTGACGAGGCTTCGGTGAAGTTCAGGGCGTTTTTGACGCGCCTTTTCTACATTTTCAAAATCGGTCTGCAGCTCCTTCAGCCATTCCGATTCCTCCGCGCCGAAGGCGGCTGAAGACGACAAAATCGACAAGACGCATACCGTCGCGGCAAAGCGGTACCTCACTGTTTTTCCTCCTGCGCGGGAAGGGTGAAGCGCGAAGCGTCCACCCTAGCCAGACCTTTATTGGTCGCCATCCAGATCATGTTTCCAACCTTCAAAATGCTGCGTATCTCCGCCCCCTCCAAGCTGCGCGAATACGATATGCTGCCGCGGCTCCATTCTCGGCTTGGGCTGCGCGAGACCAGTCCGCCGTCCGCCGCGAGCCAGAGTGTCCCGTCATGCGCCGCGCTCCAGATCGTTCCCGCGCCGCCCCCAAACGCGGCGCTCAACCACCGATCTGACGCGGGATCCCATTCGGCGTACCCTTTCTCCGCTTCGGTTTGCCATGTCGCCATAACGGAGTTTTTGAGTATCGACAGGCTGAGGATCGCGGCTTTAGACGGCAAGCCGTCCGCCGAGCCGTAGGCGCGCCATGCGTCGGTTCCAGCGCGTCGGTCGTACCGCAGAACGCCTTTTTCGATGGAGCCGACCCATAGAAAGTTGGCGTCCATCGCAAGCGAGGCGATCAGGTCAGATTCGCGGAAGATGCGCCCGTTCCGGCTCGTGTAGGCGCGCCAGGAGTCGAGTTGGCGGTCGTATCGCGCGGCTCCTCCCAGCCCTCCGACCCAGACGGTGCGTTCGTCCATCGCGATCGCGTCCACGCGGTTGCCGGCGATGCCGTCCAGCGCGAGATACTGCGATGTTTCGCCGGTCGCTTTGTGATACCGAAAGACGCCCTGCCCGCTGGAGCCGACCCAGATTTCATTGTCATCGGCGGCGGCGGCGCGGATGACCAGTCCGTCAGCCTCCTCGCTGCCCAGAAAGTTCGCTTCGATCTTGGGCTGGGCAGAAGCCAGGTCAATGCGCGCCAAACCTTTCGAACTGCCGACAAGCAGCGTTGAGCCGTCCAAGGTCAGCGAAAAGATGTCGTTGGAGGGGAGTCCGTTCTCGACGGTAAAGAGCGACCAGGCAACTTCAGAGCGGAGAAGATTCGCTTCTTGAAACGTTTCATCGTCAGGATTGAACGCTAGCGCGCGTTCCGCCGCGTCGGTCGCGCGCGCCATATCCCCCTTTTGAAAATACGCATATCCGAGCGTGAGATACAGGCGCGCGGCAAGCGGCGAAGACGGATCCTTCGACAAAACCTCCTGGATCGCCGCGGTCAAAATGGCGGCCGCCTTGTCGGGCTGTTTCGTCTGGACATAGAGCGCGCCGAGCTGTCCGCGCGCCTCCTGCGCTTCCGGGCGGTCGGGATGATTCTGCAGGGCGAACTCATACGCCGCCAGCGCCTCCTGCAAGGCGATATTGCCGATGTCCGGGTCGTCCGAGGCGGCGAGCAGGTATTGAGCGCCGCGGTACGCCAGCTCCCCCGCCGACGGATCGTCCATAAAATTGGCGGCAAAGCGGGCGCATTCTCGTCCCGCCGCAAAAAAGTCGCCCTGCTCAATATACTGCTCAACAACGGCGCGCACCTTCCCGCCGACAGGGTAACGCTGCGGGTTCAATTTTGCCGCCCATACGTAATGGTCCCATGCCTTCGCGTCTTCTTGGAATTCCAGCAGCTGCGCCAGCGCGTAATGGGCGTCGGCGTATTTGGGCGAGAGGGTGATCGCGGCGCGCAGATTTTCCTCCGCCGTTTCGTTCATTCCGAGATCCAGCGCGTCCAGCCCCGCCCGCAGACGCAGCGCCGCTTCAGGCCGGGGCGAAAAAGCGCCCTGTCCGTCCATCGCCATGACGATAACGCCGCCCGCGAACGGGAGCTGCTTCTCGGTTCCGTCGTCCAGCCGTATGCGGAACTGGTCGCGTCCGCTGCCTTCCCATTCGCCGGTGTAGGAGACGCCGTCCGGCAGGACGACGCGCACGCGCGCCCCCCATGCGTCCGCCGATAGAAGCGCCGACAGAGCCAACAGCGCCGCCGCCCGCCTCCACATGCGCCATGTCGTTCGTTCTCTCATGCGTGTTCCTGTCGTTCATTCATTGGTTTCATGACAACGCGGTTTCGATTTCGTCCGCGCCCTCTTGGTCAAATTCCGCCATCTCGTATTTTTTCAGTTTCGCGTGGAGCGTGTTGCGGTTGATGCCGAGCGCGTCTGCCGCTTTGCTTTTGTTTCCGTCCATCTTGTCGAGAACGAACTGAAACAGGGGGCGCTCCACCTCCGCGACCGCTTCTTCATGCAGGTTTCCCGTTCGCCCTTCGTTCATGCGTTTTTGAACCAGCTTCCGCACCCAAAGCTCCATCGATTCTCCGCTTTCCATTTCTGCCGTCGGGCTTAACAGCGGCGCGTCCTCTACGCTCAAAACCCGCCCCTGCGACATGACGATGCCGCGGTGGATCACGTTTTCCAGCTCCCTCACATTCCCCGGCCAGCGGTAGGCGTTCAACCGCCTCGCCAGCGCCGGCGACAACGTTTTGATCTCATACCCGTACTTAATGCAATACTTTGCAAGGAAATATTTGGCAAGCGCCGGGATGTCTTCTCGGCGGCGGCGAAGCGGCGGAAGCGTGATCGACACTACATTGAGGCGGTACAGCAGGTCTTCTCGAAAATCGCCCTCCTGGACGGCTCGGTCGAGACGGCGGTTCGTCGCGGCGATGACGCGCGCGTTCGTTTCAAGCGTCTCGTCGGAACCGACCCGCTGATAAGTGCGCTCTTGGAGAACGCGCAGCAGCTTCGTCTGCAGGTCAAGCGGTATGTCGCCGATTTCGTCTAGCAGAATCGTTCCGTTGTCGGCGCTGGCGAAACGCCCCTCTCTGTCGGAATGGGCGTCTGTGAAGGCGCCGCGCACATGTCCAAACAGCTCGCTTTCAAGCAGATTGTCCGGTATGGCGGCGCAGTTGACCGCCACATACGGCATCGGCGCGCGCCGGCTGTTGGCATGAATCGCCTGCGCGACCAGCTCCTTGCCGGTGCCGCATTCGCCGAGAAGGAGCGCGGTGACGTCGCTCTCGGCGATTCTCCCGATCGTTTTATACACCTCCTGCATGGCGGCGCTGTTGCCGATGATCTCATCGCCGCCGTTCATCTTCGGCGGAGACGGCGGCGCGGGCGACTGCTCTATCGACGCGGCGGCGCGGCGCGCCAGCTCTTGCACTTTAAGTATATCGAACGGCTTGGTGATGTAGTCGAAGGCGCGCCGCTTCATCGCTTCGACGGCGGTGCGCATCGTTCCGTGCGCCGTGAGAACGATGATCGGGATGTCTGGATTCGTTTCGCGTATTTCGGAGAGGCTGTCCAGCCCGTTTCCGTCCGGCAAGAAAATGTCTAGAAAAAGTATGTCCGCCTCGGAGCGGTTGAGAGCGGCGCGCGCCTCCTTGAGCGTATGTACGCTGGTCGCCTTGAAGCCGGCGTCGATGAGCGACTCGGTCAAGACGCGGCAGATGTTCGGCTCATCGTCGCAGATGAGGGCGCGTTTTTGGTTCATCTTGATCCGTCTCTATCCGTTCAGGTCGCATCCTACGAATTTGCGCTGGATCTGAATCGCCGCGTCCATTACGGAGAAGGAGCCGGCGGCGGGATCGATCACATAGTCGCCCTCGTTCGTCACAGCGGCGATGAGCGCGCTTTGCAGCCCGACAGGTTTCTGGTGCGTGTGCGTCCGCCGTTCGATCTTCTCGCGCCATGTGTCCGGTATATTGCGTATCGTCCAGACGCCTTTGGCGCGGCGCGGTTTTTTTTGAAGAACAACGCAGTACTCGGTCGTTCGGCGGGTTCGGTAACCCATGCCGATGCGCCCCTTGTCCCATGAGATCAGGTCGACGACTTCGAGAGGCGCGTCGCTGTGCCAGCCGCTGAAGCCTTCGCACAGGTGAAACTTGTCCATCCACAGAAACAAATGCCCGGACGGTTTCAGGACGCGCCCGATGCCGCCGATAAACAGGCGGATCGTCTCCTCGCTCATCTGCTGGAGAGCGGCGCGTTCTTTGCCGCGCCCTTTGCCTTCGTTTCCGTAGGCGAGTTTGTCTAGGACGCCGCGGTATTGCGGGTCTAAAAACGCGGCGGAGATCGATTCGTCCGGCAGCAGGCTTAGAAACTGTATGCCGTCCATCTGGAGGCGGCGGTTCGGCTCCATGCGGTCGGGCAGCCGCGTTTCAAGCGGGGCTTCTCGGTCGTCGTTGGCGGCTTGCGTTGATCTGCTCATGCTTTGTATCCACAGCGATTCATTTTGAATTTTAACAATAAAAGGAGCGGGGGTCAAGTTGCCCCGCCTGACCTCATGGCTAAAGTTGGGACATTTGAACGAACAAAGCCTCTATTCATGGGAAAAAGGCGCCGCCAACCAAACGGTCATTCCCGCGTAAGCGGGAATCTAGAGGCGCCGCAGAAACCGTCCGCGTTCGCCCGTCGGCATGTCCCAACTAAAGACGTAAGGTCAGGCCCCGCCTCTCCCCCCTTGAAAAGGGGGCAGGGGGGTTTCCGCGGACAGCGCCCGCGGCGGCTAAGATTCCCGCGCATTTTACCGCAGGGGCGGGAATGCATGTCCTCGCGGAAGCGGGGAACGCTTTGGGCTGCCGGACGCTGGAGTTGAACGCGGACGGTTTCGGCGGCTAGATACCGCCTCGGTTCACCAGTTGAACAATCTCGCCTTCTCTGGAGGGAGCAGATAGAGCGTTGGCCGGGAAAATCTCACTCGCGACAGTCTCAAGCTTGAGTCTGGTTGCCACCGCACTTTCCGAAGGTTGCCGCCCCAAGTTTGGCGTGAGGCATCCTCGTCATAGTAGGCGTCTCCCTGGAATTCACCCAGCCCCGCGTACTTTTCCAGACCGGCGCGGGCAACAACAAGGTCGCCATCCTCAATCTCAAAATAGAACCGCTCTACCATCCTGCAGCCTCTTTTTAACCCTCCCCATGCCGGGTTCGCGCGTTCTGCCCAGAGACTCCTCAAATGCTCTGGGGATTCTGGGGAATCTCCCAAGTTCCAACCAATGGAAATCACCCCGTTGGCATGGTCGTACTCCCAGCATTCGCGATACCGCTTCGCCGTTTTCCCACTGGTGCTGTATTTCGCAGGGGCGATTGCCCAATATTTTGCCATCGTTCACTCCGAATTCAGATTCAGGTTCAGTTTCGGCATAGGCATGTTTATAACGCCTTCCGCGGTCGGGGGCAAGCTGAAGACGGTTTGAACTAGGATGGAAGGATGATTAAGATTGCCAAGATAGCCGCTCACGGGAATTTTCTTGGCAATCTTTTCAATCTTGGCAATCCTAGTTCAGACGACAACAGCGGCAGCTACACTCTAAGATTCCCGCTTGCGCGGGAATGCATGTCCTCGCGGAAGCGGGGAACGCTTTGAGCCGCCGGACGCTGGAGGCGACGCGGACGGTTTCGGCGGCGCCTCTAGATTCCCGCTTACGCGGGAATGACGCTTTGAGCCGCCGGACGTTGGAGGTGAACGCGGACGGTTTCGGCGGCGCCTCTAGATTCCCGTTTTTACGGGGCAGGCTAGGGGTGCGGCAGGCTTTAGATTTAGGCTTTCGGAGCGGCGGGGAGCGTGACGGTGAAGCGGCAGCCTCCCCCGTTGACGGCGCTGACCTCAATCGTTCCGTTGTGATCCTCCACGATGCGCTTCGTCAATGCCAAGCCGATGCCCGCCCCTTTGCGCTTCGTTGTGTAAAGCGGGTCGAAGATGCGCCGGCGCAGTTCTGGGGAGACGCCGGGGCCGTCGTCCTGCACATACGCCTCCACCACCCGCATAGACCCGCCCGATGTCCGCTCCACCGCGCGCGTCGAGACGCGCAGCTCGCCCCCGTCAGGCATGGCGTCGATCGCATTGCTGATGAGGTTCAGAAAAACCTGCGCGATCTGGTCGGCGTCCGCCAAGACGCGCGGCGCGTTCTCGGCAAAATCGCGCCGTATCCGCGCGCCCGATTTCTGCGCCTCATTCTTCATCAAAACTAAAGCCCTTTCAGCCGCCTCCGCCAGATCGATCTCCTGAAACATGTCCGGCGACGAACGCCCGTAACGCAGCTGTTTCTCCACCACGCGGTTCAGCCGTTCCACCTCCTCAATGATGATGGAGGCGTATTGAAGCATGTCTTCAGCCGATTTCGTCGAGAGCGCGGGCTGTCCGCCGCTCATCCGCTTGACGCCGATTTCGATCAGCTGCGCGGCGCCGCGTATGCCTCCAAGCGGGTTGCGTATCTCGTGCGCCAGGCTTTGCGACATCTCGCCCAGCGCGGCGAGCCGTTCGTGGAGCGCCGCTTCCTCTATCATCTGCTGTATTTTCAGCGCCTGCGAGAAGACGGAGGCGACGATGGTCAAGAAATTCAGGTCGTCGCGCAGGGTTCGCTCATCCATCGGCGCTCGGTCGACGCTCAACACGCCCGCCGTTTCGCCTTCCATGACGATCGGCAGGCATAGAAAAGCGACGGAGCGTTCCTCCTCCTCCGCTTCATGAAGCGCGATCGGCTTGTCGCCCAGGTTCGGCGCCGCGGTCGGCTGACCCGTTTTCAGCGTCTGGCGGTAGATCGTTTCGCCCAGGCGGTACTGTCCGCGTTCGATGTCGGCGTCGGTCAGTCCGTAGGCGCATTTGAGCGTGAACCGCTCCGCCGCGCGGTCGTAAAGCAGCAGCTGTCCTCTGTACATGTTCAGCTGGTCAGACAGGCGGCGCATGACATCTTCAAACAGGCTTTCCATGTCGAAGGTGCGCGATATTTCGCGGGCGATTTCAAACAGAGCGGAGCTTTCGATCAGATGCTTTTGCGCTTCGGCGTTCGCTTCGTCCAGCCGCTTCAGCCGCGTTTGGGCATTATTCCGCCAAAGAAGAAGTCGGCTGAGCGCGGCGATCGTCATTCCGCCGACGCAGGCGAACATACCGGACACCATGGCGATGGCGGGGATATTCGGATGGAAGAGCGCATAGGCGAAAAGCGACGCCGCCCCCGCGCCCCATACCGCCCATGGCCTGCCGCGCAGAACGGCGGCGACCAGAGCGAGAATGTAAAGATGCGACAGCGCAGCCGCCGCGGCAAGCGGGTTCAAACGATCCCCCGCGGCGTACAGGCACAGGCTGGACAGGCAGATTCCAACGATGAGAACGATGGTCAGCGCGGCGGGTCGGCGCCCCCGCCTTCCGTCGCCGATCTCGTTCTCAAGCGGGCTGTCCATTGCGGCGGCGCGTTTATTCGGGCGTTTCGAAGCCGCGCAGCCGTTGCAGCGACTTCAACGCCTGCAGATAATTGACCGCCGACCGTATCTTCGGATCCCAAATGTAATCGTCCTCCTGACCGACCGTCTCTGCCGCAATCGCAAATCTCACCAACGGATCGCTCAAGGCGACGCCTTCCGCCTCCAGCGCCTCCAAGAAGCTGCGGTAGCTGCGCTCTAGGCTGGAGGGGGGCGAGTCGCGCGGGTCTTCCTTTGCCAGGCGGTCTAGCACATCGGCTCCCTCTTTTTCTAAAAACGCTTTCAACGCTTCGCTTGTCCGCGCCTTTAGCCACATGCGCCCTTCAGCTCCGCTCAACGGGTCCAGCGTCACATCCGGCACGATTCCGACCTTGTGGATATTGACATCGTTCGGGGTGTAGTAATGGGCGATGGTGAGTTTGACGGCGGACGGTTCAGGCGCCTCGTCCAGCTGAAAGATTTTTTGAACGCTCGCTTTTCCGAAGGTGTCGGTACCCATCAACAGCGCCCGTCCATGCGCCTGAAGCGCCCCCGCGACAATCTCCGACGCGCTGGCGCTGCCCTGGTTCACCAGAACGATCAGCGGCAGGTCGGTATGGAAGCTCTTGCTTTCAACGTGAAAGTTGTTCGGTTCGCCGCGCCCCTTTGTATAGACAATCAGGTCGCCTTCGTTCAAAAAGAAGGAGGCGATCTTCGTCGCCGAGTTCAGCAAGCCGCCGGGATTGGAGCGCAGGTCTAAAATGAGCGCATTCGCCCCCTTCGCTTCCATCTCTTTGATCGTCTCTTCAACGGCGGCCGCGGTCGGTCCCATAAACTGCGTGATGCGGATATAGCCTGTCATGGATTCTTCAAGGAGCGCGCTTTTGACCGACACGATCGTGATGATTCCGCGCACGATGGGCGTGATGATCGGCTCGTCAACGCCTTCCCGCAGGATGGTGAGGGTGACGCTGGTGCCGGGTTCGCCGCGCATTTTTCGGGCGCCTTCGTCGACCGAGATGCCGGCGGTCGATTCGCCGTCGATCTCGACGATCGCGTCCCCCGCCATGACGCCCGCTTTATGCGCGGGAGTGTCTTCGATGGGGGCAACGACGGTGAGGCGGTTCTGCTTGATGCCGATATACATGCCGAGTCCGCCGAATTTGCCGCTTGTGTCGGTCTGCAGGGCGCTGTACGCTTCGGAGTCGTAATATTGGCTATACGGGTCTAATTCCCGCAGCATACCGCGTATGGCGCCTTTGACCAGCTTGTCGAAATCTTCTGGGCTATAATGCTCGCTCTGTACGCGGGCAAGCGCTTCGCTCAAAACAGCGAGGCTTTCCAGCGCCGCATCCTCTTCAGACTGCTCGGCGGGAGGCTGCTCAGGCTCCACAACGGGGGGCGTCTGCGCGTCGGCAAACAGGACGCTCAGCGCAAACAGAAAAGCGGTCAACAAGGCGAACAGCGCGCAAACCGAAGCGATTCGCCAGACAGCGCGGCTTTCAAGATGCTTCATATCAAGGTAACTCTCATCGTTGTTTCATAAAAGCGTTTCTATCTTACTCGGCGTCAACGGCGCGGGCGCATCCAGTTGTTGGCTTTAAACCCGCGCCTCATTTCAAAATACAGAACCGGTCGGTCAACCAGCCCGCCTGTGTTTCCGACCGTTCCGATCACGGTTCCTTTGGCGACCTTTTGCCCTTCTTTCACATGGATGTCGCGCAGGTGGGCGTAAAATGTTCGCAAGCCTTGGTTCCTGTTATCATAGCCATGGAACACGCAGACCATTTTGCCGAATCCCAGCCCGGCGTACCAATCGGCGAATCTGACCGTTCCGCTCATGATCGATTTGACGGGCGCGCCTTCTGGCGCCTGTATCGACACGCCGTTCTGGTCGTTGCTGAAATTGGAGACGACAGTTCCGGAGACGGGCCAAATGACCTCCTGATAGGTTCCGCGCAGCTCCAGCTTTGAGGTGTGTCCGATGGTTCTTGGTTTCCACGGGGTTTTGGAGGCGGCGGTGGAAACGGCTCCCGTTCTGACCGTCTTTGCCGCCGGCGCCGCCGCCTCGCTTGCGTTTGCCAGATTGCGTATCATCGCGTCTAAGGCGCGGACGGCGGTTTCCCCCTCGCGTATGAGCCGTTCTTGGGCGGCTTTGTTTTGGCGCGCTCTGGCGAGCGTCGTTTGGCGCGTTGCGCGTTCTTTTTCGAGCGCCGTTTTTTGCTTTTGAACGGTCTGCTCCTGCCGCGCTAAAACGGCGCGCCGTTCCGACAGGTCCGCTTTTCGCGCGTCCAGTATCTTCTGCGAATCGACAAGCTGTTGCAGTATCTCCTGATCTTTCTCGCGTATTTTGGAGAGGTATTTTAAGCGGGTGAGGGGACCGCCGACCCCGTTTCCGTTCAGATGTCCGCGCATGGCGATGCCGAAGGGCGCGCCGCCTGAACGATACGCGAGCTTATACTTGGCGCGAAAACGCTGCCCGACCCGCTCTTCGTGCGCTTTGTGCCGCTTCTCAAGCGCCTCAATATCCTGTTGTACGGCGGCGATGCCGGACTGGACTTTGGCGATGTCGCGCTGGGCGGCAATCAGCTGCGTCCGCGCCGAGTCGATTTTTCGGTCCAGGCGGTTGATTTCGGCGAGGATGCCTTTTTCAAGCTGCGCCGCTTTCTGCGCGGCGGCTTCAGCTTGACGGATGCGGGCGCGCTCTTTGTCCCGTTCGGTCTGGGCGCGCTGCAACTCGGCGTTTTCCTGCGCCTGCGCGGCGAGCGGAAACAGCGCGGCAAATGCGCATAACAATAGAAAGAAACGATTCATACTCTTATGATACACTGGAGGGGGCGGGATCGCAAATATACGGACGCTGACCTTGCGTCTTTAGTTGGGACATTTCGGCGGGCGGACGCAGACGGTTTCTACGGCGCCTCTAGATTCCCGCACGTTTTACCGCAGGGGCGGGAATGCATGTCCTCGCGGAAGCGGGGGACGGTCTGGCTGGCGGAGCCTTTTTCCCATGAATAAAGGCTTTGTTCGTTCAGCAGCGTTTTCGTTAAAAGAAAGAAAGGAAGAGCAGACTCGATGGCGCAGAGCCGCTCTTCCTCCGATCTGTTCAGTTGTCAACGCTGTCGCGCAGCGTTTTCCCTGGTTTAAAGGCGGCGACGGTTTTGGCGGCGATCTGAATCTTCTCTTTTGTCTGCGGGTTGGTGCCTTCGCGGGCGGCTCGATGGCGCGTTTCAAAAGTTCCGAACCCGATGATGCTCACCTTCTCGCCGTTTGCCAGCGCGTCTGTGATGGCGCCCAGAACGGCGTCCAGAGCTTGGGACGCCTGTTTTCTCGTCAGGCTCAGATCCTCATGATCGTAAAGGGCGTTGACGATGTCTTGCTTGTTCACTGGAGGACTCCTCCTGATGCGTACATAAGTGTTCATGAATCGGCGCCGCTGGCGCCCACTCTCATTTTATTTACTGCGCAGCTCCTCAAAACGTTTCAGGATTCTTCCCAGCCGGTCGTAGTTGACGCCGAATTCGCCCCAGTTTCCTTGTTTCTGGGCGGCTTCGCCCGCCTCGTACGCCTCCAGGGCGTTCAGCGCCTCCTGCATGATCGCCTGCGCGTCCTCTTCCAGCGGAATCGCCTGCATACCCGCTTCCCCGTCCGCCGCAACAACCGCGCCGCTCTCCTGACCAAACAGGCGCGACAAGGCGTCCATCAGGCTGTCGCCCATCGAGATGCGCGGCTGATCGGTGCCTTCGGTGTAACTCACATACCCCGCCAGCACCTTGCGCAGAAGCGGAATGGGCATGTTAGCCGCCTCTAGATAAAGCGGCTCAATCGCCAGAACGCCCTGACTCAACGGAAACAGAAGCAGGTTGCCGCGCAGGACGTTCGCCTGCTGCGTCTTCCGCCAGAACGAGTAATCGTTGTGTCCGCTGAAATGCGATTCCCACTGCTCCGTTCCGGTCATCTGCTGCCCCTTCGGGAAGGTGTAAATGTAGATCTGCCCGTACTGCGGACCTCCCTGCGGGTCGGATCGATAATCGCACCGCGCCGCCATCCATGCGCTCATGACCTCCTTGTCGCGCGGCGTGTACGGGTAGATGAGCAGAAATTCAGGGTCGCTGCCGTCCGGAAGCTCCATCGTCACATAATACGGCTCGACCGGAATGGTGTCTTTTTCGTCGCGGTAGTTTTCCTCCGACAGGTCCCACAGGTCCTCCTGTAGAAAAAAGGTGTCAGGGTCGGTCATATGGTACGCCCGCAGCTGCCGCGCTTGCAGCCAGAACATCGTCAGCGGGTAGCGGATATGTTTTTTCAGCTCGTCCGGCATCTCCGAGAAGGGGCGGAGCAGGTTCGGAAAGATGCGCGCGTAACATTCCAGCAGCGGATCGTCTACCTGAAGCGTCGGTTCGGTGTCGAGTCGGTAAAACTGAACCGATCCGTCATACACATCCACCACCGCCTTGACCGAGTTGCGGATGTAATTGCCCCATGGAACGCCGCGCGGCAGAACGCGCATGGACGCCGAACGCCCGCGCGCGTCTCTCACCAGCCCTGTATAGGCGTCCAGAAGCGGCTGCGAATACGGATAATTCGACGCGGTCATATAGGCGTCGATGATCCAGTGCAGGCGTCCGTCGGCAACGACAAGGTACGGGTCTTTGTCGTATTTCAAAAACGGCGCGATGCGCGTCACCCGTTCCAGTATGTTGCGGCGGTACATGAGCCTGCTGCCGTTTTTGATGTCGGTGTTGAGAATGTAGTTGTAGTCGCCGAACGCCGCGGCGTACGTGGCTCTCCGCAGCATCGAGTCGATGGGGACGCCGCCCTTTCCGGTGTAGGTGTATTTGGCGAACTGATCGCCTTGCAAGGGGTAATCGAACTCGACCGGGTTCTCGTTTTCAGGGTTCACGATGACGCTGTGGTTGGTGCGTTCGCCGTAGTAGACGCGCGGACCGGGCGCCTCCGCCATTCGATGCTTCCATTCGGAGTCGTACTGGTGCGGTATGTCGCGCACATAATAGATCGGCTCGCCCTCGCGCGTTTCGTTCACCGGACCGGCGACAAAGCCGTACCCGTGGGTGAAATTGAAGGTTCGGTTGATCCAGTTGTTACCGGCGCGCGTCAGCTGACTCACATCCACCTCGCGCGGCGAGATGGACACCTGGCGGACAATATCGCCCATCTCATACCGGTCAATGTCCACATTTTCAAAGTTGTACTGGGGGCGCAGCTCCTGCTTCTGAATATACACCTTTTTGAGCGGGCGCGGGTCCAGCAGCCGTATGTTTTTTTCTATGCTGGGACGGGTGACATCGCTCAAACGCAGCGGCTCCCCGCCCTCCTGAAGCTCCTGCATCGTGATCCCGCTTAGTCCGAAGGCGTGGCGCGTCATGACAATGTTGTTGAGGATATAGGGGCGCTGAAGCTCCTGCTTGTTTGGGACAACCTGAAAATTGTTGATGAGAGTCGGATACACCGTGCCGCCGAGGATGAACGCCAGCAGATACAGCCCCGTCATGTAGACCCCCCACTTGATCTTGTTCACGCTGACGCTGATGAACCAAGCGGCGGCGGCAAGCGCGCAGATCGCAATCAGGATATACAGCACGGGCAGGCGGGCTTTATGCTCCACAAAGCCCGCGCCGAAAAACAGCGGATTGTCGACATACAGCAGCTCGTATCGGCTCAGCCAATGCCTCCAGCCGAGCGCGGCAAAGGAGACGCCGGCAAGCGTCCCCAGATGAACGGCGGCGCCTTTGGAGATATTGAGCCGATTCTGGTCATCCAGCAGGGCGCCGTAAAAATAGTAGGCGGCCGCCATGACAAGCGTCACAGGAATGCTGACGGCGATGAGCCAGCCGTTCAAAAACTGCTCAAACGGCAGCGTCAGCATGTAGTACGCGACATTCTTTTGAAAGATCGGGTCCAGTATCGGCTGCCCGGCGGAGTCGGCGAACTGTATGCTGTTGGCGTTGAACCAGCGCTGTATCACTTCCCACTGCGCGGCGGCAGAGTATCCCAGGGCGACCGCCGCGGCGACGGTCGCGCCGTAGAGAATGCGGCGCAGATACTGGCGCATTTCGGCGGGGGAGGCTTGCCACGGCATGGCGTTCCGGGCGGTTGGATGCATGCTTTCAGGCGCGAGGCGGTGGAGCAGCCAGACGTTCAACAAGCCGACCGCCAAGATCAGCAGACCAATCAGAACGGCGACGACAACCTTTGTCCACAGAATCGTCGTGAAGACATCGACATACTCGGAGCCGCTGGCGGAGCCGACGGAACGGAACCACCACACATCCGGCAGGACGGCGAGCCATATTCTGATCAAAACCCATAAAATGCCGACGACGATGCCGGCAATAGCCATTTTTCGAACTCTCTGCGTCATAGACGACTCCATGCGGTCTTTCAACGGATCGACTTTACCGTACAACAACAACGCGCGCAGCGCAAGCGCCGAAAAGGGCATGGCAGTACGTTAAAGCGCTGGTCGTCATTCCCGCTCTCCCATCCTGTCATTCCCGCTCTCCCATCCTGTCATTCCCGCTCTCCCATCCTGTCATTCCCGCTCTCCCATTCTGTCATTCCCGCGTAAGCGGGAATCTTAGGCGCCGCAGCCGCCGCGCGCGGCTAAAACCCCCTAGCCCCCCTTTTCAAGGGGGGAATCCAGAGGCGCCCAATTTTTGTGAACAGCGCTCAATTATGCGTCGTTCGCCAAGAGGAGCGCATGACGCGAAACCCGCTAGAGGCGCGGGATCATGGACAGACGGGCGTTGGCACGCTTATTGCTAATGAAACGGCGTGAAACAAAAAAGAATGCAGCGCGGCAAGACGACCGCGAAGGAGAACAGGACAATGCCTCGATTTCAATGCGCCTTTCCGTATGAGAACGGGAGCCGACGCGAATGCAGCCAGGAGCGCTCAAACGGCAACGGAGCCGACCGCAAAACCCGCGCGCCCATCGAAGCGGTGTACGAGTTTGAAGCGCGCAACGCCGAGCAGCTGTACAAATGGCTCGAAATGAAAGGCGCCCCCATACGCTCCATCCGCGACATCAAGCTGGTGGAGAAGGAAACTTCCTCTTAACTTACTCCTCTTCAGCGCGGCCGGGACCTCGCGCTTGATCTTTCAGCTGCGCGTCAAATCGGCGCGCCGCGGCGGTCAAGCGCTCTACGACCGCTTCGTTCGCTTCCGCCGTGTTCTCCGACTCGGCGATGTCGGCGTCCAGCTGGTACAGCTGGGCGGGGTTTTTCTCGTCGTTACCGCCAGCCAGATGCAGTTTCCAATTG
Source organism: Candidatus Poribacteria bacterium (assembly GCA_963665845.2). GTDB lineage: Bacteria > Poribacteria > WGA-4E > JAPPNK01. Next base: position 3,692,872 of record OY762492.1, read on the forward strand.
CCGCGGCGGACGGCGCGCAGATTGGTTCCCCTGTAAAAATAAAAATGCCGATCCGGCGCGGACGCCTCAGGGTCGCGCAGCGCGGCGCCGACATCTTCGCCGTCGATGGCGCGTTCCGGCAGATCGGAGCCGACAAGACCGGCGATGGTCGGCAGCAGGTCGATGGAGCTGACGATCTCGGAGCTGACCGTTCCCGCGGGAATGGTTCCCGGCCAGCGCATGACGCACGGGACGCGGAAGCCGCCCTCATAGACGCTGAATTTGCCGCCGCGCAGGGGGAGGGCGCATCCGCCGTCCTCCTTTTTCTGAAGCCAAGGGCCGTTGTCGGAAGTGAAGACGACGAGCGTTTTTTCGTCGATGCCGAGATCGCGCAGCGTCTCCAAGATGCGCCCTGTCGACCAGTCGATCTCCTCAATGGTGTCGCCGTAAAGTCCGCGCTCGGACGTCCCGACAAACCCCTCGGAAGCGTAAAGCGGCACATGCGGCATGGTGTGCGCGAGATAGAGAAAGAAAGGGCTGTCATGGCTGCCGCGTATGAACCGCAGCGCCTCCTCGGTGTAACGCTGCGTCAGCGTCTCTTGGACGGCGGGGCGTTCGATGATCTCTTCGTTGCGCATGATCGGGACATTAAAAATGCGTCCGTTTTCGGTTTGAACCGCGTCCATGTCGTTCGAGTACGGGATGCCGTAGTAGGAATCGAAGCCGTGCGCTGTCGGAAGAAACTGGGGCAGATGTCCGAGATGCCATTTTCCGACGCATGCGGTGGCATATCCTTTTTTCTTTAAGAGGCTGGCGATGGTCGTTTCGCTGGAGTCGAGTCCGATTGTGTTGCGCGGAAAGAGAACGGAGGTGATGCCGACGCGCGGCGGATAGCAGCCTGTCAACAGGGCGGCGCGGGAAGGCGAACAGATAGAGGCGGCAACATAAAAATCGGTGAGCCGCATGCCCTCTTTCGCCATCTGGTCAATGCGCGGCGTCTTGATGTTGGGCGAGCCGAAGCAGCCCAGATCCTGATACCCTTGATCGTCCGTGAAGATTATGACGATGTTGGGCAGGTCGGGCGGTTCGTTTTCGGTCTCGTTTTCGTTCGCCGCTCCGGTTTGAGAAGCGGCTTGCGAGGCGGCAACGGCGGACGCCGCGGCTGTTTTGATGAAGTCGCGCCGGGTCGGTTCGTCTGCGCGCTCGGTTGTCATGGGGCGCTCCCTTGGCTGAGCATGTGTGTTCAAGGATGTATGTTAAAGGCAACGGCTGATAGGCGCAACATGCGACCTTATGTCTTTAGTTGGAACATTCCGCCTGGCGAACGCGAACGTCTTCTGCCGCGCCTTTGGATTCCCGTTTTCACGGGAATGACGAAATCAGAGCATAAGATTCCCGCTTGCGCGGGAATGACGAAAACCAGCGTCTAAGATTCCCGTTTTCATGGGAATGACGAAATCAGAGCCTAGCCGCCGGGCGCAACCGATATGCCGAAGAGGCGGCGGTAAAACGCCAGCTCCGTTTCTAAGGCGCGCCGCACGTTTTTCGCCTGGCGAAAGCCATGCCCTTCCCCTTCAAAGAGGACGCATTCGGCGTCCAGCCCGTTGTCGTTCAGCGTTTTGAGCATCGCTTCCGTTTGGTTGGGCGGAACAACCTTGTCCTCCATGCCCTGCAAGAACAGAACTGGTCCGGAGATGTTCTTGGCGGAATGGATCGGCGACCGCTCCCGGTATAGATCGGCGCGTTCAGGATACGGTCCGATCAGTCTGTCCAGGTATCTCGATTCAAACTTATGAGTGTCCTTCGCCAGCGCCTCCAGATCGCCGATGCCGTAGTAGCTGCATCCCCCCTTAAAGACGTCTCGAAACGCGAGCGCCGCCAGCGCGGTGAACCCGCCGGCGCTTCCGCCGCGTATCGCCATGCGTTTGCCGTCAACAGCTCCCCGCTCCGCCATAGCGCGCGCCCCGTTGACGCTGTCGTCCACATCGACGACGCCCCATTGCCCGTTCAGCCGCTCTCTATAGCCGCGTCCGTAGCCGGCGCTTCCGCCGTAGTTGACATCCAGAACGGCAAACCCTCGGCTGGTGAAAAACTGAACGGCGGGGTTGTAAGACGCGGTCGCCGCGCTGGTCGGCCCGCCGTGGCAGCTGACAATCAAGGGCGGCTTTTCCCCTTCAAGAGGCGCGTACTCGTCGTTCTTAGGCGGATAAAAGAAACCGCGCGCCGTCAGCCCGTTTTCCGTTGAAAATTCAACCTCCACAGGCAGCGACAGATAACGTTCGTCCGCTTCCGTTTCGTCGGGGCGGCGAATCGTCTCGATCTCCCTGGAGGCAAGATCGATCTGAATCAACTCGGCGGGGCGGGACGGCGAAGCGGCGTATAGATAGAGATGTCCATCCGCCGCCAAGGGCGAACTCAACTCTGTATAAGGCGTCTCAATGCGCTCCGCCTCTCCAGAGGTCAAGTTGATGAGCGCGAGGCGGGACTGCCCATTCTGACGATAAACGGCGGCAACCTCGTCTGCCGAGATGTAGGCGTAGGCGCGCATTCCAAACCCCCATTGCGGCAGTCCAAATTCGGCGTCCATCGGGGCGATGTTTCGCGCGGCGCCGTTTTCGATGCGGTAGAGGTTCCACCAGCCGGTTCGGTCAGACGCGAAAGTGAGCGTCCCGTCGGGCGACCATGTCGGTTGAAAGATCGACTCGTCCGAACCGCCGGCAACGCGCCGCTGGTTCGTTAACTCTCCTGAAGGCGCGCATTCCGCTGTCCACAGCTCCGTTCCGTCCCACGGCATATTCGGGTGGTTCCACGCGAGCCATGCAATCTGCGAGCCGTCTGGACCGATTCGCGGCGAGGAGACAAAGTCGCTTTCCGCGTAAAGAATCGAGACGGCGCCGGTCTCCGCGTCTACGGACGCCAGCGCGTTCAGCGGTTCGTTTCCGCTCCGCTCCCGTTCTACGACACATAAAATGCGGTTGCGCCGCGCGTCCATCACGCCGTCCGCATAGCGGGAGCCGTTCGCCGGGGTGAGCGGATCGGGCTGCATGCCGGCGTCCTGCCGGTAAAGGCGCTGGTCGGCGTCGTTTGAAAAAAAGATCGTTCCGTCATGGACGAGATAATCGCCCCCGCCGTATTCATGGACGCGGCTGCGGACGCTCAAGGGCGCCGGGGTGAGGTCGCGGCGCGTTCCATCCGGCGTTCGCTTCACGAGAACGCTGCGCCCTTTGTCGGCGGGGCGCGTTTCTACCCAGTAAACATCGGCGCCGTCCGAGGCGGACAGCCCCATTCGGACGCCCGCTTGAGCGACCGTTTCAGCGGAGACGGGGGACTTCCATGAGCAGTATGGCGCGGTTATTTTGTTCAAGAGACGCCCAATCGGCGCTTCTGCTCCGCTAACATCTTTTTCTGCTGCGCGACCCGCTTTGGCACGACGCGCTCTCTCGGCCGCGTCGGTTTGAAATCGAGCCGTTCGACGCCGAGCGCTTTCAGAACCGCCTTCTCAACAAGAGAGAAATCGTCCGGATTTTTTCGGTTGAAGTTCATCGGCTCCTTGAGCGCGACGGGCGGATTGGTGATGAAGCGCGCCCGTTCGGACGGGTTGCGCGACGCCGAATGGAGAACATACGGGTGGATCAGAACAATGTCGCCGGCAAGCCCTGTCAGCTCGACAAAGTCGCTGCAGTGTCGAATCAGTTTGCCGAAGCCCGCCTCGGAGGGAAGCAGCCCTTCTGGATGAGCGGCGAGATGGCGCGCGATATGCTGAACCGAGTCGGCGGCGACGAAGGTTCCGCCGCTTTTCGGAAAGATGTCAGACCAGATGATGATGGTGAGCAGCCCTTGTTCAGGGCTGTCGAGAAAATGCCGAAAGAAATCGCCGTCTTTGTGCCATCCGCTCATGTTAGGAGACGGAGGCTGCCACGGCTCGCCGTCGCCGATATTGAAATTGATGATAAAGCCGTCGCCGAGCGAGAAGTTTTGGGCGTTGCGGATGCGTTCTTCGCCGCCCATGAGGTCGCAGATCGCGTTCCATGCTCTTGGGGCGATGTCGGCGGCGCGCTTCCAGTTCATGCCGGGGAGATGGACGCGGGGCTCCGCCCAGGTGTCGGGTTCGTAGGGGTCGTATCCGAGCCGTTTGAAAGCGAAGGCGCGCCATTCCTCAGCCAGCTCGCGCGGAAACGCCTGGCGGATGACGATATGCCCGCGTTCCAGAAACTGCTGCGCCTGCTCCTGCGTGATTTCTCGATAAGAGGCTTGCGCCATGATCTGTTCCTCTCTGGCGGTGCGTTGTTTGATTTACATTACAGCATTTCGGGTCGAGTTTCAAGAGCGGCGCTCTGACGGCTGTACGCCCATGCGATGATAGTCGTTTTTAATCCTAAAGCGTCCGCGCCGCCGATCCGTCATTCCCGTGAAAACGGGAATCTTAGGCATCGCAGACGCCGTCCATACCGCGTCTCCGACCAACATCATCGTATGAGCGTACTGCCGCTCTGACCTTGCGTCTTTAGTTGGGACATGTCGGCATGGGAACGCGGACGTCATCCCCGATGCCTCTGGATTCCCGCTTACGCGGGAGTATCTGTGTTCAAAGTCAATCATTTTGCGCTTTCCGTAGCGCCGAAAGTCGCCGCGGCGGATATTTTTCGGCAGTACCGAAGGAGCCGCCGCAGCGAGATTTCGGAAAGGGTTTTCATCTGCCTTGCGTCCTGTCGCTTGACTGCGGATCGGAAGACGCCGCCGCCGGCGCTTCTCCAGGCGCCGGCAGCGCCTCCCCGTCAGCCTCATCCAAAGACGCAGATGTTCCGGTCGGCGCCGCAACCGACGCATCGGAAGACCCCGACTCTTCCGATGGCGCCGCAGCCGCTGTTTCATCCTGCTCATCAGAAGACCCCAACTCTTCCGATGGCGCCAAAGAACGCAACTCATCCAAGGGAACCCAAGGCGTTCCACGCTTCAGAATCGCGTTCGCAAGAACCGCCAACTTCCGCATCACCGCCACAAGAGCCGCCTTCCCAGGCTTGCCGTTCTCCTTCAGACGCTCGTAAAACGGCTTCATGTCGGGGTTGAAACGAATCGCCGACATCGCCGACATATACAGAAGCGCCCGAACATCGCTCCGACCGCCCCAAATGCGGCGGCGACCAATCGACTTCCCGCTCTCGCGCGCCCAAGGAGCCAAACCAAGCAGGGAACCGATCTCACGGCCGCTCCGATTGCCCAACTCCGGCACATGAAGAACCAGATACGCGGAAAGGAGATCGCCGAAGCCCGGAATGCTCTTCAACAGACGAAACCTCTTGTAAAGATCAGGCTTTTTCTTGATCAACGCCAGAGCTTCCCGCTCCGCCGCCTTGCGCTCCTCTTTCAGAGTGTCGCGGAGCTGTTCGGTCGCAGCCTCCGTCGGCTCGCCTTCCAGTAAATGCAGCCGATTGGTCCACTGAGTGATCGTTTTCACCAGTTGCATGCGTATCGTCATCCAGCGGCGAGCCTTTTTCACGACCGGATCGATCGGTTTCGTCGGTTCCAGATCGCGGCTCAGCCCATACAGCGCGAGCATCTTGGCGTCCAGCGCGTCGGTCTTGGCGCGGACGCTGTAGGAGCGGATGAAGTGATGGGGGTAGTTTGGATGACAGCGGCGGTAAGGGATCTCTGCTTCGGCGAGCAGCGACGCCAGTTTCCGCTCGTATCCGCCGGTCGGTTCAAAGACGACCATGTTGATGTCGGGGTAGGTCATCAGGAGGCGTTTGATGAACCGCTTGATGGCGCTCGCGGCGTTCTTGATGGTGGAGGTTTTCCCGCCGTTGATGGAGATTTCAAGCGTGTCTTTGGACATGTCGATTCCGGCGGCGATTTTGTTGCTGTTTTCGTCGTGGCGTGGTATGTTCATTTTCGTTCTCCTTTCGGGAGAAAAGGACAAGAAGGACCGGCCTCCTTACTTGTATTCTGTAACAAGAACACTGTATCTGTGCGGAGCCTCCGGTCTTTCTTGTCTTCTTTGCGCGGCTCTCGATACTCCCGCACGGCGCCGCTGCGAAGCAACGCGCCCAAGACGGTCTGGAGTCTCACCGCGCTACCCCTTAAGTATGCGCTAACTCGAGGGGCAAGATCATCATACAAATGACGGCATGGATCGGCCGGCTGTCGCGCAAATGAATGTCATCGCTTGTAGGCTGGCGACTCCAGTTAGCCTTTGACACGCCGCCCGCCTTCTTATATGCTGTAAAGACAGGCCGAAACTGGAGATGTATATGAAACGGAGCCTTTATTCGCTGTGCGCCTGCGTTTTGACGCTGCGCGCGTTCGCGGCGGCGCCTTCAGATTATATCTCGCAGCTTGGTCTGCCTGAAGGCGCCAAGATGCGCATCGGCAGGGGAAGCGTCCAATCGCTCGCCTATTCGCCGGACGGCAAGCGGCTTGCCGCAGCCGGCAGCGTCGGCGTCTGGATATACGACGCGCTCTTCGGCGGAGAGATCGCGCTGCTTCGAGGACATACCGATCCCGTCAATTCAGCAGCGTATTCACCCGAAGGAGAGCGCATCGTCAGCGCCAGCGAAGACTGGACGGTTCGGATATGGGACGCGGAGACCGAAGCCCATCTCAATACGCTCAAAGGACATACAGAATCGATTAACTCGGCGGCGTATTCTCCCGACGGGAAACGCATCGTCAGCGCCAGCGCCGATCAAACGATTCGCATATGGGATGCGGAAACAGGGGCGCTTCTCAACACGCTCAAAGGACATACAGCCTCGGTCCGTTCGGCGGCGTATTCGCCGGACGGCAAGCGCATCGTCAGCGCCAGCGGCGACAAGACGGTTCGCGTCTGGGACGCGGAGACCGGCGACCTGCTCAAAACCTTGGAAGAACATACAAGAGGTGTTCTTTCGGCGCGCTATTCGCCGGACGGCAAGAAAATCGCAAGCGCAGGCTCTGCCATTCGCGTCTGGGACGCGGAGACCGGCGCGCTTCTCCATACGCTTTCCGGTAGAGGCGCGACCGGCGGGTTGGCGTATTCGCCGGACGGCAGGTACCTTGCCAGAGGAAATATGTATGACGATCTGCTGCTGTGGGACGCCGCTCACGGCGCGCCTCTTGAGCCGATGTTTAAACGCGCCCCTAGAAGCGGAGCCAGTACGCTCGCGTTTTCGCCGGACGGACATAACATTGCCGGCGCGGATAGAGAAGGCCCGATTCACATTAGGAACATCGAGATTCGCGCCCAGGTCCGCGCATTTGAGGGGCATACCGATTTCCACCCCCGCGCCGCCGCTTTATCGCCGGACGGCAAGCGCATCGCCGCGGCAAATCGATTCGACCGCTTCGTTGACATATACGGCGCCGCCGACGGGGCGCTTCTCCATACATACAGCGCGAGCTCTCGTGTGACCTGTTTGGGCTATTCGCCGGACGGCAAGCGCCTTTTCATCGGAAGTATGGGTAATTCCTTTGGCGTTTGGGACGCCGAGAAAAAAACGCAGCTCCATAGGTTCATTGGACATTCCAGCATGATCGTCTCCGCGGCGTTTTCGCCGGACAACAAGCGCATCGCCAGCGCGAGTTGGGATAGAACGGTTATCATCTGGAATGCGGAAACAGGCGCCCTTCTCCATAGGCTTAAAGGACATATCTCCCCGGTCAATTGGGTTTCCTATTCGCCGGACGGCAAACGCGTCGTCAGCGCAGGCCTCGACAATACGACTCGCATTTGGGACGCGGAAACCGGCGCGCCGCTCCATACGCTTGAAGGGGGCAGATCTGAACTCCATTCGGTTTCCTATTCGCCGGACGGCAAACGCGTCGTCAGCGCTGACAGCGATGGAAAGGCGGTCATATTGGACGCCGAGACATGGGCTGCCATCAAAAAGATCGACGGGGATGATTATGGAAGAATCTTATGCGCGGCATATTCTCCAGACGGCAAGATGATCGCGACAGGGGGCTGGGATAGAATCGTACGCGTCTGGAACTCCGAAACCGGCGCCCTTCTCAAAAAGCTTGAAGGGCATACAGGCTATATCGGTTGGACCGCGTTTTTACAGGACGGAAAGACGCTCGCCTCATCAGGTTTTGACGGCGTCGTCCTCCTTTGGGACATCTCCGACCTCTAGGCGGAAGCGGCGCATGAACAACCTCCGCGGCGCAAAACGATTTCTTCTTTTTCTATGCGCTTGCTTTTTCATGTGCGCCGCTCTTGAGGCTAGGTCGCCGCCGCTCATCTCGCAGCTGGGGCTTCCCGACGGCGTCAAGCTGCGCATCGGCAGGGGAAGCGTCCAATCGCTCGCCTATTCCCCGGACGGCAAGAGGCTCGCCGTAGCAAGCAGCATCGGCGTCTGGATCTACGACGCGCTCTACGGCGGAGAGATCGCGCTGCTTCAAGGGCATACGCGCCAGGTCAATTCGGCGTCCTATTCTCCAGACGGCAAGCGCATCGTCAGCGCAGGCAACGACGGCGCCGTGCGCGTCTGGGACGCGGAGACCGAAGCTCTTCTCAATACGCTTGAAGGACATATATCGTTCGTCAATTCGGCGTCCTATTCGCCGGACGGGAAGCGCATCGTCAGCGCAGGATACGACGGCGCCGTGCGCGTCTGGGACGCGGAAACAGGCTCTCTTCTCCATACGCTTAAAGGACATAGGTATTCTGTCAATTCAGCGTCCTATTCTCCGGACGGGAAGCGCATCGTCAGCGCAAGCGGCAACAGAACCGTTCGAGTATGGGACGCGGAGACCGGCGCCTTCATCAAAGCGCTGGAAGGCCATACAGGGAGCGTCGAAACGGCAGTGTATTCACCAGACGGCAAGCGAATTGCAACCGCAAGCAGCGACGGAACTGCGCGCATCTGGGACAGCGATACTGGCGCCTGGCTCAACACGCTTGAGATGGAATCGGATAGAGGAATCATGTTGGCGTATTCGCCGGACGGCAGGCATCTTGCGGGCGGAAATGGGTACATGCTGCAGTTGTGGAACGCCGCCTACGGCTCGCCTCTTCAGCCGATTTTCAGAAGCGCTAGCAACTCCGCAGCCAGTTCGTTCGCGTTTTCGCCGGACGGCCATAGCGTTGCCGCCGCTGGTCTCGGCGGTCCAATTTACATTTGGAACATCAAGTTTCGCGCCCGCGTCCGCGCGTTTGAGGGGCATACCAACTTCGGCGCGGTCGCATTGTCGCCGGACAACAAGCATGTGGTCGCGGCGGACCCAATGCGTACCTTCATTTGTATATACGATGTCAGCGCCGGCGCGCTTCTCGAAGCATACAATATGCGCCGCGCGGTTTCGCTAAACTATTCGCCGAACGGCAGGCGTCTCGTCATCGGGTACCGCGACAGGACGGTTCGAATATGGGAAGACACAAAGCAGCTCTATAAGCTTAAAGGTCATACGATTCGCGTCAGTTCGGCGTCCTATTCTCCGGACGGGAAGCGCATCGCCAGCGCAAGTTGGGATAAAACCGTTCGCGTTTGGGACGCCGAAACCGGCGCGCTGATCCACACGCTTAAAGGACATAAGTATGCCGTCCATTCGGCCTCCTATTCGCCGGACAGCAGGCGCATCGCCAGCGCCGGCGCCGACGGAACGGTTCGCATATGGGACGCGGAAACAGGCGCGCCGCTCCATACGCTTACAGGGCATTGGACAGAGATTCATTCGGTTTCCTATTCGCCGAACGGCAAGCGCATCGTCAGCGCTGACCGCTATGGAAAGACGATCATCTGGGACGCCGAAACAGGAGCCCGTCTCCGTACGCTCAAGGGGCGCTTCTGGGCGGCGTATTCCCCAGACGGAAAGATGATTGTGAGCGGAGCCATGGATACAACCGTATGCGTCTGGGACGCCGAAACCGGCGCCCTTCTCAAGAAGCTCGAAGGGCATACGGAACATATCAATTGGGCGGCGTTTCTACAGGACGGAAAGACGCTCGCTTCATCAGGCTTTGACGGTACCATCCTTTTTTGGGACATCTCCGACCTCTAGCTCTATGATCCCGCTTTGCCCATACCGCATTTCTCCCCAGCGATAAACGCGCGGGAATCTTAGACGGCGCCGCAGTTATTGTCTGAACTAGGATTGACATGATTAAAAGATTGCCAAGAGAACTGCCGAAAACGATGCGCCGCCCTTGACATGCCGCTTTCCAGCGCGTCATTCCCGCGCAAGCGGGAATCCAGAGGATTCGCCGAAACCGCCCGCATCCCCGGCCGTCATTCCCGCGTAAGCGGGAATCCAGAGTCGCCGCGGACGCTGTCCGCGCCCGCGGAAACCCCCTTGCCCCCCTTACAAAGGGGGAGTTATGAAAGCCCCCTTGAAAAGGGGGTTTGGGGGGGTTTCGGCGCCATAGAAACCGTCCGCGTTCATCCCAAGCGTCCGGCGGCTCAAATCGTTCCCCGCTTCCGCGAGGACATGCATTCCTGCGCAAGCGGGAATCTTAGCCATTGTCTGAACTAGGATTGCCAAGAAAATTTCCGCGATCCGCTCTCTTGGCAATCTTACTAATCCTTCCATCCTAGTTCAAAACCATGCGCTTGACATTCCGCCCCCCGCGCCGTATATTGAACCGACCTAGGATGCGGAGCGGACGAATGAAATCGATGCCGACAGCGGAATTGAATGTGGACGTAACAGAGGAGCAGATACGGTTTTTTCAGGAGAACGGCTACCTGAGCATAGACCGCATCTCGCCGGACGAGGAGGTGGAATGGCTGCGGGGGATCTACGACGACCTGTTTGAGAGCCGCGCGGGCGAGGAACAGGGCGCCTACTTTGATCTGGGCGGGCCGCGCGCGCATCAAGGGCGGGAGGTTCTGCCGCAGGCGCTGGGTCCGGAGCGGGTCTATCCTCAACTGCGCGAGACGAACACCTTTCGAAACGGGCGGAAACTCGCCGCCAAACTGCTCGGCGTTCCGCTCGAACAGGTGAACGGCGGCGGGCATATGATCTTGAAGCCCGCCGAGTACGGACGCGAAACGCCATGGCATCAGGACGAGGCGTACTGGAACCCTGCGGCGCTGCATCATGGCTTGAGCGTCTGGACGCCGCTGGACGAGGCGTCGCTGGAATCGGGCTGCATGCAGTTCATACCGCGCTCGCATTTGACCGAGGAGGTGCTGGTTCATCGGCATATCGACAACGACCCGCTGACGCATGGGCTGGTGACGGACGAGGCGGAGGCGTCGTTGGCGGAGGCGTGTCCGCTGCGTCCCGGCGGCGCGACGTTTCATCATTGCCGGACGCTGCATTACGCGGGACCGAATCGGACGGAAGCGGCGCGTCGGGCGTATATCAATGTGTTCAATGCGCCGCCGAAGAAGCGCGCCGTCCCCGACCATCGCCCATGGCTCTTGGAAGAGCAGGAGGCGTTGAAAAAGCTGTCTTCTTTGGCGCGTTGACAGGTTCGTCTGCATGATGTTTCAACTTTATGCATGCGGTCGGCAAATCTTAAGAAACGGAGCGGGAGCGGCTGAACGGAAACTGAAACGGACTGGAACGGTGCCATATCTCATCCAGCGAAGGCGGATACGGCTCTTCCAGCAGACTCCCTTCCTCCACAAAATCGAACAACTCGGCGTAAGATTTCACCTCCGACGGTCCTACGTTGCGGCATATATGCCTCGGCGTAATCTCCTCCGGGCTGGACATCCCGGCGGCGCCGAGCAGCTCAAGGACGCTGTGAACCGTCGCGCGGTGGTAATTCGCCGCCCGATGCGCCTTGTTGGTCGGATCCAGCGCTTTATACAGCCCTGGGTTCTGCGTCGCCACGCCGACGGGGCAATGGTTCGTGTTGCATTTCAACGCCTGAATGCAGCCGATGGCAAACATCATTCCGCGCGCCGAGTTGCATAAATCCGCCCCCAGCGCGATCTTCGACACGATATGAAAACCTGTAACGACGCGCCCCGCCGCAATCAAGCGCGTTTTGCCGCGCAAACCGGCGCCGGTCAAGCCGTTCTGCGCCAGCAGCAAGCCCATGTTGAGCGGCATTCCGACGGAGCTGGAAAACTCATGCGGCGCCGCTCCCGTGCCGCCCTCCGCTCCGTCAACGGCGATGAAGTCGGGCGAAATCTCCGTCTCCAGCATCGCCTTTACGACGCTCAAAAACTCGCTGCGGTGTCCGACGCACAGCTTGAACCCGACAGGCTTTCCGCCTGACAAACGGCGCAGCTGGTCGATGAACTCCAGCATGCCGATCGGGGTGTCAAAAGCGGTATGCGCCGGCGGCGACAGAACGTCTCGACCCATCGGAACGCCGCGTATTGACGCAATCTCCTTCGTCAACTTCGCCGCGGGAAGAATGCCGCCATGCCCCGGCTTCGCCCCCTGCGACAATTTCAGCTCGATCATCTTGACAGCGGGATGCGCCGCCTGGTCGCGGAACCTGTCGGGGCAGAAATCGCCGTTCGGCGCTCGGCACCCAAAATAGCCGGTGCCGATCTGCCAGACAAGATCGCCGCCGCCTTCCAGGTGGTAAGGGCTGACGCCGCCTTCGCCCGTGTTATGAAAAAAGCCGCCCATCTTTGCCGCGCGGCTCAACGCGAGAACCGCGTTCTTGCTGATCGACCCGTAGCTCATAGCGGAGATATTGAACAGGGAGGCGGAGTAAGGCTGACTGCACTGGTCGTTTCCGATGAGAATGCGCGGCGGCTTCTTCGGCGGATCCACAGCGGCGATGGAATGGGTGATCCATTCATACCCGCCTTCGTACACATCCGCCTTGGCGCCGAAAGGGAGCGTGTCCAGTTGACCTTTGGCGCGCTGATAAACGAGCGACCGTTTTTCGCGGCTAAACGGCTTTTCTTCAGTGTCCGACTCGATGAAATACTGCCGTATCTCTGGACGAATCATCTCCAGCAGGTAGCGAAAATGTCCCAGGATGGGAAAGTTGCGCAGCGCCGTATGCTTTTTTTGAAACACATCCCAGACGCCGAGCGCAACGACCGGCAGCGCCACCGCGTAAAGCAGCAAAGCCCATCGGTTCCATAAGCCGAGCGCGCCGATGCCGACCATGAGCGCCGCCGACAGCGAAAACACAATCGGGCGCAGGCTTAGATGTATCCGCAGCGGCGCCAGCGCCAGAAGAGCGATCAACCCCAAGACAAAAACCCCCGCCGAGACCGCCAACGCCACCGCGATGTAGTCGCCGACAAGTATTCGCATAACGCGCCTCCTTCGCCTTTAACCAAACAAAACCGCCCGCCCTACGCGGAACGCCCGACCGACTCAACCTGCGCAAACAGCCGCTTCACCTCCGGCTTCATGACCTTCCCCATCGCGTTGCGCGGCAGCGCCTCAACGACAAGCAGGCGGGACGGTACCTTATAGACGGCAAGCCGCTCCTTCGCTAAGCTGCGCAGCGTCTGCAGATTCAGTTCGGCGCCGTTTTTCAAGACAGCCGCCGCGCCGACCCGTTCGCCCCACTCCTCGTCCGGCAAGCCGACGACGGCGCATTCCTGGATCTGCGGCAGCTCCATCAGCGCGTTCTCCACCTCCAGCGCCGAGACCTTGTACCCGCCCGTTTTGACGATGTCGACCGAGCGGCGGCCGAGGATGCGGAAGCGTCCGCTTTCGTCTTGGACGGCGATGTCGCCCGTGCGGAACCAACCGTCATGGAACGCTTTTGCCGTCTCTTTCGGTCGATTCCAGTACTCCAAGAAAACGGCTTCGCCGCGCGTTTCGATCTCTCCCCCCGGCGTCAGGCGCGCCTCCATGCCCGGAAGCGGGAAGCCGACCGTCCCTGGAAGCCGCGCGCCGCGATACGGGTTGGAGAGCGCCATGCCGAATTCGGTCATGCCGTACCGTTCCAGCAGCGCCTGTCCGGAAAGGGCGCGCCATTTTTCAAACAACGCGACCGGCAGCGCCGCCGAACCTGAAACCGCCAAGCGCAGATCCCCCGCCGCTTTAGACCAGACGGCGCGCTTCTCCGTCGGCGCCGCTTCCCATGCCTGTATCAAACGGGAATAGATTGTCGGGACGCCCATGAAGATGGAGACGCCCCCCTCGGCGAGACGTTTCCAGACGGCGTCGGCGTCAAAACGCGGCAGGAACTCGCATGCCGCGCCCGAATAGAGCGCGCAGGTCAAGCCGTTCACAATGCCATGGATATGGTGAAGCGGCAGCGCGTGGAGCAGCCTGTCCGACGGCGACCATTCCCACGCTTTTATTAGACAGCGCGTTTGCGCCTCTAGGTTGCCATGCGTTGAGACGACGCCTTTCGGGCGTCCGGTCGTGCCGCTTGTGTAAAGAATCATAGCGCGCCGTTCGGGCGAAAGGCGGGGCAGATCGGCATGCGGCGCGTCCGTCAGAGGGGCGGTCAACAAGGGGAGGTTGATGTTTTGAGCGGCGCTGTTGAGACGCGCCGCTTCTTCAGCGCCGGCAATCAGCGCGGACGCCTGCGAATCGCGCGCCGCATACTCCAGCTCCGCCGGCGGATGCGTCAGCCCAAGCGGAACGGCGACCCCGCCCGCCCGCCAGATTCCCCATTGAACCGCGGCATACAGGGCGCCGGGCGGACATAAAAAGGCGACGCGCCGCTCCGCTAGATCGGAACATTCAAAAAAACGAAGCAGAGAACGCGCCGCCGACGCCGAACGTTCCAGCAGCTCGGCGTAGGCAGTCTGTCCGTCCGCGTCTTTAATGGCAAGAGCGCCGGGCGGAAAGGCGGCGGCGTTTTCAAACAGACGGCTCATCGGGCTAATACCGGTGCATCGTCCCGTCGGAACGGCGGACGATGGGCATATAGGCGCGTTTGTAAGGATATTTGGCGGCTTCTTTTTCGTCGATGTCCATGCCGAGTCCGGGCTTCTCATGCGGGTAAGCGTAACCGTCTCTCCAGGCGCATGGCTCTCCGATCACACCGCGCAGCCTCTCATGTCCAGGGGCGTTGAAGTCAATCCACTCTTGAACGCCGAAGTTATGGATAGCGGTTTGGAGATGGAGCGAGGCGGCTTGCCCGACAGGTCCGATGTCCGCGGCGCCGTGGAACGCGGAGCGTATCTGCGCAGGTTCGGCGAGCGTCATGATCTTGCGCGCCTCGGTGATGCCGCCGACATGAATCGGCTTGATGCGTATGTAATCGATCAGCTGCTCTTGAAAAAGGCGGATGCAGTCCCACTTGGAGGTGAAGATTTCGCCGATGGCAAGCGGCGTCGTGGAAGCGGCGCGGACGACGCGGAAGCTCTCGTAATGCTCAGGCGGCAGCGCATCTTCTAAAAAGAAAAGGCGGTGCGGCTCCAGCTGTTTCGCCAGCCATGCGGCTTGAATCGGCGTCAGCTGTTCGTGTACATCATGGAGAAGTTCGACCGTATCGCCCAGCGCCTTGCGCAGATGTTCAAACAGCTTTGGAACCTCCGCGAGATACGGCGCGGGTTCAAAATAGGAGGCGCCGGGGACGCCTGGGCGGGGAGACGGCTCGCTGCGAACGTTGCCGCTTCCGCCGTAGGCTCCCATCTGCGCGCGGATGACGCGGTAGCCGCGCTCCTGAAAGGCGCGGACGCTGTCGGCAACCTGTTCGGGCGAGCTGCCGCCGGCGTGTCCGTAGGTCAGAACGCCGTCGCGCGATTTGCCGCCGAGGAGCTGGTAGACCGGCATATTCGCCGCCTTGCCTTTCAGATCCCACAGGGCGGTGTCGATGGCGCCGAGAGCCGCCATGAAGACCGGACCGCCGCGCCAGTAGCTCCAGTTGTAGATCAGCTGCCACAGGTCTTCGGTCTTGAGCGGGTCTTGTCCGATGAGCAGCTCGGCGGCATGCTGCGCGGCGGTTGCGACGGCAAGCTCGCTGCCGTTCAGCGTCCCTTCGCCGACGCCGTAGAGTCCGTCGTCTGCGACGATTTTGACGAACAGGTAGTTGCGCGTTGGACATGTGAGTATGACGCGGACTTCTGCGATCTTCATCGCGGCTCCCTTGCGCGCGGGTTGCTTTGCCGTTCGTTTTGTTAAAGGTAACGTAGCGTACAGCCGCCTCCCGCGCAACAGGCGGCTGCCTCTATAGACGGCGATGCGCGAAATAACCGACCTTGTGTCTTTAGTTGGGGCATGCCGGCGGGCGGACGCGGACGGTTTCTGCCGCGCCTCTAGATTCGCGCGCATTACATTTTACCGCAAGGGCAAGGGCGGGGACGACCCCGTTTTCACGGGGGCAGGCTATGGGGCGCGGAAATGACGACCTTGGGCGGCTAATTCATCGCCCGAATATGCTTGCGGAGGGGCGCCATCCCCGCCAGCATTCCGACAAGCGTCGCGCCCGCCGCCACGATTCCCATCTGCTCTGGCTCTAAAAACGATGTGAAGCCGACCGACTCTCCGTACTGCCAGTAAAGCCCGTACAAGAGCAGCAAGCCCAGCCCGCTCCCGAACAGCCCCTCCAGCAAACCCTGCAGCAGCAGCGGAATGCGGATATAGCCGTAGGTCGCGCCGAGGAGGCGCAGAATTGCGATCTCCTCCCGACGCGCGTAGACGGTCAGCATGATCGAAAACGCGATGACGACCATCGAAACGGCGGCAATCAAGCCGCCCAGCAGAAACGCGACCCGCTTCATCTTGTCCAGCTGCTCCATCGCCTCGTTTTCAAAGACCACATCCTCGACGCCTTCCAGCTGTTTCAGCTCCTTCACTATTTCGCGCATCGATTCGGCGTTTCGGTACTCCTCGCCGGCAAACGCTTCAATCGCGACAGGGAACGGGTTTTCTTCAAACCCTTGGATCATCAGGGCGGTGTCGTTTCCGAACATCTCTTGGCTTCTCTTGAGAGCCTCGTCTTTCCAGACGATATGCGTTCGTTCGACCGATTCCATCGCCAGGATCGTCTTTTCCAGCTGCTGTATCTGCTCTTCGGAGAGTTCGTCCAGGATGAAGGCGGCGGCCCCCGCGTTCTCTTCAAACTGCGCCATGTCCGCATAAACGGCGTTCCGCACCAAATAGAGCGAACTGAAAAGCGCCGCGGTGAGCGCGACGATGACGACCGCCAGCAGGCTCACGACGCCGCCATGGCGCACATTTAACAATGCCTCGCGGAAGAGCCGCATCATCCGTTGTCCTCAATCACGCGCCGCCGTTCAATGCGCAGGATTGGCTGGCGCCTTGCAGCCGCCATCGCCGCGTCATGCGTCGCCACGACGACGGTCGTTCCTCTAAAATTAAACTTTTCAAACAGGTCCAGTATCTCCGTCGACATGCGCGGGTCTAGGTTGCCGGTCGGCTCGTCCGCAAGCAGAACGTTCGGTTCGTTCACCATGGCGCGGGCGATGCTGACGCGCTGCTGCTCCCCGCCGGAGATTTCGCTTGGGTAGGCGTCTCTGCGGTGCGCGAGGCCGACGCGCGGGATGATCTCGTCCACTTTCTGCCGTATCGTTCGGTTGGAGGCGCCGGTAACGCGGAGAGCGAGCGCGATGTTTTCAAAGACGGTTCGGCGCGGAAGCAGTTTGAAATCTTGAAAGATGAAACTCACCTCCCGCCGGTAATGCGCCATGCGCCGTCCGCGCATGTTGCGCAGGTTGACGCGCCCATAAAAGACGGCTCCTTCGGCAGGGCGTATGTCGCCGAACAGCAGGCGGAGCAGCGTCGTTTTGCCGGAGCCGCTCGGACCGAGGAGAAACACAAAACTGCCGCTCTCGATCGTAAAGGAGGCGCGCTGGATGACCGCTTCTCGGTTGCCGAAGCGCGCCGTCGCCTCTTTCGCTTCCAGAATCGGAACGCCGCTCTCGCCGGCGGGGTTGTGTATCGGTTGGGTCGTATGCATGAACTCTCCGCCGTCTACAACGTTTTCCAGCCGACAATCAGTCCGTCCCGAATCGGAATGAGCGAGCAGGCGAAGTCGGGGTCGCTGTATAGAAGGCGCGTGATCTCGCGCACGCCGCGCGTCATGTCGTCGTTCACATTCTCGTCCCAGGCGCGCCCGCGCCAGAGCATGTTGTCGACGATCGCCAAGCCGCCGGGGCGCAGTTTCGCCTTTAAGACCTCATAAGAGGCGGGGTAGCCGTCCTTGTCGATGTCGTTGAAGACGATGTCGAAGGGTCCGTCGGCGCCGCGGAGCGCGTCGACCGCTTCGCCGACCGTGTACTCGACGCAGTCGTTCAGTTCCATGCGGGAGAGGTACGCCCGCGCCTTTGCGGACAGCTCATCGTCCCAGACGACGTGGTGGACCGTTCCGCCGCCGTTGTCGCGCACCGCTTTTGCGAACCAGGCGGTGGAGTAGCCGTATCCGCTGCCCATTTCAAACACTTTTTTGGCGCCGACTGCCCGCGCGAGCATGTAGCAGAGCTGCCCCGCCGCCGGCCCGATGATCGGAAATCGGCGCCGTCTCGCCTCCGCCTCCATCTCCTGCAGGACCGGGTCCCCATGTTCAGCCAGCGACGCCAAATAATCGTTCACCTCTAGAAAGTCCATGCCCGCTCCTCTTCTTTTCTCTTGCGGTTCCGTTGCGCCATAATGCGTCAATTGCGTTTCAGCGCGCCCCATGCGGCGGCGGCTTTGCCTCTCGGCGAGACAGACAGCGGCAGCGGTCCAAACTCCATCACCGCGCGTACTTCCTCTTCGGTGAGGCCGCGCTTCCACAGGTTCAGATCGTCCATCCATCCGTTGAAGGGGCGGTTGTTGTCGATGTTGTATCCGACGCGGGCGCCCATGCCCCAGTCTTTGGCAATCAGCCCGTTTGCGGCTTGCCTGCCGACTATTTCGCCGTTGATGTAGAGGGCGGCTTGGCTGCCGTTGTAGGTTCCGGCGTAGTGAACCCATTCGTCCGCTTTGGCGACGCCGCCGCGTATGTCGAAGATGAGGTTTCCGCCGTCGCCGCGGAGGAGCCAGCGGTAGTTGCCATCGCCGCGTATTTCAGGGTGGACGAGCCAGGTACCGTCGCTTGCGCGGGCGTTGAAGATGGCTTGGTCGGCGACCGCTTTCACATGCGCCCATGCCGAGACGGTCATGCCGTCGCGCGGCGTCAGCTCTTCCGGCCAGTTTTCGCCGTCCAGGTCGATGTAGCTGCCCTGTTCAAAATGCGCGGCGTTTCCGCGTTCGCCGTCATGCTCAAGGGACACGTTTCCTTCGACGACGCCGTTTCGCGCGTTGCCGGACATGTCTATTGCCGTCGCGCCGTCAAAATCTTCGTAATCAAAATAGAGAATGAGATCGGGGTCCTGCGCCAACGCAAACATGGCGCACGCCCAAACTGCCGTCCATAACGCAACCCGCATGCGACTCCTCCTGTTGATGCCTGGCTCTATTCTAACGCATTCCGCGCAAAAATGCAGCGTTTAGGTTTGGACGGGCAGTACGTTCATACGGGATATTCGCGCCGCCGCGTCCGATTCCCCCTTGAAAAGGGGCTAGGGAGGTTTTCGGGCGGGATGACGGTTTTGCCGGGCGCGGACAGTTTCTGCGGCGCCTCTAGATTCCCGCTTGCGCGGGCATGACGAGATCGTTAGACGGCAAGCGAACCGTCAGGCCGCCGCTTGCTGCCGCGGACAGAAGGCTCCGCAGCCCACTTCGCCGACAGCCCCCGCACCGCCTCATAAACCGCCGCCTCAAAACCAAGCAGCTCGCATACCACAGCGCGATCCAGAGCGGCGCGCGACGAATCCAAGTCGGCGATATACGCAGGCTGGAACTCCACCTCGCGGAAGTCATTGAAGATATGCTCAGCGCGCGACAGCTGATCGTCCGACAAGGCGCGCAGGTCTAGCGTCGGGAGCGATTCAAGCGCGCGGATCGTAATGCGCCCTCGCCCTGGCTGCTGACGGCTGGATCGCCACCAGTGCATGAGCAGACCAAGGGCGCTGTTGCCCCATAATGCAAACGCGAAATCAAATCGATTGTTTTCGAAACGAATGCTTTTCCATGCGCTTCCGCCTATCGCTATTCGCTCTGTAAATGCGACAGATAACGGTTGTGAGTTGTATCGAAAGTCCTCATTGTGGTGGCATCGGCTAGCGGTTGCCGCTTTTCTCTTTGCCTGCTTCTCCATGCCTTGCCGCGCATGCAGTTGTGAATCCGGTTCGCAGACGATCTTCGTTTCTTTCTTGGCGTCATGACTCCAAAGAGAAGGATATGTCGCTGTCGGGCTGGGGCGGTCTTTAATGAAAGGGCCTCTAGGCGGAGGGTCTGTCAAATCCCGGTGCGGTAGTCCTCGACTGGCGATTTGATTAAGCGGAACCATCGGAATTTCAATCGGGTCAAGAAGGCCCGGCAGCCATAGGCTAGAATTCGTCAGCGCATAAGCGGCTTGCGCAACAGAATAATCCACAATGCGCGGGACTTCCCAGTTGCCGCCGTCAGCATGAATCGGCGCGGTCAGCATATCCCCTTCTCGGTCATTTCCGACCGTTACAGGCGACCCGCCGAAAGGGCCATCCTCCAGACGCCGAACAGAGTTCGCTGATTCAACCCGCTTCGCAACTTCAGCAGCATGCGCTAAATTCTGCGGCCGTCGGCGTAAAGAGGTGAAGCGCGCCGAATTTTCACCGGGGGGGGGGGGTACCTTTTAGATCTGGCATGTTTTTTGCTAGCGACAATTAAACATTCCGCCATGCCTGTATCTGCCGAAAAAGAAACCTCGTCCGTTTTCGGAGCGGCGATGCTCAGAATGTCAATACCGGTATAATTGCTTGCCAGCATTGCCCGCATTTTTTTCCATGATTGTCCAGAAACGGCGGTCAACGGCAGAACCAGCGCCATGACGCCGCCCGGCTTCAGTTTTATATCGCCCAATGCCGCAAATGCCGAGGCGATGCCCGCATTTCTAAAATAGCAGGTGTCTCTCTTGAATCTGTTCATCCGATCCCACATCTCCTTTTGCTCTTCAGCGGACGCTTCGAAGGCGGCAAAGGTTCCCGCCCGTGTGAACGGCGGATTCATAATCACAAGGTCGAACGACTCATCTTTGATCTCAACGTTGATCTGCGCCGCCGTTTCTTCGCCATGCCTGCCGGTGCGTTTTGCCGGGTCGGTGGTGTTGAACAGCGTCATGACGCTGCTGAGCGTCAGCAGTTCCAGCGAGCCGAGTTTGACCGTGTTGTCCTCCTGCCGTCCATACGGCATCGTATAGACGCGCGAGTCTTTGTAATCGATGTCGGGTCGGGCGCCGGAGAGGGTCGCGCTGGCGATATGCGCGGCGGACGGCATGACGTCGGCGCCGTGCAGAACCTTCTCCATCATGATCGGATGCAGGTCGTCCAGCGTTCCGCCCGCGCGTTCGTGGAGCGCCGCGATCTGATCGTAGACGGCGGAGAGCAAGGCGCCGGTTCCGCATGCGAAGTCGGCGATCTTGAGCCGTTCAATCGATTCGCGGTATTGCCAATGAACGCCGCGCATTTTGGAGACGGCGAGACGCGCGAGCAGGGCGGCGGAATGCGGCCGCGTGTAGAAGGTGGCGAGATATTTGCGGTCGGAGATGAGACGCTGAAAGACGCGCCCCGTCAGCTCATGCGCGTTCGTGATATGCGCTCCGATGGCGGCGCGCCGCAGCGTCCATAGAACTTCCCTTGCGAGGTCGGACGGCAGCTGCGCCAGGATGTCGGTTGCAACCGCGAAGATCGGGTAGTAGTTGATCTCAAGTATTTCGTCCCACACCTCTAGTACTTCGCCTTGCGGGTCCAGTACGGCGCGTCCGCAGACGACCGCGAGCGGACGGATGGACCG
This sequence comes from Candidatus Poribacteria bacterium, assembly GCA_963665845.2. GTDB lineage: Bacteria > Poribacteria > WGA-4E > JAPPNK01. Next base: position 3,714,472 of record OY762492.1, read on the forward strand.
ATGCATGCCGGCGATGCGTTCATGGAACGTGAGCGCGTTGGCGAGGATGGCGCATGCCATGCGTCGCGTTTGCGGGACGTTCGACATGCCGAGCAGGCGCGCAATCTCTTTGGAGTTTTCGGGCCGCATTTCGGAGTCGGCGTCCAGCAGGAGCGCCGCTTGTTCAATGCCGTTTTCTAGAGCCTCGGCGGCTCTGTCCACCTCCTTTTGCGGGATGGAGATCATGCGTATCAGATCGGACAGGTCGTCGATGGAGCCTTCGAGCCAGCCTGTTTCAGGGAAGCGCGCCGCTTCGTCCATGGCGCTTTGACCGCCGCCGCGTCCGCTGTCTTGAAAGAAGCAGTAGGAGAGGCGCGCGTTTTGGAGTTCCGCTTCGATGCTGCCGGCATGTTCCAGCGGTTTTGGGTAACGCAGCGCGACGACCGCTTCGACAGGTCTTGTTTGCTTTTCCAGTTCCAGTCCGAGCCTCTGTTTCGCTTCCTGTTCGACGCTGTTTGCGGGTTCGTATTCCGCTTCGATGATGACGGGGGAGCGCCCTGGCGCCGTGACGAGTATGTCCGGTTTTAGCCCTCTGCTTTCTCGGACGACGCTTGTATTTTCGGCGCGTATGCCGCTTTCTGGCGCCATGCCGCTTAGGATGTCCGCCAGATGGACGTTCAGGCTCGATTCGTCGTGATGCGCCAATAGGTTCTCCGTTTGCGTTTGCCGGTTTAGTATGGCGCGTTTGGGCAGTTTCGTCAAGAGCGGCGCGCCTGATTCCCGCCCGCGTTCATATGCCGACATGTTCCAACAGGTATGTTGCATGGGCGGCGCGTTTAGCATACAATTGAAGCGTTGGACGCAAAGACGCATCGAAAGGAGCGGCGCTTGGCGGAAATCCGCATGGAAGGGCTGCGCAAAACATACCGCGGCAAAACGGCGCTGGACGGCGTGGACCTTCATATCGAAGACGGCGAATTCTTTGGGCTGTTCGGACCGTCCGGCGCCGGGAAAACCTCCCTGCTGCGCTGCGTCGCCGGGCTTGAAACGCCCGACGAAGGGCGCATTCTCATCGACGGCGAGGATGTGTCCGACCTGCCGCCCTCCGAGCGCGGAGCCGCGATGGTGTTTGAATCGTACGCCCTGTATCCGCATCTCACCGTCTGGGAAAATATCGCGTATCCGCTGCGCGAACGCAAAATGGAACCGAACGTCGTCCAACGGCGCGTCGAAGAGACCGCCGAACGACTCGGCGTCTCCCACACCCTGGACAGACGCCCGCAGACGCTCAGCGGCGGCGAAATGCAGCGCGTCGCCATCGGGAGGGCGATCGCGCGCGAGGCGCGGGCGTACCTGCTGGATGAGCCGCTCTCGCACCTAGACGCCCAGCTGCGCGAGCAGATGCGCGCCGAACTGAAACGGCTCCATCGGCAGATGGGCGCCTCGTTTCTCTACGCGACGCCCGACCAGCTGGAAGCGATGACGCTGCCCGACCGCATCGCCGCGCTGGACGGCGGAAAGGTCGCCCAGTGCGGACCGCCGCTGGAGCTGTATGATCGGCCGTCGCATGCGTTTGTGGCGCGCTGTCTGGGCGATCCGCCGATGAATCTGATGGCGGGGCATGTTGACGGAGAGGGTTTTTTCACAGCGGAGAGCGTTGAAATGCAGCCGCTGCATGTTGAGGCGCCGCCGGGGCCGGCTTTGCTGGGCGCGCGCCCTGAGGCGTTGACATTGAGCGTTGAGGCGGAGCCGCATGACTCGCATGACCCTGGGCGCGTCTCCTTTACGGCGCGCGTCTTTGCGGCGGAGATGCGCGGAGATTACGCTGTCGTCGCGTTGACCGCGGGAGAGGAGCGCATCCAGGCGGTCGCGGCGGAACGGCCGAGCGCCTATCGATACGACGAGAAGAGAATCGTTTCATTTTTAAAAAAGAACGCGTACTTGATCAATCCAGCGACCGACTCGGTCGTCAGCTTACAAGCTCACACGGAAGGAAATGTTGAATGAAGCGCCTGCGATGGCTCGTTTTGCCGGCTCTGTTGATGGCGGCTGCCTGCTCGCAGCCCGACGAGGAAAAAAAGGTTGTCCTGCAGATGACCGGCCCCGACTGGCTTCCGATAAGCCTTATGGAGGAGATCTCTGCCGATTTTCCCGCTTACGCCAAAGAAAAACTGGGGTATACGGTCGAGATCAAGATGGATCCCGCGCCGTGGTCAAACTACTATGAACGGCTGACGGCGGCTCTTGCAGCGGGGAGTCCAACCTACGACCTGTTTGTCGCGGACAGCCAGTGGATCGGCGATTTTGCCGAAAGCGGGCATATACTCCAACTGAACGATCATATTGCGGAAGACCCTGATCTTGCCGCCATCATGGACAAGATTCATCCTGTCCTGAAGGGGGCGTACTGCGCCTACCCAGGCGGAACGGAAAACTGGTGGGGCTTTCCGCAGGAGGCGGACGTTCAAGGCTTCTTCGTTCGCAAGGACCTGTTCACAAACGCGGAGGAGCGCGCCGCCTTCCAGAGCCGGTACGGACATGAGCTTCCGCAAACGTACGAGGACTGGATGAAGGTGGAGTGGGAACAGGCGCGCGACTACGCCGAATTTTTCACGCGCGCGGCGGGCGAAACGCTTGCCGGCGAAACGCTTGAAAACGACTTTTTCGGACTCGCCCTCGCCTACAGCAAAGAGTACGATTTTGTGTCGATGGCATGGCTCCAGTTCCTTTACAACTGGGGCGGCGAGGTCTGGGACTGGGAGACGATGCAGGTGGACGGACATCTGAATTCTCCCAAAGCGGTCGAGTCGCTGGAATACTTTTTGGACCTGATGCAGTTTCAGCCGCCCGGCTCCGTCAACAACAACCTGGACGGAGTCAACAACGCGGTCGCCAGCGGGCTGGTCGCCATGGCGTGCAACTGGATCGCCGTTAGCCCTGGAGTCATCGAAGACCCGTCCTTCTCAACCGTGACCGACAAGATCATGGTGGTCGTTCCGCCGGGGGCGAACGGACAGCGTTCCTTTAACCTAGGCGGACAGCCGTTCGTCGTCGGGTCGAAGTCGGAGCATGTCAAGGAGGCGCTGGAGTATATCAAGTGGTGGTTCCAGGACGCGCAGCAGAAGCGGTTTGCGGAGGGCGGCGGGCTTCCGTCCACGGCGGCGCTCATCGAGAGCGATGAATTCAAGAACAGCCGCGCATGGACGCGCGCCTTTGCCGACACGATCCCGTTCCAGCGCGACGTCTGGAAACATCCAGAGTTCTTTTCCATGATCACCGCGCAGCAGGAGGAGCTGCATAAGGCGGTGTCGGGCGAGCAGACCGCGCAGCAGGCGCTGGACAACGCCGCGAGCCGACAGGAGAAAATCCTGGAAGACTGGCGCAAGGACAAGGGAGAATGAGCGTGAAGACGCGCTATGCAGCCTTGAAACAGGCGCCGGACGGAATGCCGGCGCTGGACGATTTTCTGATCATTGAAGAGGAGCTTCCCGACCTCAAGCCGGGCGAAGCGCTGATTCAGAACCTGTATATGTCGGTCGATCCGTATATGCGGGGGATGATGCGGGCGGGGGCGTCCGATCCGCCGGCTCCGCTTTCGGGGGGATCGGTTGGGCGCGTCGTCCGCTCCCGGCTGGACGGGCTGCCGGTAGGCTGCATTGTGTTGACCGGAAGCGGCTGGCGCGATCATTTTGTAACGGACAGCGCGGGTCATGAGCGGGTGTACGAGCCGTCCGCCCCGCTGTCCACCTACCTCGGCGTCTTAGGGATGCCTGGTTTCACCGGCTGGTACGGGTTGAACCGCATCGGCCGTCCGCAGGCGGGGGAGACGCTGGTTGTGTCGGCGGGGGCGGGGGCGGTCGGTTCGCTGGTCGGTCAACTGGGAAAACGGGCGGGCTGCCGCGTCGTCGGCGTCGTCGGCTCTGAAGAGAAGCGCCGGCATGCGCTGGAGACGCTCGGATACGACGCGGCGCTGAACTGGCGCCAAGGCGGTCTCGGCGCCGCGCTGTCGGAGGCATGTCCAGACGGCATCGACATCTATTTTGAAAATGTGGGCGGCGCGCTGCTGGAGGCGGTTTTAGACCGCATCAACCTCGGCGCCCGAATCCCTGTATGCGGGATGATTTCGCAGTATAATCTAAAGGAGCCGGAACCGGGGCCGAGCAACCTGTTTCAGCTGATTGGACGCCGCGCCGAGATGAAGGGTTTCATCATCAGCGACCACGGCGAACTGAAGCCGCAGTTTCTGGAGGAGGTCGCGCCGCTCGTCGCAGACGGAAGCGTCCATTACTCCGAAACGATTTTGGACGGCATAGAGAACGCCCCGCAGGCGTTTATCGATCTTTTCTTGGGACGGAATACCGGAAAAATGGTTGTGAAATTGAGCGATGAGGCTTAGGCGGTTCATTCCCGCGCTGTTGGTTCTGACGTTGACGCTGACGCTTTCCGCTCAGGATGCGGAGAAAAAAAGCGGCGCCGCGGACGACATCCGTTTTGAGATCGCCAAACTGGAAGCGCAGAACCCGATGACGCGCGCCCGCGCGATGGACGCTCTCTGGAGGTACACGGCGCAGGAGGCAAATTGGAATGAACTGCGCAAGGCGCTGCCGAAACTGAAGGAGCTGCTAGGCGATCCGCTGCCGGTGGTGCGGGCGAGGTCGGCGCTGACGCTTCTGCGTCTCGCCCCCGAAGAGACGCGCGAGACCGCGTATGACACGCTGGAGAAGGATGCTGAACATCCGAAGAGCCATGTGCGCCTCGCCGTTGTGGAGGCGGCGGAGCTGATGGGCGGAGACGAACGCTTGAACGCCCTGCTGCGCCGTTTGGCTGAAGACGAGGACCTGGATGTGCAGGAAGCCGCGCAAGCCGCGATCAACAGCCTGAACCGACCAAGACGGGGCGGAGGCGGACCGCAGGTTCCGCAGTTGGAATTGATCGATGTCGACTTCAACCCGTTTATCGATGCGGAGGCGGAGACGGAACAGACGGAGGAGGAGATCGGATCGCCTTCAGAGTTGGCGCAGGCGCGCGACGCTGTCCGGCGCGTTCCGGATCCGTCGGCGCTGGAGACTCTAGCGCGCTTGACCCGCTTCCGCGGCGGCTTTCAAACGGAGGAGGGCGGTCTCGTTTCATTGGCTGAAACGATCGCCCCGGCTGTTCAACCGCTCATACAGCTGCTGCGCGAGGAGGAGCCTGCCCGTCCGCTGGATCTGCGTTATGCGGCGATGGCTCTGGGCTGCGCGGACGAGGAAGCGCTGCCTTTTTTGGCGGCGTCTCTAGAATATCCGCATCCGCACACGCGCGAGGCGGCGGCGTTTGCGCTCATGCGCCGAGGAGCTGATCAGCGCGGGCGTCCAATTGAGGAGCGTTCCTTTGCGGAGGAGGCGGGCGCGCTCGCCTTCGCCTTAACCGACGAAAGCCCCGCGGCGCGCGCCTACGCGGCGGTCGGCATCGGCAAAATGCGCGGCGAAGCGTACGCCGACGAAATCGCTGCGGCGCTCGCGGACGAAGACGGACGAACGCGGACAGCGGCGGCGTTGGCGGCGGCAATGCTGGGCAGGTCTGAAGAAGCGGCGGCGGCGATTCTCGGCGGCATGGAGTCGCCTGACCTGTTGACGCGGGCGGCGGCCGTCTCCGCGTTCCCGACAGCCGCGCCGAACGGCTTGGAGTCGTTTCTGCGTCTGATGGAGGGCGCGCCGCCTCGATTGCTGTATTACGCTGTCGGCGCGGCGGCCGCGTTTGAAAACGGGCAAAACATCCTGCAGATGCTCGCTCAAGCCCCAGACGAAGAGATGCGGCTGGCGGCGCTGACGGCTCTCTCGCCGGCGGACGGGGCGGCGCTGTTTCCGCTGGTGGAACGGATCCCCGACGAAGAGGCGAAGCCGGCGCTGCGCTTGGAGATTGCGGCGGGCGCGGGCTGGACATATTTTTCAAACGCGCAGATCGAAATACCGCTGGCGGACGCGCTGGTTACTTATACAGGACCGGCAAACGGCTCCGCCCGAACCGACGCGCGCGGGCGGTTGACCTTAGAAAATCTGCCGCAGGGGGTCTATTTGGCGCGCGTGGAAGCGGAAGGGCATCTGCCGATAGAGGCGCCGATCGCGTTATATAAAGGCGCGGCGCGCATTCGGCTTCACCGACATTATTGAGCTCCGTATCGAAAGGAGAGAGCGATGCTGCGGGGCATACCGCCGGCCATATCGCCGGCGCTGATGCATATACTCATGTCGATGGGGCATGGGGATGAGATTGTGTTTGCGGACGGCAATTTTCCGGCGGCGTCCCATGCGCGGCGTCTGGCGCGGGCGGACGGGGTCGGCGTCACGGATCTGCTGGAGGCGGTCGCGCCCTTTTTCCCGCTTGATCAATACGACGACGAGCATGCGCTGGTCATGGCGGTTGTGGAAGAGTACGCGCCGGAGCCTCCGATTTGGGACGAATTTCGCGCGGCGTTGAGCCGTTCGGAAGGGAAGCCCGTGTCGCTGACTCCTGTTGAGCGGTTTGCGTTTTATGAACGCGCCCGACAATGTTTTGCCGTGGTCGCGACGAGCGAATCTGCGGTGTACGCCAACCTGATACTCAAAAAAGGCGTTGTGTACAGCGGCGCCGAACTCATAGAAAAGGATCGTTGATGTCTACTCCTCTTGACGCGACGCGCGATATTTTGATCGCGTATATTGAAAAGTATCCGATGTCCTCCTCCGCCTACTCGGCGAACATGGAAAAGACGATGCGCCAGCTGCGCGAGGATGTGATCGACTTTGCGAAGGACATATACCGCACCTTTCAGGAGCTGGAGGAAGGCGCTCCTCCGCCGGAACCGCCGAGGCGGCGGCGCGCCCCTGAGCCGACCGATTCGTCCGACCCGTCCGATGAGCCGGATGAGGAACCGCCGCTCTGAATCGACAAATGGACAGAAGGGCGGCGGCGCGCCGAAGCGCACTTCCGCCCTAAAGGCGTTCATCGGGACGGTAAAGATGTTTCTGCGCCCGGCGATGTTCGGATGGACGCTGCGCGCGTTTGGAACGGCGGCGATGCTGCTGATCCCGCTTGCCGCCGCCTCCGCATTTTACGAGATCCCCCCGAAGAGCCGCGGCATGCTTCTAGGGGCGTCCGCGGCGCTCTTTGCGGCCGCCTGGGGGCTTCGGCGTTTAGGGGGGTTTATACGCAGTCGCCGGTCGTCATTCCCGCGTAAGCGGGAATCTTAAAGCGTCGCAGAAAACCCCCCTAGCCCCCCTTTTCAAGGGGGGAATCGGACGCGGGGCTACAGCCGTTCCAGCAGATATTCTAGATTCGCGGTCAACATTCCAGACGCCTCCGTTGTATAAAACCGCTCCGCCTCGCCTTCTCGATGAACGCTCTCAACAACCGCTTCAAGCGTTTCCCGCGCGGCTTGAACATCCTCTTCCGCCAAGAAAGCGTTCGCCCGCTTGAGAGATTCAACCGCCTTATCCGCCGCCAATGGAGCCGCCCATCCGATTTCTTTACACCGGCGGAACAGGCTCTCCACATACTCTAAAAACGCCCCCGCTTCAAACGGCGACGGCTCTGGAACCGGCCCGACGACGAAACCGACCGCCCCATTCCCCCTTGTTCCTTCTGGAAATTCTACCATCTCATGGAGATGATTTGTCCGCGTCAACGATCCGATGACGCGCGCCTTTAAAATGCCGGGCAGCCCCGAACTGCGCAGCTGAAACCCGCCCTGCGTTTCGCCCGGCATAATCAAACGGCCGCGGGAGGATGAGCCGTACCATCTCGCCCAGTTGGTTGCTGTAATATGGGGTCTGGGGACGGATTGAGTCCATCCAAGCCCCGCCGGGCTGACAAGCGTTGTCGGCGCGTTTCGATCCAGCTCCATATCGATGCGCAGGCTGCTGATTGCCTGCAAGCTGGAAACGCCGCTGACGATCTCATAAGAATACGCATACCGAACGGACGGATCTTCTGACGGCTCTAACCGATGAACGACCGTTTTGACCGCCGCGTCCAGATTGCATGCCGGCTCATACAGGCGCGACTGAAGGGAGTCGTCATAGTCGAGATGGTAGATGCGCAGCCATCCAGGCGGAACCTCCTTGACCGCCTCATTCGCCGCCGCCAGCAGCTCCAGATCGATCTTCCCTTGAAACGGCGGGCGCCGGGCTGCAATCGGCGCAGGTTGTTTAAGCCTTTCCGCGAGATACTCCATATTTGCCGTCAACAGGCCCTCCGCTTCCGTTGTGAACGGCTGCTCGCGGACAAGCGGAGCGCCTGTTGAGGAGAGCCTCTGAACCAACTGAACGCCGTCTAAAACCGCCTGTCGAGCCGTTGGCGCGTCGCCGCTTTCTAAAGCGGAACGCGCTTTTTTCAACGCCCAAAGAACCTCTACGTTCTCCCGATGCGATTCGATCCAACCCGCCGCGCCGCATTTCCAATAAAGACCTTCGATATACTCCATGAACGCGATCGGGTGGAAATTTGCCGGCTCTGGAACCGGACCGACAACCCAGCCGCAGACGGCGTCCTCGCCAGGCTCATTGGGAACATACGCATTTTTAGGAACTCGGTTGGGGCGCAACGGCTTGCCCTGCATGAACGCCGGCAAAACGCCCGGCAGACCGACGCTGCGCAGCTCAAAGTTTGCCGTCTTTCCCGGCTCCAGCGGTTCATGATCGGTCGTCCAGACCGCCCAGTTTTTGCCGTACCTGTTTTCGACGGGGCGTTGAAAGTTCCACCGCTCATATGCCGGTACCGCTCTATCGAACCTAACCGGCGCGCCTTTTTCCAGCCGCATGCGTATCGTGAAGTTCCAGATGGGCTGCAGGCTGTCCTCCGCGCTGCGTATAGTGTACGCATATGCGTATGTGTAGCGAATCGCCGCATTGCTTGGCTTGTTTAGTTTTGTGACGATCGTTTGCGCCGTCGCGTTCACATTCACCTGCGGCTCATAGAGAAACGATTGAGAGCTGTCGTCCTCCGCGCTGTAATAGACGCGATAACGGCCGAGAGGCGCGATCAACGGGATGGCGCGCTCGACAGGTTTGTCAGCTAGGTTCGACTCACATGAGACGGGCGGCCATAAGTTGAGCGTCCACTCGTCAAAACGGCTTTCAAACGGGATGCGTTTTGCTGAAACGGCGGACGCCGTCAGCGCCGCCAAAACCCATACCATTTTTACGCCGTTTGCGCTTCGTCTGTTCATGGCGCCCCGCCGTTCGCTTGCCGTTGCCGCTCTCTACGGGTTCATCCTAGTAGACCTCCCCCTTTCATACAACCCGACTCAACACTTTAGCAGGGCAATGTCAGCAAGAGGCGAAGCGTTGCGAAACGGAATAGAGGGCGCTACAATTTCATCATATAGCCCATGCGTTAGGGAGGCGAACATGATTCGCAAGCAGATTTTGATATGGACGCTCGCATTTAGCGCAGCGGCAGCCGCCTCCGCCGTGACGGAAGGTCTCGTTGCTAACTGGGATTTCGATGAAGGCGACGGAGACGCGGCGCGCGACATCACCGGCAACGGACATGACGGAGAGCTGGTTGGTAAAGCCGATTGGGTAGAAGGGCGGTTCAAGGGCGCGCTGGAATTTGACGAACCGCTAGAGTATGTTGCCGTGCCGGACCATCCCGACCTGAACCTGACCGACGCCGCAACCTACATGCTTCATTTCAAGCCGATGGACTCGCTGGCAAGCCGACGGCTCATGGTTAAAAACGACTCGGTATTTGTCATCTTCGACTTCGGGAATGCAACCTCCATCGACTTTCTGGTCAAACCGACCAATTTTTTTGCTGAATCGGAGACGACCGAATGGACAATCGGCAGCTGGTACCATTTCGCAGGTACATTTGACGGCTCCACTCTCCGCGTCTATGTGGACGGCAAGCTGGACGGCGAAGCCCCTAACAATGAGCCGATTGCGGCCTCCGACAAAGAACTGTGGATCGGAGCTGACGATTTTGGCCGTCCAACCGATTCCTTTCCAGGCGCCGTTGACGATGCGCGCATTTACAACCGCGCATTGAGCGAACGCGAAATACAGGAGGCGATGAGCGGCCCGTTGAGCGTTGATCCGCGCGAAAAGATTGCCGTCGTTTGGGCGAATCTGAAACGCTGAAGGGCGTCCCATGAAGCAAACAACGCCGAAACATGAGCCGAACAGGAAGCGAAAGAACGCCCCCTCGCGGTGGGGAGGCAGCGCCGTTCTGTCGTTGGCGCTGCATGCAGTACTCTTTTTTGCCGCTTCGTTTATTTTGATTGACGCGGCGGCGCCGCCGATTGGTTCTGTTCAGAAGGCGGACGCGGAGCCGCCGCTTCTATATCTTTTTCATGAGCCGCCGCCCGCTCCCGCGCCGCCTTTGAAAACAGAACAGGCGCCGTCCGTTCCGCCGGCGGTTGAGACGCCGAAGCCGCAGCGGCCGGACGCGGGGAACGGGTCTAGCTTTGAATTTCAGCATGAGCAAGTCGTAGAACGGAGCGCAGACGAGCTGTACAAAACAAGCGAGATCGCGTCCAAAACGCCTGTACTGAACGAGCCTGCCCATGCGCCGTCGAAGCGTCAGGAGGGAATGGAGGCGCCTGACTTCAAAGAACGGCAAAACATGGACGCGAGCGAGATCCGGCGGATGGAATGGCCGGCGCAGGAAGGTATGAACGCCGACGGCAGAACGGCTGTTGGACGCGCGCCGAGGCTTTACGCGGCGGGGCGGCGCGGCGCCGGCGGAACCTCCTACAGCCCAGGCGCCAACGCGCAGCCCTCCTATATGGTTGACCCGTACCGCGGCGTCATGAGAAAGTTGGCGGAAGGCATTGTCCAATCAACCGAAGCGGAGAAGTTGGACATTGTCCTCATTGTGGACACGACAGGAAGCATGGAGGACAATGTGCGCGGCGTCCGCGCCTACGCCGATCAGTTCGCGCGCATTCTTCAACTCAACAAACGGGACGCGCATTTCGGGCTGGTGACCTTCACCGACGCCTCGCATGACCCGCCGAAGACGATGGGGATGACCGACAACGCGGTGGATCTGCGCAACTGGCTCAACAAGGCGAAATTCACAGGGGGCGGAGGGCTGGCGGAATCGGGGCTGGAGGCGGTCATGGCGGCGCTGAACGAGTTTCGTTACCGAGACGGCGCCAAAAAACGGTTCATCTTCATCAGCGACGGACCCTTCCATGACCGGGATTACAACGGCGCCTCCGACTTGACGATGGACGCGGTCATCGAGACGCTCAAACAGCGGCGCGTCACGCTCGACTCGGTCTCCATCGACTTTCTCTTGTCGAAGCAGATTGCATGGGGAACGGGCGGGCAATGGACGCGCATACCAGGGAAGGGGCATCTTGAACAGTTTATTCAGCCGCTGCCTGTCCAGTCGAACGCGGCTCTCGGCGTTCTGTCGACCAAGGCGGGCAGCGCCTCGGATGAAATCTACATATTTGTTCCTCCTGATCAGGAGATCCAGTGGTACCAGCTGACATGGCGGCTGCTCAACCCGCGCGGAGAAAAAATACAGGGCGAATTCACCGACCGCCGCAGCGCCGTCGGACAGAGGAAGATCGTCTTTAAACCTGAATTCGACCCTGAATGGTTCAGCGGCTTGCCCGGCGCCTATACGGCGATCTACCGCGTCACGGACAGCGCCGGGAACAGCAGCGCCCTGCGGCGCATCATGGACTACCGATAATCGACACTCAACGCCCGAAATCAGGCAGAGCGCAGTTCATTGGACTCTCCACCGCGCACGGGGTCATTGACTCCTATGCGCTGTCCATACCGTATTTGCTGCCGATACTGGTCGACCGCGTCGCTCCGTTCGATCAGCGCGAGCTGTATGCCGGGCTGCTTGTCGCGGCGGCGGGCGCGTTCAACTCCATTGGACAGGTCGGCTTTGCCTGGATCGCCGACCGCGTCCGCAGCGTCTCGTTTATGTGGACAGGGCTGGCGGGCGCGGCGGTCGGCATCTCGCTTGTCGGGCTGGCGCCGAACCTGTTGACAATGATCGCGCTGCTGCTGGTTGGAGGCCTTGGGATCGCGGCGTTTCATCCGCCCTCGGCGATGGCGGCAAATCGGCTGTCCATTGAGGCGAAGGGCGTCGGCATGTCCATCTTTATCTGCGGGGGAAATCTTGGACAGGCGGCGGGTCCGCTCTTGTTGATGATCGCGTATGAACGCTGGGCGAACGCCGTCTTTCTGCCGGCGATGATTCCTGGGTTGCTCATGGCGGGCGCGGTAGGCGCGCTGTTTTACCATGACGCGAAAACCGAGAAAAAGCCGACGCCGGTCAAGGGCGACCCTGTCTTCAACAAACCGCTCATCCTCCTGTGGGCGATTGTGACGCTGCGAACCTTGACGACGATCGGATTTCTCAACTTTCTGTCGATACATCTGAAAGACGAGGGGATGACCGACGCGGCGCGGTCGTTGATCTTGTCGGGCTATCTGCTGTTCGGCTCGGTCGGGATGCTGCTTGGCGGCTACGCGTCGGACAAGTTTTCGCGCAACAACGTTCTGATTGCGTCGCTGCTGCTGCCGGCGCCGCTTTTTCTGGGGGCGCTCGCGTTGGAAGGGCCGCTGTTCTTGACGACGCTTTTTGCCGGCAACTTCCTGCTTCAGTTGACGACGCCTGTCTACATCGTCATTGGACAAGAGACGACAGCGCAGCCGACAAATGTCGCCACCAGCATGGTCATGGGAGGGGCATGGGGAGCCGCCGCGGTTTTGAACCTGCCGGCGGGCGCGGTCGCCAATCAGATTGGCATTGTCCCGATGCTGTCGGGGCTGGCGTTTCTTCCGCTGGCGTGCCTTGGGCTGCTGGCGTTTCTTCCGTCTCGGTTGAGACATCCAGAGTCGGCTTAAGGAGCCTCTTCCTCCGCTGTCTTTTCCTCTGGCTGATATGTCCAAAACAGCAGCTTTCCGTCCGCCGAGGCGCTCGCGAGCGTCTTGCCGTCCGCCGAAAAGTCTGTCCATTTGACCCAGTCCTCATGCGCCTCCAGCGTCTCTTGCCGCTCTCCCGTTTGGACATCCCATACGATGAGCGTTTGGTCGCTGCTGGCGGTGGCGAGCGTCTTGCCGTCCGCCGAAAATGCGACCGATTCGACGCGGTCTTCATGCGCTTCCAGCTCCACGTTCTCGCCCGTTTGGACATTCCATAAGAGCGCCGTATCGTCGCTGCTGCCGGTGGCGAGCGTTTTGCCGTCCGGCGAAAAGACGGCAGCCAGTACCGCTTTTGAATGGCCTTCTAGTACGCGCGTTTGTCCAAGAGAGAGATCCCGCAGCCGAACGGTGAGGTCCCAACTGCCGGCGGCGAGCGTCTTGCCGTCCGGCGAAAAGGCTGCCGCGAGCGCAAAGCCGCGGTGTTTCAAGACCGTTTCCTGATACTGTCCAGTCGCCGCGTCCCAGAGGCGGACGGAGCCGTCCATGCTGCCGGTGGCGAGCGTCTTGCCGTCCGGCGAGTAGGCGACGGCGCGGACATTCCCGGTATGTCCAATCAGAACGGCGTTCAAGCCGCCCGTTTCAAGATTGATGACGCGCGCCTGCCGGTCGAATCCGCCGAAAGCGGCGCTTTTTCCGTCTGGAGAGAATGCGGCGCAGTTCGCCCCGCCTGCTCGTCCAAGCGGGAGTTCGGCGTCCCCGCCCGTAGAAAAGAGAAACGAACGGACATCTTCAGGACCGACGACGAGGATGATCTTCCGGTCTGGAGAGAGCGCTCCGCCCATCAGCCCTTCTTTGTCCAATCCAGAGTCGATCTGTTTGGACGCTGTCCAATTCGCCGGCGCCGAGACTACAGCGGCAAGCCATAACCCAACAAACGCCGCCGTCCATGCCCGCCATTGCATCCGATGTTTCATTGATTCAACCTTCCTTTTGCGCGCAGCCATTCCAAACCTGTATCCAATGTGTCGAACGCTCCGTCCAATTGCGCCTCATACGCCTCTTTTAGCAGATGTCCAATCTTCGGCCCCGGCTCCATGTCCAATTCCTGCATCGCGTGTCGGCCGAGGAGGATCGGCTTCGGCTGCGAATCGAGCGCGTTCAGTTCCGCGGCGCGTTTTTTGAGCCATGCGAGTTCCGTTTGCCCTGTTTTGGGGAGGGGCGGGCGTCCGTTCATGTCGGCGGCGCAGACGCGCAGCAGTCGGTCTAAACGACCCGCCCGGCGCGAAAGGCGGCGGACCGCCGCGTCGCTCACGCCCGGAGCCAACTGCGCGGGAACCATATGCCAGCGCGTCAACGCCGCCGCCTCTTCCGCCAAACCTTTCTGATTGGACAGCCTCTGGACAAAACGGCGCGTCAATTCTTCCCCTTGGACATCATGCCCAGGCGAACGCCACCTGCCCCGCTCAAAAACGGTTGAGGCGGGCTTTCCAAAGTCATGGCACAGGACGCCCAGCCCGACAACCAGATCTTCCCGCTCATGTCCAATGCGCTCTTTGGCGAAGGCGTCCATACAGTGCAGTGTATGCGTCCAAACATCCCCCTCTGGATGCCATTCAGGGTCTTGCGGGGTGTCGATGAGCGCCTCCAGCTCTGGAAAATAGCGCGTCCAGTCAACCTTGCGCAAAAAGTCCAGCCCCATGGAGGGCAGATCGCCCAGCAGCAGCAGCTTTTTCCATTCGTCAAAAATCCGCTCCTTCGCTAACCCTTCCATCGTCATGGATCGGCACAGCTGAACGGTTGACGGGTCGGCGTTCAAGCGGAACCGCGCCGCAAACTGCGCCCCCCGTAGAACGCGCAGCGGATCTTCAGCAAACCGACTGGACACATGGCGCAGAATGCGGCGGTCAAGGTCGCCGCGCCCTCCGAACGGGTCTAGCGTCTCGCCCGTCAACAGGTCGAACCCCATCGCGTTCATGGTGAAGTCGCGCCGGCTTGCCGCCTCCTCAAAAGAGAGCGTCGGGTCGGCGGTTGCCGTGAAGCCTTTATGTCCAAGTCCAGACTTGGACTCGCGGCGCGGGACCGACACATCCAGCGGCAGCCCCCTGATTTTGACGACGCAGAACGCCTCGCCGACCAGATCAACCGAGAAGCGCGTTTTGAGCAGCTGTATGAGACAGCGCGGGTCCACGCCGAACGCCTCCATGTCGGCGTCTTTAGCGGCGCGCCCCAGATGCGCGTCCCGAACGCACCCGCCCACCAGCAAAGCGCGTCCGCCCGCCTCATGAACCGCGCGCGCTGTCCATTCCGCCGCCTCCGCGGCTTGGTTGTCCTGCAGCTTCACCCGCTGCATCGGCTCCTCCGCTCATTTGGCGCCAACCGCCGTTGATGTTCTATTATACCGATTGAGGCGCTGATCTTCAACTTCCTTCTGACCTTACGTCTTTAGTTGGGGCATCCGCCTGGCGAACGCGGACGGTTTCTGCGGCGCCTCTAGATTCCCGCCCCTGCGGTAAAACGCGCGGGAATGACGGCATGGATCGGCGGTCAGTCGCGCAAAACGTCATCGCATGAGCGTACTGCCAACTCAAAGGAAGCAGTCCAAAAAAATGCAAAATAGCGGTAAAATATCCCATCCCCGATCATCATATCAGGGAAAGGGAGGCGTGTATGCCAAACGGACGCGATCGGTTCCTATTCGACGAGGCGGCGCTCGCTCAAATCGAGAACATACGCCGCATCGGGCTGCGCAGGCTGCGCAACAAGAACGAGATCGACGATTTTGTTCAAGAAACGCTGCTGCGCGCGTTCTCAAAACGGAGCCAACTGCGCGACGAGGCAAAGTTTGAGGCATGGATCGCCGCCATCGCCCGCAATCTCGCGCGTGAATGGAACCGCGCCTACTACCGCAGAAAACGCGCCGAGGCGGACAGCGCGGCAGAAGCGGTCGACTCCAGAAACCCGCAGGACGCCCTTGAAAAGGCGGAGGAGCGGGAGCTTCTGAAACAGGCGGTGGCGCGCCTGAACGAGAGCGACCGCGAGATTCTGCGCGCCCGCTATGTGGACGACGCGTCTTACGCCGAGCTGCAGGAGCGTTACGGCTTGTCCTATTCGGCGGTCGGGCTGCGCCTTCACCGCGCAAAAAAACGGCTGCGCAAGATCTACCTGTCGATAGCCGCCGCGCTCTCCCTTTTCTTTGGAAGTTTCAAACATACGGCATGGGGAGGGGTGTTACTCATGAAAAAAACTGCAGCGATCGCTGTCGCGTCCGGCATTCTTGTTGGCGCTCTAGGCGCTGGTTTCTTTTGCAGGGGAGACGGAGGCGCCTTTTGGACGCAGAAAGAAGGCGGCGCCGCTTTGGAGAACTCTGACAAAACCGCATCGGCAGATTCAACCTTGACAGCGCAAACGACCGACAATCAAGAAGCTCTGAACGGGTCAAGCTCTTCAGAGTCGTCCGATTCAAAGCCTGAACATTCAGAAAGGAACCGTGAAATGTCTGACCATGATACGCCTGCCGAAGAAGGCGGCGCAGAAGACGAAATCGACCCGCGCATTGACCATTACTGGACAGCGCCCGACGGACACCGCTATGCGGTGCTTCGGCCAGAGCCGCTTGTCCCTGATGAAAGCGATCCAGAGATCTACCGCGCGTTTTGGGCGGACGCGGCAGAAGAGCTGAAAGATTACGAGCTGACATGGGACAAAAGCCGCGACCATTCCTCCGCGCTGGAAACGCTTCGCGCTCTCGCCGAGAAGCATGGAAACGGCGACGCCGACTGGACAGAATTTCTTTACCTTGAGTCATCGGAACATCTGGGCATGGCGCACGATCGAGGTCTTGATCCGTACGTGACTCAGCTTGAATTGAAAAGCAAGCTTGTGGGGTTGGACAGCAGAGAATCGGCGCAGCTAACGCATTATCATCTTCAAGAAAAGTACAACGGCGAGGATGCCGAGGCCGCCTATAATATGCGGAAACCAATATCTGATCTCTTTAACTGGATGGAAAAAACAATTCCTTCCGAAAAAGAGTCGTTTGTTGAAACGTACCGCAGCGCCTGGGAAGAGCTTCGAGTGGAGCGGAAGTTCCCCTATGCGATTTCCGAATCGCTTACTCATGAGAACTACCCGACCGTTGAGGAGCGGGTCAATGTCGCATACACCGCCTTCTTCGAGGCGCTCTCACAATTGCCGAGCGATTCGAGAGTTTTCACGGAATACTTTAACGAGTCTTTCGTTCCGCCCGCGCCCGACGCTGCCGCCCCGTCTACGCCAAAGACGGCAGAGGCGCCAGCCCCGGCGGAGGCGCCGCCCCATCCAACGCGGCATGAAAAGGAAACTCCTGATAAGCAAACGCTGCCTTCTTCGCCGGACGCCCCGCCCCCGTCCGTTTCGCCTGAAGAGGTTGCGGCGTTTGAGGCGGCTGTCCGTGATTCCATCCGGCGCCACGGACATCAAGAGGGTCTGCGCCGTTTGATCGCGTCCAATCCAGAATGGGTGGAGCGGATCATGCGGCTGCAGGAGGCGCGGAGGCAAGGAGAAACGCCGCCGCCCCCTTCAGAAGAATCGCAGCCGTAAGCATTTGCGCAGCGGATGAATGGACGGTATGCTCAACGATAAGCGGCGTTGAGCGCATGGAATAAAACCGCCGCCCACGATCCGGCATTGCTTGACGCCGTTCGACAGCGGCGCTAACATGGTTGGACGCGAAAGAGTGTCTCGGAAGGAAAAGCGATGAAAAAATCGACAAAGGCTTACGTTCCTGACGCCGATGAGCCGCTTGCGTACCGCCTCTTTTGGCAGGAGGTCAGGGAGCGGCTGACCGGGGAGGAGACGCAAGGCGACCCCGAAGGCGCCAAGGAAACGCTGCGCGCCATCGCCGAAAAGCATGCGGACGGCAACGCGGACGCGGAAACCTACTTTTTTCTGGATGCCGAGTGGATGGTGAAGGAAAAGTCCCGCCGCTTTATTTCAAGCGATAAATATCGACTGTGGCTTGAAGCAAAGAAAAACCTATACGGTTTGGACAAGTGGGAAAACGCCGATCTGGTCGACATCTATTTGTCAGACCAGTATGCCGAGCGACACGGAAAAGATCGAACTCTATACAAAGCCGCTGGACGACTGGATCCGTTGGATACGAGAAAACGCCCCTTCCGAATGGGATGTCGTTTGGGAGGCGTACGAGGACAATCAGTGGAAGTTCCTGAACGCGGAGCCTGGGGCGGTGGACGGTCCATCCCATCTCACCCATGATAATTTTCCAACGGTTGAACAGCGGGCGCGCGCCTACTATGCCGCTTTCTTTGAGGCGGCTGCGCTGCTGCCGGACGACGCCGCTGCGTTCACGGTTTATTTCGGCTCCGCTTCGCCTCCTCCAGACGAAGATGCCGCCGTTGAAGCCGCATTTGAGCAGGCGGTACAAGATTCGATACGGTCGCACGGTCCTGAAGAAGGGCTGCGCCGCTTGATCATGTCAGATATGGACTGGATCGAACGGATTGGACGTTTGCAAGAGCGCCGGCAAAGCGCGCCTCCGGACTGAAACTGCAAGAGGAGTGGCGATCCTCTGCAGAAAGAATCCTGACCTTACGCCTTTTAGTTGGGACATTCTGCTTGGCGAATGCGGACGTCTTCTGTGGCGCCTCTGGATTCCCGCTTACGCGGGAATGACGGCCTGGCCGGCGCCGCATCCGATTCCCCCCTTGAAAAGGGGGGCTAGGGGGGTTTAAAGAGCGGGCGCGGCGGCTGCGATGCCTTAAGATTCCCGCTTGCGCAGAAAGAATCTCCTTGACTTTGATCCAAGCCCGGGTTACGATAATTCTTGCCGTTAAGAACGCGGCGGACGAACACTTAGAAACGGGCATTCTCGATGTTGAACGATCGTTTTGCGATGAAGGACGGAACGCACAGAAGAGAGCGGAGCTACGTCAGCCCGCCCCAAGAGGAGCGTCAATGGGCGGTCGTGGACGCGTCCAATCAGATACTTGGGCGGCTCGCCTCGCAGGTGGCGGCGATGATACGCGGCAAGCATAAGCCCAATTTCACCCCGCATATCGACACGGGCGACAATGTGATTGTGATCAACGCCGCGCATATCCGCGTCACGGGGCGCCGCCTTGACCAAAAAATTTACTACCGCCATACGGGCTATATCGGCGGTCTCAAAAGCGAAAAGCTGCGCGATTTGATGGAGCGGGACCCCGCGGAGGTTGTCCGCCGCGCCGTGAACGGAATGCTGCCGCATACGCGGTTGGGGCGCGTTTTGCGAAAGCGGCTGCGCGTCTATAGCGGTCCTGACCATCCGCATGAAGCGCAAAAGCCGACCGAAGTAAAACTGCATTATTGATCGAAGCTGACGAAGAAGGAGCCGAGCATGGCTGATTATGTTTGGGGAACGGGGAGACGGAAAACGTCGGTCGCCCGCGTCCGCATCGCGCCGTCCGGGAGCGGTCAATTTACGGTGAACGGGCGCGAGCTGGATGTCTATTTCAACCGAGCCGCCCACAGCGCTGTCGCCAGAGAGCCGATTCAAGCCGTCGAAACGGAAGGCATGGATGTGTTTGTGAATGTCAAAGGCGGCGGACAAACGGGGCAGGCGGGCGCCATACGGCACGGCTTGTCGCGCGCCCTTGTGAAACACAACGAGTCGTTTAGACCGGCGCTCAAGCAGCGCGGTTTTTTGACGCGCGACGCCCGCATGGTTGAACGTAAAAAGCCGGGGCAGCCAGGGGCGCGCAAGCGGTTCCAATTCTCAAAACGTTAAGTCAAGCCGAATCTCCGCTGAAAGGTCGGGAGGAAGCAGCATGTTACTCAAAGGCAACACGTTTGTGGCGGGCAGCCAGTGGGGCGATGAAAGCAAGGGCAAAATCGCCGACTGCCTCGCCGCCGAAGCCGACATCGTCGCGCGCGCGCAGGGCGGACCGAACGCCGGACATACGGTCTGGATCGGCAAGGACAAGTATGTGTTCCATCTGCTTCCCTGCGGCATTCTCCATGACCATTGCGTCAACATCGTCGGCAACGGCGCTGTCATCGGCGTCGAAGGGATCATCCATGAGATCAAGAGCCTGAAGGAACGGGGCTGGCGCGTTGACGGACAGAACCTGCTCATCAGCGACCGGGCGCATCTGATCCTGCCCCGCCATCTCGCCGCCGACAACGCCAACGAAGATTCTGAAGGCAACAAGCTCGGCACGACGCGCCGCGGCGTCGGTCCGGCGTATTCCGACAAAGCCGCCCGAATCTTCGCCATTCGCATGGGCGACCTGATGGAGTTTGACCTGTTCCGTGAAAAATACGCGCGCGTTTGCGCCGTGTCAGGCATATCCGAAGAGCAGATGAACGCAGAGCTAAACGCATACGCCGACTATGCCGAGTTTCTGCGCCCGCATGTAACGGACACAACCGCCGTTCTTCATGAGGCGCTGGACGCGGGCAAGCGCATCGTTTTTGAAGGCGCGCAAGGGGCTTTGCTGGACATCGACTTCGGCACCTACCCGTATGTAACCTCCTCCAGCACGACAGCGGGGGGCGTTTGCGCCGGTCTCGGAATTCCGCCCAGCGCGGTTCAAGAAACGCTCGCGGTCGTCAAAGCGTATACGACGCGGGTCGGCCTCGGCCCATTTCCCAGCGAGATGGACGACGCGTTCGGCGCGAAGGTGCGCGAGGCGGGCGACGAATACGGCGCCACCACCGGACGCCCGCGCCGCTGCGGATGGCTCGACATGGTCGGCTTGCGCTACTCAAGCCGCATCAACGGGTTCACGCAGCTGGCGGTCTCTAAAATGGATGTGCTGGACGGGCTTGAAACGCTGCGCATCTGCGTCGGCTATCGGCGCAGCGGCGAGGCGGTCAACCGCTTCCCCGCGCAACTTTCGGTTTTAGAAGAATGCGAACCTGTTTATGAAGAGATGCCCGGCTGGTCGGAGGACACCTCCGTCGTCCGGGAGTATGATCAGTTGCCGGCAAACGCGCGCGCCTACCTGGAGCGGATTGAGGCGCTTTTGGACACGCCCATAACATTCGTCTCGGTCGGCAAGGAACGTTCGGCGACGATGACGCGCATATGACCCGCTAGCTCAGTGGGAGAGCAACGGACTTTTAATCCGTAGGTCCTGGGTTCGAGTCCCAGGCGGGTCACCAACCCCCTCGCCGATACAGAAAGCGAACATGAAAGCGGCTCCAGTTTCCGTACTGCTCGCGCTCAACATTGTCTTGACCATCGCCGCGCAGTCGATGCTTCGCGCCGGCATGAAACATATCCAGATGGGCGACAACGCGCTGCGCTTTATCTGGCGCGCCGCGACGAACGGCATGGTGATCGGGGGGATCGTTACGTTCGGCGTCTCGCTGCTGCTCTGGCTCGCGCTGCTGTCGAAGATGAAACTAAGCGTCCTTTACCCGATGCAGCAGGGGCTGGTGTTCATCGGCATTCAGATTGTGGCATGGAAATTTCTCGGCGAAGGCGCGTCGCTGGCGCGGTGGGCGGGCGTCGCGGTGATCTGCCTCGGCGTTTATCTCGTTTCTAGAGGTTAACTGATATTCATGGGAAAAAAAGCGCCGCCAACAAGATCGTTCTCCGCTTCCGCGAGGACATGCATTCCCGCGCCCCTCCTCGTCATTCCCGCGCAAGCGGGAATCTTAGCCGCCGCGGGAGCTGTCCGCCCCCGCGGAAACCCCCCCTGCCCCCCTTTTCAAGGGGGGAGTCTAGAGACCCGCACCCTTATAGTCTGCCCCGTGAAAACGGGGTCATTCCCGCGTAAGCGGGAATCCAGAGGCAGCGCAGAAGACGTCGGCGTTCGCCAGACGGAATGTTCCAACTAAAGACGTAAGGTCAGAAGATGCGCGTTGAACAGTTTTTTGTTTTGGTTAAAAAGAACGACGCCGACGCGGTCCGCGCCGCCCTGGATTCCGACCCGTCCCTGTTAGAAGCGTTGGACGGCGATCATCAGCCGATTCATGAGGCGGCGCTGCGCGGGAACGCCGCCGTCTTGAACGCGCTCATCGAATGCGGAGCCGACATTAACCGAGAAAACGGCTGGGGATGGACGCCGATCGTCTTAGCCGCCTACCATAACCGCCTCGAAGCGGTACGGCGACTCATCGCGGCGGGGGCGAAGGTCGGCGAAGACGGCGGGAATCCGATACATTACGCTGGTCAAAATCGGCATCAAGAGATATGCCGCCTTTTGGTTGAACATGGCGCCGTCGATTCGCTTGTCCCCGACGGCGATCCTGACGCGCTGTCAGTTTTCCGCGCCGCTTACGCTTACGACGCCTCAACCCTTCAGCGACTCTTAAAACGGCGTCCTGATTTGGCGAACGCGCGCGACCGTTACGACCGTACCCCCATGCATGAAGCGGCGACAGGCGGCGCATTGGAGGTTGTCAAAACGCTCATCGCGGCGGGCGGCGATGTGAACGCCGAGGATGAAGACGGCGAAACGCCCCTGACGCGCGCCGCGGCGCATCGTCAAGAGGAGGTTGTGGAAACGCTCATCGCCGCCGGCGCGCGCGTCGACCTGTTCTCCGCTGTCCAGTTCAACATACTGGAGGAGGCGCGGCGGCTGCTTGAAGAAAAACCAGACCTAGCCCGCGCTGAGCATAACGGACATGCGCTGACCGAATGGGCGGCTGAAGCGGGGTATGTGGAGATGGGGCGGCTGTTGGCGGAATTCGGCGCGGAGATCGACATCCATGCAGCCGCCAGCTTTGGATTGACGGAACGCGCCGCGCAGCTTCTGGACGACAACCCTGACCTTGTACATGCGCAGCGCGCGATGGGCGAATACGCGCCTCTCCATGCCGCCGCCGAATGCGGACACGCAGAAACGGCCGCGCTGCTCATCCAACGCGGAGCCGACCTGAATCAGAAAAACGGCTGGGGATTTCGACCGCTGCATCTGAGCGTTCTGGCGGCGCGGGGGCATGCCCCGACCGAAGCGCATCTGCGTATCACACGCGCGCTGATCGAGAACGGCGCCGATCTGGAACCTGAAGACGACTACGGACGAACGCCGCTCTCGCTGGCGGAGGGACACTGGACGAAGGGGGAGATCGAACACGCGCTCATCGATCTGCTCCGAACTGCTATAGACGCTTAGAGGCGGCGCGATGAACATTCAGAACAGCGTTTTAGAGGCGGTCGGCGCAACGCCGCTCATTGCCCTTGACCGCATACGCCCAAAAAACGGCGCGCGCATCCTCTTGAAACTGGAGCTGATGAACCCAGGCGCCAGCATGAAAGACCGCATCGCTCTCCAGATCATCGAAGACGCGGAGGCGGCTGGGCGTCTGAAACCGGGCGGCGACGTCGTGGAGCTGACCAGCGGCAATACCGGCATCGGTTTGGCGATGGCGTGCGCCGTGAAGGGGTATCGGATGACGGCGGTCATGTCGGAGGGCAACTCGGTGGAGCGGCGGAGCGTTCTGTCGGCGCTGGGCGCGCGCGTGGAGCTGGTTGCGCAGGCGGGCGGGTCGGCGCCTGGACAGGTTTCTAAAGAGGATCTGGAGCTGGTGGAAGAACGGACGCGGGAGCTGGCGCGCGAACTGGGCGCCTTCCGCCCTGACCAGTTCAACAATGAGAGCAACCCGCGGGCGCATGAGCTTGGAACGGGGCGCGAAATCTGGGAGCAGACGGGCGGACAGGTGGACGCCTTTACAGCGGCGGTCGGCACGGGAGGGACGTTCGTCGGCGCGGCGCGCGCGTTGAAATCGCGCAATCCGCGCGTGAAATGTTACGCGGTGGAGCCGACGGGCGCGCCGTATCTGGCGGGCGGGGAGATAACGAACACGCGCCATCAGATACAGGGCGCCGGGTACGCCGTGACGCCCGGTTTCTGGGATGAGTCGATGGCGGACGGGTATCTCGCCGTTTCGGACAATGAGGCGGCGGAGGCGGCGCGCCGCTTGGCGCGTCGGGAGGGCGTCCTGGCGGGCTATTCAACAGGGGCGAACGTCGCCGCGGCGGAACGGCTCGCGCGTTCGATGCCGCCGAGCGCCGTTGTCGTTACGGTCGCATGCGATTCAGGGATGCGGTATTTGAGCGAGAACCTTTACCGTCTCTGACCTTCGCGGTGAAGCATGCCTTATGCAGAATCTGCTGCATCGTTCGCACGATCGCTTGCAGCATTTAGCGCATTCTTCTTATTATCCAGTATCTTTGCTAATTCCACATTCGAATCTATAAGTTTTGTATAAAATTCAGTATTCGATTTCTTTATATCCGCATAAAGCTTATTATTCGATTCATGCATATCTGCATAAAGCTTATTATTCGATTCGTTCATATCTGTGTAAACTTTATTATTCGATTTGTTTATATCTGCATAAATTTCTGCCATTCGCTCACGAGTTTTGAGAGTTTCTCTAACTAGCCATATAAGTAATATAAGAATGGCGATCTCAGGACTTTTTTCGATTACGGCAGGCAACAATGTTGAGAGATTCATGATGCTCCATTCAAAATGACCAACTACTCATGTGTGAAACGGATAGACAAGCATGGGGGTTTCAATTTTCCATTTCAAAGAACGCCTTGCTTCTTCAGCTCCGCTAGCATAAATGCCTGCGAGCGGTCCCCTTTCAGGCTGTTGCATGCGACGCACAACAGTTGCAGGTTCTTCTCATGGTCAGAACCGCCTCTGCTGCGCGGAACGATATGGTCTATCGTAAAGTTGCAGAACGGAAACATCGCGCGGCAACCGGCGCAAGGCCCCTCCTGTTTGCCGAGAAACAGATACTCCCGCACAAACGGGAATCCAGAGGCGGCGCAGAAACGGTCCGCGTTCGCCCTCCGGCATGTCCCAACTTAAGACGCAAGATCAGTTGCTGACGGCTTCGCTTGCGCAATTCCGGGCATTCATGTAATGTGGAGGCGTCAGGGTCTGCTGCGCTTTCTCCAGGAGGGTAGATGAAACAAGAAACGCGCCCGGCCAACTTCGCTTCGCAAACGATATGGACAGGCGACAACCTGGACATCATGCGCGGCATGAACTCCGACAGCGTCGACCTGATCTACCTTGATCCGCCCTTCAACAGCAAGGCAAACTACGCCGCCCCTATCGGAAGCAAAGCGGCCGGCGCCGCCTTCAAAGACACCTGGGGGCTGGACGATGTGAATCTGGTCTGGCACGGCGAGATCAAGCATGAATATCCCGGCCTATACGCTCTCCTGACGGCAACGCGCGAGATTCATGGCGCCTCCATGATGAGCTACCTGATCTACATGTCCATACGCATTATGGAAATGCGCAGGCTGTTGAAACCGGCAGGCTCCATCTATCTCCATTGCGACGACACAGCGGGCGCGTATCTGAAACTGCTGATGGACTCGGTGTTCGGGGCGCGGAACTTCCGCAATGAGCTGATTTGGAAACGGACGGCTGGAAAGGGCTTAAACCCGACGCGATTCATGCGTAACACCGACATCCTCTTACTTTACGGAAAGGGACAAAAGGCGACGTGGAATCAGCAGTATCTTCCATTTCCGCCTGATTTCGCAGAGGGTTGGCGCGACGATCCGGTTAATGGAAAATGGCAGCCAGCGGACTTGACAGGCGGCAAGGGCGGCTCCGAATCCGCCTACGCTGAATTCAATGGAGCGCTCCCGCCTGCGGGGCGAGCGTGGGCGCCGCCCCGCCGTGAGAAGTTTCCTCCCGGCGTTGATCTGCCCGACGACTACGAGGAGCTGACGCCTCTGGAAAAATGCGAGGCGCTGGATCGGGCGGGGATGATCCATTGGTCGTCTGGCGGCAAGCCCTACTACCGGAAGTTTCTTAGCGCCCTGAAGGGCGTTTACGCCTCTACGCTGATTGAGGACATCCCGCCCGCGAAGGGAGATGAGAGGCTAGGCTATCCGACGCAAAAGCCGCTGGCGCTTCTCCGCCGCATCATCAAGGCGTCCTCGAACGAGGGCGATATGGTCATGGATCCGTTCTGCGGCTGCGCGACAACCTGCATCGCCGCCGAACAGCTACAGCGAGACTGGGTCGGCATCGACATCTCGGAGAAGGCGGCGGATCTTGTTCAGTCGCGCCTGCGGGAAGAAGTCGGGCTGACATACCAAGGCGCGCATCGGACCGACATTCCCAAACGAACCGACTTGGGCAAGATTCCGAAATACAATTGCGCCGAGAACCGCCGTTATCTTTACGGACAGCAGGGCGGTTACTGCACTGCTTGCGGGACGCATTTTGAGCCGCGGCATTTTCAGGTGGATCATATCATCCCGCGCGCGAATGGCGGGAACGACCATATCAGCAACCTGCAGCTTCTGTGCGGCTCATGCAACGCGCATAAAGGCACAAAGTCGCATGAGGAGCTGATCAAGCTGCTGACCGATAAGGGATGGATCAAGCGGCGGCAAGAGATGATCGCTAAAGGAAACCGCCAATCCAAACAGGCGCCGCCGAACGAATAGCGCGCTATCGGCGCCTGCGGCGCCTAAGATTCCCGTTTTCACGGGAATGACGAGGGGCGGCGCGGACGCTTTAGGGTTAAAAATGAATGTCATCGTATGAGCGTACTGCCGAAATACGGCAGGGTTGCGTCAGCGGCTTCCTCTCGTGTATGATGAGCAAAACAGAGCGGAGGGCGGCATGTTCAAGCGATTAGGGTTGAGATGGGCGGTATGCGCGGTTTGGACGGCATGCGCGGGCGTCGCCGCGGCGGATGGCGAACATATCTTTCCGTCGCTCAACATCGCGCTTGGCGCGGCCGCCGTCGGCACAGGGCAATCCGGCTCCGCCGACTCCGCCGACGCCTACTCCATCTATTGGAACCCTGCGGGACTCGCGCTGGCGCGCCAAACGGAGATTGCCGCAATGAGCAACGCATGGGTTCTGGATGTCCAGCAGAGCTGCGCCGCGCTTGCGCATCCGCTTTCGGACAAGATCGGCGCCGGGTTTTTGGTGAGCTATCTCGACTACGGCGAAATTGTCCGAAGGGACGACAACGGAAACGAGACGGGGCAGTTCCGCCCTTATGACCTTGTCGCAGGCGCGGGTCTCGGCGCGAATGTCGGCGCTCAAACCCATATTGGCGCCGCTGTCAAGTATCTGCTTCAAGAGATCGACGGCGAATCGGCGGACGGAATCGCGCTGGATGTCGGCATACGGCGCGAGTTCTTGAACGGACGCGCCTCCGCGGCCGCCTCCGCGCACCATATCGGAAACGGGATCGGTTTTGACGAGGAGCGGTTTCCGCTGCCGACAACGTTTCGGGTCGGCGGGGCGTACCGTTTCGAGTCGGCGGTTCTGGTAGCGGACGCGGCGTTTCCGTCCGGCGCGGATACGCTCATCGGCGCCGGCATGAGCGTCCGCCCCTTGGAGCTGTTGACGCTGCGCGGAGGGTATCGATACGAACTTGGCGGAAACGATCTCGGCGCGCTGTCGGGGCTGACGGTCGGCTTTGGGCTGCATATTGAGCCGTTTACGGTCGATTATGCGCTGGTGTCGATGGGGTCGCTGGGTCCGTCGAATCGGGTGTCGGTTGCCGTGCTGTTTTGACGGGAGCGTCAAACGACCAATAACTGACCTCATATGTAAAGTTGGGACAGCTGAACGAACAAAGCCTTTATTCATGGGAAAAAGCGTCGCCAACCAGACCGTCCCCCGCTTACGCGAGGACATGCATTCCCGCGCAAGCGGGAATCCAGAGGCAAACAAAGAACGTCTAAATATCCCAAACACATCCCGCGAACCAAACCAGTCATTCCCGCGCAAGCGGGAATCTTAAAAGCGTTATCTTCTGATCAAACGCCATCGCCCCCAATAAG
Organism: Candidatus Poribacteria bacterium; assembly: GCA_963665845.2. Lineage (GTDB taxonomy): Bacteria > Poribacteria > WGA-4E > JAPPNK01. The sequence continues at coordinate 3,742,090 of OY762492.1, forward strand.
TCCATCTGGGCATGAAGCCGCTCTTACCGTCATTGACGAAGACATTTCAGCCATGCGCCAAAGATACGGAATCAACCCATGACACAGACGGGCGTCCTTTTCGGCGTCGCCGCGCCAGAGTTCGTTCCGACGGAAGGGATCAAGTATATCGGCTCCAAACTAAAGCTGATTCCGCATATCCTGCGGCTTGTGAAGAAGGTTGACGCCAAAACGGTTCTGGACGGCTTTTCCGGCACGACGCGAGTCTCGCAGGCGCTCGCCAAGCTCGGCTATACGGTTGTCTGCAACGACATCGCCGCATGGTCAAAAACGTTCGGCGCCTGCTATCTTCTGAATTCTAAACCGAAAGAGGCGTATCAGCCTCTCATTGACCGCCTCAACGCCGTTCCGCCCGCGGACGGATGGTTTACTGAGCATTACGGCGGCGATTCAAACGGGGGGCTTTCCATTCAAAAGGACGGACTTAAAAAGCCATGGCAGCGGCATAACACGCGCAAACTGGACGCGATCCGACAGGAAATCGACAACCTGCGCCTAGACCCCGTGGAGAAAGCGGTCGCCCTCACAAGCCTTATTTTAGCGTTGGACAAAGTGGACAACAGCCTAGGGCATTTTTCCTCCTATTTAAAAGATTGGCCGCCCAGATCGTATCGAGCGTTGACGCTGCGTACGCCGGAGACGTTCATCTCTGAAGGAAACCATCAGGTGTATCAGAGCGACATATTCGATCTTGTACCGCGCGTTTCGGCGGATCTCGCCTATTTTGACCCGCCTTACGGATCCAACAACGAAAAAATGCCGGCTTCCCGCGTTCGTTACGCCGCTTACTACCACCTATGGAAAACTGTCGTCCTTAATGATAAGCCGCCGCTTTTTGGCAAGGCGAAACGGCGAAAAGACACCTCCGACACCCTTGCCGCGTCCGTCTTCGAAGAATTTCGAAGCAATAGCGGCGGTCAATATATCGCCGTAGAAGCGCTATCGACGTTGATCCGAGAAACGCAGGCGCGGTGGGTTCTTCTCTCATACAGCTCGGGCGGCAGAGCGACCGCGCAGCAGCTCAACGATGTCATGCGGGAAAACGGCGATCTGCTGGAAGTCGTCAAAATCGGCCACAAGAAAAATGTGATGGCTGGAATGCAATGGACGCATGAGTGGGTCAACGACGCGCAGCAGCCGAATCAAGAGTATCTGTTTTTGCTTGAAAAAGCGTAGCCAAACGCTCAACCGCGCTTCAAAACGACGATGCGGTTGCTGTTCGTCCCCTTGCGGTTGTTGGAGACGCCCCAGCAGTTTGCCGTCTTGGTGAACCGCTGCGCGTTGATGAGCAGGCGGGACGGCGACAACCCGCCCTCCAGCGCCGCGCGGACGACCGCCTCCTCCAGCAAAACGGAGCCGCCGCGCACCTCCCCCACCTCAAACGCGACCAGCCCGTCCGCCTTCAGCGTCCGCCGAAGCTCCGCAAACACGCCGACCATCCGCGCCGTCCAGTCCGACAGCGAACGCAGCTGCCAAACCGACCCGTCCGACGGCGGCTCCAAACCGCAAAACCACATCCGAAGCCAGTTGTCGCGCATATAATCGACCGTGTCCAAAAACGGCGGCGAGGTTACGACCAGATCGACCGATTCGTCCGGCAACTGCGGCGACGAGTCCGCCGAGCCTGTCAACAGAAGCGCGTCTCCGCGGCGGTAATGCGGCGGCAGCGGGCGGCGCAGCAGCGCCTTCGACTTGCGCAGAATCAGCGCCCGCGTGTCCCGATATTCAGGCGTCTGTTCGCGCCGCGCGTTGATTTTCCGTTGAGACGCGGGCGACGCGGCAAGGTTCGGCGGCAGCGTATAAACCGAAAAGAAGCCGGGAGAATGCCCCGTCAAACGCCCGCACGCGACCATCTGAATCCAAGCGTCCGCGGCGTCCAGCTCTCCGCGCCGAAAATAAGCGCGCCAGCCGTAAATCTCGCGCAGCGTCTCCTCATGAAAAAACGCGAGCAGGTCCTCATGCAGCGCGGCGTCCTTTTCCGCGTCCGACGGCAGCTCCGCCTGTTTCAACCGCTCTTGGATCTCCGACAGCGCCGGCGGGTTCAAGCGCGGCGCCGCCAGAACCTTGCATAACGGGTTCGCATCGTTCCCGACGGCGCGGCATCGATGCAGCTGCGCCTCGATGAGCGTCGTCCCGCGCCCCATGAACGGGTCGTACACCGTCCCGCCCGACGCGCCATGCCGGCGGATAAAATAGGCGGGCAGCTGCGGCTTGAAACATGCCCTGTATGAAACCTCATGGATCGGATGTCCGGCGCGCTGTTTCGCCGTCCAGAATTCGCCCGTCTCGGTCGGCAGGTTGTTTTGTTTGATTTCAAAGAGGCGCTGCATGTTCTCTTTCCGTTCTTTTCTGCTTTAACCAAAAGCGGCGCGCCAAACCGACGCCGCCGCCTCGGCGACCTCCGCGGGACGCTCATGCGGCAGATAATGCCCCGCGCCGCGAATCCACTCCCATCGGATATGCGGGTTCGGCGGGACGCGCAGCGTCTCCCGCGTCGATGCGTTCCGCCCCATGTCTCCGTACGCCTCCAGAATCGGTATGTCCGCATTCTGGAGATAATCATACCCGTCGAACGCTTGTACCGATCTCCAAAAGCGTTTCCATATTTCCGGTTGAAACCGCCGGCGCGTCTCTTGAGATTTGCGCTGTATTTCGGCGACGGCGCTTTCGTCCAGCGTACCGTAAAACCGCCCCTCGTCAAATGCGGAGCCTGCCGCGCTCAAGCTTGTCCATCCTTCAAACAGAGCCAGCCCGCGCGCGCGTTTGGAACGGCGCGCCGCTTCGATGGCAACCATCCCGCCGAGGCTGTGTCCGGCGAGGACAAACTCTTCAATGCCAAGCAGGTCGGCGAGGCGGAGGGCGTCCTTTGCCAGGTCGGCTAAGGCGAACGGCGACGTCGGAACGGCGCTATTTCCATGACCGCGAAAATCCAGCGCGACGCAGCGGACAGACGGCGGCAGCCTCTCCATAACAGCCGTCCAGTCGGACGCTTCGCAGCCCGTCCCATGCAGAAACAGCAAGGCGGCGCCGGTCCCGCCTGTGTCTATATAAGACGTATCGCCGAACGCGGCGCGCCGTATCACCGCGCCGAACGTTCATGGATTGCCTCTGCCTGCGCGTTCACCTGCCGCATGCGCTCCGTCAGAACCTCCCATGGCTCGTCTTTGATGTTGACGACGCCGTAGTTGCCGTTCTCGCCGTCGAAGCGCCCTTCCGCCGGTTCGTCCGCATGCTCAAACCAGTGGTATCCGACAACATACGGCAGCCGCATCAGCGCTTTCACATACCGCTCGAATCCGTCGGCGCGGTCGTTCTGCGTCGGGACAGGGTCGCCGGCGCCGCGCGTGTTCGGCAAGCCCGAATCGACCGCCTTGAACGAAAACTCGGTCAGCATGAGCGGCGCGCCCGTCATCTCATAAATGCGCTCCAGCGTCTCAACGGGCGGCGCGTTTCCGTAATGGTTGTAGGAGACGACATCCACATAACCGCGCATGCTCTCGATCACTTCGGGCATCGCGTATCCGCCGTGCCGGCAGCCGATGATGGCGTGATTCGGGTCATATTTGCGGATCGCTTCAGCGGCGGTTCGATAATAGGTTTGGGCGGTCAAACGCAGAAAAGCCGATTCCACCTTGGCGAGGCTGTCCGAGCTGGCGACCGAGTCGAGCGAGCCGAGAGCGTCAACCTTCTCCCAGCTTTCAAAGGAGGTTGCCCATGCGCCGTTCAGCGCCTCCAGCGATCCGCCGTAATGTTCGCGCGTGAAGTTGAGAACGGTCTGGCGCCCGGCGGCTTCCGCAGGCAATTCCCAAAACGAACGGAAAAGCGTCTTCGGCGAGCGCCAGTCCGGCCCCCAGCGCAGTTCGTTGTCGGTGAAGTATCCAAGCAGGTTCGGATCGTCTTTGAGCGGGGCGCAGATCTCTTGGGCGCGTTTCTCCACCTTGCCGCGAAAATCGGGCGCGAAGACATCGGGGAAACGCCCCGTCCGCCAGTCGCCGCCCGTTTGAAAGACGATGTCGATGATCGGCGCATAGGCGATGCCGCGGACGCGCGTTTCAGGGTTTGACCAGGCGCCGGCGGTGTTGAACCCCCAGCCCTGCAGCCGTTCGACCGCCGCGTCCGCCCATGCGTCTATGGCGCCGTATTTCGCTTCCGCGTTTTTTTGGTACGGCGAATAGCCGAGGGCGGGCGCATGGTCGGCGAGGTAGGAGATATGGTTGATGCCCTTGCTGATGAATCGCTCTCCGTCAGGGTCAAGCCACCACCAGACGCCGTCGATCTGCTGGACGCGGTAGAAGTTTGAGCCGTCGGCGGCGGCGGGAAGCAGGGAGGCGAGAAGCAGTATCGCCATAGCGGTTCCTTTCAGGTTGCAGGTTCGGAAGATGTGTCTTTTAAGATTTCCGCGCCCCTTTCTGTCATTCCCGTGAAAACGGGAATCTTAGGCGCCCGTCTAAAACCCCCCTAGCCCCCCTTTTCAAGGGGGGAATCGGATGCCGCGCCCGTCTAAAACCCCCCTAGCCCCCTTTTCAAGGGGGGAATCGGACGCGGCGCGCTTGCATTCTTCGCAGTGAAAACATACCATGCGCCTCATGTTAGCGTTTCAATTGACAGCAGCCGCCCAGACCCCCGACCCTGTCTCATCCGGCGGCGAGATTCACCCCGCGCTGTACGCCGCCGCGGCTGTACTGTTTGCCGCTGTTCTCGGCGCCGCGTCGATACGCATTATACGCGATTACGAGCGGGCTGTCGTCTTTCGCCTTGGGCGCGTTATCGGCGCGAAGGGGCCGGGGCTTGTCCTGCTGATCCCGCTCATCGACCGCATGCGCAAGATTTCGCTGCGCGTTCAAACCTACGATGTGGCGCCGCAGGACATCGTCACAAGCGACACCGTTTCGGTGAAGGTGAACGGCGTTCTGCTGTTTCGCGTCGCCGATCCTGTCAAAGCGGCGGTGGAAGCGGCGGACTTTGTGGAAGCGACGGGTCTGCTGGCGCAGACGACGCTGCGCGCCGTGTTGAGCGGGGCGGAATTGGATGAGCTGCTTGCGGAGAGAGCGAGCCTAAACGAACAGCTGAAATCGGCGCTGGAGGATCAGACCGCCGCCTGGGGCGTTGAGGCGCTCTCGATGGAGGTGAAGCATGTTGACCTGCCGGAAGGCATGCGGCGCGCGATGGCGAAACAGGCGGAAGCGGACCGCGAGCGTCAAGCGAAGATCGTCTCGGCGGAGGGGGAATACGAGGCGGCGGAGACGCTGCTTCAAGCCTCCCGCATCTTGAAAGATCACCCGCAGAGCCTGCAGCTGCGCTATTTTCAGACGCTGGTAGAGGTTGCGGCGGAGGAGCGGTCGCGGCTTCTGTTCCCGCTTCCGATCGATCTGATGGAGCCGTTTCGGGCGGCTTTTGAGCCTGATTCGGAAGAATGAACGGCGTTTTTAACCGAAAAAAGCTGGACATCGCGCGCCTTTTTAATCGAAAAAACCTGGCGCCAGCATGCCTTCTGCTAGCTGGAGTCGCCGCGTTTATCTGGAAGATGCGCATCGCCGGACCCATCGAATATGTCGGGCATGCGGACGCCTCCGGCTATGCCGAGATGGCCGACTCGATCTTGAAGGGGCGCGGGCTGGAGGTGGACTACATCTCATGGTATTTCCGCAAATACGAAAACATTGAGCGTCCTGAAGACCATTGGCCCCCGTTCTATTCGTTTCTGATACTCCCGTTTTTTCTGTTCATGGGAAAGACGGCGATCGCCGCGAAGCTCCCATCCATACTGATCTCCTGCTTTGCGTTTCCGTTGACGGTTTATGCGTTGACGCGGCGCCTTGCGCGGTCGCGGGCGGCGGCGTTTGCCGCCGGCATGACGATCCTTTTTTATACGCCGATGTTCGGCTGGTCGCTGCGCTGCCTGTCCGATGTGACCTTCGGGTGGCTCATCGCCGCCGCCGTTCTCGCTTTTTTAAAAGGAGAGGAGGAGCCGCGCTGGTACTGGACGGCGGGCGCGCTGCTCGCCGGCGCCTATTACGCGAAGGGGTCGACCATCGCGCTGCTGCCCGCGTTCGCTCTTTACTACCTGCTATGGCGGCTCCTGCGGAAACCTGAACGGAAATGGATTCCGCATGACCGCGGCGCCGCCATCGGGATGGCAATTTTTATCGCGCTGCTGTCGCCATGGGCGATTCGCAACATGATTCATTTTGGGCAGCCGCTCTATTCAACGCAGAACCATGCCGCGGGCTACATCGGCTGGAAGGCGTGGGAGGACGGGACATACGATCTATACTGGGGCGAAAAGGAGCCGCCCTCCGTTACGGATAAGTTCAAAGACCGCGAACGTCTTTTTGAAAAAAGCGGCGAGTTTTTTCAACGCCATTTTTGGTGGGTTTTCATGAATATCCATAAAAAATGGGGCGAGTTTGATACAAGCGATCTGTCCACCTATGCGGTCGGTTTTCTGGCGCTGTTCGGCATGCTTTTTTGGGTACTGTCGGCGGGTCTTGCGGCGGCGCGCCGTTTGAGGCGGGGAAAGGCGAAAGGCAATGCTCTGGACGGCATGGCGGCATGGACGAAGCCGTTTCGTCCGCTTCCGTTCGTTCTTTTCTTTTTCGTGTCGATGGCGCACATCGCCTTTCTGTCGATCTGCTGGCAGCCGATTAGCCGTCTCATGACGCCGGTCATCGCGCTTGCCGTCGCGTTTGGGTATGCGTTTCTGTTCAATGTTGTGGAGCGCGCGATGGAATCGCTTCGGCATCGCCGGCGGATTGCGGCGGGGGCGGCGCTGGCGCTGCTGGCGATCTGGGGCGCGCATGAAGCGGGCGATCTGAAAAACGCGCGCGAGAAAGCGGGCTACCCCTGGCGCGAATCGAGCCGAGGGTGGATGGAGGTCGGGCGGTGGATACAAGAGAACGCCCCCGGCTCCATCGCCATGACGCGCAACCCGTGGGAGCTGCATTTCTACTCTGAAGAAAAAGCGGTGCAGATACCGCTCGCGCCGCTTGACCGTATCATCGAAGTCGGCAAATATTACGGCGCGACGCATCTCATACCGGAACAACGGCGCCCGACCTTAGCGCCATGGTTGAGCGGCGAGATACCAGGCTTGACAAAACTAACCGAAGCGCACGGCGTGGAACTGTACGAGATCGACTATGAGGCTCTGCCTGAAACGTTGCCTGAACCTGCCGAATCGGATAATATGGACGCTCCATAAGCGAGTATGAAAGGCTAATGATGAAACTGGTCAGCGTAAAAGAGAACGGGTCGATTCGCCTCGGCATCGACATGGACGGAAAATATGCGGACGCCGCGGCAACTTATGAGCGTCTGTTGAAGGAGAAGCCGCCGCGTTATCTGCGCCGCATGGACATTTTTTTGAAGCATGGCGACCGCGCGATGGACGCCGCCCGGCGCGTTGAGGAGGCGGCCCGTCAACATCCCGACGGCGCCGTATGGACGGACGGCTCGCTCGCGGCGCCTGTTCATAACCCGCCGAAGCTGCTTTGTCTGGCGGGAAACTACGCGGAGCATATACGGGAAGGCGGCGGCGACGCTCTCGAAAAGGAGCGGACGACGCCGCGCGTCTTCATGAAACCGCCAACGACAACGATCATCGGCCCTGGCGAACCGATACGCATCCCAAAGACAGCGGGATGGATCGACTGGGAAGCGGAGCTGGCGGTCGTCATGGGAAAACGGGCGAAGCGCGTCTCCGCCGAGAAAGCGCTGGAGTACGTCGCCGGCTATACGATTGTGAACGACGTCTCCGAACGCGCGCTGACCTATGAGCAGAACCGAGAGCCGCGCGAAGGCGACCGCTGGTTCGACTGGTTGAACGGCAAATGGTGCGACACCTTCGCGCCGCAGGGTCCCTGCTTGACGACCGCGGACGCCGTGCCGAACCCAGACGGGTTGGACATCCGGTTGTCGGTGAACGGCGCTTTGAAGCAGGACGCGAACACGAATCAGATGATCTACTCCTGCGCGGAGCTGATCGAGTGGACGTCGCGCCTCATCGCGCTGGAGCCGGGGGATGTGATCGCGACGGGGACGCCCGCCGGCGTCGGCCGTCCGCAGGGGGAACAGCTGCATTCAGGCGATGTTGTGGAGATTTATGTTGAGAAGATCGGAACGCTGACGAACCCTGTTTTGGACGAAGAATAAAGCGATGGGAGAGAACATGCCTGAAAAAAAGGCGCTCATACCGAAAGAGGACGCGCTGCTCATAAAGCTGCCGTTCTGCGACCTGTATTGGCATTGCCATGCGGACAACGCGCCGGCGGAGAATTTGTCGCTCGGGACAGCCGTATTCCCGCCGGGAGGAGCGCACGGTCCGCATCGGCACCCGAACGCGGAGGAGTTCATCTACGTTTTAAAGGGAGAGTCGATACAGACGCTGGAGGATCAGACGTTCGAGATGCGCCCTGGGGACTGCGTCCATATTCCGCAAAACGCGGTTCATTCGACAACGAATGTCGGCGAGGGGGAATTGACGATACTGGTCGGGTTCAGCGCGGCGAGTCCTGAAGTGGTGGATGAGGAGTAGCCGCTAGCAACTTCGGGCCGTCATTCCCGCGTAAGCGGGAATCTTAGCCGCCGTCCGCCCGCCGCGTACGGCGGAAACCCCCCCAGCCCCCCTTTTCAAGGGGGGAGTTTGAAACCGTCCGCGTTCGCCAGACGGAATGTCCCAGCTAAAGACGTAAGATCAACTACCGCTGGATTTGCTCATTGATGTTTGCGTCGGAATGTTGAATCTGCTTGCGGCTCTGCTCCAAGATCAGGTCTGCCAGCTGGTCGCGGAGGGCGCGCATTTCCGCTTCCTCCTGTTCGCGCTTCTGTTCCGCCGCAAGCTTCTTTTCTTCCTGCCGATCCCTGTTCGCTTTTTTAGCTTTCCAAAAAGCCGCGCTGAAAAAACCGATGGAGAACAGCGCCAAGAGAATATTCTGCGCGAGAAACAGAACAAGCAAGAAATCTCCAAGATCGTCAAGAAACATTTTTGCTTCTCCTGTCTGCAGTTTCGCCGCGTCGGTTGAGAACGGCGTCCATGCTCTGCTCTTGCTGGGCGGAGACAAGCATTTCGATCATCTTCCGCATTTCCCGCATCTGCTCCTCTAACGCGCGTTCGCGTTCGCTCGGTTGATCAGTCTTCGGCGGCTCTTTCTTTTCCTTCACAATCTTTTTCCATAAAAAGCGGTAGGTCGCCACGATGCCGATGATCGAAAAAACAGCGTTTTGCAGCAAAAAGATGGTGATCGCAATTATATATGCCGAATCGTCATACACTGATCAAGCCTTTCAGCGGCGGTCGGACAGGAACGGGCTTCCCTGCCTCATTGGAACCGTCAGTACTCCGCGCCCGCTACAATATACAGCATTTGCCGGCGCAGCGTCAACATGCCCGCCTGACCTCCAAAGAGATCGTCGTCAAAGGCAACCGTCCCAATCAGGCTCCTCCGCCGAACGAACGCCCCTGATTTAAGGGCAACAAAAAGCGCGCGTTCTTCGTTTCAAATTAAACAGACGCGCAGGCGTCGTATAAACAAAGAGCGGCGAAGGCGGAGAAGGATACGCATGGATAAGTTAGCGATACGCGGCGGAAACGCGCTGGAAGGCTCCATACAGATTAGCGGCTCCAAAAACGCAAGCCTGCCGATAGCGGTCGCGGCGGGCATCCTCGGCGCATCCGAAAGCCGCATCCATAACGTGCCGAACCTGCAGGACATACACACGCTCATGGGGGTGCTGCGCCATCTCGGCGTCGAGATCGAATACGCGGACGGAACGCTGCATGTCGGGTCGCCGCGGCCGCTGAGCGTGGAGGCGCCGTATGACCTGGTGCGGCGCATGCGCGCGTCGGTTTATGTTCTGGGTCCGCTGCTGGCGCGGTTCGGCAAGGCGCGGGTCTCGTTTCCCGGCGGCTGCGCCATCGGCGCCCGTCCGGTCGACCTGCACCTGCGCGGAATGGAAGCGCTCGGCGCCTCGATACGGATTGAGCATGGGTATATTCTCGCCGAGGCGGATCGTCTGCGCGGGGCGCGGTTCAACCTGGAAGGTCCGCGCGGCGCCTCGGTCGGCGCGACGGCAAACACGCTCATGGCGGCGGTCCTGGCGGAGGGGCATTCCGAAATACATTGCGCGGCGATGGAGCCGGAGATTGTCGACCTTGCCGATTTTTTGACGCGGATGGGCGCCAAAATCGACGGCGCGGGAACGCCTGTTATCTCGGTCGAAGGCGTGAGCGAGCTGCGCGGAACCAACTACAACGCCCCTCCCGACCGCATTGAGGCGGCGTCTTACCTTGCCGCCGGCGCCATCACGCGCGGAAATGTGCGCATACTCGGCGCCGAGCGGAAACATATGGGCGCCGTCCTCGGCAAATTGACCGAAGCGGACATCTGGATCGACTGGACGGGCAACGACGCGCAGGTGACCGTTCCGAACGGCATCCGCTCCGTCGATGTGGAGACCGCCACCTACCCTGGCTTTCCGACCGACGCGCAGGCGCAGTATATGGCGCTGATGTGCCTCGCGGAGGGGCGGTGCGAAATCGCCGAGAACATTTTTACGGAGCGTTTCATGCATGCGCTGGAGCTGCAGCGCATGGGGGCGCAGATTGCGGTAACAGGCAGCCGCGCCGTTGTGACCGGCGTGGAGAGTCTCACGGGCGCGCCCGTCATGGCGTCCGATCTGCGGGCGGGAATGGCGCTGGTGCTGGCGGGGCTTGCCGCTAAAGGCGAAACGGTCGTCTCAAGGGTGTACCATATCGACCGAGGGTACGAGCGGATCGAAGAGAAGTTGGCGGCTGTCGGCGCCGATATTCGCCGCGTCCGAGATTAACGCGGGCATGGCGCAAAAACGGCTCCTCAAGTTTATCGCATTCGCCGCATGCCTTGCGGCGGCTGCGCTGGCGTATGTACTGTCGCTGACGCCGATCGGCTGGGCGGCGGATTGGCTTCAGGGGCGGTATGAGTCGACGCCTGCATGGTTGATGTGGTTTTTCATCGGGCTGGAAACCTACGCCGCTACATTCATGATCCGCCTCCTCGGTATTAGCGCGGGTATGATCGCAGCAAAGGCGCTGCAACTAATAAGCTCCGGCTCGAAATCGGACGGCAAGTTAACGATCGACATTGAGGTCGATTTCAAGAGCGAAGAGAGTCGTCTAGCCTCCCTCGTCCGCGCTCCGCTTCTGGAGACCGCCATTGATCAAGTACTGGTCATTCTGCTGCTTCGGCAGCTCGGCTTTGGAATGGAGGCGCAGATTGCGGCGTCGGCGGTTCTGTTTGTTTTCTTTCATTTTATGACGGTGTCGATCCCTTCGGGGTTCATGTCCATGTCGGGCGGTCTCTATTACGGTTTCACATGCGCGCATTGGATGCGGACATCGCTTTGGAAGGCGTTTTGGGTAACGGCGGCAGCCCATGCGCTGCACAATGCGATGTGTCAACTGGAAAGCATTTGGCTGCCTAAGTTGGCGGGCAAGCTGTTTCCCAAGAAGAAAGACGATGAGCTGCCGTAGATTTTCATCCGCCGAGAAAGCGGACGCGCCCATCGGCGCGATGTTTAAGAAAAAAGAATGCCGCCGTTAGCCGCCCTGTTCATACTGACGCTCCTGCTGTCCGGGGCGGAGGAGCCGACCGCCTCCCCAACCGTACCCATGACGGGCGTTGTGCGGGAGCGCGTCAGCGGAAAACCGATACCGAACGCGCGTATCGAGGCGGACGGGCAAACCGCGCAGACCGACGAACGCGGCGAGTTCCTGCTCTACCTGCCGCCGGGCGAGGTCCAGCTCCGCGTCTCCGCCGACGGGTTCAGTCCCGCGCTGCTCCAAGCGTCCGTCTCCGCCGGGCGCGTTCAGCGGATCGAAATACGGCTGGACAGATCGACGGAGCTGGCGCCGGTGCGCGTCGCGCTTCCGCGGCGAAACGCCCCGCCCCGTTCCGCCGGCAGCGCCTTCACCCTGCGCAAAGAGGCGATGCTGCGCGAGGTCGGCGCCGCGTGGGACATTCAGCGCGTCATGGGAGCCATGCCCGGCGCCGCGCAAACTTCAGACATGACGAACAACATCGCCGTGCGCGGCGGCAACCCGTCCGAAAACCTGATCCGAGTTGACAATATAGAGCTGCCGACCGCGAGCCATCTTTCGTGGCAGGGCGAAACGGGCGGCTCCATTGGACTCGTCAACCTGGACTTTGTGCGCCATGCCGACTTTTACACCGGCGCGTTCCCGGCGCAGTTTGGCGGCAAGCTCTCCTCCGCGCTCGACATCTCTTTCCGCGAAGGCAACCGGCGGCGCCTCGCCGGCGAAGTGGAACTCTCCATCGGCGGATTCGGCGGCGGGCTGGAGGGTCCGCTTCCGTCCAGAAACGGATCATGGGCGGCTTCCGCCCGGCGCAGTTTTTTGAGCCTGATGCGTGAGCCTCTGCGCCTCGCGGCGGTTCCTGAATATGAGGACGCGCATGCAAAAATCGTCCTAGACATCGGCGCGAGCCAGCGCGTCGCCCTCACGGCGCTTGGCGGACGCAGCGACGTCGACATCAAGTGGGTTCGAAACACAGACAGGGTTGTTTACCGCGGATATATGACAGCGGCGGGCTTCACCTGGACGTCAGCCCTCGCCGACAACGCCGCCTTTAGAGCGACGCTTTCCCACACGCGGCGCGGCGGCAACATGCGCGCATGGCAGCCGATCGACGCGCTCGCGTATGAAAACAAGGCGGCGGAGCGGGAGACGGCGCTGGAGGCGGTCGTTGAGACGGGCGGCGGATGGCAGGCAGGTTTGACAGCGCGGCGCCTCCAGTTTCGGCATCAAGTTCTCTCTGAAGCGTGGCGCGGGTTCAGCGAAAACCAAGGGCGCATCGTGTGGCTAGACGCGCATGCGCATGACGCGGCGGAGCGGGCGTGGAAGGTCGGCGCCTTTTTTCACCGCGACCAGCAGCTTGGGCGTCATGCAGTTCTGCGGGCGGGCGCGCGCGCGAGCCGTTTTAGCCTGACCGGCGGAGGCGGATTCAGCCCGCGCGCCGCCGTTCAGTTCAACCTGCCGGAAGGCGCGCGTTTAAGCCTCTCCGCTTCACGGCATCGCCAAGACCCGACCGCCATCGAACTGACGCTGCATGAGCAAAATCGATCTCTCCAAAGCTCCGAGGCGGACCATTTCATTTTGAGCCTAGAGCGGCCTTGGAGCGCGGGGCGGCTGCTTGTGGAAACGTATCAGAAGCGGTATCGGCGGCTGCCGGTTCTGCTGGAGGGGGAGGGGGTCTATGCGTCGGGAGAGATGGCGTCAACAGGCGCGCGGCGCGCGGCAGGCGTCGATCTGCTGCTGGAGCGTCAGGGGCGGGCGCGCGGCTCCGTTCAGCTGTCGCTGTCGCGCGTCCAGGCGCGCGATTCGGCGGGCGCGCCTTGGCATGACGGCGACTTCGATTATCGGCGCGCTTTTACGGTGGAGGGCGGGGCGCCGCTGCGCGGGGCATGGAAAATCAGCGGAAAATGGCGGTTTGCAGGGGGGCGACCCTTCACGCAGTTTCCCGTGCGCGCCCTGCCGGACGGAACCTACGAGCCGCTTCCCGACCCGCTCAAACGCAACCTGAACCGATACCCGCATTACAGCTGCCTGGACGCGCGGATCGACCGGCGGTTTGAAACGCGCGGATGGGGCGCGTCGCTCTTTCTGGAGGTACAAAACATTTTGAACCGCGAGAATCTGTTTGCGCGGCATTTCAACTGGAAGCGCGGCGTCTTTGAAGATGTCCTGCAGTTCAAACGGCTCGCGCTCATCGGCTTGATCGCCGACTTCTAGCAGCGGTAGTACGCCCATACGGAGATATTGCGGCGCCGCGTCCGATTCCCCCTTGAAAAGGGGGCTAGGGGGGATTTAAAGGACGGTCGCAGCGGCTGCGATGCCTTAAGATTCCCGCTTGCGCGGGAATGCATGCCCTCGCGGAAGCGGGGGACGATTTGGTTGGCGGCGCGTTTTTTCCATGAATAAAGGCTTTGGCCGTTCAGATGTCCCAACTTTATGCATGGTCATAGACGCGCAGACCTTACGCTTGGCGAACGCGGACGTCTTCTGCGGCGCCTCTAGATTCCCGCGCGTTTTACCGCAAGGGCGGGAATGACGTTGGGCGGTGTCCACGCTGGTTCACTGTCCATGACCGATTCACCGATACGATGTTCCAACTTTTAAGCTGGGCATGTCGGACGGGGAGCCGCTTCACCATTCCTTCGACTTCCCGGACAGCCACCTCCCGCCCCGATTTCTCTTGACAAACGATAAGTTCCGAAGAGAGAACCCCAGCATCGTCAGCGCGCAAAGGGTTGACGGCGGCATTAAACAACAGAAACCCCATGCGCCTCCCGAAAACAATTGTACCGTCCAGTTCCAGAAAACCGCCGAGATCGCCAGATAGATGGCGAATCTCCACAGCGCCGAAGCGCGCTTACTGCGATTCTGCGCGTCCGGAAAGTGCCGTTCGACCAGCTCTTGGATTTCAAAATCTTTATGCGCAAACCAAAATTGAGGGCTTTGCAGAGAAAGCGTTTTCGTTATTTTCTTGATTGCTTTATAATTTTTGTTTTCTGCCCGCATCTTCAAACGCTCATCCGCCAGGCTCCATGTCTCGAACCAATCCCAATCGAACGCCAACGGAAGCCAATCCAGCCGCTTATATACAGGAATCACGTCATCCTTCGTTATCAGCTCCTGATCAAGCAGCTTCTGCAGCGTCCGATACCGCGTCTTGCGCGCCTCCATCATCATGGGAGAATCGCCCGCAAACGGTTTCAAATGAAACAGCTCCGACAGAAACATCTCATTCGGCTCGGAATCTCGATACTGAAACCAGAACTGCGCATTTCTCTTTTTTTTAAGTTTTTTCAACAGACGCGCAATGTCTCCCAACAAACCCGGCTTCAGAGCGATCCATCGACCCCATCGATCGTGGCGGTAGAGATAGCTCCATTGGCGGGACAGGTCTTGCATCATGCTGTAGCGCGCGTCGCGGACAGCGTCGATGATCGCAGGCTCGCCTGAAAGCCGAACCAGTCCCAGTTCCTTCTCCTGTACCGCCGCGCGCCTCTGCTCTATCTCCACGCGCGCATCCCTGCGCGTCTGCCGGGCGATTTCTTCCACTTCGCGCAGGATTCTATCTTCGTCGCGCATCTGCCACTCTCCCTTCGCTTCTGCGGGGCTGCAATTTAAATATACCGTGCGCGCTCAATTAAGACGAACCTGCGAGTTTAGGGCGTGTCGGACGGGGAGCCGCGTCACCATTTTTTTGACTTCCCGGACAGCCATCTCCCTCCGACATTCCGCCGGACAGAGAACAGTTTCTTAAGAGCCGGCGCCAGCATTATCAGCCCGCAAAGGCTGAAAAAAATATGTCCGCACGTTACTTCCGGCTCAACCCAAGCATCCGGATCCGGTTTGGAGTGGTACCAGCGCCAGTCGAGGAAATACTGTACAGCCCCCCAATACCAGAAAAACGCCGAGATCCCCATGTAGACGGCGAATCGCCGCAGCGCCGAACCGCGCTTACTCCGATTCTGCGCGTCCGGGAAGTGCCGTTCGACCAGCTCTCGGAGTTCAAAATCTTTATGCGCATACCAAAATTGAGGGCTTTGCAGGGAAAGTGTTTTCGCGATTTTTTTGATCGTTTTATAATTTTTGTTTTCTGCCCGTCTCTTCAAACGCTCCTTCGCCACGCACCACGTCTCGAGCCACTCCCAATCGAACGCCAACGGAAGCCAATCCAGCCATTCAAATACGAGAGTAACGTCATCCTCCGTTATCAGCTCCAGACCAAGCAGTCCATGCAGCGTCCGATTGCGCGCCCTGCGCGCCTCCGCCATCAAGGGAGAATCGCCCGCAATCGGTTTCAACTTAAACAGCTCCGACAGAAACACTTCATCAGGCTCAGAATTTCGATACCGAAACCAGAACTGCGCCTTCTTTGTTTTTTTAAGTTTTTTCAACTGGCGCGCAATGTCTCCCAAGAGACCGGGTTTCAGAGCGATCCATCTGCCCCATCGGTCATGGTCGTAGATATAGTCCCATTGGCGCGACAGGTCTTGCATCATGCTGTAGCGCGCGTCCCGGACGGCTTCAATGATCGCAGGCTTGCCTGAAAGCGGAACGAGTCCCAGTTCCCGCTCCCGTATCGCCGTCTGCGCTTCTCGGCGCGTCTGCTGAGCGATTTCTTCGACTTCGCGCATGAGTCTATCTTCGTCGCGCATCCGCCGCCTCCCTTCGCTTCTGCGGGCTACAACTTAAATATACCGCGCGCCCTCCATTAAGACGATCCGGCGCATACAGGCGGGGCGGCGCTTCATCGGTCGTTCGAATTCCCAGACAGCCTCTTTCCGATCCGATTTTGCCGAACAGAAGAAAACGCTGTGAGCGCCATGATAAACATGACGACCGCGCAAATGCCGCATGGCGCGCCTACGATATTCGGAGCCTCCCTTTCCAATAAAAACGCTATAAAGCCCAAAAAGGAAACTGCCGAAATCGCCAGATAGACGCCGCCCTTCAACAGATGCGAACCGCGTTCAGAAGGCGTCTGCCAGTTCTGTATGTCCGGAAAATGCAGTTTGACCAGCTCCGCCGCCGAAAAGTTCATATGCTCATACCAAAATTGCGGGCTTTCTTGGCAAAGCGCCTGCGCCGCCATCTGAACCGCTTCAGGTTTCAACCGCAGCTCAAGCAGCTCCCACAGCAGACGATACCGCGCCAAGCGCGCGTCCGCCATCAAGGGAGAATCGCCCGCAATCGGCTCCAGCTCAAACAGCTCCGACAGAAACGTCTCTTCAGGCGTGTACTCGCGATGTTGAAACCAGAACTGCGCGTCCTTGCGTTTGAGAGCGATCAACAGACCCGGTTTCATAACGGACGACCTACCGGCGTACTTCAGTTTCCAGTCGGCGCACAGCTCGTCCATGATGCGGGAGCGCGCTTCGCGGGCGGCGGAAACGATGGACGGCTCGCCTGAAAGCGGAACCAGTTCCAGTTCCCGCTCCTGTATCGCCATGCGCCCTTCCCTGTGCTTTTGCTCAGGGATATTTTCAACGTCGCGCAAGATTCTGTTATCGTCGTTCATTCACAACTCTTTGTTCGCGCTTTTCTCGTCTGTCCAGATGCAGCGTCCGCCGCCGCTTGCGTCGTATGGGTTGATTCGGCTTAAGCCGCCCAGCCGGTATTGGAGAAAATCCCGCCCCGCTTCGATGAGATACCCTTCATTCGCTTCCGCTGGATACTCCAGCTCCGAAAGCGATTCAAACGGCGCGATTTCCAGCCGCGCCTCTCGATTGCCCGACTTCGTTTGGTAAAACAGATCGGCGGAATGCGTTTCATGTTTCAAAATCAAGATCAGTCCGCGCCGTATCGCTTCGCCGTCGGGGGCGCGGACGTTTAAACGGACGACAAGGTCTTCCGTCGGCGCAGGCTCCGATCTCACCTTGAACCATATGCCGTTCGGCGCGCCGTCTGCCGCCCCTTCGTTCGGTCCGAGTATTTGAAACGATACGGTTGGAATCGCCGTCACAGCC
This sequence comes from Candidatus Poribacteria bacterium, assembly GCA_963665845.2. Taxonomy (GTDB): domain Bacteria; phylum Poribacteria; class WGA-4E; genus JAPPNK01. The sequence continues at coordinate 3,759,658 of OY762492.1, forward strand.
GCCTCCTCACATCAAGACGCGGTCTCCAACGCTTCTTCCGCCCGCGTCATGACAACATCGATCATCCGCTCGTCCACGCCCAGCGGCGCGGTCAGCCGCGTTTCCACCTCCGGATATAAAGCGGCCGCCCGCCGCGTCATGCGCGGTATGTCGCTCTGCGAATGCCGACCCGGCGACAAAAAATACGGATGCACCACCACCCGCTCCGCCCCCTGCGACACGCACGCTTCAAACGCCTGCTCCAAGGTCGGCTCCGCCAGCTCCATATGCGCCGCTTCAACAATGTCGTAGACGCCGCGCGCGCGCGCCCGTTCGGCGACCGTTTCAAGCATTTCGTTCGCCGCGCTTCGCTTGCTTCCGTGGTCAATCAGGATCAACGCCGTTCGCATGTTCGCTCCGTTTCTTTTTGGTTAAAGTTAAAGCCGCAGCAGCCGCCCCGTCTGAATCGACTCGATCTCTTTCCAGCAAAGAGCGAGCGAATCGCGCGCCGAACGCCCCGACAGAAGCGTCGGCTCCGCGTCGTTCACAATGCAGTCGATGGCGTACTGAATCTCTTGGGCGAACCCGTCCGTTTCGGGCGGGCTGATTTCCTCCACGCCTTTGTCTGTAATGACCTTCACGACGGGCGGATCCCAAGAGGAGCTGTGCGCGACGGTCGCCTCCTCAAAGTACAGCTCGTACCCATGCTCGAAGGGGCGTCCGCGTTTTGAAGCCGCTCCGCTTTGACAAGAAATCGACAGCCCGCGCTCCTCGTAAAGATACTGCGTCGAGACATACTGCGCATACCGCCCGCGCGCCAAGACGCCCGTCGAGAAGACGGCGTCCGGCATTCCGATCAGGTAGTTTAGAAAATCGGCGTCATGGATATGCAGGTCGATGCCGGGGCCGCCCGACTTGTCCAGCCCTTCGAGCCAGCTGTCGCTCCAGTCCGGCGCGGAGATGATGCGTTTGAAGTTGCCGCCCAGCAGTTTGCCATGCTTTCCGCTTTCGACCGCCTCCTTTAAGTACGCAAACTGGGGCCAAAAGCGCAGCACCTGTCCGACGAGAAACTTTTTGCCGGACGCTTCCGCCGCCTTCGTCATCTCGTCCGCGTCGGCAAGTTCAACCGCAATCGGCTTTTCCAACAGAACATGCTTGCCCGCCTCGAACGCCGCAATCGCAACCTCTTTATGGAGCTTCGTCGGCAGACAGATGTCGACCAGATCGATGTCGGGATCGGCAAGCATCTCGCGGTAGTCGCGGTATTTTTTGATGTTGGATAGGTCAACGTTTCCGCCGCGCCCGCCGAAGTTCCCTTGTATGCCGCTCCAGTCGCCGGCGAGTTTGGTCTCGCTGCGGGTGCAGATCGCCGCCGCCTTTCCGCCGCTGACCGTCTGCGCCGCTTCCCAGTGCGTCTTGCCCATGAACCCGATGCCGATGATGCCGATGCGTACCATAGCCCGCCTTTCCGCCTAGTCAATCCCGCGCCGTTTGCGCTTTATGATATGATACCGCATGGACGCCGCTTTCGCATGCGCAGTTTCCTGACCGACAATTCGTCATTCCCGCGCAAGCGGGAATCCAGAGTCCATCGCTTGCGGCTTAAACCCCCCTAGCCCCCTTTGACAGGGGCATCCGTAATCTCCCCCCTTTGTAAGGGGGGAAGGGGGTTTTCTGCGTTCAAACAACGGCTAAGATTCCCGCTTGCGCGGAAACCCCCCTAGCCCCCCTTTTCAAGGGGGGAAACGGTCAGGGCGCTTTTCAAGGGGAAACGGTCAGCGCGCCCTGCGTGTCTTTGACGTGCCGTTCCGCCTTCCGCCCTGGCTGTATGATCCACTGCTCGGGTATGCGTATCTGCTTCTTAATGAAAGTCATGCTTGCGCCGCGGATGTTCCGCCAGCTTCTGCGCCTCCTGCAGATTCGTCGGATAACCGAAGATTTGATAGTTGACATGCGGTTTGATGCCATGCCGTTCAAGCAGCCGTTTTTGCATCGGCTCCAGCGCTAAGATGGTCAGGTCGATGCCGATCCACCGCCTGTTGAGAGCGTGCGCGGCGTCTATGGTTGTTCCGCATCCGGCGAACGGGTCTAAAACCGCGTCGCCTTCTTTGGACGAGGCTTTGACGATTCGCTCATAAAGATCAAAGGGTTTTTGTGTCGGATATCCTAAACGCTCTTTGGAGAGCGGATTGATGATTGGGATGTCCCAGACATCGTCAACCGGTGTCCCTTTTGGATGCGGCTTGTATTTTTTACCAGATTTGCTGACGATTCCGCCCTTAGCAAAACCGCTTGTTTCTTTATACGGTACGCGAATTTCGTCGATATTAAAGCAGTGATCAAAATTGTCCAATTTGGTATAGTACAGAAGCACATCATGCTTGCGCGAATAATATCGTTTTGCTCTCCCTCCGCCAGTGTAATGCCAGATGATTTCGTTGCGGAAGAATTGATTTCTTGAGCAGTTGTCTTGGTCCCAGACCGCGTCCATGATCCCTTTCAGGTAGTGGCTCGCGCTGGGGTCGCAATGGAGGTAGACGCTGCCGGACGGCTTCAGAATGCGATGCATTTCAGCGAGGCGGGGTCCCATGAAGGCGAGATAGGCGCGCATGGCGGCTTTGTTGCCGGATACGGCGTTTTGCAAAACAAGGTCGTACCCTTTGAGCGCGTTGTCTAACGCTTCATATGCCCCGCCGCGTTGGGAGCGCTTTTCAATCTCGGCGCGCTGATCTTGCGCGGCGCTGTCCCATGTCCAGATGTCCGCGAACGCTTTTTTCTGCGCTTTGGAATTGTCCAAGAAGATGTTGTAGTTGCGCCCCGAATTGAACGGCGGATCGGTCGCAATCAGATCAACCGAGTCGGATTCAAACTCGCGCATGACCTCAAGGTTGTCGCCGAAATAGAGCTTGTTGTTCATGCCGCTTCTTTCTTTGCTTTGCCGCGTTTTTTGAAAATGAAAATATACTCATGCTTGAAGATGTAAAACCCGAAGCGCAAAGCCCGATACCGCCACAGGTTTTCTTGGTTCAGTTTGGCGCGGTTGCCCGACATATTTTTGACGACGACGCTTTTCAGCTGCAGGTCGTCAACGCGCCGCATCGTCTCCTGCATCAGATAAAAGCCGAGCGGGATCCATTCGCTTTTGGCGTATTTGTCGCCGATGACGACCGCAAGATGCCTCTGCGGCGCGAGCAGATCCGCAAAGTTGACGACCACATCTCCAAACTTGGACGCAAACGACTCAACGCTCGGCGCGTTGCACAGGTCTTCTTCGCGTTCGCTGAACTGGATGATGTCATGGTACGGCGGATGCAGGATGATCAGGTGAACGCTGTCGGCGCCGATGCGTTGGAGCGCGTCTTCAACTTGTCCACGCGCCTCTTGGGTTGAGCTGTCGGCGACAATCACCTCCGAGAGGGGTCCGTCGGCGGGCTTCAGCTCGCTGTTGATATTGACGCGCGCCGCATGCGCCGCTTCAGGCGTCAGCTCAACGCCGATGCCGTGCCGTTTCAGCCGCTTCGCTTCGATGAGCGTCGTTCCATGCCCTAAGAACGGGTCTAAAACAACGTCGCCCCGCTTGGTGAATCGGCGCATCAGCTGGCGCGGAATCTGCGGGATGAAGTTGCCGTGGTAGGCGTTGTTGTGCGCGCCCGACTTGTCGCGGTCGCCGATGATCCAGAGGCTGTCGGTGAGTAGATCGCCGTAGTTGCGCCAGTTTTTGAGGTCAAGGTCGTTGATATGCTGCATCCTGTTTGATTCGCCTGCCTTCAATTTGTACGTCATCCTGCGTTATTTCCGCTTCTTTGTCAAGAGACGGGCGCCGCTGAAGAACGCCGAGACGATTTTTGCTGCTCAATGCGCCGCTGCGTCCGCTATAATTTGCATGTGGACGCCCTAACGCGAAAGAGGAAGCTATGACGCGCATTGAGCCGTTTCGAGGCATGAGATACAACCCAGAGGCGGTCGGTTCCATCGCGGATGTGATTTCGCCGCCGTATGATGTGATTTCGCCAAAAGCGCAGCAAGAACTTCACAACCGACACCCCGCCAACTTTGTCCGCCTAGAATACGGCAGGCATGGCGGGGGCGAAGACCGATACGCTTCGGCGCGGCGGTTGATGAACGCATGGCTCCACGACGGAACGCTCATGGAGGAGGATCGCCCCGCGTTTTATGTGTATGAGCAGACCTTCCAGCTGCCCGAAGCGGAGCATGTTGAACGGCGCCGATTGACCGCCTTCGCCGCGATAAAACTGGAACCGTGGGGAAACGGCGTCTATCCGCATGAGCGGACGCTTGCCGCGCCGAAGGCAGACCGCATGCGCCTCATGGAAGCGTGCAGGGCGAACCTGTCGCCGATATTGGGCGTCGCGCAGGACCCGCAGGGAATCTTCAACAACGCGCTTCGAGAGACGGCGGACGCCTCGGAGCCGGCGGTGGACGTTGTCGACCCGCTGGGGCAGCGGCACCGGCTATGGGTCGTCCATCAGCCGAGCGAAATAGCGCGGATACAGCATGCCTTCGACGGCGCCGGCGTCACCATCGCGGACGGGCATCACCGATATGAAACGGCGCTGGCGTACCGCAGCCGGCATCCGAGCGGCGCGGCAGATTTCGCCCTCATCGGCTTGACCTCCAGCGGCGCGGAGGATCTTGTCATTTTGCCGATTCACCGCCTTATCTCTGGCGCCGCGCCTGAACGGCTTTCAACGCTCGCCGAGAACTTGACGAAAACGTTTCATATTCGGCGGCGGCGGCTTGACGAAGAATTGACCGATAAGAAAGTTGACTTCTCGCTTTACCTGGGAGGAGAGGAGCTGCTGGACGCGAAGCTGCGCGGAGACGCTGTCGGCGCGTTGGCGGATTTGCCGGCGGCGCTTGCCGAGCTTCCAGTGTCGAAGCTGCATGCGGTTTTGCTGCGGGAGACGCTCCATATCGACACGAACGAGGAAGCGGGGCAGCGGCAGGTTTCCTACACAGCGCGGCGGACCGAAGCGCTGGAGAAAGTCCGCGGCGGAGAGGCGCAGCTGGCGGCGTTGACAAGCCCGTTGCCGATGTCGGCGGTGGAAAAAACGGCGCGGGCGGGCTGCGCGATGCCTCAAAAATCGACCTATTTTTATCCGAAGCTGCCGTCCGGGCTGGTCGCGCGCCGACTTCTATAAACGTATGACGGGAGGCGGACATGTCCAAACCGCTGCTGGAGGTTCAGGGGCTGCGCGTCGTTTTTTCTACCGACAAGGGACCGCTGCGCGCCGTGGACGATGTCAGCTTCTCGATACCGCGCGGCAAGACGCTCGCGGTCGTCGGCGAAAGCGGATGCGGCAAAAGCATGACGGCGCTCTCCATCATGCGGCTCGTCCCGCCGCCGGGGCGCATTGAGGCGGGTTCCATACTTTACCGCCCGGACGCCGACGCCGATCCCATCGACCTGGCGCAGCTGCCGCCCAAAGGCGAACGGATGCGCTCCATACGCGGCAACGAGATCGCCATGATCTTTCAGGAGCCGATGACCTCGCTGAACCCCGTCTACACGATCGGGAATCAGATAGGCGAAGCGGTGCGGCTTCATCAGCGGCGCAACCGCAAGGAAGCGCGACAAGCCGCCGCGTCCATGTTGAAACGGGTCGGCATACCGGACGCGGAGCAGCGCGTGGACGCCTACCCGCATCAGCTGTCGGGCGGAATGCGGCAGCGCGCAATGATCGCGATGGCGTTGTCATGCCGCCCCAGCCTGCTCATCGCGGACGAGCCGACGACGGCGCTGGATGTGACGATACAGGCGCAGGTTCTAGACCTGCTGCGCGGGCTGCAGGAGGAGATGGGCATGGCGCTGCTGCTCATCACGCATGATCTGGGCGTTGTCGCGTCGATGGCGGACGAGGTGGCGGTTCTGTATGCGGGTCGGGCGGCGGAGATTTGCGGGGCGGAGGCGGCGTTTTCTAACCCGCTGCATCCCTACACACAGGGGCTGCTGGCGTCCGTCCCGACGCTGAGCGGATCAAGCGAGGGGCGAATGCGGTCGCTGCCCGGACGCGCGCCCCATCCGTTAGAGCTGCCGCAAGGATGCGCCTTCTCGCCCAGATGTCCGGAGCGGGCGGAGGTGTGCAGGGAAGAGCCGATGCTGAAGGAGATGGGGGATGGGCGGGCTGTGCGGTGTTGGATGCGTTGAGCATTAGGGGGTTTCGCCGTTGGCTAGGCTATTCATCGCATAAGGCGATCCGCGGGAGCGCAGACACTTGAAGGCGTCTGCGCTCCCGACTTTTTCATGATCTGTTGTATGACATCATCGGTTCGGTGAAGTCATATTTGCAATTGTGTCGATCTTTGAACGTGAGCTCAATCAGCGTCCGGAGTTTGTGTGGCTCCTGGATGGTTTTCCAGTCCGTGACTGAGATTAAAGCTTCTGGCTTCAGGATGTTGCGAATCATTCGCATTGATGCGAATGGATGTCGGCGTTTGCATTCTGCCACGGTTTGCGGTCCTGGGACCCAATTGGCAGTGGTGGGCTGGTATAGTTTCAGTTCCCCTTCGTGTGACACCGTGATTTTGTAATGAGGGCGGATTGATTCCAGACACACGATGAGTATGCCTGATTTTTTGTTTATCGTTCCGTCGATCATGCTGGAGTAAAGTTCCCAGTCAACGTGTTTGCGTTTCATGGTTTCTTTACCAAGCAGAACGATGGTGACCGTTGAGTCTCTTAGGTATTCGTCGCGGATTTTTTCGCGGATTTTTTCTGGTGGGAGATTTTCATCAATGTCGCCTGTGTCTACAGAGCGGTCAATGAAAATCTCATGCTCATCGTTGAGTTTGATGAGTTTTTCTTTGTCTCTCTGGTCGTTGCCGTGATGGTACGAGATGAAGACTTTGTGCTGCACCTGTCCCTCCAATTCAAATTTTGTTTGCCAGCATTAAGGCGCCGATCACGATGCAAAGGATTCCTGCCACATACAGTCCTTTGACGATTTTGAAGGCGATGCCGTGTTTCGTCGCCTCTGGGATGTCTGTGTCGCCGACCTCCTTTCCAAATTTCCGGAGAGTTTTTGAAGTCATGATGATGCCGTCGCCGATCTTTTTGCTTACTCTGCCCAAAACGATGAAAACGATTCCTATGCCGACATAACTGATCCCAGCCAGGATGTTAGTTTGTGGGCCGCCTTTGAATCCGAGAACGAATGCCGTCGTTAATACGGCGATTTGGAACATCTGCCAGCGGAGCCGGTCTAGATATCGCCATGTTTCGTATCGCTGTTTGTAAATCTCAAGATGATTTTGGTCTTGTTGATCGGTCATGTTTGTCGCCGTTCGTTTCAGCCATCTTTATAGAGAGTCTGCCATGCGTTTTTTCGGAAGTCAAATTTTTCTGGGTTTATTTGGCGGCTACCCGTTCGGCGGCCCCTGGTTGCGCTTTCCGCTAGCCATGATCTCTTGCCGACGCTTGATCCATCCCTTGTCGGTCAGCAGCTTGATCAGTTCTTCGTGCGACTTTGTGCCTTTATGCGCGTTGCAGGACGCGCAAAGCAGCTGCAGGTTGCTGATATGGTCGTTCCCGCCATGCGCGCGCGGGATGATATGATCCACCTGAAAATGCCGCGGCTCAAAATGCGTCCCGCAAGCTGTGCAGTAACCGCCTTGTTCCCCGTAAAGATAACGGCGGTTCTCGGCGCAATTGTATTTCGGGATTTTGCCCAGATCGGTACGCTTCGGTATGTCGGTTCGATGCGCGCCTTGATATGTCAGCCCGACCTCTTCCTGCAGGCGCGACTGAACAAGATCCGCCGCCTTATCCGAAATATCGATCCCGACCCAATTTCGCTGGAGCTGTTCGGCGGCGATGCATGTCGTCGCGCAGCCGCAAAACGGATCCATGACCATATCGCCTTCGTTCGATGACGCCTCAATGACGCGGCGCAAAAGAGCCAACGGCTTTTGCGTCGGATAGCCGGTCCGTTCTTTGCTAGATGTGTTCAGCTGTATACCGTCCTCAACCCAAAGCGAACCAATCATCGCGCCGGGCTGCTCGTCTAAGTATATTTTGCGCTGCTTGCCCGTGAGTTGATATTGGCGTCCCCTGGAAAGACGATACCGGCGGCCGTCGCTGTCAACGAATCGATATTCCTTAGAAATTTCCTTTTCTGGCATCGGGATATAGACAGGTGAAAATGCAGCGTTTTTGCTCGCCGCATAAAACAGGATGGTGTCCTGTTGCGTTGGAAACTTGCGCTTCGCGTTGCTCTTCCGCCCAGAGTATTTCCTCCAGACGATTTCGTTTCTGAAATTCGCCTTCCCGAAAACCGAGTCCATCAGCAGTTTCAGATAATGGCTCGCCGTCGGGTCGCAATGGAGGTAGATGGAGCCGTCCGGTTTCAGCAGCCTGCGCATTTCCATGACGCGGATCGACATGTAGATCAGGTAGCTCATCATGGAGTCGCCGTGTATGTCGCGCGTTGCGGTCAAGAGGGCGTAGAGGCCGGGATACTCATGCTTGATCTCGCCATGCCAGACCAGGTTCACATCGTCCAGCCCCCAGGTGTCTTTGAAGGCGGCGCCCGCCGCTTTGCTTCCGATGGGCGCGGCGTAGTTCGCTTTGCTGTTGAACGGCGGGTCTAAGTAGATCAGGTCAACGCTGTTGGAGTTCATGCCGCGCATGATGTCCAGGTTGTCGCCTGTCCATATCGTCTGCGAAGCGAAGTTAGCGGCGCGCGTTTCTTGTTTCATCTGCCATCCTGCAGAAAGCGAAATTGACCTTGACGCTTCTATGTTACCATGAATCGTCTGGAAAGTGGAACCGCCTTTTTCATTGGGCAGTACGCTCATACGGGTATATTCGCGGAGCCGAGTCCGATTCCCCCCTTGAAAAGGGGGGCTAGGGGGGGTTTAAAGCACGGGCGCGGCGGCTGCGATGTCTTAAGATTCCCGCTTACGCGGGAATGACGACCCAGTTGGCGACGCGGACGCGGCGGCTCTCCTTATATAAGGGGGTGGGGAGGGCGGGGTTTGAAAGGGGGGATGCCCCGCCCTCTATTCAGCCGCGCGCCGCTGGGGGGTAGCGGCGCGTCGGCTCCCCCTTGCCGGCGTGTCATATTCAAAAAAAACATGCCGGCAAGCTCTCAATTCGTCAAATCAAAGCAGCGACTTCAGATAATCGATCGATGATCGAGTCGCTTCGGTGTACTCCTCGTCGGTTAAAACGCCGCCGCCATGGTCTTCAATAAACTTCAGCTCCGCCGCCGACGCGCCTTCCGCGATAGCGGCTTCTCTGCCCGCGCCGAGTATCGTCCGTTCAATCGGGTTCACAAACTCGACCGTCAAACGCCCCTCGTATCCGATCTCCTGAAGCGTTTCAATCGTCCCCGCCCAGTCGTAATGCCCTTCGCCTGGGGGTCGGCGGTTCGTGTCCGCCACATGAAAATCGATCAGCTTGCTTCCCGCGTCGCGTATCGCCGCGAGCGCGTCGGTCTCTTCGATGTTCATATGGAAAGCGTCCAAGCAGACGCAGATGTCGCCGCCGACCGCTTCCGCCAGCGCCAGCGCCTGATCGCCTCGGTTGATAAAGTAGGTTTCAAAGCGGTTGATCGGTTCAATGGCGATCGTCACGCCGCATTCCCGCGCGACATCCGCGACCCGCTTCAAGCCGTCCACCGCCCATTCCCACTCCTCTTCAATGGAGGCGTCCGGGGATATTTTGCCGACGGTCGCGGGGACGGTCGTCAAAATCTTTCCGCCCAGTCCGCCGACCATGCGCGCGCAGTCTTGCAGATAATGAATCGTCCCTTCGCGCAGATACTTGTCGCCGAGGGTCAGCCCGCGCCCCTCCGTCATGATCGAGACGGACCCCCAGCAGCCGATGCCGTGTTTCTCTAGAAGCGCGCGCGTTTCGTCCACGTCGTATTTGTCCGGCTCGCCGCTGATTTCGATCTCGTCGTATCCGCAGTCGCTCAGGCGCGCGACGGTCGTCTCAAGCGGTTCGGGGCGCATCCAGTTGTGCATCGCGATCTTCATCTTCAAACTCTCCGCCTAAAATATCGGGTCGCCAACATCATATACCGAACTGCGCCTGAAATCAATACGAAAAACGGCAGAGCCGCGTTGCGCCTTTAAGCGGGCAACCGCGGCTCCGCCGTTCGTCATGGACGCTTAGCGGGCTTTCAAGCTCGCCCACTGCAGCGCCTGTTTGCCATGCGGCTCGACGGATAAGCCGCCCAGCTTCAGGCTGTTCACCTCGTTTTCGGTCAACGCCGTATCGTAGATGCGCGACTCGTCAATGTGCGCAATCAGATGTCCAGGACCTCCAAGCCCGTTCGTGTGCCGTTTGCCCCAGATCGCTTCGGCGTCGCCGGCGGGCCACTGCCGAAGCTGCGCGTTGGGCGTTGTGTAGGTTCCAAGGCTCTCGCCGTTGCGGTAGCCCGTGATGTCGTATTTGCCGCCGTTGTCCTCGTAGGTGATGACGAGATACACCTGCGTTCCGAGGCTGTCGTCCGGCTCCGTCACGGCGTTTGGAAAGTCGGCGGTGCGCCGAAAATGGCTGCTGCCGGCCATCCACTGACGGTTGACCCGCTCCGCCCAGACGATTGCGCAGAATTGATCTACGGTCGCCTTGTCGAGCGTCAGAGCGGAGCCGCTTGTTTTGTCGAGACTGTCCAGAGTAACCCAGGTGACGAGCGAAAGTTCTATAATCGTGTCGCCTGTATAATCGAGCGAATGCGCCCATTTGGAAGCGTCCACGACCAGCTCGCCGTTGTCAATTTCGGCTCCGCCATGAACCGCCACATCGCCCCAGTTGCCTGTTTCTTCGGTCAAATCGTCAAATTTCCACCAGCCGACCAGATGGTCGTCCGGCGAGGAGAACGCGGGAGAGGCGATCAGTATCGCCAGCGCCGCGCCCCAAAGAGTCGCTTTTTTCAACATGAGCGCGCCTCCATTCCGATTTTTAGTTGGAGCATTATAGCGCATTTTTTATGCAAGCGCATGTCTAACCGCCTGGCCTCATGCTTCAAAACGAACAAAGCCTTAAGGTCAGGCTGGCGCGCTTGATTTCTTCAGCCAAGTCTGCCATCATAGCGGCGGTGAGGAATGCATATGAAACATGAACATCCCAAAGGAGAACCTAGGCGCATGACATGGCTGCTTTTTGCGCTCATGACCGCTCTGTTCTTCGGTCTTTACGGCGTCTTTTTGCATACGGGCCAGATCGGCATGGCGGATCCCGACATGGGTCGGTATAAAGCGTTTCTGTTTGTCGGCATCGCGTATCTGCTGGCGGCGGTGATCGGATCCGCGCTGATGCTCTGGGCGGGCGGCGCGTCCTGGTCGTTTCCTGCCAAGGGCGCGCTCTGGTCGACAATGGCTGGGCTGGCTGGCGCGATCGGCGCGTTCGGCATCCTGTTGTCGTTCGGCGCAAGAGGAACCCCCGCGGTCGTCATGTCGATTGTGTTTGCCGGCGCGCCGATAGTGAACGCTTTTGCGGCGGCGATTGCGCATCCGCCTAAAGACGGCTGGGGAAGCGTCCAATGGCCGTTCTATGTCGGCATACTGCTGGCGGCGGCGGGGGGCTGCCTTGTGACGCTGTATCGACCCGGCTCTTGAGGCGGCGCGATGGGCAACATTTTCCGAACGAAGCGCGCCATTGAGTTCGCGGACACGGACGCCGCCGGCATCGTCCATTTTGCGCGGTATATGACGTTCATGGAGACGGCGGAGCATCAATTTCTCCATTCGCTTGGAGCCGACGTCATGTTTGAGCATGAGGGAAATCAGATCGGGCTGCCGCGCGTTTCCGCTTCATGCGACTACAAACGCCCGCTTTTCTATAAAGACCAGATTGAAATAGATGTGCGCGTTCTCCGCATCGGGACAAAGTCGGTGAAATACGGGTTCCGCTTCACGCGCGGCGGGGAAGAGACAGCCGCCGGCTCCATTGTGTGCGCCTGCTGCCTCATCAACCCTGACGAACCAATGCGGTCGATTGAGCTGCCGAACTTTTTTAAAGAGCTGATTGGACCTTACCTTCATGACGACGCCGCGCCTTGAGGTTCTGGACATTCATAAAACCTTCGGCGGCGGAGAGAACGCCGTTCATGTTCTTCGGGGAGCGTCGCTGTCGTTGAACGCCGGCGAATCGCTTGCGGTGATCGGACCCTCCGGCTGCGGGAAGTCGACGCTGCTGCATATCATCGGAACGCTGGACAGACCCGATTCGGGGCGGGTGAAGATCGACGGAGAGGATCCGTTTCGGCTGAATGAGCGGGAGCTGGCGCGTTTCCGAAACCGCGATGTCGGCTTTCTGTTTCAAGACCATTGCCTGCTGCCGCAGTATTCGGGGCTAGAAAATGCGCTGCTGCCGACGCTGCCGATGAAGACCGACCGCGCCGAAGCGCGCCAACGCGCCGAGGAACTGATGAAGCGCGTCGGGCTTCTGGACAGGCAGATGAACCGCCCCGCCGAGCTTTCCGGCGGAGAGCGGCAGCGGTTTGCGGCGGTCAGGGCGATGATCAACCGCCCGAAGCTGCTGCTGTGCGACGAGCCGACCGGAAATCTGGACGAGGCGTCCGCGCAAAAAGCCGCCGACGCCCTGTTTGAGCTGCAGGCGGCTGAAGGCGCTTCGCTGGCGATCGTGACGCATGATCCTGGATTGGCGGCGCGGTGCGATCGGCGCGTTCGTCTGGAGGGCGGCGTGTGCGTCGAGGTCTGATCCACTACTGGCGGACGCATCTGGCAGTTCTCGCCGCGAGCGCCGTCGCGGCGTCGGTCGTCATCGGAGCGATTGTGATCGGAGATTCGGCGCGGGGAAGTCTGCGCGAGACGGCTCTTGAGGGTCTTGGACGCATCGAGAGCGTTCATCTGTCGGAGCATTTTTTTCGGGAGGAGCTGACGGAGAAGACAGGCGCGCGCCCCGCGCTGTTGTCGGGCGGTTCGGCTTCGTCTTCAGAGGGGGCGCGCGCGTCAGGGGTTCAGATTGCGGGCGTTGATGAGCGGTTCCTGGAGCTGTATGAGGACGCGGACGCGATTCTTGAGGCGCTGAACGAAGAGGGCGTACCTCCGCCTGCCGCGGTGAACGCGCCTCTGGCGAAGGAGCTGAATCTCAAGGTCGGAAGCGAGGCGGTACTTTACGCCGCGTCCAGAAGCGGCGCGCATCCTGAAAACATACTCGGCGCGCGCGGCGCCGACAGCGACACCGAAGCGATTCGAATACGGGTCGCCCATATCATGCCGGCGCGCGGAGTTGGGCGTTTTAGCCTTCGTCCGAGCGGGTCGGCGCCGTTCAATGTTTTTTTGCGTCTGGATCGTCTTCAGCGCGCCCTCGGCGTTCCTGAACGGGTCAACCTAGCGGCAGTCGCCCTTGGAGAGGATAAGGCAGCGTTTCAAAAGGCGTTTCGCGCCCATGCCGATTTGAGCGATCTGGGGCTGACCCTTCGAACCGCCCCGTTACCCTTTAACGAAAACAAAGAACTATGGTCGTATGAAACCCCAAACTTCACGTTGAATGCGGAGCAGGCGGAATCGCTCTTGTACGCGGCGCGGTCGCTCAACCTGCCGGCGCAGACCAACATAACCTATGTCGCCAATCGGCTGGAAGCGAACGGACGCATGGCGCCGTACTCGACAGTCGCTGCGTTGTCGGGGTCGGCGGCTCCGTTTCCGCGGCTTGTTTTGACGAATGGGTTGAAGGACGGGTCGCCCGCGCCGCCGCTGGACGCCGAGGGGGTTTATATCAACGCTTGGCTGGCAGACGATCTGGAGGCGGATGTCGGAGACGCGCTGCGCATGGCGTATTTTACGTTGGAGCGCGGGGCGTTTGTTGAGCATGAGGCGGAATTCGTTGTGCGCGGTGTTGTACAAATGAGCGGCGCGGCTGTTCATCCATTGTTGACGCCTGAAATCCCCGGCCTCGGCGACTCGAACAATTTGAGCGACTGGGAGGCGACCTTCCCTTTCGATGAGGATCTAATACGCCCCAAAGACGACGCCTACTGGGACGAGTATCGAGCTGCGCCGAAAGCGTTTTTTTCGATGGAGGCGGCGCGGCGGATGTGGAAACGCGACTCTGCCGCGGGAAGCGGCGAGGCGACCTCCATATGGATCGCGGCGGACAAGGCGGACGAGGAGCGCGTCCGCGCGTCGATTCGCTCCGTAGCGGTTCCGTTCAGAGACGCGCGCGACAACGCGCTGAAAGCCTCGACAGGCTCCACCGACTTTGCGGGTCTTTTCGCCGGTTTCAGCATGTTTTTGATTGGTTCGGCGGCGCTGCTGGTCGGGCTGCTGTTTCGCCTCGGCGTGGAGGAGCGGTCCGGGGAGGTCGGTCTGCTGCTGGCTCTCGGTTTTACGCCTGGCGCGGTTCGCCGACGTTTTTTGGCGGAGGGGTTGGCGTTGAGCGGGGTTGGGTCGGCGGTCGGCGCGGCGGGGGCGTATGCGTATGCGCATCTGATCTTGACGGCGCTTCAAACGCGCTGGCGTCCGGCGGTCGGCGAGACGCCGCTGTCGCTTCATTGGAGCTGGGAAAGCGCCGCGCTGGGCTGGCTCTTGTCGACATCCGCGGCGCTGGCGGCGATTTTCTGGGCGACGCGTCAACTGAAGCGCGTTTCCCCGCGTCAGTTGACGGCCGGCGCCGCCGCGCATGGTCTTGAGCGGGTCGGCGCTCGGCGTCCGTATCTTTCTTGGGTTATGGTTGGATTCGGCTGCCTATTATGGTTTTTAACGCGGTTTTTCTCCGAGTCTCCCGCGCTCTTTTTTGGATCGGGCTGTCTGCTTTTGGGCGGCGGGATGGGTCTCTTTCGGGCATGGCTGCGCCGCTCTAGGCGCTCGCCGGGAAGAATGGGCGCGGCGGACGCCAAGCGCAACCCGTCGCGCAGCGCCGCTTCTGCCGCGCTGGTCGCCTGCGCCTGTTTTATACTGGTAGCAGTCGGCGCCAATCGACGCCCTGTTGAAACGGACGACGCCTCTACAGGCGGATACGATCTCATGGCAAGCTCCGACGCGCCGCTTTACATCGACCTGAACGACCCTGACGCGCGGTTCGACATCGGCGCGGATCTGGATGCCGGCGTCCGCGTTCTTCCGCTGCGTTCAACGGCGGGCGAGGACGCGAGCTGCCTGAACCTTTACCGCCCCCAGACGCCGCGGCTGCTGGGCGCGTCCGACCAGTTCATTGAACGAAACGGCTTTCAGTTTGTGAAATCGCTTGCGGAAGAAGGGGAAGAGAACCCGTGGAGGCTGTTGAAGAAGCCGGTTGATTTAGACAATCTGCCTGAAGTTCCCGATGAGCCTTCGCCCCGATTTATCTATCATCTGCCGGCGGTCGCCGATGAGCATTCCGCGCGATGGATCCTCCATCTGAACTTGGGAGACGGATTGTACGTCGAAAATGAGCGAGGCGAGCTGCTGCGCCTGCATCTTGTCGGCTTATTGAAAACAAGCATTTTTCAAAGCGATCTGATTGTCTCCGAGGAGGCGCTGGTGCGCCATTTTCCAAGCCGCGGCGGGTTCACCCGTTTTCTCATCGAATTGCCCGATGAATCGACCGGCGCGGACATATCAAACACGGCGGCGGAGATGGAGCGCGCGCTGCGCCGATACGGTTTTGACGCCGTCTCCACCGAGGCGCTGCTGAAGCGTTTTCACATGATCGAGGAAACTTATCTGTCGGCGTTTCAAACGCTCGGAAGCCTGGGGCTGCTGCTGGGCGTCGTCGGGCTGGCGGTGACGCAGCTGCGCAACGCGCTGGAGCGGCGGCGGGAACTGGCGCTGTTGCTTGCGGTCGGCTATCGACGGAGTCAGCTGATCATGGCTGCGTCGATGGAGAACGCTTTTATTCTGCTGGCGGGCATGGCTCTTGGCGCTGGATCGGCTCTTGCGGCGTCCGCGCATCAGATACGCGCCTCGTCTCTTCTTCCGCTGCTGACAACATTGGCGGTTGTGTTTGCCGTCGGCGCGTTGACGGGCGCCGCCGCGTCGTATGCCGCGCTGCGGGCGCCGCTGCTTCCCGCGTTGAAAGGCGCGCGTTGAGCCGCTTCGCCAACCGGATCGTCATTCCCGCGCAAGCGGGAATCTTAGTCGCCGCAGACGCTGTCCGCATTCGCATGCAACATGTTCCAACGAAGCTTGCGCAGCGGCGCGTTTCAGCTTAGTACTTAACGCGCGCCCAGAGACACTGACTGCCCAACCTCGCAAGGAGACCGCATGAGCCAAGCCCCGCATCCGAACATCGTTTTCATACTGGCTGACGACATGGGTTACGGCGACGTCGGCTGCTACAACCCAGAGAGCAAGATACCGACGCCGAACATGGACAAACTGGCGGAAGAAGGGATGATCTTCACCGACGCGCATTCCCCCTCCGCCGTCTGCACGCCGACCCGCTACGGCCTCCTGACAGGGCGTTACTGCTGGCGGACGAGCCTTAAAAAAGGCGTGCTGTACGGCTACGAGCCGCCGCTCATCGAGACGGACAGAATGACGGTCGGGAAGCTGCTGCAAAACGCCGGCTACCACACCGCCTGCATCGGCAAGTGGCATCTTGGGCTGGGTTACACGCCGAAAGAGGGGCGCCAGTTGGACTTCGACCGCCCTCTTCCATGGGGAAACGCGACGCGCGATTTTGAGGAAAAGGTGGACTTCTCCAAGCCGCTTTTCGGCGGTCCGAACGCGCTTGGCTTCGACTACTTTTTCGGCTGCTCCGGCTGCCCGACATGCCAGCCGCCGTACGGGTTCATCGAGAATGAGCGTTTTGTTGTGGAGCCGGATTTTTATGACGCAGAGCCAGCCTTCACCAGCAGAAAAGGCATGACCGCGCCCGGCTGGGAGCATTACAAGGCGGACCCCGCCTTCGCCGACAAGGCGCATGAGTATATCCATGAACGCGCCGAATCTGACCAGCCGTTTTTCCTGTATCTTGCCCCCAGCGCGCCTCATGAGCCGTGCGTCGAGGGCGTTGTGCCGCCGTTTGCCCGCGGAAAGAGCGACGCCGGCCCGCGCGGCGACCTTGTCTGGCTCGTCGACTGGATGGTCGGGCGCGTCATGACAGCGCTGGAAGAGACGGGGCAGACGGAGAACACGCTCATCATCGCCTCCAGCGACAACGGCGCCCTCCCCGGCGACCGCATCCGCGGACAGCAAGGCATGGCGGGCTACAACACCTACGGACACAAATCATGCGGCGACTGGCGCGGGTATAAGGCGCATATCTGGGAAGGCGGACACCGCGAGCCGTTCATCGCGCGCTGGCCGGGGCGCATTGAGGCGGGAAGCTCCTGCGGACATCTGGCGTGCCTAACCGACTTCATCTCCGCCTGCGCCGACATCGTTGATCAGCCGCTGCCGGACGGCGCCGCCGAGGACAGCGAGAGCCTGCTGCCGGCGCTGCTTCATGGCGACGCCGCCGATCCGATACGCTCCGATCTGATCCATCACTCCTCCAACGGCGTCTTTTCGATACGGGAAGGCGAATGGAAATTGATTGTCGGGACGGAAGGGTCGGGCGGGTGGCCGCCTCCGAGCGGCGGCGGCCCGCAGGAGGGCACCCCTGGTCAACTGTACCATATCGAAAACGATCCTCAAGAAAGCGAAAACTTGTGGGCGGAACGCCCCGAAATGGTAGCGCGGTTGGCGCGTCTTTTGGAAACGCGGCAAGGTTAATAGAGAATCGTTTTGGAATTCGGAGGCTGTCTGGGAAAACTCTGGATTCCCGCTTGCGCGGGAGGACATGAGCGGGCGGCGTCCATAAAGCGTCAGTTGCCTTCGCTAGAGGAAGGCGCTACTCTATGCGCGGATTTTAACATGACAAGGAGAATTCGATGCGTTCATCCATCTTACTTGCGCTGTCCGCCGCGGTGATATTGTCGGGATGCGGAACAGGCTCGCCGCTCAAACAGATGTCCCCGGTTCATCCGTTCGAAAGTTACGAGGGCGACTATTCCGACATCATCATCGATGAAGAGGCGGCGCCGCAGCCCGCCCTTCAACTCGCCAAAGAAGGCGTGACGGTGCGAGTCCAGTACTGGCGAAAAGCGGACCTGGACCGCAAATTCAACCGAGGCAGCATGCGTTCAGCTTTCGCCTATGAGCCGAGCTGGAAGCAGGGCTTGCGCGTCACCGTCTTTTACGTCAGCATTCACAACGGGCTGGACAAGCCGATCCGCGTCAAGCCGCTCTCAGACATCAACCCCGCGTATATGTACATCTACGACGATCTGCGGCTCACGAAAGAGCATGACCCCAACTTTTACTTCGCGCTGCCGGAAAAAGACAACGAAAAGCGCGTGTCGGAAAAGGCGGGATACACGATCGACCTGCGCAACGGGCTGGAAGCGATTAGCCCCCAACTGCTGGAAAACCGCATCGTTGACAATCAGATTGAGCCGGGCGAGACCGTGGAAGGATGGCTTCCGTTTCAGGGCATCAAATTCAACCTGAACCAGCTGTGGGTCAGCCTCTCGGTGGAAACGCCGCCCGATTCGGATATCGGCAGGTACAAGCGGGTTGAGTTTGTCTTCCCGTACGATTTCTCGCGCGAAATACACGCGGCGCAGCCGGCGACGATACGGTATTGAGACGGCGCGGTTTGGCGTTACGCTCAAACGAAGTTATTCGCGGGGACGAGATGACGCGCCGGCTGCAGAGTTTTGAACTAGGATGGAAGGATTGAAAAGATTGCCAAGAATGCCGCTCTTTTCAATCTTTTTAATCTTGTAAATCCTAGTTCAGACGGCGGCTAAGATTCCCGCTTACGCGGGAATGACGATGTGGGGCGCGGGAATGACGATGTGGGGCGCGGGAATGACGATGTGGGGCGCGGGAATGACAATGTGGGGCGCGGGAATGAGAACGACAGAGGACAGGGCGGTTTGGCGGGAGACTTATTCGTCGTCTAAGCCCTTGAGAAAGCGTCCGCGGTTCAGCAGGCGGTCGGGGTCTAACTTCAGCTTGACGCGGCGCATCACGGAGAGCGGACCGGTCGGCGGACCCCAAACATCCGCTTCGCGTTTGATCTCAACCGACGCCGATTCGATCACGACGGAGCCTTCCCGCGCCGCTGTTTCATCGCGCAGCGCATGGACCGTCTCGGCGGACGGGTTGTCGAAGACGGCGTAACCGACCCCGCTAAGAAAGCGAATCTGCCAGGTTGACGGACGCAGCCGCTCAGCCGCCTGAACGATGTCGGCAAACGCGGACATCGGCGCAAAGACGCGGCATGTCATGCGGCTTGCGTCGTTCAGCGCGCCGTTCAAGCGGCCGCGCATTTGAAGGCGGGTCGGTTCGCTGTCCGCCTTCGTTTCAAGGGCGGTCGGCTTCCCTTTGGACATGATCGCCTCGGCGCGTTTTGTTTGGTATTCGACCGTTTCAGGATGTCCGCCGAAGCCGACCGCGGCGGTCGGCGCGGATTCTTCGTCTTGACGCAGAACGGCAAGCCATTCCGGTTCCAGCTCGGAACGCGCGAGGTTTGCCGCCGTTTCAAACGCGCCGCTCCAGGATTCGAACGCCGCCGAAACCTCCGCCGTTTTTACCGGCATCGGATGCAGCCGAAACGCCGCTTCATACACCACGCCGAGCGTCCCGAACGAGCCGATGAGAAGCCGCGTGACGTCGTAACCCGCCGCATTTTTGACAACCCGCCCGCCGCCTTTCACCAGCGTTCCGTCCGCGAGGGCGGCGCGGACGCCGAGGCACAGGTCGCGCGTGGAGCCGTAGGCGTCGCGCAGCGGGCCGCTGGCGTCCATGGCGATCAGCCCGCCGAGGGAGCCAGCGTTGGGCGGGTCCAGCGCGAGCCGCTGCTTTTCTTCAGCGGCTGTTTTTTGCAGCGTTTCAATCGGCAGCCCCGCCTGCGCGATGACGGTCAGGTCGCGCGGCTCATAGTCGACGATCCCGTTCATGAGCCGCGTCGACAGGAAAACGCTGTCGGCGGTCGGCAGGTTGCCGAGGCGCAGCGCCGTTCCAAGCCCGGTCGGTATGATCGGCGTCTTGGAGGCGGATGCGCAGCGCAGCGTCTCCGACAACTGCTCGGCATTTTTCGGCATGAGAACAAGCGCCGGTTCATGCAGGTCTAACAGCGGGAATCCGTCGGCGCGTATTTCGATCTGGCCGCCGTCCAGGACATCGGCGAACCGTTTTTGAAGCGACTCAGCCGACTCGTTCACAGGGTCATTCCCCACTGGCTCGGCTCGTCGTCGGGGATAATCTTGCCGGGGTTGCATAGCCCGTTCGGGTTGAACACATCGCGCAGGCTTGTCATGAGGTTCAGGTCGTCTTCAGAGAACAGCAGGCGCATGAACTCTATTTTTTCAACGCCGATGCCGTGTTCGCCGGTGATGACGCCGCCGACCTCCACGCAGGCGCGCATGATCTCCCCGCTCGCCTCCAGAACCGTTTTCACCTGTTCAGGATCGCTCTGGTCAAAAAGCAGCACAGGATGGATGTTGCCGTCGCCGGCGTGAAAAACGTTCGCGATCGGTATGCCGTATTTTTCACTGACGCGATACACCTCTTTAACGGTCTCCGGCAGGCGCGTTCGCGGCACGACGCCGTCCTGCGTCAAATAATCTTTGGCGATGCGCCCCAGCGCGCCGAACGCCTGTTTGCGCGACTTCCACAGCAGCTGACGCTCCTCCTCGGAGCGGGCGACCTGAACGCTCTGCGCCTTGTTTTTGCGGCAGATTTCGGCGATCCGCTCCGCCTGCGCCTCCATGCCCGCTTCCAGCCCGTCCAGCTCAATGAGCAGCGCCGCTTCGGCGTCTTCTGGAAAACCGAACTGAAACGCCTCCTCCACCGCGCCGATGATCAGCCTGTCCATCATCTCCAACGACGCCGGTATCATGCCGCTGGCGATCGTCTCGGAGACGGTTTGGGATGCGTTCTGCATGCTGTCAAAAACGGCGAGCAGCGTCTTATGCGTCTGCGGGTTCGGGGTGAGTTTGACAACAATCTTCGTCGCGATGCCGAGCGTCCCCTCGGAGCCGATGGCGAGACCGCGCAGGTCGTATCCGACGCATTCAGCGCTCTTGCCGCCGAACTCAACAATCTCGCCGTCCGGCATGACCCACTCAAGCCCTGTGACGTGGTTCACGGTGACGCCTCGTTTTAAGGTGTGGGGTCCGCCGCTGTTCTCGGCGACATTTCCGCCGATGGTGCATGCTTTCTGGCTGGACGGGTCGGGCGCGTAATGGAACCCGTGCGGTTCCGCCGCGTCGGAGATCCACAGGTTGACGACCCCCGGCTCCACGACGGCGCATCGGTTTTCGATGTCCAGCTCCAGAATGCGGTTCATTTTGTTCAAGGCGATGATGACGCCGCCCTCCGCGGCGATGGCTCCGCCGCTCAAGCCGGTGCCGGCGCCGCGCGCTGTGAACGGAACGCCCGCGTTGTTCGCAATCCGCACCGCCGCGGCGACCTCGTCCGTTGTCGTCGGAAAGACGACCGCATGCGGCATCGCCTTATATAAGGTAACCCCGTCCGATTCGTAGGTCATCAGCGAGACGGGATCGCGCACCACGTTCTCGCTTCCGAGTACAGCCGCCAGCTCGTTTGCGATGCGTTCAGCGTCCATGCGTCTATGTGATTTCCAGCTCCGTGTCGGGAGCTTCCGACAGATTGCGTATCGAGACGGCTTTGGCGATTTCTTGCGCCAGCTCCGTGAAAGCGCCTTTCTGCGGAGAATCGCTGTCGCCGGACGCCGCCGGCGCGCCCGCGTCGCCGCCTTCGCAGATGCTCATGTCGATCGGTATTTCGCCCAAAAACGGCGTCCCCATCTCCTCGGCGGTGGCGCGTCCGCCGCCGGCGCGGAAGATGTCGTACCGCTTGCCCGTGTCGGGCGCGATAAAGTAACTCATGTTCTCGATAATGCCGAGAATGGGAGTGTTTGTTTTTTGAAAAAGAGAAACGCCCTTGCGCGCGTCGTCCAGCGCGACAACCTGCGGCGTCGTGACGACAACCGCGCCCGTGAGCGGAATGCTCTGCGTCATCGTCAAATGCGCGTCGCCCGTCCCCGGCGGCATATCCACAATCAGATAATCCAGCTCGCCCCAGTCCACATCTTGGAGAAAGTTGCGGAGCGCGCTATGCACCATCGGACCGCGCCAGACCATCGCCGTGTTCTTGTCCGGCAGCAGAAACCCGATCGACATCAGCTTGACGCCGTGTCGATGGAGCGGCAGTATCTTGCGGTTTTCCGACATTTCGGGCTGCTCGTCCGCGCCGAGCATGGTCGGTATGGAGGGTCCATAGATGTCCGCGTCCAAGAGGCCGACAGCGGCGCCCTGTTCAGCGAGCGCGACCGCAAGGTTGACGGCGACCGTCGACTTGCCGACGCCTCCCTTTCCGCTGGCGACAGCGATCGTGTTGCGGACGCCTGGGAGCAGCTCCTGCTGTCCGAGGTTGCGGTCGCGCGCCGTGTTCGCGGTCATCTCTACCTCGACCGACTCGACGCCCTCGACGGAGAGCGCCGCCGCTTCGCACTGCGCTTGCAGCTCGTCTTTGACAGGGCAGGCGGGGGTGGTCAGTTCGACGTTGAACATCACCTTTCCGCCGTCGATGCGCAGCTCCTTGATCATGCCGAGGCTGACAAGGTCGCGGCGCAGGTCGGGGTCTTCGACGGTACTGAGCGCTTTCAGAATCGCCGACTCGGTCGGTCCGCTTTCAGAAGACTGCGGTCTGTCTTTGCGTTGAAAGATCGGCATGGTTCACCCGCTTTCGTTCGCCTGCCCTGTGTCGCGTCTCCCGCGTTTTAGACCTGGAAGGAGCTGCCGCATCCGCACTGGGAGCGGACGTTCGGGTTTTCGATTTTGAACCCGGCACCCATCAGCCCTTCCACGTAGTCGACGCTGCTGCCGGCGAGGTAGAGCGCGCTTTTCAGGTCAACAAAGACCTTCAGCCCCTCTTTTTCGATCACCTTGTCGCCATCGCGCTTTTCGTCGAAGCCGAGGCGGTACTGCATGCCGGAGCATCCGCCGCCGACGACCTGGACGCGCAGCCCGTAGCCGTCGTATCCTTCGCTTGAAATCAGCTCTTGCACTTTCTGAGCGGCCTGTTCGGTGACGTTGATCATGTGTTGCCTTCCCTTAGTTTCGTTGCGCCTGCAATTATGATGGCATATCCATGCCGGGATGTCAAGCGCGAAAATCTGATCTCATGCGTAAAGTTGAGACATTTGAACGACCAAAGCCTTTATTCATGGGAAAAGGCGCCGCTAACCAGACCGTCCCCCGCTTCCGCGAGGGCATGCATTCCCGCGTAAGCGGGAATCTAGAGGCGCCGCAGACGATGTCCGCGTTCATCCGCCGACATGTCCCAACTAAAAACGTAAGGTCAGGCGTGTCGGTTGATTCCGAAGGCGAACGGCGGTAAGATAGGCGCACAATCTGGTCATATCGCTCTGGCTGCGGATGCGCTTAAGTATGGACAACTCATTTCAGAAACGCTGCATCGTTCTCCATGATGATTGCGCGGCGGCATTGGACAGCGGGGATTTTGGCGCCGGCGTTGACCTCGCCTTTCTGGACCCGCCTTTCAATCAGGACAAGGCGTACAACGCCTGCGCCGACAACATGCCCCCAGAAAAGTATTGGGCATGGATGCGGGCTGTCTGCGCAAAAGTTCATGCCTTGACTTCGGACGGCGGCGCGGTCTATTTCATGCAGCGCGAGAAAAATACGGAGTTCGTTTTAAGCGCCTTGCGCGAGACCGGCTGGACATTTCAAAATCTGATTGTCTGGAAAAAGAAAACCTCCGCGGTTCCAGGGATGAAGCGGTTCGGCAAGCATTATCAGATCATCGCGTTTGCGACAAAAGGCAAAACGCCGCGCGTGTTTCACCGCCTGCGCATCGACCCGCCTCTGCCTGAAGGCTACAAGCATGCGCGGACGAACGGCGTCTTCGTTACGGATGTTTGGGACGATATTCGGGAATTGACCTCCGGTTATTATGCGGGAAACGAGGCGCTGCGCAGCGCCGACGGGGAGCGGCTGCATAAACAGCAAGCCCCCATTCAGCTGCTTCTTCGGATTATTCTGTCGTCAACGAACCCCGGCGATCTCGTCCTCGACCCGTTCGCCGGTTCAGGAACAACGCTGGTCGTGTCGGAACAGCTGGGGCGCCGATCGGTTGGCATTGAACTGGACGCGGAGAACGCCGCTCTCATTCAGCGCCGGCTCCATGAACAGAGAGAATCGGATCGCGTCTCCCGTTTTTTCAAGGATTACGCTTGTACCCCGAACTTGGACGCCATTTGGGGCAAGGGACAACGCGCGCCGTCCGGTTCCGCTCCTTCCGGACAGACGGCGCTTTTTGAATCAGATCGTTCAGCCGCTTCTTTTAGTTAAACAATTCTGACAGCGGGAAGGATGATGCTTTTGATCTTAGACGGTTACGTTTTGAAATGCGGGGTTGTCTGGGAAAACTCTGGATTCCCGCTTACGCGGGAATGACGGCCGGCGGCGCGGACGCTTTAGGGTTCGCGATCACATGGGCGATTGGAGAGGCGAAGCGATGAATGTCGAGGAGCGAAATCGGGCGTATTGGCGCAAAAACCTGCAATACCTATGGATACTGCTGGCGGTCTGGTTTGCCGCGTCGTTTCTCTGCTCGGTGGTGTTTGTTGAGCAGCTGGACAAGATACAGATCGGAGGTTACCGCATCGGTTTTTACATGGCGCAGCAGGGCGCCATCTGGATCTTTGTGGAGATTATCTTTCTCTACGCATGGCTCATGACCCGCCTTGAAAAGCGGCTTCAGATCGGCAACGGCGGAGAACAGGCAGAGGAACGAGAGGAAGCTGCATCGTGAATGTGCAAGCGTGGACATTTGTCATGGTGGCGCTGTCGTTCGCGCTGTATATCGGCGTGGCGATCTGGTCAAAAGCGCGCTCCACAGGCGATTTCTATGTGGCGGGAAGTAACGTACATCCGGTCGTAAACGGCATGGCGACCGCCGCCGACTGGATGAGCGCCGCCTCGTTCATCTCGATGGCGGGCATGATCGCGGCGCTTGGGCGGGACGGCTCCGTCTACCTGTTAGGCTGGACGGGCGGATATGTGCTTTTAGCGCTGCTTCTGGCGCCGTATCTGCGTAAATTCGGCAAATACACGGTGCCCGACTTTGTCGGCGACCGGTACTACTCGCAGCTGGCGCGCGTCGCCGCGGTCGTGTGCGCCATCTTCGTCTCGTTCACCTACGTCGCGGGACAAATGCGCGGCGTCGGCATCGTCTTCTCCCGTTTTCTGAATGTGAATGTGTCGGTCGGCGTGCTAATCGGAATGGGCATCGTGTTCTTTTACGCGGTTCTCGGCGGAATGAAAGGCATCACCTACACGCAGGTCGCCCAATACTGCGTTCTGATCTTCGCGTATCTCGTCCCCGCCATCTTCATATCGCTCATGATGACCGGCAACCCGATCCCGCAGATGGGCATGGTCGGCAAGGGCGCGGACGGCTCCTATCTCTTGGAGCGGCTGGACGGGTTGAGCGAGGCTCTCGGCTTTCACCGCTATACAGGCGATCATATGTCGATGATCAACGTCCTTTGCATCATGGGCGCCTTGATGATCGGAACGGCGGGCTTGCCGCATGTCATCATACGTTTTTATACGGTGCCGAAGGCGTCCGCGGCGCGCATCTCGGCGGGGTATGCGCTGCTGTTCATCGCCGTTTTATACACGACGGCGCCGGCCGTGGCGATCTTCGCGCGAACGAACCTGCTGGAAACGGTGCGCTACGATGAGAACGGAGAGCAGCGCGATCTAAAATACGAGGATGCGCCCGAATGGTTTTTGAACTGGGAGAAAACGGAACTGATCAAATTCAACGACAAGAACGGAGACGGCGCCGTTCAATACCGCGGCGAATTTTCAGAGACGCCAAACGAGCTGGAGGTCAGCAACGACATCATGGTGCTGGCAAATCCGGAGATTGCCCAAATGCGGTATAACGTGCCAAACTGGGTTGTCGGGCTGGTGGCGGCGGGAGGTTTGGCGGCGGCGCTGTCGACGGCGGCGGGGCTTCTGCTTGTCATCTCAACCGCCGTAGCGCATGATCTGCTGAAGGGCTGGGCGAAGCCTGATATGTCGGAGAAGAAGGAGCTGCTGGCGGCGCGGGTCGCGGCGGGGGCGGCGGTGTGCGTCGCCGGTTATTTTGGAATGAACCCGCCGGGCTTTGTGGCGGAGGTGGTCGCGCTGGCGTTTGGACTGGCGGCTTCCTCCTTCTTCCCGGCGATTGTGATGGGCATCTTCTCCAAGCGCATGAACAAACAGGGCGCCGTGAGCGGCATGATCGCCGGCATCGGTTTCACCGCCGCCTATATCGTCTTTTACAAATATATCCGCCCCGATCTGGACGAAGCGAAGATATGGTTATGGGGCATTTCGCCTGAAGGAATCGGCGTCGTCGGCATGTGCATCAACTTTGCCGTCTCGGTCGTCGTTTGTAAATTGACGCCGCCTCCGCCTGAAGATGTGCAAAGGATGGTTGATGAGATACGGCTTCCGTAAGTTCGTTGCCGGTTTGCTGCCGGCGCTGCTGTTGGCGTGCGCGGTCGGATGCGGTCCGCTGCGTTCCGCGAATCTGTTGACGACGCAGCAGGAGGTCGCTCTCGGCGCCGACTTTGACGCGGAGATCATGAAAGATTCCGCCGAGTTGAAGAATCATCCGGCGGTCGGTTATGTGAACGATCTGACGCAGCGGCTCGCCGTGTACTGTAAGCGTCCAGATTTAACCTACCATGTGAAGGTTCTTATATCGGACGATGTGAACGCCTTTGCGCAGCTGGGCGGCTATCTTTACGTCAATACGGGTCTCATTCTGGCGGCGGAATCGGAGGCGGAGCTGGCGGCGGTCATTGCCCATGAGATTGCGCATGTGGTCGGGCGGCACAGCGCTCAAGCGTTGACCAAGCAGGTCGGCCTCGCGCTGTTGACGGAGGCGGTCTCCGGCGGAAAGGACGCCTCGGACACGCGGAAAATTCTGGGCGGAGGGCTGTATCTTGCAGGTACCGGTTTTATGTTGAAATACAGCCGCGAAGATGAGATGGAGGCGGACGCGCTTGCCGTTCAAAACCTGTACGACGCGGGGATGGATCCATACGGCATGGCGTCGTTTTTGGGTACGTTAGCCCGAATGAGCGGCAGGGAGCCGTCCCGTCTGGAGGTTCTCTTGTCAACGCACCCCGCGACTCAGGAGCGGGTCGAGAGGGCGCGCGCTCTGGCGGCGCGGCTTCCTCCCATCCAGGCGGGCGGCGGCGACAACCGTTTAAGACAGGTCAAAGCGGCGCTGCGGCGCTCCGTCAGGTAAAATAAATAAGAAGCGGCGCATAACAAGAGGAGGAAACATGAGCGAGAACAAATTCCCGACCCAAGAAGAGATTCAACGCGATTTCGCCGAATTCATGAAGCAAAAATACGGCGATCAGGTGCGCATCGGCGTCGAAGTTCAAGGGCAGCGGGAAGTGGAGCCGCCCGAAGAGCAGGACAACCAGGAGCGCATCCGGCGCATACTGGAATTCGACATGACCCCGCGCGAGGTGAAGGCGTATCTGGACAGGTTCGTTATCGGGCAAGTGGACGCGAAGCGCGCCCTGTCGATTGCGATCTGCGACCATTACAACCATGTGCGCCATGCGCATGAACATCCAGAGACGCGCGAGGAGGAGTACTCCAAGCAGAACGTCATCATGGTCGGTCCGACAGGCGTCGGCAAAACCTATCTGATCAGAACCTTGGCGAAACTGATTGGCGTTCCGTTTGTGAAGGCGGACGCGACGAAGTTCAGCGAAACGGGCTATGTCGGCGGCAATGTGGAAGACCTGGTGCGCGACCTCGCCACGCAGGCGGGCGGCGACATTGAGCTGGCGCAGTACGGCATCGTCTATCTGGACGAGGTGGACAAGATCGCCGCGCCGCGCAACACCATCGGGCGCGATGTGAGCGGCCGCGGCGTTCAAATGAACCTGCTGAAAATGCTAGAGGACGCGGATGTGGAACTCCGCTCGCCGTTGGACGCCGCGGGACAGATGCAGGCGGTGATGGAATTTCAGCAAAAAGGCAAGGTCGAAAAACCGACCATCAACACGGGATGCATCCTGTTCATTGTGAGCGGCGCGTTTGTGGATCTGGCGGACATTGTGCGGAAGCGGCTAAACAGGGCGATGATCGGATTCGGCGGAAATGTGGAGCGGGACGAGGACGCCGAGTTTATCGCCAAAGCGCGCTCGGACGACTTCGTGAAATACGGCTTTGAGCCAGAGTTTATCGGACGCTTGCCGGTGCGCGTCTTCTGTCATCAGCTGTCGGTCGATCATCTGTATGAGATACTGAACAGCTCGGAAGGTTCCATCATCCGCCAGTATGAGCGGGCGTTTCGGGCGTACGGCATTGAGGCGGTTTTTGAAGAGGGCGGAATGCGCGCCATCGCGGAGCGTTCCGAGGCGGAGCAAACAGGCGCCCGCGGCTTGATGACCGTCTGCGAGCGGTTGTTTCGGGACTTTAAATTTGAGCTGCCGGGTTCGAAGGCGTCCATGTTTGTGGCGGACCGCGCCTTTGTTGAAAAGCCGAAGGCGACGCTGGAGCGGCTGTTGAACGACGACGAGTTCCGTTCCCGGTCGGCGGCGCGATTCGATCTGCGCCGTTTCTCCGATGAGTTCCGCCAAGCAAACGAGATCGATCTGGAGTTTCAAGAGACGGCGATCAACGCGCTCATTGAACGGGCGGAAGCGGCGGGGCAAGGGGTGTATGAAACGGCGGCGGAGCTGCTGAAAGATTACGCGCATGGACTCGGACTCATACGCCGAAACACCGGCAGAACGCGCTTTGAAATGGACGCTCACGTGATCGCGGACGCGGACGCGGCGTTGAGCGAATGGATACGCGCTTCATACGCCCAGAAGCTGATCCCGACCGATTCCGATTAACTAAAACAGGCTGCGTCTTCCCATTCAAAATGCAAAAAAAGGAGCCTCTTCATGATCGTTTTTGGGCGGCATATTGACGGGTACCATGACGTCGAGAATCAGATGGCGGAGGATCTGCGCCGACGGGCGGAAGCGCATTTTCGCCGCCAAGAACGGGAGCGCGCGCAGATCGCCACCGCCGCCGACTTTGAAGCGCGCCGAAGCCGAATTCAGCAGCGTTATCTGGAGGCGCTCGGCGGCCTCCCGACAGAGCGAACGCCGCTGAACGCCCGCATAACAGGACTCCTCCAGCGAGACGGCTTCCGTATCGAGAAGCTGATCTATGAAAGCGTCCCGAACTTCTATGTCACCGCGGCGCTGTATGTCCCGGACGGGATAGAGGCGCCGACGCCGGCGGTCGTCTTCGCGCACGGGCATGCGGACAGCGGCAAGTCGTACCCCGTCTACCAGTCGGTTTGCGTTGATCTCGCCTCCGCCGGCTTTGTCGTCATGGCGATCGACCCGCTGGGTCAGGGCGAGCGGTTTCAGTATATGGACGCCGCGACGGGCAAACGGCTCATCGCCGGCTGCACAACCGACCATACGCATGCGGGGATGCAGTTCACCGTCGCGGGGGCGAGCATCGCCCGCCATTTTATCTGGGACCTGATGCGCGGGATCGACTATCTTGAGACGCGGGCGGAAGTGGACGCGGACAAGATCGGAATCACCGGAAATTCAGGCGGAGGGACGCAGTCGTCGCTGCTCATGATGTGCGAGCCGAGGCTGGCTGCCGCCGTCCCATGCACCTTTATCATGACGCTGGAATCGTATATGCGGACGGGGCAGGGGCAGGACAGCGAGCAGATTGTGCCGGGATGTTTTGCGCATGGACCCGACCATGACGATTACATTACGGCGATGGCGCCGAAGCCTGTTCTGGTCGGCTCCGTCGCATACGACTATTTCCCGATCGAAGGCGCGATGGAGGCGGTCAAGCGGGCGAAGCGGATGTACGCCCTTTACGGCGCCAGCGACAAGGTCAACATCGCCGTCTCCAACGCGCGGCATGAATACACCCCGAAGCTGCGCCAAGCATGCGTCAACTGGTTCAAGCGGCATCTGAAGGGCGAGGAGCCTGATTTCAAAACGGGAACGCCCGAAACGCTGCCTGAACAAGATCTGTGGGCAACCTCAAAAGGGCAGGTTCTGCTGGAGTATCCCGACAGCTTGACGGCGCACCATCTGAACAAGCGGCGCGTTCAGAAAACCCCCCCTCCCCCCTTACAAAGGGGGGCAGGGGGGTTTGACCGCAAGCCGTTGTCGGCTGAAGAGGCGCGCGCCGCCGTCGTCAGACGCCTCGGCATTGACGGCGACCGTTCCCGCCCGATCTATCCGCGCATCATCTATGAAGGGAATAAGGACGGGTTCGGCGTCGAGAAAATCTTTTTCTTTTCAGAACCGAGAATCGCTGTGACGGGCGTTTTCATGCGTCCGCCGGCAGAGACGGCGCCTGTCCGAACCGACATCGTCCTGTTCGACAAAGGAACAAGCGAGGGGCCGGAACGCGCCGACTGGATCCAAGAGCGGCTGAACGCCGGCGTTCAGCTGTTTCTGTTCGATGTCCGCGGGACGGGAGCCGTCGCGCAGCGCCACTTCAAACCCGACCGGGAACCGTACACCGCCGCCTACAAGATGGCGTGCGACGCGATGATGCTCGGCGTCTCGACGACCGGCATGCGCGTTTTGGACGCCCTCCGCGCGTACGACTATCTGAAAACGCGGGCGGATGTGAACGAAATCGGCATGGTCGGCTTTGAGCGCGGGGCGATCTACGCCTATTTCGCCGCCGCTATTGAAACGGGAATCGCATCCGTTCAGTTGTACGACATGCTCGCCTCGTATCAGAACCTTGTCGAGACGCGGTATTACGACAGGACGCGCTACCATCTCGACATCCTGCCGTACGGCGCATTGAGCGCGTTTGATCTTGGAGACCTGCTGCCCTGCTTTGAGGGGCGAAGCGTTGAGTTGATCAGCCCGCGTACGGCGACCGGCGAACCGATGAGCGATGAGGAGCTGGAGCGTCTCTTTTGGAGCAAGAAATGAGGCGGGCTGACCCCATGCCTAAAGTTG
Organism: Candidatus Poribacteria bacterium; assembly: GCA_963665845.2. Classification (GTDB taxonomy): domain Bacteria; phylum Poribacteria; class WGA-4E; genus JAPPNK01. The sequence goes on from OY762492.1 coordinate 3,790,634, forward strand.
GGACATTTGAACAAATGATCGCTCTATTTATGGGAAAAAGGCGCCGCCAACCAAGCCGTCATTCCCGCGTAAGCGGGAATCTAGAGGCGTCGCAGAAACTGTCCGCATTCGCCTGCCGACATGTCTCAACTAAAGACGTAAGGTCAGGATGGGCAATTGCGCTCGCGTTGATCTTATGCGCGGGAACCGCATGGGGAACTGAACATGCGGCGCCGTTTGCGGAATTCGCGCTGGAGAAGGCGGCGGAAGCGGAGCGTCTCAAAACGGCCGTTGTGAAGGGGGAGGACGGGTGGCTCTTCTTTGCGCCGGAGCTGCGCAGCCTCGGCGTTGGAGAGTTTTGGGGACAAAAGGCGGCGCAGGTCAGCAAAACGGCCAACCCCGAATACGCCGACCCGCTCCCCGCCATACTGGACTTCAACCGTCAGCTGAAGGGCGCGTCCATACGTTTAATAATGGTACCCGTTCCCGCGAAGGCGGCCGTCTATCCCGACAAACTGTCCGCCCAGTTTCCTTTTCATAAAGAAAAAGAGGCGGAACGGTACGACGCCAACGCGGCGCGCTTTTACGATCTCCTGCGCGACAACGGCGTCGAAGTTCTCGACCTAACGCCGATATTTTGGAAGGCGCGCCTTGAGGCGACGCCGACCGACCCGCCGCTTTACTGCCTGCAGGACACGCACTGGTCGGGGCGGGCATGCGAACTGGCGGCGCAGGCTATAGCCGAAGCGGTCGGAGAGCCGAGCTGGTTTGCGCAGATCGAAAAACGCGCCTATGAAACGACCGAACGCGAAACGATCATCGAAGGCGACCTGTGGAAAATGGCGGGAGACGCCGCGCTGCCCAAAGAGACGCTGCGGCTCCAACATGCGGACGCGGGCGTCCGGCGGGAAAGCCCCGTTCTGCTCTTGGGCGACAGCCACTGCCTCGTCTTTCATGACGGCGGCGATATGCATGCGAAGGGGGCGGGGCTGGCGGATCATCTGGCGGCGCGGTTCGGCATCCCGGTCGATCTGCTGGGCGTGCGCGGGTCGGGGGCGACGCCGTCGCGCATCGCGCTCTTTCGACGGCGCGACAACCTCAAAGGCAAGCGGGTTGTCATATGGTGTTTCAGCGCGCGGGAGTTCACCGAAAGCGCGCAGGGCTGGCGGAAAGTTCCAGTCATTCAACCGTAGAAAGAAAAAGCGATATGGACGCGGCAATTCGAGACTACATCAAAGCGCTGAACGAGAACCTAGCGAAAGGAACGGCGGGAGAGCATACGCATCGCCCCGCGCTGAAAACGTTTATCGAAGCGGCGTTCAACGATGTCCATGCCGTCAACGAACCGAAGCGCATCGAGTGCGGATCGCCCGACCTTCAGATCGTGAAGAAAGGCGCAAGCCCGCTGACGGTCGGATATATCGAGGCGAAAGACATCCATGTCGATTTGAAAGCCATCGACCATGACAGCGGCTTAAGGAACCCGAAAACACCGAACGGACAGCAGCTGAAACGTTACCGCGAAGGTTTGCCGAACCTCATCTTGACGAATTATCTCGATTTGTATTGGTATGTGGACGGCGAACGTCGGCTGGACGCTTGCTTAGCTCAAGTGTCCGCGGGCATGTACAAGGCAAGTTTAGAGCTCGCGCCGCGCGAACTTCTGAACGGGTTTATGTCCCATTCGCTGATGCCGATCGCGCGCCCTGACGATCTCGCGCAGCGCATGGCGGGGCTGGCGCGGCTCATACGCGAATCGATACAGGACAGCTTCAACAGCGACGAGCCGCCCGCCGACCTGCAGGAGCTTTATGAAGCGTCTGAGCAGGCGCTGGACCCTGAATTGAAGCTGGACGACTTTATCGACATGTTCACGCAGACGCTCGCATACGGGCTGTTTGCGGCGCGCGTCAACCATGATGAGACGGATCGGTTCGACCGCCAGAAAGCGGCGTATGAGATTCCGTCGCCCAACCCGTTTATCCAAAAAATGTTCCATCTGATTGTCGGTCCGCAGCTGAACAATACGCCGTTCGTTCATTATGTGGACGATCTGACGCGGCTGCTCAACAACGTCGACATGCATGCGCTGCTCGCCGACTTTGGACGCGGGACTGGCTTGCAAGACCCGATCATGCATTTCTACGAAACGTTTTTGGACGCTTACGATCCAGCGCTGCGGAGACAACGAGGCGTGTACTACACCCCCAGCGCGGTCATCGGGTATATCGTCCGGTCGGTCAACATTCTCCTGAAGGAGCGGTTCGGCTGCATTGACGGGCTTGCCGACCCGTCCAAAATAAGGCGTCCTGCGGACTCTCACCGCGTCTTGATTCTGGATCCCGCCTGCGGCACCGGCTCCTTCCTGTATGCCGTTGTGAACCATATCCGCGATCATTTTGAGACAAGCGGACGCGCCGGCATGTGGAAAAACTATGTCAAAGAGCATCTATTGCCGCGCCTGTTTGGGTTTGAGCTGCTGACAGCGCCGTACGCGATGGCGCATCTGCGGCTCTGGATGCAGCTCTCCGCGCTGGACAAGGCGCCTGATCAGCGCGGCGCATGGGAGTATGAATTCGCCCCGAATGAACGAATCGGCGTCTATCTGACCAACTCGCTGCATAAAGCCGAGGCCTTACAGAAGCCGATCGGATTCCTCGGCGTCTTGACCGACGAAGCGAACGCCGCCGTCAACATCAAAAGCGAACTGCCTGTCATGGTGGTTCTCGGCAACCCGCCTTACGCCGGGCATTCCGCCAACAAGGGCGCATGGATCCGGGAGAAAATTGACGATTACAAGAAGATCAACGGCGAATCGATCCATGAGCGGAATATAAAGTGGCTGAGCGACGACTATGTGAAGTTCATTCGGTTTGGGCAGTGGCGCATCGAAGAAACAGGGTCGGGGATTCTCGCCTTCATCACGAATCATGGGTATATCGACAACGTTACCTTTCGAGGAATGCGCAAGAGTTTGCTGGAAACCTTCGACGAGATTTATCTGCTGGATTTACACGGGAACGCCCGCAAAGGCGAACAGGCGCCGGACGGCGGGCCTGACGAGAACGTCTTCAATATCCAGCAGGGAGTCGCCATCGGCATCTTTGTCAAAAATGAACGGAAGGACGGGGAGAAAAAGGCGTTAGCGTCCGTTTACCATGCCGATTTGTGGGGCATACGGGATGAGAAATACAAGGCGCTGAACGAGACGGATTTACGCGGCACAGACTGGACAACAGTAGCGATAAAGGCGCCACAATACTACTTCAAGCACAACGGGGATGTGAAATTAGAGGCTGAATGGCTGGAGTGGCCCAAGATCAACGACATCATGCCGGTCAATTCGGTGGGCATCAGAACGGCGCGCGACAAGCTGACGATTCATTTCGAAAAAGAGAATCTGATCAACACGATTCGCGAGTTTGCCGCCTTGTCGCCCGAAGAAGCCAGAGCGCGCTTTCATCTTCGACCCGATTCGCGCGATTGGAAAATCGAGTTGGCGCAAACCGATCTGAACGAATCGCAGCATTCGAATGAGAACGTCGTTCCGATTCTTTACCGCCCATTCGACAACCGATGGACATATTACACAGGCAAGAGTCGCGGCTTTCACTGCATGCCTCGTCCGCAGGTGATGCGCCATATGCGGCGAGCAGAAACCATCGGTTTGCTTTTCGTGCGGCAGGTTACATCTAAGGTCGGCTATACTCATTTTGGAGCGACTCGATACATCGTCGAAGGCGGCGCGCTTGGGAACGATATGGCAAGCGTCGCTCCGCTTTATCTGCAGCCGGGAGACGCGCCTAAATCCAGCCTCCCTGATCTGGGTCTACTGAAGCCGAACCTAGACGCCGCGTTCATCGAGACGCTGGAGGCGGCTCTTCGTCTCCGCTTTGCGCCTGACGGACCGGGCGATCTGGAGGAAACCTTCGGTCCGGAGGATGTGTTTCATTACATTTACGCCGTTTTCCATTCTCCCACCTACCGCTCCCGTTACGACGCCTTTTTGCGCATCGATTTTCCGCGCGTCCCGCCGATTTCGGATGTCGGTCTGTTTCGCCGTCTGGTTGAACTGGGTCGGGAGTTGACGCAGGCGCATCTGTTGGAGTCGGCGGCGGTTCAGAATTTCAGGTTGAAGTTTCCGGAGGCGGGGGAGAATATCGTCGAAAAGAGCCATCCGAAGTATGTTGAGCCGGGCGCATCGTCGGGCTTGGAGGCGGGTCGGGTCTATATCAACAGCGGCGCTTCGACGTTGACGGAGCCGAGAGGCGGTCAATATTTTGAGGGCGTTTCGCCGGCGGTGTGGGAATTTCAGCTGGGCGGTTATCAGCCGATGCAGAAGTGGCTGAAGGATCGTCAGGGTCGGGCGTTGAGTTTTGACGATCAGACGCATTACATGCGCATGGCGGGGGCGTTGGCGGAGACGCTTCGGCTGGCGCCGTTGATTGACGAGGCGGTCGGCGAGAGCGCGGATCTGTTCGCCACCGCATGACCTCGCTTGTTGAGTTGCGCTTTTCGCTGATTCTGCAACGCAAAATCGTTTGCGTCCCACTTTTCCCAAATTATGAGACGCAAGCGGAAATCCAAACGCCTTGCCTTCGCATCGAATGCGCGTATAATATACGCATAGGCGGTTTTCTGTTTTGGGGCGGATGGCGCATGAGCAAATTTGACGGCAACAACGCAACGGATACGCTAGTGTCGCGCATACTGGAAGAGTTGAGCGCCGATCCAGAGGCAAAATGGAAACTTTTCAACGCGCTGCTTTCGGATGAAATGAAGCAGCTGCCGAGCCGCGTCAACAAATTGCAAGACGATGTGGATCAGCTGATGGACGATGTCCAGGTACTGAAAGAGGATGTCCGAGAACTGAAGACGGACATGGCGGAGGTGAAGAGCGACATCCGAGAAATGAAGGGCGACATCCGAGAACTAAAGATTTCCAACGCAGAAATGAAGGGCGACAACCTTGAGTTCAAGCTGGGCGTGCGCGCTAAATCGTACGTCTGCCAATGGCTAGGCTTGCAAGACCCCGTTATGCTGTCAAGTTACGTCGACTATTTGAGCAATGAATTGCATACGGCGGTCTCGAAAGCGCTGCAGGAAGGGCGCATCACCGAGCGGCAGGAACAGCGCATCGTCGCAACCGATGTGATCATGCGCGCAAAGCTTCGATCCGACAAATCGCCTGTATGCATAGCGCTTGAGGCGTCCTACACGATCGACGCGAGCGACATCGACCGCGCCAAAGAATCGGCGGACGCGCTCCATATCGTTACGGGCTTGCCGACCATACCGGTCGCTACGGGCTATCACATTTCCGACCAGACGATGCGTTACGCTGAAGAGCGGGGCGTGGAGGTTCGTATCGTATCGTCTTAGCGCGCCTCTTTGAGCGGCTCCAATTTGCCCGCCTTCTCCCATTCTTCCAGGTCGTCGTCGTCCCCGATATGCTTTCCGTCGATAAAGATCTGCGGCACATCGCTTCGTCCGCCGGTGAGTCCAGCAATTTCGTCCCGCAGCTTCGGCTCGTCCGGCCCGTAGATGTTCACCTCCTCATACGGAATATCGCGGTATTTGAGAATGTCCAGCGCCGTTTTGCAATACGGGCAGCCTGTGCGCGTGTAAATTTTGACGCGCGGTTTTGCGTCCGCTTTGTTCATCTGTTCCGCCTTTCGCGTGTTTCGTTTCATCTAAAGTATAGCGCCTATCAACGCCGCAGGCTTTTAGAGAGGCGGATAAACTCCGCAAGCGTCCGCACATTTCGGTTGAAGGTTCTGCAGCGGATCTGCCCTTCCTCAACCCATCTCCCCTGATTGTCTAAACGGTTGACAATCTCCATGACGCGCGGCTTCAGCTCTTCAACCTTCTCTTTCCGCTTTTGATCGGAGAGCGGCGCGTTCTGTTTGGCGAGATACGCTTCCCGCCCCTCCGCCTTCACCTCTTCAGCGTATCGAATCAGGCTCGATACGCCGTAACCGCCTTGGAACGAGTAATGGGTCGGCAGGTCGTTCGGATGGTCGACGATCTCGTAACGCTTGTTGAAATAGATCGGCTTGTTGGTTCGCAGCTCATAGAAACGCGCCCATCGGTTCTCGCCGACGCTGGAGCGCTGATACCATTCCGCCGCCTTCAGCGCCGCGTTGAAATACTCCTCCCGCCCGTATTCAAGATACAGGTCGATGAGCAGCCGCGCGGTACCGGACGACTCGCCGCCGGAAATGGACGGCGGCTCAAACTTGCGCGCCCAGTCAGGTTCCATCTGGTAATTGTACTGCTGCGCCCATGCCGGCTGCGGCTCCGGCATCTGCGCGTCCAAAATGAACTGGGCGGCGCGCAATGCCGTTTCTTCATACGCCGACTCCTCGTACTGCTTCGCGGCGATGATCAGCGTCTTGACGATGTCGCGGATGGCGTTGTCGTTGAACGTGTAGAAGCCGCTGTAGCGCGTTTTGACATATGTCCGCGACCAGCTCTCTGGATACTTCGCTTTGAGAGAGGGTCTTTCTTCAACGCTCCATGTTTCTCCCGCGTAGACTTGCGGCCAAGCGCCGTTCGGATACTGCGCCTTCAAAACCGCCTTCAGCCCGTATTCAACAGCCTCCCGCGCCTCTTTGAGCCGCCCCTCTTCCAGCTGGTCGATTCTCATGAGAAAGCGCAGCGCGCTCTGCGTGTTGTCGTCGTCAAAGATGGTTCGGTCTCTCGCGCCGGGTCTTGGGTTGACGCGGTAATTCCATTTTTTGCGCTGGTCGGGGTGAAACTCGATGCGGTAGTCCCATCCGCCTGTCGTCAGCTGCGTGTCGTAAAGCGCCTTGGCGGTCTGCCTCGCCGCTTCGAGATACTCCCGCTTCTCTGTAGCTTCGTAGGCGTCCAGCAGCGCCTCTCCAACGGCGGGCGTCCCCGGCGGCTGAACCCATCCCATCGTTTCGGTCGCGTCGCCTTCCCCTTTGCGGACCGACAGATCTTCCGAGTATGTCCACAGATAGCTCCCCCGCGTTGACACCTTCTGCGTGAAGTATTGAACGGCGTCGTCCAGCGCCGTCTCCGCTGTTTCCAGCGCCGTCTCCGCCTGCGCGTTGACGCATAATAAAGCGAATGCAAACGCCGCCGCCATCCGCAGTATCCGCATCGCTCTTTCCTTTACTGATTCGGTCCGATGTAGTCGAACAGGTACTCATGCGGTTCTTCAAGGAAGACGGCGTTCGGATCGATGACAGCGTTTTCAAATACGCTTTCGCACCCTTTGCCGTATCGAAGCGGGCGCCCTCGTCGAAGCCACCCGGCGCAGTGGACAAGCGCGATCATATGCCGTATCTGGTCGGAGCGGTTCGGGACGCCCCGATGCCATAGACGCATATCGCGTATCAGAACCGACCCTTTCGGCGCCGTTCCGCGGACAGGCGGGACCTCCGCCCGCCGCTTCGCTTCGTCTTCTGGAGAGACGCCCCTGCCGACATCGCCAATCAGATGCGTCCCCGGCCACAGCTCCACGGCGCCGTTCTCTTCGGTCGTGTCGAGAGGCGAAATGTTGACGACAACCATATGCGTCGGATGCGACGGGTTCCGATTCGGCCAAAGATGCCCAGTGTCCATATGGAGCGGCTGCGTTTCGCTGCCGGGCGTGTTGGTGTTTCCGTTGTAGAAGCTGTTGAAGGCGCCGCTTCCGAACAGGCTGGAGGTGGTATGTTCAACAATCGGATTCGCCGCGATGTCGGGAAAAACATACGGATCAATCGGCGGCGGTCCCTGCTGCAGATGCCCTTTTGTCCGCCCCGATCCGCCCCATCGCTCATCTTGCACCATGCGGAGAGAGTCCTCCGTCATTTTGCCGCGCAGTATGTCAAGATGATCATGGCGCACAATGTCCTTGAGTATCACAAAGCCCGTTTCTCGGATGGCGTTCAGCGCGCTCTGCAGGTTTTCTGGGTTCAGTTTCCCGCTCTCTAGTTCGCTTTTGGAGACGCTAATTCGCATATCGCCCTTTCGTTGATCATGTCCGCTTCGGCGCCATTATCGTCAATCGGCGCGTTTTGCGCAAGCGGCGGCTTAATACGGCGGCGCGTTCGATTCCCCTTTGAGAAGGGGCTAAGAGGGTTTGAGCGGCAAGCGCTGGACTCTGGATTCCCGCGCGCTTTACCTCAAGGGCGTCGCCAACCAGACCGTCATTCCCGCGCAAGCGGGAATCTAGAGGCGCCGCAGACGACGTCCGCGTTCATATCCAGCGTTGTCCCAACTTTAAGGGTAAGCTCGGATCCAATAGCGTTGCCAACCGCAAAAAAATCGTCTATGATAACCTCCATAGCAACTGAAAGGGCTTCCAAAAATGCCGCAGACGCCGTTTCATATCATGACCAAGCCGATCGGACCGCTCTGCAACCTGGACTGCAAATACTGCTACTACCTAGAAAAAGAGCATCTCTACCCGCCCCGCCACAGCTTCCGCATGACGGACGAAACGCTTGAAAACTATGTCCGCCAATATGTAGCCGCCCAGCCGACCCAAGAGATCGAGTTCGCATGGCAGGGCGGAGAGCCGACGCTCATGGGTTTGGATTTCTTCAAGCGCATGGTCGAACTTCAGCAGAAGTACTGCCCGCCCGGCAAACGGATCACCACCTCGCTCCAAACAAACGGAACGCTCCTGAACGACGAATGGTGCGAATTCTTTAAAAAACATGATTTCCTCGTCGGCATCAGCATCGACGGTCCGCAGGACCTGCATGACCGTTACCGCGTCGACAAAGGAGGCAAGCCCAGCTTTGACCAGGTCATGCGCGGCGTCAAATATCTGCAGGCGCATGAGGTGCGTTACAACACGCTCACCGTCGTCCATCGGTATACGGGCAAACGCCCGCTGGATGTGTACCATTTCCTGCGCGACGAAGTGAAAACGGAGTTCATGCAGTTCATTCCGATTGTTGAGCGGATCGGCGAAGGCGAGGGTCTGTTGTGGCTGGCGCCGCCGCCGGCCATCGGAGAGGACGCGCCTGTCGAGAAGGGTCCGCCCGTCCAGCCGTGGAGCGTGGAGCCGCGCGACTACGGCGACTTTCTCTCCGCCGTTTTTGACGAATGGGTGCGCAGCGATGTCGGCAAAGTGTTCGTTCAGCTGTTTGAGGTGCATCTCGGCATCTGGATGGGCATGGGCGCCTCCCTGTGCGTCTTCGGCGAAACATGCGGCAGCGCGCTGGCGATGGAGCATAACGGCGACCTGTACTCCTGCGATCATTACGTCTATCCCGAATATCTGCTCGGCAACATCAACGAAACGCCGCTCATCGATCTGGTGAATCTCCCGGCGCAGAAAAAATTCGGCGACGACAAACGAGACGCGCTCCCGAAATACTGCCGAGAGTGCGACGTCCGCTTCGCCTGCAACGGCGAATGCCCAAAACATCGGTTCTACATCACGCCGGACGGCGAGCCTGGACTCAATTACCTGTGCGCTGGATACAAACGGTATTTCAAGCATATCGACCCGTATATGCGCGCCTTTGCGGGGCTGCTGCGTTCAGGGCGCCCCGCGACCGACATCATGGCTCTCGTCCGAGAACATGACGCCCAGCGCAAAACGCAAGCCAGATGGACATCCGCGTCGCGCAACGACCCATGCCCATGCGGCAGCGGAAAGAAATACAAGACATGCTGCTGGAGCAAGAGAGGTCAGGCGGCGCGGAAATGACCCCCGTTTTCACGGGGCAGGCTATGAGGACGCGGGGTTTCTAGACTCCCACCTTGAAAAGAGGGGCTGGGGGGTTTTAGCGCGGTTTGCGCTTGGTTTTGAACCAGGATTGAAGGATGATTAAGATTGCCAAGATAGCGTTTTACGGGAATTTTCTTGGCAATCCTAGTTCAGACGACAACTGCGGCTAAGATTCCCGCTTACGCGGGAATGACCCCCGTTTTCACGGGGGCAGGCTATGAGGACGCGGGGTCAACGTTCGGCGAACGCGCCGCGCAGGATCTCCATGATCAGCTCATCGTAGGAGACGCCGTCTTCCGCCGCTTGAGCGGGCAGGTCGCTTAGGTCGGTCAGTCCTGGGAGGGTGTTTAGGTCTAGGATATACGGCTCTCCGTTCGCGTCGATCATCATATCGACGCGGGAAACGCTATGGCATCCGAGGGAGCGGTGGGCGGCCATTCCGATCTGTTGAACGCGCAAGGTAGTTTCTGGAGAAAGCCGCGCAGGGAGAATAAACTCGGTCATCCCTTCGGTGTATTTTGCGTGGTAATCGTAAAAATCGTTTCGCGGAACCAACTCTAAAATCGGAAGCGCGCGCAGTTCTGGACCGTCGCCGAGGAGGCCGACCGTCGCTTCCATCCCTACGATGCGCTTCTCGACAAGAACCGAGCCGTATTTCTGCCGCGTTTCGCGCAGCGCCGCTGTCAGCTCATCCCGCCGCCCCGCCATGACAACGCCGAGGCTGGAGCCTTCCGAGGCGGGCTTCACAACGGCGGGCAGCCCGACCCGTTCGATGAACTGGTCCGCCTGCTCCTCGAGGCAGCGGCGCGGGTCGATCTCGATATACGGCGGGGTCGGCAAGCCGTTCGCTTCCCAGATCTGCTTGGCGCGGCCTTTGTGCATGGCGAGGGCGCTCGCTAAAACGCCTGAACCGGTATAACGCAAGTCGAGCGTTTCTAAAAAACCTTGGACGGTTCCGTCCTCCCCCCATCTCCCATGGAGCGCCAGAAAAACGGCCGACGGGCGGTTCGACAGCAGCGTTTCAAGCCAGCCCTCCTTGCCTGGATCAACGGGGTAGGCGTCAACGCCTTGACGGCGGAGCGCATCCAGCGCGTTGCTTCCCGACCGAAGCGACACTTCCCGTTCGCCGGAGCGCCCGCCCAGCATGACAGCGATCCGCGCGTTTTCATCGATGAAGCCCATGTTCTCGCTCATTCCCGTTTCCTTTTATATGTCCATCTCTCGCTTGCGGCGAAATCTAAGCCGCCTCGGCGACGATGCCGGCGGCGCGCAGCTCCTGATAAAAAAGGGTCTCGATCGGCGCCTCAATGCGGAGCCTGGCGTACCGTATCCGTTTTCGGGCGCATTCCGCCTCTATGCGCGACAGATGCGCTTGAAAGCGGGCGTCGTAGGCGCGGCTTTTTTCAGCATTCCAAGCGACGCTGCGGCTTTCGCCCGTCTCGATGTCGGTCACTGAAGCTTCCGCCGGCGGCTCCGGGGATTCCGTCAAGCGCGACACCAAATGCGCCGCGGAGCCGCGCCCCGCCATCGTTTTGAGTCCCTCGGCGCATTCTTCAGCGTCCAGCAGCATATCGGACAGAAGAATGATCGTCCCAAAAGCGTTGACGCTCCGGGCGCGCATCCATCGGGCGAAGTTCGCCTCCGGCGCCGGCTCCAGCCGCTCTAGATAACGCTCCAAACGCGCCAGCCCCGCCCGTCCGCGCGCGTATAAAACAGGTTTGCGAGACCCTACCGCGGCGACCGCGGCGGAGTCCCCGCGCCGCAGCGCAAGAAACGCCAGCGCATACGCCATGCGCTTCGCTGTCTCAAACGGAGACGGATCGCCCGCTGTCATCGAGAGGCTGGCGTCGATGAGCAGCAGAGCCGTCATCGCCGACTCGGCTTGCGCGCGCTTCACGAGAACGCGGTCAGTACGGGCGGCGGCGCGCCAGTCGACCCTGCGCAGGTCGTCTCCCGGCGAATAAGGGCGGCGGTCTTCATACTCCATGCCCCTGCCGACGCCTTTTGCCGCCCAGTCGCCTTGAACGCGGGAGCGGAACGGAGCGGACGCCGTAAGGCGAAGCGCTTTCAGCCGCTCTAAAGGGAGAGAGCGCAGGGCGTTCATGCGCCGCCTTTGCCGTTTGCCTCGCGCTCCTCGCACAGCTGTTCGTAGGCGTCCGACACGGCGCGCATATCGACCAGATCCGGTTCTTGGCGCATGACCGCCTCAATCTCTTCAGCCGTTCGGCGCCGGGCGGGCCAATTCTCTTCAGACGCGGCGCGCAGAATGACACGCGCCGCCAGCGCGCTTGCCGCCCAGAGATGGCGCAGCTCCAGCTTGTCGACCGTGTCGTACGACGTATGCCCCCATCCGCGCCCTGTGAAACGCCCGCGCGGATTGCCGACATAGGCGGTCGGGACGCCGCGCAAAAAATACGGGTAATGGTCGCTGAACGCATGCGTCTTCTGACCGAAGGGGGCGTCCCCCATCTGCTTTTCGTACGCTTCAAACAGCGGCTCCAGCTCCTTCAGCTGATTCAGGATAACGCCCTTGCCGCCGGAGCCGCCCGCCGCGTCGCAGTTCAACAAAAAACGGACATTGTCCAACTCATCCGCGCTCGCTTCGGCATGGCGGTAGGCGCCGGTGAGGCCGATCTCCTCGCAGCTCCAGAAGATGAAGCGCGCTGTTCGGCGCAGCTTGCCCTTCGCATGCTTGGCGAGAACGCGCGCCGCTTCCAACACGGAGACGACGCCGGACGCCGGGTCCATCGCCCCCTGCGCGATGTCATGCCCGTCATGATGCGATCCGATCATGACGATCTCGTCCGTGTCGCCGGGAATCTCCCCGACGATGTTCCATGACTCCGAGGGGTAGGTTGCGCAGTCCGCCTTTAAATGCGCCGTCAACGGGCCGAGGCGCGCTTCCTGACGGCGCAGAAACTCCGCGTCCTCATGTCCGATGGAGAAGCCTGGGATCAGCCCTTCGCGGTCGTCGCCGAGGCTGCCTGTTTCGGGTCCGCGCCCTTCATACATTCCGATGAACACAAAGCCGACCGCGCCGGCAAGCGCGGAGCGTTCATACATCTCGGTGCGATGCACGACGCGGTTGACGTCGGAGGGCGGCGCGCTGGATACCGCGGCGATTCCGCCCTTGAGACGTTCCGCCGCGCGTTCAAAGGAGGCGGGACCGCCGTCCGGCAACAGAACCAGCGGCGCCGTCAGGTCGGTCGGGGGACAGTACGGCAGCGCGATGCATGGAATCTCTTTTTGAAACGGCGCCTCGATATGGAGAGACGCGGGGGCGCGGCGCCATGCGTTGTATTGAAACGGCTCTAAGCGCGCGTTTTCTAAGCCGTACGATTCCAGTTTGCCGCGCAGAAAATCGGCGGCGGCGCGCTCGTCCGGCGTCCCGGGCGTCCGCGAGCCGAACTCGTCGCACAGCATGATCAGATTGTCCATCGGCTCGGTCGTCGTGTAGATGTCGCCGAGCATGGCGCGGTCCAGTTCAAGATAAGGGTTGTTCATGAGACTCCTGTCAATTCTCGGCGCGCGATATGAGCGGCTTTGACCATCGCGTTCAGTTTTTGGACGGCAGCCCAGCGCGCCGTTTGTGAAAATCCGCAGTCGGGCGTGACGGTCAGTTTTTCAGGCGGGACATACTCTAGCGCATGGCGTATCCGCTGCGCGATCAGATCAACCGGCTCGATCCATAGGTTTTTGACATCCACAACGCCGACAGCAACCTCCTTCTCCTGCGCGATGTCGCCCAGAAGCTCCATTTCGGCAAACTCGCGCGACGCGAACTCCAGCGCAAACTGGTCGGCGCGCATCTCCATCGCCTTCGGAAAAAGCGGGCTGTAACGCCGATTACCAACCGCCCGCGCCCGATAATTCCCAAAGCAGAGGTGGGTCCCGATTTTGGCGTTCAGCCCCTCCACGGTTCGATTGAAGATCGACACATACTGATCAATGCGGTCGGGATAGACGCTGAAAGACGGCTCGTCGATCTGCAGAAAGTCGGCGCCCGCCTCAATCAGCCTTTCGCATTCGCGGCGCACAATCGGTATCAGGGCTTCCGTCACGGCGAGGCGGTCTGGGTAACATTCATTCGGTTCAATGCGCCCCGACAAGGTGAAGGGACCTGGGACGCACGCTTTCAGGTCGGCGCGGGCGATCTGTTTCAGGTAAAGAAAATCCTCGACGGCGCCCAGCCCGTTCGGCGCCTTCAGCTCGCCTTTGAGGCGGTATTTGCCGCGCTGGTCATGGGCGGGAACGCCGAGGCGCCGGCGCAGCGGCAACGGCTCTAGATTTTCAAAACGGGAATAAAAGCCGAGGTTGAAGTCGAGACGGCTCATTTCGCCGTCCGTGATACGGTCAACGCCGGCGCGCTGCTGGTCTTCGACGGCGGCGGTGACGGCGTCCTGTATCAGCTCGCGCCGGTCGTCCTCGCCCAGTTCGCCGCGCTGCGCCGCCGCGTCCGCCAGAAAAACCCAGCCGGGCGTCGCATGGCTTCCGATCACCGAGGTTTCAATCAAGCGAGTCATGCGTTTTCCGCCCTTATTTGACCCTCCGAGACGCTCCATCCGCCGTCCACTTTCAAGGTGGCGCCCGTCAAAAACTTCGACTCGTCCGACGCGAGATACAGCGCCGCCTGCGCGCAGTCTTCGGGCGTTCCGAGCGCCTTTGTCAGCGGCTGTTTCGTTTTAATATAGGACAGTATCGCCTCGTTCGACTGCGCCCGCTCGCTCATCGGCGTCGCAATGAGAGCCGGCGCGATCACATTGACGCGAATGCCCATCGGCGCGTAATACGCCGCCATCGACCGGCTCAACGCGATGACAGCGCCTTTGCTCGCGGCGTATGCATGCGTCCCAAAAAGAACGGGAGAAGGCGACTCCGCCAAAACGGAGCTGGTGTTGATGACGCTTCCGCCGCCGCTTTTCAACATGGAACGCGCCGCCGCCCTGCACATTAAAAACATCCCGCGCGCGTTCATGCGGAGCGTCTGATCCCACCCGTCTTCAGTGCATTCATGAATCGGTCCGTCGCCGTATCGGCGTCCGCTTCCGCCTGCGGTGGTGAAGACGATGTCGGGCGGTCCGTGCGTTTGCTCGGTTTGGCTGAAGAGCCTGTCCACCTGCCGCGCGTCCGAGACGTCGGTCTGGATATAAACCGCCTTTCCGCCGTTCGATGCGATTTGGCTCGCGGTCGATTCTCCTGTTTCGCGCGTGCGGCTTGCGACAACGACCGCGGCGCCTTCTTGGGCGAAGAGCAGCGCCGCCGCCCTGCCGATGCCGGTTCCGCCGCCCGCAATCACCGCCGATTTGCCCTGTAAGCGCCCCATCTCAAAACGCCTATCGGTAGAGCGCGCCGACGCGCCGCCGGTAATCGTCATACGATTCTTCAAACATCTCCGCCGCCCGCTCCTTGCCGACATGGACAGGGCTGGTCAGCACCTTCGGCGGCTGACCCGCGCGCGTCAAACGTTCCGCCACCTCCGCCTTCAAAGCGTTCGCAATGAAACATGCGGAGACGCTTGAAACGGGGCTGACCGGCGTCTCAAGCCCATTGATCCAGACGACCGCGTCGCCCGGCGGAACGCCGTTGTCGATGACGATGTCGCACAGATCGGCGAGCGTTCGGTTCGGGTTGGCGCGGTTGCTTTCCAGCGAGGTGACGGCGATCGTTGTCATTCCGATTTCGTTGGCGCCTTCCGCCATCTCGATCGGCACAAGGTTCGATCCGCCGTTTGAAAACACGACCATGGCGTCCTCTTCGGACAGGACGAAATTGCGCAGGATGCGTTTTGCCAGCCCCGGCGCGTTTTCCAGCGCCATCGCCTGCCGCTGCCCGTTGGCGCCGACCACCTGCGTATGAAAGGTCAACGACAGCTCCACGATCGGATGAAAGCCGGGAAAGCTGCCGTATCGCGGATAAATCTCCTCAACAGGAATGCGCGAATGCCCCGACCCGAACAGATGAACGAGCCGCCCTTTTAAGATGGCGGACGCGCACACATCCGCCGCCTGCTGTATGCGCTCCGCCTCGCTCTCGGCGACGCGGTTGATCAGCTCAAGCGTTGAGCGAAGATACTGCTGCATGGGCGAGTTGGACATGCGCCTCGGTTCGATTCCTGCTGAAGTTGATCGAAACCTTACCACACGCGGCGGCGCTTCGCAACGCTTTCACCCGACCTCATGTATAAAGTCGGGACATCTGAACGAATGATCGCTCTATTCATGGGAAAAGGCTCCGCCAACCAAATCGTCATTCCCGCGCAAGCGGGAATCCAGAGGCGCCGCAGACGACGTCCGCATTCACCATCGGAGTTGTCCTACTCTAAGGGGATAAGCTCAAGTTACCGCGCGTTGTCTCCGTCCCGTTCAGCTCCTTCTGCAAACTCTCCCGCTTTCGTCGCGCCTGTTCATACGCTTCCCATGCGTCTGGAGCCGCCTGCTTCAACGTATTCAGCGCATCTTCCTCCGGCGCCGCAACCCGCCCTCTCATTTCCCTGCTGGGATAATCCGTCCCCCGGCCATTTGCCTCCCACTTTTCGAGCGCCGCTTCCTTGAGCTCTTCCATCGTCTGCATCCGACCGTAATCATACTTCGCCTGTTCATACGCTTTCAATTTTTCGGGGTCCGCCTCCTTCAGCGCTTCTTCCGCCTGCTCTGCAAACCGTTCCCTCATTTTCTCGCTGGGATAATCCATCTCCTGCGTCCGATGATAGGCCGTTACTGTCTTCAGCGTATCCTCAGCCCTTTCCATTTCCAATCTCTTGCGCCATGCCAGGTAAAAAACATCCCACTCTTCTGGAGCCACTTTCATCAACGCTTCCATCATCCGTTTCCTAGTGGAATCGGTAACGTAATAGTAACCAGACGCCGCCCTGTCATATTCCTTCCACTCTTCGGGCGCCGCTTTCTTTAAAGCCTTTTCCGCCCGCGCCATTACCAACATCTGTTCACGCGCTTTCCATTCCTCAGGGGCTGTTGTCTTCAGCTCTTCCTCCGCCATCTTCAGCTTTTCCTCTGATGTCTTCAGCTCTTCCTCCGCCCTGTGACACAGCGCCTTCCTCAGCGTCTTCAGCTCTTCCTCCGCCCTTTGATACTGCGCTTTTCGTTCTTCCTGCGCCCTGCGGTACAGCGCCTTCTCCACCGCTTTCTGCGCTTCCGCTGCCGCCGGCTCTATGGCGCTCCATGCTTCATGCGCTTTATCGTACGCAGTCAGCTCCTCCGCCTGCGCCGCCGCATTCGTTGCCGCCCGCTCCAACGCTTTCCATGTCCGACTCGTCTTTTGGACTTCCTCATGCGCCGCTTTTGCCTTCCATGCCTTTATTCTCGCCTCTTTCTGCGCTTCCGCCCTCTCCGCTTCCGACGGCTGCTCCAGATGACCCATCTCCGCATGACGCCTATACGTTTCCTTTTCTGCCTCAATCCACTTCTCATTATCCTTGCGCGCCTTCACTGCCTCCTCCATTGCCCTTGACGCCGCTTGCACGTCCGACTCCCATGCCGCCGCCGTTTCAGAGGCCGCCTTTTGCGCTTCTTGCGCTGCCTTTAGCGTCGCCGCGACCGCATTTCTTTTTTCCTCTCCCAGCCCTTCAGACCGCTTTGCCGCCTGATAAGACCCTTCCAGCGCCGGATGCCAGCCATGCTCATCCGCGGCTTCGAGGATGTTTTCCAACGTTTCTCTGGCTTCTTGCGCCGCCTTCTCTAGTAATTCCAGCGCCGTTTTCTCTTCCGTCTCCCTCGCCGCCTCGTACGTTGTCTTCCATGCGTCCAACGCCGTCAACGCCATTCCCGATTCCCCGACAGGCTCCTGATACTGCTCCCATGCCGCTTCCAGCTCCTTCCCTGCCGCTTCGCCTTCCTCCTTTGACGCTCGCGCCGCCTTCTCCGCCTTTTCTAAAATCGTCAGCAACGCCCCCAGATCCTCCGTCATCCGCGCCCTCTCCCGGGCCGCATACGCTTCCCTCTTCGCGTTTTGATACGCCTTCTCCGATTCCTTCAGCGCTTTCTCTGCCTTCCCCGCTGTCTTATAGGATTTCCGCTCCGCCTTTCTCGCCCTCATCTCGGCGTTTGCGGCGTCCAGCTCCTTCTCCGCCGTCTCATACGCTTCCCATGCTTTTGCTTCATTTCCCCGCCGCCGCGCGATCTGTTCGAAGAATGGATGCTTTTCACTCATGCCGTCCGCTCCTTTTCATTTTCAGTACAGCCATGACCGCTGCCCTGTCAATGTTTAAGTTCAACGACGCTCTAAGAATTTCGCTGACATGAATGTCCAGCTTCGAGGCAGAAAAGAAGTAGGGCGTATCATCCGTTCAGGCGAACGCGGACAGTTTCTGCGACGCCTCTATATTCCCGCTTACGCAGGAGTATCTGTGTTCAAAGTCAATCATTTTGCGCTTTCCGTAGCGCCGAAAGTCGCCGCGGCGGATATTTTTCGGCAGTACCGAAGGAGCCGCCGCAGCGAAATTTCGGAAAGATGTTTTCATCAGCCTTGCGTCCTGTCGCTTGACTGCGGATCCGAAGACGCCGATGCCGGCGCTTCTCCAGGCGCCGGCAGCGCCTCCCCGACAGCCTCGTCAGAAGGCGCTGCGGCAGATGTTTTGATCTGCGCCGCGACCGACGCATCAGAAGACCCCAACTCTTCCGATGGCGCCGCATCCGCTGTTTCATTCTGCTCATCGGAAGACGCCGACTCTTCCGATGAAATCAAAGAATGCAACTCATCCAAGGGAACCCAAGGTGTTCCACGCTTCAGAATCGCGTTCGCAAGAACCGCCAACTTCCGCATCACCGCCGTAAGCGCGACCTTCCCAGGCTTGCCGCGAGCCGTCAGACGCTCGTAAAACGCCTTCATGTCGGGGTTGAAACGAATCGCCGACATCGCCGACATATACAGAAGCGCCCGAACATCGCTCCGACCGCCCCAAATGCGGCGGCGACCTGTCGACTTCCCGCTCTCGCGCGCCTAAGGAGCCAAACCAAGCAGGGAACAGATCTGACTCCCGCTGCGCCTGCCCAACTCCGGCACATGAAGAACCAGATACGCGGAAAGGAGAGCCCCGAAGCCCGGAATGCTCTTCAACAGACGAAACCTCTTGTAAAGATCAGGCTTTTCCTTGATCAACGCCAAAGCTTCCCGCTCCGCCGCCTTGCGCTCCTCTTTCAGAGTGTCGCGGAGCTGTTCGGTCGCAGCCTCCGTCGGCTCGCCTTTCAGTAAATGCAGCCGATTGATCAACTGCGCGGTCATTTTCACCAACTGCCTGCTCATTGCCATCCAGCAGCGGGCGTCTTTCACGAGCGGATCGATCGGCTTTGTCGATTCCAGATCGCGGCTCAGCCCATACAGCGCGAGCATCTTGGCGTCCAGCGCGTCGGTCTTGGCGCGGACGCGCTGGGAGCGGGCGAAGTGATGGGGGTAGTTTGGATGACAGCGGCGGTAAGGGATCTCTGCTTCGGCGAGCAGCGACGCCAGTTTCCGCTCGTATCCGCCGGTCGGTTCAAAGACGACCATGTTGATGTCGGGGTAGGTCATCAGGAGGCGTTTGATGAACCGCTTGATGGGGCTCGCGGCGTTTTTGATGGTGGAAGTTTCCCCGCCGTTGATGGAGATTTCAAGCGTGTTTTTGGACACGTCGATTCCGGCGACGATTTTGTTGTTGTTTTCGTCGTGGCGTGGTATGTTCATTTTCGTTCTCCTTTCGGGAGAAAAGGACAAGAAGGACCGGCCTCCTTACTTGTATTCTGTAACAAGAACACGGTATCTGTGCGGAGCCTCCGGTCTTTCTTGTCTTCTTTGCGCGGCTCTCGATACTCCCGCACGGCGCCGCTGCGAAGCAACGCGCCCAAGACGACTCGGAGTCTGACCGCGCTACCCCTTAAGTATGCGCTTACTCGAGGGGCAATGTCATCATACAAATGACGAGGAGGGGCGCGGGAATGCATGTCCTCGTGAAAACGGGGAAGCGGGGACGCCTGACGATGCGGGCGATTAAAGTCCGGCGTCGGAGCAATCGAAGGCGTTTTGAAGATGCCGGCATAAAGCGCGGCCGCCCCTCGCCTCCACCGTCAGCACATCGAATCTGCATGGGGAATCCATCAGCCCGCTCTCTTGTAAAAACAGGGCGGCGGAGAGACAGATGCGCGCCTGCTGCTTCGGGGTTACGGCTTCCAACGCGGTTCCGTATTGGCGGCTGCGGCGCGTTTTG
Organism: Candidatus Poribacteria bacterium; assembly: GCA_963665845.2. GTDB lineage: Bacteria > Poribacteria > WGA-4E > JAPPNK01. The sequence continues at coordinate 3,810,508 of OY762492.1, forward strand.
ACTTCCACAAAAATGATGGCGCCGTCTTTCTGCGCGACGCAATCGATCTCGCCGTGGACGGTTCTGTAGTTGCGCTTCAAGATCGCATAACCGCGCGATGTGAGAAACCGCGCCGCCGCCTCTTCGCCCCGCTTGCCGGTCTGTTTATTCGTTAAAGTCGGCATCAGAAAGATGCTCCCGAACGCCCTTAAAGGCGCGCCGGTGTATCGGCGACGGACCATGCAGCGCGATCGCCTCCCGGTGCGCGCGCGTCGGATAACCTTTATGGCGCGCGAACCCGTACTGCGGATACTGGGCGTCAAGCCGTACCATCATTCGGTCCCGCTCCACCTTGGCGGCAACCGACGCCGCGGCTATCGACAACGACAGCGCGTCCCCCTTCACAACAGTCTCGATATAAGGCGGGTTATGGGCGAATCGAGGCGCGGGGCTGCGGTTGCCGTCCACCAGAAGCGCGTCCGGCGGCGCGGCAAGACACATTGCGGCGCGCGCCATCGCTTCCAGAGCCGCTTGGAGTATGTTCATACGATCAATCTCCCGCGCCTCAACGCGCGCGACTGCAATATCGGCGCCGCTTTCGGAGAGCGCCGCGTAGATCCGCTCTCGTTCCGCGGCGTCAATCCGCTTCGAGTCGTTCAGCCCGTCAAGAGAGACCGCTTCCGCCTTGCTTGAAAAAACGACCGCCGCGGCGACCACCGGACCCGCCAAAGCGCCGCGCCCCGCCTCGTCCGCGCCGGCGACGCGCGCCCGTCCGTTCCGGTAAAGCGCCTCCTCGCGCGAAAAATCGGGCGCGGAGGCGGTCAGCTTTTCGCTCGTTGAATCGTCTTCTCCTTGATGCGCGCCCGTTTCCCGCTGCGTTGACGCAGATAATACAACTTTGCCCTCCGCACTGCGCCGCGGCGAACCACCTCCACGCTTTCAACGCGCGGCGAATGAAGCGGAAACGTGCGCTCAATCCCGACGCCGAACGACATGCGCCGAACGGTGAACGTTGAGCCGGTACCGTTGGAGCGTCTGCGCATGATCACCCCTTCAAACGGCTGGATGCGCTCTTTGTCGCCTTCGACGACGCGGACGTTCACCTTGACCGTGTCGCCGGGGTAGAAGTTCAGGTCGTTGTCGCGCGCTTTCACCATCTCTTCGAGCGATTTCACTTGCGACTGTTCAACATGTTTGATGAGATTCATGGTCGTCTCCTTCTGATGTTTGAAGATGTTTCAAATATGCCTCGTCTTGCTCGGTCAGTTCCGCTTGTTTGAGCAGGTCGGGGCGGCGTTTCAAGGTGCGGCGGAGAGAATCTCGGCGGCGCCATTCGGCGATCTTGACCGGGTCGCCGCTCAAGAGAATGTCGGGTACGCGACGCCCGTTCCATTCGGCGGGGCGCGTGTAGCAGCGCCCCTCCAGCAGCCCGCTGGCGAACGAATCGTCCATCGCCGACTGCGCGTCTCCGATGGCGCCGGGCAGCAGGCGCGCCGCGGCGTCCAGCAGCGTCAACGCAGGCAGCTCGCCTCCGCTCAACACATAATCGCCGACAGAGATTTCCTCGTCCACAACGCATGCGCGCGCCCGCTCGTCTACCCCCTTATACCGCCCGCACAGGATGATGAGGTGCCGATGCATCGACAGGCGTTCGCAGTCGTTCTGCGTCAGCGGCGCGCCCTGCGGCGTCATATACAGAACGCGCGCCTCTCCGTCAGCGGCGCGCTTTGCATGCTCAACCGCTCTCATGACAGGCTCCGGTTTCAGCGCCATGCCGGGACCGCCGCCGTACGGGTAGTCGTCCACCTGTCGATGTTTGCCTTCGGCAAAATCGCGCAGGTCAAGCGGTTCGGCGCGCAGCTTTCCGCGCTCCTGCGCTTGGCGCAGTATGCCGTACCGCAGCCCAGCCTGGATGAGCTCTGGAAAGATCGTGATGATGCGGCATGTCAACAATGGTTCCGCCATGCGTCCGCCGTTCCTGTCGCGCCTGCAGCCTCGCGGCTCCGTCCGCTACTCGATGATTTCGAGAGCGGCGCGCTTGTTCTGTCGAGAGGCGGCGGCGGTCAACACGGTGCGGATCGCCTGGACGGTGCGCCCCTGCCTTCCGATCACCTTTCCGATATCCGCTTCGGCGACGCTCAATTCATACACGATGGTGCGCCCCTCGTACTCCGTAACCTGCACTTCGTCGGGGCTGTCCACCAACAATTTCACGATGTATTCGATCAGCTCTTTCATCGGCTCACTCTTCGCTTTGTTCGTCTCCGGCGCTTGCTTGCTCTAAGCGCGTTTCCAGCTGCCAGGGTTGTCTAAAGAGCTGCCATGCGCCTGTTTGCTTCAGCAGGCTGCGCGCGGTGTCGGTCGGCTGCGCGCCCTTTTGAAGCCAGTATAAAGCGCGCTCGTTGTTGACGACCACCTCGGCAGGGTCGGGGATCGGGTTGTAATGTCCAAGCCGTTCGATGTAGCGTCCGTCTCGGTTTGCGCGGCTGTCCGCGACGACAATGCGAAAGAACGCTCCTTTTTTCCGTCCGGCTCGTTGAAGTCGAATACGCGCTGGCATTTGCGCCTCCAGTCTATCGGTTTTGTTTATTTGAACGGTAAATTGTGTCGAATAATGCGTTTCTTCGTTCGGCGTTTCCTGGGGGAAGCTCCGCCGCCGGTCAGCTGCTTCATTGCCCGATTCATCTGGCTCAGCTGCTGAACAAGTAGGTTGATCTGTTGAACGTTCGTGCCGCTGCCTTTGGCGATGCGCCGTTTTCGGCTGGCGTTCAGAAGGCGGTGGTTGTTCCGCTCCTCCGGCGTCATGGACAGAACAATCGCTTCAACCCGCTTCAGCTGCCGCTCGTCCGGTTGAATGCCCATGCTTTTCATTTTGTCGAATCCCGGTATCATGCCGAGAACCTGCTCCAGGCTGCCCATTTTTTGAAGATGAGACAGCTGCTCTAAAAAGTCGTTGAAGGTGAGTCCCTGCTGGTTCAGAATGCGCGTTTCCAGCTCTTTCGCTTTTTCCTCGTCAATGACCGCCTCCGCCTTCTCCATGAGCGTCAGCATATCGCCCCGTCCGAGAATGCGCGAGGCGATACGGTCAGGGTGAAACTCCTCAAAGGCGTCCAGACGCTCCCCCGTACTGAAAAACTTGATGGGGGTTCCAGCGACGGCGCGTATCGAAATGGCGGCGCCGCCGCGCGCGTCCCCATCGATCTTCGACAAAATCACGCCCGTTAAATCGAGCCGTTCATCGAACGCTTCAGCGACCGAAACCGCCTCTTGACCGACCGTCGCGTCCGCCACTAAGAACGTCTCGGTCGGCTGCGCGGCTTTCTTGACGGCGACCAGCTCATCCATCAGCTCCTCGTTCGTCTGCATGCGCCCCGCCGTGTCGATGATGGCGGCGGAATAGCTCTCTTTTTGGACGGCGCGCATACAGGCTTGGGCGATCTTTTCAGGCGCGGCGCGTTCTAAAGTGAAGACGGGGACATCAATCTCGGCGCCCAGTTTCTGCAGCTGATCAACGGCGGCGGGGCGGTACACATCGCATGCCGCCATGATCGGATAATGCCCCTCGTTTTTGAGCCGCAGAGCCAGTTTGGCGCAGGCGGTTGTTTTCCCGGCGCCGTTCAATCCTGTCATCAGAACGGTAAGCGGTCCTGTTTCGGGAACCAGAAGCGGCTCCGCCGTTTCGCCCATGAGAGCCGTCAATTCCTCTTTGACGATCGTCAAGGTCTGCTGATCAGGCGTGAGGCTTTTGAGCGATTCGGACGCCAGAGCGCGCCGCTGCACCTTGTCGATAAAGTCGCGCGTGACTCTATAGTTCACATCCGCTTCCAGCATCGCCATGCGCAGCTCCCGCAGCACATCTTTGATCTGCCGTTCGGTGAGGCGTCCGCGGCCCCTCAGCTGGTCAAATGCGGACTGCAGTTTTTCGGACAGGCTCTCAAACACGTCTCGCCCTATCGTTCACAACCTAAATACACAGGCAACATTAGATAATACCGCCATCGGCGTTCGATGTCAACGTTGATGCATCTGACCGCAAGCGAATTCCCCCTTTTCAAGGAGGGCGCGCAGCGAATTCCCCCTTGAAAAGGGGGGCTAGGGGGTTTTAAAGGACGGGCGCGGCGGCTGCAATGCCTAAGATTCTCGCTTACGCGGGAATGACGATTTGGCAGTCTCTATAGGCGATGATTTCGATTTTAGAGAACCGTTTTGGAATGCGAAGGTTCTCTGGGAAAACTCTGGATTCCCGCTTACGCGGGAATGACGCCTAGCGGCGCGGCGGCTGCAATGCCTTAAGATTCCCGCTTACGCGGGAATGACGCCTGGCGGCGCGGCGGCTTTTCCGCTGGTCATCGCGTTTCTTTTGGCGCGCGCTGCCGAATCCAGTTGATGGGCGAGAGCGACGGCTGTCGGGTCTTGTTGAAGGGCGGCAAGAGCCTCCGCTTCCGCCTTCAGCATTCGGGACGCCTCCGCCTCGCCATGATGATCATGCCCGTTGAGATGCAGCGCCGCATGGACGGCAAGTCGCGCCGTTTCATCTGAAAGCGTACAGCCCGCCTTTTTTGCCTGCCGCGCCGCCGTTTCAATGGAGAGCGCGATGGATCCGTACTCCGCATGTTCATCGTCCGGCGGAAAAGCGAGCGTATCGGTGGCGGCGTCCACGCCTCTGTAATCGCGGTTCAGGGCGCGTATCTGTTCGTCCCCGGCAATCAGGATGTCGATGCGCGCGTTTGGCGCGTTCAAAGCAATTGCCGCGGCGCGCTCAACCAGCCGATGCGCCGCTTCATACAGCTCGCTCATCGGGATCAGTGGGATCTGTTGTCAAGGGCGGTGGAAGGCTCCAGTTCGGAGCTGAGCTCGGTGGGGTCGTGTACTGTTTTGTCTTCTGGATACTGAATTCTGGAGTGGTACATACCGAGGAGCGTCCGCTCAAACTGCTCGGACAGGAGTCTCAAGTCGTTCAATGTGAGTTCGCTTTCGTCCAGCTGTCCGTCCTGCGCGTAATAACTGACGATCTCTTGTACCACCTTTTCGCAGTCTCTTCGGGTCAGTTCTCTTGTGGTTTGAAACTTCGCGTTTGCCGCCGCTTCGATGGAATCTGACAGCATCATAATCGCCGCCAGCTTTGTTTGCGGTTTCGGCCCTGGGTATCGGAAGCTGGATTCGTCAACCGTTTCGCCCGCCTGCTGCGCCTTGTGGTAAAAACCGCGGATGAGCGATGTCCCATGGTGCTGCATGATCAGATCCAGCGCCTCTTTCGGGAGTCGGTTGTCGCGTCCGAGGGCGACCCCGTCTTTCACATGCGCAATCAAAATGCGGGCGCTCATGGTCGGTTTGAGCTGATCGTGCGGATTCGGTCCGCCTTTCTGATTTTCAATGAAGTAGTTGGCGGTCGCGGGGGAATTTATTTTTCCGATGTCATGAAAATAGGCGCCGACCCGCGCTAAAAGAACGTTTTCATCCAGCGTTTCAGCGGCCGCCTCCGCCAGACGCGCCACGTTCAGGCTGTGGTTGAAGGTGCCGGGAGCCGTTTTTTGAACGCGCTCAAGCAGCGGATGGTTAAGATCCGACAGGTCCATCAGCTCCAGGTCGGTCGCGGAGCCGGCGATAAATTCTAACCCTGGAAGAATGAGCGGAATGAACGCGGCGCTCAGAAAACCGGCGACCAGCGCCGTACCGCCGACGCGAAGCGTCTCCCAACTGGCGATGTTGGAATGCAGCGCGGAAGTTGCCAGCGCTATTAAAACGACGGCGCCCGTGGTGTAGACGCTCACCGTAACAAGATCCTTGCGCCTGCGGATATTGAGCATGGCGAAGGTGGACGCAAAACCGCTTGCCAAAAGCGTCAACAGCTGCGGCAAACTTGCATCATGCGAGACGCTGCTCATGACGCCCGCCAAAATGGAGAGCGCCAGCGTCGCAAGAATGCCGTATCCGGGCCCGATCAATATGGTGGAGAGGCCCGCCGCCGTACCTACCGGCAGCAGCAGGGCCGGAAATGCCACCCATGTTCCAACGCCCAGCGCCGGCGATTCTAGAATCATGGAGCCGACGCGCATGGCTCCGATTGCGGCGAGAACGCACAGCCCGTACGCCCACCATTCGCGCGCTGTCGGTCCCGAGCCGACCTGTATCTCCGAACAGTAAAAGACGGCGGAGCCTAAGATCGACGCGACCAGCAAAAAGGTTCCAATGAATACGGAGGATACCTTAACCCTGCTGATTTTGTGGGTCGGCTTCACCTCCGCCGCCGCTTTTTCTTGCCGGGCTGTTGTGGCGGCGTCGTCGAAATCTAGGTTGTAGCTGCCGATAAACAGAACCCCCAAAATGTCCTTCATGAGCTGCTTCACTTCAGGAGTTAGGCTCTCGTCTTCAAGCGCATCGATTTTATCCCTAACGGCTCTGACAGCTTCGTCGTAATCTGGAATGTCTTCAACCTTGACAATCATGCCTTTTTCTAGGTCAGACGGGACGATCTCGATCTCCATCGCAGCGACGCTGGGCCACTTGCTGGTGAGTTCAGGATCAAAGTATTCGTGCAATTCTCCTAGCACGCTGTCCGGATGATCTCCCGCAAACCGCACCCCCGTCTCTAAAACGGATTTGAACACCGACAGCGTATGGTCGCGTATATCAGAGAACGATTGCCGATGCTGTATGAGGCGGTCTACAAGATCGGCGCCGCCAAAATAGGAATCGGTCGTCGGGTTGCTTAAAATCTCCGCTTTGCGCTGCGCGTCGTCGCCCGAACCTGCGTTTCTAATGGGGTCCGAAATCTGCTCAAAGAGATCCACCGCCGCGTTGTACGGCTTCAATTCCAGGTTGAAGATCGGAATGGCGTTTTTTTTCGCGATGTCGCGCGCTTTTTCGGTCGCCGCTTCATCCTCCCCGCTTTCGTAGATCGGCATGCAGACCCAGGTCAACAGGAAGGAGGCCCCCGCCACAATCAACGCCCATTTTCGTTTCTTGCCTGCAGTCGAATTGTTGACCTGCATGAGCGAGGCGGCTCTTCCTTGGCGCCGCTCAACGCCTTTGCCTGCAGCGCCGCGCTGGCGGCTGCCGCGGCGAACGCTTGATCTGCGGAGACGTCTCATCTGTTCGAATCCTTTTCTTTGGTTGCATCCAGCCGATCAACATGACCATAATACAACCGCGCCGATGTGTCAATCATGAATGTCGACCTTACGTCTTTAGTCGGGACATGCCGGAATGGGAACGCGAACGTCTTCTGCGGCGCCTCTAGATTCCCGCTTGCGCGGGAATGACGGTCTGGTTGGCGGCGCCTTTTTCCCATGAATAAGGGCTTTGGTCGTTCAAATGTCCCAACTTTCAGCATGAGGTCAGTGAATGGAGCGGATTAAGCGTTTTCTTTAGGGTACGATCTGGAATCGGCGTCGTACGCTTCCACAATGCGCTGCACAAGCTCATGCCGCACCACATCCGCCGACGAGAACTCGACCACCCCGATGCCGTCAATACGGCGCAGAACGCCGACTGCATGCATGAGGCCTGAAGGGTTGCCGTCCGGGAGGTCGCTCTGCGTCGCGTCGCCCGTGACGACCGCTTTGGAGTCGAACCCTAGCCGCGTGAGAAACATTTTCATCTGCGGTATCGTCGCGTTTTGCGCCTCGTCCAGCACCACAAAGGCGCGGTTCAGCGTCCTTCCGCGCATAAACGCCAGCGGCGCAATCTCAATGACCCCCCGCTCAATATACTGCGCGACGACGTTGATCGTAAACATATCGTAAAGCGCGTCGTAAAGCGGGCGCAGGTACGGGTCGATCTTCGCCTGAATGTCGCCAGGAAGAAAACCCAGTTTTTCGCCCGCTTCAACGGCGGGGCGCGTCATCATGATGCGGTCAACCGTCCCGGATTTGAGCGCGGACGCCGCCATCGCCATGGCGAGATAGGTTTTTCCCGTCCCCGCCGGACCGACGCCGAAGACAAGGTCTTGCCGGCGCATCGCCTCAATGTAGAGGCTTTGATTTTTGGAGCGGGGGCGAATCGGTCCCTGTTTCGCATGAATAGCGAGCGAGGACAAAGCCTCGCCGTCCGCTTCGCCGCCTTCTTCGGCGGACGGAAGCGCCGTTTCAGCCGGCTCCGGGCGGGCTGTCTTTCGGACTGCCGCCTGCACATCGCGCATCTCTATGGAGGCGCCGGAACGCGCTATTCCGAGCAGCTTGTTTAAAATTTCTCCCACATGCTCAACATCCTGATCATTGCCGACCACCTCAAGATGATCGCTCCGCAACATGACCTGCGCGCTGCGGTCCGCCTCAATGATCTTGAGAAAGCTGTCCCGCTGACCGAACAATTGCTGCGCTTCAGCGATGCTCTGCAGCCCGATTTTCAACGATATTCGCTTCTGCAATACTACGCCTTTCCAACGCCTACAGGGCGCGAGTCGAATGCCGCGCTAGTTATGATGCCTGCCGATAGAGCAAATGTCAAGAATCGGTCGGCGGAGGGTGCGACGCGCGGCAAACGGTGTGAATGCCGCCGCGTATGTTGTAATCGGTCGTGACGGTCATCCGCTTCGGAGACAGGAGACGGACCAGATCGGTCAAGATCCGGTCCGTCGCATGCTCCTGGTAGATGCCGACATTCCGATACGACAGGAAATAGTATTTGAGCGACTTCAACTCCACGCACCGATCGCTTGGGGTGTACTGGATCGTGACGCGGGCGATGTCCGGCAAACCCGAAAAGGGGCAGACCGCGCTGAACTCCGCCGTTTCGCAGGTGATCACCTGCTCTACCCCGTCGTAGGCGAAGGTTTCCAGTACGCCCGCGTCGATGCTGTCGGGCGGGTCGAACGCTTTCATCGGCTTTTCAGTCGCCCCAGATCTGCGCGGATTTCTGCCGCGGCTCCACCGACAGCGCGTCCCCGCCAAACGGGATAGAGGAGCCGACCAGCTCAAAGTCGTCGAACGAGAACGTTCCGTAATAGATGACCAGGCCGATGCCTCCAGACTTGGCCGAATCCGCCCAGGTCACTACGAGCGGTTCGCCGTCGTCGATCTGGAAGGATATCTGGTCCCTGCCTCCATCAAGCGTTTCAACGGACGCCTCAATGTTGTACCAGACGCCCGTTTCAAATTCCTGGTCTCTCCAGAATGTGCCGAAGCTGTCGGGGGTATAACTCCAGATATCCGCGCGCGCCGTCTGCGGATTGATGGAGCATTCGTGGTAGTATCCTTGTTCAAGGTCGGAGTAGAGATAGACCCCAAAGTACGTGTTGATCCCGACCGTCAGTTCCGAGTCCATGCGCGCCCGGACGCGCAGCGTGTAGTTCTTCCATTGAGACGGGTCGGAGCCTGCAGGCTTCAATTCCAAAATGCTCCAAGAATTTGGTTGTTCGATCCAGCCTTTGAGAACGTTGTTCCCATCCTCGTCCTTCTCTTCTTCCCATGACTCAATGCCTTGAGCGAAGTTGTAAATTTCCCAGTCGTCCAGCCCTTCGTCTTCGAAGCTGTCTTGCCAGACGCCTGCAAAGGACGGCAGCGCCGCCGCCGCCGCTATCGTCAACGCCATCGTCCGAATCAGAATCCGCATGCCGCTTTCTCCTCTTTTGAACGCCGTTCTCATCGTTTCAGGTTTGCCCATATTTGCGCCGCCTTGCCGGTTGGCGAGACGGAAAGCGGACCTTTTCCGCCGGTCGGTATCGATTCGCCGGTGACAAGCACCTCGTCGAACGAAAAGACGCCGCGCCCAATCGTCAATCCGACGCCGCCCGACCCGATGCTTGCGGGCCAATCTACAATGAGCGGCTCGTCATCGTCCACCCGGAAAGTGATGCGGTCTCTGCCGGTCTCCGCGTCCGTTTCCACGGTCGCCGAGATGTCGTACCATCGTTCACCCTCAAACATCCGACGCAATCTAAACACGCCGAAATCGTTCTCGGTGTAGTAGCGCACCTCGGACAAGCTCTGCTCAAGCCGCGCGAGACAGACCAGCTCCGTGACGCCGTCCCATTGATCGTAGAGGTTGAACCCGAAGATCGCCGCTTCGCCGTCCTGAATTCTGGTGTCCATTCGGGCGCGCGCCTGAATCGTGTAGTTTGTCCACTGGCTTGTGTCCACATTGGGCGGTCTAAGACGCAAAGTGCTGACCAGTGTGGGTCCATGTATTTCGCCGGTGAGAATGCCGTTGCCCAGCTCCGTTCGCACCTCCCATTCGGCTTGAGTTGGATCGTTCGCTCCCTGCGGATCCGTGAACGCTTCCCAGTTGTCCAGCCCGCCGTCTTCAAAATCTTCATGCCACACGCCCGCCGAAGCTTGTAAGACCAGAATCGCCGCGGCTGCGAAAACCGTTGTTCTTGCCAATGTTCGCATAAACCTTCTCCATGTTCTTCAACCCCATGATACACTGCAGACGCCGAAGCCTGCAACATGGGGGCGCTATTCCCGACTTTTCAGCTCCGCCCATATCTGCGCCGAGAGACCCGCTGGGGAGACCGACCATGGCTGTCCGTCTGGGATGGAGTCGCCCTCAACGACGAAATCGTCAAATGAGACGCGCCCGTCGCTGACGATGAGACCGACGCCGCCTGAATGCAACTGCCGTTTACTCGTAATCTCTAAAGCCACATGATCTTCCACCGTGAAAGTGACGCGTTCGGAATCGTCCAGCGTCTCAATGGTCGCTGTCAGGTCGTACCATACTCCCTCTCTATGCTCCAAATTTAAAGGGCCTCCTATGCCTAGACCAAGTCCTCCCGGACCTTGGGAATGCGTTACAATTTGCGCCAGATTTGCCTGCAGAAATTTGAGATAGGCGAGGTTGTACTGGTCTATGTCAAGGCGATCGTAGAGCATGAGTCCAAAGCGGACGCCCCGCGGTTTCGATTCCAGGCGCGCTTTGACATTGACCGTGTAATTATTCCAGTCGTCTGTGTCAACGTCGGCAGGTTTGCGCGGCTTCAGCTGCAGGAAGCTCATATGCCCCGGTCTAGCTTCGCCGACAACGAACCCGTCCTTTTCATCCCAACTTTCGGCGCCAGGATCGAAATCGTAAACGACCCAGTCGTCCAAACCGCCGCCTTTAAAATCGTCATGCCATGCGCCGGCGAAGGCTGTTGAAACGATCCACGCCGACGCAACGGCGGCGGACGCCCAAACGAGCCATGCATATCGGCGCGCGCTGTTCAAACGAATCATCGTATGCCGCATGTCTGCCCTCCAATGTTCCGAACGCGTCTGCGGTTCATCTGCTTTTCAGCTCCGCCCATAGCTGCGCCGAGAGACCGGCTGGGGAGACCGACCTTGGCTGCCCGTTTCCGCCGTTTGGGATGGAGTCGCCCTCAACGACGAAATCGTCAAATGAGACGCGCCCGTCGCTGACGATGAGCGCGACGCCGCCTGAAACCACCTGCGCGTTCCATTCGGTCATGAACGGAGGATTATCGTCCACCTGGAATGTGATGCGTTCGGAATCGTCCAGCGTCTCAATGGTCGCCGTCACGTCGTACCACACTCCCTGCTCCACATTGAACAGAAAGAAATCGTTGCCGGATCCATTCCCTACGCGGATATGCATTTGAACGCCCGCCTGATGGTATAGGAAAAAGATCCAGTGGAACATGTTCTGGTCAATACGGTCATAGAGCGCGAGTCCAAATCTGGCGTTCTGGTCGTCCTCCGGTTCCGATTCCAGACGCATTTTGACCTTGACCGTGTAGTTTTGCCAGTCGTCGGTGTCCACGCCGGCAGGCTGGCGCGGCTTCAGCTGCAGGAGGCTCCAGGCTGTTGTCAGATTAATCTCGCCGACAACGAACCCGTCCTCTTCGTCCCAGCTTTCGGCGCCAGGGTCGAAGTTGTAAATGACCCAATCTTCCAATCCGCCGCCCTCAAAGTCGTCATGCCATGCGCCGGCAGAGGCGGTTGAAACGATCCACGCCGACGCCGCGGCGATGGACGCCCAAACGAGCCATGCATATCGGCGCGCGCTGTTCAAACGAATCATCGTATGCCGCATGTTTGCCTCCAAGTTTGCCTCCAAGTTTGCGCTTTACAATTCTGGGAGAAGCGCGCGTCAGGCGGTCATGCCGAACCATGCGGCATGACCGCGTTGACAAACTTCCTCCGTTCAACGAATGGAACGGGCTTGAGGCTTACCGGCTTTTCAGATCGCCCCATAGCTGCGCCGCGAGACCGGCTGGAGAGACCGACCTTGGCAGCCCGTTTCCGCCGTTTGGGATGGAGTCTCCCTCAATGACGAAATCATCGAACGAGACGCGCCCGCCGCCGACGATGAGCGCGACGCTGCCTGAAATCGCCTGCCCATTCCATTCGGTCATGAACGGCGGATTATCGTCCACCTGGAATGTGACGCGTTCGGAATCGTCCAGCGTCTCAATGGTCGCCGTCACGTCATACCACACTCCCTGCTCCACATTGAACGGAAAGAAGTCGTCGCCGCCTGCATTCCCTATGCGGATATGCATTCGAACGCGCGCCTGATGGTATTCGAGAAAGATCCAGTGGAACGTGTCCTGCTCAATATGATCATAGAGCATGAGTCCAAAGCTGGTGTTCTGGCCGTCCTCCGGTTCCGATTCCAGACGCATTTTGACCTTGACCGTGTAGTTTTGCCAGTCGTCGGTGTCCACGCCGGCAGGCTGGCGCGGCTTCAGCTGCAGGAGGCTTATGAATCCTGGCTGATCAATCTCGCCGACAACGAACCCGTCCTCTTCGTCCCAGCTTTCGGCGCCAGGGTCGAAGTTGTAAATGACCCAATCTTCCAATCCGCCGCCCTCAAAGTCGTCATGCCATGCGCCGGCAAAGGCTGTTGAAACGATCCACGCCGACGCCGCGGCGACAAACGCCCCAACAAGCCATGCTGATCGGCGCGCGCTGTTCAAACGGACCATCGTATGCTGCATGCGCGTCCTCCATGTTTGCGCTTAATGACCATAGAATACATTGCGCAGTCTGAATCCGCAAACAGAAACGCCGATCATAGCGGCGGCGCCTGTAGGCGGCGGCATGCATTGCGCGGGAGCGCGCCGATTCAGGCTGCTATTCCCGCGCAATGCCACTCCTTATCGGCGCCGTCCAGACAGCCGATTCTTGTCCAATCGGCATTTGCGCGTCGGGCGTTACTGGCGTTTGATTTCTCCCCAGATCTGCGCGGCGCGTCCAGCGGGCGAAACGGATGTTTGCGCCATGTGGCCGCCGTCCGGTATGTTGTCGCCTTCGACGGAGAAGTTGTCAAACGAGGCTTGCCCGCCTTCTACGATGAAGCCGACGCCGCCGGAACCGATGGAAGCTTGCCATGTCAATCCGAGCGTGTCGCCGTCGTTTATTTTGAAGGCGATCGTTTCGGTGTCGCCGTCCGTTTCGATCCGCACCGCCAGGTCGTACCAGACGCTGCGTTCGATAACAAACGGAAATGTGTCAGAACCTGCGCCGTTGCCGATGCGAAGATACAGCAGCACATTCTCATCCTGAAACTGGAGCAAGCAGAGATGGTACATCGTTTCTTCGAATCGGTCGTACACGGCGAAGCCGAAGCTGGTCGAGCCGCCTGGGTCCGGCTCGGAGTTCAAGCGCAGCCGGGCGCGGACGGTGTAGTTTGACCAGACGCTGACGTCTTCGCCTTCCGGCTTCAGCTGCAGGATTGAGAAGAAGCCGGCGACGTTGATCTGCCCCGTCATGACCCCGTCTTTTTCTTCCCAGGATTCGACGCTCAAGTCGGCCTTGTAGATCTGCCAGTCGTCCATGAGGCCGTCTTCAAAATCGTCCACCCAGATTCCGGCATGAGCCGCGGACGCCGCCAAAAAGGCCGCCGCCAAAAGACCGATTCGAGTCGAAGCGCGGAACATTGCAGTCGCTCTGTGTCGCATGCTGATTCTCCATGATGATGGTTGGACGCATGATATTCGTCTTTCGACGCCGTTGCAACCTTATCTTTGACCGGCAGTACGCTCATACGAGGATACTCGCGGCGCCGCATCCGATTCCCCCTTGAAGGCGCCGCCTCCGATTCCCCCTTGGAGGGCGCCGCGTCCGATTCCCCCCTTGAAAAGGGGGGCAGGGGGGTTTAAAGGACGGGAGCGACGGCTGCGATGCCTTAAGATTCCCGCTTACGCGGGAATGACGGAAAAGAGGGGCGGGAATGCATGTCCTCGCGGAAGCGGGGAACGACCGGCGGCGCGGAAATTATGAAACGGCGCTCTCCAGCGCCGCCTTGCGCACATGCCAGGCAGGGTCATTCGCCAACCGCCGCGCGAAGCGATCCATGAAGGCGGCGTCTTTTGAGGCGGCCGACATCGAAATGGACGCCTGCCGAATGTAAGGATCCTCATGACGGCTGAATCGGTCGGCGATCTCTTTGGCGTCCGTCGGAGAAAGGCGGGCTAAACTAAGAAGCGCGCGCCGTCTGCAGTAATCGTCCGGATCGGAAAGCCCCTTTCGAAGCAGCGTTTCAACCTTCCGACCGGCGCCGCTTAGAACGTCATACGCCTGCCATCGCGTGTCGCTGCGCTTCGATTCTGTCAAGAGACATAAAACGTTCCAACACCGCTCCACATGCGCCCTTGCGTAATCGGCAAGGCATTCGCCCTCTTCGGAAATCCCCCAGCATTTGTCAATATAGTCGACATCCTCTGGGCTTGGAGACGGCTGCGTCATCTTCTGGGCGGCGGCGTCCATCAAGAGGCGCCATCTTGGATAATCCTCTTGCCAGCCCTCGTCGCGCTGATCGGCGGTTGCCGCCCATTCCTCCCAGTCGTTGTACAATCGTCCAATGCCGCCGCTCATAGCGTCCCTCCCGCCGCCGCGTTATTCGTCGTCATCTGATTCTTCAGGGTATTTCTCAACCGGACTGAAAATATCTTCGTCCTCGTTGACAACGCCCAAGTTCAACTCAACCCGTTTGAAGTTAGCTTGGTTCTCTGACCCGTATTTACGCGTCTTTTGCTTGGTGACATAAACAGGCGTCAGAAGAAGCTGAATTTCTTGCTGAACTTTTGTCAGTTCCGCGTTCAATTTCTCCGCTTCGTTTTCTGAAAAATCGCCGCTTGCAAGACGAGACAGCAGATTGGTTTCCTTCCGCTCCGCCTCATAATATTTGCGCCGTCCGCCTTCCGAGAGCGTGAGCTTCCTCTTAAAGTTGATGACAAGCTCCATTGGCGCAATCATGTTGTAGATTTCGCCGTTCGGCAGTTCAACTTTGTGGTAAAGCACAGATTCCGGCAATCTGCCTGCTCGAACCAACAACGACAACGGCTCTTGCCCCTCCACTGACCATATCGGGTCCATTGCTTCTTCCAGAGCCGCGTATTTTCCATCCTCTCCAATTTTTTTCATCACATTCTCTAATGCATCCCATCCGACCCTTAGGATCCTTCGATCCTCGCGAGAGAAGCCAAAATGCCCTAATTGCGCCTCCTTCGCAGTGAGATACTCTTCATCCATCATCGCTTCCCACTCCGCTTCCTCCTTCGTCAAAGGTTTAGGATTTTTGACGTCTTCGGCGTACAACCTTTCAAATTCTTCGGCAACCAACTTGGCGAAGTAGTCCAGCGTTTCGTCGCGCGATCCGAAATGGGTCGGAATCTCCGCGTCGGAGTTCGTTTTTTCAGCAGATTTATTCGTAGAATCGGACATTGAATCGGCGATTTCCGATTCAGGATTCGGCGCCTTTGGGGCGACCACGGGCGATTGCCGGTCATGCGCCTCCGCCCCGCCTCCGGACGCCGCGCCTTGAGAAGCGGAGTCGCCCGCGCGGCGGCCAAGAAGCCATACCAGCGCAACCGCCAACAAGCAGACCGCCAAGAATGAAATGAGCGTAACAGCAACGGCTCGTTGTCGTTGATTCATCGCGTTAATTCCTTTCATTACAGTTGTCCGCTGAAAACCTATCGCCTACGCCCATATTGTAAACGAAATTAAATGGAGCCGCAACCTGTATGCGCGGCGGACAGTACATACAGGCGATGACTTCATTTTGCGCGACAGCCCGCCGATTCTGACCGTCATTCCCGCGCAAGCGGGAATCTAGAATTTTTCCTGGCAGCCCCGCATTCCACACGCGGCTAAAACCCCCCCAGCCCCCCTTTTCAAGGGGGAGTCTAGAATCCCGTCCTAAGGAATCTCGTTCTTTTCATGGACAATGTCGTCCGCGTCGTTGATCCCGATATCGACCGAGGCGGCTTGGCGCAGATAATCCGCCTGTCTATACACAGGGCGCAGCGGCGACTTGCGCATCTCGTTCACAACGCCCACCAGTATCGAGTCTAAAGCGACAGGGTCTTCGCTCACAAAGAGGCGCCGCGCCTCCCAAAACCATTCCGGCGCGTAGCCCGGTCCCGTATGGTACGCCCCCTTCAGCCCGTCAACGATCGTCAGCGCATGTTTCTCGCTCAACGGCGTGTTTCTCCATGCGTCCGCGATGACGGGAATGCCGTCGCTGCCGGTCGGATGAAACCGAAATGTGTTGCTCAACGACCCCAGCGCCAGGCTCGCCATAGCGCCGTAAATGCCCGTGATGGGATGGTAGCGCAGCGTCGGAACGGAGATGATCTTCGTCGCCAGCTGCGTTACGATGCGCGAAAAGAAGGAGAACGCGCCGTCCTTGCTCCGCCTCGCCTCCAGATCGTCCTCATCCTCAATGTAGACGGCTTCATCGTAGCCGACGCGCCGAATTGTGCCTTCAATCCCCTCGGACGCTAAAATCTGCGGACGCCCCTCTTCCGCGTCCGGCGGCGCGTACTCGTATCGGTACAGATCGTCGCTGCGCTTGTCCCAGATCAGAATGTTCTCCGGCAATACATCCACCGAAATCATACGTAGAACGATCTCATCGAGAAGCCGATGGGTTGTCGAAAGGAGCGGCGCGTCGGCGCATATTTTCACGGCGACCACATCATGCGGTTCAACGAGGCTTCTCCAAGCCGATTCAGGAGTCCGCGCGAGAAGCGCTTGCTGCACCGTTATGTCCAGCGCCTCGCGCAGCTGCCCGCGGCTTGGGTCGTCGGCAAATGCCGCTTCGGACACATAGGCGCGCCCGGCCGATTGCCCCCATGCGCTTCCCCATGCGGCGCCGGCGGCGATTCCCATACAGGCGGTTTTGATAAATTCCCTGCGCGTTGTCATCGTCTCAGCGCGATTCCGTTCCCCCCGACCGCATACACGCGGTTTCCCCGTATCTCCACATCCAGCAGATTCGGGTAAACGTCCGCGTCCGGTTCAGGATACGGCTCAACATCCCATGCGTCGCCGCCGGGGCTTGAGCGCAAAATCAGGCCGCCTTCCCCGACGATCCAGCCGACGCCGTTCTTGTCGAAATCGATGGAGCGCAGCGCCGCAGGCTCCGGCGACTTCAACGCCCTCCATGTCAGCCCGCCGTTTGTCGTCGTCATGATGGTACCTTCGTTGCCGACCATCCACCCTTTCTTGGCGTCCATAAAATATACGTCGTACATGTCGGCTTCTGTTGAAAGCGGTATTTTTGCCCACCGTTCTCCGCCGTTGTTGGTGATAATCAAGCCCCCGTCGTCTCCGACTGCCCAGCCGACCTGCGCGTCGATAAAAAAGACGCTCCAAAGATGCGTGTCATGCTCCCGTTGAATCTCCCAGGTACCGCCGCCGTTCTGCGTCCTTAAGACGACGCCGTATCCGCCGACCGCCCAGCCGACCGCCTTATCCACAAAATGGATGTCTAAAATGCCTTTATCGATGCCGGTTTCTTGCCGGCGCCAGCGCTCTCCGCCGTCTGTCGTTACATACAGGACGCCGAGCGACCCGCCCGCCCAGCCGATCGCCTCGTCCACAAACTGAACGCAATTCAAAATGCGCGCTTCGCCCCCTTCTGAGTCGGGCGCCTGCCGATTCCATGTGGCGCCGCCGTCCGTTGTGGCAAAGACAGCGTCCCCGTCGCCGACCGCCCATCCCATCTTCTCCGTCGCAAAGTCGACTTGCGATAGATGAGTTTCATCGGGGAGGCGGACGATCTCCCATTCGCCGCGATCTGTATCGCCGCACCCGATGCAGAACCCGACGCAAATGATGAGAGCCGCCGCAAGCGTTGTATAACGGACAGACGGGGGCGGCGTTCGGTTCCATCCGCGCAGAATTGCCTGTTCAGACCGCTTCATAGCGCATACCGCCTTTCTTCACGCCATTTTAAGCGGTTCAGTTCGTCGCATCCGCTCTTCGATTTCTTTCTTGGAGAGCGCCCTGTCTTTCATCATCTTGGTGGAGACGTAGACATCCGCGCCGGTCTGAATCGCCAGCGCAATGCCGTCGCTCGGCCGGCAATCGATCTCCAGAACTTTGCCGCCCGTTTCAACGGCGATCTTCCCGTAGTAGGTCGTATAGCGAAACTCCGCGACCGCCGCATACAGAACCTTGACGCCCGCGGCGTCCAGCAGGCTCTCCATGAACTCATAGGTCAAGGGCCGGTTCGGCTCCTCGTCCGACATCGCAATGCGAATCAGATTCGCCTGATAGAATGAGACCCAGACCTGCAGATACCGGTCTTCGGCAGCGTCTTTTAAGATCAGAACCGAATGAAACTCCTCCATATCCACAACGCCGTCCATCTCTACGAGCGTCATCCCGTCTGGCGGCGCCTCCTCCGAGTGGGGCTTCGCCAGATGAAACGCCCCCGCGGCGCCGAGCGTTCCGATTCCGCCGTAGGCGAGAAAATCGCGCCTGTTCATGTTCCGTTTCTTTTTCATGACTCTACCGCCTCCTTCAACGCAGGACCGTAGGGCGCCTTATGCTCCCCTTTTTCGGTGATGATCGAGTCGATCAGCTTCGCCGGGGTGACATCAAACGCGGGGGAGTACACCTGAACGCCGGGGGGAGCCGTCCGCGCGCCGAACCCTTCCGTGACCTCCTCGGCAGCCCGCTCCTCAATCGGTATGTCGTTCCCTGTCGGCGTCGCCATATCGACGGTGGTGGTCGGCGCCGCCACATGAAACGGTATGCCATGCGCCTTCGCCAGAACCGCCAAGCTGTATGTCCCGATCTTATTTGCCGCGTCCCCGTTCGCGGCGATCCGGTCCGCCCCGGTGACGACGCGCTGAACCTTCCCCGACTGCATCAAATGCGCCGCCATGCTGTCGCAAATGAGAGTGACCGGTATATTCGCGCGCATCAGCTCCCATGTCGTCAACCGCGACCCCTGCAGCAGCGGGCGCGTCTCATTCGCATACACCTCAAGCCGCTTGCCTTGGCTGTGGGCGGTGAACATGACGGCGAGAGCGGTGCCGTATCCGCTGGTCGCCAAGCCGCCCGCGTTGCAGTGCGTCAGGACCGCCTCTCCGTTCTGGATCAAGGCGGCGCCGTGTTCGCCGATCGCCCTGCAGAGCTGGTCGTCCTCGTCTAAGACCGCCTGCGCCTCTTCGGTCAGCCCGCGCTTCATCTCGTCGATCGGTTTGGACGCGAGCTCGGCGGCGCGGGCGCGCATACGGTCTAACGCCCAGAAAAGATTCACCGCCGTTGGACGCGAGGTGGCGAGATAGTCGGCGGCGCGGTTCAGCTCCTCTAGAAGCGCGTCGGTCGACGGCGCGTCGGATCGGTTCGCAACAAGCGCGATTCCAAACGCCGCGGCGACGCCGATGGCGGGCGCGCCCCGCACCCGCAGACTTTTGATCGCTTCCCACACATCGCCGACCTGCTCGCACTCCTTATATAAGGTCTCCAACGGGAGGCGCGTCTGGTCTAGGATACGTACCGTTCCGTTTTCTCCCCATGACACGGGGCGGATCGTTTTTTCAGGCATGGTCGGGGTCGTTCTCCTCCGTTTCGGGTTCCGTTTCGCTTTCGGTTTCAGGCTCCGTTTCACTTTCGGCTTCGGGTTCCGTTTCGCTTTCGGCTTCGGGTTCCGTTTCGCTTTCGGCTGGTTCCTCCCGCTCTTCAGGCTGCTCTTCGGGCTGTTCTTCAGGCGGCTTTTTGGGGGAGGGTTTTGGCGCCTTTTCTTTTTTCTTTTGATGGGACGCTTTCGGTTGCTTTTTGTAAAGGTCGTTCGCTTCGCGCACATATTCCAGCGCTTCGGCTCTGTTCATCCATCCTTTCAGGGGAAAAAACGGCTCGTAAAACTGTATCAAGCGGCGCATGGTCGCGTCGTCCAGGTCGGAAACGTCTTGGCAGTTTCCCGCCGACGGGTCGCTCAACAGCGCGCAGACGATCTGATGGTCGCCGTCCTGTCGGCGCAGCCCGCCGATGGGGCGCGCTTCGCAGACGTGTCCCGCCCAGGTCGGTTTTTGCGCCAGAACGATGGCGTTGAGCCGTTTTCCGCCTTTCGTCCATGTTTGCGGAATCCAGCCAAACTCGCCAGGAGGCCCCGTCATGAGCCGGTAGTCCACCACAAAGGTGCGCCGCTTGCGGTGATAACGAAAACGTTTGCGGTCTCCTTTCGGTATTTCGATGACCACGTTGATGATCCCGGGCGCATACCGCCCAATCGGCGTCTTGAAGATGTCCATCTGCCTGCCCGCCAATCTAGTTGCCGAAACGATCAAGATGTTCCGCGTTCAAAAGAACCGCATCCCGCCGCTTCCGATATAAGATAACAAATGCTGTCTTCGCTGTCAAGCGCGCTTTTTTTGGGCAGTTACGGATCGTCATTCCCGCGCAAGCGGGAATCCAGAGTCCAGCGTACGCCGTCTGAACTAGGATTGCCAAGATGGAAAAGATTAACTTGAGATTTGCGAAAGCCGATACGCCGCGCACAGTTCGTCATTCCCGCGCAAGCGGGAATCCAGAGGCGAACCCAAAACAACCGCGTCCAGCAAAAACCGCCATCCTACCCGACGTCATTCCGCGCCCACAATTCGTCATTCCCGCGCAAGCGGGAATCTTAGGCGCCGCAGACGCCGTCCATATCGCGTCTCTGATCAACATCTCCGAATGAGCGCGCCGCCGGTCAGTCCGTCTAGTTGACCCGCCGCTCCAAACAGCGTATGCTGTATCTTAGGAACGATGGGATGAACTCTATGGCGTATCGGCCGCCTTACGGATCAACAGTCTATCGGCATCGCAACCGCAAACGCCGCACGAGCGCGCGCGCCCGATTTGCCGGCTGGAGAGCTAGAAAACTGAAAGCGCGCCGCCTGCCCGCCGCCGCCTTGATTGCCGTTCTCCTCATGACGATTGTTCACTCCATGCTGCGCACCGAAGAAAGCCTGTGGCAAACCTGCGAAACGCTGTACCTCTCCGGCGACGCAAACGGCATCGCCGCCCTGAAGCGTTACCAAAACAGGTACCCTGAAGGCGAGCATCTGGACGACGCGGCGTACTATACGGCAAAACTTGCCCATCAAAACGGAGCCTCCCTGAACGCAATAGACGCATGGAAAGCGGTCTTAAACAGCCCCAACACTTCCCGAAAAATCGAAGCGGCGCGGCGGCTGGGCGATTGCGCCGCGCTTGAAAACGACCTTCCCGCCGCCTACAAACATTATCGAACCGCGCTCTCATACGGCGTCATCGACGAACACTCCGCCGCCGCCATGTTCGGCGCGGGAGAAGCCGCGCACGCGCTCGATTACCACGGCGAAGCGCTCGCGTATCTGCGCAGCCTGTGGAGCCTGCCCTCCTCCGTCAGCCAACGAATTCGCGCAAGCCGGCTCCTGCAAGAACGAACGCTCCCCGCCGTCCAGATCGTCAACAGCCAAGAGCGCTCCTATGTGGTGAAGCAGGGCGAAAGTTTGACGCGCATCGCCCGCCGATTCGATGTCGGACTCAACCTGCTCATCAGAGCCAACCCGAATGTGCGCCCGAACCTGATACGGGCTGGACAGCAGCTGACGATCCCGACCCGCAGCGGTACCGCGTCCGCCATGTTGAGCCTGTCCGACCGCGCGCTTTTTCTGATTCAAAACCAGCGCGTCGTCTGTCCGTTCCCGACCGTCGGGATACACCCGCAGGCTGCCGCGCTCGGAACCTACAGAACGGAGCGCATGGACGCGCATGCCTCCCAGCACAGCGGCGCGGGGCGCATTGAGCTGTCGGGAGGGCTTGTCATCCTAGGCGGCGCGACGGAGGAGGCGCTGCGCGAGCCGAACCTGTCGCCTGAAATACGTCTGGCGGACGAGGATATAAGGCGGCTGATGCCTTTTTTAGGCGCAGGCGCCCAGTTCACCATCGCATCCGACATGGTTTCCATGGACTGGCTCCATATACCCCCGCCTTAATATCAAATTGATCGGAAGGAATTGCTAAGAAACGCAAATAATGTTGACACCAGACCAGCGGCAAACTATACTAAAGGCGCCAGGTTAACGGAAGACCGCCTCTCTTCGTCATCCCGCGCCGGACGCCGGAACCGAGCAGAGAGGCGCCAACCCGACAGGCAGTTTTCGCGCTTGTGGAGAAAATCTAACAGGGCGGAGCGATGATATTGAGCGATCTGGATGTATTAGAGTACGACCAGCTCAAAGAATGCCTCATGGAGTACGCCGTTTCGGCGCCCGGAAAAGAGCGCATTGAAAAACTGCAGCCTGTCTACCGCGGCGCGCCGTCCCTGCGCCGAAAGCACCGCGCTGTCTCCGAAGCGACTCGCCTTCAATCCTCCGAACATCCCATACCGCTCCAGGGGCTGCGCGACATCCGACAAGCAGCCCGGCGGCTGCGAACCTCGCCCCTAGACGCTTCCGAGATTCTTGAGCTGGCTGACCATCTGCGCGCCGCCCGCCGCGTCCGCCTCTATTTTGAAAAAATGAACGCCGCGGACGCGCCCATACTTGACCGACTATCTCAAAAACTACAGCGAATGCCCGAACTGATACAGCGGATTGAGCAGGTCTTCAACGACGAAGGCGAGATCGTTGACAACGCCAGCCCAGCCCTCCGAACGATACGTTCCAAACTCCGCCATGCCCGCCTCAAAATCCAGACCCGCCTCGACAGCATACTCCAAAATCCGAACTATCAGGACGCCCTTCAGGAGCGCATCGTCGTCATCCGAAACGGGCGGTATGCGATACCGGTCAAACAGAACTTTAGGGGAGCCGTCAAAGGCGCGGCGCAGGGGCAGTCCGCCTCCGGCGCGACCGTCTATATTGAGCCGCTGTCGGTCATGGAAGCGAACAACGATCTGGACAACCTGCTTGGTGAAGAGGAACGGGAGATACGGCGCATCCTCGCCGAGTTGAGCGACCTCGCGCGTGAGCGGCTGGACGACATCCGCCTCAACATCGACACGCTGGCGGAGTTCGATTTTATACGCGCCAAAGCGATTTTTGGAATCGAATACGGCTGCTCCGAGCCGATCATCGTTGATGAGCCGATCGTTGACCTGGAAAACGCGCGCCATCCGCTTCTGATGCGCCATTTCCGACGCGAAGCCGCCCAAAATCGACGCGCCAAATTGGACGAACCGCCGCGGCAGGTCGTCCCGACCTCCATACGCCTAGACGACCAGACGCAGGCGGTTGTCATCACCGGACCGAACACCGGCGGCAAAACGATCGCGCTCAAAACGGTCGGGCTGCTCGCGCTCATGTGTCAATCGGGCGTGCCGATACCGGCGGACGCCGGCAGCCGACTCGGGTTGTTTGACGCGGTCTGCGCCGACATCGGCGACGAGCAGAGCATTGAGCAAAGCCTCTCCACCTTCTCCTCCCATATGACGCGCGTCATACGCATTCTTGGACAGGCGACGCCGCGCACGCTGGTCGCGCTGGATGAGGTCGCCGCTGGGACCGATCCGACCGAAGGCGCCGCCCTTGCCGCCGCTGTTCTGGACGAGCTGATGCGCAAAGGCGCCAAGATCCTCATCACGACGCACCACAGCGCCTTGAAGCTGTACGCCCATGAGAAACGCAGCGCGGCAAACGCCTCGATGGCTTTCAACGAACAAGACCTCTCCCCAACCTATCAGCTGAACATGGGCGCCCCTGGAAGCAGCCATGCGATTCAGATTGCGCGTCGGCTTGGCATGCCGGCGGAAGTGTTGGAGGCGGCGGAGCAGTCGCTCGGCGACGGGGCGATGGAGATGGAAACGCTCATACAGGATGTGGAACGGCTTCGGCGCAAGATGGAAACGGAGAGCGCCGAGCTGGAAACGCGCCTGAAACGGGCGAGAGCGCGCGAGACGGAATATAAAAATAGAATTGATCAGCTGCGGGCGCAGCGGAGCGAACTGAAACGGCAGGCGGAAGCGCAGGCGCAAGCGATTGTGAAAGGCGCCCGTTCGGTTGTGGAGCGAACCGTCGCCGAGATACGCGAGTCGCAAGCCTCCAAAGAGTCGATCGCCTCCGCCCGCCGGCAGATTCAGGAGACGGAACGCAAACTTGAACAGGCGCGGCGCATCGAACGGCAAAAAGCGGCGGAAGCGATGCGCAACCTGCCCGAAGGTACACTCGTCTATATTAAGGCGATGAAAGCGAAGGGCGTCATTGTGGATCCGCCCAACGAGTCGGGAACGGCGCGCGCCCGCGTCGGAAATATGACCGTCTCCGTTTCCGCCGCCGATATGGAGCTGAGGGAAGAAGACCAAGCGAAAATCATGGAGATGCCGAAGCCGTTCCGAAGGCTCGCCGCGGAAAAACGCGCGAACGTGTCCATTGAGCTGGACCTGCGCGGGTTCCGCGTCTATGAAGCGCTGGACGAAGCGGACAAATACTTGGACGACGCCGCGCTGGCTGGACTAGAGCAGGCGTCCATCATCCACGGCAAAGGAGCAGGCGCGCTTCGAAAGGCGCTGCATGAAGCGTTTCAACACAACCCGAACGTCCTCCGATACCGTCTCGGAACGCTTGAAGAGGGCGGAGCTGGAGTCACGATTGTAACGCTGAACGAATAAGCTTATTAAAGGAGAACGATGGCGCGATTTCCGCATGCGACGCTTGAAACGATACGCAGCCGCATTGACCTGGCGCGCCTCATCGAAGAGTCGGGCGTTCCGCTGCGCCGGCGCGGAAACCGCTATGCGGGGCGATGCCCCTTCCACCAAGACAAAGACCCCTCCTTCTCCGTCAGCGCCGACAAAGGTCTCTTTCACTGCTTCGGCTGCGGCAAGTCGGGAACCGCCTTCACCTATGTTGTTGAGCGGGAAGGTCTCACCTTCGACGAGGCGGTCAAAAAGCTGGCGGATCGCGCCGGCGTCTCCCTGGACGGAATCGACGAGCGGAAGCCGACCGATGAGATGCAGCGGCTCGCCAAAGCGAACCTGTATGCGCAAAAGCTGTTCCGCCGCTGGCTTCAACAGAACCGCGCGCCGATGGAGTACCTTGAACGGCGCGGCGTGACGCCTGAAACTCAAGAGGAGCTGCAGATCGGATACGCGCCCGATTCATGGGATGGGCTTATGAACGAGATGATTGGTTCGGGCTACGACGCCGATTTTCTTGTCAAAGCGGGGTTGATTCGCCAAAACGAAAAGGGCAGGCGGTACGACTATTTCCGAAACCGCGTCATCTTTCCGATCAACGATATGGACGGCAACGTCGCGGGATTCGGCGGACGCGCCTTGGAGGACGACGCGGGACCGAAATACCTGAACTCCCCCGAAACGCCCCTCTACCAAAAAAGCCAGATTCTGTATATGCTGGACAGAGCGCATCGGGAGGTGTATCAGGAGCGGCGCGCCGTCGTCGCCGAGGGGTATATGGATGTGATCGCGCTGCGGCAGGCGGGCGTTCTGAACGCGGTCGCGCCGTTGGGAGCCGCATTGTCAAAGTACCATGCGCGGCTTTTGAAACGGCGGTGCGACGCCGTCACCTTTATACTGGACGGAGACGAGGCGGGAGCGCGGGCGGTGGAACGCGGCGCGGGCGTCTTCTTGGGTGAAGGGCTGCGCGTCGAAGCGGCGGTCATGCCTGAAGGCAAAGACCCTGACGACATCATCCAGTCGGACGGGGCGGAGGCGGTGAAAACGCTTCTGAACAACGTCGTCCCGGTCGTTGAGTTTCTGATACGGCATCTCGGCGAGAAGCTGGACCTGTCGCAGCCTGAAGCGAAGCTGGAAGCCATCGACAAGGCGGCGGAGCTGATGCGGCATGTTCAAAGCCCGCTGCTGATGCGGGATTACGCCGCGCGTCTCGCAAAGGAGCTGGAGTCGCCGCCGAAGGAGGTCTGGGCGGAACTGCGCCGGCGGCGCGTGCGGCTTGAAAGCGCGCCGGACGAGACGGCGGGATCCAGCGCGTTCAACGCTGACCGCCGATACGTTGCGGAACGAAAACTGCTCGGCTACATGGCAGCCAAACCCGATACGATACTGGATGTTTTTGACAAGATCGCGCCGAGCGATTTTCAAAAAGAAACGCATCAGGAGCTGGCGCGCCTCTTATGGGAGGCGGCGCGCGAAGGTCAAGAGGATGTCTATGCGCTCATTGACGCCAGCTACGACGATGAGACCCGCGAGCTGCTCAGCGCCGTCATGATCGAAACGAAGCCGCTCCCGCATATTGAGGCGGAGATCGACGCGGCGGTGGATCGCCTTGTTCATGACGCGCTCAAAAGAATGGAGCGCCAGCGGCTCGCCGACATGGAGCAGTCCGAAGCGGACGATCTCCAAATGGCAAAGTACCTTAATGAAAACTCGAAACAGCGCCGCGCGATGCGGCAACCGTCCCCAACTTCAACGCATCATACCGCAGAAAACGACGCCTAGGAGGATGAACGATGGCCCGTCAGAATCAACCGCAAACGCGCCGATCGCGAACAAGACGCTCTCGAGCCGACCGTCAGGAGGAGACGATCATGGGTCAAGAAGGCGGGTATCCGGAGGATGGTTCGTTTTTAGACAATTCGTCGGCGCAGAAGCTGGCCGCCATCGGCGGAATTGACGGCGATCAGGACAGCATAGACCCTGCAGACGACGCGGAGCAGGATGAGGAGTTGGCGGATGAAACCGTTGACAAGTCGGCGCTCATCGCCGCGCAGAACGCAAAAGCGCGCCTAGAAAGCGGCTCCGAGGATCCGACCAAAGTTTATCTGCGCGAAATGGGCAAGGTCCCGCTTCTCACCAAGAAGCAGGAGGTGGAGCTGGCGAAGAGGATTGAGCGCGGTCTGGAGATCATCCGCGACGCCGTTTTTGAAACGCCCATCGCCGCGGCTGAAGCGCGCAAGATGCTCTCCGCGCTGATACGCGGGAAGGCGAAGCCCGCCGACATCCTGGAGCTGCCGACGCAGAGCCGCACCGGCAAGGACGCCGTACACATCGAAACGGCGCGCGCCGCGCTGAAAGACCTGAACGCAATGGAGCGGACTCTTCTTGAAACGCGAATCGATTATCACAAATCGGGCAAGAACGGCGGGGCGGACGCTCTTCAAGCGGAGCATACCGCCGCCCGGCGCGCCTTCGCCGAGCGCATGCGCCAGATCAACTTCAACCGCAACCGCATCGCCGAAATCAGCGTCAAAGTGAAAAACGCCGCCGCGCGCGCCGAAAACATGCGGCAGCATCTGCACAATCAACGCAGGGGAATCGCCGCGCTTCCCGCAAACGAACATGACGCGCCCCATATCGTCCAGTCGGAGCGCGCCGTACGTCACCTGGAAAAACAGCTCGGATTCAACGTCCAAACGTTGAAACAGATTCGACATCGAATCATGCAGGGCGAAAAGTTGGCGGCGGACGCCAAACGCCACATGACAGAAGCGAACCTGCGCCTTGTCGTCAGCATCGCCAAAAAATACGCGGTCCGGACGCCGAACCTCACCATCCTGGACCTGATCCAGGAAGGCAACATGGGGCTGATGAAAGCGGTCGACAAATTTGAATACAAACGGAATTTCAAATTTAGCACCTACGCCACTTGGTGGATCAAACAAGCCATCAGCCGCGCCATCGCCGACCAGTCCCGCACCATCCGCGTTCCCGTTCATATGACCGAAACGATCAACCGCCTCTCCAGAATGACCCGCCAGTTTGTGCAAGAAAACGGACGCGAACCGACCGTCGATGAGCTGAGCGACCAAATGGACCTGCCCCCAGAAAAAATCCACCAGATCATGCGCGTCGCGCTGGACCCGATCTCTCTGGAAACGCCCATCGGCGAGGAGGAAGACAGCTGTCTGCGCGACTTCATCGAAGACAAGACCGCCAAAGCGCCCGATCAGGAAACGGACACCTCCCTGCTGCGCCAGCAGGTTGCCGACGCGCTCAACAAGTGCCTTGACCCCAGAGAGGCGCAGGTGATACGGCTCCGCTTCGGCATCGGCGACGGATGCCCGCGCACGCTGGAGGAGGTCGGCGCCGTCTTCAATGTAACCCGCGAACGCATACGGCAGATCGAAGCGAAAGCGCTGCGCAAACTGCAGCACCCCATCCGCAGTCGGAATTTGCGCGGCTACATTGACGAATGAGGTCGGCGCCGCTCCGCCTTGACGATCCGAAAACAGCCCGTGCGCTTTGCGCCTCTATCGCCGCGGCGTCGGCTGTTCATGCGCCTTTTTCCCTTTATCAAAACCTTCCCGTCTACGCGCCGGCGCTGGTGGCAGCCGCTCTCGCCGCCTTGTTCGCTGTCGCATGGGAACCGTCCGAACGATCCTTTTTTTGGGAATGGAGACGGCGCGCCTATGCGTCATGGCTCTTCGCGGCGCTCTGCTTCCCTGTTTTGGTTCTGGCTTACGGGATGCAGCCCGCTCTCGCCGCCGTTAGCGTTCAAGTCGTTGTCGGAACGTTCGCCTCGGCATGGGCGGCATTTCTGCGGCGCGCGCCTTGGGTCGCCGTTTTAGGGTCCGTCTGCGCGTTGACGTTCGCCGCCAAAGCGCTCGCCTGAGCGGTTAAAATTTCAGCCCGCCCAGCCGTTCAATAAACCGCTCCGTTTCGCGCTCGTTATACTCATTGGCAAAACGGGCGGCGTTCTGCCTTCCGCCCCAGTAAAACCGCGCCCCAAGAAAATAGATGAACGCGGCGTCAACCCAGCGTTCGTCAGAGACCGCTTTTCCTAAAAAATAAAAGAACGCGCCGTTCAAAAGCGTCGACACCGCCCCGTTTCCATACCTCCCCGCGTAGATCTGCCCGGCGCCCGGCAGAAAGGTCGAAAGCCAACGCGCCGTTGAGGGCGAACGCCGCCAAAACGCCGGCCCCTCCCCCAGGCGCTCCCGCAGAAAAGCGCTTCGATGCAGCAGGTCAGCTTCTGGAAACAGGATTGGCAGGCGGTCTAAATGCATGCCGGCGCCGCTCCAGTCGCGCAGACGTATAGACGCCCATGCGCGTCCGTATTGCGCCCTTGCGCCGGCGTATTCGTCTTCGGTTCGGCGCGTTAAATCTGCCCATTCGCGCGCCGCCGTTTCGTACATCCCCGCCTTGTAAAGCGACAACGCGGACATATAGGCGGCTCGGTCTTTGAGCGGCGTCTCATGCCGCGACAACCTTAAAAACGCGGCGCGCGCGGCGGCGTAATCGCCCTCCAACAGCAGCTCCTCGCCCAAGCGAAACGACTCGGCGTCCGATGCGCAGCAGACCGACAACCAGAGCGCGCAGCATGCCCATGTCATCGCGCAAGCGCCTTCGCCCCTCCAAGCAGATTCCCGGCGTAAAAAAAGAGAGCCGCCCCGCCTGACGCCGCGGCGGGAATTGTCTGTTTGCGCCGGGCGTAATAGACCGCGCCGAAGCCGAACGCGGCGACTCGAACGAAGGCGGACAGCCCGTCGCGCCATTTTCCGCCCGCCGCTTGTCCTAAGCCAGGTACCGCCGCCGAGAGAACGCCGCCCCATGCGTTCCAGCGCGTCTCGTCTGGGAACGGATCGGGAGTCCGCAGCCGTGTGGACGCGGCGAACGGCGCGTTGCACGTATGGCAGCGCAATAGACGCTCCGACGCCGCCGCCCAGCCCAAAAACCCGTATCGATCCAGCGCCAGCTGCGCATACGACGAACAGGTCGGGTCAAACACGCATGTATCCCCGTCCTGCGTTGTGATGACAGCGCGGTGAAAGCGGATGAAGGCGGAGCCGCCCGCGCTCTCATGCCGCGCCGGCGGAGGGTCGGGTACCTCCTCTGGAAGCGGAAGCGTCGGCAGCCCCGCAATGCATAACAGCGCGATCCAGACAGACAAGGCGGTTCAAAACTCCTGCGCAAGAAAGTCGTCCATGACCGAATCCGGTATCGTCTCGGCGGCGGCGCGCGCGTTCATCTCCAGCTGCTCTATGTTCAGGCTGCCGAGCGGGTTGCCGTGAATCGTCTCCTCCCGCAGACAAAACTGCAGCGCCATCGTCAACAGGCTCACATCGTTTTCGATGCACCAGGCGCGCATTTTGGTCGCGCGGGCGATGTCCTGATTGTTCTGGTCATGCCCGCTTAGATCAATGCCGGTCAAAAAGCCGCGCATAATTGACCAGCCGTTCAGCATGCCGATGTCCTTCTCCGCCGCCGCGGGCAGAATCTCATCCGCCGCCGACTGCCGCAGCAGGTTGTAATCGTTGAAACAAAGCAGCACATCCACATCCCCCTCTTCGATCACCTTCAGATGAAAAGGATGCGGGTTCATGCCGTATCCGACGTTATGAATCAGCCCCTCCTCTTTCAGCTCCTTGATGCCGTCCAGCGTTCCGTCGTCCGCGAGCGTCGCGTCGATGTCGCCAGGGTCATGAATCAGCATGGCGTCAAAATAGTCGGTTCCGAGTATTTCCAGCTGGTCGCGGACATCGTCTTTAGCGCGTTGGGCGGAGTAGTCGGGGCGTCCTGACCCGTAGCCGCCCCATTGCGCGGCGCTGTGGCAGCAGAGCCGGCCGCTGATGATCGCCTCTTCGCGCTCAATGACGCCTGTTTTGATGGCGACGCCCAGCTTGCGCAGCGAATCGCCGTAGCAGCGGGCGCAGTCGAAATGGTTGACGCCGATGTCAACGGCGCGGCGGATCAGATCGCATGCCTCCTCGTCCGTCACCTTGCCGAAATTGTTGCCGAAACCCTGCGTTCCGAACGGGACGACAGGGATGCTCAGCTCGCTTTTGCCCCATCGCCGGCGCGGGACATTGAAATCGTTCGCCATGCGTTCTCCTATGCGGTATGCGTTGCGTTCTGCGCATCGTCGCAGATAACGGTGGAGAACGCAAGCGGGAATCTAGAGGCAGACCCGAAACCTTCCGCATCCCCGGCTGTCATTCCCGCGCAAGCGGGAATCTAGAGGCGCCGCAGACGATGTCCGCGTTCGCGCCGGCATGCCCAACTAAATATGTAAGGTCAGCGACCAACGAGCAAAGCCTTCTTCAACGGCTGGAGGCAACTCGCTGCTTGCGCTTCGAACAAAAACGCGGCGGATCCGCAACAGCCCGACCCGTCGCGTTCTCTTTAGGGAGCCGCGCCGATCTTCTCATCGCTCATGCCGGACGGAAACGAGGCAGATCCCTTCTCAACGGACACAGGCGGCGCCTATTGATCCAAAGCTTCCAATTCCCGCTGCAGCTCTTTGATCCCTTCCGGGGACCAACCCTGTTGAGCGAGCAAGCCCTTAATAACCGTTCTTGCCTCATTCTTTGCTGTCTCTATGTCGCGCTCTATGACGCCCAGATCCAACACAACCTCCTCGAACGGACCTTCAGCAGAGTCTCCCCAAAGATGGATGCGCTCTTTGTCCGAATAGGACGGGCTATGAATATAATTCAGCCTCTCCTCCACGCTTTTCAGCTCCTTCAACATCGCGTTCGTGTCATCCTCAGAAGCGGTTCCTTTCGCCAGATCTGCCAACAATTCGTTTTGACGCTGCGTCTTTTCTTTCAGCTCCTGTTTCCCTTCCGCAGAGAGCAGCGCGCGGGTCTTGAAACGCACAATCAGCTTTGTGTTGGGCGGCATGTTGTAGATGTCGCCGTTCGGAAGCTGCACGAAGCACGGAACCTTCGAAATCGGAATGCGCCCCGCCCGCCATGCCATGACTATCGGATGCTGAGCGTTCGGCGGAAAATCGTCGATTGTCCTCCTGATTGCCTCTCTCAGAACGGCATACTCTGGAGCCGTCATGATTCTCTCAGAAGCGATATCTTGCGCTTTAAAAGCGGCTGCGCTCTCTGGAAGCGTCTGAATCCACAGGTCAAACTCTTCTCCGATAAGCCGCGCCCATTCGTTCAGGACGCCGTCCACGGTGGACAGTTCAGGCGGAATTTCGATCGCCGCTGTCGACATTTCTTGCGCCTCGGAGGATGGCTCAAGCTCGGCGACCTTCTCGCGGGCGGCGCCGTTCTCATCGCGCCGCGCCGGCTCTTCGAGAGCTGCATGACCGGGCTGCCGAGGGGTTTGCTCATCCTGCGCGATTTGAGGAGCATCCGACGAGCTAAAACGCCCGGCAACAAGCGTCCACAGAAGCGCCGCGATAAGAACCAGAACCGACAACGCCGCAACGATCCAGTGAAGTTTTTTCACGTTTTCACTCCTCCTTCTTTGATTCAGCGTTTCTTGCAGCGTCAGACGACCTTTCGGATCAGCCATTTGACCGTTTAATTTAATATGCCGCAACATTCTTGTTGGCGCAACAAACGCAGACAACCAAGCCGGTCATTCCCGCCCTTGCTCCTGCGGTAAAATGTAACGAGCGGGAATCTTGCGTCTTCCCTGCCGGCGCGCGCTCTTTAAACCCCCTAACCCTCTTTTCAAGGAGGAATCTGACATCACCCTTAGAGCAATTCAGGTTGTGAACGCGGACGGTTTCGAGGTTGACTCTGGATTCCCGCTTGCGCGGGAATGACGTCAGTCGGCGCCGACGCTTTATGGTCAAAATGAAATTCATCGCATGGGCGTACCGCCTCGGAAGATGGGCGGTTGAGACCGCCGCCGTTTCATGATACATTGTTTCCGCATACCGCTGGAGAACGACAACGAAGGGCATAGAGATGATCGTAACGACCAAGCAGCTGTTTGAGGTGGCGTACGGCGAGTTTGCCGTCGGCGCCTACAATATCAACAACGCGGAGCAGACGATGGGGCTGTTTCGCGGCAATATCGACTCGCAGGCTCCGTTTATCATTCAGATTTCGCGCGGCGCGCGCGGCTACACCGACAAAAGCTTTCTGGAAGGAATGATACGGGCGGCGGGCGACCTGTTTCCGGACGCGGTATTCGCGGTGCATCTCGACCACGGAACCGAGGAGGTGTGCTACGACTGCATCGATTCGGGCTTTTACTCCTCCGTTATGATCGATGCGTCGCATGAGGAGTTTGAGGAGAACATCGCCATCACGAAGCGGGTCGTGGACCGCGCCCATGAGAAAAACGTCAGCGTCGAGGCGGAGCTGGGCATGCTGGGGGGCGTTGAAGAGGATGTGGTCGGCGACAACCCATGCTTGACGGACCCTGAAGAGGCGGAGGAGTTCATCGACCGCACCGGCTGCGACAGCCTCGCCTGCGCCATCGGCACGAGCCATGGGGCGTATAAGTTTTCGGGGACGCAGGGCATTCACTTCGACATCCTGGACGATATACAGGCGCGCAAGCCTGGGTTCCCGCTGGTGATGCACGGCTCCAGCTCGGTGCCGCCGGAGGAGGTGGCGCGCATCAACGACGCGGGCGGAAAGCTGATTGGCGCGGCGGGCGTCAACACGGCGGAGTATCTGCCGGCGGCGAAGCGCGGCGTCTGCAAGGTGAACATCGACACGGACGGGCGGCTGGTCTGGACGCGCGTCCACCGCGAGCATTTTCGGGACAACCCTGACGACATCGATTTCCGCGCGCCCGGCAGGACCTATATGGACGAATACGCCGCTTTCATCGCCGGCCGAAATGAGCTGCTGGGATCGGCGGGTCAGCTGGACGCGGCGCGAGAACATGCAACCAACGGAGGAGCGTGATGGCAAAAGCGGAGCCAAAGGTTTCCAAAAGCAAAAAAAGCGGCAAGGTGCGATTCTGCATCGTCGGAATGGGCATTGGACGCCCCAATGGACGCGCGCTCATGGGCGACGAACGAGGCGAGATCGTCGCCCTGTGCGATCTCCAAGAAGCGCGGATGAAGGACTTCGCCAAAGAGATACCGAACAAGGTGAAGTTCTACACCGACTACAAAAAGATGTGCAAGGACAGCGGGATCGACGCTGTCTTTGTCGGGACGCCGAATCAGTGGCATGTGCCGGTCGCGCTCGAAGCGGTTCGGAACGGCAAGCATGTGATCGTGACGAAGCCGCTGTCCGACTCTGAAGACGCCGCCAAAGAGCTGGTTGAGGAGGCGGAGAAGGCGGGTCTTGTGAACATGATGTCGCTTGGGACGCGGTACAGCGCCGCCTGTCAGCATCTCGGCAAGCTGGGGCGCGAGGGTTATTTCGGCGACTTTTACTACGCGCGCGCCCGCAGCGTCCGCCGCATCGGCATTCCCGACTGGAACCTTGGCTTCATTGAAAAAGGGGGCGGCGCGTTTCGGGACATGGGCGTCCATGTCCTGGACGCGGTCTGGTGGATCATGGGCATGCCGCGTCCGGTGGCGGCGTCCGCGGCGGCAGGCGCGAAGTTTGGACCGGTCGGCAAAGGTTTCTGGCGCGGCAAAGTTCCCCCGAAGAATTTTTATACCCGTTTCACCTCGGACGATTACGCGGGCGGTTTCGTCCGTTTTGAGAACGGCATTGGACTCATCGTCGAGAGCTTCTGGGCGTCGCATCAACCTGGCGAGTTTCAAATTGAGCTGTTTGGAACCGAGGCGGGGGCGAAATTAAGCCCGCTGACGCTTTACCGCACCGACGACAACAAGGAGGAGGATCTGCCGGTCAAACTGCCCGCGCAAAAACAGGGGTTCAACCTGATGGCGGAGGAGTTCATCGCCGGCGTCCTGGACGGGGGAGAGGTGCGCGCCCCGCTTCGACACGGGCTGATCGTTCAGCAGATGATCGAGGCGATCCTGGAAAGCGGCGAGACGGGCAAAGAGGTTCCCATAGACGCGGCGATGTAGGAGGCGGCGAGCGGATGTTTCTGACCTCATGCTTAAAGTTGGGACGTTGGACGAACAAAGCCCGTATTCATGGGAAAGAGGCTTCGCCAACCAGGTCGTTCCCCGCTTCCGCGAGGACATGCATTCCCGCGCAAGCGGGAATCCAGAGGCGCCGCAGACGACGTCCGCGTTCGCCAAGCGGAATGTCCCAACTAAAGATGTAAGGTCGGATGTTTGATTTTCAAAAGGAGTTCAGATGTTCAATAAAGCGGCGCTTGCCGCGGCGGTCTTGGTCGGGTTGGCTTTGTCGGGGTGCATGGCTCCAGTTCAGGAGGGGAATCGTTACGTTCGCGCAGATGACATTCCGGTGTACTACTTGGATGAGGCGCCAGCGCATACGGAGTTGACCAAGTTCTTTGTTCAGTGGAAAACGCCGGAGAACGACATCGATCGGGTGTTGAGGGAACCCAAACAGACAGCGGTATCGATTGGCGGAGACGCTTTGATCATCACATCCTACCGCCATCATGTCGACAAGGATGTTGTGAAAGAGTTGCATGGGTTCATTGTCAAACTTGCTGTGGAGCAGTGTGTTGCCAGCGAAGAAGAGGCTTCTGAATAAAAGGGGATTTAGGAGGCGGTCATGCCGAATGAACCGATACGGCTGCGCCTGACCGACGCGCGGTTTTACATGCGGAATGTGCGGCTGCGCATGCCGTTTCGTTACGGCGTCGCAACGCTGATTGGTTACCCGATCCTGCATGCGCGCGTTACGATGGAGACAGCGGACGGAATGCGGGCGGAGGGCGTGTCCGCGGATTGCCTTCCGCCCAAATGGTTCGATAAATCTCCCGACAAAAACTACGAGGACAATATCCGCGATATGCTGTTTGCCGTTCAAGCGGCGCATGACGCCTATCTTTTGATGGCGTCCGAACCGCGGACGCCGTTTGAACTCATGATGGACGGGTTGTCGGCGGTCATGGAGGCGCGCGCGGAGGGGGGAATCAATGAGCTGACCGCCTCGTTCGGCGCCTCTTTCTTTGAGAGAGCCGTTGCGGACGCGGTTTGCAACGCCCTGTCGATCTCTTTTTTTGAGGCGCTTCAGGCGAACGTTTTTGGGGTGGAGATGGGCTTGGCGCATTCCGAACTGGAGGGTCTGGAGCCGTCCGATGTACTGCCGCCCGCGCCGCTGGACAGCCTATGGATTCGGCATACTGTAGGATTGAGCGACCCGATTTTGACAAGCGAAATCGGCGACGACGACCGCCTAAACGACAGCTTGCCGCAGTCGCTTGAGGAGTATATTGACGCGCAGAAGCTGCGGTACTTTAAGGTGAAGGTGTGCGGCGACGACAGCGTAGACCTGCCGCGCCTTGAAACGATCGCCGAGCTGCTGGACGCGCGCGCCTCAAAGCCGTATGCGGTGTCGCTGGACGGGAATGAGCAGTATCTGGAGGCGGCGCCGTTTCGTTCGCTTGTGGAGACACTGCGGACGAAGCCTGTCTTTGAGCAGTTTTTTGACAGCATACGTTATATAGAGCAGCCGATTCACCGCGACGCCGCGCTGAAGCCGCCGCTGGCGGAGGAGATGCGCGAGTTGTCCAGCGTCAAGCCGGTCATCATTGACGAGTCGGACAGCGGGCTGGATACGTTTAAACAGGCGCTGGAGATGGGTTACCGCGGCGTCAGCTCCAAGAACTGCAAGGGCATTTACAAATCGCTGCTGAATTTTGCGCTGGCGAAACAGGGCGGGCATCTCATGACCGGCGAAGACCTGGCAAACGCGCCGATTGTCCCGCTTCATCAGGACTGCGCGACGCTGGCGGCTCTCGGCATATCGGACGCGGAGAGAAACGGGCATCATTATCTGCGCGGTTTGGCGCACCTTTCGCGGTCGGAGCGCGCCGATTGTCTAGAGGCGCATCCGCGGATGTACGCCGTAAAGGGCGGGTTGCCGCAGCTGAATGTGGAAGGCGGGCGAATCGATATACGTTCGCTGCAGACCGCCGGCTACGCTCTCGGCGCGCCCATCGATTACAGAAGCATGACGCCGCTGGATGAGTGGACGTTCGATTCGTTGAGCCTTTAGCAAAAAACAAGGGCGGGACGGCAGATATGGAATCGATCATGGAGCGTTTTCGTCTGGACGGGCGGGTTGCGCTGATCACAGGCGGAAGCAAGGGTCTCGGCGAGGCGATGGCGCAAGGGATGTCTGAAGCGGGCGCCAACGTTGTCATAACAAGCCGGCATCTGGACGAGTGCGAAGCGGCGGCGCGGCGCATCTCCGAAACAACGGGCGGCGACATTTTAGCCCTGGAAGGCGATGTAAAGCAGCCTGCGCAGGTGCGCGCGAACGTCTCGGCGGCGCTGAACAGGTTCGGGCAGATCGACATACTCGTCAACAACGCGGGAACGAACGTGCGGACGGGAACGCTGGAGCTGCCCTTGGACGAATGGCGGCGGGTCGTAGAGGTGAACCTGACCGGACCGTTCCTCTTTGGGCAAGCCGTTCTGCCCAGCATGGTAGAGCGCGGCTACGGGCGGGTCATCAACCTCTCCTCCATCTTGGGCGTTGTCGGTTTGGCGGCGCGCTCGCCGTACACGGCGACGAAGGGCGGGCTGCTCAATATGACGCGCGCTTGGGCGTTGGAGTTTGCGCCGCATGGAATCACGGTGAACGCGCTTTGCCCCGGCCCGTTCGACACGCCGATGAACCGCCCCTTGACGCAGGACAAGGAGGCGTATGCGGCGTTTCTGTCGCGCATTCCGCTTGGGCGATGGGGCGATCTGG
Organism: Candidatus Poribacteria bacterium; assembly: GCA_963665845.2. GTDB lineage: Bacteria > Poribacteria > WGA-4E > JAPPNK01. Next base: position 3,848,019 of record OY762492.1, read on the forward strand.
AGGAGGCGGCGTCGACAGCGGTGTTTTTGGCGTCGGACGCTTCCAGTTATATCACCGGGGCGGCGATCATGCTGGACGGCGGATGGACGGCGCAATGACAATAATAAGGGGGATGGTGGAGTCGAGGGGAGTCGAACCCCTGACCTCCTGAATGCCATTCAGGCGCTCTCCCAACTGAGCTACGACCCCAACCGCGTAACTATGATGGCGCATGATCGGTCGGCTGTCAAGAAAAGTTGCGCATTGGCGGTACTCCCATACAGGGATATTTGCGGCGGCGCGTCCGATTCCCCCCTTGAAAAGGGGCTAGGGGGGTTTAAAGGACGGGCGCAGCGGCTGCGATGCCTTAAGATTCCCGCTTACGCGGGAATGACGATTTGGTTGGCGACGCCTTTTCAAGGGAATTGGACGCCTGCGCGTTTTGTTTTTTATTACGGAAAATTTTAATCTTAATTCACAGGACGGGAGCCTGTACGCCTGTAAATCGGTTGCGCTGTCCAAAGCAATGTTTTATACTGCATCATAGGAGGGCGGATATGCATCAGATTTCGGAAGCGAAGCAATGGGTGATGGCCAAGGTCAATGGAGCGGGCCGCGTTGAAAAGAAGCGGCTGTATTCCGGCAGCGACTTCCCGCCGTCGCTCATCAAGGGCGCCATCGCGCGTTTGGAATCGGATCAGTTGATCTGTATGGAGGCGGACTCCTCCGGGCGCGAGTATTATGTGAAGCGGCGGCATGGTCCCGTTAAGAGCTTTCTGCGGCTGTTCAAGAAATAGGCTGCTTACAGAAAGGGGCGGCATGAGCGACAAAATCAAGATGGGCTACATCAGCGACGGACATGATCTCCTCGCCGAGGGGAAGTACCATGAGGCGATCGCGCTGTACAAAAAAGCGCTGGAGCTGGACGAAAACTATGTCGAGGCGTTCCTCTCCATCGGCAAGTCGTATGAGCTGATGGGCGCGCTGGACGAGGCGGTCGAGATTCTCAAAAACGGCATTGAGCGGAACCCCGACGAGCCGTTTCTGCATACGAGCCTGTCCCAGTGCTACCAGAAAAAAGGCATGATTCCGGAGGCTGAAGAGGAGATGGCGGTCGCTTATCATCTTCAGCAGAGTCAATAACGTTCGAAGGGCGTTCAGAAAGGAGCGGTCTTGTGTTGGTGAACATTCTTTACTGCACTGCTTGAGGGTATGAGGACACAGCCGCCCGTGTGGCGGAGGTACTCGAAGAGCAGATCCCTGAAATTGAAAAAGTGACGCTGGAGCCTGGGAGCGGCGGCGTTTTTGAAATCTCGGTGGACGCGAAGCTGGTTTTTTCGAAGAAGAAACTGCGCCGTTTTCCTGAGGAAGATGAAGCGGTGCGCCTGGTGCGTCAACATGCCGAGGAGGCGGACGCGATCAACTAAAAAAGGGAGCTAAAAAGGCGCGGCGATGCGTCGGACGGCGCCTGTTTCTCCGCGGACGAGCAAAGCCCCCTCGTCGTCTATATCGATGGCGGCGCCATGAAAGGGGCGGCCGTTCAACTTGACGGAGACATGCTGTCCGAGCGTCGCCGAATGCCTTCGCGTTTCCGCGAGCAGCGGCTCATGTTCTCCGCGCTGTAGGTCGCTGTACGTTTCTTCAAGCCGCGCCAGGATGTCCGCAAGCAGTTTGGCGCGGTTGAATTCAAACCCCGCCGCTTCTTTGAGCGAGGCGGCGCCAGGGGGGAGGTCCGCCAGGTCGGCGTTCACATTCACTCCCGCGCCGACGACCCAGCCCCGTTTCTTCCCGCGCGCGTATGTCTCCGTTAAGACGCCGCATAATTTTCCTTCCTCCAGTATGACATCGTTCGGCCATTTTAAAAGGAGCGGAAGCGAGGCGGCATGCGACGCGGCGGATCGAACCGCGTTCGCCATCGCCAGCGTGAAGAGAGCGGGACGCGCGACGCGCGCCCTCGGCTCCAAGATGACCGAAAAGAGCAGGTTGACGCCAGGGGGAGATTGCCAAGCATTGTTTTGCCGTCCGCGTCCGCGCGTTTGCGATTCGGCGGTGAAGAGGCAGCCGTCGGGGTTGGAACGGGCGGAACGGCCGCGGTTCAGCGCCGCGTCCTGCGTGGAGGGTATGCGCTGATAGGCGTCCGTCTGCCGGCCGAGAACGGCGGTTTTGAGATGCGGTAAAAGGGCGTCGGCGGTCAACGGTTCGTTCAAGCGTCCCCGATTCCGATCATTTCCATTTTAAAATGGATGTCGATGGCGCCGGCGCCGGCGGTCATGCCGCTGGTGGAAACCACATCGACGCCTGTCTCGGCGATCTTGCGTATGTTGTCGAGGCGGACGCCGCCGGACGCTTCCAGCAGGGCGCGTCCGTCCGCGGTATGAACGGCGCGTTTCAGCGTCTCCGCGTCCATGTTGTCCAGCAGGACGATGTCCGCCTTCGCGTCCAGCGCCTCGCGCAGCTGCTCCAGCGTTTCCACCTCCACTTCGATGCGCGTTGTGTGCGGGGCATGTTTTCGCGCGGCGTTGACCGCGTTGGCGACGCCGCCTGCGACCGCGATATGGTTGTCTTTGATGAGAACGCCGTCAGACAGGCTGAACCGATGGTTCTGTCCGCCGCCCATTCTGACAGCGTATTTGCTGAGGACGCGCCAGCCGGGTATCGTCTTTCTGGAGTCGGCGACGCGGGCGGCAAGCGGTTTCACGGCGTCCACATAACAGGCGGTCGCCGTCGCGATGCCGCTCATGAGTTGAACGAAGTTGAGCGCGGTACGTTCGGCGGCAAGGATCGCTCTCGCGCCGCCTTGAACGCGGGCGATTTCATCGCCAGGGGAAAAGGTCTCGCCGTCTTGCGTTTGCGCGGAGAAGACAGCGTCGGGGTCGACCGCATGGAAAACGGCGCGCATCATGCCGACGCCGGCGAGAACGCCCGGCTCCTTCGCGCGCGCGACGCCGAGAGCCTGCGCGTCGGGCGGTATCGTCAGGTTGGAGGTGAGGTCGCCGCCGGGCGCGTCTTCCAGCAGCGCCAGCTGAATCAGCTTCTGCGCTAACGGGGTCGATTCAACGGCGAAACTCATGGGGCGGCTCCTCCTTTTAACAGCTCTGTTGCCGCCTCTGTAGCGCGAAAGCGTTGAAAAACGGGGTCGGCGGCAAAGTCGGCGCGGCGCGCGCTATTTAAACGTATCGCTTCTCTCAACGCGAGGGCGGCGCCGTCCATATCTCCCGCCTGCGCCAGAACGCGCGCGAGGCTATATAAGGGCTCGTCCGTTTCATGCAGGGCGATCGATTTGGTGAGCGCGGCGGCGGCTTCATTGTAACGGCCGAGCGCGCCGAGCGCCTCGCCGAGATGTTGAAGCGCGGCATGTCTTTCAAGATAGGTTTCATCGCCCGCGGCGCGTTTGAGAAGAGGAATCGCTTCCGCCGCGTCCCCCTTTTCTAAATAAAGACGACCTAGCATGCTGTTGGCGGCGGAATGGTCGGGTTGATGTTTGAGAGCGTCCAGCAGGGAGTCGGCCGCCGCGGCGCGTTCTCCGTTGTCGGCGAGGCGGAGGGCGTCTTCATACCGTTCACCCGCCTTTTTTTCGGAGCCGCAGCCGAGCGCCGCCGCGGCGATGAGGATCCATAACGCGCGTTTCATATGAACATCTTACGCTATTTTCACCGGCGGCGTAAGGGGAGCGCGGACGGGGCGGTACGCCCATGCGACGAACTTCATTATGACCCTAAAGCGTCCGCGCCGCTGGTCGTCATTCCCGCGCAAGCGGGAATCCATAGACCTGCAGACAACATACGCATTTGCCTAACCGCATCATCCACCGCACGACGTCATTCCCGCGCAAGCGGGAATCTTAGGCGCCGTCAGATATCGCATTCAGATTATCCCAACTCAATGGGCAAGCTCATATCTCGAATATGAACAATCCGAGTTTTAAATCGCCTGAAACGGAGCCTTCATCTCGACAGCTTCTCAATCAGCTTTTGCACAGTTTCAGCGGACTGCTTAGCCATACGCTGTATGTTGGCTATATCCGCCGACAAGCGCTGAAGCTCCTCCAATATCAGTTGGCGCTTCCTTCCAACCGCTTCAGACTCTGCCTCTTCTTCTACCGCCATCTCCTCCGCCGTCTCCTCTTCAACCCGCGCCGCAAACTCTTCACGCGCCGCCGCGATATCCTCCGGCGTCTTACCTTCTAAAGCCTCCTGAGCCTTCTCGATCCGCTCCCGCAGATTCAACTTCGTCACCCAACCCTCCATCGGGTCGATCAACTCATCCGAAATCTTGATCTGAGACAGCGCCTCGTCAGGCAGCGCATCCAGAAACTCATCCATCGCGCCGTTTTTTATCTTGGTATCGATGGCTTTTTTTAAAGCTATGCTTCGGAATTTCGTCAGAATGTCCGTCAACACCTTAAACTCGTCAGGCGTCAAGTTGTTCCGCTTTTTGTCCCGCTTTAACTTGTCAACGTCCGTCTTCGGTAGCAAGGCAACCGGCATATTATGCTCAAGCATGTAAAAGAACGCATACAGACGGTTGCCCAGCGGCGACGCCGGCGTCTTTTCCTGCCTTCCCATCGACTTCTCTTTCGGTTTTGGCTTCGGCGGCGCGTCCATCAGCGTTGGCTCAATGCCCCGATCCTTCTTAATCTTCTCCACAACCGCCAGTACACGATTGACCAACGTATTCGGCGATGTCGACTTCGGCGACGCCTTCGCTTGCAAAGCCCGCAGCTCCTCATCCGTCAGCTGATTCAACTGACGCTCAATCGTCCCATCCTCCAGCAACGGCGTCACGCGATCCCGAAACGCTGCAAACAACTCCTTCTGCTCATCCGCAGACTTGGTCTTGTACTCAGGATCCTTCTTCGCCACCGCGTCCGTCATCGTGCCGCCCTCCGACAACACCTCCAGCGTTTCCAACAACGCCGACGCAGCATCCCCTTCCATACCTTCCGTCAACCGAGACGACGACACACCGGCAACCGTCCCATCATGCCCTGCCTCCAGCTTCTCAATGGGGCTGGCTGCTAGCGATTCAGAATGCGCGGGTTCTTTTTTCATGTTCATGTCCATAACATAGCGGCAATTTGTGAAAATGTAAAGGGCTGCGCTCTGACCTTATGAATTTAGTTGGCATGTCGGCATGCGAACGCGGACGGTTTTTCCAGGACTCTGGATTCCCGCTTGCGCGGGAATGACGATCCGGTTGGCGGCGCCTTTTTCCATGAATAAAGGCTTTGGTCGTTGTCGGGGGAGCGCGGGCGGGCGCATTCATGTATAATGGCATATCGGCTGAAAACGGCGGCATAAGCAGGGAGCGGCGATGAAACTGAACGAGCTGAAGCGGCATCTAGGCGGCGTGACGGCGATACCGATTCTGCCCTTCAACGAACGGGCGGAGGTTGACCTAGAGGGGCATGCAAAAAATGCGCGTTACCTTATGAACAACAACCGTCTCGATGGCGGACTCAAGCGGGTTGTCGCGGTCGCCGGAACGAGCCTGATTCATCACCTGGAAGAAAAAGAGCAGACGCGCGTCATGGAGGCGGCGGGTCGAGTTGTCGGAGATGAGGGCGTACTCATGTCGGGCATTGTCCCGCGCTGGGGCTACGCCGACCGCGTAACATCGGCGCAGCTGGCGCTGGAGCGTCCGCCGGATGTTTTCCTGATGATGCCGCTGGCGGGCGTCTACGATCCAGCGGGGTATGCGGAATGGCTGCTGCGTTTTGGAGAGCGGCATGGAAAAAACAGCGGGCGTTTCCTGATCTACATGCGCAACGCGCGCGACATGGACTCGATCATTAGCCTGTTGAATCGGTCGGAGTATTTTATCGGCGTCAAGATCGGAACGAGCATTGCGGAGGTGGAGCCGATGTCGGCGGCGCTGTCCCCAGACAAGCTGGTTATATGGGGCATCGGAGAGCGGAACTCTACAGCCGCTCGAAAGCTGGGCGCAACGGGGCATACCTCAGGAACGGCGGTCGCCGCGGCGGGGCTGGCGGACGCGCTCAACAACGCGCAGAGAGCGGGCGAGTATGAAGAGGCGCTGCGGCTGGAGGGCGTTATCGGCGCGCTGGAGGAGATTCGTTTTCGAGACGGGCGCATGTACAATTACTCGGCTGTGGCGGAGGCGCTGCGGTTGAGCGGGTTTGACGACGTGGAGGGCGGGGATGGACATCCGTTGAACCCGCGCGTTCCGCCCGATGTGTCGCGCGAGGTGGAGCGCGCTTTGGAACCGCTTCGGGCGTACCATTGAGCGGGCGGGCGATGCGCTTCAACCCCGCGAGGACATGCATTCCCGCTCCTTTCTCCTCGTCCCCCGCTTCCCCGTTTTCACGGGGACATGCCCGCGAGCGCATGGATTCCCGCGCAAACGGGAATCCAGAGGCGCGCCCCAACGCTTCGCATTCCCCATCTGCGCCGTTTCCCCGGATCGTCATTCCCGCGTAAGCGGGAATCCAGAGTTTTCCCAGAGAGCCTTCGCATGTGCCTCCATAGTAGAAAAGAAACGCAGGTTCGAGTATACTGAGCATCGCAGCGCAACTTTGCACTAGGAAAGACAAATGAACACGGTAAACCGCTCGCTTTCGCGCATTTTTGTCGGCTTAGCGGCTCTCGCCGCGCTGACGCTCATTGCGCAAAACAGCCAGGCGCAACTGCAAAGAACGCTTGAAGGGCATACGGATAATGTCAATTCTGTGGCGTATTCACCGGATGGTCAGACGATCGCCAGCGGCAGCTCCGACAACACGATTCGAATCTGGAACGCCAGCACAGGAGAGCATATCAGAACCCTTGGAGGGCATACAGATAGGGTCAGGTCCGTGGCGTATTCACCGGATGGTCAGACGATCGCCAGCGGCAGCGCCGACAACACGATACGCATCTGGAACGCCAACACAGGAGAGCATATCAGAACCCTTGGAGGGCATACAGATTGGGTCAGGTCCGTGGCGTATTCATCGGATGGTCAGACGATCGCCAGCGGCAGCGCCGACAACACGATACGCATCTGGAACGCCAGCACAGGAGAGCATATCAGAACCCTCCAAGGACATACGAGTAGTGTCCGTTCCGTGGCGTATTCACCGGATGGTCAGACGATCGCCAGCGGCAGCTTTGACGACACAATCTGCATCTGGAACGCGGCGACAGGCGCGCATGTCCGAACCGTCCAGGCGGGTATAGCTGTCATGTCCGTGGCGTATTCACCGGATGGTCAGACGATCGCCGGCGGACGCGCCGACAACACGATACGCATCTGGAACGCTAACACGGGGGCGCATATCAGAACGCTTGAAGGGCATACGAATGTTGTCTTTTCTGTGGCGTATTCACCGGACGGTCAGACGATTGCCAGCGGCAGCGACGACAATACGATACGCATCTGGAACGCCAATACGGGGGCGCATATACAAACCCTCCAGGGACATACGGATTGGGTCTATTCCGTGGCGTATTCATCGGACGGTCAGTCGCTCGCCAGCGGCAGCAGGGATAATACGGTTCGGATCTGGGACATCAGCGACCTCTCCGGTCCTCCAGTAACCCGCCCAACTGTGACCGTCTTCGGCCCGAGCGAGACGCAGACAGGCGCGTTCGATGTGACGATCGCGTTCAGCTCCGCCGTCACAGGTTTTACATTGTCCGGCATTGTTGTGACCAACGGATCGGCGACCAATCTTGCCAGCAGCGGCAACTTCTACACTGCGACCATTGAGCCGTCCAGCGTAGGAGCCGTTACGGTGAGCGTTCCCGCCAACGCCGTCGCCAACGCCATGGGGGGCAACGAAGCCTCTAACACATACTCTGTCAACTACCGCTCGCAACAGGTCCTGAGGGAGCATACGAATGATGTCAGTTCCGTGGCGTATTCTCCTGATGGTCAGACGATCGCCAGCGGAAGCAACGACCGAACCGTGCGCCTATGGAACGCCAGCACAGGCGCGCACATACGAACCCTCCAAGGACATACGAGTCTTGTCTATTCCGTGGAGTATTCGCCGGACGGTCAGATGATCGCCAGCGGCAGCTACGACGACACAATCCGCATCTGGAACGCCAACACTGGAGAGCATATCAGAACCCTCCGGGGACATGCGGGGGTCTGGTCCGTGGCGTATTCGCCGGACGGTCAGACGATCGCCAGCGGCAGCTGGGACGTCAACACGATACGCATCTGGGACGCCAGCACAGGAGGGCATATCAGAACCCTCCAGGGGCATACGAATAATGTCTGGTCCGTGGCGTATTCTCATGATGGTCAGACGATCGCCAGCGGCAGCGCCGACAACACAATACGCATCTGGAACGCCAACACAGGAGAGCATATCAGAACCCTCCAGGGGCATACTTGGCCTGTCTTGTCCGTGGCGTATTCTCCGGATGGTCAGACGATCGCCAGCGGCAGCGCCGACGACACGATTCGTATTTGGAACGCCAACACGGGGGCGCATATCAGAACGCTTGAAGGGCATACGAGCGATGTCTGGTCCGTGGCGTATTCTCCTGATGATCAGACGATCGCCAGCGGCAGCGACGACAATACGATACGCATCTGGAACGCCAACACGGGGGCGCATATACAAACCCTCCAGGGACATACGGGATTGGTCTGGTCCGTGGCGTATTCATCGGACGGTCAGTCTCTCGCCAGCGGCAGCAAGGATGATACGGTTCGGATCTGGGACATCAGCGACCTCGCCGGTCCTGTACCCCGCCCAACTGTGACCGTCTTCGGCCCGAGCGAGACGCAGACAGACGCGTTCGATGTAAAGATCGCATTCAGCTCCGTCGTCACAGGTTTCACCTCGTCCGACATCGTTGTGACCAACGGCGCTGTGACAGAACTTGCCGGCAGCGGCAACTTCTACACTGCGACCATTGAGCCATCCAGCGCAGGGCCCGTTACGGTGAGCGTCTCCGCCAACGCCGCCGCCAACGCCTCGGGGAACAACACCGTTTCCAACACATACTCTGTCAACTACGAACCGCCTTCGTTCGCGCATACGGGCAGCATTTTGGCGGCGGCGTATTCATCCGACGGAACCCGCATCGCCACCGCCTCCGCGGACGATACGGTACTGATTTGGAATGCCAACTCGGAAACGGCGGTCCTTGAACTGACGGATCATACGGGCGATGTCCGCTCCGCCGCCTTCTCGCCAGACGGAACCATGCTCGCCGCAGGCGGCGCCGACGACATGATACGCATCTGGAACGCCAAAACGGGCGCGCATGTCCGAACGCTGGCGGGACACACGGGCGACGTCTATGCGCTTGACTATTCGCCGGACGGATCCGCCATCGTCAGCGCAAGCGGCGACCGAACCGTGCGCCTATGGAACGCGGACACGGGAGCCTTGATAAAAACGATGACGCAGCATTCGGGTATTGTGCGCGCCGCCGCCTTCTCTCCCGACGGAACGCTCATCGCCAGCGGCGGCGCCGACCGGACCGTTCGCCTCTGGAACGCGCAAACCGGCAAGCTTCTCTCCACGCTGAAAGAGCATGGGCGGACGATCTACTCGGTCGCCTTTTCGCCGGATGGAACGGTTCTGGCAAGCGGCAGCGCCGATAAAACGATTCGTTTTTGGGATGTCTCATCGCAATCGCTTCTCCATACTCGTACGGTGGGCGGATCTTCGGGTCTCGTGTTTTCGGTTGCCTTCTCGACGGACGGTTCAACGCTCGCTTCAGGAAATCAGGATGGTACCGTCCATCTATGGGCGTCCGGAAACGGCAGACATAAAGAGACGTTAGAGGGGCATACGGGTACCGTTTACGCGGTTGCCTATTCGCCCGACGGCCAAACGCTCATCAGCGGCAGCAGGGATAAAACGCTGCGCTTCTGGGATACGCCGACAGCGGATCCGGATGTGAACGGCGACGGCGTCATCGACGGCGCGGACCTGACAGCGATCGGCAATCAGTACGGGCAAGCTGTCGCGGACGGAGCCGATCCGAAGGCGGATGTGAACGGCGACGGCGTCGTCGACATCAACGATGTTCTGCTGGTGGTGGACGCCCTGGCAGGGCAGGCCGGGGCGGTTGCCGCGGCTCCGGCGTTGGCCTCTTCGCGGGAGGCGCCGTCCGTTCCGCAGGTTTCTGCATGGCTGAACGACGCTCAAAGGCTGATTGTCCGCAGCGACTCGGCGAAACGCGGCATCTCCGTTTTGGAGGATATGCTTCGGTTGACGCGGGAGGTCGTGTCCACCAGCGCGCTTCTGCCGAACTACCCAAACCCGTTCAACCCAGAGACCTGGATACCGTTTGAGTTGGCAGATTCAAGCCGCGTGACGATAACGATTTACAATTCGGCGGGTCAAACGGCGCGCGTGTTGGAGCTGGGGCAGTTGCCGGCGGGAGCCTACCGCAGCCGCGCCAAAGCCGCCCATTGGGACGGGCGGAACAATCTGGGCGAACCTGTCGCCAGCGGCATTTATTATGTCCGCATTGAGGCGGGGTCGTTCACGGCGCTGCGGCGCATGGTTGTGCTGAAGTAAGGCATTTCTGTTTGCGCGGGAGCGCGTTGCAGTTCCCTCGCAAATTTTCCACAGTCGAATGCGGATGGCGCCTGCGGCGCTTAAGATTCCTGCTTACGCGGGAATGACGGGAAGGGGCGCGGGATGACAACGTGTAACGCGGGGGCTTTTCCGCAGATCATCGCGGTTCTTTCGCGCTGATGTCCCAACTTCAGCGGAAGGCGAGTCGATACGCTTGACTGATTGGCCGTCCTTGTCTATACTTTTATGCGTATTGCTGTTGAGAGGGATGCCGGCGTGAAGTTTGAATTTGCAAACGTTATCGTGTTTATGGCGGTCGGGGCGGTGTTTATTCTGGTGAACAACGTCATGTCGAAGCTGTTCCACACGAAGATTTACAGTTCCGAGAAGCAGATCCCGTATGAGTGCGGCGAAGACCCTGTCGACGACGCGCGGCTGAAGTTCAACATCCGCTTTTACACAACGGCTCTCATTTTCTTGCTGTTTGACGTCGAGATCGCGTTTCTGTTTCCGTGGGGCGTGGTGTTCAAGCAGATCGGCTTGCTGGCGTTTGTGGAGATGTTCATTTTCATATCCATCCTGCTGGTCGGCTTGGCGTATGTGTGGGTGAAGGGCGATCTGGACTGGGTGCGTTCATACCGCTCGCAAGAGTCGCCGTCGGAGGCGGAGGAGTCGGGGTCGGATCAGAAAGAGTCGTTGTTGGAAGCGGCAGACTAGGCGGTTTAGAAAGGAGCGTCCGTGCGGATTTTACAGGACCAGTTCGACAAGAACGTGATCGTGACCAGCGTCGATTCGCTGGTGAACTGGGCGCGCAAGTCGTCTCTATGGCCGATGACCTTCGGCTTGGCATGCTGCGCCATTGAGTTCATGGCGACGGCGGCGTCGCACAACGACCTGGACAGGTTCGGCGCCGGCGTGCCGAGAGCGACGCCGAGGCAGTCGGACCTCATGATCGTGTCGGGTACGGTCACCATCAAGATGGCGCTGCGCGTCAAGCGGCTTTACGAGCAGATGCCGGAGCCGAAATATGTGGTCTCGATGGGAAGCTGCGCGACGAGCGGCGGTCCCTACTGGAACCACGGCTATTCGGTCTTGAAAGGCGTCGACCGCATCATCCCGGTGGATGTGTATGTGCCGGGCTGCCCTCCGCGTCCAGAGGCGGTGCTGGAGGGGCTGTTGAAACTGCAGGACAAGATTACAAGTACGACCATCGCGCGTAAAGCTTGAAAGAGGCGGCTGTGACGGCAGAAGAAATCAAAAACGTATTGAGCGAACGTCTCGGCGGGGAAACCGTTGTAGAGCTGTTGGAATCGGACGCGGACGGGGAGACGGTGTACGATCCGCCGCAGATTGTCGTTGAGGCGGCGCGGATCGCCGAGGCGGCGCTGATCTGCCGAGACGAAGACTCGCTGCGGTTCGATTCGCTTATGTCGCTTGGCGCCGTCGACAACGGCGAGTGCCTGACCGTACTTTACCATCTGCATTCGATGACGCATCGGCATAAGATCGCGCTTCGGGCGGATGTTCCGCGCGCCGAGGCGTCGGTCCCGACGGTTGAGCAGGTTTGGAAAACGGCGAACTGGCATGAGCGGGAAGCGGGCGAGCTGATGGGAATCGAGTTTGAGGGGCATAGCGACCCGCGCCCGCTGCTTCTCCCAGAAAACTGGGAGGGGCATCCGCTTCGCAAAGATTATGTTGTTCAGGAATACTACAAAGGCATGAAGGTACCCTACTGATGGCGGCTCCGAAAAAAGCGCTGCGCACCGACGAGATGGTCCTCAGCATGGGACCGCAGCACCCAAGCACGCATGGCGTCCTGCGCCTTGAGCTGAAAACGGACGGCGAGGTTGTCGAGGAGGCGATCCCGCATATCGGGTATCTGCACCGCAATTTTGAGAAGCATGCGGAGAGCCTGCCGTATTTTCAGATCATTCCGTACACCGACCGGATGGATTACATCGCCGCCATGAACAACGAGCTTGGCTTTGTATTGGCGGTTGAGAAGCTGATGGAGCTGGGCGGCAAGCCGATCGAGATACCTGAAAAGGCGCAGTATATCCGCGTTGTTGTGTGCGAGATGAACCGCATTGCGAGCCATCTTCTTGCGTTCGGGACATACGGGATGGACATCGGGGCGTTGACGCCGTTTTTATACGCCTTTCGGGACCGCGAGACGATTCTGGGGCTGTTTGAGGACATCTGCGGCGCGCGGCTGCTGTATAACTACATCCGCTTTGGCGGGGTGTCGCGCGACTTGACGCCCGATTTTCACCATAAACTGCGCCGTTTTCTGTCTAAATTTGAAAAAAATATCGACACCTACAACACGCTCCTGACGAACAACAAGATTTTTCTGGAACGCACCAAAGGCGTCGCCGTCGTCTCGGTGGACGAGGCGGTTCAGTATGGATGGACGGGACCGAACCTGCGCGGATCGGGCATGAAGTGGGACCTGCGCAAGGATGAACCGTATTCGATCTACGACCGATTCGACTTTGAGATTCCTGTCGGAGAAACGGGCGACTGCTGGGACCGGTACAAGGTGCGCATGGACGAAATGCGGGAAAGCGTCCGCATCGTCCGTCAGGCGCTGGATCAGATGGAAGAGAACGGGTTGCTGGACGATCCGAACTACGCCGCGAAGGTGAGCGCGAAGCTGCGCCCGCCGGTCGGAGAGGTGTATTTCCGTACGGAGACGCCGCGCGGCGATCTGGGGTACTACATTCAAAGCGACGGCACGAATGTCCCGTCGCGCGTCAAGGTGCGCTCCCCCTGTTTTACGGCGTTGAGCGCGATGCGGAAGTTGAGCCGAGGCTTGCTGGTGGCGGACATCATTGCGATCATCGGCAGCATCGATATTGTGATGGGCGAGATTGATCGGTAGCGATCGATAGAATGACGGAGCGGGCATGAAGCATCCGATAGAAACGGCGGCGGAGCATATACGGGCAACCGCCGCGGAGGCGACCGAGACGCTGAACCTCGGCGGCGCATGGCCGGCGGGCTTGCCGCTTGAGACGGTCATTCTGCTGGCGCTGGCGGTCATCGGGATTATTTCGGTCACCGTGGTGGCGGGCATTCCGATTGTGCTGGTGCTGATGGAGCGGAAGGTGTCCGCCTATTTTCAGAACAGGCTGGGACCGACCCGCGTCGGGCCATGGGGGTTGCTGGTGACGCTCGCGGATGGCATCAAGCTGATCTTCAAAGAGGATATGGTGCCGCCCACGTCTGACCGCAAGCTGTTTCGGTTGGCGCCGTATGTGGTGTTTGCGGCGTCGTTTGCGGTGGTGGCGGTGATTCCGCCGTTTCAGTCGACCGTCATCGGCAACATGGACTTAGGGCTGTTTCTCTACTTGGCGATTTCGTCGCTCATTGTACTGGGCATCATCATGGCGGGCTGGGCGTCCAACAGCAAATACTCGTTGTTCGGCGCGCTGCGCGCGGCGGCGCAGATTGTCAGCTACGAGATACCGCTCGGACTCGCCGTCTTGATGATCGTCATGACGACCGGCACCTTAAACATGCAGCATCTGGTGATGGATCAGGCGGACGGAATCCATGCTTGGTATATGTTCCGCCATCCGTTCCTGTTCATCGGCGCGTTCATCTACTTCATCTCGGCGGTCGCGGAGGTGAACAGAACGCCGTTCGATCTGCCGGAGGCGGAGTCGGAGATTGTGGCGGGCTTCCATACGGAGTACAGCGGCATACGGTTCGCCTACTTCTTTTTGGCGGAATACGCGAACGCTTTTATTGTGTCCGCCATCTGCGCGACATTGTTTCTGGGCGGCTGGGCGGCTCCGTTTCCGTTTTTGAGCGGCGTTCCCGGCATCGTCTGGTTCTTGGGCAAGACGATGTTTCTGGTGTTTATCATGATGTGGATGCGCTGGACGCTCCCGCGCGTGCGCGTCGACCAGCTCATGTCGCTTTGCTGGAAATACTTTTTGCCGATTTCGTTTGTGAACATACTGGGAACAGGCGTTCTGGCGCTGCTGGAGCGCGAAGAGATTGGGGCGCAGCTGGGCGGGCTGTTTTTGAGCGCCGACGCCGTTTCATGGATCGCATTCCCGTTCATCTTGGCGCTCCTGGGATGGATCGCGCATTCGGGTACGGAACCTGTCCGCCGGCCGTCATGAAGCGGGAAGGAGCTTGCACATGGTCAGAAACATAAGCGGTTGGCTATGCGTTTTCCTGACAGCGGCCGCGTTCGCGGGCTGCAGCGACGTGATAACGCCTGAAGAAGATTATCTGTCGGCGCGCGACGAGGTGGACGCTCTGCGCGCCGCTGTGGAATCTGACCTGGACTCGGTTCTGCGGGCGGCTCAAGATTTAAGCGACGCGATAGACGCCGACAACGCGAATCAGTTCGTGTCGGCTGGCAGACGATTTGAACGCGCCTTTGAAGATCTGCTGGACACATGGGACCGTTACAACGGAGCCTGGCAGCGACTCGAATCGGCTGGAGCCGCCTACTCCGAACGATGGCATGATTATGAGGGCGTCCTGCTTCGAGAGGTTGATAGCAAACTGCGCGACCGCGTCGAAGACACGATCGATGTCGGCGAAGATTTGATTGACTTGCTCAGGGACGCAGGGATCATATGAGAAATTTTGAATTTTAGAAAAACGGAAGACAGAGAATGAGACAAACGCGAACACATCACACGACACGGGAAGGCGCGGCTGAGCGATGTCGGTAGGCCTCTTTTATCTGTTTGCGGCGTTGGCTCTCGTCTCGTCGTTCATTGTGGTGACGACGCGCAACGTGGTTCATTCCGCGTTTGCGCTGATGGGCGCGCTGTTCTGCGTCTCGGCGTTTTATGTGTTTTTGGACGCCGGCTTCTTGGCGGCGATTCAGCTGCTGGTGTATGTCGGCGGCATTCTGGTTCTCGTCCTGTTCGGCGTCATGATGACAAGCGGCTCGCTCGTCATGAAGCTGCGGGCGCCTGTCGGTCAACTGCTGCCGGCGGGGCTGGTCGGGCTGGTACTGCTTGGCTTGCTGATTTATGCGTCCGTGACGGCGGACCCGTGGAAGCAGATTTTGATTGCTGAAGACGAGAGCGGCGACCTGAAAACGCAGATCGACGCGGCCGCCGCGGAGGAGGAAACGTACAGCGGCGTTCAAACGCAGACGATCCATCCGCGCCTCGTCTTTGAATTTGCCGAGTCGGAAGGGTATGAACGCGACATTTTGCCGACGCGGGAGCTGTCGGATCTGGTGGAGCGGTCGTTGACCCGTTTGGATACGCAGCGGCTTTATGTGGTCAAGTCGCAGCCGTCGCCCGCGAATCCGCGCCGGCATCTGGTCATCGTGGAGCGGCGGGTCGTGTCCTTGCTGGACGAGGCGGACAGCGCGAATATCCCGCAGGAGCAGGCTGACCTGATTGCAAAGGATGTGGCAGAACGGACGCCAATCGGCTTCGATGAGCCGATCCGCCGCCGACCGGCGCTGCTGGTCATAACAGGCTTAAAGGGCGGGGCGCGGGAGAAACTGGCGGAGCGGTTCGGCATTGAGCCTGTGAGCGATCTGAAAACATCAACCGGTCTGGGCGACGCGGTCATGATGGGCGAATTCCTGCTGCCGTTTGAGGTGGCGGGGATTATCCTGCTGGTCGCGCTGATAGGGGCGGCTGTTGTGTCGCGCAAGGAGATCGAAGCATGAGGCGGGCGGAGAGAACGGCGGAAAGAGGCTGAATCGACGATGATCACATTAACGCATTATGTTGTGTTGAGCGCGCTGCTGTTTGTGTTTGGGATGTTTGCCGTCCTGACGCGCCGCAACGCCATCGCTATTTTGATGGGCATCGAGCTGATTTTGAACGCGGCAAATTTGAATTTCGCGGCGTTCTCCAAGTATGTTGTGGGAGGGGTGCAGGGTCAGATGATCGCCGTCTTTGTGATTGTGCTGGCGGCGGCGGAAGCGGCGGTCGCGCTGGCGATTATCCTGGACATCTACCAAAAAGTCGGCACGATCAGCCCCGACGAAACGCGCGAACTGAAAGGATAAACAGCCGATGAACCCGGCGATACTACTGATCATTCTGTTTGCGCCGTTGGCGGCGTTTGTCGTTCAGATACTCTTTGGAAAGCGTCTCTTTGCGCCCAAAGAGGGCGAACATAACCGCATCGCGGGAGCCGCGATTCCGATAGCGGGCGTCCTTGTCTCCCTCGCGCTGACGCTCATCTACGTTCTGCCGAACATGTTTCAGCCGACCGACCCGTTCAACCTGCCGGCGGACGGAAACGGCGCCGTCTGGATCGACATGGCGGGCGGCATGGAGCTGCGCATTGGCCTCATGCTGGACAACACGTCTAGAGTACTGCTGTTCATGGTGACGCTGGTCTGTTCGATGATTCACCTGTTCGCCGCCGGGTATATGAAGCTGCGGGACGGGTCGCCGGAGCCGCGCTACACCCGCTTTTTCGCGTATCTGTCGCTGTTCACTTTTGCGATGCTGCTGCTGGTCGTTTCGGACAACCTGCTGACGTTGTTTGTCGGCTGGGAGCTGATGGGGCTTTGCTCGTATCTGCTGATCGGTTTTTATTATGAGAAAAAATCGGCGCAGGACGCGAGCCTCAAAGCGTTCATGACGACGCGCGTCGGCGATGTGCTGCTGTTTGTCGGCATGGCGATCCTTTGGACGCATCTGGGCAGCCTTCGCTTTGCGGACATCCACGCCGGCATGGAGGCGGGAAAGCTAAGCGGCGGAGCTTTGACCTTGGCGGGTTTGCTCTGTTTAGGCGGCGCCATCGGTAAGTCGGCGCAGTTCCCGCTCCATACATGGCTGCCGGACGCGATGGAGGGTCCGACGCCGGTCAGCGCGCTGATCCATGCCGCAACGATGGTGGCGGCGGGAGTGTATTTGGCGGCGCGGCTGCTTCAGGCTGCCGTTCTGGACGCGACAGCGCTGATGGCGTTGGCGTATGTCGGCGCGTTCACGGCGGTGTTTGCCGCGAGCATCGCGTTTGTGCAGAACGACATCAAGCGCGTTCTGGCGTATTCAACGATCAGCCAGCTCGGTTATATGATGCTGGCGGTCGGCGTCGGGAGCTACACGGCGGCGGTGTTTCATATGCTGACGCATGCGTTTTTCAAGGCATGCCTGTTTCTCGGCTCCGGCAGCGTGATCCACGCGATGCATGACGGGCTGCACCATGTGCATTCGCATGCGGACGCGCAGGATATGCGGAATATGGGCGGCCTTCGGAAGAAGATGCGATGGACGCATTTAACCTTTTTAATATCGACTCTCGCCATTGCGGGCGCGCCGTTGACGGCGGGTTTTTTGAGCAAGGACGCTGTCCTGGCGGGCGCGTTGGCTTACGGGATGGAAAATCCAGGGCATTTTCTGTTGCCGGCGTTAGGGTTCTTAGCGGCTCTCATGACGGCGTTTTACATGTTCCGCCTCGTCTTCGGGACGTTTTACGGAGAATACGGCGCGCGGGCGAATGAACATGACCGCGAGCTTGTTTTGCAGGCGGAGCCGCATTTGCATGAATCGCCGCGTATCATGACGATTCCGCTCATCGTCTTGGCGCTGGGGGCGTTGTGGATATTCTGGTCGCCGATGAATCCGATGTCGAAAGGATGGATCGGCGAGACGGTCGTTCAGCATGAGGTGTGGATGGACCATGGAACGGCGAACATCGCGGAGGGCGCAGCCGACTCGCATGACGATCATGGCGGCGTCTACCATACGGCGCATAATATCGCCATCGCGTTGTCGATTGCGGCGGCGGCGGTCGGTTTTCTGTTTGCGCTGCTGTTTTTTGGCTTGCGCGTATTGTCGTCGGAGCGGTTTGCGCGGAGCAATTTTGCGCGCGTATTGGAGCGGAAATACGGCTTTGACGAGCTGTACGACTGGGCGTTTGTACGGACGCTGCTGCGCGTCTGCAACGGGTCCGGCGCGGTCGACTTAAAGATCGTGGACGGGCTGGTGAACGGCGTCGGGTCCGTGTTTGTGAGCGCGCGCCGTTCCTTCACATGGCTAACAGGCGCCATCGACAGGCTTGTTGTGGACGGGGCGGTGAACGGCGTGGGGCGGTCGCTGCGCTGGATCGGGGCGGCGTTCCGGCGGGCGCAGTCGGGCTTGATTCAGAACTACCTGCTCGTCATCTTCACGGGTCTTGCGGCGCTGATTTTCATTATCGCGATGGGGCTGCGCTAGATGGGCAAAATGCCGACTCTCTTCATCATTGCGTTTGTCGGTATGGCGATTGGGATGATACTCACCATCCTGACGCCGCAACCGCTCAAAAGAATTGTCGGGGGCGTCGTTGCAATCTTTTTCTGTATCATGTTTCTGCTCATCGCGTTGAGCATGTTCAATTTTTGGCAGGATAATTTTTCGCATTAGAACGTAGAAAGCGACTGGAATGGATTATTTGACACTTTTATGGCTCGTCCCGCTGGTTGGGATGGGCGTTGTGCTGTTGGCGCCGAAATCGTTCAGCCGGCTGATTAGCCTCGCTGCGACGGGCGTAACATTGATACTTTCGCTGCTCATCTGGAACGCGTTCGATTCGTCCGTTGCCGGCCATCAGCTGGGTGTGGACGCCGAATGGATACCGCAGTTCAATATCCGGTATCTGGTCGGCGTGGACGGGTTGAGCCTCGCGCTGATTCTGTTGACCGCTGTCATTGCGATCATCGGCGTCGTCGCGTCCTGGAACATCGGCGCGGAGACGCATAAGGAGGGTACCGAAAAAGCGTACTTCGCCATGTATCTGCTGCTGGTGTCGGGGATGTTCGGCTTTTTCGTCGCGCTGGATCTGATCCTGTTCTACCTGTTTTTTGAGTTGACGCTGCTGCCGATGTATTTCCTGATCGGCGTCTGGGGCGGTCCTCGGCGCGAATACGCCGCCATCAAGTTTTTCCTGTATACGCTCTTCGGCAGCGTGTTCATGCTGGTCGCGATCTTGGCGCTCTATTTTCAAAGCGGAGCGGCGGGCGCGCGCACCTTCTCCATACCCGAACTGGCGGCGATGGATCTGCCCGTACAGGTGGTGAACTGGCTCTGGTTCGGTTTTTATCTCGGCTTTGCGATCAAGGTCCCCGTCTTCCCGTTCCATACCTGGCTCCCTGACGCGCATGTGGAGGCGCCGACCCCAATTAGCGTGATTCTGGCGGGCGTCCTGTTGAAGATGGGAACCTACGGACTTGTCCGCGTCAATGTTCAAGTCCTGGGAAGCGCGGGAGAATCGCTGTGGACATTCCTTGCGGTTATGGGGGTCGTCAACATCTTATACGGCTCCTTCTGCGCGATGGCGCAGCGCGATTTGAAAAAACTGGTCGCCTATTCCAGCGTCGGACATATGGGTTTTGTGCTGCTGGCGGTCGCGGCGCGGACGCCTGAAGGCATCAACGGCGCCATCTTCCAGATGGTGAGCCATGGGCTGTTGAGCGGCATGCTGTTTCTGGTCGTCGGCGTCATTTATGTGCGGGCGCATCACCGCTACATTGTTTATCCCGAAAACGAGGCGGAGCTGGAGATGTACCACATCGACCAGTCGAAGGCGGGGCGGCTCGGTTTCGGCGGTCTGGCGACCTCCATGCCTGTTTATACAGGCGTCATGACGATCGCGTTTTTCGGCTCGCTGGGGTTGCCGGGGATGAGCGGGTTCATCGGCGAGGCGCTGTCGTTGATGGGCGCGTGGCGCGTCTATCCGACGCTGACGGTCTTGGCGGCGGTCGGAATACTGGTCGGCGCGGCGTACTTTCTCTGGACGATCCAGCGCATGTTCTTAGGCAAGACGAACCCTGAATGGGCGGGGCTGCCTGACATCAACGCGCGGGAGCTGATCGCGCTGGTTCCGCTGGCGGCGCTGGTCATCGCCCTCGGCGTCATGCCGAGCCTGGCGACGGACCTGTCGAAGGCGTCCGTCTACGGGCTGGAGGTGGTTCAAGATATGCTCGCGAAGTTCGCTAACCTCTAACGGAATTGAGCGCATGACGCCATTAGACAATCTTTCAAGCCTTCAGCATTACATTCCTGACGCCGCGTTGGCCTCCTTCGCCGTGTTAATTGTGATCGTGGATCTGTTCGCGCGCGGGCGCGGAAAAACGGCGGTCGGCGTTGTCTCCATCATCGCGCTGGCGGGCGCGGGCGCGTTGACGCTCTGGATGCCGCACACGGGCGAGCGGCTGTTTTACGGGATGGCGCGCCAAGACGGACTCGCGCAAACCTTCAAGCTGATCATCGTCGGCTGCGCGGCGATAACGCTGCTCGTATCGCTGCGGACGCAGGAGGTGGCGGAGCGGCTGCGCGGCGAGTTTTTTGCGCTCATGCTGTTTGCAACCTACGGCATGTTCCTGATGGTCAGCGCGTCCAACCTGCTGACCGCGTATTTAGGCGTAGAACTGGCAAGCATCTCCTCCTATATCCTGGCTGGATTTTTGGCGAATCAGAGCCGCTCAAGCGAGGCGGCGTTCAAGTATGTCATCTACGGATCGGTCGCGTCGGGCGTCATGCTGTTCGGCGTGTCGCTTTTATACGGCATGGCGGGGACGACCGACATCGCGCTCATGGGGGAGCGTTTGGCGGGCGCGCATCCGTTGGCGCTGACGATTGCGGTCGTGTTTCTCTTCGCCGGCGTCGGGTATAAGATCGCGTCGGTTCCGTTTCATATGTGGTCGCCCGATGTGTATGAAGGTTCGCCGCTGCCGGTGACCGCGTTTCTGTCGGTGGCGTCTAAAGCGGCGGGTTTCGGGCTGACGCTGCGCATCTTCCGCGACGGACTGGGCGCGGAAGCGCTGCTCGCCAGCGTGGACTGGCCGCTGTTCCTGGCGCTGTTGAGCGCCGTGACGATGACGGTCGGCAACCTCGCCGCGATGGGTCAAAAAAATGTGAAGCGGCTGCTGGCGTATTCCAGCATTGCGCATGGCGGCTATCTGTTGATGGGAATTGCGGCGCTCGGTTCGGGCGATTCGTCCGCGCCGACGGCAGCGATCCTGTTCTATCTGGCGGTTTATCTGTTCATGAACCTCGGCGCGTTTTTCGTGGTGATGCATCTGGCGGAGCCGTCCCGCCTCGGCTCGGAGGAGATGCCGGCATACCGCGGCTTGATACGGCGGTCGCCCGCGCTGGCGATTGTCATGAGCGTGTTTCTGTTTTCGTTGATAGGGCTGCCGCCGTTCGCCGGCTTTTGGGGAAAGCTGTATCTCTTCAAGTCGGTCGTGGACGCCAGCCTGGTTGAGGGCGGCGTCAATGGGCATAACTTCGTCTGGCTCGTTCTGCTGGCGATGGCGAACAGCGCCATATCGCTTTACTACTACTTCGCCGTCGTGAAGGCGATGCTGCTAGATAGAGGCGAAGAGGAGACGCCGGTCAAAGCGCGCCCGATGTTCGCGTTCATTCTGCTGATACTGTTCCTGCCGACGCTGCTTTTCGGCTTCTTTACGAACGTGGACGATTTCCGAGTGGACGAGGCGCCGGAAGCGTCCGCGTCCATTTTGGACGAATAAACGCCGTTGCGCTTTTTACATGAGGCGTCCGGCGGCGCAGCCCGTCATTCCCGCCTCTTCTTCCCGTCATTCCCGCGCAAGCGGGAATCTTAGACGCCGTAGACGCCGTCTGTATTTGCGGCGCCGACATCAAACCGCCGCGCTTGACACCCGCGCCGAGTTACCGTATCATCTGCCCAATAAAACCAACGCGGAGAACGACACATGACCATGCGCCAACGCCTCGCTCATATCGCCCTCGGCGGCGTCCTTGTTCTGTCGGGGATGATCGCCTCCAGCTTCCTGCAGACCGCCGACTCGCAGCAATCCCATACGGAGATCGTGAAAGCGCGCGAGTTTCATGTCGTGAATGCATACGGAACCACGACAGCCGTCATCGCATCCCGCCCCAATGGGTTGATGATTCAGAACGCTTCCAGTGAGACGGGCGGCCGTGTTTCCGTCACCATAAATAGATACGGTAGCGGAATGTACATCCACAACGCTGCGGGCGAAATCAAAGCAAGTATCTACACCGAACTCGAATGGGGCGGCGTGCTGTCAATCGATGCTGCCAAGGGTAATGGATCGGTTTTCATAGGACACAACGACAAAAAGAACGGCGGGCTGGTGTCCGTCAAAGGGGAGAATGGGTCCGCTCAGATATCGGTCAATGAGCACGGGGGAGGGGTGTGGATCTTCGGCAAAGGCAACAGTACATCCATGGCGGCCATGGGCGTCAACGAATACGGAAATGGCTATGTTAACACTTGGGACAAGAACGGATACCGTCTGGGCTCATTGCTTCCAATTGGGCACTGATGGCGGCAAGAATCGGCAGCATCATAATTTGGACAAGAACGGGTACCTGCAGCGTTAGAAGCCCGCTCTCTGCGTCGCAGGAACACCGCCCATTCAACTTCGGAGACCGCCGCTAGAATTTAACCTTGACTTTTCACGCAAGGCGCGACACACTATTACCGTTGAAAAATCAATCGGGAGACGAGCAAATGAGTGAGCGACATCGAGTCTTTGTCAGCTACTACCACGCCGAGGATCAGGCTTACAGGGAACATTTTGAACTTCTGTTTGCAGAGATCCACGACATTTTTGTGTCGGAATCCGTCGAAATCGGGGACATTGACCCAAACACAAAAACAGAGGAGATTCATCGAATCATTCGGGACAATTATCTCCGGGGTTCCACAGTGACCGTCGTGTTGGTTGGAGCCCACACCTGGCAACGAAAATTCGTGGATTGGGAAATCGGCTCCAGCATCCGCCAAACAAAACACAGCTCTCGTTCAGGTCTTCTGGGGATTTTGTTGCCGACATACCCACGGACGGATCTGACCAAGTACGATCCCTACACAATTCCGCCGAGGCTCTACGACAACATCAAATGCGGTTACGCGACGATTCACAATTGGAACGATGATCCCAATGTCGTGCGAGACTGGATACATGACGCATTCAAACGGAGAAAGGAAGTGCTGCCCGACAATTCTCGTCCTTCGTTCAAAAGGAACCGTTCAGGCGATAGGTGGTCTGATTAAATGATGGAATTCGGTCCGGACACACTCGGCGCGCTCCTTGCCAGACTTGTGAACCTTGGCGTGCCTTTTGCAGCGAAATTCCTTGAATCAAAGCGAAATACAAGGGGGAACGACCAGAAAGCGGCGTGGGACATGTATGTTGAAATGGCCACCCGAATCACCACACAGCCCCTAGACCCTGAGCATGGCGTCGAGAAAACGGCGTTAGACAGCGTGTACTCTCTCTTCCAAACAACGAGGGATATACTCCACGAGCAAGGTCCTGATTGCGTGGAGTTCGCCCAAATCGCTCTCGTCATTCTCAATGAAAAGGTGCGGCCGTTTACAGCAGATTGGCACCGCAGAAGTTTGGCAGGAGCTTTTGACGACCCCGCCGCATGCGTTGAGTTTCGAGAGGAGCTGGAGTCGCTTCAAAAGATTTTGCGCGAATATATGAGGGTCCTCGCTGATATCGCCGGCATCGAAGATATTTCAGGCAGTTCGGATCCAGCGGAAGCGTAAACCGCCTGTGGCGGACAACTGCTCAATGTGAACGCGGACGGTTTCTGCGCCGCCTCTGCATTCCCGCTTGCGCGGGAATGCCTGTCCTCGCGGAAGCGGGGAACGGTTTGGTTAGCGAAGCCTTTTCCCATCAATAGCGCGCTCATGCGTTCAAACGCCTCATGGCTTTACTCTGTCCGACGATGCGCCGTTGAACATGCTATAATTGTCTAACAGCGGCGATTTCAAACGATCTACTCGGCAAAGGACGGCGGCAATGAGCGACGCGACGCGCATCGAACGGGACAGCATGGGCGCGCTGGAGGTTCCAGCGGATCGGTATTGGGGGGCGCAGACGCAGCGTTCCCTGCAGAACTTTCGGATTGGAGCGGAGCGGTTCCCGCGGGCGTTCCTGCGCGCGTTCGGGATCGTCAAGCAAGCGGCGGCGCAGGTGAACGCCGACCTGGGCATCCTTGACCCCGGCATCTCTCAAACGATTCAAGAGGCGGCGCAGGAGGTGATCGACGGCGATCTGGACGACCATTTCCCGCTTGTCGTCTGGCAAACGGGCAGCGGCACGCAGACGAATATGAACGTCAACGAGGTGATCTCGAACCGCGCGATTGAGAAGCTGGGCGGCGAAATCGGCAGCAAGGAGCCGGTTCATCCGAACGACCATGTCAACAAGGGGCAGTCCACGAACGACGCTTTTCCGACCGCGATGCATATCGCGCTTGCCGAGCGGATTGTTCGGCATTTGAAGCCGTCTTTGGAACGGCTGCGCGAATCGCTTCAAACGAAAGCGGACGCCTTTGCGGACATCGTCAAGATTGGGCGGACGCATCTTCAGGACGCGACGCCGTTGACGCTCGGTCAAGAGTTTTCAGGTTATGCCGCGCAGGTCGGCTACGGCATACAGGCGCTGGACCGCCCGTTGAGCCGCCTTTATGAGCTGGCGCTGGGCGGAACGGCGGTTGGGACGGGTCTCAACGCGCATCCGGAGTTTGCGGAGCGCGCCGCCGCCGCCATCGCCGAGCGGACAGGTTTGCCGTTTGCGTCGGCGCCGAACAAGTTTGAGGCGCTGGCTGCGCATGACGCGGTGGTGGAGACGTCGGGCGCGCTGCGCGTCCTCGCGTGCGCGCTGCATAAGATCGCGAACGACATTCGCTGGCTGGCGAGCGGTCCCCGCTGCGGCATCGGCGAGCTGCATATACCGGAAAACGAGCCGGGCAGCAGCATCATGCCGGGCAAGGTGAACCCGACGCAGGCGGAGGCGTTGACGATGGCGTGCGCGCAGGTTGTCGGCAACGACGCGGCGGTCGGTTTTGCGGGCGCCCTCGGCAACTTTGAACTGAACGTGTATAAGCCTGTGATGGTCTTAAACGCGCTTCAATCGATAGAGCTGCTGGCGGACGCCGCCGAGTCGTTCCGCGAGCATTGCGTTGACGGCATACGCCCGAACGAGGAGCGGATCGCCGAACTGGTCGGTCAGTCGCTCATGCTGGTGACGGCGCTGTCGCCGCATATCGGATACGACAACGCGGCGAAGGTCGCCAAGACGGCGTTTGAAGAGAACAAGACGCTGCGGGAGGTTGTCTTGGAGCAGGGGCTTCTGGACGCGGAAACCTTTGAGAAGGCGATGGACCTTGAAAAGATGACGCGCCCGACAGCGTAAAGAAGGATAAATGCGGACGGCAAATGAGATGAAAACGCCGCTGGTTGCAATCATAGGTCGGCCGAATGTCGGCAAATCGTCGCTCTTTAACCGCGTGATCGGACGGCGGGCGGCGGTGGTGGACGACATGCCGGGCGTCACGCGCGATCGCCTTTACGCGGATGTGAAGGCGGGCGGAGCCGCGTTTTCGCTGGTTGACACGGGCGGGCTGGTTCCGGACGCGGACGATCCGGTCATTGAGCAGGTGCGGTCGCAGGTGTCGGTCGCGGCGGCGGAGGCGTCTCTCATCTGGTTTGTGGCGGATGTCATCGATGGGCTGGCGCCGGACGACGCCGTCATCGCCGATATGCTGCGCAAGCTGGGGCGCCCTGTCGTTTTGGCGGCGAACAAGGCGGACAATGCGCGCCTTGAAATGAACGCGCATGAGTTCCATGAGCTTGGTTTTGAGGCGGTCGTTCCAGTCTCGTCAATACATGGGCGCGGCATTCATGAGCTGCTTGAACAGACGGCGGAACGGCTGCAAGAACTGCCTTTAGAAGAAGAAAACGGCGAACAGCCGAACCGCCCACTGCGCATTGCGGTCGTCGGACGGCCGAACGCGGGGAAGTCCTCCATCGTGAACGCCGCTCTAGGCGAGGAGAGGGTCATCGTGGACGCGGAGCCTGGGACGACGCGCGACGCGATCAACGCGGTTTTTGAATGGAACGGCTCCCTTTTTGAGCTGATCGACACGGCGGGTATTCGCCGAAAAACGCGCATTGAAGCAAAAAGCGTTGAGCAGCATTCGGTTCTGCGCGCGACGCAGAGCGTTGAGCGAAGCGACGTGACATGGCTGACGCTGGATGTGACGCGCGAAGCGTCCCATCAGGACAAGACGATCATGGGTTTTGTGGCGCGGCGCGGGAAGTTGTGCATCCTGGTCGCCAACAAGTGGGATCTGATCGAAAAAGACAACGACACATACGACGAGCATGCGTTTCGGATTCGGCGGGCGTTTCGCGCGTTTGACCATCTGCCGATTGTGTTCACATCGGCGGAGACGGGGCAGCGAATCGAGACGCTGCTGGAGTTGAGTTTGCAGCTGTATTCGGCGGGCAGCGCGCGGTTGCCGACGCCGTTTTTAAACGACTGGCTGTCGCGCGTCGTCATGGAGCGCCCGCCGCGCTTGTCGAAGAACCGCCGCCCTGCGCTGAAATATATGACGCAGTCGGGAATCTTGCCGCCCACATTTCTGGTGTTTTGCACCTATCCGAAGTTGATTCAGCCGAGCTACGCCCGGTATTTGACGAATCGGCTGCGGGAGGAAGGCGGCTTTGAGGGCGCCCCAATCCGCATTGAGTTTCGCAATTCGCGCCCCGACCGAGGGCGCAGACGACGAGGTTAAAATGAACAACGCGATAAGGAACGAGACGTTCGCCGCGCGAAATGAAGCGGCGCTGTTTGATTTATCCAACAGGGGAAAGCTGAAGGTTGTCGGCAGGGAGCGGGCGGAGTGGCTGCACGGCATGGTTTCAAACGATGTGGTCGGACTGAAGCCGGGGCAGGGCAACTATGGAACCGTCTTGACCGACCGCGGAAAGGCGCTGGGCGACTACAGGCTGATCGTCGGCGCCGACGCCCTGCGTCTGGACACGGAGCCGGGCATCGAAAAGGCGCTGATGGAGCGGCTGAACCGTTTCATCATTTCTGAAGACGCCGAGATCGTGGACGAGACGGAGGACTGGCGCCTATGGGGAATCGCGGGTCCGCGTTCCAAAGAGATCGTAGAAAAAGCGTTTGGCGAAGAGGCGCCGCCCGTTTCCTTATACGGTTCTTTCTGCGTCGGGGACGGGTTCGCGGCGCGTCAAAATCGAACAGGCGAACATGGGTATGACCTATGGCTTCGCCCGTCTGAAGCGGAGGCGGCGGTTCGGCGCATGGAGGAAGCGGGGGCGGTGAAAATCGGCGCGGAGGCGCTGGAGACGCTGCGGATTGAGGCGGGCGTCGCGCGCTACGGCGTCGACTTTGACGAAAACATCATTCCTCTAGAGGCGCAGCTGGGGCATGCGATCCACTGGGAGAAGGGCTGTTATTTGGGTCAAGAGATCATCGCGCGGATGCATTACCGCGGACATCCGAACAAGCTGCTGGTCAGTCTGCGTTTTGGAGAAGGTCCGGCGCCATCCGCGGGGATCGATCTTTTCCGCGAGGCGGACGATAAGAAGCGTTCGGGCTGGATCACCAGCGCGGCGTATTCTCCGCCGCTGGAGGCTTGGATCGGCTTGGGTTATGTCCGGGCGAAGATGTCGGAGATCGGAACCGAGTATGCGATTCGTTTAGCGGACGGCGACTTTCAGGCGGCGGTCGTTTCGGAGGCTCCGTTCGCGTTTGGGGGCGAGTGAAAAAATAATTCGACATTTGTCCATTCATGCGTCATTCTTAAAGTGTGATGGCTAAAACCTGTTCGTATGGAAATCACAGACGCCTTTTGAAAGGCGCCTCACGGTATTGGATCGTTAGGAACATGCAGATGTCCAGCGTCGATTCGAGTCTCGGAGAGCGGCTGACCGGGAGCGTTCATTCGCTTCTGGGAAGTTTTTCTCTGCGCGGTCGTTTGATTGGTGAGATTTTTCTGTATTCGCCTCGCCGAACCGTTTTTGTTTTGTTGACCCGATGGAAAAACCGGAACGCCGCGTCTGGCAGTCAGATGCGGCTGATTGCACACTCTCACTGAAACAGGAGCTCCGCTCATATGGCCAAGCGCCTTTACGTTGGAAACTTGAACTACCGCACGACCGAGGACACTCTCGGCGACATCTTCTCGGAATTCGGCGATGTCGTTGAGGTGACGATCATTGAAGGCAAAGGATTCGGGTTCGTTGAATTCGAAACCGAAGAGGACGCAAAAGAAGCGATCGAAAACTTGAACGGCGAAGAGGTGGACGGCCGCCGCATCCGCGTGGATGTCGCCCGTTCACGCCCGCAGCGCAGCGGCGGCGGCGGGTACCGCGACAACGACGATCGCTGGTAAACGAACGCGCGCAATGGAGGAGCCGTCCGCCTGGGCGGCTCCTCTCTTGCCCCCTCCTTGAACGCGGTCGGTTATTTCAAGACGACCATGCGCCGCATCGCTGAAAACGACCCCGCCTCTATGCGGACATAGTATATGCCGCTGGCTGTTGGTTCGCCAAGGGCGTTGCGTCCGTCCCAGTGGGCAGCTTTGGACCGGCTGCGGTAGGCGCCCGCCGGCAACTGCCCCAACTCCAGCGCGCGAACCGTTTGACCCGCCGCGTTGTAGATCGTTATCGTCACGCGGCTCGCTTCCGACAGATCGAACGGGATCCAGGTTTCTGGGTTGAACGGGTTTGGGTAATTCGGCAAGAGAGACGACTCGGTCGGCACGGCGGTTGCCAGCAGCTGACCAATGTCGATGCGCCCCGATGAGGCGGTCTCTTTATCCAGTACGATGCGGACTGTACGGACGCCGCCGAATCTCCCGCTCGAATCGGAAACGCGCAGGTCGAACGCGTCGCCGACGGCGTAGCTGTCCCCTGTCAACGCCAAAAGCGGCAGGGAGAAACGGCCCGAAACGGACGATCTGCCCGCCAGGTCAGACGCGGTCTGTCCAGTCTGCAGGTTCGTAATGGAAACCTCCAAGCCGTTCAGTGGCGTCAAATTATCCTCCCGCGCGACAGAACCTTCCACCACGAGAAGCGGCGTCGACGACGGATCGTACGCTGCTAAAGGCGCGGCGGTGGAAGCGGCGTCGTTTTTCCATGCGCCGCCATCGAAGGTCAAAACCGTTTCGGCTTCCGCGAAGACGATATAGCCTTCGGCGCCTTTTGCCGCGGCGGTTGAGTCGGTCGAGTCTGCGAAGAGGGCGTTGCCGGCATCGTCCACCTGAAGAGCGAGAACGAGCAGCGAATCCGTTGAAAGCGCCGCCAAATCGCCGATTGTCTCAATGGAGCCGATGCGGGTGACGCCAATCAGGTTGATGCCGACGCGCAGCGGAACTTCAGGCGTCAAAAGACCGCCTGTGAACGTAACCGCCTTCGCATTTCTCATGGAGGCGATGACAGCGGTTCCGTCAGCCAACGGAAGATCGGAACTGGAACCGGCGAGGCTGTCCACATAGGCGATGAAACGTCCCGACTCGCGCGAATACGCCAAAAGGAACTCAACATCTTGAAAACCGCCCAACACGTTATATAAGCCGCTCAAACGCTCTGCCCGCGCATCGTTCACGGGGACATGCAGCATGTTGAGACCCTGTCGCAGGTTGACCGTAAACGAAGTGGAGCGCACGATCTCGACCGAGTAGGCGTCAGAAGCGGCGTTTCCGTTGCCGGCGGAATCTTGCGCGGCATCGGCGCCAATCGACACGGTCAACACACCCTGGAAATCATCGGCGGGCGTGATCTCGACGGCATAATCCATCCCTTTGCCGGACGCCTTCGCCGAACCGCCGACTACGGCAACATCGGACGACGCAAAGCCGTTGACCGACTCGCTGAACGTTATCGTCAAATTCAGCGGCGCGGGACCGAGAGGTCCGCTTGGACCCTCGATAGAGACAGTTGGGGCGGTCTGGTCAACCTGAACCTCATAGACGTTCGATGCTTGAGAGCCGTTGCCGACATCATCCGCCGCCGCGCCGGCGGCGATAGAAACGGTCAGCGTTCCTTCAAAATCGTCGTCAGGATCTATCGAGACCGTATAAGCCATCCCGCTGCCCTCAACTGAAGCGGCGGTTCCGCCCTCAACCGAGACGTCATCGGCATCGAAACCTGTTACCTCTTCGCTGAACGCGACCGAAACATCAAACGGCGCGCCGTTCACCGGACCCTCCGGACCTGTAACGGCGGCGGTCGGGCTGTCGCTGTCGATGGCGATTTCATAAGTATTGGAGGCTTCGTTCATGTCGCCGTCCGCGTTCTGGACGGAGCCTGCAGGCAGCGACACGGTCGCTTTTTCGGCGTCCGCGTTAGGCGTGATCGAGACGGCGTACGCGGCGCCAGAGCCTGTGGGTTCAGCGGCGGTTCCGCCCGCGACGGCGAGGTCGGACGCCTCAAGCCCTGTCACGTTCTGATTGAAGGCGATCGTAATCTCAAACGCGCCTGTGCCGATCGGACCCTCCGGACCTGCGATGTTTGCGGTCGGGTCGCCGAGATCGACCGTCGCTTCAAACGAGGCGGCGAGGCTGTCTTCCTTGTCGGCGCTCTGCGCGGCGCCTGCAGGTATCGAAACCGTGACAGCGCCCTCGAAAAGCGGCGTCAAAGCGATCGCCGCCGTGTAGACCGCGCCGCTGCCGGTCAAGGAGGAGACGGAACCGTTTGTTACCGTGATGTCGGACGCCTCAAAGCCGGTCACCGCCTTGCTGAAGGTGATTGTCGCGTCGAAGGAGCCGTCAACCGCGTCGGTAGGACCTGTTATCGTCACGGTCGGCGGGTCGCCAATCTCCAGCTCCTGCATTAAGACGTCTACCCAGGAGCCGCAGCTGATGAGCGTTTTGCCGTCCGCCGTGAACGTCAAAGCGCGGACGGAGCCGCGGTGCCGGCTATTGCCGGGATCGGTCAAGGCGCCGGTTGAGAGCGGATCGGTTGCGCCGCCGTACGTCGCCTGCAGTTTGCCGGTTCCGACGCTCCAAACGCGCCGCGTCCCTCCCGCGTCGCCCGTTACGAGCGAGGCGCCATTCGGCGAGAAGAGGACAGCGGTCGCCGCGCCCGTATGTCCCTCTAACGTATGAAGAAGGGCGCCGGTCGTCACGTTATAAATGCGCGCTTTTCCATCCTCCGAGGCGGTCGCCAACATGTTATTGCTGGGAGAAACGGCGACAGCGCGAACGGCGCCGCCATGCCCCTTCAGCGTCTGGGCGAGCGCGCCCGTCGATACATAATAGAGGCGCGCCGTGTTGTCTTCAGAACCGGTCGCCAGCAAGGCGCCGTCAGAGGAGAACGAAACGGCGCCGACGGTTCCCGTATGACCCGTCAGCGTATGAACAAGGGCGCCGGTCGATGCGTTCCAGAGGCGCGCCGTGTTGTCTTGAGAGCCGCTGGCGATGAGGCTGCCGTCAGGCGAATAGACGGCGGCGGTCGTCCAGTCGGTATGACCCTTGAGCGTATGGGCAATCAGGCCGTTCTCGGCGTCCGAAATCTGGAGGACGATATTCGAGCCGGCGCTGACAATCTGCTTGCCGTCGGGCGACAGGTCGCCGTCCAAAACCCAGTGCTGACCCTGCTTCAGCGACTTGGAAAGCGCCGCGCGTTTGGCGGTCAGGTCAACATCCCAGAGGTCGACATACCCTGTCAGGCGGGCGTTGATCAACTTCGTTCCGTCGGATGAAAAGCGGATCGATTCGAGGTTGGTACGATACGGATCAATGACGACAGGCGAATCGGTCGAGTCCGTCGGAAAGGTCGGATCTTTCGGGAGAACAATCCTCCACACGCGAACCGTATTGTCATCGGAGCCGCTGGCAAGCTTCTTTCCGTCCGGCGAAAAAGCGACCGAATTGACAGCGTCTGTATGCGCCGCGATGGTCTGGATGAGCCCGCCCGTGGAGGCGTTCCAGATCTTGATAGCGTTGTCGGCGCCGCCGCTGGCGACCAGCGCTCCGTCCGGCGAAAAGTCGACCGAATTAACGGCGCTCCCATGCGCCAGCGTATGCAAGGCGGTAGGCGTGGATGTGGAGAGATCCCAGATATTGACCTTTTTGTATGTTTGGATTGAGGTTAGGTATCCGCTGACAAGTTTCGTTCCGTCATGATTGAAAGCGAGAGAAGCCATAACGCCCCTGGACGGCAGATCGCGCAGTTTTGTGGGCGTAGATGTGGAAACATCCCATATCTGAATGCCGGGATTTTGAAGGCCGGTATCTTTTCCGGCGGCGATTTTCGTGCCGTCATGGTTGAAGACGGCGACTATGCCCGCTCCAGGCAGCGTGTGGAGAAGCGCGCCGGTGGAGGCGTTCCAGATCTTGATGGCGTAGTCGTTTCTGCTCGCGCTGACGATTCTTGTTCCGTCATGGTTGTATGCGACGGAAATGACATCGTTTGCATGCCCTGTGTCGCCGGTCTTTGGCAGCGTGTGGAGGTTGTTGCCGGTGGAGGCGTTCCAGATCTTCACGGTATCGTCGGCGCTTCCGCTGGCGATCTTCGTTCCGTCATGGTTGTATGCGACGGAATTGACCAAGCTTGTATGGCCGCCTGTCATCGCGCGGATTTCTGCGCCGGTGGAGGCGTTCCAGATCTTGACAGCGTTGTCGTTGTCGCCGCTGACAATCTCTGTCCCGTCCGGCGACCATGCGACAGAATAGACATCGTCCGTATGCGAAGAGATGATCTCTGGGACGTCCCAGAGCCGGATCGTGTCGTCGTCGCTGCCGCTGACCAGCCTCGCCCCGTCCGGCGAAAAGTCAACCCCGCGGACGCTGCCGGCATGTCCTGTCAGCGTGCTGATGAGCGTTCCTGTGGAGGCGTTCCACATTTTGATGACGTTGTCTAAGTGTCCGCTGGCGACCTTCGTCCCGTCCGGCGACCACGCCGCGAAATTAGGTAAACTTGTATGCGTCAGCGTGTGCAGCTCGTCGGGCGTTGCGAGCGAGACATCCCATATCACAACGGAGTCAGTAACGTTACATGTGAGGAGTTTCGTACTGTCATGATTATACGCCACGGAAAACACATTGCTAATTGACAGCGTGTGGACTTCAGCGCCGGTGGAGGCGTTCCAGATCTTGACGGAGGCGGAGGCGCCGCTCGCAATTCTCGCGCCGTCATGGCTGAACGCAACGGAATAGACATCGTTGCTATGTCTTATCGTGCGGATGAGCGCGCCGGTGGAGGCGTTCCAGATCTTGACGGTGTCGTCCGAGCTGCCGCTCGCGAGTCTTGTTCCGTTATGGTTGAACGCCACCGATAGGACAACGCCTGCGTGGTCTGTTATCGTGCGGATGAGCGCGCCGGTGGAGGCGTTCCAGATCTTGACGGTGTTGTCATTGCCTCCGCTCGCGATTCGCGTTCCGTTATGGTTGTACGCTACGGAACGAACCTTGCCGGTATGCCCCCGCAGCGTTGCGATGGGGGCGGTTATGTCGTAGGCGTTCCAGATCTTGACAGTGTTGTCGGCGCTTCCGCTGACAATTCTTGTCCCGTCCGGCGAATAGTCAACCGAATAGACAACGTCTGTATGAGGTACTTCGGCGTTCCAGATCTTGACGGAGTTGTCTTTGCTGCCGCTGGCGATCTTCGTTCCGTCCGGCGAAAAGGCGACCGACATGACGTCGTCCGTATGTCCGCTCAGCGTTTTGATGAGGACGCCGGTGGCGGCGTTCCACATCTTAACGGTGTCTTCAGAGCTTCCGCTGGCGATCCACGTTCCGTCCGGCGAGAAGTCGACGCTAAAAACTTGACCCCCATGCGTCAGCGTATGCAAGGCGGTCGGCGTGGATACGGAGAGATTCCATATCTTGATCTTTTGGTTTGCAGCTTCTGTGCCGGAGCTTCCGCTGACCAGTCTCGTTCCGTCATGATTGAAATCGGTCTGTCGAACGTTATTTACGGTCAGATCATACGCTTTTGAGGGATTGCCTGAAGTTGGGATATTCCATATCCCAACTCCGCCCAAGTATGTGCCGGCGAATTTCGTTCCGTTATGGTTGACCGAAACTTTAGAGCCCGCTCCGGTCCCCGTATAGTTGAGCTGGCCGGTGGAGGCGTTCCAGATCTTGATATCGATGAGGTTGTCCACACTGAAGATTTTCTTTCCGTCCGGCGACCATGCGACCGAATTGACAGTCTGGGTATGACTCAGCGATCGGATGAGCGCGCCGGTGGAGGCGTTCCAAACCTTGGCGGATCTGTCCCTGCTGCCGCTGAAGATTTTCGTTCCGTCCGGCGACCATGCGACCGAATGGACTTCGTCTGTATGCCCGTTAATTGTGCGGATGAGCGCGCCGGTGGAGGCGTTCCAGATCTTGACGGTGTCGTCTTTGCTGCCGCTGACGATTTTCGTTCCGTCCGGCGACCATGCGACCGAACGGACTTCGTCTGAATGTCCGTCGTTTCCTCCTCCTGGGATGGTGAGAATCTGCCCTTCAGCGCTTCCGCTCATGAAGCAGAATGCCGCTGCTGTCAATATCGTTAAAATGCTTGCCGTCCGCCGCGCTGTGTTCGTTCTCGTGTCGGTCATGCCGTTCTCCAAATAGTTTGAAACGCCGATCTATGATGGAATATCTTACCGCCTTCCGCTTCGCATTGCAATAACGAATCGGCTGCGCGCCTCGTTCCCTTTTTAAAGGGCAGCGGTTTCCTAGACTCCCCTTGAAAAGGGGGATGGGGGGGTTTTCTGGACTCCCCCCTTTGTAAGGGGGGCAGGGGGGGTTTTCCGCGGGCAAGGCGCCCGTCTGAACTAGGATTTTCAGGATTGAAAAGATTGCCAAGATCAGGAGGTTTTGGGGAATGCGTACGGTTTTGAGCGGACTCTGGATTCCCGCGCGTTTTACCGCAGGGGCGGGAATGACGCGGAGGGGAGCCGCGTCCGATTCCCCCCTTGAAAAGGGAGGTTAGGCGGGTTGCGCTTGGTTTGAACTAGGATTGAAGGATTCGTAAGATTTTCAGGATAGCGTTTTCGGGAATTCTCTTGGCAATCTTTTCAATCTTGGCAATCCTAGTTCAGACGACCACTGCGGCGCCTTTGCCCATGTCCTAACTTTAGGCGTCAGGCTAACGTATATCCATATCGCTGCTGTGTCCAGGGAAGATCTTGCTGGACGGATCGATGCGGTTCTTGGCGTAGTTGACGGCGATGGCAACCTCTCCGACGCCGGTCGCAATCAGTTTCAGCTTGCCGTCGCGCGAGATCACATCTCCCGCCGCAAAAACGCCCGGGCGGTTCGTCTGCATATGATCGTCCACCAGAATCAGATTTTTATCCAGCTCAAGCTCCCAGGTCTTGATGGGACCGATGTCCGACTTGAACCCGATGCACACCACCAGTTCATCCGCCTCTATCCGCTTCAATTCATCCGTCTTTGTGTTGCGCAGCGTCAGCGCCTCCAGCCGATCCTCCCCGTGCGCCTCCTGGACGACCTCCCAGAGCATGAACTCCACCGGCAGCTGCATGGCGGCGCGGACGCTGCCTTCATGGGCGCGGAACACGTCGCGGCGGTGAACGACGCGCAAGCTTTTGGCGACCGGCGCCAGATGAAGCGTCCAGTCGATAGCGGTGTCCCCCCCGCCGACGATGACAACATCCTTGCCTTTATATTTTTCCTGCCCCCGCACAACATATTCAACGCCGGCGCCGACCAGCTCATTCACCCCAGGGCTGGACAGCTGCGTCGGCCGAAGCGATCCGATGCCCGCCGCGATGATGACGGTCTTGGTGTAATGGCGCGCCGCGTTGGTCTGGATGATGTAGAGATCGTCCGCTTCGTCGTATTCAAGCGACTCGGAACGCTCCTCAAGGCAGACCGCCGGATCTTTCCAGAGCGCCTGGTCAACCATGTCTTTGACAAGGTCTTTCGCCAGCACCTTCGGAAAGCCGGGCATGTCGTAGATGTACTTTTCGGGATACAGCGCCGTCAACTGCCCGCCCAGCTCCGCCAGGCTGTCGATGATCTTCGTCTTGCATTCGCGCACGCCCGCGTAAAAGGCTCCGAACAGACCGATCGGACCGCCGCCGATAATCGTGATGTCGTAAACGTCGCGCCCTGCCACCCCGGCCTCCTGACGTTAAGAAAATAAGAACCGCCCCTGATTGTAAAGCAATCGGCGCCGAACGTCAACCGAGACCTCTGACCTTACGTCTTAAGTTGGGACATGTCGGCATGCGAACGCGGACGTCTTCTGCGACGCCTCTAGATTCCCGCTTACGCGGGAATGCATGTCCTCGCGGAAGCGGGGAACGATCTGGTCTGCGAGGCATTTATTCATGGAAAAAGGCGTTGCCATAAGCGCACAGGGTTGACACGCAGGGCGCTCCCGACTAGACTCTCCGCAGCGAAACTGCATTTTGAAAAGCGGGGAATTCCGATGAAAACGTTGATCGTATGGCGCCACGCGAAATCGTCCCACTCCGCGCATGACGTAAACGACCATGACCGAAAGCTGTCCAAGCGCGGACGAAAAGACGCCAAGCGCATCGGCAAGCATTGGAGGAGGCAGGGCTGTCTGCCCTCTTTTATTGTCGCCTCAACAGCTCCGCGCGCCTACGACACCGCCGCGCTGGCGCTCAAAAAGGCGCTGAAAGGCGCCTCCAAAGAAGAAAAAAGCGAACACATCCTCTGCGCAGACCAGCGGCTGTACCTGTCCAGCGCGGCGGATCATCTGACCGTTCTGCGCGAGATAAACGACGATCATGACACAGCCGCCGTCTGCGGACATAACCCCGCTTTGGAGGCGCTCGTCTATGCGTTGACAGGCGAAGCGGTCAGCATGCCGACCGGCTCTTACGCGGAGATACGTCTTAATATAGAGCGCTGGGCGGAGCTGGCTGAAGGGGGGCATTGTCTGAAGAGCTTCAGCTTCGTTGCGGGAGCGAAGGAGCTCGAAGAGATGGAGGCGCAGCAGAACGCGCAAGCCATCGGCGAGGAGATCGGTCGGCTTTTGAGCGGAAAGGCGCTGAAGCGGGTCGCCAAGACGATCGGATCGCGCAAGGAATTTCTGAAGACGCTGGCGGCGGAGCTTTCTAAAGCGAAAAAGTAGCGCAAGGCGGTTTGAATCCGCCGCATACATGTTGACACGGTCAAAAGTTTTGAGTAGACTAACGGGTGAATCGGAAACAAGGCTTAATTTCGAAAGGAGCTGCTTTGTTCAGAGTTATTGCGACGGCCATTACGGCGTTCGCCTTCACAGCGGGATTCGCGCTTCAAGCGGACGCCGAGACATTCCTCATTCTCGATGAAAACGTGGACGACGTTCTCGCCGTTCTCACCAGCGGAGGCGGCACCGCCTCCAAAACAGACGACGCGTACATGGGCAGCGAAGCGCTGTACGTTCAATCAACGGGCGGCGACGGGCAGAAGTTCAACCCGAACATTCCCGGCTGGGCGTTCCAGATTGTTGAAAATCCGTCTGCCGACAACGAGTTTCGTTACCTCACGTTCGCGTGGAAAAAAGACGGCGGAAGAGGCATCCAGCTGCAGATGCATCGCAATCCCGGCGGCTGGGGATACCGGTACCATGCCGGCGCCCTCGTTCATAACTGGGTTCCGTCCCTTTCGGTTGACGAGGAGATACCCGCCGTGTGGACGGAGGTCACCAAAGACCTGTTCGATGACTGGGGCGCCTTCGGCATAAGCGGGATGGCGTTCACCGCCTGGGACGGCGCCGGCGGTTACTGGGACACGGTCTATCTTCACACCGACCCGACGCCGCCCACCTCGGTGGAGCCGCAGGGCAAGCTCGCCTCCTCCTGGGCGGAACTGAAAGCGGGCCGCTAAGGTCTGTTTGGAGGCGGACATGAAACATACGCATCTTGGCTGGTTTGCTGGGATTCTAGGTCTGCTCTGCTTCGTCTCGTTTTCGGCCGCCGAGGAGGCGCTCATCGTCGTGGATGACGAGGCGAGCGTCAATGCGCTGCTGCCAAACCTGACGAACGGACAGGGAATCGCAAAGCTGGAAAAGAACGACGTCTATGAAGACGACGCGGACGGCAAAGCCGCGCTGATCATCGAAGTCGTCGGCGGCGACGGACAAAAGTTCAATCCCAACATACCCGGCTGGCAGTACAGCATTGTTCAAAAACCGAGCAAGGCAAACGAGATCCGCTATGTCACCTTCGCGTGGAAAAAAGACGGCGGAAGAGGCATCCAGCTGCAATTGCATCGCAATCCCGGCGGATGGGGATACCGCTACCATGGCGGCGCCCTCGTTCATAACTGGGTTCCATCCCTTTCGGTCAATCCGAAGATACCGGACGAGTGGGAGATTCATACGCGGGACATGTTTGAGGACTGGGGCGCCTTCGGTATGAGCGGCATCGCTTTCACCGCATGGGACGGATCGCATGCCATCTTTGACCATGTCGTGTTCCATCAGGAAGAGGACGACCCGCTCGCCGATCTATCGGTCGATCCGAGAGAGAAAGCGGCGGCCGTCTGGGCGGAGCTGAAGACTCGATAAACTTCAACCGAGAGCGGGCAGCTTTGACGGCAGCCCGCTCTCTTAACCTAACCTTATTGAAACAAAAGCAAGCAGCAATATTAAAAGCAAAAAGCAGTTAGAACGGAGCATGTACGATGTCATGCGTTGATCATTTGTTTTGGAAACGCCGTTTAGGTACCGCCCTTGCCGCCGCCGCGATCCTCTCAACCGCCGTTATGGGCTGGGCGCAGGAGTCGGCAAACGAAGCGCCCGATTTTAACAACGTCATTCGACCGATCCTCTCCGAAAACTGCTTTGTCTGCCATGGTCCGGATGAAACGCAGCGCAAGGCGAATCTGCGTCTCGACCTGAAAGCAGATGTGTTCTCCGACGCGCGCGGCTACTCGATTGTGACGCCGGGCAAGCCGGACGAAAGCCCGCTTTACACGCGCATCGCCGAAGAAAACGAACATTACCGCATGCCGCCCATCGCCTCCGGGAAAAAGCTGGAGCCTGAGCAGATTGAAGCGATACGCCGATGGATCGAAGCGGGCGCCGAATGGAAAGAGCATTGGGCGTTCATTCCGCCGACGCGCCCCGAACCGCCCGCGGACCTGGGCGACGCGCGCCTTTACAACGCCATTGACGCCTTCATTCAGAAGCGGCTTCAAAAAGAGGGTTTGAGCATGTCGCCCGAAGCGGATCGGCGCGTTCTGGCGCGGCGCGTCTCGCTTGACCTGACAGGGCTGCCGCCTTCTATTGAGGAGGTGGAGACGTTTCTCGCCGACGAAAACGCCGACGCTTACGACCGCTATGTGTCGCGGCTCATGGCGAAGCCGGCATACGGCGAACATATGGCGCGCTACTGGCTGGACGCGGCGCGCTACGCCGACACGCACGGCTTGCATCTCGACAACTACCGCGAAATGTGGCCCTACCGCGACTGGGTCATCAACGCCTTCAACGCGAACATGCCGTTTGACCAGTTCACCATCGAACAGCTGGCGGGCGACCTCCTGCCGGAGCCGACGCTGCAGCAGCAGATTGCGACCGGCTTCAACCGCTGCAACGTGACAACCAGCGAGGGCGGCTCCATCAACGACGAGGTTTATGTGCGCTACGCGGTTGACCGCGCCGGCGCCGCTTCGACCGTCTGGATGGGTCTTACGGTCGGATGCGCGCAGTGCCATGACCATAAATACGATCCGATTTCCCAGAAAGAGTTTTATCAGCTGTTCGCTTATTTCAACAACGTCGCCGAGCCGGCGATGGACGGAAACCGAAAAGACACCCCGCCCATTGTGAAGGTGCCGACGGCGGATCAGGACGCGCGGCTCGCCCAGCTGACCGAGCAGATCCAAACGTTCGCGGCGCGTATCAAGGATGAGGCGGTTCCTGAAGTGGACGCGGCGCAGGCGGAATGGGAGGCGCGTCAAGCGCGCTGGACGCCGCTGCGCCCGCATGCGTTCACCTCTCAAGGCAAGGCGGCGCTGAAGCTGCTGGACGACCATTCGCTGCTCGCAAGCGGCGAGAACCCCGATAAAGAGGTATACGAAGTCGCCGCCGAAATGCCCGCGGGGAGCTTTCACGCGATACGTCTAGAGGCGATTCCTGACCCGTCGCTGCCGAAGAAAACCTCCGGCAGAAGCGACAACGGCAACAGCGTTCTGACCGGATTTGAGGCGGAGATTGCGACAGCTGAAAAGCCGGACGAATGGAAGCGCATCGCCTTTTCGGAGGCATGGGCGGATTATGAGCAGGCGCGCGAGTTTGCTGTAGTCAACGCCGTTGACGGCAAGCCTGAAACGGGCTGGGGGCTTTCAGGCCGGCAGAGCCGCAATGTCCATGCCGTTTTCCTTGCCGACAAGCCGTTTTCGGTCAGCGCGGGGCGCATCCGTTTTCGGCTGAAGTATGAATCGCCGCATGCGAAGCATCAGCATGGGCGGTTCCGCCTCTCGGTCACCGACGCGCCGTTTTTGGAGCCTGTCGGTTCCTACGCCGTGTTTGAGGATTGGCATCTGATCGGCCCGTTTGAAGCGGAGAATGCAAGCGCCGCGCTGCGCCGCGCCTTCGCCCTTGAAAACGAAAACGTGAACCTCGGCAAAAATTACAAGGTGAACGGCAAAGATT
This sequence comes from Candidatus Poribacteria bacterium, assembly GCA_963665845.2. Classification (GTDB taxonomy): domain Bacteria; phylum Poribacteria; class WGA-4E; genus JAPPNK01. The sequence continues at coordinate 3,888,841 of OY762492.1, forward strand.
ACAAGTGGCAAAAAAAGGCGGAATGGGAACATGAGCTGACCGCCGCCGCGTCAGAAAAGCCCGCCGTCTCCTACTTCTACCGCAACATCCGTTCGGACGCGAGCCAGCGCGCCGTGATTCAACTGGAAACGGACGGGCATTTCAAGGTTTTCCTGAACCGCGAGGAGCTGTATGAGTCGCCGTTCGGCTCCGTGTCAACGGCGTCCGTTCACCGATTCCAATTGCCGCTGCGTCCTGGGAACAATCAGCTGGTCGTCAAACATCTCCATACGAACGCGGACGCGGTCGTCAAGATCGAGGCGGCGACCGAGGAGCCGATCGTCCCCGCCGAGATTGTGGACGCCATCGCGGTCGCGTCCGCGGAACGGGACGAGGCGGCGGCGCAGAAAATACAGCGCCACTACCGCGAATTCATCACTAAGGATGAGCAGGTGCGCGGCTGGTTCGCGCAGAGCGCCGACCTTCAAAAACAGAAAACGGACCTAGAGAACGGCTTTGCGACGACGCTTGTCATGCGCGAATTGGAGAAACCGCGCGGCGCCTATGTGCTGGAACGCGGCGCCTACGACAAGCGCGGCGAAGAGGTGCAGCCGAACACCCCCGCCGTACTTCCGCCGCTGCCGGACGGCTCCCCGCCGAACCGCATGGGGTTCGCGCAGTGGCTCATGGATCCAGGGCATCCGCTGACGGCGCGCGTCACGGTGAACCGCATGTGGCAGCAGGTGTTCGGAACCGGCATCGCGCGGACAGCGGAAGATTTTGGCAGCCAAGGCGAACCGCCGACCCATCCTGAACTGCTTGACTGGCTCGCCATCGAGTTCATCGAATCGGGATGGGATGTGCAGCATATGATGCGGCTGATTGTGTCGTCGGCGGCGTATCGTCAAAGCTCGCAGGCGACGCCGGAACTGCTGGCGGCCGACCCTGAAAACAGGCTTTACGCGCGCGGTCCCCGCTTCCGTCTGGACGCCGAGACGATACGGGATCAGGCGCTGGCGTTGAGCGGTCTTCTCCATGAACAGCTGGGCGGTCCGAGCGTCAAACCGCCGCAGCCTGCAGGTCTCTGGAAGGCGGTCGGGTATGTCGGCTCCAACACGGATACGTTTGTCGCCGACAAGGATCCAAGCCAGATCTACAGGCGAAGCCTGTACACGTTCTGGAAACGCACCGCGCCGCCGCCGCAGATGAACCTGTTCGACGCGCCGTCGCGGGAGGAGTGCGTCGTCCGGCGGGAGCGCACCAACACGCCGATGCAGGCGCTCGCGTTGATGAACGACGCGCAGTATTTCACCGCGGCGAAGGCGTTTGCGGCGCGTATGATGAACGGAAACGAGGCGAACAGCGACGCCGAACGTCTGCGGCGCGGGTTCTTGACGGCTGCAGCCCGTCCGCCGTCTGAACAGGAGGCGGCGATCCTGCTGGAGACGCTGGAGGCGCAGCGGGTCGAGTTTCAAGCGGACATCGAATCTGCCGCCAAGATTGTCGGACCCATCCCGGAAGGCGAGGCGCAAATGTCAGACGAAGAGCAAGTTGAGCTTGCCGCGTGGACGATGCTCGCCAACCTGATCATGAACCTGGACGAGATTTTAAACAAAGGATAAGAGAATGAACGCGATCAAAACGCCCCAATGGACGACTCGAAACCGCAAAGGGATTCGTATGAAAAAGACCGCCTCTCTGCTTCGCATGTTCGCGTTGGCCGTCTGCCTCCACGCCGTTCTTCTGACGGGCGCCGCCGCTCAAGTCGGCGATGGACCCAGCGTCGGATCGGTCAGTGACGACTACACCTTTGAAACGATCGATGTTCCGGGCGTGGATTTCTTGTCGCTGACAGCGAGCAGCGATTTTGAAGATTACGCCGGCTACACGCTCAACGCGGACGGCAAAGAGGTCGGGTTCACGCTCATCAAGGGCGTCTTCAAGACATACGATTTCCCCGGCTCGAAGAAAACCCGTTTCTTTGCGTTCGGCAACAACGGAAACGCCGCCGGCTACTACGAGGACAGCGAAGGCCGTCACCGCGGCGTCGTCTTGGAGAACGGCGAGATGCGGACATACGATTTTCCAAATTCCGTTGAAACGGAGATATACGGCATCAGCGACGCGACGGGGGTTATGACCGGCAACTGGACAGACGCTTCCGGCGTTCGCCGCGGATTTACAGGGGACACGGTCCTTGAGTTCCCTGGGGCGACAGCGACATTCGTCGATTTTGTCAATTCTGAAGGCAATTTGTTCGCCAGCTACATAGACACGGACGGGGTGTTTCAAGAATTCGCATACTCCTCTGACGGCAGGTATATTGCGTTCGATCTCGCAAACGCAGAAAACCTCGAATTCTTTTATGTGCATGGCTATAACGATGCAAAAGTAAGGGTCGCGCGGGGCAAAGCGTTCGGCGATGTCGTACGCACTTACATTGGCACCTTTGTGGACGGTCTGCGCGAATTGAAGGTTCCGGACAGCGTCAGCACGGAGGGCTGGAACATCAATCAGGACGGCTCTGTTGTCGGGTACTACGACACAGCAGATGGACGCCGACACGGGTTTAATGCCAAACCCGTTGAAGCCGTTGATGAGCCTGTTTTTCAAGCCGACGGCTTCAACTACACTTATGAGAATATTGATGTCCCGGGCGTCGATTATTTAGCGTTGACCGCAAGCAGCGACTTTGGGGATTACGCCGGCTACACGAAAAACGCCGACGGAAAAGAGGTTGCCTTCACGCTCATCAACGGCGTCTTCAAAACGTACGATTTTCCCGGTTCGCGGAACACGTATTTCTACGCCCTCGGCAATAACGGCGACGCCGCCGGATACTACGAGGACAGCGAGGGCCGCCACCGCGGCATCGTCTTAGAGAACGGCCAACTGCGCCCATACGATTTTCCTGGCTCCGTTGAAACAGAAATATTCGGCATTTCGGACGCGACGGGAAATCTGACGGGAAATTGGACAGACGCTTCCGGCATTCGGCGCGGATTCACAGGGGACCTCGTCGTTGAGTACCCGGGAGCAGTGGAAACATTCGCCGACTTCATCAATTCGTCGGGCGGCATGGTCGGCAGCTACGTAGATGAGAACGGCGCCTACACGCCGTACCTACGCGCTGCGGACGGCAGGTTTGTATCGTTCACCCTTCCAACCGATGAAACGTATGAATTCTTTTTTGTGCATGGTCAAACCGACACAAAGATTTCCGTTGCGCGAGGCAAAGTGGTCGGCGAGGTTCCCCGAACCTATGTCGGTTCATTCCTTGGCGGGCTTCATGAATTGAAAGTTCCGGGCAGCGTTTCAACGGAGGGCTACAATATCAATCAGGACGCTTCGGTCGTCGGAAATTATCTTTCAGCGGACGGACGCCGGCACGGCTTTATTGCCAGACTCGATACCGAGGAAGTGAGCGGCGCTTTCAGCAACGCCTACACCGTCACATTGACAAAAGGTCTCAACATGATCTCGGTACCGCTGAAGCCGTCAACGCCCATGAACGCAAAGGCGCTCGCAGGGCTGGCAGGGTCGACAACCGTCATCAAACTGGACGAGGCGAAACAGCGTTTCGTCGGATGGACGCCTGCAGCCCCGAACGGCGGCTTCGACATCGAAGGCGGCAAGGGGTATATCGTCAATGTGCCGACAGCGCGCCGCTTTGCCTTCGTCGGCGCGGCATGGACAGACCCTGCCGACACAGCCCAGGGCGCGCCGCCCCTCTTCACAGAGACGCCCCAGGAAACATGGGCGTTCGTTGTGAGCGGGCATCTGAAAGGCAAGCGCGCGTCGGACGGGTATCAGGTCATCGTCCGCAACCGCAGAACGAACGAAACGATCACGGCGCCTGTGCTGGACGGTTACTTTGCCGCGGCGACAGCCGACCTGTCCCGCCGAAGCGTTGTGGAAGCTGGAGACGCGATGGAGCTGCGCGTCGTCGGTCCGGACGGCAATATCGAATCGCAAACCTTCCGCTTTGACGTGACTTCAGAGCATCTTGCCAACGCGGTTCTGTCGGTCAGGCTGTATGGAATCGGCATGCCTTCGCAAAGTCGGCTGCTGCAGAATTACCCGAACCCGTTCAACCCAGAAACCTGGATTCCGTATCAGCTCGCCGAAGACAGCGAGGTCTCGATTGAGATTTACGATGCATCGGGCAGGCTGATTCGCTCCCTCTCGCTCGGCTATCAGTCCGCGGGCTTTTACAACAGCCGCGGCAGAGCCGCTTACTGGGACGGACGCAACGCGGTCGGAGAGCAGGTTGCCAGCGGCGTCTATTTTTACCAGCTGAAAACGCCCACATTCCGCCAAACGCGGCGGCTTCTGATTTTGAAATGAAAACTGAATGGCGAAAGGCAAACGCATGAACTTGATCAAAACGCGCCGCCAATGGACGACTCGAAACCGCAAAGGGATTCGCATGAAAAAGACCGCCTCTCTGCTTCACATGTTCGCGCTTCTCGTCTGCTCCAGCTTCGTTCTTCTGACAGGCGCCTCCGCGCAAGAAAACGCCGGCGACAACTACACCTTTGAGACAATCGACGTTCCGGGCGTCGATTTCTTGTCCCTGACCGCAAGCAGCGACTTTGAAGATTACGCCGGTTACACGCTCAACGCAGACGGCAAAGAGGTCGCTTTCACGCTCATTGACGGCGTCTTCGAAACGTACGATTTCCCCGGCTCGCAGAAAACCCGTTTCTATGCCTTCGGCAATGACGGCCGCGCCGCGGGATACTACGAGGATGGCGAGGGGCTGTCCCGCGGCATCGTCTTAGAAAACGGCGAACTGCGGCAATACGATTTTCCAAACTCGGTCCAGACGGAGATCTACGGCATCAGCGATGCAACGGGGGTATTGACAGGGAATTTTATAGACGCTTCAGGCGTTCGCCGCGGGTTCTCAGGCAACACAATCATTGAAGTCCCCGAGGCATTGGAAACATATGCCGAATTTGTGATAGGGAGCTATGTCCTCGGCAGCTACATAGACGCTGCAGGCGTATACCGTGGATACACGTTTGCGCCAGATGGTCGTTTTTCATTTCTCGACCTTCCGGATGCGGCAACTTTGGACTACTTCTTTGTGCATGGCGCAAACGCCTCTAGGATTGCCGTTATCACCGCCAAAGCCGTAGGGGATGTCCCACGCACCTACGTCGGCACATTCTACAATTTGCAGGAGTTGCAGTTTCCGGGCAGCGCGATCACCCAAGGCTACAATATCAATCGGGACGGTTCCGTTGTCGGACACTACGATTCAGCGGACGGCAAACGGCATGGCTTCATCGCCAAGCCCATTGATGGCGACGAGCCGCCCGTTTCCATACCCTCCGAATTTCACTACGTTTTTGAGAGCATTGATGTTCCCGGCGTGGAGTATCTGGAGTTGACTGCAAGCAGCGACTTTGGCGATTACGCCGGCAATACGAAAAGCGCCGATGGCAAAAAGACGGTCGCCTTCACTCTCATCAATGGCGTTTTTAAGACCCACGATGTTCCCGGTTCGCAGAACACGTATTTCTACGCCCTCGGCAATAACGGCGATGCTGCCGGGCATTACGAGGACAGCGAGGGGCTTCACCGCGGCATCGTCTTAAAAAACGGCGAACTGCGCCCATACGATTTTCCTGGCTCCGTTGAAACAGAGATATACGGCATTTCGGATGCGACGGGAAATCTGACGGGCAACTGGACAGACGCTGACGGCGTCCGCCGCGGATTCACAGGGGACATCGTCGTTGAAGTCCCCGGAGCATTGGAAACGTATACCGATTTTGTGAACGCAGAGGGGAGTATGGTCGGCAGTTATGTAGACGCTGAAGGCGCCTACCATGCATATCTGCGCGCCCCGGACAGCAGGTTTGGTTCGCTCACACTTTCAGGCGCGCCTACGCTGGAATACTTTTTTGTGCATGGCGTCACCGATACAAGGATTGCCGTTGCCCGCGCTAAAGCCGTGGGGGATGTCCCGCGCACCTACGTCGGCACCATCTATGAAATGTATGAGCTGCGGTTCCCGGGCAGCGTCAGCACGGAGGGGTACAATATCAATCAGGACGGCTCCGTCGTCGGCAACTATGCTTCAGCGGACGGGCGCAGGCACGGGTTCATCGCCAGACCTGCCGACGAGGAGGTGAGCGATCGTTTTGGCAACGCCTACACCGTCACATTGACAAAAGGTCTCAACATGATCTCGGTTCCGTTGAAACCGTCAACGCCCATGAACGCAAAGGCGCTCGCCGGGCTGGCAGGATCGACAACCGTCATCAAACTGGACGAGGCGAAGCAGCGTTTCGTCGGATGGACGCCTGCAGCCCCGAACGGCGGCTTCGACATCGAAGGCGGCAAGGGGTATATCGTCAATGTGCCGACAGCGCGCCATTTTGCCTTCGTCGGCGCGGCATGGACAGACCCTGTCGAGACAGCCCAGGGCGCGCCGCCCCTCTTCACAGAGACGCCCCAAGAAACATGGGCGTTCGTTGTGAGCGGGCATCTGAAAGGCAAGCGCGCGTCGGACGGGTATCAGGTCATCGTCCGCAACCGCAGAACGAACGAAACGATCGCGGCGCCTGTGCAGGACGGTTACTTCGCCGCCGCGACGGCTGATCTGTCCCGCCGAAGCGTTGTTGAAATCGGCGACTCGATGGAGCTGCGCGTCGTCGGTCCGGACGGCAATATCGAATCGCAAACCTTCCGCTTTGACGTGACTTCAGAGCATCTTGCCAACGCGGTTCTGTCGGTCAGGCTGTATGGAATCGGCATGCCTTCGCAAAGTCGGCTGCTGCAGAATTATCCGAACCCGTTCAACCCTGAAACGTGGATTCCGTACCAGCTCGCCGAGGACAGCGAGGTCTCGATTGCGATCTACGACGCTTCAGGCAGGCTGATTCGCTCCCTCTCGCTCGGCTATCAGTCCGCGGGCTTTTACAACAGCCGCGGCAGAGCCGCTTACTGGGACGGACGCAACGCGGTCGGAGAGCAGGTTGCCAGCGGCGTCTACTTTTACCAGCTGAAGACGCCCACATTCCGCCAAACGCGGCGGCTTCTGATTTTGAAATGAAAACTGAATGGCGAAAGGCAAACGCATGAACTTGATCAAAACGCGCCGCCAATGGACGACTCGAAACCGCAAAGGAATTTCCATGATGTTCGCTCCGAAAAAGACCGCCTCTCTGCTTCACATGTTCGCGCTTCTGGTCTGCTCCAGCTTCGTTCTCCTGACAGGCGCCTCCGCGCAAGAAAACGCCGGCGCCGACTACACATTTGAGACGATTGAGGTTCCGGGCGTCGATTTCTTGTCGCTGACAGCGAGCAGCGACTTTGAAGATTACGCCGGCTACACGCTGAACGCGGACGGCAAAGAGGTCGCTTTCACGCTCATCGACGGCAACTTCAAAACGTACGATTTCCCCGGCTCGCAGAGTACCCGTTTCTTTGCGCTCGGCAACAACGGAAACGCCGCCGGCTACTACGTGGACAGCGAAGGCCTTCACAAGGGCGTCGTCCTGTTGAACGGCGAGCTGCAGTCGTACGATTTTCCAAACTCCGTCCAGACGGAGATATACGGCATCAGCGACGCGACGGGAGCCTTGACCGGCAATTTCACGGACGCTGACGGCATTCGCCGCGGGTTCTCTGGGGAAAAGATCATTGAGTATCCCGGCGCGCTGGAAACTTTTTCCGACTTCGTGAATGCGAGAGGGCTTCTGGTCGGCAGCTATGTAGACGCTGACGGGATATACCATGCCTACGGCCTTCTTCCAAACGGGCGGTTTGTTCCGATCAACCTTGAAGACGCAGCCACTCTGGAATACTTCTTTGTGCATGGCATCAACGACGCCGGGGCGATCGTCGCCCGCGCCAAACGGACGGGAGCTGTTCCGCTGACCTATATCGGCAGCGCGTCTGAAGGGCTGCAAGAATTCAAGGTTCCGGGCAGCGTTAGCACCGAGGGGTACAATATCAATCAGGACGGCTCCATCGTCGGACACTACGAATCCGAGGACGGGCGGCGATACGGGTTTATCGCCAAACCCGCAGAGGACGATGATCCCATTGACCGCCCCGACGTTCTCGCCTACACTTTTGAAAGTATCGATGTCCCGGGCGTCGATTATTTGGCGTTGACGGCGAGCAGCGATTTTGAGGATTACGCCGGCTACGCGAAAAGCGCCGACGGTGAAAAAATGGTCGCCTTCACGCTCATGGACGGCGTCTTCAAAACGTACGATTTTCCAGGGTCGAAGAACACGTACTTCTACGCGCTCGCGAACAACGGGACCGCCGCCGGATATTACGAGGATAGCGATGGGTTGAGCCGCGGCGTCCTCTTGGTGAACGGCGAACTGCATTCGTTCGATTATCCAAATTCCGTTGAAACGGAGATCTACGGCATTAGCGACGTCACCGGCGCGCTGACAGGCAATTTCACGGACGCTTCCGGGGTTCGCCGCGGATTCTCAGGAGAGACCATCGTTGAAGTCCCCGGCGCCTTGGCAACGTACGCCGATTATGTGAACGCGAGCGGGCGTATTGTGGGCGGCTACATAGACGCTGACGGCATACCTCATGCGTATGTGCGCACTCCGGACAACAGGTTTGTAACGATCGACGTGGATAACCCTGAAGACCAGGAATACCATTTTCTGCATGGCATCAGCAATGCCGGGATTTTCATCGGCCGCGCCAAAGCGGTGGACGGGGCTCCGATCACTTATGTCGGCACAGCGCTCCAAGGGGATACGGAGTTGCATTTTCCAGGCAGCGTCAGTACCAACGGATGGAATATCAACCAGGACGGCTCTGTCGTTGGGTACTACGACACAGCGGACGGCCGCAGACGCGGGTTTGTCGCCAGGCTCGCCGGCGACGCCCCCGAACCTCCGCCCGCCGACGACAACTACACTTATGAGCCGATCTACGTCCCGGGCGTCGATTTCTTGTCGGTGACATCGAGCAGCGATTTTGAAGATTACGCTGGGTACACGCTGAACGCCGACGGCAAAGAGGTTGCCTTCACGCTCATCGACGGCGACTTCAAAACGTACGATTTCCCAGGTTCGCAGAGTACCCGTTTCTTTGCGCTCGGCAACAACGGAAACGCCGCCGGCTACTACGTGGACAGCGAAGGCCGTCACAAGGGCGTCGTCCTGTTGAACGGCGCGCTGCAGCCGTACGATTTTCCAAACTCGGTCCAGACCGAGATATGGGGCATCAGCGACTCGACGGGAGCCTTGACCGGCAATTTCATCGACGCATCCGGAATTCGCCGCGGGTTTTCAGGACAGGAGATCATCGAATATCCTGGCGCGGCTGAAACATACGCCGATTTTGTGAACTCAAACGGCGGCATGGTCGGCAGCTATGTGAATGCGGACGGCGTCTATTATCCGTACATACGCACCCCGACCGGCAGATTCACGTCTGTTGAGCTGGCAAGGGCGGCCTTTCTGGAATACTTTTTCGTGCATGGCATCAACGACGCAAGGACGGTTGTCGCGCGGACGAAACCGAAGGGCGGCGTCCCGCAAACCTATGTCGGCACATTTCAGGGAGGGCTTGAGCCGTTTAAGGTTCCAGGCAGCGCCAGCACGGAGGGGTATAACATCAATCAGGACGGCTCTATTGTCGGGCATTACGATTCTGCAGACGGCAAACGGTATGGCTTCATCGCCAAACCGATTGACGACGCCGAGCCGCCCGTTCCGACGCCCTCCGAGTTTCACTTCGTTTTTGAGACGATTGACGTTCCCGGCGTGGAGTATCTGGAGCTGACTGCAAGCAGCGACTTTGAAGATTACGCCGGCAACACGAAAAGCGCCGACGGCAAAAAGACGATCGCCTTCACGCTCATCGACGGCGTCTTCAAAACGTACGATTTTCCTGGGTCGAAGAACACGTACTTCTACGCCCTCGGCAACAACGGACGCGCCGCTGGACACTACGAAGACAGCGAAGGGCGCCATCATGGCGTCGTCTTGGTGAACGGCAATCTGCATCCGTTCGATTTTCCAAATTCCGTTGAAACGGAAATCTACGGCATCAGCGACGCGACCGGCGCCTTGACCGGCAATTTCACAGACGCCGCCGGCATTCGCCGCGGATTCACCGGACAGAGAGTTATTCAGGTTCCCGGCGCCCCGCAAACATACGCCGACTTTGTGAACGCAAGCGGGCGTCTGGTCGGCAGCTATGTAGACGCGGACGGCGTCTATCATCCATACTCGGTCACCGCGGCCGGCAGATTCACATTGCTCGAACTTCCATCAGCGGAGGCGTTTGAGTACTACTTTATACACGGCATCAACGACATCGGCGTTCTCGTCGGCCGCGCCAAAAAGTTTGACGATGTTCCGACCACCTATGTCGGCTCGCTCCAGCATGGGCTGCATAAATTGCGCTTCCCCGGCAGCGTCAGCACGGAGGGCTGGAACATCAATCAGGACGGCTCCATCGTCGGCAACTACGTCTCGCAAGACGGCAGGCGGCACGGCTTTATCGCCAAACCTGTCGACAAAGAAGTGAGCGACGCGTACAGCAACGCCTACACCGTCAGATTGACAAAAGGCCTCAACATGATCTCGGTACCGCTGAAGCCGTCGGCGCCCATGAACGCGAAGGCGCTCGCCGGGCTGACAGGCTCCACTACCGTTATCAGGTTGGACGAGGCGAAGCAGCGTTTCGTCGGCTGGACGCCCGCCGCCCCGAACGACGGCTTCGACATCGAAGGCGGCAAGGGGTATATCGTCAATGTGCCGACGACGCGCCAATTCGCCTTCGCCGGCGCGGCTTGGACAGACCCTGTCGAGACAGCGCAGGGCGCGCCGCCTCTCTTCATAGAAACGCCCCAAGAAACATGGGCGTTCGTAGTGAGCGGACATCTGGAAAGCAAGCGCGCGCTGGACGGATACCGCGTTGTCGTGCGCAACCGCAGAACGAACGAAACGTTCTCGGCGTCAGTGCAGAACGGTTACTTCGCCGCCGCGACGGCTGACTTGTCGCGCCGAAGCGTTGTTGAAATGGGAGACGCGATGGAGCTGCGGGTTGTCGGTCCGGACGGCAATATCGAATCGCAAACCTTCCGCTTTGACGTAACTTCAGAACATCTCGCCAACGCCGTTCTGCCCGTTACGCTGTACGGGATCGGCATGCCCTCGCAGAGTCGGCTGCTGCCGAATTATCCGAACCCGTTCAACCCTGAAACCTGGATTCCGTACCAGCTCGCGGAAGACAGCGAGGTCTCGATTGAGATCTACGATTCGTCCGGCAGGCTGATTCGCTCCCTCTCGCTCGGCTATCAGTCCGCGGGCTTTTACAACAGCCGCGGCAGAGCCGCTTACTGGGACGGACGCAACGCGGTCGGAGAGCAGGTTGCCAGCGGCGTCTACTTTTACCAGCTGAAGACGCCCTCATTCCGCCAAACGCGGCGGCTCCTCATTTTGAAATGAAAACAGCATGATGAAAGACAAACGCATGAACCAGATCAAAACGCTCCGCTCATGGACGACTCGAAACCGCAAAGGGATTCGCATGAAAAAGACCGCCTCTCTGCTTCGCATGTTTGCGCTTCTCGTCTGCTCCAGCTTCGTTTTCCTGACAGGCGCCGCCGCGCAAGACAACGCCGGCGGCGACTACACGTTTGAAACCATCGAGGTTCCAGGCGTCGATTTCTTGTCGCTGACAGCAAGCAACGATTTTGAAGATTACGCCGGCTACACGCGCAACGCCGACGGCAAAGAGGTCGCTTTCACGCTCATGGACGGCGTCTTCAAGACGTACGATTTCCCAGGGTCGCAGAAAACGCATTTCTACGCGCTCAGCAACAACGGAAAAGCCGCCGGCCTCTACGTGGACAGCGGCGGTCTGTACCATGGCGTCGTCTTGGAAAACGGAGAACTGCGCCAATACGATTTTCCGGATTCTGTTCAGACGGAGATCTACGGCATCAGCGACGCGACGGGCGATTTGACCGGCAATTTCACCGACGCTTCAGGCGTCCGCCGCGGGTTCACCGGCGCCGCTGTCATTGAAGCGCCTGGGGCGACGGCAACGTTTGCCGATTTCATGAACACGCAAGGCGTCGTATCGGGCAGCTACATCGACGCCGAAGGCGACTACCGCCCGTACGCGCTTCTCCCCACCGGCGACTTCATCGCCGCTGATTTTTCTATCCCAGGCGCTTCGGGAGAGGCAGAGTTGGAATACCTGTTTGTGCATGCCATCTCGGAGACGATCGTTGCCGTCGTTAGGGCAAAAGCGGTCGGCGATGTCCCTCGAACCTATATCGGCACATTGGGAGTGCTGCATGAGCTGCGCGTTCCGGACAGCGTCAGCACGGAGGGCTGGAATATCAATCAGGACGGCTCCGTCGTCGGATACTACGACACGGCAGACGGGCGGCGGCATGGGTTCCGCGCCGAACCTGCAGTGGAGGAAGCCGCCGGCGGCTATGTTTTTGAGAGCATCGATGTTCCCGGCGTCAACTTTTTAGAGATCGCCGCGAGCAGCGATTTCGACGATTACGCCGGCAACACGAAAAGCGCCGACGGCAAAAAGACGATCGGCTTCACGCTCATTGACGGCGTCTTCAAAACGTACGATTTTCCAGGGTCAAAGAACACGTACTTCTACGCCCTCGGCAACAACGGAAACGCCGCCGGACATTATGAGGACAGCGACGGTCTCTACCATGGCGTCGTCTTGGAAAACGGAGAGCTGCGCCAGTACGATTATCCGGGCGCCGTTCAAACGTTCCTGCGGGGAATTAGCGACGCGACGGGAGCCTTGACAGGCGATTTCATTGACGAGTCCGGCATTCGCCGCGGATTCTCCGGAGATTTAATCGTTGAAGTTGACGGGGCGACGGCGACGTACGCCGATTTCATCAACGCGGACGGCGTCATCGTCGGCAGCTACGTGGACGCGGACGGGATCTACTATCCGTATGTGCGCATTCCGAACGGCAGTTATGTGACGCTTCCAGGCTCGCCGCATCTGGAATACTTTCATTTTCACGGCATCAACGATGAGGGGCTTTTGGTTGTCCGATACAAAGCGGCGGGCGACGTCCCGCGAACGGCGGTCGGCACCTTCACAGACCAAGTCTCCTTGGAGTTTCCAGGCAGCGTCAGCACGGAGGGCTGGAACATCAACCAGGACGGCTCCGTCGTCGGGAACTATGTCTCGCCCGACGGGCGCCGGCATGGGTTCATCGCTAGACCTGCCGCCAAGGAGATGAGCGACGCGTACAACAACGCTTACACCGTCACATTGGCGAAGGGTCTCAACATGATCTCGGTACCGTTGAAACCGTCGGCGCCGATGAACGCAAAAGCGCTCGCAGGGCTGACAGGCTCCACTACCGTTATCAGGTTGGACGAGGCGAAACAGCGTTTCGTCGGCTGGACGCCCGGCGCTCCGAACGACGGCTTCGACATCGAAGGCGGCAAGGGGTATATCGTCAATGTTCCGACAGCGCGCCATTTTGCCTTCGCCGGCGCGGCTTGGACAGACCCTGTCGAGACAGCGCAGGGCGCGCCTCCGCTCTTCATAGAAACGCCCCAAGAAACATGGGCGTTCGTTGTGAGCGGATACCTGGAAAGCAAGCGCGCCTTGGACGGGTACAAAGTTCTCGTCAGGAACCGCAGAACGAACGAAACGATCACGGCGTCAGTGCGGGACGGTTACTTCGCCGCCGCGGCGGCCGACCTGTCGCGCCGAAGCGTTGTGGAAGCGGGAGACGCGATGGAGCTGCGGGTCGTCGGTCCGGACGGCAATATCGAATCGCAAACCTTCCGCTTCGACGTGACTTCAGAGCATCTTGCAAAAGCGGTTCTACCGGTCAGGCTGTACGGCGTCGGCATGCCTTCGCAGAGTCGACTGCTGCAGAACTATCCGAACCCGTTCAACCCTGAAACGTGGATTCCGTATCAACTCGCGGAAGACAGCGAGGTCTCGATAGAGATATACGACGCTTCAGGGAGGCTGATTCGTTCGCTCTCGCTTGGTCGTCAATCCGCGGGCTTTTACAACAGCCGCGGCAGAGCCGCTTACTGGGACGGACGCAACGCGGTCGGTGAGCAGGTCGCCAGCGGCGTCTACTTTTACCAGCTGAAGACGCCCTCATTCCGCCAAACGCGCCGGCTTCTCATTTTGAAATGAGAACTGCATGATGAAAGGGAAACGCATGAACCTGATCAAAACGCTTCGCATGTCGGCGCTGTTCGTCTGTCTCAACGCCGTTCTTTTGACGGGCGCCGCCGCCCAAGACAACGGCGCCCTCGAGTACACTTTTGAGACGATCTCCGTTCCAGGCGTCGATTTCCTATCGCTGACGGCAAGCAGCGATTATGAAGATTACGCCGGCTACACGCGCAACGCGGACGGCAAAGAGGTCGGTTTCACTCTAATTGACGGCGTCTTCAAGACGTACGATTTTCCCGGCTCGAAGAAAACCCGTTTCTTTGCGCTCGGCAACAACGGAAACGCCGCCGGCTACTACGAAGACAGCGAAGGCCGCCACCGCGGCGTCGTCTTGGAGAACGGCGAGCTGCGCCAATACGATTTTCCTGGCTCCATCGAAACGGAGATCTACGGCATCAGCGACGCGACAGGCGCGATGACAGGACAGTTCGTCGGCGAGGATGGCGTTCGCCGCGGTTTCACTGGAGAGAGAGTCGTTGAGATTCCTGGAGCGACCGCGACATACGCCGATTTTATCAATTCGCACGGCGTATTGGTAGGCTCCTACACTGATGAGAACGGCATATTTCACCTATACATAGAGTACATGGGCGAATGGTCTTCATACCCCATTCAAAATGCGGAACAATTCGAATACGCGTTTGTGCATGGGGTCACTGACCTATTTACCGCCATCTTCCGCGCTAAAAAGCTGGGCGATGTGCCGCGCACCTTTGTCGGCCAGATCGCCCCCGAATCAGAATTGCGCGTTCCGGGCGCTGTTGTCACAGAAGGCTGGAACATCAATCAGGACCACTCCGTCGTCGGATACTATGAAACGGCAGACGGAAAACGGCATGGGTTTGCCGCCAACCCGGTCGACGAGCTCGACTATGTTTACGAGACGATTGAGGTTCCGGGCGTCGACTTTTTAGCGGTGGCGGCGAGCAGCGACTTTCAAGATTACGCCGGCTTCACGCGGAACGCGGACGGCAAAGAAGTCGCCTTCACGCTCATTGACGGCGTCTTCGAGATGTACGATTTTCCCGGCTCGCAGAAAATGCATTTCTACGCGCTCGGCAACAACGGAAACGCCGCCGGCTACTATGTGGACAGCGAAGGCAAACATCGAGGCGTCGTCTTAGAAAACGGCGACTTGCGTCCGTACGATTTTCCGGGGTCTGTCGAAACCGAGATATGGGGCATCAGCGATACGACAGGCGGCTTGACCGGCAATTTCGTAGGCGCCGACGGCGTACGGCGCGGATTCACACACGATGAAATCGTTGAAGTTCCTGGAGCCGTAGCAACTTATGCCGATTTCGTGAGTCCAGAAGGTGTAATGGTCGGCAGCTACATAGACGCTGACGGGGTGTACCATCCGTACCGGAGCGATCTTAACGACGGAAATATCGTCACCTTTGACCTCCAAGCCGCAGAGTCTTTTGAGTACTATTTTGTGCATGGGGCCGCGGACCTCGCCCCGCATCTGAGGCAATCCCAAATGCATCTGATGCGATCCAAAAAGATCGGCGATGTACCGCGCACGCATGTCGGGGATGTGTTCGGAAAGCGGCAAGAGCTGCAATTTCCGGGCAGCGTTTGGACGCAAGGTTACAATATCAACGCGGACCTGTCGGTGGTCGGATATTATGAAGCAGCCGACGGCAGCTTGCATAGTTTTGTCGCCAGGCTCGTCCGCGAAGCCCCTGAACCTCCGCCCGACGACGACAACTACACGTTTGAGCCGATCCACGTTCCAGGCGTCGATTTCTTGTCGGTGACAGCGAGCAGCGACTTTGAAGATTACGCCGGCTACACGCGCAACGCCATCGGAAAAGAGATCGCCTTCACGCTCATCGACGGCGTCTTCACAACCTACGATTTCCCAGGGTCGCAAAAAACGCATTTCTACGCGCTCGGCAACAACGGAACCGCCGCCGGCCATTATATGGACAGCGGCGGTCTGTACCATGGCGTCGTTTTGGAGAACGGCGAACTGCGCCAATACGATTTTCCAAACTCGGTACAGACGGAGATATACGGCATCAGCGACTCGACGGGAGCGATGACAGGAAATTTCGTCGGCGAGGATGGCGTTCGCCGCGGATTTTCAGGCGACACCATCGTTGAATTCCCAGGGGCGGCGGAAACATACGCCGATTTTGTGAGCGGGCTGGGCAATGTCGTCGGCAGTTATGTTGACGCCGACGGCGGCTACAACGCCTACCTGCGCGGCCCTGGAGGCAGTTTTGCGACACTGGATATTCCAGCGGTGTCCAATCTGGAATACTTTTATCTGCATGGAATCAACGATGCGCTGGTCGCCGTTGGCCGCGCCAAAGCGGTCGGCGATGTGCCGCGCACCTATGTCGGCAACCCGCTCAATCTCAAAGAATTGCGTGTCCCGTACAGCGTCACGGAGGGCTGGAATATCAATCAGGACGGCTCCGTCGTCGGACACTACGACTCGGACGGACGCCGACTTGGGTTTATCGCTCGACCAAAAGAGGCGTCCCCGCCCGGCGTCCCGCATCCGAAACTGACCTACAGATTTGAGACGATAGAGGTTCCGGGCGTCGATTTTTTAGCGGTGACCGCCAGCAGCGACTTTGAAGATTATGCGGGCAACACGCCGGGTCCTGACGGCAAAATGGTCGGCTTTACGCTGATTGACGGCGTTTTCACCACCTATGATTTCCCCGGCTCGCAAGGCGTCTATTTCTATGCGCTCGGCAACGACGGAAAAGCCGCTGGACACTACTTAGACAGCGATGGTCTGTACCACGGCGTGATCTTAGAAAACGGCGAACTGCGGCAGTACGATTTTCCGGGCGCCGTTCAAACGGAGATATACGGTCTCAGCGATTCGACCGGCGCCTTGACAGGGAATTTCATAGACGCTTCCGGCGTTCGCCGCGGGTTCTCCGGGGACGCCATCGTTGAGGCGCCCGGCGCCTCGGCGACATACGCCGATTTTGTGAGCTGGACAGGGCATATTGTCGGCAGCTATGTGGACGCCGACGGCGTCTACCATGCGTACATGCGCAGCTCGCTGGGCAGGTTTCTCTCCATTGACCTTCCGAATGCGGCCAATCTAGAATACTTTTTTCTGCACGGTCTCAACAATGCAAGGTTTGTCGTTGGACGAGCCAAAGCGGTCGGCGATGTCCCGCGAACCTATGTCGGCAGCCCGCTCAACCTCAAAGAATTGCATGTTCCGGACAGCGTCAGCACGGAGGGATGGAATATCAACCAAGACGGCTCCGTCGTCGGACATTACGACTCGGCGGACGGGCGGCGGCATGGGTTCATCGCCCGACCCGTCCCTGCCGACCCGGAACCTGAACCGCCTTCCATCGAAGGCTATTACACTTTTGAAAGCATTGATGTCCCCGGCATCGACTTTCTGGAAGTGGCGGCAAGCAACGACTTTGGCGGCGTCGCCGGCAACACCCGCATTCCTGGCAGTCGGAAGACCGTCGGCTTCACATTGATCGACGGCGTTTTCAAAACCTACGATTTTCCTGGCTCGCAGCGAATCTATTTCTACGCCCTCGGCAACGACGGAAGAGCCGCCGGACACTACAGGGACAGCGACGGAATTTACCATGGCGTTGTCTTGGAGAACGGCGAACTGCGGCAATACGATTTTCCCGGCGCTGTCGAAACCCACATCTACGGCATCAGCGATGCAACAGGGGCTTTCAGCGGCAACATTGTCGATGAAGCGGGAGTTTCCCGCGCTTTCTCAGGGGATCTGGTCATTTCAGTCCCTGGCGCCATCAACACTTACGGAGATTTTGTCAATGCAGAAGGAGCTGTCGTCGGCAGCTATATTGATGCCGATGGAATGTTCCATGGGTTCATCCGCGACCCCGACGGCAGCTTCACCAATATAGACCTTCCAGAAATGCAGAATCTGCAGTATCTGTTTGTGAACACCATCACGGACGCCGGCGTTGTAGGTTTCAGAGCCAAAGCGGCGAACGATATTCTACGGTCGTATATCCTTCTGCCCAACGGCTCCCTCCATGAAATACGATTCCCAGGCAGCGTTATCACTGCCGTCCGAAACGTTAACCAGGATGGTAGCATTGTCGGTTTTTACGACACGCCGGACGGACGCCGGCACGGCTTTTTCGGCAGACCTGTCAACAAGGAATTGAGCGATCTTTTTGGCAACGCCTACACCGTCGCGTTGGCAAAGGGTCTCAACATGATCACGGTACCGTTGAAACCGCCGGCGCCGATGAACGCAAAGGCGCTCGCAGGGTTGGCAGGATCGACAACCGTCATCAAACTGGACGAGGCGAAACAGCGATTCGTCGGATGGACGCCCGGCGCCACGAACGACGGCTTCGCCATCGAAGGCGGAAAGGGGTATATCGTCAATGTGCCGACAGCGCGTCATTTCGCTTTCGCCGGCGCTCCATGGACAGACCCTGCCGATACAGCGCAGGGCGCGCCGCCCCTCTCCACAGACAATATCCAGAGCGCATGGGCGTTCGTTGTGAGCGGTCGACTGGAAGGCAAGCGCGCGCTGGACGGTTACCATGTTGTCGTCCGCAACCGCAGAACGAACGAAACGTTCTCGGCGCCGGTACAGGACGGTTACTTCGCCGCCGCGACGGCTGATCTGTCGCGCCAAAGCGTTGTGGAAGCGGGAGACGCGATGGAGCTGCGGGTCGTCGGTCCGGACGGCAATATCGAATCGCAGACCTTCCGCTTCGACGTGACTTCTGAGCATCTTGCAAACGCGGTTCTGCCGGTCAGGCTATACGGCGTCGGCAAGCCCTCTCAAAATCGGCTGCTGCAGAATTACCCGAACCCGTTCAACCCTGAAACCTGGATTCCGTACCAGCTCGCGGAAGACAGCGACGTCACGATTCAGATATACGACGCTTCTGGACGGCTGATTCGTTCGCTCGCGCTTGGTTATCAACCCGCGGGCTTTTACAACAGCCGCGGCAGAGCGGCGTATTGGGACGGGCGCAACGCGGTCGGAGAGTTGGTCGCCAGCGGCGTCTATTTTTACCATCTGAAAACGCCCGCATTCCGCCAAACGCGGCGGCTCCTCATTTTGAAATGAAAACAGCATGACGAAAGGCAAACGCATGAACCTGATCAAAACGCTTCGCATGTTCGCCCTGTACGTCGGTCTCAACGCCGTTCTTCTGACAGGCGCCGCCGCCCAAAACATCGTCGGCGTCAACTACATCTTTGAGTCGATCAACGTTCCGGGCGTCGATTTTTTGGTGTTGACCGCAAGCAGCGACTTTGAAGATTACGCCGGCTACACGCTCAGCGCTGACGGCGAGAAGGTCGTTGGCTTCACCTTGATCGACGGCGTCTTCAAAACCCACGATTTTCCTGGCTCGCAGGGTACCTATTTCGACGCCCTCGGCAATAACGGTACCGCTGCGGGACACTACGTGGACAGCGAGGATCTTTACCATGGCGTCATCTTAGACAAAAACGGCGAGTGGACCCAGTACGATTTTCCAGGCGCCGTCGAGACGTCCATCTTCGGCATCAGCGATGAAACGGGGGCGTTGAGCGGCGACATCGTCGATGCCGACGGAGTGACCCATGGATTTTCAGGAGATACGGTGATCACATTCCCCGGCGCTGCCAACACATATGCGGACTTTGTCAATGCTGACGGCGTTATTGTCGGCAGCTACGTAGACGAAGACGGCGTGTTTCAAGGGTTCATTCGCGACCCCGACGGCAGTTTTACGACGATCGACATTCCCGAAATGCCAGATTTGTGGTATCTCTTTGTGAAGGGGATCAACAATGACGGCGTTGTGATCTTTAGAGCCAGAGCCGAAGGCGATATTCCGCGTTCCTATATCCTCCTGCCAGGCGGCGACCCTCAGGAATTGCGGTTCCCAGGCAGCATCAACACCGTGGTGCGAAATATCAATCAGGACGGCTCCATTGTCGGACACTATACTTCAGAGGACAGGCGCATACACGGCTTCATCGCTAGACCCGCCAGCAAGGAATTGAGCGATCATTTTGGCAACGCCTACACCGTCGCGTTGGCGAAGGGTCTCAACATGATCACGGTTCCGCTGAAGCCGCCGGCGCCGATGAACGCCAAGGCGCTCGCGGGGCTGACAGGCTCCACAACCGTCATCAAACTGGACGGAACAAAGCAGCGTTTCGTCGGCTGGACGGCGGGCGCTCCAAACGACGGCTTCGACATCGAAGGCGGCAAGGGGTATATCGTCAATGTCCCGACAGACCGCCATTTTGCCTTCGCCGGCGCGGCATGGACAGACCCTGACGATACAGCGCAGGGCGCGCCGCCTCTCGCGGCGGAAAATATCCAGAGCGCATGGGCGTTCGTTGTGAGCGGACATCTGGAAAGCAGGCGCGCTTTGGACGGGTACGAGGTTCTCGTACGCAACCGCAGAACCAATGAGATCATCTCGGCTCCTGTGCAGGACGGTTACTTCGCCGCGGCGACGGCCGACTTGTCGCGCCGAAGCGTTGTTGAAATCGGCGACGCGATGGAGCTGCGCGTTGTCGGTCCGGACGGCAATGTTGAATCGCAAACCTTCCGCTTTGACGTGACTTCCGAACATCTCGCCAACGCGGTTTTGCCGGTCAGGCTGTATGGAATCGGCAAACCCTCTCAAAATCGGCTGCTGCAGAATTATCCGAACCCGTTCAACCCAGAAACCTGGATACCGTATCAGCTCGCGGAAGACAGCGACGTCTCGATTCAGATATACGACGCATCGGGCAGGCAGATTCGTTCCCTCTCGCTCGGTTATCAGTCCGCGGGCTTTTACAACAGCCGCGGCAGAGCGGCTTACTGGGACGGGCGCAACGCGGTCGGGGAACAGGTTTCCAGCGGCGTCTACTTTTACCATCTGAAAACGCCCACATTCCGTCAAACGCGGCGGCTCCTCATTTTGAAATGAAAACTGCATGAAGAAAGACAAACGCATGAACTTGATCAAAACGCTCCGCCAATGGACGACGCGTCCGATTCAAACCGCAAAGGGTATTCGCATGATGTTCGCACAGAAAAAGACCGCCTCTCTGCTTGGCATGTTGGCGCTGTTCGTCTGCCTCAACTCCGTTCTTCCGATGGAAGCCGCCGCGCAACTTCAAGAGCTTCGCGCGAATTACTTCTACACCCACGAGACGATCGACGTTCCGGATGTCAATTTTTTAGCGTTGACGGCGAGCAGCGATTTTGAGGATTACGCCGGGTACACGCGGAACGCCGACGGCAAAGAGGTCGCTTTCACGCTCATGGACGGCGTCTTCAAAACCTACGATTTCCCCGGCTCGCAGAAAACCCATTTCTACGCGCTGGGGAATGATGGTACCGCCGCCGGCCACTACGAGGACAGCGAAGGGCAGTTTCACGGGATCATTCTCGAAAATGGGGAGTTTCGGGAATACAATTTTCCGGGTTCCGTCGAAACGGAGATCTACGGCATCAGCGACGCGACAGGAGCCTTGACCGGCAATTTCACAGACGCTGACGGCATTCGCCGCGGCTTCACAGGGGACGAGATCATTGAGTTCCCTGGCGCTGTGGAAACGTTTGCCGATTTTATCAACTCAAGCGGCGGCATGGTTGGGAGCTACATTGACGCTGACGGGCTGTATCACTCTTATCAGCGGACCCCAGGTGGGATTTTTATCAATCTCCGATCTCCAGGGCCGCTGGAATACATGTTTGTGCAGGGCATCAACGACGCATGGACTGTTATTGTGCGAGCCAAAGCGTTCGGCCGCGTTCCGCAAACCTTTGTCGGCACATTTCAAGACGGACTGATAAGATTTGAATTTCCGGGCGCCGTTTTCACGGAGGGCTGGAACATCAATCAGGACGGGTCTATCGTCGGGCATTACGACACCGCCGACGGCCGCCGACACGGGTTCATCTCAAGACCCATACCAGGCACCCCCGCCGAACCCGTAGAGTACCCCGCCGTCCCCGGCTATACTTTTGAGAGCATTGATGTGCCGGGCGTGGATTACTTAGCGGTGACAGCAAGTTCCGATTTTGAGGATTACGCAGGAAACACGTTGAGCTCCGACGGTCAAAAAATGGTCGGCTTTACGCTCATGGACGGCGTTTTCAAAACGTACGATTTTCCTGGATCAAAGAACACGTACTTCTATGCGCTCGGCAATGATGGAAGAGCAGCCGGACATTACGAGGATAGCGGCGGGCAGTTCCACGGGATCATTCTCGAAAATGGCGAGCTGCGGCAATTCAATTATCCCGGCGCCGTTCAAACAGAGATTTACGGCATCAGCGACTCAACAGGCGACCTGACAGGCAATTTCATTGACGCCGACGGCGTTCGCAAGGGATTCACAGGCGGGCGATTCCCGATCGTTGAGTTCCCCAAGGCGGTGGAAACATATGCCGAGTTCATGAACGGGCAAGGCAGTGTGGTCGGCAGCTATGTGGACGCTATGGGGCTGCGCCATGCCTATCTGCGCAACCAGTTTCGCCTCTTTGTATCTTTCGTGCATCCAGAAGCGGCAAAACTGGAGGTCTTTTCTTTGAGCGGTCTCAACGATGCGCGGGTTGCCGTTATCCGATCGAAACTGAAGGATGATGTCTCGCGCACTTATGTCGGCACATTCATACACGGACTGAACGAATTGCGCGTCCCCGGCAGCGTCGGCACAGAGGGCTGGAATATCAATCAGGACGGCTCTGTCGTCGGACACTATGATTCACCCGATGGACGCCGACACGGGTTCATCGCCCGACCCGCCGCCAAGGAAGTGAGCGATCGTTACGACAATGCTTACACCGTCGCGTTGATGAAGGGTCTCAACATGATCTCGGTTCCGCTGAAGCCGCCGGCGCCGATGAACGCAAAGGCGCTCGCGGGGTTGACAGGCTCCACAACCGTGATCAAACTGGACGAGGCAAAGCAGCGTTTCGTCGGATGGACGCCTGGCGCTCCTAACGACGGCTTCGACATCGAAGGCGGAAAAGGGTATATCGTCAATGTGCCGACAGCGCGCCATTTTGCCTTCGCCGGCGCGGCATGGACCGATCCTGTCGATACGGCGCAGGGCGCGCCTCCTCTCTTCACCGAAAATATCCAGAGCGCATGGGCGTTCGTTGTGAGCGGACATCTGGAAGGCAAGCGCGCCTTGGAAGGCTATAAGGTACTCGTCCGCAACCTCAGAACAAACGAAACGATTGCGGCTCCAGTACAGGACGGTTACTTCGCCGCCGCGACGGCCGACCTGTCCCGCCGAAGCGTTGTCGAAGCTGGGGACGCCATGGATCTGCAGGTCGTCGGTCCGGACGGGAATATCGAATCGCAAACCTTCCGCTTCGACGTGACTTCAGAGCATCTCGCCAACGCCGTTCTGCCCGTTACGCTGTACGGCATCGGCATGCCGTCGCAGAGTCGGCTTCTGCAGAATTATCCGAACCCGTTCAACCCTGAAACCTGGATTCCGTACCAGCTGGCGGAAGACAGCGACGTCTCGATTGAGATATACGACGCTTCTGGACGACTGATTCGCTCCCTGTCGCTCGGCCATCAACCCGCGGGCTTTTACAACAGCCGCGGCAGAGCCGCCTATTGGGACGGGCGCAACGCGGTCGGGGAGCAGGTTGCCAGCGGCGTCTACTTTTACCATCTGAAAACGCCCACATTCCGCCAAACGCGGCGGCTTCTGATTCTGAAATGATGAGGTTCTAAACAAAGGACAAGCGCATGGATCCGATCAAAGAACATCGAAAATTGATGACGCGGCGCCATTTCTTTGGACAAACCGCCGTCAGCATCGGCGCGGCGGCTCTGTCGTCAATGCTGCCAGGACACGCTTTAGCGCAGGAGGCGGCGCGAAAAGGCGGGCTGCCCGGCATTCCGCACTTTGCGCCAAAAGCGAAACGCGCCATCTATCTGTTCATGGCGGGCGCCCCCGCGCAGATGGACCTTCTCGACTACAAGCCCGAAATGGAGAAACATTACGACGAAGACCTGCCGGAATCGATACGCAAAGGTCAGCGGCTCACGACGATGACCTCTGGACAGAAGCGGTTTCCCGTCGCGCCGTCCATCTACCCGTTTCAACAATACGACAACGGCGGCGACGGCGCCTGGGTGAGCGACCTGCTCCCCTACACCGCCAAGATGGTCAAGGACATCGCCATCGTCCGCTCAATGCATACTGAAGCGATCAACCATGACCCGGCGATCACCTACATCACCACCGGGAATGAGCGCCCCGGCAAACCGAGCCTAGGGGCGTGGCTCAGTTACGGACTCGGCAGCGAGAACGAAAACCTGCCCTCCTTCATCGTCATGACGCCCTCATGGACGGGTCGGCGGTCGGCGCAGGCGCTGTATCATCGGTTGTGGGGCGCGGGCTTTTTGCCGTCTGAAATGCAGGGCGCGCTTCTCCGCAGCGAGGGCGACCCCGTTCTCTTCTTGTCGAACCCAGAAGGGGTCACCCCGAAGGCGCGCAAAAAGATGCTGGACGCGCTCGTCAAACTGAACCAGCAGCATTACGATCAGGTCGGCGACCCTGAAACGCAGGCGCGCATCTCTCAATACGAGATGGCGTTTCGCATGCAGTCCTCCGTCCCAGAGCTGATGGACATCTCCGACGAACCTGACCATGTGTTTGAGCTGTACGGACCCGATTCGCGCAAACCTGGAACCTTCGCCTACAGCTGCATACTCGCGCGGCGCATGGCGGAAAAGGGCGTTCGGTTCGTTCAAATGTTCCACCGCGGATGGGATCAGCACGGCAACCTGACAGGCGACCTGCCGAAGCAATGCAAAGACATTGACCAGCCGTCATGGGCGTTGGTGGAAGACTTAAAACAGCGCGGCATGCTGGAGGACACGCTCGTGCTGTGGGGCGGCGAGTTTGGGCGGACGATCTACTGCCAAGGCGCGCTCTCGCGCGAAAACTACGGGCGCGACCATCACCCGCGCTGCTTCTCCATCTGGGCTGCCGGCGGGGGCGTTCAAGGCGGCGTCGTGTACGGCGAAACGGACGACTACAGCTACAATGTCGTCAAAGACCCTGTCCATATCCGCGACCTGAACGCGACGATCCTGCATCAGCTCGGCATCGACCATACGCGGCTCACGTATCGATACCAGGGGCTGGATCATCGGCTCACGGGAGTGGAGGCGCCGGCGCGCGTCGTCCAAGAGATACTGGCGTAAAACCGCATGCGCAGCCGCCTGTCGCATCTGGAATGCGCCGCCTGCGGGCATACGCTTTCCGCGGACGCCCTGCGGACGCTCTGCCCCAAATGCGGGCTTGTCCTGTTCGCGCGGTACGACATGGCGGCGTTGCGGCGGACGAAGCGGGACGACCTCTCCGCGCGGAAGGGTCGCATGTGGCGCTGGTTTGAGGCGCTGCCGGTCCTGGACCCGAACAACATTGTCTCGCTGGGCGAAGGCGCCACGCCGCTGCTTCACGCCGAACGGCTCGGCGAACGAATCGGCGCGCCCCGTCTTTTTATTAAAGACGAATCGGGCAACCCGACCGGCAGTTTCAAGGCGCGGGGGCTGTCTGTAGCCGTTTCAAAGGCGAAGGAGCTGGGCGTCCGCTCGCTGACAATACCGACCGCCGGGAACGCCGGCGGCGCGCTTGCGGCGTATGCGGCGCGCGCGGGCATTTCCGCCGATGTGTTCATGCCGGCCGACGCCCCAGAAACGATGCGCCGAGAAGCCGCCTACTACGGCGCGCGGCTTCATCTTGTTGACGGCTCCATCGCCGACGCGGGAAAAGCGGCGCGGCAAGCCGCCCAAGAAACCGGCGCCTTTGATGTCTCCACGCTGAAAGAGCCGTACCGAGTCGAAGGCAAAAAAACGATGGGCATCGAACTGGCGGAGCAGTTTGGATGGGAATTGCCGGACGCGGTCGTCTATCCGACAGGCGGCGGAACGGGAATCGTCGGCATGTGGAAAGCGTTTGAAGAGATGGAAGCGCTGGGATGGATCGGGGAAAAACGGCCGAAGATGATTGTCGTTCAGGCGGAAGGGTGCGCGCCCATCGTCCGCGCCTATGAAGAAGGCAAGCCGCGCGCCGAGGCGTGGGTCAACCCGCAGACGAACGCGCCAGGTCTGCGCGTGCCTTCAGCCGTCGGCGATTTTTTGATCTTGAACGCGGTGCGGGAAAGCGGCGGATGCGCTGTCGCCGTCTCTGAAGAAGCGATCGTGGAGGCGGAGCGGACGATGGGGCGTTATGAAGGGATCTGCGCGGCGCCGGAAGGCGCGGCAACGCTTGCGGGCTATCTCCAGTTGGTTCATAATGGAGTCGTTGACAAGCAGGAAAGCGTCGTCCTATTCAATACAGGTTCTGGATTAAAAACGCCCGAACGGCTCGAATAAGGCGCAGCGTCCGCAGAGGCAGAAAGGGAGAGACATGGCGTACATAAAACGGGACGGCATTTTCAGATTTGAAACAAAAGACAGGGAGTTCAAATGGAAAGGGACGTGGGGCAACTGGAGCCGTACAAAAACGGTTTTTGGACTTGCAAAAGACGGATACAGCGGCTCAACGACCTTTAAATTCAAAAATACGGACGGGATCCAGAAAATCGAGATTCGCGCGCCGTTTCTTTCCGCGTACGGCGGTCCCATCCGCGGAGACGTTCATATCGAGCGGCATGAAAGCCGCGATGTCCGAATTGCCATGAAGGGCTTTATCGAGTCTGACAGCGAAGAAGAGGGCAAGAAGTTCCTTGAACAGATGGTTCCGGAAGTGGAGGCGGACGGCAGCGGCGCGGCGCTCCGTCATGCGTTCCCCGATCTGGACGCGCTTCCTGGACATATCCGTTCCGCGAGTATGGAGTATGAGGTGATCGCGCCTGAAGACGCGGCGATCATCCTTTCTGAAAAAGATTCAGGCGCAGGAAAAATAACCGAACGGAACTGATCATGCAGTACAGCATTGTGAGAGAGGGCAGCATGGGGGAGCGATTTAAAAAAAAGCGGCGCGAGATTCTTGTCAAAGTCTCCTGCGGACGACTAACGCCGGAGGAGGCGGAAGAGGCGCTGATGCTGCTGGAAGAGGAGCAGCTCAGCTCCAACGGCGAAACGGCGTATGTTGAAATGAGGCGCGAAATGCGCAGCATGGAGCGGAAGACAGACGACGCAAAAAAACGGATGGATCAAACGCTGGAGTATATGGCAACCGTCGAAGAGCGGATGGAGGGGTACCAAAAATGGATGGGCGACGCGTCGGAAAAAATGGAAAACGCCCAAGAAGCGGTCAGCTACGCGATGGACAAACTGGCGTCCGCCGGCGCGGAGCATTCGTCCAAAACAACCTATGAGATCGTCGAAGACGGCTGTAACGGAACGGCGGAATACCAACTTGACAAGTCCGGCGGCGGCATCAACAAGATCAAATTGCCGGCGTCCTTTCTATCCGCATACGGCGGACCTGTTGAGGGCGATGTGCATGTCGCCCGCACGGACGGGCCCGGAATTCTCATCTATATGTGCGGATATTTTAAAGCGAACGAGAAAAAGAAGGGCAAATCGTTCATCGACAAAATGCTGCCGACCGTCTCCATTGAAGACGGGGTAGCGATCGTGGCGCATCCGCTCGCCAATCTGAAAACGCTGCCGGACGGGATCGAGCTTGTTTTCTTGGAAATTTTCATCAATGCGTCTGAAGAGGTGAAAATGGAGTTTGGAGCGCGGAAGAAGTCTTAGCGTATCCGATCCGCGCCGGAGTAGATGTTGAACCGCCCGCCGCGCAGAAAGCCGACCAGCGTCATGCCGAACTCCAGCGCCGCGTCCACCGCGAGCGTTGACGGCGCGCCGACCGCGGCGAGCAGCGGCAAACCGGCGCGAACGCTTTTCTGCGCGATCTCAAAACCTGCCCGCCCGCTTGTCAACCCGACGCAGTCGGAGAGCGGCGTTTCCCCGTCCAGAAAGCGGCGCCCAACCGCCTTGTCGACCGCGTTGTGCCGTCCGACATCCTCCCGCAGCGTCTGCAAATTGCCGGACAGGTCGAACAGCCCGAACGCATGCAGCCCGCCTGTCTGTTCAAAAACGGACTGCGCCTTCCGCAGCGCCGCCGGCAGCCCGTTTAAAAAATCGGGGGAGACCGCCCAGCGCGGCTCCATCGACGAGAGCCGCTCCCGCAGATCGTCGATGGTTTGCCGTCCGCAAACGCCGCAGGCGGAGTTGGCGCCGCGCTGAAATCCGCCGCTGGACGGAAACCGCGCTTCCTCTGACAGCTCCGCAACCGCTCGGTTTTCGCGCCTGTCCCTCGGCAGAGTCGGATCGGACGCATGCGCAATCGCGGCGATCTGGTCTGGAGACGCGACGACGCCCTCGGCAAACAGAAGACCCGCCGTCAGCTCGGCGTCATGCCCCGGCGTCCGCATCGTCGTTAGATAAACCGTTTCCCGTCCGCCTTGGCGCAGGACGATTTCAAACGGCTCCTCCGTTGCGATCCAGTCTTCCCGCGCCGAGCGCTGTCCGTCAATCCACTTGATCAGGTCGGTCGTTTCGGAGCGGAGGTCGCGCGTCATCCGCCGTCGTCCAGCGAAACAATCTGAACGGTCGCGTTGTAGTCGGGGACGCCCGATTCAGGGTCGCCGATCTCGCGCGGCAACAGAACGTTGCATTCGGGCCAATGCGCCTGCAGGTTGCGCGGGAGGATCGGCGCCGTCTTGACGCGCGCTTTCATTTCGCCCTGCTCATTCTTCAACAGAATCGGCGCGCCGTCCGTCAAACCGAGCGCGTCCGCGTCCTCTTTTGAAATGAGAACATCGTTGCGCGCCGCCCCCGTCAACGGGTCGATTTCCCGCTGCTTCATCGAGTTGAACTGCTTGCCGCGGCGCGAACTCAAAA
This sequence comes from Candidatus Poribacteria bacterium, assembly GCA_963665845.2. Classification (GTDB taxonomy): domain Bacteria; phylum Poribacteria; class WGA-4E; genus JAPPNK01. The sequence goes on from OY762492.1 coordinate 3,917,862, forward strand.
AATAACGCCCCTCCGCCAGACTCTTTTCAGGCGTCTCCAAGACGGCGAACTGCGCCTTTCCGTTCGGCGTGTTGAACCGCTCCCCGCCAAGCCGCGCCCCGCCCCATTGGACGGCGTCCCCCTTCTTCGACAGCGTTTCAATCCCCGCATACGGCTCCACGACGCGCGCGATCTCCTCCCGTATCGCCTGCGCGCTCTCAAAATGGATGAGCCGCTTGCGTTCCGGAAACGCGGTTTGCGCAATCAGCAGCGGTATCTCCCACTCCGACTTCGCCTCGCCGATTGTCTGCCCAGAGATATGGGGCGAGAAGTAGATGCGCCGTTCTGTGCTGGTTTCGGTTCCGCCGCCGTCCTGCTCATACCGCGTCTTGCCGGGCAGGAGGATCAGCTCCTCCGCCGGCGGCGTCAAGATCTGTTTGGAAAGGACGATGTCTTGATGAATGCGCGTCGGAATTCGGGCTAGCCCCTGCTCAACATAGTCAGGGTCGGGCATCGTTTCTAAGAAGTTGCCGCCGACGGAGTAGAGAAGGTCGATCTCGCCGCGCGCCGCCGCCGAGAGCGTTTGAACCGCGTTCAAACCGGTTTCCGCCGATGGTTTGAAACCCCATATCTCGGACAGCGCCTCCGCCTGCTCCTCGTTGACGGCGCGCCCCATCGCGTAAGCGTTCGGAACGGCGCCGACTTCAGCCCCGCCCTGAACGCCGCTGTGTCCGCGTATCGGCACAAGACCGCATTTCTCCCGCCCGACGAAACCGCGGCTCAACGCAAGGTTGGCAATGGCGCGCACATTGTCGGTTCCGTTGCGATGCTGCGTGATTCCCATGCTCCACACAAAGACAGCTGAATTTGCCTTGCCGACAATCTCTCCAAACCGCTCCATGTCGGCGCGGGAGGCGCCGGAGCCGCGCTCAAGGCTCTCCCACGTTTGCGATTCCACATGGGCGCGCATTTCGTCGAACCTGTCGGTCCGCTGCGCGATAAAGTCGGCGTCCTGCATGTTTTCCGCCAGAACATATTTGAGCGCGCCTGTCAAAAAAGCGAGATCGCCGCCCGTATGAACGCGGAAAAAATCATCCGCCATCTTCGTTCCAGCCAGCGCGCTTCCCGCCGAAGAGGGTATCCAGTAACGCTTGAACCCTGGCTCCTCATACGGATTCACAACGAGGACGCGCGTACCCTTCTTTTTCGCCTCATGGATATATTTCAACGTGACAGGCTGGTTGTTCGGCGTGTTGCTGCCGAAGAAAACGAGCAGGTCGGTTCCGATCCAGTCGCTGTAGGAGCAGGTGGAGGCGGCGTATCCGAGCGCCGATTTGAGAGCGGCGGCGCTGGGCGCATGGCAGATGCGCGCCGAAGTGTCCACATTGTTGGTACCGAGAAAACGGGTCGCTTTCTGCGCGGCGTAGTAGGTTTCGTTCGTCAAGCCGCGCGAGGTGAGATAGACCGCCAGCCGGCGCGGGTCATGCTCAACCGCCGAGCGAACCGCCCGCCCCGCCCGCTCCAGCGCCTCCTCCCAAGAGACGCGGCGGAATCCTTGATCGCCCTTTTCCCTGACAAATGGGTACGGGATGCGTCCAAGGGCGCGCAGCTCCTTCCCGCTCAACCGCTGCAGAGGCTCCGCGTCTTTTAAAAGGTCGGGATCGAAAGCGGCTTGCGTGTTCAACTTCAGCAGCTCCAACCTGACCATGCAGAGATGGATGCCGGGCAGGGTGAAATCGCGGACGCCGGTCGTCCCAAGGGCGCACCCGTCGCAGACGCCTTGGGACAAAATGCGGCGGGCGTAACCCCATCGTCCGCGGTTCTCCCAGGCGACGCGCGCCATCTCTCGAAAATGTTTCGGCTTCTGTCGACCTAATCCGAACGGCGCTTGCATGACAGGTTAAAACGCCGCGCCGGCTTCGCGCCAGCCCTGTTGCGCGGGATAACGCTCATGCGGCTTGAAACGCATCATGACATCCTCCAACCGGTCGCCGCGTATCTCCATCGCTTCAGGATCCACGACGCCCCATCCGCGCTTGGACGCATACTCAAAGACGCCCAGATCAAGCGGATCGAACCCCATCGCCTTTGTGCAGAGCGCGTCCACCGACCAGACATTCACGCCCGCAAAGACGCAGCGAAACGGCGCCGCGTCGGTTCCGCCCGGTCCGTTGCCCTGCAGACCCTCAATGCCGTCGATGACGGAGATGTCGGGCGTCAGATATTCCGCCAGCCGTATCAGGTTTCGGTTCAGTATCTGCGCCTCGCGCGGTATTTCGCGCTCCGCGTGCGTCATGAACCCGTGCATTTTGACGCGGTCGTCCTTGCGTATCGTTCCCATGATCATGTTTTTGAGCGCCAGCGTCGTGTAAAGAACGTCATGCGTTTTGGCGACGGCGACGCTCATGGTTGAGGGGCAGTCCAGAACCGTCTTCGGCATGCCGACTTTCCATGCGCCGCCGTCCGCCAGTTCGCATTCCGTTTCAATCCACTCCGTTTCTTGGTGCAGGTCGATGAGGCGAATCGGGACGGCGTATTCGGACTGCAGTTCGTTGTATCCGAAGTTTTGAAACGCTTCGCCGCTGTATTTTTCGTTGCCGCCCTCGGCGATCCAGATTTCATCCGGCGCGTTCGGCAGCGTCAGCAGGAAATCGATGACTCCCCGCGCGGCGTCCGCCCGCGTGGACGCCAGCGGATTGACGTTGGATAAAAAGTTTGGCTTCAATAAGATCGGCGATTTCACCTTCGGGGCGATCTCGTCTCTCACCAGCTCCAAGGCTTCGCGCACCGTTTTTCGGCGGTCGTCTCCGCGCTTCAAGGCGACAGCGGACATGTTGATTCTCCTTACGCTTTACTCGTCTTTAATACCTTCAACGGCGCGGCGTGTCAACCGGCAGAGTTTCCAGCCGCTGTTCACGCGTCAAGCGGGAATCTAGAGGCGGCGCAGAAACCGCCCGCGTCTATTTGCCGGTACGGCTTCTTAAGAACGGCGCTTGAAAAAATGTTGACGCTATGTCCCGCCGTATATTATGATGTTTTTGTAGCATGGGTTTGCTTGCGTTGAAATCTGTTGCAGCGCGGCGATACGCATTGCTAAAATTTAAATGCGACAGGAGAACATACGATGAACAAACGCATGATCAAGCGAACGATCCAGCATGGCGCTACTACCTAAAAGGAGAGACGCGCCTTGAAAACGCAAGCCTGGACCCTCTTGATCAAGATCCAAACATCAACAAGGCGCATTGGAAAGATACGCCGGCCGCTGCGTACAAAACGGAAACGCGGGAATTCCAACCTGACGAGGCACCTGGTCAGTTCTGGGTGGAAGGCTGGAACGACACTCCCTGAACCGTTAAGACGGCTGAACCGCTCCGCGTCCGCGCCGAGACATGCGTTCTCGGCGCGGACGCCCCCCTTCTGCAGAAAGGAACATGACATGATTTTCTTGACATTCTCAAAACGCTTGACGGTTCTCGCGGCGTTCAGTTTCTCGCTTCTGCTGTGCGCGTCCGCGCCGGCGGAAGATTATGTCCCGCTGGAAGATGTGACGAAACTGGAACGACCGACCATTTGTATAAAGCGAGATGGAAATCTTCGCCTCATAGACTGGGACGGCCAAAACGAGCGGCTCTGGATGACAGGCGACTTCGGATCCGCTAGATTTAGCCGAGACGGCAAATACGCTTCCTTCTTCGTCGGCGACTACAAGCATTACATTCTGGAGCTGGAAACAGGGCGGCTCATCAATATGGAGGAATGGCGGGAAAACAACGGGTACGAACATCTCTACATATCAGGCGACGCCTGGTGGTTCCCAGACGGAAGGCGGCTCGCATGCCGCGGAAATGTCAAAGGAGGGCAGGCATTTGGGGATGATATTTACGTGTTGGATCTCGATCGCAAGAGAATGATCAGGCTCACCAAAACGCCGCACAGGGACGAGTACTGGGCGACCGTTTCTCCAGACGGCAAGACGATCGCCTTCAACAGTTATCCGCCCAGCGAAGAAGAGAGAGCGGCGCTGGGCATCGAACACTTCCCCACCCATCTCTATACGATGAGGAGTTCGGACGGGCGCCGGGTCGTCAATCTAACGAACAGCGGCGCGTCCTATAAGTATCCTGCGTGGTCGCCGGACGGCAAGAAGATCGCGTTTGCAGGCTCCGGCCGTCCGGTGAAAGAAGAAGACGAGCCAAACGGCCCTCACATCTTTATTATCAACCCGGACGGCTCCAACCTAGAGCGCCTCACTTTTCCCAAAGATGGCGTATGGGCGCTGCCTCAGGACTGGTCGGCGGACAGCAAGTGGGTTCTTTATACAATGAAAGACGAAGAAGCGCCGGGTTCGCCCAGGAGCCTTTACCGCATCCACATAGACACGCGGGAGATTGTTCGCATCAGAACGCCCAGCGCTGTCGCCAGTTGGGTTCATGCGGGCAAGAGCCGCTTCCTCGCCGTTGATCCTGCGGGCAAGAAGCATGACCAGTGGGGCGAAATGAAGGCGGCGGACGCTGAAGAAACGCGGACGGAAGAGAACGCCCCTGCCGAAGAATGACGTCCGCCCGCGCGCCTTCATCTTGAAAGGAGCATGACATGGCCTTCTCCGCTTTTACAAAACCCTTGGCGGCGTTCGCAGCCGTTGTCGTCTTGCTTCTGCTGTGCGCGTCCGCGCCGGCGGAAGATTATGTCCCGCTGGAAGATGTGACGAAACTGGAGCGGCCGACCCTCTGTCTAAGTCTAGGAAACGCGCTGACGCTCATGGACTGGGACGGCCAGAACGAACGGCTCTGGATGACAGGCGACTTCGGCCTGCCCGCTAGATTTAGCCGCGACGGCAAATACGCTTCCTTCTTCGCCGGCGACTACAACCATTACATTCTGGAGCTGGAAACAGGGCGTCTCATCGATATGGGGGAATGGCGGGAAAACAACGGGTACGAACATCTCTACATCTCAGGCGGCGCCTGGTGGTTCCCAGACGGAAGGCGGCTCGCATGCCGCGGAAATGTCAAAGGAGGGCAGGCATTTGGGGATGATATTTACGTGTTGGATCTCGATCGCAAGAGAATGATCAAGCTCACCCAAACGCCGCTCAGGGACGAGTACTGGGCGACCGTTTCTCCAGACGGCAAGACGATCGCCTTCAACAGTTATCCGCCCAGCGAAGAAGAGAGAGCGGCGCTGGGCATCGAACACTTCCCCACCCATCTCTATACGATGAGGAGTTCGGACGGGCGCCGGGTCGTCAATCTAACGAACAGCGGGTCGTCCTATGAGTATCCAGCGTGGTCGCCGGACGGCAAGAAGATCGCGTTCCAAGGCTCCGGCCGTGAGCTGCAAGAAGAAGGGATCGCCGACATACAAATCTATATCATCAACCCGGACGGCTCCAACCTAGAGCGTCTCACCGTTGCCAAAGACGGCGCGTTGGTAGCTCTTGAGGATTGGTCGGCGGACAGCATGTGGGTTCTGTATAGTATGCGTCAAGGCGAGCGTTTGCCCTGGAGCCTTTACCGCATTCATATAAAGACGCGGGAGATTGTTCGCATCAGAACGCCAAGCGCCACCGCAAGTTGGGTTCATGCGGGCAAGAGCCGCTTCCTCTCCGTCGATCCTGCCGGTAAAAAAAAAGCGCGATGGGGGGCGTTGAAAGCGGCGGAGCCGACGACGGCAGAGAACGCCCCCGCTGAAGAATAACGGCGGGAATATCTTGTACTGCCAAGCTCTCTGTCCCAACTTTAAGCATGAGGTCAGAGGATGCAATCCATGCCGCGATCGTGTATCATGAGCATATGAAACAGATCATTTTTCCGATATGCGCATGCGTTTGCGCCGCGTTGTTTGCCGGGTGCGGGGGCGTCTATAGCGGACATCTGTTCGGCGTGGAGGGTCCGGGCGCTTCTTTGATGCCCAACTCCAAGGGGGTGTACTCCGTCAAGAACAACGTCGGGGTCGCCGCGGCGGCGGCAAACGAGGTGAAAGAGGGGGACGCCTTTTACATTCTCATTTTTAATAACTCGCCCATGTTCATTGAGTACGACATGGCTGCCGTGACGCTGATAGACCAGGACGGCAAGGAGCATAAACAGCTGTCGCGCTCCCGCGTACGCCAACTGCGGCGGCGGTATAAGAACCTGAAACCGCCCATCGGCTTCAAGGGGGACGTCTTCTCGCAGCGCGGCTATCGACTGGACCGCGGCGACAGGGTCAGCCCGCTCAACCCGGCGGATGTGATGTCGTCCAAAGTGATGCCGAAGAGCCGTTTTGAGTTTTTCGTCTTTTTCCCTCGAAAAAGCGCCGCCTCCGACGTTCTTCATCTCAAAATCCCTCAGGTGACCATGGGAAACACTGATGAAGAGCTTGTCTATATTTTTCGCTTTGAAAAGCAGACCGAGTAGGCGAGCCTGCTGGATGGCTGCGCTTGCCGCTTTATGCGTCTCCGCTTGCGCCCCTGTCCCGGCGCCTCCGCCTCCGCTTGAGTCGGCGCCTGTTCTGCAGGCGCGCTACCTCGGCGCGTTCGGCGGACAAGGCGCTCAAGAGGGGCAATTCAACAAGCCCGCCGGCATCGCGTTCTCAAGCGGCGGGACGCTTTATGTTGCCGACGCCGGCAACCACCGCGTTCAAGCGTTCGATCTGAACGGCGCCTTTCTCCGCGCTTACGGACGCTTCGGGCGCGACGCGGGAGAGATGGACCAGCCGGTTGATGTGGCGGTTCGGCGTCAAGCGCGGACGCTGCTGTACATCGCCGAGCGCGGAAACGCGCGCGTTCAGGCGCTGGACATGCGCGATGAGCGGTACTGGACGCTCATTCAGGACGACGGCTCCGGCAGTTTTGAGCCGTCCGGGGTCGCGGTCGCGCGGGCGGGGGATCTGTATATTGCGAATGCGGCGGCGCGGTCGATCATGCGCGTGTCGCCGCAGGGGCAGATTCAATGGACGCGCGGGATGCCGCTGATGGCGCTGCGCATGCCGTCGCGTCTGCGCGTCGGGCTGGACGGCGCCGCCGTTGTGGCCGATCCGCTCGGCGGGCGGGTCGCGCGCGTCGATTTTGCCGGCAGCCCGATGGAATCGTGGGAAGACGCGCGGATAGGCGCGCCCGCCGCCGCCGCGGTGGACGCCGAGGGGCGCTGGTATGTGTGCGACCTGCGCAAGAAACGGATCGCCGCGCTAGACCCGCAGGGGCGTTTGACCGGTTTTTTCGGCGAAGGAGTACTGTCAGAACCTGTCGGCGCCGCCGTCTCCAAAAAGAATGTTCTTTATGTCGCTGATCAGGGCGAACATAACGTTAAACGTTTTCAACTGCTGAACCGCAACCGCGCAAAGGGCTTATTGCCATGAAACCGCATGAAGAGCCGACCGTCATCGCGCCGACCGACGAGGACAGGCATGTATTGGAAAAAACGCTGCTGGACGCGGCGGAAAAACTGTTCGCCCAGCTGACCGACGACGAATGGGAACTGCTGCGCAAGAGGCTGGACGAGATTCGCCGGCGCAAGCGTCCGTTTCAATTTGACCAACGCATCGGGTATTTTGTATAAATGAAAATGAACGTTCTGCGCCGTTTCTTCGTTGTTGCCGCTCTGCTGCTGTGCGCCGCGTCGGTTGCCGCCAACCCGTTTGTTCGCTTGGCGCCTTTAAATGAGGCGGAAGCGGAGGCGGTTCAGGAAATTGCCGGCGGATTTAACTTGGATGCATGGTTTGATGCGTTAAATGATTTGGCTTATGGAGCCGCAAGTCGATACTCTTTTCGCGTCAGGGGCGCGGAGATTTTAGACGGCTCGCCGCAGCCGGACGGCGCCGCTGACCGCGCCGCGGACTGGATCATCGAGCATCTTGAGATATTCGGATACGAGCCGACGGAGGATCCGTTCAAGCACACCTTATATAGTACGTTGACCGAAAAAGTGGGCGAGTTCACGATGCGCAACATCGTCGCAGAGAAGCGCGGGTCGGGTCCCAACGCGGATCAGGTCATCTTGTTGACGGCGCATTACGATTCCATCGCTTCCAGAACGGAGAGCTGGCGGCACAACTGGCGCGGACATCCCGCGCCCGGCGCCGTCGACAACGCGACAGGCGTCGCGGCGGTTTTAGAAGCGGCGCGCCTCTTCGCCTATACAGACTTCGACTTCACCGTTCGGTTCGTTTTCTTCACAGGAGAGGAACAGGGTCTGTTCGGAAGCAAGCATTACGCCGAAAACGCCCGGCTCAACGGCGACAAGATCGCCGGCGTTCTGAATGTGGACATGATCGGATTCGACGCCGAAGGTCCGCTGGATCTGCATATCGTCGCCGACCGAAACAGCGAATGGCTGCTTCAAACGGCGCATGCAGGGGCGCAAGCTATCCAGCCCGACTTGAACCTGCATCTGCATCGAAACCCAGAATATGTGTACAGCGACCATGCGGCGTTCTGGGCGGAGGGGTATAGCGCCATTCTGTTCATTCAAGATGTGAATTCCGACTCCTACCCGTATTTCCATACCATCGAGGACACGGTCGACAAGGTTCAGAAATGGTACGCGGACGAGGCGGTACCGGCGTATATCGCCGCGGCGGCCGCGGCGGCGAGACCGCTCATCAACGGCGCGCCGCCCGCGCAGGAACCGGGGCGCCTGATTGATGTCTCTGTCTATCCGAACCCGTTTCGGTTGAACGGCAGGCGGCCCTTGACCGTCCATTGCCAGCTGAACGAGCCGGCGCGCATCGCGCTCCGCCTCTACGATTCGGCGGGGAGCGTTCTGTATCAAACCAGCGCGGACGGGCAGATCGGACTCAACCGCCTCATCGAATGGGACGGGCGCACTATGAACGGCGAATTTGCCGCCCCAGGCGTCTACTTTATTAACGTGACGACGGAGCTGGCGGACGGGGCGGCGTCGCGGCGAACGGTCCGCCTGCTCATATTTCCGAGCCGAGAGCCTTGGTGAAAATGAAAGCTCTGCGCCGTTTTTGGATATGCGCCGTTTTGTTGTGCGCCGGCTCTGCGCTGGCTGCGCCCTTAAACCAAGAGCAGATAAACGCCGCCCGCCAGATTGCAAGCGGGTTCGACGCGGACCGCTGGCATCGCATCGTGGAAGAGCTGACCGACAACCATGGACTCAAAAGCCGATTCTGCCTTCGGGTTCGAGGCGCGGAGATAGTTGACGGATCCGATCCGCCGGACGACGCGGCAGACCGCGCCGCCGACTGGATCATGGAGCAGTTAAGAGCGTATGGGTACGAGCCGACGGAGCATCCGTTCAAATATACATTGTACTCTATGTTCGCATCGGAGGTCGGCAATTTTACGATGCGCAACATCGCCGCCGAGAAAAGAGGGTCTGGGCATAACGCGCGCCGCGTCATACTTCTGACAGCGCATTACGATTCCGTCGTTGCAAGTCCGCGCGGAAGGAACTCGAACTGGCGCGAAAGCCCCGCTCCAGGCGCCATTGACAACGCGACGGGCGTCGCGGCGGTTCTAGAAGCGGCGCGCCTTTTTGCGGAGGTGGAATACGACCTCACGGTACGGTTCGTTCTCTTTTCCGGCGAAGAGATGGGGCTGTCCGGAAGCCGCAATTACGCTCGAGACGCGCAGCGCAGCGGCGACAGCATCGCCGGCGTTTTGAATGTGGACATGATCGGATTCGACGCCGAGGGACCGTTCGACCTGCATATCGCCGCCGACCGAAACAGCGAATGGCTTCTCCAAACGGCGCATGAAGCGGCGAATGACCCGCAGTTCAACCTGGCGTTAACGCTGCATCGCGGCAACGGCGGCTTCGACTTTGGCGACCATACGCCGTTTTGGTATGAAGGATTCAGCGCGGTTGCGTTCACTCAAGATGTCTGCCCCTTCTTCTATCCGCATTACCACACCGTCGAGGACACGATCGACAAGGTACAGATCGACTATGCGTCCGAGGCGGTTCCGGCGTATATCGCCGCGGCGGCCGCGGCGGCGAGACCGCTTATCAACGGCGAGCCGCCCGCGCAGGAACCGGGGCGCCTGATCGATGTCTCTGTCTATCCGAACCCGTTTCGGTTGAACGGCAGCCGGCCCTTGACCGTCCATTGCCAGCTAGACGAGCCGGCGCGCATCGCGCTCCGCCTCTACGATTCGGCGGGGAGGGTTCTGTATGAAACGAGCGCGGACGGGCAGATCGGACTCAACCGCCTCATCGAATGGGACGGGCGCACTATGAACGGCGAATTTGCCGCCCCAGGCGTCTACTTTATTAACGTGACGACGGAGCTGGCGGACGGGGCGGTGTCGCGGCGAACGGCGCGCCTGCTCATATTTCCCAGCCGAGAGCCTTGGTGAAGATGTCCAAAACGCGCGCGAACGCAATTCGGCTGACAATTCTTTTTGCGCTTTTGACCGCTCCGTTGCATGCATTCGGCTCGTTGCCTTCAGCCTTTCTAAAAGAGACGGCGAACCATGTTCACCTCGGACCGCGCTTAAATGTTCAGCTCCAAGAGGACGGCATCGAGACGCTGCTGGTTCTTCGCGTCGATTTCGCCGACCAGCCAGGACAACGCCCGCGGCATGAGATCGATGAGCGGCTCTTTGACAAAAACATCGTCTCGCTCGCCTCCTATATGGAGGAGGTCTCCTACGGGCAGATGTCCGTTCAGCCCGGGCCGGACGGCGGCAGTTATCCGCTGAACGACGCATGGTACCGCGCTCCCAGAAGCATGCGCTATTACGGGCAAGGAGATATATCGACGCATCGATACCGCGAGCTGATCGAAGACGCGCTGGACGCGGCGCTTCCCGATCTGCGCCTGTCCGATTTTGATCGGAACGGCGACGGCGTTTTAGATCATCTTGTCATTCTCCACTCGGGCAACGATCAGGCGTCCACAGGCGTTGAGCCAGACATCTGGTCGGCGCTGCTGTCGGGGCAAAACATTCAGCGGCAGGGGATACAGATCGAAGCGGCGATGATCATTGCGGAAGACCCTGACCGGACGCATCCGAACGTCGGCATCTGGTGCCACGAGTTCATGCACGATCTCGGCGCGCCCGAAATGTACGGGAGCCTCAAGAGCGTCACGCCGAACGACAACCAGTTTAGCCTCATGGGCAGAAGCGGCGCCTATCAAGGCGAGGGTCTTCAACCCTCCCACATCAGCGGCTATCTGAAATGGGACATCGACGGCAAGCCTGAAAACGGGCGCAACGGATGGATAGAGCCGATGGAAATTCGCGCCGGGGGGCTGATCGAAATCGGCGCGCTCTCCAGCCCCAACGGGAAGCCTGCGCTGTATAAGATCGATGTTCCAAACACAGACGGGCGCGAATTTTTTCTGATCGAAAACAGGTCAAAAGGCGGGCGATACGACTCCGCCCTGCCGGACGAGGGGCTGCTCATCTGGCATATCGACGAGAAGATTCCGATCGGGGAAAGAGAGCTGACCATCGCGCGGCGCGCCTGGCTTGAAGACCCTGGCGACCCGGCGCATGAGCGGCTTGTAGATGAGGATAGGAATATTGTCGTCACACAGGGCGCCGCCTACGCCGAAGAAGACCGCCAAACCGCCTTCATGCCATGGACGGCGCCGAACTCAAGCGGGAACGGCGGCGAAGCGACCGGCATTTCCATCGTCGGCGTTTCTGAATCGGGTCTGGTCATGACCTTCTATGTCTTTTTTGGAGAAACGTTTGAGCCGAACGACACGCCCATAGAAGCGTACCCCGTTCCGTTGAACCGAACGATTCACTCCGAGACGCAGGACGGCGATGTCGATCATTTCAGGTTAAACGCGCCGGCAGGGTCGCGGCTCTTGGCGTCCGCATCGATTCCTCTCAGGACGCCGATTTCGATGTCGCTGCTGAACGCGGCGGGGCGGACCGTCTCATCGGCAACGCGCATCGCCGGCGGCGAGAGCGACCAGCTCCAGCTGCGTTATTTTAGTCGAAGCGGGGAAACGTTGACGCTGCGCATCGCGCCGACAGGTCCGTTGACCGAAACGGCGCCGTATCAGTTCAGGGCGCAGGCGGAGACGGCGTCGGACTTTCCGCTTGAGTTCGTATCGCTGCGCATTTATCCGAATCCCGCGCCGATGGGCGTTCCGATACGCGCCCATGCCGCGCTCTCGCAGGCGCCCATCGACAGGGCGGAGGCGTCTGTCTTTGACGCGCGGGGGTCCAGGGCGATGCGGATGGAGCTGACCGGTCTCTCGTCGGGAGACGCGCTTTTTCAGTTCAACAACGCGCTCGCCCCCGGCGTCTATTTTATGGTCATATCGGTTGAGCGGAATGAGCGGAAACTGCAGCGGGTCGGCAAATTCGCCGTCAAATAAATCTTAGGCATCGCAGCCGCCGCGCCCGCGCTTTAAACCCCCCAGCCCCCCTTTTCAAGGGGGAAGTCCAGAAACCGCGCTCCAACCGCTGTTATTGGGCTATTCGTCATTCCCGCGTAAGCGGGAATCCAGAGTTTTTCCTGACAGCCTCCGCATTCCAAAAACGACTCTCTAAAATCAAGATCATCGCCTATAGAGACTGCCTCAGAAACGGCAAGGTTGACACGCTCTGCAACTCGGCGTATAATTATCGGCAGCGAATATCATGTGAGCCGCTTGCGCGGCAGACGACAGATGAAGAGACGACCGAAATAACGCAAGGAGCTTCCAATGCAGAAACGACACAGCGTATTCACCGCCGCGCTGGCTGTCTTTACCGCCGCGGCGCTGTTGAGCGGCTGCAACCCGACGCCTGAACTGACCGGCATTTCGCCTGACAGCGGACCGGAAACAGGCGGGCAAACGGTCACCATCAGCGGCGAGAAATTCAGAGAGGGGCTGACCGTCAATTTCGGCGGCAAAAATGTAACGCCGACCAGCGTAACAAAAACCGCCGTCACGCTCACAACGCCCGCCGGCAATGTCGGCAGTGTGCAGGTTGAGGTTACGAACCCGAAAGAAAAAAAGGCTGAAACGGTCCTCACCTACGCCTACAAAGACACAACGGCGCCGACACTGACGACCTTAACCCCCGCCGACGGACACGCCTACGCGCAGGGAACCGACTACGAAGACGCCATCAACACCGGCATACGGCAGATCTCCGCCGTCTTCAGCGAGCCGATTTCAACCGGCAGCGTCGCCGTCTCCTTTGACTCGCATGAGAACGCGATCATGTCTGGGCATACGGGAACGGTCGAAGGCGACACGGTCGTTCAGGACAACCAGATCACCTTCACCGCGGCGGGCGACCTGCTCTCCTCCCGCAAATATATGGTGACGGTCAAAGCGGCGGACGCGGCGGGAAATGAGTCGGCTGAAACGAGCGCGGCCTTCGCCATCGAACCGCCGGAGCGCGTTCACCGCTACGTCGTCCAAGAGGGCGACACGCTCCAGTCGATTGCGGCGCGCCCCGACACGTACGACGACATGGAGCAGTGGAAAAAGATCGCCATCGTGAACGCGGACTACCATGAGTTGAACGCGCAGAAACCGCAGCCGGGGCTGCGCCTCTACCTTCACTGGAACGAATAAACGCCCTATCGGAAAGGATTCACGGATTGGAGATGGAGGACCCGCTTAGCGAACAACAACGGGAACAGATTGACGCTCTCGCCGCCCAGATCGGACATGAGTTTGATCCCGATCTCATGTACGCTCTCGCATTGGAAGCCGCGATGGAGTTGACAAGCGCCCCGGCAGGTTCGCTATGCATTGTGGATGAGGAGCGCGGAATCCTTGAGATACCGATCACGCGGGGATTCAACCGTCTTTTTGTATCGAATCTAAACCTGCAGATCGGGCAGGGGCTGATCGGATGGGCGGTGAAACATGCGCAGTCGGTGAACGTGCCGGACACGCGCAAGGAGAGCCGATTCATCCCTGGCGACATCCAGGCGCTGTCGGAGCTGGCGGCGCCGATTGCGCTGGACGGGCGCGTCATCGGCGCGATAGACGTTGCCGCGCCGTATCTGAGCGCGTTTAGCCGAGAGGATGAAGCGGCGCTGCAGTATTTCGCGGACCGCCTCGCCCCCAGCATTGAGCATGCGCGTCGGTACGACGCGGCGCGTCAGCGGGCGGCGGCTCTCCATTCGCTTTTCAAGATCGGGAATTACATCTCGCAGACGCTCAACCTTGAGGAGCTGCTCAAAAGCGTGGTGGAGCATGCGGCGGATCTGATGCAGGCGCGCATTGCGGCGTTGAGCCTACTGGACGAGAACGGCGAGATGCTGGTCACAAAAGCGGTGAAAGAGAAAACAAGCGGCGAGTACTCCTCCAAGCCGCCGCTGGCGGTCAACAAGAGCCTTATCGGCGAGGCGATCCTCTCTAAAAAGCCGCTTTCGGTGGAGGATGTTCAAAAAGACCCGCGCTATCAGTTCAAGGACCTTGCCCAAAAAGCGGACCTGCGCGGGATGCTGGCGGTTCCGCTCACCATCGACGACATGCCGCTGGGCGCGTTGAGCGTCTATAAAACGCATCGGCATATTTTCAAGGCGGATGAGATCGCGCTCACGAAGGGGCTGGCTGATCAAGCGGCGATCGCCATTCGCAACGCGCATTTATATAAAGAGATGTCGATGCTGGACGATCAGGTTCGCCAGGCGGAAAAAATCGGAATGATGGGTCAAATGGCGGCGGAGTTTGCCCATGAGCTTCGCAACCCGCTCACGATACTTGTCATGCTGCTGGACATAGAGGCGCCGGGGGAGGATGTGCGTCAAAAGATACAGGATCAGGTGAAGCGCATGTCCGGCATCGCGCAGAAGTATCTGGACTTTGCGAAGCCGAGCGGGGGGGAATTCAGCGCGACGAATGTGAAACAGGTTGTTCGAAATGTGTTGAACATGGTCAAGCACCGGGCAGCGCAGCAAAATGTGCGCGTCCATGAAGAGTTCCCGCGCGAGCGCATCCTTGTGAGCGCCGACCAGAACCAGCTGGAGCAGGTCTTTTTGAACCTCTTTTTGAACGCGCTGGACGCGATGCCGGTTGGGGGTCGTTTGAGCGTCAAGGCGGAGACGCGCTGCAATCAGGCCCGGATCGCCGTCTCCGACACGGGCGGCGGCGTGCCTGAACATGTGCAGGCGGAGCTGTTCAAGCCGTTCAACACCTCCAAGCCGTCCGGAACGGGGCTTGGGCTGTCCATCGTCAAGCGAATCCTCCTTGACCATCAGGGAGACATACGGCATGAGAACGCCGCTGAGGGGGCGCGTTTCATCTTGTCGCTCCCGCTGCTGAACGAAGGCGGGCATCATGGATAAACCGAAAATACTTGTGATCGACGACGAAGAGGACATCCATTTTGCGCTCAACAGGTCGCTTGGGCGCGATTACGATCTGCTGAAGGCGCTGGACGCCGAGACGGGGCTTGAGATCGCCGCGGCGGCGGCGCCGGACCTGGTCATCACCGACATCCAGCTGCCGGGCATCAGCGGCATTGAGGCGCTGAACACGCTCAAAAGCGAATATCCGAATGTGAGCGTCATTGTCATGACAGCGCATTCGACCACCTCGCGCACGATTGAATCGACGAAGCTGGGCGCGTATGAGTATTTTATCAAGCCGCCCAACACGAACGAGCTGCGCGGCGCCATCGACCGCGCGTTGAAAGACGCTGAACATCAGAAACAGGCGGAGAACGTCCAGACGGACCGATCCGACGTACTGGTCGGCTCGTCGCAGGCGATGCAGAATATCCGCAAGCTGATCGGAAGAATGGCGGATCGCATGTCGATGCCCATCGAAGCGTACGACGCGAACGGGATGAAATATGAGAAGTATCCGATCATACTCATCACGGGCGAGACGGGCGTCGGCAAGGAGCTGGTGGCGCGGCTGCTTCATCAGCATAGCAACCGAAGCCGCAAACGGCTGATTGTGGTGAATGTGGCGGCGGTGCCGGCGAACATCTTTGAAAGCGAGCTGTTTGGGCATGAACGCGGCGCTTTCACGGGAGCGGAAAAGGCGCGCATCGGGCGGTTTGAAGAGGCGCAGAACGGAACGCTTTTTTTGGATGAGATCGGCGAAATACAGAACGAACTTCAAACCAAAATGCTGCGCGTTTTGGACGACTGGGAATTCAGCCGCGTCGGCGGAAACGAGCTGATACGCATCAACACGCAGGTGATCGCCGCGACGAACAAGGACCTGTCCAAGGAGGTGAGCGAGGGGCGGTTCCGCAACGACCTGTATTATCGGCTCAAAAACTTGACGATCCATGTTCCGCCGCTGCGGGAGCGGAAAGAGGATATTGAGGAGCTGACGAATTATTTTCTAGACAACCTGCGCAAAGCGACCGGTAAATCGAGCCTGCGAGTCAACCGGCGGACGATGCAGACGCTGAAACGGTATATGTGGCCGGGCAATGTGCGGGAGCTTAAAAATGTGCTGGAGGGGGCGGCGGCGCAAACGGACGGAGAGATCGCGTCCGAAGACCTGGCTCTGGAAGCGGACCCGGCGGTGTCGACGGCGTTGAGCGCGGACGAGAGCCTGAACAGCGGCATCAACCTGCTGCTAGACAATCCGCCGACCGAAGGCGCGCATCAGTATATCGACCGCATTTTGACCTTGAACGCTTTGGAAAAAGCGAACGGAAATCAGCAGGAGGCGGCGCGGCTCCTGGGCGTCTCGCGCAACACGATCGCCGCCAAGCTGAAAAAATACGGCATCACAAAAGAGGTCGCCATCGCCTCCGCAAAACGCGGCGGCGCATAAGACAGCGCGCCTCATCCCGTCATTCCCGCAGCCCCATCCCGTCATTCCCGCGTAAGCGGGAATCCAGAGGCGAACCCAAAACTGTCCGCGTTCGGCTGTCATGCCCGCGTCCGCGGGAAACCCCCCCAGCCCCCCTTTTCAAGGGGGGAGTCCAGAAAACCCTTTTCAAGGGGAGTCTAGAGTCGCCGTTCGCATTGAGGTCAGTGCAGTTTTTCTTGACGCTTCGCCTTCCGCGCGGTATGATCATTATCGCGTACGCCCATAGCTCAGTTTGGTAGAGCGGCGGTCTCCAAAACCGTAGGTCGAGGGTTCAAATCCTTCTGGGCGTGCCACCTTCTTTTGACCAAGGCTTAAAACAAGCCTCTCCCTTCAGGGCGGGTTGCATCCTCGGCGCGGCAAGCGTAAAATATCCAAAAGGGGAAAAGAGCATGGGTCGACTAAAGCAAGAACACTGGGATCACTTCAACGAATACGGCTACATGGTCATCGAAGACGCCGTGCCGCATCGGTTGTGCGCGGGGACAGCGCGCGCCATCTGGGATTTTTTGGAGATGGACCCTGACGATCCGGACGACTGGTACCGCGCCCCGCACCGCCCCGGACCCGGCATGGTGGAGATGTATCAGCATCAGGCGATCTGGGATGTTTATCAGCATCCGCCCGTGTATGAAATCTACAAGGAGCTTTACGGAACGCACCGCATCTGGGCGCATCTGGACCGCGTCAACATGAAGCCGCCTTACCGAGCCGACCGCCCCGAATGGGATCATAAAGGCATGTACCATTGGGACATCGACACGACGAAACTGCCGGTGCGTTTCTGCGTTCAGGGGGTGTTGTATTTGACCGACACCGCCGACAATCAAGGCTCTTTCGTCTGCTGGCCGGGGGCGCATAAATCGCTCATCGACCCTGACAACCCATGGGCGCCGGAGCTGGAGATCGACAAGTTTGTTCAGGTGCCGGGCAAGGCGGGGTCGCTGCTCATCTGGCATTCGGCGCTGCCGCATGGCAACGGGCGGAACACATCGGACAAGCCGCGTCTGGCGCAGTATATGAACTTTTTCCCTGCGCCGCATTCGTCGCTTCGTACCGACTGGACGGCTCCCTCCGCCTTTAAAATGAGCGAACCGGAGGAGGCGCGCCGACAGGAGCGGATCGCGCTCTGGCGCGAACGGCGCGCCCTCGGACGCTCTCCCTACCCCGGCGATCCAAGGGGCTGGGAGGCGAAGAATTACGGACCGGCGAAGCTGACCCCGCTCGGTCGAAAACTGCTCGGACTGGATCCCTGGGACTGAACGAAACGAGCATAGAGCATGCCGATACGGATATTGCCCGAAGATGTCGCCAACAAGATCGCCGCGGGGGAGGTGGTGGAGCGGCCCGCCTCCGCCGTCAAGGAGCTGATCGAAAACGCGCTGGACGCCGAAGCGGACGCGGTGCGCGTCGAACTGTCGGAAGGCGGCAAACGGCGCATCGTTGTGCGCGACAACGGATGCGGAATGGAACCCGAAGACGCCGCCCTCGCCGTTCGCCGGCATGCCACCAGCAAGCTGGCTTCCGCTAAAGACCTTGAGCAAATATCCACGCTCGGCTTTCGCGGCGAGGCGCTCCCGTCCATCGCCTCGGTCTCGAAGTTTGAAATGCTGACGAGACCCGCCGGCGCGATGGAGGGAACGCGCGTTGTCGTTGAAGGCGGAAAGCAGCTGGACGCCTCCCCCGTCGGATGCGCGCCCGGGACGCGCGTCTCGGTCTCTAACCTGTTCTACAACGTCCCTGCGCGGTTGAAATTTTTGAAAACGGATCGGACGGAGCTGAACCGATCCAGCGCGCATCTTCAATGGGCGGCGTTGTCGCGTCCGGATGTTCGTTTCACGCTGCTTCACAACGGGCGCGAGCTGATCGATGCGCCTCAATGCGCCGAGCGGATCGAACGCATACAGGCGCTGTACGGGAAGCAATTTGTGGAGCGGCTGATACCGTTCACCAAAACCTTCGAACGCTTTGAGATCGAGTGTTATATCGGCGATCCGAACCTGACGAAGCCGAACCGCGCCCATCAGCTTTTTTTCTTGAACGGGCGTCCGATACGGGATAAAACGGTCTCCGCGGCTGTAGGCAGGGCGCTTCAAGAGACGACGCCGAAGGGGCGTTACCCGGTCGCGTTTCTGTTTATGACGCTTCCGCCGTCGGAGGTGGATGTGAATGTTCATCCCGCGAAGTCGGAGGCGCGTTTTAAAGAGGAGCGCGCCCTGTTTCGCAACATTGTTCAGGCGATTGCGCAGGGCATCGGCTCCAGCGCGTACATTCCTGTTGTGGATACGTCCGCGTCTTCCGCGTCGTCTTCGCCGCCGGGCGAATTTTCAACAGCGGGGCGGCGGTCGGATCAGGAGTCGGCGTTTCGTTCCGGCGGATTTTCGCGTCCGTCAAGGTCGGTTTACCGGTCGGCGAGTCGACGCGCCGAGCCGGTGTTTGAAGCCGCCGCCGCGTTTGAAAAATCGGCGGACAGCGAGAATGTGGAGCTGCTGGGCATGCCGAACATTGATCTGGTCGGCGTCCTGTACAACACGTACATCCTCGCCGCCGACGAGCGAAATATGTATCTGATTGACCAGCATGTGGCGTCGGAGCGGGTTCATTATGAGCGGATCATGACGGAAATGCAGACCGGAAAGGCGCAGTCGCAGGGGCTGCTGAAGCCTGTTGTGGCGGAGTTGAGCGCGTCGCAGGCGTCCGCGTTTGAAGGCGGGCGGGAATGGCTTGCGCAGTTCGGCATCGAGGCGGAGGCGTTCGGCGGGCGCGCCGTGTCGATTCAGGCGGTTCCGTCCATGCTAAACCCGTCCCAAGCCGCGCAGATGTTATGCGACCTGCTGGACGCGCTGGAGGAGCAGATCGATCCTGAACGCAGCTGGGAGGCGCTGCAGGAGAAAGCGGCGGCGACGGTCGCATGCCATTCCGCCGTTCGCGCGGGCGATCCGCTTCCCGAAGAGGCGGTGAAACAGCTTTTAAAGGACCTGTCCGCATGCAAGCTTCCGTTCAACTGCCCGCATGGGCGCCCTGTTGTGATACAGATGCCGCGCTCGGAGATTGAAGCGCGCTTTCAGCGGCGGTGACGGCGTTTCCATAAACGAACGCTTTCTGTTAAAATGTAGATCCACTTTTCCGAAAGGCAGTCAGCGGAGAAAGAGATGAATGAAAAACGCGCCAGCGCAAAAGCGATCGCGGCAGGCAGCTTGACCGCTTTCTTCAGCAGCTGCATTGCCAGTTGCATTTTTATCGTCATCGCATCCTTCATGGCTCTCGGACCTGAAATGTCGGGCTGGGACTGGGAAGCGTTAGGCGACCCTGAAAATACGGAGATGCTGGAAGAGAACATAGAGAGGCTGGGCGAGAATATAGAGATGCCGGTCTTTTTCATCACCGTCATGATGTTTCTCATATGGGGCGGTTTCGCGCTCTTGGGCGGGTATATCGCAGGGCGCATGGGGAAGGAAGAGCCGATGTTGAACGCCATGTGGGTCGGCGGCATCCTCGCCGGGATCCTTTTGTTGGGCGTCCTATTGAGTCTCGTAGGAGGACTCGGAACCTTTGCGACGCTCCAGGGCATCGTTGGGATGTTTGGCAGAATCGCGATGGCGGGGGCGGTTTTCTTCATGGCATGGGTGGGCGGCCATCTGGCAAGAGGCCGCGGCGCGGAAGAAGCATAATCGCAGCGACAGGAAACGTCCATGAGCGGCGCCGAACCGAATGAGCCGACCAACGAAAAAGTACTGAGCTGGGCGGCGGTCGCCGCGGGGATCGGCGTCGGGTGCGTCGGCGCGCTGCTTTGCATTACAACCGCATTTCTCCTCTATGCGACTCTTAGACTTCAGGTCGATTTCGCCGATTTCGCCAATCCAGAGGATACGGCAGACTTGCTCGAGACGTTAGAGCGGGAGTTCTCACAGGATCGATTTGGGCTTGCCGCCGCCTTCTTTTCGATAGCGGGGCTTTTCTCGTTCATCGGCGGATACGTCGCCGGCAAAATCGGCAAAAACGCGCCTGTCCTGAACGCGGCTGTCATGGCGGGCATACCCTCCGCGCTCATGGGGCTGTTTTCGCTGCAGGACCTGTTTGTCGTTGGGTTTTCTAGCGTTTGGGGGCTGTATCTCTATCTATTCGGCTGCGGCGCGGCGGCGCTCTTGGGCGGATACGCGGCAAGCAAGCGCAGGTCGAGATCGCGCATCGCGGCGGCGCTCAAGGAAAGACGGCTGAGCCTAAAAGCGATGGCGCTCGGATGGCTGACCGCGTTTCTTAGCCCGCTCTTTTTGTTTATGATTGTCGGCGGCGTCTATCTGATCATTGATCTCCATGATCATCCGTCCGGCTGGGCGGCGCTTCAAGACCCTGACTATGCGGACAGATTCGATATAGGCGTAGGCGCGTTCACGCTCGCTTCGCTGGCGCTCTTTGCGCTTTTCGCATTGATCGATTTTCTGTTTGCGGCGCTTGGGGGTTATCTTGCGGGGCGCATCGGACGCGAGAATCCTGTTGGGAATGCGCAATATGTCGGCGCCATGTTGACGGGGGTAAGCCTACTGTTTCTGGCGGGTTCCGTTCCCTTCTCCGGCTTCACCGGCTGGATGTTTCTCTCGGCGCTAACGGCTGCCGCGCATTACTGGATGGCGGCTCTCGGCGGGCGGTTTGCGCTTCGACGTTCTACCGCGCAGGGCGTTTAGACTTCCCCCGAAAACAGAGCGCCACTTTTCCGATCACATCCTCTTCGGGTATCAGCCCCAGCGTCCGCGTTTCCGAA
This sequence comes from Candidatus Poribacteria bacterium, assembly GCA_963665845.2. Taxonomy (GTDB): domain Bacteria; phylum Poribacteria; class WGA-4E; genus JAPPNK01. Next base: position 3,939,301 of record OY762492.1, read on the forward strand.
CTGAGCGGATGCAGCCCGCGCACCGCATAACGCCCGTCCGCGCCGCGCGAGACGACCTGCTTCACCATCAAACCATGCCGCGCGTGCTTGAAGAGAATGGCGTCGCCGGCTTTCGGCTTGAAAAGCCGTTTGAGCGTCCATACCAGCAGATAATCTCCGCTGCGGTATTTCGGCTCCATGCTTTCGCCGGCGACGCGCACGATTTGGAACGCCATCGCGTTCAGGAATTATAGAACAGGGTAGACCGTCTCCAGCTTCGGCTCGTAGGGGCAAACGGCGCGCGTGGTTTCGACGCCCTTCGCTTCCCAGAACAGCTCGGCGAACTCGTTCACCAGCTCCACCAGCTCCACCGCGTCGTCGCGGTTGACGCCCTGACGGCATGCGGACGCTTTCAGCATGATGCGGTGCGTCAGGTCATGCGCCCCTTCCGCCGCGGCGCCTTTCAAGAAATCGCCCCAGATGATGCGCACCTCTTTCTTCACATCTTCGGCGTGTTCCTCTTTTTGGGCGATGCAGCGGATCACCTTATTGGCGGCGGCGTTGTCCGCCGTGCAACCTTCCTCAGCCTCAATCAGATCGACCATGCGAACGACGGTCAGCGCCGAAATGAGCGCCGTACTCGGATCGTAGATGCCGCACGGGACATCGCAGTGGGCTTTCGCTTTTTGAAAGCGTACCTTGGAATCTAGTTTGGACAGCAGCGAATGAATCATCCTAATCTCCTGTTGAGATACGGCGGCGCAACGCTTCGGCAACAACGCCGCCGTCTCCTGTATTTGCCGAAGCGCTTTTATTATATGCGAAGCCGCCCCGCATGTCAACGAGTCAAGCTGTCGTAAAGCGAACCGACCCACCGCTCCGCCGAAATAAAACCGCTCCCCCACTGTTCGTCCATGTCCGCGTTCGGCTTCGCCGCGACCGCCTCCTCGCGCGTTTTGCCGTCTTCAATCAGCTTCAGAACCCGCTGCCGCGATGTGATGAGCATCTGCCGATACTCTTTTAAATCGTTGAGCGTTGAGAGCGGACCGTGACCTGGAATCAGCTTCGTTTCTTCAGTGACGATGTTGAGCGCGGCGTCGACCGCCTTGATGACGCCGTCGATGGAGCCGCCGCTGTTGATGTCGATATACGGATACCGCCCGCTGAAAAATGTGTCGCCCATATGCAGGACGTTCGCTTTTTTGAAGTGAACCATCATGTCGCCGTCGGTGTGGGCGTTCGGGGCATGAAAGACGCGCACTTCGTCGCCGTTCCAATGAAAAACGGCGGCGTCTTCGAAGGTGAGAACGGGCAAGCCCGCGCTGCCGGATTGGGCGAGCCGCTTTCGCACATTCACATGCGAGACGATATGCGCGCCCGCTTTTGCCATGTTCTCATTGCCGCCGGTATGGTCGCCGTGGTGGTGCGTGTTGACGACAAACTCAACCGACTTGTCCGTAACGGACTGGACGGCGGCGAGTATCGGCTCTGTCATCGGCGCAAATTGATCGTCGATCAGAAACGCGCCCGAATCGCCGACCGACAAGCCGAGATTGCCGCCCCTCCCGATCATCATATAGACGTTGTCGGCAACCTTGTCGAGCTGTATCGTTCCGCTTTGACCTCTCTGCGCCTCGCCGCGCGTTCCCAGCGCAATCAGGGCGGCTGCAAGCAAAGCCGCGAGAACGGCGCCGACGATCCGCTTCCGTTTCATATTGAGCCTTCCTTTCCCTTCGACATTCCTAGGACGGGTCATGTTATCATGCGCCGCGGTTTGGATGAAGAGGCGCGGCCGGCCGGTAGTACGCTCATGCGATCAACTTCATTTTGACCCTAAAGCGTTGGCTCCGCCTGACGTCATTCCCGCGCAAGCGGGAATCTAGAGACGCCGCAGGAGACGTCCGCGTCCCTTAAAACCCTCCTAGCCCCCCTTTCAAGGGGGGAATCGGATGCGCCCCCCTAATCCCTTTTCAAGGGGGGAATCGGATGCGCCCCCCTAATCCCTTTTCAAGGGGGAATCGGATGCGCCCCCCTAATCCCTTTTCAAGGGGGAATCGGACGCGCCGCGAATATCCCTGTATGAGCGTACTGCCAGGCTGTCCGCCTTTCTATTTTGAAAAGAGCGTCAAGGCGGGGTATCATAAGAGAAAAGGAGCATGCTATGCCCAACGAAAAGCGAACCGTCCGCGCCGTCCGCCGAGAAAAAGAGATCACGCTCCAGCAGCTTGCCGAAAAAACAGGCATACCGCTGCGGACGCTCACGATGATCGACCGAAAGCATTACTTCGCCTCGCCCGAACAGGTGCGGCGCATCTGCGACGCGCTGGATGTTCCGCCGGAAGAGCTGGACATCGGCGCGCCGGAAACGAAGCCCGGCACATGGGGAACCGGCGGGACGTACTCATAATCCCGCCCGATGATCTTGCTATAATGCGTCGGCTTTTAACATGTTCGTTGTGCCGCGCGCGTCTAGGGGCGTCCCTGCGACGATGACGACGCTGTCCCCTTTTTGACCGGCGCCCGCCGCCAGCGCCGCCGCCTTCGCCTTCTCAATGATGTCGTCCGTGTCGATCGGCTCCTGTATCAAGAGCGGATCCACGCCCCAGGAGACCTGAAGCCGCCGAAGAACCCTCTCGTCTGAACTGACGCCGATGATCCGCATTTCGGGGCGAAACCGCGCCACCGCGCGCGCCGTCTGCCCAGAACGGGTGCAGCAGACAATCATCTTGGCGCCGATGACCGTCGCCAAATCGCGCGCCGCTTGGCTCACCGCGTCCTTCACATTCGCGCTCGCTTCCATATGCCGCTCCGCCATGAGCGCCGCGTAATGAAACCGCTCGCGCGCCGTGTCCGCGATTCGCTTCATGATGTTCACCGCCGCGGTCGGATGCTTGCCGACAGCCGTTTCGCCCGACAGCATCAGGGCGTCTGTTCCGTCCAAAATGGCGTTTGCCACATCGGTCAATTCCGCCCGCGTCGGCCGCGCGTTTTCGATCATGGACTCCAGCATCTGCGTCGCCGTGACGACCGGCAAACCCCGCCGGTTCGCCTCCTGTATGATCTGCTTCTGCGCCCATGGAATCTCATGCATCGGTATTTCGACGCCGAGGTCGCCCCGCGCGACCATCGCGCCGTCGGACGCCTCCAAAATCGGGATCAGGTTTTCCAGCGCCGCCCGCTTCTCGATTTTGGCGATGATCGGAATGTTCGACCCCTCCTCCCGTATGAGAGCGCGCGCCGCGCGGATGTCAGCCGCCGTCCGCACAAAGGAGAGCGCGATCCAGTCCGCCCGCCGCTCCACGCCGAAGCGCAGGTCCGCTTTGTCCTTCGCCGTCATGGAGGGCAGGCGCAGCGTCTTCTCCGGGACATTGATGCCCTTGTGCGCGCCCAGTTCGCCGCCATGAACAACCTCGCAGACGGCGTCTGTCGAGGTTGCGGACTCGACGCGCAGTTCCAGCATGCCGTCCGACATGAGAATGCGGTCGCCCTGTTCCAGCTCGCCGATCAGCTCTGGATAGTTGACGCTCGCCTCGTCGGCTCCGCCGGGCGTTTTGCGCGTTGTCAAGACGAAGCGGCTGCCGGGCGTCAACTCAACCGCTCCCGGCGCCATCGGGCCGGTGCGTATCTTGGGTCCGGACAGGTCTTGTATAACAGCGGTATGCTTGCCCGTTTCTTTTCCCGCTCTTCTGATCATGCGGATATAGGCGAGATGTTCATGGCGCGAGCCGTGGGAGAAGTTGAGCCGCGCCGCGTCCATTCCCGCCTCAACCAGCTCTAGTATCGACTCATACGAGGCGGTGGAGGGTCCGATGGTGCAGACGATTTTCGCTTTGGCGCTGGCGCCGTTCATTTGCCTCTTCCCTTCGCGCGCGGCGATACGGGTATGGACAGCTCCTCAATGCGCCGCCGCAGCGTCGTTCGGCTGATGCCGAGCCAATGCGCCGCTTTCACCTGGTTGCCTTCATGCGTCTTGAGCGCGTTTGCGATGAGCGCGCGCTCCATTTCGTTCAGCGCCGCCTGGTACACCTCGCCATGCTCCGCATCCTCGACTAAATTATCAACCGCTCGGCGCATCAGCCGCGCGGTTGGCGGCTCTTGTCCGTCTGGAAGCTGTTCAGGGTTCAGGACTCCCGCCGGCAGATGTTCTTTTAAAAGGACTCCGCTTCGGGCGAAGACGGCGGCATGCTGTATCGCGTTTTCCAGTTCGCGCACATTTCCATGCCAAGGGCATTCTTGAAGCGCCTGCGCCGCCGCTTCGTCCACCGCGAGGGAGGGGCGCCCCAGCTCCGTTGCCGTTTTTGCCAAAAAATGCTCCGTCAAGAGAGGGATGTCCTCCTTCCGCTCGCGCAGCGGCGGCAGCTGAACAGAGACCACCTTCAAGCGGTAGTATAAATCCCAACGGAACGAGCCGTCGCGCGCCGCCTCCTCCAGCGGATAATTGGTCGCGGCGATGACGCGCGCTCGGACCGGCAGGCTCTCCGTTCCGCCGACGCGCTGATATTCCCGCTCCTGCAGGACGCGCAGCAGACGCGTCTGAACGCCGGGCGACGCGCTGGCGATCTCGTCCAAAAAAAGCGTCCCGTCCTCCGCCGCGCCGATAACGCCGCTTGTCTGTCTGTCGGCGCCGGTGAAGGAGCCTTTTTCATGTCCAAACAGCTCCGACTCCAGCAGGTCTTCGGCAAAAGCGGCGCAGTTCACCGGCATAAACGGCTTGTCTCGGCTGGGGCTGTTGTAATGAATGGCGCGGGCGGCGTTCTCTTTTCCGACGCCGCTTTCGCCCTCAATCAAGACCGTGACGCGATTCACCGTCAACGCTCCGATCAGTTTATACACCTCCTGCATGGCGGGGCTTTCGCCGATAAGGGCGGGCATGCGCCCCTTCGGCTCGGCGGAGGCGGAGGAGGCTTGCGTCGACCCGATGCGCTCCATGCGCGCCAGCAGCGCTTTCAGGCGGTTCAGGTCCAGCGGCTTCGTTAGATAGTCGATGGCGCCGCGCTGAATCGCCTCGATGACCGTCTGCGGATCGCCGTAGGCGGTCATGACGATCACATCGGCGTTGGGGCTTGCTTTTTTTAAAAGGGGAAGCGCGTCCAGTCCGCTCATTCCCGGCAGTTTGACGTCGCAGATGACGACGGAGGGGCGCTCCGCCTTCGCGATTTCAATTCCGCGTTCCGCCGTTTCAGCGAGAAGGGGGGCGTAGCCGGCGCCTTTCAGAAACTGCTCAAACGCCCAGCGCGCCTTTTCTTCATCTTCAATCACAAGCGCTTTTTTCATGGCGATTCTCCTTCCAGTGGAAAGCTCAACAGAACGCGCGCCCCGCCTCTATCAAATCGTCCCCCGCTTCCGCGAGGACATGCATTCCCGCGTAAGCGGGAATCTACAAGCGCTTTTTTCATGGCGATTCTCCTTCCATTGGAAAGCTCAACAGGACGCGCGCGCCGCCTTCCGCTCTGTTTTCAATGCGCGCATACCCCCCATGCTGCTCCATAATGCGCTTGACGACGGTCAACCCAAGCCCGCTTCCCCGCGTCTTCGTTGTAAAGAACGGGTTGAACAGCTCCTCCAAAGCCTCCTCCGAAAAACCAGGACCGCCGTCCTCCACAACAAACTGCGCCTCATTGTCGACCGTCCGAAGCGACGCCGCAATCTCGCCTCCGTCCGGCTGCGCCTGCGCCGCGTTCAACAGCACATTCAGCAGCGCCTGCTTCAAAGCGGCTTCGTCCGCGTTCAAGATCGGTTCATCGACAATGTTGAGCCGCGCCTGAATCCTTTGCTGGCGGAAATTGGCGGACAACAGATCCAGCGCGCCGCGCAGAACCTCCGCCGCGTTGATCGGCTGAAAATGAAGGCGGGGCGGACGCGCGCTGTCGACCGCAAAGGCGAGCGTCCGCTCCACAATCTGATTCAGACGGTCGATCTCTTCAACGCCGTTTTCGATGTAGGTCAAGATTTCCTCCTGGCGCGTTTTTTCAGCTGCAAGCTGCAGCGTCAACCGAATCGACGAGAGCGGGTTGCGTATCTCATGGGCGAAGGTTGCCGCCATCTGTCCAGCCGCCGCGAGACGTTCCTGCTGCGCGAGCTGTTCGCGCGAGCGCAGCAGCTGATCCGTCATCTCGTTGAACGCCTCGGCGAGCTGTCCGACCTCGTCTTCGGAGCGCGCCTGAACCCTGCGCGTCAGGTCGCCGTCCGCGATGCCGCGGGCGCCTTCAGCCAGCTCCTCAATCGGCGCGGTGATCGCGCGCGCGATGAGCCGACCTGTCAACGCGGCAAACGCGGCGCCGCCCATCGCCGCCGCCGCCACCAGCCATGCGATCCAGCGGCGCGCCGCCTCCACATCGTCGAACGGCAGCGTCATCGTCAGCAGCTCCACGTTCCGGTCGAACGGTATCCGCGCATGCGCCATCCGATAGGAGCGCCCCTGCGCGTTGAACCATCTCGGCGCGGACGGGTTTTGATACGCCGTTTTCAACGCCGCTTCCAGACGCGCATGGTCGTCTTGTTCAAAATTGGTTCGGTCCAGCGTCGCTCCCATGACAAGCCCGTTGCGGTTCGATCCGATCAGATCGACGCCGAACGCCGTTTTCGCTTTTTCATATTCGCGCCAGTTGCTGAGATCCAGCAGCTCGGAAGCCGCGACAGCGTTCAAATAACGGCGCATGGAGGCGTCCACATCGCGCTCTGTGTACCGGTTGAAAACATAAAGCGAGGCTGCCGCCGACACGCCGACCGCGGACATCACCAGCGCCGTGAACGGAACCGCCATTTTCCAGCGTATGCGCCAACCTTTCACCCATAAACGAATCCGCATGGCGCGCCTCCTAAACTGACAATGCCGCCTGCCAGACGCCGTCCGCCTTTACAAAACGCGCCTGGACGCCGTAGGTTTCTTGGATGAGGCGCGGATCGCGCAGCTCCTCCGCGCGCCCAAACGCCAGCGCCTTCCCCTCCCGCAAAAACATGAGCCTGTCGCAGTATCGATAGGCGAGGTTCAGGTCATGCAAAGCGGCGGCGACCGTCCATCCGCGCTCATCCGCGAGCGAGCGCGCCGCCTGCATCGTCTCCATCTGATACTTGATGTCCAAGTGCGCCGTCGGTTCATCCAGCAACACAACGCTCGGTTCCTGCGCCCAGATCTGCGCCAGAAACATTCGCTGCCGCTCCCCGCCGCTCAATTCGCTGGAGCGGCGATGTTGAAGTTCCGACAGCTGCGCCGCCTCCAGCGCCGCGTTGACCGCCTCCACGTCGCGCTTGCTCATGGAGGCAAAGACGGAGCGGTGAGCGAACCGCCCCATGGAGACGATGTCGCGCGGGGTGAGGTCGGCGACTCCTTCGGTATGCTGCGCCATGACGCCGAGTATCTGCGCCCGTTCCCGTTTAGAATACCGCTCTATTGGACGCCCTTCCAGCAGGACGCTTCCCTCCGCAAGGGGCAGCGCCCCGGCGAGAGCGCGCAGCAGGGTCGTTTTGCCGGCTCCGTTTGCCCCCAGTATGCCGGTCGTTTCCCCGCGCTGAAACGCGCCGCTGACGCCGTCCAGGATGCGCACCGAGCCGATCTGTACCGACACATTCAACGCAGCCAGCGGAGCGTCTTGATCAACCTTCATGGCAGGCGCCTTTCAGACCATGATCGGCGGCGCGGCGGGAGCGAGCAGCTGTATCAACCCCAGCGCAAAAGCGAACGCGGCAAACGCCGCCAGCGCCAACAGCAAGCCCCATGCGAGCGCCGCCGCCAGAAAGGCGCGAAAGGCGCTGGTCTCATGGGCGGCTTGAAGGCCGGCGACCGTTAAATAAAACCCCCAGAACGGGTACAACAAGACGCCGATGCAGGGCGTCCACGCGAGCATTATGAGCGCGCCGTTCATATACAAAAACGCGCGGACGGAGACGCCCAGCCCGTTTCTCCCCGCCCCTAGAATCGCTGCAAACAGATGCTGATAACATGCGAGCGCGACGACGCCGAAGGTGGAGCAGATCATGCCCATCAGAAGCATGTAGGCGCCGTCCATCCACCCTGTCGGACCCGCCGCCATGCCAAACGGAGATGGAAAGACCGACCGAATCAACGCGCTCAACAAAAACGACAGCGCGGCGGCGATGATCCAAAAAAGGAGCGCCGAGCCGATTTTCGCGGGCTTCCCGTTGGCCGCATAGGCGAGATGCGGACGAAACAGCGCCGCGCCGAAGACGCCAAAAAACGCCCGTATCCGCCCTTGCCCCGTTCTGCCTTCCCATGCGTCCAGAGGGCTGCGCCCGTCAACCGTTTTTTCCATACCCTCCGCCTTGAGTGGATCTCATTGTCATGGCTGGGGTCATTGTGCCACATTGACGCAAAAATTCAACCGCTGCGCGTCTGACCTCGCGTCTTTAGTTGGGACATGACGAGGTAAAAGAGGTAAAACGCGCGGAAATCTTAGCTATTGTCTGAACTCAATTTTTCAGGTTTGAAAAGAGCGATAGGGCGGTTTTGGGGCGCGCTGTTCATTTTCCCCTGCGCTCCTCCAACTTCCGCCGTATGCGGTTCAAGGCGGCTGTCGGCTTGCGCATGTCATGCTCCCACACGCGCAGTACCGACCAACCTTTGCGCCGCAGCGCGGCTCGGTTTCGACGGTCGCGCCGCACGTTCCGGTCGATCTTGGCGTTCCAGTACTCCTGGTTGCTGCTCGGCCGGCGCAGATGTTTTGGGCAGCCATGCCAAAAGCAGCTGTCGATGAACAACGCGATCTTCGCCTCTTTAAAGACGGCGTCCGGATTGCCCGTCATTCCCTCCGGATGCGTCTCAAAGCCTGTCATGCCCGCTTCGCGCATGAGCTGAAAGAACCGCCGCTCTAGACTTGTGCCGCGGCTCTTCACAGCGCGCATGATCTCGGAGCGCCGCTCTGGGCTGACATGGTCCAAGAGCGATTCCTTTCAGCTCATGCGTTCAACGTCAAAAGAAGCTTACTCGGTTCCCCCCTCTTCCGACATTTCGGTTTCTGTCGGGGCTTCCGTTTCGTCGGGGAGCTGCACAGAAGCCGGTTCAAACTCGCCGTTCTCGACGATCGCGACATACGCCTTCTTCGGGCAGTCGCCATGCTCGTCAAAGTAGGTGAGACCCGTCACGCCTTCAAACGCAGCCTCCGGCGACATGACCGACGCGAAATGGTCTCGGACAGCGGTCCGGTCGGTTCCAACCTTCTTGATCGCATCGGCGACCATGTTGACCGCGTCGTAGGTGAGCGCCGCCCAGGTGTCGGGGTCGTGTTCATATTTTGTTTGAAACGCTTTCAGAAACTCCTGCGCCATTTTTCCGCCGATGGTCGGATGGACGATGAACGGCGTCGTCAGGAGCATTCCCTCCACCGCGTCCCCGCCGAGCTTGATGAGTTCAGGCGAGTACAGCCCGTCCCCGCCCAGCAGCGGTATGTTGATGTTCTTGTCCATGGCCTGTTTGGCGATGGCGGCTCCCTCATTGTAGAGGCCGGAGACGAAGATGATTTCGGCTCCCCTCGCCTGCGCCTTATCCAGCGCGACCGCGTAGTCGAGCGTCACTTCGCTTGTGTACGATTCATTGACAACGATTTCGAGACCGATCTTCTCCGCTTCTTCGGCAAACGCATCTCGGAGTCCCTGCCCGTAATCGTCGTCGTCGTAAAAGACCGCCGCGGAGTCATGCCCTAGCACATTCTTGATGTATCGGGCGATGGAGATGCCTTGGTACCCGTCATGGTACAGATTTCGGAATGTCCACTCGGACAGCCGGCAGATGTCGATGTTGGTGGAGCCGGGAGAGAACTGCAGTATTCCCGCCTGCTTGTAGATCTCTCTTCCGGCGGCGGAGCAGGTGGAGTTGAAGTGCCCGATGACAGCGACAATGGCGTTGTCGTTCGCCAGCGCGTTGGCGACCGTCGTCGCTTGGCTGTCTTTTCCTTCGTCGTCCTCTATTCGGAATTCAATCATGCGTCCGTCGATGCCGCCGGCGTCGTTGATCTGGTCGCGCGCGAGCTCCGCGCCTTTCGTGATCTGATCCCCAAAAGCGGCTCCTCTTCCGGTGATCGGACACGCAATCCCGATCCGAATCGGGTCTGTTGTGGAGACGCCCTCTTTCGATGACGGTTCCTTGCCCTCGTCCTTAGAGCCGCATCCCAGTGCAAACACGGCTGCAGCGGCTAAAAGAGCGATCCAGCGCTGTTTTCTGAACATCTTAGTCCCTTCAATGTGAGTCGATGAGCAATGACAACTGTCCATATCATACACCGATTGCCGCCGTTGAGCAACCAAGCGGCCCTGATCTCATGTCTAAAGTCGAAACGGGTGGATGAACAAAGCCTTTATTCATGGGAAAAAGCGTCGCCAACCAAATCGTTCCCCGCTTTCCCGTTTTCACGAGGACATGCCCGCGGGGACATGCATTCCCGCCCTTGCGGTAAAACGTGCGGGAATCTAGAGGCGCCGCAGACGTCTTCATATACCGTCTCCCGCCAACTCAATTCAGGCGGTATGGGGGCGTCCTGTTTTTCTTTTTTTCATCCGCCTCATCGTCCTCGTCTTCGTCCTCAATGGGCGTCTCGAACAGATCCGCCTGCTCGCGCGCGGCGAGAACCGCCTTGCATCGGAAATTGTACCGAGCGATCTCATCGATCTCATGGGACAAGAGGCTGGAAAGGCTGTCCATGGAGAGCAGGCGCTGCTTGTCGCTGCGGCGCATCGGAATCACGGAGGCGACGCTGTACGCAAGCCCGGACGGCTCCATCGGCGGAACCGCGGTCGGCTTCTCCCACTCAGGATCAATCTGGGCGGAAAGACGCTCAAACGACGCTAGCTCGCGCCGAAGGCTGTTTGCCAGCTCGGTCGTCTCTTGACCGCTCTCCTTCTCTGTCAATTCCGGCAGCAATTCCACGCGCGCTTTCATGAACGGGCTTTCCTGCGTGATCTCCTCGATTCGAAAACGGGAACCGCCGACGCAAAGCAGACCGTAGCGCCCGTCGTCAAACTGCTCCGAGCGTTCAATTTCAGCGACGGTCCCGATCTCATGAACCTCGGCAGGACCCCCGACCTCGTCGCCTTTTCGGATCAGAACGACTCCGAACGGGCGTTTTTGAGACAGGCATTCCCCGATCATGGAGATGTAACGTTCCTCAAAAATATGAAGCGGGAGAGCCATGCCAGGGTAGAGAACGGTGTTCAACGGAAAAATGCTCATCTGTGTGTTCGATTCCATGCAAAATCTCCCCGCGTCTAACTCCTAATCGTCTCGTTTATTTTACCGCGCGCCGGCGGCTCTGTCAAAGACCGAGCCTGACCGCGCGCAAAGTTGGGACATCGGCATAGAGACCGCCGCCTAAGCGTTCCAGCCCTC